>CAVWXN010000001.1:0-359338 GCA_963759125.1 uncultured delta proteobacterium
AAAGCGATCTGGTTCAATTAGTTTGTCGCGGCTTTGGCGGAGGGCGAGAGCCGTGGTTAAAGTGTCGGGAGGGCTAAGAATCTGATTGACAACGAGTTGGGTTCATATTAGATTGACGTTCTTCCGCACTCGTCATGAGTGGCCGATTTAGTTCCGCAATAATTCGGTAGAAGCGATCCTTGACAACTGAATAACAGCAAATACGCAAACGGGCCCACGTGTCTTTTAAGACACATTGGGTTCTGTCAACAGCAGAGCCTTTTTTGTATTACTCTATGTATATAGAAAAGGACTGAGAGTAATAATCAGTCCGGGATATAAACTGGAGAGTTTGATCCTGGCTCAGAACGAACGCTGGCGGCGTGCTTAACACATGCAAGTCGAACGCGAACGTCTTCTTCGGAAGATTAGTAGAGTGGCGCACGGGTGAGTAACGCGTAAGTAATCTACCCTCGCATTCGGGATAACGCAGCGAAAGGTGTGCTAATACCGGATACGTCTAAGTTAATATCTTTTTTTTAGAGAAAGGTGGCCTCTGATTCAAGCTACTGTGCGGGGAGGAGCTTGCGTACCATTAGCTAGTTGGTAGGGTAACGGCCTACCAAGGCAACGATGGTTAGCGGGTCTGAGAGGATGATCCGCCACACTGGAACTGAAACACGGACCAGACTCCTACGGGAGGCAGCAGTGAGGAATATTGCGCAATGGGGGCAACCCTGACGCAGCGACGCCGCGTGGATGATGAAGGCCTTCGGGTTGTAAAATCCTGTCAGATGGGAAGAAGTGTGTATTACCTAATACGTGATACATTTGACGGTACCATCAAAGGAAGCACCGGCTAACTCCGTGCCAGCAGCCGCGGTAATACGGAGGGTGCAAGCGTTGTTCGGAATTACTGGGCGTAAAGCGCGCGTAGGCGGCGTCATAAGTCAGATGTGAAAGTCCATGGCTCAACCATGGAAGTGCATTTGAAACTGTGATGCTTGAGTACTGGAGGGGGTAGTGGAATTCCCGGTGTAGAGGTGAAATTCGTAGATATCGGGAGGAATACCGGTGGCGAAGGCGACTACCTGGCCAGATACTGACGCTGAGGTGCGAAAGCGTGGGGAGCAAACAGGATTAGATACCCTGGTAGTCCACGCCGTAAACGATGTCAACTAGGTGTTGGGACGGTTAATCGTCTCATTGCCGGAGCTAACGCATTAAGTTGACCGCCTGGGGAGTACGGTCGCAAGATTAAAACTCAAAGGAATTGACGGGGGCCCGCACAAGCGGTGGAGTATGTGGTTTAATTCGACGCAACGCGCAGAACCTTACCTGGTCTTGACATCCCGGGAAGATCTATGAAAGTAGATTGTGCCTCTTTGAGGAACCTGGTGACAGGTGCTGCATGGCTGTCGTCAGCTCGTGTCGTGAGATGTTGGGTTAAGTCCCGCAACGAGCGCAACCCTTATCTTTAGTTGCCATCATTAAGTTGGGCACTCTAGAGAGACTGCCGGTGTCAAACCGGAGGAAGGTGGGGATGACGTCAAGTCCTCATGGCCTTTATGATCAGGGCTACACACGTACTACAATGGCCGGTACAAAGGGCAGCCACAGGGCGACCTGGAGCTAATCTCGTAAAGCCGGTCTCAGTCCGGATTGGAGTCTGCAACTCGACTCCATGAAGTTGGAATCGCTAGTAATCGTAGATCAGCATGCTACGGTGAATACGTTCCCGGGCCTTGTACACACCGCCCGTCACACCACGGGAGTTGGTTGTACCAGAAGTAGTTGAGCGAACTATTCGTAGGCGCAGGCTACCAAGGTATGATTGGTAACTGGGGTGAAGTCGTAACAAGGTAGCCCTAGGGGAACCTGGGGCTGGATCACCTCCTTTTAAAGGAATCAGAAGTCAGAAGACAGAGGACAGAAGTCAGTTTACCATCTGTCGCCTTCGGCGATAAGAAAAGCTGGCCTCGAGCTCGGTCGACCAAGAAGACTTCTAGAGGGGATTAACCCCGTTTCGTATTGCATCAGAACCGCAGGTTTCAGACAAGGAAAACAGCTGGTTTCATTATGCGCCGCAGGCGCGAAACTAATACTGTCTTCTGTCCTCTGACTTCTGTCCTCTGATGCCGCTGTTATTCAGTTTTGAAGGATCGCTTAAGATCTTTTGAATACGAATAGAGAAGTGAAGTAAAGGAGACCAATGACTATTGGCTGAAGCTTTAAGGCCGTGATTTTGGTTTTAGGCAAGGAGCGTGAGTGATCGCCCCGGAGGCGTACACCAGTACGCCGAGGACGCGATCACGGAGCAGCGACGCCGCATAAAGCCAAAAGCACGGTCTTAAAGGGGCCTATAGCTCAGTTCTGGTTAGAGCGCACGCCTGATAAGCGTGAGGTCGGTGGTTCAAGTCCACCTAGGCCCACCAGTATCAGAGGACAGAGGTCAGAGGACAGAGGACAGAAAAACCTTTCAACCTGGCATCTGAAGTGGGGGTGTAGCTCAGCTGGGAGAGCGCCTGCCTTGCACGCAGGAGGTCATCGGTTCGATCCCGTTCACCTCCACCAATCAGAAGTCAGAAGTCAGAGGACAGAAGTCAGAGAAAGACTCCCCTGCCCTGTTTGAAATTTGTGGTTTTATGAATTGATGAGTTGGTTTAAAGAAGAAGACTGAATCAACTCATCAGGACGTAACGCCTGAACGTACAGCGCGAGTAGAACTCGCTGAGATCGAGGAATGCAAGCCACGACGAGTGAAGCGTACACCAGTACGCTGAACGAGGAGTCGGCGCCGCATGACGAAGAGCTCGGTGAGTTATACGAAGCGATGATCTTTGATAATCAAATAGTAGAGTAACCCTAAATCCTCCAGGGGTGACGGATGCACCGGTCTTGTGATGAGGCCACCGCATTGTTAACGTCACGGGTCCCTGGGGGTTACAGTAGCTGAGTTTGTCTTCGATCGCCATCGAAGACTAATCAAGTATAGTTTTATCAAGTTTTATGGATAAGCTACTAAGGGCTAACGGCGGATGCCTAGGCATCGGGAGGCGATGAAGGACGCGGCAAGCTGCGATAAGCCTCGGGGAGCGGTTAACACGCTTTGATCCGGGGATTTCCGAATGGGGCAACCCAGTGGGAGTCATATCCCACTATCTTTATCTGAATACATAGGATGAAGAGGCGAACGCGGGGAACTGAAACATCTAAGTACCTGCAGGAAAAGAAATCAATTGAGATTCTGCTAGTAGCGGCGAGCGAACGCGGATCAGCCCACCTGAGCGACAGGGACCGTAAATGTATAATGGAACAGTATGGAAAGGCTGACCAGAGACGGTGATAGTCCGGTACATGAAATACATTTCGGCCCAGCTCGAAAGAGTACCACGGGACACGTGAAACCCTGTGGGAATATGGGAGGACCATCTTCCAAGGCTAAATACTACCCGATGACCGATAGTGAACGAGTACCGTGAGGGAAAGGTGAAAAGAACCCCGGGAGGGGAGTGAAATAGAAACTGAAACCGTTAGCTTACAAGCAGTGGGAGCCCTATGTCTTTGGACAGGGTGACCGCGTGCCTTTTGCATAATGAGTCAACGAGTTATCCTGTGCAGCGAGGTTAAGCCGCGAGGTGGAGCCGCAGCGAAAGCGAGTCTTAAGAGGGCGCAGGCTTACACTCTCTTAAGCTGGTGGAATGGAGGCTCGGATTGAGTTCAGATGTGGCTGATCTGAGTGGAGAGGACCGCAGGAATAGCAGCGCTATTTCGAGGATCCTGTCTGCGAAGAGCAGCCTCAGATGGGCTGAAGACGAGCAAACCAAACGCCGGTTTAAGGGAGTGTAAGCCAAAGTTGCATGGGGTAGACCCGAAACCGGGTGATCTATCCATGGCCAGGGTGAAGTCTCGGTAACACGGGATGGAGGCCCGAACCGATATAGGTTGAAAACTGTTCGGATGAGCTGTGGATAGGAGTGAAAGGCTAATCAAACTCGGTAATAGCTGGTTTTCTCCGAAATATATTTAGGTATAGCCTCGCATGATGACTGTCGGAGGTAGAGCACTGACAAGGCTAGGGGTCCCACCGGATTACCAACCCTTATCAAACTCCGAATGCCGTCAAGATCTAGTGCGGGAGTCAGACTGTGGGAGATAAGTTCCATGGTCGAAAGGGAAACAGCCCAGACCGTCAGCTAAGGTCCCTAAATCTATGCTCAGTGGGAAAGGATGTGGAATTGTGAATACAACCAGGAGGTTGGCTTAGAAGCAGCAACCCTTTAAAGAAAGCGTAATAGCTCACTGGTCTAATGAATCTGCGCCGAAAATGTAACGGGGCTAAGCATAGTACCGAAGCTACGGGTATCAGAAGACAGAGTACAGAGGACAGAGGACAGATGATTACCTCATTTGAGGAATTGGAGGTGTTTCAGCGAGCCTACAAGATCTCTTTAGAAATTCACAAGCAGAGCTTGGAATTTCCCAAAAGGGAACAATATGGTATGGCTGATCAGATACGACGAGCAAGCAAATCCATTTGCGCGAACATCGCAGAAGGGTTTGGCAAGCAACACCATTCAAAGGCGGAATTCAAACGTTATTTAATTATAGCGATTGGTTCCAGCGATGAGATGAGAGTCTGGCTTCGATATTGCCTGGATTTGTCTTTGATTGAAGAAGGAAGCTGGAGTAAGTGGCGAGATGAGTATCAAGAGATCTCCAAAATGCTCCAGGGGATGTACAAAAGTTGGAAATAGTAGATTTTTATAATCAGGCGCGCAGGCGCCACACTATTCTGACTTCTGTCTTCTGTCCTCTGTCTTCTGATGCGGTAGGAGAACATTGCAGTATCCTGAGAAGGTGTACCGAAAGGAGCGCTGGAGGTTCTGCAAGAGCTTATGTTGACACGAGTAGCGATAATGAGGGTGAGAAACCCTCACGCCGAAAGCCTAAGGTTTCCTGTAGTCAAGTTAATCTGCTCAGGGTTAGTCGGCTCCTAAGGCGAGGCCGAGAGGCGTAGTCGATGGGAAACAGGTTAATATTCCTGTACTACTGTTATAATGTTTGATGATAAGGGGGGACGGAGAAGGATAGGCCATCCGGCTGCTGGAATAGCCGGTTCAAGCGTGTAGGTGGAGGACTCAGGTAAATCCGGGTACTTGTAAACACTGAGGCGTGACGACGATGTCTTTATTGACAGCAAAGTGGTTGATTCCCTGCTTCCAGGAAAAGCCTCGTATCTAGTTATAATGGTAACCGTACCGTAAACCGACACAGGTAGGCAGGTAGAGTATACCAAGGCGCTTGAGAGAACTCTGGTTAAGGAACTCGGCAAAATAGCACCGTAACTTCGGGAGAAGGTGTGCCCTCATGGTGATTTTGTATACATGAATGAGCCGTTGAGGGTTGCAGTGAAATGGGGGGAGCGACTGTTTACTAAAAACACAGGACTCTGCGAAGTCGAAAGACGAAGTATAGGGTCTGACGCCTGCCCGGTGCCGGAAGGTTAAGGGGACCTGTCAGCGTAAGCGAAGCAGTGAACCGAAGCCCGGTAAACGGCGGCCGTAACTATAACGGTCCTAAGGTAGCGAAATTCCTTGTCGGGTAAGTTCCGACCTGCACGAATGGCGTAACGATTTCCCCACTGTCTCAACCAGAGACTCAGCGAAACTGTAGTACCGGTGAAGATGCCGGTTACCCGCAACAAGACAGAAAGACCCCGTGAACCTTTACTACAGCTTGGCATTGGTTTTGAGGTAGCATGTGTAGGATAGGTGGGAGACTTGAAATGGGCACGCCAGTGTCATGGAGTCGCCTTGAAATACCACCCTTGCTATCTTAGGAATCTAACCGCGATCCGTGATCCGGATCCGGGACATTGTTGGTGGGTAGTTGACTGGCGAGCGGCCGCACAGGCGTACAAGCTAGTACGCCGAGCACGCCGCGAAGAGCAGCGCCGCAGCATAAAGCCAGAAGCACGTATTTTAAAGGGGGCCTATAGCTCAGTTCTGGTTAGAGCGCACGCCTGATAAGCGTGAGGTCGGTGGTTCAAGTCCACCTAGGCCCACCACGTTTAAAAAAAAAGAGGAAAGAAAAACGAACCTGAAACCTGGATGGGGGTGTAGCTCAGTTGGGAGAGCGCCTGCCTTGCACGCAGGAGGTCATCGGTTCGATCCCGTTCACCTCCACCATTATCAGAAGCCAGAAATCAGAAGCCAGAGGACAGAAAAAGATGTTCTCTACCCTGCTTCTGGTAGAAGGCTTCTGGCCAGGTGTACGTATTGATGGTTGGGTTAAGTGCTTAGTTCTTATTCAACCCTCAGGACGTCACGCCTGAAATTATAAGCGCGAGTAAAAAGCTCTGCAGTCGAGGAATGCAAGTCTGAGGGAGCGAGGCCTATAAGTCATACGCCGCAGCGACTGAAGATGCAGCCTGACGACGGATGCAGAGAGTTTTTACGAAGCGATTGGTCTTTGATAATCAAATAGTAGAGTAACCCAAATCCTCCAGGGTGGAGTGTGCCCCGGTCAATTATATCCTGGCCACCGCACGTTAAAGACTCCACGGGTACCTGGGGGTTACAGTAGCTGAGTTTATCTTTGACGCGAGTCAAAGAGTAATCAAGTTAGTTTTATCAGGTTTTATGGATAAGCTACTAAGGGCTAACGGCGAATGCCTTGGCATCGGGAGGCGATGAAGGACGCGGCAAGCTGCGATAAGCTTCGGGGAGCTGTTAACACGCTTTGATCCGGAGGTTTCCGAATGGGGCAACCCGGCAGGAGTCATATCCTGTCATTCTTATCTGAATACATAGGATAAGGAAGCGAACGCGGGGAACTGAAACATCTAAGTACCTGCAGGAAAAGAAATCAATTGAGATTCCGTCAGTAGCGGCGAGCGAACGCGGATCAGCCCACCTGAGCGATATGGAGATGAAATAGATAGTGGAACGGTATGGAAAGGCCGACCAGAGACGGTGATAGTCCGGTACGTGAAATCTATTTCTCCCTAGCTCGAGCGAGTACCACGGGACACGTGAAACCCTGTGGGAACATGGGAGGACCATCTTCCAAGGCTAAATACTACCCGATGACCGATAGTGAACGAGTACCGTGAGGGAAAGGTGAAAAGAACCCCGGGAGGGGAGTGAAATAGAAACTGAAACCGTTAGCTTACAAGCAGTGGGAGCACCATGTATATCAGGTGTGACCGCGTGCCTTTTGCATAATGAGTCAACGAGTTATCCTGTGCAGCGAGGTTAAGCCGGGAGGCGGAGCCGCAGCGAAAGCGAGTCTTAAGAGGGCGCAGACGACAATTTCCTTTGGAAATAATCGGAGTTGTATGGGGTAGACCCGAAACCGGGTGATCTATCCATGGCCAGGGTGAAGTCTCGGTAACACGAGATGGAGGCCCGAACCGATATAGGTTGAAAACTGTTCGGATGAGCTGTGGATAGGAGTGAAAGGCTAATCAAACTCGGTAATAGCTGGTTTTCTCCGAAATATATTTAGGTATAGCCTCATATGATGACTGGCGGAGGTAGAGCACTGACAAGGCTAGGGGTCCCACCGGATTACCAACCCTTTTCAAACTCCGAATGCCGCTAAGCTCAAGTATGGGAGTCAGACTGTGGGAGATAAGTTCCATGGTCGAAAGGGAAACAGCCCAGACCGTCAGCTAAGGTCCCTAAATCTATGCTCAGTGGGAAAGGAGGTGGAATTGTGAATACAACCAGGAGGTTGGCTTAGAAGCAGCAACCCTTTAAAGAAAGCGTAATAGCTCACTGGTCTAATGAATCTGCGCCGAAAATGTAACGGGGCTAAGCATAGTACCGAAGCTACGGGTATCAGAAGACAGAATACAGAGGACAGAGGACAGATGATTACCTCATTTGAGGAATTGGAGGTGTTTCAGCGAGCCTACAAGATCTCTTTAGAAATTCACAAGTGCAGCATGGAATTTCCTAAAAGGGAACAATATGGGTTGGCTGATCAGATACGACGAGCAAGCAAATCCATTTGCGCGAACATCGCAGAAGGGTTTGGCAAGCAACACCATTCAAAAGCGGAATTCAAGCGTTATATAATAATGGCGATTGGTTCCAGCGATGAGATGAGAGTCTGGCTTCGCTACTGCCTGGATTTGTCTTTGATAGAAGCAGAAAACTGGAGTAAATGGCGAGATGAGTATCAAGAGATCTCCAAGATGCTCCAGGGGATGTACAAGAGTTGGAAATAGTAGGTTTTTCTAATGAGGCGCGCAGGCGCCAAACTATTCTGACTTCTGTCTTCTGTCTTCTGTCTTCTGATACGGTAGGAGAACATTGTAGTTGCCTGAGAAGGTGTACCGTAAGGAGCGCTGGAGGTTCTACAAGAGCTTATGTTGACACGAGTAGCGATAATGAGGGTGAGAAACCCTCACGCCGAAAGCCTAAGGTTTCCTGTAGTCAAGTTAATCTGCTCAGGGTTAGTCGGCTCCTAAGGCGAGGCCGAGAGGCGTAGTCGATGGGAAACAGGTTAATATTCCTGTACCACTGCTATGATGTTTGATGATAAGGGAGGACGGAGAAGGATAGGCCATCCGGCTGTTGGATTAGCCGGTTCAAGCGTGTAGGTGGAGGACTTAGGTAAATCCGGGTCCTTGGCAACACTGAGGCGTGATGACGATGTCTTAAATGACAACAAAGTGGTTGATTCCCTGCTTCCAGGAAAAGTCTCGTATCTAGTCATAGTGGTGACCGTACCGTAAACCGACACAGGTAGGCAGGTAGAGTATACCAAGGCGCTTGAGAGAACTCTGGTTAAGGAACTCGGCAAAATAGCACCGTAACTTCGGGAGAAGGTGTGCCCTCATGGTGAATTTGTACACATGAATGAGCTTACGAGGGTTGCAGTGAAATGGGGGGAGCGACTGTTTACTAAAAACACAGGACTCTGCGAAGTCGAAAGACGAGGTATAGGGTCTGACGCCTGCCCGGTGCCGGAAGGTTAAGGGGACCTGTCAGCTCACGCGAAGCAGTGAACCGAAGCCCCGGTAAACGGCGGCCGTAACTATAACGGTCCTAAGGTAGCGAAATTCCTTGTCGGGTAAGTTCCGACCTGCACGAATGGCGTAACGATTTCCCCACTGTCTCAACCAGAGACTCAGCGAAACTGTAGTACCGGTGAAGATGCCGGTTACCCGCAACAAGACAGAAAGACCCCGTGAACCTTTACTACAGCTTGGCATTGGTTTTTGAGGTAGCATGTGTAGGATAGGTGGGAGACTTTGAAATGGGCACGCCAGTGTTCATGGAGTCGCCCTTGAAATACCACCCTTGCTATCTTAGGAATCTAACCGTGATCCGTTACCCGGATCCGGGACATTGTCTGGTGGGTAGTTTGACTGGGGCGGTCGCCTCCTAAAGCGTAACGGAGGCGCGCGATGGTTCCCTCAGGCTGATTGGAAACCAGCCGTAGAGTGTAAAGGCATAAGGGAGCTTGACTGCGAGAGAGACATTTCGAGCAGGTAGGAAACTAGGTCTTAGTGATCCGGCGATTCCGCATGGAAGGGTCGTCGCTCAACGGATAAAAGGTACTCCGGGGATAACAGGCTTATCTCCCCCAAGAGTCCATATCGACGGGGAGGTTTGGCACCTCGATGTCGGCTCATCACATCCTGGGGCTGAAGCAGGTCCCAAGGGTTTGGCTGTTCGCCAATTAAAGTGGTACGCGAGCTGGGTTTAAAACGTCGTGAGACAGTTTGGTCCTTATCTGTTGCGGGCGCAGGATATTTGAGGAGATCTTCCCCTAGTACGAGAGGACCGGGGTGGACGAACCGATGGTGTACCAGTTGTTCCGCCAGGGGCATTGCTGGGTAGCTATGTTCGGCAGGGATAACCGCTGAAAGCATCTAAGCGGGAAGCCCACTCCAAGATAAGATATCCCATGGCTTAGTCGCCATCTGAAGGCACGTCGTAGACTACGACGTCGATAGGTCGGGTGTGGAAGTGTGGCAACACATGGAGCTTACCGATACTAATGTGCCGTGCGGCTTATCCATATTTACTTGATAGCTACGGCTACTGACTTACTCTACTGTTTGATTATCGATTTATTTTATATAGCTACACCACTTTTTCGGTGGTCATAGCGAAGAGGCTCCACCCGTTCCCTTTCCGAACACGGAAGTTAAGCTCTTCAGCGCCGATGGTACTGCATGGGCAACTGTGTGGGAGAGTAGGTCGCCGCCGAATTCTTTGTCACCAAACCCCCCTGTACCTTTCTTAGGTATGGGGGGTTTGGCGTTGGGGGGGATTCTTTATCAGAGCCAGGCACGGCCGGCTCTTTCCAGCAGCTGGGCGGTGGGATAAAGCTTTTCTATTACTTAACTTCCTGTTTTATCTCCCGATCGTGGATACCAATCAGATAGAGAAGACCGTCCAATCCGACGCTTGATATCGCATTGGCAGCTTTCTGGCGGACCACCGGTTTTGCATTGAAGGCAACACCCAAACCAGCGATCGAGATCATGGGCAGGTCATTGGCCCCATCACCGACAGCGATGGTCTGCTCGAGAGCGATGTTTTCCTGATCGGCCAGCTCTCTCAATAGTTGCGCCTTCATCTCTCCATCGACGATATCGCCGATCACCTCACCCGTAACCACACCATCTTTGATATCCAGCTCATTGGCAAATAGGTAATCTATACCGAGCTTATCCTTGAGATATTCACCGACAAATCTGAAACCGCCGGACAGGATGCCTATCTTGTAGCCCAACCCTTTAAGAGTTTTAACTACCAGATCAGCGCCCTCGGTGAGGGGAAGCGTTTCGGTTAAGTCGCAGTAATTTCTCTTCCTCCAGTCCTTTCAACAGCGCGACTCGCTGGCGAAAACTCTCCTTAAAATCGATCTCTCCGCGCATGGCCGCTTCGGTGATCCGATTCACCTGATCTCCGACTCCGGCAAGCTTGGCCAACTCGACAATGACTTCGGCCTGAATCAGGGTCGAATCCATATCGAAAACTACCAGTTTTCTATTGCGACGGTAGATATTGTCCACATGAAAAGAGATATCGATTCCCGCCTTCTGGGAAATTTCCATGAACTTTCCGCGCATATCAAGGATATCGAGAGGTGTTCCACTGACCGACAGCTGTACACAGGCACGTGGATTGACCTGCGGTTCTTTCAGGGAAATCCGGCCAGTCAACCGGGTAATACCATCTATGTTCAGCTGGTTCTCAGAAATGACCGAGGCCACCGCGGAAATTTGCTGGGCGGTCAGAGTTCTGCCCAGAATCGTAATGATCCTTCGTTCTTTGCCCTGGGCATGTACCCAGGTTTCGTAGCTGTCTATTTCGACTTTTCTGATATCCACCTCAAGGTCCATGTTGTGCCCCTCAAATAACATGTCCTTAAAAATTGAAGAGTAATCTTCCGAATTGGGGATCTCCGCTAGAATCCCCAGGGATATATGCTTGTGGATAACCGCCTGGCCGATATCGAGTATATTGACATCGTATTGCGCCAGAATGGAGGTGAATT
Organism: uncultured delta proteobacterium; assembly: GCA_963759125.1. Classification (GTDB taxonomy): domain Bacteria; phylum Desulfobacterota; class Desulfobulbia; order Desulfobulbales; family Desulfocapsaceae; genus JABDQA01. The sequence continues at coordinate 11,509 of CAVWXN010000001.1, forward strand.
TTGCGTCGAGCCCCTTACGGTCCCGGCCGGTAATATTAATCAGTATGACATCACTCATTGGTGTTCCTTTACTTTATGATCCGATATATGGCCACAAAGTTAATCATATTCAACGCATTGCTACCACTGCTATCTTTGCCGTCTGTCACCTATTATCTTAAAAACATATTTTCCGGCGGCATTACCAATAGAGGTGCACTCAAATTCTGCAACTCAATAGTGGCAGCGAGGGTGGTCTAAAGATATGTTTTTCAGGCCTCCAGGTATTGCTCGATATCGACTTCGTCCATCTGCGCAGGATCGAGATACTGCTCTCCGTATTGCCGATAGATTCCACTGGTCAGAAACAGCCGGTAAAGATCCGGATCGAAATGACCTCCCTTCTGCATCATGGCCATAATGTGAACCGCATCGCTGAGTTTCTTCGCTTTCTTATAGGGCCGGTCGGAGGCGGTAAGCGCCTCGAAGACATCGGCAATAACCATCATTTTGGCGGTTACCGACATCTGGTTCCCGGTCAGTTTTCGCGGATAACCCGTCCCATGAAGGGTTTCATGGTGGCCGCCGGCGATCTCAGGAACATTGTGCAGGTGGCGAGGATAAGGAAGTTCCTTCAGCATTTTGATGGTCTGGACGATATGGTCATTGATTTTAAACCGTTCTTCAAGACTGAGGGTTCCGCGCCGGACCGCCAGATTATAGACCTCACCCCGGTTGTATAAATGTTCCGGTTCTTCGAGCTTGAAGCCCCATTGATTCTCGGGCCCTATGTGATCTTTGCCCGTCCGGGTAATGAGATGCTCGTCCCGGTCTGAGAGCAGCCGTTCTTCAGCCGGCACAGGTACGGCCGGGGTGCGATCTTTTCGCTGCCCCTCTTCCCAGGAGATACCAATCCTGTCATCGAGCGTGCGAATCCAGGTCCTGTCGGCAATTTCATTGACCCTTGCCACCAGCTCATCGGCTAAGAATTCGCCACCTTCGTTGCATTTGGCTATGAAGGAAAAGTCATCGTCGAGTCGGGCGATTTCTGCCTCCAATGCAGCGAGCAGTTCTTGTTCGCTGTTGCCAGCGGCGATGGATTTCCAGCAGCGGATCTCGGCATCGCGTTTGAGCACCTCAAAGCGCATGCGCACTTCGTGAATACGGTCGTAAATGGTTTCCAGCTTGGTAGCTTTATCGACCACGAATTCGGGGGTCGTAACCTTGCCGCAATCGTGAAGCCAGGCTGCGACATGCAGTTCTTCCCACTGCTCCTCCGTGAGCCCGAATTCGGCCAGCGGCCCCTCCTTCTCGTCACAGGCTGCCTGGGCCAGCATTTTGGCAAGTACGGGAACACGCTGGCAATGACCTCCGGTATAGGGTGATTTGGCGTCGATGGCGCCGGCAATCAGCTTGATGAAGGCGTCAAACAGCTCCTTTTGCTTCTGAATCAGCTGTTTGGTTTCAAGAGTCACCCCGGCAAGGCCCGAGAGACGATCCACAAATATCAGCCTATCCTGAAGTTCTGGATCGTCGCTGGCTCCGGCTGATCCCACATAGACGAGACCGATAACCCCCATTGAGTTTCCCTGCCTATCTTCGAGCGGTTCGCACCAGAGTGTTATTGGCAGCCCCTCAGAGCCGAGCAATTTAGACAATCCGTCGTATTGGCCTGGTGCAATGTCCCAGCGCATAAGTTTGTTGTTTTTGACTGCATCGATAATCGGCAGATCTCTGTCGAGGCTGAGAGCTGGAATATCCAGATCTCTGCTGCAGATCTTCTCATCGCAATAGGCGTCAAGCGTAAGTTTCCCTCCTTCGTTATCGATCAGACAAATCAATACTCCATCGGCTGCTGCAGCCTGACGTACATCTCTGCCGATGCGTTCGAGCAGGGTATCAAAATTCTTTTCCCGATTCAGAGATTCGATGAGCAGAAGAAAATCCGAAATGGTGCTCTTCATGAACCCCATTGAACTCGACAGTTCATCCACTTCCCTGATTACCGAACTGATTCGACCTCGATCGCTGAAATCGAGACGACGGACCGCGTTCGCTTCATCGGCCAGCTGGCTTATAGGTTTGGAGATGCCCCGAGCCACCGCCATGGTAATCGGAATCAGTGCCAGAATAATAACCAGAGCAAGCAGTGCAGTATCGTTTCTGATCTTGCGAACTTCGGCGGTCAACTCCAGAATCGGCATAACCATACTGAAATAGATGGGTGAATCACCGGCGAGTTGCAATTGCCCGCTGGTTGTAAGCCAAGGTTCCCCTTTAGCTTCAAAGTCAATTCTATTTATGTCGTTCAAATTTTCAGTGGCAAGCGTTTCGGCAAGTCTATCCATTACTGGATCTTGCAGTTGAGCGAGTCGCCTTCTATCGATTTGGCTGGTGCCGTCGCTGGCTTCAATAATCAGTCTTTGGGAATCTTCGTGAGCAATGAGCTTGCCGTTCGCTTCAAACAGAATCACCTTGGTATTGGGGGTGATCTTGAACTGCTGCATCATCGCCGACAGGGTCTCAAGACGTATGTCTACCCCTGCCACCACACCGCTTTCAATTTGACTGCGGGCAAATGTCATGCCAAGCTTCTTATCGGTAAAGAAGACATAGGGTGTTCCGCGGACTGTTTCTGCGCTCTCCATGGCCTGATTGTACCAGTCGCGCTGTCGCGGATCGTAAGTGGTTTCCCATGGCCTCTCGACCAGCAAGCTCAGATCACGGGTGTAGAACAAGATCTGCTTGCTGACCGGCAGATTCTGTTGATAATCGATACTCTGCACAGCCCATAAGGCCTGATCAGGGGCTTCAAATATCTGCCTGTCATTTTCATCTCTGAGGCGGCGAAACTGAAAAAAGTCACCATCCGGATAACCTATGTAAAGAGAGGCGACATCAGAAGCAGCCAGCAGGGATTCACGCAGGACCGGTAGGCCTCGCAGACGGTCATTTAAATTATCAGCTTTGGTAATGGCAGATCTGGAAAATAGTGCGGCAAGCGTCTCCGGCGGCCCGAATAAACGCTCAATCTCCCGCGTGGTTTCACTGACAATTCGATCCACCATCTTTGACATTTCTTTGGTTACCATGTCTTTGCTCTTCACGTAAAAGAGCAGGGAAATTGTCCCACAGGCGAACAGCATGAGGATGAGGAAAAGGCTGGCGATATGGATTCGCAAGGGAAAACTAGTCTTAAAGGGCCGGATCATAGTGCACCTGTAGATAAGGTTCTGGGCCTGATGAGCTTAGAGAACTACCTACTATCCCAGCAATATAAATAATATTTGATCTTGGAGCACCAAGTGTTTATTAAAATAATTAGGACCTTATGACTAATCCTCTCAATCCAGCGGCCCCAATCGGCTCACCCCATGAGAGTCGATCAAATTCTTTCTTTCAAAGAAAAATGACACCTCACCAGGAGATAGGAGACAACCTGATGCACACGCATAGATCGATGAAGCTGAATATCTTGCTTCTTACAACGCTCATTGTTTTATTCCAGCTCACTGGACAATCGAATGGCTCTTCGCAGGACGGTGATCCGCTTCCTTCATGGAATGACGGCTCGAACAAACAGGCGCTCATCGATTTCGTTTCCAACACCACCAGCCCAGACAATAAAGATTTTCTGCCGGCGGCCGAACGAATCGCCACTTTTGACAATGACGGTACGCTCTGGTCCGAACAACCACTCTACTTCCAGGCCATATACATCTTCGACCGCATCAGGGAACTGGCCCCTGAGCATCCCGAGTGGCAGCAAAAGGAACCCTATGCCTCTGTACTCAAAGGTGATCTCAAGTCAGCGCTGGCCGGTGGGAAGCAAGCGCTTCTGGAGATGGTAATGGAAACCCATGCCGGGGTGACCGCCAGTGAGTTTTCCGAGTCGGTGGATGAATGGTTGGCATCCGCCCGCCATTCAGGCTCAGGCAAACCTTATACTTCAATGGTTTATAAGCCCATGCTGGAACTTCTTGATTATCTTCGCGACAACGACTTTAAGGTATTCATTGTCTCCGGCGGGGGAATTGATTTTCTACGCGTCTTTGCTGAAGAAGTTTATGGTATACCGCCGGAACAGGTTGTCGGCTCGAGTCTAAAGGCAAAATATGAAATCAGAGATGGGGTCCCGGTGATTGTCAAACAGCCTGAAGTCGATTTTATTGACGATAAAGACGGCAAACCAGTCGGCATTCACCGCTATATAGGACGACAACCGGTACTTGCGGTGGGAAATTCGGATGGCGACTTCGAGATGCTGGAATGGACATCGGCTGGCGACGGTCCCAGTCTGGCCATGATCGTACATCATGATGATGCCAAACGCGAGTGGGCCTATGACAGAGAATCTCACATCGGTCGCCTGGTGCGAGGGCTCGATGAAGGTCCGCAGCGCGGCTGGAAAATTATCAGTATGAAAAACGACTGGAACCTTATCTATCCATGAGTCAATTCGGTGTTCCCTAACACCCTGACAGATCGCCAACTAAGCTTAATATGAGCGCAGGCGATTTCAAAGGAGTTTTCCCCTATCTGGTTTCCCCGGTAAAACCTTCCGGTGAAATTGATGAAGTAGTCCTGACCCAGTTGTGCAATGACCTTATCGAGGCCGGTGTACACGGTCTCACTCCTTTGGGTTCTACCGGCGAGTTCGCCTATCTCTCCCCTCAACAGCGCCGACGAGTGGTTGAAATCGTGCTCGAGGCTTCCAGGGGAAGACTGCCGGTAATTGCGGGAGTCGCTTCCACCACAACCACCGACGCAGTTTCCCTGGCTCAGGATTATCAACAACTTGGCTGCAGCGGTATCCTGGCCATTCTGGAAAGCTATTTCCCCGTCTCAGAAGACGGCGTTTACGACTATTTCAGTGCGATTGCATCAGCCGTCGACCTGCCGGTCGTCATGTACACCAACCCAAATTTCCAGCGCTCGGATCTTAGTTTGGCTGCCATCGAAAAATTAAGCCGAATCGACAATATCAGTTATATTAAAGATGCCTCCAATAATACCGGCAGACTGCTCTCCATCATCAACCTCACCGAAGGCCGACTGAAGGTGTTTGCTGCCTCCGCCCACATACCTGCCTGCGTGATGATGATCGGCGGTGTAGGCTGGATGGCCGGTCCGGCCTGTGTTGCCCCCCGACAGAGTGTTGAACTCTATGATCTCTGCAGAGCAAAAGAGTGGGACCTGGTCCTGGAGCGCCAGCGGGCCCTGTGGTCCTTGAATCAGGTCTTTGCCAAATATAATCTGGCCGCCTGCATTAAGGGCGGCCTCGAACTGCAGGGCTACCAGGTAGGCTCCCGCTCCCTCCGCAGCAGCCGCTGTCTGACTACGGCATAGCCGAGGTAAGAGAGGCCCTTGAGAGGATTGGTGCGATCTTTTAATTGACTTGTTTATGCAAACTCACAACTGATGTTTTAAGATACAGGGGGAAAAACAGTAAACTAGCCTACATGGAGAGGTTAACTTCTTGAACTTGTCGCTCACCGATACCGAAATATCGTTGTAAAGGCACACCAAGGTTCAGGCATGTAGCTTTCAGGGTAAAAGATATAGAAGCGCACCATTTCCTTCCTAACGTAAGGGGATAGAGCCGTTGAGCTCAATCCATAAGTACCTGAAGTTGTCGAAAAAATTAGTTCTTTCGGGGACCTGAAGGGATTTTGCTGGAGTTGCCCAGTACCAGAACAAAAACAGTAGACCAAGCTCGCTGTTGAGCTGACATTAATTTATCAGCGCAGCACACTTAATTGTCCTGCACTAATTGCCGAAATTTTTTTTCAGGTGGATCAGTCTGGGCTTAGGCAGGCGGACCCTATCTCCTTTACATAGTCTCGAGCCGCTTCAGAAAACTTCCCAGTTTTTCGTTGAAGACGAAATCTGCATAGCGGTCCAGGGGTGTTTCGGACAGCGTCACTATCACCAGCTTGGCACCGGCTTCTTTGGCGAGCAGCGGGTAGGAGGCAGCCGGCTGCACCTGCAGAGTGGATCCAGCGGCAATCAGTAGATCAGATTCCCGTGCCAGTCGCTCGGCCCGGATCAAATCAGCCTGGACAAGCTGCTGACCAAAAGAAATGGTATTGGGCTTCAGCAGTCCGCCGCACTGATGGCAGACAGGCGGCAGCTCAGGATCAAGACTCTCCATCAATGGTTCCGCTGCTTCGATCGCCCCGCAGCCCAAACAGACGATTTCCAGGGTAGTACCGTGCAGATTGACGATCTTCTCAGCCGGTAGACCGCTTTTCTCATGCAGTCCATCGATATTCTGGGTGATCACTCCCCGTAACACACCACGCTGATGGAGATCTACGAAGAACTGATGGGCTCTGGTTGGGCGTGCACCCGTGATACTGTCCCACAAGGCCAGTTTACGCTGCCAATAGAGAGTCCTCTTCTGTGGATCATCTATAAATTCCGATAAATAGACCGGAGTAAATTTTTCCCAGATGCCGCCCTGACTTCGATAATCGGAAATTCCGGCCTCGGTGCTGATGCCAGCTCCAGTAAAACCGACAATTCTGCTGCTTTCATCGACAAGTTTCTTGAACCCAGCAATATCTGACATCTCACCCTCTCTCCTCGTAAGCAGTTTGCAAAGACGACATGACTTCCTCAGAGGAACAGGCAAACACCACCCGCTCGATGACCCTATTGTTCGAGAGAAATTGAAGGGTTGTTCCCATGGCGATGAGGCCAGCATCAGCAATCGGAAAACCGTACACACCGCAGCTGATCGCCGGAAAAGCAAGTGTTCGGAGACCGTGGGCGACACAGAGTTCGAGGCTGTTCCGGTAACACGAGCGCAGCAGGTTGTGCTCACCTTCCCCACCGCCCTGCCAAATCGGCCCCACAGTATGAATGACATGGCGGGCTAGCAGATTATACCCCCCGGTCAGTTTCGCTTCACCTGTGGGACATCCCCCGAGCGTGCTGCACTCGGCCAGCAGTTCAGGTCCTGCAGCCCGGTGAATTGCGCCATCCACTCCTCCTCCGCCAAGCAGGGACGAGTTGGCGGCATTGACGATCGCATCTACATCGAGGGTGGTAATGTCAGCCCGGATGATTTCGATTTCTGCCATACAGCTCCCCATTGTTTTGCCCTTATGGTCCAATAGCGGACTATTAAGGACAAAATTTACCTTACCGCCAGGGGATTTGCAATTGACGAAGAAAGAGTCAGTAAACAGAGAAGTGAGAAGATCCGAGAGGATCAGTGGAGATGAAGAAGGAAAAGGCGAGGAGAGCGGCATCACTCTCCTCGCTCGAATAGAGAACAGCTTCTACAGAAGATGGGATATGGCCTGGCGCTCGCCTACCAGTTCCTCTTCTGTCTTCGACATCATCTCTCGGCTGAAATCACTGATTTCAAGTCCTTCGATGATTTTCCACTCACCGTTCTCGGTGGTGATTGGAAAGGAGTACATGATATCCTCATCAATTCCATAAGGATTACCGGCTGAATATACGCCCATGCTCACCCAGGATCCGGAACTGCCCAGAGCCCAGTCACGCATGTGATCAACTGCTGCGGATGCGGCAGAGGCTGCACTGGAAGCCCCGCGTGCTTTGATTATTGCAGCCCCACGCTGCTGAACGGTGGGAATGAAGGTGCTGACATACCAGTCATTGTCGACCTTATCTTTCACCGGTACACCAGCCACGCTGGCATAGCTGATATCGGGATACTGGGTGGCGGAGTGGTTGCCCCAAACCACCATCTGCTCAACCAGGGAGCTATGGCTGCCGGTTTTCTCAGCAATTTGCGACTTGGAACGGTTGTGGTCGAGCCGCATCATCGCCGTGATATTTCTGGGATTGAGATCCGGTGCATTTTTCATCGTGATCAGCGCATTGGTATTGGCCGGATTGCCCACCACGAGAATCTTTACGTCTTTATTGGCGTGATCGTTCAAAGCCTTGCCCTGAGCAGAGAAGATCTGGGCATTGGCCTCGAGCAGATCAGCCCGTTCCATTCCCGGTCCGCGTGGCCGCGCTCCGACCAGAAACCCATATTCTATGTCTTTGAAGGCGACGTTGGGATCATCGCTGGTAATGATGTCCGCTACCAGAGGAAAGGCGCAATCGTTAAGTTCCATTACCACGCCGTTCAATGCTTCCATGGCCGGCGGTATTTCAAGCAGCTGCAGAATTACCGGCTGATCGGGGCCGAGCATATCGCCATTGGCCACCCTGAAAATCAGGGAATAAGCTATCTGACCGGCAGCTCCGGTCACCGCTACACGTACTGGTGCTTTCATCATGTTCCTCCTTGATAACTCTTCTTTCTTGAATGTGTCTTTTTCACTAAGAAAAAGGGTTGATACCAATTTGGTAGAGCAGATAATCAGATTAATGCGCAGGTCTGAACACAGCAGCTTGGTATTACCAGATTACCAGCAAATTTTCCAGACAAAATTGGGGACCGATTGTTATTGAAATCGGCTCGAGAAAAAACAGTGAGATAACTGCTGATAGTGGCGGAGAAGTTATGGTTGAACCAATCTATAACCTTTAGAATTCTTCCAACCGTCTGCCCTTTTCGATGATCTCATCAATCTCTTCGCAGCCAGACTGCGCCGCCCGAGCCATCTGATAGACCTGTTCAAAAACCGGATCATCACGATCGAGCACCTTATCGGCATCTTCAAGCAGGGCTCTGCTGTCAGCCAGGAACTGGGCAAGTTTTTCTTGCAGTTTCTGACGATTCCGGTGCTTTTTCTTCTCCTCCTTGATAAGCGGTATGATTCGTTCAATGGAAAACTCCACCAGTGCATCACGCGGCGTCTGGTAGCGCTTGCAGACCTGTTCAAGGTTCTCCAGCGTCTTTCTTGAAATTACATAGGTCTTGGGCACCCTCTCTTCATTAATCGCTTCTCTTTTTTCTATTTCACGGGCCAGAGCCTGCAGTGCCCGGGTATCATCGACCAGATGATCGAAAATCGATTTCTGCTTTATACCCAACTGTCCGGCAAGCAAACTTAACGCATCGATGCTGCGCGGGGTTAATTTGAAGGTGGTTCGCACCGACTGGCGTCCTCTTAAATCAGCTGAATAGGTATCAGACAGCATTACAAATTCTACTGATTTATTTTTATTTCGCATGGTTATCTCCTTATAAACCTACAATCATTATATTACTTATAAATATTTTTAAAAAAAGTAACATTCTTTTTCTTGACATGCCTAATTCAATTATTATCATTTATGTCACAATGGTAAACCACAAAAAACAAAAAAGCACAACAAGAAGGAGAACACAATGTATCTGACAACCTGTAACCCGAGATATGGACTCAAGCCTCATCGCAGCACCAGATTGTTTGATGAATTTTTCAAACCCTTCAACTCTGTCTTCGAAGACTGTCTCCACAGGCATGCAGCCCGCGGTTGACATCTATGAAAAAGACGAAAAGCTCATTTTTGAAGCCGAGTTACCGGGCATCGAAAAAGACAAGATCAAGGTGGATGTAAAAGGACGCTTGCTGACCCTCTCCGGTGAGCATGAGCACGATGAAGAAGCTAAGGAGAACGGCAGGTATCGCCGGGAACGTCGATTCGGTAAGTTTGAGCGTACTTTCAAGCTGCCTTTTGAAGTAACCGAGGAACAGATCGACGCCAGTTACACCAACGGCGTACTCGTTCTTAAAGTAGATAAACCTGAAGAGCAGAAACCAAAAGAGATAACCATAAACTAATCAGCAACAAAACCACTCATTCCTCCTAGTAGGGGAAGGGCAGAACCGGGCCCTTCCCCTTTTTTTTTGCCATCTCAGTCGGCAGGCCAAGAGAACTTTAAAACTCGCCTTTAGCCCCTTCATTCCGCCATCAAGATCAGAACCCCTGTCTCTCTGAGCCCGTTTTTATCCTCGACCTTAGCGTGACACGGAATGCAGGACGTCCACGAATAATAATTACCAATTATAAAATTACCCACTTCCAAGTGGGATGCAGTCTGCTTTCAAGAACCAAGGGAATCTAGCCCCAGCACTGATAAAACAGAACTCTAAGGACGTAATCTTTAGTACTTGCCTCCGAAATTTATCTTGACACACTATTTTGGCTATCTGTACTTTTAAACCAGCTGGAATAAATCCGCATGAACACAAGGTAGTCCACCCGTCTGGTTCCAGAGGCGAACTATGCAATGGCAGTGGAGGAAACGATGAAACTGGCAGTAGAAAAAAGTCATCGGCTTAACGCTCAGCCTCTTTATATGGACCGCATCAATCGATTGAAAGAGCGGGTTATCTCAACCAGACCAGAAATGGACCTTGAGAATGCCAGAATTTTAACACGTGGCTTCAAGCAGGCCTTGAGCGAACCTCTCGTTCTGCAGAAGGCAAAGGCTTTTAGGCTCCAATGCCAGGAGAAGAGCATCAAGATCTGGGATGATGAACTGATTGTAGGTTGCTCAGGCAGTAAGATCCGAGGCGGAATACTCTGTGCCGATACCTGCTGGTCAGTGTTGAATGATGAACTCGATACGATCTCTCACAGAGCCTACGATCCATTCTATCTGAATCCTGCTGACAGGAACATCTTCGAACAGGAAATCAAACCGTTCTGGAAAGGAAAGTCCAACTACGAAGAGTGGCTGGCTCAGATTCCAGAGGATACAAAGGAATTAAGAGATAACGGCGTCGTCTATATTAACAGGAAGGCCGTTCGCGGTTTTGGGGAAACGACAGCCGGATACGAATGGTTGATTAAAGAAGGCATCGAGGGGATAGAGACCAAAGTCAAGGCCAGAAGAGACAGATTGGATCTCACTCTACCCGGTGACTACGAAAAAGATTATTACCTGAAATCACTTTTGCTGGTGGCGGATGGAATCAAGATCCTCGCTTCCCGCTACGCGGAAAAAGCAAAGCGGATGGCGGCCAGGGAAACCGACGCCCAGCGAAAAACGGAACTTCTGGAAATAAGTGAAATTTGCTCTAAAGTTCCGGCGAAACCGGCCAACACCTTCAGAGAAGCGCTCCAATCGCTCTATTTTTATCAAATATGTATCTTTATGGAGCAAAACGCAGCAAGTTATAATCCAGGCAGGATGGACCAGTATCTCTGGCCTTATCTTCAAAATGATCTTGCCGCCGGCAACCTCACCAAAGACCAGGCCCAGGAACTTTTAGACTGCCTCTGGGTTAAATTCAGTGAACCGTGTCTATTCCAGGATAAAGTAACGGCAGAATTTGCTGCGGGCTATCCCATGTTTCAGAACGTCTGTGTCGGAGGCGTCGACGAGACAGGAAGAGATGCGGTGAACGATCTCTCCTATATGATCGTCCAGGCAACAATGGATGTGCAGCTCTATCAGCCTTCACTTTCCGTGCGCTACAGCCTCGCCAAAAATCCCAACAAATTTCTGAGAAAAATAGTTGATCTCATTGCACTGGGCACTGGTTTTCCGGCTTTCCACAACGACGATATTGGCATACGAATGCTCATGAACAAGGGCATTCCCTTGAAAGAAGCCTTTGATTGGAACCCCTGCGGCTGTGTAGAAACTAACTTAGAAGGCAGGCTGAGGCACTACACCGCCCTGGCCGACATCAACCTTGGTTCGGTAATTGAATTTTCTTTACTTAACGGGATTAACAGGAAAAGCGGCCAACAGGTCTCTGTGAAAACTGGAAATCCCGTTAGATTTTGAAAATTTTGATGATTTTTTAAAGGCTGTTAAACGTCAATTTTCATATATCACCAGGGCGGTAGTAAAAGGCAGTCATGTGATTGACGAAGTATGCATGAATCGTCCAAGCCCGGCACTTTCCTTGACCTTCAAGGAATGCATTGAAAACGCCAAGGACTATGCCTGGGGCGGCGCAAAATATAATACGGGCAACGGTATCATTCTTATCGGCGTTGCCGATCTGATAAACAGTGTCGCTGCCGTCAAGCATGTGGTCTACGACAGGAAACAGGCTACCATGGCCCAACTCATTCAGGCCCTCGAGGACGACTTCGTCGGTCATGACGAACTGTTAAATCACTGCAGACAGGCACCTAAATACGGTAATGACGACCCGCAGGTAGATCGGTTGGTTGGGGATCTTTTTACGTTTTTTGCCGATGAAATCGAAAAATACAAGAGTAAATTTGGAACGATGACACCAGGTATCCTTCCAGTGTCCGGCAATACTCCTTTTGGACTGGAAGTTGGCGCGCTGCCCTCCGGCAGAAGAGCCTGGGTTCCTCTAACCGATGGAGTCAGCCCGACTGGAGGGACGGACATGCACGGTCCGGGTGCGGTCCTAAATCAGTTTCACACATAGCCCACGACCGATTCGTGCAGGGTACACTGCTCAATCTGAAAGTCGAACCAGAGATGCTGAGTGATGAAAATGGTATTCAGCAGTTGATGGCTCTTTTAAAAAGCATGTGCAGCCTTGGGGTCTACCACGTGCAATTCAATGTCGTCGATCAAGAGAAACTCATCGACGCCCAGAATAACCCTGATGAATACAGAGGGTTGCTGGTCAGAGTCGCCGGCTACACCGCATATTTCACCGAGCTTGGCAAAGATGTGCAGGACGAGATCATCGGCAGAACAGTACTGCGCGACATTTCCACTGGCTGAGATAATGACATCCGAAATTAAGGCATAGTTCTTCGAATTGAAAAAACATCGATTCATGATGGCGCCGGCTTGAGAACGGTTGTTTTCCTCAAAGGATGTCCGCTCAATTGTGCGTGGTGTTCGACTCCGGAGGGTCAGCGCGGCTCGATTGAAATCGGATTCATCAAGCAGAAGTGCGACGAATGCGGGATCTGTGTCTACACCTGCCCTGAAGGATGCTTCTCTATCGGGAATGATGGAACTTTTGCTGTTGACATAAAAAGTGCACCCACTGCCAGGAGTGCCTAGAGTCCTGTCTACAAGATGCGTTAAATGCTACGGACAGAAAATGACCGAGCGGCAGGTTCTCGAGCAGATCAGCAGGGATGAAATTTTTTACTTCTTCTCGGGCGGAGGGGTAACGATCAGTGGAGGGGAATGTCTGACCCAACCAGATTTCGTCAAGAGTATTCTGGAGGAATGCCGTGCAAGAGGAATCGATACCACCATGGAGACGAGTCTTTATGCCACCTGGGATTCTGTTGCCAAAGTGCTGCCCTACCTTAACTCACTCTACGTCGACATAAAACACGGCGATTCCGCAGCACACAAAGAGCTAACCGGAGTCGGCAGCGAACTGATATGGGAGAATCTCAAACGTATTGATGAATCCGATCTGAGACTGCCGGTATATATCAGAGTTCCTTTGATACCTGGGGTAAATGACTCCGACACCAATCTGCAGATGATTCTGGCAATGGTTTCAGAGCTGAAAAAAGTGAGAAGTGTCGAGATACTCCCCTATCACAAGTTAGGCGTGTCAACTTACGGATATTTGGGCAAAGAATATTCTCTGAAAGATCTTCAGACACCCTCAGCGGAATATCTGGAGGAACGAGGAACTTTTCTCCGGAGTCAGAAAACCAGGGTCCCCATCAGAATTAAAGGTGAGGCGGCCTGAGTACCCACTCACTCAAGAATCATCTGACACTAACTTACGGGAGAAATAAGCCAGGATGAAAAGTCTATTTCAGATTTTTTATTATGGGATTTACAAGTATGAAGCTAACTATTTTGAAGTGCTCAACACACTGGCTGCCGTTAAAAAGGCAGATATCCAGAACAGATGAAATGAACCGGAGGCTGTTGATTCAGTTAATCAAAATCGAGTCTCTGGCCATCAGCCGCCACATAAAAATGTATAAGGAATAAAAGAATAAAAAAACGGCAAACAGTGTTACGAACACGTTGTCTGTTATCTGCAAAAAGGCTATAGCGGCCAATAAGAAAACATATGGCAACATTTCATAAATTGGCTTGGAAAGCCACTGATAATCGTACTTCACCTAACCTCCTTTTTATTTAATAGCCAGGGATTCACTCAAACATTAACACAAATTACCATTTGAAGTCTATCTCGCTTGGCAATAGATGTCAAATTCTTTGCACTTCTAGACCAGAAACATTTGAGGTCGCTGCAGTTGACAGCCCAAGCTCATTTTAGGGCCCTGCTATAGGCTCTCGCTAAGGGAAGATTTTGATCTCAGCGCTTAGCCAAATCTTTTCTGGATCTTTTTTGACTATATCGACCGAATGCTCCAACCAATTTAGCTTTTGGTTGAAGAACAGAGTTTCAAGTTGGGAAGATTCTCAGTCAGAATCATCAATTCTGCTGCAGGAGAAGAAAACGGTACTATCGCCAGAAAGGCAAAGAAAGTTATTAGAATTTTTTTCACACCTCCGACCTGCCTGGGAGCGGTGTAAATAGCTGAAAGCCCAATCGGTCTATCCATCTATCAATTTATCCAGCGAAGGCTAAAGAGGTAGATCCCACGAATTAATACTGACTGATGGATCATGAAAACAGCTGCTCAACCTTCCATTACCGATGTGTCAGTTCGAGCCTGTCCGCTATGCAGGTTTTACTCAAAGAGTAGATGGTTCTTTGATGATCTTCAGAATAAGATTTTTGTCATTGACCGAAAGGAGGCGGTATCTCCCTTTGCCAAGAACCATTTCTTTTTTTGCCTCCTTTTTAAGGAATCGTTTCTTATAGGCTTGCTCAGAGTCCATATCAAGAAGGTAGAGGTCGATAATCACTACATTCTTCTCTACACCTTTGAAAACAAGACCGTTTCTACCGACAGCCAGCTTTTCATTTATCTTCAGTACGATCTGGGTTGGCGTTGCCATATACTGGGTAGGCCTATCTGCATAGTCAAACTCTTTACGCGCCGGAGGGGTCGCTTGTTTAGACAAGTAGCTAGAAGAGAAATACAACGTGCCCAGCATGATCGTGACGATGGTGATGATGAGAATGGGAGTCGTCCAGTTTTTGTTTTCTGACGAAATCATAGCAGTCTCCTCTCTATCTCAAATATTGTACCAACATGAACAATCATTGGGAAACAATCCTTCCGATAATCGATATTGGCGATATCCAAGATTGCTAAAGAATGGCGGGTGGCCAATTCATCTTCACCCGTCAGACATGAATATCTTGCAAGGTCGGCAACTAAGATCTGCAGACAACTTTACTTTGAACGTTGATTCTGCCATTGGAACACCTTATCTGGTGGGTTCACAATGGGTGCATCCCACTATCCGGTTTCAATTTACTGCAAACATGTTCAAGTATCTGCAGATCAAGACCAATGGGTTTTTGGGTGTGTATACCTAAGTATACCCCGTCACCGATGATGAACCAACACGAAATTTCAAGGTGATAGGCAGTGCTTCGGCTTTCTTCCAATAACGTCTCCCTCACCTAAACTCTAGGCATTTGTTATGATTATTTGATTTCTAATAACTATTTACAAACCAGAGCAATGAGGATTACTTTTTGAAAAAATCCACAACAGCGGGAACACAGCCATGATCACTAGAATTTTTCTGCACGGCCTCGACTCATCGGGCTCGGGCACTAAAGGCAATTACTTCTCCACCCGGTTTCCGGATATGCAGCGTCCCGATTTCAGCGGGACGCTGCAGGAGCGGATGACACAACTTTATACCTTGCTTGGTGATGATGGCGACTTCATTGTGGTCGGTTCAAGTTTCGGCGGACTGATGGGCGCCTGCCTGGCCATCGAACATCCTGACCGAATACGTCGTCTGATCTTGCTTGCTCCGGCTCTGAATTTTCATGAATTCCGAGACACCAAGCAGAAAAATTGCCACTGAAACCCTACTCGTCATCGGCAAGGACGACGTGGTCACGCCTCCTCATATCGTTGTACCGGCCGCCGAAGCAACCTTTGGCAACCTGCAACTCAGCATCGTTGACGACGACCACCTGCTGCACCACACTTACCTGACCTGGACTGGGAAAATCTTCTCAGAAGGAATTGAGATGAACAGGCCGCCAGGTTTGTGCCGGGCGGCCTGTAAAGAACAACGATGGGATCACAAATCAATCATTTGGTGCACCCGTAAACCACATCTCAACAACCGTGAGACACTTTTACATCATCGTTTTTATCAGCTTCTTCTGTTGTCCTCACACTACAGTCTCGCAGGAGCTGTACCTTCTTGAAGGAGACCAGGTCCTCCTCTACAAAATCATAAACTGGTGGTATTTCGCACCAGCTGAGGATTCCGTTCAACTATGCGGTGATTTGCTGGAATATAAAAATATCGGGAATGCAAAGATCAGTTTTCTCCAGAACGACTCAATTATGAAAATATCCATTGCAGGCGGGTTTGCCCCCTTGCTCTCGGTCGTAGACGATTGCGAAAACTGCCCACCCGCCTCAACAGAGGCAAGGTGGACGAATGACACATATTTTTCGAACTCAATAGCCACTTTGCACATAGAGGAATCAACTCACACAAACAACTATTCGATATTTATAGAAAACATAAACAAAAACAGGCTGAAAGTCTTGGAGGAAGCACAAAGCAACTGGCATTCATTCTAACAGGGACCGTCCAAGGCCTTCAAAATGGCAAAATAGCGCTGCACCCTGCCGGAGATGTTCTCGGAAAGTGCAAAGAGTCAAATGAAGGAAGATTAGGGTTTTCTACTATTAATCTGGTTGTGGTACTTTCCGAAGATGGGCCACAACTGCTGAAATTCAGTTTGTCATCAAGAGGTGAATATTAATCTGTCTGGCCCAGCTCTAACTTGGAATAACTATTGCCCCCATATGAAATGGATGAGATAAGAAGCTCCTCCAATCTCAAAAACTTAACCATAATCGAGTCATCAGTTCGTCAGAAATTGGTCATCCCTCGCGGCTTCCACACGGGAAAAAATTTGAGGATTGCATTCTCGTAGCTGAGTACGCAATAACATGACCACTTACAACCTTAATAGCTGTCGGGAGATCTCAAATGAACCCTGCTCCGATTAAACCTGAAGTCAGCTTTGCAGATTTTGAAAAACTGGACATCCGAGTGGGTACAATCACCCAGGTATCTGAAGTCGAGAATTCAAAAAAACTGACGAAACTGACCGTGGATTTCGGTGATCACACTCGATCTATTCTGGCCGGCATAAAACAGGAACGAGACAACCCAAAAGAAATCGAAGGAAGGCAGGCGCTTTTTGTTCTGAACTTACCTGAAAAAAAGATGGCTGGTGAAGTAAGCCAGGGGATGCTTTTTGATATAGGGTATGCGGACCGCATTACTCCATGTCTGGCAACCCCGGAGGTTCCTGTGCCAAACGGTTCCAGAGCAGGCTGATCAAGAGAGTTGACCTTACCCCTTTTCTCGACCGCTTGAGCTGTTAGATTTACAGGAGGGATTCAAGTAAATAATTCCTGCCGAATTATTTAGAGATGAACATTTTTGGCGGTAATTGACTGCCCCATAAACAGGGTCGCCTTGTTTTCAAAAATATAAGGATCTTCAGTTGTTTGAAATATTATTTTTCTATTTCTGGTGATTCGCTTCTCTAACTGGGGTTGTTTTCTTAAATAATCAACAAGCTTTTCGGATACAATCTGTCCCTGTTCTAGAATTTTTATATGCTCCGGTAAATATTTTTTTATCACATCAAGAAGCAATGGATAATGAGTACAACCAAGAATCAGGGTGTCTAAATTGTTATTTTTCTGCAGAATATTGTTAATGTTCTTCTCTATAAAAAACTCAGCCCCCTTTGAGCCGATTTCGTTGTTTTCCACGATGGGAACCCACATTGGACATGCTTCCTGAACCGTGGATACTATTTTTCCCGCAGACCACTTCTGCAACTCCATCGGGTAGGAATCCGAAACAACTGTTCCAACAGTGCCCAGGACCCCCACCTGTCCATTTTTGGTGATCTCGGCAGCTTTTTCCACACTGGGACGAATGACCCCCAGTACACGTCGGTCTGGAGCAATATGAGGCAAGTCCAGTTGCTGTATATTCTTTAGAGCTTTTGCAGAGGCGGTGTTACAGGCGATAACCACAAGAGGGCAGTTTTGCCGAAGGAGGTATTTTACCGCTTGCAGCGAATACTTATAAACCACGTTAAATGATCGTGTACCATAAGGTGTCCTGGCATTATCTCCCAGATACAGAAAATCATACTCGGGCATGGCTTTGATCAACTCTTTAAGAACCGTCAGCCCACCGTATCCCGAATCAAAAACGCCTATGGGTCCCTTCATCTAATAACCGTTAGATCAGCCATCAAGCTAGTCGCAGAAAAAATAGAACTGCCCAATTAAAACGATACTCTTTAAAAATCGCTACACGCCTATGGTACAATACTATTTTTCTTGTCTCTTCTTGAAAATAATCGATGTTCAACAAACATCTTTCCTATGAGGTCTTCGAACCGATTGGATATTTAATCCTCTTTGATCTGTATCATGATCAATTGTCCCCTGGCATGGACCGAGCCATCCGTGGAAAGGGTGACACTGACTGTCACTTTGCGTTTCTTGATCTCCTCCACCCTTGCCCTTAATTCCACCTCTTTACCCACTGGTGTTGGGCTCAGGTAATCGACCTTCAGGGACGCGGTAACAAAGCGAGGCATTGCCCCCGGCTTCATCTCTATATTCAGCTCCCTCGCTTTGGCAGCAGCTGCAGTGCCTGCAGCGTGGCAGTCCATGAGGGAAGCAATCAGCCCTCCGTACAGGATATCCTTCATACCCCCGGAATAATGAATCTTCGGCACGATACGACAGACTCCTTCGTCACCGTCCCAAAAACTTTTTATCTGGTGTCCCTTCTCGTTGAGACGCCCACACCCATAACAATGGGAATAGTCGTCCGGGTAATAATCCTGAAACGCCATATCGCTCATGTTTTTCCTTTCTTTATTTTTCAGGCTACCTTGAAAAATTGGAATTTTCGTTCATAGTCAAGGCGCGAATGTAAATTTTGCTGCAGGCATATAGTTGATATGTCGAGGATAAAATTTTCATGCGCAACGCGGAGTTTGGGCGAAAAAGCAATTTTTCAAGGTAGCCTTCAATCTTTGCTGGATTTGCCATTAACAACGTCCAGCTAAACCTCGACATAAGAGGTCTGCTCAAAGACTTGCGCCTCACTGCTCCAGAAGAACTGTTGTCCTCCGTTGAATACCGGGGGGTGCAGTTAAGCCTTTACCAGCAAAAAGCAGCACCCTCACGTCCGTCTCAAATTGAAAGATGGTTTGAATCTATCCTTTGTCAAACCTTATGCTTTTTATGTCCGTCGACCAGATGCGATAGTGTACCTCAACTCCCTCAGGTACATACACAACGATTGGCAGACGACTATTGTAGCGGATCAGATAGGGATCCCCCCCAAGAGTAATAAAGCGAGGCGTCTTTTTTGCATTGGGGTCAACAGCCATCAAGGTGCCGCCCATAGGACCTATGTCTGTCACTACATATTTTGGAAACCCCCAGCCAGTAATCACTATATTCTCAATTTTCCCTCCGAAAAAATAGTTATTGACGTCATCGAGCAGTAGTGTTTTACCCACAATCAACTCCACGCGAAAGAGAGATTCGTCCTCTTTTTCATCCACTTGCAAAACATAACGAACCATACCCTGCTCAGCTGGAGGGAATGCTTTCATGTTATCGGCAGCCAAAGTCATTTGCGGGGCCAGCACAAGAAATAGTAAACTGGCTATCAATGTAAGTTTCATTTAACCTCCGAGATAGTGAAACCGTCTAAGTGGAGAGACCGACTTCGCGGTTGAAACCGATGACAGCGCCAGATAAATGCTCCCCCCTTCCGAGAAGAGCGATGCTGCAAGCTGTCATTGGCAGCGACTCGGACCGATTTGACTTGAACCATGGATTTGTTAGAGGTATCTGCTCTTACATCTTCTCTAGAATGTGAAGCCAATACTTAAATAACCGGAAGTCTGGTTACTCTCCGATTTCTCACGCACTGTCCCGTTGGCAGCACCGCCAAATGATTGATTCTGGCTGCCATCAACAGCAATCCTGAGGTAATGGAAACCAGCTTTCAAAAACCAGGATGAAAGAAAACGATAGGTTCCAGCCAGCATCAATCATGTACCCATCCCCGTCCATGTCTCCCTGTGACACCAACACCGGCGTTCTTGCCAGGTGAAAATCTTCATCAGCAGCATCGACCCAAGGAGAGTAGGCGAAACTTCCTGCCAAGGTGAAGTTGGGAGTGACCTGGAAGTCAGTGCCTATTAAGAAAATAGGGCATTCTGTATGTCATTTCATACGTTATGCTGACACTGCCGTCTCCATATGCCTCGACCCCAGGAAGCCCGGACGGTGAATATTGATAGATGCCCTGAGCCCCATACTCAAAATTTTGGTACTGATAACCAAATCCTGCGTAGATTTCCCAGACCTGACGCTTCATGAACACCCATTCAACGTCTATATCCCAGATCAATGCATCAAAATCTGAAATCTCTGATTCGGAAAAAATATCAAGACTACCGGGAATTATCCAGTCCGAGTCTTTCATGTTGTCACCAGGATCATTGATGTTTTTTTTCACAGCAGCGTTGATGCGCCATGAAGAACCAATAGTCTATCCCAGCATCAATTCTAGCCAACCAGATATCCAGTGGCCACTCAAGTTGACTGAAGGGGAAGTAGGCATTTACCAAAGAACCATCTGGATAAACAATAGGCCCGCCTATTGAGTAGGTTGTGTCGCCTGACATAAGCTCGGTGCCAATTGACAGATCGAACTGAACCGGCCTAGCCGACTTTTTTGTCTGTGTACCGCCCGCTCTCACCTGCAGCGAAGACTAGACCTGGACTCAGAAATCCAAGAATGAGTCCAAGATGCTACTGTCTTGCTATTTTTTGCCCGCTCCACTTTTTTCTCTCCAGTAACCAGGTGTCCTCGATGGGGCTATGGGAATCAGTTCAAGCCCCACCCGATAACACCTTATACGGAACATATTTTTTCGGTGCTTAAAGGCATAAAGATACATCGGGATTATAACGATGCCAACATATATCAAAGCGACTGTGTGCACCCCAGACAGGGTGGTGGTGTGGTCATGGACTGTGTTAAAATTCTTGAAACAGCCTTAATCCAGTAATGAATATTACTCGAGCGTGGCTCAATCGGTTTGGAGATAATAGATTTGAGAGGTAGAGATCAGCTAGGAAAGGTCAGGTCAGGAGCATCGAATCGTTGGCCAGTTCTTCTCCCTGGGCCTTGTAGAACTGCTCCAGAAGGTCATCAACGCTGAGGCTGCTTTTTTTCTCACCACTGACGTCAAGAATGATCCTCCCCTGATGCAGCATGATAAGACGGTTGCCGAATTCGATGGCATGCTTCATATTGTGAGTGATCATCAGGGTGGTCAAGCCCTGGTCGGCTACGATCTCCCGGGTCAGTGCCAGGATCTGCCCCGCAGTCTTCGGATCGAGCGCGGCAATATGTTCGTCGAGCAACAGGACTTCGGGACGCACCAGGGTGGCCATCAGCATGGTCAGGGCCTGACGCTGTCCGCCGGAAAGCAGACCGACCCGGTCCTGAAGCCTGTTTTCGAGTCCCAGGCCTATTTTGGCCAACTCCGAAGAGAACAGATCCCTGTCTCCGGATCTTACCCCCGGCCCAAGTCCCCTTCTCTTTCCCCTTCTCAGGGCTAAGGCCATATTCTGCTCGATGGTCGCTGACGGGCAGGTGCCCAGCAGTGGATCCTGAAACACCCTGGCAAGCAGTTTCGCCCGTTTGTATTCGGGCCACCTGGTAACATTCAATTGGCCGATGGTGATCGAACCGGAATCGAGAAAAAACGACCCTGCCAGGGCGTTGAGCAGGGTCGACTTACCCGCACCATTGGAGCCGATCACCGTAATAAAGTCGCCGTTGGCTACACTCAGATCGATATCGTTCAGTGCCAGTACTTCATTGACGCTGCCACGGTGAAAATATTTGGTGCAGTGATCTACGGTTATCATTGGGCCAGCAGTTTTTTCTTGAGGTTCGGCGCAATCAGGGCGCCGATCACCAGCAGGGCGGTAATCAAATTGAGATCGCTCGGGCTGAAGGTGAAACCGCCAAAGTCAAAGCTCAAGGCCAGGGCAATGGCCAGCCGATAGACCACCGATCCCAGCACCGCGGCAATTATCGCCCGGGCAATCGAGCTGGAGCCAAACACGGTTTCACCAACGATGACCGAGGCCAGACCGGCGATTATCGTTCCGATGCCCATGCCCACATCGGCAGCCCCCTGGTTCTGTGCTATCAGCGCCCCACTGAGCGCCACCAGGCCGTTGGAGAGGCCAACTCCGACGATGATGATAAGGTGGGTATTGACACCCTGACTGATGATCATCTGAGGATTGTCGCCGGTCGCCAGTACTGCCTGTCCGAATTCGGTTTTCAGAAACCAGATCACCCCTCCCATGACGACCACGCCGAAAAGGCTGAAAACCACCAGGCTGGCGAGATGGGCCGGAACACCGAGAGCAATGATCGGATCAAATACGGTGGCCGAGCTGATCAGGGCGATGTTGGGACCGCCCATTATCCGAATGTTGATCGAATAAAGGGCGATCATCGTCAATATCGAGGCCAGCAGATGCAGGATCTTGAACTTGGTATTTAAAATCGCGGTAACCGCCCCGGCCGCAAACCCTCCAAAGGCCGCAAAGAGCAGCGACAGATAGGGATTGAGGCCGGAGGTGATGGCCACAGCGGAAATGGCAGCCCCCAGCGGCAGGCTGCCGTCCACGGTGAGGTCCGGAAAATCGAGGATCCTGAAGGTCAGGTAGACCCCGATCACCATGATCCCATAGACAAGTCCCTGCTCAAGGGCTCCGATGGCCGCGTAGATTGTCACTGAAACGTGTTACCGCAAATGGTGCCGTTATTCGTAGACCTTGCTTGCCTGTTTGATGAGCATCTCAGGAGCCGGCGCACCCATCGCTTCCGCCGCTTTCAGGTTGATCTGCAGCTGCAGCTCTTTCTGAAATTCCACCGGCAATGATGCCGGTGCAGCACCCTCGAGGATTTTTTTGGCCATGGCGCCGGTCTGATAGCCGTGCTTGTAATAATCAAAGCCCATGGCGGCAACAGCTCCTCGGGCTACCGAGTCGACATCGGCGGCAAAAATCGGCAGCTTGTTCTGGGTGCCTACCTTGATCACCGATTCCAGGGCGGCAACGATGGTGTTGTCGGTGGGAATAAATACCGCATCGCAGCGGCCCACTAGGCTTTTGGCAGCGGCATAGACATCGGCCGTTTTCGGGGCGGTGGCCTCGACGACAGTGAAGCCGAACTTGGAACTGAGTTCTTTCACCGAGGCGACTATTGCCTTGGAGTTGGCTTCTCCTGCATTGTAGAGGATTGCCAGCGTCTTGATATCCGGTTTGTAGGTGGTGATCATTTCAAGATGCTTCTCGACCGGCAGAAGATCGGATACGCCGGTTACGAACTCTCCCGGCTTATCAATGGCTTCGACCAGACCGGCCGCCACCGGATCAGTTACCGCGGTAAACAGCATGGGCCTTTTCAGATCGGCCGGAGCCTTACTCAATGCCTGAGCAGTAGCCTGGGCGGACGGAGTGGCAATAGCTACGAGGAGATCACTCTTCTCGCCGATCATCTGCTGGCCTATCTGGGTGGCGGTGCCCATGTTGGCCTGGGCGTTATGGACCTTGAATTCAGCACTTACCCCGTTGTCTTTCAAATAATCCTGAAGTCCTTTCAAAACCGCATCCAGGGCAGGATGCTCGACGAACTGATTCACCGAGATCACTGGTGTTGCAGCCAGGGCACTGGTGGCCAGAAGAATTGTTGAAGCCGACAGGATCAGCAAAAGTTTTTTCATGGTATCTCTCCTTGATTTTGGATTCATCACGACGGCAAAATTGAAGAGCCGAAATAGAGGCTGAGCACGACTTCTAGTCCATTTGTCCCCTCAGGTCAACACGATTGTAAAGCGCTGCAACGGATCCACACTATTGTGAAAGTGGTTGCACTTTGCATTACAGCAGACCCTGATGCTCAGGAGAAGTTATTTCTCTGTTCCCGCAAGGCGGCAAAGACCCTCACCCGATCGGTCGAACCGAGATTGTGTTCCCTCTCGAGCTGGTCGATGATCGATCCATCTTCGATACGAAGAAAAGGGTTGGTAGCCAGTTCTTCCTCAAGCGTCGAGGGTGTGGAGGGCTGGTCTGCTTTGCGCATCTTCCTGACGTTGGCGATCCGTTCGTCGATGGCTGGGTTGACCGGATCTACCTGGGCGGCAAAACGGAGGTTAAATTCGGTGTATTCATGACCGAAAAAGATACGGCTCTGCTTTCCGCACTGAAGAATCCGGTCCAGGGAGTGAACCATCTGATCGGCAGTTCCTTCGAACAGCCTGCCGCAGCCGGCACCAAACAGGGTGTCTCCGACAAATAAATGGTCCTCGACTTTAAAGACGATATGGGTAGAGGTATGGCCTGGTGTGTGAATCACATCGACGTCGAGCCCGCAGACAGAAAAACGATCTTCATCCTCCACGGGCCGGGTTATCAACGGTATCCGTTTCTGATCCTGGTGAAAACCATAGATCTCAAGGTTTTCATATTCGTCGAGCAGGTCGGGCAGACCACCGATGTGGTCATGATGGTGATGGGTACAGAGTGCTGCCACGAGAGTGAGTCCCCTCTCAGCTGCCACCTTCATAACCGGCCAGGCCTCTGACGGATCAACCACAGCAGCCTCCTTTCCGTTAACGATCAGGTAGGAATAATTATCATAAAGACAGGGCACGACCACAATTTCCATGATTTTCTCCTCGCAGACGTATATTTGGCAATGACAATTACTGTTCCTGTTTTATTAATGAAACAGTATAAGCAGTCCGTGCATTTTGCTCCGTATTTTTTTCTCCTGAGGATGATCAATCTATCATGATATACAGGCGCTTTGGTAAAACCGGGATCGACATGCCGGTTCTGAGTTTCGGCTGCATGCGCAGTATGCACAGCTGGCAGCCGGCAAAAGATTCTGAGATCCCAGACGCTGCCCAGCTCAAGCTGGAAAAGATCGTTCACAAGGCTCTGGCCCACGGCATCAACCATATCGAGACTGCCCATGGCTATGGTTCTTCAGAGCAGCAGCTGGGCCGAATCCTGCCTACCGTCCCCAGAAACGACTACATTCTTCAGAGTAAGGCCCGGCCCAGCGAAGACCCGCAGGAGTTCGTCACCAAGGTCAAGTTGTCGATGGCCCGACTAGGGGTGGACCGGCTGGATCTCCTGGCCCTGCACGGACTAAATGATCATCGTTCTCTCTGGCAGTGCTGCAGGAAAAACGGCTGTCTGGCGGCCGCCCGAAAACTTCAGGACCAGGGGCTCGTCGATCATGTCGGCTTTTCGGGACACGGCCCTACCGACGTCATACTCCAGGCCCTGAAGTCACACTGAAGATGGTGGCTTTGATTTCTGCAATATCCACTGGTACTTACATCTTCGACGCCAACCGGGAGGCAGTAGATTTGGCCGCCGCTCATGATATCGGCATCTTCATTATCAGCCCTTCTGACAAAGGCGGGCACCTGCACTCACCGTCCCCCAAACTAAAGAAGCTCTGCGCACCGCTTTCACCAATGCTGTTCAACGATCTTTACTGCCTCGACAAAAAGGGGGTGTGTACCATCAGCATCGGCGCCTCCGAACCGCACCACTTCGATGAACATCTCAAGGTGCTGCCCTTTCTCGAAAATGGCGATCGCGAGGTCCTGCGTGCCGTTGAAAAGAAATTGCGTACCAAAATGGCGAAGGAAACCGGCCACGAGCGTCCGGATTACTTCTGGCACAAGTTTCCCGGCTGGGATGAAGCGCCCGGCAACGTTAATATAAAAATGACGCTCTGGCTTGCCAACCTCTATCGAGCCTGGGACATGAGGAGTTTTGCCGGCGAGCGTTACGCGATGCTAAATCGCGGTTCATCCTGGGTACAGGGCAACGACGGTGGACGGGCCGCTGAACTCGATTTTTCCGAAATGACTAGACCCGATGAGCTATCTGCAGAACAGCTCAAGGAGATGCTGGTCGCAGCCCACCAGCTCCTCAAAAAAGATGGCGAAACAACCTGACCGGCAAGAGGTCAACCGCTGTCTTTACCGATGTCCCGGTGGGAAGAAAGGACTTCGAACTGAGGGTCCTGTCCAAACTCCAGAGCTAGAGCCTCAACAACCGCCACCGACCGGTGTCGGCCACCTGTGCAGCCGATGCCGATGCGCAGTTCCTTTCTGTTCCTGGCCGTCTGAGCGGCGATCGACAGCAGCAGCGGTTTGAGCAGGCTCAGGAACTCTTTGCCTTCATCACTGTCAATCACGAAGCCGGATACGTCCAGTTCGAGCCCGGATTTGGGGCGAAGGTGCTCCTGCCAATAAGGATTTGGCAGGAAACGGACATCGAACAACAAATTGGCATCCACCGGTACCCCGTGTTTGAAGCCAAACGAAAATATATAAACTTTCAGCGATTCCGAGCTCACCTCTTTTTCTGCTCTCTCAGCGTCCATTGTTCTCCACTCAGACTGTGTTTACGATCTCAGGTTTCAGAGGTTTTCTACCGGCTGGCCGCATGAATTTTACTGCCGGCTGTCCCAAAGCTATTACACTATAGACTCGGTATCTTTTATCAAGCCCCAGCAGCCTGTTAATCGACGCGTCTCTGCGTGCAGCCTCAACCACATAACCGATCAGGCAGCTGCCCAAGCCCAGGGCTTCGGCCATCAGCAGTATATTCTGACTGGCTAGAAGAGCATCCTCTCCAGGACAGCTTGAGGCCCTGTCGGCGGCAACGACGATGGCTGCAGGAGCACCGTGAAATAGTCGATCTTTGCCGGCACTGTCCCACTCGTCAAGTGCCGTTCTTCACCGTTTCGAAGTAGTTTTCATAATAGGTCTGAAGGGCATTATTCCCTGTCAACCGCAACAGGGAACGAAGCGCCAGACTGCTCGCCTTACGGTTGAGCCGCCGGTAAAAATCGGCGGTTACTTCCCCCAGCTTTATCACCTGTTCGCGGGCCGGCAAAATAATGAATTTCCACCCCTGGCTGTTGGTACCGGAGGGAGCTGTCACTGCGGCCCTTACCAGATCGTCAAGTACCACTCGGTCAACCGTTTCTTCCAGGTAAAGGCGGCAGGATCTGCGCTGCCTCATCAGCTCGAGCAAGCCAAACGGACTGAGCGGCTCCGCCGGCCGGCCGCTTGCTTTCGATTTTTACCGAGCGGAGATCCTCCGGCTGGTCGAGGAAAGGAACGCTGACGGCTTCGACCGGACATACCGCATAACAGTGTCCACATTGCATGCAGGAGTCACCATTGACCAGCGCCTTCCCCGAGGTATCGGCAGCTAAGATTCGATCCGGGCAGATCGACAGACAGGCCCCGCAGCCGGTGCAGATTTCCCGGTCTATTGTCGGCAGGTTCTGGTTCATAAGGCTCACCCGGCAGCTGTTTCGAGCAGCCGTACAATCAGCTCCCTGGTCAGATTATAAATGTGAGGATCGGAGCTGGCTCGCGGCCCCGCAACATTGAGAATCCTGATCTCAGATTTCACGATCCAGACAGATGCTTCAGCTGCCGCTTGGTTCGTTTCAGATCGATTGAAGTCGATATGCAGGCAAGGTTTGCCCAAGCGAAGGGCTATTTTTTCAGTGAGTGCCGAGCCACCGGTGAGGGCTCCATGCGAGACAATCAGGGTCCCGTCCGCGTCGATCACATTGCGCTCGGTTCGATCGGTGTAACGGTCGGACTCAAGCTCCTGCATTTTATATGAGAGCGGCAGCACTCCCGCTTCCGTTTTCCTGCCTGCGGGAATGGATCCGCCATGGGGAACACCGCAGGCAATCGCTCCGTCCAGGGCTCCCTGATCGGCACCGGTCTGTCCCCCGGAGATAATTTTTTCAAGCACGAATCGCCTCCTGTTCTCCTAGCAGTGATCGCCAAAAGATGCTTCGAATATGCCGGAAATTACTCTGTTCCGTCAACAGCCTCAACTGCAGAGCGTGACCGCCGGACAGTTTTGACAACCCAGACGGTGATCAGGTATATATCAGTCGATCGATCGTCCTTTTAACTGGAACCGGCATGGCAAAAAAAACCGTTCATCGGAGTCATTGGCAGACCCAGCTTATCGAAGTCATTGATGACGGCAATACCCGTTCTCTCTATTTCGGCGGTCAGATTCTCCAGTCCAGCATGTATCTTTCAGCACCACAGAGGCTGGCTCTCTCCTATACCCGCTTCATGGCAGCTTCTCTGTTGATCGACGACGAGCCCGAGAGAATCCTGGTGGTCGGTGTAGGCGCCGGCTCGCTGGTTCGGTTTTTCCATCACCACTTCCCCAAAGCCAGGATCGACGGCATAGATTATTCCAGCGAAGTCATCGATCTGGCCCGCAGTCATTTTCATCTGCCCTTCAGCCCCAATGTGTCAATCCACTGCAGCAGCGGCTACGAATTCCTTGCCGACAGGATAGATGAAGACAACTACGATCTGATCCTCATCGATGCTTTCGATACCGCGGGCATGTCCAAAGAGATATACTCCGGCCCATTTTTTGAGCTCTGCCTGGATCATCTGGCACTTTCGGGTATCGTCTGTCTGAACCTGTGGAGCGGTGATCAGTCCAGAATGGAAGAGGTGGCCTCTGAGATCTCTCTGCGCTTCGACTCCATTCTCGAACTGCCGGTTCCCCAGCGCGGCAATGTAATATGCCTGGCCGGCCGGGGTGACGTCCTCTCGGCTATCATTGATCTGGACAGTACCGAGCTGGCCCGTCTGCAGGCCCGTTTCGATCTGAATTTCAGAGAAATGGTGCGGGTCTGCAGAAAGTACAACCTTAACGTGTTCCAACGGATTTCCCGTTATTTCAGCTGATTTTCTCGTCACAGACTTTTACGGATCAGCACCAGCTGGTCCTTGAGATCGGCGATCTCTTGCTGCCAGTAGGCATAGGAGCCAAAATCATCATTGATTCGGGTGCTGCCATCCTCGACAAATTGTTTGGCGCACCAGGTGATGTAATGGATAAAGCGCATGGCTCGCAGCGGCTCAATCAGAGCCAGCGTAGACCGGTCAAAGGAATG
Source organism: uncultured delta proteobacterium (assembly GCA_963759125.1). Lineage (GTDB taxonomy): Bacteria > Desulfobacterota > Desulfobulbia > Desulfobulbales > Desulfocapsaceae > JABDQA01. The sequence goes on from CAVWXN010000001.1 coordinate 40,538, forward strand.
GAACAGTTCATACCCCTCGAGCAGCAGTGCCAGCTCGCTCCTCGACTCCTCCAGATAATTGGGAAGCAGCATCCACAAATCCTGAACCGGGGGGCCGACGACCATGTCGTCGAAATCAATGATGAAAAACGATTCACCGGGCCGGTGGATAAGGTTCGAGCTGTGGCAGTCGCCGTGCAGCCGGATGAAATCGAGCCCCTCGAACAACGGAGTGATCAATTCCAGGAGTTCATTGGTTGAATCGACAAATTCGCTGCTCAACTGCGCGGGGATAAGGTCGTTGGCCAAAAGGTAGTCGATCTGGGAACGGCTGGTCTGCTCTGGGTGCAGCCTGTTTCTTCCCGGGGCCTGATGCAGGGCGCCGACGGCGTGCAATCTGCCCAGCAGCCTGCCTAGTTCTAACCACTGTTCGACCGAATACTCATCTACAAGTCTGCCGCCGCAGCGGGGATACACGGAAAAATAGATACCCTCACAGGAGGACAGAGATGAACCACCTGCAAGTTCCAGAGGTGAGATGACCGGCAATTCCTGGGCAGCGCAGTCGGCCACAAATTTATCCTCATCCTGCAAGGCCTCCAGGCTCCATCTGCCGGGCCGGTAGAACTTGGCCACCAGAAAATTCCCATCCTCGTCCTGTACCTCGTAGACCCGGTTGATATAACTCGCGTGGGGACGGCAGACATTGAGCAGCCGGAGGCCTGTCGCCCGTTCTATACAGCTCAGTATGGCCTCGGGATCGAGCCGTGAAAAAGGCGATTCGGTCATGTTAACATCCTGAAAATGTTGATTCTTGTTTCACCGGTTTAAATCATTTATAACGTACTCAACCCATGGATATTACACCACCAGAAAGTGAGGGCTGTTCCGGATTCTGTCGATCCTGCGGTACCATGCACTATTTGCCATCGGGCAACGCCGTGAAGGAAGCAGACCTCCTGCGGGACCGGCTCGAAAAACAAGGTACTATCGATCTGACGATGAGCGCCGGAAACAGTGATCCCGAATTATCCACCGAGCCGCTTTTTCGGGCCGCAGCGGGGAAAAATGTTCGGCGTGCTCGAGTGTATGACGAGCGACGGCCGGCGGATTTTTCTTTACGGATTTTCGGGTCAGTTCAACGGCCGCTGGTCGGTCCCCGGTTGGGCTCCCCCGCTCTTCGATGTTGACCAATTCAAACGGCTTAACGACCCGGTGGAGAGGGAGATTAAAGAGCTGGGCAGACAGATAGAAAGCCAGATAGACCCGCACCAAAAAAAAGAGCTGCTGTCCAGCAGGAAACAACTCTCCAAACAATTGATGCTGCGTATCCACAATCTTTACCGGCTGAAAAATCTCAACGGCCACACCGCCACTCTAGGTGAAGCGGTCGGCAGTGCGGCAAATCTGCCGACTGGAATCGGAGACTGCTGCGCACCGAAGATGCTAAATCAGGCGGCAGAACTTTTCCTTACCCCGCTCTCCCTCGCCGAGTTCTATTTCGGCCGGAGCAATCCCTCCGGCACGAGAGAGCATGGCCTCTTCTACCCGCCCTGTAAAGATAAATGCAGACCGCTACTCGGATTTCTGCTGTGCGGATCATGGAAAAGACAGCTATGAGAACTGGTCTCGACATTATTTACCATGACCATTCGATCCTGGTCGTCAACAAACCTGGAGACCTCCTGGCAGTGCCCGGACGGGGGCCTGAAAAACAGGACTGCGTGGTCAGCAGAGCCCGGTCACTTTTCCCTGAAATGATGGAACAGCCTGCGGTGCACCGGCTTGATCAGCAAACTTCCGGCATCATGGTTCTGGCCATGCATCGGAAGCTCATCGTCATCTCAGCAGCCAGTTCCAGAACCGCCGGGTGACAAAAGGCTACATCGCCATCGTAGAAAGAAGGATCGAGGCCCTGGCAGGCACAATTACCCTGCCGTTTCGGTTAGATCCGGACAACCGGCCTTATCAGATATATGATCCGATACACGGCAAAGAAGCGATCACCAATTGGCGTAAAATCGATGACGACCCCCGCGGCAGTCGCATCGGTTTCACTCCGCTTACCGGCCGGACTCACCAGCTGCGAGTGCACAGCGCCCACCCAGGCGGTCTAAATGGGCCGATCATCGGTGATCGGCTTTACGGGTCCGGAAAAGAAGGGGACGCTATGCTGCTGCACGCCTCATTCTTATCATTCAACCACCCTGACAGCGAGCGGATTGTCGAATTTTACTCACCTCCACCCTTCTAACAAGGCTTGGCTTGCTCTGTGATTTGTACTGATTAAGGTGTCAGGTAACCTGTTCTCTCCTTCACATCAGCTACGATATGGTAAGAACTCTGGACAGCGAAAAGATTCCGATCAAGCTCTGGCTTGACGACATGGAAGATGGCGCTCTGCAGCAGGCCAAAAATCTTGCCAATCTACCCTTCGCTTTCCACCATATCGCCATCATGCCCGATGCCCATTTTGGTTTCGGCATGCCGATCGGAGGTATCCTGGCAGCTGACGGGGTCATTGTTCCCAATGCGGTCGGGGTTGATATCGGCTGCGGTATGTGTGCTGTCAAGACCTCGCTTAGCGCCATCGACGAAGGCCATCTCAAACGGGTAATGCGTACCATACGGCAAACCGTGCCGCTGGGCTTCAGACATCACAAAAAGCCCAGATCCCACGACTCGATGCCGAAAACAGAGACAGGTTCAATCGATGATCTGCCGATCGTCCGATCCGAGTATGACCATGCCAGGGCTCAGGTCGGTACCCTCGGGGGCGGTAATCACTTTATCGAGATACAGCGGGGCTCCGACGGGAGGCATCTGGTTCATGATCCATTCCGGAAGCCGCAATCTGGGTTTTCGGGTTGCCAGCCATTACAACAAGCTCGCCGTCAGTCTGAACAAACGTTGGAAAATCTCCATTCCTGCCTCCTGGCAACTTGCCCATCTGCCCATGGATGACGAACCGGGCCAGACTTATTATCGGGAAATGTGCTACTGCGTCGAATTTGCCCGGGCCAACCGGGCCCTGATGCAGAAGAGCGTTCAGGAAGCTCTGTGGGAACAGATCTCGCCCGACATAGAGTTTGCCGAGCCGATCAATATCGCCCATAACTACGCCGCCCTCGAGAGTCATTTCGGCAAACGCGTGTATGTCCACCGCAAAGGAGCAACCAGGGCAATGACCGAAGATACCGGGATAATACCAGGCTCACAGGGAAATCAGAGCTTTATCGTCGGCGGCAGAGCCAACCCGGATAGCTTCAACTCCTGCTCCCATGGCGCCGGCAGGAAACTCGGCAGAAAACAGGCTCAGCGGCAACTCGATCTGAATCGGGAAAAGGCGCAATTGGAGAAAAAGAAAATTTTACACAGCCTGCGGGGGAAAAAGGATCTGGATGAAGCTCCCGGAGCCTATAAAAACATTGAAACGGTAATGCAGCGGCAACGGGATCTGGTCGATATTATTGACGTCCTGGAACCGTTGGCGGTGATAAAAGGCTAGCAGGCCCGGAGGGCGTCAGGGGGCCAACCGTTCTATCGACCAGGTGCCGTTTTCCGTCATCTTATACATGAACCGGTCGTGGAGCCGGTTTTCCCGACCCTGCCAGAATTCGATCTCCGAGGGAACGACGCGGTAGCCGCCCCAGAAAGTGGGCAGCGGGATCTTTCCTTCACCGAATTTCTTTTTCATTTCGGCGAATTTCTGCATCAGGGCCTGACGGGACGACAGTCCGTGACTCTGGCTCGAAACCCAGGCGGCAACCTGAGAATCTCTCGGTCGGCTGATAAAATAGCGGGCTGAATCCTTGGCGCTGATTTTTTCGGCATAGCCATTGATCATCACCTGACGGTCCAGTTCGAGCCAGACAAAGAGCAGGCTGACCCGGTCGTTACTGGCGATTTCGTCGGCCTTGCGACTGCCGTAATTGGTGAAGAACACGAACCCGTCTTCATCAAAATATTTCAGCAGCACGGTGCGCTGGCTTGGCCGGCTATCTTTGTCGACCGTGGCCAGGACCATGGCTGTGGGATCGGCGATCGTCGTTTTCCGGGCCTGATCGAACCAGGTAGCGAACTGGTTTACGGGATCTGGGTCGAGATCTGACTTGTTCAATCCACCCTGCAGATATTCCCGCCGAAAGTGACTGATATCCATGTTGTTGACTTCGTAGCCTTATCAAAAATTGTCGTTCTGCCCTGGCAACTTGGTCACCATGGCCGCCATGACCGTCTTATATCCTGAAAAACAGCGTTTAGAGTATGTGCATCGAATCGGTGAAGTCAATGAATTTCATACAATTTTTTGGAAATGATAAGCCTCGTTTCCAAAACCTATCCTCACTCTATCCTATTGGTTTATTAACATTGTGGTACTATGCTGATCCGCTAAATACAGGTATAATGAAAGGTTATACTTTAAGCTTATTAACTCATCACCTCTACCCCTTTGACCAATGTACAAGAAAAATAAAACCAAAATCGTTGCCACCCTGGGGCCAAGCTGCAAATCAGAACGCAGCATCATAGAACTTATCGGTGCCGGCATGGATGTGGTCCGTATCAACCTGTCGCATGGCGATCGGCAGGCCCATACAGAAAAGATCGAAAACGTCAGGCGGGCCCGCGAAAAAGACAGGACGAACCACGGCTATCCTGCTCGATACCAGGGGACCGGAAATCAGGGTCGGTGAACTGGGTACCGGTACCTTTCTCAACAGCGGCGACACCATCGTACTATCAAGCGGTGAGGAGAAACCTGACACTATCCCGGTCAATTACGACAAATTTGGCCAAGATGTTTCTGCGGGCAGTGTTATTCTGCTTGACGACGGCAAAATGAAACTGCAGGTAACCCACACCGACGGCACCCTGGTTACAGCCCAGGTTCTGGTCGGCGGGATGCTCAATTCACGGAAGCGTGTCAGCCTGCCCGACATCGAGGTAAATCTTCCGTCCCTGTCGGAAAAAGATAGAGACGATATCATCTTCGGTGTTGCTCAGGAGGTCGATTTTTTCGCGGCATCCTTCGTCCGCAAAGCGGAAGATGTTGAGAACGTAAGGCAGGTGATCAGAGAGTGCGGCGGCAACCAGGCCATAATTGCCAAAATCGAAAATCGGCAGGGGGTCAACAACCTCACCGAAATACTCGAGAGCCGCCGATGGGCTTATGGTAGCTCGCGGAGACCTCGGAGTGGAAATGCCTGCTGAGGAAGTACCCATCATCCAGAAAAGAATTATCAAAGCAGCCAACATTGCCGGTAAACCAGTCATCACGGCTACCCAGATGCTCGAGTCGATGATCTCATCTCCGACACCGACCCGGGCTGAAGCCAGCGACGTTACCAACTCGATTTTTGACGGTACCGATGCGGTCATGCTCTCCGGTGAAACGGCGGTCGGCAGCTACCCGCTCGAAGCGGTTCGTTTTCTGGCTAAAACCGCCCGGATAAGTGAAGAGGCGCTCGATTACGAAACCATCCTGGCCGATGGTCTGCGCTATCGAAGACCGGTAATCACCGACGCCATTTCCTACGCCTCCTGTGCCACCGCCGCAGACCTTTCGGCGGCGGCGATCATCACCTCTACGACCTCAGGATCCACGGCTCGGCGGGTGGCCAGATATCGACCGCAAACACCGATTATCGCCTTTAGTCCGGTCCCGGCAACCTTGAGGTGGATGCAGTTAATAAGAGGTGTTATTCCCCTTCCCTGCAAAAAATCCCACAGCCTTGACGAACAGATTCAAGACATCATCCATAGTGCGCTGCAGGAAAAATTAATCGAGGTGGGTGAGCGGGTGGTTATCACCGCCGGACTCCCTCTTCATACCGCCGGGACAACCAATACACTGAAAGTACTGCGGGTCGACGACAGCTATCTGCAGAAGCAGAAAGCCTAAGTTCCGAGACGATGCTAGTAATCACCGATACCATATCAATTCCGGAGAGGGAGGTGGAATTCAGCCAGATCCGCGCTGCTGGTCCGGGTGGCCAGCACGTTAATAAGGTGGCGACGGCGGTTCAACTGCGCTTCGATATAGGGAACTCCTCGCTGCCGGATAACTGCAAACACCGGTTAACAGCTCTCAATGATCGCCGGATTACCGAAGATGGCGTCATCGTTATCAAAGCACAACAGTTCAGAAGCCTGGAGCAGAACAAGGCCGATGCCCTGCAGCGACTGCGCCTGCTCATAAGGCGAGCCCTGACCACCAGAAAAAAACGGGTCCCGACCAGACCATCCAAGGCCTCAAAGTCCAGGAGGCTCGACACCAAGCAACTTCAGGGCCGACGCAAATCGCTGCGCCGCAAAGTTACCTCCTTCGATTAGTCCCCGGCGCCAAATCTATCTTAAGACCTCTGCTTACATGCTTGAACAAACTTTTTGTCATATACAGGGAATCGGCCCCAGCGGTGAACGCCGCTTGTGGCAGGACGGTATCAATCGCTGGCAGGACCTTCTGGCCAGGCCCGATATCGTCCCCCGGGTGAGTGAACATGAAATTGTCGCCATGCTCGAAAACTCGGCTGCAGCGCTCGCTGCAGATGATCCCTCCTTTTTCAGTAAGCGACTCAAGCAGGGTGACAGTTGGCGTCTCTTTCCGCATTTTCGTGACCGTACCGGCTACCTCGATATCGAAACCACAGGGCTGGGGCCGGCCTGCGAAATCACCACCATAGCCCTCTATGACGGTGAACGTGTGCGCACCTACATAAACGGCATCAACCTGGATGATTTCGTCGATGATGTTGAAGACATAAAGATATTCGTGACCTTCAATGGCATCGGCTTCGATATCCCAATCATCGAGAACTTTTTCAAAATCAGGCTGGATCAACCCCACATTGATCTTCGCTACGTGCTGGCCCGTCTCGGTATCAAGGGTGGACTGAAACGCTGCGAGAAAACGCTGGGGCTCAACCGTGGAAGCCTCGACGGTATCGATGGAAGTTTCGCGGTACTGCTCTGGCGGGAATACGAGCGCCACGACAACCAGGAGGCGCTAGAAACACTGCTGGCCTATAATATTGAGGACACGGTGAATCTAGAACTGCTGCTGGTGGAGGCCTACAACCGCAATCTGGAAACAACCCCCTTCTATGACGGCCTGCAGCTCGCCTGGCCGGAGCCGCCGATGATCAGGCATCAGCCCAACCTGGAAATCGTCGAGACCATCAAGCGGCAGAATCAGGGTTTCACTCACCTGTTTTAGGGGGACACAATACTTATTTGGCGGGGTATTCAACGTTGTAACGTTCTATTTCTTCCTGTGTTGTAGATATTGTTATAATAATTCAATACTTTAAGTCAACATCAACAAGGTCAGCATGGTTGGTGTTTTATTTATCTCTGCACCATATTAATAACTTACGAGAGCTTGAAAGACCCCAGAACAAAGATAGGTTTGCAGGAAATGTTACGTTAGGAAGAAATTGGCTACGAAGTAAGAGTGGGCTTAGAAATGAATTTCTTATCAACTAGTCAGTGCTTACAAAGCGATTACTTGTCACCTACAATTTTCGATTTGATCTCTCAGCTTATCATGATCTAGGTTTTGACCGATCAAGACTAATTGATTTTTTTTCTCTCCTTTCCATTCCCCATCTTCAATGCTGAATCTTTTACCACAGAGATGAAAAATATGACGCCTAGGGCTTTCTTCAAACCAAAGAATCCCCTTAGCGCGAAATACGTTTTCTGGTAGCTGATTATCCAGGAAGTACCTGAATTTTCTAATATTTAATGGACGATCGCTTTGAATTGACAAGGAGGTAAAACCATCAATTTCTAGGTGATCTGAATGATAGTACTGGAAATCACTAAAATCCAATTGGCGATCGCTTTGATTTGACAAGAAAGTAAAACCATCATTTTCTAGGTGATCTGAGTGATGATGATCGGGTTTAGGATCTGATTCCGCACCTTCAAAATATTTATCAGACTCAAATAATCCCACACTTAAGATTAAGGCTAAAGGGACTTGGGATTTTTTAGTACGTAAAATCCTGGCATTTTTTTTGAAATTTCTGATTTTAATCTCTAAAGAATCAACGTCTGCTTCATCGACTAAGTCAGTTTTATTGAGAACAATAATATCTCCATATTGTATCTGACTCTCTATTGCTTGATAATTGTACAAGGCCTCACCATAGTTAGCGCAATCAATAAGCGTAACAATAGAGTCAAGGCGGGTCATATCCCGCAACTCTGTTTCCAGGAAAGTTAACGCAATAGGTAGAGGATCGGCTAGCCCTGTCGTTTCTACTAATAGATAGTCAATCTTTTCTCTTCTTTCTAATATCTTGTGTACCGCATTAACCAAATCTTCATTAATGTTACAACATATACAACCATTACTCAGCTCCACCATACTTCCCTCGGTGGAGACAATCAATTCATTATCAATTCCTATTTCACCGAATTCATTCACCAAAACCGCAGTCTTCAATCCCTCCTGGTTAGTCAAAATATAATTAAGCAGCGTCGTTTTTCCGCTCCCCAGAAATCCTGTAATGATAGTTACCGGTAAACCTTTATTTTGTGTATCCATGCCAGATGTAGCTTTAGCCTCAATTGTGGTTATTGCGATCGACCTGCGCTTCGCCAAAAGCAGTTTCTTCAAGAATGGTAGACGTATTGCAATGCGCTTCAACCTGCTATTAGAGATTCCTCAAGTAGTTTGCTGGACTCGAGAATTTATACTCAGGCCTTTGATGTGTCAAGCGAGAAACCCTACCGCCAGTTATGCCCCGCATTACATTGATAATATTACTAAATTTTCTTCGGAGGCCGTCTTGTTCAATTATTGGATTCGTATTTCATCAAATAAAAACTAGACCTGTCATGGATCTGATTAGCAATTTATCATTAACCCCGTAATCGAATACAAGGTCACAGTTTGGACTGTAGCAACGTTTCTGTTCGAGAAAGAGTTTTGGAATGTTGATGAAATTTGTCATTGACATATCCACGAAGAGGTGCTTGGCTACTGCGTTGGAACAATATTACAAGGCAATGTTCAAAGAGAGTTTGTCAGGCTTTTGGGGTAATAGTCACCAAAGTAATGTGCTCCTTTGAGAAATTCTTAATTTTTATTAAGAGGTGTGAAAATGAGTAAATATAAAGAGGATAATGTATACCAGCAATTATTGTCTCCTGATCCAGTTTCCATCATGCCACATCCGGAAGAAGGCAACGCTTTGATGGAAGATAAAATGGTGCAGGAAGAAGAAGCTTTGCAAGAAATTGTCAAAGTTTTACTTAAAGCTAAAAAACCGGTTATTTTCACTCCCGGGCGCATCATCCTTTGGACATATGAAGAAGGAGCACCGGAAAAGGCCAAAGTGGTCAGAAAACTGGCCGCTGCAATAGGAGCTGAAATACTTCCCATAATGGATGTTCGGCCCAACTATCCCCAAACACGAACAGCAACGGAAATTAATCCCTATCATGGCGATCTGGTTATAGGGCACAACAAATACGATGTCGTCGTTTTTATCGGCGTAGAATGCGCCTATGCAGATGTGGCTTTGAAAATCATCAAAGACGGCACTGATGTTCGCACCATTGCTCTATGTGCACACAAAGGCCATGTTGATGCCAAAATTACCTTATGTAAATCAGGTCTGGAAAAATTAGAAGCACTGACTGCCTTAATAAATGAAGCAAAGAAAAATAAATAGCATTATAAAAAATGACGGCTCAAAAATACACATTAACGAGGTGTAAATAAATATCGGCGAGGAGGAAAACAGCATGGAAGAACGTTTGAATGCCATTCTTGAACCATACAAAGGGAAAAGTGATGCTTTGATCCCTATTTTACAGAAGGTTCAGGAGGAAATCGGCTATTTGCCAGACCAGGCGATGCTGGAAATTGCCAAAACAACCGGAGTGCCAGAGAGCCGGGTTTATGGTGTTGCATCATTTTATGCCCAATTTCGATTTACACCTCGAGGCAAACATACGATCATGGTTTGTCGAGGCACAGCCTGTCATGTTCGTGGCGCTGAGAGAATTCTTGAGGAAACCGAAAGAGTATTGGGAATTGCCGAAGGTGAAACCACGGAAGATCAGCAATATACATTGGAGACAGTGGCCTGTATCGGATGTTGTGCACTTGCTCCCTGTGTTATGATCGATGAAGATGTTGAGGCCAAATTGACCCCCCAGATGGTACCAAAGATTTTGAACGGGAGGGATGAAGAATGAATTTTACCGATATTCAAATAGAAGCAAGACAAGAGTGGGAAGAATTACAAAATGGAGGAAAGCCTCAGATTGCTATTGGTACGGCGACATGTGGGCGTTCAGCTGGAGCCATGGCCGTGGTCAAAGCTTTTGAAAAAGAACTTAAAGAAAAAGACCTTGAGGCCAGTGTTGTTGAAGTAGGCTGTATTGGCCCATGCTATGCAGAGCCCCTGGTCAATGTCACAAAGCCCGGTCAGCCGACCGTTGCCTATAAAAACGTCACTGAGAAGATGGTTACTGAGATAGTCGACAACTATCTCAAAGGTGATGATCCATTAACGAAATACACCCTGGGATCCTTTGGAGAAAAAGCAATTGAGGGGATTCCGAAAATTCTCGATACGCCTTCCTTCAAGCCTCAATTGAGAAGGGTATTTAGAAATTGTGGAGTGATAGATCCAACAAATATCAATCACTATATCGCCAACGAGGGATATGCTGGTCTTAATAAAGCATTGAATATGACTCAGGAAGAAGTGGTTGAAGAAATGAAGAAGTCCGGCCTGCGTGGAAGGGGCGGCGGCGGGTTTCCTGCCGGCAGAAAGTGGGAAGCCGGGCTGAAAGCTGAAGGTAAGCAAAAGTATGTTGTCTGTAATGCCGATGAAGGTGACCCGGGTGCGTTTATGGATCGAGCAGTTATTGAGGGAGATCCCCATTCCGTAATTGAAGGAATGATTATTGCCGGTTATGCCACAGGATCGGATACAGGATACATTTATGTCCGGGCTGAGTATCCACTGGCCATCCGTCGGCTTGAACGAGCCATTGCCCAGGCACATGAGAAAGGACTCCTAGGTAAAAACATCTTGGGAAGTGACTTCAGTTTTGACATCAATATCTTCCCTGGTGCAGGTGCTTTTGTGTGTGGCGAGTCGACAGCTCTCACTCTTTCAATAGAAGGAAAGAGAGGAATGCCGCGTGTCGCTCCGAGGCCCCGAACGACTGAAAAAGGCCTCTATGACAAACCGACCCTGCTGAATAATGTCAAGACATTCTCCTCGGCTCCCATGATAATTACTAAAGGTGCCGAGTGGTTTGCCAGCGTCGGCACCGAAAAAAGTACAGGGACAGCTATTTTTGCCCTCACAGGAAAAGTGAACAACTGCGGTCTTATCGAAGTACCCATGGGTATAACTCTGCGTGAGATAATTTATGATATCGGTGGCGGAATTCCCGATGGCGGGACTTTCAAGGCCGTACAGACGGGTGGCCCGTCCGGGGGCTGCCTGCCGGAGTCATTGCTTGATACTCCGATTGACTATGATTCACTGGATGAGGCCGGCTCGATAATGGGATCAGGCGGCATGGTGGTCATGGATGAAAAGACCTGTATGGTTGATGTGGCCAGGTACTTCCTGGATTTTACTGAAATTGAATCCTGCGGTCAGTGTGTTCCATGCCGACTTGGTACAAAACAGCTGCTTGAGATCTTGCAAGACATCTGCAAGGGGAAAGGACGTTCAAGTGATATTGATCTGCTCATTGAGTTAAGTCATTCAGTTCACGGCGGCTCTGTCTGTGGTCTGGGTCAGACTGCGGCTAACCCGGTCCTGACGACCATTCGCTATTTCAGAGATGAATATGAGGCGCATATAAAGGATAAATGCTGTCCGGCCAAAGTATGTAAGCCATTGATTTCGTATCGTATAGACGAAGAGAAATGTGCTGGTTGCACGCTCTGCGCCAAATCATGCCCGGTGGATGCTATCTCTGGTTCAAAGAAAGAGGTTCATGTGATCGATCAAGAATTGTGTGTGCAGTGCGGTGTCTGCATGGAAAAATGTCCGAAGAAGTTCCGGGCAGTTGAATGTTTATCACCAAAGATAAGCGTAACACCGAAAGAAACGATGGAGGTGTCTTAAATGAGTAAAGTCACCATAACAATAGATGGTATGCAGATTGGTGCTGAAGAGGGAATGACCGTTCTGCAGGCCGCCCAGGCCAATGGCCTGTACATCCCCAATCTCTGTGCCCACCCAGACCTTGATCCTGCGGGTCTTTGCCGGGTATGTGTCGTTAAAATGGATGATTGGAAGGTGGTTATTGCCTGTAAGCAGACGGTTAAAGACGGCATGGTCATTGAAACAGAGGACCCGGAAGTCCAAAAGATCAGGAAAAACAGTGTAGAGCTGCTCCTGGCCTATCACCCGATGACCTGTCTGACCTGTGAGGCGGACAATAATTGTGAACTGCAGCGGGTTGCCCACTATGTCGGTATCAGGCCGGAGGATATGAAGCGATACCGGCGTTCGCTGCGCCCCACCCCCATGGACACTTCCAATCCGTTCTTCGACATAGATCACAGCAAATGCATCCTTTGCGGCATTTGCATCCGGACGTGCGCTGAAATCAATGGTGTGGCAGCCATTGACTTTGCCCAGCGCGGCGTCAACACCAAGGTGGCAACCCTGGGCGATAAACCCATCGCCGAGTCGGTCTGCGAATCCTGTGGTGAATGTGTAGAGCGTTGTCCCGTCGGTGCACTGACACGTAAAGGCAATGTTCTCCCTGCTGCCAGGGAAGTACAAACGATTTGTCCCTATTGTGGGGTGGGTTGTGGAATTTACCTTGGTGTACGCGGCGACAAAATAGTCTCTGCCCGTGGTGACCGTGAAAGTGCTGTTAATAAAGGTCATCTGTGCGTTAAAGGAAGATTTGGTCATGATTTTGTCAACCACCCGGACCGTTTGACCACACCGTTGATCAAACGTGATGGTGAGTTCGTTGAAGCCAGCTGGGATGAGGCGCTTGATTTAATTGCTACAAAATTTACAGAAGTACAGGAAAAACATGGACCGGAAGCCCTTGCTGGCTTAAGTTCTGCCCGGGTAACCAATGAGGACAATTATCTCTTTCAAAAATTACTGCGCTCCCTTGGCACGAATAGTGTTGATCATTGTGCACGGCTCTGACACGCTCCCACCGTGGTCGGTCTGGCCACAGTATTAGGCAGCGGAGCAATGACCAACACTGTAGATGAAATCTCAGGTGCCGGAGCCATTTTTATAGCTGGGTCCAACCCAACATCAAATCATCCGATCTACGGTTACAGGATTCGACAAGCCGTCAAAAATGGAGCCAAGCTCATCGTTGCGGATCCACGCCGCACCCACCTGGCTGGGAAAGCCGATGTCCATCTGAAAATCAGACCCGGCACTGATGTTGCGATGTATAATGGTCTGGTACACGTCATCATTGCCGAAAACCTACAAGACACTGAGTATATCGAAGAAAGAACACAAGGGTTTGAATACCTGAAAGAGTTCGTAGCCGACTATACCCCAGAGTATGTTTCAAAGATAACCGGAACACCGGCTGAAGATATCATTAAAGCGGCCCGGCTCTTTGCCTCTGCTGACAGTGGTGCTATTGTTTATTGTATGGGAGTAACCCAGCACACCAGCGGAACCGAAAATGTCGTGGCCCTGACAAATCTTTCCCTGCTGACCGGCAACCTGGGTAAGGAACATGCGGGCATGAATCCCCTGCGTGGTCAGAACAACGTTCAGGGTGCCTGCGACATGGGTTGTCTGCCAAATGTATTAACTGGGTATCAACCAGTACACAGTGACAGAGATACCGGTACATACTGGCAGCGGCTGAAGAATATACAGTCGCAAGACTCTGTGGAAGAGCCTGTCAGCAGTATAGAATTTGCTGAACCGGTTCCGGCTAACAAAGTAAGCGATGCAGTACGCGCCAAATTTTCCAAAGCCTGGGGTGTTGAGCTCTCGGATGTACCGGGACGTACCGTTGCTGATATGTTCCACGATAATCCCACCAGACGCTGTAAAGCAATCTATATAATGGGTGAAAACCCCATTGTATCAGACCCGCATACAGAACATGTCGAAGAAGCTCTGGAGAGCATGGAATTCGTCGTTTTACAAGACATTTTTCTAAACGAAACCGCCGCCTATGCTGATGTGGTACTGCCTGCCGCCTCTTTTGCCGAAAAAGACGGCAGTTTTATTAACACAGAAAGACGGGTACAGCTCATCCGTAAAGCAATCGAGCCACCCGGAAATAGTAAAGCAGACTGGGAAATTATACAGCTTTTAGCGCAAAAACTGAACCTCAACTGGAACTACAGTTCCACCGCAGAAATCTGGGATGAAGTAAGAGAACTAACACCCCATTACTTTGGTGGTATGTCCATGGAACGGCTGGAAAAAGGTGGCCTGCAATGGCCTTGCACCACCACAGACCATCCTGGTACACCGGTTCTGCACAAAGGAAAATTTGCCCGGGGCATAGGTCAGTTTTCCACCGTGGATTATCGACCCCAGGCTGCTGATCCAACAGATGAGGAATATCCCTTTATCCTGACCACTGCGCGAAAACTATATCATTATCATACCAGGACAATGACTGGTAAAAGTGAGGGCCTTAATTTCTTTTCAAGTGAAGAGCTTATGCAGATAAATCCCCAGGACGCTAAATCGCTTGACCTTACATCTGGAGACAAAGTCAGGCTCACCTCCCGCCGGGGAACACTGGAATCCAAATTTGAGGTTGTAGATATTGTTCCCCAAGGCATTGTTTGTATGTCTTTTCACTTTGCCGACTCTGCCGTAAATGTATTGACCGACCCGGCAGTCTGCAATATGTCAGTAATCTCCGGGATGAAAGTCTCAGCAGTAAAGTTGGAAAAAGTATAGGTTACAGGCTATAGATTGGATAAGCATTTTTTTTCACCATAAAGGTAGTTCAAAGAATTTTTTCTTTCTCCTTTATGGTGAAAAAAATGCATAGTGTGAGAAAATGATCAAAGAGTAAAAATTCTGATTCAGGGGGTCAGGCCTTAGGATAACCTCTAAAAGGGGATAAAATACCTGACCCCTGAAGGTGGCAAAGATAGTTGTCACCACTATTTAAATGGTTATTCTACTTTTTTAAAATTGATTTTTTTGACACCGCATCTTGGGCAAACCCATTCCGGGGCAGATCGGCAAAAGAAGTTCCCAGGGCAATACCGTTTTCTTCATCTCCTATGGCAGGATCGGTCATATAACCACAAACGATCATCATCTTGAAAATGATATCATCCTCTTTTTTTGACTTTGCTCCGGAAACTAATTATTTATAAAAGCATGATAACAGCGGTAGTCAAAATGATTGGGAGAAAGCTATAAAACGAGAAGCGCGTCAACACAACAGCCATTTACGGAGGTAATCTACAGAACAATACATCAATAGCTGCGGGCCATCAAAAAATGAAAGGCTGATCATGGAAAATCAGCTAACAGTTAAACAAAACTGCCTTTTTTAGCACCATTAGCAAATCCTTGAGGATGAGGGGGCTCACATGTTTGTAAAACAAGCGGATCTACTGTTGGGACTGGATAATCAATTCAAAAAGGACTTCACCGACTCAGCGTTGAAAAAGATACATCCGAAAGGATATAAGCTTTTCAATACCGGAGATACAGCAGATTCTTTCTATATTTTGACAAAGGGCCGGATACGCATCAGCGTAGGAGAGGGGACAAAACGACATATATCATTGAGCATGCCGGTGAAGGTTTTGGCTGGTCAGGGCTCGTGGGATTTGAAAGGTACACCGGCTCGGCTGAGTGCCTTGAGGAGTCAAGCATCATGGTCTTTGACAATAAGTTTGTCAAAGACCTTGCCGAGAGCGACCCAGTAAATGGCTTGCGTTTCTATCGCAGGCTGGCCCGTATGCTCGGCGACAGACTGATTCACAGTTATTATCATGACGATATCGATGCCATCTATGAGGGGCTGGTACATAATAATCCAGGAGCGACCAGACACCTGAGAAAACTGATTAAACCACTAAAATAATTTGAATATCAATGGGGCGGGAAACAGCACCAGCCTAAAAAAGATAGGATTGCGCTATAATTTTCGCTGATGATCAGTGGCTGCAGCTCTGAATAGCTGTAGAAGCAGCAGCAGCACCACCGATGTTTTCCGCCAACAACCAGCTAAGGTTAAATCCAACGACAATCAGTGTTTGGAATACCTTTCCAGTCAACATATCTGGCTACGCAAACCTTCATAGCGGGGAGTAAGATCCCTCTTCAAAAAGCTCTGCGCAGCACATTCACTTCAGTGATGGATTTATCAAGTATTCGCCTGATCTGAGGCATCACTCAGGAATACGGCTCAAATCCCTGTTTGGGAACGTAGCGATACATGAGATCATCGCTCTCTGGGTCGACAACGACAAGGTGCATCCACTCGTTGTCAAACAGCTTGGTGAGAAGATCTGAGCGCTCGATGATCCAAAGGACCCTATCCCGTGGTGCCTCAGTAACGACAAGCAGGCGCATGGGTTCATGGTAGGGCTGGTCACCTCCACGCATGACTGTCTGCCAGGCAAGGCCAAGTGCGTAGATCGCTCTGAGGACTCGCCATGACGGCAACGCGCCCGACAACGTTGTGGTATATTTTGCTTCCACTTCCGTATACTTCAGGGTCTGTCGCGGTAAAGTAATGCTCGCCATTGATCCATTGACCAACCGCCAGCGGTCCATTCATGATCCTTTCGAGCTTGGCGCCTGTGAAGTCGAGACGATAATCATGGGAATTGAGAAATGTCCTGCCCTCGAGGTTGAAATCCTGGGTCAACGGCCGACTTTCCGATGATATAGGCAGCGTATGCGAAAGCCCCCACTCTGGCCTGGTTTCACTCCAATCACGGACGCGTTGGGCTTCCTTTACCGCCTCTGCTGTTGACAGATCATGGAGAACCGCCAGGCGGTCGGAGACACCGCTCTGAGCGGCTCTGGCAGTCGCTTCCCTGCACCCTTTCTTAAACACCTCAAAGTCACGCTTGTGTGTATCTGGTAGCTCTTCGAATCAAAAAATGTTACCTCGTCAGTCGTCGTGTTGTGCAAAGCGGCGATGAAATGCGTGTCCTCGGGAGTCTCGATGCCGCACTCCGCCGCATACTTACGGACGTTCGGCCTGTTGGCCATAGTTGCGAACAGGCGCACATTGGGCGCACTGGATTGGCCCCAGCCAGCGCCACAGTCGATGGCCGATTCGTATGGGTTGTTGTCCGAGCTGCTGACGTGGCCGACGAAGGCAACCAGGCGAGATGGTTTATTGGTGGTAAGCCCCATGGCCGGAGAACTGACTCGATGGTGGCCTCCTGTTCCTCGTCGGTGAAACCAATATTTTTCTCATCATCCCGGTCAATTACCATCCGTGTGTTCACCGGCGGCGCGATTGCGTCGTGAAAACGTTTACGCAACCTAGTATAAGTCGCTGGCATCAGGGTCCACAAGCGGGGGAAGCCGAAAAGCCACCCCAATGCCTCCACCTTGACATAGGGCGTGAGCACGTGGCTTTTCATATCATGCTGCATCTTCTTAATGGTCTTGAGGAACCCCTTGCCCTTCTTAAACCTGCCTTCCTCCGACTTGGCGCTCTCTGAATCACCTCGATGATCGTGTTTCCGGGCTCAACAATCCCAGGGTTTTGATTTGTTATGTGGTCGTGACCATAAGCAACAGCACGTAATGGGGTTGTCTAAGAATCCACCATAGCCAAAGGTTTCGAAGTTTCCGACACTCTCTAAGTTTCGCCTGAACGGTTCTGAACGAACGTCAATGCAGAAAATGCCCTGAGCATCGGGACGAGGTGATTCCTGGGATTCGTTTTTCATTTTTAAGGCCGACGATCGAAACTTGCCAATCATATCGTCCAGGTATCTTGCCTCATACGGCCTCAAGCCACACGGGCCCATGCTCGGACTCCGGGAAATCATTGAGCCATTGCAGGAGCTGGTCGGGCTCCTCGGGTGCTGCCTGTGCGAATGCCGTGGGCGAAAGTCCAAGTGCGGATTCAAGCGACGAGAGTTGCAAGGCCGATGCGAGACGCGCAGACTTCAGTTCACCATCGTCAGTCTCTTTCTGGCGATCACGCACGTATGAGACAATAGCCTCGTGCGTTCCTGCGATGCCGAGTTCCGCCCGACAGGTTATTTCTACCAGTTCACGCTCATAGTAAAGCCGCACCGCGAGGTATTGAACAAGGTCTATCGGGTAATGAGTCTGCCACTCTAAGGCTTTCAGCTCAAAGTCCTGCGAGGCACGCCAGTTGATATAGCTGGCCCAGCCATACAGGGAGGTCAGCTCGAGGGAAATATTCCTCCCTGATCTCTGGAGGTATGCCTAATGCGTCGAGATGACCGAGAACAGCTTTCTCTGGTGATTCAGGTAAGGCCGCGATTTTCTTGCGGCTGTCGGCGATTCCACAGGGTGACCACTCTTTGGCAGCCAACGATTTCCAGGCCACGTAGAAACCTTGTTCTCTTCTGGGCATCGGCCACACAGCATGACCTTCGTCCAAAAAGGCTTCACACCACTTGATAATCTCCCGGTTCATTGTCCATTCCAGCTGCTTGTGCAAGGCGCTGTCACACCATCCTACCAGGGTAATGTCTTTGCCGATGGCCTGGGTTTCGTCCTTCTCCTCGACTTTTGGAGTGATACGTTCAGCCAGGGCACGGATCTCAGCACTGTTTGCTGCACGATCGACCCTGGCTTCTACTGTCTCCTGGGCTGGTGGTGAGATGCCTTCGAGCAGGTGGGCCCTTAGAACATCACGGTGGCTTATTTTTTGTCCAGCAACCTCCACCTCGCCGTCTCCAGCGATGGTGTCAAGGGCTGCATCCACCTGCTGAGACGTGATCCTGCCTGACTTCACAAATTCTCTGTAATATTGGTTCGGTAAGTAGCCTTCACCTCCAGTAAAGCGTTTAGATATACGTATAGCCTCCTGGAAAGGATATGAAATCAGATCATGGAGCGGATTGTGGTGGACAAAGCCTGTCATCGGCCAATAATGGGCGATGACCTCGCTCGAGTGTTCAATCAGCTCGCGCAGTTCCTGGATTTTTTCGGGCTTCAAATTACTATTTATATTCATTACATAACTCCCTGGATCTGTGCCAGCATGGTTCCACCTGCATCGATCCATTCCAGCGGTACACCGCTGAGAAGGATCAGCAGAACAATCACCACCACAAAACCACCGATCTCATTAGGGCCAAGATCTTCGTAGTGCAAATCCGTCCGGTGAGGGCCAAAAAGGAGCCGCTTCATCAATCCGAACATATACCAGGATGCGGCAAACCAGGCCGCGACGACGGCAACCAGACCTGCCGACATCGTCGTCCCTGGGCTGAACAGCATTACCAGATAACTGAAAAACAGTGCAAACGGTGGTAATCCCACCACGGCCATAATCAACAGGCCCATACTGAGGGCAAAGCGCGGCATGGGCTTGAACAGTCCGCCGATCTGGTTCAAGTCCAGATCACCGTAGCGGACACGAAGACGATCCCACCCATACGTCAGCCCACCGAGCGCAAGCGTCACAGCCGCAATGTATAAAATCGAATGGGACGTGAGCTTACCGATCTGCGCGATATGCCACCAAAACACGGAGTACAGAGCGAGTCCGGCGTAGGCCAGCAACAGAGGGACTCGAACCTGTGCAATCGCTTTGATTGATCCCCACACTGCACCAACCACTGCCAGTGTTCCAAGTGCCGACCGTGCCCCTTCAGGCAACTTCGGGATGAGCACGGCCGCAACAAGAAGCCCGAGAGCTGGCATCAAGATTGATGCCGCGACCGTAACTCTCCGAGGCGCACTGGTTAGTACCTTGAGGTAGAGGACATGGAAAGGGAAAAGCGGTATGAGCAGTCCCACAACGAAAAGCCCCGTGATGCTCGTCAGAAAGGCACCCGAGAGATCCGGCAACATGCTCAGAGCAGCAATGAGCAGGGCTATCACTGCGAGAGCAAAGTAGGCGAACTGAGATCGATCGATAGCTTTTCCGGTGCGCGCGAGAGTGTTATTGACCCGCATGGCAAGCCTGTCGAGATAGAGGCGGTTTGCAAAAAACAAATACAAATGTATCAGCAGTTTAGCAGGTAGAATCCCACCTTGACGAGTACGCTGAGTGTAGACGAAGAACCAGCCGCCGGTAATGGAAAGAATGAATAACGCAGTGACCAGTATAAACACTCCCGTTGGTAGGGCGCCGGCCTGAAAGTATGCTGAAACGACCGCCGGATCCGGATAGAGGAAGTGGGTAAACGTCTCAGCTGCAAACAGGTATGCCGCTGAAACAAGACCGACTACTATCAGAACGTAACCGTGTAAGGTTACGGAATGCTCGATGTTGGCGTGGAAGATCGTCAATGTTGCGTGGGAGGCGGTGACCCAGCTGAAGAGCAGGAAGATCAATAGTCCATGAGAGTCGAGAATGGCGATATCAAGGAAATAGTGTGCTCCAGTGACAAGCACAAGTGGGAGGACCAGCGACACGAGAAGAGCAATCACCCACCCCGTCGATTCCTTTTCCTTTTCATTCTTTACAGCATGCGGCGGTGCTGCGGGATCGTGACGGGCCTGATGAATCACGTCGCCACAGTTGAGGAAAATCGAAGCCTTGAACAGCCCGTGGGCGATGAGGTGAAAAACCGCTAAAGAGAAGGCCCCGAGTCCACACTCCATGATCATATAGCCCATCTGTCCGATGGTGGAGTAACCCAGGGTCTTCTTGATGTCGTTTTGCACCAACATCATACTTGTACCGAGGATCGCCGTGAGCAGACCAATAACGAACACGACATGAAGCGTCGGAGTACTGAGGGCGTACAGGGGGGCCATCCGATTAAGAAGAAAACCACCTGCATTGATGATACCAGCATGCAGCAGTGCATGGATAGGAGTAGGCGCGTACAGAGAATCGGGCAACCACATGTGTAGTGGAAACTGGGCCGATTTACTCATTGCTCCAATGAAGATGAGCATAGCGACTGCGGTTGCGCCGCTTATCTGCAGGCCACCAAGCAATGTCAATTGCATTGGATCTGCCATGGCCCGCTCGAACAGCGATGCAAATTGGACGGTCCCAAACAGGTGATAGGCCAGCACAATTCCGGAGAGGAAGGCAATGTCCCCAAACCGCAGCATGATGAAAGTTCGAAAGGAGGCCTGTGCTGTTGGAACATGTGAATAGTTGTGCGAAAGCAAGGACAGAAGCCAACTCAGCAGCTGCCACGAGATAAAGAGGGTAACGAGATCGGCGCTTGAGACCATGAAGAGCAGCGACGAAATACAGGCCGTCAACAAAATCTGGTATAGGGGAAGCTGGGGGTCACCTTGCAGGTATCGACTAGAATAGCGAAAAAGCAATGTCCCTATTCCCGAGATGACCACCATCATGATGGCAGCCAGCCGATCGATGGAGAGTTCCACCACGGGTAAAACCTCCCATGGCCAGGCAAACAAAACAAGACGAATTGGATCCGTACTCTGGGTCACCCGCCAGAGAACCATGATGGAAGCTATGGCCCCAGCGACCATGACCCAAAAGCAAACCTTGTAGCGATCATCACTCTTATCCTGGCCAGGAAGCGCAGTAAGGGCCGCAACGACGAGCGGGGCCAGAGGGATAATAAGCGGGTAGTAGTCAGATAAAAGTGTGATCAAAACCGTGTTACCTCAATAAAAAGTAATATAAATTTTAGGCCTGGCCCGATGGGCCATTAAATTACAAAATGCTTAACTGTTTAAGATTCCTTGAATAATAACCTTCAATAATGTCTGTAAACCTCAGCAAAAAAACACGGTACCTCTGAAAATCATTTAATATCAAAATTTTAACCATTTCAGAGGTCATAAGATGCCCCAATTCGTACTTTTCATTTACCAAAAGCAACTCGCTCTTCAGAATAGTGATTCTCCAGTCACTCTGCCATTATCAGGTTCCGTGATGAACTGGCATTAGGATGATGGGTGGAATAGGTATAGTCCGCGCCAAAGCTAAGATTGGATTGCGAAACATGGCTTACTTCATGATCCGCTATGCCATGTTGGCTGGAACATAGCGTTGGAAGTGTGGACAAAGTTGGGAAGCGGACGGACGAGTGGTGAAAACCGTAATTAATCATGTCAATGATGGTTTTCAAAAAGCGTATGATTCTATATCGAAACTGGTAGATCATTTCTGATTGAAGTTTCGATCTTTGATAATCGAAATATTCAAGGTGCCCTGCATTTTCAGCCAATTCAAAGGGCACCTTATAAAATAAAATTAGAAACTTGTCAAGAAATAAGGGTAGTTATTGGCTCTCCAAACTAAACCGGAATTCATGTAATAAAAAGCGTTTTAAGGTATTCAGATATACGCAATAATTTCGCTAAAAATCATATTTAAAAAATCAATCAGCACGGATATTTCATGGACTTTCAAAGTAATCTCTAAAGAGGCATCCAAGTAGTATGTTCGGGACACAAATCAGAGCAAATGCAGCCAACGAAGGTGAGGTTCACTCAAAGCCTCAGGCGTCACCTCTGCTCATAGCCCCCGTTTTATATGCAACTCGCTGGGTCAGCACTCCCTGTCCATTCTCATCCTGTGAACAAGCTGGAGCAGCAAACCTGGTCAAATAGAGCCTGGTGCGGATAACTGCTGCTCCTTCAGGCGATCATCCATATCGCCCGGGCACAATACAGGTTGTCATAGAGTTCCCGAGCATCTCCCTGAGATTGTTCAACACATAGCGTGGATAAGCCCCTCCTGGCGACCATGTATGGCATCATCGGTGGCCTTGAAATAGATGTTCAACTCTTTGGGGGCTTGGAATGGGAGGCAATGAATTTGTCAATCAGCACCTTTTGAAGCGCTAGGACTTCGTACCGGCCTATATGGTTGCGAAGCGACACAGTGTTGCCGGACTAGCCAGGACCTAATCTTTGCCCAGAGCTACCAATATGTTTCCCCAAAAAGCAACGCAGAATAAAGGGTCATATCGACTCGCCCACACCACGTTAATGTGGAAAACTCAGTAGCAACCACAAATAGGCGGCCAGAAGGATAGCGATATACATGACCATGTTTCCGGTGGGCCGTATCACCGCTCCCTTGCCGGTTGGATAATGGCGCTGGGCGAAATAGGTAACCAGCCAGTTGACTCGGTCTTCGACCTTCAACTTAAGCTCACTGTCCAGACCCTGCACATAGGAAGAGATCTTCTCCACCAGCCTCCGCAAAAAGCGCCGGTAGAACCATTCGGCATCGAGGTTGATTGCCACTTTCTCCGGCGGATAGACACCCTGCAGATTGAGCCAGACAAAAGCCAGCATGGCAAAAAAGAGCAGCTGCGTCTGGGCCAGTACATGAGTCAGGTCATAAGGATTGAAGTCAGTGGCGAAAGGCAGCAGCTGATAAAGCATTTTCGGATAAATGCCGATGGCCAGGCAGAGGAACGCGGCAATGGTCATTGCCAGCAGCATGTTTTTAGGCGGCTCACTGGTGCGTATCCCGGAGTCGTGGGCAAAAAAAGCAAAATAGGGAATCTGAATACCGGCATGTTTGAGGACACCGGCTGAGGCCAGCAGCAGGACAAGCCAGATCCAAGGATAGCCCTCCTTCATCGCCGCCGCCATGATCATCGATTTGGCCACGAAGCCGCTGAACAGGGGAAAGGCCGAAATCGAGGCAGCACCGATGATGCAGAGCACAGCAGTCTTGGGCATGGTCTTGTAGAGTCCGCCGATATCGGTTGCCTTGATCTTGCCGGTACGATAGAGCACGGCTCCCATGGACATGAACAGCAGACTCTTATAGATGATGTGGACGAAGGCGTGCGAAACGGCGCCATTTATTGCCAAGGCCGTGCCGATGCCGATACCGCAGACCATGAAACCGAGCTGGTTGATCAGACTGTAGGACAGCACCCGCCGCAGATCATTCTGAATGACCGCATAGAAAATTGGAAAACAGGCCATGGTGGCACCCACATAGATAAGCAGTTCCGTGCCTGGATAGCCGCGGGCCAGCGTGTAGATGGCGGTCTTGGTCGTAAAAGCGCTGAGAAATACGGTGCCCGTCGGGGTTGCCTCGGGATAGGCATCGGTCAGCCAGGTGTGCAGGAGCGGAAAGGCGCCCTTGATTCCAAAGGCCAGCAGAATCAACCAGCCGCCCAGGTGATCGGTGCCGATAAAGTCGAACTCCAGAGAACCGGTCTGTTCGACGTGCAGCAATAGCCCGCCAAGCAGGATCACCCCGGAGCCCACCTGGATGATGAGATAGCGCATGCCGGACTGATAGGCACGCTCCGTGCGCCGTGCCCAAACCAGAAATACTGAGGAAACAGCAAGTATCTCCCAGAACACGAAGAGGGTGAGCAGGTCTCCGGCAAACAATGCACCCATCGCACTCCCCGCATAGAGGAGGCCGCACACATGCTGCATCGTATCTTTGATATGCAGGGCAAAGAGGATCGAGACGAAGGCGGCGATGTGAAAGACATAGCCAAAAACGATGCTCAGACTGTCCACTCGGTATGGAGCCAGCTCATACTCGAGAAATTGCATATTGACCAGCACATCACCATCAAGAAACCAGAGATGCAGCCCGCTTAACGTCACGATACTCAGCATCAGCACCGATCGCAGATGCCCCCTGGTGACCAGTGCCAGAAGCGCGGCCACAAAAAACGGTACGAAGGCAGGCAGTTCAGTCGGCCACATGATCTTCCTCCTCCGTCATGGTTAATTCATCTCTGGTGTAATAGTCCTCGTCCCTTTCCACCACGCCGCGCAGCCATTTCGAGCCGATGACGATGGCCGAGCAGCCGATAAAACCATAGATCGAGTAGAAGCCGAGCAGTTCTTCCCAGCGATGCTGGGTATGACGATGGACGATAAAATCAAGCAACAACAGAATCCCGCAACTGATATAAAGTGTGTACAGGACAATTTTCACATTTCTTGGATTGTCGAAGAGATAGAGTTTTTTATCTGCCATGTAACCCCGCAGCCTCCAGAAAATGTGTTGCCAACTCGTACAGCGGTTGAGGATAGACGAACAAGACGATGCATCCCAGGGCCGTCAAACTGAGTGCGATCAGCGACGGCAGCGGTGCCTCCCTGATCTTCTTGTCAGCCCCCTGGGCATCGGGATCCGGATAGAGAAAACCTTTGATCGGTATGGGCAGCAAATAGGCGATATTGAGCAATGAGCTGGCCATCAGGACTGCCATTATAATAAGTTTGTCAGCCTCGATGGTAGCGATCATCAGGTACCATTTCGACCAGGTCCCCCCGCCGGGCGGCAGGCCGATGATGGAGAGGCTGCCTATGAAAAAGGCAGCCATGGTCACCGGCATCCTCCGGCCCAGGCCGTGCATATCCGAAATCTCGGTTTTGTGCGAAGCCACCATGATTGCCCCGGCACAGAAGAACAGGGTGATTTTGCCGAAGGCGTGCATGCCTATATGCATTGCCCCGCCCAGAGCGCCGGCGCTGTTGGCCAGCAGGGCACCAACGGTTATGTAGCTGAGCTGGCTGACCGTCGAGTAGGCCAGCCGGGCCTTGAGATTGTCCTGTTTCATCGCCACCAGGGAGGCGATGATCACCGAAGCACCGGCCAGGTAAAGAAGAAATTCGGTGGTCGGAAGCTGACCCAGGAGATCAAAGCCGAAGATGTAGGTGCAGACTTTGAGGACACTGAAAACTCCGGCCTTGACCACGGCAACCGCATGCAACAGGGCGCTTACCGGTGTCGGGGCAACCATGGCCGCCGGCAGCCAGCGGTGAAAAGGCATGATAGCTGCCTTTCCTATGCCAAAGATATAAAGCGGCAGCAGCACGGCAGCGGCGAATTTCTGTGATTGGTCGAAGACGCCTCCGGCTCGAAAATCGACGGTGCCCGCCGTATACCAGGTTCCGATAATGGCCAGCAGTAGAAAAAGTATCGAGGTGGTCAGCAGAATACCAAGATAGACCCGGCCGCCCAGCTTAGCCTTTTCGGTCCCTGCATGGGTTACCAGTGGATAAGTTGAAAGAGTAAGAATTTCGTAGAAAATAAAGAGAGTAAAGAGATTGCCGGCATAGGCGATGCCCATGACCGACGAGATGGCAATGGCAAAGCAGACGTAAAATCTGGTCTGATTTTCTTCCTGGTGACCGCGCATGTAACCAATGGAATAGAGTGTCGTGATCAGCCACAGAAAACTGCCAATCAGCGAAAACAGCTGGCCCAGCGGCTCGATATTGAAAAACAGAGCCAGACCGGGCAGAATCTGCAGTCCTTCCCAGGAAACGGTAACGC
Organism: uncultured delta proteobacterium; assembly: GCA_963759125.1. Taxonomy (GTDB): domain Bacteria; phylum Desulfobacterota; class Desulfobulbia; order Desulfobulbales; family Desulfocapsaceae; genus JABDQA01. The sequence continues at coordinate 66,884 of CAVWXN010000001.1, forward strand.
CAGACTCGGTGAGCCGGTAGAGGTTGTAGGTCAGGTAGATAAGCACCAGAGCCGCGGTCAGACTCACCGCTTCCCTCAGGTTGGGATAACGCCTGGCTCCGACAATACCGATCACCGCCGCCAGCGGGACCAGTATCGTTAAGAGCAGCATTGTTTCGGAGGACATCATCAGAAAACACCTCCGAACAGCATTTCCGCCGCCTTTTTACTGATACCCACAGTAAGCGAGGTGTCGATGCCAAAATAGAAGTTGGCGATCACCAGGATATAGATCGGTACCAGTTGACTCAGTGGCGGATCCTTGACCTCATCGAGAACAATTCTAGGGCTGGAAAAGTAAACCCACTCAACAATACGCCAGACATAGATCAAGGCCAGCAGAGAGCTGATCAAAACAAGTATGGTCAGTGGCCACCAACCCTTTTCCAGAAGGGCCAGCACCAGATACCATTTAGACACGAAACCGACGGTAAGCGGCACGCCAATGAGGCTGAGCCCCCCTGCCACGATGGCGGCCATGGTCCAGGGCATCTGTCTGCCCAGGCCGGCAAAATGACTGAGCTGGGCGCTGCCAACCCGGTAGACCACACCGCCAATGGCCAGAAACAGCGCCGCTTTCATCAGGGCGTGATTAAACAGGTGAATAAGCGTGGCGGTGAGTCCCAGCGGAGTGCCGATGGCCAGGGCCAGAATCATATAGCCGATCTGGGCCACACTGGAATAGGCGAACAACCGTTTGATGTTGAGCTGATAGATCGCCGATATTGAGGTGGCAAAGATACCCGATACACCGAGCACCACGAAAATTTCCTGCAAGGGCAGGACGGTATCGACAAACTCGGGACCGACAACCGAAAAAATGAAGCGGATCAAGACATAGACCGCCACCTTGGTGGAGGTGGCCGCCAGAAAGGCGGTGGCAATCGAAGGGGCAAAAGCATAGGCGTTAGGAAGCCAGAGATGGAGGGGAAACAGGGCCAGCTTCAAACAGACGCCGACGATGAAAAAGCCGATGGCGCTGAGCACCGTTTTGGAATTGTGCACCTCGGGTAGCCGCTGGGCCAGATCGTACATATTCAGGGTCCCGGTCATCATGTACATCAGACCGACACCGATGATGATGAAGGTGGCACCGATTGTACCCATAATCAGGTATTGATAGGCTGCGGTCAGGGCCCTCCGATCGTTTCCGAGGGCGATAAGCGTATAAGATGAGAGTGAAGATATCTCCAAAAAGACGAAGACATTGAAGGCGTCGCCGGTACAGAGAATTCCCAGCAGCCCGGTCAGGCAGAGCAGATAGGCAGTATAGAAAAGCATGTGCCGGTTGCGGGGCAGTTCCCTGCTGATACTCGATTGTGAAGCAACGAGCACGATGGCGCTCATGGCCGATACCAGCAGCAGCAGATAGCTGTTGAGGTAGTCGATGCGGTATTCGATCCCCCAGGGTGCGGCCCAGCCGCCAAGTTCATAGACGATGGTACCGTTCTGAAGCACCTGCTGCAGCAGACTGCAGCTGACCAGAAAAGTGATGGTACTTATCGACAGGGCGAACAACCCCACCATTCGCGGGTTGCGCACGATGATACACAGGGGTGCCCCAAGCAGGGGCACGAGAACCTGCAGTATGGGTAAATGTTCTATCACTCGTCTAAATTCTTGACGCTGAGAAGATGTTTCTTTCTGAATCCGTAGGCTTCGAGCTGGCTCTCCATCTGGTCCTGGGTATCCTGGGCCTGAATTTCATGTTCTTCGATGGAACCGTAGGCTTCCTGAATGCGGACCACCAGCGCCAGCCCCATGGCCGTGGTGGCGATGCCGACGACTATGGCGGTCAGGATCAAGACGTGCGGCAACGGATTTGAGTAGAGCTGATATTTATCATCGAGAATCGGCGCAGTGGCCCCGGAAATCTTTCCCATACTGATATAGAAGAAGAACACCGAAGTCTGGAAGATGGACAGACCCACCAGTTTCTTGATCAGATTTTCATGGGCGATGACGACATAAAAGCCGATCATCATCAACACCACGACAATCCAATAGTTGTAGAGCCCGAGAATATTCATCTGCTTTTTATGTACTTGTGCTTGACAGTGCGCCAGGTGAATTTGAAGAAAATGGTGATCATCACCGAAGCGACGGTGATACCAACCCCGAGTTCAACCAGCAAAATACCCAGATGCTGACCATGCACAGGATCGTGGCGCAGAACGTTGTAGTCGAGGAAATTACCCCCCAGGGCCATGCAGACAAGGCCAACCCCGGCATAGAGGAGGACGCCGAAGGCCGAGAGCAATTCCAGCAGCTCGGGTTTGTAAGCGCGCGAGGCGTTGCTGAGGCCAAACAGCATGGTATATAAAATGATCCCGGCTGCGAAGATGACTCCGGCCTGAAACCCCCCACCGGGACCATAATCCCCGTGAAACTGCACATAGAGGGCAAAGATCAGGATTAACGGCAACAGCCATTTTACGACCACCCGAAGGATTATCTGCTGCTGCATGTCGGCCGGAACTCGCTTTTTCTCCTCTTTTTTAGTACGACGAGATACCCGCAGCAGTGAGATCACGCCGATACCGGCGGTAAAAATCACCAGGGTTTCGCCCAGGGTGTCGTAGCCCCGATAGCTGGCCAACACCGAAGTGACCACGTTGGGTACACCGACCTCGTCCATCGAGTCATGCAGATAGCGGGGAGCGACATGCTGGTGAACCGGCGCCTCGGCCGAACCGAAATGGGGCATGTCCAGCGTCCCGTAGATCAGCAGTGTGCCGGTGGCCAGCACCACCCCCAGGGCCAGCATCGGTCGGTAGCGGGTACGCCTTTCATAGCGCCCGACCAGTTTCAGCGAAGCGAGCATCAACAAGGTGGAGATTCCAGCCCCGACTGAAGCTTCGGTAAAGGCCACGTCCACCGCATCAAGGTCAAAGAACAGACTGGCGGAAAGCAGGCTGTAGATTCCCGAAAGCATTACCACAGCAAAAAGGTCGTGCATCTTGGCCACCGCCAGGGCCGTGAACACGAGAAAACTGAGCAGGACAAAGTCTATCAGGGTTTCCATGTCAGCTCTTCTTCCTCATCGGGTTCTTTACCGTCTTTATCCTGATCGAGTGGGCGCAAGCCGCTCTGCAGAGCCGCCTTGCCCATCGCATGACTGGCGGTGGTGCCGGCCAGCAACGAAAAGATCAGAATCAATATCAGCTTGGGAAGCGCCAGCTGCCAGCCGGCCTGAAACATGAGGCCGATCAGGATCAGGCTGGCACCGAGGGTATCGGTGAGACTGGCGGCGTGTATTCGGGAAAAAAACTCCGGAAAGCGAAGCAGCCCGACAGCACCGGTCAAACAGAAAAAGCTGCCGCTCACCAGAAATATCCAGCTGACTATATCGAGAAGAATATCCATCATTCACCGTGCTCCGCTGTTTTCTTTTCGGCATACTCGAAAAATCGCAATACCCCGATGATACTGATGAAGTTTATCAGCGCATAGACGATGGCAATATCGAGAAAATCCGGGCGACCGGCAAGGAAATCCATCACCGCAATCAGCAGCACGGTCTTGGTGCCGAAAATATTTACCGCCAGAATGCGGTCGTAGAGGGTCGGTCCCAGAAAAGCTCTGATCAGAGCCAGTCCCATGACCACCAGCAGGGTGAATGCGGCAAGCGCGAACATCAGCCTTCCACCTTGCAGACCCGGCGATCCATCTCGCCGGTCAGTAGTCCGGCGGCCGACTCTTCATTGAGGGCATGGACAAGGATCTTGTTGTCTTCCAGATCGATACTGACGGTGCCGGGCGTCAGAGTGATCGAATTGGCGTAGATGACGATGCCCAGGTCAGTTTTCTGGCTGGCGGTGACGACCATAGTCCGGGGACTGATAGCCTTTTTCCCCCGCCAGACGCATTTGGCTACGGCGACATTTGCCAGAACCACTTCTTTGGCGAGCCAGAGCAGGTAAATCGGCAGTGTGAAGGTGATATTAAGGGGCTGCGCCTCACCATCAATCATGTCCATATAGTGACTCAGGGCAACAATTGAGGCCACCGAGGCCAGCATGAAGGTGAGCAGAAGTGGGGTGTAGTGGCCGGAGTTAACCAGCCAGAAGGCAGAGAGAAGGATTGATAAGGCGAGAGCGTGACGCATGTAGTCCCGTACAAACTAATTTAACTCTATTGTTTTTCGCTAGGTGCATGGAATCACTCCAATAGTTTAACCACCTATTCTGAACAACGACCCATTACCTACCATTTCTAATATTCTTGTGTCAAGAATAACTCAAATTGATGGGAGGATTTTGTTTCCGGTGTTGAAATGCAGGTTAAATTACCAGAATTTTGAGAACGAACCGGTGCTTATAATAGACGGTCCGCTGCTCAACAGCCGTGCTTGAGCAGAAAATCACGAACCATCTCCTCCATGCTGTCCAACCTCGTCTGCCCCTTTTCCTGGACCAGAATCCAGGAACATCGCTGCCAGGCAGTGGCCAGATTCTCAGGGACAAGAAGTCTGACTTCACCGTAGCCCGGTGGAACAGTTAGCTGTGATTCTGACTCCGCTATTGTTATCCGGATTGCTCATCTGGATTATTGATTGATTGGTGATATCGAACCGCTTCAGCGTAGCTGATCGAACTGCCGCCAAAGATATCCAGGGCGCTGCCAATGGTGGCATCGAGCCGACCCTCGCCGATGCGGTTGATCAACTCGAGGTCGCCGAGATTCCGAACGCCCCCCGCATAGGTGGCGGGAATCGGTGCGAACCGCCCCAATATGCTTATCAGCTGTTCTTCGACACCGCTGCACTTACCCTCCACGTCGGCGGCATGAACCAGGAATTCATCGCAGTAGTTTGCCAGCTCCGTCCAACGTCTCTTCGTTGATGGTCACCTCGGTAAATTTCTGCCAACGGTCGGTGACTATATAGTAATTCTCATCGCGCTGCCGGCAACTCAGGTCCAGAACCAGCCGCTCTTTGCCGGTCTCGGACACCAGCTGCCGAAGCCGGGCCAGATCGATCTGACCATCACGAAACACCCAGGAGGTGACAATGACGTGGGAGGCTCCCCTGGTCCAGCCAGCTGGCTGCATTGGCACTATTAATACCGCCCCCGACCTGCAGGCCGCCAGGCCAGGCAGCCAGGGCTTGGGTCGCTGCTTCTTCGTTGCCGGGGCCGAGCATGATGATATGGCCGCCAGCGCAGATCATCCTTCTTGTAGAGTTCTGCAAACCAGGATGGAGCGGCATCGGCGGTAAAATTGGTCTGCAGCCGATCCGGGTCACCGTCAACCAGCGTTGAACCGACAATCTGCTTTACCTTGCCATCGTGTAAATCTATGCAGGGACGAAAACGCATATCGATCACCTAAAAACACAAAAAGCGGGCGCTCCGTGAGGAGCCATGCCCGCTTTAATGGTATGCCGCCGTTGCGGGCGGTTGCTGCTGGTCAGTTTTACGACTTCTGAATCAGCATGGTCGAAGGATCAAGAAGCAGGGTTGTTCCCGGCTCAACCTCGCAATAGGCACAGCGCAGAATATCTAGTTTCATGACGTTGTCCTGCGGATTGATCAGCAGCACCACCTCGAAAAGGTCGTCAATGGTATGGCACGGTGCGGGGACGCCGTCGGCACTGGTTCTGGGATCATTCGCGATGGCTGACCGCCGAGAACCAGATCACCGAAATGCCCAGTTCAGCCATCAGCTGCTTGAGATCTTCCATAGCCTGGCGACCGTTGCCGTCAAAATCGTAACCGTCTATGATCAGGCAGTCCGGTTTGAACACGTCCTGCTGGATCAGGTCCTTCAGGCGCTCCTCCAGCATCGCCCGGCTGAAAACATTCTCCTTGAAGGTCATGATCATGCGGCGCCTGGAGAGGTCCGACTCCGTCTCTTCGTTGAGATCTTCCACCATTTTGGTGAGAATGTCATCGTAGCGATCGCGGGTCTTCTCGATCGTTTCGCCGATCGCCACGTGCAGCACCCGGTTGCCGCGCAGCATCGAATCAAGGGCAATCTGCACCAGTATGGCAGTCTTTCCCAGACCGGCCCGGGCCATTACCAGGCCAAGACTCTGTCGTCCCTCTTCTGCCTTGTTGTCAAGCCCCAGCACACGCAGCGGATTGGAGGTGATCAAATCTTCTTTTCCCATCCCAGTTAACTCCTCAATAGATATTTGCTGAAACAGGCCGCCGCAGGGATTCCGCCTTTCAGCCAGCCCGTTTATTGATTAATCGTTTTTCCTTTCTTCCTGATATTTTTTAATAAGCTCTTCACTGACGCTTTTGGGAACCTGTTTAAAAGTTGCAAATTCCATGGTGAATTCTGCCTTGCCCTGGGTCAGTGATCGAAGTGTCGTCGAATAACCGAACATCTCGGAAAGCGGCACTTCCGCTTCGACCACCGTGTAGTTACCCTCTTCCACCGTACCGATTATCATGCCGCGGCGCTGGTTAAGACTGCCCATGACCGCACCCTGAAACTCAGACGGTCCTTCAACGGCGACTTTCATGATCGGCTCCATGATTACCGGCTTGGCCTTATTATAGGCCTCTCTGAAAGCACCCTGGGCGGCAAGCTGAAACGCCACATCGGAGGAATCCACGGAATGGGAGTTACCGTCGTTGATAACCGCTCGGACTCCGGTGATGGCTGCCCCGCAAAGTGATCCTTTGGCCAGACTCTTCTTGAACCCTTTGTCGCAGGAAGGAATATACTCCCGGGGAATAACACCACCGACGATCTGATCGACAAACTCGTACTCGCCTTCTTCAAGCGGTTCAAGATAACCCGCCACCCTGCCGTACTGGCCGGAGCCGCCGGTCTGCTTCTTGTGGGTATAATCGAAGGCCGCCTGCATGGTGATGGTCTCCCGGTAGGCAACCTGGGGCGCACCGGCCTGGACTTCGGCCTTGTACTCCCGTTTCATGCGCTCGATGTATACATCGAGGTGCAGCTCACCCATACCGGAGATAATGGTCTCACCGGTTTCGTGATCAACATAGGTTCTGAAGGTGGGATCTTCCTTGGTAAAGCGGTTAAGCGCCTTGGACATATTGGTCTGGGCCTTGTTGTCCACCGGAATCACGGCCAGTGAGATAACAGGTTCCGGTATATGCATGGAACTCATCGAGGCGGAAAGTCCCTCAGCGGTAAAGGTGTCACCAGAGGCACAGTCGACGCCGAACAGGGCGACAATGTCGCCGGGTCCGCAGGAATCGATCTCCTCCATCTCGTCGGCATGCATCCGGACCAGTCGACCGATCTTGACTTTCTTGCCGGTGCGGCTGTTGTAGACGGTGTCGCCTTTATTGAGAACACCCTGATAAGTGCGAACGTAGGTGAGCTGACCGTAGCGTCCGTCCTCGAGCTTAAAGGCCAGCATGATCAATTTGTCATCCGGATCGTTGGAGACGGCAAATTCCCTTTCCTCATCAGCCAGATCAAGGGCATGGTTGACCACATCGGTGGGGCACGGCAGATAAGAGGAAACCGCATCGAGCAGGGGCTGGATGCCTTTGTTTTTATAGGCCGAGCCGATAAAAACCGGAGTAAATTCAAGTGCCAGGGTTCCGTTGCGAACGGCATCGTGAATCAATCGGGGGTCGATTTCACCGCCTTCAAGCAGGGTTTCCATCAGCTCATCTGAGAACATCGAGATCTCTTCAAGCATCGCTTCCCGCATCCCTTCTGCCTCGGCGGCCATATCGGCAGGGATCGCTTCCTCACGCATTGTCTCACCATTTTCACCGTCAAAGTAGATGGCCTTCATGGTAATCAGATCAACGATACCGTCGAAATCTCCCTCGAGGCCGATGGGCAACTGCATCAGGTGAGCGTTTAATGACAGCTTATCCCTGAGCTGCTGAGTAACCCGGGCGGGATTTGCACCAGTGCGGTCGCATTTGTTGACAAAGGCAATCCTTGGAACCTTATAGCGGGCCATCTGGCGGCTGACAGTGATGGACTGCGACTGAACACCGCCCACTGAGCAAAGCACCAGGATGGCACCATCCAGCACCCGCAGGGCACGCTCAACTTCGATGGTGAAATCCACATGACCCGGCGTATCGATGATATTGATGTCCACATCTTTCCATGATGCATAGGTAGCCGCTGACTGAATGGTGATGCCGCGCTCCTTTTCAAGCTCCATGGAGTCCATCTTGGCGCCGACCCCATCCTTACCCCTGACCTCATGAATCGCATGAATGCGGTCGGTGTAGAACAGAATTCTTTCGGTCAGGGTTGTCTTTCCTGAATCGATATGCGCACTGATACCGATATTTCGAACTCTCGATAGATCTTTTGCCATTATTTTATCCTCTGCAGTCTGCCTGCACACCGGTCCTCATTTTCACCGGCGTTTCCACGCATCTCAAAATAAATAAAAAAGAAAGGAGCTACAGATTTCTGTAACCCCTTACCAATCATATCTTTACCAAGCCTTTTCCAAAAGGCCGGATATCAATTTCCGGTATAATGGTTATCTCCTCGCTGAACCAAAGAGCAAGGAAAAATACCCATCTAAACCTTTTATTTAACCATTTTTTCTGACCATTGCAAACAAAAAATATTCCAGGAGCCATTGCAGCTCCCCCCTCCTGGATTAATCATTCCATCGGTTTGCCTAATGCCAAATAGATGATGACGACAAAAGACATCAAAGATCGATGGAACCAAGGCGGCGAATTTAGCCACAATGCTGCGCTATCCACTGTTTCACCCGGCCATAAACTCTATTCATTTTTATGCGGAGAATACCTTTTACCTTGACTTTATGGCCGAAAAATCGTTGATTATCACAATTGGAAATGAATGATCATTCATTTTGATGGGCGATCATATAGATATATTTGAGCTTCTAACGGGTTATTTATTTTCATTTTGACATTCAAGGAGAAGATCGATGGGACAAACTACCAAACAAGCGCCCCACCGCCGAAGAGGTATTGGAAAAACTCCTGGAGGGCAACAAACGCTTCGTTGAAGGCAACCTGCTTCACCCAAATCATTGCCAAGAGAGCAGGCAGTTGGTCATGCACCAGCAGGAACCGGTCGCCACGATTCTCACCTGTGCCGACTCGCGGGTACCTCCGGTTGAAATTTTCGACCAGGATATCGGCGATTATAGTGCCGAGGGTTAGGTTCAGGTAATTGCCGCATATGACGACTTGCAAAGCGGAACTGTGACGATTTTGCTGAAATAGATTCCTTCAGAAAACAACATAGGAAATTCAATGATATACAAATTTCTCCCTTTTCTCTTGTGGTTCAAAGACTACAGTATCGGAAAATTCAGGATTGACCTGCTCGCCGGTATTACCGTTGCGCTTGTACTCATTCCCCAATCGATGGCCTATGCTCAGCTTGCCGGTCTGCCGGCTTATTATGGGCTTTACGCGGCATTTCTGCCGCCAATGGTTGCGGCACTTTTTGGCTCGAGCCGCCAATTGGCGACCGGGCCGGTTGCCGTCGTCTCCCTTATGTCCGCAGCATCTCTGGAGCCCCTGGCAACTGCAGGCTCGGCTGAATTTATCGCCTACTCCATCGTCCTCGCCTTGACCGTTGGAATTTTCCAGTTCTCACTCGGTGTATCTGCGGCTCGGGCTAGTGGTCAATTTCCTTTCCCACCCTGTGGTCAACGGCTTCACCAATGCCGCTGCCATTATCATCGCCTCCTCCCAGTTTTCAAAATTTTTCGGGGTATATGTCGATAAGGCGGAGCATCACTACGAAACCCTCATCAGGGTTGCCCAGGCTGCCATTGATTATACTCATTTCCCGACCCTGCTCTACGGCGTCGGTGCCGTAGCGATCATGTTCACCCTGCGCAAAATCAATCCGCGCATTCCCAATGTCCTCATAGCCGTTGCCGTTACCACCTGATCTCCTATTTCACCGGTTTTAACAACGACACCATGGTTTCCGTCGATGCAGTTACAGATTGACGGATTCAGCCAGAAGATCGAGGCGTTCAATCACTCCGTACAGGGAAATCGAGAGAATCGGCCAGCAGCGGGCGGATCATTGGCTTACACGTTGACGAGGAAAAAGCCCATACTAAAGAGGGACATGGAGGAAAAACACCTGAACTGGTGAAACTCGAGGGTGAGGTTGAAATCCTATCAATCGAGCTGGCGGAAATGAAGCAGCACTCTTCCGATCTGCGCACCGAACTCCGCTAGATGAAATTCAGCGGTGTTCCCCACTGGCGACGCCTTATGAGTTCTACGATAAAAGTGATGTCCCGGCCGGCGTGGAACCCGACAGTACCACCTGGCGTTTGTCGGTGGGTTCCACCGAATTGGATCCGGCCAAATTGAAATACACCGGCGGCGGGGCCATCGTCGGGAAGATACCCGAAGGACTGCCAACCTTCGCCATTCCTGCTCTGGACGCCAAAACCTTTTTCAAACTGCTGCCCTATGCCATCATCATTTCACTTCTCGGTTTCATGGAAGCGATCGCCATCGCCAAAGCCATGGCTGCCCAGACCGGGCAGAAACTGGATCCGAATCAGGAATTGATTGGCCAGGGACTGGCCAACATCCTCGGCTCTATCGGTTCCAGTTATGCGGTATCAGGATCATTCTCCCGTTCTGCAGTCAACCTGCAGGCCGGAGCAGTCAGTGGTATTTCTTCGGTTATCACCTCAGTGATGGTGGTCATAACCCTGCTGTTTTTCACCCCACTGCTTTATCACCTGCCCCAGGCAGTTCTGGCTGCCGTTATCATGATGGCGGTAATCGGCCTGGTGAATGTAAAAGGGTTCATTCACGCCTGGAAGGCCCAGTGGTATGACGGGGCCATTGCTATTCTAAGTTTTGTCGTAACCCTCTATTTTGCCCCGCACCTCGACAAAGGCATCATGGTTGGCGTCTTCCTGTCCATGACTATTTTTCTCTACAAATCCATGCGCCCGGTCGTGGCGAGCTTATCTCTGAATGAAGAGAGAGTGCTGAAATCAGCCGATTACTATCGGCTTAAAGGCTGCCGCCATATCTCCGTTGTCCGGTTTGACGGCGCGTTGTTTTTCGCCAATGCCAGCTATCTTGACGAACAGGTATTGAAATTTCGCAACGAGCAGCCGGACCTCAGGTATATCCTGCTCGACGCCCGCGGCATAAACGACATGGACGCTTCAGGTGAGGAAGCCCTGGCCATGCTGGTCAAGCGTATTCGCAGCGGCGGTATGGGGTTTGCCGTCTGCGGAGTGAAAGGTCAGGTTCTTGATGTCATGGAACGGACCGGGCTCTATGAGGAAATCGGCAAAGAGAACATCTATGCAGACAGCCGGGCGGCGACAACTGCCATTATCGAAAAGATACACAAAGGCACCGACCTTCCTGAAGGCGGCTGCGGCAACTGCCCGCTTACACAGTACCTGCCTCTTGAGGATCAGAAACATATAGAAAAGGTAATGGCTACTTAGAGCCCGTTACAATCCACTTTTCATTTCAACAACACAGCCCGTGCATCCTCCAAAGGATGTACGGGCCGTGTCATATCTAGTGCCAAAAACTGTTTCAGTATCTGTATCAGAGAAGACCGTTGGCGTATTTTACCGCGGTCATGTAGGACTCGGCGATTTTCTTACCGCTGATACGAAGCTCTTTGAGCAGGGAAACAATCTTCTTCTGCTGGTTTCTCTCAAAGGCTATGGCAATCTGCAGAAACATGGCCATCGGGCCGGACTTCTGGCTCAGGGCTTCTTTTACGCTGCTGCCGATAGGCAGCCGGTCCATGATTCTATCCATCGGTGTACCCAGCATCGTATCCAGCAGGGAAAACAGGCCCATGATAAACAGTTCGCCGGAGTTTGAACTGTAGGGGCTAGCCTCTCCCAATAGTTCACAGAATTTGGCCCGTACCAGAGCCAGACGGGTCAACTCGCCCGGGTGTTCTGAAGCCAGTTCTGAAACGACCACCAGCAGTACAAAGCGTCTGAGTTCTTTTTCTCCGAGATAAGCAATGGCATGCTTTACAGTCTTGACCTCCTGCAGCCGATAGAAATAGGCGGAATTGAGAAAACGCATAAGCTTGTAGCTGATGGCGATATCCACGGAAATAATCTCCCGCAGCTTTTCCATGGTGGTCTCTTTTCTGGTGACTTCCGCCAACAATCTCAGGAGATTGACCTTCACCGAAGAAAGCTCCCTGATTTCGATCTTTTCTGGCTTGCTAAAAAAATAGCCTTGAAAATAGGTAAAACCCATTTTGTTGGCCTTCTCAAAATCCTTTATGGTTTCAACTTTTTCTGCCAGCAGTTTGATCTTGTGATTCTGCAGCCTGTTGAGCGTCCGGGTGATGGTGTCCAGCGGAGTCAGCCGGACATCAATTTTTATGATTTGGGCACATTCGATGAGTGGTTCAAGCTTTCGATTATAGACAAAATCATCAAGAGCAAGTGTATAGCCTTCCTTTTTGAGATTTTTGCATACAGCAATCAACTTGTCGGTGGGCTCGACATTTTCGAGGATTTCAACAACGATCTGATTCTTAGGAAATGCGGCCGGCAGATTCCGCTCGAGCAGGTCCTGGGTGAAGTTGATGAAACAGGGTCTCAGTCCCGATATCTCATCAATGCCCCTGGTCAGGAAGGTGGAGGACAGAAGACTTGCGGTTGCCCGATTGCCGCTCACGTTGGCAAGCGTATACGGCTCCGCCCCCCGATAGAGGAGTTCGTAACCATAAAGTCTCTTATGGACGTTGAGAATAGGTTGCCTGGCTATATACTGGTCCATAAGAATTATCTTTGCTTATCACGACCTGTCGAGATCTCCATTTATCACATGCCCGCTTCAATTTCCCCTCAATTTTCTGGAGAAATAGTTGCGAATCATGGTTTTGGCTGCAGGCTCGATCAAAAGAAATTTGACTGCGAAATCATTATCTTCAACCCTAATAACCTGGGCCTGAATTTCGACAACGGCATCTTTGTTCTGTAGCTCGATAATCAACAGTATCTTTTCATCGGGTTCCGGCGGGCTGGTGGCCCATTCCAGGGCACACCCCTCGGTGGAGATATTTTTCAGCAGTGCTTCTCCTTCATCATAGGCAGTCCGGTAGGTAACCGGTTCTTTGCTGCACCTGAAGCGGAAGGCCGAACGCTTCGACTGCTCTTTGTTCTGATCGTTCTTCAAGAATTGATTTTACTCTAACCCAATGGAAGAGAACTTATAAACTTCTTATCAGCTGATGATACCCGTCCCGACAATTATTGGTACATTGTAAGACAACTTCTCTAAACAAGTCAAATTATTATGTAAAAACCATACTATCCGGTTATAATGCCAGTTCAATAGACGATCGCCGGGACCAGAATTGAGCAAAGTCATAAACCATGCCTGCACACCAGGTGAATCTCAGCCTGATTCCTGAGTCTGCGGCGGAGATCTGGAAGCGAACCACTGCCTGAACCGTCCGGAGCCACCGTGAATAAATTTTTCCGCTCAAGAGCGATGCTCTATATCCTGGCCGTTCTACTGATGCTGGTTTTTTTCCTGCCCGATCTCATCGGCCCCATACCTGCTGTGCTCTGTGGTGCGGTGGTCATAGGCTTCTCGTTTTATATCTACAATCTCTGGTGTAGAGAGGAATCAGACGATTCGGCAGAGCCCGGCTCAACCGGTTCACAAGAAGATCGCCCAGACCTGGCCCTTAAAGACAAAATACAACCACAGACAGAAGACGGAGAAAATCATGCTGCTTGATCTGTTACGCAAGAGAAGAAGTATCAGACAATTCACCGATCAGAAGATTGAAGAGGAAAAACTGGAAGTGCTGATTGAGTCGGTGCTGCGCTCTCCTTCTTCCCGGGGACTCAATCCCTGGGAGTTTGTGATCGTCACCGATGAAGACACCATTGGAGAACTGGCTCGCGCCAAAACCCACGGCTCCTCCTTTCTGGCCGGCGCCCCCCTGGCCATCGTGGTCTGTGCCGATCCCGCCAAGTCCGATGTCTGGGTTGAAGATACTTCAATAGCATCGCTGCTGCTGCACCTGAGCGCTACCGATCTGGGTCTGGGAAGCTGCTGGATTCAGATCAGAAAACGTCAGTATGATGAACAGACCGGATCGGAAACCTATGTAAAATCCATTCTGGACCTCGATCCAGATATGTCGGTTGAGGCAATCGTGGCAATCGGCTACAGCGCCGAGGAGAAACCCGGCCGGGATGGTGAATCGCTTCTCTATGACCGTATCTCCTACGAGAAATATGGAAATCGCCGATAAGACAGCAGCTCAAATCAGCGATCCAGGCAGATCTGCTATAAAATTCAAGGCGCTAAATAGTTGCCTGCATCACTACTATCAGGTTGACATATTTTCGGTGGTGTGGGAAAAAAACAGGTGGAGAGCAAAGGAGCGTTTCATCTCTTATATATCAAGGCAGTTGGCTACCCTGCAATTTTTGGATAGCTGTTCAATATCACGCCAGGCGGGAACTTTTCCGCATGCCATGAAGAGATTGAACAAATAGACATTCATTCCGGGTTGTCAGTAGTCATCGAATCGTCACCCAAACCAGTTAGAGGAGGAGAAACACCATGACGGCAGAACTTATCAGCGGTACTGAAATCAGCAAAACAATTCTTGAGGAAATCAAGCAGGAAGTGGCTGAGATGAAAGAGAAGACAGGCAAGGTTCCCGGCCTGGTCACCATTCTCGTCGGTGAAAACCCCGCATCTATCAGCTATGTGACGCTGAAGGTCAAGACTGCACTCAACCTTGGTTTCAATGAAATCCAGGACAATCAGCCGGAGGATATTTCCGAAGAAGATCTGCTGGCCTTGATCGACAAATACAACAACGATCCGGAGATTAACGGCATCCTCGTGCAACTCCCTCTGCCCAAACATATAGATGATAAGAAAGTCCTCAACGCCATCGACCCGGACAAGGATGTCGATGCTTTTCATCCGGTAAACGTCGGTCGCTTGATGATTGGCGGCGACGAAGTTCGTTTTCTACCCTGCACCCCGGCAGGCATTCAGGAGCTGATCGTCCGCTCCGGTACCGAAACCAAAGGCGCAGAAGTCGTGGTAGTCGGCCGCTCCAACATCGTCGGCAAGCCGATTGCCATGATGATGGCCCAAAAAGGGATCGGCGCCAACAGCACAGTTACAATCGTTCATACCGGCACCGATGATCTGGCAGTCCATTGTAAAAGGGCTGATATTCTTGTCGTTGCCGCCGGTGTTCCAAACCTGGTAAAGCCCGAATGGATCAAGCCAGGTTCGACGGTAATCGATGTCGGCGTCAACAGGATCGGTAAAAACGAAAAGACCGGCAAAGCCATATTACGCGGCGACGTCGATTTCGAAAAGCCAAAGAAATTGCCGGCAAAATTACACCGGTTCCAGGTGGTGTTGGACCAATGACAATCTGCATGCTGATGAAACAGCCTGAGATCAGCCCAGAAAAGGGTATAATCCCCAATAAATGGGGACACGATAGGTATTGTGTCCCCTCTGTTTCGCTTCTCCTCAATAGAATGGATCAACCCGAATATCCACCATTCCCAGATCCACTATCTCACCGACCGCCGACTCGATCCGGCCTCGGATCTGATCAGCCTGCTCTTCAGGGGCTTTTACATTAACGTAGGCCCTGCCCTCCCGGGTTGACACTCCGGCCAAAGGAAAATCGAAAAGCGCCGCTCGAATCTCAGCCGCCAAAGCCTGGTCGTTGATGTTTCCCCGGGATTCTTCGGTGGTCAGAAAACAGGGAAGTTTGGCTGTCTGAGAGATCAACTCTGCAGAATCTTCAACACCCAAGGCTGACACATTGACCGTAAGATCGTATTGAGCTGGATCAGTGATATCCGCACCATAGAGAAACAGGGCCCATTTCTGTCTCTGCTCATCGTCATGCTTCAACTGCATTCGGGCCTTATCCTCGGAGATGTTCTCCCTCTCAGCTTCAGCTTTCACTCGATCATCCAGATCGGCAATGATCCGGATCCTGAGCAGGTGAGAGATATCATTGACGAAGAATTGCCCGGCCAGGCCATGGTAGACATGGTCGTCCATTCTCAAGCGCTTGAGAATTTCCGCCGAGATAAAGTTTACATAGCGTTCCCGACCGAATGAATAGCGCTCGAGTATCTGGGTGGCATGCTGGATGTTCCTGGTCAGCTTTATTTCGGGGATATCGAATTCGTCGCTTACGGCCAGAAGGGAGTCCCTGGAAACACACTGGTATCCCAGGATGGAGGCAACCCTTTCTGCTACATCCTTGCCACGGTAATAGCTTCCACGGGAGATACAGATGATCGACATAACTCACTCCTTTATCGGCTACGGGTAGGTAAGAGGAATCACCATGTCAGGCTATTGGTGTTACAGTCAACCTGTCTATCACCTATCACAAAATATTCAGGCCTGCAACAGTGTTGGCTGTAACCGCCGGCACTCACTTTTCCGCCCGTTAGAAAGTTTTATTGGTTCCCAGCGCAGTCAATGAATATACTATATACGTTTTTCAATAATTTCAGAGAATAATAGCTTTACTCGCTGGGTTATGGGTACTTGTAAAAACCATCCTGACAGACAAACCAGTTACATCTGTCAAAAACATAATTATTATCTATGTGACAGTTGTCTCGCATGCAGTGATCCGAAATTATACTGCAAATTCCGATCTTCTTGTATTATCTTCTTCAGATCGGAGAAAGAAGAATCGACTGACGGTTCGACTACCGCTCAAGCCAACCATTCAACCAAGGAGAGAATCGATGAGTGATACGCACTGCCCAGGTTTTGAGAGCAATAAATCGTTGAGTGAAGTGATTGTAAAATGCCCTGACTGCGGCCAAGAGCAGGAAATTTTTTCGGATGAAATGGGGAAACAGGTTAAATGCAAAGGCTGCAGCTCACTGTTTGACTCGACCGCCTGCAAAGTTGAATAGCGAATCAATCCAGCGATAAACAATCTTGCCCGGAGGGCGCCGTGGACACTGCTCCCTCCGGTCTACCACGCAAGTTTTCTGCTGCGCCAGCAGCCATGGGCCGCGTTCGTCTCAGTGGTGGTGATGATGGTGGTGGTGATGCTCCGAGGAGTCCGGCGCCCCGCCGATCTCATCAAGTGCCGCCTGCAGCGTACCACTGACTGCATCCATCTGGGTGATTGCCTTGCCCAGGGCCTCGGCCATGGACTCTTTGTTCTCTTCAGACATGGTCTTACGCCACTTATCAAATTCAGCAACGTGGCCCCCATTATGATCGATCCAGTGTTTGAGCAGAACCCGTAACTTAGCTATTGAATCCATCTCGACCCTCTCCTCTTTCTCTGATTTTTTCAAAAGTTTATGCTAAAAGTTGAACTGCGGGCCCGCCTGGCTGTCAGCCGGTATTTTGTAGCATCACCTTTCCAGCCATAAAATCGATGGATCGAATAACCACATGCTCAACTGTTTTCGGACCTTCGAACAGGTTGGAAATCTGCAGGCTGTCGGAATCGACGACCAGGTTGGTTACATCTTCCATTACCAGTTCTTCAACACCGTCTCTCTCTATCACCACACTTATTTGACACATATTCCTCTGTCCCGTTTATTTTGTATACTGTTTCATACGACTGAGGCTTTGAGCGCATCTCGGTCGATCCTAGTGCAATCAGCCGAGCAAAACAATAATTATTGTGGTCCGACTGTCCATTGCCCGCCACCCATTAATTGACCTTGGCTGCGACGACCAATTTTCCCCCTGTTCCAGTTTGAAAAATATGGCACCGGACGGGAAGAACTGATAGGATGGCAAAGATTTGAATGCGAGTATCGGCTAACTGGATATCGTTGGTAGAAAAACTGTAAATTAAATGTTTGAGTTGGAAACAGGTAAAAGGAGGGTGCGCGATGGAAGAACGTTTGAGTGCGATACTTTCACCCTACGAGGGGAGGAAGGACGCTTTAATTCCAATGTCTTCAGAAGGTTCAGGAAGAGCTTGGCTATCTGCCTGAAGAGGCCATGATGGCGATTGCCAAATTCACAGGGATGCCGGAGAGTCACGTCTACGGTGTCGCTACCTTCTATGCCCAGTTTTACTTTTCCCGGCGCGGCCGAAATCAGACCAAGATATGCACTGGTACGGCATGCCACGTCAAGGGAGCTGCCCGGGTCAAGGATGCGTTCGAGCGAGAGCTTGGGCTTGCATGTGGAATGACCTCGGAGGATTATGAACATAGCCTGGAAACGGTGGCTTGTGTAGGGTCTTGTGCCCTGGCTCCAGTGGTCGTAGTCAACGATCACGTTCACGGCCAGGTGGAAACCGGCAAAATAGACAAAATTCTTGAACAAAGCATCAAGGATTAAGGAGGTTTACAAACTATGCAGAAGGTAAACTCACCAGCCGATGTTGCAAAAATGCGAGAACTACTGTCAGGCTGCATTCGCCAGGCGGAAACTTCGTTTTCTCGTATGTGCGGGAACCGGCTGTATTGCCGGTGGATCGCTCGAGGTATATGAGGAATTCAAGCGTGTGATAAGTGAGAGGGGCATCAACATCAATGTTGATCTTCTTTTTGAGGGTCAGGAAAGCGAAGCAGGAACCGTTACCAGCGGCTGTCACGGCTTCTGCCAGATGGGACCGCTGGTCCGCGTTGAACCCATGGGCACGTTTTATACCAAAGTAAAAGCCAAGGACGTTGAGGAAATCGTCACCGCCACCATGGATGAAAACACGGTGGTCGAGCGCCTGCTCTACGAAAAAGACGATGGCAGTCACGCCACTACCGAACTCGATGTTCCCTTCTATAACCGCCAGCAGCGCATCGTGCTGGGCGGATGCGGGACCATCGATGCCGAAGATATCAGAGAATATTTTGCGGTGGACGGCTTTAAGGCCCTGGCTACGATCCTCCAGGATCTCTCTCCCGAACAGGTCATCGAGATTGTCAAGGATTCGGGCTTACGGGGACGCGGTGGCGGCGGTTTTCCAGCCGGCAGAAAATGGGAAGCCGGACGCAATGCCAAGGCCACCCCGAAATACGTAGTCTGCAACGGGGACGAAGGAGATCCCGGCGCCTTCATGGACCGTTCTGTACTGGAGGCAAATCCCCAATCGGTCATAGAGGGCATGACCATCGCCGCCTACGCGATCGGGGCTGAATTCGGTGTTCGTCTATGTTCGGGCTGAATATCCCCTGGCCGTCGTCAGGCTGCTGAAGGCCATCGAACAGGCCAAAGAATACGGGGTGCTCGGCGAACAATATCATGGGCACCGGTTTCAATTTCGATATCGAAGTGTTTCAGGGCGCGGGCGCCTTCGTTTGCGGCGAATCCACCGCCCTCACCTTGTCAATCGAAGGAAAGCGGGGAATGCCGAGGGTCGCTCCCCGGCCGAGAACCACCGAGGTCGGGCTTTACGACAAACCCACCCTGCTCAACAATGTTAAATCATTCGCCTATGTGCCGACATCATAAGAGAAGGTGCCGACTGGTTCAAGGGTATCGGAACCGAAAGCAGTTCTGGAACGGCTGTGTTCGCGCTCACCGGCAATATCGTTAACGCCGGCCTGATTGAGGTCCCGATGGGCATAAAGCTGCGGGAAATCATTTACGACATCGGCGGCGGCATTCCCAAAGGGGGAGACCTTCAAAGCGGTCCAGACCGGCGGTCCTTCGGGCGGTTGTCTGCCCGAGTCGCTGCTGGATACGCCCATCGACTACGATTCACTTGATGAAGCCGGCTCGATCATGGGCTCCGGCGGCATGGTGGTCATGGACGAGCGGACCTGCATGGTCGATGTGGCCCGCTATTTTCTCAATTTCACTGAAGAGGAATCATGCGGCCAATGCGTGCCCTGCAGGCTCGGAACCAAGCAGCTGCTGGAAATCCTCAATGACATTTGCGCGGGCAAAGGCAAGAAACAAGACATCGATCTGCTGATCGAGCTGAGTCACTCGGTCCACGGCGGGTCAGTCTGCGGACTCGGGCAGACGGCGGCCAATCCGGTTCTGACCACACTCAGATACTTCAAGGATGAGTACGAAGCGCATATTAACGACAAGTGCTGTCCTGCCAGAGTCTGTAAGGATCTGATCTCCTTCAGAATCAATGAAGACAAATGCAAGGGCTGCACCCTGTGCGCCAGGGCCTGTCCGGTAAGCGCAATCAGCGGTGAGAAAAAAGAGGTGCATGTGATAGACCAGGGTCTCTGCATACAATGCGGGGTCTGTATGGAAAAATGCCCGAATAAATTCAGCGCAGTTGAGTGCGTATCACCGAAAATACCTGTAACAGCCAAAGAGAAAACGGAGGTGCCTGCATGAGTAAAGTCACTATAACCATAGATGGACTGCAGATTAGTGCTGACCAGGGAATGACGGTACTGGAGGCGGCCCAGGCCAACGGGCTTTATATCCCGAACCTCTGCAATCACCTGATTTAAAGCCGGCCGGGCTATGCCGGGTCTGCGTCGTGAAGATGGACGATTGGAAGATCGCCATCTCCTGCAAGCAGCCGGTCAAGGACGGCATGGTAATCAGCACCGAGGACCCCGAAGTTCAGCAGATCCGCAAGAACACCGTGGAACTGATTGTCGCCGACCACCCGATGACCTGCCTGACCTGCGAGGCAGACGGCAAGTGTGAACTGCAGCGGGTGGCCCATTATGTCGGTATCACCCCGGAAGGCCTCAACCGATATCGGCGAAAGGTGCGGGCAATTCCAATTGACAGATCCAACCCGTTTTTCGATGTAGATCACAGCAAGTGTATCCTCTGCGGGATCTGTGTTCGAACCTGTGACGAACTCCAGAACATCAACGCCATAGATTACGCCCAACGTGGCGTGGCCAGCTTTATCTCCACCCTTGGCGCTAAACCGATTGCCGATCGCGCTGTGAATCCTGCGGGGAATGCGTGGTCAGGTGTCCGGTTGCCGCACTCGCCCCCAAGGGCGCTCAGAGAGCCGATGTGTGAAGTCAAGTCCATCTGCGCGTATTGCGGCGTCGGCTGCGGAGTCATGCTTGGTGTCCGCGGTCAGAAGGTGGTCAGTGTCCAGGGCGACAGAGACAATCCTGTAAACAAGGGTTCACTCTGTGTCAAAGGCCGATTTGGTTATAAATTCATCAATCATCCCGAACGCCTCAAGACACCGCTTATCAAGAAAAACGGTAAGCTCGAAGAGGCTACCTGGGATGAGGCGCTGGAGCTGGTGGCCGATAAATTCTCCAAGAGTAAAGGAGACAAATTCGCCGCTCTGGCCTCTGCCCGAATCACCAACGAGGACAATTATCTGATTCAGAAATTTACCCGGGCGGTGATGGGCACCAACAATATTGATCATTGCGCTCGGCTCTGACACTCCCCAACTGTGGCCGGTCTGGCCACCAGCTTGGGAAGCGGCGCAATGACCAACTCAATTGCAGAAATCAGTGGAGCCTCAACCATTTTTGCCATTGGCACCAACACCACCCAGGCCCATCCGGTTCTGGCCCTGCAGGCCAAGAAGGCTGCCCGGGAAGGCGCCAATCTGATCGTCGCCAACCCCAAAGAGATCGATCTCTGCCGGCACGCCACCATCCATCTGCAGCACCGTCCCGGCACCGACGTCGCTCTGGTTATGGGCATGATCAAGGTGATCGTGGATGCAGGCCTGGCAGACATGGATTTTATCAGCAGCCGCTGTGAAAACTATGAGGCTTTCGTCGACTCCCTCAAAGAGTTCGATCTGGCCACCGCCGAGAAGATTACCGGGGTACCCGGCGAGCTGATCAGCAAGGCAGCTAAGAATGTATGCCGGTGAAGGCCCGTCATCGATTCTCTACTGCATGGGCATCACCCAGCACTGCCACGGAACCGATAACGTCTGGTCCCTGAGCAACCTGGCTCTGGTCACCGGCAACATTGGCAAAGCTTCTGCCGGGGTCAATCCGCTGCGCGGCCAGAACAACGTCCAGGGCTCCTGTGACATGGGTGCCCTGCCCGATGTCTATCCTGGCTACCAGAAAGTCGCCAAGGCCGAGAATAAGCAGAAGTTCGAGGCTGCCTGGGGTGTGAGTCTCTCCGACAAGGAAGGATTAACCCATTCGGAGATCTTTGACGACATCCACGATGGCGAAATCACTGCCCTCTACCTGATCGGGGAAAACCCCTATCTCAGTGAGGCCAACGCTAACCATGCCATCGAGTCGATGAATCGTCTTGATTTCCTGGTCGTGCAGGACATCTTCCTGACCGAAACCGCAGAAATGGCCGATGTGGTCCTTCCGGCCTCGTCGTTCGCCGAGAAGGACGGGACCTTCTCCAATACCGAGCGCCGCATCCAGCGTGTTCGCAAGGCCATTGACTCTCCCGGCGAAGCCAAACCGGACTGGCGGATTGTTGCCGATATAGCCGCCGAGATGGGGGCTGAAGGCTTCGATTATGAAGACGAAGCTCAGATCATGGCAGAGATTGCCTCAGTCACCCCGAGCTATGGCGGCATTACCTATGACCGGATAGAAGATGTCGGTCTGCAGTGGCCGTGTCCGACCCAGGACCATCCGGGTACTCCGACACTGCATACTGAGAAGTTCGGTACTCCCAGCGGCAAAGCTCAGTTTATGCCGCTTTCATTCCGGGATTCTGCAGAACTCCCGGACGAAGAGTATCCGTTCCTGCTGACCACGGACCGCAGCCTGTTCCATTATCATACCGGCAGCATGACCCGCCGGGTTGACGGCCTCGAACAACTCGATAGCGAGGAGTTCCTGAAAATCAATCCCAAGGATGCTGCCAGCCTCGGCCTCGAAGACAACGAGATGGTGCAGATTGCCTCTCGCCGAGGGCAAACCCAGGCCAAAACCAAAGTCACCAAAATCTGTCCGCCCGGCCTGGTGTCGATGACCTTTCACTTCGCTGAAAGCCCGACCAACGTCTTGACCAGCCCGGCCCTTGACCCGGTGGCCAAGATACCGGAAACCAAAGTCTGCGCGGTACGACTTGAAAAAGCATAAACTTTAACCGCACTCACTGAGTAGAAAAAGGGTCGAATCCTAGTGATTCGGCCCTTTTTTTTCCCGAAACAACGAGTTGGAGGGCAGCTCAGGCGTTAGCTATTACCAACGGGTTCCCGTTAGAAGGAGCTTAGAATCGAATTGCGAAAATTGTTTTGCGGCAGGAGGCTGACTCAGGCTGCATCGCGGAGGCCCGTTGCAGCAGTGAAAACGATCGTCGATGGCCACAGGCCGAAGGCCGTCATCCCATCGACTTCTACTGCTGCGGCGATAAGGCCGCAGAGCAGCAGCATGTGGCAGCCCACTGCTGCACTAACCGGGTTGGAAAAGGAGATGAGTTTAATGGAATGAAGTAAGTGAATCGAAATCAGTCGAACACAACCTTGCAGAAGCGCCGCTTTCCGACTTTAAGGATGAGATCTCCTGCGGGTTCAACCGCAAAGTTGGTGTCACCGACCTTTTCGCCGTCGATGCTCACCGCATTCTGTTTGATCATCCGCCTGCCGTCGGAGGTTGAAGAAACCATCCCGCTGTCGACCATCAGCTTCGGCAGCCAGACCGGCTCGTCGGAGCTCAGCTTAAACTCGGGCAGATCATCCGGCAGATCATGCTTGGCAAAGACATTCTCAAAATTCTGCTGGGCCTGGACCGCCTCTTCTTCGGAATGGAATCTGGCCGTTAATTCGCGGGCCAGCTTCTGCTTGATTTCCTTGGGATGCAGGGTGCCCTGCTCGAGTCCCTGCTTCAACTTCTCGATTTCATAACTGGTGAGGTCACTGAGCAGTTCGTAATAACGAAACATCAGCTCGTCGGTAACCGACATGGTCTTACCATAGATATCGTTGGCTGGGTCGGTAATGCCAATATAGTTGCCAAGCGACTTGCTCATCTTGTTGACTCCGTCAAGGCCCTCGAGCAGCGGCATGGTCAAGACGATTTGCGGTTCCTGTCCCCGGGAGCGCTGCAGATCGCGACCGACCAGCAGGTTGAAGAGCTGATCAGTACCCCCAAGTTCGACATCGGCTTCCATGGCGACACTGTCGTAACCTTGAATCAACGGATAGAGGAATTCGTGGATAGAAATCGGCCTGCCGCCCTCAAAACGCTTCTTGAAATCATCACGTTCCAGCATCCGGGCTACAGTGAGCTCCGAGGCCAGCCGGATCATGTCAAATGAGTCGATTTTTCCAAGCCATTCACTGTTGAAGGCAATCTTGGTCTTTTCCGGGTCGAGGATCTTGAAGACCTGTTCCTTGTAGGTTTCAGCGTTTTTGGCAATATCCTCTCTGGTCAGAGGTTTACGGGTTTCTGATTTACCTGTCGGATCACCTATAAAGCCGGTAAAATCACCGATCAGAAAGTAGACCTCATGACCCAGGTCCTGGAAATGTTTCATCTTCTGGAGCAGCACTGTGTGGCCCACATGCAGATCGGGAGCGGTGGGGTCAAACCCGGCTTTGATTTTCAGAGGTTTGCCAGTCTTGGCTGATCTCGCCAGCTTGTTTTTCAGTTCTTCCCGGGAAATACAGTCGACCACTCCCCGCTCTATCAATTCCAGTTGCTCTTCTACCGCGATCATATTGACTTGTTATCGTTGGTTGCTGACTAGTTATTTTGCGTACTCAACCGCCCTGGTTTCCCGGATGACGGTCACTCGGATCTGTCCAGGATAGGTGAGTTTTTCTTCGATCGATTTGGCGATATCCTGACTCAACATGACCGCATCACTGTCTCTCACAGACTCGGAGTTGGCGATGATACGCAATTCCCGCCCGGCCTGAATGGCATATGACTTGTCTACCCCATCAAAGGAGTTGGCAATCGCCTCCAGGTCCTCGAGCCGCTTGACATAGCTCTGCAGCATCTCTTTTCTGGCCCCGGGCCGCGCCCCTGAAAGGGCGTCGGCGGACTGTACCAGCACATCGAGTACGCTCAGGATCGGTACATCTTCATGGTGAGCGCCAATGGAGTAGGATATCTCTTCCTGCTCACCATACTTCTTGGCCAGGTCCCTGCCGATTATGGCATGGGAACCCTCTACTTCGTGGTCGACCGCCTTGCCTATATCGTGCAGCAAACCAGCCCGCTTGGCCAGTTTGACGTCGAGCCCCAGTTCCGCTGCCATGATACCGGCCAGAAATGCCACTTCAAGAGAGTGCTGCAGGACGTTCTGGCCATAGCTGGTGCGGTACTTGAGGCGCCCCAGAATCTTGATAAGCTCGACATGAACGCCGTGGGCACCGACATCAAAGGTGGCCTGTTCACCGGCTTCCCGCATGTCTGTTTCCAGATCCTTGGTAACTTTGGCCACCACCTCCTCAATGCGTCCCGGATGAATGCGCCCATCGTTGATCAACTGATGCAGAGCCAGTCTGGCAATCTCCCTTCTCACCGGATTGAATCCAGACAGGATTACTGCTTCCGGGGTATCGTCAATGATGATATCGATCCCGGTGGCAGCTTCTATCGCCCTGATATTCCGCCCTTCCCGGCCGATGATTCTACCTTTCATTTCGTCAGAGGGAAGCGGGACCATCGACACGGTCCTGTCCGCTACATAATCTCCGGCATAGCGTGAGATGGAGAGGGCAATGATATTCTTTGCCTTGCGGTCCGCCTCCATCTTCATCTCGTTTTCTATTTTCGCCAGCTGCTTGGCGGCATCCATGCGGGCCTGGCTTTCCAGCGAGGCCATCAGCATTTTTTTGGCCTCCTCCTGGCTGACCCCTGCCACCCTGGATAATTCATAGCGCTGCTTGCCGATGAGATTGTCGACCTCTTTGTGCTTGTCTTCAATCTCGTGCTCCCTGCTGGCCAGCTTGCTATCCAGGGACTGCACCTCGTTACGCTTGCGGTCAAGGCTCTCCCATTCACTCTTTAAGTGATCCCGGGATTTCTTCAGCTGTTGACGCTCTTCTTTGAGTTCACGCCGGTCGGCTTTGAGTTCCTCTTCGGCGGCCTGTTTGACCTGATAGGCGTCTTCCTTACTCTGGAGCTGAGCCTCTTTCTTGAGTTGTTCCGCTTCTACAATGGCCGTCTCGATCAGCTGTTTGGCCTGCTCCCTGATGTTCTGCTGATGCCCTTCAATGAAGCGCTTGCGCAAAACAAAACCGAGAATCAGGCCCACCAGAAGTCCGGCGGACACAAATATGGAGGGATGATTGAACAAATCCATAAAAACATCCTCTGTCTATCGATCAATTACAAGGCCGCCCGGTCACATGGACATTGGGCACAGGGAAGGAAAAGCCATCGGTAGGAAACGGTTTTGCAGCAGTTAGGTATTACTGCAAAACCTGCTGAAAAATCCAGTAGTTCCGGACCACCGACTCGATCTCTAGGATCGACAGTTGCTGTGCTGCCGCAACTCTGGAACGGGACCGGTGGATCTCAGCATGTATGTAAAATCAGTCCGACAAGTGCCGGTGCGATCGACTATAAGTCGATCAAATACACTCAGCTGGCACCAGTTGAACTGATGAACTCCTCGACAGAATTCTTTACACCTCATCCGAAGGCGCTTATGTAATTAACCGCTGTTACGCCTTAAAGGCAGTCGGGTTTCTGAGCCGACTGCCGTCTATATAGTAAAACGATGCCCAGCCTTCCCGCCGTTCATCGTAGCATAAAATAATTCCCCACCCTGCCGTGTCTATAGGACAAGTTAAACCTATCGAGATAGGTGGGACTCGCATGCAAACCTCAGGAAAATCTTACGACTTTCCATCCGATAACAGTGGTAAGTCCCTTTTTATGGGAGTTGGCTCAACAACCACTACAAATCACCAACAGCGCAGGGAAAATCCAAACCTGGGCCGGATTCCGGTCCGGTCGTTGGTACACCACTCTTTATTTCAAAATTACAACGCTATAGCAAAAGTCCCGAAGATCTCTTTACCAATATTGTAGCAGATTTACACCAAAACGAAAGCAAAAACTCCCGGGCCCTATCCCTCATCCACCAGAACGAAGTCAAGCCGATCGCTGAGTTCCTCGAGTTTGCTTGCGGTGTCTTGTTTATATCTGCTATGTTCCTGTTTCAACTTGATATAATTTGAAGCAAGATTAAGACAGGCCATCACCGCAATTTTACTGACCGGTATTGTTCCCCCGGGCTTATCCCCACCACCGATCGATTCAATCTGCTCTCTGACCATTGAGAGGATATTCTCCATCTCTTCTTCAGAAGCACCAGTGTAAAAGGCAAAGTTCTGACCCAGAAGGGTGAATTTTACCAATCTCTCGGACTCTGACATGATCTATTGACGTATTTTGTTCCCTTTTTCAGGTTGTCTGAGCAACGTGCTATCAAGTCAACCGCTGAACAGGTTCTTCTGGGCTTTGGCGCCACGATCTGCTTTTTTCTTCTTTTCCGCCGGCGGTTCTTCTTCCTCCGCGTCTTCTTCAGAGTCGTCCTCTTGCCCCTTCATCAGCCGAGGATTTGTCACTGCCCTCTTTCTCTTCGAGCTCCTTCTCCCACTGTTCAATCTGACCGATGAGACTGTTGACACGATCGCGCATCAGGCCCCGATCGGAGTCAAGAGAGTCAAGTTCCTGCTTGTATTTCTCGTTTTCCGTCTGCAGTTCAACAAGGCGTGTTTCGATATTCTGTTTTTCCTTCTTCAATTCTGCATAGCCGGACAGCAATCGCTCGATATACTGTTCCAGACGGATAAGTTCGTTATCGCTTCCCATATTTTTCCCTCAATTGTTCATTGACGATAAATGTGACTATACCACGGTACTTGAACACCGCAACCTCTATTGGAAGGGCACTTCAAAGTTGAGAACGGCCCCTCATCTGACATAACTCCAGCTCAATGGTTTATGATTTTCATAGGGCATATAACCGTGAAAAATTCTAGGATCTTCATCGAAAACCAAAGGCAGAAAATATTTATCCCCTTCCCACATCGGCAAACTCAGAAGTTTGTCAACTTCATACCAGAGAAGACTTCCCTCCTTATTCTTTGAATATGGGGTGCCGCTGAATTTTTCTATCCGATAAATAAAGCCGAACCAGTCCTCTCCCTCAGGACCGAATCCGGTCCAGTTTATTGTCCCCCTGAGCACCACCTCATCGCAGATGATACCGGCCTCCTCCTTTATTTCTCTGCAGATGCAATCATGAATGGATTCCTGAGCTTCCATCTTGCCGCCCAGCCCGTTGAACTTGCCGAAATGGGGGTCGTCTTTTCTCGAGTTACGGTGGACAAGAAGGGTTTCCTTCCTGTCTTCCGACAAGATGTAACCCAGAGTCGCCATTATCGGGGTGTACACGTCATCACCTTGTAAATAGTTTGGTCACATATGACCTTTTTTTTATTTATTTAGGTTATTTAGCAATTATTTCTTGGGGGCGGGATTACTGATTTTAGCCCAATCCAGGCTAAAATTCCATTTGTGGTACTTATTTTGGAGAAGCACTTTTGTCAAGATTCTTGAAAAATCTGATCTATCTCTTCCAGTGCGTCTTTGTACTCTGCATACCTGTTTTAAGTGCGCTGCGGCTGCGCTTTGATTCCGTTGCCACGATATCAACAGCAGAATCTACAGACTTACCTTTCTTGATGAGCCTATGTATTTGCTCTACTTCCTCGATCTCCACGAACCAACCCTCTTGTTGGCGACTTCTGTCTTTAATTACGTTGATCAGATAACTTCGGAGCTGCTTGTCTAACAGATCATTAGACTTGTTTAGTCTATTAATTTGCGATAACAGCATATTTTTGAAGGAAGGCTCTTTCATAACCTGGGCCTCATAGCCAAAAAAAGATGATAGATCAACCTGCCAATAATTTTACTTTGCCCTTATTCTGTAGTCAATTTTATCTGTGTCCCCCAGAAGACTGTAAAGGAAATTCGGACCCGGTTCAGGTTTAAAAATTGTTGGGTAGCAGAATAATCCACTATTCGATGGTAAAATCTGTAGCCTAAGATCGAACCTGGTTCCCGGAAGTATCTCGACCTGTATTCAAGCTATGGGGCCGATGACAGCCTTTCTCACAATTCTGTGAGCAGGTTTTTTTGTGCCACAACGGGATAATATATGGTTGAAAAATTTTATCCTGAAAAAGTTTTACCCCCCTATAGATAAAGGGCTCCAGGAGGGGAGCCTAGGCCAAAAACCGCCCTCTATATCAGTGATATTATTTGATTTAATAGACAATATCAGCTTGTTATTGTTATAAATTGCATTACAATTGTCTACACTGATTGACGAGTTGTTTTTTCGGTAGGGAACAAAGATATATAAACCGTCTGATAATTAAAAATCATCCAACACTGGAGTGTGACAAATCTGCTCCGCTGTCATTGCACCGCATCTCAAAATGTCAGACCTGCACTTTTTTTCATGACTCCAGCCCCATCCAAAACGCCAGCGGCTTCGATTCTCAGCGCTCTGATCTCTGCGCTCTGCTTCAGCCTGCTCCTCGGGGCAACTTCAGCACAAGCCCAGGCAGATCCACATAAGTTCCCGGAATATAATATAATTTCAACAAACGTTGCGTTTTGGGAAAAAGTTTACTCAACCTATTCGGTAAATACCTCAGTTATCCATGACCAGTACTATCTCAACCGGGTATACGCCACTGTCACCCTGCTCGAAGATGGGTTTCCCAATGCCCGGAAACATAACAGACAAAAAATTAAACAGGTCAAGGACTCACGTCAGGTCGATTCTGCTGAAACTTGCTAATAATCCCCATCCGCAAAGCAGAGAAGAAAAACGAATCGCCGCCCTGTTTCCCGCCTCCGCGAAACCCTCGACGTATAGGCAGGCCGCCGACAATATTAGGGCTCAAACAGGCCTGAAGGAAATGTTCATAGAGGGAGTGGTGAGATCAGGCGCCTACATGAACGAGGTGAAAAAAATTTTCAGTGAATTCGGTCTACCCGAGGAACTGGCCTATCTCCCCCATGTGGAATCCTCCTTCAACCCCAAGGCTTTCAGCAAATTTGGCGCAGCCGGTATGTGGCAGTTTACTCACAGCACCGGCAAGGAGTTCCTCACCATAAACTACATTATCGACGAACGCAGAGATCCGCTTATCTCAGCCCGGGCTGCAGCCAAGTTCCTCAAACGCAACTACCAGCAACTCGGTACCTGGCCGCTGGCACTGACTGCATACAACTATGGACCTGCCGGGATGAAGCGAGCCCTGAACCAGGAAGGAAGTTACGAGAAAATTTTCAGGAACTACAAGAAGGGGCATTTCAAATTTGCTTCTCGAAACTTCTATTCGGAGTTTCTGGCTGCAGTAAAAGCAGCCCAAAAAATGGAAAATTCAGGACTGGTGGTGGAAAAACCGTTCCGGGCAGTAACGGTGAAATTGCCGGCTTACACGCGGGCCGATAAACTCTGTGATTATCTTGGAATCAATACGGAACTACTGCGGAAATACAACCCGGCCCTGCGTGATCCCGTTTTCAAAGGGACCAAGTATATACCCAAGGGGTACGTTCTGAAGTTGCCCTATAGCTTCAACAACAGCAGAATGCTGACCGCCGCCCCGCCCTCAATCTTCAGTTCCGAGCAGAAGCGCTCCAAGTTTTACCAGGTCCGCTCAGGCGACTCGGCCGGCGCCATCGCCAGGGCCCATAGAGTCTCTCTCCAGGAACTCATTAGAGCCAACAACCTCAACTCAAAAGCGGTTATTCGCGTTGGCCAGAACCTGAGAATCCCAACATCTGTAAATCACACCTCAAGTGTGCCGGAAGTCGACAGCAGCAGCACCTATACAGTGCTCAAAGATAATAAAAAGCTGCCGCCATCCGGTCTCTTGCAACCTGTCGTTGAGCAGGATCTGACGGTGGCCGGTAACTTAAAAGTTTCAAACCAGCGGAGAGAAAGACAACTTGCTCGTCGGCACCATCGAAGTCCAGCCTGATGAGTCGATTGGCCTGCTGGCAGACTGGCTAAAGGTGACGCCAAATTCCATTCGCATCAACAACAACCTGTCCAAAAACAGTGGTATTTATCCCGGTCAGACAGATCAAACTCGATTTTATCAATACGAAAATAACCTCGTTTGAAGAGAACCGTTTCGATTTTCACCAGGAATTGCAGGAAGATTTCTTCAATTCCTACCAGGTCGTCGGCTTCACCAGCTACCAGGTGAAAAACGGTGATACCATATGGGAGCTTTGTCGAAGGCGATTTTTCGTTCCACTCTGGCTGATGAAAAAATACAACGAGAATCTCGACTATACCCGCCTGGAGTTATCAAGTAAGCTGCGGGTGCCGATACTTGCGGGAGATATGATAATTTCTACTGAACAGTCAAAAACGAGGTGGAGGAAAGGTCGATGGATATCAGCAAGACCATTGCCGATTTAAAGGCCCGGCCAGATTTCAGCGACAACGTCGGCATGATCCTGGTCCATAACGGAACTGTTCGAGGTTGGTCCCGTGAGGATCGATCTTCGGTATCGGCAATTGAGGTCAAGGCCGATGCTGATCGAATCGCAGTGCTCAGAGAAGAATTTTTACAATTTCCGGGAATTTATGATATTGTTATCGAAGCCCGGTCAGGGCTTCTCAAGCCCGGTGACGATCTTCTGTTTATTGTCGTTGCCGGCGACATCAGAGAGCATGTAAAGCCGGTTCTTGCCGATCTGCTCGACAGGATCAAGAGTGAGGCGGTCATCTAAAAAGGAGCTGAGCGATTAAGCATCGCGCACGAGGGATTCCCAAAGGTCATGGCACTTACATCTCAGGCGAGTCGTGCGGATAAACTGGCAAGCCGAAAAGTCAATAAAAGCATAATTTTCACCTGGGCCGACAATGTTCCGACGGACGGATTTGCCCCTTTGCGCTGGTTGCATAAACTTGCCAGGATAATTCTGATCAGCCTGCGGGAGATGAATGAAAATGTATTGACCCTGCGGGCCGGATATCTTACCTACGCGATGCTGCTGTCCATGGTCCCTATTCTGGCGATGAGCACCGCAGTGGTCAAGGGGCTCGGCGGCGGAGATCAGCTCCGTGAAATCGCCTACGCTTACATCAATACCCTGGAGGACACCTCACCTACTTTTACCATCCCCTCTGCCACCGATAGTACTGAAACGGATCAGGAGGAGGACCAAGGTGAAAAATCTGTCGATCTCACCACCCATCTGCGCTCTGCCGCCGACAAAATTTTCAACTATGTGGACCAGACAAATTTCGCCACCCTTGGCACCTTTGGTATGGTGGGCATCTTTCTCTCGGTGATCCTGGTACTGGGCCAGATCGAAAAATCGCTCAATGTCATCTGGAAGGTCAAGGACGGCCGTTCATTTTTACGAAAAGTTGCCGACTACATTGCCTTGATGATCCTCTTTCCGATCTCGATCAATGTGGCCCTGGCCTCCGGTGCGATGGTGGAGAGCCAGGCTTTGAGTGTGCATCTGGATAAGTTTCTGCCCATCGCCTGGATTCAGACGCTGCTGCTCAAAGGAGTTCCGGTCCTTTTTCTGAGCCTCACTCTCTACGTCATCTATATATTTTTCCCTAACACCAAGACGGGGGGAATACCGACCATGATCGGCGCCTTCGTGGCCGGCTTCTGCTGGTTCCTGACCCAGAACATCTATATCAGCATGCAGATCGGCGTTGCCAAATACAACGCGATCTACGGATCTTTTGCCACCATCCCGCTGTTTCTCGCCTGGGTGTGGCTGGCCTGGCTCTTCGTGCTGATCGGCGCCCAGATTGCCTATGCCATTCAACATGAACCCACCTACCATTTCACCACCCAGAACTTCGAGCCGGCTTTGCGACTCAGTGCCGCCCTCGATATCTGCAGGACAGTCGGTGAGCGCTTCAATTCTGCTGAACAGATACGAAGCGAAGATCTGATCGACAATAATCCTGACTATTCTCCCGAGCTTGTCGGGGAAACGGTGAACACGCTGGTCGGGGCCGGATTGCTGCACCATTCAAGCGAGACAGGTGAGCTCATGCTCTCGCGGCCGCCCGAAAAAATATCCAGCCGGTTTATCGTTGAAACCGTGCTGGGAAGCGAGACACCGGACACGTTTGGCGGCGACCAGGCGGCCCTGGCCGTGGAGGGGGCAGCAGATAGATTTGCTGACCTGCATCCAGCCGAGAGTCCAGCAGGCAAACCACATTCCACGGATCACTCCTCTGAACAGACCCCTGCTAACGCTTTAGGGGAAGGCAAAGCGGAGATGGGCGCTAAGACCGGGCCTTAAGACACAGTGAACTGAGTTTCCTCATCTGCCGAGCAGTTCACCTTGCTGCATTCGGGTAGTTCGAGGACAATGGTGGTGCCGACCTTTTTCTGAGATTTCACCAGAATCCTGCCGTGGTGCGCCTCGATGATGCCATTGCAGAAAATCAGGCCAAGCCCGCTGCCGGCCTCTCCCTTGGTGCCCTTGCTGCTGGTCTTGATATCGGATCTGAACAGATTCTCTACGTATTCACGGCTCATCCCCTCGCCATTGTCCCTGACGGCAACGCTCATGGTCCGCTGCGGATCCGGCAGATAGAGTTCGACCGTACCGCCCCGCTGACTGAACTTGATGGCGTTGGACATCAGGTTATTGAGGACCACAAAATAGAGATGTCGATCGGCATAGACTTCCGCCTCTGGAGGAATGGAGTTTTTCATTCGGATTGCTTTATCAAAAGCCTGGTTGATAAAGTTCTGAACGACCTCACTGGCCATCTGATGGACACTGAAGAATGATTTTTCGAGTTTTAGACCGCCGGTCTCCAGCCGATCCATGGACAGCAGATTGTCAATCATCTGCAGCATTCGCTGCCCGTTGATGACGATATTCTCCAGAAACTGGCGATGAATCTTGTGGGAAAAATGCTCCCGCTCCAAGATCCTTTTCAGCATCTGGGTCATCGAGTAAAAGGGGGATTTCAGATCATGGGCCACAAGAGCCACCAGACGGCTGCGCATGCCCATGGCCAGCTCAGCCTGGCGGCGGGCTTCCTGCAGAAAATGCTCAATGCTCTTCTGCTCGGTGATATCGATGGCAATCTCCAGCTTCACAAAACGGCCGTCCGACCATCTGATAGCCTGATCTTTGGCCCGATACCATTTTTTGTTGAACGGGTTCTGGTATTCCCATTGATAGGGTTCGAGCGGCTTCTCGGCGTCGGTTAGCAGGCGCTGGTTGTTGCAAAACATGCAGGGTTTGTCTTCGGCCGAATGAATGAGCTGGTGACATTTTTTACCCACCGGATCAAAGCCGAACAGATTGCGCAGATAATCGTTGGCAAACAGTATTTCATGGCTTTCGAAATCGACGACATAAATAATTCCCTCGATGGTCCCGACGATGCCCGACAACAGCTCATTGGACTGTTTGAGCTGGGCTTCGGCTTCCAGCCGTTCAGTAATTTCATCGCTGAGTTGGCGATTTCTCTGGTCGAGTTCTCGGGTCCGCTGACCGATCTTCTCCTCAAGTTGTGCAAGATGATCTATCTGCTGGATATATCTAAATTCTTTTTCCTTCTTAGCGTTGATTCGATATTTGGCCAGCAGAAAGCATACTATGCCAAAGAGCACCAGCAGGATAGCGGCGCCATGCTTGAGCGGAATTGCTTCTATCTCGTTTAAGTGAAGAGAGATAACAAGCAGAACAAGGCCGGCAAATCCCCAGAGGAAAAGCAGGATGGTCTGCCCGACAATTCCTGCAAATATCCTTTTCAGACGCAGTTCTCTGGAGGATTTTTCGGCCATGGTAGCTAGTTTCCAGGGATGATCAGGATGGTCCCCTTATAGAGTTATCACATAGCCTGAGATGTTCATCAATCGGCCTGCTGCAATGTGGAGTTGTGGAGAGAATCGAAAGCAAAGGATAACTACGATTTCAGGGTATCGCAAATATTGTAGTTTCCATTGAGTAAACCACCTTCAATTTTGTTACGAGCGGTCAAACTCACGACTGATATGCTGCCACTGTTTGCCGATCCGTTCACCGCTGGCAACAATTCTGTCGACCATTTCCCGTTGTTCAGCAGATAATTCATCGGTTCCTGATTCGAGCAGCAGTTCAGCGTAATTTATCACTGCGTTGAGGCTGTTCGTTGTTTCGTTCACCGTTTGGGAGAGCAACTCGTGGTCGGCCTCTCCAGGCGCATCCCCGCTCTGCTCAGGCGACTGGCGACTGGCCAGCATGGTGTTTACCGACTCGACCAGCACCTGCAGCTCCCTTCCTGCCTCGGGCGGGCACTGAAAGTACTGATCCTCTTCGACTGCTCCAGCCGCAGCCTGACGGGATAGTTCAAGCAGCGGGCTCACTCCTTTTTTATAAAGAACAATGAGCACGAAACTGGCGCAGCTTATCAGGATACCCATCGTGCCGATCACCGTGAGCTGAAAGCTGATCACCGAATTCCTGATGTGGCCGGTAATGATACGGTCGACCTTGATCAGATTTTCCCCGATCCGCCGCATTTCCCGCTGCAGTTCGAGGCCGGCCGTTTTTTCTGACTCTGCCACCTCCAGTCGGCGCAGACCGATAACCAGCCCACTCAGATCTATGGTATCGGCCATTGCCAGTTTGTACTGGGCGGGAATCATCTTGTAATCGTACAGTTTAGAAACCAGGGTGTTGAGCTGTTCGATATCGGGAATTATGGTCTTGAGCTCTTCAAAGCTGCCGCTGATCATCATTTCAGTAACCTGATCCCGAATCGTACTGAATCCGAACAGCGTCCGCTCACTGAGGCTGCTGATCTCGGTGTACTGGTCATTGAGCCGATACTGACGGACGCCAAGTACAATGACCAGCAGCAACGACATGCCGATGATGACAAAACTGAGGTGCAAAAGAGACTTTACGGATCTGAACATATTGATTTTCAGGCTTCGACGGCGCCGGTCTCACAGGCGTCGGCAGACTCGGTCTCCATCTGAAATTCATATTTCTTTTTGACCGAACATGAATAGATGATATCGAACTCTTCACCGTCAACTGTTTCCACCTGCATGAGAATGTCAGCCAGCACTGAGAGGAATAATCGCTCGTTGCTCAAAATGGCGACCGCTTCGGAGTAACACTCATCGAGAAGATTTCTGATCTCTTTGTCCACCTGATTCTCGGTGCGGATACTCATAGCCAGACGCTGGTTAGTCGAACCAAGGAAGTCGCCGTCGTCTATCATGTAAACCTGCGGCCCCAAGCCCTCACTCATCCCCCATTTACAGACCATACTGGTGGCCAGTTCGGTGCCCTGCTGAATATCGGACTGCCCCCCCGTGGACTTGATGCCGAAGACCAGCTCTTCGGCGGCCCGACCTCCCATCAACGTTGTTATCCTATTCTTGAGGTATTGTTTCGAGTAGGCTTGCCGGTCGTTCACCGGCAACTGCTGGGTCTGGCCAAGGGCACGGCCCCGGGGAATGATGGTGATCTTGTGAACCGGATCGCTGTCCGGCAGCATTTTGGCAACGATGGCATGGCCTGCCTCATGGAAGGCAAGAATGCGTTTATCACGCTCGGTGATTACCATGCCTTTTCGTTCAACACCGAGCAGAATTCTGTCGCGGGCCAGGTCAAAATCATTCTGGTCGATCTCCTTCTTCCCCTGCCGGGCAGCAAGCAGCGCCGCCTCATTTACCAGACTGGCAATCTCTGCACCGGTGAAACCCGAGGTCATTACCGAAATATTTTCAAAATCGACATCTGGACTTACCTTCACCTTCCGGCAGTGGACATCTAAAATCTTTCTCCTGCCCTTGATATCGGGTGGTACGATGGTGATCTGGCGATCGAATCGGCCGGATCGCTTGAGCGCCGGATCGAGGATGTCAGGGCGGTTGGTTGCCGCCATTATGACGATGTTGTCGGTCGGGCTGAAGCCATCCATTTCCACGAGCAGGGCATTGAGGGTCTGGCCTCGCTCATCGTTGCCGTCAGAAGAAGAGGATTTCCTGGAGGCTCCCACTGCATCAATTTCGTCGATAAAAACGATGCAGGGGGCATTTTTCTTGGCTTCGCTGAACAGATCACGCACCCTCTGGGCGCCAACTCCTACGAACATTTCTACAAAGTCTGAGCCGCTGAAGCTATAAAAGGGCACTCCAGCCTCGCCCGCAATTGCCCGGGCCAGAAGCGTCTTACCGGTGCCTGGTGGGCCCTGGAGTAAAACGCCTTTGGGGGCTGTTGCCCCAATTTCGTTGTAGCGTTCAGGATTTTGTAGAAAACCGACAATTTCCTGCAGCTCCACCTTTGCTTCTGGTATGCCTGCCACATCATCGAAGGTGATCTGTTGCTGATCTGCGGCTCCGGGTGAGATCAATTTCTCGTTGGCAAACACCGAGGCCGGGGTTGCCGGCTTGATGCGCAGAGACAGCCAGGAAACCAGCAGGAGCGATACGGCGAAGACCAGCCCCAGGCCAAAGAAGAGGATCTCGGTATAATCCTTGCGATAGGAAACCCTGATGGAGCCGGCATGCCAGCTTGACACCAGATAAGCCGGCTCCTGAACCACCGTCATATAGTGATTGCCATCTTCAGTGGTCACCTGCACGACATCATCTTTGACCACCAGCTCAGTTACGCGATTCTCATCAATGTCATTGAGCAGATCAGAGAAATCCTTCTGCGCCAGCCTCGTTTCGAGGTGATAAATCATCCCAGCGATGAAGAAGGCAAAACAAAAAATAAAGTAAATAAGTAGATTTCTGACCAGTATTGCCATTGTCTGGTAGTACCTCGATTAGATCGGCCGCTCCTACTTCTTTGGATTCATGCGTTTTTCCTGCTCATTTCAACCGATTACTATCTTTATACAACTAATTGCCTAAATTTTAAAGGTATCACTTAGCGGCGGATAATTGATATCACTACAAAAAAAGGGCCGTGGAACACAATGGTTCCACGGCCCTGTATACTTAATCAGTGCGTTTATTACATTCCGGTCACCGCTTTGAACCAATCACCTACGAAAGCAAGCGGACCGCCGCTTGCGGCCATACCGCCGACGATGCAGGCCAGACTCCAGAGACCGACAAGAGCCCCAAAGGCGGCAACGGTAATAACGCCAACTCTGGATATTTCTGTGGTCGCATCCTGGTTTACGGATATCGTAGTATCAACCTTCTGTTTTACTCTGGTACGCTCACTCATCTTGTCCACCCCTCTTATCAGGATCCGATAACCGCTCTGAACCAGTCGGCAACCAGTGCTCCAGGTCCGCCGCTTGCCACCATGCCGCTCACCAGGGCAATAGTCGCCCAAACGCCTATCGCCAGAGAGCAAGCCCCAACAACAGCGATACCCACCTTATATACCTGCTCGTCTACTCTGGCAGTGGTTCTGGTTTGAGTTTTTGATTTTTTGAGAATGGCTGTTTTCATCTGGTGACCTCGTCTATTGGGTTGTTGTTGTCTGATCCACTAATCAGTCTCTATATACTACATTGCATCACCTGTGCCACAATGTATAGTTGCACCCGGACACCACTCCCGAAAATAAATAAATTCTTGTAATTAATATATATTTTTTTAATCAAAGATCTTCTTTAGCATTTGGAAGGAAATAATCAGGGCAAAAAAAGATGCGTTATACTGTTGCAGAAAGTGTTGCGCCGCAACAGTGCGCTACACTTTCTGCAACACAACGCAACAGTCCGTTACGCGCTTTGAATATCGAACCGCTTCATTTTCCGGTACAGGGTTGATCGATCTATGGACAGTAGTCTGGCGGCTTTTGATTTATTACCTCCGGCCTGTTCCAGGGCGTCAAGCAATTCACGACGCTCATCCTTTGCCGGTGATACAGCGCTGTTGTACCCCGGTTGTCCAGCTGATTCCACCATTGGTTCAACCGCATCTACCAAGGTTCGCGAAAAGTTTCTTACCAGGTCTTCGGGAAGATGCTCGACCAGCAGATTGGGTCCATCACAGAGAATGCAGCCCCTCTCCATCACATGGCGCAGTTCCCTTACATTCCCCGGCCAGGAAAAGGCGGTGAGAATTTCCATGGCCCGGTCAGAGACGCTGTGGATTCGGCGGTCGTGTTTTTCACAGAAGAAAATCAGAAAATGATTGATCAGCAGAGGCAGACATCGTTGCCGGTCACGAAGCGGCGGCAGATTGATCTCGACGACCTTGAGCCGATAATAGAGATCTTCCCGAAACTGCCCCACCCTCACTTTCTCTTTAAGATCGACATTGGTGGCGGCAATCACCCTGACATCGACTTTGACGGGATTGTCGCTTCCCACCGGAGTGAAGGTCATCTCCTGCAGGAAACGCAGCAATCTGAGCTGCATTTTCGGCGTTATATCACCAACCTCGTCCAGTAACAAGGTACCCTTGTCGGCCTGGAGCAGCCGTCCCGGCCGATCTCGATCGGCTCCGGTGAACGCCCCTTTGCGGTGACCAAAAAGCTCGCTCTCCAGCAGATTTTCAGCCAGTGCGGCGCAATCCACTTTGATCAGCGGCATCGAGCTGCGGCCGCTTTCCTCGTGCAGAGCCTCGGCGGCCAGCTCCTTGCCGGTACCCGATTCTCCGCTAATCAGCACGGTTGTCTCAACCTTGCCGACATTTTCTATGAGTCGGTAAATCCGCTGCATCACCTCACTGGCCCCGACGAAACCGTGAAAATGATTACGGTCCTGCAGCGAGTTCTTATCCTTGTTAACCGTTATATCCCGGGCCACAAGCACCGCTCCCAGCAAAGAATTGTCACCGGTTTCCAGGGGGGCACCGTTGAGCAGGAGCATCTTCACCGAGCCATCCGGTTTGACACATTCCACCAGATGCTCGCGGATAATCTCTCCAGTCTCGATTACCTTCCTGGCGTCTCTAAGACAGGCTTCTCCCATCTCACCGGGTATTTTATCAACCCGATCGGTGACGTCCACATCGAACGCCTCGAGCCATTTCTGAGCGGACTGGTTCAGTTTGAGGATATTGAGATCGTGGTCGACGGCGATAATTGCATCCCTGACCGAGCTGATGATTGCCTCGAGATAATATTGGTACCTTTCGTTTTTCCTGATGAGCTCCTGTTTTTCCCTATCCAGCTCTCGGTACTTCAATGCCTGGGCAACAGTCTTGAGCAGTTTTTCCTTGTTCACCGGCTTGGAAAGGTAATCGAAGGCGCCATAGCGTACTGCCTCGGAGGCAGAATCGAGATTGGGGAACCCGGTGATCATCACCACTGGACAGGTGATACCCGTTTCACGGATATGGCGCAGCAGGTCGGTTCCCTTATCACCCTCCAGGACGATATCGCTGATGATCAGATCAAAGGAATGGCTGTTTATCAACTCTATTGCCCGCGCCAGGGTCCCCGCCACTTTGACGTATTCGTAGCCTTCACGCCGCAGAAACATCTCGAAGGTAAGTCGCAGACTTTCCTCATCGTCGACAATCAGGATAGAGCGGTCAAGCATCGGCTTCTCTCCTCCGGCCGCCGGCTGCGGGTATGTCGATGATAATGTCGGTATACTTATTGAGAACCGAATCGACGCTCAAGGTCCCACCGTGGTTCTGAATGATACCGAAACTGATGCTCATTCCAAGACCGGTTCCCTGCCCCTTGGGCTTACTGGTGAAAAACGGTTCGAACAGTTTGTCAAGAATACCCTGAGGTATGCCGGTACCAAAATCCCTGATCACCGTACGAATTCTCTCCCTTCCCTCCTCTTCAAGCTTTTCACAGGTGATGATTATTTTTTTATCGGGCGACGAATTGGGATAGCGTTCGTTGAGCGCATACCTGCTGTTATTTATCGCATTGAAGACCACCTGCTGGAGCTGCATGAAGTTGCCAACCACCAGGCAGGCCTCACAGGAGAAGTTCTGTTCGACCCGGATTCCTTCTTTACGAAGCTGATGATCGACCAGCGACAGACATTCATCCACCACCTCCCGAACATCAACCTTGCTGAGCTCATTTTCGTTTTCCCGGGCAAAGGAGAGAAGACTGTCAATGATATTGGCTATCCTCTCACCCTCATTTACAATTCTGGTGGACAGCTCCGCCTGCAGGGAATCCGCTTCGGCGTCATCGAGCAGCAGTTGGGCAAAATTGATGATGCCGTTGATCGGATTGTTGACCTCGTGGGCGACGCCGGCCGCCAGCTCACCAATGGCGGCGAGCTGCGCTGTTCTGATAGATTCGACCTTGAGCGATTCCTCCCGGCTCAGCCTTCTGGCCTGCAGCATCACCGATTCGATGTCGCCGCTCTTGGCTGTCAGCGGAGTAATGATCAGATGATACTCTCCACCAAGTCCCGGCAGCCGTGTATCTTCGCTTTTTGCCTGGCGGGTAAGCAGAAATTCTTCCAACGGGCATTTGATATGGGGCCAGCGGCCACCATGGATTATCTGACATATTCCCGTGCCGATTATCTCTTCCCGAGCCTTACCGGCAGCTTCTAGAGCGGCCTGGTTGACTTCGGTTATAACTCCTTCCGGGGTTGTCAGAAGTATCGGATCCGGAATCAGCTGCAGCAGTTCCGCAGTGACGACCGGTTTTTTTCCTTTAGCTGTTTTCGATTTTTCCACTTTCCGTTGCATCCGTGCTCGAGTTGCTCAACGCAGCCCTTATTGGCTCAGGAAATCTCATCGGCCCATAGTACTATTACAGTGTAGACATGTAAAATACAACGATGTGGTGATTGCAAGGATAGTTATTTAAGCGTATATTGAAATATAGGGCACAACGAAAATCACAATCAGAATGATAACAACCAGATAAGTTAATGGAAAATAACAGAAATACCAGAATAAAGAATCCCGATATCGGTTACATCACCATCGATGAAGAAGGTCGCATATGCTCCTGCAACGACCTGGCTGCAGGACTGCTCAAGGCGGATGGGACGCAGCTGTTGAACAGCAGACTAGCTGACGCCATTGCCGGTGACAATCGTTTCAAACCACTTGCAGAAAGGCTCAAAGAGCCGCTGAAAACACTGCAGAACGAACAGTTCCACCTGCCCGACTTCCATGATGGCAAAAAAGACTCTCTTAACGTTCGTATCGTCAGATTCGTTGATTCAGAGGGGAACTACAGGGGTGGCTACATTGGTCTGATAGACCGGTCCGGGGCAGTCACCGCCCGAGCTCTGGCGCTCAACTCCATAGCCGAGGGAGTTTTCACCGTTGACGAGGCGATGAAGATCACCTCCTTCAACGAAGCCGCGGAAAAAATGACCGGCTGGCTGCAGGAAGAGGTTCTCGGCAAGCCCTGCAAAACGGTATTCTGCTCCAACATCTGCGGCAATTCGTGCGCCCTCTCCACCGCCACGGCCAACAACCGCAATATCCTTATCGACAGAGATGTTTACATGAGCCGGAGAGACGGCTCGTCATTTCCGGTCAGAATCAGCGCCACACCGCTCATTAACGAGAATAATGAAATCGTAGGCGGAGTCGAGACCTTTCGCGACATCAGCAAGATGGTCCAGAGCGATTTGATCATCAATGCCGTGGCCGACGGGGTCGTCACTTTTAATGACGTGGGCATTATTACCTCTTTTAATGCCGGTGCCCAGCAGATCACCGGCTGGACCGAAGAAGAGGCGGTGGGCAGACCCTGCGACGAGATGTTCTTCGGGGCCGACAGCGTGGTCGCCTGCCCCATCATGGAAAAAAACCGTGACGGCGAACCATGCACTGTCATAGACCAGGACGGCTACGTGGTCGATAAGGACGGCTTCAACATTCCGATCTCGGTGTCCATCACCCCGATGCTGGGTGCAGATCGGCAACCTATCGGCTGTGTGCAGACCTTTCGGGACAATACCCAGGCATTGCAGAACAAACTGATTCTCGATTCCATCGCCGACGGAGTGTTTACCGTCGACAGGAACTGGAGGATCACCTCCTTCAATCTGGCTGCCGAGATCATCACCGGCTGGGAGAGAGAAGATGCAGTCGGCAGTTTCTGCAGCGATGTCTTCCACAGCTCAATCTGCGGAAAAAATTGTGCCGTGGCCGAAGCGCTCTACACCGGCAGGCCGGTAACCAACCGATCGATAACCATCGAAGACGCCGACGGCAAGAGGAAGCCGATAAGCATCAGCGCCGCGCCGCTGCTCGACGTAGTAGGCAATGTCATTGGCGGAGTCGAGACCTTTCGCGACCTGACAGTTGAGGAAACGCTGCGCAAGCAGCTTATGCAGCGCTTCACCTTCGATGAGATAATCAGCAAAAGCCCGGCCATGCAGCGCTATTTCGATATTCTGCCAGATATCGCCCTCAGCGACTCCACCGTTCTGATACTTGGGGACAGCGGGACAGGCAAGGGCTTACTGGCCGAGGCGGTGGTCAACTCCTCCTCGAGGCGCGACAAACCCTTCATCTCAGTCAACTGCGGGGCCATTCCCGAAACCTTGCTGGAATCGGAACTGTTCGGCTATCGCTCCGGGGCCTTTACCGATGCCAGGAAAGACCGTGAGGGCCGTTTCAGCGCCGCCAACGGAGGCACCATTTTCTTAGACGAAATAGGCGACATTCCCCATTCCCTGCAGGTCAAACTGCTCAAAGTGCTCGAGGAACATGTCTATGAGCCCCTCGGTTCAAATGAATCGATAAAAGTGGACATCCGGGTCATTGCCGCCACCAACCGCGACCTCACAGCCCTGGTTGAAGAAGGGACGTTTCGCGACGATCTCTATTATCGGCTCAACGTGGTGAACATCACGCTGCCGCCGCTGCGCGACAGAAAGGAGGACATCCCGCTGCTGATCGACCATTTCATCGACAAGTTCAGGGCCGAAAAAAAGAAGGACATCAGTGGCATAAGTGACGCCGTATTGAACCGTTTAATGCACCATTCGTTCCCCGGCAATATCAGGGAACTGGAGAATGTAATCGAATATGGCTTTATCCTTTGTCCCGGAGGCCTTATCCAGGAGAATCATCTGCCCGATTCTTTCCACCTCGACGAACCATCAGCAGGCTTCGACCAGGGCCTGCAGAACGAAGGGCTCAGCCTGGAACAGATCGAAAAACAGGCTATTCTCGGCTCCTTGCAGCGCAACAAATGGAAGAAAATGATGAC
Source organism: uncultured delta proteobacterium (assembly GCA_963759125.1). Lineage (GTDB taxonomy): Bacteria > Desulfobacterota > Desulfobulbia > Desulfobulbales > Desulfocapsaceae > JABDQA01. Next base: position 110,826 of record CAVWXN010000001.1, read on the forward strand.
CTGCCGCGAGTTGGGCATCTCCAAGGACACCCTGCGCAGAAAAATCGAGCGCTACGGTCTGGAAAACCCGTTGGATGTGACCTGACCAACCTCTGGTGGCGTCAGTGGGATAGTGATTTGAGGCAGCTCCCACAGACGCCGTCCACCCGTATTTCGATTCGTTCAATTTGCCCTGGGAAGGTCTTTCTGAGGCTATCGGATGAGAGGTTGAGACTGCCTGGATTGAGACAATCCAGGCGGCCGCAGCGGAGGCAGTAGAAATGATGGTGCGCAGCGTGATTGTCGTTTGGAGCCAGGCCGAAATGGGCCGCTCTGCCCCCGGCGCTCAGACGCTCCACCAATTTGCAGTCGACCAGCAGCTCCAGTATCCGGTAGATGGTAACTCTGTTGATTGAATGACTGCGTTCGACCGTACTGAAAATTTCAGCTGCAGTGAGCGGGAAGCGGTTATTGCCGATGATCTCCAGTACCCTGATCCGGTTGCCGGTCGCTTCGAGCCCTGTCGACTCCAGCAGACTGCGATAATCACATTCCATGCACATGGCGCCCCTACCCTGACATTTCCTTGTGCGACTTGAGCATCAGCCGCCGTTTGTTAAGAACGATGAGCCTGTCCAGCAGCAGTGAAAGGAAGAACACCGTGCCGGCAAGAAAGATGATGGCGGCCCCGGAAGTCAGGTCAAACCTATACGATATCCATAGGCCTCCAGAGGTGAAAACCATCCCCAGAGCGCAGGAAAAGACCATCATCTGAATAAGTGATTTGGTATATTTTTCTGCTATATAGGGAGGAATGGTCAGCAGGGCGATAACCAGTATAAGGCCGACCACCTGCACCATCATGACTACGGTAATCGCCACAATGCCAATCAGCATGTAATAGAGTCGCTTCACCGGGACGCCGCGCACCAGAGCAAATTCCTCGTCATAGGACATGACCAGGAGGTCGTTGAAAAAATAGAGCACCAGCAGCAGAATCCCCCCTCCGGCTATGGTCATTATCAGAAGATCCGACCGCGGAACGCTGAGAATTGAGCCGAACAGGTAACTCATCAGGTCGACATTGTAGCCTGGGGTCAAGTCGATAAGAAGAATCCCCACCGCCATGCCGACCGCCCACATTACACCGATGATGGTATCTGCCCGCTGCTTGGAACGGCTGGATACGGCGGCCATGATCATGGCTGAAAGAAAGGAGAAAAAGAAGGCCCCAGCCATAAATGGCAAGCCGAGGAAAAAGGCCAGCCCGATGCCGCCATAGGCGCTGTGGGCAATACCTCCAGAGAGAAATACAAGACGGTTGATGACGATCAGCGAACCGATCACGCCGCAGATGAGACTGGCCAGCAGCCCGGCCATGAGGGCGTTGCGCATGAACTCGAACTGCAGCACCTCAATCATTTGTCACTCCTTCCTGCAGAGGCGATTCACCAGGAGCTGACAGAGGAAATGTTACCGGACAGGAGTCATACACCGAGCAGGCATATACTGCATCGAGCAGTTCCCCCGAGGTTTCAAAGGCCTGGTGATAATGGAGCCGTTTGTTCACGCAGGCCACCGATTTGGCATAGGCGGATACCGACAGCAGGTCATGGCTGACCATCAGGATGGTCAGCTCTTTGTTCAACTCCTGGAGCAACTGGTAGAATTTGGTCTGCCCCCGACTGTCGATCGAGGCGGTGGGTTCATCGAGCACCAGAAGCTCCGGTTCTGTCACCAGGGCCCTGGCAATAAGAACTCGCTGGCGCTGTCCCCCAGAGAGGTCGCTGATTTTGCGCCCGGCAAATTCGCCGATTCCCATTTTCTCCAGCACTGCCAGCCCATCCCTGCGGTCCTGCCGGGAACGTCCGAATGATAGCCGGTTCTCGGGCACGTGTTTGCCCATGATTACCACATCCAGCGCTGTCGCCGGAAAACTCAGGTTATGATCGATCTGCTGAGGTACATAGCCGATCTCCAGTCCCTTTTTACCGGGCCTCCTGCCGGCCAGCTGTACCGCACCCCTGGTCGGCTTCAAGAGTCCGATAACCAGTTTCAGAAGTGTCGTCTTGCCGCCTCCGTTGGGTCCCACAACCGCGATGAAATCACCCTGTTCAACAACCAGATCGATATTGTGCAGGACCTCATTACCACTATAGGAAAAGCAGAGATCTTTAATGTCAATCATTGTTCGCTTCATCACCGGTCTCATCAGCGCAGCGCAGCGCCTAACTTGTTGGCAACCACTGTCATGTTCTCAAACCAGTTTTCCCCCAACGGATCGATCAGCACCACCTGGGCCCCGATTTCTCTGGCAATTACTTCGGCGCTTTTTCTGGAGAATTGAGGTTGGGCAAAGATCACCGAAATTTTTTCTTGGCGGGCAAGTTCAACCAGGTCCCTGAGATGTGCCGGTTTCGGGCTCTTGCCCTCGATCTCCACCGCCACCTGCTCGAGACCGTAGTCGCGGGCAAAATAGCCCCAGCTGGGATGGAAGACCATGAATTTCATGCCTTTTTTACCACCCAGAATATCCCGGAGTTGGGTGTCGAGCCCGTCAATTTGCTCGATAAAATGTAGCGCGTTAGCCTGGTAGGTTTCAGCGTGTTCCGGATCCATGGCCTCAAGATTGGCCCTGATAATCTCTACCTGATGTTTAACCAGCCCCGGCGACAGCCAGATATGAGGATCCAGACCGACCTTATCTTGGTGGTGAGCTCCATGGGTATCTTCTGGGTGATCCTCATGATCATGGTCTTCGCTCATCGTCATCCTGTCGATCCCTGCTTCGCTATGAACCACCCTCATGTCAGGGTTGATCTTGGTTATCCTGTCCAGCCAGGCTTCCTCGAGGGCTATGCCGATGGTGAAATAGGCCCGGGCCTCGGCCAGTTTTCTCATCTGCGATGGTTTCGGTTCGTAAGTGTGGGGACTCGCACCGGGGGGGACCATCACCTCGACGTTGAGCAGATTGCCGCTAATCTGTTGCACAAAATATTTCTGGGGGAGGATCGATACAAACACGGTGGGTGCAGCCCCGGCCCGAGCCGGCAGACCCCCCCCATAGACTAATAAAGCGATCAGTAAAGCAAAACAAAAGTTTCTTTCCATACTAAAGTGGCTCCGTAAACAGTTTTCAAAACCACCATGCAACTGTGTTGCATGGTGGTTAACTGATAACCATCCAGACAACTGCAGGCAAGGTCCTGCCAGCTCCGCGACCAGACCTCCTGAGGTCGGTCTCGCTCAGGGTGAAATCTTCCGGTGCGTGCCGATCAACTGGTGCACCAGCTCAGTTGTATCGCGCTGATCAAGCGGAAAACTGCCTACTCCATATGGGGGCCGAGGATCATATCCTTATACCCCTTTCCAGAGGGTATGCGCGGGTAGAGCATTTCATCGACGTCGGTAACCACTTCGAGAAACGATGGCCCTTCCGCCCCGATGAAGTCCTCCAGGCCCTGCTTCAATTCGTCACGCTTATCGACTCTCCGGCTGTAAGCAAAGCCCATCTCCTGCGCCACATTGGCGAAACTTATATCGGTGATTTTCTTGGTGCCCACATGGGCGCCGCCATAGATCAGGTCCTGAATATTTCTGACCATGCAGTCGCCGTGATTGTTGAGCAGTAAAATTTTCACCGGAAGCTGGTATTTGCCAACCGTGAAAAGTTCCCCCAGATTCATCAGCAGACTGCCATCTCCGTCGATGGCTATGATGGTGTCATCGGGATTAGCGTAATGAGCCCCAATGGCAGTCGGCAATGCGAATCCCATGGTGCCGTAACCGCCCGAGGTTAAAAATGTTTTGGGCTTCAAGGAAATCAGGTGCTGGGCGGCACACATCTGATGATTGCCGACCCCGGTGGTCACCCTGGTATTCTCGGTAAGCATGCCGGATAGTAACTCCATCACCTCAGCCTGCTGAACAGCTGGGTTTTCCCGGTCAAAATTGAGTGGATGATCCTGTTTGAGTTTGAATGCATATTCCTGCCAGGGCCCGATATCAAGTTTGATATCGTACTTCTTCGCATAGTTGAGCAGGTCGTCAAGCGCAGTTTCTGCCTTGCCGATGAAGGAGAATTTCGGCCCTCTGGAAAATCGTACCTCCTGGACCTTTTCAGGATTAATATCGAAATAGGCGATTTCGGCTTCCAGGCCGGACTCACCGACTTTTTGCTGTACCCGATCGTCCCAGCGAATCCCGAAGGCCACGAAAAGATCGGTCTCCTGAATGGCCATATTCGCTGCCGGCACCCCGAACATGCCGAGCATGCCGAGGGCCCAATCGGCCTTCTCATTGAGAATCCCCTTGCCCATCAGACTCCAGATGGAGGGTACTTTGTAGCGCCTGTTAAACTCCCTGATACGCTCACTTGCCGGTGCCGTATTAAGGCCACCACCGATGTAGAGCAGCGGCCGTTTAGCCCTCTGCAGCAGATCGAAAAACTGCTTGCACTGATTTTCGCCCAGATGCCGCTCTTCGTCATATTTATGGCGGAATCTTTCCACTGCAATAGCCTTGTATTCACCTTCATTTTTCTGAATATCGAAGGGGAAATCGATGACCACCGGGCCCGGTTTTCCAGATTTGGCCAGGAAATAAGCGTCTTTGACAATTTCCTCTACATTCTGAAGCTCAGTTACCAGGATCACTTTTTTGGCAGCATCCTTGAAAACTGAGACGACATCGATGGTCTGGAACACATCGGTTCCCATCTGGCCCTGGGCGACCTGCCCGGCAAAGACCAGCAGCGGGATCGAATCGGCATTGGCATCGGCCACCGCGCTCAGAGTGTTGGTGATGGCCGGTCCCGAGGTGACCACCGCCACTCCCACGTCGTTGCTGGATCGTGAATATCCCCCGGCCCCAAAGGCACAGGACTGCTCGTTGGCGTTGACCACAATTTCTATTCCCACCTCTTCGATGGCATGAAATACGGGCAGGATGGTGGCCCCCGAAAAGCCGAACACCTTTTTTACTCCAAGATCAACGAAACTTTTGGCAAGTATTTGAGCATTATTCATGACAATCCTAAAAACCTCTCACTTGTATAATTGAATATGAGATAAGGTCCCAATGACCCTAATTATTTTTTCTAAATTGGTCGGCTCAATATTGTCCGAATTGGACTTATCTGGCGAGGAACTCCCTTATACGCCGCACCCCCTCGGCCATATTTTCGATACTGTTGGTGTAGGCAAAGCGAACGTGCTGTTCCGGTCTATTGATACCAAAATCTTTTCCAGGTGTGATGGCGACCCCCTGGGCTTCCAACAGGTCATAGGCAAAACTGAAACTGTCGTCGGTCAGCCTGGAACTGTTGGCATAGAGATAGAACGCACCCTGCGGCTTCACCGGCACCTCGAAGCCGATCTCCTGCAGAGCCGGCAGCAGAAAATCACGCCGCCGTTCAAACTCCTGCCGCCGCTGTTCAAGTACTTCCAGGCTTTGCGGGCAAAAGGCCTGAAGAGCCGCATATTGAGACATGGACGCGCAACTGAGAAAAAGATTCTGGGCCAGTGTATCGAGACTCTCCACATAAGGCTCCGGAGCCACCACCCAGCCCAGCCGCCAGCCGGTCATGCCGAAATATTTTGAAAAACTGTTGATGACGAAAATATCATCAGCCAGCTCCAGGGCCGAATAACCGCTCATCCCATAGACAAGGCCCTGATAGATCTCATCGACGATAAGCTGCCCGCCCCGCGCTTTGACCGTCTCGTGGATACGCACCATCTCATCGCGCTCCACCAGGGTTCCGGTCGGATTCGAGGGTGTGGCCACCATCACTGCCCTGGTCTTGTCGCTCCAGTTCTCTTCAATCTGGCTGCTGCTGAGTTGGTAATTACTCTCTGGGCCAACCGGCAGCCCCACAGGAACTCCGGAGACCAACTCGACGAAATTCTTGTTGCAGGGATAGCCTGGATCGGTCATCAGCACCTGCTGTCCGGGGTCGATCAGCACGCTCATAACCAATTGCAGGGCTCCCGACGAACCGGGCGTGACAATAATCCGAGCGGGATCGATAGCGAGGGAAAACAAGCGGGCGTAATGGTCGCTGATTGCCTGCCGCAGCTCCGGAATCCCGGTGGCCGCAGTATAGCCGGTATGGCCTGCAGTCGAGGGCGTTTTTACCGGCCTCAATTACCGGTTCAGGGGTGACGAAATCGGGTTCGCCAACTTCCATGTGGATTACCGAACGCCCCTCTGCTTCCAGCTGCTTGGCCCGAGCCAGAAGATCCATTACATAGAAAGGAACGATCCGTTCCATCCTGGTGGCGATTCTATGTGTGCTCACGCGAGAATGCTCCTCTGATATTCTTGGTTCAGCCTGACCAGTGGGATTCGTCGAGTTCCCGATAAAGCGCCAGGATGCCCGAGCGGGTCAGTTTTTTTATCCCCAGCGGTCGAAGAAGGTCAATCATGGCATTGATCTTTCCCTCGTTGCCGGTTACTTCCACGATGTAAGAATCGCTACCGGCATTGACCACCTTACCATTGAATATCTCCACCACCTGAAGCAGTTCCGCACGGTTTTCTGGGGTGATGGCAACACTGATCAGAGCCATCTCACGCCTGACCGCCTTCTTCTCGATGGTCATGTCTCTGAGCTTGATCACATCGATGAGCCTCTCCAATTGCTTCTGAATTTCAATGTATTGATCCGCGTGTTGCCTTGGTTTTAATCGTAATCCTGGAAACCTCAGGGTCGTGGGTCGGGGCCCCGCAGATGCTCTCCATATTGTAGCCTCTGCCTGAAAACAGCCCTGTTACCCGGGAGGTAACCCCTGGCTTATTGGCCACCAGCATTGTCAGCACATAGAATTGCTCTTCCATATATTTCTTCTCCCCTTACGCTCTTAGGCGATCTCAGATTGCAGCAGATTACGGCTCTGTCTGTGCCGATACGGAGTTCCGAACAGTCCGAACCATTTTATCTCCAGCAATCTACCCGTAAATGAGTGGTTATGACAATAGAATTTCTGAAGATTTACTGCTTGGATTGAAGAAGGGAAAAGCGGTCCATCAGACCATGGTCAGGATGGGTGTGGAAGGAGATGACAGAAAAGGGATAGTGCTTAAGAGGGTCAACTCGAAGAGGTTTTTTTACCATTTCCGACTGCGCCGTTCTGTCGTCTGGCAGACGTCCTGCTCTTTTGCCTTCTTTTCTGCCTCGATATCACCAGCCACCCTCAAAGTCCTCGGTACGGCTATATCGACACTGGCGGTGCAGGATTCACAAACTTCCTTCGGACAGTTGGTGATCTCCCAGCAGGGCGCGTAGCGCAGCAGTTTTTTGATGCCGGGAATGGAAATTCCCTCATCGTGAATCATCTTCCGGATACAGCCTATCCACGTTATGTCGTTGGGTGAGAAAAAACGTCGGTTGCCTTTGCGGGCAGGCTTTACCAAACCCTCATCTTCATAAATTCTCAGGGTCCGGGGATGCACACCCAGGATCTGAGCAGCGACACCTATAGAATAGACCGGAGTGTCCGGAGTGATAGGCTGTACTTCCACTTTTTTATTGGATGTCATGATCGCACCGTCTGAGTATTTCCGGAATGTATTCGGGGACCTGCGCCGCGACGCTCAGGCGGCGCGGCGCAGGTCCGTGTCCAGCCCTTAGTATCAATGATCCTCGGTCAGATGCCCCCGGAAGAGACGCTCACCGGCAAGGAACAGGAATCCGCAGAAAGCAAAGCCGCCCAAGGTTATCAACCACTCGTGCAGGGTGGGTGAATAAGTGAACAGGTGCGGATAGTCGACCAGTCCCAACCCATGATAATGGGGGACGAGTTGTCCGACAATTACCAGATCGTAGCGCATAAAGAAAATACCTATCATACCCGCTACGGAGGCGATGAACAGAACCCGCATGTTATTGCCCCGGACCGCGAGAATCAGAACGAAGGGAATGATCATGCCAAGCGCCACCTCACCGACCCAGAAATTTATTGCATAAGGCCCCGACAAAAGTGCCTGCATGGCTTCATACTTTCCAGGAGGATTACCGGTTACGCCGGCAATCATCTTCCAACTGGTGAAGAAAAGAATGATGGCCATCATCAGGGCGCCCATTTTGGCGACGCTCCCGAGTGATTTTTTCATATCGTCGCTCATTTCCCAGCCATTGGCGCGGTAGGCGAGATAGGTAAAGAAAATGATCGCCACACATCCCGACATGGCGGCCGAGGTAATGAAATAGATCGGCATATAGGGGCCATGCCAGAATTCACGGGCATTAAGCAGACCAAAAACAGCCCCAAGATTGGAATGGGCTACGACACCGGTCAACAGACCGGCCAGACCGAACATGGTCGCCGTCTTATGCAGGTCTTTCTGGAGCATGACAAACTCGATCATCATGAAAAACAGATAGGCGCCGTAAAGCGTTCCCATCCACCAGATATTGGAAGTGGGATTGGCACCGATCACGTTGCCGACCGGCATACGCCACGAATTCTCAATTTCAAAGGCGATGACCAGAAATCCGGCGACGATGGTTGCTATTGATAAAAAGACTGCCCGTTTGGCTATGGGATTGAAATCCTTGAAGCCGAACACATGACCCACCGACGCGACGATGCAGAGACCGGTGGAAGTGACCACGAAAAAAACATAGGCGGCAATCAGAACCCCCCAGGGCACATCCCTGGTCACCCCAAAGGTGTGTTCATGGCCGGCAATGATTGAATGAACGCCGAAAGCGACACCAACCAGTGTTAACAGTCCGAAAAGCATCACTGCTGAAGTGTATTTCCACGAAGCAGTCGACTCCAGTCCCCCTTCCTGGGGTAGAACCCCCGCCAAAAGATTATTCATCACGTGCTCCTTTCTTTCCATTTTGAATTACCTGTCAGTCTTAAAACGTTGTGTGATCAACACTGTTTTCAGCAGTCTTCAGCCGAGGTTTGATCTTGAGATCATACAAGGTATGAAGCGCTGCACCGCCAATCCAAAAAATCATAAATAGTATGCCATCCATCTCTTTACTCCCCGAATGGGTATTGAAAGACTACTGCCGGAAGGCAGCCTGATACGGAACCCTAATCGTTCAATTGTTCATCAGTTCCGAATTATTGGCGATAATAAAATTGTAAATGACTGTTGTCAAGTTATTTACTAATGTATTTTTTGACATCAGTTGACACATTGTCGTACTTAAATATATTTATATAAGTATATTCAGTACTTTATTGAATAATATTTTTATCTATATTTTTTTAAGAAAATGGAAGCATAATAATCCCATCCATTTACTTTAAACAATCTGGGCGCATTCTGCGCCCAAGGTCATCATGGTTTTGGGAAGTACACAAAAAAAACCTCCAGTCGAACAATCGACCGGAGGTTTTTCAGTAAACTGTGCTGGCTGGTGTGATCAGACTGCAACGACCTTCTTTTTTCTTTTCGGTCTCGAGAGGGGGGTGAGTTTCTTTATTTTACTGGGTACCATCGTGTTGGAGAAAAAGGCGCTGCAGCGCTGTCTTTTCTCGAACGGGCAATCGATGATATTCCAACAAGGCGTATACGACAACAGTTTCTTCACCGCATTGACGCTGATACCATGCTCGTGAATCATTTCACGCAAGCACTCGATCCACTTGATATCACGCATCGAATAATAGCGCCATTTTCCTTTTCGCGATGGTTTGACCAGACCACTCTCTTCATAGTTTCTCAATGTCCTCTGATGGACACCGAGAAGTTTGGCCGCCATGCCGATGGTGAAAATTGATTCGTCTTGAGAGATCATTATTTCCTCCCTGATAGGTTTCCCTGGATGGAGCCCTCTGTTAGTCTTCATGGTGATGTCTGAAACGATCCCCGAGAAAATACTCACCGATCAGAAAACAAACACCGAGCACACCAATCCCGCTCATGACCATGGCCAGTTCGGGACCGGTCGGGACATAGTGGTTGTAGACTGGCATTCCCTCAAAGCCAGCGTATTGGGGAACCAGTTGTCCGGCAACTACCAGGTTCAAGCGAGAGAAGAACTGACCGACGAGAACCATAAGCGCGGCCAGCGACAGGGCCTCGATCGACTTCAGCCTGGTCGCCAGGAGCAGCACAAACGGTAAGGCAAGTCCTATTCCGAGCTCAAATACCCAGAACGAAGTGGAAAGCGGTCCCTGGGTCAACAGCCGGGCTGCATCGCCCACTGCCTCGGAGCCTACAAAGGCGTTCAAGAATTTCCAGCCGGTGGCGAGACCGATCATGAATATCAGCAGGAGCATCACTTTGCCTGCGGTCTGCAAGGCCGCAAAACTCTCACCGGTGACCTTCTTGCCCCTCAGCGAATAGGAACCGTGCGTAAAGATGACGATGGCCGCCGCACCCGACAAGAAGGCAGAAGCCAGGAAAAAGATCGGCAGTTGCGAGCCATACCAGAATGGACGGGCGTTGAGCGAAGCAAATACCGAACCAAGATTGGAATTGGCGAACAACTCAGTGACTGCCGCACAAACTCCGAGAATCACCGCAAGTTTAAAACGCCTGGTAATGATCAGGTAAAGTTCAACCATCATGATACCAACTGCCATTCCGTAAAGCGTGCCCATCCACCAGATGTTAGAGGTGGGGTTTGGAGCGAGAATAACGCCCAGCGGCATGCGCCAGACATTTTCAAGCTCCAGTCCAATTACCAGAAAGGCCCCGAAAATTGCGGCAATCGAGAGCCAGACCATGCGATTGGCCAGCGGTGCCAGATTGTTGCCGCCAAACAGATGGCTGAGAGCCGCCAGGCCGCAAAGTCCTGTGGAGATAATGGCCAGGTAAGCATAGGTGGAAATACCGATACCCCAGGGAACATTGCGGGTCACCCCAAGAGTTTGGTGGTGGCCAACGAAAAGCGCGTAGATACCAGCCGAGATGCCTATTGCGACAAGGGCCAGCATGGTCCACAATAAAAGGTTGAATTGGGGCTTTTTGAATTCTCTCTGCTCGATTACTGCGGTCTGTGACTGAAAAGACATGATTCCTCCTGATTTATTCATTGGTATATTACTTTAATTTCCTGAGGCAGGATCCGGCTCAGCGCTCCCCTGCTCATGGATTTTTCCAAAAAAGATGTAGCCAAGTACGATCGGGGCTGAAAAAGGCCCGAGAGCCATAAACAGAAGAAGGCAGAGCGAACCCCAGAAACATTCGCTTGCTTTCTCGAGCCAGGCCTTGGGAAATGCAGGACTGACTATCGTAGTGTCGGTTTGTGCGTGAACATATGCTGCCATGTCGGCCTCCTTTCTAAGATGTTGTTGGCTTTCTTACCCTTCTTAGAGCAAGTGACATGCCAGCATTTTCAGGGTTCTCAATAAAAAACTTAAATTATCCTCAAACTTTTGTTTTGTTTAGGTTTATTTATATTTAAAGAAGGAATTTTGGAGCGGTATACAGCTGATGATTTCCGGAATCATTTACCACCAAGGGCGCATATTGCGTCGTTTCTCCTGGTGGCGATGGCGCACTATACGCCCATTTGAAACAGTTGAATTATCGTATTAGAATTCAGCTAGTTGCGGAAAAATGATGAGGTCTCGCCTGATTTCCTGACAGGCGAGTGAGGGTAAAGGGCTTAGACGAAAAATTATTTTACTTTATAATATCAAACAGTTAATCAGAACAGGGAGAAAATGGGCGCAGGATACGCCCTGAGGCGGGCATTTATTTGTTTTTCAGGAATGGAGGTAAGGAGAAAACAGGAGAGGCCAGCGCACTGGCGGTATTCCGAATTGAGGCGAATCTCCCGTTGATACATGAATGACAAGCTGGCGGATACGTGAGTCTCACAGCGCTGCCGAGGGGACGTTTGGCCTTCTGTTTTATGTCAGTGACCAGACCGTGGTCCGCCGGCACCCTCCCCGGTCAAGCGGGCATAGCCACGAACGCCGATATGACAGGATGTACATCTGGTGTCGTAGGCTAAAGGCGGTGGAACCGTCGTGGCAGGCGCCGCAATAGTTGCCTTCGTCCATTGACGTATGATTGAAGTCTTCATTTTCCTGGGCGGCACCGGCCTCCATGATAAAGAGATCGTTGTGGCAGGACTCACAATCCATGCCCATGTCCTCAGAATGATTGTCATGACTGAAGAGCACCGCTTTCACCGGTTTGGTCCAGACAACTGGCTCTTGCGGAGAGAGGTGACATGAACCGCAATAGGATTCGGTGGAAAAGGCCATGCTGTCATCGTGACAGGCGCCGCAATAGTTACCTTCGTCCATTGCATGCATGATTGAAGTCATCATACTCCTCAGCCGCACCGTCCTCCATTTCAAACAATTCGTCATGGCAGTCGTCACAAGACAGGTCGGCGGCCAGGGTGTGCTCTTTATGACTGAATACCACCGATTTCTGAGGCGCGTTCCAGACGATAGGCTCCTCTGGACCGTAGGTGTCTTCATCGTACGGTTCCTCCTGCTCGCTACTCTGGCTCGAAGCCCAGATGATCACGGCGCTCAACAGGACGAAACTCATTAGACCGAGCACTGCAAAAATTTTCTTCATTACACTCTCCGCGTTCTCAGAACTTTGACACCGTAAGGTGAATACTTTTTGTCATCTTTGCCGATCAGACTATCAGGCATTGGTATAGAACACATTGGGCATGGCCCCTGCCTCGGACCTGAGAACCCAGACAATTTTCTCAGGCTGGTGAACGAGTTTGTAGACCCTGCTCTTGACGTTGGCCAGATCACCAAACACCCTTACATCGGCAGGGCAGATATCGGAGCAGGCAGTATTCTTCTTTCCCTTGGACAACAGCGCCTCCCAGCAGAAGTCGCACTTATCCACCGCCCTGGTCTCCTCGTCAAAGTAGCGGGCGTTGTAGGGGCAGGCAGCCATACAGGTTTTGCAGCCGATACAGCGGCTGTCTTTCATAACGATGATGCCAGTGGTTTTGTCTTTCCAGGTGGCCGTGGTCGGACATACCCTGACGCAGGGAGGCCGATTACACTGATTGCAGAGAACCGGCATGAAGATGGTCTCTTCTCCCCCATCGACGATATCCCGGCGGCGTTCAAGAATTGTAGTGCGGAAACCGTATTCTGGAACATTGTTGGTCTCGACACAGGCTTCCTTGCAGAGTTCACAGCCAATGCAGAGATGTTCGCGGATTACCATTGCGTAATGGGGATTATAAGGATATTTGCCCCGTTTGGGTACGACCCCTTCGGCAAACGCATTGGTCACTGAGGTGAGTGACAACACCTTGCCGCCGAGATAAACGCCGGTCACCGCCAGGCCAATTCTCAACAGGTTACGTCGCTCACGGGAAGGCAGACTTTCCGGGCTCTCTGATTTGGTTTTTTCGATTTCTGCAATTTTCATATCACACTCTCACACTGGATTATGGCTGTCATACGTACCTGCCAGTATTGCGGGCAATAGCACGGATCTATTGCTGAAAAGACAAAAACCGGTGCACCTGGCGAAACCGAGCACCCGGCTTTTTGTTCTTTCAGCAGCCGCATGATAATCCCGCGGCCGCCTGTCGGCCATATGACTCGACTGTAATGCAGGACAAAAGTACCCGAAAAAAATCTCTACCGAAAGTACCACATATGTCCATTTTGTTTGCGACTAGGCACAGCCAATCTAATTAATCGATCGGTTAAACAGCATATGCACAGAACGTAGCAGAGAGACACCTCGGTGTCAAGCTATATAGTTATCATCCGACAACACCTCCTGACGACCCTGCAACGTTTTTAGAAGATCGACCTAAAATTCATGGCGCCAGCCCCAGACACGGCTTGAGTAAGGACCCGCCGGAACCGTCAGCATTCGAGGCCGAATGATAAGCTTAATTGAGCTCATGTAACCATGAGTGGTTGCTGAATGCTCAGGATTAATCCAGTACTGGCATAGATGACAAGAAAACGATATAATTGTAGCGTTTAGCCAGGTTAACGCGGAACAGCCAGCTTCCGCCTTCGGCCCATGATCAACCGTTGGTTCTAGCCTCAGATGAAAAACGAAGAATCCGCACCGCTGAGTATTTTCGGCATCAGGATTAAGACTATCATAATCCTGATACTTTTTCTGGGTTTGCTGCTGGTGGTAGTTAACCGTTCAGAAATAGAATCACTACTCTCGAGTTCAAGAAAAGTTCTGCAGCAGAAGGCCGACTCCTCCCAGGAAACAGGCGAACAATCAGGAGACAATCACATCGTCGTCGACCAGGAAATGCTCTCCCGGGCAATGCAGGAAGTACAAGTGGAGAAACTGACGGAACTTGAATCTCAGGATTCGACCATACCCACCGACAGATTTTTTTATGTGGTCGAGCTGGTGAGTGGGGGTGATCTGGAAGGCATCGATCTGACTATTGAACCGGATTATCTGACGCTGGTTTCCGAAAATGGTACCGAAACAACGATCAAACGAACCATGGTGAGCAGGATTCAGCGGTTCAAACTTCCCCCTTCATCCGCGACTCAGCAGGCTCCGAAGTGAATCAAACCAACTTCGTCCATCTCAATAACTGACCGATAATGACATACTCTCCCGCGACCTTTTTGCTGAGGCTCCTGTTGACATTCATTGCGCTATTGTACTTGGCAGGATGCGGCATACTCATACTTGGCGGAGCCGCCGCAGGTACTGTTGGCTACGTGAGCGGAGACCTCAACGCCACCATTGAAGGAGGATTTCAAAACGTCGTCAAAGCTACCGACACCGCCATCCGTGAAAATTCCATCAGGGAAACGGCGAGGGATGCAAGCCAACATAAAGTCGCCTACGAACTTCGAACTCCACAGGATGATAAGATTCTGTTAACCATTTCACGTGCCTCCAAAGATCTGACCAACGTCACCATCAGGGTTGGCGTCTTTGGTGATGAACCGCTCTCTCATCGTATTCTCGAAGAGATCAAGACCCAGGTGAAGTGATGGTGGGGCTCTCTTTCCGAACGCCGATCGATGGCTAGAAAAGATAGATCCGATCAAAGTTCAGACAGACTCTTGGGAACGGAAATCACAGGAATGTTCATTTTTTTACGCCACCGGATCTGCTTCTCAGCCTTGCTGACTGTCGTACTCCTGATGTACTGCTTATCGCCAGCTCTGGCAAATGATCCGCAGATCAACAGCAAAAGACAGTTTACAGAGGCTCTGAAGCAGAGGACCGAGACCGTTGAAATCGCCACCCGGGTCGCCCAGCTGGTTGCCGATGGCAACTATGATGAGGCCGAGAAAACGCTACGCGATCTGCTCGACCAAAAACCTTTGAGCCACGACGGTCACCGGCGGCTGGAGAGAGTTTACCTTCAGTTGTCCGCCATGCAACAGTTAAGGGTCTGGAATAAATGGTGCAGCGCCAGGCCGGCGTCTCATTTCCCATTTACCGTCAGGGGAATGCACTTCCTTGAAAGGGCTCGCTTTCTAGATGGTGCCAACCAGACCCTGCTGCTGAGCGTGCGACAGCGACAGGATTTCAACAGTTTTCTCAGGAACGCTCAGGCTGACCTGGAAAAAGCCGTTGAGCTTTATGGTAATGATCCCGGCCCTCCAGCAGCATTAACTGCCTTATCGCTGCATCTCAAACTTCCCCGCACGGATATGGAGGAATGGTTCGCCCTTGCTGTCGATATAGATCCGCGTTGGTTGGGCGCTTACCGGGCAAAACTTCTCTACCTGAGTCCAAGGTGGCATGGTTCCGATCAGATGATGGCCCAGTTCGCCCGCCAGTGCTTCGCGGATGAGACGGCAGACTCAAACACCTATATCGTCACCCTTGATTATCTGAAACTGAAATCAAATCAACTGGCCGAGGGCCTCCAGAGAGTCAAGTTTCTGCTCGCCCCCGACATTTACAAAATGGTAATTTCGGGGGTGGCGCGTTATGAGAAGGATTTTCCATTCTCTCAAAGGATCAGCTCCTATCAGTCTTTGAAAGAGCAAGCTATCATGGATCCATACGTGGCGATTGCCGCCTTCACTCAAGCCTTGAACAACGACCCTGGGAACCCGGAATCCAGAAGAGGCAGGGTGAGCTCCTATATACAGAATAGACAGTTTCAAGAAGCCGAAGCCGATTTAAAGTATCTGGAGCAGCTTCAGGGCGAAACGCCATTCAGCCGCCTTGGCCTTGGCACTATAGCGTATAAATCCGGGCAGGACATTGATCAGGCGCATCAGCTCTTCGACACGGCTATAGCTCTGGAAGATTCCACTTATCGGCGAAAAATTTACCATTTCCAGCGGGCCGAGATATATCGGCAGATGGGGCGTCACCGTGAGGCTATAACTGACTACAGCGCTGCCATAAAGGAAGACCTTCTCTTCGAAGAAGCCTATTTCGGCAGGGCCCAGTCCAAACATGCACAGGGTGATCTCGAGGGTGCCCTCGCCGACCTCGTACTGATAAAAAGCAGTATCAAAGGAAGATTGACGTCCAAGGCCAGATCTTTAATCAACGCCTATCTCAAAACACCTTCCGGAGTTCCCGGCAACTCGCAGATCGTTGCTTCCCAGGCCCCCCGGCTTCAGCGAAGTAGTGATCAATCCGAAGTCAAAAACGAAACACGAACCGACTTGGACAACGGCCACCGGGAATATCTGGTCAGAGGGCTGCGTTACTTCTACGAGGATGAATTTGAGGCGGCTCGCCAAGATTTTTACCGGGTGATCAGTCACTCCCCGAACAACTCGAAGGCCTATTTCATGCTCGGTGAGATTGCTGCTCAGCACGAATCAAACCAGTCTGCAGGCCTGTGTGTTTTTCAAAGAGTCTTACAGACTGGCACCGGAGACTCCCGATTATCTGCTAGAAGCGTCGAGATGCCTTTACCGGGAGCAAAGATTTTCCGACGCCATTCAGCTTCTGTCAAAATTTATCGATATCGACAAACCTTCGCCGTTAGAAGACAGCCTGCTGGCCCAGATTTATTTTCTCCGAGGGCTTTGCCTGGAGGAGTCAGGGCTGATGCTCGAAGCGCTTAAGGACATGCAGCAGGCTTATGAACTTGACTCCTCCCTCAAGGCAGCATCTTTGTTCATCAGGGATCACGGCCTGCAAGGGATTAATAGAACCTGCGGCAAGCGGACAAAGTCTGGAACATTGAGATCGAAGGTTTTCGAAACGGCTGGCAAGCGGAAATAAACCAGTTCCTCGAAGCGGCCCCTTGAACCCCCGGCCATCTCCCGGGCCAGGTCCGACTGGGCAATGTCTGGCAATTCCCCCACCGATGTGCTAGACTCCCGCCCTCCGTAGAGCACTGATGCAATATCCGAGACCCGATAAGTCTCTATTTATCAAGGAATTCCTTTGAACGACCAAAAAACCTGGTTGCCGTTTTTGAGCCTTGTATCGGCGATGATCCTCTGGGCCAGTTCATTCATCGCGTTGAAAATCGCCTTCCAGGGATATCACCCGATGATCGTGATTTTCGGTCGTATGACGGTGGGAAGTGTGTGCTTTCTGGTGTTTTATCGTCAGCTCCGCCATACGGTGATAAAGAGAGAGGATGTCAAATATCTCCTTTTCATGGCGGTCTGTGAACCCTGCATCTATTTTATCTTTGAAGCCAAAGCTCTCGAGCTGACCTCGGCCTCTCAGGCCGGATTGATCACCGCCATGCTGCCTCTGATGGTGGCGCTCGGGGCCACCGTGTTTCTCAAGGAACGTATTTCCCGACAGACAGTGGTCGGATTTCTCATCGCCATTTCAGGTGCCTGCTGGCTTAGTCTTGCTGGTGAGAAGTCGGTATCAGCGCCCAATCCTCTGCTGGGTAATTTCCTTGAGTTTCTGGCCATGGTGGCGGCTACCGGCTATACTCTGTCGATAAAGCACCTCAGTGCCCGCTACAGTGCCTTGTTTCTGACCGCGGTGCAATCATGGATCGGCGCATTCTTCTTCTCGCTGTTTTTAATCCATCCCGATATTTCTCTTCCCCGGGTCTGGTATCCGGCGCCAGCCCTGGCGGTACTCTATCTCGGCAGTTTTGTGACGTTGGGGGCCTACCTGTTTTATAATTACGGGGTGAGCAAGATTCCGGCCAGCCAGGCTTCAGCCTTCGTCAACCTGATTCCGGTATTTACGGTCATCCTGGGGTTTGTCATACTCGATGAACGGTTTGTCCCGTCCCAATATGTCGCTTCACTGGTGGTGCTGGTTGGGGTATTCATCAGCCAGCGGCGGGTGCAACGACTCTGAAGGCGCGTTGATAGCCCACGTTCGACCTCCAGCAGGCCATTGAACGGCCGGTAAAAAAGATGGCCTCGCCGAAGTTGCATTGCGGAGGCCCGAAAAAGCGCTGTAGACGCCGACCTATCGCTGAGGCCGCCCTGGCGGCCAAATCCGGTCGCTAAGTCGGGGCCCAGTCTATAAGGCAGAGCACCGCATCTGAGGTGAGTCCAGCGCCACCTCAATAATCGATGCCCGGCTGAGGCTCAATGTCCTTGCGATAGGCGTGGGTGATCTCGTCGACACGGCTGGCGGTGTCGGCCCTGTTGAGCACTTCTTCATGGGCATCCCTTCCGGTCATGACCAGATGCAAAAGCTCCGGTTTGTTATCCACTATGGCCAGGACTTGATCAAGATCGACCAGTTTGAGTTGCAGGGCATTGTTGATCTCATCGAGAACGATCACATCGAAATCTCCGGATAACATCTTCTGATCGACAAGCCTCAGCGCTTGCTGGGCATTTTCCCGATGCTCCGAATGCGGGTAAGGGTTTCCCTGTATGCCGCAGAATCCCTTGCCGGTTGAGTAGAGCTCGACCCGATCACCAAGCAGCTTGAGCCCATCCCATTCACCTGAATAGAGATCCCCTTTCATGAACTGGATCACGCAGGTCCTCATATTGTGACCCGCCGCCCGCAGTACCATACCCATGGCGCTGGTGGTTTTGCCTTTGCCGTTGCCGGTCAGCACCACCACCAGACCGTGCTTATTTTCTGGTTCTAACTTGGTAATTTCCATGGGCATCAATGATTCACATGTGCAGCGCTACTTTTTTTTCTTGCCACTCTTTTTAGCCCCTTTTTTCTTTTGTTTTACTTTCTTGGTTTTCTTACCTTTCTTCTCTTTCTTTGTCTTTTTGCTTTTCACAGTTACCGCTTTTTTTGCCTTGACCTCTTCTGCTTCTTCTGTTTCTTCTGCTTTCCACCTTTTGAATCGGCAACCGGCTTCTTTTTAGGCGGCTTCACCTTTTCTTTTTTCTTTTTGGTCTTCGCCAAAGACTCGTTCTTTGTCGCACCTTGCAAAAATGACTCAATCTCTTTGATCACAGATTCGGGAAAAACAGTCAACCGGCCGTTTCTGAACCTTCCTATCCAAAAACGAACCTGGGTGACTTTGAGATTTGCCACCTTGGCCGCCTGCTCGATTGTTGAACCGGCATCGACGGCAAGAAGTGCCTGGGCCCGCTGACTGTAAGGGGCTTCGGCCTGGGCCAGGGCCTCCAATACCAGTGATTCCGCCTCGGTGACGAATAATTCAATGCGTTGTTCCTCAACCATGTTTCTCTCCTCGTCTTCGTTTGTCGATAGTTGTTCCCGGTCGAACCATGACCTTCCTTAGAACTATGAGGCCTAGTCGGAATTTGTAAAGCACCTGGCTCAACTCAACCGTATCACAACTTATCCTGCCAGAATCTGTCGGAGACGAATTCATAGAGCTTGAGGTCGTACTCGACCAGGGGCTCTAAGGCGGCCCGAACCTCCGGATCATTAGGGTCGAACAACCGGTAGTATTCAGACTTGTTGGACTGCAGCTTTTGTTCGCCTGAAGTGATACCAAGGGTATGGCAAAACTGATTTTTGAACTGGTCGTAGGCTTCGGTCAAGCCAACGAAACTGAAACTTTGAGATGTTCTCACAGGCCCTCCCCAGATCTTCTTTCAGCAACCCTTTCAGGTCTATATTCGAGAAAATAGCGGGTCTGGATATTATCGAAAAAATCACATTGATAATCATGCAGCCCGGTTACCAAGACCATTAATTTGTTCAAGGTCGCTGAAATCAACTCCATTGAGCTCATCTGAGAGGGCTTTGACGGTTTCGTTGTGGCGAAAACCATAATGAATTTCAAACCTGCTTCCGGACCTCACACCTCTTACATAGTTCAGATGCGAGTGCAGATGAGCGTAAGGCTCACGGATGATGCTGAGCAGATCATAGCCGGAGAGATCAACCAGGCGGCCAAGCTCATAGAGGGGCAGGTGTCCGGCGAGATAGAGCGCCTGCTCGATACCCCGGCGCACTTCACTCTCATCGAGCCGCTCGATATGAGTTAAGAACCGGTCACCGGCAAAGCAGGCTCTGGCGAACGAGTTAAACGAGGTGCCCGCGGTTTTGGGGATGTGCATAAAACAGATGGGAGTATTCAGGTGCGGCTGCAATATTTCAATTTCACTGCAGTCAACGGTTGCCACCGGGGTTTTGAAAGAATCGAAACAAAGATGGAACTGGCCATGGGAGCGAGGGTCAAAATCGGCAGGGAAGCTGAAATCGAAGCCACAGACACCACTCGGGTGCAGATTTTTCTCGACCAGGTCGTCACGGTAGCCGCTGTTGCTAAAACGACCGAGTATTTGGTCGTCAGCAATAGCCACGATGCTCACCGGTCTGCTCTTGGCAAACCTGTTGAAGCACCAGCCCGATATGAATCGACCGTTGAGTCTGTCTATGGAGAATCGATAGAGCTTAGCTGGAATCATCGCATTGGCAGGTGGAGATCGCCCGAGATCTTGGTTCCGGTTTAGGCGACTAGAAATATCCTGAATTTTTACCAGAAATACTTTTCTGGATCGTCTCAAAATTACTAGTAACTACCCTGCAAAATCAGGATTATGTCTCAAAATCAAGGCGTGCGGGGGAAATTATACACGCAACCATAGACACAATGTTGCGAGAATAAAATTTGTCCCCCCAGAGCAGAGTTTGTGCCAAAAGACAATTGTCCAAGGTGCCCAAGGTACCTAGAGGAGTTTGTATTGCTTCTTCAGCTCCTTATACACCAGTGTTGAGACCTGCCGTATCACATTTCCTCTGGTGAGCATCCAGTCGCCGTAATTTGCTGCTCTCGTATCGCGCTCGATAACACCGACCAGGGCATAGGGGTAGCTGTTGCCCTTTCGATCCTTGGCAACCAGAATACCCATATCGCCGCACAGCCGTGCCGTCGAACCGGTCTTGTTATAGACCAGCGTGCCCCGTGGAATAGGGGTTCCATTATAGAGCCGGTCACGCCCGGGCAGGGACATCAACCTTCTGATCTCCTTGCCGTATGGCAGGTTGTTGCTCCACAAAGCCTGAAGAAAGCGGATGTAATCGGACGGCAGGGCACTGTTCTTGTAGGTTCTGCCGCCGGCGGGAATGTATTCAACGACCCGGGTGTTTTTGAAAATATCGCTGTAATGGGTGCGCAACAGCTTGTCGACCTCAGCGGGTCCGCCAGCTATGCGCATGACCCAGTTGGTAGCCGTGTTATCGGAGCGCTGGATCATTAATTCCATGTTCCGCCTGCTCTTGGGACCATATTTCAAAGCACCCTCTTTTACTTTGTGAAAAAAAGCCAGGGCAATAAAAGGTTTGATCATCGAGGCGGCTTGGAACACTTTATTGGCGTTAATGTCGACAATGCTTTTTCCGCTGGTTAAATCAACTACCATCCAGCCCGTTTTTTCCTCGCTGGCCAGCCTTCCTTTATTCCGCAAATCTTTGATGTACTGCTCGATAGTAGCCTCGAAATTACCGCCGGCGGAAGGCAGAGCGATGACTTTTGGTCGGCTGCTGGGCGGTGGACTCGATGGCCTCGATTTGGCCACTGATTTAACCACTTTCTGGGACGATTTTGCCTTTGGTTTAGGGGACGTGGCCACCGTTGGCGTGGGGGCGGATGTGGGCTGCTGATCGTCGAGGTGCGAAGATTCTCCAAAGACCACCGGATTGTTTTTTTCTGCTAAAATCGTGGTCGATATTTTTTTCTTTTTGAGCAGCTTGGCGTGATTCCGAGCTACCTTGTAAGTAGATGATCGATCTCCACGACGCCTGTAAATCAGGGTGTAGTTGTTCTTGTCTGTCTGTTCTATGTAGAGATTTTTGCCAACCTCGTCACCCAGGTAGTTATAGACCCGAGCGTAACGTTTCTTCATGTCTTCGAGGTTTGGACCGAGACCGTAACTCACATTGTAGAGCTGAAAATAGCCGCTGTCTTCCACTGCGAAACATTCGGACAAGCCTTCGCTGCGCAGCATCTCACTATGCTGCACCATGAGCTGGGCGGAACTCAGGGCGGTACCGTTATGGTCGTAGACGATGCCATACCCTCCATCTTTCCTCCCAACAATGCGGAGATGAAGTGCGACTTCCGGTCCCAGCGTTTCTTCGAGTTGGTTCTGGTAGTCGAGGACATTGGTTAAATCGTCATCCCATATATAGGCTATATCGTATTGAACCGATTTGGAAAACAAAGGCCCCGGGATTGACAGCAGTAGCGGAAAAAGCAGGACGAAACCAAGTGTGGAAATGCGTAACATTCTGTATTTATTTAATTTTATTTTAGTTCTAGTGAATGGCTGGACAAGTATAACAGAACATGAAACCTATCTCTGCTAAAAAATGTAAAAAATTTCCTGGTTTTGAACATCTGCCCACCATCAGTAAAGCCGGCTCCGGCACAACTTCTATTGCTCAGCGAAGCAAGGTCTGTTATTACTAGCAGCCGTAGCCACTTAAGCGCATCTACAATTATTTTACTCAAGGTCTCAGTATTCATTTACCTACCATGCAGTATCTCGTCTGTCTTATCCTGTTGACCACGCTCTGGTCACCTGCCGTTCGCGCCACCGATCAAACCGCTGAGCCGCCAGTTATTTCTCCAGTCGCGATGCCGATCAAGTTCCCCAACGTGATCGAAACCGTGAGCATCAATAACGAACGATATCAGGTCCCGGAACCGTGGGCCGGCAACAGACTGTTTCCAACCTCCCGAAACCTCGACGAACTTCGACAGATACCAGTCGAATTCACTCATAAGGGGAGCGAGATATACATCCTGGCTGAGGCTTATCCCTCTCTGCTTAGAATGCTCAGCAAGGCCCGCCTCGACGGGGTTGATCTGAAAGTCGAGTCTGCCTATCGCTCCATCCACTACCAGACGCGCATCTTCGTTCGTATGCTCGACAAGGGAAGATCGTTTGACGACATCATCCGTTACGTGGCTCCGCCCGGCTACTCACAGCATATGCTCGGTACCGCCATGGATTTTTATCCAAGCAACTGGGCGTTCGCCGAAACAGAGCAGTATCAATGGCTGCAGGAAAACGGCCAGCAGTTCGGTTTTAAGGAGACCTATTCGAAATACAACCGTTTTCGCATGCCTTGGGAGGCCTGGCACTGGAACTACGTCGGGGAACCCGAACCTGTTGTCGATGAGATGGTGGCAGAATCAGAGATCGAGGACGGTGAGCCGGAAAAAACAGATGGTGCTGAAGACACAGTGGCGGAAAAATCCTCAGCGCATACAGGACAGCTGATATCTGACTGAACAGTTCGTTAGCTGCGCCGTCAATCAGCTCTTACCGCTGCCCGACTCGCCTGTGATAAGCCGGTTAAGCAATGACTCCACATAGCTCAGGTGGGTTTCCATCCTGCTCTGGGCAACTACCTCATCCCCTGCCTTAATTGCCTCAACGATGTCGCGATGCTGCTGATACATGTACTCCGTCTCATCATCGTAATAGCACAAGCCAACCTTCTCTCTAAGAAGATCGTAGATGGAAAACATCAGGTGGGTCTGAATCTTGTTGTGGGTTGCCTCGGCGATGGCCAGGTGGAAGGCAGCATCTTCCTCGGTAAAAGATGTATTGTCCTTGAGCTTCTGTCCCATTTTATCGAGACAGTTCTCCAGCCGCTCGATATCGGCTTCGGTAGCCCGTTTTGCCGCCAGCCGGACATTGCCTGTTTCGATAATGGTCCGCGCCTCGATCAACTCCAGTGACACCTTGATGTCATCTTTTAACAGATGATGCAGCGGTTCTGTGATGTTACTGGGCACCAGGGATTTAACCCTGGTTCTGCGACGCTGAGCCATCTGGACGAAGCCCATGGTAGACAGAGTGTTGAGCGCCTCCCGCAAGGTCGGGCGGCTGACATTGAACACCTTCATGAGTTCGCGCTCAGGGGGAAGGGCATCGCCCGGCTTCAGCCTGCCGTTGGAGATCAGGCTCTTGACCTGATCGACAATCTGGGCCGACACCTTCCGCTGTTCAATGGCTCGAAATACGTTGTCTTCCATAGTTATTCCTGGGAAGCTGTGGAAAGGGGACAAACTCCCCTTCCCACAGCCATTTCAGCGAACCTAGACGCCAATGCCATGATCGGCCATGGCTTTTAACAGCTTATAGCGATCGTTCACTTCCTCTTCTATCTTGGCCCTCAGCCGCTTAGACTCTTCCGGATGACTCTTCTCGAGCGCTGCGAACCGGACTTCGTTGGAGAGGAAATTCTGCAGAGTTCCGTCGGGTTCTTTGTAATCAAGGGTAAACGGATTCTTGCCTTCATCGACGAGGTTCGGGTTGTAACGGAACATGGGCCAGTAGCCTGATTCGACTGCCAGCTTGGCCTCGGTCTGGGTCTTGCCCATACCAGCCCTGAGACCGTGAGCGATACACGGGGCGTAACAGACGATCAGCGAAGGGCCGGGATGCCGTTCAGCTTCCATAAAGGCTTTCATCATCTGCTGCTTGTTAGCGCCCATGGAAACCGAGGCAACATAGGCATGGCCGTAAGTGATGATCATTCGAGCCAGGTCTTTCTTGGAAACCTTCTTACCCGAGGCCGAGTATTTGGCCACCGCGCCGGTCTGGGTCGCCTTGGAAGACTGACCGCCTGTATTGGAGTACACCTCTGTATCCATTACCAGAATGTTGATGTCCTCACTCTGGGCCATAACGTGATCGAGACCGCTGTAGCCGATATCATAAGCCCAGCCGTCGCCGCCAACGATCCAGTGAGACTTCTTAGTGAACAGTTCGCTGCAATTGGCTATCTCGGTCAGCAGCTTGTTGCCGACCGTGTCTTTCAGCAGTTCTTTGAGCTTGTCGCCGGTTTCCCTGGATCCCTCGGCATCATTTCTCGCTCCGAGCCAGGCCGTGAAAGCCTCCTTGAGATCGGCGGAAATATCTGATTCAATTGCCTGCTCAACTTTTGTGGCCAGTGCCTTTCGTCTGGTACCGTAGGCTAGGGCCATACCATACCCATACTCAGCGGCGTCCTCGAACAGTGAACTGGCCCAGCCGGGGCCGTGACCGTCCGCATTGGCACAGTAGGGAGACGAAGGAGCAGAACCACCCCAGATCGAGCTACATCCCGTGGCGTTAGCGATGGTCATACGCTCGCCGAAAAGTTGGGTCAGTACCTTCACATAGGGAGTCTCACCGCAACCAGCACAGGCACCGGAGAACTCGAGCAGGGGTTGATAAAACTGACTACCCTTAATCGAATCACGGCTCATGATTCCACCTTTGTAAGGTATAGTCAGCGAGAACTCGTAGTTCGGCACTTCCGTCTCGGTCTGGGTTACTGTGGGCTTCATCACCAGCGCTTTAGTCTTGGACGGGCAGATGTCTGCACAGTTGCCGCATCCCTGGCAATCCAGCGCATTTACCTGGATTCTGAACTGATTCCCTTTCACCGCTTTACCGACTGCATCAATGGTTTTAAAGGTGCTTGGAGCCCCTTTGAGTTCAGCGTCGGTGGCCAGGATCGGAATTATGGCGGAATGCGGACAAATGAAAGAGCACTGGTTGCACTGAATACACTCATCGGCAAGCCACTCGGGAACACTGACTGCCACACCGCGTTTTTCGTAGCGGGCAGTTGAGGTCGGGAAAACCCCATCCGGTGAAAAGGCACTGACCGGTAGATCATCGCCCTTGAGGGCCTGCACCGGACGCATCACCTTATCGACATAGTCAGTGGCTGCAGGCTTCGCTGGGATACCACCCGCGGCCTGCCCCCAGGATTGAGGTACCTTCACCTCGATGAGATTGTCGAGTGTGTTGTCGACTGCGTTGATATTCATGGCCACGATATGATCGCCCTTCTTGCCGAAAGTTTTCTGAATATCTTTCTTGAGCAGATCAATGGCTTCCTCGATGGGCAGGACATTGGCCAGCTTGAAGAAACAGGTCTGCATAATCATGTTGATGCGGCCGCCGAGGCCCGCATCCTGGGCCAGTTTGATTGCATCTACGGTATAGAACTTGAGCTTCTTGTCGCAGATGATTTTTCTCATGTCGCCCGGCAGCTGTTCTTCCATTTCCTCGACCGACCACGGACAGTTAAGCAAAAAGGTTCCTCCTTCCTTGATGCCCTCGAGAACATCGTAGATGTTGACATAGGTCGGATTATGACAGGCTACAAAATCGGCTTCGTTGATCAGATAGGTCGATTTGATCGGCACATCACCGAAACGCAGATGGGAAATGGTGATACCACCCGACTTCTTGGAGTCATAGGCGAAGTATCCCTGGGCGTATTTTTCGGTGTTATCACCGATGATCTTGATAGCACTCTGATTGGCGCCTACGGTACCGTCCGACCCGAGGCCCCAGAATTTCGCCCTGATATTTCCTTCCGGCTCGGCCTTGAAATTATCGCCGAGGGGCAGGGAAAGGTGGGTGACATCGTCGTTGATACCAACCGTGAAACGCTTTTTGGGCTCACTTGCGGCCATGTTGTCATACACTGTCTTGATCATGGACGGGGTGAATTCCTTGGAGCTCAGTCCATAGCGGCCCCCCAGGATTTTGGGAGGTGCAATGCCTTTGTCGATATAGGCTGCACAGACATCGGTGTAGAGCGGCTCGCCAACGGAACCCGGTTCCTTGGTACGATCGAGAATGGTTACCGCCTTGGCGGATTCAGGAACTGCTGCGAAAAAGGCATCCACGTCAAACGGCCGATAGAGGCGCACTTTAACCAGTCCTACTTTTTCGCCCTGGCCGTTCATGGCGTTAACCGTCTCTTCGATGGCCTCGCAACCCGATCCCATGGCCACGATAACCCGCTCTGCCTGAGGATCACCAACGTAATCGAAAAGATTGTAGGTGCGGCCGGTCAACTGCGACACCTGTTCCATATATTTGGCAACGATACCCGGCGTGGCCAGGTAGTATTTGTTGCATGCCTCTCGATTCTGGAAATAGATATCTGGGTTTTGGGCAGTTCCCCGGGTGTCCGGACGCTCGGGATTGATAGCCCGCTTTTTGAAGGCCCAATAGGCATCCCAGTTGAACAGTTTGGCCATGTCAGCGTAATCGATGACCTCGATTTTCTGAATCTCATGGGAAGTTCTGAAACCATCGTAAAAATGGAGGAACGGTACCGAAGCCTCTATGGTCGCCAGATGAGCAACCAGTGCCAGATCCATAACTTCCTGAACGGAGCTCGAAACAATCTGAGCAAAACCGGTCTGACGGGTGGCCATGACGTCGGCCTGGTCTCCGAAAATGGAAAGTGCATGGGCAGAGAGCGAACGGGCCGTTACATGGAAGACACAGGGCAGCAGCTCACCGGCAATTTTGTACATATTGGGTATTTTGAGGAGAAGTCCCTGAGAGGCAGTAAATGTGCAGGTAACCGCACCACCAACCAGTGAACCGTGGACAGCGCCGGCGGCGCCCGCCTCGGACTGCATCTGTTTCACATTCAGGAGTTCCCCGAATATGTTTTTTCTACCCGCGACCGCCCAGGAGTCGGCAATTTCTCCCAATGGACTCGATGGAGTGATCGGGTAAATGGTTGCTACCTCACTCATGCCGTAGGCCACGTGACATGCTGCGGTATTACCATCAATAGTCTGCATTCTACCGTTCATGAATTCACCTCAACTTGATTAGTTGTCTTCCATCACCTTTTTGCCGGATGCAGTCATCAGTGACAGGACGTTCGCCTCTGTCCGACTGCCAGACAAGAATCAGTGATACGCATACCTAATTAAATATCAAAACGCAGCCCACTGGCATCCTTGGGAAGAAGCCGGTGGGCTGCAATACTCACGCTCGTCTACTGGTTGCTAAAATCAGTGTGACAACGTAACATGCGGCCAATTAAAAACCTAATATTTTTACCAGTGCCTACTTCTGATCGGGGTTCGGAAACCTTGTGGGCGCATCACGCAATCAGCGGTTTTCAGCCCATTTTGTTAGCAGATCGTGAGCCTGACAAACCCCTCAATTGTCCGGCGTGTGCACTGGACAGACCATTTCAGGTTCAAATTATTAGATAATGGCCAAGACATCAAGTTGATCTAAGGATATCGATCACGACAAATACTTATCGTTTGCATCAATGATCTTGAATCAACTCCGAATTAACTCAGCTGCTTCATCCCTCTTTGCATCAGACGCTGACACCCTCTTTATAAGCCGTCATTTCCGAAATATGAAAAATGCGGGTTTTCAATCCGTGCTTTCTTATTCCCCAGGCTAGTTGGATCATACAGGCGGGACAGCTTGTCACCAGGATGTCGGCCTCCGTTTTTTTCAGATTGTCTATTTTGCGGTCCAGCACCTTCTGGGACAGATCGTAATGAGTCAGCGCATAGGACCCTGCCCCGCCGCAACACCAGTCGGCTTCCGGCATCTCCCGAAATTCCACATTGGGGAGGCTCTTCAGGAGTTCTCTGCCCTCCGACTTGATGCCCTGCCCCCGCACCGCGTGACAGGGATCATGATAGGTTACCACCGCTTTGCCATCCTTAGGCACAGCCTGACGAACGGCTTCTGTACCGGCATGGGCATCGTGATAGCTGTCCACCACTTCCTGCTGCTTATCTTCATCGACCCCGAATTTCGAAGTGTAGAGAAATTCAACCACGTCTCTTATCTTCGCTCTCGTCTGCTCGACCAACTCTAGCTTCTGGGGATCATCGGCAAAAACCTTCTTATATTCCTTGAGGAAAGAGGCGCAGCTGGAGCAGTCGGTAACGATCAGATCGACATCGGCCTCGGCGAAGATCTGTAGATTCTTCTCGGCCAGCACCTTGGTGTTGTCGATATCACCATAACTCCAGGGTGGCAGTCCGCAGCAGCAATTGTTCAAAACCGTGACGGATTTGCCGATCTTCTTGAGGGATTCAAAAGTGGCCGTGCCGGCCTCCACCTGGATTACATCTACCCCGCAGCCTACGAAATAGCCGATCTTCAGATCGGTGCCCTGTCCTGTATAGGTTTGAGGCTTTGTCGTTCCCCGGAAGGAGCTCATCGGCAGTTTCTCGACAATGCCTTCCGCTTTGGGCAGATCACGGCCGAAAATACGCAGCAGGCCAAGGGCGTTGGCCAGCTTTGAGGCGCCGCTGTTCTTACCGAGTGCTGCCGTCCGGGCTGCCAAATGAAGTCGTTTGGGGTACGGCAGCAGATGCTCGAAAAGTAATCGGTGGGCCGGCTTCTTTCCCACCTTGTCGAAATACTCTGAACGGGCATTGAGCACCAGATCGGCGGTTGGCACCGAGCCGAAGCAATTGGTAGTGCAGGCACCGCAGCCCAGGCAGGTGAACAGGGGATCTTCCATCTCCTCGTTCCATTCGATGCGTTCTTCTATGATTCCGCGAAGCAGGGCCAAACGTCCCCTAGCTACTCCGGATTCATGCCCGGTTGCCCTGAAAATCGGGCAGGCGACATGACAAAACCCGCATTTGTTGCATTGTGCGATGGCATCATAATTGGCTGACACAGTCATAACTCATATCCTCAATGTAAATTTCAATAAAAACCCTCGGTGGAATCCTCTTCCCCGATCATACCCTGCCCGGTAGTGCCCCGGGCGCAAAAACTTTGTGGGGATCAAGGGCGTTCTTTATCAGATGACTGAGCCGCCAATCCTGACGTGAAGACCCGAAGAGATCATGCTCTTTGGCAAATTCCTCGGGAGCTTTCAGCAGCTTGCAATGTCCTTTGAATTTATTAACTGCACTGTCAATCCCGGCCCACTTGCTGCCGGTCAAGGCTCCAAGTCCGGCATAAACTCGTCCGCCGGCGACATCGAGCAGCAGCGAAGATGGTGCGGAACTCTGAGAAAGCTGGGCGACGAGCTCGGCACCATGCTTGATGACCACATCGGCCTGGAGCACGAAAGGGGACTCCCAGATCGAAGCAAAGGCAGGGGTTAGAAATCCATCGACCACAGGGTATTGTTCGGCTTCGGATATATTCAGGCCGCCCGTACTCATCACCTCGCGACAGCGCTCCAGTTGAGAATCGACCACCAGTTCCAACCCCTCGAAGCCAACTGTCAGGGTCGCTCGGCCGTCTTCAGGTGTTATCGTAACCAGAGCGGCCAGTAGATTAGAATTGACAATCTTCAAACCCGCGGCAAAGCACTCATCGATGGTGCCGGAACCGGAGATCCTTTTACAGGTGTCCGGCCTGGTGCCTATCCTCCAGGTCGCTTCGGTGATTAAACCCAGAGTTCCGAGTGAACCGGTCAGCAACCTGGTCATGTCGTAGCCAGCGACATTCTTGACCACCCTGCCACCGGCAGAGACTATGCTGCCGCTGCTGTCGATATATTGAAGTCCCAGCAGCATATCCCGTGGAGCACCATAGGCCAAGCGTTCCGGACCCACCGCAGCGGTGGCGACAATGGCGCCGATGGTGGTTTCGGTGGCGCCGAAAGGCGGTCTGATCGGCAGCCATTGGTTCTGTTGACCAAGTTTTTCCTGCAGCGCACCAAGTGTCACTCCGGAACCAACGGTGATGAACTGGTTGTCCTGGTCATATTCGATGAAATCGTTCATTTTCAGGCTGTCAATCACCACACTTTCCCTGCTGAGTTGATTGCCGAAACCATTGAAAGACCCCTTGCCGGCAACCCTGACGGCTTTATTCTCGGCCAGTGCAGAACGGACAGCCGCCATGGTCTCAGTGACACCTTGCGCCTTCTCTCCACCCATACGCTTGAGGATCGTCGGCTCACTCTCCGGCAGTTTGTCAGAGCCCTCGGGCGGCAGTGGAATGATCTTGGTGGGGTTGAGCAGATTTTTGGGATCAAAGGCACTTTTCAGATTCTGCTGGGTATTTAGATCATGCCCGGAAAATATCATCTTCATTGCTTCGCGTTTTTCTTCGCCGATACCGTGCTCACCGGAAATCGTGCCGCCAAATTCCGCGCAGATCTCCATGATGTCCCAGCCGGCCTTGTGCACCTGTTCCAGCTCTTTTTCATTTCTTGAATCGAACATGAGCAGGGGATGAAGATTGCCGTCACCGGCATGAAAGACGTTGCCCACCGGGCAGCCATACTTATCCGAGACCTCTTTCACCCGTTTCAGAACTTCCGGCAAATCGCTGCGCAGCACGCAGCCGTCGTTGACCAGGTAGTTGGGTGACAGGTTGCAGATCGCCCCAAAAGCACCTTTGCGGCCTTTCCACAGCAGTTCTCTTTCCTCCTGATTCTTGGCTGTACGCACTTCGCGGCAACCGGAATCCATACAGATCTTATCCACCTTTTCTGCCTGTTCTTTCAAACCGGTGCTGATTCCTTCGACCTCGATGATCAGTACCGCGGCGGCATCGACCGGATAACCGCATGGTCCGCCCTTCTCAACTGCCTGAATGATAGTGTTATCCATCATCTCAAGGGTCAGAGGGACGATACCGGCCCGCATGATTTCGGCGACCGAAGTGGCCGCGTTGGATACATCGTCGTAGATCGCCAGCATGGTGATGACCGACTCGGTCTTGGGAATGATCCTCACGGTGATTTCGGTGGCCACCCCAAGGCAGCCCTCACTGCCGACCATTAGACCGCGCACATCGTAACCCGGCGGGTCGAGTGAGGGGCCGGCGATATCAACTATTTCACCGTCCGAGAGCACTGTCTTCATACCGAGGATGTGGTTAGAGGTGACCCCGTATTTGAGGCAGCGGGGACCACCCGAGTTCTCCCCGATGTTGCCGCCAATGGTAGCGACCTTCTGACTGGCCGGGTCCGGGGCGTAAAACATACCCAGAGGAGCAACCGCTTCCTGCAGCTCGAGGTTGGTGACACCGGTCTGCACCACGGCATACTTGCTTTCAGGGTGGATCTCGAGGATTTTATTGAAGCGGGCGAGAACGATGACCATCCCTTCGAATCTGATGATGGTGCCACCGGACAGGTTGGTGGCAAATCCGCGTCCCACATTGGGAACCCCAGCCTGGTGAGCCTCCCTCATTACTTTTGAGACCTCTTCTGTCGATCCTGGAAAGACCACCAGTCCGGGCTTGCCGCCCACCAGGGACGCATCGTAGGAATACAGCTCCATATCAGCAGAGGACGTTTTTACATATTCCTTGCCGACAATTCCCTCCATCTTTTTGACGAAACTTTCGGTAATCATTCCGTTCCTCCTCGGACCTCGGGGTTTGGGTACTTTGATTTTTGATTAGCTAATAATTTTTTATCCAGGATACGGCCAGAAAGGCACCGGTCTCAAAGTTCTCAGCCTGAGATCGTGCTTCGATCTGCCGAGCCCGGGCAGGATCTTCGTTATTCATAAAATGAATGGCGGTCTTCAGTTTCGCCCCTTCAGGGATCAGTCTCCTGATTTCGGCAGGTGATCTGAAAACCATGGACTGGAACAGCTCATGCCCCTCATCTCCCGCCTTCAAGCGCCGCTCAGCCCAGGGACTGAGTCTGTTCAAAGTGGTCAGGACGATTGTTCCACCGGTTCTCGTCACCCGCTGCAATTCTGCTACAGCCGCCTGGGCGTTGTCGACAAACTCCAGTGCCGTCATCGAATAGACCTTGTCAAATGAGCCGCTGGCAAAGGGCAAGGATAACATATTGCCGGCCAGTGGGGAAAAACGTTGTCCCTGGAAACGGCTGACAGCCCTGGCTAGCATGGGAATTGATATATCCAAGCCGACGACTTCGGCGCCGGAAGACAAGATCGAGCCGCTGAATATTCCCGTACCACAGCCCACATCGAGAAGAAATTCACCAGGTTTCGGGTCGAGCAGTTCATGCAGCAAATCCGCTTCATATTTCTTTACGAGCTTGCCGATGGGTGTCTGAAACCATTGATCGTAACGATCCGGCCAATCGTCGAAAAGCGTTCCGCCCCTGTTCACCTCAGCCTGCATATTCAACCATGGTCTCGCTGCTAAGTCTGGTACACTATGTTTCCACGATCCGGCCTAGGATGTTACTGATTCTATTTTTCCTTGTAAGGTGGCGTCCTTGTCCCTGCGATCATCGATTTTTAGTTCGATGATGATCCGCTCAGCTCCTTCATCGAGCTGAGCCTGGCGAATTTTTTCTATCAACTCAAACAGCTCCGGCAAATCGGGTACCTCGACTGAGGTCGACATCCCTCCGACCTGGTAGGTATAGCCGGATTCTTCAATTATTTTCACTCCTTTTTTTACATGTCTTCCCAGGCTCACACCAGCCCCAATGGGATAAACCGACAATTGTGCAAGCAGCATGATTCTTCCTCATCAATTCGTCGCCGGTAGGGAGCGGCCCCTAAGCTGCTCCCTACCCTAACTGCATAAGACTGAGCTATTTTGCAGCTTTAGCTTCGGCCGCCTTGATCTCTTCCATGGTGCGGAGAATCTGCAGGGCGTTCTCGTACACCGGTGTGTCAACCATTTTACCGAGGTAGGTTACTGCGGCAGAGCCTTTGGCAATACCTTCTTCCTCGAATACCTTCTTGACGCCTTCGGCCCATTCGACGCTCTCGAGCGACGGGGTGTAGATCACATGGGACGGCTCGATCTGGCCCGGATGAATAAGCATCCTGCCTTCGTATCCCATCTGGCGTCCTTCCTGGGTGCTCTTCTCGAATCCGGCTTCGTCCTTGAAGGCAACAAACGGACAGTCAATGGCAACACAGCCTGCGGCGCGGGCAGCGACGGCGGTGTGATAGCGGGCATAGAGCTGCTCAACGCCTTCCGAGGTCAGCGTGACGCGCATGTCCTTGGTGTAGTCAACGGCACCGAAGATCAGGGAGTTGACGCGGGGACTGGCAGTAGCGGCCGGATAGGCATTCATGCAGCCCTTGGCGGTTTCGATGAGCAGTTGGATGGCAACCGAGCCGACCTTCATGCCGCGGCGCTGCTCAAGCTCCTCGAGCTTCCAGTCCAGGCGCTGGACATTCTCGGCACTGCCGCACTTGGCCAGACAAACGCCGTCCAGACCCGGGTGCACGATGGCCTCGAGGTCGTCGTTGGTCATCTCGGTTTCCCAGTTGTTGATGCGGACATAGAAATAGGGAGCAACCTGCTCTTTGCGCGCACCTTTCAGGTACTCCTGGATCATCTCGCGGCCCTTGGCCTTCTCGGCCGGAGGTACGGAGTCCTCGAGGTCGAGCGTGAGGACATCGGCGGCAATGGTGGGCGCCTTGACGACCATTTTTTCATTATTGCTGGGTACATAGAAAACGGATCTCATTACGGGCATGGTAGTTCCTCCTTTAATGGTTTATACAGCGATAAGTTCTTTGATCTTTGGGGCAATTTCTTCAGGACTGTCAACAACATATGCTCCGGCTTCCGTCAGGGCTTTCATCTTGCCCTGGGCGGTGCCGCGACCTTTTTCCACGATACTGCTGGCGTGGGAAAATCTCATTCCTTCCGGAGCCCAGGCCCCGGCTATAAAGACGACCAGCGGCTTGGTAAACTCCCCGTTGGCGACGACCTCGGCGGCCTCTTCTTCCAGGGTCCCGCCGATTTCACCAAACACAGCCACTGCTTTGGTCTGGTCATCTTGCTCAAATTTTTTCAGCACATCAGCCATGGTCAGGCCAAGTACCGGTTCAGTGCCGATATGCAGGGCAGTGGATATTCCCAGACCTGCTACTTTCAAGGCCCAGGGCACCGTACCGGACTGGCCGCCGGATCTCGAGATAACGCCGATCGGACCCGGATCAAACAGGGTATTGGCCCAGTCAACGCTGCCGCCGAGCCAGCCCACGACGGCTTTGCCCGGGCTGATCATGCCGAGACTGCCGGGACCCAGCAGTTGCACGTCATTTTTCCGGGCATAGGCTACCATGTCGATGACGTCATGGACTGGGATGCGCTCGACCGGTGAACAGACAAACTTGAGGCCGGCATCGATTGCCTCATAGACAGCGCCGCGCAGCAGCGGACCCGGAACAAAAGTGACAGCCGCATCGATCTGTCCTTGTGCCCTGATAGCCTCTTTAACCGTGTTGTAGACCGGAATGCCATGTACCTCGCTCCCACCTTTGCCGGGGGTAACCCCGGCCACGACCTTGGTACCGTAATCCTGCATGTACTTGGTACGCAGGGAGCCTTCCCTCCCGGTTATACCCTGAACAACCACCCTGGTGTTTTCATCCAATATTATAGACATGTCTCCCCCTGCTTATTCAGTACCATGTTTTTTTCTGTAGGCAGCCAATCCCTCGATGGGGGCCTCGATGGTAATCGCCGAATTGCCCCTGAACCAGCAGGCGTATTCGCAGGCCAGACACTCGGTGCCTTTCCGCTCAATTTCATCCGGAGTCCCTTCCACGGCCGGTTTGCCGTCCTTCAGAACCAGGATGCCACGGGCATAAGTCTTGCAAGCCTCAACACAGGCGTGGGTCTCGCAGCCCTCACACTTCTCTTCATCAATGATGATCTTGATCGTTTTTTCAGAAAATTCCATCTGTATCTCCCTTAGGCTGCAGCCTTATCTTTGCGGTATTCATCGACCAGTGCCCTGACCCTGCCTCCGATAAAGGTGGCGTCATAGACATGCTCGCGGTCGTATATTTCCACCCGGGCGTCGAGGTCAGCCAGGCCTTCTTTAAGAATCTGCTGTGATTCCGCTTCTTTATTGCCGCAAAGAAGCAGTACGACCGGGAAACCCGGGCGCTTCGGGAGCTCTTCCCTGAGTGCTTTGACCAACCCATGGGCATGGTGCCACTGCTCCTGGTTGGCCATCATGAAGCCGGACAGGAAATACCCTTCGATTCCTGGCTGGGACATGATCAGCTTGACGGTGCGATAGACTTTGGAGGCGGTCGGGTTGCCGCTCGTATCGGCATAATCTGCGACTTTCAGACCGACTTTGTTCAAGGCGTCCATACCGAGCATGGCCGCTCCGCCGCCAATACCGTGATAGCCGACATAGCCGCCCTTGGCGACTTCTTCCGGGGAGGCCATCTCGGCGATATAGCTGGTGCCGCGAAAATCGCTAGCCTCGTAGGACCAGCCCATGAGATCCAGTTCGGTGGGCTCTTTCAAAAACTCGCGGCCGATCTTGATGCCGAATTCGGGATGCCTGAACACCGCTTGATCATCAGCCTCCATACGGCAGTCAGCAGCATAGACCTTACCTTCTTCGGTGAGCACCAAAGGATTGATTTCGAGCGCCCTGCAGTCGTTGGCGCGAAATGCATTGTAGAGCTTCAGGACCACATCGGCCAGCGGCCGCAGAGCTCCTCCCGTGACGCCCATCGAGACGCACATGTCAAGCGTGTCGTGGATCATGAGCCCCTTGATCACATCGACATTGAGGGTGGCGATCTTGTCTTCGGGTACCGATTCGATGTCCATACCGCCTTCCGGGCTGAACATCAGTACCGGGCCACGGACTTCCTGGGCCGAGTTGATGATGAGGCCAGCGTAGAATTCCTGTTTAATGGCCAGTTGTTCTTCAACCAGAACCTGCTTCACGGTCAGCCCCTTGATATCCATCCCGAGGATTTCAGCGGCCGCCTGGCCAGCTTCCTCAGGGGTAGAGGCAAGTTTCACACCACCTGCCTTCCCACGACCGCCGGCCAGGACCTGGGCCTTCACGACCACCGGCCTGCCGATCTTCCGGGCAGCGGCGGCGGCGGCTTCCGCGGTGTCGACCACCTCACCTTCAGGGACAGGTATACCCGCTTTTTTGAAGTACCCCTTGCCCTGGTATTCTAGAAACTTTGCCATAATTCCTCCGTCATCACTTATAGAATTGTCAACGACTGTCAGCCCTTACTCTTTTCGATTATCGATACGGCGGACTGAGCAGTATCCAAATCGCCACTGGTAAGACCAGATAAAACTGTCATGTTAGCTCTTGAATGTCAAGCACTTTTGGTCGGTCTGTCAAAGTTTTTTGACGACGACTCTACCCATAAGAATCAGTGGCAAAAAATTTGTCCCAGAGGGCAAAATCTGCCACCTGCGTGACCAGCAAAAAGACTCATCCATGTCACCTCTATGTTGAACCCACCACTCATCTTTTACGGGGAATCAAACTCAAATATTAGAGCAAATTCAGGTGCCCTATGATCACCTGAAAGAACTGTTTATGAGTTCCTTTCTCTTAGTTTCTTGACTTCGACAAAGTAATTTTTTGTATATATTTTCATATTGTTATTAATTCTTTCTCTGCTCCATCGAATAAAATCCGAGCTGCCGCCAAAATGAAACAACCGAAAAGCAGACAAGTCCATTTTTAGTTATTATCGATAATGCTCAAGAAGTGCTTTTTTGCTATCATATGATACATTTGCTTGCTGATGCTACCAATAACCCCACCCTTACATATTATAGATAATATAGGAAAAACAAATCTCGGCTAAAAGCTGTGCAACTCCTCCTAAAAAGCTCTAAAATCAGTCCTGCACATGGCTCCAAAATGGTTTGACAAATGGAAAAAAAAAGGATAGTAAAACTCTGATATCTGGTTTGACCAGATTTCCACAAGTTGAGAATTACTGTTTTTATTGATCTTTGCACACTTTGTCGCTGTTAATTTTACCATCGAGTCTCGGTACCCAGATTCAATATTGTTCTCCTCAAAGAACTGCCTATGGTAAAAGAGAACAGCAAACTGCGGCGGCAAGTTCACTACCGTTGCAGTCTGCCAATCCGTAGTTTCGTTTGCAGCCAGACCGGTTCTTTCCTCCAGCCGGTATGCCGCACAACCCCAACCCCTAGATAAGGAGTTAACTATGCAGGAACAAGGACAGAAAAAAGATGTGGCAGTAAAAGAAAAACCACAAGCAAACGACCGTCGTAAGTTTCTGAAGACCGCCGCTGCTGCAGGCGCAGCCGTAGCCGCAAGTTCAGCAGTTGGTCCCTTCATCAAGACCAGCAGCGCGGCAACGGTCTGGAAAATGCAGTCCACCTGGGATGCAGGAACGAGTGGTTACAACGCTTTTTGAAAGCTGGTGCAAAAGCTTCAAGGAGAAATCAGGCGGCGAACTCGATATCAAACCGTTCCCGGCAAAGTCCGTAGCTGCAGACAACAACG
The DNA here is from genome assembly GCA_963759125.1 of uncultured delta proteobacterium. Classification (GTDB taxonomy): domain Bacteria; phylum Desulfobacterota; class Desulfobulbia; order Desulfobulbales; family Desulfocapsaceae; genus JABDQA01. The sequence goes on from CAVWXN010000001.1 coordinate 149,010, forward strand.
CGCTGTTTGAGGCCGTTAAAACTGGTGTTCTGCAGGGCATGAACGCCTTTACCCTTTACTGGGCCGGTAAAATCCCCGCCTCTGTTTTCCTCTCGTCATATCCCATGGGCCCCGATCAACCCGCCCAGTGGGACATCATGTTCGACGCTCTCGGCATGAAAGAGTTGGCCCGGAAAATTTATGCCAAACACGGCCTGTTCTACGTAGGACACGTCCAGCATGACGCCAACATCATCCACTCCAAGAAGCCAGTTACTTCCTTAGCCGATTTCAAAGGCATGAAACTGCGTGTACCGGGCGGCATGGTTGCCGAGGTGTTCCAGTCGTTTGGCGCCTCCACCGTTTCCCTGCCGGGCTCCGATATTTTCCCGGCTCTCGAGAAAGGGACCATCGACGCGGCCGACTATGTCGGACCGGCCGTCAACTGGGATCTCGGTTTTGCCCAGGTCACCAAGTACATCCTCTTTGGCCCTCCGGGAGTCATGTCCCTCTATCAACCGGTCGACCTGATGGAAGTCAGCTGTAACCTCGGCGCCTGGAAGAGGCTTTCCCCGGAAATGCAGGCCCTGATGGAAGAGCAGGTAAAAGTGTTCTCCAGTGAACATTTCCTTGGCATCCAGAAGCGTAATGTCGAGGCACTGGCCAAGTTTAAAGACGCCGGCTCTGAAATAAGCCGTCTGTCCCCAGAGGATGCGGTCCAGTTCAGAAAGAATTCCATACCGATCTGGTACAACTGGGGCAAAAAGAGTCCGGAAGCGGCCGAAGTACTTCAGTTTCAGATCGATTTCATGCTGAACCCCCTCATGGGATATCTCACCCCTGAGGATATCAAAGGATATTCCCTGTAGACTATCATTCGGGTAGCTGCAGCATTTTCTGATAAAAACGGAGGTCTAAGGACCTCCGTTTTTAATGCCTGATCACCGGAAGGGAGTTTTCTAAAATGAACGAACAGCAAATAGATTTTGGGTTTGTCCTGCCCCATTGGTTCTACTGGGGCTGGCTGGCAGTGATGCCCATCTTTATGATTATCTGGTGCTACGCCCTGGAAAAAAGACAATTTGCCAAAGACGGAACGCTGCCTGACTCAAGCGAGCATGTTGATCCCGATGCCGTTGTCTCAAGTAACAGAATAATCCGATTGATCGACTGGCTCTCCGAGCATTCCGGACAGTTTGTTGCCTTCTGGACCATCAATGCAGTCGTTGCCTATGCCTTTGAGGTCATTGCCCGTTATATTTTCAACAAGCCGACCATCTGGGTCCATGAATCCTCATTTCTGCTGTTCGGCATGCAGTACCTGCTGGCCGGCGCCTACGCCTATCTCCATGGTTCTCACGTGGCAGTGGACATCATCTACAACAAGTTCCCCAAGCGTGGCCAGTACGGACTCGATATTTTCACGTCGATCTTCTCTTTCGTCTTCTTTATCACCCTGATGGGCACATCCTACGGATTCATGATGGATTCGATCGGCATGCGGGAGCGGACGATGGAAACCTGGCAGATCCAGTACTACCCGGTCAAAACAATGATGGTAATCGGCGCCATATTAATCACCCTTGCAACGGTTTCGAAGCTCTACAAGGATATTAAACGATTTAATCAACTGGGCAGGAGTGCATAATCATGGAAGCTGCAATTGACACCAATCAAGAAAAAGCGCCGTTCAAACCAGGGCGGTTTGTTCTGGAGCATCGTCGTCTACGGTGGTACGCTCGTCCTGGCTTTCTGTGTCCTGGTTGAGATGATCAACATCTTTTTTTACGACCCGTACGGCGACGATTACTTTCTGTTCAGGACAGCCGGTATACTTGCCGGCTATGAGATATCAACCTTAACCTGGATCATGTTCGGCAGCCTCGTCGTGTTCCTCATGGCCGGCCTGCCGCTCGCCTTTGTAACCGGCGGTCTCGGTTGCGTCTTTATCTACATGGTCGGTGACCAGGCGATGCTCAATATCCTGCCCAGCCGAATTTTCCCGATGATGACCAACTCGGATCTCTCCGCCATCCCGCTCTTTATCTTCATGGCGGCGATGCTCGAGCGGGCCGGCATCATCGAGGAAATGTTCTCGGTGGTCTACCGCTGGATGGGCGGATTACGCGGTGGTCTGGCAGCGGCAACCATCGTTGCCTCCACTATCCTGGCCGCCATGGTCGGGGTTATCGGAGCCGCGGTCGTGACCATGGGTATCCTGGCTCTGCCGGCGATGCTGTCCAGGAATTACGACGAGAAAATCGCCCTGGGTTCGATCATGGCTGGTGGAACGCTCGGCATCCTGATCCCGCCGTCCATTCTGGCTATTCTCTATGCGGTTGTGGCCCAGCAGTCGGTCGGAGAGCTCTATATCGGCTCCTTTGTCCCCGGGCTGATGCTCTCGGGCATGTACGTGACTTACGTCCTGGTCCGTTCCTACATTAACCCCAACCTTTGCCCGGCGCTGCCTAAAGAGGAGTTGATCAGCTTTGTTGAAAAGCTGAAGCTCTTAAAAGGTCTTATTGCTCCTCTATTTCTGGTATTTCTGGTGCTTGGCTTGCTCTTCGGCGGTATCGCCACCCCGGTTGAAGCGGCCGGAATCGGTTCCTGCGGTTCAGTTATCGTGGCCATCATCCAGAGAAAATTCTCCCTGCTGGTCCTCAAAGAGGCCTCGCTGACCACGCTGCGCGCGACGACCATGGTCCTCTGGATCATGTTCGGTGCCTCGGTCTTCGTCGGCTTCTATATCCTCCAGGGCGGCCAGGCCTTCATCACCGACACCATGCTCGGTCTCGGTCTCGGTCCTTACAGCATCCTCTTTCTGATGATGTTTCTGCTGGTCCTGCTCGGCATGTTTCTGGACTGGGTCGGCATCCTGCTGCTGGCGGTGCCGATCTTCGTACCGATCGTCAAGTCGCTGACCTTTCCCGGCCTGTTCGGACTTCCCGGCCCGGCCCCGGAAGATGTGGCCTTGTGGTTTGGTGTGCTCTACATCATCAATATGCAGATGTCGTTTCTGAGCCCGCCCTTTGGCTATGCGCTGTTCTACATCCGCGGCGTCACCCCTCCGCATATCAAGATGGGGACCATTTTCAAGGCCTCCATCGTATTTTTGATCATGCAATGTATCGGGCTGGCGATGTGCGTGCTGTTTCCGGCAATCATCACTTATTTTCCTCAACTGGTTTATGGATAGTCAAATACACCAAACCTGAGACGGTCATCATGTGGTGACAAGAACAAGCCCTGGCGTTATAGTAACGCCGGGGCTTTTTTTTAGGGAGGAAAGGCATGAAAATCTTATTTATCGGCCAGGCGCCGTTCGGCAGGGAATCTCTGGAAACACTGATCAGGCAGGGAGAGAACGTGATCGGGGTCATCACGGTCGAGGATGGTGCCAATCAGAAATACCCGAACCCGGTGAAAGAGTGCGCCGTCGAACACGATATCGACCTCTATCAAGCTAACTATCTCAAGAATGCCGAGCCGATCGACTGGGTGAGAAAGCTGCAGCCCGATCTGCTGGTCCTGGGCTTTGTTACCGCTTTCGTGCCGCAGGAGATGATTGATCTGGCCAAATTCGGCGGCATCAATTACCACCCCTCGCTGCTGCCTAAATATCGCGGCGGTTCGGCCATAAACTGGGCGATTATCAACGGTGAGACTGAAACCGGTGTCACCATTCATTTTATCGACGAGGGGGTGGACACCGGACCCATCCTGCTCCAGGAAAAAGTCGCCATCACTCCTGACGATACAGTGAAGTCGGTCTATTTCAATAAACTTTACCCGTTGGGTATTGAAATGATTGCCGAGGCCGTAAAACAGATCAGGGAGGGACACGCCAATCCCATCAATCAGGATGAGAGCAACGCCTCTTTTCAGCCCGTGATCACTGCTGCAGATACACTTATCGACTGGACCCAGCCGACCCATCAGGTATACAACCTTGTCCGTGGTTCAAATCCCAGTCCCGGTGCTGTTACAACCTTTCGCGGTGAGTCCTGTAAGATATTTGACGCCTGTCGCGGCACGGGAAGCGGGGTACCGGGAGAGGTAATAGAAGTTGCTGACGATGGGTTCGAGGTTGCTACGGCCGATGGCTCAATTCTCGTTTTGTCCATTAAGCCACCGCACAGTAAAAAAATCACAGCCCAAGAATTCGCTCATAACGTTCAGCTCATGAGAGGTGAACGTTTCGTTTTTTAACTCATCCATTTACTGAAAACCACATTATGCTTTCAATGCTTCTATTATATGCCGTTCTGGGCGCCATTGCCGGTGTCCTGGCGGGGTTGCTCGGGGTCGGTGGTGGCCTGGTAATCGTACCTATGCTGGTCTTTTCGTTCGGAATTCAGAAAGTACCTGCGGAGATCATCATGCACTTAGCCCTTGGCACCTCTTTAGCGAGCATCATGTTCACGTCAATCTCTAGCTTTATGGCACATCATAAACGCGGGGCAGTTGACTGGACAACGGTCAAGCGGATAGTCCTTGGCATCTTTACCGGGACGTTCCTGGGCTCATGCTTCGCCTCAACCCTATCTACCGATATTCTGAAAGTTGTTTTTGTTATTTTCCTCTATTTTATCGCCTACCAGTTCCTGACCAATCGTAAACCCAAGGCTTCCAGGGAGCTACCGGGACGTGCCGGCATGTTTGTCGCCGGCAATGTCATCGGATTCGTTTCCAGCCTCGTCGGTATTGGCGGTGGATCATTGTCAGTGCCTTTCATGATCTGGTGTAATGTCGTGGTCCATCGAGCCATTGGGACCTCTGCGGCAATCGGCCTACCCATCGCCATTGCCGGAACTGTCGGCTATGTTTTTAACGGCTGGGGGGACAGCCTGCTGCCGCCGTACTCAGCCGGTTATGTTTACCTTCCTGCTCTATTTGGCATAGCTGCAGTCAGCGTTCTTACCGCTCCGCTTGGAGCGAAACTCGCCCACAGTCTGCCTGTTGACAAACTCAAAAAAATATTTGCCCTGTTGATGATTTTAGTCGGCACCAAAATGCTGATCGGTATCATCTAAGAAGATTTGCAACCGCCTCCCTAGCAAGCTAAGTTGTCGCTGGTCAGGCCTATGCAAATTGCCATTCGTTGGGTAATACTAATACAGAACTTGCATCGCTGAGACTGACTCCTCTATGAGAGTCAGTCTCAGCTGGGAAGAGGTTGCAGCGGCAACAGATTCCGCGCCGATCAGAAACATCGAACTGATGATCGGTAAAATCACCCCCTATATCGGCATAGGCCTCATCCAGGTAACGGTAATAATAGGGCTGGGAATATTGCTGTTTGACGTGCCTATGAGCGGCAGACTATACCAGGTCTACGTTGCCTGCCTGGTGTTTATCTGTGCCAACCTGACCCAGGATTTGATGATTTCTACGGTGGTCAAGAATCAGCTTGCGGCAATACAGATGTCTTTTTTTATCCTGCTCCCTTCGATTCTGCTCTCCGGCTTCATGCTCCCTTTCGTGGCCATGCCAGATGCAGCTCAGAAGATCGCCGAGCTGCTGCCGCTTACCCACTTTCTCAGGATCGTGCGCGGTGTGATGATCAGAGGAGACAGTTTAGCAAGTGTGTACTATGAAATGTTGTTTCTGAGCGGTTTTGCCCTGTTCTTTCTTACAATAAGCTCTATAATATTCTCAAAGCGTCTGGACTAGCTTCGCCCCACCCTCAGATCTTTGCTTTATCTGTATCCGATAGAGATTACCGCTCATCGTCTCTTTCAGGGACAGAAACGATCGCTTTCAGACGAAGTAACTGACTACCCAGACAATCGCTCCGGCCAGCACCCAAATCAGAGAAGCGTTGAAATCTGCCCTTGATTCATCTCCATCCTGGGATGGTTTGTTGTCAGGTGAAAGTGTGTTGACCAGACGATAGAAAACTTTCGGGGTATGAATTGCCCCACTTTTTCCCCCACCAAACAAACCGGGTAAAAAGATTACCAAAGGAATCGCGCCTACCACAAAGAAAATGAGTCCCAGTGATTTTTGAGACTCTGAAAAGAGAAACGAAACCAGAAGACCAACTGCCATGAGCAGCAGCGAGGCCAGAGCGGCGGAGATGAGAATCCTAAATGTTGTTCCAAGCATTTCTCTCCTAATCGCTGTAGATGGTTTGCTTTAGCCCGTCGGTCCTTATTTTGAGCCGTGATCTCGCTGCATGGACATAGAGCAGGAAGCAGCGTCCCGCACAAATTCAGATGCCTGATCTACACTTACGAGCGTAACACGGAAAATAACTGCTCTCACCTCTTTTTGCTTTTCATGATCGATTTCACCATTTTGCCAAACTCCTTGTCCTTCTTTCTTTTTTCGGAATAAGACATTTCATAAAAGGCCGACTCATTTTTCATTTTCACGAAATTTTTATAACGTTGTTCATCGAGACCACCGTCTTTTATGGCCTCCAGTATTGCACACCCTTTTTCAATGGTATGAGAGCAGTTGGCAAATTTGCACTGCTCTGCCAACTCTGAAATGTCCTGAAATGTTTCATCAATACCGGTCCCTACCGACATCCCGAGTTCCCTCATGCCCGGCGTGTCTATCAGCAATGCTCCATTTTCCAGTTGCACGAGTTCCCGGCGCGTAGTGGTGTGGCGTCCTTTACCCTCTTTTCTGCTCACAGATTGTGTCTCAAATTGCTCGCTGCCCAGGACAGTGTTGAGAAGAGTTGTTTTCCCCACCCCGGATGAACCAAGCAGACAGTAAGTTTTTCCACGCACCAATAATCTCTTGATCTCATCAATGCCTTCTCCGCTCACGTTACTGAACGTCACCACAGCAGTTCGGGGAGCGACCCTCGATATATTTTCTTTGATTTCTGCAGCCTCCTCAGCCGATTTAAGATCGCATTTGCTCAGTAATATGATGGGAGTAATTTCACTTTCATTGACCATTACGAGATATCGTTCCAACCTCCTGGGATTGAGGTTGTGGTCCATGGATTGAATCACAAAGGCAACTTCGATATTGGCGGCGATGAGCTGAAAATCAACCTGTTTCCCAGCTGCCTTTCTTTTCAATAAGGTTTTCCTTGGTACCACCCCATGGATTATTGCCAGAGAATCGTCGTCATAAAAATCAACATATACCCAGTCCCCGGTTGTTGGCAGGTCTAATGGAGAACTCGAGGTATAGAGGAGATTTCCAGAGCACTCCCCAAACACCTCCCCCTCACCTCTTGTCACCACATAGCTGTCTTTGTGCACCGAAACCACTCGGGCAAGCTCATGGGCCGCAATTTTGCCAGCCTCAACTTGACTGTCAAACCAGTCGCCATACCCCAGATCTATCAGCTTTTCCATGACTCACTTTATCCCAAAATATTTAATAGTGCGATCTACCGGGTGTTGTCGATCCAGTTATCTCCACTTTTACAACCCAGATCAATCTTCTCGCACAGAAATAGAGGGTTAAAGGAAGAACCTCACCCCCAATGGTGGGCCCTTAAAACGAAGATTCCCAGGGGACCTTAGCACTGCTGTCGACCTCACCCATCACACCCCGCCTGCTGCTCACTTTGATTTGCATTAATTCTCCAGTCGTTAGCCCTGATAAAATATTCGAAAACCTTTGCCTTTATAGAAGGATACAGTAAATTTACTGCTGCTTCAGCCAACCAAGATGGAGATCTGGACGGCTGTTTCCAGAAAACCGCTATCTTTCAAAAAGACCTGAGGAGTAAGAGCATGACTGACTTTTTTTATCAAGAGCCTTTTCCTGTGGGCAAGGACGAAACAAAATACCGGAAGATCGAAAGCTCTGAGAAATATGTAAGTATCGATCAGTTTAATGGTCAGGATATTCTCAAAATTGAGCCGTCTGGATTGACCGAGCTTGCCAGGATCGCTATGCAGAATATCTCTTTCATGCTGCGCCCCGAACACAATAATCAAGTTGCAAAAATTCTTGATGATCAGGAGGCCTCAACAAATGAGAAAGGAGTTGCCCTTGCTTTTCTGAAGAATGCCGAAGTGTCCGCAAAATTGGAACTTCCGCTGTGCCAGGATACAGGAACAGCGATTGTCATGGGGAAGAAAGGTCAGAATGTCTGGACGGGAGCCAACGATTCAGAAGCGCTCTCGCGGGGTGTATTCAAAACCTATACAGAGGAGAATCTGCGATACTCGCAGACTGTCCCCCTCGATATGTATACAGAAAAAAATAGTGGTACGAACCTGCCGGCACAGATCGATCTGTACGCTGCCGAAGGGTCAGAATACAAGTTTTTATTCATTGCCAAAGGTGGGGGCAGCGCCAACAAAACTTTTCTTTTTCAGGAGACCAAAGCCCTTCTCAACCCTGAGGCCCTGGAAGCGTTCCTGGTCGCCAAAATGAAGACTCTCGGAACCGCTGCCTGCCCTCCCTATCATCTGGCCTTCGTCATTGGCGGGACAAGTGCCGAAACTAATTTAAAAATCGTTAAACTCGCATCCGCCAAGTATTTGGATGAGCTGCCCACAACCGGAAATGACCACGGTCGAGCCTTCCGCGATATCGAGCTTGAAGAAAAATTACAGCTGGCTGCCCAAAACATCGGTTTGGGTGCCCAGTTTGGAGGCAAATATTTTACCCATGACATCCGTATAATCAGGCTGCCGCGCCATGGTGCCTCCTGCCCTGTAGGTATGGGCGTTTCCTGCTCGGCTGATAGAAATATGAAGGCAAAAATCAATAAAGATGGGTTATGGATCGAAGAACTTGATGCCGACCCCGGAAGACTGATCCCTGAAAAGTACCGAGCTAAACACGACCATGGTGTCAGGCTCGACCTGAACCAACCCATGAAGGAGATACTGGCTGAGTTGACCACTCATCCGGTTGGCACCTCTCTGCTGCTCTCCGGCACCATCGTGGTCGGGCGTGATATCGCCCATGCCAAGTTCAAAGAACTCCTTGACAGTGGTCAGCCACTTCCTGGCTATCTAAAGAAACACCCCATCTATTATGCGGGACCTGCCAAAACACCTCCGGGCAAGCCATCCGGGTCCTTTGGCCCAACCACTGCCGGTAGAATGGACAGCTATGTTGACCTGCTGCAATCCAACGGCGGTTCAATGGTGATGATAGCCAAAGGCAACCGCTCTCAGCAGGTCACTGATGCCTGTAAAAAACACGGTGGGTTCTACCTGGGATCGATTGGGGGACCAGCCGCTATTCTTGCCGAGGAAAACATTAAAAAGGTTGAATGTATCGACTACCCTGAGCTTGGCATGGAAGCGGTGTGGATGATCGAGGTTGTCGATTTCCCAGCCTTTATCCTGGTGGATGACAAAGGAAATGACTTCTTTAGCAGCATGATGTGAACGAACAATTGATTTGAGAGGCGCTCATTTGCCTTCGGGTAACTCTATCAGATACTGGAATGAAAAACTTCATCCGGAATCGGTTTACTCCTGTCCTTTGCCCCTAAGGCTGTCATAGATCTGAAATAGTTCATCGGGGATATTGCTGACGAGTTTGGTAACGTTTTCTCTGTTCAAGTGAATGCCGGCGAGAATGAAGTGGTGCTGAACAAATTTGATAAAATCCTCGCCCTTGGGGTTGTTATCCCTTTCCCAGACATCGCTATAGAGATGCCGAACCAGCATTTCCCGGGGGGCATTTATGGACACTTTCGTTGCAGTGGCAGGGGGAAGCTCCATCTGCGACATTCTCTCCAGCATGGCAATCGTGCACAGGAGTTGCTGCCTCAGATGATCGCATTTGTTGAGCTCAAGATAGTCGCACAACTGATCTGCAACTGACACGTATGAGCAGTCTGCATTAAGCAGTAAAACAATTTCTTCGGCTCTATCTCTGATCTTTTCGAAATGGTGGTTTCTTTCCTCCTTGCTCTTCTGTTCACCGATACGACTGATAGTGTCCTGGTACTGTTTTATGATCTGCTCCGCAGTCAGGCGGTTTCTTTTTTCCATTATGCAGTCCTCTGAAAATCAACATTCTTTAACAATTTTGGGACTCTTCAGGTCTAAAACACCCGTGCTCCCATATCGGGCGTCGTGCCCTTCAAACGATACGTGCAATCGCCATCCCCATGAAAATTTACGATCTGTCCCTATTGCTCCCATTCTTTATTTAAAAAATCAAATAAAATGTAGTCCATTACCGATATAATTCTTACAATTAGCCCGGTGGCTGAGCTGATGTCATTTTCACTGCAGCGCTTCCGAAATTCCGCCCGCAGCACGATAACCCATGATATCCAGGCTTGAACGGTGGGTGGTGAGAAAGAGTTTAAAATCGGTTATTAATCCCTCACGAAACTAATTTGAGCCCCAGGCCATAACCTGAAAATCGCGCGCCAACAAAGACTCAATGCCAGGATCTAAAAAAAACATCATTCCCTTAGTGGCGGTGCTCTACCTGCTGGCCTTGGGTTGTTTCATATGGGGGGTAGCCGTCGGTAAATACCAGGTCTTTCCCTGGTCTCACTTTCAATCAATGTATGAGGAATTACACGCTTACTTTACTTTCGAGGAAGCTCCGGAGAAGACGACGACCGAAAAGGTGATGTTGCACCACCAGGAGAATCGCACGAAATTTGATTTCGGTGGTTTGAAGTTAAGAGATACGAGCTTCCTGGATCCTGGCTATCTGTTGATCTCCGGGTTCAGCAAATCATATAACCAGGTGGTGGTGGAGTTGTTCTCCATAGCCGACAACAGGGTCCTCCATCGGTGGATTCCCGATGTCGACAAGATTCTAGCACAAACACCGAAGTTCACCGACGGACCCAATATGGTAAAATCTTATCGGGTCCAGCATCCCCTGCTTCTTGAAGATGGAGGACTGGTGTTTACTTCCGGCGCCGGACCGATGGTAAAAATCAATGGCTGCGGTGATATAGAGTGGGTACTGGACCACAAATTTCATCACTCGATCGAGCGTGATCACCAGGGTAATATCGTCAGCTGCAGCAAACTCAAGGGAGATGGCCCGGGAACCGTTCAACCAATCAGAGATGACGGGATCGCGGTGATATCGCCAGATGGCCAATTACTCGATGAATACTCCATCACCAAAATCTTGCTGGATAACGGACATAAAGCGCTGATCTATGGAATTGGGAGGTTTGAACATAATAGAATTCACCTCAACGATGCCCACCCAATTCTTCAAGACTCAGATCATGCCAAGAAAGGGGATGTCCTGGTAAGTATACGTCACCTGTCCACCGTTGCGCTGATCGAACCGAAATCGGGTAAAATTAAATGGCTGAGAACCGGTCCCTGGCTTAATCAGCACGATATCAACCCACTCCCGGAAGGCCGTTATAGTATTTTCGGAAACGATATGGTAAGGGGTTACGACAAAGCTGGCAACCTGTTGGTCGAAAAGGATAAATCTGATATTTATATCTATGATGCAAGCACCGACACGGTAACCCAGCCCTACTCGTCTGTAATGCAAAGAGAAAAAATTGCCTCCCTAACCCAGGGCAGATCCAGAATTCTGGCCAACGGCGACGCCTATGTCGAGCAGACGGATTCGGCAAGGATGCTGCGCATATCAGAGACAGGGGTGAGATGGGAGTATGTGAATGCGGTGTCGGAAAACACGGTGGGAGCGCTGCACTGGTCGCGTTACCTTTCAGATAGTGAGATAAATCTTAGCTGGCTGGAGAAGTTGACATGCAATTAATGATTTTACCTTTGCTTATCCTGCTGATTATCATGGTTCCAGGCCAGGCCGATGCCTATGTCGGGCCGGGACTGGGAGCAGGCACGATTGGCGTTATCCTGGGCATTATCGGTTCCCTGTTCATCGCCTTGTTTGCCATCATCTGGTACCCGCTCAAACGACTGTTCAAAAAAAAGAAGAAGCAAAGTCAGGAAACGGAACAGTAGAGAAGCACGCACTTGGACTGGGCGTTTCTTCTCATAGGCTCTGTATGCTTTGTTGAGCTCTTCATCCGCCTGGATTCCCTTCGCCAGATACGGGCGTTGTCAGACATCCTGACCAAGGTGGCGAGAGTCATACGATCCCCGGGAATATCCGATCACTGGAAGGAAAAGATACTGCCGAGTTATGCCCTGGCGCTATTTAAACAATCCCTGTTAATTTTTGTAATTCTTGTAGTTTGCTTCCTGATCTTTCCGCTTCTCGGTCTGATCTCACACTTCCTTGGCGGTGATTTCATTGCCCTGTCAACCTCTGTCCCGGGCATTGCAGCGACGACCTGCCTGGCAGGCTGCTACGCCTTCGTAAGATCCAAAGCTAGCACACCCTTCCAGTGACTACGGCCCTGGCTCAAAAATTCTGCACCGGCTAGCACTGGGAACTCCATTTGTTGGCGAGGCTCTGTTTGATATCGAGAAATCCCTCTATGGCTCGAAATCAACCGCCGTGAATGAAGAGAACCATGTGTTTGTCTCCGGCCTGGCCCGGGCTGGAACTACGATTCTGATGCGGCGGCTCTACGAGAGCGGACAGTTCGGCTCTTTGACTTACAGGGATATGCCCTTCGTACTGGCGCCACATCTGTGGAGCAAGATGAGCAGTCCATCCTTAAAGGATAAAAAGCTGGAAGAGAGGGCCCATGGTGATGGGATAATGGTCGATTATGACAGCCCGGAGGCACTGGAAGAGGTCTTCTGGAAAGCTCGATGCGGGTCCGACTATATTCAAAACGATTCGTTGACACCAATGACAGCTTCGAAAGAAGTCATCGATGACTTTCGCAGCTATGTGTCTCTGATCCTGCATAAAACTAACAGCAATCGTTATTTATCGAAAAACAACAATAATATCCTGCGTCTTGACTCTCTGGTTGAGGCCTTTCCTCAGGCTACGATTCTGATTCCATTCAGGCAGCCGCAACAGCAGGCTTATTCTCTGCTGCGGCAACATCGAATGTTCCGTCAACGGCACGCCGAAGATACCTTCTCCAGAAACTATATGAGCTGGCTGGCTCATCATGAATTTGGCTCGGATCACCGGCCCTTCAGATTCGCTGAGCGACCAGCTGGAGCGGGGGATACAGAGACAATTGATTATTGGCTCGAGGCCTGGATTCAGGCCTACACCTATCTTCTGGCCCACATGCCTGAGCAGGCGATTCCGGTATGCTACGAAACACTGTGCGACAGCAATTCGGGTGCCTGGGAACAATTGCAGGACCGGCTGTCCTTGCCTGTCAGCACGGGGGATGAAACTTTCACGAAGGCCCGTGACAATGAGAGTACATGTTCCGCTGAGCTGTTGGATCAGGCCGGAGAGCTCTATTCTCGATTGTGTGCCAAAGCCATCGGCTCTGAGCAATAATCCTGGCCGTCACGCTCCCACTCCTGGGTTGGCTCTCCTCAAATCCTGATGTTCACCGCTCACAGGGATTCAGCCAGGTAGCGCAGATAGGTATGGTCGGTACCACAGCACCCTCCTAAAATTTTGACCCCATAATCTTTGTTGAGCTGCAACATTTCCCTGCCCCAGTCTGGCAGGGGATCCTGCTGAAGTTCTTCAGCTCCGTCAAGCAGGGCATGATCTTTCGAGGAGGAATTGGCCTGGATGCCGATCAGTCGTCTGAAAAGAGCGGGCGGCTGCTGATCGGCCCTGATGAATGTTGGATAGACACAATTAACCATGTAGCCTGCGGGAGGCCGTGCTGCCTCCTGGTCTATTATATCGATGGCTTCTGCCAGTGGGGTGGCGTCGAGCACCCTAGCTGTGCGATCGATAACAAAACTGATCACATAGGGTTTGGTACTTCTTCCCAGCCGGTCCGCCATACCCAGCGACTCACTTACTGCCGGCATGGTCTGGGCGATGATCACCTCCGCCTCCGTCTCGCCAGCTGATCTATCTGCCAGCCATGAACCTCTGCCGACTCCTCTCTGCCCAGCGCCGCTTCGGGCGAATAGCAATCGTTTCTAGGCGCCAGCAGCGCTCCTGCAATGATCGGTGAAGCCACTGAACTATACCGGTCTCTGAGCCCTCTCATGAATTCCACGGCATCGTGATTAATAGACTGCGGCGCGGCGGCCTCTTCGATGCGGACCCTGTCGACCCTCCAGGTTGGGGCGCAGAGAAGAAGCGGGAAATTCGCCTCGCGGGCCACCTCGATGTAGCTGAGATAGATCTCTTCCAGCCGCTGCCTGCCGTTTTCATCGTAAATGAGCGGCGTGTTGAAAAGTGTTGGATGGAGCTCGATATCTGGCAGTCTGCGTAATCTTTCTGAGACGGCACATTCAGATCAAAATGGTGGTGTGTTGTTCGAGAAGTTTAGCAAAAGTCATGAGGTCCCCTTGGTGAAAATTGAACAAGGATCAGTGGCAACCATAACACTCTGTTGCTAATCATCAAGTGGGGATATCCGGGTGCTGATTGAAACCTCTTGCTGATCTCGAAGAAGAATGGGGAGACGGGCTGTTCAACGGGGACAAATGGATAGAAAGTCTATCCGGGCGTCTGATGGCCCAGGGTGCCGTTATTCGATTTCACTGATTCGGCAGTAGGTCTCTCTGGTGAAAAATACCATGACAACCGCCAGAGCAGTACTGACAAGCAGCCAGACAAAGGCTGAGAAATAAGCCGCCTGATTGTAGACCCTGGCCCCCTCGACCAGCGTGCCCTGCCAGTGTGAATCGAGGATTTTTCCGAGCACCGGCTGCATGATGGCGGCCACACCCAGCACCGACATATTGACCACTCCGCCAACCACCCCTGCTGCTCCGGGATGATTCACCTCCCGGGCCGCGGCAAATCCGATGATCAGAGCACCGCTGGTAAACCCAATCGCCGCCAGGAGCGGAAACAGCATGATATACGGCAGTGGCACAAACAGAAAAATCGCCCAGAACAGCGCCGTGCAGATGGAGAGTATCAGGTAAGGCAACTTTCTTCGACCCAGCCGGTCCGACAACATACCGATAATCGGCCCGCTGAAAGCAAAGGACAGCAGCATGGTGGAAGTGATCAACGCAGCCTGGGAGGTCTCGAGATCGTAAATCTGGGTCAGATAGGGAACTCCCCAGAGACCAGCAAAAACGAGCACCGGCGCAGTTGACAAACCACCGGCAAAAAAGAGCAGCCAGGTATCCTTCTGTGAGAGCACCGTTTTCAGTGCGGCCCCTGCGGGCAGGCTGCCCTTGTCCTGGACGACCGAATGGGCATAGCTTTTATAGCCATAGTCTGCAGGATCATCACGCAGTACAGGCCCAGGTGGCGACACCGAGCGCCAGGGTGAGAAAGCCGCTCACTCCCATGGCCAGTCTCCAGCCGAACAATTCTACTCCCAATGCCAGAGGAACCCCGGCCAGGATGCCCCCGAAATTGCCAAGCAGCAGGGCGACACCGGTTACCGTTGCAAACCTGTTGGCAGGAAACCAGTGTCCGGCCAGCTTCATGCAGGTGACCCAGGCCACCGCCACCGAGGCGCCGACCAGAAACCTGCCGATATAGGCCAGCCAGAGCGATCCGCCAAAACTGAAAATGAGGATGCCGACGGCCGCGGTCAGACAGGCGATCGAGGCAAGTTTTCGGGCACCGATCTGATCGACCAGCAGGCCGGTCGGTATCTGCATGGCAGCATAGGAGTAGAAGTACATGGCCGAGAGGTTGCCCAGCAGCGCGCCCCCCAGATCAAAATCGCGCATCAGGTCATCGGCAATCACCGCCGGTGCCATACGCTGAAAATAGCCAATGCAATAGAGGCGCGGCGACGAATCCCCACATCAGCCAGGCCAGCCAGAAGGGGCCGTAAGATTTTGCAGTTTTTTCCATGAATCAGCGTTATACGTTCAGTGACCTGTCAAAAAGCGGCGACCGACTGAAGCAGGTCAGCATTTTTAAAGGCGGCGCTGTGGTAGTAGTTGCCGCCCATCGCCTCTGCCAGTGCGCGCATGGTCTGAGAGGGATCTCTCAGGGGCCGGGTTTCTATGACCAATGAGGAAATCTCGTCGCTGCCGATCATGGCGCCGATGCTGAGCAGTTCATCAACGATTCTGCTCTGCGGCAGGCTCTCATCGTAAGCGACATTAGCCTCACCGTCGGAGAGTACCACCATCAGCGGCCTGATATCCGGATCTTTCCTGCGCTCCGTTTTGATTAACTGCCAGCCCTTCATCAGGCCATGGGCAAACGGTGTGGCCCCGCCTACCGGCAGCGATCCGAGGCATTTCTGAGCCAGTGGCAGGCTCGAGGTAGGCTGCAGTACAATCTCGGCAGACTCATCATAAAAAGAAACCAGCCCGACCCTGAACCGTTTCTGATAGGCCTTGGTCAGGATACCGAGGATAGTACCTTTGGCAGCCTTGATTCTGGCCTGGGCCCCATCCTCGCCCATGGACTCCGATGAATCCACCACAAAGATTATCAGCGACCTGATCTGGCGTTGATAAATTTTTTTATGCAGGTCGACAGCCGATATGGAAAAATCTTTCAAAGCGCCGCCTCCTCCCGCCTGCCTGAGCAGGGCTGAGCGGATGGTGGCGTCGGCCGCCAGATCATAGGAGCGCTCTGCTTCCTCGACCGGTGCCGCCTTTACATAACGACCGTTGACAGATTGAGAGCGAACGGTTTTGGCCCGACCACGGAACTTGCCATTGATCTCCAGGGAATCGAGATTGAGATCTTCCACACAGATCAGTGAGTCCGGCTCAAAAATGACTTTTTTTTTTCGGCCAGGAAAGTAAAGAGCATGCCGACGTTGGAAGCCGCCGTCGCCCCCGGCACCTGTTCGGCGATATCGTCCCAGTCATCCGGAACGCCCTCCCCTGCTGCCGTCTCCGCCACTGGCCGCTCCTGGTCGAGGACCTTTTTGAAGATCTCCTCAAGCTTTTCTTCAACCTGCGCGCCGGTGGCAAAAGAGAGGGTGGTAATTCGATGGGGCAGGACAAAGCGGGCCGCTTCAATAACATCTTCGGGCCCCACTACAGCACGCTCGAGAAAGGCGGCCAGAGCCCTCGCTGCCTTGATAATGGCGATCTCGGCCCGATGCCCCTGGGCCCGCACCTCGGTTGACAAGGCCACCGCCATCTCGACCATATCCCCTGGTATCTCAACGCTTTGAAGTGCAGATCTGGCGGCCCCAATCTGATCGGAGAGCAGCGTCTCATCTTCCTCATAGCCATCGATAAAACGCTGGGGATTGGTATCGAACTCGATCCGGCGGTCGACGATAAGTCGACGCTGCAGCGGATTTTCCACCCCGCACACAGAAAGACTCAGACCAAAACGGTCGAGGAACTGCGGGCGTAGCTCGCCTTCCTCGGGATTCATGGTACCGATCAGCATAAAGCGTGACGGATGGAAATAGGAAATGGATTCCCTCTCAACGTTGTTGACCCCCGACGCGGCGGCATCGAGCAGCATATCGACGAGGTGGTCATCGAGCAGATTGACCTCATCGACATAGAGAATACCTCGATTGGCAGAAGCCAGCAGGCCGGGCTCAAACCTTCTGGTGCCGGTTTTAAGCACCTGCTCGATATGCAGAGTGCCCACCACCCGGTCCTCGGTGGCGCTTAACGGCAATTCAACCAGCGGCATAGGCCGCATCTCGGTTTCAAAGGTTCGTCCGGACCGGTAGCTGTCCGCGCATGAGGAGCAGAGATTGTCAACCTCGTCGGGAGCACAATTGTAGGGGCAGTCTTTGACCACCATTATCTGAGGAAGTACCCGGGCAAGAGCCCGGACCGCGGTCGATTTGCCGGTGCCCTTTTGACCGCTGACAAGAATTCCACCGATCGCCGGGTCGACGGCATTGAGCAGCAGGCCGGTCTTCAACTTTTCCTGGCCGACAAGTGCACTGAAGGGAAATATCTGGCGTTCCATGCTGAATTCCGATTGTAATAAACTGGATTCTGGTAAGACCACCCTGTATAGCATAGTGGGAAAACTATTACTAGAACAATCAAATATGGTTCCGATCACCACGGGAAAAGATTATACTGCGCTTCACATTCAGGTTGCAGTATCAATTTCGACCTGCTGGTGATAGTGGCTCATCACCCACCCGAACCGCACGAGGAAAGCAATGAAAGTTATCATGGATCTGACCGTCTCCCCTTTTGGAGTCGGCTTGTCGGTTAGCGAATATATCGCCGCCTGCCACAAGATTTTCGACGAGGCAGGTTTGAAGACCAATCTGCATGCCTACGGTACCAATATTGAAGGGGACTGGGACGAAGTCTTCGCGGCAGTTAAAAAATGCCATGAAACCCTGCATCAGATGGGAGTGCCGAGACTGACCAGTTCTCTCAAAGTGGGTACTCGCACCGACAGGGAGCAGACCATGGCTGACAAGGTCGACAGCGTAAAAACCAAACTGCAGTCCTGAATGGTACATGAGGGCCGCCCGGCCTCATGTAGATTTCGAGGCCCTGAGACGCTCCCAATTTGGGTCTACCGGTTGCCTTCTGCGTCGATCATGGATATTTTATGTATATACACATAAAGCTGTCTCCCCTGACAATCTTGTTGAGGAGGATCTTATGAAGATATCGAAAATTCTTCTTCCGGTGGATGGTTCGATCTATTCAGACAATGCGGTAGAACATGCCATCTATCTGGCCGGTCTCAGTGGTGCCCACGTGACCGCAGTATACTGTTATGAATGGCTCGGCGGGCTCACGGAAATCAACGACACGGTGATTGAGGAGCTCAAAGCGAAGATGAGGCTGCAGGCCGAGTCGGTACTCGAGGCGGCCGGACGTAAATTGGCCGACAACAACATAACCTATGACACCAGACCTTTATCGGGGGCCCCCGGCACCATGCTCAGCAACCTGGCCAAATCCAGAGAGTTCGACCTGATCATCATGGGGTCCCACGGGCACAGCGATATCGCCGGACTGTTTTTGGGCAGTGTCACCCACAAGGTGCTCAACACCATTTACTGCCCGGTCCTGGTAGTGCCGGAGAACGCTTAAAAATAGATCTGCTCTATCAACAAATGTGGGCAGCAGTGTAAACATAGCGACATAAGTTCAAGGCGCCCAGCCAGGCAAGGAGCGAGAGAGGAGCTGGCGGAGCAGCCTGGTAGCGCTGTGAGCAGGCACCGCAGCGAGTAACACAGCCTGCGGGGATGGATTCGACTTATGTCGTGATGTTTAGTGGACGATTACGCCATCCTCAAGCTCTATGGTTCTCTGGGCGAGGTCCGCATATGCCGGTTCATGGGTCACCATGACAATGGCCAGTCCATCACCATGAAGTTCGGCCAGTAATTGCATGATCTGCTCACCGGTTTTCTTATCCAGACTGCCGGTCGGTTCATCGGCAAAGAGAATTTTCGATGATTTCACCAGAGCCCGGGCGATCGCCACCCGTTGCTGCTCCCCTCCCGAAAGGTTGCCCGGCAATCGTCTGGCTTTATCTGCCAGTCCAACCCGATCAAGACATTCCAGGGCCCGTTGCTCCAGTTGCCTGGATACCGGTGCCAGCGATCCCATGAAGGGCAGCAGGGTATTTTCGAGTACACTGAGATAGGGCAGCAGGTGGTGAAACTGAAAAATCACCGAAAAATCTGATTTTCTGATCGTATTGAGCTGCTTCTCCGCCGCCGAGATCAGATCGGACCCTCGATAATTGAGTGCACCGCTATCTGGCTTGACGAGTGTGGAGAGCACATTGAGCAGGGTCGTCTTACCGGAACCGGATCTGCCGACAATAGCTACGTAATCCGCCTCTTCGAGCCTTATAGACACTCCCTTCAAAACTGGAACATCGGCACCCTCTGAGGAAAAACTTTTCTGTATATTCACCGCTTCGAGCATCGTATCACCTTCTATCAAAGAGAAACCAGAGCCTGGGACGGCTCGATCGAACTGCCTTTCCAGGCTGGATAAAGCGCAGACAGGATGGTAATCAGGGGGAAGATCAGGGCGCAGACACCAAGTTGAGCGATCGAGAACACGGGGCGCGCCACATCGGTGAGACTCAGGTACTCCAGAGCCTTCAGGCTGATTGCGTAGCCGGCCAGATAACCGATGCTGCCAGCGAGAAGGCCAATTATTCCAGCCTCCAGGCAGAAGATCAGAAAAATCCGTGATTGCCCGTAGCCGAGTGAACGCAGAATACCGATATCTTTCTTCCGCTCATTGACCGCCGAGAGCATGGAGATTCCAACCATTGCCGAGGCCGTGACCAGAATCACCAGGCTGATGGAAAGCGCCAGTTTCTGAACGAATCTGACCGAGGACATGCGCTGATTGACGACGTTCTGAAGAGCAATGACAGAGGTTTTGGGCAGATTGGTCTGAATCTGAGAGACGATATCCTCTATCGGGCAGCCGGCACAAAGCGCCGCCACTTCAAAAAAACTCACCGCTTCGGGCTGTCCTACCAGCTGCTGGAGCTTCGACAGATCCATCAGAATGACGCTGTCATCATCACTGCCGGTCTCAAACAGTACACCTGAAATATTGAAGTGATGCCCCTGCAGCGTCAACGTATCACCGGTCCCGAGACCGAGTTTTCGAGCAGCCAGGGCACCGAGGAGAATCTGCTCGGGCTGTTGTGGAAATGCGCCATCCGTCGCCCAATAGCTTTTGATTCCCAGCTCCTCTTCCCATCGGACCCCAACTACCGCGATGGCTACCTCATCTATTTTGAACATATTGACCAGCTTCGGCGCCACTACACTGATCCGATCATTGAGCTCTATCGATCTGATGGCAGTGGTTGTTTCTGCCTCCTGCAACTCTTTGACGTCGAGCAGCATATCGCCCATATGAAAGCCGCCATAGCTGACGCTGAGCGTCTCGGTCGAAGGCTTGACCACGATGTTGGCCCCAAATGCGGTAAGCTTCTTCTCCAGGCTGTGTCCCACCACCAGAGAGACCTGATAAAGGGCCACGATGGAGACCACACCGAGGAGGAATACCAGCAGCAGAAGCAGGGTCTTGGTCGGCTTCCTGCGCATGTTTTTCAGAGGAATGGTAACGATGTTCATGGCATCCCCTAAAAGTATCTGGCGCCAGGGATGACATCTGACGTCTTGATGACCAGTTGATCTCCTATCACCTCTCGCTGCAGCGGTGCAGGATTGCAGCCACCCTCGACAACATTTATCCGGCTGGAGTGAAAACGTCTGCCGCAATTATTGCAGATCATGAAATCGCCGTCCTGGGTATACCCCTTCTTGGCGGGAAAACAGACGTCACAGGCGTCGAAAGCGGCTCGGATGACGCCGTCATTACTTTTGACCACAAAAAAATTCACCGTGGTATCGCCCTGCTCGTATTTGAAATAGTGGGCTTTTCCGTCATCCACTTTTTTGAGCGGGATCATAATTTTGCCGTCCACCTCCTTGACCGCTTTATGGGCCCCGAACAGCCCAAAAGCTGCCTGGCCTTCATGAATCGAAACCATCGACATTACACCAACCATCAGTGCGATCAGCACCTTTGCCACTGCCTTGTTCATAATAAACTCCGTACTATTGGGTTTTTAAAAATCTTGAAACCAGAACTGCAAAACAAGTGACAGGGGGTTCAAATCAGGAAGGTGCAGGTACGCAGGTAAATCGGTATGGGTGATCCTGCAGGTGGAGACTCTGATAGAAATCTATTGGCAGAGAGAGGCAGTTCCGGTGCGTCCGACAACAGGAAAAGCGGCGGCAGTTCAGTCGCAGTCTCCCAGCCGCCGACAGCGGCAGCGACCCCTGGATTGTCGCCCGGTGAGTCGAAACAGAGCTTGCCTTCACAGCAGGGGCCCAGGTAAGGGCTGGAAGGGGATCCGGACTCGGTTGGAACTATATCAGCATGATCCATATCCACGCCTTCACAGCATGAAGGAATGGCAATCACCTCCTGATGCATATCGCAGTCCGGCTGACAGAGCATTTGTCCGGCACCAGCCACACCCAGAGTTGCAATTCCGACCACCAGCAGCACAACCGTGAATTGCCGGGCCAGCAGTAAGAGGCTTCTATGAAATCGACCAACCATGCTGGATTTATACTACATTGTAGTAGGGACAGTCAAGCCCATTGCCTAGACAAGGCGGAAAATCTGAAGCCAATGAGAGTCTACCGATATGGACTATCGACTTTATTGAATGAGGACGCGATGAAGCTACCATCACTTTTATTTTCGTTTCAGGGCCGTATCAATCCGCTGCCGTATCAATCGGCTGTTGTATTGGCTGGTCACACTCGTCATTTGTGGGATTGGCAGTGGCTCCGGACAAGCAAGCAGTATGGCCCTGACAACCCGATGACGATTGTTCCCGGTATCATCGTACTAGTTACATTTGCACTCGCTGTGTGGATTGGGCTGGCCGTTCAAGTCAAGCGCTGGCATGATCGTGACAAGACTGGATGGTGGGTGCTGATAAATCTGATTCCCTCTATCGGGCAGATATGGGTGCTTATCCAGTGCGGTATTTTGAGAGGTACAGCTGGTGCTAATCGCTTTGGCGAAGCCCCACTGCCTCATGGCTAAATTGCTTTCAATGCCTGATCAAGGTCTGCGATTATATCATCTGGATGCTCAAGCCCTACCGAGAGACGAATCAACCCCTGCCCAATCCCCGCGTTTTTAAGATCTTCCGGTGAATAGGTCGAGTGGGTCATAGAAGCTGGATGCTGGATGAGAGTTTCACAATCGCCTAAGCTCACGGCAATGGTGCACAATTTGACGCTGTTTATCATCTTTTTCCCTGCCTCAATCCCCCTTTTGAGTTCAAAAGCAATTATGCCGCTGAATGATTTCATTTGCTTGACTGCTAGGTCATGATTTTTGTGGGATGTAAGGCCAGGATAATAGACTCTATCTATCTTTGAACGTGCCTCTAGCCACCGGGCAATATTCATAGCGGATTTACTGTGACGATTCATCCGGATTGCCAGGGTTTTTAGGCCCCTAAGGATCAGCCACGCATTAAATGGACTCATGCATGGTCCAAAATGGTTAAAATAAGCCTCTCTGATGAGAGAGGCGATCTCGCCGGAAGTAGCAATTATTCCGCCGATGACATCACCGTGCCCCCCAAGATACTTGGTCGCAGAGTGGATAACTATATCAGCGCCCATGGAAACAGGCTTCTGCAGATAAGTCGAAGCAAATGTGTTGTCTACTGTCAGCGGAATTTCATTGGCCTTGGCAATTGCTGCCCATAACGAAATATCGATGATATCAAGTGTCGGATTTGCCGGTGATTCAATATAAAGCAACCGGGTATTTTGATCGACCAGGGACTCAATCTGATCTCTGTCATTAATGTCCTTGGGAGATAAAAATCTGGTCTCTATGTTAAAAGTTGCCAAATGCTGGTGCAACAAGGCAAAGGTGCCGCCGTAAAGTGCGTTGCAGGCAACAACATTATCACCCGGCCGTGCAAGTGACATCAACACAGAAGAAGAAGCGGCCATCCCGGACGAAGTTGCTATGGCATCCTCAGTTCCTTCGAGCAACGCCATTTTTTCTTGCAGTTGCAGCACCGTTGGGTTGGAAATTCTTGAGTAGAGATACCCTTCTTCGGCACCTGTAAAGACCCTGGCACCATGTGCCTGATCTCTGAATTTAAAAGTGGAGGTCATGTGGATCGGGGGAACCAGATCCATACTAGTTGTGTTACACGACCGAATACCATGTACTATAAGGGTTTCCTCCTGGGATCGAGAGCTGTCTGACATGTTACCCTCCTTAATTCTATTGTAATCCATTAGAAAGCATGAATCAAAAGTATCTAGTCAAACATGCTTGTATGACTGTCGGAACTTTAGGGCGCGATAAAACTGGGAACAAGACAAGCTCAAAGAAGTATTTTTCCAGGCAAAATATTGGACAATAACAGGCTTCCGGCTTGCTATTGGGCTGAATTGTGACCGATAATAAAGTAAAGCCCTCTTTTGCTTATTCAGATGTCAAAAAGGAGGTCGTCATGGCCAAGACAGAACAGAACAGCCTTCACCAGCACGTCACGGCGGTGAAAAAGGGAGAGCGTGCTTTTGAGAATTCATTCCAGGCAGTCTCGAAGATGATCCTTGAAAAACAGATCGAAAAAGTGATTGTCAACGGCAAAACCACCTTCGACTTTGGGATCTTTCGGGAGGGTGGGAAGCATATCATAGGAATGTATGATGAAATAAACTCATTTGTGTCTTTCGTGAAAGATGCCTCCCAGGGCGGGTCGTCCCGGGAAATGGCATTTGTACTTGTCGGTGAACCCGGCAACGGTAAGACGTTTCTGGTCGAGTACTTGTGCGGTCTCTATCGGCGGTTTCTGTTTCGTGAGGAAAATAGACGTTATACCTTCCAGTTCAAAGGTTTGAGCCAGCTCGAGCATTACGGCGACATAAACGTGATCGAATCTCAGACCTACGAAGATCCAATGATCCTGGCCATGAACCTGTTGGAATCATCAGACGAATCCCAGGAACATCTGGCCCGCCGCTATCGGCTGACCACGCCCCAGATAGAGACATGGTGGCAGAATTATCGACCTCTCGGAGCCTGCACCGCCTATATCTGGAATGATATCCGGGGATTCACCGGCGGCAAACTTGAGGACATGTTGAAATTTGTTGAAATCGTGCCGGTACCCCTGACCGAGAGCCTTGGTACAGTTACCGGAAAATACCCGGCCAAAGATAAAATCACCTCTTCAGCCGTCGACCTGCTGGGTGAGGAGTCGATTCAGCGACTCCTGCACATCGCTGACACGAACAATCCCTACCGCTTCGATCTTCGCAGAGGAGCCCTGGCCCGGGTGGCCGGGGGGGGAATTCATTTCAGTGACGAGATTTACAAGAATAAGAAAGATCTCGTCCAGGTGTATCTGAGCATCATTCAAAACAGAAACATCGAAATAGACGGCTACAAATGGCCGATCGATACCCTCATTGTCGCCACCAGCAACAACGCCGAATTCAATAAGTTCCTGGCAGAAAAAGAGGAGGCACCGATCATCGATCGATGCCGCATCTGTTATGTCTCCCACAACACCGATTACAAACTGCAGAGCCAGTTGACCGCCTATGCCATAGGAGATAGAACGAAAACCACCCTGACCGGAGATACCCTGCACCAGGATCCAAATCTCAACTATGCGGCTTCAGTGGGAGTCTCGCTTACCAGATTGCCGCGATCGGAGAAGCTGACACCCGTAGAAACCATGAAGCTTGCCGCCGGAGAGGTCGCAGGCGAAAAATCGATAAAAACCCTCTCGGAAGTCATTGATACATTAAACCAGGATGCGGACGTCACCAGTCGTTTCGGCCAGAAGGGCCTGGGTCAGAGAAATTTAGGCCGGGCCATGCAATTGATGCTTGAAAGTTCGGAAACGAACGAGGGGCAGTGTATGTTCGCCTACGACGTATTCAACGCCTTGGAACGTATAATCCTCGACTACGTACCTGAACCGACAGATCGGGCAAAATTCCTCGATGATTTAAAAACAGCGCGCGGCTTATACCGGGAACGGATCATGACGGAAATGTTCAATGCCTATATGGATGAACCTCTGGCCATTAGAAAGGATGTCTTGAATTATGTGAACATGATTATCGGCATCGATGCAGAAAATCTCGGACCCGATAAGATGTGGAAGTACAAAAATCCGCAGACGGGAGAACTGCGGGCCCTGAAAATCGATGAGCGCTATGTCAATTCAGTGGAAGATTGTCTCGGCCTGAAAATCAAAGAGCAAAAAGATACCTTCAGAACCTCTATACGGAAAATCTACGGTCAGAAAATATCGACCAATCCGAACTACGATTTCATGGACAATCTTGAGCTTGTCAAAGCGGTAACCGATGTGCGGCTGAAATCTGATATTGCCGGTGCCGGCAGCCTCATCGGGGCTCTGGCGAACAGGACCAACGAGGAGAATCAGAAATTATACGATCGCATGGTGGACACCATGCTGAACAAACTGGGCTATTGTAGAACCTGTGCCCAGAAAACCATCGAGTATTTTTGCACCCAGGTGGATGAAACCTAAACACTAGGTTCGGAAACTCTTTCATCAAACTGCGAGGTTGCGATGATTGATGATCTTCCAAAACGATACCGGGCCGGCAGGGCAAAGAGCCCGCTCAGGAATTCCAAGGGCGAGAACAGCCCTGAACCACTCCCCCCTCCTGGCATTATTCGCCCCCTCTACAAATATCATGATGCAGAGATGTGGGCTCTGACGCCAATTTTCAAATTATCAGCACTGGCCCCGACCCGTTCACTTGACGATTTGATGGCCCGTGACAAGCAGCGGGAGAAAGATGGTTTCCCACGTAAAATACGTTTGGGCAAAGTGGTGAAACCCGGCGGCAAGGATGACGAGCGTGTCATTGTGGTCCCGACCACAGTAGAAGAAAAATTCCTGCACGACGCAGTGACTGTTGATGAAGACGGGGCCGGGGGTGAAGAAGGGGAAGATCCCGTCTATGGCGGCCAGGGCGAGGGAGAGGATGGCGAGGTGATCGGTGAGCAGCCGATCAGAAACGGCCAGGAGGGGGGTACAGGAGCCGGCCACGGTGAGGGGAGCATCCATGAAATCGAGTCCAATGCCTACGAACTCGGCAGGATCCTCACAGAAGAATTCAAACTGCCCAATCTCAAAGACAAAGGGAAAAAGAGATCCCTGACGAAATACTCCTATGACCTGACCGATCGCCACAAGGGCTTTGGCCAGGTAATCGACAAAAAAGCTACGTTGAGGCAGATAATCAGGACCAACATTGGTCTCGGCCGGGTCAGACAGGGAGAAAAAGTGAAGGCAAGATCACTGCTCATCTCACCTAACGACAGAGTATACCGGATCCTGTCAAAGGAAAAAGATTTTGAATCCCAGGCGGTTGTCTTCTTCGTCAGGGATTACTCAGGCTCCATGGGAGGACGGCCGACGGAGATGGTCGTCAGCCAGCACGTCATGATTTATTCCTGGCTCATATTCCAATACGAGAGCCAGGTTGAAACCAGATTCATCCTCCATGACACCCAGGCGAAAGAAGTCGATAATTTCAATATCTACTACAACTCAAATGTGGCGGGGGGCACCCAGGTAGCGTCGGCATACCGCCTGGTAAACGAGCTGGTAGAACGGGAGAATCTGCAGAGAGATTACAATATCTATGTCTTCCATGGAACCGATGGGGATGATTGGGACACCAAGGGCCAAGAGGCGCTGCCTGAGCTCAGGAAAATGCTCACCTACGTTGCCCGCATAGGAATCACCATTGCTGAGAATAACTTCGGTGTCCCGGGCCGCAGCGACCTTGAGCGGTATATCAGAGAATCAGGGTTGCTGGAGGAGAAGCCCTCCCTCATCAGGCTTGACGTCCTTGATCGTGAGAGCAGTGAGACAAGGCTTATTGAAGGGATCAGAGCGCTGATATCATAATACGATTGAGCACAGCCTATGGAACTGATCAGCCAGCATGCAAAGAAGATCATGGAGGGGTGCAAAGAACGGGCCCGCGATGTCGGACTTCGTTTTCAGAATGACAGCCTGGAATATATTGTAACCAACCGGGATTTATTGGAATTATCACCAAAGACGATGATCCCCACCCTCTATGACTATTGGGTCCAGGACGTGGAAGTCCTGAGAGAATCTGGACGCTATGAACTGTTTCCCTCCAACCCTTACGAAACGGTGATCAACACTCGACCGCCAATTTCGTTTTATAATGATAATAATCCGGATTGGCTGAACGTGATGATTTTTTACCATGTAATTGGGCACATGGATTTCTTTCAGAACAATCTCTTTTTCCAACATACTTGGGATTATGATTTCACCTCCAAAGCGCTCTCCGACAAGCGGCTGATCGGCCAGCTGCGTTCTGAAAAAGGACGCTGGGTCGACTACATCATCGAATTTGCCAAATCCATAGACAATCTGGTGGGCTATTTTTCCGTCATGTCGGAACAGAGAAAGATTTCCGCTGCCCAGACTCAGACAGCGGTCGACTACTATTTCGACATATTCCTCCAGCAGGAGGTGGAAACAACGGTGCCCGATTATTTCAAGGAAATCGAACGCTACAATTTCCTGCTGGACGCACATCGAGACGAGGCCGAGCAATTGTTTCTCGATGAAGTAAGATCTCGATACACCGAGTTTGAGTCATACTGGCAAAAACATCAGCAGCATCCCAAGACTGCGGATCGCTGTGACCTCCTTGAATTTATTATGGAACATTCCGGTTTTCTCAACAGAGAGGAAAACAAATGGATGAAAATGGTCATAGAAGTTGTCCGCAACACCTCCCTGTATTTTCAACCCCAGATAAGAACTAAAATACTCAATGAGGGCTGGGCCAGCTACTGGCATGAAAATCTGTTTTTAAGCGATGATCGTATTCGCGGACATGAGATTGATTTTGCCAGGGTACACGCCAAGGTAACATCGATGCGGCGCGTCGGCCTTAACCCCTACGCTTTGGGCATGCGGCTGTTTTGCTTCCTTGAGACGATGGCGGACAAGGGGCGGATCAGCAGCGATTACCATCGCCTCAGAGACAGAAACAAGCGAGAAAGCTTTGATACAGGCATCGGCAAGGGGCGAGATTTCATTTTCAACATACGGGAAACCTATTGTGATTCGATGTTCGTAACAGATTATCTGACCCAGGATTTTGTTAACGAACACAAGTTGTTCGTTGCCGGCAGAAGACTGAATGAGGAGCGCCTGACCTGGGAGTATTACGTCAAGAGCAGAAAAGCAGACGACTACCGGAATATGGTATTGGATTCTCTCTACCATCCACCAACCATCCAATTTGAAGTGACTCCCGCCAACCACCTGCACCTGCAGCATCTTTTCGAAGGAAAACCGCTGGTGCGCGATTACATCGCCGGAACGATGCTGGGAATTGAGTATCTGTGGGGTGACCAGGTAATCCTCGATACCTTCGAGCCGGTCAAGAATAAGGTGTCCACCGCCCCGGACGATACGGTCAAAACGGAAACACCCAGGCAGCAGATACGTTGGCAGAAATTCAGATACATCATGCGTGACAGGCAGCTGTCCCGCGAAGAACAATCATAAGAGGGCCTATCCATGCATGATGTCACACGGGCGCTTACCAAGCTCAAAGATCAAAATCAGGACTGGGAAAAGGAACCGCTGCTGAGTTTTGCCGAGTTCCTCCAGGAGGCGACCTCCCAGCCGTCCAGGATTATCAGAAATATATATCAGCTTTACGCAGACATGATCGACAATTATGTCTGCGAGGAAATCGACGACTATCTGGATGATCTGGAGTCTATGCAGTATGTGGCCTATGACTGCGTGGAACTGTTAGCGGAGGGTGTGGACCGCCCGTTTTTCGCTGATCGTCTTTTTGCCAATCGTCTGGTGCGTCATGTTGACTCATTATCCGTCGGCGCCCAGCAAAACAAAGTGTACATATTCGATGGGCCGCCCGGCAGCGGGAAATCAACCTTTCTCAACAACCTTCTGCGTAAATTCGAAGAATATACTATCTCACCCGAAGGGTTGCGCTATGAAATCGTCTGGCGCTTGCCCACCGACTTGCCTGGTTTTACTGCCCCTGGCGCTGACGCTGCTGCAGACGCAACCGGCCGTCCACAGGCAAAAGAGGACCAGGTGAACGACACGCAGAAAGATCGGCAGACGGCGGGCACAATGCTTGGAGGGGCATGTTTTCTCGATGTACCCTGCCCGAGCCATGACAATCCGATCCTCATCATCCCCCACGAGTCGCGTCGCCTCTTCTTCGACGATCTTTTCGAAAATGACACATTTAAGTGGGAGTTCTATACCAACAAGAAGTTCGAATGGGTATTTAACGACAAGCCCTGTACTATCTGCAGTTCCATTTTCGACGCCATGATGCAGAAATATCATGACATCGGTAAAGTGTTGGAGTGTGTGTACGCCAGGCCTTACATTTTTAACAGAAGGCTCGGAGAAGGTATCTCGGTATTCAACCCGGGTGACAAGCCTATCAAACGGACGGTTCTGCGGCACGAAGCCACTCAGCGAAAGCTCGATCAATTGTTTCCCGATTCAAGGCCGATACGCTACCTGTACTCGCATTATGCCAGAACAAACAACGGCATCTACGCTTTGATGGATATAAAATCGCATAATACCGAGAGACTGATGGAGCTTCACAATATCATCAGCGAAGGTGTTCATAAGGTCGAAGAGCTCGAAGAAAGCGTCAAATCCCTTTTCTTTGCCCTGATGAACCCTGAGGACAAAAAGCAGCTCAAGGATCTGGATGCGTTCAGAGATAGAATAGAGTACATACATATTCCCTATGTACTCGATATAAAAACAGAAGTTGATATTTATCGGGAAATTTTCGGGAAACATATCGACGAAAGCTTTCTGCCCCGTGTGCTCCATAATTTTGCCCGAGTCATTATTGCCACCAGACTGAATATCGAGTCGGAAGCCATGCTTGCCTGGATCACGGACCCGGGGCAATATGACCTTTACTGTGATAAACATCTGCTGCTCCTGAAAATGGAAGTTTATGCAGGCAATATGCCGCCGTGGCTTTCCGAAAGTGATCTGAAAAGGTTCACCCCCAAGCGGCGGCGGCAGATTATTGATGATTCGGTTAAAGATGGCTGGAAGGGATTCTCCGGCCGGGACTCGATCAGGATTTTCAACGAGTTCTTATCAACCTATACCAGCGACAGCAGGCTTATCGATATGTCAATGTTGGTCAATTTTTTTAGGAAATACTGCCAGCAGGACAAGGATCTCATCCCTGATCATTTTCTCGACTCACTGCTGCAGATGTACAACTATATTGTTCTTCAGGAAGTCAAGGAGGCCCTCTACTATTACAATGAAGAGCAGATAGCCATTGATATCCAGAATTACATATTTGCCGTTAATTTCGATCCAGGCACCACGGAAAAGTGTCTGTTCACCGGTGAGAAACTGCACATTACCGAGGAGCTGTTTTCCAGGATCGAATCGCGGCTCCTGACAGATCCGAAAGATTGTGAGTCGTTCCGAAGCGATGTACAGAAAACCTATACGACCAGCACATTGACGCAGGAAATAATTCAAGAGGGACTGCCCATCGTGGATACAACGCTTTTTCAGAATCTTTTTCAGAGATATGTACATAATCTCAAAGAAAAAGTCCTTGAGCCGTTCTTAAAAAATGAAAACTTCCGCATGGCCATAAGAGATTTCGATACCGAAGAGTTCAGGACCTATGATAAAAAGATAGGCAATGATGTAACCTTCATGATCGAAAACCTGCAAAGCAGGTATCAGTATACCAGGCAGGGCGCCAAGGCCATATGTATGTATGTAGTTGACAACGATATTGCCCAGAAGTTCGAGGGGAAACCGTGAAACCCCACCCCCGCATCACCGGCGAAACGGCCTTGCTTGCCTGATCGGGCGAAATAACCGAGCCGTTCGATTAAGCTTCAAGCAACTCTTTGACCAGGTCGCCCAGGGTGGGTTCGCTGTTGTCACGATAGCTATAGCGGACCCGCATTATCGGCTTGTCGATGGTCATTAGCCGGGCCAGATCGACAGGGGTAGCCGAGACCACCAAATCGCAATCGCAGCTGTTGATTGTAGCCGCCAAATCTTTGACCTGTCTTTCGCTATACCCCATGGCGGGAAGCACTTTGCCGATTTCCGGGTAGATCTCGAAGGTTTTCTTTAGCGTCCCGACCAGAGAGTGCCGCGGATCAACAGTATCGGCCGCGCCATACAGCCGGGCAGCGATGACACCGGCACCAAATTTCATACCACCATGGGTGACGGTGGGACCATCCTCCACAACCAGGACCCGCTTACCGGCAATTCTTTTCCCGTGTTCCACCGTAACTTCAGAATCAGCAAGAACGATGCGCGCCTTGGGGTTGTGTTGGGTTATGTTCCTCTCTAGGGTCTTTACATCCTGCGGCTCGGCGCTGTTTACCTTGTTGATTACCGCGATATCGGCCAGCAACAGGTTAGTTTCGCCGGGATGGTAGGTAGTTTCATGCCCAATTCGATGGGGATCGAGAATAACCACGTGGACGTCGGGTTTAAAAAACGGTGTGTCATTGTTGCCACCGTCCCAAACTATCACTTCGGCCTCTGCTTCAGCCTGTCGAAGCACTTTTTCGTAGTCGACACCGGCGTAAATGACCCCTCCCATGTCCACAACCGGCTCATATTCTTCGCGCTCTTCAATGGTGCAGGAGTGGATTTCAAAATCTTCATAGGTGGCAAATCGCTGAACGATCTGTTTGGTCAAATCGCCATAGGGCATCGGATGACGAACAGAAACGACCTTTTTTCCAGCTTCACTGAGAATCTTGACGATCTGCCTGCTGGCCTGGGATTTCCCGCAACCCGTTCGGACCGCGCCTACAGAAACCACCTTCTTGGACGATTCGAGCATAGTGTAGGAGGCTCCAATGATAATAAAGTCAGCTCCCGCCGCAGTGACCTGCGAGGCCTTGTGCATGACTTCCGTGTGGGGTACATCGCTGTAGGAAAAGGCCACCAGATCAATCTTCTGCTCTCTGATCAGAGCCATCAAGTGTTCATCACTTTTAATGGGGATCCCTCTGGGGTAAAGAGAGCCGGCGAGTTCCGGGGGATATTGTCGGCCATCGATATCCGGTATCTGCGTGGCGGTGAAACAGAACACCCTGTAGCGATCGTTGTCCCTGAAATAAACGTTGAAATTATGGAAGTCGCGACCCGCAGCACCCATGATGATGACTTTCTCTACCATCACTCTTCTCTCCACTCGTGCAGAGGACGTTTTTTGAGTTACCCTTAATATTTACCGGGTATCTGCCCGAGTCCTCTTTGATTTGCCTGAAAACCCCGGTAATTGTGTCCAGTGCCCAATATACATTCTTTGTGTTCCGCTTGGTTCTCCCCGATCTTAGATAACTTCGTATCCCGCCTCCGGCGACCAGCTGGTAAATCATCGAGATACCCGTTGGCACCAGAACACTGGACCGCTTCAAACGCCATCTTTATTTCCGCCGGCTGCAGTCTCAGAGGGTCATGAGGAATTGAAAGAAGGTCGCTGATCCCTCTCGTTTAATGGGTACTGGGGTAAAAACATGAACTATACATAGCGACATAAGTCCGATACCTCTCACCAGGCTACGTCACTCGCTACGTTGCCTGCTCACAGCGCTATAAGGCTGCTCCGCCGGCTACTCGCCATCCTTTCCTGATTAAGCGTCTTGAACTTATGTCGCTATGTATAGTTGAGCACCAACGATTTCACAGAGTTGTTGTTTTTGTGTGCTCTGAACTGTCTCTCTCGCCCGCAGCCAGCGGGCCCATTGCTCTGATAAATTCAAGCGGTAGCGGAAACACGATGGTGTTCGAGGTTTTGTTGGTCGAAATGTCGCTTAACGTCTGCAGATACCTGAGGTGCAGAGCCTGGCTGTTTTGCGAAATTATATTCGCCGCCGCCAGAAGTTTCTCCGAGGCCTGAAATTCCCCTTCGGCATGGATTACTTTTGCCCTTCGTTCTCGCTCTGCTTCCGCCTGCCTGGCTATCGCCCTGATCATTGAATCATTCAGATCGATATGCTTGATTTCCACATTGATAACTTTTATGCCCCAGGCATCGGCTCTCATGTCAATGATCTCCTGGATATTGTCATTGAGTTTTTCGCGGTCGGCCAGCATCTCGTCCAGATCATGCTGACCCAGCACTGAGCGCAGCGTTGTCTGGGCCAGCTGATTAATCGCGGTGTTGAAGTCTTCAACCTGAATGATGGCTTTTTCCGGGTCGACTACTCTGAAATAAAGAACTGCGTTTACCCGGACCGTTACGTTGTCGCGTGAGATCACATCCTGGGGCGGAATATCCATCGTGATAACCCGTAAATCTACACGGAACGCACGTTGGATACCGGGTACTATGATTCTTAACCCCGGTTGTTTGACCGCCTGAAATCGTCCGAGAAATAATACAACAAGGCGCTGATACTCGGTTACGATTTTCAATGATAAGGCCACCAGACCAACCACAAACAAAACGGGGATGAAATAGCTCAGTAGATCAGGGGTTATTATGTCGGGAGTTGTCATGTCAGGAGTCCTCCTTCAATGGTTCTATGATCAATTCCAAGCCGGAAATCGACAGAATTGTTACTTTATCTCCCTTTCTAACGGGTGCACTGCTCCGGGCATTCCAAGACTCACCGTTCACCCAGACCAGGCCCGAACATTCGAAATCGAAGCGTACTTCACCGAATTTTCCGACCATTGCCTCGATACCGGTGTGAACGGGTTTTCTCCGCATCATCGCCACGCGGCTCATCAACAAGATAATGAAGAGCGCCGAAACCGCCGTTGTTCCGATTATCGCGGGTAGGGAAACGCGCATCGTCTGATCGTCGATCAGAATAAGGGATCCGGCAGCAAAAGCAATGATACCGCCAACGCCGAGGGTGCCGAAGCTCGGCATAAATGCCTCACCAATGAGGAAGCCGATGCCAAGTATCATCAAAGCCAGACCGCTGTAATTAACCGGCAGCAGTTGAAGGGCATAAAGGGCAAGCATCAGCGCTATGCCGCCGGCTACTCCCGGAAAGAGGAAACCCGGATTGGCCAGTTCGTAGATGAGTCCGTAAAAGCCAAGTAGAAGGAGCAGATAGGCGATTGTCGGATCACTGATTACACCGAGCAGCTTGTACCTCCAGTTTTGTTCAAAATGTTCCAGGCGAAGGCCAGTGGTCTTTAAGGATATCGATTGACCGTCGACAATCAGCGGGTATCCGTCAAGCTGACTCAGCAGATCGTCAAGATTATCCGCCACAATGTTGATTACATTTAGTTCGAGCGCTTCGCGGGCGGTAAGGCTCACTGCTTCCTGAACTGCCAGGACGGCCCAATCTCCATTGCGGTTGTGTTTTTCAGCAAGAGCTTTTATATAGGCGCTTGCATCATTGATGATCTTACGTTCAAGGGCTGACTTTGGGTCTTTGGAATTTTCTGCATCTGGCTTCTCTTTGTCCTTTGTGCTGCCCAGGCCGCCAATCTGTATGGGAGTAGCGGCCCCGAGGTTGGTCGCCGGTGCCATGGCGGCAATGTGACTGGCATAAAGTATATAGGTGCCGGCGCTAGCAGCCCTGGCGCCGTCCGGCCACACATAGGTTACGACGGGAATGGGGGAAGCCAGGATTTCTTGAATCATATTCCGCATCGAGGCATCAAGACCTCCAGGTGTATTCATCCGGATTACCACCAAAGCGGCTTTCTGCTCAGTTGCCCTTGCCAGTCCTTTCCTGAGGTAATCAGAAACGGCTGGATTGATGGTGCCGTCTATGCTGAGAACCAGAATATTACTCTTCTCTTCTGGTGCCGAAAAAAGGAAGGGAGTGGAAACAATCGAAAGGATCGAGAGCATCAGACACAATAATGGTGTCCAACGTAAACGAGAATTGACAGGAGAGAAGAACATAGGTCCTCCTTGCCGAAGCAGTGTCGGGTCTTCAGGCGCCTACAACTTACTGTCAACACACTTCAACTATAATCATGTTCGGGACAACTGTCAGAGAAGGGACTGGCAGATAAAATATACAACCGAGGTGGAACGGGAATCTTTTGATTAGTTAGTTTCCATTCGGAAACGAGGAATTTTCTTCAAGATCGAGGCGTGCGAGAAATTTTACCGCAGGCCGAGTTGATATTCCGAGGATAAAATTTCGAGCACAACGAAGCGTGGACAAAAGGGCCGTTTCCGGATGGAAACTAGTTAAATACCTGGGGTCAAGGAATTCCATATTGGTTTTTAGATGGGCTGGCCCCGGGCATCGCTAACTTCTTGGTACGGGGCTTGAGACGATTATGAATGGTGAGCCTTTCGAGACGTTCTACGCCGAAATCGGTGATACGATAAAAGCGGCGACGGCCATCGCTTCCGTCCCAGGCAAATTTCATGGCGAATAAAGCATCACTCATCGATGCGTTGTCAGGCAAGGGTATGACGTTGCCTTCGTGCTCCCTATAGATAATTGAGGGGTAGGTCATCTCCACCAAGAGGTCGAAGCTGTTTACGCCGTTGTGCGGCTCTATAAGGCGCTTGATGGCGCGACTAAAGCTAGCCTCACCCATTCTAAGTTCATTGGTTATGCGATAGCGTGGCACCCACTGGCCCGGATAACACTTTCTGTAATCGTAGAGTGTGGCTAAAATTTGCCGTTGATTATGGCCTATTCTTGGTTGTCTGGTCACTGTTGCTCCATGATATCAGAAACTTAATGATATATCACTTAAGCAGAATCCATGCCTGTTTCAAATAAGTTGCGCTATATAATTGATTTCGTTTGATTTAAGCTTGGGGAGTTTTTTGGAAGATAACGAATTAATCTATTTTATCTGTCTATTTGTCCAAATTTTGTCACTTCTTGGAAAGCAAGTTCGCCACCCATTGTAAGCTTAAGGCCGCTTCGTCCCGCCAGAAAAAGAAAAGCTACCTGGAAAAGCTGTTGTCTTCACGGATGAATTTAAGTCCAGAGAACATACCTGGTATAATAGTAGTAGCCCCGATGTTTAGAGATATGCTCGTGCTCAAATAAAAAAAGCCAATCTTTAAACACTGGCAGTATCATCCATGGTGCGGATTGCTGCTAAAAGTTATGGTGACGATAAACAAGAGAGATCAGATGATGACTTTCCCCGACATCGGTAACAGTACGCATGATTTTGAGCTCATATTCAAACATATCCCTATGGGGATAATCTATCTGGATCGGAACCTTAAAATTCTCAACATGAATCTCTATTGTCAGGAAAAAATTGGAGTAACCCTGGACAATGTTAAAGGAAGGTACTGCTACGAAATGCGCTCTGAGGTATTTGGCCAGACCCAGAAAGCTCTCAATCCCTGTGATGGATGCAAAGCACCGGAAACGATAAAAAGCGGAGAAATTAAGACCTTTATCAAAGAAGTAATCCCAGGCTTTGTAACAGAAAATACCATGGTTCCTGTAAAGGATGAGCGTGGCCGGGTGGTCGGAGTTATTGAGATGCTTCGTGATATTACCAAGAGTATGCTGGCGAGCAGAGAACTGCTGGAGAGTGAAGAAAAATATAAAAGTGTGGTCAATAACATCGGTATTGGCGTATCCCTTATCAGCCCTCACATGGAAATACTTGCTCTCAACGACCAGATGGCCAAGTGGTTTCCGCATATCGATGTCTCACAAAGTCCCTATTGCTATCGAGTATTCAATGACCCGCCCAAAGATGAGATCTGTTCTTATTGCCCTACTCATAAAACACTAGAGGATGGAGAAGTCCATGAATCGGTGACGGAAACACCATTAGGTGATGAAATTAGGAATTATCGGATCGTTTCTTCACCGATTAAAGATTGGGAAGGGAACGTTACCGCGGCAATTGAGATGGTAGAAGATATTACAGACAAAAAACGAAAGGAGGAAGAGTTACAGAAATACAGGGAGAACCTTGAGGAAATGGTCAAAGAGCGTACCGAAGAATTAACGGTTTCAAACAGGGCATTAAAGAAAGAAATTGGCAATCGCCGTGAAGCTGAGAAAGCCCTGAAAACCAGTTCAGATAATATAAAACATTTCGCCTACTCTGTTTCACATGATCTGAAAAATCCGGCAATTTCCATTTATGGCCTGACTAGACTTCTAAATAAGCATTATGAGGATGTCCTCGACGAAAGGGGCAGAAATTATTGTCAGCAGATTTTTAAATCGTCAGAACAAATTGCCTCTCTTGTAGAGATGATCAACATCTATCTGACTACAAAGGAGATGCATTTACATATTGAAAGTATCAATCTGGGGGCCCTGCTGTTGATGATCAAGGAGGAGTTTGCTGTTCCCTTGAATATTCGGCAAATTGAATGGACGGCCCCCCAGCACCCCCCTGTCATAAGGGCGGATAGAATTGCGATGGTGAGAGTCTTGAGAAATTTTGTCGATAATGCACTAAAATATGGTGGTGAAGGTTTAAGTGAAATAACGATCGGGCATAGAGAAGATGAAGAGTACCACATTATATATGTGAGTGATGATGGCATTGGTTTAATAGAGGAAGAATCTAAAGATATTTTTGGGTTGTTTAAACGGCAGAAAACAGCCGGTGGTATTGCAGGATCAGGGCTAGGGCTCGCTATCGTAAAAGAAATAGCGGAGCAACATGAAGGTAAAGTATGGTTCGAAGTCAGTTCAGAAAAAGGAATAACCTTTTTTATGTCCATCTCAAAAAAATTGTGACTGTTTATCAGGCTCGCTGACGTTCGCCTTTGAACTTATAAGTGAAGATTGCCACATCTAGTTTTCTTGCGACTTGTCACCTTGTTAATTGAAGATAGTTCCTTTCGTGCCGAGATAAATCCACAGCCTGGGGAAACCTCTCGTGCGGTCCAGTTTGCTGAATTCTCAGATAAACTGGAAGACCTGAACCGCTCCGCGCCCCCTCCCGAGAGATTACACAAATACGTTCTAACTATCTGAATAAATATTAAAAGAAGGTGACAAGAAAGCATTTCAGCAGACAGCCATGTAATCTAATTGAGATTGCCTGAGCCTTTATTAGATACCTTATCTTTTACCATGGTTTAAATCATCGATAGAGAGTTACGTGAACAGAGGATTTACCTAAGCTCTGGTCCACTGTCATACCCCCTAAATTTTTCCCACTGAAAAAAAGCTGCGACTAGTGAAGGACAGGCACGATTAATGCTTAGTTTAGATATTAGTGATGACGACTATATCAAGGTGAAAAAACATCATGAATTCGACTACCGATCATCGACAACTTTACAAAGCATTCAGGGATATTATCTCAGTCGTGCACTCTTCTATCCACCTTGAAGATGTGATGGATCTGGTTGCCTGGAAGGCCACTGAAATTCTAGGGGCAAAAGGCGCAATTCTGCGTCTGCTCAACATTGATACGGATGAACTCGAAATCAGTGCTTCCTATGGCATCAGCGCAGCGTATCTGGCCAAAGGCCCAGTTTCACACCACCGGACGATTACCGATGTCTGCCGCCAGAAAAAAGTGATCATCATCGAAGAAATCCGCACTGATCCCCGGGTCCAATATCCCCAGGAAGCCTGGTCCGAGGGATACCGGTTTATTATTGACGTACCGCTTTCTGTCGCTGATGATGTGGTCGGCATCCTTCGATTATATTTCACCAAGGTACGCCATTTTTCCGAGATTGAACTCGACTGGATCATCGCCATTGCCGAGCAGTGCTCCTGTGCACTGGGCAAGGCACGACTGATTGACACCTATGAATTCAAATACCACGAGCTGGCGACTCAGACGGAAAAACTCTCTGCCCTTGGCCGGATGGCAGCAGGCATTGCCCATGAGATCAACAATCCGCTGGCGGGCGTTCTCTTATACAGCTCGAACATGATTAAAAAGGTCCCCAAGGGAGATGCTCTCGAAGAGGGGCTGCAGGTTATCATGGATGAAACCATTCGCTGTCGAAAGATTATTCAGGAACTTCTCGAGTTTTCCAAGGGGCGGGAACCCACAAAGGTACCAACAAATATCAACGATATCATCGGCAAAGCATTGAATATACTAGAAAATGAATTTCTTCTCAACCGTATTGACATGGATAAGAGCCTGGCCCC
Organism: uncultured delta proteobacterium; assembly: GCA_963759125.1. Classification (GTDB taxonomy): domain Bacteria; phylum Desulfobacterota; class Desulfobulbia; order Desulfobulbales; family Desulfocapsaceae; genus JABDQA01. The sequence goes on from CAVWXN010000001.1 coordinate 188,507, forward strand.
TGACCTGCCGGATATCATGGCCGACGGCAGCCAGATGGAGCAGGTTTTCGTCAATCTGCTCCTTAATGCGGTGCAGGCCGTCCCGGAAGGGGGAACCATTCAGGTCAAGAGCAGTCTGAACCAAGAGGAATCTTCCATAAGTATCGAGGTGAAAGATAACGGGCCAGGAATCGGCCGGAAAGAGCAGTCCAAAATATTCGAACCGTTTTTTTCGACCAAGCCCAACGGAACCGGGCTGGGGCTCTCGGTCAGCTATGGTATTGTCCGCAATCATCAGGGCAACATCAGCGTGCATAGCCGACCGGGAGAAGGAACCCGCTTTCTTATCAAACTCCCCATTGCCCAGCAAGAAAGTAGGAAATTGCATAGCGCCTTGGCGGGGACAGCGATCAACAAATGATGTCAACCGATCAGCCAAATATCCTTATTATTGACGATGAGGCCAGCATCTGCAGGGGATGCAGTCTGATACTCAGAGAACAAAATTGTTCTGTTTCAAGCCGGACAACTGGCAAAGACGGTCTGCGTGAAGCGTTGGCCGGCCGCTTCGATATCGTGCTTCTGGATATACGGCTGCCCGATATTGACGGGATGGCAATTCTTGCCAGCCTTCGCGAGAAAAAACCGGAAATCCATGTGATTATGATGACCGGTTATTCTACGATTCAAAACGCTGTTGAAGCCATGAAAGGTGGAGCTTTCGATTACCTTGCCAAACCATTTACCGAAGATGAAATCGTCTTGGCTGTAAAAAAGGCGATTGAAGACAAACGGCTCAGGGATGAAAATACTCTACTGCGCAAACAGCTTTTCGAGCGCTTTGATTTCAATAACATCGTCGGAGAGGATCAGACTATTTTAGACATCTTCGAGCGCATCAAAAGAGTTGCTTCAACGGACAGTACAGTACTTATCACCGGGGAAAGCGGAACCGGCAAAGAACTGTTTGCGGGCGCCATTCATGTCCAGAGTTCACGGTCTGCCAACAGATACGTGACTTTAGACTGCAGTACATTGTCCTCGAGTCTTCTCGAGAGCGAGTTGTTCGGCCACGTAAAAGGGGCGTTCACCGACGCCACTTACGATAAAAAGGGAATTTTCAGTGTCGCCAATCACGGAACCCTGTTTCTGGACGAGTTGTCCAACCTGAATTTGGAGATTCAGAGCAAGCTCCTTCGGGTTATGGAGTCAGGCGAATATAAGCGGGTCGGTGACAGCAGCACCATAAAAACGGATGTGAGAATAATTGCCGCAACTAACAGGGATCTTTCAGAATTGGTATCCGAGGGGTCTTTCCGGGAAGATCTTTTCTATCGTTTAAACGTCTTCCCCATCCGTATACCTCCGCTCAGGGAAAGGAAGGAAGACATCCCCCGGCTTGCCTATCATTTCCTGCGCCTTTTCTGCAAAGAAACCGGCAAACGAATCGAAGGCTTTTCAGACGATGCCCTGGCCCTGCTGATCGATCATTCCTGGCCGGGAAACGTTCGGCAATTAAAAAACGCCGTGGAACGGCTGGTAATAATGGCAGACCATGGCTTCCTGGACAGGGAAACCCTCACGTCCAATATCCAGATTGATAATGGGTCCGACCTCTCCGCACCGAGCCATGTTCCAGAGACCTGGGAAGAGCTTAAATCGCTTAAGAAACATGTGGTGGAAAATGTTTTAGGTGAGGTGGAACAAAAATTCTTAGTAAAAGCTCTAACTGAATGTCAGGGCAATATCACCCATGCCGCTCAACAGGTTGGTATGCAAAGATCCAATTTCTCCACACTGATGAAAAAGCACGGGCTGTCGACAGACAATCTGTAAAATAGCCGTGCCCTGACAACTGCATTTGTTGTTGCTACTTCTATCCTGCATAACTCCTGGTAGGCATCCTTCAGCCGCATTATCCTCCATACGCCGCCGTATGTTTATTCATACACCCATAACCCGCTGAATTACGGACACTTTGATTAATAAATACTTTTGGGGCCGTATATAATTGTATACGCCACTCCTCATCGCAGCCCCAATATTACCCGTCATAAAGATTTGTAACTCTATGTTGTAACCTCTCATTTTTTAATAATGACTGATTACTCCCGAAGATGGTCGAGACGGCACGGGAGTTGCTTCATAGAGGGCAAGATAGATAACCGTTGGCGGGCTGAACCTGCCGGCTGATAATCGGCCGCGACAAGGCCAATAATCAGAAACAGGCGAAATGCAGGAGGTGCAACCATGACATTATACCAAGCCAATCATACGACGGACCACGCTCCCCCTCATATTCTTGTCATGGAAGACGAAGAGACTGTAGCCAGAGGCCTTGAGATGGTGCTCGAGGAAGAAGGCTATGATGTCGACCTGGCATTCACTGGGGCTGGAGCTCTGGAAACATTTTCCAACAGCGATTTTGATCTGGTTATCGCCGATCTGCGTCTGCCGGACAGCGACGGCCTGGAAATTATCAAGATCGTCAAGGAACGCAGACCTGAAACAGAGATCGTGGTCATTACCGGTTACTCTTCAGTTTCTTCGGTAGTCGACGCAATGAAGATCGGGGTGGCTGACTACCTTCCCAAGCCGTTTACGGAAAGTGAAATAAAAGTCGCCATCGGCAACGCCCTAAACAAGGAAAGATTGACACCTCAGGAAAAAGTTGAACCGCCTCCGGAGATCACCGCGGATAAATTAATTCAGAAGCGGGAAGTGTTGCAGGTCCTGGATCGTACCAATTGGGATGTAGAGTTTGCCAGAAATCTGTTGGAAGGCGATTCAAGTGCTCTCAACTCATACGCTCTCTCTTGGGAAGCCAAAGCTGCGATCACCTCAGGGGATTTGAACTGGCTCAGGATAAATGTCGGAAAACTGACTGAAGAGCAGATGATATTTGTCAACAAGCGTCTGCAGAGAGAGGCCTGGTAGCACTGCCGAAAACCTCAGTCTGTCGCGGGTCAGCCAGGCCTGCGGCAGTGTTTCGGTAGAACTGAATAAAGCATCGATATAAAGACGGAGGCCGCTTATGCAGATTCAAGAAGCGTTGGATTTCCAAGATCCGTCCTGGCCTCAGGTTCTGATAATGGAAGATGAAGCAAGTGTTGCCAAAGGGTTGGGGATGGTTTTGAGCGAAGAGGGCTACCACGTTGATCTGGCAATGACCGGACGCAGTGCCTTGGATAGCTTCAACCAGAAGATGTTTGATCTGCTGGTAGCCGATTTGCGGCTGCCGGACATCGATGGCATGGAAGTGATCAAGCAAGTAAAAAGACGTCGACCAGAAACAGAAGTACTTGTAATAACAGGGTATTCAACCGTAAATACAGCCGTGGAAGCAATGAAGCTCGGGGCCTTTGACTATTTAGCCAAACCGTTCACCGAAAACGAGTTTTTATCGGCAGTCAAGGGTGCCCTGGTGACAAAAGAGTTTTCGGCACCTGATTCAGCGGCGGTCGCTCTTGAATCTCTCCCTGAGGATTATCTCAGATTGACGGAGGTGATGAATCAGATCCGCCACACCTTTGCCGGTCAACAGCATGAGGTAATCACCATTCTGCAGAAGGTGCAGAACGCGCTTGGCTATATCCCGACCGAGGCACTCCTGCAGATAGCTGATTTCACCCGTATGCCGGAGGCTGCCGTTTATGGGATAGTCACATTTTACGAGCGCTTCAGGCTGGTACCGGTTGGCCGCCATGTGGTGAAAGTGTGTCGGGGAACTGCCTGCCATGTAAAGGGTGCCGGCACTATCCTTAATGAATTAGAACATCGCTATAAGCTGTCGCCTGGGGAGACCAGCAAGGATCGAATGTTCACGCTGGAAACGGTTGCCTGCTTTGGTTCATGCGCCATCGCACCGGTGATGGTTGTCGACGATAAAGTCTGCGCAGATATGGATCCTGACAAAGTTGGAAAAGTTTTGAACGACATAGCCCAAAATGACTCAAAAACTGATCTGCATTGACAGGAGAGGGAGAGAAGATGGATTACGCTGCCATCAAAGCGAATGCTGAACGGGAGTGGAAATGGCTGGAACAACTTCCCCAGCCTCTGATCCAGATAGGCACCGGAACCTGCGGCAAAGCGTCGGGGGCAAGACAAGGTATTGGAGAGTGTCCGAAAAACGCTGAAGGAGATCCAGGTGATGGCCAGAACCATGGAGGTGGGCTGTATAGGCATGTGCTACCTGGAGCCTCTGATGACCGTTCGCAAACACGGGAGTCCTCCAATTCTCTTCGGCAGCTTAACCCCGGAAAATGCGGCCGACATCATCAGACGCTACCTGCTCGATGATGATCCCTGTCTAAAGTGGTGCATCTGTACACTTGGAGAGGAGCGAATCGAGGATATTCCACTCTTCGAAGAGCATCCGATGATGCGTAATCAATGCCGTATCGCATTGCGCAACTGCGGGTTGATCGATCCAGCCAATATCAATCATTATATTGCCAGAGGGGGCTATCAGGGTTTCAACCGTGCTTTGACAATGAGTGGTGCAGCGGTGATAGAGTTGATCGGCAAGGCCGGTCTCAGAGGAAGGGGCGGGGCTGGATTTCCGACCGGCCTGAAATGGGAGCTGACCCGCAAAGAAAGAGCGGAAGACAAATATGTCGTCTGTAATGCCGACGAAGGAGATCCGGGCGCTTTTATGGATAGGGCTTTGCTGGAAGGAGACCCGCATTCGGTTCTCGAAGGAATGCTCATTGGGGCCCACGCCATAGGCGCCGCAGAGGGAGTTATATATATAAGGGCCGAATACCCGCTGGCGATTGAGCGACTGGAAAAGGCACTGGAGCAGATGCGCCACAACAACCTGCTCGGAAAAGAAATACTGGGCAGCAATTTCAATTTCAACGTCTATATACAAGAAGGTGCCGGAGCCTTTGTCTGCGGCGAGGAAACGGCCCTGATGGCTTCGGTGCAGGGCAGCCGGGGCCTGCCGACCCCCAAACCTCCCTACCCTGCTCAGTCGGGGCTTTGGGGTAAACCTACCTGCATCAATAATGTGGAAACCTACAGCAATGTATCGGCTATCCTTGAGAATGGAGCCACGTGGTACGCGCGCATTGGCACGGAGAAAAGCAAGGGTACCAAGACATTCTCTCTGGCCGGCAAGATAAAACATACCGGTCTAATCGAAGTTCCGATGGGAACCCCTCTCAAAAAAATTGTCTATGAGATCGGAGGAGGGGCTCCCGACGGAAAAGAAATCAAAGGGGTTCAGACCGGAGGTCCGTCCGGCGGTTGTATACCCGCAGACCTGTTTGACTTGACCGTCGATTACGAATCACTGGCAGAGGCTGGATCCATTATGGGATCAGGCGGTATGGTGGTTATGGACAGGAATACTTGTATGGTTGATATGGCCCGTTATTTCCTCAGTTTTACCCAGGACGAATCATGCGGCAAATGCCTGCCCTGCCGTTTAGGAACGCACCAGATGCTCGGAATCCTTGAGGAAATATGTGAAGGCAGAGGCAAACCTGAACACCTCGAACTGTTGAGGGACCTGAGCGAAACGGTGCAGAAGGGTTCTTTGTGCGGATTAGGGCAGACAGCCCCAAACCCGGTACAGACCACCCTGAGATATTTTCAAGATGAATTTGATCGCCATATAAAAGACGGCCAAATGTGACGCCGGTGTGTGCAAGGTTCTTTTCCACTATGAAGTCGATCCGCAGCTCTGCAACGGCTGCGGACTCTGTGTACGGAAATGTAGTGCCGGAGCCATCGGCGGCGAAAAAAAAGAACCCCATGTCATAGACCAAGCAAAATGTATCAAATGCGGTATTTGTTTTCAGTCCTGCAAACAGCAGGCCATTGGAATCCACTGAGATTACGGACTGGCCCTGCAGTAGCTGAATAATTGAGGAGATTGTTGTGAAAAAGCTCCACCTAACCATTGATGGACATAAGATACAGGTTGCGCCCGGTACGACCGTGCTGGAAGCCGCCCGGAAAGCAGGAATCTATATCCCAACCCTGTGCTATGATCCACACCTGGAGCCATACGGGGCCTGCCGTTTGTGTATTGTTAAAATCGACGGAATGCGTGGACTGCCAACATCCTGTACTACTCCAGTTGAGCAGGGCATGCTGGTAATCACGGAAGACGAAGAAATCAGCAGAGTACGGAGGGGGATAGTCGAACTGGCGATTGCCGATCACCCAGCCGAATGCCTCACCTGTCTAAAAAGCGATGACTGCGATCTGCTGCACATAACCGGCTATCTGGGAGTGGAAAAGAGCTCACTGGAGCGACTGAGTCGACGGACAACGGTGATGCCGGTAGACACCTCTAACCCGGCTTTCGATTTTGATCCCAACAAGTGTATTTTATGCGGCAAGTGTGTCCGTGTATGTAGTGAAATAGTTGGGATCGGAGCCATCGATTTTGCCGAACGAGGGTATCAATCCCGAGTCAGTACATTTGCTGGCAAGGCCTGGGCGGATACCATCTGCCAGTCCTGCGGGGAATGTGTAGAGCGCTGTCCGACCGGTGCACTCACACCTAAACAGGTGATCATACCCCAGCGCGAGGTCAAAACCTTGTGTCCGTTCTGCGGGGTCGGCTGTCCCATCGTGGTTGGCGTGCGGGCCAATGAAATAGTCAGGGTAAAAGGGGACAGGGACAGCGGTGTCAGCCACGGCGGTTTATGCGTCAAGGGCCGATTCGGCTACGATTTCGTCAACCATCCGGACAGGCTTACCCGTCCGTTGATTCGTAAAAAAGGTGTGCCGCGTTCTGTAGGCTTGTCGGAAAAGGTCGCTTTTACAGATATCTTTCGCCCGGCAGAGTGGGATGAGGCGTTGGAACTATCAGCCGCCGGTTTCGAGAATATAATCAAATCTTCAGGTTCCGAGGCTCTGGGTGTGCTCAGTTCCGCCAAGTGTACCAATGAAGAAAATTACCTGACCCAGAAGTTTGCTCGAGCCGTGCTCGGCACCAACAACATCGACCATTGTGCCCGGCTGTGCCATGCCTCGACAGTTGCTGCGGCCCTCGAGTCCTTCGGCGACGGTGCGATGAGCAATTCCATTTCCGATATTGCCGCGGCCGAGGTTATTTTCCTGATCGGCTCCAACACAACGGAATGTCACCCAATCATCGCCCGGCGTATCAAGCAGAATATCCGTAAAAATGGTGCCCGTCTGATCGTGGCTGATCCGCGCACGACCGAACTGGCGCGTCTGGCGGACATACATATGAGTCATCACCCGGGATCTGACGTCGCCCTTCTCAACGGCATGATGAATTGGATCCTGGAAACCGGACTGCACGATGGAACTTTTATTGAACAGCGCTGCGAAGGTTTCGATCTTTTCAGCAAGAATGTGGATTATTATTCGCCGGAGCTGGCAGCACTTATCTCTGGGGTTCGGCCAGAGGTTATCCGTCAGGCGGCCGAGATATTCGCAGCGGCAAAAAGCGGTGTCGTCGTCTACGGTATGGGGATCACCCAGCACACAACCGGGGTTGACAATGTCAAGTCAATCGCCAATCTGCTTATGCTGACTGGAAACATGGGGCGCAAAGGTACCGGCTTCTCGCCCCTGCGCGGCCAAAACAATGTCCAGGGTGCCTGTGATATGGGGGCACTGCCCAACGTCTATCCTGGTTATCAAAAAGTTGATCAGTCAACAGTCCAGGCCAAATTTAGTGAGGCCTGGAAGGTGGATTTGAACAACCGGAAAGGTCTGCCGTTAACCGACATGATAATTGCAGCTGATCGTCAACAGCTGCAGGCTATGTACGTGGTGGGAGAGAACCCGCTGATGAGTGAGCCGAATCTGGAACATACGCGCCGCGCTCTGGCCAAGCTACGTTTTCTGGTTGTCCAGGATATTTTCTTGACTGAAACGGCAATGCTGGCAGATGTGGTTCTGCCGGCTGCCAGCTTCGCCGAGAAAAATGGCACCTTCACCAACACCGAGCGACGGGTCCAACTGGTGCGTCAGGTCCTTGACCCGGTTGGCACCGCCAGAGCGGATTGGCAGATCATTGCTGAGCTATCCTCTCGAATGGGTTATGCAATGACCTATGCAGACAGCTCAGCAATAATGAAGGAGATTGCCGGACTGACGCCGATCTACGGCGGCATTTCTCACCGTCGGCTGGAATGTGTTGACGGATTGCAGTGGCCCTGCTGGGACAACAGGCACGGCGGCACTCCCAGGCTGCATGAAAAAAAATTCACCCGGGGCAAAGGAAAATTTCATGCGGTCACCTATAAAGCACCGGCAGAGACGACTTCCATGGCTTTTCCAATGGTCCTGACAACCGGACGGGTGCTTGAACATTTCCACACCGGCACCATGAGCCGCCGCTCGCGGGTGCTCGAAACGCTGGAGCCGCGAGGTCATATCGATATGTGCCAGGAAGATGCCGACACTATCGGCGTTTGCTCGGATGATTTTCTGCAGGTCACATCACCCCGGGGAGAGATTGTCGTACAGGTACGAATCGACAACAAAGTTCCGCAAGGAACTGCTTTCATGGCATTTCATTGGCGGGAAGCACCGGCCAATATTCTTACCAATGAAGCGCTAGACCCAACCGCCAGGATTCCTGAGTACAAGGTGAGTTCCATCCGCATCCAAAAAGCTGAAGTATGAAGGCTACCTTGAAAAATTGAAATTTTCGTTCATAATCAAGGCGCGAATGTAAATTTTGCCGCAGGCCGAGTTGATATGTCGAGGATAAAATTTTCATGTGCAGCGCGGAGTTTGGGCGAAAAAGCGATTTTTCAAGGTAGCCTGAAGTATCACTCGTTTTCGAACGGCTTGATAACAGCACACCTCAATTTAATTATTCTGCCTTACGGATTAACTTTTCCCTGATAACTTTTCATGATGGGGTGTCCCCATCAAACCTGCGTGTTTACACATCTGAGCCTGGGGAGTTCACCCTCAATGAGGTTAATTTCGTTTATGCTTTAGCACAGATAACCGGAACGTCTATTAGGCTTGCCAGATACTCAAAAGGCCTTCTGGCCAGTATAGATATGTTGAGGGTTATGCGAGAAGCTGAGACCCGAAGAAAAACCAGGATGACTCTGTTTGAAGGCGTCCAGGTAAGTTTTTCACCGGAAGAATTTCGGAAGCAATATGATATTAGCTTTTTCGACGTCCCCCCTTGCCACCGCCACCGCGACCACGACCGCCACCAGTCCCATCCCGCCGGCCCTTGCCGCCGCCTCGCCCTAAGCCCCTTCCACCATTACTTCTTCCGGTGGCATTTTCATCATTCACCTCATTTCCTTGATTGCTTTTGGCGTCGCTGGGATTTGTTTCTTTGTCTGTTTCTTTTTGCATGGTGCCCCCATATTGATTGGTGTTTCTCCTTTGTGTGCCTATTCACTAACAGCTAGTTTAACAGCTTTGCGGGCGATGCGACAATACATCTTATTTGAAGGATTGGTTATGGTAGGCTGAAATAACTGATCTGCTTGAACAATAAAAAAAAATTGAACCTGTAAGGCAGGACAGAAGACATTTAAAAGTTCCCTTGCCGGTTGGCTGGCCATTTCACCCGGAATACTTTATTTTTTATTTTAATTTCATGCAGTAAGGCCGCACGAACGGCAAGGGCCAAAATTCGATCCGCCTCCTGAAACATTAATCGTTTGCCACATGATTGCCGGACGAAATTTTTATTGATTCACAGCTCAAATTGGGGAAAGCAGTACAAATTTCTTCAATCATCTTGGGTTGTTCACCAAAAAGATAGATGTCTCTGGAGACCCCGCGAAGTCTGTGCAACAGATTCTGGCTTTCTGGCAGCTCCTGGTGGATGAAGAGATAATCGCCACCATCGCGATAATAGAGTGGGGGTTTACACGTATCATTTCTTTAGGGACTAGAGGTCTCCTTCTTGATGATTCCGCCCCAACCTCCGCGCATCCTCTTCCCTGCCCAAGCACACCAGGGTTTTGGCCAGGACTTTCGCCAGCATGTCGTCCTTCGGGAAAACCCGCCTGCCCTCTTGAAGTATCGCTTCGGCTTTCTGGTAATCGTTCTGGTCTTGGGCCAGCAGGCCTAGCCCCCAATAGGCCTGGGCGTCAGGTGCATATTCGAGGGCTTTGTAATAGAGTTCCCGCGCCAAATCTTGGGCTGCACCCTTGGGCAGCACGTGAGGATAGTCCCCGCGATCGATGGTCAGGGCCAGGCGGGAGAAAAAACTGGCGTGAAAGGGGAAAAGCTCCTCATCATCGACCAGTTCAAGAGAGTGAATAAAATCAGGGATGCTTTCCTGGAGCGCCTGTTTCATTTTTTTGCCGAATTGGGCAACCGTTTCGGCGGAAAGGTTCTTGTCTGCCTCGAAAAAAAGCAGGTCCTCTTCACGATAAAGCCAGATTTCGTCCGTTGCGCCTGTCTTGGCTTTGAAAAGATCGTAAAGGTAAGTCCCAGGGTACAAGGCCAGGACGTGAAAAAGGGTAACCAGGGGGCGGATGTCTTTGAGAAGGCGGATGGTATCCTGTACCGTCTCGCGGCTCTCTCCAGGGCAGCCGTAGATAATATAGGCCCGGGCCAGGATACCGTAGCTGACAGTCAAGGTAAAAGCGCGGCGGATCTGCTCTTCGTTGAATTTCTTATTGAGTACGTTGCGGATTTTCTCCGAGCCACTTTCCACGCCGAAGCTGATCTGGATGCAGCCGGCCATGCGCATGGCCTTCAGCATCTCTTCATCAATACGATCTACCCGCGAGATGGCGGCCCAGGTGATATCCAGTTTCTTTTCCACAATTAATGCACAGACTTCCAGAACCAGTTTTTTTCTCAGCGTGAACGTATCGTCGCTGAAGTGAAAGAACCGCTGCCCTTTTTGATACAGGATTTCAAGCTGACCCACAAAATAGTCGGCCGAATGGAAGCGTACTTTGGGTCCCCAGAACCACGGCGACCCACAAAAGGTGCATTTGCCCGGACAGCCGCGGCTGAGAGCAAGATGGTGGAAGGTATAATGAGCGGCCGGCATGGGCAGCGAGTCGAGATTCTCAATACGTTCTGCGTCAGGGTTTCTCCGAATCATATCGCCGGCTCTAAGCGTCAGGCCGGGTAAGATCGCCGTAGGATTTTTGAGCTTCGATTCGGCGGATGAGTGCTGGAAAGGTTATTTCCCCTTCTCCTCTTACAATGATGTCAATCCAGGGAAAGTGTTGCAGCAAATGATCATCCAGAAACGTCGCGCCAATACCGCCAAAAACAATGGGCGCCTCTGGAAAATGCTCCTTGAAAATTTTCGCAAGTTGGATTCCGCCCCAGCGATTGGCATGGAAGATGGAAAATCCAATCAGGTCCGGTTTGATTGTCGAGAGTGCTTCTTCAATGATATAGGGTTTATCTCTGGCATCATGCCAGTTGAACAGTTCCACATCATGCCCCTGATCTTTGAGTATGGCGCCCAGGTAGTGGAGGCCGATAGGCGGTGCCTCAATATTTTCGATGTGGACCCGTTCAATGGAGAAAAACGGGTAAATCAGGACAATGTTCATAAAAGTTCTTTGTCCAGATCGCTCTTGAATTGAGCATTATCTTGCCAGACGCAAACGGCCACCTTCATTTTTTACCGCAAATGATAAGTTTGCTCTTACCTGAAGGTGTGTGTGACAAGGTGACGTCTGTGAATATTTTCTTGTATGGGGAGAGATCTTGTCTAAGAAATTCTCTGGAATCGGTTGAGCCCATCATCAGCATTCTCATATGAAACAATATTTTCACCGCAGGATTCCGTGGAACTTCATGCTCCATAATCAATACTTTGCCGTCTGGCTTTACAACCCGTTTCATTTCCATAAGCGCATCTGTCCGCACCCGGCCTTTCAATTCGTATAACGCATGAGAGCAGCAGACAACATCGAAGCAATCATCAAGATATGCCAACCTGGCAGCATCACCCAGGACAAAAACTATTCTATTGCCCATCTCCTTCTGTTTTGCTTTGCTTAGCATGCCTGCAGAAAAGTCATAAGCGGTTGTCAGAGCATCTGGATATTTTTCAGCAAAAGCGAGAATAACTGATCCGGTGCCACAACAGACATCCAGTATTCTGGCCTGGTTCGAAGTGTCTATTGGGGCAGAATCAACCAAAAACCTGCGAGTCTCGTCCCTGTGCTTTCCAGAGTGTATATTTATAAAGAAATCATAAAAGTGAGCAAAGACATTATAATATTTTTGTCGACCCGCCCGGATTCCTGACATATTGAAAACCTGTTCGAAAAGAATATAACTTCCCCGACCGTAATCAGGTTGTGAGCCACTGTCTGTTTTGTACCACCAATACCAACAATTGCCCAGGCCAGACAAGACAAATGGAGATGTCGCAAGCACACCTCTTGATCTTCCCCATCAAGTCGGTCCAGCTTCATATTATGTATAAAAGTTCAGGTACCCAGTTCAGCCAGACAAGATGAACTGCGGAAAATTTGATTGCTGAGGAATTTTGGTTAACCTATAGATAGAGCTTCAGCACTGAAATTGAGGTACACCAGGAGCAAAGTTATGAGGAAAATGAATGACTTCCCATTGCGATATGGGCTGTACATTATTCTCACCTGCTCTTTATGGCCCACCAACCTATGGGCTGTTGAAAATTCTGAATGTTTTGAATGCCATAGCGATGAAAGTCTTACCAAGGAAAGCACCGACAACATATTGCAGGCAGCGATAACTGAGTCCCTGTATGTGGATGAAGATAAATTTGAAAAATCGATTCATAACATCAACGGCATTGCCTGCGTTGATTGTCACGCAGATATTGAAGAGCTCGATTGGAATGAGGAAGTGCCCCACGCACTCTATTTAGAAATGGTGCGCTGCGTCTCGTGTCATGAAGATTCAGGGGAAGAGTTCAAAAACAGTGTTCACATGAAAATGCGGACAAAAGGCATAACCATGACCTGCTATGCCTGCCACGGTTATCATTATGTACACCAAATGGAAGGTGCTTCAGTCGCCGAAAGGACAAACAGCATCTGCTTGAAATGTCATAACCCTAATCAGTTCCATGATTGGTTGCCTTCTGGCAAGGCACATTTCGCTTCTGTGGAATGTGTCGTCTGTCATGCGCCTGAAGTGCCGCGGCATATCGATCTCAGATTTTATGACCTTCTCACAAAGAAATTTTATACTGGTGATGAACTTGTCAAAACTCTGAGCCTTGATTTCGATAAGATCATCCAGACAATCGATACTAATCAAGATGAAATTATTGACTTAAACGAGTTCGATGACCTCTTTTTCATGCTCAAGCAAAAAAATATTCGCCCCATCCTGCGTGCTGAACTCGTTGCCGACATCAACTCCATAGCTCACCAGATAAATAGGGGGTCTGCGCAAAAAACCTGTGAGAACTGTCATGCCTCTGATTCACCATATTTTAACGCAGTTTCCATAATCCTGACCTGGGATGATGGCACGCTGCAACGGTATAATATCGAGCGGGCGATTCTTGAAAGTTATTATGTAAGCCATTTTTATCTTCTGGGTGGTACCCGGGTTAAACTTTTGGATAAAATAGGGCTACTTATTATTGCTGGCGGAGCTTGCACAGCATTTGGACATTTTGTTCTCAGGGTTCTGACTATCTCGTTGCGCCGAAGAAAAAAAGAGAATGGCAATTAGTCCCTGTCTAGATCATACGTCTCTGTATATAAGGAGATTCTATTATGACTAATGGAAAGCTTATATATATCTATCCGCTGCCAGTACGGGTATGGCATTGGATCAATGCCTCCGGTTTCGTTCTGCTGATTCTCACAGGTTTCCAGATTCGATATGCTGAAATGTTTAATTTTATGACCCTTCCGAATGCTATTGCTGTTCATAATTATGTGGGATTTGTGGTTATAGCCAATTTTTTCATCTGGCTTATCTATTATTTGGGTTCCGGCAACGTGAAAATCTACATCCCTGACCCGCGGAACTTGGCAGCTCTTACCCTAAGGCAGGTGCACTACTATGGATATGGTATTTTTGTTGGTAAACCTAATCCGCATATCGCGACTGCGGAAAACAAATTTAATCCCCTTCAACAACTGGTATATCTTGCAATTATGTTTGTCTTTCTTCCTGCTCAAATGATGTCGGGACTCTTTCTCTGGCAGATTAAGAGATATGAGGAATACATCAACCTGTTGGGAGGTATCAAACTTCTGGATACCATTCACGTCCTGTTGTTTTTCTTTTTCTCATCATATCTTTTTATTCATTGTTATCTTGCGACACTCGGACACACGCCACTTGCACGTTTTAAAGCCATGTTCACTGGTTATGAGGAACATCGCCAGTAACTTTTCACCAACAAGCACCTAGGCGGGGCACGTTCGGAATGTGTTGCCCCCTATAACGAAATAGACCTTACTTTCCGGCGTCGAAATCTGCGCCTGCCGGCAACAAAGCATCTGTAAAAAATGGGGGCTTATCTGATTTTTAATGTATCGGATCATAATCCTGGTTGTGTTTCTGCAAGATCAAATTGCGTTTCTGCAATCATAGATAATTAACTCTGCAGATGATCATTTTTTATAATAAAATGTACTACTTATAGACAGTATTTTGATCTTGATAACAGGCAAACGGGCAAAGCGAGGCTTGGAGAGAGTCATCAATATCGATCATCGCCGATTTACTCGTCTAAAAAACAGGCACCAAAAACCGTACTAAATTGGTATAAATATCTGGAATTATTATTTTTAGAATAAATATTTATGTGTCAAATTTACTCCCGCGAGTTTTCTTCCCACAACGATATACAGTTCAAACATAGCAAGAGCTGTTTCCTCTTCATCGTGCAATTCCGCAATCCAAATTATCCAGGCATCATTTAAATTGTTATCCAACAATTTGATATTAAGAACAAAATAACAAACACCAATTTCAGGAATGTATCGTGCAACATTAATTGTAACCAAACCATTTTAGGCCACAAAATCATAAAAGATGGAGGCCCGTCATGAGTGAATGGTTGATTTTCCTAGCGATAGTTCCTTTGTCCTGCATATACCTGACAAAGAACATGTACATAAAAAACAGGTTTATGTGGTATGGCATTTCTTTTGGAATGGTAATTGCGCCTGTAAGTTTTGGTTTAATTCAGATGACTTATATTCCTTTTATAGGGAAATTGTTAGGGCTTGTCGGCGTTATTGGAAACCTGACGCATGGATCAGTCGGATATATAAGTCTGCTCTGGAGTGGAACGATTGAGCCGAATACAGTGATCACAGCAACTGAGCTTGTTATAATCAACATTTTTAACGGTGTCCTGTTTGCCTACATCTATGGTCTGATCGGACACGCTGTTGACAAAAAACTGGCGAAAGAGAAAGAAAGTATACCAGCGCTGAGGACATCGTTACATACTGCAACTTCTAAATAGTTAGTGCGTAAACGCTGCGCCATGGTTCAGCGAACTGGATGGTGGAACAGCATTTCTCCACCTTGCCAACCAGCTCAGATATCCTCTTTGAAGGGCGAAATTAAGGTTGTATCCCCTATAAGTTCTGCTTTTATTAAATTTCACCTATGTGGTGATAATCGGAAGATTTCATATTAAGAGAGAGATACGCATCTATGGGTTCTGGTCCGGACGAGGATGATTGCTGGCAATATAAACTCTCTGGGCAAAAACATGTAGGATGCCGAGATGGTTGGCAATTGGAACTGCTACCCCTTGGTAATGTTGTACTTCTTCATTTTTCGCCATAACGTACTCGGATTAATTGATAGGTAAGACGCAGTGGCGGTTCTGTTCCAGCTATGTTTATCGAGCGCTGTTCTGATAGTATTCTCCTCAGAGGCGGCAAGCGGGTTTGTAGTCAAAGTCACCTCGCTCTCTTCTCTGCTCCGATAGGCATTACTCAATTCTTTTGGAAGATGATCCAATTCGATTATGTTTCCATGACAGAGTATGAAGGCATATTCGATAAAGTTTTCAAGTTCCCTGACATTGCCAGGAAAATCATATTTCATAAATGTATCCAGGACCTCACTGGAGACACCTTCAATGTACATGCCCTTGATAATATTAAATTTATTAATGAAATTATCTACCAGGAGTGAAATATCCTCACGACGACTGGACAGGGGCGGTAAAAAGATTTTGACAACATTGAGACGGTAGAACAGGTCTTCCCGGAATTCTTTATGGGCAACCAGATCGGCGAGGTTCTTATTCGTTGCAGCTATAATCCTCACATTTGCCTTAACCGTTTCCATGGAGCCAAGGGGTTCATATTCCATTTTTTCCAATACCCGCAATAATTTCATTTGCAAGGCACTTGAAATGTCACCTATTTCATCAAGTAAAAAGGTACCACCCTCAGCTAGTGAAAAGCGGCCAGGTTTATCGCGTTTTGCTTCGGTAAATGCGCCTTTTTTATAGCCGAACAGTTCAGATTCCAGCAGGGTGTCAGGCAGAGCGGTGCAGTTTAAAACCACAAACTTGCCGGAACGTTCACTCAGGTCATGTATCGCTTTTGCAAATAGTTCCTTTCCTGTACCACTTGGACCTTCGATCAGAACGGTACTGTTACTTTTTGCTATATCCGGCAGGATGTCGAGAATTTTTCTGATTTCATTGTTCTTGGAGATAATATCAGAGATAGACCACTGCCCTTCAATTTTTTTACGTAAAAACTCTATAGCGGAAATATCCCGCATAGTCTCCACACCGCCGATAACTTCTCCAAATTCATCGCGAACTACTGAGGCGCTGATTGTCACCGGTATCTGTTGACCATCACTTCTGACAATATTGGTTTTTCTTGAAAGTTTTTCTTCGCCGGTAAGCATGCTTTCATTTAAAAAGCATTGCTTCTTGCATTTAATACTGCTGCCGCCTAATACCTCATAACATTTTTTCCCGACAGCCTGTTCTTTCTTTAAACCGGTTATCTTTTCTGCTGCATGATTGAAGTATGTAATCGTCTGTTTACAGTCGATTGTAAAAATGCCATCGGCAATTGAATCGAGAATAATATTGTTCCAGTCCTGATCGTGTTGTTTGATCACGTCATCCTCTGAAGCAACGCAGGATAACCTGCTCTGGCATCGTTCTGTTCTAGTATAATTATATCATGAAGCCAAACGCCTGTCCCAGATGTATTAATTGAGATAGCCGAGAGAAATATGATCTGACTTCGATCGCTAACCTCTCGTCATTCTGATAGGCAAATCATGGGGCAACAAGGGTGGATCGTCGCTGGTTTCTGTCCCACCTGGAAATCGGATGGAAGGCATACGACTGATGTTTGCTTAGATATCGCTGCCTCCCTACCGCAGGTAGCATCACAGAAAACAAATATAGGCATATGCTCTATAGTCGTAATCTTCCCAGCCATTAAGATATTGCAAAACACACTGATTACTTTCAATGCAACAACTCACGCATATCTAACTGTAATAGATATAATTATTTAATAATTATATATGTTAATATACAAGTTATATTGTAAATTATTATTGTAATATAAGTTGACATCATACGTTTAGATTATTATCCCATATATAGATATCTTATTCTATATATGGGGACAAATGAACCCTTTAAGCAAGGTGTTTACCATCATCGAAACGGTGGTTAGCAAGCAGAACAAGGGGGCCACCTATTCTGAAATTATCAAAGATTTAGACCTGCCGAAATCTTCAGTTCATAGAATTTTAAAAGACCTTACCAACCTCGATTACTTCACTTACGACCCTGCCACAAAACGATATTTCGGCAGCTTGCGCTTCTCCGCACTCGGTGCGCAGGTAATGACCAATTTCAGATTAAGAGACCACATCCATCCGTTCCTTCTGGAGCTGCAGCATGATACTCAACATACGGCGAATTTGGGAATCCTCGATGGAACACAGGGCGTGTTCGTGGATAAAATCGAGTCTCGAGATTTTGGCATAAAGCTCTTCTCGGAAATCGGCAAACCATTCCCGCTCCACTGCACCAGTCTTGGAAAAATACTGTTGGCGTATTCACCCGCTTCCACGCTTGAAATCCTGCTCGATCAACCACTTAAAGCTGAAACCGAAAAAACAATTACCAATCCAGAGGATTTGCGGAAGGAACTTTCGCGTGTTGCCAAGCAGGGTTATGCCATTGACGATGAAGAAATAACCAGGGGGATAATGTGCGTGGCAGGCCCGGTGTTCGATTTCGATGAGCATCTTCTGGGTGCGATCAGTATCGCTTTCCCAGCGTATCTCAAGCACGATCGCACCATCGAGCCGGAAATAGCAGCAATAAAAAAATATGCGGCAGCGATATCCAAGTCGTTAGGCGGCAGTCACACTGCCTTAGGTTCTGTAACCCGATAGCAAAGGAGGAATCGACATGAGAAGCAGAATAGTAGTTTGGTTGTCTTTATTAGTGGGTTTTCTGGTGTTGCTACCGATCGGTCAGGCAGCGGCGGAGAAAGCCTTTGTTTTCAAATATTCCAACTCTCAATCGGACACCCATCCGAGGTCGGTGTCTATGTATTATTTCAAAGATCTTGTTGAAGCAGCCTCCGGCGGCAGGATAAAGGTCGAACTCTATACTTCCGGAGTCCTTGGCAAGGAGGCCGAGGTGTTGGATATGGTCAAGACCGGTGAACTGCAGGGATGCCGTGGCGGATTATTCGAGCGTGCTAATAAAATGTATCTGCTTTATACGCTGCCGTTTTTCTTTGACAATACCGACCAGGTGTTAAACCTGATGCGCGGCGATTTCGGTACAAAAGTGAACGAAGGGGCTATGGAAGAGGGGATATATGTCCCTGCCTGCGGAGTAGCCGGAGGATTTAGAAACATAACCAACAATGTGAAACCGATTAAGGCACCAGCCGACATCAAGGGGTTGAAAATGCGGACTCCGCCAATCGATATGACCATCAAGACCTTCAAAACTCTGGGGGCAAACCCTCAGATGGTGGCTTACACGGAAACCTACATGGCACTTAAATCAAATGTGGTGGATGGCCAGGAAAACCCGTTTTCAAACACCGTGGACATGAAGTTTTACGAAGCCCAGAAATACCTCTCGGTGGTCAACTGGCAAATTCATCCTGATCCGTTCTATGTAAATCCAGACTGGTACAACTCCCTGCCCGATGATCTCAAACAGATCTTCGACGCTGCAGCCAAGGCAGCTATGATCTACAGCGACACCATCTGGCTGAATTCGGAGAATGATTTTTATAATTTCCTAAAGTCCAAGCTGGAGACCAACACCCTGACACCAGAGGTTACCGCCCTGTTCGCCGAAGCGGCTAAACCGGTCTGGCAGCAGTATGTGGATGACGGCTACTTTTCCTGGGATGACATCAAGGCAGCGCAGAAGGTAGCCAAACAATAATCCTCCCCCTCGAGGCAATGAAACATTACAGCGTGAGTCCCACTGGGACGAGCGCTGTAATGTACAATATTATCCGGTGATCCATGGAATCGCTGAAACGGGCGGCAAACTTACTGACCTTGATTCTTGACGGTGTGATCGCCTCCTTTTTTGCCGTCATTCTGCTGATTACTATCCTGCAGGTGATCCTGCGCTATGTGTTCAATGAGTCCATCATCGGTGGCAACGAATTGATGGAAGGGCTCTTCATCTACACGACGGCTATCGGGGCAGCGGTGGCCGTGAGGCGCCGTCATCATATCAACATCAGCTACCTGGTTCAGCAACTGCCGAAATTTCTGCAGCGCCTTGATGATATAATGGTCCATGCACTGATAGCCTTTCTCAACGGCGTTATGATTTTCTACTCCATCCGCTGGATCGGCAAAGTCGGTTCTAATGAGTCGCCGGTAATGCGAGTTCCCGAGTGGATCTTTCAGATCAGCATTCCGATCGGCTGCAGCCTTGTCATTGCCTATTGTCTGGTGATGATCGCACTTGCCGTCTGGGACGAATCGGCTGCCCAGGGAGATGAGTCATGCTGATTCTTCTTTCCAGCCTGATCATTTTTCTTGTTCTCGGGGTTCCTATCGCTTACTCGCTTGGACTCTCAGCGCTTGCTTACTTCTGGGTGGTTCATCCTGAGCTGATTTCCATCCTGCCGGCGAGACTTTATGCCGGCATGAACTCCTATGCAATGATCGCCATGCCGCTTTTCGTATTTATGGGGCTGCTGATGAACTCCGGTGGCATTACCGCCCGGCTTATTGACTTCAGCCTGCTGTTTGTCGGTCGCCTGCGGGGGGGACTTGGCCTGGTCAACGTAATTGCCAGTATGATTTTTGGCGGCATTTCCGGCTCCTCAGTTTCGGATACGGCATCAGTCGGGGCAGTGCTGATTCCTGAGATGAATAAAAAAGGCTACTCACTTGAATTTGCCAGCGGCATAACGGTGGCCTCATCTACCATGGGGATGATTATCCCGCCAAGCGTACCGATGGTGATCTATGCTTATATATCTGAAGAGAGTGTCGGTCGCCTGTTTCTGGGGGGGCTGATTCCGGGGGTGATGATTGGATTGCTGATGCTCATCATTACTTTGTGCGTTTCCTATTATAACAAATATCCAAAGGAGACCATAACCCTGTCAGCCAGAGAAAAGGCCAGTCTTACCGGCAGAGCTTTTCCCGCGCTGATCATGCCGGTATTCGTGGTCGGGGCGGTGGTGCTTGGCTTGGCCACGGCAACCGAGTCCGCCGGTCTGGGCGTACTCTATGCCTTTTTGGTCGGGTTGATCCTGTTGCGGGAACTGGAGTTGAAGGTGATTCCGAAACTTCTGCGAGATGCGATTCAGACCAGCGCTACTGTTATGATCATCATCGCTCTGTCCAAGCTTTACGTGTGGATCCTTGCTCTTGAAAGGATTCCACAGTCTCTGGCCATGTTCGTGGCGGGGCTCGAACTGCCGGTTTTTGTGATCCTCTTTGTGGTCCTTGTAATCATCCTGCTGGTCGGGACCTTTGTGGATGTGAGTCCGGCGATCCTACTGTTGACTCCTGTCTTTCTACCCGCAATGAAGCTGTTGGGCATTAATGGAATCCAGTTCGGAGTAATCCTCATTACCGGCCTGGCAGTAGGATTGGTGACACCTCCCGTGGGAATGTGCCTCAATGTCTGCTCGGCCATTTCCAAAGTCCGGATTGGTACGATCTTTAAAGCTGCGTTGCCTTTTCTGATCGCCAACCTCGTTACTTTGATCCTGATTACCTACATTCCGGCTCTCAGCCTATGGCTGCCAGCAGCGTTGATGGACTGAACTTAATACACCAACTAATATTGCCACTTCGAAGCTATACATTTTTTCGCAACCTCAAAACGGTAGGTGTTTCCTGCTGAACCTAACGATTCTCGGACGACGAGCAGTCTATTTGTCTGATGTCAGACATCTCAGGAAGAATCATCGGATTCATGGACAGCCTAATATTTCAAACTGCCAGTGGAACCCCCTTCCGAGGTATTCCTGAATCCCCTCGCCATCACTAGATCATGGGCACATGTAGTACTACTACCCTGTTGTATTGACGCATCAGACAACGCTTTCAATTGTATTATCTATACACTCCTGGTGGAAAGAAGAAGATGCCTGTGAGCAGGATGAACATTCCCAAGTACAGGGATTTTCAGAAATTCCATCTAGCTGACAGATGAATCCACGATCAGTCAGCAGCGTATGTTTGAGGCAATATAATTGAACGATTAACCTTGGCAAAATTGCAACAGCAGGCCCCTAACGAGGTCAAATTCAAACTGATGGAGGGGTACCATGAAGGAGCATCTAAATTATGAAATTTTTCTGAAAGTAGCCAATGCCATCTCTCATTCAAAAGAACCGGAAGAGGTCGCCTTGATGACGGTTGAAGGGATTAAGACCGCCCTGGATACCAAAGGCTGCGCCCTGTTCCTGCTTGACAAAAAGAACGATGAACTGAGCGTAGCGGCTTCTTACGGACTGAGTGACGAGTATTTAAATAAGGGACCTTTGAGTTCCCTGCAGTCCATTGCTCAGACACTGCAGGAAGGCCCTGTGGCTATTCAGGATGCTGCGAACGACTCCAGGTTGCAGTATCCCGAGGCAGCCCTGAAAGAGGGCATCGCCTCAATATTATCAGTACCGATTCAGGTCAGTCAGACCACCATGGGAGCACTGCGCGTCTATACGTCAGAACCGCGGAATTTTACTCTGAATGACATCAACTTCGTTTATGCCCTGGCCCAGATATCCGGCATGTCCATTCGGCTGGCCAGGTATTCGAAGGGACTCTTAGCCAGTATCGATATTTTGAGGGATATGCGAGAGGCTGAGACCCGGAGAAAAACTAGGATGACTCCATTTGAAGGGGTTCCCGTCAGCTTTTCACCCGAAGAGTCGAAAATGCAGTACGAAACAAGCTGACAACTCCACGGCCCTGATCAAATCTTACCCATAAGACAATGTGTTTCCCTTGAGGAAGCGACCGGGTTTCTTCGTGCTTATCAAGCGTCCTAACGGATGTTGAGCGATTAGATTCTCTTGTCTCACCCAACGGTCCGCCCCCGTCTCGGTTGCTTGGACCGTGAATTACTTCTCGAAACGAATCCCAACAACGTTTGGCTTGGCAATCTTAACGAGGCTGAAGACCGGGCTGGATTAAGGTTCATAGAATAGGGTTATCAATAATTGCAATAGATTCTGATGGAGGTGGAAGTGCCGCTGGTGTGCAGCTATTGATAACCCTATTCTATTAACCTAAATTCTCGACTTTGCTTAAATTGATGAGATTGGCAAAGGACATCTTCTCCCCTGCTGAATTTTGGATTGGGTCACAAATCACTACTTGTGTGTTTTGTAATCTCTGCAAAGATTGACAGTATTATTTGGGACTGTGTTTGTTTGAAGATTACTTAGCTGTGTGTCCACGCCAAAGGGTTCATTTCAGGTTTCAAAAAGCACAATATCTTTGCGTATGAGCCGATACTTTCAAACTCGGCAATATTGATCATAATGATCAAATAAGATAGGGTGTAAAATTTCAAAGGACCTCTTGTTTAAACTTTCTTAGCTGTGTTTTTTCATTAATTAGCTATTTCTATTCATTATCAATTATTTGTATGAAACTCGATCGCTCTCTCTTTTTGGTTTTCGTAATCGGCATCTTCTGCATCGCCATGTGCGGTGTTTTCTACACCAGGTTAACCTTTGCAGAGGCTGGAGATGTAGGAATAAAGGCTAAGTTACTGTTTTTCGACCGCTTTTTTGTAGAAGCTGGTGTTTTATCACTACTTGGCATCTGGTCGCTCCGTTTTAATCGATGGTTGCGGTCATGTTTTTATGGCCTTTTATTCCTATATTGCTCTGTTACAATTCTTCAAGTTTATTCATTTTATCTTGGTGGTGAGTATTTGACTCGCCTAGCAGTCGAAAATGTTAATCATATCTCTCTCCTGATTAATCCCCTTACACTAGTTGTTATCGCCCTTGCTGCTATTGCGTTTGCCTTGTTCGTTCTCATTTCAGAATGCTGTGCTAAAACCCGACTCAGACCCCTTGGCATTTTAATATTAACATTTCTTATTTTGACCAACTGTTTGATTTTTATATTCAGTTCCAGTTGGTTGCCGTCAAATATTCTGATAGCTCGCAAAAATATTGCGAGAGAGAATTTCATTCAAGACTCTTCTCCTATCGACATTTTCTATCAAACATTTTTGGGTGAGGGCAAAAGTGATCTACAAAAAAAGTTCCGAGGATTATTGCCATCAGAAAAATATTTTCTCGCTAAACAAGGCTACATGTTTGATCAAAATGCACAATATCCACTGCTTAAAGATTTTATCTACAAAGGGCCACTTGCCATTGGAAATGTTCAACGAACCCTTCAGCCCAACATTATAGTATTTTTTACAGAAGGGTTATCTACAAACCTAACAAATGTATATGAACCAGATTTAATCGAAATAACACCTCACCTTTTAGATTTTTCAAGATCTTCTATGAGGGTGGATAACTATTACGGCCATACTTCGGCTACCTATAGAGGACTCTTAGGTCAGCTTTGTTCCATTTACCCCTACTATGGTGGTTATGGTGGCTGGCATAGCTTCTATGAGAAGATAGTCAAACCGCCCTATAATAGTATAAATAGGGTTTTAGCATCAGAAGGTTATCACACAACTTTTCTCGACACCCATATCCACGATAAAGCCTATATCGATGAAATGATGGGCCATATTGGTTTCGATGAAATTGTCACGGGAGATCAATTATCTTCACGATATCTGAATAACGAGAGACCACTTCGTGATGACTCGGTTTCAGATATGCAGTTCTACCGAAGTTTTGTTCGATACCTCAGGGTTAAGGAAGGTCTGCATGATACACCTTTTTTTATTGGTATTTACACACTGGGAACGCATGCATTTCGGGATATGGCAGATGATGGCGAAGCTTTTGGAGATGGTTCTAATAGAGTCTTGAATAGAATTTATAGCCTCGACAAAGCATTTGGCGTTTTCTGGGATTATTTTAGTAACTCTTCGTTTGCTCGAAATACTATTGTTATTTTCACGTCAGATCACGCTCCCTATATGGAAAAACCCTACCTGGAAGCATTAGAAAAAATTGGTACTACAACGCCCCAACCGTCATTTTTGGATACAATTCCCCTGATAATCTATGATCCCACCAGAGAGTTGCCGGAGAGTTACAATGCAAAAACAAAAACCTCTATCGATTTTGCTCCGTCCTTACTTCATTATCTGGGAATAAGTAATAGGAAAAATTCTTTTATTGGAGAATCTATTTTCGAGACAGATGATAATCGCAAGAGACTTTATGGTGTCTATAGTGCCGAACATCTGATGGTTTTTGATGGCAAGGATAGTTATTTCACTTTGGATGATAGCCGGCATATGGAATCCACTGTAAATCTCTTTCATAAATATGTTAATGGTGTAAAGCATTACGAAGTGAGACGTCGTATTTGGCCTGCTGACACCCCCCAATAGATCGACGAGATCATTTAATAAATTTATTGCCAACAATTCCGCACCAATCTCTAAGTGAAGCAACACCCGAGGAGATACACAGCGGAAAATTGAAAATTGTCATGTGAAGTACGTTCAGGGCTCCCCCTGCAGGAGGAGCCCTGAACCTCAACTCCCGAGAGCTATGAAAATAACTAAAAACTACACCTGGTGGTCTAAGAATGGGGCCCCCCCCCTCCCCACGCACTCCCCTACCCCCTTTCTGAAAAAGGAGCCCCAGGTCCCCTACCGAGAGCTTAGATATAGGACCGAGAAACTGCTTTAAGATGGTATCCACAGTGGAGAAGAATCGAGATAAATCACTTATATACTTCTGACCAGAAAGAATGGTTCAAATCACACCTAAACAACACCTAGAAAAAAAATAGTATAACTCAAGCCTACCACTAAAATGATTCTTTCGTGACAGCATTATGACTTATATTTTCAATGTTTTATCAACCACCTCAAATTGCCCCATCATGCCGTCGTCCTCATGCTCGAGCATGTGACAGTGATACATATAAATTCCAGTATAGTCGACAAACCGGGCAATCAGCCTGACCCTGTCATTGGGCCACAGCAATACAGTGTCCTTTCTTCCCGCTTCAATGGGTACGGAGGGCTGACCGTTGCGGTCCAGAATGTTGAATTGCACGTCATGCAGATGCATTGAATGGGGAAGCTGCATCATCGAAGCGGACCTGTTCTCGAGTTCCCAGATCTCGGTCGAGCCGAGCGGAATTTTTTCATCGATACGGTTCATATCCATCTTTTTGCCGTTGATCGACAGTCTGTTGCCACCCATCATGCCCATGCCTCTGCCCGACATGGTTTCCATGGCGAAGTTTCGCGTCCGGTCAGCATCTGACTCAGCCAATCGAGGCTGCTCACGCAGTTCGGTGACCAGCGTGCGCTGTTCGGCTTTGTCACTGGAGACACGGAGTTCCATGGCCTCATAGGTGTTACCGTTGTATTGGTCAACCATTAGACGTGATTTGTCATCCGCGCTTGCTTCTCCAAAATCGACCAGAATCTCAGCCCGCTCACCAGCTGCCAGGACCAACTCCTGCAGACCAACCGGTTTTTCCAGGAATCCCCCGTCTGAAGCGATCACCTGGAACGACTGGTCATCGGACAGATAAATTCGATATATAGACGCGTTTGAACCGTTCAAAATACGGAACCTGACGATACCCTGCGGCACCTCTTTAAAAGGCTTCGACATACCGTTGACGATCAGGAAATTACCCAGGACCCCGTGCATGATATCGTGCATGGAGCGGACATAGGCAAAACTCCGATCTTCAAAAAAGCGCCTGTCCTGTATGACCAAGGGGATATCGTCGACGCCGTAGTTTCTCGGCAGCGCCAGGCTCTGGGAGTATTCATCCTCAATGATGAACATTCCAGCCAGTCCACGGTAAACATGTTCACCAGTGAGCCCCATGGCATGGGGATGGTACCAGAGCGTTGCTGCCTGCTGATTGATGGTGAATTCTGGTTTCCAGATCTCTCCTGGCTGGATAACCTGGTGCGGCCCCCCGTCCCAGCGGGCCGGCACATGCAGCCCGTGCCAGTGTACCGTGGTAACCTGATCGATAGTGTTCTCCACCTTTATTCGGACGTTTTCCCCGTTGCGGACCCGAATGGTGGGTCCCAGAAAGGAGCCGTTGTACCCCAGGGTTTCGGTGGGCCCGCTGCTGAAAAATTCATGCTGATCCTTCTGGACGACCAGGGAAAGGGGAGTCATCTCAGCTGACGTTCCAGCTCTTTCAAGAAGAGGTGGAATGGGAAGTCTTACAGTGAATGGGATGTCCGGGGTTGCCGTATTGGCCATTACGGGTGCTGAGAGTCCGTATTTTCCGAGAGCGGCAATACCCAGTGCCGCAGCTGAACGCTTGATGAAGTCTCGTCTGATCATATTGTTCTCCAATTATTAAGTGCTACGGTGTAGTATAAATACAGGAGAGACAATAGTCGAGTTGGTCAGCAATAATCGTTAAAAAATGCAGTATTGGTGCTAAATGAGAGAAGTGTGCGTGGCTGCGGATTACGCCAGACAGCCCGAATGACGTAAGTATGCTGGCAGCCTCTGGCTCTCAGCTGGTGGATGGTCAGCTTTATAGCGCCGAGACAGAACTAGGCGGTGACCGGACGAAATACTTCATAAAAGGTCCGCTCACCGATCAGGCTGTCGACCTGATCCTGAATCTCTTTGCGCTGGGAATTCATAAACCAGTTGTTCCAGTCTTCGATGGTCTCCCAGACACTTACCACAAGATAATCACCCAAGTCCTCGGTGCTCTGAAGCGTATCGGTGGAGATATACCCCGACTGATTCTTGGCCCGCAGATTCAATTCTTTCAGAAGGGGAAGAATCTCCTTCGGTTGATTCATTCTAAACTTTCTTTTAATTACTACATGAACAGCCATACCAGTCCTCTCCATGTAAACTGCATAATTCAATTCAAAAGCAACCGCCTTCTGGAATATGGGCGATCATTCTCTTCGCCTGATTTCATACATTATACACGATTTCTTTTTCTGACAGGTAACAGTAGATGCGTCATCTTCACCCTTCTCCTGCTTCTGGCAGGTTACCCCCGCAGAACTGAATGGTTCTGTATCATACCTCTGTGCGCACTCCACGCCAGGAACAATCCCAATACTCGTCAAGATAGTCCAGCAGGGATCTCTCAAGAATGCCGTCAATGCGCAAGAACACCATGCGGATAGCCGAACCGAAGATGGCATTCATGGCGACATTTGGTTCAATATTTCTAATTTCACCGTTTTCCTGCCCTTTCTCCACCCAGGATTTCATCTTTAAAAAGGGCATCGAGGCGAAGGCTGTTTTTTCGACCGGCATGAATTCCCGGTGTTTCGTATACAGAAGATACTGCATTGAGGACGGGGATCTTTCCGTAGTTTCGAATATGTGACGAACCGCCTCAAAACAGCAATCGTGCATACTTCGGTGATTCTGTTCGATCTCGCACAGTGCCTCGTAAAGACAGTTTTCGATATTGCTGTAGAGGGTGACGGCGATGGATTCCTTGTTCTCAAAGTAATTGTAGAGAGAGCCAACACTCATTTTGGAAGCGAACTGGATATCATTAACCGTCGTGTTGAAATACCCTCTCTCGGTGAATAACTTTAATGCCGCGTCGAGAATTTTCTCCTGACGTTCTTTTTTCTTGGAATTATTCATCTTTCAAAATGTTTGAAGTGTTTGTGTAGACCCGGTGACAAGTAATTAATCGGACCGCAAATGATAATCTAGATGTAACCATATCGCAAACAAACAAATTTGCGGGAGCTTTAATAAGGTTTTCGCTGCATGTTGAAACCATTATGCCAACAATTTTAAAGACAAAGGCCGGATCCACTAACAAAGAGTTGGAGAATACCTGAAGACACTATGAATCCCCTGGTGTTTTTGTATGAAAAAATTTCCATTCCCAGATAATCGCTGCCAATTTTTTAAAGAACATCGAGCCTTTTGATGGCTGCCGATCGTTTCGCTCTGCTCCCCGCAGCGTATAGAAAAATTTTCAAGAACCGCGACATTCAACCCACCTGAGAATCGGGGTTATCGTCTGCCTGCGGGGAGAGGGCGAAGCGAACCGCTCCTACGATTATCTCACGGCCAACGGTATCCTTGAAGATCACTGGTGGATTCTGGAAAAAGGGATGGCGAGCTGGAAGTTTGAGGATATGACAACTACCCTAAACTGAGCCAAGCTAGGCTCTAGTTCTGGGGACGGTCAGTCAGCCGCCTGCAACCCGACCGTTTTACCGTTATCAGCTGAGCTGTCCTCGGAAATACCAGCCAATCATCAGCATTCCGCTTGCCGCAACCCAACTTCCCAGCACCCTGACGACGATCCTTGTCCAAGGCCGCTCGAGTGAGACGACAGAGGCACTGACGAGAGCGACGAGGACGAAAAGCGCTCCCATAATCCCCAAAAGGGCCGGACCTCCCGGCCCCGATTTCAGTACCAGTCCGTTGAGTACGCCATGCAGCAGCCCGATCACCAGGGTCATTGGTCCGATCAGCTGGTCAGGCAGTTTCGCGTCTGCGGCTATGAGGCCGCCCAGCAGCAGAAATGACAGAGCCGGAACTGGAATGGTGACGTCCAGTTCAAGGTTCAGCCCAACCAGACCGCCCAGCAACCAGGCCAGGGGCAGCATGAACATCGCATAGCGGCCCGCCCGGGGACCCCGCATACCACAATAGAGCGACAAGGCAATCACCGGCACCAGATCTTCCGGAGTGAGCAGCAGGTGGCCTATCCCGTCATATACTGGGCCCATGCCGGTGGTAACCAGGTGAGCGGAGGCCGTTGCAGGGAGCAGAAAGAGTGCGCTTAGTAATCCCAGAACCAGTGCGCCTGTCCTTTGTCTGCACCCCCTTTTCATGTTACCGCCTGCCAGAAGAAGAAACATCCCATGCCAAAGATGAAGGCCCCGGTCCCCCTCAGCACTATGCTGCCAAATGAAAACCGGTTCAGCAGTCCGATCAGGATGCCCACCCCGTGCAGCAAGCCGGTACCGATTACGAATCCCATTGAATAGAGCAGTCCACTCTGTCCGGGCGGAAGCTCGGTACCGTGGGCGTGACCATGGAAGATTGCAAAGAAACCAACCAGCAGTATTGCAATGGGCAGTTTCGGCCTCGCCTCGCACAGCACCATCAGGCCCAAAAGAACGGCCGACAGGGCAATACCGACCTCCACGCCGGGAACCGGAAGGCCCACAAGCCCCATCATAGCACCGACCGTCATCATCATCGGAAAGGCGATCGGCAGCACCCATAGCGCCGGACTGCCGAGCTGAGCCCCCCAGAGGCCGACACCAATCATCGCCAGAATATGATCGAGACCGGACCAGGGGTGTTCCATGCCGGTCAAAAAACCGGCTGCCTGCCCCTGCTCGATATGAGCCCAGGCGACAGACGGCAGCAGCAGGAGTGCAGTTGCGACTGGGATGTTGAACCCAAAACTTAATCCGTTCCATTTCGCTGCCATGCTAAAACCCTCTGATAAGCATCACGGTTCGCTGAATAGTCCAGTAGGCTCCAAGGCTTCCGACCGTATATCCGGGCAGCCACAATGCCCAGCGGGGCCATTGGACCTGCAAGGTCCTGAAGGCCCAGACCAGTCCCAGTGCAGTAAACACGAAGAGCAACTGGCCAAGCTCTACCCCAACATTGAAGCAGAGCAGTGCCCAGGGCAGTTCGGCTTGAGGCATTCCCGTGGTCGACAGGCCGCTGGCAAAGCCAAAACCGTGCAGGAGCCCGAAACCAAAAGCGATGAGCCATGGGTACCGTATGGTGAGACTGGTCTGCCCCCGCTTAACCCTGACTATCTCCGGACCCAGGAACAGTATCGACAGGGCGATGGCCGCATTCAACGGCGGCAGCGGAGCCTGGGCATAGCCGAGGGTGGCAATCCCGAGGGTGACCGAATGGGCGACAGTAAATGAGGTGATGGTTTTTATCAGCATCATCCTGTTCTTGACTATCAACAGCAGGCCAAGGACAAACAACAGATGATCGATGCCCAGCAGAATATGATGGAAGCCCAGAAACAGATATTCCCGTGAGGTTTCATGCCAGGGCCGTTCACCCCGCAGCTCGGTCCAGGGTTTCGTCGGCCTCACCACACTGGTCGCCTGACTGCCGTCGGCCCGCTTGACCCGGACATAGACATCGGTGATGGTGGTCTCGAGTCCGGGAAATTTCAATATGGAGCCGTCGAGGCCCCGCTGACCGATGGTAACGACCCGTTCGAAGACTATGTCATTGGCCCGCCGGCGCTCGGTCGGCTGGCCCAGCGTCTGCCAGCTCTCCGGCAGTTCCAGCCGGGCCGGATGCGGTTTGCCGTAATAAATGGGGGCCTTCCAGGTGACCCTGTACCGGTCCTCACCTATCTCTACCAGTTCAACACTACCCGGCTGGCTCTCATGACATAGAGCCGGCTGGGGCAGGCTCACCCAGAAGAGCAAAATAAATGAAAAAATCAACCGATACATCTGATCAGTTCTCGCTGGGTTATGATTCAGAAGAGTTGTCAGCTTCGATTTCAACCGTATATTTCTCTCGCAGGCTGGAGTAAATCTTCTCCTTCAAATCCTGGCGTTGTTTCAGCTCATATTCACGCTCCACCTGGGGACGAATCTCCGCCAGTTCCGGGTCGCGTCCCTCACTGCGCTCCTCAATCAGCACGAGATGGAGACCGTAGCCCGAGGGAACAGGCCCCTGCCAGGTGCCGACCTCCAGAGCACTTAATTGTTCGGTAAAATCAGCACCGAACTGACGGTTGATGACGCTCACTGACGAAAGTGGAAAGGTCTTTGGCAGCATGATCGAATCACCCAATTGTTCCAGGTTCAGGTCACCCTCCGTCTGCCTCAGACGGACCAGCAATTCTTCTGCATCGCTTTCGAGTGTTCCGGCCCGAGCGGCGGGGTTAAGATAGACCTGGGAGAAGCGCAGGCGCGGCTCCTGGCGGAACGACCGCGGGTTCTTAGCAAGAAACGCTTCGAGCTGCTCATCCGTGGCTTCCCCTTGGGCGGAGATGTCTTCAAGCATGAGCTCGAGTTTCATACGCAGACGCCTCCTGATATAGGGATCATCACGATCCAGCCCCAGAGCCAGCCCTTCGCGATAGGCGATCTCCTCACGGATTTTCTCCTCGAGCAATTTCTGGAGTTCATTCTCCCGCGGCCGCCGCTGCCACGTTCTTTCAAAATCGGCCATCAACAGGTTGATATCATTGTCGGTGATAACGATAGTGGCGTCCATCGACTGGTCCTCGTCTTGAAAAAATGAGAACCCTAGAAACAGCAGTGCGCCGATGAGGAGGAAATGAGTGAGTGGTTCT
The DNA here is from genome assembly GCA_963759125.1 of uncultured delta proteobacterium. Classification (GTDB taxonomy): domain Bacteria; phylum Desulfobacterota; class Desulfobulbia; order Desulfobulbales; family Desulfocapsaceae; genus JABDQA01. Next base: position 220,319 of record CAVWXN010000001.1, read on the forward strand.
CTCAGGATCTTATTCATGGTGGGGACTCTGATGACAGCTATTCATGCAGGCATCTTCAATTTACAGGCTGCCACACATTTAGCGAGCAAGCCCGTTTAAACACTCTGTTCATCAGTGCTATAATGATATTCTTTGGAAAAATACTTGAGGATGATGGCTTCCATCCTTTTGATGAGTAGTTGATTCGTTCCATTGGCGAAATGATCGTAGAGTGGTCGGGATATTCCGAAAAAGCTGTCCAGCAGTGCAGGATCGAAATGGGTGCCACGACCCTGGCTCAAAATCTCCAGCGAAGTATCAAGAGTTAGCTGCTCTTTGTAGGGCCGCTTAGAGGTCAAGGCGTCAAAGACATCAGCGACGGCAAAGATTCTTGCGCTGACCGGGATTTCTCTTCCTTTAAGACCGTTGGGGTAGCCCTCGCCCGAAAACTTCTCATGGTGATAGCCAACCACATCGATCGCATCTCTGAGCCAGTCCGACTGGGAGACGATATCGACACCGTGCTGAACATGGAGCTTCATTGTCTCATATTCCTCTTCGGACAATTTACCAGGTTTCATTAGAATCTGATCGCTTATCCCGATCTTCCCCACATCATGGAGAAATGCTCCTTTAATAAGCCCCTGAATTATTTTCGGTTTCAGGCCAATACTCTCGGCCAGTTTTACCGAGTAGATGGTAACCCTGTAATTATGGCTGTCGGTGTCGCTGTCCCTTTTGGCGATGGCGCTGCCGATAACACGCAGCGTCTCGACGTTCGATTCAACCAGATTCTCAGTCAAAACAGTCAATTGGTTGATCAATCGACTGATCACCGGGTAGAGAATCAGGGTGGTCAGCAGAACGATGGCGATAGCCCCGAAGACGGAGCGGGTAATTCGTCCCGTCACCTCTTTTCTGGCCTTCGAGGAGACTTCGAAGATGCCGTCTAGAAAAGACGTCTGGCTGCCGGTTGGACCATAGAGGGGAAAACTCAGACGAATGTAGGGAGTTCCCTTGACCTGCTGGAATGACTGGCTGACTACTGGATTGTCTCGCAAGCGGGACTCTCTCGATTTAGCCAGCTTGGCAACAGCCTGAGCTTTGGGGTTGTCTTCGTCAATCTCAGTGGCTATTCTGCGGCCTTGCAGATCATAGATCGACACATAGACAAGCCGCCCGGTGTCCGGCTGTGCCTTACCGACGATAAGCAGCATCTCCAATTCATCCTGGATTTCGTCGCTGTTTGTATCGAACCGGTGACCCAGCTGTTTTATCTGCGCGTTGAACCTCGAGACAACCTCTGCTGCCCGATCGTTGACCAGATCTCCCAAGCGCCTCTGTTCCAGCAGAAAGACTACCACTGCCAAGAACAAGGACATGACTGCAGCGGCGGCAATCAAACGCAGTATGAGCTGCCGGTGAATGTATCGTTTGGCCCCTCTGCGTTTGAGAATCGCTTTCAGGCCGCTGGCGTCTGAGCTGTTAATCAGACTAACTATTTTTTCAAGCATAGTCTGCACTACTTGACCTTAGCATTGTCGAGAATATATGCTATTACTAGTTAAGTGATGCGAGTCAATTAATTGATTGATGCAGTTGATCTCCCTCATCGCTGCTCAACCAGTATAGTATTAAATTGCGGGAAAGAGCAAGAAAACCATTATCCGATTTCAGGCGATGGATAGAGAAACACACGCGAGGTGCACTTCCAGGTGCTATAACATGAGCAAGGCAGTAACCGTAATTCTGAGCTTATCGATTGCAGCTCTTCTCCTCTCCTCCTGCAGCACATCCGATGACATTCTGAAAGCTCTAAAAATAGATTATTCTCCATCAAAAGATCAGAAGTCAGCAGCCAAAATCAGCAAAGCCGATCTGGAGAAGCAACTTGCCGCGGCCAAGAAAAAAGAAGCCGCGCTCAAGCAGCAGGTGACCACGCTTGAAAACGAGATCGGCAAAAAAGATGAGGTACTTAGCACCCAGATAGCGGAATTGCAGGAAGAACTCAGGGTCAAAGAACTGGCACTCACTGAAGAGATAGATGCGCTGAAAAAGGAGATCGACGAGAAAGAGGCCATTATTACTCTCCAGAGCAAAGTCATCGGTCTCTTGGATGACGCCGATCAGACACTGCAGAAAACCATCGATGAGCAGGTGCGCCAGCGCTGAAAAGCCGCGCCGATGTATCCAGGTCTAGAAGGCGATGCCCAGGCGGATACCGCCCGCCACCCGGACTTTCGACTCCTTGGTACTGTTATCACTGCCAAAGATTATCTGTAAATCGGGGGAAATCACCAGTTCCTTGGTGACCTGCCAGCGGTAATAGGTCTCCACCACCGATTGCCAAATCTGAGTGGCGGAGGACCTTCCCGCCCCGACCCCGAAGCCGAAACTGTCGAATCCTCTTATCTGCTTACCGTGGCCAGCGAACAGGAGCATATCGGTATCGGTTGGATCGCCATAGGATTGGGCAATTCTAAACACATAGACTTCATTCTCCTCCCGTCCTTCATGCTCCAGGGTGGCACTGTAACCGCGGCCGCCCAGGTACTCATCCACATCATTTTCATCACTCGCCCAGCCCATCAACTGCAGACGAGCATCTTTTCCATCCATTCCCGTAAAACTGTAGCCCGCCTGAATGGCACCGAACAAGGCGGTGGAATCAAGGCTGAAATCAATCTGGGCGTCACCCTCGATACCCTGGATATTGGAGATGCCACCGGTAAGTTCCCAGCGATCGTTGGGCTTCCAATGGGTTGCGAAACCGGCGCCGTAACTGGGGAAATTGACCGTCGGGTTGCTGGAAAAGGCCTGGTTCAGGAAGAATCTCTTGGCACCGCGCAAAGAATGTTTATCGACAAACGAGTCAATTGAGAACTGACCGTAGCGCAGTGAGAGCCTGTCGTCAAACAAGCGCTGGTCGAGATAGAGGTCAGGTATCTGAAAGCCTGAGTCGTTGAAGCCGTCCACCGTGCCCCAGAGCAGATCGGTCTGGCCCTGGATATCCGAAGGTGCGTATTCGGAATAAGCCCGGCGGTCTCTGACTCTGAAGGAGAGATAGATGGGTTTGTTGAACCTTTCCCCCATGATCAGCCAGCGCCCACTCAGGCTGAGGTCCCCGGCTGTCCCTGCGACACTGACGTCAGCGTCATTGTAGGCCTGGGTGAGCAGATCATAGCTAGCGGTAAACTCGACCCTGTGTTTCTGCCACCAGTCAAGCTGCTTCTTCCGTAAAGCATAGTAGAAATCGGGAAACAGGCTTCGCCTTCTCGGGTCAGATACCAATTCATCCCGCTGCTCCAGAGTTCCTTCAATACTGTTCGCTGCCTCTTTTTCCAGGGGTTTGGTATCTTCTTTAGATAAGCGGGTCTGTAACTGCCTCCTCCGCCCAGGCCGGCATCATTCCAGGGATCGACATCCAAAAGACGGCGGTCAGCAGACCTGATCCCAACAATGTGCTTAGATGCAATGATGTTGCTCTTACGAGTGGCCCCATAAACGGTGAACCTGTTTGCAACAGCTACTCCTTGGCAGGCAATAATTGTTCACCGGCTCCGGTGGTGATCTTCCATCCCGCTTTCTTGAATTCATATGGGCCATGTCGCTCAGATCCCCGAGGACCCATAACTCCTTTACAGCACTTGCAGCGATAGCGGGCGTAATCTGAAATCTCCATCAAGGCACCGGCCACCCGCTCAGACCAGATCAGATGATCGGTCGGCAGGATCACCGCCACTGCAGCCATCCTTGTTGACTGCTTTGGTGATGCGGGCCATTGGTATCGATTGTTTTGAGTGGGGTCACGTGGGTGTGATAACCTGCCGTCAAGACCGTTAGCTCGGTGATCACCCTGGCCATTTCGGGTGAACTGGCCTGCAGCGAGACCTTCAGGAACAGCTCGAGGTTGTCGACTCCCTTCATTGACTCAAGCGCCGAGGTCATGACAGTATACAGCGCCGGTGAGAACATCTGGTTGTTGAGAAACAGTTGAACGGTATCACCGTCCATGCCCAGAGCCAGCAGCTTGTCTCTGCTCTGTACCCATAGCTCCGAGGCCGGGGTGGTGTTGATTGCCTCATTCAGAAGCCTGGCAGCTCCGGAGGTGGCAAGGACAATCCCGCCGACCCCTGGAACCACGCTGGTGGCCACTCCCACCCCAGTCCGCCCAGATAATCCGCCCAGGCCAATCGGTCCAGTTCTTCCTGGAGCACTTGGTTGCGGGAGTAGACATTGACGTTGTACTTGGTGGCAATCTGACCTTTGGATTTGGAAAAGCCGATAAGCTGCTGCGCCTTACTGTCTTCGGCGTCGGTAACCTCCCTCTTGCCAACTGTTTCACTGGCCCGATGAAACAGGCTCTGTACTCCCGAGGCCGCACCTTTCAAGGTGTTTTCAGGATCAGTAAACAGGTTTTTGATGCCGGTTACGGTATTTTCCCCTGACTGTTTCAGTGAAGCAATTGCCGTATCATCGGTTTTTACCTTTTTCATCTCAGCAATGGCGTTGAGCTCATTGACGAGAAATCCCAGAGCTGAAGTAGAAGGAGCGTCAGAAGTACCAAATGGAGAGTTAACCGTGTAACGGTTGAATAAACCGTTATTTTCGACTTCGTCATCCACCTCATGATTCGGGCCTTTGAGCCGTTCGGGCTCCAAGATATTCTTAGCCGAGAGCACGGGAGGGTTCTCAAATTCGGCCTGGGCATGGTAAGCCATAGAGAATATCACCAGCTCCATCGCAAGGGTGAGCGTGACAATTCCTTTCAGAAAAGCTGAGGGGATGCCGAACATGGTGTAACATAGTAAACCTCCTTATTGGCTGGCTATATGTAAAGCTGTATATGATTTTCTGGTGGTAATAACATCCACGCAGCATGCCTCAGACATGAGTAATCCAATTGGTGGCGAAATGCAACGCTGACGGGAATCCCCAGTCAGATACTCCGGCTGATAAAGAGGTCCAGATGTCGACTGGTTCGGTCCCATCCCCACCGCCTTTCTGGTCATTCCCCTGGTCGGCGCCAGACTCAAGCGTCGTCCGGCCACCCTCTCCCACGGCGAGCGACAACGGGTAGCCATCTGCCGCGTCCTGAGTCTGTCGAAAGACTGAAAGAAATGGGGATCAAAAGTCTGGTCTACTCACCCTGCTTCAAGCGCCCAGACGAGGGAGATTTCCTGACGGCGATGAAAGAGAATATCGACAATCTAAGTATTGTTTTCAGCGGGGCTGATTGATATAACAAATCCCAGAAGATGGGTGGAGCGGCAGAACATGGCTGAGCAATTGACCAGAGAGCAGATCATAGAGCAGTATCATCAAAAAATGATAGCGGCCCTCGAAGGCAGGTGTGAAATTGAGGAAATCTGCGGCCTCGGTATCGAAACACTCTGTTCCTCCATCATCGCTGAACGAAACAGTTTGTTGAGGCGTTACGGCTTGATCGCGGTTGATAAAAAGACGACGAGACAGACATTGAAAAGCTCAGAAAAAGCAGACAACCATGTAGTTCCATCTGTCCGGCAGGAGGGAATTATGGCACACCATCAACCCGAAGATCTTTTTTCGGTCAATGCCAGGGGGCTGAAACCTTCGGCCATAGAGGCGATTCACAAATTGCTGGAGCAGCCCGGCATGAGGTCTTTAGCCGGTGCCTGGCCAGATCCGCTTGTCTTCCAAACCGTTGAAATAGCTGCAATCATTGCTGAGTTGCTTGACAAACAAGGAGATCAGGCACTCCAGTACGGTTCAACCAGGGGCCAGCCAGCCCTGCGGCAGGCGCTTGCCGATATGGCCTCTACCCAACTTGGATTCGAGTGCTCGCCGCAGCAAATTCTGGTGACCTCGGGCTCCGCCCAGGGACTCGATCTGGCCTGCCGGCTATTCGTCGATCCGGGGGATATCGTGCTGGTCGGTCTACCCAGTTATTTCGGGGCAACCGCCACCATCTCCTCGCACGGCGGCATCAATGTCGGCATCCCGCTTGATGAGCAGGGAATACGAACCGATCTCATGGCCGAAAAGATTTTAGCCCTGCAGAAAGAAGGCAAACGCCTCAAAGCGGCGTATGTCATTCCCAATTTCCAGAACCCCTCCGGGGTGACCATGAGCGCCCGGAGACGAACTGAACTTATCGATCTGGCTGAACGCTTCCAGTTCATGATTTTCGAGGACGATCCTTACGGCGAACTGCGTTTCGAAGGTGGACATCTCGCCCCCCTGGCGGCCCTGGACAGCTCCGGCCGAGTCATTCATTTCCACTCGACCTCGAAGACCTTTTCTCCGGGAATGAGAGTTGCCTGGGTTGCTGCACAAGCGCCGGTGATTGACCGCATGGAGCGTTTAAAGCAGGCCTCCGACATCTCGACCAACAGCCTCTCCCAGCTGGTTCTGCTGGAACTCATCAGATCCGGACGTCTGCAAGAGGGTATCGAACGAAACCGAGCCCACTACCGTCGCAAACGCGATCTCATGCTCGGTCTGATGGACCAACATTTTCCCAGAGAAGTACACTGGACAAAACCGTCCGGCGGTTTTTTCACCTTCGTCACCCTGCCGCAGGAAATGAGCAGTGATGACCTGCTGAGCGAGGCCCTGGAGCAGAGGATCGCCTACATAAGCGGCCCTTCGTTTTTCGTCGACGGCAGTGGCCAAAACAGCTTTAGGCTCTCGTTTTCCCAGGCAAGCGTGGAAGATATCGAGGCGGCAATCCCCTGCCTGGCAGGACTGATCAAAAAGAGATTATAAACCCAGCGACATCAGGAACCGGAAGATAGACAGAGGTGCTAAAGTGAAAGCAGCCTATTATGAAGAATTCCAACAGCCGTTAACCATCCAGAATCTGGCCGACCCCTCACCCGACAATGATGGGGTTGTCATCGAAGTAAAGGCGACCGGATTGTGCAGAAGTGACTGGCACGGCTGGATGGGACATGATCCAGATATCTCGCTGCCCCATGTGCCCGGCCACGAACTTGCCGGTGTGGTAAGGGCAGTGGGCAACAGGGTACAAAACTGGCGGGCAGGCGACCGCGTCACCCTGCCCTTTGTCTGCGGCTGCGGATACTGCGGCGAGTGCGCTTCGGGAAATCAGCAGGTCTGCGACCACCAGTTTCAACCCGGCTTCACCCACTGGGGATCCTTTGCCCAGTTTGTAGCCATCAAATACGCCGATGTTAATCTGGTCCGGCTTCCCGATGCAGTTGATTTCGTGACCGCCGCGAGTCTGGGTTGCCGATTCATCACATCCTTTCGAGCCGTGGTCGCCCAGGGACGAATCCAGGCCGGTGAATGGCTGGCGGTACACGGCTGTGGTGGGGTTGGATTGTCGGCCATCATGATAGGCGACTCCCTGGGAGCCAATGTGGTAGCCGTCGACATCGACGACTCCAAACTGGCACTGGCAGCCTCGGTGGGCGCCACAGCAACGGTGAACGCCAAGTCGGTTGCCGATGTGATCGAAGCGGTACGGGATCTAACCGGCGGCGGTGCCCATGTCTCCGTCGATGCCCTGGGACATCCCGAAACATGCTTCAACTCGGTGGCAAATCTGAGGAAGCGGGGCCGCCACGTCCAGGTGGGGCTGATGCTGGCCGATCATCGCCATCCACAGGTACCGATGGATCGGATCATCGCCCACGAGCTGGAGGTACTCGGCAGTCACGGTATGCAGGCCCATAAATTCGATGAAATTTTTCGACTCATCGGCTCCGGCCGGCTGCAGCCTGAAAAACTGGTCGGCAAAACAATTACCCTGGAAGAGTCGCTGACGGCGCTGCCAGCGATGGACAGTTTTGAACATGAGGGAGTGACGGTAATCGACCGGTTCTGATAGTCTGCCCCGTTCCCAGGCTCATCGAGCAGATACCCGCTGCAATTGAGGAATATGACTCTGCTCCTTTATGGGCCAGTGAAGCAGCGCGGCGATCAAACCAAGAACTGCCCCCGCTATCCAGATGGCGTCGTAGTTGCCGAATATCTCGTAGAGCAGTCCGCCAAGCCAGACGCCTATGAAGCTGCCCACCTGGTGGCTTAGAAAGACAATGCCATAGAGAAAGGTCATATATCTGGTGCCGAAAAATACCGCCACCAGCCCGGTGGTCGGCGGCACGGTGGCCAGCCACAGAAAGCCCATGGCGGCGCTGGCCCGCCGCGACCTGCGCTGGGATGATCTGGAGCAGCACCTGCTGTTTCCGCAGGTTGCCCGTAAGATCAGAAGCGAGCGATCTCCTGAATCGGAGGAATCCTGTTCAATGTGCGGCGATTTCTGCGCCATGAAGAAAGGAATGGAGGTTTTTGCTGCAGATATTACCCACAAGACGGCCTGACCAGGGTCAGGAGCAACGACATTTTTCGGGCTCCCTGCACCAGGGGGCCCAAGCCAGGCTGTGGTCTGGCCGGCTTCGATCAGCCCTTGCTCCGCATGAGTATGACGACAAGACCGACGGCCAGGGCCGCAAATACGAAAATTGCATAAATCACAAAGCCCTGCCCCCCTGGTTTTTTCTTTTTCTGCTCCGGGGATTCTTCGTTTTCCATGGCAACCTCTTCATAAAGATAGCGATTTCTATTGGTTCCACCTTACTACCCATAATTCGGCTCGGCAATAGCAACAACCAGATATGGATTAACTGAACCGAAGATCCGCTCACACCGACGCTGCGTAATGTTCTGATAATATGCTCGGTGTTACCTTGCCGCCTCAGATATCAACTGAATTGGAAGCGGCCCTTCAGCAGGAGAAGGTATATATCGCCAAACGCGGTAACCGCATCCGGCTGGCTCCTCATGTCTACAACGATACAGCCGAGGTTGACAGGCTTTTCGAGGTGCTGCCCCACTACTTGAAACAGGGTCATCCGGCAGAACCTCAACGGCTGAAAATGTCGTTTGGGGATTTGGTCACGATCTTTTGCTTCAATAGACCGGTAAAGATCAGCTCTTGGTCTGCACACCCCGATGACTATCCAACACCAAATCTTTCTTGACTTCTGGTCTTACCAGAATTATCCTAAGCAAAACCAGCTAATTATAGATTTAAAAGCAAATATTGCCGGATCTGGTGTTACCAGAATTCGGGATAAATCTAAATGATCAACGACCAGCCTACTTGAGAGGAAACATGGGCACCGACATCTATTCCGAAGCGCTTGAATATCACAGAATGGGGAGAAAAGGGAAAATTGAGGTGGTGGTCACTAAACCGTTCTCCACCCAGAAGGATCTATCCCTGGCTTACAGTCCCGGAGTGGCCCGCCCCTGCCTGGAAATCGCCGAGAACAGTGAGGACGCCTACGAATACACCGCCAAAGGAAACCTGGTTGCCGTCATATCCAATGGCTCGGCTGTGCTCGGCCTTGGCAATATCGGGGCACTGGCCGGTAAGCCGGTTATGGAGGGTAAGGGCGCCCTGTTCAAAAAATTTGCCGACATCGATGTTTTCGACATCGAGCTGAGCACCGAGGATCCCGATGAGTTCGTCAGAACCTGTGAGTTGATATCCCCGACCTTTGGCGGTATCAATCTCGAGGATATCAAAGCGCCGGAATGTTTCTACATCGAAGAGAAACTGAAGGAGCGGGTAGACATACCGGTTTTTCACGATGACCAACACGGCACTGCGATCATCACCAGCGCTGCCTTCCTCAATGCCATAGAAATCACCGGTCGGGATATCAAGGAGTTAAAAGCGGTGTTCAATGGTGCCGGGGCCGCAGGTATTGCCTGTGCGCAGATGTTTGTATCGCTCGGACTGCCCAAAGAGAACCTGATCATGTGCGACTCCAAAGGAACGATCTACAAGGGGCGCACCGAATCGATGAATCCCTATAAAGAGAGGTTTGCCAACGACACTCCTCACCGGAGCCTGGGGGAGGCACTGGTGGGCGCGGATCTGTTCTGTGGGGTAAGTGCCGCCGGCGTGTTGACCCAGGATATGGTAAAGACCATGGCCCCCAAACCGATCATCTTCGCCATGGCCAATCCAGAACCGGAGATATCCTACCCCGAAGCGGTTGAGGCGAGGCCTGACTGTATCATGGCAACCGGTCGAAGCGATTACCACAATCAGGTCAACAACGTACTCTGCTTTCCTTTTCTGTTCCGCGGCGCCCTCGATGTCCGGGCTACGGAAATCAATACCGAGATGAAGATTGCCGCAGTTCGGGCAATTGCCGATCTGGCTAAGGAGGAGGTGCCGGATCGGGTACTGAGAGCCTATGGAGTAGAGCGCTTCGAGTTCGGGCCCACCTATCTGATCCCGACCCCTTTTGATCCGCGGGCCCTGCTCAGGATCGCACCCGCCGTTGCCAAGGCGGCGATGGAGACCGGAGTAGCCCGAAAGCCGCTCGAGAGCCTGGAGAAATACACCGAACACCTCGAGTCAACTCTGGGCATGTCCAAGGCGATTCTGCGCTATATCGCCAATCGGGTGAAGAAAGAACCGGTTCGGGTAGTCTACCCCGAAGGTGACAACAGAAAAGTGGTCCGGGCCGCCATCCTGGCAATGGAAGAAAATCTCGCCACCCCGGTACTTCTCGGTGACCGTGCCACCATAGATTCCATACTAAGCGCCCAGGGAGTTACCGACCATCAGATCGAGATCATAGACCCGTCCCAGGAAGAAGAACGAGTCGAGCGCTACGCCGCCGAGTTCTTCAAGAGGAAGCAGCGCAAAGGAATCACACTGCCCTACGCCAAGGACATGATCAGGCGCGATACCGGTTATTTCGGTGCCATGATGTTGAGCACCGGTGATGTCGACTCGATGGTCTACGGGCAATCCCTGCCCTACCCTTATGCGGTGCGCCGTGTACTGCAGTGTATCGGCAAGAGTACCGAGCACAAAACGGTGGCCAGTGTCTACCTGATGGTATTCAAGAACAGAACATTGTTTTTTGCCGACACTGCCGTCAACATCGACCCGACCGATCAGCAGCTCGCTGACATTGCTGTGTCGGTGGCCGATTTCGTCAAGGAATTCGATATCACCCCGAAGGTGGCTATGCTCAGTTATTCAAACTTCGGTTCTTCCCAGACCTCTAGTGCGACCAAAGTTGCCCGGGCAACCGCCCTGATCAAGGAAATGGCCCCGGGACTGCAGGTCGACGGTGAGATGCAGGCCAACATGGCTTTCAACACGGAACTGCGTGAAGAGTTGTTTCCATTTTCAGCCCTGAAAGGTGAACCTAACATTATCATCTTCCCGGATCTGAATGCCGCGAATATCGCCTATAAACTTTTCATGCGGCTGGCCGAGGTCGATACCATCGGACCGATTCTGGTGGGCTTGAAGAAATCGGCCCATATCATCGAACGGGGCTCAAATCCAGACAACATTTTCAATCTCACCACCCTGGCAGCCCTGAAGGCCAAACAGAATATCTGCTGATCGACAGTGAGTCAATCACTTGAAACGGCCCCACTTAAAAGAGGGAAGAACTGGCGACACTACCTGGAATGAAGTGGCACAGGGCAAAGATTATTCCTGTTTCCTTAATAGGATGGAAGTTAGCTGCTGAAGTTTAAACTGATTGGTCTGCAACAAGGAGGGAATAGACGAAATCGGGCAAGCCCCACTCAATGCTCAGGACTGTCGCCTTCTGAAATTGTTTCAATTAATTGTGAGACGAGTGCGTCTTGTTTCTTGGTTAATCTTCCAAATTTGACCCCTACCACTGTCGGCAAATATTCATGGGTGCCGTTTTCAGCCATCGACACCCAGGCCCGTTTGGCTGGCAAACCTTCGAGTAAAGCTATAGAGGTTAAAATGTCCGTTTCCCAGAAATCTTCGACAGGTGTGTATGGAGGGCATCTAAAAGAAAATCCGCCTTTACTTATGTCGGTGATTTGAAAGACACCATAAGATGAAACCGATACTGAATTTTCAACTTTATATCGCTTATGTTTTCTACGATCCTCAGCTGTCGGTTGCATAAGAAGTTGTCAATATTTAACGGGTTTGAGGGTCAAAATCCGAACCGGCGCAGATCTATTATGGTCCGAACCACATACATGGCAAGCCGTTTTCCGCAAATGCTGCACTCAACGCACAACAGTCATCCCACTAAAGATGACTTCGTGCGCACCTCCCTCGGTTAAATCACCTTCTTGGTTATCACTCCCAGTCTTCGCTGTCAATGATAAACCTGCAAAATGTGGGACGGCATTGCGCTTCTTTGACTCTTTGATCAGCTCTTTCTGAGTTGCTTTGTCTATTGTTCCCACATCCGGGCTACAGGCAGTGCGGACAGCGATCAACATAGCTCTTTTATTTATTTGGACAAATAGTTGAAAATGATGGTTTGGATCTTTATTCACGTCATGAATGGTAAATCCAACACGATCCAATAGGTCTTTGACATAGTTTACCCCTACTTCATGAATGTTCTGTTTGGGCTCTAAATCTTTAAGATCCATTATCAATTCGACGCAATAATTCTGTCTCATTTCTCCAAAACAGAGAAATTTTTTTCTGTGGTGAAACAATCAATTATTTAAAAGCATATAGTGCTGGTGCATTGTTGTAAAAATTCAGACTACTTATAGAGGACGGCAATCTATAATTCGAGCCACCTGCATTACCCCCCTTTTGGGGACGGCTATTATTTTTTTGGGGTAGAAATCAGAGGCTTGCAGGGCATAACCAAGGTAGGGTCCAGGCCAATGCAGTGAGCCTTTCAAGCGAGATCTTCAGGGAAGATCCTTAACCCGCTTGATCCTGAAAAAATAATCGTCAGACAGACCGAAATAGTGAGACAGTTTCAACCCGGTGTCAGGATCAATATCCTGGCTGCCTTCGATGATCTGTCTCAATAATACTTCATCGATGCTCGTGGCCCTGGACACTGCCTGAGTAGTCAGCCTGAAAGGATCCAGAAACCTGTCCTTTAGGAGGATACCCGGATGTTCTCTAGATTTATCAAACAACTGCGCCATTGATTCCACCAATCCTTCACCGATACAACAGGGATTATCTATATAATACGAGGTATTGCTCTTCTGTCAATCACCTATAATCTCAGTTCAGAAGAACCTATCATGTTCATTATTCTAACCATCGAGAGGATACATTCAATGGCAACAGTCGCGGACAGGCGGGCATGTCAGAGACGTGATAAATCAATTTACCCGAAGAGTATTATTCTTCGACGATACAATAGAGGTTGTAAACCCGGCCCATCGGGATTACAGCCCACGACTTATTAGTATATGGAAATCAGGAACTTAGAAACTGGAGCCGGGTTGTGTGAGAAAGTCTATTTCCTCTTCAGTTGACTCTCTTCCCAAGATTATATTGCGATGAGGATAGCGGCCAAATCTCTGGATTATTTCTTTGTGTTTTAGTTCGAATTTCAGGCTTGACTGATCACCGAGTTGGCGGTACACAGCCTCCGCTGTTTCATGGATAACAATCGACTCACTGTGCATGAGCGGCAGATAGACAAATCCCCTCTCTTGGGGCTTCAACAATTTATCAATTCCCAAAGAAATCGCTTCCTGAGACAGTAGTAAAGCCATGGGATCCTGGGAAAATGCCCTGGCAGTTCCTCTGAACATATTTCGTGAAAATTGATCTAACACGATAATTTCCGCCAGACGTCCCTGGGGATATTTTCTCCATTCAAAAAGCTCGCACTTTACCGCCTTTTCGTGAAGGTCTGAGAATTTAAGCCTAATCAACTCATCAAACTCATCATCTTTAGTCCACCATTGAGATGGTTCGATCTCCTCAAACCAGAAATTTATGACATTCCGGAACATGCAAAAGTCTCCAGTGGAATTTTAAGCCTTACTGATCTGGATCAAATATCAAGTGTCTGACCCATATTCTTCTATCTACAATAAACATCGATTAGCCAAGCAAATCCTTCATCACTATTTGTTTAACAATCAATGGTTAGATTTTGAATCATATTGAATACCAGAATGGAAATGTAATTATGCAATTGATATTCATACACCATATTTTGATTTTTACTCTTCTGCCGGTTTTAGCCTCTTCATCTTCTCGAGATTCTTTTACATTCAATTACATTGGGCAGGAGAATCGAGAAATCAAGAGCTAATCAGAAACCCATGGAAAGGAATTTAACAAAGGGAAAGGGTGGGGGGTAGCGAAAGCAGCAGAACTTTGCGGAATTCCAGAGCCAGTCAAGGTTTTAGAGATGAAAGAGGAAAACAGGTCTTAATCCGGATAATCTCTGCAAAGTCAGTTGATCCTGCAGGTTGAATAAATCACCAGATTTTAGCGAGGTTTGTGTATGAACACCAAAACGAAAACAATGGTATATTTGTCAATCCTTGCCTTGTTGGACATGATTATCCCAATACCATTTACTGCTCTTGTGTTGATATATGTTGTGTTAGAAAAACCCGCATGGTTTGAAAACTTAGTTACTGAAATTTATTCTTTGAAATAAATTAAGAACAATGGATCTCGCTCCCATATCCTCATGGGAACCTTGAAAAATTGTCTTTTCGTCCTTGTTCGAGGAAATTTTTCTTTGCACCTTAGCGTCACAAGATGGCTTTGTAAAACATAGCCACGTGCGGAGATGAAGCTCGTCTTGCAGCATATTCCGGCAGATCAGCTTGGTTAAAACCGAGTTGAGAATAGAGCGCGTGCAACCGAGGATTGTTGGTGAGCGAAATGATTTGACTATATCCCATGCGTTTCGCCTCATCTTCAAAAGCGGTAACCGTAAAAACACCGATACGTTGATTCCGAAATCGAGTGGAAATGGCCAGTGCCCCGAGTTCTATTGTGCTGGAATCAACTTCTATCCCCTCCACACAGCCGACTGCGATCCCGTCTATCATGGTGAGACGGAACCGCTCTTGATGTTCTAGGAGATATTGCCTATTCCGTGGTTTAAGAAATCCTTTTTTCGAATACAAATTGAGGATGCCGTTTATCATAGCTACGTCTTGATCGGTGACAACGGGAAGGTATTCCTCATTGAAGTTGTTGGCAATTAAAGTTCCTGTACCTTCAACGGTGAACAGTTCATGCTTGATCGTATTTTTCCGGGCCGGGAGAATATGGACCCGATCATACGCCCCTCTGACGATACGATCACATATTTGATCTAAGGCTCCCCCAATGTTGACATTGGCCACAATTTCGGCATTATTTTTAATGGTATCGTTGGTTGTAAGCGTATTTATCCGATACCCTTTTTGATCACAGAGATACTTTCGTTCCAGAAAAATAAGTTTAAAAACAGAGTGCTCCATGTCCAGCACATGGGTATAAAAGTCACCCTCCGGAGATACACGCCTGATATCCGTTTCAGGTAGACGCTCGGCCAGAAGACGAAAATGTTTCTGGTTGGCGAAGCGATTGGCCATATTGTGATAGAGCGTAGTTTGGATACCGTGACGAACAAGAAATTTAATATCCGCTATAATGTGAGGAAGGTTGTCACGCAAGATTCCTTCCCGACAGGCTATGCAGATATGTTTGCCTGTTAAGGCCTGATGATATTCAGCGAGATATAATCGTGGCATTGGGTTTGTATCCAGGTCCTGTACGTTAGCTTAGGCTGATTCGAACGTTTGTCTTAACTTTAATGTATCAAGTACTGCAGTATCTGCACTTAACAATGGTCTGGATTGCAGTTAAAGATTCCAGCTGCAGATCTCTGCAGATTAACTGGTAGAAGGTCATGTCCCAGAAAACACTACTAATCCCAGCCCGGCCATAGAGCTCGCTGGCAACCCGTATACTATGCTTCTAGAACTTTGATTCTGCGCCAGCATCGCCATGAGGAAAGAGCATTGTTAACATATTTCCTTGATGGATGGTTCTGGAGAGATACCTCTTTTAATAAAAGAAAAAAAATATTAGTTACTTCCCAATCTGACCTTTACAGGAAGCGTAAAATTCTTCAAGTAGCAAAAACTTTACAATCGATAACATTTAGATAAGAGCTGAAGCGTGATATCTCTACTGAAAAAACAGTTGGAGCAACTGGAATCCTGTGGCACCCATTTGCTTCTAGAGGGCGCCATGCACGGTATTGAAAAAGAAGGGTTACGTGTAGATTGCTCAGGCCAGTTATCTCAGAAACCCCACCCTGAGAGCCTTGGTGCTGCCTTAACCAATAGTTATATAACCACCGATTTTTCAGAGTCTCTTGTGGAGCTCATCACTCCAGTTTTTAAAGATCCTGGATCGGCACTGCAGTTTCTCAAGGATCTCCATGGTTTCACCTACAGCCATCTCGATGACGAGTTGATCTGGGCTGGCAGTATGCCCTGTCAGATCCCGGATCCTGCTCTCATTCCCATCGCCCGTTATGGCTCATCTAACCAGGGCCAGTTGAAATATATCTACCGCCTCGGTCTCGAACATCGCTACGGTAAGATGATGCAGAGCATTGCCGGCATTCATTATAATTTCTCACTCTCAGATGATTTTTGGCAGACATTCCAGGAGAACCAAGGAAATTCAGAAGATCTGCAGGTATTTCGGTCGGCTTCTTTCTTCAAGATGATCCGCAACTTTCGTCGTCATTCATGGCTTCTCCTGTACCTGTTTGGAGCCTCACCTGCACTATGCGACTCATTTCTGACCGGCAAACCTCATAACCTGCACAGGTTGGATGACGAGACGCTCTATCTGCCGTATGCAACCTCATTGCGAATGAGCGATCTTGGCTATACAACCAAAGTACAATCTTCTCTCAACATCTGCTTTAATCACCTAAGCACCTATATCAAATCACTTGAGCAGGCGATTCAGGCTCCTTATCCCTCTTATCAAAAGATCGGTGTAAAGGTTGATGGAAAATATCGCCAGTTGAATGACACTATTCTGCAGATTGAGAACGAACATTACAGCGATGTTCGTCCAAAGCGTGTGGCAAAAGCAGGAGAGAGACCTCTTCAGGCGTTGAAAAAAGGTGGTGTGGAGTATATTGAAATTCGGAATACTGATGTCAATCCTTTCTTGCCGATTGGCATTGATATCCAACAAGCACTGTTTTTCGATACCTTCCTCATCAGCTGCCTGCTGATGGATGAGAAGGAAATCTGCCCTGCTGAATGCAAGATGGTGGACGGCAACATGCAGAAAGTCATTACCAGAGGCCGTGAACCAGGCCTGCTGTTAGACACCTCAGGCGGAGAGCAAACCCTGCACGAAGTAGGTAAATCATTGCTCGATCAGATGCGCACCACCGGCGAATTGTTGGATGAGGTTCACGAAACCAAAGCTTACGGTAGGTCAGTCAACGCCCAGATACGGAAATTGGAAGATGGTTCACAGACACCATCAGCCCAAGTGCTGAAAGCTTTGCAGGAAAGCGGGTTAAGTTACCCCCAGTGGGTAGTGCTGAAAAGTCGGGAGCATAAAGAATCCATTGGGCAACTGTCTTCAAGTACAAAAATTTTTAAAGATCTGGCCCGGCGTGCCGCCGATTCAATAAAAGAGCAGCAACAGCTTGAAGTTAGTGAGGACGGGGATTTTGATCAGTTCCTAGCGGAGTATCTCGCCTTTAAAATAAATATTTAAGCTTGATTACAGAGAACATCCATTAAATCGTAAATCGGTTAATCATGGGTCTATATGACATTATCGCTGTGCTGGTCGTTCTGGCAGCTCTGTTTAGTTATATCAACCACCGTTACTTTGGTCTCCCGCGTACCATTGGCCTGATGGCCCTTTCGCTTGTCGTCTCAGCCAGCCTGCTTGTCCTGGGGTCACTCGGGGTGATGACACTTGATGAACAGGTGGCGGGGATGCTTACGCGGCTTGATTTCTATGACACCTTGATGCATGGCATGCTGGGTTTTCTGCTTTTCGCCGGGGCACTGCATGTCAATTTCCAGGACCTGCGCGAGATGGGGTGGGCTATTTCACTGCTGGCCACCTTTGGTGTAATGGTTTCGACGGTTCTGGTAGGATTCTTTACCTGGGGTATACTCCTATTTCTCGGGATGGAAATATCTTTGCTCTACTGTTTTCTTTTTGGGGCTTTGATTTCTCCCACCGATCCCATTGCCGTTCTCAGTATCCTGAAAAAAGCGAACGCACCAAAGCAGCTCGAAACAAAGATAACAGGGGAGTCACTTTTTAACGACGGTATCGGGGTTGTGGTTTTTCTGACCTTGCTCTCATTTGCGCAGGGCGGCGGCCAGGCAACGGAACCTGTCGCTGTTCTCAAGCTTCTGGCCATCGAGGCCGGAGGGGGGATCCTCTATGGATTTGGGCTTGGCTATTTCGCCTATACGCTCATAAAGCGTATCGACAACTATCATGTTGAGATACTGTTGACCCTGGCCACGGTTATGGGAGGCTATCGTCTTGCTGAAGTGATCCACGTATCGGCCCCCCTGGCAATTGTTGTGGCCGGACTGATGGTCGGCAACCATGGCCGCTATCTGGGGATGTCTGATCTCACCCGGGAACGGTTGGACACCTTCTGGGAACTTGTGGATGAGATATTGAATGCCGTGCTCTTTGTATTGATCGGTCTGGAATTGCTGGTCATCAGCCATACCCTGAATATGGCAGTTGCTGGATTGCTGCTGATCCCCTGCGTGCTCCTGGCCCGATTTCTCAGTGTCGGTTCCATCATAAGCCTGATGCGAAGATTCAGCGACTTTCCCCGCGGATCAATACGAATTATGACCTGGGCCGGCCTGCGGGGTGGAATTTCAGTTGCCCTTGCCCTTTCACTCCCGCTGGGGCCTGAGCGCAACCTGCTGGTGACCATAACCTATTGCGTGATGATCTTTTCCATTCTGGTCCAGGGACTTACGGTTGGCAGGGTCATTAAGCGCTTTGCTGCCACTCTGCCAGATACGGAACCTCGGGCAGTTTCATGAGAACGTCTTCAGACAATTCCATTCTCATAGCACCTAAGTACATACAAATCGGTGGGGTAGAACGCGTCTTCATAATGTTTGCCTTTTCTGCGGGCGGTAGAGGGCTGGAGAAAAGGTATAAATGAGCTGCGCATTCCACCTCTAGGCAACTGATTTCTAATTGTGGTTTGTTAGGCAGATCAGCGTTTGTCGCTGCTGAAGTCAACCTGGAAGCTCAGGTAGAGGGTGATCAGGATAATGCCGGCCGAGATACCGAAGAGCAGCCGGTAGCTGTCCTGCTGCAGCCAGGCGAAATGATCGAGCAACTTGCCGAAGAGCAGTGGATAACCCGCCGCAAACGGCAGGGTCAGGAGCGGGGCCATGGAGAAGTAAGGAGTCGCGTCGGTTCTGGCTGCAAACCTCTTCACCGATGGCGGATAGACGACATTACGTATGGCCCGGACAAAGCCGAGCATAAAGCTGATGATAAAGAAAGCCGGGGCTGACGGAAAAAAGACGAGTAGGGTGAGCAGGGCCAGAGTAACGAATTTGGAAAGGATGAACTTCTGTTTTAGACTCAACAGGTTCATGGCGCCCAGCAGGATATTGACTGTTATCGACCCACCGTATATGCAGGCCACGAAAAACCCGGCGGCAACTGCTGGAGCCACCCCATAGAAGCCGGTGGCATAGTTTGCATAGAATGAGAACACCGTCAGAATCACGTAGAAATCGAGATCGGCCGCCAGAAAAAGCAGGAACTTTCTGTTTGCCGTGATGTCGGCAAGCGACTCACGGATATGCTGAAAAAATGTCGTATCGTCCGGTTCCGGATCCTCGGGGTCGAGCTCTTCTTTGGTCAGCAGAAAACTGACGGCTCCCAGGGCAAAGACCAGACCGGTAAGCATGAAAACCCAAGCCGCGCTGACTGGAGAGAAGGCAAACTTCTCTACCATTTTGAGAATAAAAAAACTGGATATGATTTTGCCGATATTCTGAAACATCATCATGTAGCCAAGTCCCGGAACCGTTTTGGCCTCGGAGAATATCCTGACCAGATAGTTCAGCCACACCGGTATTCCCATGCCCAAAGAGATGGAGAAGAGCGCATAGAAAACCAGGAAGAACGGCAGAATATAGGCGGGGTCTTTGATAATCAACAGCAGGATGCCGAAGACCAGCACCAGGATGGCGGCCGCCAGATGCAGACCGATGACCAGTGGACGTTTAAAGCGGTAATTCCTTGAGTAATAACTGGCAAAAATCGGGAAGCAGGAAATGCCGACTATGAACAAAAAAGGGACACTGCCGATAAGCAGGCTGGAGGCCCCCAGCGATTTCAGAAAGAGCTGAAGAAAGGTCGATTCCAGGACGATCGGAAACCCAAGTCCCCAGAAAAACTCTACGACCGAGACGCCGAACACGTTGCGAGAATAATAGCGGTCCTTGCGGCTGTCCATTGGGATCCTGACAGACCCGTGTTATAATGCTTTGAGAATCTTTTTTACGGCATCGGCCAGTGCCTTGCTGTGCACCCTACCGGCGAAATGAACCGGGCTCTTGCCGTGGATCGGGTCCCAGCCGGCCGGGTCGGCAAAGCAGTAAAACTGGGTGTCCAGACCCATTTTTCGCGGAGCATCTTCGATATGGACACCAAGCATCCGCCTGGCGGCTGCCCAGGAGGCACCGCATGGAGCCCCCCGGATTACCCGCACATCTTTTATAACGCCATCTTCGATTTCCACCTCAAATTCGGGGGCGCCAAACCGCTCGCCATAGTTTCCAAGACCGTCCTGCCTTGGCAGTCCGCATCAGGTGGGCGGCGTCAACACCCATTTGTTTGACAGTTTTTTGCCCGAGGCAATTACGGGGATATCTTTTGCTGCACACAAGGCGGCCAGATCGAGGGACAGATCTTTATGGGTAAGAAAATCGAGCACCAGATCAGCATCGAGGTCGGCGGGCAGATAAGGGCTGGTGTCATCGATGATATCTGGCAGGTCCACATCGATCGAGACAACATCGAGGGTTATGACATCGCTGCCGAATTCCCTCACTGCTTCGATCTTTCTCTCACCACTGCCGTTCTGCTGAAACACACTGACGCGCTGCATGGATGATACCTATCCTCCGGTCTTTCTCTATATTGTTCCAGTTACTCGCTTTTTAGAAAATTAGGGTTTTTGTTCAAAATCAAGACGCGCATGGAAATTTTACCGCAGGCATAAAAATGATATGTCGAGGATAAAATTTTCATGCGCAACGCAGAGTTTGGGCAAAAAGACAATTTTCCCTTCCTATTTAAATGTCCAGCCTCACCCACCTGGTGCAAAAACGATTGGCGGCTTCCAGCAGCTTCTTGGTGCGGGCCGATTGATGTACCACAGCCCTTATGGATCCGCCGGCATCCCTGAAGAGGATCATACCGTCTTCCAGCGCCTCTATTTTCGCCCCCCTTGTCACCTTCATCTGTCCCGCTGTTTCGCAGTAGTCAAGCTCATCATCCTGGAACTGATAGTAACCGGTCTGGGCCAGGGCATGGAATTCATGTTTGTTGATCGTGCCGGAGAGATGCATCGCTTTTATATAGCCCGGCTCATCGACTGCTCTTTCAGGAATGATCAGCAGACAATCACAGTCGGCAGTGCCGTCAGGGGTCCAGCTGAGACGCAGAGATTCACTGTCCATTAGAGGAAACGCTCCCGGATCAGAGCCGAAACATCCCTTGTCATTTCCAGTACGCGGCGGGCCTGCTGTTCGGTAACCGCACCGGTGCCGCAGCTTGGGGTAATCAGGGTCTGCTTCACCACCTGGTCCCTGGGCACGCCGAGTTCTTCAAGCTGCTGGAGCTGTCCAATCCATCTGTCCACCAGATTTTCAGTTGTTTCGCCTTCGATTAACTCGGCCGTGGTTGGAACAATCCCGGAAGCCAGGATGCCGCCCCGGTTTAAAAAGGCAACCAGATGATCACTAAAGAGTATAAGCTTGTCAAAAAATGAGTAGGCGTCGAAACTGACGACGTCGACCCCGGTATCTAAAAGGACCGGCCATTCTGTGTTGGCGCAGACGTGCACACCGGTCAGTCCACCCTCTTCCCTGACCCCCTCATAGACTTCACTCAGGCAGGTATTGATATCTTCCGGGGTGATGGTGATAAAGGCCGAAGATCCAAATCCGGACAGACCGGGCTCATCAAAGAATAACAGCGGCCGCTCTTTTATCTGCGCCATCATTCGGGTCTGGTACCTGGCCCGCATGGCGAGCAGCTTGACGGCGGCATCACGAAGCTGCTCGTCGTAAAACAGGGCCCGTCCCTGCTGATCAGCCAGTCCAGTGCAGAAGGTTATCGGCCCCGTGATCTGTCCTTTCAGGCCGATGAGATCAGTTTGTCGCCGGCCAGCCTCCTCCAGAAAAAGCTCAAATCCGGGGGCATCGCCAGGAGTCATTGCAAAGCGTGAATCCTCCAGTGCAACGGCCCCCTCGACCACTCCGAGATAGTCCTCAAAAAAAGCCAGAAATTCGGTTTCGAAATCCGCTCCTGAAGAATCTATAAAGACCCTGTCCTCTGTCTGCGTGATACCCGGCAACCCCGGCAGAAACTGGAGCAACATCCCTTCATTTCGATAATGGGGAAGCTGGGGCCAGATTGGAATCTGCGGTGTGTGGTCGAAGATAAGCTGCACCGCAGCACGGTGATCCAGATGGGGAAGACTGCCGATTAATACGGGCTGGCAGTCGGCTTCGAAACTATTCATTGAATATCCTTTGATTTATTCGACCTAAGCCCAATCCATCCGATCAGCTTGGGTGGTGCAATGGTTGCTCAGAGCCTCCGCCGGGATCTCTCTCGCACCCTTACCTGAATGAGCTGCCTGGTCTTATGCAGCGGGGTAATTCTGCATCAGAGAAAAGTAACCCTCAGAACTATTTTGTCACTATTTTTTAACTTCGGCCGTCCGATGCAGCTCAGCCTGTCAAATTGCTACTGGCAATTTTCGTATAATGATTTATTGATTATCTATGTCTTTTCACACAGACATGATATAAATTTCAAAAATCAGATCGACCCTGTAGTAACGGTTTTGACGTTGTATCTTGATAGATTGGTATAAAGGACAATTGGTTGAGAAACGAACCCAAACAAGAGAGGGAGTCATGAAAATCACTCGAGACAAGACACTGGTAGAATTAACCCCTGATAATCCGCAGGAAGCAAAGGAACTGGATGCCCTCTGGAGAGTAATCGTCGATTGCGCAAAATTTAACAAGAAGCTGGTGCCGATCGGCGAGTATATCCCGGGACAAAAAGAAGTGGCCCGCTTCAATATCGAAGAATAATCCCATCCCTTCCATCTGTTGGCTTTACTATCCGCGGCCCCTGGGGAAACAATTGTTTTCCCGGGGGCTTTTTAATTTTCTGGAGAATTCCGGGTCATGACGCCAGCGGTTAATTTTCTGAAGAAACACAAAATCAAATTCACCCTGCACCGCTACCAGCACGATCCGGATCATCCCTCCTACGGTCTCGAGGCGGCGGAAAAACTGGACCTCGATCCGAACCTGGTGTTCAAAACCCTGGTAGTACAGATCGAAGGGAAAGAATTGGCAGTGGCGGTGGTGCCGGTGAATAGACAGCTCAACCTGAAATCATTGGCCCGGGTTCTCAGGGTAAAAAAAATCGCTATGGCCGACGCTAAGGCAGTGGCATCCGCAACAGGCTATATACTCGGTGGGGTCAGTCCTCTGGCCCAAAAAAAACGGTTGCGAACGGTCATAGATGAAACCGCCGCCGCTTGTTCGACCATTCTGATCAGCGGCGGGCGTCGGGGGCTGGAAATTGAGCTCGAGCCCGATGATCTGATCCGCCTCAGCGGGGCCGAGACAGGCTCGATCAGTTCGGGCTAGAGCTCAGACTACTTTTTGTAATTCTGCAGCTCCGAGACGATCGAAAAAAGCTCTGGAGGTGCCTCTTCGATGGTCTCGAACGGCCGCCTGCCGTAGCGGTCCGCATCGATTATCTCCTGCTGCTCCGGCAGAAATCCGATGATTTCAAAGCCAGGCAGAGAGGATCTGATCAATTCCTCGTCTTCCTCGTCTCTTACCCGGTTGCCAAGCACCACGATTCTTTTAATTCCAATATCGTTGCCCAGTTTCCGAATTTTCTCCGCCGCCACCCGGCTCCGAGCTCCAGGATTTACTACAATCACCAGGGCATCCACCGAAGCTGAAGTGGCTCGACCGAGATGTTCGATGCCGGCTTCCATATCCATGAGTACGACATCGTCCCGATAAAGGACCAGGTGAGTCATCAAGGCCTTCAGGATGGTGCTTTCCGGACAGATGCAGCCGGAGCCGCCCTGCTGCACGGTTCCCATCACCAGCAGTTTGACATTGTCTCGCTCTCGCGAAAAACGCTCAGGTATATCATCGACTTTGGGATTGAGAGTAAAAAAACCGCCCATGGTGCCCGGCTCAGCGCCGGTCCTCTCGGCGATCAAATCCCTCAGCTCGGCGATGGGGGTAATCGGCTCACTCTCGTCAATTCCAAGCCCTGCAGCCAGATTGGATACCGGATCGGCATCGATGGCGATGACGTTGTTTTCCTTGTTGACGGCAAAACTCCTGGCCAGAAGAGCGGCTACGGTAGTCTTGCCTACTCCGCCTTTGCCGCCGATCGCGATTTTCAAACCCATTGTATAATACTCCTCGACAGACAGGAAAAAATAGTTGCCTGCCCTCGATCACTTAACGATTTTGCCGTCACTGTTGACTATGGCAACGGAAAATCCGGCTTTCTCGGCATCTTTGGTTAACTCTTCGATATGCACTGCCTGCACTTCATACTTTTTTCCCTTCTCCCGCGGAAGTTGCAGAAAACAGTCATTGGCCGCCTCTTTACTTTCGAAGGCCGGAATAAAATTCACATCCTGCTCCTCATCGTAAAGCCCCAGGTAATGTCCATCTGTTTCCTTGTCGCTGACGACCACCCAAAGCCAGCCCTCGCCCCCGCTGCTATCCATCGATTTATCCATTGTTTGCACCATTAATTCGAGTAGTTCCCGCCTGTGGCGTGTCGGGCAAATGTAATCACGAAAAAAAGAAAAGCCCCATTCTTTTTAAGAATGGGGACCATTTTGGCTGCTGGGGACACAATACCCATTGTGTCCCTTTGATAAGCACTAACGCGATGGTTGAACAATTCTGCATAAGGGGGACACAATGGGTATTGTGTCCCCCTTAGCCGTTCAGATGTCCAGGTAAGAATCCGAGAACAGGCTCTCTCCCATAATGACCTTGACGGTCTTGATGTAATCGCCCAGTTCCTTGTCGATACTGGATGGGTCCGGAGCGGTGCCGTCCATGGCCTGATGGACGATGTCGACGATGTCCTGACGCTGGCCTTTGGCAACGGCGGTCAGGTTGGTGTCGAGCGGATCACTGATAACTGCTTTCATGCCATAGCGTTCGAGCATGACCATATAGGTAGTGTTGAGAATCGGCCTTAACTCCACCGGCGGGCCGTTGGAGATGTTTGAGAGACCGCAGGTGGACTTGGCGCCCGGGGCGATATCCTCGAGCATCATCATGAAATTCATCAGACTAATCAGTTGCGGCTGCTGAATGTTGACCGGTGTGACAATGCCGTCAACCCAGATTCTCTCGTTTTCTACACCGGCTTCGTTGGCGGCATAGATCAACTCAACAGCCAAAGCTGCACGTTCGTTCTCATCCCGAGGCAGCCCATCGGGGCCCCAGAGCAGAGCAACCATATCGGCGTCGTACTTATTGCACAGCGGCAGCATGGCTTCATAGCGCTCAGGACGGGCCATGATCGAGTTGATTATATGCGGCTGGGCAGCCGGTTTCAGAACTTTGAGTCCTTCCTCGATAGCAGCGATATTGGAAGTATCCAGCAGCAATGGCATATCAGGCACCACTTCCTGAACTGTCTGGCATACCCACGGCATCAATTCGTGACCGTCTTTCTTGGCCGGCCCGAGGTTGATATCGATATAATCCATGCCCTTTTCTTTCTGATCAAGGGCTTCTTCTTGAATTGGTTTTGCATCACGCTCCTTATAAGCGGTGCCAATCACCTTTGATATGACGTTCAGGCTTTCGCCGTGAAGTAACATAGCCTCTCCTTTTTATCTAGATTTTGCCCGGTGAGTCGGAATGGTAAGGGTCCGCCGACAACACTCTGACTGTCGGCGGACGACTCGGTTATCTTGCTTTCAGGAAACCAGGAAGATGTGCAGCTTCCCTCGGACCGACGGTGATCGTCCAGCCGGAAAGTTCCTCCTCGACATCAGCAACAATTGATGCCGCATACCCGGGAATGATCAACTCGGTGTGTTTGACCTTGTCGGCAATACCGCTTTTTTTCACAAAAAGGCCGACATCATCCCCACTGAACTTTCCTGCCGCCCAGGCAGTCAGCACCGAGAGACCTTCCGAATCCTTGATCAGCAGCCAGGTGGGCACCTTCGACGCCTCTATCTCACCGGAGACGATGAAGTAGGTCAAGGCAAAGTTGGTGGTCACCAGTACCGGTGAGTTCTCATCGGGGTTACCGATCTCGTAGATACCCTCGGTCACGGTCATTGGCCGCTGCGGATCGGTGAAGATGTTGAGACGCTCGAGCATGAGCGGGAACAACACTTCGGTGTCAAGATCGGACAGCACCACAATGCCGCCATACTTGGACACGTACAATCCGGCAATAAGCGCTTCCATGTCACGGTTGGAGGCCATCTCGCACGGAAAAGCGATGGTCGGGAAACCGACCGAACGGTTGCCGTCTTTGAGGGCCGCCCGGCGCAATCCAACCATATCTTCAAGTGCCTGCTTGACTTCCCGTGAACCAGGATCGAGGATCAGATCTTTGAGCCCCATACCGGTCAACTTGTCGGTCAGGGCGATAAGCCCATCGATGCTGTCAGCCTTGACGGCCAGCGGCAGCTCATTGTCGAGAGCCAGCTTGCCATAGACATCGACATTTCCTTCGGTGGCAGCATAGATGACCGGGCGCTTGAACCCACAGGCCTCGATACCGGCAGCCATGACGCCGGCGTCGTCACTCATCAGCACCAGATTGAATTCCGAGGTTTCGGCTACCAGCTTGGCAAGGGCCGCAAAGGCATCCTTGTCGCCGTTGGCGTCCTTAACCGCGGCCAATTCAGGCCGCAGGTTGAACCCGACACGTTCGTACTGCAGAGCGTTCCAGATTTTCAATTTGGCTTCGACATCGGCAGCCGGCGTATCCGAGGTGATCATTCCGGCAAACATGGTCGGGTTGTAAAAAGTTTTTTCATGCCGGTACAAGACCGTCTCACCGCCTGTTTTGGCGGCTCGAACACCTTTTCCGATAGCAATCTGGCGAATCGGCGGTGCTGACGCCTCTTCCAGTTGAGCCCGGGCCTCATCTGATACATAGGGGCAGGCGTCCAGCTCTGCCTTGCCGGATGCCAGGTTCATGGCAAAGGCAAGACACGTCGGAACCCCGCACTCCTTGCAGTTCGTCTTCGGCAGGAGTTTGAAAATCTGCATTCCAGTTAATGCCATTGTTTTACTCTCCTTTTCTGTTTTTCGGGTCGTGAAAACAGGGCCGGCCGCTGATCTTCAGCGGCCGGCTGGGCCCGTTGGTTTATTAGGCGATAAGCGGATCCATGGTCAATGCAGGGTGTCCTTTCTCCTGGAGGAAGGGCAGAATTTCTTCTTCGGTGATGCCTACGGTTTCATCGGCAATCATATCAGCGAAATTTTCAATCCCCATTGCTTTGCCACGAGCATTGAGTCGATCATAAATCTCATCCTTGAGAATTTTCGGCATCCAGACCATGCGCAGAAGTCCGCCATCACCAAGGATAAATTTTCCTTGAGTGATGTTAAACTTGGAATGACCGACAAAACCAGGCGAAGAAGCACCGCCGCCCATGACACCGGCCAGTGTGGTAAACTTCATGCCGCAAGGAGTGTCTCCGGCGTAATCGCGGCCAACGGTCATTACACCGTTGCAGGACGGCAGCATGGCTGCGATACACTCACAGCAGCCGCAGGTGGTCATCGGAGCATTGACCATCGAATAGAAGTTATAACTCTCAATGGCGCCTTTCGAAGCGCTTTTGATGAATTCATCGACACCTTCAAAACGGCCAAGCTTCGGATCGATAACCTTGCCTTTCTCAATCGGCTGATTGGGGCCGGTGGGGTTGATCTCAAAAGAGGCCTTACAGTCCATCCAGTTGTAGGCTCCACAGAGACCGGTACGTTCCGGGCTTACCGAACAGACATGGCTCGGGGCAAAAGACTGACACAAGGTGCAGGAGTAAAAAGTCTCCACGTCCTCATCGGTCATCGTATCAACACGCTCATCACGCGTTTTGTATTCAGATCGAGCCCGTTTAGTAAGTTTATCAACGTCCTCTTTATTTGAATAAAGAGTTACTTGCACCTTATCGACAATCTTCTGAAAGTCCTGATGAAACTTGGCATGCAGAACCACACCGATATCTTTCAGGCTAAAACCTTTTTCAATCGCAGCCTTACTGATACGAACCCATGAGATATCACGCTGTCCAATATGCATGATTCCCTGGATATAGTTAATCAGATGATGGATCTGACGCTCCATGATCGGCTCGAAATCCGTCTGGAATTCACGTCCGGCTATCTGTACGTAAATACCCAGTGGGAAGGTATCTCCTTCCTTCAGATCAGTGATATCAGGACCGATAACTTCAACCTTGGCATCCTCTATCTCACCCATATCGGCCATCTTAACCAGCTCAGTACACTGGGTCTTACCACCACCCGTCTGAGCATGAAGATCCGCACCACGAACACGCTCACCCTCAAATGCCGGGCCGAAACGCCAGCGGAATGTCGATCTCGGTGACGTTGATCTTCAGGCCGCGAACCTCAACCGATTTCTGACAGATCTCGTCGTGCGGTACGTTGGCAACAACATGCTCATAGGTGCAGATACCGGTCGGCAGGATCTCAGGGATATCGGTGTCGGCCAGGGTCGGGAAACCCCAGTTGACACAACCGGCGGCGGCAACAGCCCATTCCGTGCCGACATCGCCAAGGGCATTGACGAAAGCGAAGATTCTGTTCTTGTTGTACATCAGCATTCTGCGGTAATCACCCGGCTCGACGCCGCCAAAGGCCATGGCTGCGCGGTTGGCAAAACCAAGGGCAAAAATGGCCGAGGAAATATCGGGGCCAAAAGGTACGATTCGGGTATTCCAGCCAACCTGCATACCGGCCTGCAGACACTGTTCAACGGCAGTCTTGCCGTTGTGATTGGCTGCACAGAAGATATAGAGACTCTTCTTCTGATAATCCTCGATGATCATCTTGGCGGTCTCCGCATTCGGGAGCCGCACCAACCACCGCGGCAAAACCAGGAGCGGAACCGTCAACGAATTCAACGCCGCGCTTGCGCAGGATCGTATCATCGGCCGGGCCAACCCAGATCTTACCTGCATCGATATCCGGATCTTCTGTAAAGGTATAGAAATCCGGTTCCAGGAGAATACGGATCGCCTCTTTCACCTCATAGGCGAAGAGTCCAGCCATACCGGCATCCAGAAGGGGTCCCAGATAGGGTAGATGGTTGTGTCCTTTCACATGGGGGGGCAGTAAACCGCGGGCAAACTCAAGCGGCTTCTTGAGATCTTCCAGCGTCTCACATTTCATACCGGTAAGTGAATAAATAACCGGCAGGTAATAGGCGGTATTGCCAAAACCAATACTGGTAGAGGCATCGTAGGATTCCAGAGCTTTCTCAAGCTCACCTTCAACCTGGGAGACGACCTTATAACCGCCCTGGATCGCTGCAAATGCTACTAATCGTGACATGCTTTCCTCCTTTTTTGAGGATTAACTTATCAGCGTTATCGTTTCGGTCGAATATTACTCCATGCCGAGTGCTTGACGATCGGCCATATCCATCAGGACACGCTCACGTGCTTTATCAATGCCGAGCTCTTTACGCTTCTTGTCGATATGGGCAATCATCTTATGGGCATGCTTGATCGGATCCGGTTCGCAATCCCACTTGCCGCCGTAGATATTCTCCATCTCTTTATAGAGATAGTCCTTGAATTCCGGAGCACCTTCAAGCGGCATATGGTAGCCGAAGACGGTGTAGACGCCGGAGGAAACAAAGTACTGACCGATAGCGATGGCCTTCTCACTCATCCACTCGGGAGCACTTCCCGCTGCCGGAAGATCGCAGATGTCGTCGCCGAGTCCGCCTGCTTTCACCACCTCGGTGGCGGCCAGCAGGATGCGGCTGTTGTCGACACAGGAGCCGAGATGCAGTACCGGCGGAATACCAACGGTCTCACAGACCTCGGCCAGTCCCGGACCACAGTGAACCGCAGCAGCGCCAGGCGTCAGCAATCCATGGATTCCTGCAGCGATGGCGGAACAACCGGTGGTCAGAACGATGACGTCGTTTTTGATCAGTTCCTTAATCAGTACGATATGTTCTTCATTATGCTTGGTACGGGCGTTGTTGCAGCCCACCACACCAGCGATACCACGGATACGGCCGTTGATGATATTGTCATTCAAGGTGTAGTAATCACCCCGGAACGAACCGCCGAGATGGTAGCGGATCGACTCGACACCGAAACCGGCAATCTGGGTGGTCTTGTGCTGGGGAATCATGACGTCAGCTCCCCGCTCGGTGAAGTTATCGATGGCCATTTTGACGATTTTATTGGCGTCTTCCATGGCATGATGTTCATCAAACTCAATATGGATGACGTTTTCCTGCTCCATCTTGGCGATCGGATGGGTGGTGATCAGTTTCGTGTGGAAACATTTGGCCACATTGGCCAGGTTCTGGAAGATACACTGAACGTCGACGACCATTGCATCACAGGCGCCGGTGATAATCGCCAGTTCCTGCTGCAGGAAGGTACCGGCCGGCGGTACGCCGTGCCTCTGCAGAATCTCATTGGCGGTGCAGCAGATGCCGCTGAGCTGAATACCTTTGGCGCCCTTGGACTTGGCGTATTCCAGATTTTCCTGTGACTGACAAGCCGCAACAATCATTTCTGAGAGCAGTGGTTCGTGTCCATGAACAATCACATTGACATGATCCTCTTTCATCACGCCCAGGTTGGCTTCGGCCTGCAGCGGAGATGGGCTGCCGAACATGACATCCTGCAGGTCCGTGGCAATCATGGCGCCGCCCCAGCCGTCGGCCAGCGAGCAGTTCGGGTACCCTGTTTCATCAGGTTTTTATAATCCTGATCAACGCCCATATGGGTGCGGTGCATGATTTCAACCACCTCACGGTCGATCGCCCGCGGCTCGACGCCTTCTTTCTTCCATTTTTCCTGGAGCGGCTTTGGAGCACGCTTCAGGTAGGCCAGGGTACCACCGACTTTTCCAAACTCAGCCGCAGCTGCTTCGGCAACGCCCAGGGCGATTTCGTCGATGTCCCTATCCATTAGTCTCACCATCCACCTCAACAGTGGTATGCCACGTCAAAATAAGGCGCGATCTGGATCAGCTTGGCCGGATCTTTGATTTTGTAATCGTCGGTCTCTTTTCTGGCCACAGAAAGAAAGGTTTCGACCACACCGCGGCCATGATCGGAGTGGGCGGAAGCACCTGCTGCGATCATGCGGGCAAAGTTACGGGCGCAAATGGTGTTGGCGGTTGCACCACAGAGTCCTTTTCTGGTGTCCTCACCTTCGATTCCGCCTTTGGGAAGCGGCAGGCGGCAGGGGCCCATGGCGCAGTTTTTACAACAAATGCCCTGCAGCCCGATGGCACAAGGTTTCATGGTTACCGCCCGGTCGAACACGGTGTCGATCTGCAGCTTCTGGGCCCGGGCGATCATCTCCTGGGTTGAAGGTTCGATCGATGATTCTCTCGGGTCAGCGAGTTTCGGGGCTTTTGCTGCGGTTGTAGCTTTTGTTTCTGCCATTGTTAAATCCTCCACAAATTAATTCTGTGTTAATCCGCAAATATTATATCCGATACCGAACAGATCCGCTTACCCACGTTTATGGAACCTGTCGAGCATATCCAAAATCTTTTCCAATTGCGTTCTCTGGACTGCTAGCCGGAGTCAAAGTTATCTCTTCGGTCTCAGTCTGGACGCGCTTTGGCAGCCAATTTCTCTTTTTCTGCGGCTCGCTTCTGGCGCAGAGCCTTCTCCTCAGCCTCGCGGGCTGCTTTGGCATCGGCAGCGGCCTGCTTCTCGGCCTCCGCTTTGGCCTTGGCATCGGCTTCGGCCTTGGCTTTGGCATCGGCTTCAGCCTTGGCTTTGGCGTCGGCATCGGCTTTGGCCTTGGCTTCCGCATCCGCTTTAGCTTTTGCTTCTGCCTCTGCTTTGGCCTTGGCATCGGCTTCCGCCTTGGCTTTGGCGTCGGCTTCAGTGGTGGCCGGTTCCGGTGCAGGCTCCTTCTTGGCTTCCACCTTCTCTTCCTTTGCCGGCGCTGCCGCAGCTGCCTGCTTGGCCGGAGCTGCTTCTTTAGCGGCCGGGGCGGCTTTCTTGGCCGGAGCGGCTCTTCTTCTCTTCTTCTATGGTCAGATCAGGCTCCGGGGCCAGGGCAGCAAAATCGATGGAGACATCGTCCGTCATTTTGCTGATTGGCGCCACGTCTGCCAGACTGCCGCCGTCAGACAGACAGCTGATGAACTCCTTGGTCAGGCGAATGGACTCGGGATGACGCATGATCAGGATATTGCTGCCACTGAGCAGATAAGAGACCGCGCCAACCGCCTCCATCAGGATGCCCCTTCGTTCGGGATCACCGAGCAGCGGTGCATCTTCAACGGTCTGTTTGGCTTCCTTGCACTTCCAGACCTCGTTACCCAGGTTGTTGATCATCGGGTACTGGAGCTTATCGTCTCCCTGGGTCATGGCCGCCATGCCCAACCGTTCCATAACCGAGTAGGAGTATTCCAGACCATAACCCAGACCACCGGTGGTCGGGTCAACGATCACCCTCTCCATCGGCATACCGAAATTTTCGAGCAGGATATTGATCTGCTTTGCCAGGTTGACATCGATCGGCGATGAAGAAATCAACGAATGATTGTAGCCCATTGCCGCAGCCGCAATCCCCTTATAGTTTTTTTCCTCGACCGGGCCCATCAGCAGGTTTTCGCTGTCACAGGATTCGCAGATGGCCTTGAATACCTCTTCGTCCTTTTGCGGATTTGCGCAGCCCCAGATAATCAAGGGTACGTCGATTGCTGCACGAACCTTTTTGGCCGTTTCAGCAGCAGACGCGGCGCTGGCATCCTTGTCGTTGGGATCAACCGACTTCAACTGGAGAACAATGGCCTGGGCGCCATACTCTTCGACACACTTCTTGGCCCAGGCAGCCGGATCAGAGATCACGTCTTTGAACGGCGCGACCGCGGCCTCCGGCCAGTCTTCCGGTTCCATGTCCCAGATTTCCATGGCGATGATAGGCTTGTTCGGCATGTCGCCTTCGAACATATAGAAGGGATAACATGTCTCTCCACCGACGGTCAGGGCGGCGTCGCCTTTACCAATGGAAATCTCCTTGATTCCACCGGAATAAGACTCTTTCTTGAGTTCAAATGCCACTTTAGCCTCCTTCAGGTTTTAGAGTTAGTCTCCGGTCAGCTCAACCGGCTGAACGACTGCAGAAAGCCAGCCGCCCAACCCACTGTACCTATAAATTTCCAACCACTGCAACAAAGTCACCTTGAAAGTATCTATATAAAAACCGGCACCACCTACTATTAATGGAAACCAGTACTTATTTCAAATGGTCAAAATAACTTTTTTTCAATTCCTCGAAGCCAGTTCCTGCCAGACCGCCACCCGCTCCTTGACCTTGGGAAATTTTTCAATCTCCGTATGCGGTATGAACATAGCTGCCACGTAGTGATCCATGTAGGAAGGCGTTTCCGAGAGTTCGAAATTGGTCATCTTCTTGGTCACTTCGACCACGTCTTTTCTGATCCGGTTGGTCAGCGAACTCATCCGCGCTCCCATCAGGGAGCCGTTGCCGATGAAGATCACCCGTTCGGGATCGATCTCCGGCAGCAGACCGATGGTCATTGCTTTTTCCAGGTCGATGTAGCTGCCGAAACCGCCAGCCAGGATAATGCGTTCGATCATATCCATACTGAAACCAACCTCTTCGAGCAGGGTCATGCAGCCGCTGTAGACCGCCCCCTTGGCCCGGATGAGATTGTCGATATCGATTTCGGACAGGGTGATGTCCCGGCCAATCTGGGTCTGATCCTCATAGGCCAGCACGAATTCCCAGATACCGTTGTTTTCCCTGACACGCTCAGTGTTCAGATCCCTATTGAATTTGCCCCGGTTGTTGATCACCCCCATCTCGAACATCACCGCTACCATGATGATAAGCCCCGATCCGCAGATCCCTTTGGGCCGGACATCGCCGATGGTCAGCAGCATGGGCTCGAAACTCACCGGGTCCAGAGAAAAATCTTCGATGGCTCCTTTGGCTGCCCGCATGCCAAATTCGATACCGCCTCCCTCGAAGGCAGGCCCGGCCGAGCAGGCGGTACAGGCCAACCAGTCCTTGTTGCCGATGACGATCTCGGCGTTGGTACCAATGTCGAGAAAAAGGGTCAACTCGTCTTCACGATAGAGGCCGGTACCCATAATGCCGGCGACGATATCGCCGCCCACATAACTCGATATTGCCGGATAGAGCAGCCCAATGACATGTTCATCCAGATCAATGCCGATGGTGGCCGCCCGGAAGGGAGGGTACATGGTGGAGGCAGGAACATAGGGTGCCCGGCGCAGGTAGCTCGGATCGATGGCCAGGAGCAGTTGAGTCATGGTGGTGTTGCCGGCCATGGTGATCGTCGAGATGTCCTCGCGGGCCACTCCGGCCCGCCTGACGATCTTGCCAAGCACCTTGTTGATAGTGCCGATGACCGTCTGCTGCAGTTTCACGAGGCCATCACCCTTTTCGGCAAAAATCATCCTGCTGATGACATCCTCACCGTAACTGATCTGACCGTTGAAATCGCCGTCCTCGGCCAGACTCTCACCGGACTTGAGATCTATGAGCTGGCCGTAGATGGTGGTCGTGCCGATGTCCAGGGCGATGGCGTAGGTCTGGGCCGTCGTGTCGCCGGGTTGGATGTTGGTTATCAGTGTCTTGCCGTCATCACGAACCGGACGGACCAGGGTGACGGTGACCTTGAAATCGTTCTCGCGCAGAGTCGAAGGCAATTTTCTGATCACCGGGATGGTCATTTCCAGCTTGTGCTCGTCAGACTGCAGTTTCAGATATTCGATGAGCCGGGTGACATCCGGCATGTTGTTCTGGGCGTCGGGGGGAGGCAGTTCGAGATAGGCTTTTTCCACGGGGGGAATAAACAGCCCCCGTTCCTTGAGGCTGTTGAAATCCATCTGCTGGATTTTAGCGGTCTGCCGGGGACTCACCTGCTGATCGAAGACCGAACGATCCATGGCCGATTCGACCGGCACCCGGATCGTTGCATCCCCAGTTACCTTGGCCTGACAGGCCAGCCGATAACCGGCTTCGATGTCTTCGGGGCTGAGACGTTCGGAGAGCCCTTCACCAATTTCTCCCTCCTCAACCTGGACCCGACACTTGGCACAAACGCCTTCCCCGCCGCAGGAGGCATTGATGTGAACTCCTGCCTGCAAGGCGGTTCGGATCAGGCTGTCTCCCTCAGAAACCTCGATGGTTCTGTGGTAGGGGAGAAATGTGATTCTGCTTTGACTCATTAAAGCTCCGGGTAACAAAAAATAACCACAGCATGCAGCCTCGATAAAAGCCTGTTTAATGTACTCAAAAACGAAGATTTTTTAAAAAGAAATCTTCAACTTAGTGAACAGTACAAAGCCCACCGCCAGCCCCCGTCTGGACTGACCAGCTATCCACACCCCTTAACTGGCTTGTATTGGTGGTATTTTCTGGTAAACAAAGATAACCAAAGAGCAAGCAACACTAATATTTTTTTTTCGAATAAGAAAAATGAATAGTAGCGCAATGGTCCTCAGAGCAAGGCCTGCGGACCAAAAGTGGGTTTTGATCGAGCCGGCGACCCTGTTACTGCATCGACGAGACAGGGAATACCTCGTTGTGGTACAAAGTTCGAATTTACAGCTTGTCTGCCAGTTCAACCGCCTCGAAAATGGCTCGTTGTGCATCAACTTCGGTCGCCTTGCGCGCCCCCCCAATCAGGTGATAGGTAAGCTCAGCCTTTTCAAGGTCTGCGGCAAGTGCAGTCTGAGATTCCTGGCCGGCACAGACCACGATGTTATCCACCTCGAGCGTTTTGGTTTCGACCTTCATGTTCGATGGTCAACCCGCCATCGTCGATGGACAGGTAACGGACTCCGATGAGAAATTTGACCCGGTTCTTTTTCAACACCGAACGATGAATCCAGCCGGTGGTTTTGCCCAGGTTGGCCCCCGGCTTGGTGGTCTTGCGCTGGAGCAGGAAGACCTCGCGCAGCGGCTCTGATTCAACGGCAGCGCAGAGCCCTCCAGCGCTGCCATAGGAGCGATCGATGCCCCACTGGGCCATGAACCTGTCCCGATCCGGTTTGGACGCCGGGTCATGGAGCAGAAAAGCGGCTACATCGAAGCCTATGCCGCCGGAACCGATGACCGCTACCCGTCGGCCGGCGGTTTTCTGTCCCGAAATAAGCTCCTGGTAGGAAATCACCTTACCATGGTCACTGCCTTCCAGATTAAGATCTCTTGGTCGAACTCCGGTGGCCACGACAATCTCGTCATAAGCGGCCAGCCTCTCAACCATTGGAGTGGACTGCAGCCTGACCTTAACCTCAAAATTTTCAAGCTGCTGCCTGAAATATCGTAAAGTCTCGGAAAACTCCTCTTTGCCTGGAATTTTGGCAGCCAGTAAAAACTGACCACCTATTTCCTCGCTCTGCTCATAGAGCGTCACTCTGTGCCCCCGTTCGGCCACCGCACAACTGCAGGCCAGCCCGGCGGGCCCGCCGCCAACCACGGCTATTGTTTTGCGCACCTCGGCCTTGACCAGCGGCGCCTCCTGCTCACGGCAGGCTCGCGGATTGACCAGGCAGGAGGCGGTCTGCTGTGAGAAAATATTATCGAGACAGGCCTGATTGCAGCCAATGCAGGTATTGATCGCCTGCTCTTCTCCCATCCGCGCTTTTCTTACCCAGTGTGGATCAGCCAGAAAAGGCCTGGCCATGCTGACCATGTCACTGCAGCCCTCGGCCAGCGTCTGTTCGGCCTCCTCCGGCATATTGATGCGATTGGTTGCCACCAGCGGCAGATTCACTTCCTTTTTCAGCAGCGCCGTTACCCAGGTGAAGCTGGCCCTGGGGACCAGTGTGGCAATGGTCGGAATTCTGGCTTCATGCCAGCCGATACCGGTGTTGATGATGGTTGCCCCGGCCTTCTCGATCTCTTTGGCCAGTGCCACTACTTCGGACCACTGGCTGCCGCCTTTGACCAGATCGAGCATGGAGAGCCTGAAAATAATGATGAATTCATCGCCAATCCGTTCCCTTACCGCCCGCACAACCTCTATCGGAAAGCGGCTTCTGTTGGCAAACGAGCCGCCCCAGCGGTCGGTCCGCCGATTGGTTTTTTCGGCGATGAACTGGTTGATCAGATAGCCCTCGGAACCCATTATTTCGACGCCGTCGTAACCGGCCTCACGGGCGAGTTCGGCACATCTGGCAAAATCGTCGATGGTGGATTGGACTCCTCTGTTCGAGAGGGCTTTGGGACGAAAGCGATTGATCGGCGCCCTGATGGCAGAGGGGGCCACGCAAAACGGGTGATAGCCATAGCGGCCGGCATGCAGAATCTGCAGGCAGATCTTGGTCTCGGTTTCGTGCACCAAATCAGTGACAATCCTGTGTTTACCTGCCTGAGATTTACGGGCCAGGCGGCTGGAAAAGGGAAACACCCAGCCGGCCCTGTTCGGCGCCACACCACCGGTGACAATCAGACCAACTTCACCGTCCGCCCGCTCACGATAATAGCGGGCCAGCTTTTTGAAGCCGTTGCGTTCCTCTTCCAGGCCGGTATGCATGGAGCCCATCAGAATTCGATTCCGCAGGGTGATAAATCCAAGATCGAGCGGGTCAAAGAGATGCGGGTAGAGCTCGTGTGTTTCAGACATGGCTTTGAATGGTTATGGTTTCGAGGGGACACAATAGCTATTGTGTCCCGTATGTATTAAATGCTAGATTCGGGGACACAATACCTATCGTGTCCCCCATTGATTAAGTTAAAACAGGTCAAACAATTGCTGCGTTAGGGACACGATAGGTATTGTGTCCCCATAAATTATTTTAAACATACCAGATACCATGCATTACCAAGGCAATATCTTTCGCCCCCCTAGCGAGGCCGCTTCAATCCTGCTCCAGGTCACCACCGGCTGCTCCCACAACAAATGTGGTTTCTGCGGGATGTATAAAGAGAGCCGCTTCAGTATCAAAAGCGATGAAATCATCATGGCAGACATCGACTTTGCCGCCCTCCACTGTCGGCGCCAGAAGCGCCTCTTTCTTTGCGACGGTGACAGCCTGATCCTGCCCCAGAAGCGGCTGGTGCCGATACTCAAGGCAATCAGGTCAAAACTGCCCTGGGTGGAGCGGGTTGGCACCTATGCCAACACCAAGAGCATCGCCATGAAAAGCTTAGAAGAGCTCT
Organism: uncultured delta proteobacterium; assembly: GCA_963759125.1. Lineage (GTDB taxonomy): Bacteria > Desulfobacterota > Desulfobulbia > Desulfobulbales > Desulfocapsaceae > JABDQA01. The sequence continues at coordinate 258,805 of CAVWXN010000001.1, forward strand.
ACGAGCTCCACAGCCTGGGACTGACCATCGCCTACATGGGGCTGGAATCGGGTGATGACCTGACCCTTGAAAAAATCAACAAGGGCAGCGACCGGGCCAACATTATTGCCATGGGCAAAAAAATCCGTTCTGCGGAAATCAAGCTTTCCATCACTGTCATTCTAGGTGTCGCGGGTACGGAGCGATCTCAAATTCACGCCAGACAAAGCGGCGCAGCACTCACTGAAATAGATCCGGAATTCGTCGGTGCCCTGAGCTTGATGCTCACCCCTGAAACCCCGCTCTATGAGCAATGGCAACAAGGAGCGTTCATTCTGCCGGGACCCCAGGAAATGCTGGCCGAACTGCGCACCATGCTGGAACATACCGAGTTGAGCGGCGGCTATTTTCATGCCAATCATGCCTCGAATTATCTGCCGATCAAAGCCAGACTGCCTCAGGAAAAGATTGCGACCCTGGAACTGATCGACCGGGCTCTCCATGGTGAGATCGGCCTCAAACCGGAATACATGAGAGGACTTTAGCTTCCCACAAGCCCCTTTATCAACTGCTGCCAATCCTCAAAAGCTCCTCTTTTAGTTCCCCTTCCATGGCCTTAGGCCTGCCGTCCGGTCCCGCGATAACGAAGGTGACCAGGGCGTCGGCTGCAATTTTCCCCGAATTTTTGAGGCGGATCTCCTGTTTGAGCACCCCTGACCGATTGCCCATTTTTTCTACGCCAGTCCAAACTTCGAGCCGTTTTCCCGGACCGACCGCCTGGCGGTAATTTACATTTATGTTGACCACCATGAACACCAGCCCCTGGGAGGCCCATTTGTCGATATCGAGATTGGCCTCAAACTGGGCCCATCGATCTTCTTCGAGAAATTCGAGATAGCGGGCATTGTTCACATGCCCATAGATGTCCATGTGGTAGCCGCGGGTTACTATTTCCGTGAGGCTTTTCATGTTTTCGATCTACTCTTTACCAAAGGCCTTGAGGAAAAGTTGCAGTGCGGTAGGGTTGTTGGATTTGATTTTTCCTGAGAGAAAGTCTCCCATGCCCGGCCTGTGCCCCTCATTCCAGATCGAAATGAAAAATGTTTCATCGGTTTTACAGACACAGTCCGCTCTGTCGACCGTCCGGCCGTCTTCCACACGGCAGGTCTTGTCATCGAGGTGCACGGTCTTCTTGGCTTCACCGAGGGAAAAATAGAAAACCAGCGGTTCAGTTACCACCCCAGGCACAAAATCCTCAGCCAGAGATGCAAAAATAGCGTCGATCATTTTCTATCCTTCAGGCCGGCGTCATCAGCCGTTCTTCCAGCAGTTCAGCGATATCTTTTGGCTTGAGCCGATCCTCAAGATCCGCCCCTTTCACCCCGTCCTCAAACATGGTCATGCAGAATGGGCAGTTCGACAGCAGCTCTGGCGCTCCGGTGGCAGCGGCCATCTTTACCCGTTTGACGCTGATCCGTTCACCGATGTTCTCATCGGCCATAATGCGGCCGCCGCCGGCACTGCAGCAGAATCCTTCAGCACGACTTTTATCCATCTCAACGATTGTGCCGCCAGCTGCCTTTATCAGATCGCGGGGCGGTTCATAGATGTCGTTGTGCCGCCCGAGATAGCAGGAGTCGTGATAGGTGCAGCTGAATTCAGTCGGCGCCAGGGAGAGTTTTCCGCTGCGGACAAGGTTCTCTAGAAATACGGTATAAGATTCAACCTCGAGGGTAAAATCAAAATCACGGTAATCCTTGGCCAGGGTGTTGTAGCAGTGCGGACAGGTGGTCACCACTTTGCTGACGCCGCAGGACTGGAGAGCTTCCACATTCTCCATTGCCAGGCTCTGGTAAAGATACTCGTTGCCCATTTTGCGCATCGGCTCGCCACAACATTTTTCGTCCTTGCCGAGGATCCCCACTTTTACCCCAGCAGCCTGGCAGAGCCTCACAAAACTCTTGGCAATCCTGATGTTACGTTTGTCGAACGAACCGTAGCAGCCGACAAAATAGATGATGTCGACCTCGGGGTCTTCAGCAATGGTCTTGATGCCCACTTCTTCAGCCCAGTCACCCCGGGAGGCATAGCCGGAGCCCAGAGGATTGCCATTGACCTCGGTCTGCTCCATGGCGGTCATCACTTCTTCACCGGGGAACTCACCTTCCATCAGTACCATCGAACGGCGGAGTTCAATGATCTTGGGCACATGTTCGATGGCCGCCGGACAGATCTCCTGACAGGCCCTGCAGGTCGTGCAGGCCCAGAGGGTCTCCTTACCGATTATATCGATCAGCGGCTCCTCCGGATTGCTGAAAGCCGTCTCGGTGATCTGGTTGATTACCTTCATTGGTGATAGCGGCTTGTCGGTACTCCAGGCAGGACAGCTGTCCTGGCAGCGTTTGCAGAGCGTACAGGCATCGCCGTCATAGATGTCTTTCCAGCTCAAATCCTGAATCTCGGTGGCACCGAATTTTTCTGCTTCCTCGTCTTCGAGATCGAGATTCACCAGCTTTCCTTTCGGACCGCGATCAAGGAACAGGTAATTGGCCGAAGTAGTGAGTATATGGCGGAACTTGGTGAACGGTATCAGGGCGAAAAAACCAATGACCAGAAAGAGATGCAACCACCAGGTAAGCTTATGCAGGCTCAGAAGTCCAGGTTCGCCGATGGAACCAAGTCCTTTGGCAAAAATAAGACCGACCGGTGACCAGAGAGCCAGAGGAGTGTTCATCTCGGTTACCGCCATTCGTGCTCCTTCAACGACGAAGCCGGTAATCAGGATGACAAACAGCAGTCCATGCATGATGGCATCGTCCCTCTTGGTTTCCAGCCCTTCCGGCTTGAGGAAATATCTCCTTATGAACAACCCGCCGAGCATGATCAGAGCAGCCAGTCCGGCCAGGTCAAGTGCCAGAGAAAAAAGTTTATAGAAACCACCCTTGAGAAATACGAAGCCAAACAGGGGATCGGTAAAATCGGCCTGAATGAACACCAGAGTCGTACCGATGACCAGGACCAGGAAGGCCCAGAAAAATAAGCCGTGCAGCAGGCCGGCGCCCCCACCTCGGATAACCTTCTTCTGCAAAATGACGTTTTTGAGCATCGCCCCGATCCGCGCACCGGGATCGTCAAGCCGGTCGAGCTCTTTGCCTTGCTTATAAACCTTGCTGCGGGTGAGAAATGATCTGGCCACGAAGATCATCGCGCCAATGGCCAGGAGATACATCGGCACCAGAGTCAGTGGTCCGTGGCCAACATTCCAGTAGATTTCGCGGGTAAATTCCATCCTTCCCTCCAATACCGGTTTAACTTCAAGAGAGTTAGAGAGCTATCCTGCCTCTTTATAAACGGCATTAACGTTAAGGTCAAGACAAAAGATCTGTTAAACTACCCACCGATTATGCTATTAAGCATTGAAATATAGACATATTTATTTGTTTGACAGAAAGCACATAGACATGATAGTATCGCCCTGTATGTTACGTAAAGGTAAAGCAATCGATGCTCGAACGCTGCCCTCGTTACTTCGCTGGCAGCCTCCTCGATGTTTCACAAACCAGGGATACTACCATGAGCAACGAGCCTGAAGAAGTCACCCAGATAGGGGCCCTCGCCAAGCAGCTCGATATTACCACCAGAACCATCCGCTATTACGAAGAGATCGGTTTGATGGGTACCATCAAGCGCCGGGGAGGCACGACAAGAAGTTACAGCAAGGACGATGTGTTGAGGCTCAAGTTTATTCTCAAGATGAAGTCTCTGGGAATCGGCCTCAAAGAGATTCAGCAGCTTTCAGATATCTTCGACATAAACGACCAGGATTTTTCAACAATCACTCCCAAACTGATCGAGATTCTTGACCAACATATCTCCCGGCTGGATGAGAAAATGGTCAGCCTTTCCTCCCTGCGCCAGGACATTGTCGAATACCGGTTGCGCATCATGGAACTGCTCAACGAGGGCCCCTCCTAAAAGACCCCCGGGAAACCTTCATTACCTTCAGCTCAAAGACCACTTCCTTCGGTACCTCAAGAACTTCACCAGAACAGGTCCCGTAGACAAGTCTGGCTACACAACTATTCTGCTTCGGAACATTGCCTGGCAGACATGACTGTTCTATCGTGTAGTGATCTTCACATACCTTTCTGAATAATCCCTATCAACCGAGGATCATCATGAGCAAACTACGAATCGGCGTGCTCAGCACTGCCGCAATTGGCATCCAGAAAGTCATTCCAGCTATGCAGCAAGGGCTGCGCACCGAGGTTGCCGCGATCAGTTCCCGTTCTGCCGAAAAGGCACGGAGCGCAGCGGACGCGCTCGGCATCGAGAAATATTATGGCTCCTATGAGGAGTTGCTGGCCGACCCCGAGATCGACGCGGTTTACAACCCGCTTCCCAATCACCTGCATTGCCCATGGAGTAAAAAGGCCATGCAGGCGGGCAAACATGTTCTCTGCGAAAAACCGCTGGGCCTCACGGTGGACGAGATAGAAGATCTCATCCACACCCGTGACGAATGCGGCGTCATAGCCGCCGAAGCGTTCATGGTCAAATCGTGCCCCCAATGGATCGAGGCCCGGGAACGGGTGCGTCGTGGAGAGATCGGGGATCTAAGAATGATTCAGGCCTTTTTTTCCTACGACAACCAGAATCCGGAAAATATACGCAATATTGTCGATGTCGGCGGCGGTGCCATGTGGGATATCGGCTGCTATCCGGTTGTCATATCACGCTATCTGTTCGACAGCGAACCTCTGCGGACTGCGGCAGCGCTCGAATTCGACCCGGTCATGAAAACCGACCGGCTGGACAGCGTTATTCTTGAATTCGAAAGTGGCCAGGCCATCTTCGGCGTCTCCACCCAGTTGGTCCCTTATCAGCGGGTACACCTGTTCGGCACCACAGGACGCCTGGAAGTGGTAATTCCCTTCAACGCCCCCAACGACCGTCCCTGCATCCTCCGCTTTGACAGCGGAACCCTGGTGGAGGCAGAAGTGACCTCCCAGACATTTCCGGTCATGGATCAATATACCTTGCAGGGCGACGATTTTGCCCGGGCCGTGCTTGAGGGAGGAGAAATCAAATCAACTTTGGAGGACGGGCTCGCCAATACCAGAACGATCAATGCGATTTTCACGGCAGGCCGGGAAAAGCGCTGGGTAACTATCTAAGCTTCACCGCAAACATATACTGAAATATTTCGAGATTAAAATTTTGAACACGTCAATGTTATCAGCAATAAGACCACATTCAGGTAGAGAACTAAATCGTTTCCATCCGAAACGAGTCATTTTGTTTCAAGATCGAGGCGGGCGTGAAATTTTACCGGAGGCATAGTGAATATTCCGAGGATAAAATTCTGAGTGCAACGAAGAGTCAAGGGAAAAGCGCCGTTTCCTGATAAACACTAGTTAGAGTTCAGGGATCTCTAGCCCCAACGGCACCAACACCACATCATTAAATAGTTTCTGCACCTTTTTGTCGGTCTGCCCTTCTGCTTTCTCAGCGATATTGTCGATCTTTCGGGCCAGCCTTTGAGTTCGCTCCCGGCAGTCAAGCCGGGCCTGCTCCAGCTCATTCCAGCTTTTGTGCTCGAGAAATTCTTTCCAGGCCGACCCCAGTTCCGGAAACAATTCCTGTCTGAGACCATCGACGAAGGAGACATAGAGACCGAGGGTCGATGTTTGTTTCTCTCGCAGTATATGAGAGAGCACCCCTTGGGGATGAGTATCGGCCAGCACATCTCTGACCGCCCTGCAGACAAATTCTATAATTGAACCTGGGAAACGCCCGATCATCTGCTGCAGAGTTTCACTTTTCAGTGAAGTTTCAAGAAGTTCGCCGAGTTCATGATAGATGAACAGATCGAGTTCTCTGGTAGCCATCTCATCGAGGACATCCGCCAGCCGCTGCTGATCCAGCCCGCCATCATTCAGAAGGCCGTAGCTGTTGAGAAAAAAACGAATAGAACTTCGGCAGGAAGAGCGCAGTTCCTGCAGGTGATCATAGAGGAAAAAACGCAGCGGATCGGTGCGGATGATGACCTGACCCTCCTGAACCATGGCAAAGGGGCTTGCCATTTCCCGGGCATGTTCTCTGCCCAACAGCACTACCTGACAGTCTTCGACCTTGAGACGCTCCCTCACTTCTGCCAGGAAGAATATCGCCTTCATCGACCGTCCGTGACCGGCACCATAGAAGAAGGGTCGTGAATTGATTGTCCCGTTGACACTATCGACGTCATCGGGTGCGCAGGAGCGGCCATCGACTGTTATCGGCTGGAACTGCCGCTCCAGGATAGCCTCCCAATACTGTTCCCTGGCCTCTATCCAGTCGAGCAGTTCTGATGATTCCGGTTCAGTCCATGGCTGGCCCCCGGTCTCCCATTTATAGAGATTACGCAGTTTCAGTACCAACGAACACATGGAGTAGATGCCATGGTCCCTGGCATCCGAGACATCGCAATTATACTGAACCTCTTTTTTCAACTGCCCGTCCGGCACTATGGTCTCTATCGGTAGATTCATCGGTGTGGTAATTATTATTTTTGAATTCGAACAGATCAGATAGTCTTAGCAATAACTAGCGACAAAATTTCAAATCGTCCAGCAAGGTCAGTTGCGAGCGAGGATCCGGCCGAACAGTTCGGCAGCACTGGGAGAAACCAGCGCAGCGGGTAACACAGCCCGGTGGAATGGATTGGACTTTTGTCTCATTGTGTAAAAGGATATGCATCATGGACCCCTTTACCAGACGAACTATCGAGATCATCAGTAGTATACCGCCGGGCAAGGTGACCACTTACCTGATCGTTGCCACCGCGGCCGGCAATCATTGCGGTGCCCGACAGGTCGCCAGGATTCTGCATTCCAGCTCGGAAAAGTATCACCTTCCCTGGCACCGCGTGGTGAATCAGAAAGGAGAGATTTCACCTCGTAATTCCGGCTCTCACCTCAAACAAAAGCAGATGCTGGAAGCCGAAGGCATCGTTTTCGATGCTGCTAACAGGGTGAATTTCGATCTCTGCCTGTGGCTTCCAAGACCAGGGCAATGACCAGTATTACTCCTATAAAACAAAATTACTTCGAACACTTATTACCCTTTTCGTTTTCTGCGCAGGTTCTTGACACCAATGGTGAAATGTGGCAATACGAGGCCTGGAAATCACCTGTATGATGAGAGGATATCTTTAGTGGAAGGGCTGTTCAATCCGTTCAGTTCTTAATGATACAATTTCTGGCCTTTTCAGATTGCCATCTCTGGTCCGAGTGACCAGTGTTGCAATATTGTAATTGTCCACAATAACTTCACAGAGAGGATGTCATGATTGAAAGCAGCCAGACTGAAACGGCAAGCACCACCCTGAAATATGGGATGGTAGGCGGAGGGGAAGGAGCCTTCATCGGTGATGTTCATCGGAAAGCGATCAATATGGACGGCATGGCTGATCTGGTCTGCGGTTGCTTTTCATCCGACCCGGAAAATACACTTAGAACAGGGCTGAGACTCGGACTCGCTCCTGCTCGTCTTTATAAGAATTACGAAGAAATGGCCGTGGCAGAAGGGAAGCAGGACGAGCCTATCGATTTTGTCGTGATCGTAACCCCCAACAATACCCATTACCCCATCGCCAAAGTCTTTCTTGAAAACGGGATCAATGTCGTCTGCGACAAACCCCTCACCGTTACCTCTGCTCAGGCCCGCGAACTCAAAGAACTCGCTGAGGCAAGAGGACTTGCCTTCTGTGTAACCTATACCTACACGGGATATCCGGTGGCCAAGCATGCCCGGGAGATGATCAGAAACGGCGATCTTGGCGAGATCAGATTCGTCAATGCCGAGTATGCCCAGGACTGGCTCAGCACACTGCTGGAGAATACTGATCAGAAACAGGCGGGATGGCGTTCCGATCCCACCCAGTCAGGGGCCTCAAACTGTGTTGGCGACATAGGCAGCCACATCGAGAACATGGTTGCTTTCATGACCGGACTCAGGATCAAGCGCCTCTCGGCGCGGCTCGATACCATGGTTGACGGCAGGGTTCTTGATGATAACGCCTCGATAATGGTCGAATACGACAGTGGCGCCAAAGGACTCTACTGGTGCTCCCAGATCGCCGTCGGCAACGACAATGGATTGAGAGTCAGAATATTTGGCTCCAAAGCCTCCATCGAGTGGGCCCAGGAGAATCCCAACTACATGAAAATATCCTATCTGGATCAGCCCAGCCAGATCATCTCACGCGGCCGGGACGGACTTTACCCGGGAGCAGAATGTTTCTCCCGCGTTCCTTCAGGACACCCCGAAGGCTACTTTGAGGCTTTCGCCAACATCTACAAACCGTTCATCACCTTTCTGATGAAGAAAAAACAGGGAGAAACAACACTGCCCGAAGATCAGGATTTCCCCAAAGCTGAGCAGGGTGAAAACGGTGTGAGATTCATTGAAAAATGTGTGGAAAGCTCAAAGAACAACTCGGCCTGGGTTGATTTCGATTGAAAGTAAAATCAGATCAAATTATTTGGAGGATACCATGTCAAGACCAGTAACATTATTCACCGGCCAGTGGGCTGATCTGAGTTTCGAAGAGATCTGCAAAAAAGCTTCCGAGTGGGGTTATGACGGCCTGGAAATTGCCTGCTGGGGGGACCATATGGTGCCCGAGAAAGGTGCCTCGGATATGGATTACATCAACGAAAAACTTGAGATCCTGAAAAAATACGACCTTCAATGCCATGCCCTGGGAGCTCATCTGGCCGGTCAATGCGTAGGGGACGACTGGGATGAGCGGCTGGACGCGTTTGCTCCAGACAAAGTGAAAGGCAACCCCGAAGAAGTCCGTAAATGGGCAACCCAGGAAATGATCAACACCGCAAAAGCCGCAAAAAACATGGGCTGCTATGTGGTTACCGGCTTTCTCGGCTCGCCTATCTGGAAATACCTCTATAGTTTTCCGCCAACCACAGATGAGATGATAGAGGCGGGGTATCAGAAAATTGTCGATCTCTGGACTCCTATTTTTGACGAATTCGATGCGGCGGGTATCAAGTTCGCCCTGGAAGTCCACCCCACCGAAATTGCCTACGATTATTACACAACCTGTAAATTGTTTGAGGTTTTTGACCGGCGCCCTACCCTGGGGCTGAACTTCGATCCGAGCCATCTGGTCTGGCAGGGTATGGAGGCCCATGTCTTCATCAGCGACTTTCCGGATCGGATTTATCACGTTCACATGAAGGATGCGGCTGTAACCCTGGACGGCAGAACCGGCATCATCGGCTCCCACCTGCCTTTCGGTGATCTGCGCAGAGGATGGAATTTCAGGTCACTCGGCCACGGCGATGTGAATTTTGAAGAGATAATTCGCCACCTCAACAGCATCGGTTACGGTGGCCCGTTATCGGTCGAATGGGAAGACAACGGTATGGACCGGGAATTCGGCGCCGCCGAGTCTGTTGATTTCGTAAAATCGATTAATTTCGCCCCTTCTGATATCGCCTTTGACGGTGACATGAAGAAATAGCTGAACCGATTTTCGATAGCACTGAAATCATGGCACATCATACTGACGCTTTGTTGTCTATAAAACAGATAAACAAAGAATTCTCAGGAGTCCGGGTACTCAATGATATCAGCGTCGATATCATCGGAGGAGAGGTGTTCGGTATTCTTGGTGAGAACGGTGCCGGGAAATCAACCCTATTGAAAATCATCTGCGGGGTCTATACTCCTACCAGCGGAACCATAACCCTCAAGGGTACTCCAGTATCCATCACCAGCCCGATGAAGGCTAAACGACTGGGCATCAGCATGATTCCCCAGGAATTCAACCTGATCCCGACACTGACCGTCTTTGAGAATATTTTTCTCGGCTCTGAGATAAAAAACGGCGCCCTGCTCAACAAGAAGGCCATGAGGGAAAAGACCTCCAGCCTGCTGGCAGAATTAAAAACCGAGTTGTCTCCCGACGCACTTATTGCCAATCTTAGTGTGGCTGAAAAACAGATGGTCGAAATAGCCAAGGCGCTGGTCCATGAATCTGATATCCTCATCATGGACGAACCTACCACCGTCCTTACCAGTGTCGAAGTCGCTGTTCTCTTCGACCTCATAGCCCGTCTCAAAGAAAAAAACGTTACCATTCTTTTTATCTCTCACAAACTCAACGAAGTTAAGAAAATCTGCGACAGGATTCTGGTCTTGCGTGATGGAGATCAGATCTCTGTGAACGATATCGATGAAGTTGATGAACAGGATATGGCCAGAAAAATGGTTGGCCGTGAACTCAGTCAGGTATTCCCGGAAAAATCAGCTCCGGACGATGAAGAAGTACTCAGGGTCGAAAATCTCAGTGATTCGAAACTTCTTAAAAATATCAGTTTCTCTCTGAAAAAGGGTGAACTGCTCGGTTTCTCGGGCCTCATCGGAGCCGGCAGGACAGAGCTGGCGGAATGCATCATGGGCCTGCGGCCGAGATCTTCTGGTGATATCTTCGTCAAAGGAGAACAGGCCCAGATAAATTCGCCATTGGACGCGCTGGATTATAAACTTGCCTATCTATCTGAAGATCGCAAAGGTAAAGGGTTGTTGATGTCCTTCGGTATACCGGAGAACATCTCGCTGATCTCATTGGCCAAATACACCAATCTTTTCATCAACAAGAAGAAAGTGCAGCAGAGCACGGATGGCTATATAGAAAAATTCGACATCAAAGCTGCTTCACTAAAAGCAGAGTTGGACCATTTCAGCGGCGGTAACCAGCAGAAGGTATATCTCTCCAAATGGATGGACACCGATCCATTAATTCTGGTCCTCGACGAACCGACCAGGGGTATAGATGTTAACGCCAAAAGGGAGATCTACCGCTTCATCAATTCTCTGGTTACCCAGGGAGTGTCCTGTGTCCTGATTTCATCCGAGCTTGAGGAATTAATCGGGCTTTGTACCAGAGTCCTGGTCATGAGAGAGGGCAGGATCAGCGGAGAAATGACAGGTGAGCACATCAACGAAGAAGAGATCATGTTCAGTGCCGCTGGAGTCAAGGATATGAACCAGGCGACCAAGGAAGAAACGAGTGAAATCCTATAGTTTCGAAGACATAAAGAAAATAGATTACTCCAAGTACGCACCACTGTTCGCTCTTGTAATCCTGATACTTCTATCAGCACTGGCCAGCGAGCATTTTCTGAAGTTCAGAAACATCACCAACATCCTCCGCCAGGTCTCCTACACCGGCACCATCGCGCTGGGTATGACCTTTGTTATTGTGGCAGCGGGTATTGATCTCTCGGTGGGGTCAATGGTTGCCCTGGTCGGAGTGTTGGCAATTTACCTGATGAATTATCTCGGCACTTCGGTATTTGCTGTGGTGGCGGCGGTATTTGTGGCGATCCTGGTCGGTTCCCTGTGCGGAGCGCTGAACGGGCTTATTGTGACCAGAGGTAAAATCACCTCCTTCATCGCCACGCTGGCAACCATGTCCATTTTCAGATCCTTGACGCTCTATGTCAGCGAGGCTGGTGAAGTAATCTCGTACAACGATATTTATCCTGAAATCGGCGGTGGCTACTTCCTCAACATCCCTTATCCCGTCCTGATTTTTCTTGGGCTGGCGGTTTTTTTCCATTTTCTCTTGAACAACACCGCTTTCGGAAGGCATGTGTGTGCGGTGGGAGCCAATAAGCAAGTGGCCATATATTCCGCCATCAAGGTGCGCTGGGTCACCTTCATGACCTTTGTGATCAGCGGCTTTACGGTCGGTGTAACCGCCATTCTTCTGTCTTCCAGGTTAAATTCGGTCAGTCCCGGAGATGCCGGTATATTTTACGAACTCGATGCGATTGCCGCTGTCGTCATAGGAGGTACACCCCTTGCGGGGGGCAAGGGAACCATATGGGGCACCGTGATAGGTGCTATAATTTTGGGGATCATCAACAACATGCTCAACATGCTTGGTGTTTCCCCATATCTGCAGGGAACGGTTAAAGGCCTCATCATCCTGATCGCCGTTCTCGCACAGTATAAATCCAATTAGTGTCAAGGCAGGAGTGATCCTGACAAACCTAAAACTCAAGAGGAGAACGTATGAAGAAGACGATGAAAAAAACGTTGATGGTGTTAGTGGCAGGCCTGTTTCTGTTTTCCGGCTCGTTGGCGCTGGCGGCGGAAAAGATCAAGGTCGGCGTTTCAGTTCCCTCCGCCGATCATGGCTGGACCGCCGGGCTGCTCTGGTGGGCCAAGAAAGCAGTAGCGGACATCGAAGCAACCGACAAGGACGTGACCTTTTACGTGGTTGCCGCCAGTTCCGGTACAAAACAGGTCGGCGATGTGGAAGACTTGATGGTCAAGGGTATCGACGCCCTCGTCATTCTGCCTCACAATCCTTCAACCTTGCAGAAAGTAGTTGAAGAGGTCTATGCCTCTGGTATCTACACGGTAGTCGTTGACCGCGAACTCCCTACACCTGCTCAGCATGTATTTATAGCCGGGGACAATCCCGGGCTTGGCAAGGTCGGTGCTGAATGGCTGGCTGAGGAGATGGGCGGCAAGGGCAAACTGGTCGTGCTTGAAGGCATGTCTATCCCGATCAACAAGCAACGTGTTGATGCCTTTAATGAAGTCATGAAAAATTATCCTGATATCGAAATCATGGATTCACAGCCGGCCGACTGGTCAACCCAGAAAGCATTGGCGCTGATGGAAAACTATCTCCAGAAGCACAAGCAAATAGACGCAGTCTGGTGCCAGGACGACGATATGCTCAAAGGCGTGATGCAGGCTATAAAAGAAGCGGGCCGTACGGACATCAAAACGGTACTGGGTGGTGCCGGGTCCAAGGACATCATCAAGATGATAATGGATGACGATCCGCTTGTACGTTCCACCGTAACCTATAATCCTTCGATGGTCGCCTCTGGCATCGTCTTCGGTGTTCAAGGAGCCAGAGGTGAGACCGTAGGAGGACTCTACCACACTCCTTCCCGGGTAATTCTGGCTGCTGACCTGGTTGTTAAAGAGAATGCCAAAGACTTCTATTTTCCGGAATCTGCCTATTAGGATGATGTTCTGAGAAGTATCTCATTTCCACGGGCCGTCCAGCAATGGGGGGCCCGTTTTAGTTGAAAGCCAAGGGAGAAAACCATGTCCGCACCATTTAAAGCCTATCAGATCACCAAAGATGACGACGGTCAGAAGCTCAGTTTCACCGAGTTGACAGAAGAAGACCTCATGGACGGTGATGTGACCGTCAGAGTCGAATATTCCACCCTGAACTATAAAGACGGCCTGGCCCTGACCGGCAGCGCCCCGGTGGTCAGGCGCTTTCCGCTGACGCCGGGTATAGATTTTGCCGGTACGGTTATTTCCTCGGCCAACCCGAGATTCAAGGAAAATGACAGGGTCATCCTCAACGGTTTCGGCGTCGGTGAAGTCCACAGCGGCGGCTACGCTGAAATCGCCCGGGTCAGCGGTGACTGGCTGGTTGTCAAACCTGAGGGCCTCAGCAGCAGGCAGGCAATGGCGGTGGGCACGGCAGGCTACACGGCAATGCTCTGTGTGATCGCCCTGGAAAATCATGGCCTCAAAGCCGGAGACGGAACGATTCTCGTCACCGGAGCCGCCGGCGGAGTAGGCAGTGTCGCCCTGCTGCTGCTGAGCAAACTCGGTTACCGAGTGGCTGCCGTTACCGGACGCCCCGAAGAGGCGGACTATTTGCGCTCACTGGGGGCCGCAGAAGTACTTGAAAGGCAGCCTTTTTCGGAAAAGGCCCGAGCGCTCGGCAAAGAACTCTGGGCTGGGGCCGTGGACGTGGCCGGCGGCAACACCCTTGCCAACCTCATCAGTCAGACCTGCTACGGCGGTGCGGTGGCGGCCTGCGGGCTGGCCGAATCGATGGCCCTGCCGACTTCGGTGGCACCATTTATTCTTCGCGGTGTCACGCTCTACGGCATCGATTCGGTAATGGCCTCACTTGAGAAGCGCGAAGAGGCCTGGCAGCGGGTCGTCGAAGATCTCGATCTGGACAGACTCGAAACCATGGTCAACGAAATTTCTCTGGCCGATCTGCCGGCGGCGGCGTCAGCGATCATGGCCGGTTCGGTGCGGGGCCGCACGGTGGTGAAAATCGGCTGAACGGTTCGTCAGTAGGTGAAAATGTCATCCCGGACATGATCGAGGGCCGGGAATCTGGTCCTGACGTCTTTAACCGCTTGCAGCTCGATTTCAGCCGTCACGTTAGTCACCCCGTCCGGGGCCTGGGCGGTCACCAGGCCCCAGGGGTCGACCACCATACTTCTTCCGAAACAAAGGTGATTCGGCGGGGCCTCGCCCCACTGCCCGACCCCGACCACCCAGCACAGATTCTCTATGGCCCGGGCCCGCAGCAATACTTCCCAGTGATCCCTGCCGGTCTGCATGGTAAAAGCGGCAGGCAGCAGAATCACATTGGCACCGTTTAACACAAGCCTTCTGAAAAGCTCCGGAAAACGCAGGTCATAGCAGGTGGCCAGACCGAAGTTGAACTCGTCGATGGAGAAATGCACGGTTTCCAGGCCGGGGCTGATCACCGCCGATTCCAGATATTTCTTGCCGCCCGGTATTTCCACATCAAACAGATGGAGTTTTCGATATCTGGCCCGCATCCCCCCGTCCGGGCCGAAGACAACCGCACAATTGTAGACGCTGCCGCCATCCTTCTCCAGAAAGCTCCCGACGTGGATATGACACTTGAGATCGGCCGCCTGAGCTCTGATCTTGTCAAGGTAGCCCGAATTTTCGATCGACTGGGCCTGCTCTTTTTTCCTGTTGTCAGGGCCGATAAAGTCGGCATGCTCCGGCAGCACGATCAGCTCAGCACCCCGGTCTGCCAGTTCATTGATTGCCCGCAGCGCCTCCCCCAGATTGTTCTCCGGTGAATCACCGCTGTTGAGCTGGGCCATACCGATGGTGATTTTTGTTTTCTTTGATTCAGATGCCATAGTGCTGCTCTCCGGGAACCATTAATTATTTCCGGATTGAATCCGGTCTATCTCCAGGGTGCCTTGCAAAAACAGGATTTTTTCGATGTACCCTTTAAAATGAAAATTTAAGTGGTATAACAGACCCGTGTAAACTCGGTAATTACTCCCCGCGTCACTGTAAATAAAGAAAATAGAATGCTTGGTACCATTGTCAACGTCATCGCCATCATCTGCGGCAGTCTTCTTGGACTGCTGTTTAGAAAGGGCATTCCCGACAACTACAAAGAGATCATCATGAGCGGCATTGGCCTTTCGGTGATCCTCATCGGCGTAAAAAGCGCCTTGAGCTCCGACCAGCTGTTGATCGTCATTTTCTCGGTGATCATTGGCGCGGGAATTGGTGAGTTCTTAAAAATTGAAGCCAAACTCGAATCGCTGGGCAGCTATTTTGAAAACAGACTGGCAAGTAAATCTAGCGATACCGGATCCTTTGCCCGCGGCTTCGTAACTGCCAGCCTGGTATTCTGTGTCGGTTCCATGGCCATAGTCGGTGCCCTGGAAAGCGGGCTGACCGGAAACCATCAGACCCTGTTCGCCAAATCAATCTTGGACGGGGTCACTTCGCTGATCTTCGCATCCTCGCTTGGAATCGGGGTTCTTTTTTCCGGTGTTGCGGTGTTTCTCTACCAGGGGGCGATTACCCTGACCGCCGTATTCATGAAAAACCTACTAGTCGCTGAAACGATTTCCCAGATGACCTCGGTCGGCGGTCTTCTTATTCTAGCCATCGGTCTGAACCTGCTGGGAATTACCAAGATCAGGGTGGGGAATCTCCTACCGGGAATATTCCTGCCGTTGCTCTATTTTGCGATTTGCACTCTTCTTGCCTGACCCCAGTCAACCCCGTCCGATTTTTCTCAGAATGGTCGTCTTCACCGTCTCCACTACGTAGGGCGAGAAGCGCTTCTTTTCCTTAAGAATCCGGGCAAAAAGATCGCGCTTGCGATCCGGAGGAAGCCGTCGCTCAACCGGAGAGAGGGACAGTGAACCGCTGGGACAGGCTGAAATACAGGCGCCACAGCCCAGGCATTTTTGCTCACTGACCCTGGCGATCTTTTCACCATTGGCTTCACTCGGCTCGATGGCTCCGACATTGCAATTTTCCCAGCACAAGCCGCAACCGAGGCAGGATTCCTCGTCAACCTGGAGCACAAACGGGGCCTTGGCCACCCCGTCGGGAAATCCCCTCATCACGCCTCCGAGCAGCTCACAGCAGCAGGAACAGCAGTTGCAGATGAAGGAGGGCTTGTGCCTGATATTGTCGGTAATGTGGGTAAGGTTGAGACTGCGGGCCCGATCGAGTACCGCCAGTAGCTCGTCCACGCTGCGTTCTTCGGCAAAGCCGCGCCGCACCATGAACCTGGCAGCGGTTCCCAGAGAGATGCAAATCTCTTCGGTCGGCGCCTTTTTGGCACAGCGGCCACCCAGGTGCTCCTTTTTGTGGCGGCAATAGCACAGGCCGATTGCCCCATAACCTGCTGTTTTGACGATTTCTCTGGCACTTTCCCAGGTGGTAACCACCGACTCCACCGGAATATGGTCTTCGTAGGTGAGCGCCCTGGTAAGCTGAGTGGCTGAACCGAACATCTCCCGGCCCATGGAGTTGTCCGGATCCTCGAACAGATATTCATGCATCAACTGGGCAAGCTCTTCCACCGGTAGATCCTGACGCCGCTTCATAAAAGTGAACTCAAAAAAACCGATGAGCCCCGGCATCAGCAGGTAGTACTGGCAACCGTTATAAATCAGGTCCAATATCAGACCCTTCTCGGCCATAACCTCCAATATCGGTTCCAGCCGGTCCTCCGTCCAGCCGGTGGCCCGGGCGAGTTCCCTGAGCGAGGCTTCCTGTAAGGGAAAGCGGGAGGCTACAAAGGCCTCGTCAGCACTGAACAGAATGGATAGTATACGTTGCAGCGTATCGCTGTCCGGCAGCCCGATCGGATATTTGTTGAGCCGGTCTATCAACGGGATGATGCTGTCTCTGGAGTCCTGGTGATGGCCCATCTTACCCCTTTTGCATTGACAAGTTCTTTTGGTCAGTCAAGCTCGCCATCACTGTTTCTCTACTACTTGGAAAAAGCGATCCGCCAGCGGTTCATAGAGATCGATCTCTTTAAGAGAGGATAACAGCAAAGCCGGCTGCGCCAG
The DNA here is from genome assembly GCA_963759125.1 of uncultured delta proteobacterium. Lineage (GTDB taxonomy): Bacteria > Desulfobacterota > Desulfobulbia > Desulfobulbales > Desulfocapsaceae > JABDQA01. The sequence continues at coordinate 275,958 of CAVWXN010000001.1, forward strand.
AAAATCATTCATGAAGACGATCTCAGAAGCCTTTAAGTAGATATGGAACGGATCGTTCATAGAGGGAAAAAGATCGCTGATCACCTTGGCTACGGAATTATTGCCGAGGTGCGGCAGCAGATAACTGACCCGGTGCAGCAGTTTGGTGAGATAGAAGATTATGGTTTGATCGACGCTCTCCACATGCTTACGATGGCCCGGCAGTATCTTTTTGGAGCGCAACCCGGCAAGTTTGACAATGCTGGCGCAATAGGCCGGGTAATTCATGAAACGGCTGCCGGTTTCCAGGTCGGCATCGAGCAGCGGCGACTGAAATACCCCCCGCAGCAGGATATCGCCGGTCACTGCCCAGCCGTTGCCGAAATATACCAGATCGCTCTGCGAATGCCCGGGGCAACCGATGACCTCGATACCCAGATGGGGCGGCAGATCCTCCTCCGCCACCAGATAGCGTTCCGGAAACAAGGGGAGCAGTAACGATTTGGTGAATCGTTCCTGCAGCAGTTCCTGATAGGCGCTATCAAAACCCAGATCGGTAATGAGCGAAAACATGATCGACAGCCGCCGATCAAGCTGTTGGTTCTTGAGAATATCGAGACGGGGAAGGTAGATCTTGGCGTCGCTGACCTGAGCCAGCCAGGCAGCCTGCCCGTAATGGTCGATGTGGCAGTGGGTAACGATGACGTGACTGAGTCTGGACAGATCCAGGTGATCATTAAGAAAGGACCGGCCCGCCTCGGTGGGCGGACCGGTGTCGATGAGCACGAGTTCATCGCCGTAGTCCAGCGTATAGCTGTGGACCGGCCCCACCATATAGGGGGTCTCGATGGTATGCTGCACAGGAATCATAGTGGGGATATTACAGTGGGGACACAATACCTATCGTGTCCCTCCTGAATTAAAAAGAGCTATATCAATTACATGCCACAACAAAGGGGACACAATACCTATTGTGTCCCCACTCCTTCAACACCTGTCATATTAACAGAAAATATATTTTTCGTCTTCAGAAGCCGCCTCGGCCACCAGCCTCTTGGCCGCAAGCAGTCCGGTGGCGTCATATTTGGAGAATCTCCTGACTCCGGAGAGAATCATGGTCAGCGTGTCGCCTTCCTCGATATAGAAGGCCCCTTTTCGGGCGGCCGAACCAGCGGTTTCAGCGGCCCTGAAGGCGAATATCTTGATCGTTGCTTTCAACAGTTCCCGCCTCCGTTCGCTGTAAGAAGAAAGGACCTTTTCACCCCGCAGAACCGCACTTTCCAGGGCAAAAATCTGAATGGCGATATCGGCGGCCGCCATCAGAATTTCCTGTTCATCGGCAATCTTATCCATAAATTTCTGCACACCGGTACCGGCAAGGATCAGAAACAGCGTCTTCAGGTTGGTAATCAATGCTTTTTCGGCAGCAAAGGGCAGGCTGTCATCAAGCTCCTCAAAACTTGGAGTCATCAGGGATTCGAAGGCCTTCATTGCCTCAGCCTGCAGCGGCAGCTCCCCCTTCATAGCCTTGCGCAGAATCATCCCCGGAATCAGCAGCCGATTGATCTCGTTGGTACCTTCGAAAATTCGATTTATTCGCTCATCCCGGTAGTAACGCTCTGCCGGATAGTCACTTACAAACCCATAGCCGCCGTGGATCTGCACCACTTCGTCGACGGTTCTGGCCAGCACTTCGCTGCAGAACACTTTGGAGATGCCACACTCTGCAGCGTAGTCCTCGATTCCCTTCTGATACTGCACGTAATAGTCGTCGATTCCCTTTTCAATGGTGGCAAGCTTGTCGTCGAGCAGACCTGCCAACCGGTAGATAAGCGACTCGGCGGCGAAGATGTCGGCGGTGAGATCAGCGATTTTTTCTTTGATGGCACCGAAGCTGCTGATTTTCTTTTTAAACTGGACGCGCTCATTGGCATATTTGATCCCGGTCTCCAGAGCCGCCTTAGCCGCACCGGTTACCGCCGCACCCAGCTTGAAGCGTCCGACGTTGAGAACATTGAAGGCGATCTTGTGGCCTTTGCCGATCTCCCCCAGGACGTTTTCCACCGGTACCTTGCAGTTATCCAGGATCACCGGGGTGGTGGAAGAGCCCTTGATCCCCATTTTCTTTTCTTCGGGACCGACCGACAGGCCCTCAAAATCACGCTCGATGAGAAAGGCGGTAAAATGTTCCTTGTCGATTTTGGCAAAGACGGTGAACAATTGGGCGAAACCGCCGTTGGTGATGTATTGTTTGGTACCGTTCAGCTCATAATGGCTGCCGTCCTCTGAAAGCACGGCACTGGCCTGGGCCCCCAGGGCATCACTGCCGGAACCTGGCTCGGTCAAACAATAGGCGGAACACCACTCGCCGGTAATGAGTCTCTCCAGGTATTTTTCCTTCTGCTCCTTTGTGCCATAGTAGATCAGCGGCAGTGTTCCAATTCCCGTATGAGCGGCATAGGCAACGGAAAATGAGCCACTGACCGCAATCCGCTCGGCCACCAGCATCGAGGAGGCCTTGTCCAGATCCAGACCGCCATATTCCTCGGGTGCGTCCATCATCAGCAATCCGAGCTCACCGCATTTGCGCATACCTTCGACAACAATATCAAAATTCTGTTTGTCGATCTCTTCTATATGCGGCAGCAGTTCGTTGGTTACGAATTGTTCGGTGGTATCACCAAATTGTCGCTGTTCGTCACTGAAGTCCTCGGGAGTAAAGACGTCTTCTGACAGGGAGTCGGCAATCAGGTACTCGCCCCCTTTGAGCAATGTATCAGCCATGGTTCACCTCGTGTCCATTTAGTTATTCAGTCGTTCAAATATGCCTGCCGCTCCCATGCCGCCACCAATACACATCGACACCATGCCGTAGCGCAGCTCCCTGCGCCCCATCTCGTGCAGCAGGGTGGCGGTGAGCTTGGCTCCGGTGCAGCCGAGCGGATGTCCGAGGGCGATGGCCCCGCCGTTTACGTTGACAATATCCCGATTCAGTCCGAGATCCTTAATAACAGCCAGAGCCTGGGCGGCAAAGGCCTCATTCAGTTCTATCAGTTCAATCTGATCGAGGCTCATCGAGGCCATTTCAAGTACCGCCGGGATGGCGGCAACAGGACCGATGCCCATGATCTCGGGCGGCACACCTCTTACTGCGTAGGCAACAAAACGGGCCATGGGATCGCTGGACAGTTTCTGCAAAAACTCTTCCGAGACCACCATTGAGACGGCAGCGCCATCGGTCATCTGTGATGAATTGCCCGCCGTCACCGGCCCACCCTGCTTGAATACGGGCCGCAGTCTGGCCAGTGTCTCAAGGGTCGTCGAGGGTCTGACGCCATCGTCAATATCGACAACTTCTGTCGTCTTGACGATCTTGCCGTCCACCAGAGCACTATGTTCGATCTCCACCGGAATGATCTCAGCGCTGAATCTGCCTGCCTGGATGGCAGCGGCCGCACGGCGATGGCTTTCGACACCGAATTCATCCATCTCGACCCGGGTAACACCGTATTTTTCCGCCACCAGTTCGGCAGTTATCCCCATTGATGAATAGGCCTCCGGCCAGTCTGCGGTCAGGCTGGGGTTGGCACTGTATTTGAGACCGCCCAGAGGTACCGATGACATCGATTCCACCCCACCAGCTACGATACAATCCGCCAGACCGAGCATCACCCGCTCGGCCGCCAGGGAGATGCTCTGTAAACCCGAACAGCAGAACCTGTTGATCGTCTGGCCGGGAACCTCGGCTGGCAGTCCGGCCTTCATGGCCGCCACCCGACCCACATTCATACCCTGCTCGGCTTCGGGAAAAGCACAGCCGAGATAGACGTCGTCAACCAGTTCAGGCGCAACTCCGGTACGCTCCACAAGCGCCTTTATCGCAACCGCAGCCAGATCATCAGGCCTCATGTCTTTGAATTTGCCTTTATTTGCTCGGCAGCCCGGGGTTCGGTAACTGGCCAGAATATAGGCTGTTTTCATCTTCTACCTCATTGTTGATCTTTATGGCGTTTATCAGTTTCTCAACGGTTTTCCGGTTTTGAGCATGTGCTGGATCCGCTGGGCCGTCTGTTTATTGGTGCAGAGCTTGAGGAAGTTCTCTCGTTCCAGGCGCAGTAGATACTCCTCGCTGATCAAGGTGCCGGGATTGACATCTCCGCCGCAAATGACATCGGCGATGACGCCCCCCATCTCTTCCTCATATTCGGTGATGTGATCGCCCATCTTCATATTCCACAACTGTGTCTTGATACTGGCGGCGATGCCGCGGCCCGGAGCGGCGATATCGGTTCTGAGTTTCGGCGGCCTGTAGTTGACAGCCAAGGCCAGCACCTGCTGTTTGGCGTCACCGATCAGCCGATCCAGGTTCATGGTGATGCAGTCTCCCTGGCGCAGGTAACCCATGTCGCTGAGCTCGGCTGCTCCCATTGATACCTGGGCTGTGGCAATCTGTTTGAAGTTTTTAAAGATGAACGGTTGCACATCGGTATCGAAACGGCTGGCCAGATCCACCGCCCGGATACACATTTCCTTGGTGCCGCCGCCGGCCGGCAGCAGACCGACGCCTATTTCAACCAGCCCCATATAAGTTTCCGCATAAGCGTTGATCCTGTCGGCATGCAGCGAGTACTCGCAACCGCCGCCCAGGGCCATGTTGAACGGTGCCGCCACCACCGGTACCTTGGCGTACTTGATCGCCATGGTCGCTTTCTGGAAAGCCCTCACCACCATGTCGATATCTTCCAGGGCGCCTTCGGCCAAAGCGACGGCTAGCAGCATGAGGTTGGCTCCAACCGAGAAATTGGCACCGTGATTGCCAATCACCAATCCAACCCCTTCCTCCTCGGCCCGACGTATCGCTTTGTGTGTCATGGCCAGGATATCCGAGCTGATGGCATTCATCTTGGAATGAAATTCAAAGCAGAAAACCCCGTCTCCCAGATCGACCACCGATGAGTTAGCGTTTTTCTCGAGCACCCTGTTGCCCCGCTTGAGTATCTGCAGATCGATCTCTCCTGGGGGAAGGCTCAGGGGCTTGTAGGATTTTGATGAAATGTCATAGAACTCTTTGCCATGCTGCTCGGAGAATCGATAAAACCGCTCGATTTCCTTCAGTGATGCAGGGACCTTCACCCCGTCTTTCTCGGCTCTCTTGACGAAGTTTTCGACACCAATGGCGTCAAGCATTTCAAAAGGTCCCAGTTCCCAGTTGAATCCCCAGCGCATACCATTGTCGATGTTGACGATGTCGTCAGCGATTTCGGGGATCCGGTTGAAGGTATAGATCAGCGAATCGCGCAGAGTCTTCCAGGCGTATTCGGCACCCCGGTCGACACCGCCAAGCATGGTCTTGAGGCGCTGGCCGGGATCATCCACCTGTTTAACCATCTGTACGGAGGCGAACCCGGGTTTTTCCAGCGGCTGGTAATCACCGTTGGCGTAGTCGTAGTAGTAGATCTGCCGCTTGCCGTCCACCATCTCCTTTTTGTAGAACCCTTGGCCGGCCTTATTTCCCAGTTTACCCTCCGCGATCATCGTGGCCATGAACTCGGGCAGTTTGAATACTTCCCGCTCTTCATCGTCCGGGGCACTGTCATAGGAGTTGGTTCCCACATGAGCCAGCACATCAAGCCCAACCAGGTCGGCTGTTCTGAAGGCCGCGCTCTTCGGCCTGGCCGTGGCCGGCCCGGCTACCGAATCGACCTCCTCCACCGTCATCTTCATATCCACCATATGCTGGATACCTTTATAGATTGCATAGACACCGATACGATTGGCAATGAAGTTGGCCGTATCCTTGGCGTAGACCACCCCTTTGCCGAGCCGCCGGGAAAGAAACTCTGCCATATCACTCACCACCCGGGGATCGGCCTCTGCGCAGGCGATGATTTCCATGAGCCGCATATAACGCGGTGGATTGAAAAAATGGGTCACCAGAAATCTCTTCTGCAACTCCGGCGGCAGGGTCTTGGCCATTTCGTTGACCGAAAGACCGCTGGTATTGGAGCTTAGCACCGCCTGGGGATGCAGATGCGGGATGACTTTTTCAAAAAGTCCCCGCTTTATATCCAGGTTTTCGACCACTACTTCGATTACCCACTCACACGCTGTCAAACCACCGAGATCATCATCGAAGTTGCCCACCTCGATACGGTTGATATAACTTTTCAGGTAGAGCGGTGCGGGTTTCATCTTCAACAACCCCTGACGGCCGGTTTCGGCGATGCGGTTGCGCACTTCCAGGCTGTCAAGGGTCAGGCCCCGCTTCTGTTCCCCGTCGGTTAATTCACGGGGTACGATATCGAGCATCAGGACATCGAGTCCGGCGTTGGCCAGGTGAGCGGCGATGGTCGCCCCCATCACTCCGGCACCCAGTACAGCTACACGATTGATCTGCATCATTGTTCCTCTCCAACGACCGCTTTGTTTTTAAAGACCAGACCGTTTTCTTTGCTCATATACATCTCATCAACGATGGCCTTGTACTTGTTATAGATTTCCTTGCGCTTCAATTTCAGGGTCGGCGTCAGTTCTCCGCCGCTGATGGAAAAATCATCCGGCACCAGGGCGAAATACTTGATGGTCGAATAGGATGGCAGCGCACGGTTGAGTTCATCGATCCGGTCATCGTAGAGTTTGGTGATCCGGCTGTTTTTCACCAGCTCGTACACATCGATATAGTCAATCTGGTGGGCGCGGCTGTAATCGATAAGCCGTTCGATATTGGGCGTCAGCAGCGCCGTCAGGTAAGGCTTGCGGTCACCGAAAACGATGGCCTGGGAAATAAACTTGTCGAGTTTGAGCTCGTTCTCGATGGGCTGCGGAGCGATGTTCTTACCGCCGGCGGTGACGATGATCTCCTTTTTACGGTCGACGATATAGACAAAACCCTCATCATCGATATGGGCGATGTCGCCGGTCTTGAACCAGCCGTCTTCGAATACCTCTTCGGTCGCCTTTTCATTTTTAAAATAGCTTTTCATGACCTGGGGGCCCTTGACCAGCAGCTCTCCATCTTCAGCTAATTTAAGTTCTGTTTTCTCAACCTTCTTGCCTACCGCGTCGAATCGTACCTGATCATGACTGGTCGCGGTTACCACCGGACTTGTTTCAGTCAGCCCGTAGCCGTTATAGACCGGGATACCGATGGCCCACATGAATTCGTTGATGGTTTTATCCAGCGGCGCCCCTCCGCAAACCATGCCGCGCAACCGTCCGCCGAATCGTTTTCTGATTTTTCGGAAGACCAGCCGGTCGAACAACTGGTATTTGAGGCCCAGCAATCCTACCGGTTTTTTATCGATATATTTTGTATTTACGTATTCACGTCCGACCTTGACCGCCTGGTGGAACAGTGCCTTGCGCAGCGAACTCATCTGGTGAACGCTCTCGTGAATACGGCTGTATACCTTCTCGAACAATCTCGGGACACTGATCATAAAGGTAGGTTTGATTTCGTCCATGTTCTCGACGACCTTCTTGACGTCCTCGGCAAAGGCGAGATGTTTGCCGGTCATCAGGCAGGCGTAGTAGCCGCACGTTCGCTCAAGAATGTGGCTCAGGGGCAGAAAACTCAGAAAGGTTTCATCTTTTATCCAGCCGCCCACCTGGCGGAGTCCCTGGGTCACATTGCAGATGATGTTGTACTGGGTCAGGATAACCCCTTTGGGTCGTCCGGTGGTCCCCGATGTATAGATGAGGGTGAGGATATCGTCGTGGCCGATCTGATCGATCTTGTCTTCGATCAGGTCTTTCTCCCCCTGGGTTACCGGAGTCGACACTTCGGACAACTGATACTGGGTGTAGACTGGAAAGGAGCGGTCACCCATGAAGCGTTCATAGGAGATGACCAGCTCGACACTAGGAATCTGGTCCTTCACCTCGAGCAGCTTCTCATACTGGCCCTTGGTCGAGACAAAGACGATTTTGGCTTCGCAATGATTGAGAATAAAGGCGGCCTGCTCCCCCGTGTTGGTCGCATAGATGGGCACGGTAATCCCGCCGCCGGCTTGGATACCAAAATCCGAGATTGCCCAGCCAAGCCGGTTTTCCGAGAAGATCGCGACCTTGTCTCCTGGCTTCATGCCGGCCTTGCACAATCCCCGGGCGAGTTGCAGCACCCTGGTATAGAACTCTTCATAGGTCAGGGAGAGAAAGATACCGCTTTTTTTATAACTTATGGCGGTATTGTCGCGGTAGCGAGTGGCGTTGTCCTTGAGGACGGCTGGGATCGATTGATAGGATAGAAAGTCCATGGCGCCTCCTGTGAAAGTGCTTTACTCACGGCTCGGTCCCTCGTTTCGATTATATCACAAATGTACGGTTCCTGTATACCTAACCTTTACGTTTAAGTCAACTAACAAAATAATATTTTTCCCCGGCAAGTTAACCTTTTCCAGTCTTTAACAAAAAAACAACAAAATCAATATATAATGTAAACTCAGGTGATTAAGCAGCAACCGCAGGGTTCTCACATTGTGGTATTTGGGGAAACATGGCAATGATACGATGAGTGCCCCACAGTAGTTAATCTTTACGTAAAGAAAAGATCAAGCTCCTATTTTCTTAGGAGGGGATTACAATTTTTTATGGTCACTTTGCCCTGCAGCAGATTGCCTTTGGAATATTCACTGAACACACAATTGTTGGTCATGGGGTCATAGTTCTCTACCCACAGGTTATCGTCCTTCCAGGTTGCGGTGATATGCTGGTAACCGTCCGGCACGGTTATGGTCATCACCCCGCCATAACGTTTGACAAACATCTGTTCCAACCAGAAATAATAAGTGGTCCAGCCGGTTAAAACGAGCAGAGCAGAGACCACAATTGCGGCCTTCCATTTTTCTGCCTTGGCACCAAGACCGTAAAGTGCGGCTGCTACCAGCAGGGAAACTGCGAACCAGTAAAAATAGGTTATCATATAAAGTACCTCCGTTGAAATTTCAGCAGGCATCTTCCTGTTTACATCTCTATGAGTTCCTTGCAAATCAGTACTTTGCTTCAATGGCTGAACCGTGTGCTGAAATTTTACCGTACCCCCGGCGTCCGGGAAAAAAATCTACAGCGCGCCCATGAAAGATTGAACGAAAAGAAAGATTTTTCAAGGTACTCGTAAATAGTAGATCCATCAAGGCCGATTGCAATATCAGCAAGGTTCGTGTTTAATGGATGGAAATAATCGGACCTGATAACTCAGCCCCCACAAAAGCCATGACCGAGCAGACTTTTATGAAAGACTACAGAACCGGGGTAGTATTCGGAGGTTCAGGGCTCATCGGGGGCACGGTCGTTAATTTCTACAAGATGCGCCGGCCGGGTGTCGTCGACATGCTTGCCCCGAGCAGTAAGAAAGTGTCTATGAAGAACTGCCAGGACATCCGCAACTATCTGCTCAGCATCAAGCCTGATTTTGTCATCAACGCGGCAATCGCCAATATCAACGCCGATCCCCAACTCTCTTTTGAAGTCAATTACGTGGGTGCTGTTAACGTTGCCAGGGCGGCCGCTTCGCTGAAGATTCCTTACTTCTTTTTCAGTTCCGCCGCAGCACTGCCCCAGGGAGAAATGTTGCGCGAGACAGATACCCTGCCGCTGACTGCCAAGCTGAGCAACTACGCCAAATCGAAACTGATGGCCGAGGAAACCCTGAAATACATGGCGGCCAAAGAGGGGCTGGACTATACCTGCATCAGGCTGTCCATCGTCTATGGGAACCACGACCACAAGATCCAGGGATTTCATCGCCTGCTGTTCTCCATCGCCGACGAATCGATGCCCTTTTTATTCACCAAAAAAGGCGTCATGCACTCCTACAGCAACTCCAGAAAGATCCCTTATCTGATTCACCATATGCTCGACCACCGGGAGGAATTCGGCTGCCAGACCTATCATTTCGTTGACCCGGAGCCGGCGGAACTGGCTGATTTGATCATGACCATCAAATCCCACCTGCAACTGAAGAGCCCCCGGAATATCTATGTCCCCTACTCGGTCGCCCGAACCGGCAAGAAGTCCGTTCAGGTTATCCTGCGGCTGCTCACCAAGATCGGTCTGAAAGCGACCCTGCCTCCTGAATTGATGTTTCTCGGCGCCTTCTACCGCACCCAGACACTCTCCTGCGAGAAACTGGAAAAATCAAGCTTCGTGGATCCGATGCCCGAGGAAACAGTTTATTCCAGGCTGCCGGAAATGATCATCTACTACCTGAACCGCTGGACCCACCAGAACATGATTACCACCTTCGACGAAAAGGTCGAATTCGACAGCCAGATTCATGAGGATTTCAAGCACAACCCCATGGATCTGCTCAAGAGCATCCACCGGGATGCCACCGCACCATTCGATCCTGATATACCCTGATACGCAAAAGAAAAAGCAGCGGGAGACGGACGCTAATTAGCTGACCAGCGGCAGGCCTGCGGATCCTCAGCACAGATCTGGTCCAGCTCGCCGGCTGCTTCGAGATGCCCGCCGTCCGCTGCCATCTTCAGCCAGGCTGCTGCCTGGACGCGATCATTCTTTTTGTAGGCCAGCCCAAGAAAATATTGGGCGTCGACCTGGCCCATTTCCGCCGACCGGGTCAACCAGTGTAGAGCCTTTACCCGGTCTTTTGCGAGCTTCATGCCATTCAGGTAGAGAAAAGCAAGGTCGAATGCCGCCTCTTTGTGACCGCCATCGGCTGCCTCTTCCAGGAGCCTGACCGCCTCCTCAACATCGAAGACGATGCCCCCTTTCCCCTTGAGGTAGAGATGGGCCAGGGTATACTGGGCCTGAATATCACCATTGGTCGCATCTTCAATCAGGTGCGAATTGTCAAAGGTCTGTGCCTGCAGGGGAGTCCAGAAAAGAACAATCCAGATGCTTATGAGGGACCGAAGAATATTCATAGATTCAACGATAGGCCGCCAGCCCCGTCACCTCCTGGCCAATAATAAGTGTGTGAATGTCATGGGTTCCTTCATAGGTATAGACCGACTCCAGGTTTGCGGCATGGCGCATGATCGGATATTCGCCCATGATGCCGTTGGCCCCAAGGATGGACCTGGCTGAGCGGCAGATATCCAGCGCCACCTGGACATTGTTCATTTTGGCCATTGAAACCTGAGCCGGCGTCGCTTTGCCAAGGTCTTTCAAGCGGCCGAGTTGCAGAACCAGTAGTTGGCCCTTGGTGATTTCGGTAACCATCTCAGCAAGTTTCTTCTGCTGCAGCTGAAACGCCCCGATCGGCCGGTCGAACTGGACCCTGGTTTGAGAATAGTCCAGGGCGGTCTGGTAACAATTGTCGGCAGCCCCCAAAGCACCCCAGGCGATACCATAGCGAGCCTGGGTCAAACAGCTCAGCGGCCCCTTCAATCCAATTACTCCAGGCAGCAGGCTCTTCCCCTCCTCGACCACAACATTATCGAAAATCAACTCCGAGGTCACCGAAGCCCGCAGACTCCATTTGCCCTTCATCTGTGGGGCGCTGAACCCGGGCGTGCCCTGCTCCACGAGAAAACCGCGCACACCTTCCGCCGTTACTGCCCAGACCAGGGCGACATCGGCAATGGTGCCGTTGGTTATCCACATCTTGGCACCGTTGATCAGCCAGGTACCGTCATCTCTGCGTTCGGCTCTGGTCCTCATACCACTGGGGTTGGACCCGAAATCGGGCTCAGTTAGCCCGAAACAGCCGATTTTCTCGCCCGCGGCCATCCGGGGGAGCCAGTACGCCTTCTGCTCCTCACTGCCGAAGGCGAAAATCGGATACATGACCAGGGAACCCTGCACCGAGGCGAGACTGCGCAAAGCTGAATCGCCGCGCTCGAGTTCATACATCAGTAGACCGTAGGCCACGTTTGAAAGCCCGGCACAGCCAAATTCCTCCGGCAGCGACGGACCGAAAAAACCGAGGCCGCCCATTTCAGCAATCAGATGCTCTGGAAACGACTCCTTCTGGGCATGCTCATCGATGATAGGCATTACCTTCTCGTTGACAAAACCACGGGCCGTCTCCCTTACCAGTTTTTCTTCATCGTCGAGAAGATCCTGAAAATTCATATAGTCGGTGAGTTCTGTGGTCTGGTTCATGGCTACCTGTTTAACTGTCTATTTTTTGGATGACTTTGAAGATATTTTGTAAAAATAGGATTTTTGTTCAATTTGGGTTGTGTTGGAAATAAACTGACGTTGTATTTATCAGATATTTCATGAATAGTATATGTGAATTAACGAGGAAAATAACATGAATGAGGAACAGACCAACCTCCTGCAGTCGGCAGCGCAGGCTGCCCTTATGGCCTATGCACCCTATTCGAATTTCCGGGTTGGAGCCGCCGTTCAGACTCCGGGCGGTGTGTTTTTGGGCGCCAACATCGAAACGGCTTCGACCAACCTGGGAATCTGTGCCGAGCGGGCAGCGATTACCCACGCCCGAATGAGGGGCGAAAACGAAATTATCGGCATTGCCGTCTCCTGCCCTGACGCCTTGCGGGATGAAGACGACCGGGTCGACGAGTATGGTGCCATGCCGTGCGGGGCCTGCCGCCAGTGGCTGGCCGAGCTGGCACCCAAAGCCTGGGTGGTTATCAGCAGTTCTGACCAGGTCTATTATCTGGACGATCTACTACCCTGCGCCTTTCAGCTGCGCACCAGCAAAGATTGAGTCCGACTTCAGGGTACCGTTTATCAGTTCGGCGGCCAGGCTCCAACGATCGCTTCGAGCAGGGTGATAAAGGTTTTGCGCACCTGCTCACCGACTCTGATGATCTCGTCGTGATCCAGCGGCTGATCGAGAATACCGGTACCCATGTTGGTGATGCAGGACAGGCCAAGAACCTTCATGCCACAGTGGACAGCGGTGATGACTTCAGGGACTGTCGACATACCGACCGCGTGCCCGCCCAGACGCCCGAGCATGCGCACTTCACTGGCGGTCTCGTAACTCGGTCCCGGCATGTAGCAATAAACCCCCTCCTTCAGTTCGATATTCAATTTTTTCCCGCACTCTTTGACCAGGTCTCTGATCTCTTTGCTGTAGGGATCGGACATATCGTTGAAGCGAGGGCCGAACTCGTCGATATTGCGGCCGCGCAGCGGGCTGTCGCTTACCAATTTAATGTGGTCCCGGATCAGCATCAGATCTCCGGGTTGAAAGTCCGGGGTGAGGCTACCGGCGGCGTTGGTGACTATCAGCTTGTCCACCCCGAGCATTTTCAGGCAGCGAACCGGAAAAACGACCTCGCCCATCGACAGTCCTTCGTAGTAGTGAAGACGGCCCTGCAGGACCACCACCGGATGTCCCTGGAGCAGGCCGGTAACCAGACGACCACTATGTCCCTGTACCGTCGAGGTATGAAAATGGGGGATTTCACCATACGGCAAAACCACCGGATCTTCCACCCGGTCGGCCAGGGCCCCGAGACCTGAGCCCAGGACTATGGCGAGTCGGGGCTTGATCAGAATTTTATCTTCGATATAGGCGGTTCCTTCTTTGACCTGGTCAATTTGTTCCATCTAGTTTTCCCCTTTATCGAAGATTTTCCCGATCGATGCCGGCGGTTGGGAACGACCGACCCAGCCCACCAGGATTACGATGGTCAGAACATAGGGCAAGGTGGCGAGCAAACCCGAGGGTATCGGCACCCCTTTGGCACCCATGAATATCTCGAGTCCCTTGGCCCCGCCAAAAATCAGACAGGCAAGCAGCGCTCCCTGGGGTTTCCATTTGCCAAAAATCATTGCCGCCAGGGCAATGAAGCCGTGCCCGGAGATCAGGGTGTTGCTGAATCTGGACACCACGGCGATCGACATTGCCGCACCGCCGAGGCCGGCCAGAAACCCGGAGGTGATGACCGCACCATAACGAATCTTGAATACCGAGATACCCAGCGAGTCCGCCGCCTCCGGATGCTCGCCGACCGCCCGCAGCCGCATGCCCAGGCTGGTTTTGTATAGTACGAACCAAGCGACAAAGACCAGTATGAAGGCGAGATAGACAGTGGCAAAGCGGTTGAAAACCAGATCCATGAAACCTGAGGAGGCAAAGAGCTTGCCTTCTCCAAAGAGAAAATCGAACGGCAGCGGAATTTTGTTCGGTACCGTCAGAGTCTGGGTGGCACCGTCAAAAACCAGCCGACTGATAAACAGGGCAAAACCGACACCCAGAAAGTTCATCGCAATTCCCGAGACTATCTGTTCGGCGGAAAAGGAAACGGTGGCGATGGCATGCAGCAGTCCCAGAGAAGCTCCGGCCAGTCCGGCACAAAAGAATCCCAGCCATGGATCTCTGCTGAAATAAGCCACCGCAGCACCAACGAAGGCGCCGAAATACATCATTCCTTCGAGCCCGATGTTGATGATCCCTGAACGCTCGGTGATTACCCCTCCGACGGCAGCGAATATCAGCGGGGTGGAATACATCAGCGTGGTGCCGATGATAAAGGCAATATCGTTGACGAAGGTTTCCATCAGCTCCTCTCCCGCCGTTTCCTGTAGGCCAGTATCATGCGGATCAATTTGGGCATGGCGACGAAGAAGATGATGATGCCGATCATGATATTGATCACCTCTGTCGGTGCCCCCATCACATCCTGAATCTTCGAGCCCCCGTATTTAAGAGAGCCGAATAATAATCCGGCGAAGACACAGCCGGGACCGCTGTTGTTGCCGATCAAAGAAACGGCAATACCGTCGAAACCGTAACCCTCCATAATTGCCAGGGTGGCGATGCGGTGACTGACGCCCAGCACCTGAAACGCCCCGGCAGCCCCGGCAAGTCCGCCGGCAAAGAGCATCGAGATCACCATACTCCGCTTTACGTTGATGCCGCCGGCCTCGGCCGCATGTGGATTATGTCCCACGGCCCGGAGTTCGTAGCCGAGTGTGGTTCGGTTGAGTACATACCAGACCAGAGCAGCCAGTAGTATGGCGAAGACAAAGCCCAGATTGACCGGTGATTTGAGGACGTCCCAAAGCATCGGGTGTTCGCGCAGAAAAGCGATGCCCTCAGGCGTCCGTTTCCACTGCCCGAGGATGTCGATCTGGGCGGTCGGCTGAATCGCATAGGTTTTTCCCGTCCCCTGCCTGCCAAAGGACGGGATGGTGATGGCCCAGTTGGATATATAGAGCGCCGTCCAGTTGAGCATGATGGTGGAGATCACCTCGTTGACCCCGAAACGGGCCTTGAACCAGCCGGCCAGACCGCCCCAGAAAGCCGCCACGAGCACCGCCAGCCCAACGGCTGTAAAGACGTGCAGGACCATCGGCAGCTTCAGGTAGTAGCCTGCCGCGGCCGCCGCCAGAGCCCCCATAATATATTGGCCTTCGGCCCCGATATTGAACAGACCGGTGCGCAGGGCAAAGGCTAC
Organism: uncultured delta proteobacterium; assembly: GCA_963759125.1. Classification (GTDB taxonomy): domain Bacteria; phylum Desulfobacterota; class Desulfobulbia; order Desulfobulbales; family Desulfocapsaceae; genus JABDQA01. The sequence continues at coordinate 291,284 of CAVWXN010000001.1, forward strand.
CGACAATCCGGTGATGATCAGCGGGGTCGAATAGATGATCACATAAGAGACGTATTTGGGCCGGGAGAAAATGCCCTTGAGGATCACTCCATAGGCCTCCAGGGGGTTGAAGCCGGCCAGCAGCAGGATGATGCCGCCAAGCAGGAAACCAAAGAGCACCGACATCAGGGTGATTGACAAGGCACCGTTGAGGAATTTATCCTTCAATGAGGCCCCGATGCTGCTCATGGCGATCCTCCGGCCATCAACAGCCCGATTCTGTTTTCATCCGCCTCGGCCCCGTCGAGTATGCCAATTATTCTGCCCTCGAAGATAACGGCGATCCGATCCGCCACAGTGATAATTTCATCGAGCTCAAAGGAAATCAGCAGCACCGCTTTACCGTTATCGCGCTGCTCGATCAGGGCTTTGTGCACATATTCGATGGCCCCCACGTCGAGGCCCCTGGTGGGCTGTGAGGCGATCAGAATATCAGGGTTATTCGACACCTCACGGGCAATAATCACTTTCTGCTGGTTACCGCCTGAAAGGGATTTGGCCTGCAGACCGGTGTTTCGTGGTCTGATATCGAAGGTCTCGGCACAGTGGTCGCCGAATCGGTAGATTTCACCATTATCCAGTACCCCTCGGCGGGAAAAGGGAGGCTGCATGTAGGTCTCAAGTATCAGGTTCTCAGCGACATCGAACTCGAGAACCAGGCCGCGCTTCTGACGATCCTCTGGAATCGAGCAGATATGGTGCTCGCCGATTATCTGTCGCGGCGTGGCGTTGGTGATATCGTGGTCTTTGAGCAGTATCCTGCCGCTCTCCACCTGTCGCAGCCCCATCAGTGCTTCCACAAGTTGCGACTGGCCGTTTCCGTCAACTCCTGCAATACCTAAGATCTCCGAGTGGTAGAGTTCCAGATCCAGTCCGTTTACGGCGGCAATACCCCGGTTATCCCGAACCACCAGGTTGTCGACGGTGAGAGCCCTGTCGCCCCGTACCACTTGGCTTTTTGTTACGGAAAAGGAGACGTCGCGCCCCACCATTTTAGCGGCCAGCTCCTGCTCCGAGACCTTGGCCACTTCGACCCGGTCAATGAAAGTCCCGCGCCGGATGATCGTGCAGTAGTCGGCCACCAGCTTGATTTCCTGCAGCTTGTGGGTGATGATGATGATCGACTTGCCCTCGGAGGTGAGATTGTCGATAATGGTGATCAGTTCTTTGATCTCGCTGGGGGTCAGCACCGCAGTGGGTTCATCCAGGATCAGAATCTCGGCCCCGCGATAGAGTGCCTTGAGAATCTCGACCCGCTGTTGGCTGCCCACCGAAATATCCTGGATCAGGGCCTGCGGATCGACGGCAAGCCCGTAACGCTCGGAAATCTCGGCCACCTGTCGTTCGGCTTCGGCCATATCGAGAAGGCCCAGCGTCTTGGTGGGCTCGCGCCCCAGAACGATATTCTCGGCCACGGTAAACGGCTCTACCAGCTTAAAATGCTGATGAACCATGCCGATACCGTGGCCGATGGCCACGTTGGGATCGCTGATCACAACCTCTTCACCGTTGACGCGGATAACCCCTTCGGTCGGCCGGTAAAGGCCGTAGAGACAATTCATCAGGGTCGTCTTGCCCGCCCCATTTTCGCCCAGCAGCGCATGCACCTCGCCCCGGTGAACGGTCAAGCTGATGCGGTCATTGGCGGTGAAATCGCCGAACTTCTTGACGACATCGATCATTTCCACGGTTTTGTGGGAGAAATCGACGCTGGTCACGATTCGCCCCTGCACTCTGGTTCAGGCACCGCCTTGGCGATGCAGCGGTCTTCTCCGGCAGGATCTCGCACCGGCCGGAGAAGCGTTGAAACTGCTCTTTGGTTCGCTAGTAATTAGAATTTATCGAAGGCGTCTTTGAGTGGCGGGAACTACAATTTCACCCGCCTTGATCTTGGCAACCAGACCATCAACCTCTTTGAGGATCTCAGCCGGCACGTGTTTGTTCGAGGTAGGGGCGATGCCCACACCGTCATTTTTGAGGTTGTAAACCACGGTGTCACCACCGGCAAACTCACCTCCCATCAACCGTTTGCCGATATCGTAGATGGCGTTGTCGACCCGCTTCATGGCTGAGGTCAGCACATTGTCCGGGGCCAGAAAGTTCTGATCCTTATCGACACCGATAGCCCACTTACCTTTTTCCTTGGCGGCTTCGATAACCCCATCACCCACACCACCGGAGGCGTGGAAGACGATGTCCGCCCCCTGCTGGTACATGTTGTTGGTAATCGCCTTACCTTTGGCCGCATCGGTAAATGACTCAGCATACTGGCGCAGCACCTCGGCATCGGGATTGGCTAGTTTTACTCCGGCCATATAGCCATATTCAAATTTCTCGATCAGGGGGAACTTGATCCCGCCCACAAATCCGACCTTGTTGGTCTTGGTCATTTTGCCGGCAATATAGCCGACCAGAAAGGAGGGCTCCTCCTCCTGAAATACTGCACAGGCAACGTTTTTCGGTGTTTCGGGGCCATAGGAAAAGTCGATGATGGCATACTTCTGATCTGGATTGATCTCGGCGGTCTCCTTGATCGCATCACCCATCAAAAAGCCGATTCCCCAGATCAGGTCGTAGCCGGCATCGGTCAGCGTTTCCATATTGGGAGCATAGTCGGCATCCTGTCTCGACTCTTTGTAGGCCACTTCGGCACCGAAATCCTTCTCGGCTCTTTTCAACCCCTCCCAGGCGGACTGGTTGAACGACTGATCATTGACGCCGCCAACGTCGGTAACCATGGCAATTCTCATTTTGGCGGCCTGGCCTACAGCAAAGAGACCAGCAATGAAGATCAGGGTCAGAACAGCGGCTAAAGCAAGACGATTTTTTTTCATGACTCACTCCTTGTAAGAGAAAACAACGTTAATAATAACAAGTCATTAGGTGGCGTCGCATTGGGATCAGAAGAATAAAGGCTGCCTTGGAAAATGAAAATTTTGGTTTAAGATCAAAGCGCGGTCAAAAAGTTTCTCCGGGCCATAAAAAGGATATTTAAGGGATAGATTTTTCGCCCGCAACACTGAGATTGAGCCAAAAGACATTTTTCCAGGGTAGTCTCTGTTTTTATGACATGATCAGTGGATCTTTTCAAGCAGATAGAAAGGGCTCACCGAAGTCACTTGGGACCCCGAACATCGAGCAGACGGTGGCGGCGACATCGGCAAAACTCGTTCTGATCCCCAGATCGACTGGAGTTCTGCCCAGCTGGTAGAAGAGCAGCGGCACATATTCACGGGTGTGATCGGATCCTCTGAAGCCTGGATCACAGCCATGGTCGGCGCAGATGATGAGAAAATCGTCAGCTCCAAGCATTTCTATAATTTTCGGCAGTTCCCCGTCTATTTCCTCAATGGCCCGGTAATAACCCAGAGGATCCCGTCTATGCCCATAGAGCATATCGGTGTCCACCAGATTGACAAAGACAAGTTGATGCCGGTCAAGATCCTCTTCAAGCAACTCTTGCAGCCGCCCCAGACACCTGCTGTTGCCCTTGTCAGGATGGCTGTGGGTCAGTCCCTGGTGGTTAAAGATATCGCCGATCTTGCCGATACCGACCGTTTCGACGCCATGATCAGCAAGCCGGTCAAGCAGCGAAGGGCCCGGTAGAGCGATCGAGTAGTCCCGTCGGCCGGCGGTCCTTAGGTAAGCACCGGGACGCCCCTTGAAGGGCCGGGCAATAACCCTGGCAACATCGTAGTCGTCGCAGATCTTCCGGGCCCTGCGACAGCAGCGATAAAGTTCCTCCGGGGGAAGCGTCTGTTCATGGGCGGCAATCTGAAAAACACTGTCCGCTGACGTGTAACAGATCAGAGCTTTGTCCCGCTGGTGCTCCGAACCCAGTTCCTCGATGATCTCCGTACCCGAGGCGGCCCGGTTGCCAATGAGTTTGTAGCCTGTGTCCCGTTCAAACCGCTTGACAAGTTCGTTGGGAAAAGAGGGAAATTCGGCCGGGAAGACATTAAACCCCTGCGCAAGGACAATACCGGCAAGCTCCCAATGCCCGGTAGTGGTATCCTTACCCCTGGATTTCTCAGCCAGCGCCCCAAACGAAGCGAGCGGGTTCTGGACCGGCGGACAACCGGCCACAACCCGTCCGGTTAAAGCCGCGCAGTTGCCCAGCCCCAGTGCCGGCAGCGCCTGCCAGGCTGGCCGGCCGTCGGCAACCCCGGCACCACAGACCGATCTCAGCGTATGGGCGCCCGTATCGCCATACTGGTCTGCGTCCGGTGCGGCTCCTATGCCAAAGGCGTCTATGACAAGGATCAGGCCGCGCATATCTGCTTCCCGCCGCTCCTGATCCGGTCATGGATCAACGGGGCGAATTGAACCGGTTCCTCACCGATGGCTATCGATCCACTGACCTGATTGGCGGAACGAGTGAGATTTTCCTTACGGTTGACAAACAGCCGGGCAATCTCCTCGCCCTCTTCTATTCTGTCACCCAGTCTTACCCTCATTTCCAGCCCCACTGCCGGATCGATTATATCCTCTTTAGCGGCCCTGCCGGCTCCCAGAAGCTGGGCCGCGCCCCCGATTCCTGCAGTATCTATACGGTTGACATATCCCGATCTGGAGGCCCTGATAGTTACCGTTTCAGCCGCCCGCGGCAGGCGCCCGGGGTCGAAGCAGACCAGGGGATCCCCACCAAGCAGTTCGATCATCTGCTGGAGGCGCCGCAGCCCTTCTCCTGACTCAAGGGCCTCTTGCAGTTTGTTTTCTGCCTCGGAATCGTTTGCGGCCAGTCCGGCTGCAACCAGCATCTCTGCCGCCAGAGCCAGAGCGACGGTTTGTAGATCTCCGGCTCCATTGCCACGCAACACCCTTATTGCCTCTTCCACTTCGACTGCATTGCCCACCGCACGACCGAGCGGCTGGTTCATATCGGTGATCAGCACCGATGTCGCCTTGCCAGCCCGTTCTCCAATCGACACCATCATTTCAGCCAGTTCGCGGGCCTCTTCAACACTTCGCATAAACGCCCCGTTGCCGGTTTTGACATCGAGCACGATGGCGTCTGCTCCCGAGGCAAGTTTCTTGCTCATAATCGAACTGCTGATCAGTGAGACGTTGTCCACCGTCCCGGTGACATCACGCAGGGCATAGAGTCGCTTGTCGGCCGGAACCAGATTTGGTGACTGGCTGATGATGGCCAACCCGCAGGTTGAGACGACGCGAACAAAGTCATCCATGCCAAGAGCAAGTTTAAGGCCGGGAATCGACTCGAGTTTGTCGACCGTGCCCCCGGTGTGGCCCAATCCCCGGCCCGATATCTTGGCGACCCGACCGCCGCAGGCCGCCACCAGCGGAGCGGTTATCAGGCTGGTCGTGTCAGCCACGCCCCCGGTGGAGTGTTTGTCAACTTTGACACCCTCGATCGCGCTAAGATCGACGATTTCTCCTGAATTTCTTATTGCCCTGGTGAGATCGGCCGTTTCCCGCTCATCCATCCGCGCGAACCAAATGGCCATGAGCAGGGCCGAGGCCTGATAGTCCGGAATATTACCGGACGTGTACCCGCTCACGAAAAAATCGATCTGCTCCGTAGTGAGGCTCTGACCGTTTCGCTTTTTCAGGATTATTTCCTGCATCAGCATACTTTCACCTGGTTAATTTGCTTTCCATCACCAGGATGGGAAATTTACAAATATTCGCCCCGAAACAAGTGATTTTTTCCTTAATCGAGACGCGCCAAGAAATTTTCCACAGGCATGGAGCTACCGTTCCAAGACTGAGATTATGGGCGCAGCGAAGAGTAAATCGACCAGCGCCGTTTGCGGATTACCACTAGCTGCTTGCATAGGGGCCGACCCTCGTAGTACAGTTACTATACTTTATGCTGCAGTTAACTCCAGCACCATTTATCACCGATATCATCCGGGCCGACAGGATGGATTTTATCCTCAACCAAGCCGCTCGAAGAATTTTTCCACAGGCATAGAGGTACTATTTCGAGGAAAAAATTATGAGCGCCTCGAAGTATGAGGAGAACAGGAGCGATCCATGGCTAAACTCTACTTTCGTTTTGGGGCAATGAATTGCGGCAAAACCACCGCCCTCATCCAGGTCGACCACAACTACCGGGAACGTGGCATGAACACTATACTCATCAAACCTGGCAGCGACCTCAAAGGAGACGACAAGATCCTTTCCAGGCTTGACGTGAGCCGCCCGGTAGATATTCTGGCCGGTCCGAACGACAACCTTTACGGACTGATCAAAGAATACAACCTTCAACAAGGGCCATACCACTGCATTCTCGTCGATGAGGCTCAGTTCCTCAGCACCTGTCAAGCGGAGCAGCTCTTTGAGGTCGCCGTGCTGCAGGACATCCCGGTTATCTGCTATGGACTGCGCACCGATTTCCGGCTCGAGGGGTTTCCGGGCAGCGAGCGTTTGCTGCTTCTGGCCCACAGCCTGGAAGAACTAAAAACCATCTGCACCTGTGGACGCAAGGCCATAGCTAACGCCCGGAAAGTGGGCGGCAGTTTCGTTTTTGAAGGTGAGCAGCTGGCCATCGACGGACGGGACGAGGTGAGCTACCAAGCCCTCTGTGGGCAATGTTATTTTCGCTACAAGCAGGAGTCTGAACGAACCCAGTCTGCCACCCGGGGAGAATGAAGTATGCGGACCATCGATATCGATACCTGGCCAAGGCGGGAGCTCTATCGTTTCTACAGCGGATTTGATTATCCCCACTTCAATATCTGTGCCGAGATCGATATCACCAGACTGCACCGGCACTGCCGTCAGGGCGGCATCTCCCGTTTCCACGGAGTCTTATATGGGGTCTCGAGGGCTGCCAACGAAATCGAAGAATTTCGGCAGCGTATAAGAAAAGATGCGGTCATCCAGCACAACGTAGTTCACCCGTCCTACACCGTGCTCACCGAAGAAAACACCTTCTGCTTCTGTGAAACCAAGTTTTGTGAAGATATCAAAATTTTTTCCGACCGGACCAATCGAGCCATCGCCCGGGCCAAGCTAAACCCGGGCCTGGTGGATGAGCCGGGCAGAGACGACTACCTGTTTATCTCGAGTCTGCCATGGGTGCATTTCACCTCGGTTTCCCACCCGATCCACATGAGTCCAGCCGATTCCATTCCCCGCATCACCTGGGGCCGTTTCACCGAGGTGCACAAACGGGTCACCATGCCGCTCTCGGTTCAGGTACACCACGGTCTTGCCGACGGCTACCACGTAGGCAGGTTCTTCGAACTTTTTCAACAATGGGTCGAAAGCGTTGATCTAAACAGAACTGCCGAGCAGCACACCGACTGATCTGAGCCCGCTCTGTTTCTGCCGGCCGGCGAAGCACCAGAGGGAGACAACTACATCAGCCGCCGCACCTTCGAACGCGAACCTGACCTGAGCATGACCACAAGCGCACAGGCCAGCACACCGGCACCAAAGCCGAGGCCGATCATCATCAAGTCACGGCCAAGCCTGGAGGGTTCTTTGTCCGGCTCCGGTGCCATGGTCTGCTCAACAGGCGTCGGCGGCGTTGAGGACTGGGGTTGGGCTGGAGCAGCCCCTTCTTTCGTCACCTCCTGAACCTCCGGTCGCGGCGGCGTCTTGGCAAAGCCTATGGCAATCAACTCCGCTGTTTTGGCATCACGGACCTTTCGGTCCAGGCTGCCGAGCACCACGGCGATGATGCGTACTCCGTTGCGTTTGGCGGTGGCAATGATAGAAAAACCGGCGGCCTTGAAGTAGCCGGTTTTAAACCCGTCACAGCCATCCACCGAAGCCAGCAGTTTATTGTGAGTACGCATGATAAATTCGCCGCCTCTAAATTCGCGCTCCCTGGTTCCAGTGTACTTAAAGACCTCTGGATTCTTCGCCAGTTCCCGAGCCAGCATGGCCAAATCGCGGGCGTTGGTGCGGTCCGGCTGCTGACCTTCCGAGGGCGGCAATCCATGAACGGAATAAAAGGTGGTGCTGTTCATACCCAACTCCTTGGCTTTCTCATTCATCATGGCCACGAATCCATCCTTGGAGCCGGCCACATGAATTGCCAGGGCCACCGCCGCATCGTTTGCCGATTGAATAATCAGGGCATAGAGCAGATCTTCCACGGAGAACTGTTCCTTGGGGTCGAGATAGACCTGGGATCCTCCCATCTGAGATGCCTCGCTGGTAACCCTGACCATTTCATCGAGCCGCAGGCTCCCCTGCTCGATCCGGTCGAGGATGACATAGAGTACCATGAGCTTCAGGACCGAAGCCGGATAGGCAATGGCCTCACTGTTTTCATCGACCAGAATTTTGCCGCTGTCGGCATCGATCACCATGGCTGACAGGTAGGGATCGGCGGCGAGGGTCTCGATTTTGGCACGGGCTCCCAGAGCGGGCTGAGCGGCGAGCAAAACAAGAGCGAAGACAAAAAGTAAACGTTTCATAACATTTCCCGGGATCAAAATTCCACTGAATGCTCGGTTAAATTACCTAGACAAAAAAAATTTAGCCACTGTATCCTTCAAGCCCCCTTCTACAATCAGCAGGGAGTTACTTCAAACTCCTGGAGATTGAACTCACCGCCCCACTGCGGCAGCCTGGTCCTGGGTCCTTCAATCCTGACCAGGGGCGGACGGCGGTCGGCCAGTCCGTTGATCTTCGTCCACAGGGTCGTATCCCCCCAGAACTGGGGCGGTGTTTCTGCCGCGGCAGTGTTACTAAAAATTTCCCAAGGTTTTCGGCAGCCCCGGCGAACTGCCTCCAGAGCCATGGCTTCAAGCCGACCCAGGCCGGTATCCGGGTCCGGCTGCTCCTGAAGCCAGCGCCGCAGGGCCGCCGGAACCCATTTGACAGGTGCCTTCTTCTGCCTGGCGATAGTTTCCGCCAGCTTGAGATCCTGCCCTGCGAAGACCCGGTCGACTTCACCGGCAAAGCGGAACTGGGAAGCACTTACCGTCCGTCTGGTATCATAGCAGGACAGGAGCTGGGCCGGATCAAGCTGGCCAAGACCAATGTACGGCTCGATTCCCGGAAAGTGATCGATACACAACAGCATCACCTGGCGGGTGACGCCCTTGAAAGCGAGGCAGCTGAGAAGATGAACCAGCATTGACTGATCGAAGAGGCAGGCATCGAACCAGAGCACAACCGGTGTTTCCGTGGGCAATTTTGAGATCTGTTCATACTGCCTTTCAAAGGTGTACAGCACTTCCCGGCCTGTCAGGCCTCCTGCTGTTATCTCTTCGATGAACAGAGAGCGCCGCTGAAGCATATCACTATCGGGCCAACCGGGGGTCCGGGGACCATCATAGAGAAGATCGTGCCAGACCAGGATCTCACCTGGCAGACCGGCTTCTGCCAGGGCTTCACCGGAGCGGTCTCCGCTGGTTATGTGCAGCGGGACACTCACCTGCTCAACCGTTCTTTTGGGCTACGTTCGCCCTTCATAAAGGAAAAAAAGCCATGGTGTCGATAACCCATGAGAGCGGAGACTGTTGCTTCTAATTTACCTCAGGGCCATAGAGCCAACACTTTATTCGGGAACCTGATAATCCCACTTTCTGAGAAACGATTTACGCAACTGATCTTTTTCAGCCGCCGAGGCACCCCAATTACCCTCATAGACAGCTCCTTCCCATTCACCGTAGGTAGGGTTGGGCAGGACGATAAACTTGGTGCCCCACTGGTTTTTTATCTTATCTGTCTCGGCCAACCGTTGCTCGACATCTTTTTTAGCGAAATCGCTGGTGAAGTCGTTGAGGTTGTCGCCCATCAGCAGGGCAATTTCATAATCCTTGGCGACGATATCCCGACGCGCCTGTTTATCGCTGGAGTCGGTTCTGAGCAGCAGATGCTTCTCGTCCACGTTGGGAAAACCCAGCTCCATCAGGTTCTTTTTGGTTCCGTCGTAACCCACCATTTTCCGGTTGGTTACATAAAAAATTTCCACGCCCTTGGCAGCGGCATAATCCAGAAACTCTTTGGCACCCGGCATGGCCGTAGCCTCAGCGGCCTCCATCCAGGATGCCCAGGTCTTGGACGAATAGCCGAAGTCCTGACCAATGAGCCAGGCCTCATAGGCAGAATTATCAATAACCGTCTCATCGGCGTCGACTATCACCGCAACCGGTTTGCTGCCCGTGTAGCCATTCAGAAAACTGTCCAGATTCATGGCGGCGACACTGAAGGCCTGGTAGCTCAATGCTCTAAATTCGGCAGAAGACTGCATCCACAGAGTTGCCATGACCAACTGTTCATTGAGATCCTTGGTCGAGTACATCCCGGCGGCTTGTTCAGCACTATCCTTTTTCATGGTGGCACAGCCACCGATCAGAAGAACAAGCAGTAAAACCGGAATCATGATTTTCCAACGATCAGCACCCTGATTTTTCATACCAATCTCCTTGTCAGGAATTTATTGAAGGGCTTGAGCGGAGTAAAACCGCCGGTGATGGTTTGACGGTAACTTGCTCCCGAAATGATCTCAAACCTAATCATTTCCCCTTGATTCATCAAGCGCTTCTCAGCATTAAAAATTGTTGCCTCTGGGAGCAGCCGCCGAAGAATAATTATTGGCAAAAAATTCTATTGCCCGCTTGCATTTATTGCCCTGTTCATGAATAGTACTCCCAGGCCAAAACCCCGGTAGATCATCCCTTAGCCATTGCACCATGTAGGAAGTAACATGAAACAGGTACCCAAGCTCACCCTGGAAGATGCCAGGTTGATGATGTCAGCGGCCGAAAAAAAAGCCTTTGAGATCGGTGTGGACATGGATATCGCCATCGTCGATGACGGCGGCAACCTGTTGCTTTTTCAGCGAATGGACAATGCCCGGGTGACCTCCATCTCTATCGCCATCGACAAGGCATTCACCGCCGGCGCCGCCAGAAAATCAACCAGGGACTACGGCAACGTCAGTGGTCCCGGACAACCAGCCTTTGGCATAAACTCCGCCATTCAGGGTCGATTCATGATCTTCGCCGGCGGCCTGCCGGTTTTCGTCGACGGCCACCCCGTAGGCGGCATCGGCTGCAGTTCCGGCAGCCCCGATCAGGATGAGGAGGTGGCCCAGGCAGGCATCGATGCGCTGCTCGATGCCCTTTAACTTCATCTTGGTTGACGGTCCAGTGAAATTCTCACTTTGATCGACCTAATTGAGATTGAAAAGAGCGGGCAAAAGAGGTACGTTCCGAAAGTTCAACCTGAATAAAGGATGCAGAAATTTGGTTTTCGCACTTCCTGACAGATCAACAAAAAACCCCGTTGACCGTATGGTGCAGGCATTCGGCGATGGGTTTTTTTGTTCTAAATTCTTCCAAGTTCGGAGGTAGACATGTTCAAAATTGTAAGACGTGAAGAGATGGCGGAAGGCACAGTAATTCTCAATGAGATAGAGGCACCGCTGATTGCCAACAAAGCAAAACCGGGGCAGTTCGTAATTCTTAAAGCTGGCGAGGATGGTGAACGCATCCCGCTGACCATGGCGGAAACCGACAAGGACAAAGGCACCATCACCATCATCTATATGGTGGTCGGTAAATCCACCGCCCTGTTCCGTGATCTGCAGGTCGGAGACGCCTTTCAGGATGTCATCGGCCCACTCGGCAAGGCCACCCATCTCGAGAAACGGGGTAAAGTCATCTGTGTCGGCGGCGGCACCGGCGTAGCAGTACTCCACCCGATCACCAGGGCCATGAAAGACGTCGGCAACGATGTGACCTGCATCATCGGCGCCCGCACCAAGGACCTGCTGATTCTCGAGGAACAGATGAAAAACGCCTCCCACGATCTCCGGGTCTGCACCGATGACGGGTCCTATGGTCATCACGGATTTGTCACCGAGGTCATGAAAGAAGTACTTGAAAGCGGTGACGTCAAAGAAGTCGTCGCCATCGGCCCGGTGCCGATGATGAAGGCGGTGGCCAATATCACTAAGGAATACAATGTTCCGACAATGGTCAGCCTCAACCCCATTATGGTCGACGGCACCGGTATGTGCGGTGGATGCCGGGTTTCAGTCGGTGGCGAGACCAAATTCGCCTGCGTGGACGGTCCCGAATTTGACGGGCATAAAGTGGATTTCGACGAACTGATGCTCAGACTTAACGCTTATATGGAAGATGAGAAACAATGTCACGAAGAGTACTGCACCATTCGTGATGCCAAATAGTGCGCTGCAGTTGAAGCTTATCGATTAACCCGCTGAAACAGGGAGGGAAACATGGCGGAACAATCTGCAAAACCGGTAAAGAACCCCAGAATAGCAATGCCCGAGCAGGACCCGCAGGTCCGGGCCCGAAACTTTCTTGAAGTACCTACGGGATATACCAACAAGATGGCTCAGGAAGAGGCAGCCAGATGTCTGCAGTGCAAGAAACCGGCCTGTGTCCAGGGCTGCCCGGTCGGCGTCGATATTCCCGGTTTTATCGACCTGATCACCAAAGGTGATATCACTGCGGCGATCCGCAACCTGTGGAGCAAAAATGCCCTGCCAGCCGTCTGCGGCCGGGTCTGTCCCCAGGAAATACAGTGTGAGGGCTTGTGCATTCTGGGTAAAAAGGGGGAACCGGTGGCCATCGGTAACCTGGAACGCTATTGTGCCGACTGGGAGCGCGAAAACGGCACTGGAGAACTGCCGCCCAAGGCGGAACCGACCGGCAAGAAAGTGGCCGTCGTCGGCTCCGGGCCCTCGGGCCTCACCGTGGCCGGTGATTGTATCATCAAAGGCCATGACGTTACCATCTTTGAGGCCTTTCACAAGGCCGGCGGCGTGCTGGTCTACGGCATCCCTGAGTTCCGTCTGCCCAAAGCTATCGTGGCCCAGGAGATCAACTTTCTCGAGCGTCTGGGGTGCAAGCTGGAATGCAACGCCGTGGTCGGGCGTACCGTCTCTGTGGATGAACTTCTTGAACAGGGCTTTGACGCTGTGTACATCGGGGTCGGTGCCGGTCTGCCGCGATTCATGAATATCCCAGGCGAAAATCTGGTCGGCATTCTCTCGGCCAACGAGTACCTGACCAGGGCCAATCTGATGAAGGCCTATAAATTCCCCGATGTCGACACGCCGATCCCCATTGGCAAAAACGTCGTCGTACTCGGGGCTGGAAACGTGGCCATGGATGCGGCCAGAACGGCGATGCGTCTGGGCGCCGAAAGCGTCAGGATCGTCTACCGTCGATCGCGCGAGGAAATGCCTGCCCGGGCAGCAGAGATTCATCATGCCGAGGAAGAGGGCATCGAGATGTTTCTGCTGACCAACCCGACCAAATATCTGGGCAACGAAAAAGGCAGGTTGACCGGTATGGAATGTCTCAAAATGGAACTCGGCGAACCGGATGAATCCGGTCGCAGACGCCCGGTAGCGATCGCAGGGTCCGAGTTTGAAATGGATTGTGACCTCTGCATCGTGGCGGTCGGATCCGGAGCAAACCCTCTGCTGACCAGTGAAACTCCTGATATGCAACTGAATAAGTGGGGCTATGTCCATACCGATGAAAAAACCGGAAAGACGACCAAGAAAGCCGTCTGGGCCGGGGGCGACATCGTCACTGGTGCGGCCACCGTCATATTGGCCATGGGCGCCGGCCGGGAAGCCGCCAATTCCATGCATGATTACCTGACTCTGGGCTGGTAGAATTAGGCCGACCGAGTTACTGTCCGCTTAACTCCACGAGTGCTCTTTTTAGGGCCGGTTCTCTCTGTTCTGGGACCGGCCCTTTTTTACGGTCAACCGTTCCACCTTTTTACCCTGTTATCGCCTGGCCGGCTGGTTATACAGGGAGCAGATGATTAGAGTGTCTGCAAATCTCCGGTTGTGTAAATCGCCGGAATGCTCTTGTCCAGTCGTCTATTGCTGTCTGCCCGTGAATTTCCAATGATTCGTCTTACTACCCTCCTGCTCGTCTCTCTTCTGGTCACCAGTTGTGCCCCCAAGCCTCCTCCACCTCCCGATCGTGACTATCAATTCGAAGCACTGCAAAATCAGGTCAGGCAGATGGAAATCTTCATCGATAACTGGAGCGGTTATGATCAGGAGTACAGCAGGATAAACAACCTGGCCGAATACAAGGCGGTGAAAAACAAGATCTTTTCCTCACCGGCCTACGATAAGCTGCAGCGGCAAGAGCAGTTCGAAGGAAAAATCAATCAGTTCGATGCGGTGGTCAGGCGCTATGAAATCTGGCTCGATGAGCGCGCCAGACTGCTTGAAAGGATGGAGGCTTTCTCTCATGCCTATGAAAAGAGCCAGAAACAGATTTTTACCAGAAACGCCAAACCCTTCAAAATCAGTCCCTACGAACTGATCGTTGCCAACGGCTACTATGAACTGGTAGCGGAAGACCCAGATCAGGCCTATGCCTCTGCCCGCTACGTGGGACTCAATCAACTCAATATCATTGCCGCCTCGCGGGATCATCCGCTGCGGCTTCCCCACCTCGTGGTCGGTGACTTTGTCGTGGAGGTGAGAATCAGCAACAGGTCGGATCGAAAGATCCTCAGACCCGACGGCTATATCGTTCACCGTCAGAGTAAAACCCTGGAAAACGGCAGCAATATATCACGTTCTTATCGAGAATATCTGGTCAATTTCAGCGACGAGGTGAAAAACAAATATCAGTTTGCCCAGGCGATCGACGTCACCAATAAAGATTCGGAGAACGGCATTAGACCCGGAGATCATGCTGTCTGGGCCTACCGTTTCAACCCGGAGAATCACCCGGTCAAAACGGTCAACACCTTTCAGATAATCTACCCGCAAAAGGTCTTCGGCAAACCCCTGAGACTGAGCATACCTCTAAAGACGATAACCAAACCAACACTGCCTGATTCATTAGCAAAGAGGCAGCCCTGATCCGAACCTGCTTATCGGCCAGAGTTTATTTGGGGCAGTTGACAGGAAGGTTTTCCTGTTTTCTGATCTTGGTCAACCCCTGTAAGCCTTCCCGGGCATAGGAGTCCACCTCATTTCGGGTAGAAATTTCCGGCTGAGCTTTGAGAAGCTCGGGATACATGGACTCGGCTTTGGCATTATCTCCCTGATCGATATAGGTCAATGCCTCCAGCCAAAGCCCGGCCTGCCGATATTTTTCATTGCTGCTCTCCTGGGCTGTTTCGGCATAACCGAGAGCCACCTTGTGCTTGCATTGGGCCAGGGCAGCCAGGCCGGCAAAGCCGTCATCACCCAGCTTTTTCTTTAACTCTTTTTCTGCTTTGGCTCTTTGCTGCTGGGCAGCGTGCTTGTCTTCCTGACTGCCGACGATGGCTCCGGACACGGCTCCCGAAGTCGCCCCCCAGGCCGCCCCCCGGGCAGCGGCCTCGCCGACATTACCGCCCCAGATCAGAGCACTGACCATGCCCGCCGCGGCCCCGCTGACGCCGCCCACGGCGGCCCCCTGCCCTGCCCGTTTGGCGGACTGGGGCCCGCAGGCGGTGAACAGGAGCAACACTATGACAAGGGCAGTCGCTTTAATGCTCGAATGGGGTGTACGCATGTTTTCCTCTCTCCTTACTTATTTTTACAATGGCCTCGCGTTTTATTAAACATGGCGGCTCAAGCCCAGGTTGCCTGTCCGGTCAAGGAACGAGCACGGAGCCGTCAGAGGCTGGCAGCAGCCATCCCAGCATGGTGAGCTGGATTGAACTTCTGGCGCAATATTCGGAATAATAGTGCAGAAGCGGCTAGGAATAAAGCCAGAGAAAGAAGATGGGGGCCAGAAACCCGACGCCTACCAGCCACTTCCCCCTACCCGACAACCCTTTTCTGCCCTTGAGGATGAGTATCCCGCTGATTGCCAGCAGACCAAGGCAGACTGCATAGAGGTCGGCGAACCAGGTCCACAGCTTTTTGGCATGATTGAGATGAAGAAAGTTGGCCTGGTAGAGCAACGGCCGTTGGTTCGATTTCTCCTGAAAGACATTCGAATTGACCAGATCAACGGTGAGGTTGTTGTTGACCACGAAAATTTTCAAGGTCTGAGCATCCTGACGATAGATGTTCTTTAGCTCTCCCGTTTCTCCGAGTTGTCCAAGCACGGCCAAGGTTAAGGCCCTGTCATCAGCAGGGTCGACAGCGGAGAGGTCTACCTCGACCATGCTTTTTTCTATCTTGTAGGTCGGGTTCCAGTCATGGATATGATTGACCGCCACACCTGAAATCACATAAAGGATGGTCAGCCCGAAACAGAGATAGCCGAGATCCCGGTGGATGATGATGTTCCACTTACGCCATTTCATCAGCCCGCTCTCTACCCCTCAATCACCGCACCCAGCCCGATTAGTCTGATCATCCTCTCGTCTTTGACGGTTGCTGGGTCAAACGGCTGTCCTTTCTCCTCGGCCAGATGCTGCTGATACTTGATCATCTCATCACGGGACAGCTTGAGCTCTTCAACGACTCCCTCCACGACCCCCATACGACCCGAAGCGCTCATTGGAAAAACGATTTCTCCGTCAGTGACCTTGACTTGAATTTTCTCACCCTGGCGATCTCCGGCAATGTACATCCAGCAGCCGCGCTTGGCACACACCTCAATTATCATCCCCTCTACCCTGACCATTTTGCCCAGGTAGTTCTCAGGATTGTCGAGAATGGCGGAAACAGCAGTAGTCTCTGTGAGGTTCACCCCTTTTCCATAGACGTCGGTTTTGGCCTGAGCCGTCACAGCGCAGGCGGCACACAGCAAGGCGCAAAATATGATAATTCGTTTCAAAAGAATCTCCTGTTATAAAGTAGTTGTATAATGAAGCACCTGAACGGCTCAGCGGGGGAAAACTTCCGATGAACCGTTCAGGATGATCTTGATACAGGCCCCGTTAATGTAAACCAATCCAATCGCGGAACGAGGCCTGTAAGGTGATAAAATTATTCCTTCTCGGTAATTTCGTAACTGCCGCTGTCAGCAACCTTGATATTGGCATCAAGAAACTTCGCTTTGTAGCCTTTTTCCTTCAGAGCCACATAGGCCATTTCGGCCCTGATGCCGGTGCTGCAGTGTATAAAGACCTCTTTATCCTTGGGGATTTCATCGAGCCTTTCGACTACCTCTTCAGCAGGGATGGCAATGGCGCTGGCAATTTTTCCCTCTTCGGTCTCGTCGTCGGTCCGCACGTCAAGAATCACCACGTCGGTGGTCTTACTGTCCACTGCTTTGGAAAAGGCCGCGATGTCGACCGATCCTGCTTTGGGCTTGGGAACGTAGACGATTTCGGTTGCGGTTTCACCTGAGGTGACAGGCAGATCGGCTTTCCGCCAGCCGTCGAATCCGCCTTTGAGAATGGTGGCATTCATATAGCCCCAGTCTCTGATGGTTGCAAATTGCTCCATCCCTGCCTTGGTATCAGCACCGTAGATCACGATCGGAGCTTTTTTGATAGCCGGAAATCGATCTTTAGCCGCGGCCAGGTCAGTCCCCGGAATTGAGATGGCTCCCTTGATGTGGCCAGCCTTGGCGCTTTCAGCATCGCGCACGTCGATGACGACCACCGGGGTCTCGGTATCCATCATGGTTTTCAAAGATTTGGAAACTGAATAGAGCGGTTTTTTCGCCTTTTTCCAGGCCGGCATGCCATCGAGGAATACTCTGACGTTGGTATAACCGAGCTTTTCTGCCCGCCGGGCAGAAGAAGGACTCAGTTGTCAGGTAGGTCCTCCGCAGTAGAATACCAGGAGATTGTCTTTGTTCTTCGGCAGCTTGTCCAGATTTTTTTCGAACTGGGCATCATAAATGGATATAGCCCCTGGGATATGCCCTTCGATAAAGAGTTTTCCGGGCCGAGCATCGACAATGGTGAAGTTGCCTTTTTCAGGTCCCTGTTCGATCAGCGGTGCCAGTTCATCGACCTTGATCAACACCGCCGGGTCGAGTTTGGCCGGCTGTTTGACATCCACCGACTCGGCATAAAGGGCGCCGTCTTCCTCGTAAAAGGTGATGAGCACCTCTTTGCCTGGTTCGATTTTGTTTAATGCTTCCTCACCGGTAAGATCTGTGTCATCATCAAAATTTACCAGCCATGAAGCACCGCCGGTATCCACCTTGATGGTTTCCGCCTTCATCGATACGCTGCCAAGCTTCCCTCGAATCCCATTCTCCGGGGTGTCCGCATGGCACTGCATACAGGGCTTCAGAACCTTTGGCTTGGCGTCTTCGGCCATGATGGTTCCTGGAACCATCAGCAGCACCGCACCACTCAAACCGAGTGCTGCCATCGTTAATTTCCTACTCAACATTTACTGACCTCCATTACACGCTATTTTTACTTCTGTGGCCGCCGCAATCGAACCACGCCTCTTGGTTATATTTCTTACCAACTCACCTAAGTGATCTTGATAATTAAACTTATTAAAGAACCATAAAGCCTGACGCACAAAGACAGCATACTTCGCTGTGGTATCTGGCGAAGTATTTTATTATATTACTGATTAATTTCAAGCTTAACTTGCTTGCTGCCTTCTTCCTGGCCAGCTCTTGACCGATCTTGTAAAATTTAATCTAAAATACTGATACTGCGTGGTAATATGACGGTGTGGTATTGTGGTGCGGACTTATCGAGGGTATAGTGTAAGAAAGTACTACAAATTGAGATTCCTTGACACAGACTGGATCAGCGGGAGAGACCATGGCAGAACCAAGCGGGGAAATTTTTTTTTCTTCACGGCTGCTTTATTTTCTGGCACTGATCAGCGTTTTCTGGTTCTCGACGAATCTGTTCGCAATTCCTTCCCTCACTTCCAACACTGATCAGCTCCCCGCCGAGCTCTACGCCCATTCACACATGCAGCCGCAGGCCCTGCCAAAGCCCCAGCCGGCCGAGGCAGAACAAAAGGACTCGATTCGCCTCGATGTGACCGGGGCCTGGCTGTCCTGCTCCGAGGACGACTGCAGTCATCACCACCACGGTTGCGACCTGGAAATAGGCTACCGGCTGTCATCCGCAGTTCACTCGAAGCTGGACGTTGGCGCCCACGTCGTCTGTCGGGCTCGCCTTGATTATCTGACCAGTCACGGCTACCATCTGCAGAGTGAGCGCTGCTCTTCACCCGCCGACCATACCCTTCATCACCGGGACCAGGTCGACTCGACAATTGTCGTCGAATTTCAGTTCAGTCCCTACGAACAGGTGATCGACGCCGAGGTTGGAGCCATCCAGTGCACCATAGAAAACGTTGACATACTGGAGCCGGACGCAACCGGCAGCACTGCCGACCTTCCACTTCCTTTCCCTTGACCCGAACTCAGCAGCGGCTTGCGCTCTGGGTCAGAGACCGGGTTCCCCACGCCCTGAAAGTGCATTTCCCGTTCCGGGTTTCCCGCTACGGCAGAAAGATGAGAGATGAAGTGATCGAGCAGGGCAAAAATGTCAACGCCACCTCCCGGTTGATACACAGTCTCTGCCTCTGAATAGTCGGAATGTCGGCTGTAAGTCCTGGTCCCTTCATTTCTATAGCGCTCCAGGTAGGGATGAAACGGAATTATCATGGGTTGTCGATTGATATTATGTCTCAGATGCGTATTGTCTCATGCAGAGGATATGTTTGATAAGACTAAGGATATTGGTGTATTGATGTCAAGTGTTAAGATGAGTGGGCGAGTCCGACATCTGAAAACGTTCAGCCATTAGTCTGCAAGGGGGGAGTGGTAATGTCTATCTGGGCAAGAATAGCGGTAACCATCATTCTGATGGTCCTGTTCAGTTTTCTGGCGGGATTGTTGTGGAGCAGTTTGTTCACCGATCAGATACCCAGCTATGTTTCCGGGTTTGTCGGTGGTCTGGTTGCAGTTCCAGTCTGGGAAATCCTTGAAAAATTCAAGGCCAAACCGGAGCCCGAATAGCTCGTCCAGTCTTTGCCAAAATAAAGTTGAGGATTACTTCACCGCATTCGGTACCATCTTGAAGCTGGGCTTCGAAGAGCTGATTTCGCCAGGAAGCGGCGTCGGCTTCACCACCACCGGCGGTACCGGCTTGGGATGGACCACGACCGGTTGCCGATAGAAATAGTATCCGCCGCGGCTCCAGGACCGCCGTTCCTGTCTGGCCACCTCTATCGCGGTCTCGGAGCGCAGCTTTTCTAGCTCCAGTTCATGATTGCGCTCTTCCAACCTCATCCGATCTATATACTGCCGGTCCCGCCAGTAATCGTCAGCGCTGACCGTCTGCCGCTTTCTGTCGTTGAACTGCTGCTGCTGAATAGCTCTAAGCTGCTCAGGAGAACAGCCCGCATAGGTTGTCTGGTTGCATGACCAGCCCAGTTCCGCGGTAATCATAACAACGCACACAGTTAGTAGGATAAATTTCAGTTGCATCAATCAGACCTCCTGCATTTTGTATTACTTTCCATACAATAATATAAAAATCTCCGGATGCCAGAACCAAACCTCCGCCTGGCTACTCTTGCAAGACTGTGCTCGATAGTTAACATCTAAATTCAGGGGGCAAAATTGGGGGCCGCTTAGATCAGCTGACTATAAAATCTGAAACTACCGCTAAACCATGGATGAACGACAAAAGCATTGGGATGGAATCTTTTCAAAGACACTTTTCGACAGCAGTCTGGGCTGGTATGAAAGACACTCCAGCCAGACCCTGACCTACCTCGATCGACTGGATCTGACGATTCCGTCCACCATTTTTGTTTCCGGGGCCGGCACCTCGATGCTTCCCGGTGACCTGCTAGTTCGCGGTCATAAGCTGATCATCAACGATGTGAGTGAGCAGGCAATACAAACCCTGCAAAAGAGGATCGGCCCGAACAGGCGGACAACCTGGTTGAGCAGCGACCTGGCCCGGCCCTTGCCCGAGTCTCTGGTGCCCATAGATTTGTGGATCGACAGAGCAGTGCTACACTTTCTTCTCAGCGAACAAGATATACAACAGTATTTCAACACCCTTAAGGGCGCGGTACGGCCTGGTGGTTATGTACTTCTCGCCCAATTTTCGACCAAGGCAGTGGATAGATGCGCCGGCCTTGGTGTGCACCGCTACTCAGTGGAGGAAATGAGTGACAGGATTGGTGGGGAATTTATCCTTATAGAGGATGAAATATACAACTACACTGCCCCCGGCGGCGCCTCACGACCATACCTCTATGCACTCTACCAGAAACGAAGCTTAAGTTGATCGACACGGAGAGAAACATGGATCTGCATATCGGCACCTGTTCATGGAAGTATGATTCCTGGCGCGGCCTGATTTATCCTGAAGATAAAGAGATTAATTATCTTAAGGAATACAGCGGACATTACCAAACCGTAGAGGTGGATCAGTGGTTCTGGTCGCTTTTCGGAGAAGATACCGCGGTTCTACCTAAGTCTTCGGTGGTCAGGGACTATGCAGCATCAATTCCGGACGGTTTTATGTTCTGCATCAAGGTACCCAACAGTATTACTCTGACCCACCATTACAGCAAAAGCAAAAATGATCCGCTCAGGCCCAATCCCTGCTTTCTTTCAGTGCCGTTAATGGAGCGTTTTCTTGCAACCCTGGAACCGATCAGAGACCACCTCGGCCCTCTGGTCTTCCAATTCGAGTATCTGAACAAAAAGAAAATGGGCAGTCTGGGTGAGTTCATCAACCGCTTTGGCGGCTTCGCCCGGCAGCTCCCCAAGGGCTACCAATATTTCGTCGAGACCAGAAACCCCAACTACCTGAAGAGACCATATTTCGATTTTCTCTGCTCCAGCCACCTTCACCATGTATTTCTGCAGGGCTACTACATGCCGCCAATTTTTGAAATCTACCAACGCTTCAAAGAACAGGTCCGAGAGAAAACGGTGATCAGGCTGCTCGGTCTGGACCGGCAGGACATAGAAAAGCAGACCGACAACACCTGGAACACCATCGTCGCACCCAGAGATAAGGATATTGACCGGTTGAAGACGATGCTCAATGAATTGAGCGACAGAAAGGTGGAGACCTTTCTCTACGTCAACAATCACTTCGAAGGTTCGGCGCCAAGAACCATCTCCAGGATAGAAAGCGCCCTCGATCCCGCTGCACACCGCTAATCCACCATTTCCTCCAGCCACCGGCCTGAAGGATTAGCCCACACCGACAAACCCCTTTTTAATTTCTTTCCATTTGAGCACAATATTCCTTGACATCATATTTTATAATATTTATTTTATGATCAAATGAGCATAAAGGAGGATTTATGGTTCGCCCGCGAAAACCAAGGCTGGTGTCGGCTTACCCGACAATCACCGCCTTCGTTCCCCAGGGAGTCAACGTCTCCGGGGAGATGGTATTGAGCATCGACGAGTTCGAAGCAATCCGTTTGAGTGATTTCGAACATCTGGACCAGGAAGGCGGTGCCGCCATGATGGGCGTGTCGCGGCATACATTCGGCAGGCTCTTGGCCCGAGGACGTGCGGCCATCGCTGATGCCATGGTCACCGGCAAGGTCTTGAAAATCGAGGGCGGCAGTTACGAAGTGCGCGGACCCGGGCACAGAAAGCGGCGCGGTAGACACGGACGTGGACCCGGCCAGGGATTTGGCCGACCATGAACCATCAGGCAGGTTTAAATTCAACTGTACAAAGGAGGTGAAACGTATGCCTGGATTTGACAAAACCGGTCCCCTTGGAGACGGCCCGATGAGCGGTAGAGCTCAGGGAGTGTGCCGTTCAGCCCACTCCGGCCGACAGATGGAACGGGCCGGCGGCTACGGTCTGGGAAGAGGTCGCCGGCAAGGCCGCGGCTTCAGATGCGGCATGGGAAACCGTTATGGCCGCCAAGGTGCGCAAGGCCCCAATCGGACTCAGCCATTCAATGATGAAGAAAATGAATAACCAACCTCTGGTTGTTCGAAGGCAGAATCCCGGCTACTCCGTTTTGCGGTCCAGGTTGACCAAATTATCCGGATCCGCTTTGAGTCTGGCCGGATTCTGCCACTTCGTTGGCATTGTCAAAGAAAAACGATTTCTTGCGCTCCTCGGCGGTGCTGAATCTGCTTTTGCCGATGAAAATATACCAGTCCCCGCCAACCTCCCGACCGATGTAGTGACCATCCCTGATACTCTGAATCACATGACGCTGGTCCACGTTGTTCTTGGCGCAATACTTGGCAACACTGATAAAGTCAGGGTGGCTCCCCACCGAGCTTAGCGCTGCATTGGTATCTGCAGAGTCACTTGCTTGCGGCTCCTTACGCAATTGTTCAACGCGCTGGTTTACATAGTTGTTTACAGCCTCGAATTCATTTTTGCCGGCCTGCTCCCGGGCTTCGAGCCACAATAATTCCCGGCGTGAGGCCCCGTCTTTTCGCCACGCTTCATGTGCCGCCCGAATATAGAGATTGTCGTCAGACATGTTCACCTCTCAATTATTTAATGTCCCGCAGCAAATCTTGTCACAGGACCTGGTTATTGCTGTTCGCCAGCCCAGCCTTGATTGTTTCAGCGTCCCTTGCTCGCCGTCAGAAGAAACCCGGCAAATAAAAGGACGCTGCGTGCTGTTGTACCTTGCTCTGGACCTCTTTCACAGGTGAAATCGATCGCCTCAAGTGCTCTTTTGAGTGAGGCACTCCTAGTCGACGATGCCATAAATGATCGACGAATCGTTCTTGGCCGTGAAGGGGTGTCGCTGCAACTGTCCTACTCCCGCGCTGGCCAGCATATCGAAGATTTCCTGCTGTGAATAAGATCGGCCGCCGTTGCCCGACAGCAGCATGTTGAGGGAGAACAGGGCGGGAAACTCAGGCCCGTCTTTAGTATCCTCCAAAATAAAATCGTGGATCAGGATCAACCCTCCGCGGTTCATCGTCGCCACACATTTCTGTATGATCCGGTAACATTCGTCAAGCGTATTACTGTGCAGCACATGCGACAGCCAGGCCACGTCATACGGCCCATCGGGAATCGGATCAGTCTTGAAATCGCCCCCGGTAAAATCGATCCGCTCTTCCAGGTCGAAGCGGGATATCGTCTGCCGGGCAAAAGGCTCGGTGGTTGGCCTGTCGAAAATGATCGCCCGCAGCCCAGGGTTGTTCATACAGAAGTGGATGGCGTGGGTTCCCGGACCACCGCCGAGGTCGAGCAGAAGTTTTCTGCCGCCGAGATTTACCTGAGCGGCGATCTCGGGAGCAACCTGCATGGACAGATTGTACATCCCCATGATGAAGCTTTCCCTCTCTATCTCTGCACCATAAGACCGTCTCGTCGCCGGCTCGCCAGACTGGACTACACTGTCAAGCTGAGCCCAGCCGTCGATCAGATGGTGGTGATGGAGGATGATGTGCCCCATATAGCCGGGTGAAGATTCGACCAGAAAGCGCTGAGCTTCGGGACTGTTCTGGTACTCATCGGCTTGCTTCGCCAGCAGTCCCATGGCCGTCAGCGCATCCAGCAGCAGGCCGGTCGACCTGGGTTCACAATCGATTTTTTCTGCCAGTAGCTCTGCGCTGCAACGGCCTGCCGCAAGCTCGGAGAAAACTCTTAGCCGAACGCCGGCCTGCAGTGTACACCCTTGCCAGTAAGCACTTGAAGTGCTCAACAATTTACC
The DNA here is from genome assembly GCA_963759125.1 of uncultured delta proteobacterium. Lineage (GTDB taxonomy): Bacteria > Desulfobacterota > Desulfobulbia > Desulfobulbales > Desulfocapsaceae > JABDQA01. The sequence goes on from CAVWXN010000001.1 coordinate 315,776, forward strand.
GGGATGCCAAACAGTCGTCATCGCTCCCTCCCCTGGATCAAAAATTGCCCCTGAATTCATTTACCTGGCGCCGGGGCGGCGTCTGCCTGAGAAACTTCGCTAACCTATTAAGATTGTACTATCTAAAAACGGATACACAAGGGTCGGTTGAATCATATTTCCGAACCGGATCCCCCATGCCATAAACCAGCCGCTGCCGCCAACCACTACCAATCAAAGGAGGTGGAAAATGCTTGTTGCCTGGGGTATCTTGTACCTGGAGAACCAATCTTGCCCGAGCTTTAAGTGTCTAAAAGGTGCGGCTGGCTGGCAGGCAGCCGGCAGAATCACCCGAGTTTATTTTTTAAAGGAGGACAGCGTGGCTAAAAGTCAAATCATTTTCAGTAAGTACAGCCCTCTGATGGCGGTAGATTCGAAACTCATCGGCAGTGACGGGGCACCGGTAAAAATGGAACGGGTTACTTCCCTGTGCCGCTGTGGAGAGTCCAAATACAAACCTCTGTGCGACGGCTCGCATGCAACGGTCGGTTTCGACGGCAGCAGAGAAGACTCCGACAAAAAAGAGCTGGAATATTACCAGGGCCAGAAAATTACCATCGTCTTCGACCGCTATCTCTGCATGGGCGCTGGCTACTGCGGGGAGCTCGAAGCCGTATTCGGCACCCATGATGCACCCAAGTATGAACCCGACACCGCCCCGGTCGAGGAGATCATCGAGACCATAAGGAAATGTCCCTCGGGTGCCTTGAGCTACATTGTCGACGGAGTCCACCACAGAGATTATTTCCAAGGCAGCGAACAGATCGTAGTCGAGGAGGACGGACCGCTCAACATCCAGGGCAGTATCACCCTGATCGATGACCAGGATTCAGACAAACTGCTGCCAATGGCCGACCACTATGTGCTCTGCCGCTGCGGCGGTTCGAAGAAGAAGCCGATCTGCGACGGTTCCCATCTGGACAACGGTTTCAAAGGGTAATTCTTCAGGGTGCTGGGTTCCCTGCCGGCGTAAGCACGAGGATCTGCCCGAGATCGGGCATGAGGAAAGCGTTGGGATCCAGTTCGCGGGCCTTGATCTGCCTTTTGAGATCAAGCATCGGGTAGCCCGGCGGATTGTCGCCAAGACGAAAGGTGCCCCACTGGGTCGGCACGAACCAGTGGGCCTGGAGATCGCCAAAAGCTCTCAAGGCTTCATCTACGTTCATGTGCGGGTAATGCATGAACCAGCGCGGCTGATAGGCGGTAGTTGGCAGCAGAGCGTAATCGACCGGTCCGAATTTACGGCCGAACTCCCGATATCCGACAAAATAGCCACTGTCCCCGCCATAATATAGTTTCACCGTCGGCGACTCGAGCATGTAACTTGCCCACAGGGTGCGGTTGTGTCCCTGGCCGATTCGGCGCGACCAGTGCTGAGCAGGCAGACCGGTAACCAGCGTCTGACCGCTCCTGACTTCCTGCCACCAGTCAATCTCTGTTACCTCTCCGTCATGCAGGGAGGAGACCAGTTCGCCGAGCCCCAGCGGCACGATAAACCGGGTGTGGACTGGCAGTCCCTTAAGGGTCGCTTATCAAGATGATCATAATGGTTGTGCGAAATGACCACGGTAAGCGGACCGTCCAGCTCACCAAGTTCGCCAGGGAAAGTGCCGGGGGTGTTCGCCGCTTTGGCAGAAGCGCCCGTTCCGACAAGATCGGGTCGGTCAGCCAGTAACTGCCCGAAAGTCTGATGAGAAAGGTGGCATGACCGATCCAGACCAATAGATCCTTTTCTGCCGGTATGTTCTTGAGCCGCTGGAGCAGATCCGGCTCGAAGCCCGGTAGATACGATTCCTCTTCATCCGTGTAGGCTGTGGTGCGGGTCAGACGCCACTTGAGAAACTGACCGAAACGCCCTTCGTCCTGCACCATCCAGGGATTAAAATATCGACCATCCTTTTCGTGGGCCGCATAGAGCTTTGCACTGTCCTGCTCTTCAACCCGAAGGCGCCAGGCCTCTTCGTCAAATGTCTGCGGTGTCAGCAGGCAGGAGCACAATACGGGCAGAAGCAGCAGGGCCAGCGGAAGTGATCGTCGGTGCCGAATCATCGGACATTCTTTGCTGTGTCAACCGCTCTAGACAAATCATAAATGCCTCATTTTCGGCACCAGCTCCTTGATCATTTATCCCCCAGTCGTAGGGCAGATAGGCGATCTGCAATGAATCCCGGTCATTGTTGATCAGTTCGGCGGTTTCTTCTTTGAGGTAGGGCAGGATGTAATCGACGATGGTCAGATCCTGTCCGGCTGAGGTGATTTCCAGCCAGGTGAGAAAATCCTCTTCATACCAGTCAAAAATGGCCGACAGGTGCAATGTCTTTTCCAGCTTATCATAGCGTACATTTTCAACCGAGTTGATGAACTTGACGGCCTCTGCCTCGAGTTGTTCCTCGAGTCTTTCGGGATAAAAAGGAATCCTGGGCAGTTGCGGGCAGCTGCTGGAGGCGCAGTTTAGGGCGAAATGGTAGCGCGGATCTGTGAACCTTTTACGTATGACGCTGTTTTCAAGGTAGTAGAGACTGGTTTCAGCGCCGCCGTAGGTAAATCGCTGAAAGTAGAAAAATCCACTCTTGCTCGGAAAGAAGAACAGCAATGGAGGCGGTGCCACATCAGCCACACTGGTTATCGGATAATTATGGAGGACCCCCTTTATGGTGGTAAGGTTGTAGCTGTTAATCCAATAGGCCAAACGGGCATCGTCATTAGAAAAAATCTGAGGATGACTGTCAGGACTGTAGGCGGCAACCTGCTGATAAAAGAGATCCACGTCTCCGGGATTCTCTCTCAGCCCTCCATAATCGACCTGGCCACGCTCATTAACGTAGCTGGCGAGGAGCCGCTCGTAACTGCTGTAGTCGAAATTCTCGACAGCAGCAGAAGGCGTACTCTCGACTAAGTTCAACGGCGGCCTAATGGATGTACAGCCAGCCGCCAGGACCAGAAAGATGAGAAATAGAGCCGGTGACTGCCAGCCCCAGGTTTGTAGTCTAGCCATGACTTTCACTCTCCGTTTCAACCAAAGCGATACAGATTGTTGTAGGCACAGAACGAGTAGACCCCCCTTTCAGTGGCAATTCCGTAGCAGCACTGGTTGAGGCGGGCCGGGTCGAGGGCAGGAAGGTCCATGAAACTTTTAGCGAACAGAAGAATGTGTCTGGCCTTGAGGAAAGACTGAACACGGTGCTCGGTCCCAAAAATATCGACCGCTTCGGCAAGAAATTTCCAGGTACGTGGGTTGATTAGATATTTCCGGCAAAAATATTCTCTGCCCCTGAAGAGATCGAGCAGGATCCGCCGCGGCTCCCGGCCCAGAAAATTTCTCCTGATTTCCGGCGAGATATAGGAAAACAGCGGTTTGAGGCGACCGTCGACCACATAAACGAGCGACATCGCATTGCATTTGGGGTGACCGAATAGATCGGAGACGAACCCACCCGTGACTAATCCACACTGCACTTCAATCAGCTTAACCAACTCCTCCAGGCTATAGCCGCGCTCACTGGACTGGACAGGATAGCGACCGGCAAACCGGGTCGCCGACTGAAAATTGATGGCTCTGACCGTATCGATGTTGCTGATGCCAAAGTCGACAATGTCGCCCAGCTCACTATCATTGACCCGGGGGGTTACCGCGACGGCCAGGGTACAGCAGATCCTGGCCTTTCGGATCGCCTCGATGCTCCTGGTCCGTACTTCGCTGATATCGCGGCCGCGTATGGCTTCGTAAGTCTGTTTTCTCAGCCCATCAAACTGGAGATAAACCGCTGTCAGACCCTGATCGACGAGTGCACTCAGGAAGTCAGGATTAGCGCTGATGATCATGCCGTTGGTGACCAGTTCGATATTGCGGAACCCGCGCCTCCTGGCTTCGGCGACGACTTCAGCAAGCTGCGGGTGCAGGGTGGGCTCCCCGCCACTGATCTGCAGCGGTATGGGACCGGCAACGTCAAGCAGGGAATCCAACCGCTTCACTATTTCATCGAGCCCGACATCTGCCGCCTTCTGGCTGGCATCGGTGAAACAGAGAGGACAGCTCATGTTGCAACGGTTGGTGATCTCGAGCATCGCCATCAGGGGCCGCTGGCTGCCACCGGTGAAACGGCCTAATTCATATTCAGTTGCCGACTGGGCTTTATGGATGAGGTCATGGATATGGGTTGCGCCTTGAATTGAGGTCAGTTGAAACGGTCATTGCAAACGTCCGATTTGGGCCCGTTGGCGGGGGCTCAGCCAGGAAGCGGCCGCTTCCCGGTCGTCGGGCATCAGGGCGTTGAGCTTGGTCAGCTACAGCGCCAGATCTGAAGACCGGTATCTGTTTTTCGAGATCATGCAGTTAACGGTAATACAGAGCTGGCCGGTGCGCTATTTAAGGCAACCAGAAAGGGTTAAGGAAGAGAGGAACCTGAACTCTGCTGATCGCTAGCCCATCCTTTCTAGAATGGACTGGGTCGAAATCACTTCAGCATAGGGGGCTGACAGGGCAGCCATGAAGGATGCATGAACCTTGTCCGCTTTAATTGTTTTATCCTGAAACAAAAGGTCTCTCGTCGCACAAGCGTCCTCTGCGACAAGGCAGGAGAAACCCAGGTCAAACGCTGCTCGAGTAGTGGCGTCGATACACATATGGCTCATGGCGCCGCAAATGGTAAGGGTATCAATTTCATTTTTTTGCAGAGTTTCCAATAAGTCAGTGTCTCGAAAACTGTTCGGGTAGTGTTTTTTTACCACCGTCTCCTCTGGCAGCGGGGCAACCGCTTCGTTGATATCGACTCCATAGCTGTCAGGCAGAAAGAAGGTGGCTTCCGGGTGCAGTGAAACATGCTGGATGTGAATCAGGGGGAGGGTCTCTTTTCTGAACTTTCTTAATAAGAGTTCCGCATTATAGGCGGCGTTGTTGATTCCTGCCAGTTCCATTTTGCCATTGGGGAAATAATCATTCTGGATGTCGACCAGTAACAGACAATTTTTCATCACAATCCTATCTAGATATAATGGTTGTCAGTCATAGTTGAAACACCGGGGCAGTAACCCGCGAAAAATCATCATGGGCTCCGACGAGCTACTGAGGGGCCCATTCTCGCCCATGATGATTTTTCGCTAGCTGTGGTGCCAATCCAACAAAATAGGCCTGCCATCCTTGGGTACGTGGGTTATGATGAAAAGGTTAAACCTAACCTATCACAGAGCCATAAACAAGGAGGCAGACCATGAAAAAGTATAGCACATTTGTCGGTATGGATGTTCATAAAAATTCCATAGAGATCGCCATTGCTCAAAGGGGCCGCAACGGCGAGGTCCGCAGTTATGGTAAAATTGACGGCACCCTCAATGCTTTGGACAAGGTTATTCGAAAACTGGTTTCCAAAGGCGGACGGCTGCATTTCGTCTACGAAGCTGGACCTTGTGGATACGGAATCTATCGTCACCTTACCGCCAAGGGCTACGACTGTTCTGTGGTTGCTCCTTCCAGGGTTCCTAAAAAAAGCGGCGACCGGATAAAAAACGACCGCCGGGATGCTTGTATACTTGCCCGTTTGGATCGCGCCGGTGAACTGACTCCGGTTTACGTACCCTGTGCCGAAGACGAGGCTATCAGGGATCTGACCCGCGCAAGGGAAGATGCCAAGACCGATGAGAAGAGATCGAAGCAACGATTAAAGTCCTTTTTACTCCGACACGGCTTGCGCTATGCAGGCAAAGCGAGTTGGAGCAAAGCCCACATGCGCTGGCTGTCGGATATCAAAATGGACCATCCAGGCCAGCAAATCGTGCTGCAGGAATATATCGATACAATCGGCGAGTGCAGCCAGCGTGTACAAAGACTGACCGATCAGATCCGGCAGTTGGTGGCCCAGTGGCGCTTGGCTCCGGTCGTTAAAGCGCTTCAGGCCCTTCGAGGCGTCTCGCTGATCGTGGCGGCGACCACCGTCGCCGAGATCGGTGACCTGAATCGTTTTGAAAACCCTGCCGAGTTGATGAGCTACCTGGGATTGGTGCCATCGGAGCATTCCAGCGGCGAAAAGACCCGGCGCGGTTCGATCACAAAATCCGGCAATGGTCATGTACGTCGCGTTCTGACAGAAGCCGCATGGGCGTATCGGCTGCCTGCCAGGGTCGGCCGTGGTCTCCTAAAACGCCAGGAAGAGCTACCTAAGAAGGTGTGCGACATCTCATGGAAAGCCCAGGTCCGGCTGTGTTCACGTTACAGACAGCTGTGGGCTAAAGGAAAACCAAAGCAGGTCGTTGTAACGGCTATCGCCAGGGAACTGTGCGCTTTCATGTGGGCTATTGCCGGGGAAATCGAGATTCCGTCCACCACCTGAAAATTTACATGCTATCAAAGAACAACATCAATCAAAAGGAGACGATCATATATTCGATTGACATAACCTTCCAAGGCATCCAAAGGGGCGCAACCACGGTTAGGAGAACCCTCGAAGGACACTATTGGATAAGGCTTTGAGCCGAACTCACGAAACTAGATAGAGGCAGCTCCGCGACGGAACATAGTCATGCGGTATCCAACCCGCGAATATCAGAGTGATCGATCGTCGTTACATCGGTTCCGCCTCTTTGAGTGCCTTGGAATTTATCCACGATAAGGACCGCTGGTAAAAAAGTTGGACTGGAGAATTTTGTTCTCTTGACAAGTGACAACCATATCAGTGTCCATCCGGAAACGAGTAATTTTCTTCAAGATCGAGGCGTGCGAGAAATTTTGCCGCAGACATATAATTGATATTCCGAGGATAAAATTTCGAGCACAACAAAGATATATGGACAAAAGGGCCGTTTTCCGGATGGAAAAGGTATCTAGAGTTTGCCCTCCTGACCGCACCGGGCAAGGGGCTGTAAACACAATCAGTGGGTCTGTGCCTAGCTCTCTTCGGTTGCCTCAAGCCAGGCTTCAGCCTCCTCTCTCTGGTCCCGGGAAAATGCTTTGATCTCCAGCCCCGGTATCAACACACCTTCCAATTCACTGACTTTTTTGATCCAGGTCTTGTCCGAGAGTACGGCTGCTTTGGAAAATTTTCTGATCAGCCCGAACATTTCAGGAAGTCGCGAAAATTCTATCGCTATCGCACTCAATGACGGCATATGGAAGTCTATCACATCATAGAGCATTATCCCGTTTTCGATATTATCCGATTTATCCACCAGATCATCGAGTGCGGTTCTCATTTCATCTGAATCGAGCTTACCGCTCAACTCGATATCTATACGATTTTTTCCGTTTAAAGTGACTTTGAACATACGAACCTCTGGGAGATTGATTGGTCAAACTCTGGGGGACGGAACAAGTCCCTGCGAGTTAAGGCAACATTAGAGCATCTTCGGGCATTCAGACTGTTATCAGCTTTTCACCATTTTGCAGAATCTGGGTTAATGGTACACCCCAGTAAATAACCTCGATGTCAAGACCTTTCAGGGTCTCGCTGGCCCCAAGCTGGTCGGCGCATGCCTTGCAGGCAGTGATGTGCACCCCTTCCAACTGGGCTTCTTTTACGAGATCCTGGATTTTTTCGTTTTCACATACCAGATCGACGCTCGCCCCCCAGACAATGATAGTCACCTCATCCCACCAGTCCTGTCTTTTGGCATTGATTCCATACATAAAGACCATCTTCTCAGAGGTAATGAAATTGTCATTGGTCCAAAGGATATAAAGCTTCGTGTTTTCAGACATAATAGTAAAGTGTCGCTGGTAGTTGTGACTTCCATTTTCAAATCATCTCCGCGCCTTTGGGTAAGCACCACAAGCGCCCCCTCCAGGCAATCGCCGCCTTATCTGTTCACCATGTGACGAGCTCAGCTGAAAGTCAACCGATATGCGCCAGCGACCCCATATTTATTGAGGCGAAAAGAAAACGATTCAAAGCCAATGGACTGAAGACCGGTCTATTTCAGGTCTGCGAGGCTGGGTTAGTTTATAGCGACCTCTACCTTTTGAGGGCTACTAATACCACCGCCAAATGTGGCGCAAAGTGCCAAGAAAAAGACGTCTGCAGACAAGATCCTCCCTGCCCGATCTCTTATAATGGGAAGGATGAAAAACACAACTTTTTTCACCCTAGTTTTTGCCCTCGTGGGAATTGCTCAGAGCATCTACCACCGCATTCACCATCCGTGGGCTTACGAGTACAACCCGATATTCTTCGACAAGGAAATTCTACTCATTGCTCTGGCGGTGGGAATGATCGCTGTCGGCCTGAGGATCTTGTTAAAGGCAGACAGAAGATCCACCTACAGAGGATTATAGGATGGGTGGGGTGATCCCCAAGGGCCAAGGGTTTTGGTCTTGGCAGTTGCCTGCGGCATCAGCGAGTTCTGCAAAGCTGACATCACTTTCGTTAAGATACAGAATAAGAACATCAGCCACATTTTGAAGCTCTTCAGGGTCGCCAGCCAGGTATTCTTCAGGCGCCTCAGCCACCAACTCTGCCTGTTTGGGGTTCTCGCTAATGTACCGAGTGAGAGCGTTTAGCACTTCATCATCTGGCAGTTCACCACTTCCCGCAGCAGAGCTTCCGTCACTGTCACTACAGGCCGATATCGTCAGAATTAAGAGGAGTAATGTCAGTCTTATCATGTCCAATACCCTCACATCTTTTTAGTGGTTATCTGGCTACCAACTTAATATAGCAGAGACAGACAAGCAAGCGCGGGGCGGTTGCAGGGACAAAATCTGGGCAGCACAGAGGCGTTCTTCAAGACAATGGGTCGTAATACTGCCTCCTGCCAGATTCCCGGTACTTCACTCTGAAGATCAACAGACATAATGTCTAACAGGATGACAAGATCATACCCAACTCCTGTTAAGATAGCTTGTAACAGCACGTTACAATAATTCTATAACAAGGAGGGAAGCCATGGGAAGATCATTTACGCACTAAATTTGTTGGAATTGATGTTCATCAAAAATCAATATCTCTCGCTATCGCCGATAATGGTCCTGATGGAGAAGTGAGGCTTTAAGGGACAATTAAGAACACGGAAGAGGCCATTGACAAAGTAATAAGAAAGCTTGTGTCTACAGGCGCTGAACTGCATTTTGTCTATGAAGCTGGTCCCTGTGGTTTTGCACTCTATCGCCATCTCACCGGCAATGGGTTTAGCTGTATAGTAGCGGCACCGTCCATGATTCCAAAGAAGAGTGGAGTCAGGATTAAAAATGATAAACGTGATGCAATCGCTCTTGCTCGGCTCCTCAGAGCAGGAGAACTCAGCCCCATTTATGTGCCTGATACAGAAGATGAAGCGATGCGTGATTTGACCAGGGCGCGAAATGATGCCAGAATTGCGGAACGAAACCCAAGCACGCTGTCGCCTGCCACTTCCAGAACGACTTCGACACACTGCCGATCATCAAGGAGGCAGTCGAGCAGATCTATGACGGTCCTGTGGACTATGCACAGGACTTTATGGTGTGGAACGCTACGAAGGAAGGCGTTCGCACACGGATGGCTGTGGTAAATCCGGAAGCCTATCCACCGCAACCCCTTAAAGAGAAAAAAGTGGAAGAAGGTGGCGATCGATATCAGACAACTGATTCAGTATTGGCAGGATGGCCGGAAGAGATGCAGGAGGTGGCGGAGGAGATTTACACTGAATTCAATAAAAAGCACGAGACGGACTACAAGTTCCAGTTGAAGAAATAGATGTCTGAGAGAAGAAGAATCAGGTGTAATTGTTTTTGATAAATTCTTCTCAAGTTGAGATTATCTGCGACAAGTTAGACTTGCTATGAGGGTGGTTTGAGAATGTCTTTGAAGGAAAAAGGGTTGAGCTTCTACCTGCCAGTGTAAAACATTGCTCAACCCTCGCAAGTTTAGATGCTTCCTGATATGTCTGTTTATCTTCAGTGTATGGAGTTTGTAAAGATCTCCCCATATAGTACTTCCCATAGCTATGTCGGTACTGATGAGATACATAAACCTGCCGGCCAACTCCCAAAGTGGAGTCGCACCAATTGGCCAGCGGCCCTTGTAAGGTCGGCAGCCGCTTAATGGTTAATTCTGGTATCATCGTTTTTGTTCTCGGGCGCGTCGGTTATCTTTTGCCCCGTCTATTTGCGACTTTCTATTTTTTACCCACGCAACACCGGTATCAGTCAGATACAATATTTCTTGTTCATGCACCCATTTGTTAAGTAATGATTTTTTTATTAATCGTTTTTTGCCTGATTTAGGACATACAAACAATCCATTGCTATCAGCTTTTGCTTTTTCGACCAATCCATATTTTATAACTAGCTTGATGGCTTGGCTATATGTGGACTTTGGATGAGTTTTTGCTAGTGGGAAAATGACATAAGCGTATGACGCGGCATGGGGAATGCGAACCGAGTCAGCCCTCTCTCCGGTTTGGTCAGCTCTATAAAGCCTCATCAATATGTACTCTTGCAGTGTATCAATTTCCATCAAAGCCCCCCATTGATCTGCGCTAATGTTAATCAATCAATTGGCAGTATAACCATTTTAAAGTCAAATCGGTAATGAAGGACCAAATCATTAATGGACTGAGGATAAACAGAAAGAATATACGGAGTAATTTAGGATCGAATAGTTAGTGTTTGCCAGATCATATTCTAGCAAGGTAAATGTTCTTTTGTCCTATCACATATTATCCGGGGACCGAATATGGCTAATTTCCATCTTTCCTTTATGGAACATAATGACATTCAAGAATCAGCAAAAGTACTCAGTATCGCTATGTTGAATAATCCAATCCATATTGCTGTTTTTCAAGGTACTGGTAAAAATGAACGTTTTGAAATTGAAACTATGTTTCTTGAACTTTTTTATAAAAAACTTGGCATAGTCTTTCTTGCGAAGGAAGGAAAGAAGATAGTCGGAGTAATGAGGATGAACTCCTGCGTTGGCAAGAAATCAAAGGGTAAATCAGAAGAACCGAGAGACAGAGAAAAATACTAATGCAAGGAAATCTGTGTGGCTAGCAGAGTGGGCAATCAGAGATCCTAATGAACAACATTGGCATCTGGGTCCCATTGGTGTTTTACCCATCTCACCGCAGATTAGGTGTTGGCTCAACTCTTATGGAACGGTTTTGTGAGGAAGTCAATAAGTGTTCAGCAAAAGCTTATTTAGAAACCGATTTAGATGAAAACGTCCGTTTTTACAGAAAATTTGGATTTGAAGTTATTTCCACATCAAATATTTTCCAAGTTGAAAACCGATATATGACAAGAGAATCAAAATAGGTTGTAATTAATGGTTGGTGGAAAACGACCTGCTTTCGATCTCAAAAACTGGTGAGGTGCTGCCCCCTTTATCTGAAAAAACCGTTCATTATCAGCTGTTTCGTATATGGCAATATTATCTACTGTCAGTTGCTGAGTATACGATCAAGAAGACATTTTTACATCCGTTTATTCCTTGATAAATCAGAATGTTATCTGTATATTTAATAAATTTTTCGCACCTGAGCAATTCATGTTAAAGACTCTGTGATACAAATTATTGTTGTATCTATTAGTCCCAATTTTTGGAATCCCTACTATTACGAATAAAGCATAGACATTGATTTCTTTTCCTAATGGAAAGTGAAGGGGGAGAGAGCATGTTAGGGAATGGCCTTTTGTTACGCTCCAGAAACATGACTGGCTATGGGGAATACTATTAAACTATATTTGAGACCAGTTAAGGTTTTTCACATCACAAGGATTCAGAACGATGATTGATAATAAAAAAGTTGTAGTTGTGATGCCCGCATATAATGCGGCAAAAACTTTGTCGAAAACATATAGTGAGATTCCATTTGAGATAGTTGATGAAGTTATTCTCGTTGATGACTATGGCGATGATAATACCACTGAGTTAGCTAATAAGTTAGGTATCGATCATGTAATACGTCACCAGAAAAATACAGGATACGGGGGCAACCAAAAGACGTGTTACAATAGATCTCTAGAGGTAGGAGCCGATATTGTAGTAATGTTACATCCAGACTATCAATATACCCCAAAACTACTTCATTCAATGGCATATTTAATCGCGAACAATGTTTATCAAGTAGTACTAGCCAGCAGGATTTTAGGAAAAGGTGCCATTAAAGGTGGGATGCCCAAATATAAATATATCGCGAATCGACTCTTAACATTGGGTCAAAATATACTAATGGGCCAAAAGTTATCTGAGTATCATTCAGGCTATCGTGCTTTTTCAAAAGAAGTCCTAACAGACATAAACTATAATGCAAATTCTGATGATTTCGTGTTCGATAACCAAATGATTTCACAAATTTTTTTTAAAGGGTATGAGATAGCAGAAATCACTTGCCCTACCAAATATTTTGATGACGCCTCAAGTATAAATTTTCAGCGAAGCGTTAAATACGGAATAGGGGTTATCAGCACGGCCCTTTTGTATAGAATTAATAAGTTGGGTTTCTCAAAATCCGACATACTTCTACTAATCAAGATCATTTGCTCTCAATCTAGCAGGAAATATAGTGAACAATCTCTTAGTTGGTCTCATCGTACATTCTTTGTGCCTCTATTGGTTACTTCTATTCTTGGCGTTTTCATAAGAAAGGCCAATATATATATGCCATTGTCTTAATGATTGTAAGTGCTTTGGGGCTTTATTTTTATGTATCCGCAGATTTTTTTCTTCATTTCTGGGATAAAAGATACCTTGTCCCTTGTAGCAAAAAATTTAGTTAATCACCCTCTGGTCCCAACGCTTTATGACAATCCTGTTTTACCCTACAATTATCAAAATTGGTCTGCAAACCATATTTGGGTGCATAAGCGACCATTGCCTCTATGGAGTATTGCCATAAGTATATGGGTCTTCGGGATCAACGAAATAGCAGTAAGACTTCCCTCCATTTTCTTGACTTCGACAGCAATTTATCTGGTATTTTCAGTTGGGAGATATTTGATCAATCAAAAAACAGGATACTTGGCTGCTTTTTTATTTTCAATCAACGGTCTTTTAATATCATTAGTTGGAGGTCGAACGGAACCACAGATCATATTGATGTCTTCTTTATGTTTTTTGTCCTTTTATCTGTTTATTTTAGTATTCAATACATACAGAAAGAAAAAACCATTTTCTCCTTTCTTGTGGGAATAAGTATCGGCTTTGCCATTTTATCGAAATGGTTACCTGCTTTAATTGTCCTTCCTATTTGGCTATTACTGGTATGGGATTCGAAACAGTTTAACTTAAAGACCATCATAACTCAGTTTGTTTTTATACTGATTTCTCTTGCTGCAATTTTTCTCCCTTGGCAATTCTATATCTTTTCTGTGTTCCCTAAAGAATCCCTCTGGGAATCAAGTCACCATTTTAAACACTTATTTGAAGAATTGGATGGGCATTCGACCACCATATTTTATTTCCTCAATCGTATTAGAACAAATTATGGTGAATATATATACCTGCCTTTAGCATGGTTTATTTGGAAGGTTTTTCAGGATTTAAAGAACAAAAAACGGCTTTCAGTATTGATTTGGTTCTTGATTCCATTTTTATTTTTCTCAATGGCCAAAACCAGAATGCAAGGCTATATATTATTTACCGCTCCAGCATTATTTTTTATGACAGCAGAGTTCTTTTATTCAATCAATAAATATAAAGACGGTCACCGGTTTAAATGGATATTCAATATTGTAATGGTTCTGATTATTCTCCTTCCTATTCGTTATAGTATTGAGAGGATGAAAGTCTTCGAAATAAAGGATAGAAGTCCACAATGGGTGTTAGATTTGAAGGACCTCAATAAAAAGAATATTAAAAATGGTGTTTTATTCAATTATAACCGCCCTATCGAGGCCATGTTTTATACCAGCCTGACTGTATACCATAATATTCCCAAAAAGAAAATTATCTCAGATCTAAGCGATCAAGGGTATACCATCCTCATCAATGATGACGGAGAAGTCCCCTCTAAAATTTTAGGAATGAAACAAGTGACTAAGGTAGGATTGACAAAGGCAATTGATGATTAACGTAAACTTCCCAATTAGTTTGACAGTCAGAAACATAGTATTGGATAAACAATAAGTTATGCCACTGGAGAACATCAATGGTGTAATACTGATTCAGTGGAAAACTGAGTAGGGCAGAAGGTGGTTTCACACCACTGATATCTACAAATAAGACATGTGACGAATTGTAACTCAAACCAATATTTAACAATAGAAAAATGTCCTTTGCCAATCTCAACAATTTAAATAAAACTGCAACTTAGTACTTTTCCTGTAAACCTACCAATCCTTAAGTGATGAGCAGTTCAGTTTTGCCTGTGCATCTCTGTTCGAACCTCACAGAGGAATAACCTTAAATTTGAGACCCGGAGTTTCAACCCGGAAATTCAGATTGATTAGCTGTTAACTCATCATGGTGCTGATTCAAGGGAAAAGCTCAAGGCAGTTGCTTCAGCATCACAATCACGCTCAAGCGATAAACCTTTTGCATGTATGCAATCTCGTCCTTCGCTGCATCTAAATCCTTTAGAAACTCTGGTTCTGCGTGCAATCGAGCTACCACGGCTGCACCCAAAACACGTCCTGCAATCATATCGCTATACCAGTTCAGATTGCAAATAACGTCAGCCTCACCATAAGCTAACCCTCTGGCAAGAAGTACTTCGGTCTTGTCGGGGGCAATCTCACTAAGGATGAGCGCATAGACCCAGCCATTAGCTGCAGTCCCCGAAGGGTAAGATTTATATTGTTATGATGGCATGTGATTCCACAAGTTGGTTCATTGTTTACAACAAAAGGTAGTAGACGTTGATATTGATCTTTCAATGGTTTGTCAAACCAGTCCACATCATCAAAAGTTTTACGCAATAACGAGTAAAGATGTGGTGTATCCGTTTCTGTGATCGGAGCTTCTAGTGAGCAAGAAAAAGCGTTTATCGGTTCTGGGAATAACAATATCTGATCCTTGGTGGCTAATTCCCAACGTGGAGTATTACGCAAAGCGAAACCCTTCTTACTTATTTCCTGATCAAGCTGAGAATATAGCAGAACCATCAAGATGGTGGGGGAGGTAAAATATTCGATACATCGGGTAGGTTTTCGACCCTTTTATGTAGCCCGCACTTCCACGCCGTTCGGGTGTTAATTCGATACTGCTTTGATTCTTAATATTTGCGCAACTTACGATGCATATCGAACACGACAGTGCGAGAAGAGTTCGTCTGAAAATGGGAACAAATAAATCAGTCATTAATAATGAAACAGTCCGTTTCATGATAGGTTCCCTCCTTACTGGCTATTCCGCCAAATGAACATAGGTTTGCAAGTATCGAAAAGCAAACCCTAACCACAAAATTAAGCTGGTAAATGTAACAATGTGGGGGGAGGCCGGATTGAAGATTTTTACTGTATCTTTCAGAATCTCCCCACCTTGGTAAACTCCGTTTATTAGACAACGTAAACCGAACCTTCACAGGAAAGAATCTCTAAACTCCCGAATTGATCAAAAGTTGATATTGTCAGAGGATCTCTTTATTTGGGATTCATATATTGTAGTACTTAAATTACTCCCTGCTCTCGCCATTTCTTAAATATGGCCTGAGCCTTTTGTCAGCTTCTGCTAGTGCATCCTCGGGACTCATATCACCGCTGGCAGCCTTTCCGAACATAGTTGGAATGATCCATGCTCCGAAGATCTCCGATATACCCGCATTGACATAACCAGGATAGCCAATATTGGTTGCCCCAATCCTGAACATCTTCGAGGATCCTTATACTTATCAGGCGGGATCGGCGTCTTGATCATTAAGATACCTGCTTCTTTGAGATCAGGAACTGAATTAGGAAAACAAGGAAAATTATAGAACTCACTGGCCAAAAAGGCTTAATCCGGAAATTTGACACATAAATCTGACTATGAATTTTTTGGCGCCTTCAACACTCTCGGCGAACTTCCAAATGGAATACACATTTATGACATTTTGAAGGCCCATCCTGCGTACTTGGTCCTTCGGGTAGTTTTCTGGGCTAACGAGATACTTTTCTTTCGCCATCTCCGGATAATCCTTCTCGGCCTGTCCGAGTTTATCTGAGACGGCATTCATCGTGAGAGATCCCTTTACTGTGAGCATCAAACGATTGTTGGACGACGCATCCCAGGTAAATACCTCTGATGTCATGCTCTCCTGAACTACATCGCCTTCTACGAATTTAATTACTTTCCAGTGTCTCCTTCTGAAATTGAGGACCACATTACCCTCTTCATCTTGAACAGAAGACCCAAACGAGTACATGATGGACCGCAAAGCCATGTTCGTATCAACCTCGAGAGGCTAAACCAAGCCCTAATGAGACATTGTGTCTTCTTTTTAATTTTTGCGCCCCCAAACCGGAGATCACCCCCTGAGTCAGGGGATACACCCCTACGGAATCCTGAAAAGATCCTCGCGGTACTTAATCGGGCCAGGAACAAAGCTAGCTTAAACGTTCCATAATACTTCTTTGTTTTTAAGGTTATAGAGAATCCCCCGAGTGGCTAAATCGAATGGTTTCCCTTGGGAAGTTTTAATACACTCATCGTACACCTCTTTAAGATCTATGACGTGCTGTTCCAGGTCTGGTCTAGGCCACAAGAAGAGGAATAAATCGTGCCCTCTTTTTTTGACTAAAGACTTCGGCATCAGCTCGTGCATTCAAGGGCGGCAAGACTGATATTATCTACGATCACCTTAGTGTCATTGTTTGGCTCCCCATTCTTTAATATAAGATTCGTTAAACCACTTGTCATATCCCTGGTACATAGTGAATCCACTGCATGATTTTAAGCGTCTTGGGTTTTGCTGCTCCATAGCGTGGAATGATAAGGTTTCCTGTGCCTGCAAGTGCTGCACAAGTTAGAGTGGTTTTGATGAATTTTCTTCTGCTGATAATACCTATTCTTTTTCTTTTCAAACCTCTCGTGTCTAGTGCCATGCTATTCCCCCCCTTTTTGTCTAAATGGAGTAGTGAAACCCCTTGAGATTCATTGATTCATAGCGTTGTGGTGCGGTTTCCACTTTTCCAGCAGCAAATATAAAAGATTGCTATTTAGCACTTACGCTGTCTAACCCGACCTTTTGTAAGCTATCAATCAAGCGGGCAGCATCTTCTGAGTTTTTGTAGTAGGCACCTTCATATTTCACATATAAATCGTAAAGTTCTCGGACATCTCTAATTTCAGGAATATTGACCTCAGCCTTCGCCTTATCGTCTAAACCCAAATTTACATAGGATGCAGCTAGATAAGCTCTTTGTACTAACCCCAGTTCAGGATTTAGCCTGAAAGCCCTTTCATAAAAAGAAACAGCATCCTGATATTGTTTCATCCCGAAATGTGCCGTACCCAGTGTGTAAAAGTAGTTGGCAATATTAAGAGGATCTAATCGTATCGCTTTATCGACAGAGTCGAATGCGTTTTCAGGCTTACCTGAATAAATCAAGGCCCATGCCATTGCTTCATACCCGACAGCGTCATTGGGATCGAGTGCTATAGCTCTTTCTGCAGCAGCGATAGCTTCTTCTGGAAAGAGTAAAATAATATACCACTTAGAAGCAACCTGGTGCGCCAGTGTTGTAGGATATTTCCGGGCCTCGTTCAAGTATTTACCTGCCAGGCCAGGCATAGCCTCAGCGGATACCCCCACCACATGTGACCAATCCCACGCACTTTGGTAACCTTCTGTATATACAGATGCTATCGCTGCATAGGCTTTCCCATATTCGGGATCCAATTCGATTGCTTTCTCAAAGTAGGGTAACGAGTTGTGAAAATCTTCAGGTGTCCATCTTCGATACAGCTCCCAGCCCTTTAAAAAGGCGTCGTATCCTCTCGATATTGTCAGTATCCTTAAAGCCAACCTTCTCCTTCTCAACTGTGGACAACTCTACAGCAAGAGCGGTAAAAAATTTTCTGGGTGATTTTGTCTTGCAGGGCAAAGATATTATCTAATCTGCCATCATATCGTTTAGCCCACAGGTGATCTCCGGTGGTAGCGTCGATAAGCTGGGTGTTAATTCGCACCTGCTCACCCGCCTTACGAACACTTCCTTCCAGAACGTAACGAACGCCCAACTCCTCTGAGACTTGTCGAATTGTTATTGATTTACCTTTGTAAAGGAACATTGAGTTACGAGCGATGACGAATAGTCCGGACATTTGAGAAAGATCGGTAATCAGATCTTCTGTCATACCGTCGACGAAGTACTCCTGCTTTGGATCGTCACTCATATTGACAAACGGCAATACAGCAATTGAGGGTTTGTCTGGTAATTTGAACGCCATCTTATCAAATTCTGAAACTTCACTTGGAGGGCGCGCTCTAAAATGCCAATAAACTAGCAACCCAGCAGTGGCGATTATTATGACTAGAAATCCCGATGCGAACCAGGAGCTTTTAGTTGTTTTTGATTTTGCCACCCCAATTACCTTGCCAGCATCTTCAGGATCAGTCAGCAACTTGTATACTCGGATCGGTTCTGAGATGTTCTTTACTTGTTGCTCTCCCAGATATTCAAATCCCAGATAAACCTTTTTCCTGATTTGATCGTAGATGTTTCGGGAAATACAGATACTTTCAGGGTCGGCTAGGCTCTCGATACGCGCGGCAATGTTGACGCCATCACCATACATGTCTTCGCCTTCGGCTATGACATCACCAAGATTTATACCAATACGGAACTTCAGAGGATAATTCTTATCTTGAATTTCTTTTTGCCAGGCGATGGCACATTCAACACTATCTACAGCACTCGAGAACTCGACGAGAAATCCATCTCCCATTCGTTTGAAAATCCGACCATTATGTTCCTTAACAATCGGGTCAATGATGTCTGCATCGCATTTTTTTAAAGCCTGGAGGGTGGTCGCTTCGTCTTCGCCCATCAGACGAGAGTATCCAACCACATCAGCACAGAGTATAGCTGACAGCTTTCGTTTGACCCTCTCTTTTGCCATGTAATCCCTCCACTCAGAATGGTTCCAGAGTCGAACTCAACTTGAATATGCGAAAAGCAGGGTTGATGCAAATAATCTAAACATCGTACTAAAACGGTAAATGCAACAATGTGGTTGTGGTAGGTCTTGAGGATTACTACTGGCAGCCTGAAATTTGGGGCAGAGGCAAAATCCGAAGATTCCTGTACACCTCTAATTTCCGATAAGCAGATCGCTCCTCCCTGACGAGTACATAGGTTAAGAGCTATAAGATCAAGTAGGGGTTTCTGATAGGATACTAAGAGTTTCGATATGTCAATGATAACGCCCCACATAAGCGTCAAGCCGAGTCGGTTTGACCGTTGAATGTGTTTGTCATCATATTAATATGAAATGCAGGGTGTCTTGTGCAAGTAGGTGTCATCAGCCGACTGCTTTAACATAAAGTCAGCGGTTGGTGTAACGTTCTTTCTGTAAATACGCTGATCCGGCTAGTCAGTGCTATCCTCATGGAGATCAGTGACGAATGGGAGGCGGGCAGAATTTATCTCAGGATGAGTAACAGCGAATTGGCTAACTGAATTTACAGAAACAATGTTGCTTTATCTGATGGAGGGAATATTGCAGCGAGACTTGAAGAACTTGCAGAACCAATATTCAGCAACTAAATGCTTCAATAGAAAGAAGAGCTTTATAAATTTACCTGCGGGCGAAAACAGGGGCAAGATATTTAATCAGGTAGGCGTAGACTTGATTAGCTTTGGGACCCAATACCGCAACACTGCGTGTGCGCACGTAGACAGTGATATCAAGTCTTTTTAGTTCAGTATCGAGCGCATCGAAGGTACGCTTGAATGACTTCGAGTCTGCACCTAAATGATGTGCCAAAATGAGAGTATCCTTCCACCGGTCAACCAGAACAAATGCTTCTTTATCGTCGATGTTCAGGTGAAAGGCTAAATGGTTCACCTCAATGTCCAGTTCGGCCTTTATTGAAACTGAGTTATTTAGCTTCCTCAGTAGTCCAATCATAAAATAATCAATTAAAATGAGAGGCGGATAAAATTTGAAAGGGACCGGAGTCGATGGATCCGGTCCCTTTCAAATTTGCTTATTATGTTTTTGACAGCTCTTTCGTTGAGATCCGCATGGTGCCGTTGAACTTCCACGTGGCACGAGGGGAGTTTGAAGCGGTGCTGCTCGGAACTTCGATTTCCAGTCCATCGAAACTGTAGGATATCTCGGCATTGCTGCCAGTTAGACGTTCATACAATCCGACGAACAATTCGGGCCAGTCCTGGGTATTTTTTGATTCTGCCATTTTCCTTCTCCTTTAATGAAGTTTCTGTAGATTTGTATACCTCAAAGTATCCTTACTGGTGAGGTGATCTTGTCACGTGTGTTTTTGGTAAATCGATGACAAATAGGACTCGGACAGGCTAATTTGCCTCGCAATTATTAATGAAGAATTGTATATGCCGCTGCCGATTATCCTGACAAAAACGATAAGCACGATTTAGATTTATCAAACCGGATTCGGGAAATTATCAAAGCGTGAACTTCTCGTGGTTTGCCCAGCCGGCTCAAAAGTCTTCTGGACAAGTAACAGATGATACTTTGAACAGTAATTTACTGGATCATTTTAGAAATGCTGAAAACTATGGATGGGACTATCATTGATTATCTGAGAATACTATCAAAACGACTAATTGGGAGTTTTTCCTGATCAGGTAATCTCAGCAACTGAGCATTGAACCTAACACTGCCATATCGAAGGAGGACAGTTCTGCTTATTCCTTCAGCTTGAGATACTTCCAGCAATAGAGCCAAGTTCACCTATTGAGCCTATTGAACCACCGACTCCTCTATTCATGTGCGACTGGAATGTCGATATTCTGGTAAGGAGAGGCTCATATTTTCACCATCTGACGAACTCCGCTGAAAGTCAACCGATATGCACCAGAGACCCCATATTTATTGAGGCGAAAAGAAGAAGATCCAAAGCCAACGGGCTGAGACCGGGCTATTACAGAAATCTAACGAATTTCGACATTGAAGAATCTCGTATTCACCCCCCTGAGTTCCTCTCAGATATAGCGTGGTACCATGCCGAGTTCCTCCAAATGATCGATCAGCGTGCTGGCGCCACTGAAGTGATGGCCGGTCATGCCCAGTGCCTGGGCAGCCAGGACATGTTCCTCGGTATCGTCTATGAACAGTGTGTCCGCCGCCTCTATTCCGAGCCTTTTAAGAGCAATCAGGTATATCTTCTCATTTGGCTTGACGACCCCAACCTCCCCTGAACTAACCACCGTGTCGAAGAACTCTAAGACCTGCCACTGCCGGAGCCATTCTAAGAGGCCCGGGGGATGGTTGGAAACGATCCCGAGCCGGTAACCTCCAGCCAGAGATGCGATAAGATCAACAACCTCCTGATTGATCGCCTCGTCTGCGTAATAGCGCCGGCGAAAGGCTTCAACTTGGGCCGGCGTGTCAAGGTTGAGCTGTGGTCCGATCGCCTGCCAGAACTCTGCCATCTGCAGTTCGCCGACAAGCGCCTGCTCCCAGAGCGGCGAGTCGAACATGATACGGTTGAGCGACGCTGGTGGCAACCCCAGATCGAGCTCGTAGGAACGAAACAGGGCGGCGGGTTTCTGGGCCGAAATAACCCGTCCGAAATCGAATAGCAGGCCCCTTATCAACGGGACCCAGTCTTTTCCTCAGGCTCTGCGAACAGCGGCCTGGGCTTGATCACCTTTTTTGGGGGGCCGCTTATGAAATTGGCGACCAGGTGAAAAGCCTCATCGTCGGTGAACTGATCCGGAGGGTGCTTGCAGAAGAAAGCTGATGGTCCCTGCAGTACACCAGCCTGGCCGCGGTCTAGCGCGAGGCGGGCACAGCGAATCATGTCAATCACGACACCAGCGGAATTGGGCGAATCCTCGACCGACAAGCGCAGCTCAAGATTGACAGGAACAGCGCCGAAGATTTTACCCTCCATCCTGATAAAACCAATCTTGTTGTCCTGCTGCCAGGGAACGTAGTCGCTCGGCCCGATGTGGATATCTCTGTCTGCCAGTCGCCTGGCCGCAACCGCCTGCACGGCTTCGGTTTTTGAAACCTTCTTGGAGGACAGGCGGGTTCGGTCGAGCATGTTGAGAAAATCGGTGTTGCCGCCGGTATTGAGCTGATAAGTCTGGTCAAGCTCAACGCCACGCTGCCGAAACAGATCGGTTAGAGACCGATGGACGATAGTGGCGCCAAGCTGGGATTTAACATCGTCGCCGATCAGCGGCAACCCTCTGGCTCTGAAACGCTCGGCCCACTCTGAACTGCTGGCGATGAAAACAGGGATGCAGTTGACGACCGCAACCTCTGCGGCCAACGCACAATCGATATAAAACTCGGTAGCCTCCTGGGCGCCGACCGGCAGGAAGTTGACCAGGATCTCTGCCCCACTCTGGAGAAGGGTATCGATGACCTCCTCCCGGGTAGCCTCGGGTTCGTCGCTAGGGACAAAGCAGAAGTCAGGATCAAGGCCTTCCATATGGGCGGGAATGCCGTCCAGCATCCGGCCCATCTGGACGATGACTCCGGTCTTTGGTACCGGGCGGTGAAATATCTTGGTACAATTCGGCAGCTGAAAAATTGCTTCGCCGACGTCTTTGCCAACCTTTCTGCGATCGATATCGAATGCAGCAGTGATCTCCACATCGGTGGGCAGATAGCCGCCCAGATTCCAGTGCATCAGGCCCTGTGCATGCCTGCCGTCTTGCTCCTGGTAGTAATAAATACCCTGGATCAGAGCACTGGCGCAGTTGCCAAGTCCGGCGATGGCTATTTTAATCGCTGTCATCAATCATCTCCTGGTATTTTAATCCGGCAATTTCACCCTATGAAAGGCCTCGGCCAGCGTAAAGTCAGACCCTTCGGCCAGTCGGCGGCACCTGGCTCGCAACCAGCTTTCCAGGTTATCCACCTTCAACTCCCTGACCTGAGTCGCATGGCAGATGAGTGCTTCGAGCTTGATCTCGAACGTATCGCTGATATCGATCCAGTGGTTGACCTCGTCGGTGCCGAAAAATAACGCTTCCTTCACCTTATGCGGCTCCAGTCCCTCTTCGAGCAGGCCGGGATAAGCCAAATGATCCCGGGCATATGGAAAGAGTGCATCCATCACTACCTGACCAACGATGCGATGGTCCCGGTGCCACAGATAGCGGCGGTAAGGGTCCGAACTGATCACCTTCTCGGGCCGATATCTCCGAATAAGGCGCACGACCGTTTCACGAAATTCCTGCGTTTCCTCTAGACCCTGATCCTCCATGCCGAGAAAGACCACCTCGGAAACCCCGAGAACTGTGGCCGCAGCGCGCTGTTCCTGCTGTCTGATCCTTTCCAGGTCAGCAGGGCTTATATTACGGTCGCTGGTCCCCTTGCCGCCACCCGTACAGACTACGTACACCACCGTCTTGCCCTCTGCGGTCCAGGCGGCAATGCTTCCTGCAGCGCCGAATTCGGCGTCATCGGGATGGGCAAATATGGCTAGTATGTCACAGGAAGAAACCATTGACTGTTATTTCAGTATATTTCATCATGTTGATAATACACCACTATAGACACTGACAACCGAGTCCGCCACCCGTGACCAATCATGGAGTTTTGCGGTCTTCCTGATTGTTAGAGGGTCGTGACTCCTGGCCAGGCTCAGTGTCTCGGCCAGCGCCTGTGCCATACTCCGGGAATCCCCAGCCTTGCCAAAGTAGCCGTTTACCCCGGGAACTATTATTTCGGCGGCTACCCCGGTCGGCGTTGCCGCCACCGGGATACCCGAAGCCAAGGCTTCGAGTACCACCAGGCCGAAACTTTCGTAAAACGAGGGAACGACTACGATGTCTGCCTCCCGATAAATTTCTGGAATGCGCTGATAATCGACACCACCGGCAAAACGGACGCGATGCTGAAGCTGAAGTTGTCGCACTAGCCCGTCCAGGCGTTTTCTCGCCATGCTGTCCTGCCCATCGCCGCCGACCAGAAGCATTTCCGGCTCGGTCTGCGGATCGAGCCGCGCCATGGCCGAGACGGCCGTATCGACTCCTTTCATCGGGTCAAAGCGGCCAACAAAAAGAATCAGCGGATGACGCTGGCGTTTTTCGTCAGTTGTTAAGGCTTCGGCAGGTAGCGGTTTGAAACGATCCAGGTCGACTCCAAGCGGAACGAGATGAATCGGTGCTGCAGCCGGGCCGAGAGAAGCCGCGAGCTGGTTCCGCTCTGCGGCGGTGCCCACCATCACCGCGTCGCAACATTTCAACAATCGTTCTTCCTCGGTTATTCTCTGTCGCTCCTCCTGATGATCTTTACGGGATAAGATCTTGGCCCGGGCAAGGGTGTGAAAGGTGACCAGGTGGGGACATCTCCAGCGCCTCTGCAACTGGTCGCCGACTACAGCAGAGAGCCAGTAGTTGCTGTGCACCAGGCGATAATTCGCTTGCTGCTGCCGGCTGAACTTTTCAATCTCCCGCTGGTATTCCGGCAAATATGGGTAGAGCTGGCTTTTTACCAGGTGCTCCGTGCCGGACACCCTGAGGCCGATGATTCTGACATTGGCAGCG
Organism: uncultured delta proteobacterium; assembly: GCA_963759125.1. Lineage (GTDB taxonomy): Bacteria > Desulfobacterota > Desulfobulbia > Desulfobulbales > Desulfocapsaceae > JABDQA01. The sequence goes on from CAVWXN010000001.1 coordinate 340,353, forward strand.
TACTCGATCGGGGAATCCTCATCATGGTCCAGTATCCTGGTAAAGATATCGATTCGATGCCCCCGGTCGCCGAGCGCCCGAGCCAATTCCAGCAGATAGACACTCATACCGCCGGTATCGACTGTTCCGAGCCGGCCGAGAGGGCTCGAGTGAATTGAAAGCATGGCGATTTCGAGCGGTTCAGTCATCGTCCCACAGTTTCGCTTGCCGCCTCAGGGCATGCGCTTAAAGACACAGGAGTAGAGTGCGACCTCTCTGCCCCCAAGCTGATATTTGTAACGTTCCGTGCCGCCCAGAAAATCATAGCTAGCCAGGTTCGCATCGATGGCGGCCTTAATGCTCAACACCTTACTCATGAGACCGATCGAGAGTTCCTTGAATTTCGGATTGTAACCGTTGTTGTAAAGGTAGAGCATGTTGGCATGCTCGATGCAGAAGACCATCGCAGCCGTGACACCGTTGATGGACAGCTCCTGCAGCCGGAGCATACCGGCGGTGAAAAGCTCATAAGCGAGCCTGCGAAAAAACAGTTCCCGGGTTTCATTCATGAAGGAGGCCTTGTCTTTGCGGCTTTTTTGGAACAAATCGATGAATTGCGTCATGGCCTCTTCAGTCTCTTCGGCGGTACCCACCTCTCCCAGGACGATATCTCCCATTTCGTTGAGGCGCCGCAATTTACGCCGCACTTCGTGACGCTGTTTGGAGCCGAGCCCCGCGAGATACCCTTGCCAGCTGTCAGGCAAGTATATCTCCAGTGAACGGTTCAGAGGTGCCGTAGTACAGCTCCAGGCGGCGGTTCGTACTGCAGCGCTGGCAACCGCATAGGCTGTCGAATCTGGACGTACAGGCTCTAATACGAGACGGGAAATCTGCAGAGAGTCAAGAAAGCCAAGTAGTGCGGCGAAAAAACGTTTCTCCTCATGCGGTGCAACAATCACATCTCCGGTATCACAGAGATCGGCTGAGCCAATAATCCTGGCCGTACTGTCATCGACCATCAGCGGGGCGATGCCGATCAGTTTCCCGTCCCTGGCAACAAGAGTCAAAAGCAACTTGCTGTTACCGCCATACACATTCCACCAGGCTTTCAGCCACGCTGGTGTGATGAACGGATTGTGCCATTTCCAGACGTGCCCGTGCTCGCTCCAGAGCTGGTCGAGGACGGAGAAATCTATTGATTCGACCGTTATGGACCCACCCAGCTCAGGCCCTTCCATACCAGTTGCCCGGCGGCTCCCTGACTTCTATGCAGGCTCCGCTTACCGCAGATTCGGCCAAGGCGTCGAGCACCGCCATGGTTTGGATCGAATCTGTGAGAGTAATCAGAGGAGTCGATCCATCACAGACGCAATCACCAAAGTGCTCGACCATAAGCCGATACTGGTCATCACCCTTTACAACAATCGACTCCGCCGTATCGTTGCCGCCAACCCGCTGGTAAACCAGAACTTCATCGCTCCAGGGGATAAACGCATCGTGGGGCAGATCGACCACCCCGCTACTGCCAATCACCGAATAGGTCTGCTGCAGCCCTGCACAGAAGCTGGCCTCGATTGAAGCAAGAGCAGCGCCATCAAAATCGAGGTTGCCTATCAGGTGGAGATCTATCCCGCTGTCGTTTCTTGCCTGAGCAAGCGCCTGAACCCTGGAGACCCTCCGTTTCAGAAACAGGCGTGCGGCACTAACCCCATAGCAGCCGACATCGAGCAGGGCACCACCGCCCCGCACCGAGTTCAGCCGGTAATTATCGGCTTTAGCAAGGTAATCGTCGGACATGGAAAAACAGAATGCAGCCCTCACCAGTCGGGGGATACCGATCGCCCCCTCAGCCACTATCTTCATGATGCGCCTGGTCCGGGGGTGAAAGCGATACATCTGGGCTTCCATCAAGAACCGGCCACTCTGCGCCGCGGCATCGGCCATTGCCACGGCCTCGGCCACTCTGCAGGCAAGCGGCTTTTCGCACAAGACATGCTTACCGGCGTTGAGTGCCCGTATGACCCAGCGCTCATGCAGATCGTTGGGCAGGGGAACGTAGACCGCATCGACGGCCTGGTCGGCGAGAAGCTCATCGAAATCCTCGCAGAGAAGCACTATACCGTGTTCCTCTACGAGCGGGCCGGCCTCACCCGGACGGCTTGTGGCAAGTCCGTACACAATACCGTTTTTTGAAGCGGAAATTGCCGGCATAACGCACTTTCTGGCAATCAATGCGTTTCCTAGCACACCCCAGCGCAGCGTATCAGCCATCGATCCTCTCCAGTCGCCCTCCAGCGCTCATCGATTTGGCTGCCGCCTCAAGAATGGCGACCACCTTCATCGAATCGGCGAGCGGCGCGGCTAAAGGCTCGCCCCAGAACAGATGATCGGCGAGATTGGCATGAAAGGCGAACGGATCGCGCTCGGGCGTTTTTAGCTTCGTCGGTTCGACAACCCCTTCTTTTAGGCGCCGATGCAGGGTGATCTCCGGTATCGTCTCAGTTGCTGGGATATCGTCCTTGGCATAATAGTAGAGGGGATCGACACTGACGGCCGAGATGTCTAGCCAGCGGCCGACAATGGCCCCGGTGGTGCCGAGCACATACCATTTCGGTTTCCGTGCCGCAGCAATGTCGGAATGTATGAATTCCGCTTCAACGCCGTCAACGAAACGGATCTGGATACGCTCCTGGTCGGCATTGGTGACATCATGCCAGACCCGCTTGTGGCGGGTACCAACCACCGACTCCACGGGCTGGGGCACTAGTCCGACTATCCAATCCAGGTAATGAGCTCCCCAGTCATAGGTGGTGCCACCCGAGACAGGAGCATGCGAGTGCCAATAGCCGCAGGGATGATGAAAACCGCCAACAAAAGTTTCAAGGTAGAACAGCTCACCGATCATCTTGTCAGTGACTGCCCTTTTGATAGTCAGAAAATCAGGATCCCAGCGCCGGTTCTGGTGGCAGCTCAGATGTCTATGGTTGATCAACGCCGCCTCCTGCATTGCCCGTGCTTCAGCAAGGTTAAGGGCCAGAGGTTTTTCACACAGTACATGCTTACCGGCCTCTAACATCTGTATCGTCAAAGAAGCGTGAGAATTTGGTGCAGTGGCGATAATCACCAGATCGACAGCGGGATTGTCAGCCATGTCGGCTGCATTATCATAGGTGACAACGGTAGGAAAATCGACCTGCGCGTGCAGCAGCCTCCGTTGGTCGAGGTCACAGGCGGCCACCAGATGCAGCCCTTGAATCTTTTCTGCGGCAAGGCCGTGAAGCCGGCCGACCGACGGCGCATAACCGAGGATGCCGATACCCAGCGAGCGCTCCGGCGGTGGCGCCAGTCCCTGGCCTTGTCGCAACAGTCGATAGAAAGTGCGCCGGACCAGGGAAGGGCTGAAATCCTGCAATGTGGTGCAGACGAGGTTCCCGGCACCATAGTCCCTCAGGGTCAGTACCGCGCTGTGCTGGTAGTGGTAATCCACATAGAGTATTGTTTCAGCCTCATCATCGTGAACCAAAAGCGGCTGATAGGTGCCTCCGACATAAACCGCATCGGGCAGCCTGGCCCCGAGTGGATTGCCACGATCGGTAAAAAGTACCCGAAGTTCGGCCACTGGCCCCACCGGACCCGGCTGGACCCCGAACTCTTCTGGCAGCGTCTCCGTCTGTCCGGCAGCAAGAACCAGCCAGACCCCGCCGCGTTCGACGAAGGGCAGAAGTTTTCCTGCATCGACTCCGGGGCTGGATGCCCCGACGGTAACCACCACTGCAAAACGACCCAGATCCGCAGGCGTTTCCGCTTCGATTTCAACTTGCACGTGGTCCATGCCACCGGTAACCAATGGCCAGCTGTGAGAAGCCTTGCCTGGGTCTGCCACAACTAGGAGAATCCTCAACTCAGGATGATTGATCATGACTTTGCTCACTGCCCCCCTCTATTCGCCAGCGATAGCCGCCCGCCGTATCCTCTATGATAACGGAAGCCCGACTCAGGGCCTCGCGCACCACATCAGCGGCCTCGAATTGCCGGTTCTCACGAAGTTGGTGACGCGCCGTCAACAGGCTCTCAATCAGTGGGGCCATGAGTCGGTTGCGGCTTTTCTCTGATAGTAACTGGCAGGTACCCATCTCGGCCAGCTTTTCTCTGAACAGATCGCGGGCCTGAGCAATTGCGTCAGGGTTTTCGAGTTCGCCCTGCGCCTGCCAGAGAATCCTGTCCATTTCCAGCAGCGCCTGGGTCGATCTGCTCAGGTCGTCTTGTTCGATTGCCACCTGGAAATCGGCCCTTACCGCGTGCAGGCGCGGCCAGAAATCGGTGTGCTGCTCAGGTTGCCGGTCGACCGACCCTGGTTCCCGGAATGGTTTTATGCTATTGACATCCGCAGCCTGTTCTCCCTTCAGCAGAGCGAGTGGATAGTTTATGCCGGGGGTGAATCTCTGCTGCCTTGAGCGATGGGTGAGCACGACGCTGCCGATACCTTGAACGGTGAAGGCTCCGGCGTTGAAATCTATGATGCAGGCTGTATGCTCGTCAAGCCCGAGAACCGGGAACTGCTTGTCGAACAGGTCGACGAGTTGCGAAAATCTGCTAGTTCCCATAAAACAGCGGCTCGTGTCATGAGTGCCGCCCTCGGCATTGTTCCAGTGGGGAATGACAACGAGGTCGAGCCCAAAAGCGCCGAGAAGGTCGAGTCCTTTAATCCAATGAAGCGGTGCCCCGACCTTGTAGATTTCATAGACCGGTAGAGTGTATTTCCCCGCAGTCAGGGCCGCGGCACTGGCCACGACCAGGCAACCGCCTCGATTGACGAGCTCAATCATTATTTCAGGTATCGGCGAAGCCTCAAGCTGGCGCACGGTGTAAGTCGGGCTGCCGGGACCCATCAGGACATAGTCGGTCTGGCGAAGCTGTCGATAGGTGCGTGCTGCGTCTATTTCGGAGATAGTCTCGGCGGATTTGTAGCTGGCAACCTGAAGCGGGCACCCTACTCGTTGTTTGAAATAGACTGCCGCATGTTCTCCAATCTGGTCGGCGTTGAGCTGGAAACCGGCCGGCGTGTCAAGAAACATTGCCTGCGGTTTAGGCTGATAGGGGGACAAGAGCAGCTTGTGAACCTCAACCATAGTGGCGGTCAGTTCACCCGACCCCATGAGTGCCAGAATTCCCATTTACTCTTTGCCGTTGATGGATGCTGAGAGTTGCTGCAGCGGCTTGATATGGCCATAGACATATCACGGATACTTTTTACAGTCAACACAGGGCCGCGGCAGTCGGGCGAACGGAATCACCTGACCCGCCCGGTAGCGATACTGTTCGCCGCGCAGGTACACCACCGCATCTCCACCGCCATGCACTGTCCAGCCATTGCTATCAATATCGTCTATGATCCCGGTGGACTCGTCAAGGCCGAGCAGCTGCGAATCTGATGCGAGGCGCCGCAGGCGAAGGGCCCATGACGGACCGATTCTCTCATGGTGGGGGATAACCAGGATTGATCCGATAACGCCAAGTCCAGGTCTCATTGTTGAAGTTTCCGGGTCATAATAAAAATCACCAAGCACCATTGCCCCGGCACTGCTGCCGGCAATGACCGCCCCGGAAGCGTAGGCTCTGATTGCGGCCTGCCAGCTTTTTGATCCCTTAAGTGACTCGGCAAGATGGCCGGGAAACCCGCCGAGCAGGTAGATCAGGTCGGCATTGCCGAGGTGATCTGCCTCGTGGTTATCATCGGCAGAGGCACGGTCAATAATTGCCCGGTAGAACACCGTCTTCACTCCGAGGCTTCTGAACCACTTTACTCCCCGTGCGCCCGCCCTATCCTGGTTTTTGTCTGGGGCGGCCGCCGCTGGAATGATGTGGATTGCTGCGCTGGCGCCACCGGCAAGCTCGACCGCCCGGCGATCAAGATCACTCATGCGGCCGCCGAATTCAGCACCTCCAGCTATGGCTATGTTGCCCGGTTCAGACATGTTTAAGAACCGCAAGTATTAGACTGCCTGCCACCGATGCGATGGCCATCGAGCCTTTAATGCCAGGTAGGTATAGAGGTAGTATCTTTGTCATTGCAGGCTCCTCTCCAATTTTTCTGAGATGGATTGTCGTCAGAAAAATTATAAGACGATATTCGCTGTTGTCCTCAGGTAATCAGCAGAGAGGTGAACAGTTGATCCAGGAAGCGACAACCCCTTAAGACTGAAGATAGAGAGGAGGAATCCTTGAATTAATCGGTTCATTGTCAGCCACCTTACAGGCCAGATAAAAATTGAGGAAATACAGGCCCAATTTATAATAACGGCATTTGACAGAAAGGAATTTAGATTACTAGCGTTAAGTTCGTTAATTGGATGCGGCGCAGGCATTGACCCCCGAGTAATGAGTATAAAAGAAGATTTTCTGAGCCACCATAGCCGATTAAGCGAGGCAATGAAATTAACAGCTTCAAGATCATATCTACTCCTGGCGGTTTTAAGCGCACTATCCATTATTCTGCTTTTACTTGGGGGCTGGTTGACCTATGCCGGTCTGGGAGCTTGGTATTGCGAGCTCGATTTTCCTCCTTTTCAACCTCCTCCCTGGCTTTTTACGCCAGCCTGGGTAATTCAAGGCCGATCTTTGAAAGGCGTAAGCTCAGTCTCCCACGGCTCCGTTAATTTATCTAGGGGCACAGCATACGCTCCAGTGCTGCTGCTGCTTTCCAACCTGACATGGCAGCTCCCTCTACCCGTGGACCGCCAAAGGCATCACCAGCCAGAATTAGAGGGGGCATAAGGCTGATGACCAGGTAACGATCTTGGTCGACGCGAACCGGTTTTGCATAGCGCCACCCATGCACATGAAACTCACTTATCCCCGCGCCGATTAATGATTTAGCCGCCTCGACCAGTAGACCGCCGCTTTCCTGTCGGTCCGAATGCCAATGATCCTCACTGAAATGTGGCGCTCCATGAATAGTTACGGCGGGTACCTGAGATATGCCTTTCAAGTAGTTGTCTGCCAGCCAGCTGATTGGGCCGTTGGTAAATTTCACTCCGCCTGGTATACCGATCTTACTGTGATCATTGAGAGTAGCGAGAACCGCCAGACATTTTTCGTATTTGATGCCTGTAAGCCGTCTGGCAATGTTGGCAGGTAATGTTATGCCGCTGTCCTTGAGCAGATCAAGGATTTGAGGGACCGGCTGGGTGAGCACTACCGCTTGTGCCTTAATTATTTCGCCGGAGCACATGCGGGCAGACCAACTGTTGCTTGCACTCTTGATTGCAGCCATCTGAAAGCCAGGTCGAAATTGCAGCGAGCTGGCAAGGTACTCTGCAATATCCGTCATCGCAGAAATGCCACACCATCGAGGATGGATCTGCCTGTCACCTTGCCGTGAACTAAACCAATGTTTTATTAATCCACGGTTTTCACATTCATCCATCAGCGAGAGAAAAAGAGGCTCCCGGGCAGTCATAAACTGGGCACCGTAGTCGAACTGGGCCCGGCCGATTCTTTTGCTGGCCAGGCGCCCTCCGATTTTGCGGCTTTTGTCTATTACCAAAGTATCATAACCGCGATGCTTCAATGAAGATGCAGCGGCCAGTCCGGCCAGTCCCGCCCCGACAATTAGAATGTCGGTGGATAGCATAGTAGTAGTCATTTACTTGGGTCGTATGAAAATAGCTTCTGAGCCGTAAAAATTGTAGCCCCGCTTGTCGTGAACTATCAGAAGTTTGATGGAAGCTCAGTGTGGCGAGTTATTACCTTTTTTCTTCAACAGACTGGGGTTGTGTAAAGATTTCAATTCTTCCTGAAAATTAATCGAATCTTCTATTTAGGCTATATGGTTTGGCAATTACACTAAAAAATGGAGGTAGATCATTCAGCGCGCTATGACCTAATTGCATTATCTCAATTGCAATGGCCATGGCAGAATGGAAGCCATCAATAGCTTAAAATTTTTGTGTCTTCATAAAGAAGCTTATCCGCTACCATTGACGGCTTTGCAACAGATACCCCATCTATCAGGTCTGAAGTGTTTTTTTCTTTATTCGGCAGATATGGCGGACATAACTCTACATTGACACCATTTTGGATAAGATTTTTCAGCAGCATCTGCGGGGATTTGTCGTTTGGCTTCAAAAGAATCTCCGGGGAATTCTTGACAGCCAGAGAGCCTGCTTCACCGCAAAGAAGAACATTGACGGTTGCTCCTTTTTTCATTGTCTGGGTAGCCAGCACCATTGACATCAATTGGGTAATTGGATCATCTGTTGTTACAATGACAAAAAGATTCTTGGATTTTTCGGAACCATTTCCAAATGTCGGAACAGCGAGTAAACATGCAAGAAATAACATAACTATATATCTATACATTCTTTGCCCTCATCATTGGTATCGTGAAGTTTAAATATGTAATTGGTCACGGAAAATATCCCAAAGCCTGTCCTAAAAACAGGCTTTGGGAAGAGGTTGGTATCAGACTTTTTCCGGCAATTTCCAGGCTATAAGCATAAAAACAATACCAATGGCCGCGGCCAGTAAAGTGCCTGGAATCATGGGTAGCAGTGGTTCAAATTTTTCAGACCCGGTTGCAAGCATCACCTTGCCGCCAGCAACCTTGTCAAACAGCCACGTTTCTTTAATGCTGCCATAAACCAGAGTATACAACAGTGCGCCCAGCAATCCGCCGCCAACAAAAAAGAGGGCATCCTTCCTGCCATCTGCAAGAGCAGTTAAACTCGTACCGGGGCAGTAACCCGCTATGGCAAATCCCAGTCCAAGCAATGCACCGCCAACGATAACGCCAATGTAGCTGCTTTTCACAGAGAGGTGTCCGCTATCAATGATGCCGAAGGTTATAAGCAGAAACAGCAGGGTACTGCTGATGCCAATGGCAAAAAAAATGGCTTTCATGAGATGCAGATCTTTGAGGCGCAGCATGTTAATGATATTTTGAGGATTGTTTGCCCCCACCCGCTGCAGGGCGAAACCGAAAAATACTCCAAGGATGATCGCGAGTATAATATTCATGATAAACCTCTTAGTTTCTCTTGTAGAGTAATACTGCTGCCGGAACAGCTGCAGCAAAAGCGCCGAGGGCAAACAGGTATCCACTAAGCGATGTCTGCATCATTCCGCTCATCATATGTCCGCTGGTACAGCCTCCAGCCAGCCGGGCTCCGAAAAGTACGAGAATTCCAGCAAAGAACACCGTTATATAACGGGCGAGAGGATCTTCCCCATAGCGCTGGCGCCAGACCTGGGGAGCCTTACGGTCTTCTTTGTCAGGTTTGGGGCCGCCCAGTCTGGAAGATATAAATGCTCCTGCTATCATGGCGAGAACAAAAACAAAGCTATAGTTAAGCGGGTTCGCTATGTTCTCCGCGTATTTGCCATCACTTTTATCCAGATAGGCGTTTGGGCTGGAATAGCCTGTCTTACTTTCAGGATCCTCTTGAACAATAGTATCTGAAAACAAGTTCCAAAGAATGCCGTCAGCTATGACAAATTGAGTGGATACCCCAATGGGTTTGACCAATGCGACAGCAAAGAGAAATGCTGCTCCCAATAAAAGGCCTCCTTTGAACCAGTTTAATTGTCCGTTCATATCAATTGCTCCTCATTATTCGGGTCGCAGTAAATGCGGTAAAGGGTCTGAAGAATACCTGAAACGGCCTTGCTGTTCAGCCGATAATGGATGACCTGACTTTCACGCCGCGTTTCCACAAGACCAGCATCACGTAGACTTGCCAGGTGCTGCGACAGGGCCGACTGACTTAAAGGGACGGCCTGGTTCAGCACACTCACCGGACATTCTCCATTCATCAGGTGGCAGAGCACCATCAGCCGGCTTGGGTGGCTCATACTTTTAAGCAGGCTGCAAGCCTTTTCCGCGTTTTCTTCAAGTTTATTCGGGTCAATCTGTTTCATAAAAGCACACACTACATTAGAATTTACTAAATTAGATAATTCTAATGTAATGTGTTGTCAAGTTTTGATACAAGCGTCGGTAATCACACATTTTGTTCGAAACGTTCAAGCTGAGATGTTATTTGATGACATACGGGTACATCTAACGTTGCTATTGAACAGGCTTGTCTGGGCATTGTTAACTATTTATTAAAACATGAAAATCTACCTTGTTCTTGACAGCCCCGGGCTCCAATCCTTCAAGAAAGGTAATCTTGCCAGTGGAATCTTATCGTTAGGCGCAATTGCCCTGATTCTCATATGCTCAGGAACAAGCCTAACCTCATGATTTTTATAGTTATTGAACTTGACCACTTTGAAGTGACAATCCAAAGGCGACACTGCCTCACATCTGAATCTCAATAATCGCAATCATACAATCGCCTTCTCTTCGGGGTAATGCCAAATAGATCTATAATTACTCAGATCTGCTCTTATTTATTCAGCATCGTTCAAACTACGGTAAAGTCGCAGCTGATCCAGAAGCTTGGTCATCTGTTCCGTGGTCTGGTAGCGACCGTTAGCAAACACACCATAATCTCCACCACCTGCCATTGCTGATGCGAAACGAGTGGAATTGGCGTAGAAGAGCCAAATAGTGGTCCACATTCTCTCAGTCTTTTCATCGAAGATATTTTCACCCTGTGGAAGTCCCTTTTCGAAGCCGCCGGCCCAGACATCACTCAATATCTTGGTTGCTTCATGAGTCATGCGATTGGTTCTGTGTATCGTGTTGTCGAGCCGTAAAAAGTGATTCTCCACCCACTGGGTGCTGTGGCAGGTAAGACATACAGCCTTCATTCTGCCGTTGTTCTCCAGCTGCTGCTCTTTATTCAGCACAAATTCAGCAACGGGCTCTCCATTGAGTTCCACAGCCAGTGGTAGCCCTGCAGAATTGACTACATTTATTAGATTGGCATCGAGTGGATGGGGGTGGGCATATGGTACTCCGAAAAGACGCCAACTGAGCCGATCATTGTATTGATGGGTTCGTTCGGCTATGACAGTCCCTTCTGGTGAAACGAGCAAGCTGGCATGGCAAACAGCGCATGTCGGCGCGGTAAAGTCAGTTCCCACCCGCCAGGGAACTTTAGTAAAATCAAACTCGCTCTTTTTTGAGTTGTATATATTGCCGTGTTTGCTGACTTCATATACTTTGTAGGCAGGTACATCAGGCCCCTTGTGACATTCTGAACAAGTCGAGGGCTTGCGGGCCATCTCAATCGAGAAAGAATGCCTGGTATGACAGGCTGAACACGAGCCTTTGCTCCGATCGGGATTAATGCGGCCGACTCCCTGGTTCGGCCACCCTTCAAGGTCGGGAAATTGAAGTTCCCCATAGTCAGTATCCCTCGTGATGAGCCCCTTTACCTCGACTTTGGTGCCATGGCAATAAAGGCATGACTCGTATTCGGTGAGCATATCGCCTTGGCCGATAATCAGTTCTTTATTTTCGTAGGTGTAGTGATTGTTCACTACCTTGGTGAATTCCTGGTAGAGTGTATTGTCGACCAGATTTCCATAAGCATGGGACATGATATTTCTGCTATACTGCTCAGCTTCGACACTGTGACAGGTAGCACAGTCAGCAGGACTGACGATCACGTTTATTTCGTAACCATTGTGCTCGAAGGAATCCTCATGCTCCTCGATGCGGAGACTATGGCACTCATAGCAACCAACCGCGAACTGCTGCAGTTCACTGGGAATGTTGGGAGAAGAAACCCGACGCTCGAGTTCGGGCTTGGCCATGCCTTCGGTAGGAGATGTCTTGCTGTGACGGCTCGCCATCCATGATGAGACGAGGCCAGGATGAAGTTCAGAGTGGCAGCTGAGACAATCTTCGGTTTCTTCGCTGACATTGAGGTCTTCACCATAGAGGTTTAAACTAACCAGACACACCAGTAAACAAGTCGTGAATTGTAAGATTGACTTCATCATATCCTCCGGTCGGTACGCATCATCAGGCCTCAATCCCGCTGGCATTGATACCACATTGTAACCACCTAAGGACCTGATAAAACATGGTTTAACACTCATTGCTGTTTAACTTAGAGAAGCTATAAAAAGCAAGATGAAAGCGGTCGACAGATAGGGTACACTTTTTTTCTTGGGTTGTGAGGAGCCCTCCGTCCACACGCTTACCTAATCTTTCAGCTTTTGACCCACACCAGCTTAGAGAGGTTTTCAGCGGGAAAGGTAGTATCCTGAGAAATTACATTATTGTGAAGGTTCTTCCTGCCGTACCGAGATAAATCCACCACCTCAGGAATCCCATTCGGGATTGAAGTTGGTTTTTTCGAACCAGAGGTGAGTCTTTGTAGAGAGTGAAAATACTGTCAGGAGATTATGATTCAATCCCAAATTCAGTAGGGGAGAAGATCTCCTTTGCCAGTCTCATCAAATTAAGCAAAGCCTCAATTATAGGCTGTTCCTGCACGTTTGTTCGGGATTGGAATGCCAGAGCGAGGGTATTCGGATAATCAGGAATCTGAGGACTGCTCATTAATCGAAACGTCCATTTTCTAATAACTAATACTATCAAGAATCTCTCTTAGTATGGTGGCCGAATGCCTAAGTTTTCGTTTCTCTTCATCATCCAGTTCCAGTTTGACAATATGATGAACACCATCCTTGTTTAAAACAGCTGGCAGGCCAATGTAGACTTTCTTTTCGCATTCGTATGTACCATTATTTAATACTGAAATTGGCATTATCCTGTTTTCATTATTAAATATTGCTGCAGTTATTCGCACCAGGGCCATCCCGATTCCGTAATACGTTGCTTTTTTCCTCTTGATTATTTCATAGGCTGCGTTTTTCACTTTATTGCAAATTTTGTCTAGATCTGCAAAACTGATTTCGTCCATTGAGTTAATGACATCCTCTATTGGCTTGGCCCCGATATTGGCATTCGACCAACAGACAAATTCGCTATCACCGTGCTCGCCCAGGATATACGCATGCACATTTCTTGAATCAATATTTATGATACTGGATATTTCATAACGTAATCTTGCAGTATCAAGAGACGTGCCACTGCCGATTACCCTCGAATGGGGGAGACCTGATTCTTTCCATGTTACATACGCTAAAATATCCACCGGGTTAGAGGCTACCAGTAAAATACCGTTAAAACCGGATGCCATGATATCATTGACGACGTTTTTGATTATTGCGGCATTCCTGTGGAGAAGTTGAATCCTTGTTTCGCCTTCTTTCTGGTTTACTCCAGCCGTGATGACCACAAGTCCGGCATCTTTACATTCACTGTAATCACCTGGCCTTATGTTCATTTTTCGCGGAGCGAAAGCAAGACCGTGGCTTAGATCCATTGCTTCGCCTTCTGCTTTGTCCCTATCAATATCAATGAGAACTAATTCTTCAATCGTTCCTTGATTTACGAGGGCATAAGCATAACTCATTCCTACAAGCCCTGTTCCGACAATTACAACTTTGCTGTATTGCACTTAACTACCCCACTCATGGTTTAACAGATTTAAGAGGAAGACTGATCTTATACATTAAGAGCAGTTGAGCTTATGGGTACAAGTCTGCCAAATCTCCTGTTCGTTTATCTGATAATGCTCCAGGGCGACTGGTGAAATTAAGTAATTTTCCCATATTTACTGGTAAAGATAATCAGAAAAACACCTTACAAAATACCGTGTGGTAATTCACAATGAATGAGGAAAATCATGTCAACCGAGGTGCTGAGTATCCAAACAACAAAGGCTGACTGGTAAATAGGCGGCTCGGCAGTAGTCGATTCCACAGGCTTCCGTTGCCAGTCCAGGGAGTTTAACTTGGAACTGGAGGTGAAGGTGCCTCCTGTGAAGTTACCGTTTTGCAGCGGGCAATGATTTGCTAATAGGAATTTGAAGAGACAGGAAGCATCTTCGCCCCGTCAAGCTGAAAACAGCTTAGTCTTGCCTGTGCTAATATTGAATCTGTGACTGCACGTTACTGCTGTGAACTTTGATTATTGTCGAGTATCCTTTCTTTCTGTATGACCTTATTAAAAGCGTTTTCTTCAGTTTCTAAATAATCACTTGTTAGGTTGAAAAAGGAGGCGTTATGAAAATCGATATAAAAAGAGCGATCTGGATCGTATTTAGTGTATTAACAGCTTCTTTATTCTTTGCGTCTGCTCCAATGGCCGGTCAAGCTGAAAAGTCGGTTTCAATGCCAAATTTGGAGCACTATGAGGACAAAGCATTTGGTTTTTCCATTGGTTATGACGCTGACAAACTAACCAAGGAAATTGGACCAATCGGTTCATTTGTTTTCAGGCGGGCATCCGACAAGGGCATGCCATACTCTGGGGATAACTGCCGGGCCTTATCCATCGGGTATAGCTTTGAAGGATACGGCGGGCCATGTATCACATGCGTTGCCAAAGATGATACCCGATTGCCTGATTCATAACGTCAGCAATCAACAGTTAATCGAGCTGAAAGATGGCAGCAAGGCCAATTATTTTGAAATAATAATGAATGTCGGAGGTTCAGAGTTGATATCCGCCTTTGTCACAGCGCAAAAGAACGACCGCCTAATTGTCTTTGGTGCCGCGGACAACCAGGATGAATCCATGGAAAATCTAACAGCTATGGTGAAATCCTTAAGGCTTGATGTCGAAGTGGATGAGGCGGCATTGAAGGCAAGAGGCTATGCTAAAGACGGTAAGTTTGTTCGAACGGATTCTCCCGCCTTTACGTTAAACTATCCTAAAGAATTTCAAAACCGGGTGCTTGAATCCAACCAGATTTTTAGAGCCGGTATTCCCCATGCGGCGCTGTCGATGGCGATATTGATTTCAAGACTTCAGGTCGGTGAAGACATTAACATGCAGTTAAAGAGATTTGCGGAGACATATGCCCATGGGCTAAAACACGTGGGCAGTGATATTAAAATTGTCTCACAGAATCCGATATCAACTTATAAGGAATTCGATGCCTATCAGATTCAAATCGTATGGCAGTTTCGGGAAAAATATACGATGACAACCGTCGTTCACATAATTGCAAAGGAGAACAAGGCGATACAGCTGGCAGGGCACACGGTATACAGCATTGAGGGACTGACGGATATCTTCGAAAAGATTAACCTTAATCCATGATAAATTTCCAATAACCATTAAAAATGAACAAACGTTTTGTCTTGAACATGTGCCCAGTGTCTGCGGAGACTTCAGGTACCAGTATTGATATATTGGTAAAACCATGCAAAATGGCCTAACAAGACGGATACACCTGACAAGGAAAACTTGCGGGGTCTATTGAAAAGGGCTTTGGGTCTTCAACGGTTATACCGTTTGCATATTATCCACAGCGTTAATAATGCCAATTCTAAGATGTTAGTTTAGCACTTTTCTGGTTAGTTAATACTCTTCCTGCGAACCTACCGTTTGATATAAGCTGGAGGATTGGCTGATAGGAACTTTAGGAATACAGGAAGAGTCTTGAATTTACAGCATTCCAATCGAACTTCCTGAATACCAGTAAAAGACTAAAGTTCTTCATGCAGCTTTCTGGGGATTGTATGAACGTTTACCCGAACATCATCTATTTCTTCATAAACCGCGTAGTGATCTTCAACTTGTATCTTTAAACCTCTGAAAACATTTCTCCCAGTATACACTATCACCAACGTTATCGTGACCATCAATGCCAGCGTGACAATCCTGTGTGTGCTCATGTGCTCTCATTGAAAAAGTGAAAAGATATAAACTAACTTATAATACTGCTGACCAAAAAGCGAATCAGAAGAATCGAAGCATGAAAGATACTTCAATATCAAGCGGACGATTTACCCCTGACTTAAGATTTTTCCTGAATGTCTGTATCTCTTCAGTTTTCTATCAGCAAATCACTCGCCCTTGTCAGACGGTAACTTCACTGGAAGAACCTTTGAAGAGCAGAATCCGGCAGAGGTGCCTAATCTCTACCGGATTCTGCTATAGGAGAGTGCCAGAGTCTATGCAGGAACAAGGACAATCTCTCCATCTGCTGAAACACCCATCATTACGGATTTTCTAAAATCACTATTATGTAATTTCCATCAACTACAGCAAATTTCCCCTCTGAATATTTTAATGTTAACAGACATTTACTTGTGTCCACTTTTGTAATCATGCCTGAAAGACCTCTACTTTCGGTGTCCTTCAGTATTATTCCGTAATTTGTACCTGTTTTAATCTCTGATACCAATATTGGACATGTAGCAGAAAAAGCAGAGCTAGAAGAAATAGCAGCAAGACCCATAACTACCAATAAGAATGAAAACGAATTTAATAGTATTTTCATTTCTCCTCCTCCTTCATTATGCGACAGGACGTCGCTTTCAGATTCTTGAATGAAGCGCAAGAGATTAGGAGTTAATAGAGAAAAAATAGTCACTACGACTAATGAGTAAATGGAACGATGTGGTGGGGTTACAGTTCAGATTCGTAGCGGCATTTTGAAGCTATTGGATGGAATGAAATTTAAAGACTGTCCCTGTATCCCTTCAGAATCATGTCAGCAAATCACCCGCCCCTTTCAAACGGTAACTTCACAGACAGGAATTAGGTCAAGTTAGAGAAACACCCGGCCCCCCTAATCTTCTTAGGGAACATATTAATTTCTGATTACCCCCATTCCTCAGCAAGCTTCAATTTGTGATGAGGAAGAGGATTTGTTTGGGTTGCTTGTTTAAGGATAATATCAATCATCGAACCCATATGAAAACGGTTGTTGAAGCGAAAACTGAACTCAGCCAGATACCGCGGCAAATGTTTTGAGCTCACTGAATGATATGTCCCATGAATCGCCCTCTTCACATTGCCGATCATGGTGTTAACCCAGTGAAACAATGTATTGTCCGGGTCGCTATAAATGTCCTTCGGTATTGATTGAATGATGCAGATCAACGACTTCACATACTCTCGAAAATGGTCTGAAACCATCAGTCGTTACGATACAATCATCACGAAGATGTTTTGCTATCCAGCGATTTATTTCAGCGGAGGTAAATGATCTGATTTTGCTCATTCGCATGTAAACTGGATGCCCTTTGTCGTTATGGGAGACTGCAGCAAGAAAAGGCGTTTTTCCTGCTGCTCCACGGCCACGCTTTCCGCTTTTTTTTTACCACCCCAGTAGACATCATCCAGTTCGACCAGGTTCTCCAATAGAAGTCTGTCGTCAGCGCTTTTCATCACATGTTGGATTTTCTGCTTCATGCGAAAGGCAGCATTAACAGAAATACCAAGTAAACGTCTGAGATGCAGACCAGATACACCGTCTTTGGATTGGGTAATGAAGTAGATAGCCAGGAACCATGTTGTCAACGGGAGTTTTGAGGATTCAAAGATTGTACCGCTGATCAACGAGGTTTGATGTTTGCAGTTAGTACATTGGTATAAATTCCTTGTTGTTACGGTATAGAAATGAGTGCAGCTGCAGCGTGGACAGGTGAACCCATCAGGCCAGCGGATCTTGAACAGCTTGGCTCTGCAGTTTTCTTCTGTACCGAACAATTCGAGGAATCTGGGCAAACTCAAACCCTTTTGTCTTTGAATTCTGTGTTTCGCCATGTCGTAACCTCCTTGGGTTTTTTAAGGATTATGACATGCCTGGGGTATCATATAGCGATCACCCGTAACTTTTTCTGAAGTTTAGGGGTAATCAGATATTAATTTTCTAGAGATGGTCCCAGAGTTTAGGACCACGAGTTAAGTTGTAAAATGGTGTATAGTTCCTCAACAAAATAGAGTGAGGAATTATGAAAAAGCAAAGACGAAAACATTCAGCAGAATTTAAAGCACGAGTTGCCCTGGAAGCAATCAAAGGAGTCAAAACCCTGAGTGAGATTGCTCGGGAATATGAAATCCATCCGGTCATGGTCGGCAAATGGAAAACCGAAATGCTTGATCGTTTGCCAGAGCTGTTCGAGGGAAATATATCGGCCAAGAACAAAGATGCTGAAAAAGAGCAGGAGCAACTCCACCGTAAAGTGGGTCAGTTGACCATGGAGGTCGATTTTCTCGAAAAAAAGTGCAAACAGTTGGGAATTCCCGTGAAAGGGCGAAACTCGTAGAGAAGAGTTCCCAGCTGAGTATTCGTCGTCAATGCGTCCTACTGAACATCCCCCGTTCTCTGGTGTATTATTGTTTGAAAGGGGAATCAGCTGAAAATCTTGCCCTTATGAGACTCATTGATAAGGTGCACATGGAGGATCCTTCTGCTGGATCTCGCAGAATGTACAAATACCTCAAACGCATTACGGGTAAGAAACCAGGCCGAAAACGAATTGTTCGTCTGATGAGGATAATGGGAATAGAGGCAGTGTATCCGAGAAAACGCACAACCATTCCAGGAGGACCAACCGGTATATTTCCGTATCGCTTAAAGGGGCTCACCATAGACCGACCAAATCAGGTATGGTGTGCCGATATAACCTTTATCCCAATGCGCCGAGGATTCATGTATCTGTTTGCCATAATGGATTGGTATTCCCGGAAGATTATCGCCTGGGAGCTATCGAATACATTGGGCACAGGGTTTTGCCTGAGCACCCTTAATCGTGCCCTGAAAACATCCGGAACCCCAGAGATCTTTAATACCGATCAGGGGTGTCAGTTTACCTCAGAAGAATGGCGAAGTACTTTGAATGCTGCCGGCATTGCGATCAGCATGGACGGGAGAGGACGATGGATTGATAATGTGATGATAGAGAGATTCTGGCGCAGCATTAAGTATGAAGATATCTATCTGAAATCTTATGAGAATGGCTTGGAGCTTGAAAAAGGGATCCACGGGTACATCACTCGATACAATTATCACCGTCCTCATGAATCCCTTGCGGACGCAACGCCAGACGAGATATATAGTGAAAAGGTGGATTTAGCAGCTTAAAAACGCGTCCAGCCATCTTCCCATGGGAAGATGGCTGGATAAACAACAACCGGAACTATGCAACACAACCTAAATGACCAGGTAAGTGGTTTAAAAAACGGGGCCACTTCCCTCTGGCTTTCTCTCTAACTGCGAAGCCACAGCAAATCACCT
>CAVWXN010000002.1:0-302433 GCA_963759125.1 uncultured delta proteobacterium
AGCTAAGCCAAAAAAAGCTCCAAGGCAGTAAAAAAATACCAAGGGATGGAAATCTCTGATAACATATTTGTGAAGCATACGTTTCCAGAATCCTTTAAATAATATAATCGGTATTGTTACCATAACTTTGTGAAGTTTTATCCCTGATACTTCTCCAACTTTATAGACCGGTCTTGTTGAGACATCTTTCACCCTAAAGTTGGCGATATTCAGTTTTATAAGGATATCGTTGGGCATCCCATAGCGAGGATAAATATCTTCCAGGTCAATCGTCTTCAGAGCTTGAAGAGATATGGCGGTATAGCCACTCTGGGAGTCAGCAATGTGCCAATAACCCGAAGCAATTTTGGTAAGTAAGGACAGGAAACTGTTCCCAATGTATCTATGCCGGGGAATCATTTCCCAGGACTCTCCCCGAAATAGCCGATTACCTTTGGTATAATCATATTCACCATCGCAGACTGGCAGTACGAATCGTTCGAGGTCCGTCGGATCCATTTGGAAATCAGCGGCCATTACGGCTGTAACATCAATTTCATTGTTTCTCGCCCAGATGTAGCCAGTTGCGATTGCAGCTCCAACTCCTTTATTGACTTCATGTGTTAGCAGGGTGAGCTTTTCATTTTGACTGGCCAAATCACGGACAACAGATACGGTATTGTCAGTGCTCACATCATCGATCACCACAATGTGATCAACAAAATCCGGCATTGTCTCGACAACTTTACCAATGAGTAGCTCCTCGTTAAAAGCTGGAATAACAACCGCAACAGTTTTTTCGTTTATCATTTGGGAGATGCTCACTCAGGTAAAATTAACAGCTGGTAGATCACTGTCATTCATTGATATCTTTAAGAGCATATAGACTATGGTTAGGTATCCTCTGAAGCCTGGTAGTGTGATTATTTAAAAACTCTAAAAACTTGTTTTTGTCAGGCTCTGATACCTTGCTTAGGCAAAACTGATTGAATAAATCTTCCCGGAAAAATAAATGAGTGACCCCTCGCTCATGTAATCTCAGTGCTATATCGAGTGGATAACTCAGCTCTTGTATATCCTTACAGATAAGGCTTTCACCAAATTTTATATCAAATTCTACTTCTCTGTCAAAATAATATCCTCTGTTGCCTAAAAAAACGGCCAGTATTCGCGTCCCTTCAGGGAGCATGGTGTTTGCGTATTGAATGAGCTTGTATTCGGGCCAGAATCTCTCGATATATGAATCTCTATCGATTTTTCCCGATATATATTCCAAAGGCCTCATTTTTTGCCAATATCTATAGAAATAGGTGGCAATTGTATAACAAAGCTGATGAACAAACTAAAATCAAAATGATATTTGCAAACGCTTTTGAACGAAATGTATCTAAAAAATTATATAAATGATACAATCCGTATGTCGAGAGTATTATCAAAATCGGCAAAACCGGGATCAGATAACGAACTCTGACTACTCTTTGCAGTAGAGTAAAAATCATAAATAGGATTACAAACCATAAGAAAATATTTGATTTGTTTTCGTAGTCTTGTTTCCTTTAAAAATGGGATGAAGAGCAGAAAAATGAAGATCAGTATGAAGGGGTTCAAAATACCGTCAAAAAACTGTGGATTATCATCCTTTCCTTGAAAGAATATCCTAAAAGGGATCAGCAGGGTATACCAGAGTGGCTCATCATACACCAGTTTACGAATTAACAGAGGTTGAAGTCCTATTTCTGTGGCCGCTGCCGTTTCTGAAAAAAATGATTGAAACAAGGGGTATACAGGATTTTCAACCCAGATGAAATTTCGAATAAGCCATGGAGATGCGACCAGTATTGCGAGTAAAAAGAAGACAATACACAGCCCTAGTAATCTGGTTGAGTAGTGAGAATTGTCATTTGATTTATCTAAAAATGGAATGAAACAGGTGAGGAGGAAGATCACTATCAGGCCATTGTATTTTGTTCCTGCTGCTAGCCCAGCACAAACAGCTGCCATGATGAGAAAGGACAATTTGTGAGAATCACTCCATCTGAGAATAAGCAATATGCTTGCCGTCGAGAAAAAGGCTACTCCTAAATCCACATATGCGGACGTCGCAGTACGAACTATGATTGGCATCGAAAGAAAAAAAATCGCCGCGAAGATACCCCAGTTGGTCCCCAATTGTTTGGTAACATGCGCCCAGATTAGCCAGGCAGTTCCAAACGCAAAAACTAGATGTATTAACTTTGCACCAATATCTGCCTGAAGTATTAGTGGAAGCACATACAAAAGATCAAGATTCATTGGATAATATGAAAACACCAATTCCGGAATTTCGTATATTTTTCCAGCATTGATATATAGCTTAGGGAGTGCCAGATGATGAACTAAAGCATCCCTGCTTACAGGAGGTACTAAAGATAGTGAAATAAGTAAGAGAGATAAAACTAAAAAGGAAAGCAATAAAATTAAAGTGAGATATCTGAACCTGATGTATTTCGAGTCTGGAATCAAATTCTTTTACTTCATTCTTAGGTTAAAGGGTAGTAATGATTTTCTATTTATCCTTCAACAGAATTGATTTGTTAGAAAATCTATCAGCTCAATGATCTGTGCCATCAGATGATCTCAATAATAAGTTGCTGCGCAATATTAGCCGGATCATTGTTTCACCGTTTCAAGAACTGATAATGGTATTGACACCTTCATAGGTTACATCGTCAATTATATAGGTGGGTGTACCCGTGATACGTAGTTTCATTCCTTGACGTATTTCATACAGCAATCTCTCACGAATCATGGGAGTGTTTAGTTGCTTGAGCCAATTCTCCTGGAGTAAAATCGGTCATTTCTGCAAGAGTTCTAGTATTGAAAGGTTCATTTCTTCTTCCAACTTCATAAAGTGCATCATTCATCTGCCAGAATTTACCCTTCATTGCCGCATAAATACCAAGCATTGCCATTTTCCCAGATCCGACGTGAAATGGTTCGGGTACAACTATTTTATTAACTGTCATGATCCATTGGATAGTTGTGGTGAACGAGTTGGATTTTATCAGGATATTCTGAGATCAGTTGCCTGAGAAACTGATGCATTTTTCCGCACTGAAAACATTGGTAGTCAGCGTATTCATGTATGATGAGCTGAGGATTAGGAGATCCAATCCAGGGATGACCGTCCTCAGTAATGCCTGTTTCAATTGCATCGCTGGTCTTAGTATAGTTGAAAAGCCAGTAGGGGGGAATCATGAGACGTAGAGAAATTGTTCCTACTATAATGATAACAAGGCTTAAGAGAATAGATTTTGATTGTACAATATAAATAACCCCGGCTCTTATACCAGATCTCAAATGAAGTTTCTGAAAGCGAGTTATACTTAAGTAGCTGATAAGCAGAAGCGAAAGATTAATGGCATAGGTAGCAATGCATAGAATGCAGTAAGCTTTAATTTTTGTTGCGGAGACATAGCCCAGATAAACTGAGAAGCTACTGAAGAAAATTGTCAGAGCAAACAATATGTACCAGAGCGATCCTGCCTTATCTGGATATCGCAATGTGTGAAAGAAAAGTACGCCGAACAAGAATGTAGGCTATCATTCCCCATAGGGCAAGCGGAAGCCCGAACAGGATTGACCATCTGCTTTGTGAGACGGTATCACAATTGATTGATTTTGATAGTGCACAGAAGCTTGAATAGCCGATGTCCGTATAATTCTGATAGTGCGAAAAAAATAAATATCCGGTCAATAGCAGTCCAAGAATCAGCAGTAGAACAACGGTAGTGCTATACCAGAAATAAGTTGACTTATATTTTAACATCACAAGTTGATGTCATTGGCTTATTAAAGTAGAGATTTTAGTAGAATAGTTTCATCCATAGCAGCCTCATATATCACCGGGGAAATTAGCTCAACATCAATAGGAACATTGGCAAACACTGTTGGTAGCTCTTTTAGCTTGTTTGACGATAGTTGGAGATACTATGATTATCGATAAGTAGTTTGGCATAGTTTTTTGCTGCTCTGGAATCTCCTGCACGAAGACGGTTTTCAATGAGACTTGAAAGAATATAGAAATCATGAGGCATATTTCTTTAAGGACTGTCTAAAGAAACCAATATCCCCTGCTCGTAATGGCCGGCTCTGGTCAGTGCAACTCCGGTATTGTAATAAAAACGATGCTTTGTCATTGGGTGAAGCCAATCGTAAGGCTTCTTAACTGCTTTTAACTGCTTCATCGGGCCTATCTAGCCATAGCAATAATGCATAAGCGTCTTTAAGTTGTGAATTGGTGGCTTTTCTCTCTATATCGCTATCGATTACTGTGTCAATCTGCTCTAAAGCCCCTTCAAATCTGCCTTGAAGTGCTAGTGTGTCCGCAAGATCGAGTCGTGGAGATAAAATCAGGTTGGAATTCTATTGACTTTTCTAAGATATAGTTCTGCTTCGTCCAATTTATTATTTTTGTAAATCTTTCCAATGTTTCCCAAAGTAAATGCTTTGAAAATCGTACTTGGCATCTCCTTATCGAGCGATTGTTTATAGTGTGATAGGGCTATATTTACATTTTCTGGTGTGGCCTTTTTTTCCCAACCGTAAATCTACCCAGCTAAGCGTAAGGTCTGTTATTATTCGAGGCTTTTGTCAGGGTATCCTCCCACAAAGCCCTCAACATTAGTCCATGTTGATTGCGAGTTAAAAGTACTAAGTCCGGTGATGATCAAGAGACAGGGAATAAAAAAAAGCAACGTATAATACACTAGGCGATAGTATAAGACGTATAATTCAATGCGAATCTTAAGCCGGCAGCAATTGGTAGAAATAAGAAGAAGGAAGGTAAATAGTTTCTATGTTCAAAGATTAATTCTAAAGGAATTATGCTGGATTCTATTAAATGATTAATAAAGAAAAATAAAATAGCAAGACTGATAAGTGGATTTTTTTTGATACCTAATAAGTGCCAGAACAAGCAGTCCGATCACTATCAAGATCGCAGGGATTGTAGTCCAGGGATTGATTAAAGACTCAGACAGGGGAAAACTATGGCCAATTGATAGTCGCCCTGACCAGGGAACCAATATGAGAGATAAATAGAATAACAAGATTGAAGGTTCGGTCATCAACCGTTGAGCCACAGAAAACGGCCTTGTTTCATAAGGTTCTAAAAAGTTTGTAAAGTATTGATGATCAATAATATAATATATCCCTGCTAAGAGAAACAAGAGATTAGCAGCCAGTAAGACGCAATGAAATAGCGGGAGATGGCTTCGTTCTTTTTATAGAAAAAGAGAACTTCAATTATTAGAAGACTTGGTATAAGAGTGACAGTATTTTGTTTCAGTTCAGAGCGAGAAAGAAAAATAATAAGCATAAGAATATTCTAAGAGAACTTGGGATCTTATAGTTGATAGTCGGGCCTAATGTAAAAATAAACAGCAATAATGTAAAACATTGCGGCCATTGAGGCCATGCGCTGCACGATATAGGTCACAGCTTGTGTCTGAATTGGGTTTATTGCCCAGAGAGCGGCGGATAAGAGGGCGATAAAAAAGGCGTCTCTACTAGAAAAAACTGATAAGTCGAGGGGATTGAAAAAGTAACAGAGTTGTTTTGAACAGAAAAAAAGAACATAAAATATGGATAAACAAATTTACCAAGTGATAACCGAATGTATCATTTTGCCCCACATACCAATTGAGTGCAAAGGAGAGCATCGCAACAGGTCGGTAGAGCTTCCCAGTTCGTAAAGGGTAGGCAAAAAAGGTTTGCCAGAGCGTTTCTGGCAATAAATTATTTATACGGATAGGGGATTTTGAGTGATATTGGGCGGATCATCCAATATCCATGGAACGGTAAATGTATTGCTATAGCAAATGAAGACGAGAAGGCCAAGTAATATAAAAGTTGAGCAAGTGGTTGTGCTTTTAGTCATTGCATAAAAAAATGGAGTAAAAAGGGATTCCTTTTTACCCCATTTTTGAGGTTTAAACCTATAAAGTTTTATTAGTGCCAGCACTTTCTGGTAGATATCAGTAGCCCAAGCCATCCATTCCCATCGGTGTTTACTGGGTTTGCAAACTGATAATCATCCGGGCATCTTCCCGACTGGTCAGTAACGGTTATGGTAATAGCAACACTCGGATCAGCTGGACTGTAATTGTGAAGGTGTTTACATCTGGCTCAAATGCTCCTCGGGCTGTATAGGAAGCTCAGTCGATATTTGTGTGGGTTGGGATAGCAAAATAATCCGCAATACCCGCCGCAATATTATTCCCATCTGATTCGGCTCTGGAGCAGAATGACTTGTTACGATAGGCGATAAAGTTCGGGATCGCAATCGCGGCCAGGATACCGATGATCGCGATAACGATCATCAGTTCGATCAGGGTAAAACCCTTTTCATTGTGGTTAATTCTCAGCTTTTTCATGTTTTTCCTCCTATTTGTTTGTTTGCGTTTGAGACTCGGTAATCAGTTCAGGCTTCCACACGACCCCCCTGATGCAAATGTGGTGCCATAAACATGATTTATTTATTTGTGTTTGTAATATATAGTTTTTTAAGGTGTTGCGTTGCTTCCATTGAATTGTTCATTACATCAATCCGTATTCCATTTCTTCCGCCAATGACATTTTATTGTCTGTTAATGACAAATAATGTCAGAAAGTGTGGTCGAATCACCTGGCATGAATCACTCATAGAACTGGCTACATAGGTCTCGTTGCCTTATCCTTCTGGCTAAATATGTCTTTTGTTTAATTGTGATTTGTGAAACAATTCCTCCAAAAGAAAGAATAAGAAGGCAATATGGTGTTCAGCGGGCTGAAAATTAAGATCACTGCGATTCTCTTCGTTCTGATGGCGGTAGCATTGTTTCTCTGTAATCTGATTCTCGTCGTATTCTGGGAACGATCACTGATCCGCTCTGAACTAGCCCATGCAGAGTCGGTGCTCGACCATGGCGTCTCGCTGAGAACCCGAATGGGTCTTGATGAGCATGGATTGAACAAATGGTTGTCTGATACGTGTCGCTTGCTCGGCCTTCCTGCTGGAATCATTTTATTTCAGCGGGATGCCTACTAGTGCAACATTACAGCCTGATCTGGAAAAGCAAGTCATGAATTTAGCACGTGCAGCAACATATTCAAGCGAGAGAAGAGTGCAACTGGTTGGTGGTTTTGGAGAGCTCTAGCAGGGGGCAACCGCACTATGCTGATAGCCGAGCCCCTGCCGAGGCATAGCGCCAGATCAGGAACTGCACTGTTTGTCATCAAGCTGAACTCGATTTATGAAACCATAAGGAAGGACCAGAAGATCATAGGCGTCTACCTTGCATTTAATCTCGTGTTTCTGACGGTCATTGGCCTTTTCCGCATGATTCAGCTGGTCATCAGGCCGATAGACCGGGTTGTCGAGCTTACCGATAGTTATCAGGCTACCGACGGACTGTTTTACAGTGCGGCCAGGGAGCACAGCGAGTTCAGTCGCCTCAATCTGGCCCTCAACTACTATGCTGACACGTATCGAGACGGATAGGAGCCGATTAAGGGAGACTATAAAGACCCTTGAGCAAACCAATCAAGACTTTGTCAAAGCACAAAGTGACGTGGTCCGGGCCGAGAAGCTCGCTTCGGTTGGCCGGCTGTCGGCTGGATTTGCCCATGAGATCGGAAACCCGATTGGCATCGTACAAGGCTATATAGAAATGTTGAAGGAGCCCGATATTAGATCTGAAGACAGAAACTCAATTTGGCGATCGGGCGCTCGACGAGCTGGCCCGCATCGAAGGGTTGATTAGGCAGCTGCTTGATTATGCCGGCGCTTCCTCCGGTGAAGATGCTCAAGTAGCCCTCGACGAAGATTTACTTGCCGTGGTGCTCGACCTCAGTGCCATGCAGAAAGGGGGCAAACAGATAACTATCGATAAACAAATCGAGCAGAATCTGTTTGTCAGGGGAAGCAGGGAAGGGCTTCAGCAGGTGCTGCTCAACTGTTTCCTCAACGCCATTGATGCCATAGAGGCAAGAAGTGACCGGCAAGGGGGGCGTATAAACCTGAGTATGCAAAAACAGGTCGTATCAATAGGGGAAGTACCGGATGAAGCAGTCATTTCAATTGTCGATGACGGTGTAGGCTTTGACGAAGCCGATCGAGAAAAACAGTTCGATCCGTTCTTTACAACCAAGGAACCCGGAGCAGGGTAGTGGCCTCGGGCTGTTTGTTTCGCACCTGATAATTGACAATCATGGGGGTGACATGCGAATTGAAAACAACGAATTAGGCGGTGCTACTGTCACCATCACGTTGCCGCTGATCGAGCCAGACCGATAGCCATGAGCCAGGATAAGCTGAGTCTACTGATAATTGACGACGAGAAGAACATGCGCCATATGCTCAAGGTGCTGGTGGAGCGGCACGGCTACCTGGTCAGCACTGCTGCCGACGGAGCGCAAGGTATTGAGCTGCTCAATGCAGAACATTTCGACTTCATCCTTTGCGATGTGAGAATGCCGGGTGTTGATGGTTTGCAGTTTCTGGAGTCGGGTCGGGATCTGCTTGAGAACACAACGGTGATCATGATGTCCGCTTTTGGCACCGTAGACCTGGCGCTTGAGGCGATGAAGGCGGGTGCCTACGATTTTATTTCCAAACCGTTCAAGACCGACGAGGTGATGCTGGCCCTGAAAAAGGCCGAGGAACGGGAGCAATTGCGCCGCGAGAACAGCAGGTCAAAGATGAAGCTGGAGGAGGTCAGCAGGGACTCCAGTTTTACCGAGATGATCGGTTTCAGCCAGGCAATGAAAGCAGTGTTCGAATTGGCGGTAAAGGTGGCTCGCTACGACACGACGGTACTGATCACCGGAGAGTCTGGCACCGGTAAGGAACTGATCGCCCGCGGCATACACCAGAATTCACCGCGAAAAATAAGGCCTTCGTGGCGATCAACTGCGGCAGTTTGCCCGAGCATCTGCTGGAAAGTGAGCTGTTTGGCCATGTCAAGGGTGCTTTCACCGGGGCGGATACAGCAGCAAAAGGTTTGTTCAGAGAGGCGGATGGGGGTACCATTTTTCTCGACGAAATCGGCGATCTGCCGCATGCCGATGCAAGTCAAGCTGCTGCGGGTTCTGCAGGAGCGGGAAATCAGGCCGGTCGGAGCCTCACTTTCGCTGCACAGTCGATGTCCGGGTTATCGCTGCCACTGCCTCCGACCTGCAATGCAATGGCTGGGTCAGGCGTATTTCGAGAGGACCTTTTCTACCGGCTCAACGTGGTGCGGGTGAGACTGCCGCCGCTGCGCGAGCGCAGAGAGGAAATTGACCATTTGTGTCACCATTTTGTAAAAAAATTTAACAAGAGTCTAAATGTCAGAGTGACGGGGTTTTCAGCCGCAGCCTGCCAGATGCTGCTGCGCTATGACTGGCCAGGCAACGTACGGGAACTCGAGAATGTAGTGCAGCGAGGAATGGTAATGGCAGAGGGGGTGCTGATCGAGACAGAGCATCTGCCCGCAGCGGTCAGGAACTTGAGGGGTGCGGATAAAGGAGCGGCGAATCCAGAAAAGGATAATAACCTGTATTCCTTAAAGAAAGCACAGAAGGCACTAGAGAAAAAACTTATCGCCAAAGCACTTGCTGAAGGGAGCGGCAATAAGAGCAGGGCGGCTCAGCTGCTGGAGATCAGTTATCCATCGTTGCTCAGCAAAATAAAGGAGTATGGTTTGTGAACTAATTGAAAGGAATTTATAGTTGCCAGTAATGGAAATTATGAACGATCTCTGTTCAGGTCTTTTGGATACGTCAATTTCAGAGCTAAAGACTGACCGTGTTATTAAAAATTTTTACAATATCTTTTAAAAGGTCTTTAAATATATGTCTAAACCTGACCAATATTGAGCATCCCAAATGGACTTCAATGGTATTCTCTTTTACCGATTAAGGTGACTATTTACTTAAATTAATTGATAAAAGAACCATTATTGTAGTGCTTCTGGTTGATAAAAAAATCAGCGGGAGCGCATATGGCGCGGTATTTGCATTTCATCTCTAGACTTGTAAACCGTTTACCACACTGCATGAACAAATTGCGAGGAAACATGTTCAGATCAAAATCCGGTTTTACCTTGATCGAAGCCGTCATTGTTATTGCGATTGTGGGGATTCTGGCTGCCATCGCAGTGCCGGGTTGGTTATCGTATCGGAATAACTCTAAATTGCGAGGAGTCACCTCTGATCTTAAAGGAGATCTGGAGATGGCCAAGCTTACTGCCATCAGGGAGAATAGATCAGTTGTGGTTTCTTTTGCTCTAGACGGCAGTGGCTACCTAATTTTCGTAGATGATGACGGCTCTTGGACCTTTGATGCAGGTGAGAATCGTGAGCGAAACGTGCAATATATCGCAGGAGTAATAAGCGATACCGACTTCAATAACAAAAGGTTTCGTTTTGACAGTCGAGGCCTACCGGTAGACGAGGCTGGCATCTCGTCTGGTACAGTGACCATAACTAGGGCTACCGGTAACACCTTCATTCAGTTAAACAGGCTAGGAAGAGTTCAAGTTCAGTGGTAGAGAAGGGTGATTCTATGGGAGTTATGAGAAAAATTTCAGGTACCGTTCGAAATTGTCAAGCATTCACTATCCTTGAATTCTCGATAGCCATCGCTATTCTTGCCATCGGTATTTTGGCTGCTGCAACAATGCAATATTCAACGGTGACAAACAACACGTCCGGTAATGTTTTCACCCAGGCCAACATGCTTGCCCAGCAGCAGATGGAGATTTTAAAAAATATGGATGTCGATACCATGGCCTCTGGCAACGATGGAGGTCCTATCGATGAGTTTGGCAATCTTGGCACAGGGGGAATCTATAACCGTTCCTGGGCGGTTACCCTTATGCCCGCATTTGATCCTGATACCACGTCAAGAAGAATCGTTGTCACGGTTAATTGGGATCGTCCACCACATGGAGCAAGGAGTGTTGTCGTGGAGTCAGTTACGAGGGGGAATGGCATATGATTTCAAAAATCAAACCTATCCTCAAGGCCGGTGATACACGCATTCGATCGGCCCATGGCTTTACCTTAACGGAATTGCTTGTGGTAATAGCCATGATTGCAATTTTCACCCCTGCCCTCTACTTCACAATGAGCAACTTACTGCGCTCGTATACAACGGAAAATGCGGTTGGCGGTATTCAGCAGACGGCACGCTACGCCATTGAGTATATGGTTCGCGATATTCGTATGGCTGGATTTGACCCCTTATCTGCAGATGTTGGAATTGAGGAGGCACGCAACAAACCGGAAGCTGGCACTCCCACCGTTCCTCAACAGAAGATTCGCATCCGAGCCGACCATGATAGTAGCGGTGTCATAGAGCCTGGCAATTTCGAAGAAATAACCTACAGATACGACCCCGATGCTAGCGAGCTCCTTCTGCAATTCGATGAATTGGGTGGGGGGTTAGCAGAGGAAGTCTTAGTTGAAAACGTGACCGATTTTAGATTTAGCTTTTTTGATGATGAAAATGTACCAGTTGGTCCCCTTAATTCTGCGGATGTCGCTCTCATTGATGATATTCAAATTGTACAGATCGACCTGACCGTTGAAGAACCAGCCGGTATCGTCGGACAAAGAGAGCGAACTTACACGTCCCGGGTGAGTATTCGTAATAAAGTGTTTTAAAGGAAAACAAATGAAGACAATCAATGAAAAAGGCAACTCGTCGCAAGAGGGATTTGTCTTAATCGCCGCTCTGTTTGTTTTGGTAATTGTTTCGCTTGCCGGAGTCTATGCGCTCACTAATGCCAATACCGAACTTAAGATAGTTCGAAATACACAGCAGATGACCCTGGAGTTCTATGAAGCTGAAGCTGGCCTGTTTGAGGCAGTCGAGTTTGTTAATGTCTGGATGACGGATGAAATGCTGTCTGCAAAAGAAGATGTACCGAGTGATTTTCAACATATGGATACACTTCCAGACCCCTTTCCACCGGATCCGACGATAGCAGGTGATCCTTTTACTGCATTCATGGACATACGGCCCATAAGAGATTCTGTCGATGCGACTACGGAAGTGGCTGGCTACAGTGAAGAGGCGTACGACTATCCGTTGCAGCCTCACCTGGCGGCACCTCCTGCTGGCTCTGGCTTCAGCATGACAAATTTTCAGATCCGTCGCTATGCTGTTACATCCGCTTCAAGAACCGGTAATACGGTGCTTCAGGCCGGTGCATGGAAAATATTTAACAAATACGAGTAATTCACGATAATCTAACCAGATACTATGAACGACAATCATCCTAAATTGTTTTAGGAGGCAATCATGAGAAAAACTTTACTCTTTACCCTTATCCTAACACTTGGTTTGGCTGCTGCGCTTTCTGCAGACGATACCGATATATACGGTGTTTCCAAAATTTCCGTAAAGCCCAATGTCCTCATCGTCTTTGACCGAAGCGGCAGTATGGATACCAATGATGTACCCGGAGATCCGTATGACCATGATACTGATTATTCGAGTTACGACAGCTACATCAGGGAGGCGGTCTATGTGGAGTATTATTATCGTTGGTATCGAGTAACCGACGATATTGTTAACCTCCGATGCGACAGGGTTGCAGATCCACTCATTGAAAAAGGTTATACCAGGGATCGTCTTAGAAGTGATTTGAGTTGTAGTAGTCTAAGCTCCGTGCGTTACAGAACTGGTAACTATTTGAATTACCTTACAGCCGGTCTTGGAGCTACGAGGAAGAGGATTGATGTTGCCAAAGAGGTCATCGCAGGTCTTATTCAAGATCAAATAGATGTCGAAGATACGTTGAACCTTGGGCTCATGTATTTTCCATCTGACTATACCTACTGGAATTATGATGGCGGGCGCTTAGTTAGTGAGGTTGGAACTGATAAAGCAGCATTGCTAACTACCGTCAACTCTCTGACAGCAGGCGGCTGGACTCCCTTAGCAGAGTCGCTTGCTGATGCGGGAAACTACTTTGCTGATCAAACCTGCTGGTATGTAAGCAACAGTTTTGCCAGTCCCATCGATGTTCGTTGTCGTCAAAACTACATCATTGTCATGACAGATGGCGAACCGACTCAGGACAGGCATAATTTTCTTACCACAAAGGAATATCTTCATGGATCGACCATCGGTGATTACGATGCAGATGGTATGGAGAGCAGTAACCCAGCAACCAGGGGTAACGGGTATGTCCAGAACTGGGGCGACACAGATACTTCCAACTATCTCGATGATATTGCAAAGATCTTGCGTGATACGGATTTGTCGCCATTGGGAACACCTGGTGATTTCGAGAAGCAAAACGTCAAAACATTTACGATCGGTTTTAAGACAGACCAGGTTTTACTTAACGACACTGCAGAAAACGGGGGAGGGGAGTATTTTACTGCCAATAACGCAAGCGATTTGAAAGAGGCATTCGAATCCATTTTTGCCGCTATTTCTGAGACCAATGAGGTGTTTGTAGCACCAGTGGTTCCGGTGAGTCGGGAAAACAGAACGTTTGCTGGAGACAGGCTGTTCATAGGTTTCTTTCAACCGAAGAGCAACGGCGTCTGGTGGGGTAATATCAAGAAGTTCGGTCTCAACGAAGATGGTGATATCCTTGACGCAGATAACAATCCTGCGACCGATACCGCTACTGGGGCGATTCTCAGTACAAGCCGTTCATATTGGTCGTCCGTTGACGACGGATCTAAGGTGGGTGAAGGAGGGCTAGGTGAGGTATTATTAAACCGAGATATTACCACTTTTCCCAGAAAAATTTACACATACACGGGAGCGACGAGTTCGCGTGATTTAGGAGGGACAGATAAACAATTGTCTGATCCAGATAATGCCTTCACTACCTCAAATGGGTTGATTACCGAGGGCGTCCTTGGAGTGGCATTACCAGCAGATCGAACAGATCTTATCTTCGGGGTACATGACGGCTATTTTGATACCGCAGGTATAGATAAATGGCGCTTCGGAGATGTTATCCATGGCAAACCGACGGTGGTGGACTACCTCTACGATAGTGATGGTGATGGATTATTTGAATACAGTGACGGTGATAGGTCATTGGTCTTTACTGCCACAAACTGGGGGATCCTCGGGGCTTACGATGATGAAGATGGCCAAGAGCTCTGGGCCTTTACCCCGCCTGATCTCCTGGGTAAACTCAAAGAACTCAGTGATGCCGTTCCCAATCACGACTACTTCGTCGACGCAACACCTACCGTGTACTATGGAACCGATAAGACAATTTTGTTTACCGGTGAGCGGCGGGGTGGATACTTCTACCATGCCCTGGATATCAGCGACCATGATGATCCTTATTGGCAGTACGAGATTGGGCCAGATAAACTGGGTGGAGGGGACAGTGAACTCGGTCAGTCGTGGTCAACAGCTAAGGTTGCCAAAATCGCCACGGATGGCAGTGGAGGTGAGGAAAAGGTATTTGTTCTCAGTGGTGGATATGACGTGAATCAAGATAAACCTCTGAGATCCCGAATCCCTGAGCCTTATATCCCACCTGGGCTGGAAGATGAAGAGATCGATGCACTTTTCCGGGATAATACGGACACGGTTGGGCGAGCTGTTTTTGCCGTAAATGTGGAGACGGGTGCATTGAGCAGTTTGAATATCAACCCTACCTCCCTGTCGTCTATGACCCATTCGATCATCGATCTCATCAGTCTCGATCATGATGAGGACGGGATCACGAGCCGTGTATATGCAGGCGATCTTGGTGGAGGCATGTTTGCCATTCGGGACGACATTGATGACGATGATTCCACACCTGAAATGCTTACGAAACAGGCCAGGTGGACGGTACATGGACCGCAGCCAAAGTTTTTAACGCTTCTGCAGACGGTACACAACGCAAGATTTTCTACGCACCTGATGCGGTAAAAGATTTTGGCGGAGGCGAGGTCATTTACTTTGGAACTGGTGATCGAGCAGACCCCCGCGGATCGAGCCTTTATCCTGGGACAGAAACGGACAGCGCGGGTGACCCACTGGTAAGGGAAACAGCGGGTGAAACCGTGGTGAACCGCTTTTATTCAATCAGAAATGACTGGTCAAGATACAGCGGTTTACGGCGATGGAACTACCGCTGGGGCTCCCTTGACCGAGAGTGATATTTCGATGCTACTGAGAACTGATTCAAGATGGCACAACTCAGGAAATTAGGGACGCAGCCTTGGCTGATCTGGCGACCAAAAAGGGATGGTTCATTCGGCTTCAGTATGATCCTGCCAGTGAGACGGATCCACTAATCCGAGATATGCCCATCTCGGGAAAAAGTAGTTTCTTCACCTGTGGTTTTTGGCGGGGTGGTCTATTTCACGACCTACGAGCCTGATCACGATCTTGAACCACCTCTCGATGCAGACGGTGACGTTGATATATGTGCGGGCGATCTTGAAAAGGGACTGCACGCATTTATGCCCTCGATTTTCAGACCGGTGCAGCGGTGATGAACTTTGATACAACAAACGATGATTCAGTATCAGGGGCGGAGGTGTTGGGCAAGTCGGATCGATCTCTGGTGATTGGCACTTCAATCCCTTCGCAACCGACAATCGCTGTGTTTAGGAATCAGGCCCTAAGCTCTACGTTGGCGTGGAGGGAGGTGTGCGTTCTTTTGATCCTCCACCGCTCCCAGAATTGGAGTTTTATTATTGGAGGCAGTTTTATTAACAGCAAAATAAATCGAAACTAGGAGCGATAATCAATATCCGATAAGGAGCAGCTTATGAAAAAGGCTAAGATGCGTAAATTCATGAAATTGACAACGAGGTTCGTGGGGCCTTTCTTGATGTGGGGGTGCTGCTATCATTCTCAGCTCTTGCTCAGAGTGAGATGCAGGAAAGGAAAACGAGCAGTACCAGGTGGAATCTGAAATTATGCTGGTCAACTCACAGCAATCCTTTATTATCGTTGCAGAAAAGGTGATCAACATTATCCCAAAAACACAAAACAATATGATACAACGGACCTTAGAGATCTGAATGGAAATCCCATACAATTTTCCTCATTCAGTGAAGGTCAGAGGGTTTATGTGCAAGGACGTGTAGATGACAAGAGTGACATCATCGCCACTTCAGTGCAGATGCGGAAAAGTCAAAAAGGGGCGGGAAACTTTTAGATAACTTTTAACTGAAGTTCAATAATTGTTTCACTTTAAATCGGCATCAGAATTCTAGAACATTCTGATGCCGATTCGTTTTATAGAGCAGTCTTTTAATTTTATCTTGCATCACCAACTCTTGAGTGATGTCCATAACATGTCTAGGTGTCTCTCACACTTTATATATAAGCGTTACTCTCTACGATGTAAGAAGCGGGTCAGATCTTGCTGTTAAAGATTTGATCTAATGAAGATGATTTTCCGGTCATTGGGGGAAGGGGAGCATTACGGTGCTTTCAGCATGACCAGACAACAGACAGAGAAGTATTCCAGTTTAGACATTCTCAGAGATCCTCTATCTACTCCATCGGGTTTTTCTCTAATGGAGATTGTTATAGCCATGGCAATCCTCTCAATAGGGATACTCTCGGCTATGCAAATGGGTTGCTGGCCACTCGCAATATCAGTTCCGGCAATATCGTCACCCTAGGCGGTAGTGCTGGCTCAGAGCGAGATAGAGAAGATTCGAGACACACCGTACTCTGAGAGATCTGAAGAATACTTTTACCGTCGATCCAGATCCCCAGGATTACCTTAAGATTGTCTATCAATTTATCGATCCTCTCGCCGAGGAGATGGAAGCCCCACTATCTGAAAATTGTGAGACCGCGATTATAGCGGCAGCGGCACCTGCCTGATGACGGTCACCGTTTATGGAATAGGGGCGGTGGCGGGCGCGGTGGTAAGAAGCGAGGTACCTCAAGACATTGATCGGAGGTTCGGCATGAGGGGAGAAAATGACGGATCTACCCTCGTCGAGCTGCTGGTCGCCCTAGCAATCATCGGGATCATCACAGGTTCGCTTGTGAAGATGTTCAGTTCGATGGCAGTTGGTCATACGACCAGAGCAGCGGTGCCGATCTGCAACAGTCGGTGAGGGCGGTGATAGATCTGATGGCCGGGAAATACGTATGGCAGGATTTGCTCAATGCGGCCCTGGCAAATTTGGAATCATTAAAGCAGAGGATCAGGAGTTGACATTTACCATTGACTGGGATGATAACGGATACCTCACAGAAAGCCACGCCGCCAATCCCGACATTAGAGAACAAAGTGATATTATATCATATCGGTTAGATGCAGATCAATATCGTCTGGTAAGGGTGACTGCGGCCGGGACGGACAGCGAATCATCGCAGTCAATTCTGGGAGGGACTGGGGACCCATGCGGGTAGTGGACTTGAAATTCTCCTACTTCGGCCAACGAGACCGGATAACAAGCCGAATAGCTGATATCAGCAGCGTAGGAGTATCGATCACCGCCGATCTGCCTGCAGGCATGAAAGGGCGTCAGGCCAGAGTCTATCAGACCCGGATAAGTTGCAGGAATTTACAATTATGAAAAGTATGAAACTCGATAAATTCAGCAAGGATTACAGGACAAACAACCGAGGATTTGTGATGATCCTGGCGCTTATGGTACTGCTTATCGTTTCCCTGCTTGGCACTTTATCACTCAGGGTTTCAAATACCGAGGTTCTCACCTCGGGCACTCTCGAGGGATCGGTTGCGTCTTTTTATATGCTCGAAAGTCTGGGACAACTGGGAATCAGAAACTGAGAACTCAGAATGTCAATGGAAATGATTGTATAGAGGCTGTGCCGGAGCGATGCCTAGTCAAGGAACTATTGCTACGTTGAAACCACAATGTTCCGTGGCTCGACGAGATCTGGTCGAGAGACCTAACTAAAGGAAGTATTCGATTTACGCGTGTTATGACCCGACATAAAAGAAGATTTTCGGTATTTCCCAAGGTAGTACAATTTCCCGCCAACTGGATTGACGGCAATCAAAAGGTTGCAAGGATTCCTGATACACTGCAGGTAGGAAAGGATACAGCCTGGAACCCGCCGGCTACCAAGATACGGAAGACGGTGGGAAGGACTTCATTCGTTATGCGGTCCAGGATCACGGACGTCGTAGGAATCTATTCCATCGGTGCCGACGATCCGGTACTCAGGGAATATAGATCTATGGTCTCTATTATCGTAGATGCGGGACGTGCACGAGGATATCCGGAAAATATGCAATCGAATTGGGATATCGTCTGGAGCTTGGCAGAGTATGGAGATCATGTAAGGCCATCTTGAAAATGGTCTTTTTGCTCAATCTCTGCGTTGAGCGGAAAAATTTTATCCTCGGAATATCAGCGTATAAGCCTGCGGTAAAATTTGTCCGCGCGCCTTGATCTTAAATGAAAATCCAAATTTTGCAGGATAACCTTAAGTCAAGGATTTAGGTGCGGTATGGTAAAAAATGAGTCATTCGGTTCAGTTACAATCTGATTCCGTATCGAATTTTTCTGCAGTGCAAGAACCTTGGTGTGCGTCTTTTACTTCTCGTTCTGTTTCATCTGCTCATGTTCTCCTTGATGATGCTGGCTCATTAAGGGCCGGAACGTCAATCGCTGCGGAGTATATTGTTCAGCAAGGTTGAGGACAGCGGCAGCGGTTTCTTTCAATAATCAGAAATTGGACAGCAGAATCTGCTTTTTCAGAGCGTTTACACCGAACTAAACTGGGCCGGCGACTTAATGGCCGTGTGTCTTGATTCGTCGGGGCGACCAGGCAACCTGCCAGTGCGAGGATCAGTTTGGCAATTTTCGGGAATGTGCCGATCCAGTTTACAGTTGGATTTCCAGAGATCAAATGGTCTGCAGACACCATTGCCTGGGAGATCGATACATCCCTGAATAAACAACTCCGAAGACGGCTGGTGGAAGCAGCGAAAAGTAATCACCTACAGCGACCAGGCCATGACGGGGCGTGCCTTTCGAATATTTGTCGATCAGCGACAACCAGCGAAAATGGCTGCGCTACGATCCTGATCTTGCTGGCCTTTATACGGGGCGATCGGAGTCATGGAAGGGGTACGTTTTCGCAAACGCTCCTCCTATTACGGCGATTTTAGGAATTCTATACCCGGTCAGCTATCGTCGATTGTTACTTGCCGGTGCCAACGACGGCATGCTTCATGTATTCGATGAACAGAGCAGGGCAAGAATATTTTTCATATATTCCCAATCTGCTTTTACTCGAACTGGCAGACAGAGACACTCAGATACCGGTAGCCGACGAGAAAAACTGGCTTTGCTGAGCGACTACGATTATCAGGAAAACCATCAGTTCTATGTGGATGGGCCGGTGGCAGTCAAGTATCTCGAGGATCAAGCATACCACGCTGGCGGTCGGCTCTCTGGGCAGAGGCGGCGAGGGCATATATGCATTGAATATATTCGGGATCAGGGAGATGGATAATATCGAGGCGCAGGCTGCTGAAATAGTCATGTGGGAATATCCTGACCCGACCAGGGATGGTCTGCAGGAAATGAGACGGCCGATTTGTGCAGGAGGACCCGGACGTGGATGAATCATCGGATACCTACAGCGAGACGATAACCATCCTTGTCCACGATCCCATATCTCGGTAGAGTTTTTGGGGCTCCCCAGATCGTCAAATTCCCGTTTCCCAATGCAGACGGATTCCGATGGTGTGTTGTGTTTGGCAACGGTTATCACAGTCTCTACCAGACACCGGTACTTTACATTCTTGATGCATATGACGGCTCTGTGATCAAGACGTGTTCTGACAACCAAAGCAGGAAGAAGCGGATCAGTCGACTCTGGCAGCAGCTGCAATGCGGAATTCGGCTGCAACGGCTTTCATCACCGAGCTCTGGTCGATGATGATGAGGATGGTATAATCGACTACGGATATGCCGGCGATCTGGCCGGCAACCTTTGGAAGTTTGATTTCACCTCAGGCGAAATTTACGGTGCTGATGGCTATATCGCCGCTTTTCATGATCCCGGAGATCTCGATATAGATGGCAGGCCGGCACCGCGGCCCTTATCTCGGTGAGGGATAAGCAGGGAAACCGACAACCGATCACCACCCAGCCGACGGTGACTCGTCCCTGCACTGGCGCGGGTGAGAGCATGATGGTCCTGTTTGGAACCGGCTGGCTCGATCCTGCCTCTGACCCCGGCAGCGACGACCCAGACGATATATGGAATCTGGGACTGGCAGAATTTCTGGCGCTTACATCCCGGGCTATCGGTTGGACCCGATGAGCGCTACTATGGTGAGATGAGACCCGTCAGAAAGCGGGATGCAGAGAACTCGGCAATCTTTCTAATCTGATTGCTACTGAGGACGGCCGAGTCAAATGTGAGCTTGCTGGAGCAGACCCAGCAATCCTTTGTGGGACTGAATTATTCTTCGGAGAATGATCCTCGGGTGCTGGCGGGTCTCGCTCATCAGGGCGAGGTGGAAGCAATTGTCGATGACCCTCGTGACTTCACCGCCTATGATCAGGTAGTAAGGACACTTACCAACAACAAAATTAACTGGCTGCAGCCTGAAGATATCGGTGAAGGACTCACAGAACCTGCCCACTCGGCTGGTACTTCGATCTTCCGTTTGCTGATGAACAAATGGCCTCGGATCCGGTGGTGTATCGATGGCATACTCTACTATTCGACATCACTCTGGACTGATCTGATTGCGGCATAGACACTTCGAATCGGATGATGATGGCCCACGATTCCTGTTCCGGCGGTGCAGTGGAAACCATCGTGTTTGACCTCAACGGTGATGGGCTGATGAGTTCTGTCCGATACCGTGTGCCCTCTACAATTCGATGGATCCAGTGTGGGAGTCCAGAACAGGCCGCCGGAATTGTCAGCACCAATAGCGTCGCATCACCGACAATGATCGCCGGCGGCAGAGCACAGGACTTAATCTATGCTGGCCAATATATATCGGATCAGGCCGGCAGTTCAGAGGAAAAACTCATCGAGCCAGGCCTCCAGCCAGAGGTTGCAAAAAGTATGGTTCGTGGCAGAAATCTCGGAATGACCTTCTGGCGTGAACTTTACTGAGCCGGAAATGGGGACATATTCTGGGACAGCAGGTCGGCTTCACCTTTACGAACTGATGACGGTTGTCGCCATCATGTCCATAATGGCGACCTTTGGCACCTTGTCGTTGCTTGGGTTCAAGCAGAAACACCAGACGGTGGGGCTGGCCAATTTCATAAAATCAGATCTCAATCGTGGTAAAATCGTCGCCGCAAAATACAAGAGTCCGGTGGTCCTGCAGATCCATGAAGAATTTTACGAAATCTTTGTTGACAACGGGGCAGGGGATGCCACCGCGGAAGACTGGCAGAGAGAGGGCGGAGAAGTGAGAATTACCAGGCGTGAGATACCACCTGGTCTGTCAATCAGCTCAAATTTTCCAGGGAATCATCTGCGGCTGCGTTACAGCGGCAGGATACGGCCCGGCACCTTATTTATAGAGAACAGATCGGGTGAACATATGGAGGTGGTGGTCAATGCGGTGGGACGCGTCCGGCTTGAATATGGCGAGAGCTAGATTTGGTTGGGGACACAATTTTTTTATTGTGTCCCCGAAAACTCAGGTAGCCTATTCCACTACCTCAAAACCGATTTTCTCGATGGCTTCTTTAACAGTCTGCCGGTCCACCTCGCCCTGAAAGCTTGCTTCACCTTTATCAAGATCCACTTTCACCTCTGAAACTCCCGGAAGGGCCTCCAGTGCTTTGGTTGTTGACGCGACGCAGTGTTGACAGCTCATTCCTTTGATTTTTACGCTGGCCATTTCTATGCTCCTTGCTGAGGGGACACAATTTTTTATTGTGTCCCCGGTAATCCTGATATGAAATCATGCTTATACTACATCGTAGGAAAAACTGGTAACAACAGAGTCTTCGTGAGTCAAGGATATGAGCAGTCTCGAACAATCATTTTCAGTTTCCGGTATGCATTGCGCTGCCTGTTCGAGCAGGATAGAGCGGGTGGTATCGTCAATGACAGGGGTTGAGTCGGCGTCTGTCAATCTTGCTACCGAACAGATGAGCTGTGTCTATGACGATACCGCGATTGATGAAAATCTCATCGTCAAGCGGGTTTCTGAGATCGGCTTCGGCCTCACTCCGCAAAATTCAGAAGAAAAAGAAATACTCTTTTCCATACAGGGTATGCACTGTGCCGCCTGTTCCACCAGGATTGAGAAAGTACTGGGTTCAATGGATTCAATCCATGCGGCCGATGTTAACCTTGCCTCTGAGCAGGCGACAGTCCGCTTTGATCCATCGCAGATTACCATCAGAGAAATTCGGGAAGCAATAGGGAATCTGGGTTTCGAAGCCCAGAAAGCGGCTGGTGGTCTCGATGACTTCAGCAGTAAACGGGCGGAGAACGAGCTGCGGCTCAAAGAGATGCAGGAGAGGCTCATCGTCCTCCTCACCCTTGCGGGCATCCTGTTTTATATATCCATGGGTGAGATGATCGGCCTGCCGCTCCCCGATGCCCTGGACCCGCATCACCATCCGTTTCTCTTCGGTTTTTCTCAACTGCTGCTGGCGGCCCCGATCATGCTGCTGGGGAGATCGTTTTATCTGAACGGTTTTCCAGCCCTGCTCAGAAAGGCTCCCACCATGGATAGTTTGATAGCGGTGGGTACGGGGGCAGCTTTCATCTATTCACTCTGGGGGTTGATCGAGATCGGACTGGGTATCGATGTCAACCAGCGGGTGATGGATCTCTACTTCGAATCGGTTGGCGTGCTCATCGCCCTCGTTTATCTGGGTAAATATCTGGAGGCCCGTTCCAAATATCGGACATCCGACGCCATCGCTCAACTGATTCAGCTCACTCCTGAAAATTCGACCCTGATTGAGGGCGACACCCATAGGGTTATCCCAGCGGATGAAATCGAGCCGGGTGACATCATCTTGATTCGTCCCGGAGATCGCATTCCCGTCGATGGTCTTGTCGTGCACGGCTCCTCCACCCTGGACGAGTCGATGCTGACCGGTGAAAGTCTGCCGGTTGATAAAATCCTCTCTGACAAAGTCTTCGGCGGAACCTTAAATCAGTCTGGAGTACTGCATCTAAAAGCGGAACAAACCGGCGAACACACGCTGCTTGCCAGAATCATCAAGATGGTCGGCCAGGCCCAGGGCAGCAAGCCGCCGATCGCCTCGCTTGCCGATCGGATCAGTCTTTACTTCGTACCCATAGTAATGGCTATTGCACTGTTGACCGGTCTCTGCTGGTATTTCGTAGGCGGGGTTGAGTTCACCATGGCGCTGAGATTTTTTATTGCCGTGCTGGTGATCGCCTGTCCCTGTGCCATGGGACTGGCAACACCCACTTCGATCATGGTCGGTACCGGCCGGGGGGCT
This sequence comes from uncultured delta proteobacterium, assembly GCA_963759125.1. GTDB lineage: Bacteria > Desulfobacterota > Desulfobulbia > Desulfobulbales > Desulfocapsaceae > JABDQA01. The sequence continues at coordinate 23,383 of CAVWXN010000002.1, forward strand.
CAGCTTGGGGTCCTGGTAAAAAACGCGGAAGCCCTGCAGACAGCTGAAAAAACCAGTGTGGTCGTCTTTGACAAGACCGGAACCCTCACCATGGGTGAGCCTCGAGTGCATCGTTTCATCAACCATCACCACTCACTGTCTGATGAAACGGTTCTAGGGCTGGCGGCTTCGCTCGAACAATCTTCGGAGCATCCCTTAGCTGCAGCCATAGTGAAATTCGCCAGAGACCGCGACATCAAACTGAGCCCATCGGCGTCCTTCTCCCTGCTTGAAGGAGCAGGCATTGAAGGCGAAGTGGATGGTCGAAAAGTGTTGATCGGCAACGAACGGCTGCTCGAGAGGCAGAGGATTGATCTGCCTGAATCGTCGATTAACCCAGATGACTCAGAGGAATCTGGAAAAACAGTCCTCCATATCGTCATCGATGCCGAACTTGCGGCATCGGTGTCAATTGCTGATACCTTAAAAGACAACGCGCCGGAATGTGTGAGAAAGTTGAAAGAGATGGGGCTCCAGGTTGTCATGATAACCGGAGATCATCCTGATACAGCAAAAGAGATTGCCCGCCAGGTCGGTATCGACAGCGTCATTGCCAGGGTCTTGCCGGGCGATAAACGGAACAGGGTTATAGAGCTTCAGAAGAAAGATGTGGTTGCCATGGTCGGCGACGGCATAAACGATGCCCCGGCCCTGGCCCAGGCCGATGTCGGCATAGCCATGGGGTCAGGTACGGAAATCGCCATGGAATCGGGTGATATCGTGCTGATGTCGGGGAATCTCGAAGGGGTGGCAACCGCCCTATCATTGTCCAGGGCGGTGATGAAAAACATTCGCCAGAACCTCTTCTGGGCCTTTGGTTACAATATCATCGGTATACCGGTGGCAGCAGGCTTTCTCTATATCTTTGGAGGCCCTGCGCTGAGCCCGATGCTGGCCGGTGCGGCCATGGCGCTGAGTTCGGTATCGGTGGTTTCTAACGCATTACGTCTCCGCTTTTTCTCACCTTGAAAATGGTCTTTTCACCCAATCTCAGCGTTGTTCGGGAAAATGCCATCCTCGACATATCAACTATATGCCTGCGGGGTCATTTTCCCGAACGCCTTGATCTTGAGCGAAAATTTTCGTTTACCACAAGTGGTTTTTACACAGTTGCTCCTGTAATTGTACCTGCAAAGCTGTTTTTATTACAGCTACTGTATTTCGATAGGGAAAGGCGCATGATTCCGTCGCTTTTGTCTTGACTTTTTTTACCACTTCACTATATATAAACGGCTTGTAACTGAATGGTGGTTCATAAGCAACTTTGAAGAAAGTCTTTTGCCCGATCTTTGCGTTATGAAAGAAAATTGAGTCTTCGATGTACAACCCGTGCGTCTGCCGGGCAATTTTCAGTCAAGCCTTGATCTCGAAAAAAATCCAATTCTTCAAAGAAGTATAAGAGACGCATTACAGTCATTACGTAAATTGCCGTTTCAATCTCTGAAACGGCGCATTTAATTCCAATACTAAAAAGAAGAGGAACACTATGTCGAAATTAGTCGCACCCCATGGTGGAAAAGGTCTTGTTTGTGCACTTCTGGAAGGCGCCGAGAAGGATGCTGAACTGCAGAAAGCTGCAGGACTCAAGCAAATTGAGATTTCAGCCCGCGCCAAAGGCGATCTGATCATGATGGGTATCGGTGGGTTCAGCCCGCTGACCGGTTTCATGACCAAAGCTGACTGGAAAGGCGTATGCGAGAACTTTCAGATGGCCGACGGCACCTTCTGGCCTGTCCCGATCACCCTCGACGTTTCTGCAGCCGATGCGGCTGATATCTCCGAAGGCGACGAAATCGCTCTCGTAAGAAAAGGTGAGACTTTTGCAACGATGAAAGTCGAAGAGAAGTACGAGATGACCGAGGCCGACAAGCGCTTCGAGTGTGAGAAGGTCTTCATGGGCCAGGGAGAGGAGTCGGTCGACGGCAAATTCTGGGAGATCGCTCCTGAAGATCATCCTGGCGTCATCATGGTTATGGCTCAGAAAGAGTTCAACCTGGCCGGTCCGGTTAAGGTTTTGTCCGAGGGCGAGTATCCCGCCGAGTACCCGGGCGTCTACCTGAAGCCTGCCGAGACCCGTGCCCTGTTCGACGAGCGCGGCTGGGCCAACGTCGCTGCCCTGCAGCTGCGCAACCCGATGCATCGCTCACACGAGATGCTCGCCAAGATCGCGGTAGAGGTATGTGACGGCGTATTGATCCACTCCCTGATCGGCAACCTGAAGCCCGGCGACATCCCGGCACCGGTTCGCATCAAGGCAATCGACATCCTGATCGACAAGTATTTCGTAAAAGAGAACGTATACTCCGCCGGCTATCCGCTTGATATGCGTTACGCCGGACCGCGCGAGGGCCTGCTGCATGCCACCTTCCGTCAGAACTACGGGGTCAACAACATGCTGATCGGCCGTGACCATGCCGGTGTTGGCGACTTCTACGGCCTCTTCGAGGCCCAGACCATCTTCGACGAGATCCCGGTCACCGGCGATCCCGGCAAAGACCTGCTCTGCAAGCCGATGAAGATCGACTGGACCTTCTACTGCTACGAGTGCGACGGCATGGCCTCTCTGCGTACCTGTCCGCACGCCAAGGAGAGCCGCGTCGTTCTGTCCGGCACCAAGCTGCGCAAGGCCTTGTCCGACGGCGAAGAGATCGTAGATCATTTCGGCCGCGAGGAGGTCCTCGATCATCTCCGCGCGTACTATGAGGGGCTGACCGAAAAAGTGGAAGTCAAGATGCAGAGTCATGCGGCTGCCACGAAGATGTAATTGAGATTCGATTCCTGAGTCTTCCAGGGAGACGGAGCATGGCGCTCCGTCTCCTTTTTTTTTCAATTATCCGCTATGATGTATAGAGCAGAGGGTAATTTCCCCCCACGTTCCTTTAGCTGATGGAAACAATATGAGCATACTGCAGGTTGGGCTGGGCGAGCGCAGCTACCCGATTCTCATCGAACCGGGCTGTCTGGAGAGGGTTCCGGAAGATCTGAGGTCACTTTATCCGGCCACGCGCTATTGCATAATTACAGACGACAATGTATCCGGTTTTTACGGAGAGAGATTGCAGCAGGCCATCGAAACCGCAGGTCTCGCCTGCGATCTCCTGGCATTTCCGCATGGAGAAGATCACAAGCATCTGTCTACGGTCGGCTCACTCATCAGCCAGGCTGCTCAAAAGGGACTTGACCGTAAATCGATGGTCATCGCCCTGGGTGGCGGCGTGTCGGGCGACGTCGCAGGCTTTGTCGCCGCAACCTACATGCGCGGCGTACCATTTATCCAGATCCCTACCAGCCTTCTGGCCCAGGTTGACAGTTCAGTCGGCGGCAAGACCGGCGTCGATATTCCTGAGGGAAAAAATCTGGTCGGCGCCTTTTATCAGCCCCAAGCAGTCTATATCGATCCCGAGGTGCTGCGCACTCTTCCCCAAAAAGAATATATCAATGGTCTGGCAGAGGTGATAAAGCACGGCATCATTCGTGACCTGGACTACTTTAGGATGCTGGAGGAGCGTTTCGATGAGGTGATGGCGCTCGACCCGGCAGTGTTGAGCGAACTGATTTATGTGAGCTGCAAAATCAAATCCGTTGTGGTAGCCGAAGATGAAAAGGAAGTCGACATCAGGCGCATCCTCAACTTCGGGCATACCATCGGTCATGCGGTGGAGGCGGCATCAAACTTCGAAATAGCCCACGGTTTTGGGGTCTCTATCGGAATGGTCGCTGCTGGCCGGATATCGGTGCTCAAGGGTTTGCTGGCTGAGGACAAGCTTGCAACTATCATTTCAATGTTACAGCGTTATGGACTGCCAACGGAAGTACCGCAAAATCTTGACCGAAAGCTCATCAAATCTTACCTTCTGACCGACAAAAAAAGAATTGGCAGTGAGACTTCCTATATCCTGGCCGTCGATATCGGTGAGGTGATCATAACCGAGGAAGTCAGTGAAGAAGAGATCGATGCCGTAATCAATTTTAAACCACTGTAGCAAATAAAGACCAGAACCGGGAAAACGATGCCGATTTACGAATTTTACTGCAGCGACTGCAATACGATCTACAATTTTTTTTCCAAGAGAATCGACACCGAAACCAGGCCTGATTGCCCGAAGTGCGGTCGCTCAGAACTCGAGCGCCAGGTATCCATGTTCGCCACCATAGGCAAGGCCAGCGAAGAGGATGATCAGTTTGCCGGTATCGACGAGTCAAAGATGGAGCAGGCCCTCGACTCCCTGATGCGTGAATCGGAGGGGATCAACGAGGACGATCCGAAACAGATGGCCACCCTGATGCGAAAATTTACCGAGCGCACCGGCATGAATCTCGGCGACAACATGGAAGAGGCGATCAGCCGGATGGAGAGAGGAGAGGATCCCGAGCAAATCGAAAAGGACATGGGAGATCTGATGGATGGCGAAGACTTCTCGTTCGAGGCCATCAAGAAAAAGGCGATGTCAAGGCAGCTGCCGCCGGCCCATGATGAGACGCTTTATGACCTGCATTCGGAGTAACCAGAAGAGGGGACACAATACCCATCGTGTCCCCCTATCTTACCCACAATTTAATGAATGGTTTCACTACTGCCACCATAGATAAAGTGGGTCATTTTATTGGCCAAATGCTTGTCTTTGATGATTTGCCTGACTTCTTCTTCTGATACTCCCAGTGTCTTGGCCAGCTTAGCGACGTCGTATACCGGTGTTCCGTCGCTGGTGTAGCTTGCCGCTTCTAATTCCGGGAATACCTGTTCGGTCGCATGGCCCGATGCCTGCAGCAGGATCGATACGATTTCCGGAGGGCCATATAATAGAAGCCACTCGACAGCTTCCGCCCAGAGCTTAGAGTCCACCGTTTTATTCTGGACAACCTGCAGGGCAGTATCCAGGTCCCAATGTTCTTTAAAGTCCATGGTTGTTATTTTTTTTGCGGGGACACACTAGCTATCGTGTCCCGTGGAAAAGAGGCTAGGGACACGACAGCTAGTGTGTCCCCTTGATTATTCCTGTGTTATCTTTTGTGAAAAATCCTGCTACACTATAATATACATTTGCAGGTTGGCAATTGTCCATGACCGGGAGCCAAACTTCTGAACAAATTAAAATATTTATGGTGGGTATAGCGACATGAACAGATTCGAAGGCGGGATTTTTCTTGAAAATATCGAATGGTTTGATGAGAGCGGCCAGGAACTCGTGCATCGTCTGCCGGAATCGGGCTCCGGAGAAATAAAACTCGGCGCCCAGTTGACCGTGAGAGAGAGCCAGGCAGCGGTGCTATTCTATCAGGGCAAAGCCAGGGATGCCTTCGGTCCTGGGCGGCATACGCTGGTGACGGCCAATTTGCCGATCCTCACCAAGATTCTCTCCATTCCCTGGCGCGGCGACAGTCCGTTGCGGGCTGAAGTCTACATGGTCAACCTCAAGTATTTTACCAACCTCAAATGGGGAACCCGAAACCCGGTTGCTTTCAGGGATAAAGAACTAGGCCTCATTCGGATCAGGGCCCATGGGATTTTCAACATCCAGGTGCTACAGCCCGTATTGTTCATCAACTCGCTGGTCGGGACTATGGGTAAAATTACCACCGAAGATATCTCCAGTTATCTCAAGCGGGTGATTGTCTCCCGGCTCAATGATTTTCTCGGGGAGCGGCTCGATACGATCATTGATCTGCCTGGAAAATTTGATGAATTCTCCTTGGAGTTGCAGCAGAAGCTGACCTTGGATTTTGCCCATTTCGGGTTGCGGCTGAGCCATCTCTATATTACCTCCATCACCCCTCCTGAAGAGGTGCAAAAGGCCATCGACGACCGCTCCCGCATGAACGTCATCACCGATATGGATAAATTTGTGCGGATGAAAGCAGCGATGGCCATGGAAAAAGCTGCCGAAAACCAGGGTGAGGCGGGGGCCGGACTGGGCCTGGGTATGGGGATGATGATGCCTGCCATGTTCAATCCAGTCTCTGCCCAGCCTGCTGGTGGAGGCAAACCCCAGACAGGCGGTCCTGGCGCGGCCACCATTAAATGTCCGGACTGCTCCAATGAGATCGGCCAGGATTCGAGATTCTGTCCTCTCTGCGGTCATCAACTCGTTGTCCTGAGCAAGTGTCGTGACTGCGGCAAAAACCTGTCTCCCAATGCCAGATTCTGCTCCCGTTGTGGAACAGCGACCGAACAATCGGCAACTGAGGTGATCTGCGGGGAGTGCGGCACCGAGAACATGGTCGGCGCCACTTTCTGCAATCAATGCGGGCAAAAACTGCAGTAGGATCAGAACAGTCGGTGGACTAGGTGGATTTAGTCATAAGCCATTCCTGTCCGTCCTGCGGCGGACCGGTGGAGATGAACGAAGCCGACCGGCTGACTGTCTGTCCCTATTGCGAAGTGCAGAATTACATGGCCGGAAGCAGAATGCTTCGCTATGTGCTGCCGGACACTATTCCTGAGCATATCGACAGCCGCTCGATCATCTATTTTCCCTATTTGCGCTTCAAGGGCAATATTTACACCTGTGTGGGGAAAAAAGTCGGCTGCAAGGTGCTTGACACCACCCACCAGGGACTCGAATCCCGACTGCTGCCACCATCGCTTGGCCTGCGTCCCCAGGCCATGAAGATCGCCATGGTCCACAAGGGGTTGCCCGGCAGATTCATCAAACGTACGGCAACACCTGCAGCGGTGCTGCAGCGTGCGGAAAAACTTGCCAACTCGGTTATCGATTCCGTCGAAGATACGCTCTACCACCGGAGCTTCATCGGTGAGACGGTGAGCTGCCTTATATCTGCCGCTCTATATTGAAAATGAAAGAGTTCACGAGGGGGTATTAAACCGGGTGCTGGGCCCGGTTGAGGACTGGCTCGAGGATCCGGATAATTTCATCGGTTTTAGGTCCCAGTGGCTGCCCTCCTATCTGGCCATGATCTGTCCCCGCTGCGGTGACGCGATGCAGGGCGAAGCGGACAGCCTCATCGTCAGCTGTTTCAATTGCGACACCTGCTGGGCAGAAGAGAAGGGGAGCTTCAGGCAGGTGGACTTTGAGCTGATAGAGGGAGGACCTGGCGACAGCTATCTGCCATTCTGGTGTATATCTGTTGAATCGGCGGGAATCGTGATGAAGACCTTTGCCGACCTGCTGCGGGTGACCAATCAGCCGGTGATGGTCAGGGACGTGCACCGGAGCCGGCAGCTAGAGTTCTGGATTCCGGCTCTGAAAATACGCCCGAAGGTGTTCATCACCATGGCCAAAGGCGCTACTTTGTCACAGCTCAAGTTTCCCAAAGGAACGGTAGCGGTTGAGTAAAAAATATTATGCGGCCGACCTTACCGCTGCAGGAAGCGTTGCAGGCAGTGAAGAGCGTGCTGGCCGAGACCTCGATGAACAGAAGAGATGTGCTGCCAATGTTGTCTGAGATGTCATTGTCGGTAAAACACACCCATCTTGTCTACCTGCCGTTCAAGGACAGGGCTCACGACCTTGTCCAGGCCCATTCGCCGCTGTCGGTAGCCAGGTCGGTGATTCGTACCGCCAGGAGATTATAGGTCACCCCGGTATTTAGCCAGGTCCGTAATTCCAGTTTGAAAACCTGAATTGATATTTCTTTTCGGTCAATAATCTCACGCAGGTGTCAACGGCCTCGGCATCGTAGATAGTCCCCCGGCCCTTGGTAATTTCGTGGATGGCAACATTGATTCCCAGGGCGGGGCGATAGGGCCGATGGGAGCTGATAGCTTCGACCACATCGGCCACCGCAATGATTTTTGCCTCGATAATTATATCGGGGTCCTTGAGGCCTGACGGGTAGCCAGTACCATTGAGTCTCTCGTGATGCTGCAGTATGGCCTTGGCGATCGGCCAGGGAAAGCGGATTCCTCGTAAAATTTCGAACCCTACTTCGGGATGGGTCTTGATGATGCCAAATTCGTGATCTGTCAGTTTGCCTGGTTTGCTTAGAATATCGGCCGGAACGCAGTTCTTGCCGATGTCGTGAATGGACCCCGCCAAACGGATACCGTCGATGGTTTGTTTGGGCAGCCTCATTTCCGTCGCAATGGCGCGGGCAAGATCGGATACGCGCTGCTGGTGACCGGCGGTGTAGGGATCTTTCTTTTCAACGGTCAGAGCGATTGCCTGAATCGTCCCGCCGAGGGCCCTTCTTAGCGTTTTCAGGGTTTCTTGCAGTTCATTTTCCGAGCGTTTGAAATCGGTGATATCTCGGAAATTCCAGACCCTGCCGACCGATTTGCCGCCTAACCTGTGGGGAAGCGATACTCGTTCAAAGACTCTACCATCCTTGAATTCAACGTAGTCGTTTACCTCCTCGTCAGGGCTATCGTAAATCTTTTGAACTTTCTCGATAAAGCTGTCGGGACCTTCCACCAGTTCCATGAAATGGGCGAGAATCTGGTTGTCGTCCATGGACCGCATCAGCTCATCGGAGACATCGCAGATTTCCTGAAATCGGCGATTGAAAATGAGAACTCTGCCTTTCAGATCGACGACGATTATACCGTCAGCGGTGGACTCCAGGGTAGCTTGCAGTATGGAAGCCGTCCTGGCAGAATGCTGCCTGGTGACCTTAAGCGCTGCCGCTTCTCTTTCGAGTTGTCGGACACGCATGGCCAGTTCATCGTAGGTTGGCTCTTGGGCAAGCGTGGCCAGTTCATCGTAGGTTGGCTCTTGGATGCGCACTGTCTGTTCTTCGTAGGTTGGCTTATCAGCCATGTAATAACTCCTTAGAATTCGTAAAAGCTGTTCGTTCTTGATTGTATCACAAGCTTTCTACATAAATAAAGTGGCGGGGCGCAAGATAGTCTCATTATTATCTGTCGAAGCATATCATTTGCAAAATTGGCAAATGACTCTTTGAATTGACTCCCACTCCTACACTTTTCATAAATGATTATACTTAAATAAGTCAAATGAGGTTCACAAAAGCCGTTTTCGGCGTTATAAGTGATGGGGCAGCGAAGCACCGATAATCCAGGAAAAATTTGCAGCAGGCGTTTCCGCCTCTTTTATCAGCGGATCGCCCAAAAAACAAGATAGATGCATAAAGAACATGAACCCTACATGAGATTGGCGCTTGAAGAAGCACAAAGGGCGTTTGCTGCCGGTGAGTTTCCGGTGGGCTGTGTTCTCGTTCATGACGGCCAGGTTGTTGCTGCCGGTGGCCGGGAGAACAGCGGTGTGAACGGTAATGAGTTCGATCATGCCGAGATTGTCGCCCTGCGCAGGCTGCTCGAGACCGCTCCAGCGCTTGATTTCAGTGAGGTTGCCGTCTACTCCACTCTTGAGCCCTGTCTGATGTGTTACACGACCCTGATACTCAACGGTTTCAGGACCATTGTCTATGGCTACGAAGACGTGATGGGGGGCGGCAGCGACCTGGAACTCGACAGGCTGTCGCCGCTCTATGCCTCGATGCAGGTCAAAGTGATTCCCGGCGTACTCAGAGCTGGGTGCCTGGAACTGTTTCAGCGTTTCTTTCAGGATGACAAAAACGATTATTGGCGCGATTCGGCGCTCTCCCAATATACCCTGGATCAGCATACAGATTGAGACTCAAACGCCAGGCGGATGGTAAGGCTGCCAGGCGACTCGCAGATCATGAGTAATCCCCAGACCGTCGGTTTCAAGCCCGGCGAAAGAAATATTTTCCTGCATGTGCTGACGGCCTGCAATCTCTCCTGCTCGCACTGCTATATCAACCCCAGCCAGCATGGCAGCTCGATGCTGAGCCGGACGCAGATGGAAGCGTGGATACGGCTGTTCAGCGATCCGGCCAAGCAGTCCAATATCGTCTTTCTTGGCGGTGAGCCAACCATGCACCCGGATCTCGTCCACGGGATAGAAGTGGCGAAGTCATGCGGCTACGCGGTCACCGTCGATACCAACGGGTATCTTTTTCATGATTTTCTGGAGCGGGTGAAGCCCGAACACCTGGATTATCTGAGCTTCAGCCTCGATGGACCCGACCCGCAGACCAATGATCCGATCCGTGGGGAGGGGGTCTTTGAGGTCTGTACGACAAATCTTCGCAAGGCTGCGGGGCGAGGGATCAACACCTCGTTGATCTACACGGTTTCAAGCAGGAATATCGATGGGTTGGAACGGATGGCTCCACTGCTGCAGGATCTTGGAGTGAAGCGTTTTTTTATCCAGGTGATCGGTCTGCGCGGAAAATCCGCTGCCGATGCACCACTTGGAGCACTACCGCTTCAGGTGGATCCGGCCCGCTGGCTCGAGGTGGTTCCCAGGGTCGCCGAAGCTGTTTCTAAGCTCGGAATTACGGTAATTTACCCCAAAGTCTTTCTCGACGAGGGCGAGCCTTTTCAGTGCGCGGGCAACGTAGCCGAGAATTTCTTCGTCTTTCCCAACGGCAGGGTCTACCAATGTCCGCTCTGCGAGGATCATCCGATCCATAGCTACGAAATCAGAGATGATACATTGGTCAAGGTAGACGGCCTGACCGAAGAACGGTTCTTCAAGCTCGATATAGCTGAGGGCTGCGTGATGAACAAGCTTCTGCAGCCCGACACCATCGTCTACAATGAGTCCGGCAAACCACTGCACCGGGTCTCCTGCTGTTTGCTCAAGCAGCGCAGTGGGGACACAATACCCATCGTGTCCCCTTGAGGTAATAGGGACACGATGGGTATTGTGTCCCCCTCACCCTTCTTCAGGGTTTGATTCTGCTTTCTTCTTCCCGAACAATGCGGTCAGGAATATGCCGACCTCGTAAAGGCCGAACAGGGGAAAGGAGAGCAGGGCGGTGGCCATAAAGTCGCCGGCGCTGAGCAGAAAGGCGAGAACCACAATGGCTCCATAGAAATAAAGCCTTTTAGATCTGAAATAGGTGGCCTGAACAAGACCGGCTTTACCGGTCATGACCATCAGAAAAGGGATCTGAAACGATAAACCGAAGGCGATCACCGTGCGGATCACAAAGGTCAGATATTTGCCGAGTTTGGGCAGCGGCTCCAGACCCGGGTGAGCATAGCTCATAAAGTAGGTGAGCATCTTGGGCAGTACCGAAAAAAGGGCAAAGGCACCGCCTGAGAGAAACAGCACCGTAGACCAGAATACTACGGTTACCGCAAGCTTTCGTTCATGGTGGTGCAGACCGGGGGCGATGAAACTCCAGGTCTGGTAGAGCAGAAATGGAAAACTGACTGCCACTCCAACCAGCAGCGCAAGTTTAATATAGGCAAGGAAAGCCTCCGGCAGGTTGGTGTAGACCATCCGGTAGACCATCGGGCTGGCCTCGAAGAGCGGTGTGATGATGAACTGGGCGATCTGTTCAGCGAAGAAGTAGGCGCCGACAGAACATAAGGCGATGGCGATGAAGCAGCGTATCAGTCGCTTGCGAAGTTCATCGTGATGAGGCCTGAAAAAGGCCAGACTGCGCTCGAGGGTAGACATGAGTCGGAATCACGCAGGCGAAGAAGGGGGGGGAGAATTCTCGTTTTCGTTCTTTTGCTCGCTCTTATCTAGGGCGACTTGTTGTTTCGATGAGGTGGTATTTTCGTCGTCGCTTATGTCGTCCGACTCCAAAGAGGAAGCATCATCAGACTCAACCTCGGCGGGGGACGATTCTGCAACCGTCCTGATGATGTCATCGGTGGAGCTCGGAATGACGGTTCCGTCGGTGTCGATGACTTCCTGCAGTCCTTGCTCGAGATCCTTGACGATACCGGTAAAGCCGTCAGGGGTTGCCTCGCCCAAATGCTTTTTTATCGAATCAGCGGCTTCTTCGAGTTCCGGTTTGATCGCGTCGAAGGGATTGTCCTCGGTCAGGTCCTCCTTCAGGGTGGACACTGTTTTCTTGAGTTCCAGGACCCCTTTGGCGACTGATCGGGCCAGTTCCGGCAGCTTGTCTGGACCCACGACGATCAGGGCGAGGGCCAGGATGAGTATCATTTCGGGCAAGCCGATTCCAAACATAACTTCCTCTTACAACATGGTTGTCTTGCGGCGACCATAGGCAAAGTTGGCGGGTCGCCGACGGAGTCGAAATCTACCAGAACAGGGGGGATAAATCTATCGCAAAAATAAGGCTGTTCGGCCGATCCCTTCTTTGGTCCGGGTTGATTTTTGTAACTAGTTGAAATTGTGGTAAATGGTACATATCATAGTGTATTGACATATTCCTACTGTTTGACTATAATTACCCGGTTCTACCTAAGGATCACAATTCGGGTTTTGCGTCTTCGGCGCAAAACCATAATTTTTTTAGCATATTCCAGGAGTTCTAGATGTCCAGCGTGGTTATTGTCGGCACCCAGTGGGGTGATGAGGGAAAAGGCAAGATCGTCGATCTGCTCACCCGTTCGGCCGATTACGTCGTTCGCTTTCAAGGCGGCAACAATGCCGGCCATACTCTGGTGGTCAACAAGCAGCAATACATTTTCCATATCATCCCCTCCGGCATTCTTTATGAGGATAAGAAATGCATGATCGGCAACGGTGTGATAGTCGACCCTGCCATACTGCTGGAGGAGATAGACAGCCTTGCTGAAAAGGGACTGCCGGTGACACCAGAGCGCTTGATGATCAGTGAAAATGCCCACCTGATCATGGAGTATCATCGACGCCTGGACCAGGCTCAGGAGGCTTCTCTGCCTAAGGAAAAGAAAATAGGCACTACCGGCAGGGGCATCGGTCCCTGTTATGTTGATAAGGTTGGCCGAACCGGCATTAAAATAGGCGATCTGCTGGATGAGTCCAGCCTCAGGGAAAAACTTGCAGCCTCCCTGGATGAAAAGAACTTTCTGCTCGAACAAAAATATCGAGAAGAGCCGGTTTCTTTCGAGCTGGTCCTGGCCAATATGCTCGTTTATGCAGAGAAACTCGCCCCTTTTGTAGGCAACGTTTCAGTGGAATTGGACAAGGCCAGGAAGCGGGGTGAAAATATCCTGTTCGAGGGGGCCCAGGGGACCCAGCTCGATATAGATCACGGCACCTATCCATTCGTCACCTCATCCAATACGGTGGCGGGTAACGCCTGTAACGGCAGTGGTTTTGGCCCGACTCACATCGACTCGGTGATTGGCATACTCAAAGCTTACACCACCAGGGTCGGGGAAGGTCCTTTTCCAACCGAACTGCACGACGAAACTGGAGATGCTCTTCAGCGTAAAGGTGGTGAATTCGGTGCCACCACCGGTAGAAAGAGACGCTGCGGCTGGCTTGATGGAGTGGTGGCCACCGATGCGGTCAGGCTCAACGGCCTCACTGGTCTGGCAATCACCAAACTTGACGTGCTCAGCGGCCAGCCGAAAATAAAGCTGGCGACGTCTTACGAACTTGGCGATCGCAGTCTGGATGCCATGCCGTCAAATATCAGAGACGCAGGAAGGGTAAAACCGGTATATGAGGAATTGGCCGGCTGGCAGTCCGAGATAAACGAAATAAGCGCCTATGAGGATCTTCCTGCAGAAGCCAAAGATTATGTGAAACGTATTGAGGATTTCACTGGAGTGGAGGCGGTGATCGTCTCGGTGGGGCCTGATAGGGATGAGACGTTGCTGCTTAAAGACCCCTTTGATGCATGAAAATTGTCTTTTTGCCCAAGCTCTTCGTTGCGCGAGAAAATTGAGTCCTCAGCGTAGTAACTCATACGCTTCCGGGTCAATTTTCCGGCGCGCCTCGATTTTGAGCAAAAACCATAATTTTCTGAAATAAGATAGATACTAAAGCGTTTAGAATTCACTATAATATAAATAAGAGGTAACAATGGCACGAATAACCGTTGAAGACTGTTTACAGGAAGTCGGGGACGACAACCGTTTCAATTTGATTCATCTGGCTGTCAAGCGCATCAAGCAGCATCGTCAGGGGGAACCGTATCTGATCGAGGCGAAAAACAAGGAAGTGGTTATGACCCTCCGTGAAATAGCTGCTGGCGAGGTGACCTTTAGCAACGTAGAGGAACTGCCGGAACTCAACGATCTGGATGCTCTGGAAGAAGAACAGGAACCGCAAGAGGGATCAGAATCTTGAGTAGCGCAATCATGGCACGAGACTATTACGAAATACTTGATGTTGAAAGAAATGCCGGTGGTGCAGAGATCAAGAAGGCCTATCGCAAGCTGGCCATGAAATATCATCCGGATCGCAATCCGGGAGATGGCCAAGCCGAAAACGCCTTCAAAGAATGCACCGAGGCCTACGAGGTCTTGAGCGACGACCAGAAACGCCAGATTTACGACACCTATGGCCACGAAGGTCTGAAAAACAGCGGCTATCGGGGTCCGGGAAATTTCGAGGACGTCTTTTCAAGTTTTGGCGATATTTTCGGTGATCTGTTTGGTTTTGGCTCAGGCAGGTCCCAGGCCAGGCGTAACGGCCCCATAGCAGGGAACGATCTGCGCTACGATACCCGTGTCAGCTTCATGGAGGCGGTTCATGGTACCACCAGGGAAGTTGAGCTCAGCAGGCGTGACACCTGCTGGACCTGTGAAGGGTCCGGCTGCCGGCCGGGGCATCAGCGCCAGAGTTGCCCGTCGTGCAATGGACGTGGACAGGTGATTCGTTCCCAGGGGTTTTTTCAGGTCAGCTCAACCTGTCCCCAATGCCATGGTGAGGGGGCGATCATTACCGATCCCTGCGATGATTGCCAGGGAAGCGGACTGGTGAGCAAGACCAAAAAAGTGTCAATCAAAATTCCCGCCGGCGTCGATAGCGGCGCCCGGATGAGACTGAAAGGTGAAGGCGAAGGGGGAAGAAGAGGCGGACCGGCCGGTGATCTCTATGTGATCATCGATGTCGAGCCGCACGATTTCTTCGAACGTGAAGGCGACAATATCTACTGCCGCCTGCCCGTTTCCATGGTGGATGCGGCGCTTGGCGTAAAAACGGACGTGGTCACCATCCATGGCGCCAAGAAGCTCACCATTCCCGAGGGCAGTCAGTCCGGAGAAGTGTTTACCCTGAGAGGAGAAGGGGTAAAAAACCTGCGCGGCCGCGGTCGAGGCGACATGTTCGTTGAACTGCAGGTGCTGACCCCGACAAAGCTTTGCGAAGAGCAGAAAAAGGTACTCAGAGAGTTCGATACCCTTTGCGATAAACATGGCCAGAACAAAGAGCAGGAAGGATTTTTTACCAAACTGGTAAATGAGGTGATGGGGAAGACCGGTTAGCAACAGAAAGAAAATGGCTGAGGACAATAACAAAAGACTGACTCACTTCGATTCAGAGGGCAAGGCAGTCATGGTTGATGTCGGAGGGAAACAGGAAACCCAGAGGGTTGCCGTTGCCGCCGGCAATATCAGTATGAGCCGGGAAGCATTTGAACTGGTAAAGAGTGGTTCGATGGCCAAGGGCGACGTGCTTGGTGTGGCCAGAATCGCCGGCATCATGGCAGCCAAAAAAGTTGATCATCTGATTCCGCTGACCCATCCATTGATGATCAACAAGGCCGAGGTGGATTTTTCTTTCGATGAAGAAGGCTGCCGGGTGGCTATCGAGGCAGTGGTTGCAATCACCGGCAAGACTGGAGTTGAAATGGAAGCGCTGACTGCAGTGTCGGTGGCGGCGCTGACCATTTATGATATGTGCAAGGCTGTGGATAAAACGATGAAAATCAACGATATTCGTCTGCTAAGAAAAACGGGAGGCAAGAGTGGCGATTTCAATCGTGATGATTGAGCTCAATCATTGTTGCCGGATTACCCGTACGTAACGGATTAAAGGAGAATTTTGGATGGACAGCAAGGTTTTGGAAAAATTCAAAAAACAGCTCGTTGAGAAACGTCAGGAGATTCTCAGCGAGGCTGATAAGACACTGGCCGAAATGACTGATCAGAACTCAAACGTTCCCGATCCCAACGACCGGGCCAGCATCGAGTCGGAACGCAGCTTTGAGCTGCGCATCAGAGACCGGGAACGGAAACTGCTGTCGAAGATTGAAGAGGCGCTCATCCGGATCGAGGAAGGTGAATATGGCATCTGTGAAGAATGCGGCTGTGATATCAATGTCAAACGCCTCGAGGCTCGGCCGGTGACCACGCTCTGTATCGACTGCAAGACACTTCAGGAAACGAAGGAACGATCACAGGGCCAGTAAATCATGCCCCAACTCAGGAGAGACCCGGTCCTTGGACGCTGGATCATTATTTCCAGGGAACGAAGGAAACGGCCAACTGATTTTGTCATCGAGGAGGCCAAGGTATTGGGCGGTTTTTGTCCGCTCTGCCCTGGCAACGAGTCGTTTACCCCGCCTGAAGTCCTGGCCTATCGTAATGGTATTGCCACCCTGGGTGACGGACCCGACTGGCAGGTGAGGGTTGTTCCCAACAAATATCCCGCCCTCAAGATTGAGGGTGACCTGGGCAAGGAAGCGGAAGGGCTGTACGACCGGATGAACGGCATCGGTGCCCATGAGGTGATCATCGAGTGTCCGGATCATAACGACATGATCTGGAGCCTGCCGACAGAACATGTGGCCCTCGTCTTCAGAGCCTATCGGGATCGGCTCAAGGACCTCGAGCGCGACCCCCGGTTCCGCTATGTGATGATCTTCAAGAATTACGGTAAAGCCGCAGGGGCCTCACTGGAGCACAGCCATTCGCAGTTGATTGCCCTGCCGGTATTACCGCGCATGCTGGTCTCAGAATACAACGGCGCCGAATCCTACTACCGCTACAAAGACCGCTGCATTTTCTGTGACATAATTCGTCAGGAACTTCAGCAGAACACCAGGGTTGTCTGCGTCAACGATCATTTCATCACCATATCACCGTTTGCTCCCCGCACACCTTTTGAAATGTGGATCTTACCCAGGCAGCATGCCTCCGGTTACTGCGCGCATACCCAGAGTCAGGAGATCCTGACGGCTCTGTCGGAGATTTTTTCGGAAAGCCTCAAACGGCTGGAAAATTGTATTCCCAATGTTCCTTATAATTTCGTGCTGCACACCCAGCCGCTGCGATCTGGTGAAATGGAGCATTTCCACTGGCATTTCGAGATCGTTCCCAAATTAACTTCCATCGCAGGTTTTGAATGGGGCTCGGGATTCTATATAAATCCTATGCCGCCTGAGGAAGCCACGAAATATTTACGCGAATCTCTTGATGGTTGAAGGGGGATGCAATGAAAACCATACTGCTTGTTGACGACGACGAATCGATACAACTGCTTTACCGGGAAGAGTTTAAAGAAGCTGGTTATAGAGTGGTGTCAGTTTACAACGGAAGTGAAGCGCTCGAAGCATTTAAGGAGGCGTCACCCGATCTGATAGTTCTGGATATTCAGATGCCTGGATTGAACGGCATCGAAGTACTGCGTCAAATCAAGATGGTCGATTCGTCTATACCGGTGATCCTCAACAGCGCCTACCAGGAATTCAAGCAGGATCTGGGTGCTTGGGCCTCGGACGAATACGTGGTCAAGTCCTCCGACATTGGCGAATTGATGGCGGCGGTGCAAAAACACCTTGGCTGATCCCAACACAGACGATAGATGAAGGATATTCAGAACCAGACTGATCACCGTTGCATCGACATCAAGAAGGTAGGGGTGAAAACCATCACCTACCCGGTAACGGTTCTTGACAAGGCGCAGGCCAGCCAGAAAACGGTGGCTACCGTAAACATGTACGTGAATCTGCCGCATCGGTTCAAGGGCACGCACATGAGCCGCTTCATCGAGATCTTGAACCGCTATCACGGCAAGATCGACATCAGTCAGTTCCATCTCATCCTTGAAGAAATGAAGAGACGGCTCGATGCCGAAGCTGCCCACCTGGAAATGATCTTTCCCTTTTTTCTTCATCGGAAAGACGATCTCGATAGTCTCGAAGTGAGGCAGTATGACTGTGTCATGCACTGTTTTCTAGAGGAAGAAAACGATCTGCGTCTCGACATAAGTGTGCCCGTCGCTCATCCCTTCAATGGAGCCACTCGGGACAGCCTTGCCCCGGTCGTCGGCCTCTGGGGCAAGGTGCTGATCAGTGTAAGATTCAACAGGTTCATGTGGCTCGAGGATCTGATCGACGTGGTCGAGTCGATAACCCGGTCGGAATCATTTTTCAGCGCTGCCGGTGACAGCACCAAATTGGTGGAATCTCTACTGGCCAAGCTCGATCAGAGGTTTTCCAGGCTCGATGAACTGACCTGGTACGAAATCACCGTGGAAAACGAGTCACATGGGTATTCTCTGTTTGCCAGAACTTCCGGTCCCGTTAGTGATCGACCACAATAGACTACCTAGAGAAGAATTCTAAATAACAAAAAAGGTTCCCATGAACGATTTACTATTCGAGATCGGCAGCGAGGAAATTCCGGCCTCTTTCATTTTGCCGGCCGCGGCCCAGCTGGAGAAGTTGTTCTCAGAGAAGATGGTGACCTTCGGGCTGCCCTTTGATTCTGTTACCCAGTTCTCCACACCCAGGAGACTGGCTATACTGGTAAAGGGAATTGCCGAGAGGCAGGGGGACGTCGAAGAGGTGCTGCTCGGTCCATCGAAGAAGGCGGGTTTTGATAAGGATGGCAATCCTACCAGAGCAGCCGAGGGATTTGCCAGTTCGAAAGGAGCCCGGGTCGAGGATCTCGAGGTGGTTGAGACTCCCAAAGGTGAGTATCTGCAACTGACCAGAACGGTGATTGGCAAGCAGACCAGAGACCTTCTTCCTTCACTTCTGAAAGAAATTATCCTGTCACTTGCCTTTCCCAAATCGATGAAATGGGGCGCCAACCAGCACAGCTTCGCCCGGCCCATACAATGGCTGGTTGCCTTGTTTGATGGGGCGGTGGTTGAACTCGAACATGAGGGTATTGTCGCCGGCAACGAGACCTACGGTCATCGATTCATGGCCCCTGACCCTGTGGTCATAGAGGATCCGAACGGTTATGAAGAGATACTGGGGTCGATATCGGTGATTGGCGATTTCGGCCGCAGACGAGAAAGAGTGCAGGCAGAAATCCAGGCCGCCGTGGGCAGCGCCGATTTCGGTGTGGCTGCGAAAGTTGCTGTCGACGAGGGGTTACTCGACACCAACACTAACCTGGTGGAGTCCCCGTTTGGTGTATGCGGTCACTTCGACAGTAAATTTCTGGAGGTGCCTGACGAGGTGCTCATCACCTCGATGAGAGAACACCAGAAATATTTTCCTGTGGTTTCTGAAAATGGAGCGCTGCTGCCGGGTTTTGTGGCAGTAAACAACACCCGGGTACTCAAGCCGGAATTAACCCGCGAAGGCCATGAACGGGTTTTACGGGCCAGACTGGAAGATGCTTATTTCTTCTTTGAGTCGGACAAGAAAAGACGCCTCGACGATCGGGTTGATGATCTCAATGGGGTGATTTTTCAGGCTAAACTGGGCTCCATCAAAGAAAAGACCGAGAGAATCATAAAACTTACCAGGCTCCTGGGCGAGCTGCTTGCCCCGGATCTGGTCGATGACGCCTGCCGGGCCGCACTCTTGTGCAAAGCCGATCTGACCACCGATATGGTAGGCGAGTTTCCGAGCCTTCAGGGGGTGATGGGCAGCGCTTATGCCTTCCATGATGGTGAGAACGCTACTGTCGCAGCTGCCATCAGGGAGCATTACATGCCGCTTCGATCAGGAGCTGAATTGCCGGAATCGGAAGCGGGAGCGCTGGTTGGCATGGCTGATCGAATAGATACCATTGCCGGTTGTTTCGGTATAGGCCAGAGTGCCACCGGTACTGCCGACCCCTTTGGCCTGAGACGACTAAGCCTTGCCCTCATACATCAGGTTCAGGATCGCTCCTATGGGGTTGATATTCCATCTGTTTTTGCGAAGGCCCTGGCGCTCTATGGAAGCCGTGTGGACGGCTCCCGCGAGACCGTTGAGCGGATTGTCGGGTTCGTAAAAGGGCGTTTTGTCAATGATTGTGTCCGTCAGGGAATGGAGCAGAGCGCCGTAGATGCGGTAGTTTCGGTGCAGTTTGTCGATATGATTGATTGTTTGAAAAAAATCGAGGCGTTCGAAGGAATTCGTAACGATCAGTCGTTCGATCTGCTGGCCGGTTCATTCAAAAGGATCAGAAATATCATCAAGGATAATAATGAGGTGGTCTATTAATTCTGAACTCTTTCAGGATGAGGCAGAAAAAAATCTGTTTAACACCTATGAGCAACTTGAAAAAATAGGCAGAGAGAAACTGGTCCTCAGCCGATTACCTCGGTTTTCTCACCGCGATGATGGATCTCAAGGAGCCGGTTGACCGGTTCTTCGATGACGTCATGGTGATGGCAGAGGATGAGGCGGTAAGGAACAACCGCTTAAATCTTCTGACCGCTGTAAATCGCTTGATCCTTAAGGTGGGTGATATATCCAAGATGCATTCAGGCTGACTTGATTATCAAAATGTTTTATGGAGTCGAGCCCAAAAATATATTTTTAAAAAATAAAAAAGGCTGCTCTGATTCAGAGCAGCCTTTTTTTATTTAGATGTGATCGTCTAGCCGATCAGCTCTTCGGGTGACAAGGCATGCACTTGGCGAATTTTTCGGCCAGTTCAGGCTTTTCTTCAACGACCTTCTTGTGGCAGTCTTTGCAGTTCACGTGAGCAGCACCTTTAAAGCTGTCCAGTTTCTTCGGCATCTCAGACCCTTTATAGTGGCAGTCTTCACATTTGCCGATTTCCTGACCTTCTTCGTAGGGAATTTTTTTGCCGTCTTTGGCGCTGTGATGGCAGTCAGCACACTTGGCAACTTCCTGATGCTTGGCGTGGGGAAATACTGCCGGCTTGGGCTTTTTGGCCTTGTCCTTCTCGGCCTGCAGGACCATCTCGGCCGGACCGTTGTCGGCGACGCTGAGGCCGGCAATGCTGAGGCAGACCGCAACAAAAATGCACATCAATACTTTTCTACTCATGACCTTTGCTCCTCGTTTAGATTAATCTCCACCTTTCGGCAAAACTGCAACTGAATCACAATTCATCCATATATAACGGGTTTATGAGCATATGTCAAGGTACTACAAAATCAAAAATAGTTTCTTAAGTGTCTGAAAAATAAGTAAAATTAGCTTGACCCGTAACTGTGCAGACCGGACAGCAGGAAGTTTACCCCGTAGTAAGTAAAGATCACCGCCAGCAAACCGATCAGCGACAGCCAGGCAATGGTCTTGCCGCTGATGCCCCTGGTATAGCGGGCATGCAGGGTGATTGCGTAGACGAACCAGGTGATCAGCGACCAGGTTTCCTTGGGATCCCAACTCCAGTAGGTACCCCAGGCTGAGTTGGCCCAGATTGCCCCGGTGATGATGCCGGCACTGAGCCAGATGAAGCCGAAAATAATCGATTTATGAATGATGTCGTCCAGCACCTTCAAAGAAGGCAGAAGAGTTCCGTCGCCATTGCCTGAGTCTTTACCGGAATAGGATTTGATCAGGTACATAATTCCCAGGGCGGCGGCTATGGCAAAGGCAGCGTAGCCGACAAAGCAGGTAATGACGTGGGCCAGCAGCCAGTTTGATTGCAGGGCCGGGACCAGTGGGCTGATACCTTTATTTATTGGGGCAAATGAGCCATAGGCCATGGCCAGAAAGGCAAGCGGCAGAGCAAAGGCGCCGATGGTCCGGGTTTTGAATTTCCATTCGATGGCGAGATAGAGAATGACGATGGTCCAGGCGAAGAACACTACCGATTCATACATGTTGGTCAAGGGTGCGTGCCCGATACCCATTTGGTAGGATTCCATCCACCGCAGACCAATCCCGGCGGTTTGTATTACCAGTGCGGCCGCCGTGAACCAGGTTGCAAAAACTCCGACTCTATTGCTTCGGAACAACAGGGCACCGATGTAGAGAAAGGAAGCAAAAAGGTAAGTGAAGGTGGTAATGCCTAAAAGCTGTGAACTATCCATGCCAGATGCTCCGATGTGCTATATGAAAGTAGGTTCTCATTAAATCTGCGTTATATGGGTAGCTGGTGTCAAGCCCGATTTTCATTGCCTTTGAGCAGTTCGCCAAGGTTCTCGAATGTCCTCTCAAAGCCGGCCCGGTTTTTGTTGGCTGATCCGGTCAACAGGACTTCCGTCTTATCTCCGTCTGGCCTCAATAGCAGCCAGATTCTTCTATGCGACATGAAAAAAGCGACATATAGCCCAAACAGCATCAGGCCGCAGCCGATATACACCCACCAGACACCGGGATCTTTGGCGACCTGCAGCCCGGTGGCATACATCTGTTTGGCTGTCACCTGGTAAGTACCGTTCTCGCGTTCGATGGTTGCCTCAGCGCCGTCGTCGATCCAGAGCGTGGCGGGTTCTTCATTGCCGTCGCTGAACCAGAGTTTCGATGAGACGATGGATTGACCCAGAACCTTGGCGTTGATTACCCCGAATTTCAGATTTTTCTCTGTCCAGGCTTCCTGCTGTTGAAAGGGAATGATGAAGGTCTGCTCTTCTCCATCGGGAGTCGTGACAACAACGACGAAGTCCTGATAGGGGTCGTAACTTGACTGATAGAAGGTAATGCCCCTGTAGGTGAGGGGATCGTTCACTTCTATGACCTTGGTGAGAACTTCCTTGCCCTGTTCGATTACGGTCAGGCTCGAGGTGTATTCCTTGGGCATTCCATTGGGGTAGAAATCGATCCTGAATTTGTTGTTGCGAACAGCAAAATCAAGCTCTTCAACGCCCTTGCCGTCATAAAGAAACACCTTATTGCTTTCCTGGGTTTCGGGGATCATGACGCTTCCCTTGAAGCCGCCAAGTGTGCCGATGATCGCCCCGAGAAAGATAACCAGGATTGAGGTGTGAACCATGTAGACGCCGGTGCGGGTCCAATGACCTTTCTGGGAGAACAGAATGGTCGTCTCGTCATCCCTGCGGCTGCCGGGCTTGAATCCGTTGGCCTGCAGTCTTGCAAGCAGGGTGGCCTGGACCTCTTCAATACTGCCTGGGCTGGTCCAACTCGTGCGCTTGGCCATCTTCTGCAATCGTTCCGGCGTTAAGGCCAGGCCATCTGCGGTGACCTGTTTCCAGACTCCGGGGAACCTGTCAATCGAGCAGATGATCAGGTTGAAGCCCAGAAGAAAGAGCAGAGCAAGAAACCACCAGGAGTTATACATGTCCGGGATATCCAGAATGGAAAAAACCTGGGCCACTTTGGGGCCATAATTTGCAGCATAGAATTCTGCTGCCTCTTTCTGGGGAATGACCGTTCCGATTATCGAGGTGATGGCAATCAGACAAAGAATGACAAGAGCCAGTTTTACGGAGGCAAAAAATTGCCAGAGGGAATTGTTTTTTTGCATAGTCCTGCTTAAGTGATAACGATTATCAAAATAAGGCTATTTGCTACCATGTGGTGCCTGGCTCCGCAAGTTAAATGATCATCACGGGATAATTTAGCAGCCGCAAATGTAAACGGTTTTGTTGATGTTTAAAAGAAATATCTTAAATAGATTGGATTTTGTTTGACAATACTTATGGTCTTGGCTGCTCGAGCACTACCCAAAAAATACTGAGAAAATACCAGGATGCCCAAATGGATTTCGTTAAAGCCGCAACACTAGATGAATTTGCTGATCTCACGCACAAAGTGATAAAGTTGATTGGTCGTCCGGTCGGTATTATCAAACGGGAAGATGGTACGTTTTTTGGCGTTGAGGCGTCCTGCAAACATCAGGGTGCTGACCTGCTCACCGATTACCGGGGAGGAACCATTGCCGTATGCCCGAGGCACAAATGGGAATATGACCTGGAGTCCGGCAGGTGCCTTAATCATGACTCGCTGCCATTGAAAAAATATCAGGTCAAAATTGAAGGCAGCGACATTCTCGTATCCATGCTGCCGATCCAGGAAGACCAGCCTTTGGATATAGATTTCGACCGCCTTAAATAGTAACACCCCAGGCTGATGACACAGTTGACAGATCGTGGAATCAAATAAAAATGGTTGAAAACTGAGCTGAAAAAGAGTAAAAGACCATGTTTTGATAAGAGAATGTGATTAGCGTAGAGACTAATAGCCGCTTGCCTCTATGGTACAATGGCTTACGATAAGGATATCAGGAGAAGAAAATGGCCAAGGTATGTCAGATCTGTGGAAAGGGCCCGGTTACCGGGAATAATGTTTCCCACGCACATAACAAGACGAGAAGACGCTGGCTTCCTAACCTGAAGCGGGTTCGAATGGTTACCGATTCCGGCGGAGTGAAAAAAACGCGGGTTTGTACCCGTTGTATCCGTTCAGGGGCTGTAGTTAAGCCGGCCTGATAGACCGACAATAGTTCAGGAACCATGGCGGGATGGGTTTACCTTCTCGCCATTCGTTTTTTTGGAAACCATGAAAAATTGTCGTTTCGCCCAATCTCTGCATTGCGCGCGACAATTTGATCCTCGTAATATCAATCATCTGCCTGCGGTAAATTTTCCGCACGCACCTTGATGCTGAACGAAAATCCTAATTTTTACAAGGTACCTTAAAGAGGTTTGTCATGTCCGATCAGAAAATAGAATTTCTCCCCTACGAAGAAGCCGTCAAGATCGTTGCCGCCATTCAGGAGGAAGAGGATATTCATCAGGACAACAGGCGTATTCTCACCGTTTACAACTATGACGACAAAGAAGTGTGCTGGTTTGACTTCGTCGAGGTTATGGAAGCGGTGGGTGAGGTTGAGGCGGGACAGCGCAAGGAGGCGGTCCAGAATTATATCCTGAACCGTATTCCTACCTGGGCCCGAGATATCTGAGCGATTTTTACGAACATCCCCAAAAGAGCCTGGTCAACTGGGTATCGATCAGTCTACCTCCTTCAACCAGGTCTTTAACACCTCGGGTTCCACGTCTCCAGCGGAATTTGTCGCACTGACCATATTTACATATTCATGACCGTTGCGGATCACCGATACGGGACGGTCTGCGGAAACTACGATGATAACCGTATCAGGGTGACAGGCAGTGAACCGCAGGGCCGAATTGTATCTGGCCCCCCGAGCCCGGTCCTCGTTGCCAATAGCCGTTCCGTCAAACAGGCAGGCAAAGCGGTGAAGTTTACGGTCGCTGCCGATTTGCAGGGCTCCGTCAACCCGGGCCAGGTCACAGGCCAGATCGAGCAGATTGGAGCGCTCCAGATCCAGTGGCTGATGCAGGTTCTGACCGGCTATGTGAGTGATGGGCTGATTCAGGTCCAGAACCACGGCGCAGCCGAAATTTTCGGTTTCGCCATAGTGGACGATTGAGGAAATGATATGGAACAGACTGCTTCTGATCGAACTGTCCAGGTCGTAATCGAGCAGCGCCTCTTCAACCTGAAAAAGTTTGGCCTGGTGAGTGGCCGATGAGTAGGCCCCGTCGGCGAAGCTGCAGACAGACTGATCATTGACCCGCAAAAAACCATAGAGTCCCTGAAAGTCAGCGGTCAGGAGAAAATGATCGATGCGTCCTCTGGCAATTCCCAGTATCTGTCTGCCGTCTGAAACCAGACGGTTGCGAAATTTTTGTACAGCCTGAAGCAGTTTCCTGACATGTTTGTGATTGTCGAGCTGGGGTTGTTCGGCTTCATGGAATCGGGCCATGAAATCGATGGAATCTATATGTTCGGGCAGAATAAATGCCAACTCGCCGTGGGGGGATTTCAGTTCTTCTCTGGTCCTGGAAATTGCCAGAATGCCTTCTAATATCTGGTAGACAGAAAAACTGTTGGGATTGTCGACCTGGTTTGATCGTTCCAGTTCGTGGACAATATGGTCGTGCACCGCGTGGGTTGCATACTCGCGCAGGAACCTGCCCGAGATACCCGAATAGAGTTCCCGTTCATTGGCCACATCGTGTGAGAATCTGAGCGCCGCATGCTCAAGCCAGCGCTGAGAGGGGCCGGTTGAAAGAATTTCGGGATGGTGGTCGGTAAACCACATCTGATAGGGAACCGGGCCCGACTGACCGCCAACCGAGATGATACCGTCGAGTTCGAGATCTGCAACCCGTTCGATATGGCTGTAATGTTTGTCTGACAGGTAATGGAGGATTGATATGGGTCGGTTGTCCTCGTCAAAGAGTGCAGCCCTGATTTTGGTTTCGTGTCCCCTCAGCAGACCGGCGGGATCACAGATGAAATATTCGTCGTCGATCGTAAGTCGATAAATCACCGCTACCCGGCTGGGACCAGAAAATCTGGTCAACCCGTCGCGGAGACCGATGAGAATTTCGCTGACCACCTGATTGGTGAAACAGTTGTCTGACAGGCGCGTATTCATTGGCTTTATTATACGCTTTAGAAGAGGGGGCAGGCAAGCCAACAATGGAGTAAAGGTGAAAATTCAGGGTAATTTCAGGGACACAATCCTTAATTTGAACTTCAAAATTAAGGATTGTGTCCCTTTAAGTTGGTTACCTTTAGGTTGGCATCGCCGCCTAGATCAATATTGATAGGCAACCCGTTGATTCAAGTGGTTGTTCGTCGGACGATAGCCATTGTTTACGCTGCGCCGGGGTAGATACTCTCGGGGCTCTGAGCGATATCCGGCCGCTGACTCAGCTGGCGGTTCCACCAGTATCCAGCCCTCAGGCGTGGGACAAGCCGTGGTGATTATTTTTTCGGGTGCACCGTGTACAGTGCCGAGAATTTCCACCTCTCTGCAATCGCCCGAGAGGGCATGATAGCTGGGAACAGGCCGATAATCATAACGATAGCCGCTGGGTTGTTCTCGATAGCCTGGCTCATAGCGGGGCTGATAACCAACTTCAGGATACTGAAGACTGTTTTTATCCATTTCGTTGCCGACCATATAACCGACAAGGGTTCCAATAGTCGTGCCAATTAGAGTTGACTGGGTATCCCGGCCAATAGCCTGGCCGGCGATTGCCCCACCACCAGCCCCGAGCAGCAGTCCCTTGATTCCTTTGTTGATTTTGAGATACTGGTCAGCCTGGGCCGTGGCGGCAGTGGTCAGGATCAAAACTGCTAACACTAGAATCTTTTTCATGATGTTCCTCCTTGTGGAATTTTAGTCTACTGCTTTGTTATCTTTGTAGGTCGAAAAAGAGGATTTGAATAGGCGATATCAGGCGATGTCGGACTGATGTCGGGTCGGGCGGATTTGTAAGCTATTGATTTAGCGTGGTTTGGAACTCTTGAAGTATTTGCAGATTTTTGTGGGAAATAGGTTGGTACAGCCCTGCTGCAGTGAGGCATCTGGGTAGAAACTTAAAGCGTAAAAAACGGGGGTGAATCTGCTGATCAGCAATTCAGCGTTTCTGGGCATCAATTTTGATCAGTTTGCCCCCACCCGGCTTCCGGTATAGAATTTCTGCCGAGACTTTCGATAAATCAATCGGTTTCGCAGCGGTTACCGAAAATCGCAGTGTACCTGCACGGGGATTTTTCACCAGCCACTTTACTTGTGATTTCTTTGGATCCAATTTCGCGTTCCTGGGGGAGGTCGCCTCGATCTTTGTCTGGGGTGCCAGTTCAATGATGGCGATGAGGTTGGTGGGAGGAGGAGCAGCCATCGAAACTTCAAGATTAAGATTCTGAGCTTGTTGCTGCAGAGTGGCCGCTACCTGTTCGGCCAGACAATCGACGGCTCCACTCGCAAGCACTATCGAGACAAGCAGTGGCAAAAAAAATAAACGTCCGAGATATCGTGTTTTGTAGCTCATAGTTCTTAGTTTGATCATTGAATTATAGAGAATTGTTGTAATTCGGGATGCCACACATAGCCTTCTCCGAGCCACATCTCTTCGAGTAAATCCAGATCCAACGGGGCCGGGGTATCGTTAGCGAGAAGGTCGTAGACTTCCAGAATCTCTTCGTCACTGATCCGGTTGTCGCCATCGATATCGGCCCAGTGATGCAGACCGGAAATGGAATTGTTGTGGCCATCTATGGCAATTGGTTCTTCGCTATGGCCGTCTTGAATCGTTCCCGAGAATGCCAGACTGCCGTTATAGGATTTGTCGGTGGTGATGGTGTAGTAAAACAGACTGGAACCGGAAATTTTCGTCAGCCATTTGATAGTACCGTTGTGACTGCCAGAGGACAACGGAAACGAACCACCCACTGTGGTGCCGGGGGGCAGATCCTCTTTGAGGATGATGGATATCTCTTCTTCAGATGGATTAGTTATCTGTAAAAACACTGGCAGCGGTCTGCCGGCGATGAAATGCGGTGAAACAATGCGTCTAGCCTCTATTGGGGGTGGAGGTGGCTCGGGGGCGAGGTGTCGCAGGGCGAACCAGGCAGCACCAATCAGCACCAGGAGAAGGATAAGGATACTCAGGTGACCCGGTTTTCTGAACCAGGCGAGGGATTCTAAACCTTTACCCTCCGGTATGCTGGGTGAGGGGGGCTCGGCCGGATCTGCTGCCGCAGTGATGCCTTCATCAGCCAATAGAGATGCGGTTTCGGTAGAATCTAGAATTTCACTCAGTTCTACTTCGAGTGCTTCCGCGAGTTTGAGTCCGTTTTCTTTTTTAATTGTTGGGTATCTTTTATTTTCCCAACGGGAAACCGTGTCGGTGGTCACTTCAACGGCAGTAGCTACATAGAGTTGGGTGAGTCCTTTTTCCTCCCGTATGGCCCTGATTCTGGAGCCATCAATTTTGACCATGGCTGGCCCGGCTGGATAATTGTTGTCGCTCATAGCCTATATCTTATCAGAATTATAGGTTTTTGCCATTAACTTGCGTCAATCACATAACGGATCTTTTCCCTCAACTAATCGTTGCGAACAGAATTATATCATCGAAATAATACCTCTATGGTTGCGGTGAAATTCTTTGTGCGCCGTGCTTTAAGGAAAAAAGATTCGTCTCGTGATGGACACTGATAACGTAACGCACATCGGGTAGATGTCAGTCGATGTCGGCTATTATTGATCAGGGATATCCTCTATTGTTCTGGACAACAACCAGATATACCAACCGAACCAAAGGAGGATGGTATGAAAAAAATGACCAGTGCATCGATTCTCTTGATCTGTTTGATTTTTGTCGGTGGTAGTGTAAGAGCAGCAAGCAACAAATGCCGCGTTGTAGAGGCGGAAGAAAACAAAATGGTGCTCGAGTGTGAACGAGACACTTCTCAGTTTGCTTCCGGGGATCAGGTGAAGATCAAGTCGGTCCGCAAAGAGGCGGCGGTGGAGGGGTGCTGATCACCAGTCGAAGCGGACGCTGTTGTCGAGTGGATCGACCTTGACCGGTCTGACCCGGACCTGAGTACCTGGTTCTGGGGCAGGTAGTCGGGTGGCAGGCAGGTCGATATCCATGAGGATGTCAACCAGTACCAGATTGACACGTTTGGGGCCGCTGTCGATGACCATCGCCTCCATATAGCTGTTCTTTCTCTCCTCGAGATATTTCAACAGCCAGTAGCGATGGCGCTGCTGCTTGACATTGTTGGCAGTGGCAAGGGTTCGGTTGATTACCGAAGTGAAGTCCTTGCACATCTCCAGCGTGAAGCAGAGGCTTTTTCGGCGAATCAGATTGTTGATCTGGTGCTGCATGACCAGATCGAGCAACCTTCTGATGGGTGAGGTGACCGTGGTATAAAAACTGACACCGAGGCCGCTGTGGGGTTTGGCTTCGGTCGACAGTTCACTGCGCGGCAGATTTTTGCGCTGCAGGCTATTGAGATAGAGGTCATCATCGTCGCCTTGCACTACCCGCCTGGTTATCTTCCCCTGGGATCTGAACAACCCGGGAGCCATACGGTCGGAGACAAAACGGGCACTCTCGGTATTGGCCAGAATCATCATTTCGGAAACGATCGTTCTGGCCGGTGTATCTGTTTTGCCAAGAGAGACGCTGACTTTTGAGTTGTTATCTATATGGATGTTGACGTCCGGAAAGGGAAGCAGCAAGGCCCCTGAGCGCAGGCGCCGTTCGCGCAGCTTTATCCGCATTTGGTTGAGAATCCTGAGTTCCGGGTCCGACTGGATCATCCGGTCGGCATCCTCATAGGTCAGCCGCCTGGCAACCCGGATAATCGACGGAATGATTCGTACCCGCAGCACTTCAGCATCGGGGGACAGGAGGATCATGTGACTGTAGGCGGCCCTGATCTCTCCCTGGATAAGGCTGCACATTCCCTGGGAAATGTGACGCGGCAGCATCGGCACCTGACCTTCGGGGAAGTAGATCGAGGTCCCTCGATTCATCGCTTCCTGGAACAGGGAGTCGCCGGGTCGCACGTAGTGGGCCACATCAGAGATGTGGATCCCGATCAGGTAGTTGCCGTCCTGTTCCTCCACTGTCAGGGCATCGTCGAAATCGAGTGTGGTGACCCCGTCGATGGTCAGCGATTTTAAATGGGTGAGATCGCGGCGATCAGGATCGTCAAACAGAGAAGCGTTGCCGCATTGAAGGATGGCTTCCGCCCGGTGTCGTGCCTGGGTCGAGAAGGAAACAGGCAGATTGGCTCGCAAGAGCGGCAGGTTTTCATTGGGGTTCCAGACACCGGCCTTGACACACAGGTGATGGGTGTCGTGTGGTCTGGTAAATCCTGACTTCTGCAAAATTTTCCTAGCCAGATCTGCCTCTTGGGCCTCTGAGCCGTGGAGATAATAATTCTGCAGGGCACTCATTACCTGTTCGTCCAGCTCGCTGAAAGCTGATTCGCTGATTTCGCCGCGGTCAATTCGGCCCAGCAGTTCGGCACCAGTGCTGATCAGTTCTTCCTTCAAGGCCTCCTTCTCTAACATGAGGCGGAGCTGATCTACCTTTTCCGGGGAATGGACCTTGATCTTTCCTTCGCGGTATTTAAAAAACAGTTTGTCATTGAATACCGAGCGCAGGAACGCAGAGACGATATCGTCATTGGCGGAACGGCCAAAGGTGAGTTCGGCGAGGAAGTCCGGTTCGAAAGTGTCGGTGTTCTCGTTGCAGGTCAATTCCCACAACATCTCCAGATCCACCCTCTCCATAAGGCTATGGCGTTTTTCGGTGGTGCTGCGCAACAGTCTGACCAGACTGTCACGGTCGGAGTCACCGCTGTAACTGCAGGATGAGCAATGGACGATACGGGAAACCGGCAGATTCAGCTCGCGACCATTCTGGTTGACAAGCCGTATCCTTTTCGGCTGACTGTCGGTGACGTAGCCACAGATAAATTTCCCGTTGTCCAGATACTCAATGAGTTTACCTGAACTAACGCTGATAAAAGACATGTAGTAGACCGAAAACCCGTGGGCCCGGTAAAATTCCTAACGGTATTCCATCTCCTCCGTGCAAAAACGAATGGGAAACAGATCCTTTTTATCCTCAAATTTAAAAATATAGTGTATTTTCCACTTTTCTCCACACATATCTCGATGAATGTAAAATAAACTGACCAAAACGACTGATCCATGGATTTGATCGATTCCGAACTAATAAAATCCGGCGTGGTAGCGCTGGCCGGCCCCCCTAATGCCGGCAAATCGACCCTGCTCAACAGTCTTCTCGGTCAGAAAATTTCCATTGTCACTCCCAAACCGCAGACCACCAGAAACCGTATCGCCGGCGTTCTCAACGGGGATGGCTATCAGATCGTTTTGCTTGACACACCGGGCTTGCACCGTTCAACACTGCTCCTCAACAAGGAAATGGTGCAGGTGGCGCTCGACTCACTTCACGGGGTTGAAGCCGTGGTCTTCATGGTTGACGCTTCCCGGGCCTGGAGTCAGGAACAGAATGGAGCCAGAGGGGAGGAGTACAAATCTTATCTTGAAGAGGTCGAAAGCCCGGCTTTTCTGCTGCTCAACAAAGTAGATCTCATTGATAAGGACGAGCTTCTGCCGATTATCGATTTTTACTCGAAACTCTATCCCTTCAAAGGGGTAATCCCTGTCTCGGCCCTCAAAGGGGATGGCCTCGAACGATTGGTGGAGGAGCTTGTGGGCCTGATGCCGCAGGGGTTTCGGTATTTTCCCGACGACGTGCCGACCGATGCCACCGAGCGTTTTTTAAGCGCAGAGATAATAAGGGAAAAAGTATTTTTGTTGACCGGCCAGGAGATTCCCTACTCCTCGGCAGTACTGATCGAGTCTTTCAAGGAGGATGAGCAGCGGAAACTGGTGGAGATTCATGCCTCGATCTACCTGGAACGGAAGTCACAGAAAGGCATTATTATCGGTAAAAGGGGAGACAAAATAAAGCAGATCGGTACGGCGGCGCGGAAAGACATCGAGGAGATGCTGGATTGCCGGGTCGCCCTGCATCTCTGGGTGAAAATCCGCAAGCATTGGTCGCGGGATCAGCGGTTTCTTAAAGAACTGGGGCTTTAGGCATGGTGTCTTAAATTCGCTGCCCAAAATGTGGGGACACAATACCTAAGGTGTCCCAAAATGAAGGTTTATCCGAAGGAGATCTTTCCAAAGGGACACCTTAAGTATTGTGTCCCCAATTATTTTAGCCGCTGAAGAACTCTGCTTGGAGCAATCGATCTTCTCGACGATCTTTTGGTAGTAGGCGTCGTCATGCTCAATGGATGATGGCCTGGAGCGCTGGAGGTCAATCTTTCTCATCAACACGTCTAACTTCTTCATCTGTTTGACTCGCTGATGACTGTCCTCGGTTTTGATTATCAGATCTTCGAGTTTCTGCAATCTCTTTTCTAAGCTCCACTTCCGGGGGGACATAGCCGCTGTTTTTAAGAATTTTATAGGCCATTTTCAGATCGTCCGGAACGAAAGAGTCATCATCGAGCGGCAGCGGTTTATTCTTCCAGCCATCGACTTTCAGGGTACCGTCTTCGATGGCCTTGGCTATGCGTTGTTCGGCTAATTGCTGGAGCGCTTGGATCATTTTTCAGAAGATAATTTCAGTTGCTGACCGGCGCATCGGTATCAGCATCGTAGGAAGCGTAAAGTGCAAGACTGGTGAGGATATCAAAAGCCGCCTGGAGTTGATTGTCGCTCTCTAACCGTTGACGTGTCTCGGCTGATAGCGCTTCCGTTTCGGACGCATCTTTCTTGTCCTGCGTCTGCTCAGAGAAATGATTTTCGAGATCTGCCTCTCTGGTTGATTTGGAAGAGTTTGGCTCGTCTGTCACTTCTGAGACGGAGTCCCGAGCTTTAACGGTGACGTCTGGAGTAATTCCTGTAACTTGAATTGAGCGCCCGGTTGGGGTGTAATAGTGCGCTGTCGTCATTTTCAGTCCGGCACCGTCGTTGAGCGGTATGATGGACTGGACCGAGCCCTTGCCAAACGTCTGGGTACCCACTACTACGCCGCGCCGATGGTCCTGCACGGCGCCGGCCACGATTTCAGAGGCGGATGCCGTCCCTTCATTAACCAGCAGGACAAGAGGGAAACGAGTCAGCGTCGTGTCGGCCTTTGCCTCAAAGGTCAAGTCCTGGTCTTTGTTCCTGCCGCGGGTATAGACTATCAATCCCTGATCGAGAAATAAATCGGAAACACTTACGGCCTGATCTAGAAGTCCACCCGGATTGTTGCGCAGATCAAGAATCAGACCTTGCAGCGGTGACTCTTCCTCCAATTCTCCCAGGCGTTGTTTGATTTCATTGGTGGTGTTGCGCTGAAAATTAGAGATCCGCAGGTAGCCAAACCCGGGTTTAAGCAGCAGTGACTTTACTGATACCAGTGGAATTTCGCTACGGCGCAGGGTGAAATCCCGGCTCGATTCCCAACCATCACGGTAAATCGACAGAGTTACCTCGGTTCCCTTGGGCCCACGCATGATTTTGACGGCATCAAACGGGGTCTTGCCCTTGGTCGGCTCACCATCGATCTTTATGATTTTGTCATGAGCCTTGATTCCGGCTTTGTCCGCGGGAGTATCGGCAATCGGGGAGATGACGGTAATTACCCCGTCCTCCAGGGTGATTTTGATACCGATACCGGTAAAAGATCCGTCGGTTTCGTTGCGAAACTCACGGTAATTCTCAGGTTTCAGATAGGCGGAGTGGGGATCGAGAGACATCAGCAATCCATTTATCGCACCCTCGATCGCTTCTTTTGCCTCGATTTCCTCGACATAATTTTCCTGGAGAATACTGAGCACATTGGCAAAGGTCTCGAGGTAACGGTAGGTTAACTCTTCCTGTTTGGGATCAGCTTTAGCAAAACCGATAATTGGCATGAAAACAATCCAAGCCAGTAAAAGAGCTGCCGTGGTGAGCCTGTTTCTTGAAAGTACTGCGTTCATCAAATGTTTATTTCAACCCGGCTGTATCCAGCCATTGCAGAGGATCAAGGTGATCTGTATCCTTTCTGAGTTCAAAATAGAGACCAGGGGTCAATAACGTGGCCGTCTCTCCCATGATCCCTATTTCAGTTTGTCTGTCTACCCGCTGTCCTTTATTGACGAGCAGACGTTCCATCCTTGATGTAATAGAGTAATACTGATGACCATGATTAACAATGACCGTATTCCCATAGCCCCTGAGATACCCGGAAAACTGGACTATTCCTTCATCGATCGCCTTCACCGTTGAGCCTGAAGGCGCATCTATGGCAATGCCTTTGGAAATTGAGCTTATGCCGAGTAAATTGGTGGCCTCTTCGTTGAACCGGACGATCACCGAGCCTTTGATTGGCGGGGGATGTTTGCCCTTGTCATAGAGAAATCCCTGCTCAAGCTGTTTTTCTTCCTCCTTGAGACCTTGCAGAGAAGCGGTGAGTTTTTCTGCGGCGGCCACCATCTCCTCTGCTGCCTGTTCATGCAGCTTAGACTGGGTGCGGATTCTGGTCAGCAGCTGCTCTTTTTCGAGCTTCAGTCCATCAAGTTTTTCCTGCTCTTTTAGGTTCTCGACCAGGATCTCTTCAAAAATAGTCTCCTGCAGTTTCAGTGAGTCGATTGCCTGTTCAAGTTCAGAGATGGTGCCGCGATAGGTGTCGATCATCTGCCGGTCGTATTTGATCAGTGCCAGAAAGGAATCCTGAAAGCTCAGCAGTTCAGGCAGCGTCTGGTTGGAGAAGGTGATATGAATCAGGCCCAGTTCGCCAAGCTTGTAGAAGGCCTGCATACGTCTCGTCACATGCCGCTGTATGTTCTGCATCAGTGTCGCGGCTTCGGCCATTTCTGCTTTCTTCTCGAAGACCATTTCCTGCTGTTGTTTCTTCCGGGCTTCAAGGGTCTGGATCTTATGTCTTTGTTCGGTCAACCTGCTATCGATGTCCTGCAAGTCGGTGAGCAGGGTGAGCTCGACCTTTTTCGTTTCTCTGATCTGTTCTTCCTGTTTCTTTATTCCTTCCTGAAGGCGGCCGATATTTATCTTGGTTTTCTTGATACCCTTGCCGATCTGCTCTTTTTTCTGCTGGTCAGGGTCCTCAGGTGCCGCGGCAATCTCCAGAGGGAGAAGTGGCTGAGTACACAGCAGCGCCAGGAGCAGGCAGATAACAAGTCGTTGGACAAACATGATTGTCTTCTTGTGCTGGGAGTTTTGCATCAGATTCAAATCCGGTCGCACAGATCCTCTAGGCCCTGAGATATTTTCTGATGGAAGTGTAGCTTCCGATAAGACAGAGCAGAATCGAAACGATTGCAATCATGACGATGGCCGGAGGCTGAAAAAAAGAAAATTCAAATATGTTTAGGATGCCAGGACCGGAAAATTTCATCTTAATCCAGTAGAACAGCCCAAAAAGTGACGTCAGCCCCAGGGTGGAGCCAAGCAGGCCGTGCAGGATACCCTCTATCAGAAAAGGAGTCCTTATATAACTGTTGGTGGCACCTACCAGTTTTAAGAGTTCCAATTCGGCTTTTCTGCCAATTATCGTCAGTCTGATTTTATACGATACCATGAAGACCGAGGTGAGGATCAGCAGTCCGGCACTGAGTACCACGATAATCGACACCAGCCGGGTGAAATAATAGAAGCGTTCTATCCAGTCCTGGCCGTATTGCACTTTTATGGTGCCGGGCAGTTTGCTCAGGTATTCCGAGAAAAGTTTTACTTGGTTGAGGCTTCTCAGATTTTTCAATGGTACGACCTCGATGGAGGGCGGCAGGAAATCTTCCGGCATATCCTCAAGTACATCCTGGTCTTCACCGAGCTGCGCTTTGAATCGTGCGAATGCTTCTGCTTTGGAAACAAAATGAATTTCCTCGACCTCATCGAAGGCCAGGATCTTTCTGCGCAGCTGCTCCTGCAACTCAGGAATCGGCTCTTCTTCAAGATAGACGATGAGCCGCAGGTCATAGCCAAGTTTGTCGCCGATGCTGAGCATATTGTTGTAGACCAGATAGAAAAAAGCGAAGATAAAGACCGAGAGGCTGACGGTGAGCATGGTCATCAACTGTGATACCCAGGTCTGGCGGAAATTTCTGAATACCTGGCGGAGTACCGCTAAGACAAAACTCATTGCATCACCCCGTCCCGGAGCTGATGCATCTGTCCCCCGCGCAGCTCAAGCAGCCGGTGGTCTACATCCCGGTAAATTGTGTGGTCGTGGGTGGCGATCAAAACGGTCGCACCCGCATGGTTGAGTGCGGTGAGCATTTCCATCACCCGGCCCGTGGTGGTGGCATCGAGGTTGCCTGTCGGTTCGTCCACCAGGATCAGTTTTGGGGAGTTGGCCACTGCCCTGGCCAAGGCCACGCGCTGCTGCTCACCACGTGAAAGATCGCCGGTCATGGAATCGTGTTTGTCGCTGAGATCAAGCTCTTTCAGCAGCGCCTTGACCCTTTTTCTGACGATCTGCTGTTTCAGATAGGAGACTTCCATGGCGATGGAGATATTTTCGGCCACCGTGCGATCGGTCAGCAGTTTGAAATCCTGATAGGCAACGCCGATCTGCTGACGAAGCAGCGCCAGACCCTTGCCTTGCATCTTCCTGATATCCTGGCCGTCAATCTCAACCAGTCCTTTGGTCGGCAGCTCCATTTTACACAGCAGTTTTAGAAAGGTGGTCTTGCCGGCACCGCTGCGGCCGGTGATAAACACCATCTCGCCGCTTCTGATCGAGATAGAGACATCTTCTAGAGCCCTGATATTGGGGCGATAGGTCTTGCTGACTTTGATCAGTTCAACCATCGCGTTAGTGCTTAGCTCACTCATTAACAACCTTCTGATTTCTTGGAGGGAAAGTTTGAGATCTCCTGAGACCAGCCAATAGTAATAAAGCTCACTACTTGTGTCAATTTGAAAGCATCCGGGTCGAGGCTTCAAGCGCTGGTGACGACGATTCTCCAAACCAGAAATAATAGTCTTGTATCTTGCGGTGTTGGTGTTAATATTATCAGTTTCATTTTTGCGTGTCATACGTGCTGCCCGCAGAATGCTGACTTTCACACGTTTGCGCAGTTATTACCAGATAAAAGGAGAAAATCATGGATTACAGGGCGACGCTTAACCTGCCCAACACCTCGTTTAAGATGAAGGCCAACCTGACCCAGAATGAGCCGATGGTGCTCAAAAAATGGGACCAGGGAGATTTGTACCACAAAATTCAGCAGTACAGCGAAGGTCGGCCGCTGTTCGTTCTTCATGATGGGCCTCCGTATGCCAATGGCAACATTCATCTGGGCACCGCCTTCAACAAGATCCTCAAGGACATCATTCTGCGTTCACGGCGGATGGCCGGATTCAACGCTCCCTATATTCCCGGCTGGGATTGTCACGGCCTGCCGATTGAGCATAATGTCGACAAGGAGCTAGGTGACAAGAAAAAGACCATACCGACCCTGTCTAAACGCAGGGCCTGTCGCAAATACGCCGAAAAATGGATCAAAACCCAGAAGAATGAGTTCAAGCGCCTGGGGGTAATAGGTGACTGGGACAAGCCGTATCTGACCATGACCTATGACTATGAGGCGACCATTGCCAGGGAATTCAACAAATTCCTGCTCTCCGGGGCGGTGGTGCGGAGCAAGAAACCGGTGTACTGGTGTTCCACCTGCGAAACGGCTCTGGCAGAGGCGGAGGTCGAGTACCACGACCACACTTCTCCCTCGATTTATGTGAAATTCCCGGTTAACTCCGATTTGAGCGACATCGATCCGGCCCTTGGCAGCGACCTGCAAGTGGTGATCTGGACCACGACCCCGTGGACCTTGCCGGCCAATCTGGCGATTGCCTTTCACCCTGATTTCGAATATGCCCTGGTTGAGGCAGGCGCTGACAAACTGATCATGGCCAAGGAACTTGTCTCCGCGGTGATGGGAGATTTCGGTATTGAGGACTACAGCATTGTTACCACCTTTGCGGCCACCAAACTTGAGAATCGTACTTGCCGTCATCCTTTCATGGACCGTGATTCGCTGATGGTTCTGGCCGATTATGTCACCCTCGAGGCCGGAACCGGCTGTGTCCACACGGCACCGGGCCACGGTACGGACGATTACCTGACCGGTCTGCGTTACGGACTCGATATTCTCTCCCCGGTGGACGACACCGGTGTGTTTACCAAAGATGCGGGTGTCTATGAAGGTAAAGCGATTCCGGCAGTCAACGGTGATATCTGTGAAGACCTGTCTGCTTCTGGAGAACTGCTCCACCAGGACAGGATCAACCACAGCTATCCACATTGCTGGCGCTGCAAAGAGCCAGTTATTTACCGGGCCACCCCACAGTGGTTCATCTCCATGGAGAAAAACGGACTTCGATCAAAATCGCTCGACAATATTAAAAAAGTGACCTGGACCCCGGGCTGGGGCATGCAGCGAATCTATTCAATGATTGAACATCGGCCCGACTGGTGTCTGTCGAGACAACGGGCCTGGGGGGTGCCGATCACCGTGGTGAGCTGCAAATCATGCGGCGAGATTGTCAAAAACGAAGAGTTGATCGACAATATCGACGCCCGCTTCAATGCAGAAGGGGCCGATGCCTGGTTCATTCACGGGATTGAGGATTTTCTACCCGAGGGGCTGCGGTGTGAGAGCTGTGGTGCTGCAGATTTCATCAAAGAGAATGATATTCTCGACGTCTGGTTTGATTCGGGAGTCAGTCATGCGGCAGTCTGTGAGCAGAGGGAAGAGCTCAGGTCACCGGCCGATCTCTACCTTGAAGGCAGTGATCAGCACCGCGGCTGGTTTCACAGTGCCCTGCTCACTTCGGTGGGCACTCGGGGACGCGCCCCCTACGAAGGTGTTCTGACCCATGGTTATGTGGTCGACGGCAAAGGCAAGAAGATGTCCAAATCGGTGGGCAACGTGGTGGCGCCCCAGGAAGTAATCGAAAAGTACGGTGCTGAGATTCTGCGCCTCTGGGTGGCCAGCGAGGATTATCGTGACGACGTCAAGGTCTCAGATGAGATCCTGGGCCAGGTGACCGACGCCTATCGCAAGATCAGAAATACGATTAGATATTTTCTCGGCAACCTCAGCGACTTTGATCCCGGCCTCGATGCAGTTGCCTATGAGGAATTGGAGCCGTTGGACAAATGGGCCCTGGCCCGATTCGAGGAGCTCAAATCCAGAGTGGTCAAGGCCTATGAGAAGTATGAATTCCATTCCATCTATCACGGCTTGAACTATTTTTGTACCATGACCATGAGCGCCTTTTATCTCGATATCATCAAGGATCGGCTTTACGTCTCCGGTACCGATTCGAGACTCAGGCGCTCGGCTCAGACGGTGCTCCAGGAGATTGGTGAAGGGTTGCTGTTGCTCATGTCGCCGATTCTCTGCTTTACTGCCTCCGAAGCTTGGGATGACCTGAAAGGACGGGACGGAAAAGCAGATCTGAACGGATCTATCTTTTTTACCGATTTTCCCAGCCCGAACGGATCTTATGTGCTGGACGAAACGACCGAAAAACTGTGGGCTGATCTGGTCAGAGTACGTTCCGAGATCACCAAGGCACTGGAAAAAGCTCGGGCCGACAAGATCATAGGACATCCGCTGGAGGCGGAACTGCTGATCTGTGCCGAGGGACCGTTACAAAATTTTGTGGCCGAGCAGGAACAGAGGCTCAAAGAATTGTCCATCGTCTCTGAACTGAAGCTGGTGGACAGAGAGGGGTTCGGAGATTTGCAGCCGGTTACCGGCGAAGAAGTTGAAGGGCTCTTTATCGGCGTCCGGGCGGCTGCGGGGGAAAAGTGCGAGCGCTGCTGGATCCGCTCGACTACGGTAGGGCAGACTGAGGATCATCCGACCATCTGCGCTCGTTGTTTCGATGTGATCGATTCCCAGAACCCATAGTTCGCAGGATTACGTGCGCATCTATTTCATAATTTTATTGGTACTCCTGGGACTCGATCAACTGAGCAAGTTCCTGGTCGTCTCGGCAATGGACCTCTATGAGGTGCGTCCGCTCATCCCGGGACTCTTTAATCTGGTTTATGTAACCAACAAGGGTGCGGCCTTTTCAATATTTGCCTCGGTCGACTCACCCCTGCGTCATTATTTTTTCGTAGCTGTCAACAGCGCGGCATTTTTAGGCCTGACCATCGCCGCCTGGAAAATGACCTCACACCACCTGCTCTACCGGGTCTCTTTTGCTATGATCGCGGCCGGAGCCGTCGGCAACCTCATCGACCGGCTGCGTTTCGGGGCCGTGGTCGACTTCCTCGACTTCTATGTCGGCGCCTATCACTGGCCAGCATTCAACGTGGCGGATTCTGCGATATGCGTCGGGGTGGCTGTACTGTTTGTCTTGAATCTCATCGAATTGAAAAAGGAAAAAAGCAGGAGAAAGGCATGAAAATAGCAGTGTTGTTCCCGGGACAGGGGTCCCAATATCTTGGTATGGGCAGTGAATTCGTTGCCACTTGCGACGAATGCCGGGCCATCATGGACATGGCCGCATCGGTATGTGAATTTCCCCTTGAAAAGATAATAGCGGACGGCCCGATGGAGGAATTGACCCGGGCGGCCGTGCTCCAGCCTGCCATTACGGTGACCAATCTGATCTGCCTCCAGGCGCTACAGAACGTACTGCCGGAAACAGCCGAGATAAGTTGTTTTGCCGGGCACAGTCTGGGAGAGTTTTCGGCTCTCTGCGGGGCCCGAGTCATCTCGGCTGCGGACACCCTAAAACTGGTGGAACGTCGCGGCTTTTTGATGGAACGTGAGGGCCGGAAGAACCCCGGTGGAATGAAGGCCATACTGGGATTGACCATAGAGGATCTCGAGCAAGTGGTTGATGGTTATACGGGGCCTGGCGTTGTCACCATTGCCAATTTCAATACTCCGCAGCAGATAGTCTTATCAGGCTCTATCGATGGCCTCGAAGGCCTTACTCCGATTCTCGAAGAGAAGGGAGGGAAAGTTATCCCGCTCAACGTCAGCGTGGCCAATCACTCTCCCCTGGTGGCCGATGCCGTTGATGATTTTTCCAAAGTCATCGAGAGTGTCGACTTTTATGCTCCTCAGGCGGCTGTCTATTTCAATATGACCGCTCAACCGGAGGACGATCCAGCGCGCATCAAACAGATGATGGCCAAGCAGATCGTCTCGCGGGTCCGCTGGTTCGAAAGTATCTCGGCGATGATGGCAAGCGGGATCGACACTTTCATAGAGGTGGGGCCGAAATCCGTGCTCAAGGGAATGATGAGAAAGATTGTTCCCAAAGGAGCCGACGTCATTTCACTGCAGTTCGATACACCCGACACGCTGCAAGGCTGCGTTGAAAAACTGAGCCTGGGCTGATCTTTTCCTCCGTTCAGTTTTCAATGCGACATTTGGCGACTGTGTACCTATAGTAAACTGGTATTTGGTCGGTGAGAGGGGAATAGAGACTGGTGAGGTTATGACATCGCTGAAGGAAACACTGGAGTTGATTCGCTCCGGTGGAAATCTTGATTTTGACCAGGCCCTGGAACTTGCTTCCAGCAGTGAACCGACTGCTCTTTACGAAGCTGCCGATCAGCTCCGCAAAGAAATGCACGGAAACCACTTCGACCTCTGTTCGATTATCAACGCCCGCTCGGGTAAATGTTCTGAAAACTGTAAATTCTGCGCCCAGTCTTCGCGTTATCAGACCGAAATAGAAACCTACGACATCGTATCCTACGGCGAGGTTCGCCGGCAGGGGCTGGAAAATGAAGCGCTGGGAGTGGTCCGTTATTCTCTGGTCACGGCTGGCCGCGAAGTATCTGAAAAAGACATCGAGTCCTTCGCTGCCATGTATGATCAACTCGGTCATGAAAGCGACCTCTATTTCTGTGCCTCGATGGGCTTTTTAACCAAAGAGAAAGCTGACCGGTTGGTGGCCTCCGGGGTGAAACGCTACCACTGCAACCTGGAGACCTGCAGAAGTTTTTTCCCCAGGATCTGCACGAGTCACACCTGGGAAGAGAAAGTGGCGACCATCAGGATTGCCAGATCGGCCGGTATGGATATCTGTTCGGGAGGCATCATCGGCCTGGGCGAGAGTTTTGAGCAGCGCCTCGAGTTGGCCTTCGAGCTGCGGCAACTGGATGTCCTGTCGATACCCATCAATATATTAACCCCTATACCAGGTACACCCCTTGGTGAGCTCGAGCAACTGTCGCTGGGCGAGGTGCTGACCTGCATTGCCATGTTCAGATTCATCAATCCCCATGCCGTGGTCCGGCTTGCAGGCGGGCGGGCTCAGCTCGGCGATGAACAGTACCGCTCTTTCCAGGCGGGTGCCAATGGGGCGATTGTAGGTAATTATCTTACCACTGCGGGCAATTCAATTTCCGAGGATCTGCAGATGATCGAATCGCTCGGCTTTACAGCCGGTCGCGGCAGCGCTAAAAAATGAACCAGAAAACATCCACCGTCTCCATACCCAGAGAGTGGCAGGAGCTGCTCGACTTCGACCGTCAGCACCTGTGGCATCCTTACACCTCGATGATCGACCCGCTTCCGGTCTACGGGGTGGCGTCAGCTGAAGGGGTTAAGATCAGGCTTGCAGACGGCAGGGAACTCATTGACGGAATGGCTTCCTGGTGGTCGGTGATCCATGGCTACAGTCATCCCCGCCTGGTCAGAGCGCTGCAGGAACAAGCCGGCTCGCTCAGCCATGTGATGTATGGTGGGCTCACTCATGAACCGGCGGTCGAGCTTGGCAGGAGGCTGGTGGATCTGACTCCGGCCGGTCTGGAGAAAGTATTCTTCTGCGATTCTGGTTCGGTGGCGGTGGAAGTAGCTATGAAGATGGCGCTGCAATACTGTCATGCTCGCGGTAAACCGGAAAAACATCAGTTTGCCACCGTCCGCTCAGGTTATCACGGCGACACTTTTCATGCCATGTCGGTGTGTGACCCGGTCACTGGCATGCACCACATTTATTCCGGGGTTCTGCCTCAGTACCATTTTGCTCCCAGGCCCGCCTGCCGGTTCGTTGATGAGTGGGACCCTGAGGATGTCAGCCCTTTACGTGAATTGCTGGCAGAAAACCACGAATCGCTCTGTGGCCTGATCCTGGAACCAATCGTTCAAGGTGCCGGCGGCATGCGTTTTTATCACCCCCGCTATCTCAGTGAAGCCCGCAGGCTGTGTGACCAATTCGAGGTGCTGCTGATCTGCGACGAGATCGCCACCGGGTTTGGCCGCAGCGGACAAATGTTCGCCTGTGATCACAGTGGTGTCAGCCCGGATATCCTCTGCCTTGGCAAATCCCTCACCGGCGGCATGCTGAGCCTGGCCGCAACCCTGACCAGTGAAGCGGTGGCCGGCACGATTTCCTCAGCCGAGCCCGGTGTTTTCATGCACGGACCGACCTTTATGGCCAATCCGTTGGCCTGCAGGGTAGCGGGGGAGTCGATTGATTTATTGCTTGAGAGTGACTGGCAGCCCCTTGTTGCAACAATTCAGAACAAGCTTGAACAGGGGTTGAAACCCTGCGGTGACTTCGATCATGTAGCCGATGTCCGCTGCCTTGGCGCAATCGGCGTAGTGGAATTGCACAAGCCGGTCAACATGGCCAGCATACAGCAGCGCTTTGTGGACCATGGGGTGTGGGTGCGTCCATTCGGCACTCTGGTCTATCTTATGCCGCCTTATTGCATCGAAGCAGCAGATCTGGAGTATCTCTGTCAGGCGGTTGTCGATGTCGTGGCAGGGGAAGGCTGACCCGCTATGGATTCGATTCGAGAACAACTTGAACAGATGAAGCGGAGCGGCATGTACCGCCAGCTCAGGCCATTGTCCAACAGGCATGCAGGTAAGGTTGAATCTGACGGTTCTACTCTGGTCAACCTCAGTTCCAATGACTATCTTGGCCTGGCCTCCAATATCTCTCTGATTGAAGAGTTCTACGCCCAGAGAACTGAGATGAATACGATGGACAGGTTCGCGCCGGGCACCGCTTCATCGAGACTTCTTACCGGAGATGTAGAGATCTCCCATCAGCTGGAGAAACTTATCGCTCAGCTTTATGGCAGAGACAGCGCTCTGCTGTTCAACTCAGGATACCATACAAATATCGGCATCATTCCTGCTTTGTTCAGCAAGCAGGACCTGATTCTTTCCGACAAGCTCAACCATGCCTCGATCCACGATGGCATGCAGATCTGCCGTGCCGACTGCAAACGTTTTCGCCACCGGGACTACCACCATCTGGAGT
Organism: uncultured delta proteobacterium; assembly: GCA_963759125.1. Taxonomy (GTDB): domain Bacteria; phylum Desulfobacterota; class Desulfobulbia; order Desulfobulbales; family Desulfocapsaceae; genus JABDQA01. The sequence goes on from CAVWXN010000002.1 coordinate 67,757, forward strand.
CGCTGCTGGAGGCCCATCGCGATGGTTATCGGCGGGTGGTAATCGTCAGCGAATCGGTGTTCAGCATGGATGGCGACTGTGCCGATCTCACCAGGCTGGTGGAGTTGAAGCGGCGCTATGACTGTCTACTCTACCTCGATGAAGCTCACAGTATCGGTTTGTACGGTAAAAAAGGGCTGGGGCTGGCGGAACAGGAGGGGTGTATTGATGATATAGATCTCTTGGTGGGCACCTTCGGCAAGGCCTGCGGTTCGGTCGGTGCGTTTCTGGTCAGCAGCGGCGATATCTGCGACTATTTGATCAACCGCAGCCGCTCGCTGATTTTCACTACGGCGCTGCCGCCGGTGGTGTTGAACTGGAACTACTTCGTAATGAACCGGCTGGCCGGAATGGGCGCTGAACGCAAGCATCTGCAGCAGATATCTTCCGGGTTGCGGGAAAGTTTCGAGAAGAGGGGACTACAGACTGGAGGCAACTCCAATATTATCCCGGTGATTATCGGTGCTGCAGACAAAGCCGTAGACGGTGCGAAATTCCTCCAGACCAAAGGGTTTTACGTGCTGCCGGTACGACCGCCAACGGTGCCGCAGGGCACTTCACGATTCAGGTTGTCGCTCACTGCCGATCATCATATGGAACAACTTGTCCTGCTACCCGGGTTGATCAGGCACTGGCTGGATGAAAAATGATTGCTCGCTGGCTTTTCAATAACCGGAACAGAGAACTCATCCTCTTCTGCAACGGGTGGGGTATGGATCATCATCCGCTCGCGGTGCTTGAAAGCGGCGGCTATGATGTAGTCGCCCTGTCTGATTACTCGACCTTTGACCCTGGTTTCGATGTCGAAGCACTCAACTCCGACTATCGGTCGATCCACCTGGTCTGCTGGTCGTTCGGGGTTTGGGCGGGCCAGCAGCTGTTCGCTGACCGCAGCGGTTTATTTACTCGCTGTATCGCCTTAAATGGAACGCTGCGACCGGTAGATGACCGCTACGGTATTCCGCCTCAGTTTTTCAACGCCACTCTGGATAATTTTTCGGAATCCATAGGTGACCGATTTTACCGGCGCATGTGCCGACCCGGCAGCGTACTCCAAATATTTCTTGAGCATCGACCTCGGAGAAGTGTGGAGAATCAGAGAGTTGAATTGGAGCGTCTGGCAGAGCTGGTCGCCAGCTATCGGGAAGAACAATCTATTTTTGACACAGCGATTATCTCTTCCCGGGATATGATTGTCCCCACCGCTCACCAGCTCTCGTTCTGGCAGGGGCGTTGCCCCGTTATAGAAATTGAGGGCTGTCACTATCCTTTTACGGGCTGGCAGAACTGGTCTGAAATACTTGCTCTGCATGAATGAGATGAAGCACTATCCCCCTATCATTGAAAAGGATAGAGTGGCCCGTTCGTTTCTGCGGGGGATGCCGACCTATGAAAACCAGGCCGTGGTCCAGAAACTGGTCAACCAAAGGCTGATGGAGCTGCTGGTTCAACTGGGCAGGAATCATTACGGCCGAATTCTCGAGATCGGCAGTTGCACCGGCATGCTCTCCAAGCTCCTTTACGATACGTTCTCTCCTGAACTATTTCTACTCAACGACCTGGTCCCTGAGTTTTTCAAGGAGGTAAAAAGCAAGCTCTCGCCCGAGGAGGGAGCGGCAATTCTGCCGCTGTTCGGTGATATCGAACACCTCGAGCTGCCGGCAGGCCTCGATCTGGTAGCCTCCTCATCTACCTTTCAATGGCTTGAGAATCTGCCCCGCTTTTTCACCAAAGTTCAGCAATCACTCTCTGAAGGCAGTGTTTTTGCCTTTTCAATGTTTGGTGATGAAACGTATTATGAGATCAAGGAACTGACCGGCGCCGGCTTGAGCTATCCCTCTTTTGTTAATGTACGTGATAAGGTTGCTGAAAACTTCAAGATAGTCCATGCTGATATCGACCGGGACCGTCTCTATTTCGCCCATCCCAGGGAGGTGCTCGACCACATTCGCGCCACGGGAGTGGGTGGAGTAGGGGGCTTCAGCTGGACCCCTAGACGCTACGAGCAATTCGTCGATGACTATAGCGCTCGGTTTTCTACGGAGCAGGGTGTTATGCTCAGTTATGTATCTTATTTGATTATTGCCCAGAAGAGAGGTGAGCAGGCGTGGCTGAATATCCAAAGGTGATTGTCGTCTCAGGCATCGATACAGGAATTGGCAAAACGGTGGTAACCGGTTTATTGGCCCGCTGGTTCAAGGATAATGGCATAAAAGCGATTACCATGAAAATGGCCCAGACCGGCTGCAGCACCATGAGTGAGGATATCTTGGAACACCGCAAGTTGGCCGGGCAGGAAATGGTTGAAGAAGATGCCATGGGGGTCACCTGCCCCTATGTCTTTGGTGTTCCCTGCTCGCCGCACCTGGCAGCCCGGCTTGACGGCAGGCTGATCGATCCAGAGGTGATCGCCAAGGCGGCGGAACAACTGGCCAGTGACTATAGCCACGTACTGATGGAAGGGGTAGGGGGCTTATTCGTCCCTCTGAACGAGGCCACCATGGTTATCGATCTCATCGCTGAAAAGAAGTGGCCGGTGCTCCTGGTGACCGGGCCACGGCTCGGCTCCATCAATCATACGCTGGCAGCGCTGGAGGCTCTTGATCATCGCAATATTTCGCTGGTGGGGCTGATCTACAACCTTGATGGCAGCCGCACCACCGACCCTAGAATTGTGGACGATTCACGACGCCTATTCGCGGAGCGAATGGCCGATATCGGTTGCGAGGGTAAAGTATGCGATGTTCCTGACGTCTCATGCACGGAATCGTATTGTGTCGATTTTTCAATTCTTTTCAAATAATCGTCTGATTACAGAACATCATGGCAAACAGAAAATTGAAGCGAGCCTGTCTTAGCTGCAAACACTACAGACCGACTGATGAGTCACAGGGCAAGTGCCGGGTCGATAAAGGAAATATCGATCCTTCCGACTATCCGGTAATGAAACACGAAGACGATTGCGATTTGTGGAAGGATGCGGGACAGCAATATTACATCCGGGTCGGCTGGATAAGAAATCTAAAGAGTAGAAAAGAAGGTAAGGAGACTGGCAGAAAAGATTAGGAAGATCTTTTACCGGTCACCACAGCGGATAAACGGGGCCCTGGGGTGAGAATTCTGAGCGTATCGGATGTCGTTGTGCCCGAACTGGTCGGCGGCAACAGCCCAATCGAGTCGGGAGGGATAGAGTTGATTCTCGGCTGTGGTGATCTGCCCCCGGAATATCTGGTCAGGCTCAGAGCGAAGTACGACGTGCCGCTCTATTATATCTTGGGAAATCATGATATCAGGCATGAACAGGTGGTGCAGGGCTGCACCAATATCACCGGCAGAATAGTCGAAACCGGTGGCTGTTGGTTCTTGGGATTCTCCGGTTCCCGCTGGTATAATGGTAATCCCAACCAGTATAGGGAGCGCGAGATGCGGGCGCAGATCCGCAGACTCTGGTTCCCGCTGTGGCGTCTGAAACGGCTCGACGTGCTGGTTACCCATGCCCCGCCGCGGTATGTCCATGACGCAGAAGACCGATGCCATAGGGGGTTCTCCTGCTATCGTGACTTTATCAGACGATATAATCCACGTGTGCTGATCCACGGTCATATTCACAGATTTTTTGAGACACCTGCCGAGAGGGTGAGTGTCGTAGATGGAACAAAGGTGATGAACAGCTATGGCTACCACATCTTCGAGATCTAAAATGCAGCGTTTTGTCGACAAATTTTTCGGCTCCCGCGGAAAACAGAGCACCACTGAGGTCAACAGCAATTTTGAGAAAGTCCGGACCGCTGAACAGGCTTTCGAGTCCATAGACAGGGGAACCCTGTTGGTGCCGATAAACAGGATCGTCGGCAGCGTTGGCCGCTACCATGATTTTGATGCCCATTTCCGCCCCAAAGGCTATGACAGCGATGAGCGGCTGCACGATATCATGAAAAAGATGCGCGAGGGCCGGCCTGTTCCGCCCATTTCGCTCTATCAGATAAAGGACAGCTACTATATACTCGACGGGCACCATCGCTACGCTGCGGCAAGGGAACTTGGTCACAGCGAGATCCGGTCCTGCATCCTCGAGCTGCTCCCCTCTAAAGATACCATCGAGAACCGGCTCTATCGCGAACGTACCGAATTTCGAGACCGTTATCATCTCTCCGGGTCGATCGAATTGACAGAAATGGGGCAATTTTCGATTCTGGAAGAACAGATCGAGGAACATAGGCAGTTTCTCGAACAGGAACTAAATAAAGCCGTATCACCAGTAGATGCGGCAGCCGACTGGTACAAGACCATCTACCTTCCGCTTCGGACCCTGTTAGAGTCGAGCAATCTCAGCAGCTCTTTCAAGTCGAGAACGGTTGACGATCTCTATCTTTATATATCGCTGCATCAGTGGAAGAGGGGAAAAACCCGCACCTACGGAAAGGGCATCGATAAACTGATCCCTAAAAACATGGAGGAGTTCAGAGAGAAAATGGCTCAGCACACTTACCAGAACTATCCGGAGATGCGCAGGGAGATCAATGTGTTCGTCCTGATGAACGTTGAGGGACGACATGAGAACAAGATCATGGACAAACTCTATGCACTCGATGCCGTACGTGAGGTACACTCTGTTCACGGCGCCATCGATATCATTATCCGGGTCAAGCTGATGCGTGATCTGCTGTCTTCAGATGCTGAGCTTATTTCTCAGTTCATGCAAAGCACTATCCGGCAGTGGCCAGGTGTGGTGAGCACCCAGACACTATTGCCCGGTGTCTCGAGGGTGAAGGATCTGTAGAAGGTATTATGGCTAATTGGGAGCCCTGTAAATAAAAACGGCCGCAGCTCAAAGAGCAGCGGCCGCAGCTGGTAAGGTCCTTGAAGCGGCTAGCCGGCGCGCAGGCTGCCTGCCAGTTTATGATCGCCAAGCGCCTTTTCGACACTTGCCGCCACATCGAATTTGAGTTTCTCAAAGTCTTCCGCCTCAGCAGCTTTCTTGTAGATTGTTCTGGCCCAGTCCTCGGCGCCGAAACGGCGTAAAACACTCTCGGCAAGTGCAGACAACTCTTTGGCTCCGCTCAGTTTATCCTCAGCCTTGGCGTAGAGCGTTTTGAGGATTTCCTGGCCGCCGCCCTGTTGTTCAACATAGGTGAACACGTGTTCGAACTGGTAACCACTGGAACATTGATCGGCCGCTTTGGCGTAAATCTCTGAGGCCAGGTTGACATCGCCCAAGCTGCTTGCGGCCTTGCTGGCAATGGTCAACAGGCCAAAGCGATCGTCACATTTGGCCTGAGCGTTCTGCAGCAGTTTCCGGGTCCAGTCATCATCACCGAGGACTTCTTTCACCGCGGTCGCCAGTTTGGCTAGGTCGGGAGCCGAATTGAGGCCCTCTTCCAGCTTTTCCAGGTAGCTCTTGGCCTTGGCTTCATCCTTGAGGTATTTCATGGCAGCAGCGGCAACGTTTTTCTTGTCGGCAAACTTGTCTGACGCCTCGAATTGCTCAGCGTAGATTCGCCCCGCCCACTCTTTGTCACCAAGATCCTGGGCGATCAAATCGGCAAGTTTCATCCGTTCGTCGAAATACTTGGCTTGTTTCTCGGCATTGACAAACAGCTTGCGGACATAGGGATGATCGCCGGTGGCCTGCATTACCTCGTGGCCTAGGTTCCACAGGGCGGCACCTTCTTCAGCTTCCTGTTCCCGGCGAATGTAGGCATCGTAAAGGTCGGCAAACTGCTCTCGTTTCTCTTTCTGCAGGGCGATGTCATCTTTCCATTGCTGATCGTCAGCATATTTTAGTACCGCGTCGGCCACCGACTGAAATTCCGAGTTGGTTTTGACAGCGTTCTCAGCCCGACGAAGTACTACTATGGCGCCATCACTATCATCGAGTTCATCGGCAAGTTTCTCGACGATCTTGACCAGCTGTGGAGCTTCCGGGTCTGTTGCAGCTGCTTTCTGAAATAATTGCCCGGCGAATTCTTTGTTGCCGGTATCCTTGATCACAGCATCACCGAGTTTCATGAATTCCTGAAAACCGCTGAAACTGTCGCCGGCTTTTTTGTAAGCAGTCAAGACGAGATCCTGATCCTCGAGTGCTTCCTTGATCATCGCCCCGAGCTTTACCAACTCGTCACCACTGTCAAGCATGGTGATGGCTTTGTTGAAGAGTTTGGCGCCGTAAGCTTTGTCACCCAGAGCGGCAACCGCCTCCTTGGCCAGACCGCCCATGTCGAGACCGGTCTTAATCTGCCCCTCGGCACTCTTATACATGGTCGATCCCAGATCACTGTCGGGAAAAAGTTCTCCGGCGCTGGCTGCCAGGGCGGCAAAATCGGCACCGCTTTTACAGGACCCGGTGGCCTGGGTCAGCACCTCTTTGGCCTGGTCGGGATCATCGAAATCGTTAATCAGGCCTTTGGCCAGATCGATGAAATCGGCTGGCGCCTTGCACTGTTCTTTGGCTTTGGCGCTCACTTCTCTGGCCAGATCCTTATCGCCCAGAGCATCGTTTATCTTTTTAGACAGACCCAGAAATTCAGCGGCTTTGGAGGCTTTTTCAGTGGCCGCTGCAAACATCTCTTTGGCACCGTCGGTATCACCACCCTCTGCGGCAGCAACTGCCAGATCACTCATCTCCACCGCGTCGCGGCAGGCAGATTTGGCCTGTTCGAAATATTCCGCCGCTTTTTCGTTATCACCGAGAATCACTTTGGCGCCGGTGGAAAGGGCGAGGAAATCCTGGGCAGTTGCTGCCCAGTCTGCACCTTCCTCGTACATTTCGACGGCCCAGTCCTTATCGTCGAGATCCCTGAAAGCTCCGAGAGCTACCGCCACATAATCCGTAGTTTCCTGACAATCGTCATATTTTTCTTCAAGTTCTTCGCGTGTTGCCATAGCAATCTCTCCACATTTTGATTTTGTTGTTGAAATTAGCCTCCGTGACTCTCCTGGTAGAGCGTTAGATACTACTCGATTACCAGATAAGTTTTAAGCATGTTCCAAAAAAAAATCGAGAAATGAATGAGGAAACAGTTATCTGAGATGTCATTAGCAGCAACGGTAATTCTTATTAATGATCTCCAGGAATACGCTGGGATTTAGCGTGCCAATTTCTGCAGATAACGTATGAGTAAACTGCTATGACTCGGAGAATGAAGATCTGATGAAAATGGCGTATAAAAAGGAAGCACTTAAAAAGCACTTACCGTAGTCCGCGATAAGTGCCTGAAATTATTGGTGACCCCAAGGGGACTCGAACCCCTGTTCCCGGCGTGAGAGGCCGGTGTCCTAGGCCACTAGACGATGGGGCCATGAAAGTGCCGAGATATTACTAGGCATGGGAAACCCTGTCAATAAGGTTTTGAATCATCAGCTATCTCACAGGGCTCTTAAGGACAAATGCTTGTCTACAACCCCGGGTGACGATGAAAAGCCTTCCTACCGGCCGAATCTCTGGCAGAGTCTTCTCAGATTGTCGGCAGCTTCATCGGTGAGGTGCTTCTCTTGGCAACGCCATTGCCAATTTCCTTTGGCCACACCCGGGGTGTTCATCCTGCAGTCGCTGCCAAAGCCGAGCAGATCCTGCAGGGGAATCACCGCAAGAGAGGCGGTGGAAGAAAGAGCCAGGTAGATGAGGTCATGATGGATAGGGCTGTCATCATGCATTATCCGGTTGGCGGAGCGCTTGATCTCCTCTCTCTGGTGATCGTTCAAATGGTTTGAAAGAAACCAGCCCAGAGTGGTATCGTTGTCGTGAGTGCCGGTATAAACCACGCAGTTCGGGGTGGTGTAGTTGTGGGGCAGAAAGGGATTGGCCGTATTGCCGTCGAAGGCGAACTGCAGCACTTTCATACCGGGGAAGCCTAGTCTGTTTCTGAGCTTGATAACCTCGTCTGAAATTTCTCCTAGGTCTTCAGCGATAATCTTCAACTCACCCAGGTGCCGGTAGATTTTTTCAAAAAAGGATGCTCCGGGACCCTTCACCCAGGTCCCGTTAAGTGCGGTTTTATCTTCAGCCGGGACCGCCCAGTAGGCCTGAAATCCTCTGAAATGATCGACCCGGGCAACATCAACCATATCGAAAATTGCTTTGAAGCGCTGCATCCACCACTCAACAAGCGCATCCTCCGTGGCAGAATCTCTGCTATTCCAGCGATAGAGAGGATTGCCCCAGAGTTGCCCGGTCTCGCTGAAATAATCCGGCGGAACTCCCGATACTCTCAGGGGAGCGAGGGTCTCTTCATCGATTTCAAATATTTCCTGATGAGCCCAGACATCTGAGCTGTCCAGAGCGACATAGATGGGGATATCGCCGATAATTTGAACCCCTCTCTCGGCTGCATGTATTTTTAGGGCCGACCATTGGCTGAAAAAGAGATATTGTTCAAACTGATAATAGTCAATCCGAGTGCTATAGCGTTTTTCAACCCGGGCCAGCGCCGAAGGGTTACGTCTGGCCAGATCGTCCGGCCAATCAGTCCAGGGTTTGCTGTTATGGACTTCTTTAAGACACATGAACAGGGCGTAGTCTCTAAGCCAGGGGGTGCGGTTGACAAACTGCCGGTAATGGTCGTTCTGAACAGGGGAAAAGGTTTTGAAACTATCTTCCAGTAACCGTCTTTTGAATCTGTCTATCTGCTGGTAGTCGGTCAGGTAAGGGGAGAATGTCACTTTAGAATCGATGTCACTCTTTTTAAGTAGTCCTGAATCAACAAGAGAATTCGGGCAGATCAAAAGAGGGGAGCCGGCAAAGGCTGAACTGCTCATGTAGGGAGAGGAATCAAAATAAAGGCTGGTTGGTACTGTAGGCAGAATCTGCCAGTATTTCTGGCCTGCTCGATGCAGGAAATCGATAAACTCAAAAGAGGCAGATCCGATATCGCCAATGCCATAGGGGCCCGGTAGTGAGGTGATGTGAGCCAGGACTCCACTGGCTCTGTCGGTGGTAAGAAATGATTGCATGATGCTGTTCTATGTCTTCAGATGTTTAGCAAGAGGAATTGACCTCAGAAAAAATGATGAATTGGGTAAAAAAAGTAATGACCATCGCTTGTATCTCAAAGGATCGATGCTATAATTGTTGGTAAATGTGCTGTCCGCGGTGCCGAATAGGGCGCATCGGGCAGTTTTTTAATGAGGTCATCAATGGTTATGCAATATCCTAATTTGAGTATTGCCATAATCTAATCAATAGTGTATAATACAGTGTTACTTTTAATGTTTATCCACTACATGCACTCGGCCTTTTTCCGGGTGCATGTTTTTTATTTACCCTATTAATCAAAAGTGTGCATTTGCTGTCCTTCAGATACCGCAGTCACGTTCCAGCGGCAATACACTTTCTTCTGTCACCAGTTTAGTGAAAAGAGTAATGGAGACCGCCACCAGTGCTTTCTGAACTAAAAAAAGACCTACTAAAAGCAGGAAAATCGGAAGGTTGCATCAGTTTCGATGATTTGAATGACCTGCTACCGGATGAAATCAAAGATCCCCGCGACATAGAAAAGATCTTCAACTTTCTAGGAGATCACAACATCGAGATCGTCACCGAGGAGAAATCTGGTGAAAAGCGAACCCTGTCCGGTGAGGTGTGGGAAAAGAAGAAAGATTCCCGTGGCGATGGGGACGAAGATGAACCGGCCCTGGGATTTTCAGAAGACGACGAGCATGATGCCGAGGAAACCACCACCACTTATCTCAGGGAGATGGGGCGGTTCGACCTGTTGACTCCCGAGGAAGAAGCGAAATACTCGAAAACGATCAGGCAGGGATTTGAAGCGATCATCACGGCCATTCGAAAAGACAAATCCGGAGTCCGTGAAATTGATTTGCTTCGGGAACGCATCGATCTCTGGGAGAAGCGTGATCCCACCCTGAAGCCGAAGAAGCAGCAGCTCAATTTTATGCGCTACAATGTTGCTGCCAGCACCAAGAAATACACGGATAAGCGTGAACTGCTCGAGCTGCAGGCCAAAATGGAAGCCTACAGCCGCTCCATCGAGGTTGCCAAGGACACGATGATTCGGGCAAACCTGCGGCTCGTTGTTTCAATAGCCAAGCGCTATATGCATCAGGGATTGACCCTGGCCGATCTGATCCAGGAAGGAAATCTCGGTCTGATGCGGGCGGTTTTTCGTTTTGATTACACCAAGGGCAACAAGTTCTCCACCTATGCGAGCTGGTGGATCCGTCAGGCCATAACCCGGGCTATCCTGGACAAGACCAGAACGATCAGGTTGCCGGTACATTTTCTTGAGTTGCGCAGCCAGTTCTTCAAAGCATTTTATGCTCTTTATAAAGAGCTTGGTCGGGAACCGACACCGCTGGAGATTTCCAAGGCCACCAACTTGCCCATGGACAAGATACTGTCCATCCTGGAGGCATCGAGAGAACCCATTTCGCTGGAGACGCCGGTAGGGGACGATGATTCGACTCTGGGAGATTTTCTCGAGAACCAGGAATCCCAGTCACCTTACGAGGCGGTTCAGACCAGGGAACTTGCCGGTCGGGTAGAGGAGATTCTGTCGACTCTGTCGGAACGAGAGGAGAAGATCATCCGGCTGCGCTTCGGCATTGGTGAGAAGGCGGAATATACCCTTGAGGAAATCGGCAAACGTTTCAATGTCTCCCGTGAACGCATCAGGCAGATTGAGAAAAAGGCACTCAATCGTCTGCGTCACTCCAGTCGAAGAGAGAAACTCAAGTATTTTATCGACTGAAGTAATCCCACTCAAACATATAAATAGAGATAAAACCGGTGATTTAAAGCCGGTTTTTTTATTGGTGTGAAAAACTATATCGAAGCGGCGGGCCTTGGTGACATTCACCAGAAGGTTATAGCCGGAGAACGACTATCTTTGTCCGACGGTCTCAAGTTGTACCAGAGTACCGATATCCTCGCTGTAGGCTGGCTTGCCAATCTGGTCCGGGAGCGGATAAATGGCAACAATGCCTATTTCATTTACAACCAGCACATCAATTATTCCAATATCTGCACCAATCTCTGCAAATTCTGTGCTTTTGGGCGTAAAAAGGATGACGATCTGGCCTATGAGATGAGTATTGATGAGGTCAAGGAAAAGGTCCGTCGAGCGACTTGACGAACCTATCGTCGAGATCCACATGGTGGGAGGCATCCATCCGGATCTGCCGTTTTCCTACTATGTGGAATTGCTGCGTGGCATCAAGGAGGTGCGTCCCGAGGTCCACATCCAGGCTTTTACCTGTGTTGAGATTGCCCATCTGGCTGGACTTTGCGGTGAGTCGGTGGGACAGACGCTTGATATCCTGCGTGAGGCTGGTCTCGATTCAATGCCTGGCGGCGGTGCCGAGGTGTTCAGCAGCCGGATACGAGAGCGCACCTGTGCCGATAAACTGCCGGGGCAGGACTGGCTCGAGGTCGCCAAGACAGCCCATCGGCAAGGATTCCGAACCAATGCTACCATGCTTTATGGTCATATTGAGACTTATGAAGAGCGGCTCGAACATCTGGACGCACTGCGCCGGGCCCAGGATGAAACCGGCGGATTTCTGGCTTTCATCCCGCTGGCCTTTCACCCCAAGAATACCGAATTGGCCGCACTGTCCTCGACCACCGGCATCGATGATCTGAAAAATATCGCGGTGGCCAGACTTTTGCTCGATAATTTCGATCATATCAAGGCCTATTGGGTGATGATCGGTCCAAAGCTGGCCCAGATCGCTCTTTCTTTTGGTGCCGATGACCTGGACGGAACCGTCAAGGAAGAGGTGATCACCCATATGGCCGGCGCCGAAACGGATCAGGCCATCGGCTCGGAAACATTGATCAGGCTGATCACCGAAGCCGGCCGGATTCCGGTGGAGAGAACCACGCTGTACGAGGTGATCGATGTGCATAGCAGTTCCGAGAGAGCAAACGCCATGAACGACCGCATTATCGATGATGTCCTGGAAGGTTCTCGGCTCTCTGATGATCAATTTCTACAACTCTACTCAGAAGCCGATCTTCACCAACTCGGCTATCTGGCTGCTGAGGCGAGAAAGAAGAAGCATCCGGAAAAGGTGGTCACCTATGTGATTGATCGTAATGTCAACTACACCGACATCTGTATTTCCGCCTGTAAATTCTGCGCCTTTTACAAGCAGCCCGCTTCCGGTGAAGGCTACCTGCTGAGCAGGGAAGAGCTGAAAAAGAAGATAGATGAAACGCTGGCGCTGGGTGGAACGCAGATCTTGCTGCAGGGCGGCCTTCATCCGGATCTGCAGCTAGATTACTATGAGGATCTGGTTTCGTTTATAAAATCCTGCGGGATCAACGTGCACGGTTTCTCTCCTCCGGAGATTCATCATTTCAGTACTATCTCCGGGTTGCCGGTCACGGAGGTACTCGACCGATTGATCGCTGCCGGGCTCGATTCGATTCCCGGCGGTGGTGCTGAAATTCTGACCGATCGGGTGAGACAAGCTGGTGGCGCCGAAAAAATGCAGTGCCGATCAGTGGCTTGAGGTTATGGAGCAAGCCCATGACAAAGGGCCTGCGGACAACGGCCACAATGATGTTTGGTCATGTTGAAACCGTTGACGAGCGGCTCGAGCATCTCAGAAGACTGCGCTCGCTTCAGGACCGAACTGGCGGATTTACCGCCTTTATCCCCTGGCCGTTCCAGCCAGACAACACGACCCTGTTCGATGAAGGATCTTCCTTTAAAACCAGCGGCTGGGAATATCTGAGGATGCTGGCCCTGGCGCGGATCTACCTGGATAATTTCGATAACATTCAGGCTTCCTGGGTCACCCAGGGTCCAAAGATCGCCCAGCTCTCTCTCCATTTCGGGGCCAACGACTTCGGCAGCACCATGATAGAGGAAAATGTTGTGGCCGCCGCCGGCGTCAGCTTTTCTCTATCAGAGAAGGAAATCTGCCGCCTGGTGGCCGACGCCGGGTTTATTCCCCAGCAACGTCTAATGGATTACACCAGAATCAACTGAGAGCGATGACCAAGCGGAGACGATCTGCCGTGCGAATTGGCATGGTCAACTATATCAATACGGCGCCCATCCATGAGATCTGGAAATCCAGGCAGCATGATGAATCCTGGCTGATGGTCGAGGAGCATCCGGCGACCCTTAACAAGATGCTGGCCGCAGGTGACATAGATCTTGGTTTTGTCTCTTCCCACGAGTACGGTATTCGTCCCGATCAATATGAGATACTGGATGATCTGTCGATCAGTGCCCACGGACCTGTCGGGTCGGTATTCCTGTTTTCCAGGATTAAGCCCGAAATGCTCTCCGGCCTGAGAGTGCTGCTCAGCGTTCAGTCGAAAACCTCGGTCTGTCTGGTCAAAATCGCTCTTGAGAAATTCTTCAAGGTGTCTCCGGTCTATTGTGAAGATGAAGTGCGCAACGCCAGGAAAATTGGTGCCGACGGCGTGCTCGCCATAGGGGATGACGCCCTGCGTCTGAAAATAGAGGGATCTTATCAATACTGTCTCGATCTGGGAGAGCTCTGGCGCAGATATACCAGCCTGCCGTTTGTTTTTGCCGTCTGCGCGGTGCGTACTGAGTTTGCCCTCGCCCATCCTGAACTGGTAGATGCCGTGCACAAAGAGCTGATAATCTGCCGCGATAAAGGGCTTGATTCACTCAACGAGATCTGCCGATTGGCCGCGCCCAGAATACCCATGGAAGTTGACGTCTGCTACAACTACCTGAGTGGTATCGAGTTTAATCTGGGTCCACTCAAGCAGAAGGCGTTGCAGCAATTCTATACCTATCTGTTCGAATTCAACGAAGCCAGAAAGCAGTGCCTGCCCTTGAAAATACGAAAAGTCGAAGAATAGTGATTCTCTAGAATAGAGCAGATAATTGAAAACTTCACCCAGGGATCAGATGAAACTACTTATCGGTGTCACCGGCGCTTCGGGAATGATCTTCCTCAAGGCCTTTGCAGAGCTCTGCCGTCAACAGGACGATCTTGTGGTCCACGGCATCTGCTCGGAGGCCGGCAGAGATGTCAGCAAAATGGAGTTGGGGCACGGTGTGGAGGAACTGCAAGGCATTGATCAGTGGTTTGGGCCGGATGATTTTTTTGCACCCCCCGCCTCCGGCTCAGCCGACTATGGGGCAATGGTCATCTTGCCCTGCTCGATGGGAACCCTGGGGGCAATCAGTTCCGGGCTGTCGATCAACCTGATTCACCGGGCGGCAGACGTGCTGCTTAAAGAGCGCAAAAAGGTGGTACTCGGCGTGCGTGAAACCCCGTTGAATAGAACCCATCTCAGCAACATGCTCAAAGTGCACGATGCCGGTGCCGTCATCTGTCCGCCGATGCCAAGCTACTACTTCCGTCCCAAAACACTGGACGAGGCGGCAACTTCTTACGGGTGGCGGGTGATGGATCAATTGGGAATTGAAGTCGCCGAGCGAAAGAGGTGGGGTAAAGTATGAGCCTCAGCAGAAAGATTTCGGTGCTGCTTGAAATGATCAAGTTCAAGCTGACCATTTTTGCCATGCCTTTTGCCCTTACCGGCGCTTTTCTTGCTGCCGACGGTACTCCTGAGCTTATCGTTTTTTTCTGGATCATTCTGGCCATGGTTGGAGCCCGGACCAGCGCAATGGGATTCAATCGGATCATTGACTGGAAGTTTGATGCCGCCAATCCAAGAACGGAGAAAAGGGCCATACCAGCCGGTGAAATAAATCTCACCGAAGCCTGGGCCATGGTGATACTTGCGGCGCTGCTTTTCTTTTTCAGCTGCTATCAGCTCAACCAACTGACCCTCTTGCTCTCACCCTTAGCACTTGGTCTCACCTTCTTCTACTCCTTGACCAAACGTTTCACCTCGCTCTGCCATCTTGTCCTGGGAGTTGCTCTGGCATTTGCCCCCCTGGGAGGTTGGGTTGCCGTGCGGGGAAGCCTTGCTGAATTTCCTTTCGCCCTCTCTTTTGGAGTGCTTTTCTGGGTGGCCGGGTTCGATACCATCTACGGCTGCCTTGATGCGGACTATGACCGAAAGGCTGGTCTCCATTCACTTCCATCCAGGCTGGGGCGAAGAAATGCCTTCCGGCTGGCCGTGGTTTTTCATGTACTGGCTTTCTTACTGTTTGCGGTCACCGGTTTACAAATGCAGCTTAACTATTTCTACTACCTCGGTCTTATGGTCACTGCTGCCGCCTTGTTCTACCAGCATCTGATTGTCAGTCCCACTGATCTGTCGAGGATTCAGGCCTCATTTTTTTCGATGAACGGCTTGATCAGCCTCACCATATTCTGCGCGACCTGGCTGTCGCTGGCCACCTCCTGAAGCAAGGTATGAAATTCGTTCGGGCGATCATAGTTCTTTCTTTTCTGCTCATTTCAGCAGCGATCGTTGCGGCCTCGGAAAAACCGGCTGCTGATCCCCGAGAAGGCATTCCTTTTGGCGTCATAGACAAAGATCTGATCACCACCATTTATTCAGGCAATGAGAAATTTCGTTATGACATTTCTTATTCCGGCGGTATGAAGCTCGGAGAGCTCTATCTGTCGGTTGATCCGGCTGAAGATGTTGAGGATGGCTTTATTATACATGCCCGGGTGACCACCGAAAACGGCATATTCTCCAAAGTTTATCCTATCGAGGACGTTCATGTGACCAGGGTCCAGGGGCCCGAGCGTCTACCTTACCATTACGAGGTGTGGCAGAAAGAAGGATTTAGTTACGAGTCGCATCGGGTATTTCGCTATAAGCAGAAAAAGGGAAGAATTCTCTATCAGCATAACGACAAACCGGTGGAAGTGTTCAAGGTGAAGACTCCCATTCAAAATGAGTTTTCCTCATTTTTCGGCAGTAGACTGATGGCCTTCGAACCGGGCAAACCTTTTCTGGTGCCTACCTATGCCGATGAGAAACGCAACGAGGTGGTGGTCATGGTCCGGGGCAGAGATTTGCTGAAAAAAACAATCCTGGGTGACATTGACACCATGGTGGTCGAACCTATTATGGAGTTCAGCGGTCTTTACGACAAACGTGGTGATACCGTCATCTGGTACAGCAACGATGAATGCCGGGTGCCAGTGAAAGTCAATTCCAAGCTGGTACTTGGTTCGCTGACGGCCAAGCTGGTCAGTTACAGCAACCCGGCCTGCCCGCAATACGATGGGGCCATACTGGAAAAGTATAGAAAAGAAGCTGAAAAACACGCAGACGAGCGCTAATCAAGAGGGGGGGAAGAGATGAGTGAGGCAGTAATTCAGACGAATCTTGCAGGATTGAACCTGGTGCACAGGGGTAAAGTCAGGGATATGTATGAGATTCCCGGCCATGATGACAAATTGTTGATGGTGGCCACTGACAGGATCTCCGCTTACGACGTGGTGATGTCCGATCCTATTCCCGGTAAGGGGAAGATTTTGACCGGGCTCTCATTGTTCTGGTTTGACCTGCTTGGCGATATTGTGGACAATCACCTGATCAGTGCCGATGTAGACGAATTTCCTGAAGCCTGTAGAGGAGCATCGCGATGTTCTGTCCGGACGTTCCATGCTGGTCCATAAAACTAAGCCGCTGCCAGTTGAATGCATCGTCAGAGGGTATATTTCCGGGTCTTTCTGGAGTGCTTACAAGAAAGACACAAATGTCTGCGGCTTCCAGCTTCCCGACGGCATGCAGGAATCTGACAAATTTCCGGAGACGCTGTTTACCCCGTCGACCAAGGCGGACATAGGTGATCATGATGAAAATATCTCAATCGAACGGCTGAAAGAGATTACAGGTGAGGCACGGGCCGAAGAGATAGCCCGGATTAGTGTCGGCCTCTACCAGAAGGCCGCCGATTTTGCCCGTGCAAAAGGCATCATCATTGCCGATACCAAATTTGAACTGGGTGAGAAAGACGGCCGACTCATTCTGATCGACGAGGTTTTGACCCCTGATTCATCAAGGTTCTGGCCACTAGACGAATACGCACCGGGTAAGGGACAGCCGAGTTTCGACAAGCAGTTTCTGCGCGATTATCTGTCATCTCTTGACTGGGACAAAACGCCTCCTCCCCCCAGTCTTCCACAGGATATTATCGACAAAACCCGGGCGCGCTACGAGGAGGCGCTGAATAAAATCACTGGTTAACAATAATTGACCAGGAGCGCTCGCCTCATTTGAGGCTGGCGCTCAATGCAGTCTCGAGGTTTGCGTAGCGGTGGACATAGCCGTTCCTCATAAGGACACTGGGCAACACCCTGGTACTGGAAAGAATCAGCTCGTCCGCCATCTGGCCAAAGACTGCTTTGGCAACGAAAGCCGGCATTTTCATGAGGGTCGGCCGTTTTAGCACTTTTCCTAAAGCTTTGGTAAATTCCCGATTTGTGGCTGCAGCAGGGGCCACCAGATTGACAGGTCCCTCGATACGGTCATTTCTGAGAATAAATTCGATCATGCTGATCAGATCTTCGATCTGTACCCAGCTGATGTACTGGGTTCCGCTGCCGACGACCCCGGCAATGCCTAATTTAAACGAGGGCAGCATAGTCGGCAGCGTTCCCCCCGCGCCGCTCAGTACCATACCGATTCTTCCATAAGCAACCCTGGTGCCCGCCTCGACGGCCGGTTTAGCAGCCTCTTCCCAGGCTTGGCAGACCTCGGCCACAAAATTGGTTCCCGGACTGCTGCTCTCATCCAAGGTCTCGTCGCCACGGTTGCCGTAGTAGCCGATGGCCGAGGCGCAGAAAAAAACCTGTGGTTTGACTGGAAGGCCGGCACAATATTCAGCCAATTGTCTGGTGCCCTCGATCCTGCTCTTGAGGATCTTGTCTTTCTTGCTTTGAGTCCAGCGGCCTGTGGCGATATTTTCACCGGCCAGATGAATTACCGCAGCAAACGCTGCCTGGTCCGAGCCTGCTGGTATTCTGTCGAAACTCCAGAACGGGCCGGTCTGATCTGAATTCCGTTGGAGGCTGATAATATCGTGGCCTTTGGCGAAAAGGTGTTGAACAAGTCCGCTCCCCACCAGTCCCGAGGCTCCTGTGATCAAGATGTTCATGGTCAATTTTTCTTCATGTAATTTGACTGAGGTGACTTTCCTGATTTGCTGCTTTGACGTTCGTCAAGCAGGTGGGCACAGGCCAGAATTGGATGGTGAAAGATCATCCTTGGGCCACTATATCTCATCACCTTAATAATTTGTTCTTGCATCTGAGGCTTGTAACAGTGAACGGTGCATTTTCCGCAGGTCGTCTTGTCTTCTTGGAATGGGCACCTGGCCAGTCGCTGCGCTGCGTAATCCGACAATTCTCTACACTGATCGCATAGACCACCGGCATTTTGGTGGTGTGACCTGCAGTAGATAGCTATCATGGCCAGTACCGTTTTAAGCTCACGGGCCAACCGGGGGTGCATCTTGCCCCCTGTCATCGAAGCCGTCTCAAGCTTTGACATTTTCACGGGCCATTAAGAGCTGCAGTTGTTCATGAATATCATCACACACCTGTTCCTGCGAACGGTGGTTGCTGTCGATGACGATATCTGCATATCTGGTATAGAGTTCGAATCGTTCCTGAAACAGATCGGTAAAACTCTGATCGGCCCGTTTGGCCAGTCCTCTGGTTTCGTAATTGTGAATTCTCGATTTCAGGGTTTCCAGGCTGGCATCCAGGAAAATAACAATACCGTTTTTCTTCAACTGCTCCATCGCTTTTCCACTGTAGGCGGCACTTCCACCGGTGGCGATGACGTGATTTTCACAGTCGATATCGAGCAGTACCCGTTCCTCAATATCACGGAGTACCATATAGCCATCGTTATCGACGATGTCCTGCAGTGATCTGTTCTCCTTGAGCTGGATCAGAATATCGCTGTCCAGATATGGACGAGTCAGAGCTTTGGCGAGAATTACACCGACCGTGCTCTTGCCGGATCCTGGCATCCCTATCAATATGAGGTTTTTCCGTTTTACCATTCGAGTTACCACAGGCGTCGTGATTGTAAGTGACAAAGACAGTAAGACATGCGTGCTGAATTGCTAATTAATGTTGCAGCCAAGACTGAGGGCATACTTATCTTTTGGATGCCTGAGCGGCTTTGAGTTGGGAAGGAATGAGCCAGACCAGGAGCAATGAAAGAAAACTCAACAAGGAACCGGCGAAAAAGACATAGCGATAATTTATAAGCCACAGCAGGCCGCCTAGAGCAGGCAGAAAGACAGCGGCTATATGGTTGATGGTGAATCCTACCGCCATACTTGGGGCGATATCATCGGGGGCAGCAATTTTCTGGAAAAATGTCCTGATGGCAATCGAAAAGCTATAAAACAGATTGTTGGCGATATAGATAACCAGAGCCACGTATCTTGATTCGACCAGGCCATAGCAGAAAAAAATGACGATCAGTGAAAGGTATTCAACGGACAGGACCCTGCCTTCACCGAACCTGACAATCCATTTGCCGACGTAGGGGCTGACAATGAAAGTGACAAGGTTGTTCAACAGGAACAGCATGGCGATTTCAGATACAGAGAAGTTAAATTTTTTGACCAGAAGAAATACGGCAAAGGCGACGAAAATCTGCCGTCTGGCCCCGGCCATGAAGGTAAGGCTGTAGAAAAGCCAATAGCGTTTTCTAAACACCATTTCTTTTCTCTGGCGGGGAAGCCTGGGATCAGCAGGGTTTCTGGTGAGGGCCCAGGCGGCTGCTGCAGCAATGCAGAATCCGAAGAGCAGGTAGAACTGTCGGTAGTCGAGGTACGGTGCCATTATTATGATGATCAGGCCACAGAGTACATTGGTCGCCGCAGCAAAACTGCGCAGTTTGCCAAACACGACAGGAGATGTCTGAGTATCGAAATACTGCAGGGTAAGCGATTGATTGGTGGTTTCAAAATAATGGAAGCCGAAACTCATGATCAGGGTGGTGAACATAAGACCGTAAAAACTTGGCATCAGTCCGGTCAGCGCTACACCGATGCCAAGAAGCAGTACGGCGAGGGCAGACAGCCGGTGTTCCTTGATGATCAGTAAAATGTAGACAACAAGCAATGACAGAAAACCTGGCAGTTCCCGTACCGACTGGATAAAGCCGATGTGGGAACCATCCAGGTTGACGACATTGACTGCGAAATTATCGAACAGGGTGCGCCAGACATGAAGACCGGCGGTGGAGCAGATTGTCAACAGCAGCAGATAACCGTACATCGGGTTGCTGGAGAAGGCGGATGAGGTTGTCTTGTTCATCTGCTCCGAAGAGTTGAGAAAGTCAACGGTCGGGGATAATTTATTTAGTTTAACAAATAAATAGCTGAAATCAGTAACGGATAATAGATCATATAAGAGGGTAAATCTCTTCAAATTTCCAGAAAATAGTAATCATTTGCTCTGCATAGATTGTTGACTCTGGTCGTAGGTAATGATTAGCCCATGCCTGCAGCTAGGATAGAAAACTTGTAATTACAGTTTGTTATTTATTTTGAAACATTACCAGCAGATGATATAATCCTGTGACTGAACGATACATATCAACCCAATATATCCGGAGGGTATACGTCTAATGAGTGAATTTTTCGGAAAAATAATGGCTTTCATCGAATCGACCAAGCTGGTCGATCAGATAGCGGAAGTAGACTATGTCGGTTTGTTCACCAACCCCTGGTTTCTGGTGCCCTTTATTGCACTGGTGATCTATCTGCTCTGGAAACAGCGCTGGCGGGATATGGTCTTTATAGCAATATTTATTGGCGTCTGGTGGGCTTCCGGCACTGATTACATGCAGACTCTGGTGGTAGGTGAAAAGCTCCAGGTGAACAAGGTACTGCCCGTCCTGTTCGGTGGAGCGGCCATCCTGGGGGTCGTAATCTACCTGCTGTTTGGACGATCCGATTGAGACCGGGGAGTGGGCACCTGATTCGGTCTTATTTCTCAGGCTAACATTATAAGTCCAGCTTGTTTTACGAAGATATAGAGAGAGAATGATTTCGCATTTCAAAAACTCAATTTTTATTATAAACGACGAACACAACTGTCCTTTCTACAACGCCAAGGAAGAGTTTGAGGTCAGCGAAAATGCCCTGAAAATACCAACCGGCAAGCCGGTCTGCCTCATTCTGGCCCAGGATATTGTGGCCCTGACCTCAGAACAGGCAATTCTGGAGAGGCAGGAGCAGGGTATTGGTGAACAGACTGAGTTCAAGTGCGGCGGCTGCGGCGGTGTAATAAAATTCGAGTACAAGAAGGCAAAAAACTGGTCAACCTTGCAGATGAAACTGCTTGTTGCCGCTGAGCGCAAGGAAAAACTCAAGGAGGTTATCAGGTATGTTGATGACCTGAGAGCGATTGACCTGTTCAGTTCATTATCTGACGACGACCTTCTCGATTTGGGTACCCTGCTGGAGTTCGAGTACTATGATTGGGGCTATTTTGTCTCCCAAAAAGGGCAGGCTGGCTCCAAGCTCTATATCATCATATCAGGCCAGGTTGAGGTACTTGATGATGAAGGGGTGATTCTCGCTGAGATGGGAGCGGGCGAGGTTTTTGGTGAGTTGAGTATGATCTCTGGAGAAACCATGACCACTACCATTCAGGCCGCTGAACCCTGCGTAATAGCGACCCTGAATAACAAGAATTTCAGACATGTGCTGGTCCGTTTCCCATCGCTGCAGATCTTTCTCTATAAACTGTTTGTCGAGCGTATAACTGAGCTGAACGCCAAGAGGGCGGAAGAACTCAATACCGGAATGGTCGGTCAGCTATCCGACATTTCTCCGGTTGAAATATCGCAGATGATAAACAGCAACCAGAAAACTGGTTATCTTGAAATTGAATCGGAGTTCCTCAACGGCAAGATCCTGTTTAACGGCGGCGATGTCGTCAAAGTTGATCTCGGGTTCAAAAAGGGAATCACAGGGTTCTATGATTTTATTGCCATGAATGAGGGGCGTTTCAAGTTCACTCAGGGGTTGTCCGCATCCGAGAGAAAGCTGAAACCGATCGGTGGGTTCATGGGTATGCTGATGGAAGGTATGAAACGGCTGGATGATCTGAGAAGATAACCACCGCCCTGAATGGCGCCTCTAAACACGGTCTATCCAGGTCTGTAGTGAATTTGTTTGCCACCTTCTACCAGATCGAGTCTCGCCGATGAATCGCCTGAAATTGAAGAAACATATCATCGGCCTGCTGCTCTCAAAAGATCTCCATACAATCTTCAGCGAATTCTCCTCACTACCTCAAAAGAATCTGCTCAGTGCGCTTTTTTCCTGTCTTTGTCATCCCCAGGAAACGGTCCGTTGGCATGCCGTAAGTAGTTTTGGCTTTGTGGTGCCGACCATCGCCGCAGATGACATGGAAGAGGCCCGCACCATCATGCGGCGCTTTCTGTGGATGCTCAACGATGAATCCGGCGGCATAGGGTGGGGTGTTCCAGAAGCCATGGCGGAGGTTATGTACCAATGTCGCCCGCTGTCCAGGGAATATCTGCATATGCTTGTCTCCTATACCCTGGATGACGGACCGGCCCTGTTCCAGGACGGCAATTTCCTTGAACTGGACCTGCTGCAGGAAGGGGTTTTGTGGGGCTTATGCCGTGTTTCCCCGCTCTATAAAGACGAGCTTCTCAAATTTGGTCTGGCTGAAAATATTGACGTCTATTTTCGTTCTGAAAAAAGCAGTGTCAAAGGGTTTGTATGCAAATTGGCAGGACTTCTAAGCCTGGATAAACATCGATCCACCATTGCTGCAGCTCTTGACGATCGGAGGCCGGTGCGACTCTACCATGAGGGCCACTTCTTTGAGAGTACCGTAGCCGGACTGGCAGAAGCTGCCCTGAAAAGCATTTCATACATTGAAACGAAATAAGTTCAGCTGCTTCCCTCCAGAATGCCATCGGGCAGGTCGCCGACGCTGCTCCCACCAGACAGATAGCCGCCGTCAAAAGGCACTACCGCACCGGTGAGGTAACGGGCCTTGACTGCCAGGAAATAGATGAACTCTGCCACCTCTTCAGGCTCTCCGGTTCTGGCAGCCAGGATATGTCCGATGAGATCCTGGCGCTGCTTTTCAGCGAGCAGCGCCCAGCCCCTGGTACCTGCACCGTGCCTGCCGTCGATGAGGCCGAGCATGACCTCGTTGACGCGGACAGCGGGGGCCAGTTCTTTTGCCCACTGTTTGGTAAACGAGATTATTCCACGATTGGCTGCGCTGTAACCGTCGTTGAATAATAGAGAAGCAGGTCCCGCTCGGCCGACTCTTGCGGCGATGGAGGAAATATTGATTATTGCCCCATCCTGACAGTAACGGAGAAGATCGAGGCTGTGCTGATAGAGGTTCCATTTGGCCTTGAGGGTTGTGTCGAACTCAAGCTGCCATTGATCCCGGTTAACTTCGAGATCGTATGAACCGTGGACCACAGGCATGCCGCCCCGTTCGATGTTGTTGATCAAGTAGTGCAGCACCCCATATCGGCTTTTGACATCAGCCAGCAGTTGCCTTGCCTCCTCAGCGCTGGTCAAATCGCAGGGCGGACAGAAAAAATCGTAGCCGGCAGCACTGAATTCACGCTCCATCTCCTGGTTTGATTCAGGCCAGTCATCGAAAACTGGCAGCACCAGTGAGGCACCGTGGCTGGCGAAGCGGTGGGCAATGGCTCTACCGACAGGCCGGCAGGCGCCTGGAACTAGAGCGACCCGACCGAGGAGTTCCTCTGTTTTTTTCATGATTATTTCCGCTAATCAGGGATTGGTGTTGGAAAGGTTCTGTTCAGCAAGGCCAGGTGTTTATGATAGGTTTGGATATCATCGTCGATCGATACGGCACAACAGTATACCGATCCACCGAATCGACGGGAGATGACCTTGACAGTCTGACGACGCTGCTGAAGAAACCCCTCGATGCCCCCCTCGCGCATCCAGCTCAGATAGTTCAGATAGTGGGATCTCCCGGCCATTCGTTCGACTAAAGGAATGAGTATATCACCGAGAAGAAATCCCTTTACTCCTAAGGAGCTTCGGCTGAAATCGGTAATAATAATGGAGCCACCCTGTTTAACGACTTTTCTGGCATTGATAAAGATCAGGTCGCGCAGCGTCTGGTGTTTTTCATGCAGCGCAAATGAAACGATGGCGCAGTCGAAATATCCGGATGGGAAATCGAGTTGTTCGGCATCAATCAGGTGCAGGGCAACATCTTCGGAACAATTTCTCCGCGCTCTGGCCAGCATTGCCACCGAGTGGTCGATGCCCACGAGTTCTTTTTCCCCGCTCTCAAGAAGCTGAAGCTGATCACCTGTCCCGCAGCAGATGTCGATTATCCGGCGATACCCGCGGTGCTGAATGAAGGTCCTGATGTCGGTCCTCAGAGGTTTGAGAAGCGGCGTAAGGAAACGATCATAGAGCGTTGCCGATGAGTTGTATTTGTCCATTGTAAGTATTGCGGATCTGCCGAGGAGTCTTTGATGCCGATTCATAAAGGCCCAATTAAAATCCAAATCAACCTAAAATACAAACGACATGATTAATTCAGTTTCCTCCTTGTTTTGACAATAGCAGGATATACCATGTGGTCAGGAAACAACAATAGAGGCTCACAAGTTAAAAATGAAACACACTCTCATTCGATTTTGTTCTCTCACCCTGATTCTGCTAATTACACCCCTTACGGAGTCTACTGCAGAAGAACTCTGGAATTGCCTGGCCACCGAATGGCCGCATGAATCCAGCGAGCTTGAACCCGATCCAAGTATCCATTTCGGCAGGCTGGACAACGGTCTGCGCTTTGTGCTGAAGAGCAACGCTGAACCAAGAGACAGAGTGGCGGTGTACCTCAATGTTGAGGCAGGTTCGCTTTTCGAGAAAGAAGACGAGCGCGGTCTCGCGCATTTCCTGGAGCACATGCTTTTTAACGGAACCACCCACTTTCCGCCCGGGAAACTGATCGATTATTTCAGATCAATCGGTATGAGCTTTGGTGGCGACGTAAATGGCTACACCACTTACACCGACAGTGTCTACAAATTGATTATACCGACGGGAACTGGTGACAGCCTGGACCAGGCGTTGCTGGTCATGCGTGATTACGCCGATGGAGCGTTGCTGTTGGAGGAAGAGATAGAACGGGAACGAGGTGTCATTCTTGCTGAGAAAACGGCGAGGGATTCTGCCAGATACCGGAGCGGAATCGCCCGGACTTCATTTGTGTTGCGCAACACCCCACTTCCAGAACGGCAGCCGATCGGTGCTCAAGATGTCCTGATGAAAGCTGACAGTGAAGACCTGCGAGGGTTTTACCAAAGCTGGTATCGACCGGATAACATAATTCTGATTCTCGTCGGTGATTTTGACCTGGAGACGGCCGAAACTCTCATCGGTAAACACTTTGATTCCATGCAGAGCCTCGAATCGCCTACCTGCCCTGAATTCGGATCTACCGATCACTCTGGTGTCGAAGCGTTTTATCATTTCGAGCCTGACCTGGGAGTGACCGAGGTCGCCATCGAGACGGTGCGCACCAAGAGTCCTGAAAACGACTCGCTGCAACTGCAGCAGGAGAATGTGCTCCGATACATGGCTTCATTGATCATCAATTATCGTCTGGCCAGGCTGCAGGAATCGGTGGATACACCGTTTACCTCGGCAGGATACTACGACACGGTGATGTTTGATCGATTTCGCATCTCCGGTATCCGGGCCTCGACGAAAAAGGAGAATTGGCAGCAGAGTCTTGCTCAGATTGAATCAGAGCTTCGCAAGGTACTCAGCTATGGTATTTCTGCGAGTGAGCTGGAGCGGGTGAAAAAGGATCTGCAGGCCGATCTGGAAAACGGTGTCCTCTCTGCAGATACCAGAAATTCATTACACCTTATCGGTGAGATAGTAGCCAGCCTCGACGCGCACCGGGTTCTGCAGTCCCCCAGGCAGGAGCTCGAGCTGTTCTCCCCGTTTATCAAAGAGGTCACCATTGCGGATCTTAATCGGGTTGTCAAAAACAGCTGGGAGGGTGAGATTCGGCTGGTTGAGGTTATCGGCGACGCTGAACTTCCTGATTCAGATGGCGATGCTGGGCTGCTGGCCTATTATCATGAATTGAGCACCAGGAATATAGACCCGCCTGATCAATGGTCTGCACCTTCCTTTCCGTATCTCAGTGATGAATATCAGCCAGCTCCACCTGTTGAGAAGAGGAGCTATGATGATATCGGGGTCCAGAGGGTCGATTTTGCCAACGGGCTGGTGTTGAATTTGAAAAATACCGATTTCAAGAAGAACCAGATGAGCGCCGCCCTGCATTTCGGAGACGGCCGTCGATCACTGCCCAAAGAAGGGCTGGATCTGCTGGCTTCGTCGGTTATAAATGGCTCGGGTACGGCTAGCATGACCGCCAGTCAGCTTAAGGAGGCGTTGTCAGGAAGCTCAGTACGGTATAGCTTTCGAGTAGCTGATGAGGCATTCGTGCTGAGCGGGCAGACGGTATCTGCAGAGCTTGAATTATTGTTTCAGGTGTTGCAGACAATACTCAACGATCCTGGATTCAGGGACTCGGTCTACGAGATCTCGATGAAGAATTTCGAGTCTATGTACCGCAGATTGGATGCCGATATCCAAGGAGCGGCACGCTTGTATCTCGACAATTTTTTCAGCGGCGGCGCTTCCGGAGCCGGGCTTCCTTCATGGGACCGGTTTACCACTTTGCAACTGAACGATGTAGTCTCCTGGCTCAAACCATATTTCCAGAAGGCACCGCTGGAGCTGAACGTGGTGGGAGATTTTGATCCAGACCGGGTCGTCGAACTAGCTGCAAAATATTTTGATCCTCCCAAGGAGAGATCGTATGTGGTTCACTCCGCACCCGAGGCTCAATTTCCAGTGGCCCAGCAGAAAGAAGTGGCCGTCCAGTCAATCATTGACAAAGCTCTCGTGCGCTACGGATGGCTCACCGACGATTATCACGATATCGGACTGACAAGACGGCTGCATGTACTTGCGGCAACTATCGAAGAGCGGTTGCGGCAGAAAATCCGAGAGGAACTCGGAGCCTCCTATTCACCCTCAGTCTACAGTGTGTCCAGTAAGATTTATCCGGATTATGGAGCTATTTATGCGGATGTAATCGTAGACGGATCCTCGGTCGATACGGCACTGGCAGCCCTTGAAGAAATAGAATTGTCCTTTGCAGAGAATCCGGTTGACAACGATGAGTTGGTGAGGGCTCGGGCACCGATTCTCACCTCCCTCAAGGATGGATTGAGAACCAATGGCTACTGGCTTCATTCTGTGCTGTCGCTGTCATCGCGCAACCAAGAGCAGCTGGTCTGGCCGTTGTCCCTGATTGGAGATTTCGGGGCAATCAGCAGCACCGAAATAAACCAACTGGCTCGCCGCTATATTCGCCCGGACCGCAGGGCTGTGGGAATAGTCAGGACTGAGCCCGAGAAGGATTTTCGATCAGTTGATCAAAGTGCGGACCGTGCTGGGATTCTTCCTCACAATGATGGTTGAATAGTAGTGCGGTGGCTCGGTTATTTTGTCGATTTCCGCACAGGTTCTTTCTCCTGAAGTACCAGCTTTTTCGACCAGTACGGCACGATCGACCAGATCGACGGATTTGAGCAGCTCGACGAGACGATCCATGACTCGGTGAACTTTCATCAATACTATGGTATCGAAACGCTCGAGTACATCGCGAAGCCGCTCGTCCGAAAAGGTTGCCGGTATCACGGCAACCATCTCGTCACCCAGGCAAATCGGCGATGCCAGGGCAGCCGAGCAACTACTCATGGCGGCGACGCCGGGTACGAAAATGACTTTGACCTGTTCTCTAATCCCGCAGATTGTTTCATAGAGGTAATAGCCGGTGGAGTATATGGCAGGATCTCCCAAAGTCGGGAAACAGACGTCCTGACCCTGGTCCAGGTGATGAAGCGCCTGTTCCGCAGCATGCCTCCAGGCAGCGAGGATTTCCGGTGCGGGTTCGTGTCCGGTGCGGATTTTTTTCATTGGAAAGTGCAGTTCAATTATTGTTTTTCCAGCTATTGAGATCGCTTCGCTGACAATACCAAGGGCCGTCGATGAGCCTGATTTCGATCCATGCGGGGCGATAATGACCGGGCAGCGTTCTACGATGCCAACAGCTTTGAGGGTCAGAAGCTGAGGATCTCCAGGGCCGGTTCCGATTATGTACAGGGTTCCACTCATGACAGTCACTATGGTTGAAGGTTAGCCTTGATACAGCAATTGGTGTATCGTTCTGATAGCCTGCAAAAGTCGCGGGGTTGGCCGTGACACCAAATATTCGTCAATCAGATAAATCCGGCCGGTGCGGACGGCCTTTATCGCCTTAAAACCGGGTTCATCTATTATTTGTTCAACACTGATCCTATTCATTCTCCCGGATTGGGCGAGGTAGACGTCGATTTCCTCCGCTTTTGCCAAAATTCGCTCCTTACTGTAGCCGGCAATGTTAGATCCCCGGCGTGAGACGGCGTCGCTGGCAACGTTGATTCCCCCGGCGGTGGTTAGACAAAAGATAGAGATCGACTCGGGAGCGAAAGTCCTCATTCGGGAATGGATGGATTCGAAGTAGACCCGAGGCCGAAGTTCAGCAGGAACACGGGCGACATCTGCTTCGATGCCTTCTATTTCGTGCTTAAAATCTATGATCATTTTTGCAGCCTGTTGCTCGAAACCGGAGATTTTCCCCAGATTCAGCCAGTAATCATAGAGTTCGTCGATTGTGGTCGGCTGCAGAGAGACGATTCTTATTCCATATTCACGAAGTTTACCAATCAGGTTCGGGTTGGAACGAGAAATCATCGGTCGGATCAGAATACAGTCCGGTTCCGCCTCGATGAATTTTTCTACAGAGTCGTGATAGGAAAATTTCGGTTTGTCCAGAACAGCGGAGGGGAAGGAGTCGGAGGTGGAAATGCCGATCAGTCGGTCCGAGGCCCCGATGGCGGCCAAGTTCTCGGTGTGGGCCGGGTAAAGTGAAATGATCCGCTGGGCAGGAGCCGCGAAGCTGTGGGAGGTGCCTATACTGTCTGTAATCTGAAAGCCGCTAACGGGTAGCGGAGAAATCAGCAGCAGCAGCGGGATCAGGTACCGGAGAAGAGGGCTGTCAGCGGTAATCATCTGTGGCTCATTGGTATTTAAAAGAGAGATGAACGGAGCCGTCAGCAACCCTGATGACTTCTGAGGCTACCTGATAGATGTCGGCGACCAACTCGTCGTTGATAACTTCCGCAGCAATGCCGTGCTGGTGCAGCCGGCCACCGTCCAATACCATGACCTGATCGCAGAAACTAAGAGCCATGTTCAGGTCATGGAGGGCGGCGACTACAGTCTTTCCTCTGTCGACCAGCACTTTCATGGTTTGCATGATAGCAATGGCGTGATTGATATCAAGATTGGCGGTCACCTCATCGAGCAGTATAAAATCGGTATCCTGGACCAGTGCCCGGGCAATCATCACCCGTTGAGTTTCACCGCCGGATAGTTTTCGGATCGAGCGCTGAGCAAGATGATCAATATCGAGCAGAGCGAGTGATTCTGATACCCTGAGGTGATCGTCTTGAGTCGGGGATGAAAACCGTGGGATGTGAGGGTAGCGTCCCATCATCACGGTTTCATAGACGTTGAAATCGAAATTGAAGGCAAATCTCTGGGGCACCACGGTCAACATGGTGGCCAGCTCGGAACGTTGTAAAGAGTGCAGTGGTTGACCTTGTAAGCGGATAGCGCCAGCGTCCGGCTTGAGGTAGCCGGAAAGCAAATCGATGAGGGTCGATTTGCCGCTGCCGTTAGGGCCAAGCAGTCCATAAAAACAACCCGAATCAAGCGACAAGGAGATATGTTCCAGACAGGGGGCCGAATTATAGGAGAAATCGACATTATCAAGCTCCCAGGCTCTGCAACCTGCCATCACCGCCACCTCTGAAGCTGAGTTTTTCTGAAAATATAGCAAAACAGAGGGCCGCCGATGAGGGCGGTCAGAACACCGATGGGGATTTCTGTGGGGAGCATGACCCTGGTCACGGTATCAGCCCCCAGCAGCAGAAGACAGCCGCAGAGAAAACTGCAGGGAATCAGCAGTCGGTTGGAAGGGCCGAGAATCATCCTGACAAAGTGAGGGACAATGAGGCCGACAAAACCGATGATACCAGAAACCGCCACGCATCCGGAGGTTGAAAGTGAGGCGATGATAAGCACGAATCTTCTGATTCTGCCGGTGTCGATGCCCAGCGATTCGGAGGTGCGATCCCCAAAAGTCATGATGTCCATTTCCCGGGCAAACAGCATCAGAATGACCGTAGAGGGCATCACCAACACTGCCAGCAGCACTACATCGGCCCAGTCTTTGCCTATGAAGCTGCCCATCAACCAGAATATGATGGCGTTGACCTGCTCATCGGCCAGAAACTTTATTAAACTGATACCGGCGGATAAGATTGCCGAAACGATAATACCCGAGAGAATCAGACTGTTTGATGAAAGTCGGGCCGAGGGTGCCGCCAGGGAAAATACCGCCAGCAGGGTAAGCAGAGCTCCGGCAAAGGCAAACGCAGGAATAACAAGAGAGGCCGGCAGGGTTATCCCGACTATGAGCAGCAGAATCGCAATCGAGGCACCGAATGCGGCTCCGGAAGAGATGCCGAGCGTATAGGGATCGGCCAGCGGGTTTTGTAAAAGAGATTGAAAAATGCATCCGGCCACGGCCAACCCACCGCCGACCAGCACCGCAGTGAAAATACGGGGTAAGCGTACTTCCATGATGACGAAGGGATAGCTCGCATCCATGGAATCAGGGAGATGACGGCCAAGTTGGGCAGCGATGATCTGCACTATTTCTTTAGGTGAGATTTCAATATAGCCAAGCCCTGCGGAAAAAATCATTGCCGCTCCAAGTACTCCGATGAGGATAAAAAGCCAGAGGAGGCCAGGTCCGCCGGGACCGGAGCGAGACGATCTGCTGCTGTTATTTTTGTCTAAAGCCCGATTCATAAATCGTCATAAACCCTGCATACCAGTGATTCCAACCAAATCCTGCAGAAGGCCGGAGCGCTCATAAAAAAATCCCCGGACCAGATTCTGATCCGGGGATGCCCTTTTTTCCTCGTATCTTCGGTTGGCTTGCTGCTCCTTGCCACAGGCAGCAATTTGTATCAGGCAGGTCTTCTGACTCCCGGTTCAATCTACTTGCTGCGCCTTCCCAACAATGATCGTCAGTGACATAATGCAGTGTTCGTCCCGGTTACAGCGGTGGGCCCGTCTCCGAATCTCACGGAGTTCCCTTTTAAACCAGAGCAATGCATCAACTGGTGCCTGAAGCTGTATTCTGAGGTTCTACTGGCATCGTCTGATTTTGTCAACCGGAAGGTCTCATCGAGCTTTAAACCTGGCCGGGCTCAGCCGTCAATTGCCCCCGAGTTTATCTGCCTGATACAGATCAGGCGAGGCCGATGACAAAATAGCAGAGCGCGGCAAGAATAAGGCTGATACTGCGAAAGCCCTGGTTGTAGATAATCAGTTCCAGGGCCAGCCTGGGCTTGAATATGCCTGCATAATAAGGCAGTTGATGTCTGACGGCACGAAGCGGAGACGAGAGGATGTTACCAATCAGCAGGGCAAAGACGATTTCATTGTAATTCATCACTCCATCCTGCAGCAGTGCGCCTGCTGCCGCCAGGCCGGCGGTCAGTTCCGCGGCAACCATGAGGGCAATGATGCCTATGCCCTGGGGAGACAAAAAGGGAATGAAGTCGAGATGCGAAGATAAAAAGGTCTCAAGCGCAGCGAAAAACTCGAGCCTGTTCATGATGAAAATCAGGATATAGATGGGGACGGTAAAAACAACAATCTTTTTCATTCGCCGTTTGAATCTTTTCCAGGTTTTTCGGAACAAGGCTGACCAGTCCCTTGGTGCGGGCTGGGGGTCACTCAGCTCAACTGGAATGGTTGGTTTCGGCAGAATAATGCGACTCACCAAGACTATGGTCAGGGTTCTGAGCAGAGCAGCTCCGAAGGTGATACCGACATAGATAAAGCCAGCTCCGCGAATGAGGGGCAGGGTAATGACGATCACCGTTGGCAGGTGCAGGAAGTAGGTCGGTAAAGAGTTGAACAAATTGGCCAGGATGAGTTCTTTTCGGTCAATCTGCTTCTTCTCATAAGCCTCGGAGAGCATGGTGTTGGCGGCAACTCCGGAAACGATGGCCATGGAGAAGGCTGCTCCCACCTGTTCGCTGAGATGGCCGAACCTGACCAACGGTCGTGCCAGCGAGCTGATGCGCCTGGTCCAATTCAGTGATTCGAGAAGATTGGCTATGATCAGGCCAATTGAAATGAAGATCAACAATCTGCAGAGTGGCCAGACGAGTTTGTCCCAGAGGTATAGCAGATCGATCGGTGGGCTATCCATGGCGAAGAAGCAAACCAGAGATGGCGTGCGGGCATGAAGAAATCAGAGAAAGTAATCGTTTCTTCCCAAACAACAGCTCACCGGCACGCACATCCAGTACTTTATTCAGCTGCCGGAGGCAGGCCTTCACGGTTATCCATCGTTCCCAGCACTCTCTGTCGGGCCATCTCGTCCTGCTTTTTAAGATAATCTTGCTGTGCTGCTGAGCGTTGGTCAGACATCCTGCTCAGGTATTGGGACCGCTTGGCGATTTTTTCCTGCCATCTGTCAAAATGGGCAAGCACAAGTTCGCTGACGAGACCGGCACTGATTTTCTCGTCGAGTTTCTTGTTGATTGCTTCGAGGTGATCGTTCAATGGAGAATCTTTAGCCACTGCCAGGTGAAAGTTCTGGGTAGTGACTGGCGGATCGAGGATAGTGATACTGTCCTCTCCCTGAAGCAGGCGGGCATAAATTAGTGCGGTATAAAGGTCGATGATAAGATAATCGGCTTTTCCTAAATTAAGCGTTTCGATAGCACGCTCAAGCCGATAATAATTGATATCCAGGTTGTTGGCGATAAAGGTGTCGAATTCCTGGCCATAACTTTCGCCAATCCCGGAAACTCCTCTTTTCCCTTTCAGGGATTCCCAACTGGAAAAATCAAATTCTTTTCCCTTCTCGACAATGATCACCGTTTGCTCCGGCAGATACGGAACTGAAAAATTGAGGTACTTGCTACGCTCGTCGTTTTGATACGCTGACACGATAAGATCGATCTCACCCTTCTTGGCAGCTTCCTGTACCCGATCCCAGTCACTGAGCACACGAACTGTGTAGGGGAGGGAAAGCTCAGCGAAAATTTCCTTGACAAGATCGGGTGCAACACCAGCGAGCTGCTTGTATTCTTCCCAGACAACAGGTGGAGCGTAAGGGTTGCCTGAGACGATATAAGTCTCGGCTGAAAAGACACTGGAGTTGCCCCAAAGGCTGCCAACTAAGAGCGCGAGTATTAGTGCGATTCGTTTTGCCATCTGCTTCTCCACCTGAATTTATTCTATATTATTGATCATGCAATGGGCATACATACCGTTTGGATCTGGGAAAATCAAGAAACTTTGGAAGGTCGTCAAGGTCGGTTCCACGGCTTTGAAAAGGCTCGAGAAAATGACGTTTGTCCGGAGCCAGGATTTCGTTTCTGCACCGATCTGGTAAAAGAGCCTATCCCACCAGCT
The DNA here is from genome assembly GCA_963759125.1 of uncultured delta proteobacterium. Taxonomy (GTDB): domain Bacteria; phylum Desulfobacterota; class Desulfobulbia; order Desulfobulbales; family Desulfocapsaceae; genus JABDQA01. The sequence goes on from CAVWXN010000002.1 coordinate 101,350, forward strand.
AAGCGGAGGGAGAAGGGTTGTAATAGCGTAGTCGGTCAACCCGGCCTTGCCGGCCGCTGCCTCGATAGCCTGATCCAGAGTACCGAGTTCATCGACAAGGCCAATTTCCTTAGCTTTTTCACCAGCATAAACTTTTCCCTGGGCCAGTGACTCCACCCTGGCGCGGTCCATATCCCGTCCTTCGGCCACCAGAGATATGAAGCGGTCGTAGCCATTCTGAAGATTCAGCTCAATGGCCGCCCGCAATTCGTCGGATAAGGGTTTGCTGAGGTCGATACCTGCAGCTAGATTGGTGGTGCCGACACCGTCACGGTAGATTCCTCCCTGACTCAAAACTGTATCAAAGGTCGGCAGGGCCATAAAAATACCGATTGAGCCGGTCAAAGTGTTGGCCGAGGCCCAGATTTCATCGGCGTCGGCTGCGATCCAATAGCCTCCAGAGGCAGCGTAGGACCCCATGGAAACAAAAAGAGGCTTACCACTGCTTTTAAGGGCCAGTATCTCCTGGCGAATGAGTTCCGAGGCAAAGGCTGAGCCTCCGCCGCTGTCTATTCTCAGAACTACCGATTTTATCCTGTCATCTTTACCGGCACGGCGCAGCAGATTACTGATCGTCTCGGCACCAATTGTTCCTGGATGGCTTTCTCCTGTAACAATGGTACCCTGGGCAACGATCAGGGCAACCTGCTCATCGCCACTTTCAGACCCATTGCGGGAAGGTTCCACATAGCCGAGGTAGTTGGTTGATGATATGATATTCAAACCATTTTCGCCGTCAGATCCACCGATTTGAGCAAGATAGCTACGAACTTCTTTTCTTGTTTTCAGCTCATCGACAAGGCCGTAACTTAAAGCTAGTTTTGCCGTGTCGCCGCCGACTTTCTGAAGATTCATCGGAATTGAGTTTATGTAATCATCTATATCTTCGGGGTGCAACGATCGCTGTTCCGCTACATCAGCTGTGTAGTTTTCCCATAACGCAGAGAGCCAGGCTCTGGTTTGGCGACGGTCTTCCGCCGACATCGAATTCCTGGTGATCGGCTCAAGGGCCGATTTGTATGTGCCGATCTGAAAGACCTGGAAATCTACTTTGAGCTTGTCAAGGGCATCTTTGAAATAGAAGCGATAGAGACCAAACCCGTGCAGGTTGACACCCCCCATCGGGTTGAGAAACAGTGAGTCGGCATGGGAGGCGAGATAGTACTGATTCTGGGAGTAGTAGTCCTCGGCGCTGATGATCGGTTTGCCACTGCGCTTGAAATCGGACAGGGCGCGGCCAATGGTTTCCATCTGATTGAGACCGATGCTGCCCATCTGTTTCAAATCGAGAAGAAGTGCAGAAATCTTCGGGTCATCTTCAGCCTGGGCGACGACGTCCAAAAGATCCTGCAGCACGGTTTCTTTCGGTTCATCTGGTAAACCCAAAAACCAGCGGCCGTAGCCTCCGAAGGGATCTCTCTGGCTTGTTTGTTCTACGACGTTGCCGGAAATGCTCAATCTCAGGATGGTATCGTCTTTCAAAACTGTTTTCTCCGTTCCCCAGATTGAATAGATAATGAAGACGATCACTGCCAGGAAAAGGAGGTTGAACAGCAATGATCTGAAAAATGAAAGAACCTGCGCTATCGCTCTGAAAAAACCTGAAATCAACCGGAACAGGGCTGCCATGATGTACTCGTCTCGTGTGGGTTTTGAAGTTGTGAGAATAAATTATTGTCAGGCTCAGACAATAGCAACGATCAGCGGGCCTGTAAATGAAGTGGATAGAGAAGGACTTCGGAGCTGTTTTAAAAAGGTAGTAGCAGTTGTCGGGGTTTTCTTTGTGATCTGGGCACCAGGTTGGATACGGATACGCCCAAAAGTCGGATTGGCCTTGAACCGGCAGCGGATTTGGCGAGGAGTTCGGGGAGATAGGAGAGTATTTCCTGAGCGGAGGAAATCTCAGTTTTACAGGAAACCGATCTGGTTATGGTGGTGAAATCACTGTATCTGATTTTCAGCGTGATAGTTTTAGCTACTATATCTTTGTTCTGAAGAACAGCCTCCACTTTTTCGGCCTGTGATTCGAGCAGTTCCCATAGCTGAGACATGTCAGCGGTATCTTCTTTCAGCGTTCGTTCGCTCCCCACAGACTTGCGGAGGCGTGAAGCTTGAACTGGCCGAAGGTCAGTGCCGCGGACCATGTGGTAAAAAAAAATTCCGTTTTTACCGAAATGCTCATCGAGTTCAGCTCTGGTACAGCGGCGCAGGTCGGCTCCCGTCCTGATATTGAGCTGCACCATCTTGCCTTCGGTGACTCTGCCGATACCGTGAAATTTACCGATCGGCAGAGTGGCGAGAAAATCCTCTACCCGCTCGGGTTTAATCACGCTGACCCCGTTAGGTTTGTTGAGATCCGAGGCAATTTTAGCCACGAACTTGTTGCACGAAACCCCTGCCGAGGCGGTAAGACCTGTCTCATCGTAAATCGTCCTGCAAATCTCGCGGGCCAGCAGGGTGGCAGAGGGCTGATTCAGTTTGTTTTCGGTGACATCCAGGTAGGCTTCATCGAGGGACATGGGTTCAACCAGGTCAGTGTATCTGGAGAAAATTTCCATGATCTGATTCGATATTTCCTTGTAACGGCTCATCCGCGGTCTCACAAAAATAGCCTCGGGACAACGTTTGTAGGCATGCGCGCAGGGCATTGCCGATCTGATTCCGAATCTGCGCGCCTCGTAGGAGCAGGCGGCAACCACCCCCCGGGAGTCGGGTCGGCCTCCGACAATCAATGGTTTTCCGGCAAGCTCCGGATCGTCCAGTTGTTCTACCGAAGCGTAGAAGGCATCCATATCGATATGGATTATTTTTCTGTGATCTGTCATAGTTGTTATTCTCTACCTGACTTGCCACCACAATGATCAACAGCTCACCACGCATATCAGCTACTCAAATCGTGTCGCCGGATCGGGTGAAGCCGAAACCGATGCGACAATTATAATTGATAGCCCCTGAGATGAAGATGAAAAAAGAAGATATTATTAGATCGACCTCGCTTTTTGAAGGTCTGTCTGGAGAGGAAATCGAAACGATAGCCAAACTGATTTTCGAGAAGAAGTACGGAAAAGGGGAAACGATTTTTTTTGAGGGTGACGAAGCCGATGGTTTTTACATCGTCAGCAGTGGACAGATCAAGGTGTTCAAGATTAACCCCATGGGTAAAGAACACATTCTTCATATTTTCGGGCCGGGTGAACCGGTGGGGGAGGTGCCGGTATTCAGCAGGCAGCCGTTTCCTGCAAACGCCGAAGCTCTCGAGAAAAGCTCTACCCTGTTTTTCCCGAGAAAGGACTTTGTCGCCTTAATTGAGAAAAACCCCTCTATTGCCCTTAACATGCTCGCCGTTCTGTCCAGACGATTGCGGCAGTTTGCTACCCAGATAGAAAATCTGTCGCTGAAAGAGGTTCCCGCCAGACTGGCAGGCTATCTGCTCTATATAGCCAAGGAGCAGGAAAATGAAGGTGTCGTTAAGCTGCCGGTATCGAAGGGACAACTGGCAAGCCTTCTGGGAACGATCCCCGAGACCCTGTCGAGGATATTTGCCCGGATGAGCGATGAGGGGTTGATCCAGGTTGAAGGACGCTCGATAACCATCCTGGATCGCCAGGGACTGATGAATAAATGAGCTTTAGAAACCTATCCGGGCAATCGAGTTGTCGTACTGATGGCTGAATACGTAGCGCTTGTCGATGACCTCGACTTTGGGCGGCAGCCGATACTTTTCAAAGAGGTCGTAGCCCTGCTGCAAATTTGTCCAGAAAGAATGCCAGGGTGAGCTGAGATAGAAGGCTAAATTGCTGGAAGTCAGCCTGAAAGGAAAAATATGTACTTCAAACGCCGACTGTCCCCGTGCCAGGGCAGCATCGGCAAGGGTGTATATTTCATCCATGTAGTAGTCGGTCATGGCATAGCAGCCTATCGAAGTGCAGCCTCCGTGCACCATTAGAGCTGAGCCGCTGCGATCGTGGCTTTGGTCAAAATCGTTGGGATAACCGAGGTTGAAAGAGAGGTGGTTTTTACTCCAGGGATTCATTTGCCCGGCGTTGACTGAATAGAAACCTTCAGGAGCCTGTTTGTCGCCAACTCTCAGTTTGGGTCCAAGGTCACCTGAATAGCGGCAGATAATGTAGGTCTTGAACAACTCGAATCGTCCGCCTCGTTTTTGCAGCCAGACCTCCAGTTCACTGGATCTTTTGAAAATTCGGATAAATATCGGTGCTCCGAGTTCCATTGATCTACTGTCGAGCATATCTTCGAGCCGGGCAGAGGAGCGGTGGTAGGCGGCCACCGAGGCGACGCTGCCAGGCAGTTCCATGTCTAATTCAACACTCTTTGCTGGTAGTGTTAAAAACAAGGAACAACAGGCGCTTATAAAAAGATATAGTAATTGTTTCATAGAATGTTCGATTAGTGGGAAGCTGAAAAGCACCACTTTTTTTCCAGGCCCACTTTAGCAGGTGTCCACCACTTTTGTCCAGATAGGCAGAGAATTTCACCATCACTGTTTAGTAATTGTTCGTGATTTTCACGCCTTGATAAGACTAACGACGGGGATTAAGGTAGAACTCTACTACTCGTCATTGACCTCCTCCCTGAAACTTGGACATATCAAAATTGAAGTTATTCGATCAAAATACCGTTAAGATAAAGGAAAAATTTTATTATGGAAAAATAAAGATTTACTGATGAGCAAATTGTGTTTGCGTTGAAATTGGCTGAAACCGGCACAACATTGTTTGAGGTATGCCGATAGATAGGCATTTTAGACGTAACTTTTTAAATTTGGAAGAAGAAGTTGGTGGCTGAATTGAGTCTGGATCAACAGATTCTCCAGGATTTGCTGTCAAAAAAGATTTACAACCAGCCCAGAAACGTCGTCTCACTAATGCCCTTGATCTGCGATATCATGTGGGTAAACAAAGGGCCCGTTTGGTAATCGACTGGTCTCGGTCGGTGCACTATTACAAGTCAGTAAATGTTGATCGGGTACTCAGGCAGCGTACATGCTAATTTGCGGCAGTTCGTATTCGTTATGGCTAACAATGCATCCATACACTTCTAAGACTTGAGGACTGGCACGATTTAAACGTATGTTTGCCTCTGAAGAGAAAACAAATTCGTTTTTGGGAAACTAATTAAGTGGTAAGATTCCCCTGCGGGAAAAAATTATTAGCGATATTTGTCTCCAACTACCTGATTAGTTAAATGATAAATATTTAGAAGATAGTATCACATAAAATGCAGTGGGAATTCTTTATAGATTTTTCACTAAAATTAAATTCCAGTTCAATCAGTTAAAATTCTGACCATATAGTCTTAAGCTGGATAAGAAAATAACCGAACCAAACCCCCTAAAAAATTGTGTTTATTTTTTTTAAGCTGAGGAATTAATTATGTATTTAATTCAGTAGTTATAGGTATTGATATATCAAAAATATTTCAATAGAGAAAAGCACAATCTTGCCAGTTTTTAATTATAATCAGCAGAGGATGATAATTTTATGGAAAAATTTTACAATACTTTGATTAATATAAAGAGTATATCGAGAATAAAATTTCATTTCAGAATTGTTGGTTTTATTCTATTCCTCTCCTGCACCTCATTAGCAGATGCGGCAACCTACTATATTTCTTTTGATGGAAGTGACAACAATTCAGGTACAATTGAGCAGCCATTTAGAACTATCAAGTATGCTGTCTCTAAATTGGAACCAGGAGATATTTTATATATTCGCGGTGGAGATTATCGTGAGGATTTCCCGAACTGGGATTATGGTTACATTGATGGAATCAAAGGCACAAGCTCGAATCCAATTTTAATCTCTGCATATCAGAAAGAAAAACCTATTTTTAGTAATCTTACAGTGAAAAATAGTGAATGGCTAGAGTTTAATGGAAACCAGATGCTGGCGGAACAACCATTGCTCGATAATTGGAAAGATCTGCCGGAAATAGTAATCGATGACCCTAGCGTTGGAGCAATCGATCCTAAAGAAAATCGGAATACGAGAGGACTAAGGGTTCGCAAGAAATATGCATCATATATGAAACTTAAAGATAACCCTGACAAATCGTGGAAAACAGGTGTTACCATTAACAACACACATAGCTGTATTTTTAGAAATACTGAGATATCAAAATTCAGGGCAGGAATCACTATTACTGATGGTTCATCGAATAATCAAATAATCAGTAATATAATTCATCACACAATAAACGCAATTTTTACCTCGGGTAATTCCGATTTACCAAGTGCAGAGAATAATATTATTTCAAACAATCATTTTTATCAAAATTTTTTTTCTGCCGTACGTCTGCGTAATAATGCAAAAGGAAATCTAGTTGAAAATAATCTTTCAGAATTTAATGGCGTGCAACACATGGACACTCACTCCGGAGGTTCAAATAATATATTTAGATATAATACACTTCTGTATGCTGGATTTTACGCGGAAACAATGAGAAATCCCGGTCCGAGTGGGATAAGTATACACTCAGCAGGACCTGGAAACGTTGTTGACGGAAATTTTATAGCATTTCAAATAGATGTTACTGGGAATGATGGAGGTGGAATTATTACAGACTATACGGATCATCAGACAATTATTAGAAACAATATCCTTTATCGCAATATGGGCCACGGTTTTGTTTCTACCCATTCAGGAAAGAATATTGTCGTACATAATGTGTTCGCTGAGAATGGATATAATAGTAGCAAACACAAATTTGGCATTGCTATGTCAAAGTCAGAAGATGTTAATCACATTATTGCAAATAATATTTTTTATAAAAATAAGTCCGGTGGAATGTTTTTCGGCGGTCGGCTTAATCAGCAGAAATTTATTGACTATAATTTATATTTTCAGCCAAGATCGCCCATCGTTGTAGACAATATTTCGGACAACAGTACTCATTTTTATGACTTATTATCGTACCAGAATGCAACAGGATTTGGTAAGCACTCAATTAATAAAGACCCTCTGTTTTTAGATCCAGGAAAAGGCATCTTTCATCTGCAGATTGATTCACCTGCTAGAGATGCAGCATCTCCTCTTCATTCTGCAGGTACTGACAAAGAAGGAATGGCCAGACCATCGAGGTACGGTCCCGATATCGGAGCATATGAACATTAACTTACTCACAGCTGGTTGAACTTCAGGCTACCGACCTATTTATCTCTAGCGGAACAGGATCATCAATCGTAGGTTGAAGATATGTCAAACTTGAAAATGTTACTCATCCTCAAGAAAAAAGGTGGATCGTTTGCCTGGTGCAGATCAAGGTCATCGATACTTGATTCTGGGTTGATTTAATCAGGCTGGGTCATGCATGAAAAATTTGTGGTAGCAGCAAAGAGATTTGTTAATCTTCTTGATTAACGCTTGCCGGATACATTTTAGTTTGTTAGGTAGTATACTATATGAAATAAAATTGATCGGAATTTAAAGCTTATATAAAGTTAGTTTCATTTGCAAATTATCTTAGCTTTTAGAGATATTAATTATAATCTGGAATGACTAGTGTCTGGAATAATCGAACGTTATCTTGAGTAGGTATTTGTTATTCAAACATAAATACAACATTTTGTCTGTTACCGACTTGAAAATAAGTCTTCCAGTATACACCGTGTCCACCTCCCTGGGCTATAGTGTTATGAACTGAGAAAGTGGAACAATGTGAATCTATTTTCAAGTCGCTAGCAGGCAAAAGAAGTATTATATCTTGTACATTTGTTGTATTAATCAGCCCGATGTTTTGAATGTTGGGACACACTGATATAGAATCATGAAGAAAAACGTAAAGATAAAGATCTCCCCAGAAAAAATATTTTTAATTCTTGGCATTATAACTGTACTTTTTTTTATTGCGAATTTGGCAGGTTACACACTTAAATACTTATTCTCAGAGCCATTGGTTAAGAATTTCACACTGATTAATCTTGATTTGGAAAAAAACATTCCCACGTATTTCTCTTCTTTAATTCTCATGTCTTCAGGCCTTTTATTGGCTTGGATAGCTGTTTATAAATACCAGTTCAAAAAGCCATTTTTTATCCACTGGGCTGTCTTTTCACTTATTCTCATATTCATGTCTATCGACGAATCAGCTTGTATGCACGAACTTTGTATACGCCCACTTAGGTCACTATTTGATTTATCCGGATTCTTTTACTTCGCTTGGGTCATTCCGGGAATTTTTTTTGTTGTTGTTTTCATGTTTTTTTTCGCAAAGTTAATTTTAAGTCTTCCAGTAAAAACTAAACAAATTTTCATTGCTGCAGGTGCCATTTATATAATGGGCGTGATCGGAATGGAGATGATTGATGGACATCATGCATCTATTTACGGCAGGGATAACTTCATATATGGGATTTTAACATCTATAGAAGAAACTCTTGAAATGATAGGAGTTATTCTTTTTTTATATGGACTCATGGATTATCTCCGTATTTTAGGGGCAACTGTCAACATAGATTTTGAATAGCTTAGGCAACCTTTTTAAAACCTGGATTTATCTTTTATCTGGTGATCACCATTTGGCACCTCACCGCAGTCATAATTTAATTAATGTCAAAGAAAAAATTTTTCGATGAGCCTCACCCATATTCTGGACACAGAAAATTCTAGATTTTCTGGCGTTTGTGACCTTCACCCAAATCATGGACACGCAAAATTATAGATTTTCGGGCGTTTACAGTACTTCTTTCTAAACTCATTCGGCGTCATATTTTCAAGAGATGAATGAGGTCGTAAGCTGTTATATTCCTTTTTCCATATGCTGGTCTTCTCTCGGGCATCTGCCAAGGAAAGAAACCAGTTCGTATTCAAACACTCGTCTTTGAAGCTTCCATTAAATGATTGTATCAATGCGTCATCTGTCGGTTTTCCAGGCCTGCAGAAATCCAAAATGACATCGTGCTCATAGGCCCACCTATCGAGTTCCTTCGAGATAAACTCTGGTCCGTTGTCAACTTGAATTCGCTGGGGCCTGCGCCCTCAAAATGGCGCAGACGATTAAGTTCGTTTACCGCATCACGCCCTTTGATGGAGCGGTCCACGTAGATGCCAAGACACTCTCGAATATGATTATTAATATAGTTAGGCGCGAATTCGACACCCGATGAATAGGTTGTCGGAGACCAAATCCATCGACCAGCACTCTTTTTCTGGTGCCTCTCTCGCTCCAGGCTTTGACATCTTGTAAATGAAGAGACTCCCGGTCCATCTATGGTCAAGTGCAAGAGTCATCATTACAGACAAGAAATAGTTCATCCTATATGGATAAAATAGGTTCCCGATCAGCTAGCTTCGTCAATAATGCATAGAAGTCTTTACTGCCACCATCCTCAACTTTCAGATGAACGGGAGGAGAACGGAGATTCTTATTCCAGTTTCTTTTCTCTTGATAATCTGTTGTAGTCGATTTAGGTTTTATTAGTCTTTTAAGGTTTCTATGGTATTATTCCCAAAGATCATCCATCGTGGGAGGGGACTTATACCGTATTTCCTCCTCTTTGGGATTAGTGCCTTGAAACGCTAGCTCCAGTTTCTCGGCGGCCACAAGACGAGCATCGGCTAACTAAACTGTTGGGTATTGACCTAAGGATAAGAATTTTCTTTTGCTCTTGTAGGAGTATCTGACGCACCAAGTTTTCATTCTCGACCCGACTCAAATACATAGGACAGCAGTATGGTCAGGAGTTGGAGGATTAAGATCTCCATAGTTGGTTCCTTGACCAACGTTTGGCTTCAGGTTTTGGATAAACATGTCAGTGAATTTTGTTTTATAGTCACCCCTTTAATTACAGTTTTGGTTGTAAATACTGGTTGGTCGTGAGATGCCGCCAATTTTAGGGACACTAAAAATATAACGAATCAAGATTAAACCATTATAATCAAGGCTTTTTACAGTATCGGGCAGTCTCAAATTATCCCAGGAAGATTGTTGGGAAATGATAGATCTTCATCTCCACTCCACCTTTTCTGATGGTACCTTTTCCCCTGGAGCGCTGGTCCGGATGGCCAAAGAAATCGGGTTAAAGGCTATATCGATCACCGACCATGACACCGTAGATGGCACTGGTGAGGCCGTAACGGCTGGAAAGAAATATGGTGTTCGAGTCATCTCAGGAGTGGAACTGAGTGTCTTTCTCGATGATTTCAATTTTCATCTGCTCGGCTATCACTTCGACTGGAGTGATAGGGGTTTGGAAACTAAGCTGGATGTACTGCAGGAGTCAAGAAACAGAAGAAATACGATGATCATCTCACAACTTCAGAATCTGGGGCTCGATATATCAGAGGCTGAACTGCGGAAGGTTTCTTGCAGTGGTCAGACCGGCAGGCCCCATATCGCCCGTCTGCTGGTGAAAAAAAAAATCGTCAGAGACATCGATCAGGCCTTTGCGCTTTATTTGCGTAAAGGCAAGCCTGGGTATGCCAGCCGTTTTATCTACCACGTGGCAGAAGCGATCTCGCTGATTCATAACAGCGGTGGTTGCGCGGTGCTGGCCCACCCGGCCCAGATAAGCAGGTCCACCCAATTGTTAAGTGATCTGCTGGGGCATCTGAAGTCCATGGGATTGGACGGTATTGAAACCTACTATCCAAACCAGAAAGGCTCGTTTCGTAAAGCTCTGCACCGTCTTGCCGCTCATCATGGCCTGTTTGAGACCGGAGGTAGTGACTACCACGGTGATATCAGGCCCAATACGGCGATGGCAGGAAGACAAGGAAACTCGGTACCATTGGAACTTCTTGAACTTATGGACCGTTACCACCACCTACAACAGAAAGTGATATAGCGATGATTCCGATGCCCACCATTCTGGTAGTCGATGACGAACCTAACTATCTGATCGTCCTGTCTGAGCTGCTCAGGGATGAGAATTTCGAAGTTTATACCGCTCCGGGAACAGATGAGGCGATGAGTATCGTCAAGGAGGTTGATCTTGATCTGGTGATTACTGACATGCAAATGCCCGGGAAAGACGGTTCAGTACTGATGCATGAGGTCAAATCCCACAACGAGGATCTACCGGTGATCGTCATCACCGCCTATGCGGAAGTAGAAAAAGCGGTGGCAGCCATGCAGGCCGGAGCATTCAGTTATCTGGCCAAACCTTTTTCCAATGATGAACTGATTGCCACTATAAGTCGTGCAGTGAGTCATTATAAACTGATCAAGGAGAATATCAGACTGCGGGAGGAGATGAAGCAGCGCTCGGGGTTTGATACCATGATCGGTAAGAATCCCCAAATGATCCAGATTTATGAATTGATTAAAAAAGTGGCGCCTACTCCGGCTTCGGTGCTCATCACCGGCGAAAGTGGTACCGGCAAGGAACTGGTTGCCAAAGCGATACATGTCAACAGCCCCAGGGAACCATTTCCATTTATAACCGTGAACTGTGCCGCCCTGGCGGAAAACCTTCTCGAGAGTGAACTCTTCGGTCATGAGAAAGGTGCCTTCACCGATGCGGCGACCATGCGTAAAGGCAGGTTTGAGCTCGCCAACCAGGGTACGATATTTCTCGATGAAATAGGTGAAATTCCGTTGTCTTTGCAATCCAAACTGCTCCGGCTGCTGCAGGAAAAGAATTTCGAGCGAGTCGGCGGGAATCTGACCATCGATGTCGATGTCAGAATTATCAGTGCCACCAACAAGGATCTTAAGGAGGAGGTGCAGCAGGGCCGATTCAGGGAAGATCTGTTCTATCGTCTCAACGTCATACATCTTGCCTTGCCGGCCCTGCGTGACAGGATGGACGATATCCCTCTGCTCGTTGACCACTTCATAATAAAATGCGCAACCAATCTGGGAAAAGAAAAACTTGAAATTGCCCCGGAGGCTCTGCGGCTGTTGGTTAATCTGCCCTGGGAAGGAAACGTCAGGGAATTGGAAAATACTATCGAACGTGCCGCCATATTGTGCAACGATAATGTCATCGAGCCGGATGACGTCCAGCCGGAATCGGTGTCGCTTGACAAAAGTTCGGAATGGAGCAGGGAAGTGGATATACTCGACTATATCCCCGAGTCGGTGGAACTCAACGATGTACTTTATACTGTTGAAGAACGGCTCTTGAGGAGGGCCCTGGAAAAAACCGGACACGTGCAGGCCAGAGCGGCAGAACAGCTCGGCATTACCAAGAGTCTGCTGCAGTATAAGATGAAAAAATACGGCATCAAGAAACGGAAGTAGTAACTCAGTCCCGTAAGCCCTTTTTTAGACGTTGCTTCCCCATTTGAGTTTGTTTCTTAAAATCGTGAAATAATCCTTCTCGGTGGAAACGATGAGGTGCAGCGGATGTTCCGCTTGAGCGACCTCAAGAATGTCACCGGGTCTCATTTCCCACCCTTTCTGACCGTCGATGATGATATCGGCGGAGGTGTTGGAATCGTCTGGTTGCAGTTCGGAGCTGATCGTCTTGTCAGCCGGCAATATGATCGGTCTGCTGCTCAACATAAACGGGCAGATCGGGGTGACCAGGATGGTTTCCAGACCGGGATGGACAAGCGGGCCGCCGGCCGAAAGCGAATAAGCGGTGGAGCCGGTCGGTGTGGAGAGGATGAGGCCGTCTGCCTTGTAGGTGGTGATATAATCGTTATCGGCCTTGGTGGACAGGTAAAGCAGGCGATCTGCGGCATTCTTGCTGATCACCACATCATTGAGGGCGTACCTGTAATCGTCTGGCTGGCCGTTTCTGAGCAGGCGGGCCTTAAGCATCGACCTGAGCTCCATAGTCACCGATCCACCGATGATAGCGCGAAGTGCCGGCTTGGCTTCAGTCTCTGTCAATTCGGTGAGGAAACCGAGGTTGCCCAGGTTAATTCCGATTACCGGGACTTCATAACGGGCAGCGGTTTCTGCAACATGGAGAAGGGTTCCGTCACCACCGAGGATTATCCCCAGGTCGAGATCAGGGGTCAGCTCATTGAAAGCCGTCTCTATGGACCGTTCTTCGAGCCAGGACTGTAAATGTTTCGCGTAATCAGCTGCAGCATCGTTATCTTTCTTGACGATAATGCCGGTTCGCTGCACTTGGAAATCATCAATGGTGCGGACAAATCGATTTCGTGACACCATCATTTGGTCCCCAGCTCTCGAGACCGATTGCAGGCGGCCTCCACGGCTTCGATTACGGTTGCTTTGAAACCCCCTGCTTCCAGCTGATAGAGGCCGCTGGCGGTAGTTCCTCCTGGCGAGGTGACCTGATCGCGCAAGACCGCGGGATGGGTGTCTGATCCTTTTAGACAGAGAGCTGCTCCCAGGACTGTCTGGACGGCAAGCTCACGGGCCACGGCGCGGCTCAGTCCGGTTTTTACTCCCCCTTCTATCAATGCCTCGATGAAGCTGAACACATAAGCGGGACCGGAGCCGCTCAAACCGGTGACCGCATCCATTAATTTTTCTTCGACAATCACCGCACTTCCTACTGCGCTGAAAAGAGATTCAGCAAAACTAAGATCCTCGTCAGTGACATACTGGTTTCTGCACAGAGCCGAGGCCCCCTCCTGAATCAAGGCGCCCATATTAGGCATAACCCGGATAACTGGACATTGATTGCCAAGATAATCATGGTAGAAGGCAATCGGCAGTCCGGCAGCGATGGTGATAATGAGCTGAGTGTTATGATAATCCTTCAGCATAGTGAGTACTGAACTCATCACCTGCGGTTTAACGGCCAGGACGACAACCTCTGCTTCGTCCATGAATCCGTCAAGACTGGGAACGGTTTTCAGATCATAGGTCGAAGTCAGATACTGACGCCGCTGGGCGACGGGTTCTGCCACCCTGATCTGTTCTTTGGCAAGGGTTTGAGCCTGGACCAGTCCTTTGATTAGAGCTTCGGCCATCTGGCCGCCGCCGACGAAGCCGATGGATCGAGTCATTGTAGGTCACCGATGGATGATTTTCAGGACAATATCTATTAATTCTGCTATTCTACCATTTCCCCGAAATGAGGTCTAGATGACTTATACAAAAGTTCCGCGATGTTGTCATAGGGTTTGAGAGTTAATTTTTCATTGAAAAGGTGCGATGATGATCAACAGAGATTTATTGGACATACTTGCTTGTCCTCAGTGTAAGGGGCCCATTGAATTGACCAAGGAAGAGAATGGTCTGGTTTGCGACAAGTGTCGGCTGCTCTATGAAATAATAGATGATATACCGGTTATGCTCATCGATAAGGCCAAACGACTTGATGAACAAGACGGATGAAATGATCGAAGATTTTTATTTGTAAAAAGAGAACGAGCGACTAACTCTGGAGTAATTGAGAATTTGACTACAGGAGCCTGAGACATGGAACCGGACAAAAGCATAGAGCAATTGTGGGCCACCTATCTGGTGCGCGACAACCATGCTGCCAGCGATTACTTCGGCCTGATCCGCGAACTGCTGAAGATTAAAAAAACTGATCCAGCGGCCCAGACCTATATCGACCAAGTCTACGGCCTGGTGGAAGATGAGATCATCAGCAACCAAGGTTTGCCGGTAAATCAGATAAACTTTGGTACCTCAGGCTGGCGAGGAACACTAGGCAAGGATGTGTTCGTCAAATCGGTGGGCTGTGTTACCGAGGCGATCGTTGACCTTTATAAGCTGGCAGATAGTGAACCCGACTTGCATCCCCACCTGGGTATCAATTCGTTTGAGGAGGCTAGGCAGCGGGGCTGCCTGGTTGGCTGGGACAATAGATTTGGTGGGGAAATTCTCGGCCGCTGTGTTGCCGATACATTGCTGAAGCATGGCTTCAGAGTTTATTTCTGCGGCGAATCTACCACCGGTGTGTTGTCCGCCTCGCTGCTTGAACTGCAGGCCGCTTTTTCGGTTAATCTGACCCCGTCACATAATCCGCTTGACTATGGCGGCTACAAATTCAACGCCGCAGATGGTGGTCCGGCTGCTTCAGAATTGACTTCTTTCATCACTGATAAATCGAGGGAGCGTATCGATGGTGCATCAGAGATGGAGACTGTTGGTATCTCAGGGCGCGGCGAACTGACCGAGATCGACTCATTTGCTCTCTGGCAGCAGTTGGTAGACAGAAACAAAGGGGTGCATCGGATCGATTATCGGGCCCTTATGGAGCAGGTTGCAGATCATCGAGATATGGATGTCGTGATCGACTCGGTGCATGGCGCCTCACGGCTGCATATAAAGCGGTTGCTGGGTCCTGCGGTCATCAACTTGGTACATCTGCGCGGTGAGCCTGATGTTACTTTTGGGGGAATCGCACCGGAACCTTCGTCTGAGAATATGAGCCGGGTCACCGAACTGTTGCAAGAGTCAAAAAAACGCCTCAAGATCGGGGCAATAATCGACCCTGACGCTGACAGAATACGGTTCACTGACGGAACCTCCGAAATCAGTATGAACCAGTTTGGTGCCATGGCCTATCATTTCCTGCATGAATATAAAAAACTTAACGGCATGGTGGCGAAAACGGTGGCTACTTCGAATCTTGCTAACAGCGTTGCCGCCACCCTCGGCGAAGAGCTGTTTGAGACCAAGGTCGGCTTTAAAGAGTTCAAGCCGGTGATCGGCGAGGCGCTGGTCTATTTCGAGGAGTCGGACGGCATCTCGGTGATCGGTCATACACCAGAAAAGGATGCCTATATAGGGCTGCTGCTCGCGCTTGATATGGTCGTTGCTACCGACAGGAACCTGAGCGAGATCAAGCGGGAGATGGACGAGCTCTATGGCGAGTTCTATCCGGACCGGGACGGGGTAGTGGTTAGTCTAAAGGGCGACGATCTGATGAAGGCCCTGGCCGGACTTGAGAAATACGAAGTTGGTTCGACAGTAAAGGTGGGGTCTCGGAGAAAGACCATCAAGGAGATCATTTCCAAGGACGGCAGGAAGATGATTTTCGAAGATGACAGCTGGCTGATGATCCGTCCCTCAGGTACCGAACCGAAGGTCAGATTCTATGTGGAATCGAGAGACCCGGACGGCACCACACATCTTGTGGAAGCTGCCAAAAGCATGCTCTTGGAGGTTGGTCTGCTTGATTGAACAGGACCACTGGAATACCTTTGCTTGTTGAAGGTTGCAAATCAACCGGCAGGTATTATTGTCGATTAGCAGATTTGAGATAACCCAAAACTAATCAACCAGGAGTAATTGCAATGTGGCTGTATACCGATACGGTAACCGAACATTTTCAGAATCCCCGAAATGTAGGTGAAGTAGATAACGCAAACGGTGTGGGTGATGTGGGATCGCTGGCCTGTGGCGATGCGCTGAAGCTTACTTTGAAGATAGAAGATGATCGCATTGTAGATGCCAAATTCAAGACTTTTGGCTGTGCCAGCGCCATCGCTTCTTCATCGGCGCTGACCGAAATGATCAAGGGCATGGAAATCGCTGAGGCCGAAAAAATCACCAACGAAGATATCGCCGATTTTCTCGGTGGCTTACCCAAGGAAAAGATGCACTGTTCGGTCATGGGCAGGGAGGCCTTGGAAGCAGCGATTGCCGACTACCGAGGAGAGAAACTACCATCGGCCGAAGGACAGGTGGTCTGCGAATGCTTTGGCGTCACCGATCTTGAGATAACTCGGGCGATCAAAGAGTCCAATCTGCGCTCCATCGATGAGATCACCAATTTTACCAAGGCGGGAGGCGGCTGCGGTAAATGTGAAGACCAACTGGAATCACTGCTGAGGCAGACTATTTCCGAAGGGCTCCAGATCGTCGAGGTGAGCAAGAAACCCAAGCGCATGACCACCCTGCAGAAAATTAAAAAAATTGAAGATGTGCTCGAAAGGGAGGTTCGTCCTGGATTGAGGCTGGACGGCGGCGACATCGAGCTGATTGATGTGGACGGAGACTTCGTTATCGTCTCCATGCGCGGGCAGTGCACGAGTTGTGCGAAATCCGAGACCACAATTAAGGAACTCGTCGAGAAGAAGCTGCGAGAACAGGTTCTTGAATCACTGATAGTAGAGGAAGAGAAGTAATGGCTGCTGACAAGGTTGTCTATCTGGATAACAATGCGACGACTATGGTCGCCCCCGAAGTCTACGAGGCAATGGAACCATACTTCACCGAGTTCTATGGCAACCCCTCCAGCATGCATACTTTTGGGGGCCAGGTAGGTGTTGCAGTCGACAGAGCCCGTCAGCAGGTAGGGGCTCTGCTGGGATGCGACTCAGCGGAGATCGTTTTTACCAGTTGCGGCACAGAGAGTGACTCGACGGCAATTTATTCAGCGCTTCGGGCCAACCCGGACAAGCGTCATGTGGTCACCACCAGGGTCGAGCATCCGGCGGTCAAAAATCTCTGTGAGAATCTCGGTTCCATGACCGGTAACAAATACCGAGTAACCATGCTCAAGGTTTCCGAAGACGGGCTGGTCGATTTTGACGAATACGTGAATGCCCTCTCCGAGGATACCGCCATTGTCAGCATCATGTGGGCCAACAATGAAACCGGGGTTGTTTTTCCAGTGCCGGAGATGGCAAGAGCTGCCAAAGAGCGTGGTATTCTGTTTCACACCGATGCGGTGCAGGCGGTGGGTAAGATACCCATCAATCTAAAAGAGCTGGATATCGATTATCTGTCGATGTCAGGACATAAACTTCATGCCCCGAAGGGAGTCGGAATTCTTTACGTCAGGCGCGGCACTGCCTACGCGCCATTCATGACCGGCGGTCATCAGGAACATGGCAGAAGGGCCGGTACCGAAAATGTCGCGTCAATCATAGGTCTCGGTAAGGCCTGTGAACTTGCCGGAGAAAAGATGGATGAGGAAAATGGCAGGGTCAAAGCGCTGCGGGATAAGCTCGAGCATGGCCTGATGACTTCAATTCCACGATCTATTTTAAACGGGAATAAAGAGCAGCGATTGCCGAATACCACCAATATCAGCTTCGAATATGTTGAGGGTGAGGCAATTCTGCTGCACATGAACAGGTTCAATATCTGCGCCTCCTCAGGGTCTGCCTGTACCTCGGGTTCGCTGGAACCTTCGCATGTCCTGAGGGCCATGGGAGTCCCGTTCACTGCTGCTCATGGGTCGATTCGCTTTTCTCTCAGTGTCTATAACACCGAAGAGGAAATTGATTTCGTCCTGGATAAGATGCCGGCAATCATTGCCGAACTCAGAGAAATGTCTCCTTTCTGGCCGGGGGAGTAAAGCCGACCAAGCCACAGTCAGAAACCGATCGAATCAGCATGCGGATGCAGTTCAGTCGGTTTCTGACTGTACCTTCCTGTGTTAAGACACCGATAAAGTCTTAGTCGTTTCTCACCTATCGTTTAAAAGGAGTTGGGAGACGATATAAACCAATTCCGATGTCTTTTGATCTATTTCCCGGATTCTCTCATAAATAATAGTCAATTGGGAGGTGAATTTTATGTTTGGACTGGATTGTTTGTGTTATCATAACCACTTGACATGCTCGACTGAACCGTTATAAGGTTCTTTGTATGCCGGTTTTTCAAGGCAATCCACCACATTAAATTCTTTGATGAAAGGGAGGTTTTCAATGGCTTTAGATCCTACGAAACATGCAGATTGGGAGATTGCGCAAGACGCTGAGAAGAACATGTTGACGATCTACGAGATCGGCGAAAAGCTTGGATTGACCAAAGAGGAACTGCTTCCTCAGGGTCATTACATTGCTAAAATCGATTTCCGTAAAGTTCTTGATCGCTTAAAAGATAAGCCTGATGGAAAGTACATTGATGTAACCGCCATTTCACCAACTCCTTTAGGTGAAGGCAAATCTACCTCTTCCATGGGGCTGGTTCAAGGTCTTGGGAAAATCGGAAAAAGCGTTAGTGCCGCTATCCGCCAACCTTCTGGTGGGCCGACCATGAATATCAAGGGCTCTGCTGCCGGTGGGGGGCTTGCCCAGTGTATTCCGCTGACTCCTTTTTCGCTTGGTTTCACCGGTGACATCAACGCCATTATGAATGCTCACAATCTGGCAATGGTGGCGCTTACTTCCCGCATGCAGCATGAGAGAAACTACACCGACGAGCAGCTCGAAAGATTGTCCGGTATGAAGAGAATCGACATCGATCCGACTAACGTAGAGATGGGCTGGATCATGGACTTCTGCTGCCAGGCCCTTAGAAACATCATTATCGGTATCGACGGTGTTAACGGTAAGTCGGATGGTTTCATGATGAAATCCAAATTCGGTATCGCCGTATCCTCAGAAGTTATGGCCATTCTTTCTGTTGCCAGAGATCTCAAGGATATGCGTGAGAGGATGGGTAAAATCGTTGTTGCCTACACCAAGAAAGGCAAGCCGGTTACCACCGAAGATCTGCAGGTTGCCGGGGCCATGACCGCCTGGATGGTAGATGCGCTCAATCCTTCCCTGATGCAGACCTTGGAGGGCCAGCCTGTCATCGTCCATGCCGGACCTTTTGCCAACATCGCCATCGGTCAGAGTTCTATTATCGCCGACCGCGTTGGTCTGAAGCTTGCCGACTACCATGTAACCGAATCCGGTTTTGGCGCTGATATCGGTTTTGAAAAATTCTGGAACCTCAAGTGCCGCTACTCTGGCCTTAAGCCTGACTGTGCAGTTGTTGTGGCAACAATCCGTGCTCTCAAATGTCACGGCGGTGCACCTGTTCCTGTTCCGGGTAAGCCGATGCCTGAAGAGTACAAGAGTGAAAACGTCGAATGGGTAGGCAAAGGCTGCGACAACCTGATCCATCATATCAAGACAGTTCGTAAAGCAGGTATCGCTCCTGTTGTCTGTATCAATGCATTCTACACCGATACCGACGCGGAAATCGCCAAAGTTCGAGAGCTCTGTGAAGCAGAAGGTGCCCGTGTTGCTCTCTCAAGGCATTGGGAACATGGTGGCGACGGCGCTATCGAATTCGCTGAGACCGTTGTCGAGGCATGTGAAGATAAGACCGAATTCAAACTTCTCTATGAACTCGATATGCCGATCAAAGAGAGAATTGAACTCATCGCCAAGGAAGTATACGGGGCCGACGGTGTTGACTACTCTGCCGAAGCCAACCGGGCTATCGACAGAATCCAGGCTGATCCTGAGCTTTCTAAAATGGCTATGTGTATGGTCAAGACCCACCTGTCCCTTTCCGATAATCCCGCCCTCAAAGGTGTACCCAAAGGCTGGAGACTCTCTATCCGTGAGGTTCTCACCTATGGCGGTGCAGGTTTTATCGTCCCGGTTGCAGGAACCATCAGTCTCATGCCTGGTACCGGCTCTAACCCTGCGTTCAAGCGTGTTGACGTTGATGTAGAAACCGGCAAGGTTGAAGGCGTATTTTAGGCGGGAAGTAGTGTTTTTAGTAAGAAAGGTGTAATATAATATGGTTAAGATACCGAGCTTGATATTACACCTTTCTTAATTGAGTATGAGATTATGGCTACATCAACTAGTAATAGAGCAACAAATAGACGATCTTCGATAAAGAAAACCGTCAAAGATCAATCTGGTGCCGGCAGGATTAAAATTGGAGAATTGTTGAGTAAAGCTGGATATATTACGGCTACTCAATTTGAAACCGCCAAGAAAGAAGTACAGAAGAACGGTACTCGTATGAGTGCCGTTCTGCGCCAGCTTGATTACATTGATGAGGATACGGTTTTTAATTTCCTCAGTCGTCATCACAATTATATTCCTGCAATCATCAAGAACGAACCGCCGAGTCCCGATGCGGTCAAGCTACTCCCCTACGAGCTCGCCAAAGAATACATGGCCTTCCCGCTGCGGCTGGCTGGGAACACCTTCCAGATTACCATGGCGGAGCCCTCTGATGCTGCCGCGATTGAAGAATTGCAGGATGAGCTCCACAAAGAGGTATCCGTTTGTGTCTCCACCGAAATCGACATTGTTGAGGCCTACAAAAAATATTACGGCATTGACGATGAGGAGGCCAGATCATTTTTTGCCTCTGGAGCCGAAGAAGTTGAAGAAGAAATGTCGATGTCCCAGGTGGATGATTTCGGCGCAATCGTTGCAGAAGCAGCCGATGATTTCGAGATCGAGAGTGGCGTTGAGGACGAAAACTTCGATCAATTCGCCGCCTCAGACGCACCGATCATTAAACTGGTCAACGGTATTCTGGTAAAAGCGGTGCAGGATCAGGTGTCCGATATTCATATCGAACCCTATGAACGCACAATGCAGGTCCGCTACCGTAAAGACGGTTCGCTGTTTAAGTCGATGAACCTGCCGCTTACCATTAAGAACGCGATAACAGCCAGGGTCAAAATCCTGGCTGGTCTCGATATCACCGAGCGACGGGTTCCCCAGGATGGACGTATTAAGATGAGGATGGGGAAGAATCGCGCCGTCGACTTTCGGGTATCGTCGCTGCCGACTCTGTTTGGCGAATCGGTTGTTCTGCGAATTTTAGACAAAAATGCGCTCAACGTCGATCTTACCCAACTCGGATTTGAGCCTGAAACCTTCGAAATGCTCAAGCGCTGTCTGGCGCGTCCCCAGGGCATGCTCCTGGTCACCGGGCCTACCGGTTCGGGAAAGACGGTAACATTGTATTCATCGCTCAATTCGCTGAATAATGAGGATATAAAAATTCTCACCGCCGAAGATCCGGTCGAGTTCAGCTTCAAAGGAATAAATCAGGTTAATGTACATCAGGAAGTCGGCATGACCTTTGCCGCCGCCCTCAAGGCATTTTTACGCCAGGATCCTGATATCATCATGGTTGGCGAGATTCGCGACTATGAAACGGCTGAAATCGGCATCAAGGCGGCCATGACCGGGCATCTTGTCTTCTCCACTCTGCACACCAATGACAGTGCCGCCACCATTGGACGTCTGATCGATATCGGTGTTCCTCCATATCTGATAGCCTCGTCGGTGACTATGGTCTTGTCCCAGAGGTTGGGCAGGAGGCTGTGCCAGAATTGCAAGAAGAAAATGAATTACTCTGATACGGAATTGCTGCAGGCAGGATTTCATGAGGACGAGCTCGCCGACCTGGAAATCTACGGTCCGGTGGGCTGCCCCGAATGCAACGGACTGGGTTATCGTGGCCGGGTCGGCTTCTTCGAACTCATGGAGGTGACTGAAGAGGTGGCCAAGGCTATCAGTGCTGAAGTTCCGGAAGATCAACTCCGCAAGATCGCCATTCAGGAGGGCATGACCCCCCTCCGTGACGCAGCGTTGAGGAAAGTGCGCCAGGGCATCACCAGTATCAACGAGGCGATGCGACGGACTGTAGCCCATGGGGAAAGCCTTCCCGCCTACCTTATCAACCCGGATGAAGAAATCTACGAGGACGGCGATATGATCATTCGGGAAGGAAACAAGGATATTGATTTCTTCAAGCTGATCCGAGGCGCCCTTACCGTGGTGAAGGGAGGCAAAAAGATTGCTGAGCTGACGGAGCCTGGAGAATACTTTGGCGAGATGGCAGCCATCTCGGCCGAACCCCGATCGGCATCGGTAATATCCAAAGGACGAGCCACGGTCAAGCGTTATCCCGGCGATAAATTGGAAGAGATTATTTACAAGTACCCGGATATCGCTGCCCAGCTTTTCAGCACGATGACTTCCAGGCTGCAGAAATCCAACCAGATCACTGTTAAACTGGCCGGTGGCGCAGTGCGCAAACCGGGACCGCCGCCAAGATAGCAGTGGTTCAGCCCGGAATTCAGTTTTTTCCGTTACAACTATATGCAGGCCTTGCAGGTAACGCTCTTCAGCGATGGAAGACCAGGGCACGAGAAACAGTCCCTGGGGGTTGTCAACGCCCTGAACGGTTATGTCGATGTAGAGCTGAACAAAGTGGTGGTGCCGGATCGTCATTTCCTGCACGATCTCTGGTCACACTTATCACTTCTATTTCCTCTGGTTAACTCTAACGGGCCTGCCGGGGATCAGCGGTCGGATCTTTTTATCGGCACCGGCAGCAGTACGCACGTACCAATGCTCTCTGCAGGTAAAAGGGCTCGGACTAAAATTGTCACCTGTATGACACCCGCTTCATATCTGGGAACTAAATTCGACCTCTGCTTTGTTCCTCTTCATGATCAGGTGAAACCGGCGGACAATATTTTCTTCACCGTCGGCCCCCCAAATATCTCACAGGGGTCTGCAGGGCAGGATCCATCCAGAAGCCTAATTCTGCTTGGCGGTGTCGATGAAAAATCGCACCACTGGGATGAGCCGGGGCTCATCTCTGCTCTGGCAGCCTTGATAAACAGCACAGAACAGACATCCTGGTTGATTTCGAGTTCACCCAGAACGCCCGATTCAACTGAAGCGCAAGTCAAGCAGCAACTGGCTGTTTTGCCTCAGGTGAACTTTGTGCCTTTCTCAGAGACTGAACCAGGGTGGGTTGAGAATATGTATCGTCTCCACGGTTCGGTATGGATTACCGCTGATTCTATCTCGATGGTTTATGAGGCATTGTCGGCGGGATGCAGGGTCGGCGTACTGCCGGTTCGATGGCGTCAGAAAAACAATAAATTTCAACGCAGCCTCGACTATCTGCTCGATAAGAAAATGATAGTCACACACTCCTTATTTCTTAAGGGAGAACCACAATGGCTCAAGCCTGAGCCGCTCAACGAAGCAGATCGATGCGCAAGGGAAATACTTAGAAGATGGTGGCCGAAAAATTTACCGTAGTGCAGATAGTTCCGGAGATGGATGAAGGTGGGGTTGAAGGAGAAACGCTCGATTTTGCCGTCTATCTCGCCCGCCAGGGACATCGGTCCATAGTTATTTCCGGGGGGGGACGGCTCGTATCCCAGTTGCATGATAACGGCGTTGAACACATCCTCTGGAAAAATGTGGGCTCGAAGAATGTTCACTGTCTTAAATATATCCCTAAATTGAAGCAGTTCATAACCCGTGAAAAGGTCGACATCCTTCATCTGCGATCACGGCTTCCCGCCTGGATTGGCTATCTTGCCTGGAAATCAATGGATGAAAACAGTCGTCCAGCCTTGATAACCAGCTTTCACGGGTTCTATTCGGTAAACTCCTATTCGACGATTATGACCAAGGGTGAACGGGTTATCGCCGTTTCTGGAGGCATAAAAGATCATATTCTGGATAATTACCCTATAGATCGGTCCAAAATCCGGCTTGTTCACGGGGGCTATGATGCCAACGTATTTGACCCGCAAAAAGTCAATGGCGAGAGGGTTAGAAAACTCAGAGAGGCCTGGGGTGTCAGTGAAGCCGAAAGGCCCGTTATCATGTTGCCGGGTCGTTTTACTTTCTGGAAAGGCCAGGACGTTTTCATCGATGCCCTGATTACAATTAAAGACCTGGATTTTCTTGCCTTGTGTGTTGGCGCTGCGGAAGAAAACTCTTCATTTGTGAGAAAGCTGCGCGAGAAAATTGAAACCTACAAGCTTGAAGAGAAAATCAAGCTTGTAGGTCACTGCAATGACATGCCGGCTGCGCTTTCACTCGCCGATCTGGTTGTTTCAGCCTCATCAAGTCAGCCAGAAGCTTTTGGAAAGGTTGCTATCGAAGCGATGGCAATGGGCAAGCCAATCATTGCTACCAAACATGGCGGAAGTCTGGAGACGGTCAAGGACAAGGAAACCGGTTGGCTGGTAGAACCCGGAGATTCGGAGGTGCTGGCCAGAGCGATGAGAAAAGTCATCGGGGATAAGGACCAACTAGCGATCATCGGTAATAATGGGAAAACATGGGTAGAGCAGCATTTTACGGCTACCCGGATGTGCGAGAAGACACTTCAGCTCTACAAGGACTTGCTTGAAGAAAAGGAACTGCGAAGAGCCGGGAAAATATTGACGGTCGTGCAGATGCTTCCTGAACTGGAAAGTGGCGGCGTTGAGCGGGGCACCTTGGAGATAGGCAAGTTTCTCGCCGACAATAAGCACCGGTCCATCGTCATATCGGCGGGTGGTAGAATGGTCAAGCAGCTCGAAGATGAAGGCAGCCATCATATTGGCTGGAAAGTGGGCTCCAAAAGCCCGCTCACCATCAAGTACATGCTGCCGTTGAGAAAATTGTTGAAAAAGGAAAAAGTCGATGTGCTCCACTTGCGTTCACGTATGCCTGCCTGGGTCGGCTATCTGGTCTGGAAATCATTGCCCAAGAAAGATCGTCCGGTGCTGGTGACCACCTTCCATGGATTCTACTCGGTTAACAGTTACAGTGCTATTATGACCAAGGGGATGGGCATAATAGCCATTTCGAAAAGCATTGAGCAACACATAAGAAAGGCCTACAGCATAAAGAAGGACATTGAACTTATATTCAGAGGAGTGGACAAGGACAAGTTCGATCCCAAGGCGATTTCTCCTGAACGAATCGAGCGCTTTCGGCAGACGTGGAAAATCTCCGACGACCAACCTGTAGTAATGCTTCCCGGAAGATTTACCCGGCTCAAAGGGCAGGATATCTTTATCCAGGCGCTGGCCCAAATGAAGCATAGGAACTACCAGGCAATAATAGTGGGCGACATTGAAGATAATCCAGGATTCGCTTCCGAGCTCTCCGAGATGATCAAGGAGTTACAATTGGAAGATAATATTCATATGGTCGGGCATTGCGACGATATGCCGGCGGCGCTTATGCTGGCTGACGTCGTTGTCTCTGCTTCATCAAACGAGCCTGAGGCCTTTGGCCGAACAACCATTGAAGCAATGGCCATGGGAAAACCGGTGATAGCCACGGCGCATGGAGGAAGCCTGGAAACAGTCACACCTCAGAAAACGGGCTGGCTTGTGGAACCGGGAGCGGCGGACGAACTGGCGTTGGCCCTGGATGAGGCGCTGGCCTCACCGGACAAGATGAGGCGCTTCGGGGCAGCGGGTAAAGCTGCAGTCAATTCAACTTTTACAATGAAAAACATGTGTGAAAAAACAATTGCCTTTTACCGCAAACTGGTAGCTGCTGAAAGGGGCCCCAGGAAAGAAGCGGCCATTTAGTGAGACGCATGGAATTTCGAATTATCCAGATACTTCTCTAATCGCTCCCGGCCAGGAGCGCAGCACTCATGAAGAGATAGAAATGACCTTGTTGAGAATCAAACAGCAATGAGTTCATAAGACTGCCGGCCAGCAGTGCCAACAATACCCCATGGAGAAGTT
Source organism: uncultured delta proteobacterium (assembly GCA_963759125.1). Taxonomy (GTDB): domain Bacteria; phylum Desulfobacterota; class Desulfobulbia; order Desulfobulbales; family Desulfocapsaceae; genus JABDQA01. The sequence continues at coordinate 127,448 of CAVWXN010000002.1, forward strand.
GGCGGTCTTTCTTGGCGATACTCTTCGCTTCCTGCAGTTGCAGAATTATCAACAGAATAAACAGGGCTAGGCCAAGCAACCCGAATTGAACGCCTAGGAAGAGATACTCATTATGGGGATTGTCAGTAGGGGTGATTCTGCTCTTCTGAATAGCCCGGCCATGGGCTGCTTCATAAGATCCAGTACCATGTCCAAATAGAGGCTTGGCCTTTATAAGCTGAATGCTGATAGTCCACCAGTCGAATCTTTGCCCTATGGAGGTTCTTGATTGGCCAGGCTCGTAGTGAGTGATTTCACTGAACGCCTCATCGACTCGCCCGGAGAAATTATCAGAGGTAAAATAGGCAGCGCCCAGCAGGGAGACAAAGACGATAACAGAAATAGACCATTTGACGAGGCTTAGGCGCTGATATAGGTAGAGCAGGGCCAGGCAGCAGAAGACAAACATGCCGGTTCGACCAGGTGCGATATAAAACAAATTAGTGACCGCAGCTACGAAGACGAGAAGCCAGGTACATTTGCGCCAGCCTGCCACGGCTGACATGTGCAGGGCCCAGTAGCCGAGCACTGCCATGAAAAAACTGTGGGTAATGTGAAAAACCAGCGAATAGCCGTATCGTTCACCGTCGAGCAGATCAAAAAAGATGAGATAGGATACCACCATCAGGACGATGCAGCCGGCCACAAAGCTGAGTTGGGCATAATGGCGCTGTCTGCTGGAAAGGCTCAACAGAGAAAATATTATGGGAAGCAGAAGCAGTTCCCGATATTTTCTCAGGGTTGAAAATCCTTCAACGGCAGTGACCGAGGAGTAAGTTATCGCTGCCGCCATCAGCAAGAATAGAATCAACGCCACCAGGGTTGATGGATTGGCTCTAAGCACCCGGGGAAGATCCAAGAATCCACCCGATAACATCCAGGCGGCAACCGCAAGAATTGAAAAAGCTCCGAGCAGTGAAGTGGAAAGAGGAGTGAAAAAGCAGGCAAGGCAGACGAATGCCGTGCCGGCGGATCTCAATCTAAGGATTGTATTTTCTGTGATTACAGGGCTCAACTATAACGCTTCGTTCACGTCTTCTGTTTCGCAAGGGTGGTCATCAGAGCTCAATGATACTGCATATTGTAGAGCTGCTCATAATCGCCATGAAGGGCGAGAAGCTCATCATGGGTCCCGTCTTCAACAATTCTTCCGTGATTTACGACGATGATCCGATCGGCATTCTTGATAGTCGATAACCGGTGAGCGATGACAAAGGTCGTCCTGTTTTTCATCAAGTTTTCCAAAGCACTTTGAACTTCGCGTTCCGATTCGGTATCGAGGGCAGATGTTGCTTCATCGAGAATCAGTATAGGAGCATTTTTCAAGAGTGCCCGGGCAATTGATATTCTCTGTCTTTCACCACCCGACAGCCTGGCTCCGCCTTCACCGATGATTGTCTCGAATCCCTTTGGCAGTCCTTTGATAAAATCCAGAGCATGAGCGGCCTCGGCCGCTTTTATAAGATCAGCTTCCGAACGTTTTAAGCTGCCATAAGCGATATTGTTACGAACAGTGTCGTTGAAGAGTATGGTTTGTTGGGTAACCATGGCAATGCTGTCGCGCAGGGAGTGCATGGTAACTTGTCGGATGTCGTAGCCGTCAATTTTTATACATCCCTTGCTCACATCAAGAAACCTCGGCACCAGGTTGGTCAGGGTGGTTTTACCTCCACCGCTGTGTCCGACTATAGCCAGTGTTTGCCCGGCGGGTACCTGAAGGTTTATGTCGGAAAGCGCTTCGGTATCGTCTTCGTAATGAAAATAAACACCTTTGAATTCGATGGAACTCTTGAAAGGCGGTAATTCAATGGCATCAGGCTTATCGGAAATGGCCGGCACTATATCGAGAATGGCAAAGATTCTGGTGGCTGCAGCCAACCCCTGCTGGACTGTTGAATTGACCTTCCCGATACGCTTGATAGGATCGTAGGCGACGACCAGTGAGGTCATCAGAGCAAAAAACTCTCCGATGGTCATTACCCCGCCAATAACAAGCTTACCGCCGAACCAGATGAAAATAGCGATGGCGACCCCGCCAATGAATTCCATCAGGGGGTGCTGAATACAGCGAAACTTGGCGTCCTGAACAGTCACGTCAAAAAGCAGCTGCAACTGATCATTATAGCGCCTGTTTTCGTGGTTTTCCATATTGAATGCTTTGACGATTCTATTGCCGGTGATCGTCTCGTAAAGCATGTTTGATACCTGGGCTGTTTCCTCCTGAGCCTTGGTGCTCAAGCGCCGGAAAATTTTACTGAACTTGATGATAGGGAAAGCGGCTACGGGGAGGATCAGAAAACTGAACAGGGCCAGTTTCCAGTTCAGGTAAAAGACCACTCCTATGAGGACAATAACCGAGAACAAATCCCTGAGAACTCCGACCAGGGCGCTGGAGACTGCCTGCTGCATGAGCGTGACATCGGAGACGACGCGCGAGATTAGCGTTCCAGTGGGATAATTATGGAAGAATGATAAGGGCTGGATATGGATGTGTTCGAAGATTTTGGACCGGTAGTCTTTGATGACAGAGAGTCCGACCTTTTCCAAAAGATAGTGATAAGTGTAGTAAAAGATTCCTTTGATAGCGAATATAAAGACAACGACGATGGTCAGAGAATAGAGGTAGAATTTGTTCTGTTCGATAAAAATTTTATCGAGCAGGTCCTTAACCATGTAAGTCTGGGCGCCGGTACAGAGCGCAACCCCCATCATGGCCACCATTGAAATTATGAGCTTAGACCTGTAGTGTTTCAGGGATTGATACACCCTCGCCAGGATCTCTTTGTTGGTCATCATAAAATTTTAATTGAGCCAGAACCCTCTGTAATCAGGTGAATTGAACGATACCAGTTGTTTCTACACCAGCGGACGATAAATGACAAAGCCTTAATGGGAAAATACGAAATTGGCCCGGGCTATACGGCTGAATAGCGTTTGCTATCATGCTTTCTTCCGGAAGTGCTGAAAAAGACTGAATCACTGTTCGGAATAGCCTGGATAATTTTATCGCGGTATTTGATATGCAAATTGGTAAATTCCTGAATTTACCGATCACCAATAATGACGCACTCTGGCAACTCTAACCCAACAAATATTGGTAATGAGAGAATTCAGAGCAATCAGCATCAGCACCAATTGAGGTTGCCTTGATCTCCGGGACGGCACTATAGCAGAATGTCAAAGTCCCTACCACTTATATCAACTCGGATAAGAACAACCAATCGCCCGAAAACCACCTCTGCTGAAATATTCCATTGATTCCTTCGATTGTAATGTTTTTTATTATGATATCAGTAGTTTGAGTTTCCTGGACAAATACCTATGGCTGTATTGAAAAACCCCTACGCTAGTAGTATAGTTGGTAGGTTTGCAATAATTTCTAATAATTTGATTATTTTGGCTGGCTTTCAAGAATATACTGCAAGCTCAGCCCAGGGTATGCAAGAAATTGCTTACATAGATGAGGATTACAACGGATGATGTTAAGATATTTACTAGTCGTGATAATGTGGCTTGTGATTGTTTGCCCTGCCACTGCTGCGGTTGATTTAGCAGAGATGAATAACGATATAGACGTGGTCTGGTCCTCTTCTGATGGACTGAAGATGGAGATCTATTATTCCCAGAGAAAAGATGGCGTCTGGCAGGGACCGGTAAGGATTACCGACAATCACTATGACAATATGTACCCAGTAATCGACCGAGACAGCAGCGGTAAACGGTGGATTTTCTGGACTGCCTATGACCGCGGCCGAATGGAAATTCACTATACCTCTGGAGATGGTGAAGAGTGGCAAACCAGTGAGTTACTCTCCTCCGAGAATAAAACGAATCTCAGTCCCTCCGTGGTCATCGATAAACAGGATCGAATATGGGTAGTGTGGAGTGCCAACGACGATGATCTTGATGAGATCATGTATTCATTCTATCAGAGTGGTTTCTGGTCGGATCCCGCTTTTGTTCACGAACCCAATGACGTTCCGGACCTGCTTCCCGCTGTCGACATTGGCGGCGACGGGACACCCCAGGTGGTGTGGCGAGCTGCACGGGCAGGACAGAATGTTGTGCTGTCCAGCAGATGGGTCGACGATGACTGGTCAGAGCCGGTGATCGAGGAGGCTGAGGCCGGGGAAAAAGAGACCACTGAAGAGAGAATTGTTGAATTACCGCAATTTGTAAGCCGGAGTTCGATGCTGTTTGTCAGAGTGTACTAGCTCCATTCTTTGAATCGCAGACCTGCAAGATTTCAACGCGTGAGGAAAAAATCTAAATGAATATTCAGGCTCTAATTTTCGCCGTGGGGATACTTGTCTTGGCGCCATTAGGCATCGGGGCGCAAGAAGCACCTTCAAAAACACGTATCGTTGCCTTCGGTGATTCGATTACTGCAGGGTATCTTGCGACCCCGTATTCACGATACCTGCAGCAGGCGCTCGATGCCCAAGGGTGCAATTCGGTGGTGATCAATGAAGGGGAACTTGGCGAAATAAGCTTTGACGGCGCTGCTCGTATCGATTCTGTGCTTACCAGGAGTCAACCCCAATACGTACTGTTGATGGAAGGTGCCAATGATGTCAGAAGCGGCGTGTCTGCCCAGATCACTGCCGCCAGTCTGGGAACGATGATGGACAAAACTATCGACGCCGGTGCAACTCCCATAGTTGGCTCGATCACCCCAAATACGGAAAGCGGCAGCGAATATATACCCATTGTGCAAACTTACAACCCCGCTATCCAGCAGGAAGCTGCAAAACGGGGTGTTGTCTATGTGGATCTCTATTCGGCTCTGCAGGGGCCCGACTGGGGCTCTTATAATGTAGATGGCTACCATTTGAGCGAAAAGGGGCAGAATGTGGTGGCCCAGGAATTTAACAAGGTTCTTCCATGTGGCACGTCAAGCGGCGGTGGGGGGGGCGGTTGTTTCATTGCCACGGCGGCCTACGGATCGATATTGGAGCCGCAAGTGGCACTGCTTAGAGAATTCAGGGATTCCTACCTGTTGACCAATGCGATGGGTCGTAAATTCGTTGACTATTACTACTCCTATTCGCCTCCGCTGGCGGATTTTATCGGCCAGTCTGAACTGTTGAAATTATTGGTCAGAACCGCACTGTTGCCTTTGCTGGGCATTGCCTATGTGCTGCTCAATGGCATATGGTACATTCCCCTGGCCTTGCTGCTGATTCCGTTTTTCCTAGTTATCCAGAGAAGCCGGCAGGCCATCAGATTGAAGGGGCAATAACGACATTACCAGCTTTGAGACAAAAACCGGTCTGCCAGGGCCGGTTTTTTAATTTGTAGTGAAGAGACATCATTATGTGTGGAATATGTGGATTTAACTGGCGGGACGAAAACCTCATTCGCTCTATGGCTGAAACGTTGTCGCACAGAGGCCCGGATCAGGATGGCTTCCACTGTGCCGAGCAGATCTCCTTGGGCCACCGCAGGCTCTCGATTATCGACCTGAGTGAAAACGGCCGCCAGCCGATGTTCAATGAAGATGGCTCGGTGGTGGTTGTTTTCAACGGAGAAATCTATAATTTTGCCGAATTGCGGGACGAACTCGAACAAAAAGGCCATGTCTTTTCGAGCCGTTCCGATACCGAAGTGATTATTCACGGTTATGAAGAGTGGGGCATCCAGTCTATCGACCGGCTCCGGGGCATGTTCGGCTACGCACTTTATGATTTTAAACGCAAACGGCTGCTGCTGGTGAGGGACCGGATCGGAATAAAACCGATCTATTACCACTACCAGGGCGGCCAGCTGCGCTTTGCCTCAGAGATCAAGGCGATTCTGGAAGATCCTCAAGTCGAAAGAAAGGTGAACTACCAGGCTCTCTATGATTATCTCGGTTTCGAGTTTGTTCCTGCTCCTGAGACCATGTTCGAAAACATTCATAAGCTGCCGGCAGGCCACTATCTGCTCCTTGAAAACGATCAGTTGAGCATTGAACAGTACTGGGACCTATCGCTTAAACAGGACGATTCTATCGGTAGTTTTGAGGACGCGGTTGAGAAGATGCGTGAGCACCTTGATTTCGCTGTTAAGTCGCATCTGGTCAGCGATGTTCCTCTGGGCGTGTTTCTCTCCGGCGGGCTTGATTCGAGCTGCATCGTCGCCCTGATGCGTCGACATATAAGCGGTTCGCTGAAGACCTTCACCATCGGTTACGAGGATAAGAGTTTCAGCGAGCTGGACTACGCCGAGATCGTCGCCAAACATTGCCACACCGATCACAAGGTGCTGATGCTCGATACCCTGAAGCCGGAATATGTGGAGCAGACACTGTATCATCTCGATGAGCCGATGACCGATTTATCGACGGTGCCGCTCTACCTCCTCTGCAAGCAGGCCCGTGAGCATGTAACGGTATGCCTCTCAGGTGAAGGGGCGGACGAGAGCTTTGCCGGATATGACCGATTCAAGGCCAGCAGACTGAACCGCTGGTTCGGGATCATGCCGAAACCAATTCGCCGGGATGTGATTGGCAACATGGTAAATCTTTTACCGGATCAGCCCCAGAAAAAAGGGGCAATCAATATGCTCAAAAGGTTTATCGAAGGCTCGAACCTTGATAGTGGTGGGGAGCATCTGCGGTGGCAGTATTTTCTCAACCAGAGACTTGAGCAAAACTTATTCGACAACTCGTTCAAGTCCAGAATAGAGCGTGATCCCTTCCGGCAGGTAAGAGAGTACAGCAGCCGGTGTGATGCCGGTGACGATGCACTCAACCGTGAGATCTATCTGGATATGCGCTTCATGATGACCGACTCTGTATTGATGAAGGTGGATCGCATGTCCATGGCAAGTTCGCTTGAAATCCGCGTTCCCCTGCTCGATCATGTACTTGTCGAATATATGGCTTCATTGCCCGGTGACTGGAAACTGAAAAAGCTGACGACTAAATATATATTCAGGGCGGCACTGGAAGGAATGCTGCCCGATAAGGTTATTCATCGTGGAAAACAGGGCTATAGTCTCCCGGTCAAACAGTTGCTCAGAGGAGATTTGAACGATTATATGATAGAATTGCTAAACGATTCGGCTCTGATTCGGGAAAATATGGACGACAAGTATATTTCAACCTTGATCGATGAACATTGTTCGATGAAGCAGAATCACAACCATATCCTCTGGGCATTGATCAATGTGGCCATTTGGCATAACCGATTTTTTCATTGAGAGGAAAAGATTAGCCTCCTGAGCTGACATGGAAAAAACACACAAAGCGGTTACCGGTAAAGGATCACCTCTGACCAAATATCGTCGCCTCATAATCGGATCGGATTCAGTCGCGACTTTTCTCTACTATGAGTTTTGTCAACTCTTTGTCTTCTTCCCAGGGGCTTTAGGGATGGTTCTCAGAAAATTATTCTGGCCGAAGATGTTCTGCCGCTGCGGAAAAGGTACTGTCTTCGGTTTTGGGGTGGTTGTGCGCCAGCCCAAGAAGATCGCGCTCGGCGAATCTGTGGTGATCAGTGAATACTGCATCCTTGATGGCAGAAGTGAAAAAGATGATCTGTCGCTGGAAGTCGGTGACCGATCCATCCTGTCCAACAATGTCATGCTGTCCTGCAAAAATGGATCGATAACAATAGGCAAAGATGTTGGACTGAATGCTCAGACGATAATTCAGTCGACCACTGGCAACGCGGTGACTATTGGTGACAATTGTGTGATAGGCCAGCGTTGTCTTGTCATAGGCGGCGGCAACTACGATATAAGCGACAGAAATGATCTGATTCGCACCAGCCCTATAGTCGATGATGGTGGCGTCACCGTCGAGAATAATGTCTGGCTCGGTGCCAATGTGAGCGTTCTGGGTGGAGCAACCGTCGGGCAGGGGAGCGTGGCCGGGACGGGAGCCGTTGTCAGCCGTTCCATTCCGCCATTTTCGGTGTGCCTGGGGGTGCCCGCTAAAGTGGTCAGGGAACGAACCTGAGATGCGCAAATACCTTCTGATTATTTTCAAACTCGCGGTCAGCATCTCGCTAATCGTATTTCTCTACCGTAAGACGCCGCTCGAGCAGATCGGCAACCTGCTGTCCCAGATAGATCCACGCTACCTGCTGCCCATAGCACTGCTGCTCTTCTTTAACACCCTGATAAGTGCCAGAAAATGGCAGATCTTTCTGAAAGCTGACAACCTTGATATATCTCTCTGGGATTTGACCGTTTCCTACATGAGCGGCACCTTCTGTAACCTGTTTCTGCCATCTAATATTGGCGGTGACAGCTACCGTATTTATGATATCGCTCGTCAGAGTAAACAGACGGCACGATCAGCGGCATCGGTGTTTGCCGATAGATTGTCCGGTTTCCTTGCCCTGGTCATCCTGAGTTTCGTTTCCTCCCTGTATGTTGCCAAGGCATTCGGATCCATCCAAATGCTTGTTATCCCAACGCTTTTGTTCTTGTTATTTCTCTTGATCGTGGTTGCCCTGGTGAAGGAGGAACCGGTAAAAAAGATACTGACAGTTTTTGGAGTCACCAGGATCGCCGTGGTTGAGCGACTGGTGGAAAAATTGTTTTCCTCGTTTTCCAGTTACCGCAGCGAGAGAGGAGTAATCGTTAGGGTGATGCTGCTCTCATTTCTTTTCCAATTCTCGGTAATTACCGTTGTCTATCTGATGGCCAGAGCCCTGGGAGTGGCGCTGCCATTTTACTATTTCAGTGCCTTTGTTCCGATTATAACCCTGATGGAGGCCCTGCCCATTTCGATCTACGGCATAGGTGTCAGAGATTACGGCTATGTGTACTTCTTTTCCCAGGTGGGGATGGGGGACCTGCAGACAAGATCCCTTGCCCTCTTTTTCATGGCTACCGGAGTTTGTTATTCCTTGATCGGCGGTTTGTTTTTCCTGTATAACCTGTGGGCTAGGAAGAAGAATATAGCACTGCACCAAGATAGTGATTCCACCGTCTGACGGGGGAAGCATTTCCCCAGTTACCGTCCAGGAGGATTTGTGAAAATATCAGTTGTCATACCGATCTACAACGAGGAAGAGAACGTTACCCTGCTCTACGATGAACTCACCGAGGTCATGAAATCAATGGACTGCTCCTACGAGATACTTTTCGTGGACGACGGCAGTACAGATACGACGCTGTCGCTTCTGCAGTCGATTCAGGCTGCAGACCCAAGCATAGTGGTGGTCAAATTCCGCAGAAATTTTGGACAGACAGCCGCCATGTCCGCTGGGTTCGACTATTCCAGCGGCGAGGTGATAATTACCATGGATGGAGACCTGCAGAATGACCCCCGTGACATTCCCCGCTTCATTGAAAAGATCGAGGAAGGATTCGATGTAGTGACAGGCTGGCGCCATGACCGCAAAGATGCCTTCTTAAATCGACGGCTGCCGTCAATAATTGCCAACAAGATAATTTCCTGGACCACGGGGGTGGCTCTGCACGACTATGGCTGCACTCTTAAGGCGTTTCGTAGAGAGGTGATCAAGAACATCCGTCTCTACGGAGAGATGCACCGATTTATTCCGGCAATAGCCAGTGGTATGGGGATTTCATTCACCGAAATCAAGGTCAATCACAGGGCGCGCCAATTCGGAACTTCAAAATATGGTATCTCGAGAACCATCAGAGTGGTGCTCGATCTGATCACCGTCAAATTTCTACTCAGTTATGCCACCCGGCCGATCCAGATCTTTGGCCTGCTTGGCGTGATTTCAGGGACGGCGGGATTTCTGATCGCCTTGATCATGACCATCCAGCGCCAGTTTTTTGATATTCCGCTGTCGGACCGTCCGCTGCTGCTGCTTGCCATAGTGCTCATTTTTATCGGCATCCAGTTCGTCTCGATCGGTCTGATTGGAGAGCTTCAGGCCAGGACCTACCATGAGACCCAGAAAAAACCGGTCTATTATGTCAAAGAGGTTTATGGCTTGCGGAAGCAAGACTCTGTTGAGTAACCGATGGCTGATGATTTCCTGACAGGATTCGATATTGTCATCCCCAACTGGAACGGCAGGCATATGCTCGAAGTATGCCTGCCGTCACTGTTCGCCCAGAGTTTTGATGATTTCGGCGTGATTGTCGTCGACAATGGTTCAACCGATGGATCGGCCGACTATATCTTGGCCAATTACCCCGCTGTTAAAGTCATAGAACTGACCGAAAACTGCGGATTCAGTGCAGCCGTTAACAGAGGTATCGAGGCAGGAGCCAGGGAGTGGGTTCTGCTGCTCAACAACGACATAGAAATGGCCCCGAACTGCCTCGCTCACCTGGCCAACCAGGCAGACAGCGAAACGCTGATCAGGATGTGGGCCCTGAAAATGCTCTCCTATTCAGATCGCAGCGTTCTCGATGGGGCCGGAGACGGAGTGCTGAGAGGCGGGGTGGGCTATCGATTCGGCACGCAGGAACCCGACTCTGAACATTACGGTCTAAAAAGAGAGGTATTTGGAGCCTGTGCCGGTGCGGCGCTCTACCACCGAACACTTTTTGACGAGCTTGGTCTGTTTGACGAAGATTTCTTCGCCTATCTTGAAGATGTCGATTTTAACCTGCGGGCGGCGCGGGCCGGTCACAGGTGCAGTTATGTTCCGGGGGCGGTTGTCTACCACATGGGCAGTGCAACAACCGGATCGAAAATCAACAAACTGACGGTAAAGTTGACCACCAGAAATAATATTTTTGTCATCTGTAAAAATTATTCATTGGTGATGCTGATCAGATTTTTACCAGCATTGCTTATTTACCAGTTTTTCTGGTTTCTGTTTGTGCTCAAAAAAAAGCATTTTGTCGCCTACATATCAGGTATTATTGAGGCTGTTCCGAGGATTGCCAGTATGATCAGGAAGAAACCCAGACAGCATGATACTACTATTTCCACAGCTCTATTCTGCGAAAAAATTGTCGATTCCGAGCGGGATGTCGTGAAATCGATCATGTCCAGGAGACGCGGAGAGGGAAAAAACAATCTGCTGCTCCGCTGGTATCTGGCAATTTTTTGCTGATGGTCTGGTGCTGAAGTGATTCTAAGCCAATGCTGAGCGTCATCATAGTCACTCATAATTCCGAGAAATTCATCGGCAGGTGCACTGAGTCCCTGGATCAACAGTCCCTTGCTGCGACCCGGATAATTATCGTCGACAGTGGCTCAGATAGCCCAAGCTATCTCGATGTCTACTCCGATAAAGCCGGCTATGAGATCCACATTAAAGACAATATCGGATTTGCAGCAGCCAACAATTTTGGTCTGCAACATATCGCAGATACTGATAAATATGTTTGCTTAATGAATCCCGATACCTTTCTCGAACCGGAAAGTTTCAAGCGTTCAGTGGAAATTGTTTCAGCCAGGCCAGAGGTTGCCGTTCTTACCGGCAGACTCAAAGGGTTTGATCTGAATAATTGCCGGCCAAACGGTCTGCTCGATTCCACCGGCATATTCAGAACCTGGTATGGACGCTGGTATGACCGCGGGCAGGGTCTGAAGAACGACGATAAATACCAGATAGAAGAGGAGGTCCCGGCGGTCTGCGGAGCCTTCATGTTTTGCCAAGTCGAAGCGCTGAGCAAAAGCACGCCGAATGTTTTCGATGAATCCTTTTTTATGTACAAAGAGGATATCGACCTCTGTCTTAGGCTCAGAAAACAGGGCTGGAAGATGCTTTATGCACCTGCGGTTGAAGCTTTTCATGTCAGAGGGTGGTCCCAGAACAGAAAAGAGATTTCTTATCAGACCAAGTGCCTGGCTTCAAAAAACGAAATCAGAATGAATTTGAAACACCGGTCCCCTTATCTGATCTGGGCTTTGTCCAAGTATTGTGCAGTCCGTTTGCTGCATGTGTAATCTGTTTGAATGACAAGATTTAGAGATCAGGCGGAACAATCGACCACATCAATGAGCATCTCCATAATCATCCCAACCAGAAACGGCTCCGGCACGCTCCGAGAGCTGCTGGCCGCCTTGACTATACAGTCGCTTCAAGCAGATGAGATTCTGGTGATCGATTCCGACTCCGACGATGATACGGTCGAGATAGCAATCGGCTATGGGGCAGTGGTGCATAAAATCGAGCTCGACAGCTTCGATCATGGGGGAACCAGGACGATGGCGGCCAGAATGGCCCAGGGCGACATCCTCGTTTTTCTGACCCAGGATGTACTGCCGAAATCGCCCACAATGCTCGAGAAACTTACAGCACCGATCCGCACCTCAACTGACGTAAGCCTGAGTTATGGCCGCCAGTTGCCCTCGTTTCAGGCCACCGAGATTGCAGCGCACCTCAGAAATTTCAATTATCCCAGCGAGTCGCGAATTAAAACCTACGAAGATCGACAGCAGTTGGGGTTTGAAACAGTATTCGTCTCCAATTCATGTGCGGCCTATCGTCGTTCGAGCCTCGCCGAAATAGGTTATTTTGAGACAGATCTGATCTTTGGCGAAGATAGCTGTGCAGCGGGCAAGCTGCTTGAAAATGATGGCAAGATAGCCTATGCGGCCGAAGCCGCTGTCTATCACTCCCACAACTATTCATGGAGCGAGGAGTTCTGCAGATACTTCGATATAGGTGTCTTCCACGACAGCCAGAAATGGCTGCTTGACTCCTTTGGCGGAGCCGGGGGAAGGGGACTTGACTATACCCAATCAGGTCTTGCCTATCTGTGGCGGCGCCGAAGTTATAGAATGATGGGCGACTTTATGGTAAGAGTTGGTTTGAAATTCTGTGGTTACCGACTCGGAAGAACTCATCGTCTACTGCCCACCAGGCTGGCCGCAAAACTCAGTATGAATCAAGGCTGGTGGGAAAACAATAGAGTTACGGCCAGTGACGACGGTGGATAATCAATGCGATCATTCGCTTACTGACATAAATGCTCTCAACTAATCTGCGTGAGCAGAGCTCCTTGATGGCCAGGCTTCTGCACCTGGTTGACTGTCTTCTTGTGGTCGGCTATCTCACCGGCCTGGTGTACTGGTATCGGGTTCCCTGGAGCGAATACTACACCCGGCTGATAATCATCACCTTTTTTCTCAGCCTGGTGGTCTTCCAGTCGTTTCAACTTTATAGGTCCTGGCGGGGCTGGAAATTTTATAAAGAATTTTATGTGATAATTAGGGCTTGGGCGACCATTGTCGGTCTTCTACTTTTCTATTTTTTCATTTTCAAGATTTCAGTTGCCTATTCCCGCGTGGTCTTCTTGATCTGGTCGACCACTACCCCGATTTTGCTCTTCCTGGTGCATATTTCAGCTCGAAAAATACTCCGCTTCTATCGACGCAGAGGCAAGAATATCAGGCGCGCGGTTATCGCCGGAGCGGGGGACTTGGGTCTGAGCCTTGTCAGGGAGCTGGAATCCATTCCCTGGGCCGGCATCGAAGTAATGGGTTTTTTTGACGATAAGGTCTCCGAAGACCCTCGTCTGGCACGCTTGGGCATGCCGGTTCTCGGTGATATCGGTATGCTTCCGGACTATCTGAGCAAGAACGACATCGATTATGTCTATATTGCCCTGCCGATGCGGGCAGAAAGAAAAATATTTTCGATCCTGCGCGAGTGCCGATCACTTGGATCGAGAATTTATCTGGTACCGGATCTCTACGTGTTTGGTTTGCATCACGCTGAAGTTCAGAGTCTGGGAAAGATGCTGATCCTCAATTTCAATCCCCACACCGAGTGGAAACGCGGGTTCGATGTGCTCTTCTCCCTGTCCGTTCTGATTGCCAGTTCCCCGCTGATGCTGCTTATCAGTCTGCTGATCAAGCTAGAGGACGGCGGAGCGGTAATCTACCGTCATAAACGGATAACTGCAGCCGGCAAGGAATTTGACTGTCTCAAGTTCCGGACCATGCGCGTGGGGGCCGATAATGAATTGGAGGATCTTCTGGAAAATAACCCCCGTTTGAGGGAGGAGTGGGAGCAGACGTTTAAATTGAAAAATGACCCGCGTATCACCAGAATCGGCAAACTTTTACGCAAGACCAGCCTTGATGAATTCCCTCAATTCATTAATGTTTTAAAAGGCGACATGAGTGTTGTCGGAGCCAGACCTATTGTCGGCGGCGAACTCACAGCCTTTTACCGGGAGAGCGCCGGCCGCTACTGTTCCATGAAACCGGGGATCACCGGACCATGGCAGGTGAGTAAGCGTTCGGACATCGATGACTACCAGGAGCGAGTCGATCTCGATGACTGGTATATACTCAATTATTCGCTCTGGACCGACATAAAAATCATCTTGAGAACCGTCTACATAATGTTTAAAAGGGGCGGGGCTTACTGAATAATACATTAAATGGAGACTTATATGCAGACCGAAACACAATCAATTACCATTAGTCAAGCCAGACAGGATGCCGCTTCCATTTTCCTTGCCAAGGTGTTCAACTGGATGGCCGTGGGCTTAGGAATTACCGGAGTTGTTGCTTATGCTACTGCAGCCACCGGTCTCGCAGTACGAATTATCAACTCGCCTCTTTTTCTCATTCTCGCCCTGGGAACCCTGGGCCTTGTGTTCTTTTTGTCGGCCCGCATCGATAAGATCCAGGCTTCGACTGCTTCGGCTCTGTTCGTTGCCTACTCAGTTCTCAACGGACTATTCTTCTCCACAATCTTTCTCAGATATACCGGCTCTTCCATAGCCTCGACCTTTGTCATTACCGCTGGTATGTTTGGAGCCATGGCTGTCTATGGTCTGGTCACCAAGCGTGACCTGTCCGGCTGGGGTTCGTTTCTGTTCATGGGGCTTATCGGCCTGATAATTGCCTCCATCGTCAATATCTTTCTCAAGAGTTCCGGTGTTTACTGGGTCACTTCGATGATTGGCGTGCTCATTTTTACTGGCCTGACCGCTTATGACGTTCAGAAGATCAAGCGGATGGGTGAAGAGGGAATCATGTCCCAGGGACAGGAGGCCATTACCAAAGGATCAATCATGGGGGCCCTGGCGCTTTATCTCGATTTTATCAACCTGTTTCTTATGCTGCTCAGATTTTTCGGGGGCAGCCGTGATTAAAAGGTGGACTGCAGCCAGTTGACGGACTGCTAATCTGGACATGTCAAATTCATTTGCGGGAAAACGGATCGTCTTCGGTGTCACTGGCTCCATAGCTGCATTTAAGGTGGCCGGCTGGGTGAGTACCCTGGCCAAAGAGGAGGCGCTGGTTGATGTGGTGATGACCGGGGCAGCTGCAAAATTTGTTGCCCCGCTCACCTTTGCATCTCTTTCTGGCCGACCAGTTTTTGGGGATATGTTCAGTGCCGAACAGGAGGGGGGAATTTCCCACATCGGTTTGAGCCGGGAGGCGGACTGCATACTCATCGCTCCAGCAACTGCGAAAACCATCGCGCGCCTGGCATACGGCCAGGCAGACGATTTGCTGAGCACGACGGTGCTGGCCGCTCGCATTCCAGTGATTATCTGTCCCGCCATGAACGTGCAGATGTATGAGCACCCTGCAACGGTTAAAAACCTCAAGATCCTGCGTGAATTCGGCTACCACATCATAGAGCCTGACAGCGGGCTCATGGCCTGCGGAGAAGAGGGCAGAGGCAGACTGCCTGAATGGGAGCAGGTCGCCGAATATGTTTTGCGTCAAATCCTGACTCAAGATCTTGCCGGGCAAAAGGTTCTGGTAACTGCAGGGCCAACCAGGGAGCCATATGATCCGGTGCGCTTCATAAGCAACCGTTCTTCAGGAAAAATGGGCTTTGCTCTGGCGAGAACAGCTTTCAGAAGGGGTGCGGAAGTAACTTTGATCAGTGGTCCGACAACACTGCAGCCTCCGGCCGGGGTGGAATGTGTCAAGGTCACGACGGCCCAGGAGATGCACCAGGCGGTTATTGAACGCTATGAGGACAAGTCGATTATTATCAAAGCCGCAGCTGTGAGCGATTTCAGATGCGCAACTCAATCTGACGAGAAGATTAAGAAGGAAGGATCATCCCTAGTCATGGAACTGGTGCAGAATCCCGACATTCTCAAAGAGCTTGGCGGACTCTGCGACCATAACCGTCAGCTGCTCATCGGCTTTGCCGCTGAAAGCTCCAACATTGAGGAAGAGGGCAGGAAAAAATTGCTCAACAAAGGGCTCGATCTGATTGCGGTCAACGACATATCTTCAGCCACTACAGGTTTTGAGGTCGATAACAACCAGATCACCCTAATTGATTCCTCCCAGGTAATGAAGCTGCTTCATACCAGCAAGCTGCAGACGGCTGATCTGATCTGGGATCATGTGGTCAGCAAAAAAATGCTCAAAACAGCTTGACCTTAGCCTCTCATTTCCTCGCTCAATCCCTTAAATCACTGACCCGCGATACTGTTAAAGAGTTTTGGGGATGAAGAAAATTCTACTCATCGAACCGTACTATGGAGGATCCCATAAATTGTTCCTTGACGGCTTAGTCCGTCATGTTGAAGGTGATTTTACGCTGCTCAGCCTACCCGCCCGCAAGTGGAAAATGCGTATGCAGCTTAGTGCACCCTGGTTCATCGGGCAGCTCTCAGAGCTGCCGGCAGCTGAACGAAATTTTGATACCGTGCTCTTCTCAAGCTTTATCGAGGTTTCCGTATTCAAGGCAATGGCATCATCACTGGCAGGATGGAACAACCGCTGCAGATACTTGACCTACTATCATGAAAATCAGTTTTGCTACCCGGGGTTTCTCGACAAACACACCACCCATCATTTCACCTCCATCAATTTTACCAGCGCACTGGTCTCAGACTCGATAGCCTTCAACTCCGAATACAATCGTTCTTCCTTTTTCCACCAGTGCAGCAAATACCTTCTCAAGGCCACGGATATGGAGTTGGGCGGCTGCCTCGATGAATTGAGGCGAAAATCAATTATCCTCTATCCGGGATTAGATTTCAGCGGCCAAGATTGGATCAAAATAATGGCCGACAAGGGGAAGGTGAAAACGATTGTCTGGAACCATCGCTGGGAACATGATAAGAACCCGGAAGAATTCTTTGAGACACTCTACAGACTTCAAGACAGTGGGATCGACTTCAGGCTTTGCGTGCTAGGACAGCATTTCCAAAACAAGCCTATCTGTTTTGATGAAGCCCGGCAGCGACTGAAGAAAGAAATTGTTCAGTGGGGCTATGTGGATGAGAAAGATGCTTATTATCAGCATCTTGCTGTTGGAGATATCGTCGTGTCCACCGCCGTCCATGAATTTTTCGGCATCTCGGTTATCGAAGCGGTACGGGCCGGATGCGTCCCGGTTCTGCCCCATCGACTTTCTTATCCAGAGTTATTTGAAGAGCAGTTTTTGTATGAGAATGGCCGCCTCTACGAGCATCTCGCTGAAGCATTACAGAGAGATGAAAAACTGACGGTCGAGCAGTCCAGAAAAATGACCGAGCCGTTCAGCTGGGACAACCTTGCTGCGGGCTATCGGAGTTGGCTGCATTAACGTCCATTTTGGATAGGTATAGCTGGGACTTTCCTCCAAATTGGTTTAATGGCCGGGCTAGGTGGTATCGCTTTTGGGGAGTGCTGAAAATGACCTGCCGAGGGGGATTTCAGTTCTTCATCTGACTGGCGAAGTCGAGCATGCGCTGGATGGGAATCCTGGCTCGCCTGGCAAGCTCTCTCGAGACATGGATTTCGTTTGTTCCCTCCTGCAGGGTGGTCAGGAGGTTCTGCAGTGAATTCATACCCATCCAGGGACAGCGGGCACAGCTCTGACAGGTTGCTCCTTCGCCCTCCGTCGGTGCTTCCAGCAAAGTCTTTCCAGGAGCCAGTTTTCTCATCTTGTTGAAGATGCCTTTATCGGTAGCGATAATAAAACAATGTTCGTCACGGCTGATGACGGCGTTTATCAGGGCCGTAGTCGAGCCCACCACATCGGCCTGCTCGATCACCGACTGAGGTGATTCAGGGTGCACCAGCACCGCAGCCTCGGGGTGCAGTTTGCGAAATCGGCTGAGGGCCACAGAGCGAAATTCTTCATGGACCACACAGGATCCGGGCCAGAAGATCATTTCAGCACCGGTTTCTCTCTGAACGTAATTCCCCAGGTGTTTATCAGGTCCCCAGATGATCTTTTTCCCCTGGGCGGCCAGGTGTTTTATTATTGGCAAGGCGATCCCGGAAGTCACCACCCAGTCCGAACGGGCCTTTACCTCGGCGCTGGTATTGGCGTAAACGACGACCGTATGATCCGGATACTGATCGCAGAATCGGGAAAATTGGTCCGCCGGACAACCTTCGTCAAGGGAGCAGGTCGCGGCGAGATCTGGCATCAGCACTCGTTTCTCGTTGTTAAGTATCTTCGAGGTTTCACCCATGAATTTTACTCCGGCGACAACCAGGGTGCTGGCCGGATGCTCCGTGCCGAAGCGGGCCATTTCCAGTGAGTCAGCCACGCAGCCTCCAGTTTCATCGGCCAGGTCCTGAAGCCTGCCGTCGGTGTAATAATGGGCGACGAGGACACCATTGACCTGAGTCAGAAGGCCCTTGATTTTCTCTTTGAGATTCAGTTCTTCTTCTTTAGACAGCGGCGGCCAAACGGGGTGGCCGGGAACTGAAACTGTGGGAATCGAGACCGGGGCAAGAGTTGCCCTGGATCCATCGCTGGTCATATGCTGTCCTCTTTCTTGGTGATAATAGTCGGAGCCGTCGGTGTTTCCATATACATTCGGCTCAACATTACTAATAAAATTTAATCATTGATGCAAGAGACACCATAAGTGATGCAAGCCCAGACAATTTCATTTACTGCTAAGCCAAAAGCTGTCGCTGCTGCAAATTACCATAACAGCAGTCGATTTCGGTTGTAACAAATAATGATAGCTGACTGAAGACACACCGAAGCAACAAGATCGTGGGCCGAATCACTCCGAAAAGAGATATGGGATGGCAATAACTGCCGAGCAGTTTCAAGCGGTGGAAATTTTCTCATCAGGGCGGGTTTTCCAGCGGCGATGCATCCAGAACCAGTGATCAGGATAGAGCCGAGTGTAATGTTCCAGGCGAGACGTGCAGCGCTGGGTGATAGCGACGATGTTTTCTTCTGTCATCCCAGCCTCATAATCGATTTCTACAGGCTCGAAAGCTACCTGTATGGTTCCATCATGCTGACGAATCGCGGCGAAAAATATGATCGAGGCACCGGTCTTGAGGGCGAGCGCAGCTGGTCCTTTTGCGGTAGAACAGGGGCGCCCGAAAAAGTCGACGAAGATACCGTCTTCATTTTCATCTTGATCCATAAGCATTCCCATCACACCGTTTTCGCGTAAAATTCTGATAACCGCCCTGGTCGATGCACCCTTGGGGATCATCTCGGCGCCGCTCGCTTCACGATGCTCGTTAACCCTCTTGTCTATATACTTGTTGGACACCTCCGCTACCACAACGCCAAGACGGTATCCATAGGCAGCCACTGCACTGCTGGTATACTCCCAGTTACCAAAATGTCCTCCGGCAATAATAACCCCTCGTTTTTTCTCCAACGCCTGAATCAGTACATCTTCGTCAACCAGCTTGACGATACGGCGAAAATCTTCATTGGAGAGCATTGGTACGCAGAGATGCTCAAACACATTCATACCAAAGTTCTGGTAAGCACCTCTGGCAATTTTTTTTCTTTCTGCAGCTGATTTGTCAGGAAAGGAAAACTCAAGATGGTTTAAGACGATTGATTTACGCACTGGTACGCAATAATAAATACAATCGCCAACAAGTCGCCCCAACCGCAGCATCGTCGATCTCGGTAGTCCACGAATGAGGAAACCGATACCCAACAGGAGTTTATACTCTAGGTAATGTCGTATTTTTTTCATCTAGTTACGATTAAAACCATCTCGTTTTTATATGGGTTGAAGCATTGGCCACGGAACTCTTTTCATTGGTCGTCGTGGCCGATAATCACGCGCTTGCTCAGCTGAGGCAAGCTTTTTGAATCATAGTAAAGCTAGTAAAGCGCCTCCTTCAATTTTGACCGAAATCCTAGATTAATTCTAAAGTATTTACCAGTATATTATACCTTTTTGAGTTAGCTCCTCCCTCTGATCCCGAGTTGACAGTTTTGGCTGTTTTCCTCCAATTTCAGATCTTTCAATGACGATTTTCTCAGAACCTCTTACTTTTGCGCAAAGTTCAATCTGGCAGGGGAGGGATCTTGAAAAATTGGATGAGCCAGGATAATCCTCGGCTACGAAGATGGATATCATTTGTACATTGCCCTTTAATGGTTTAAATCCTAGCACAACAGAAAGAGAACCAGGCAGCCCGGCAGGAACTATCTATATAACAGTGATTTATTAAATTGGTACTTATGACAAACAAGGCACTTCTGTCCAGGATCTACGGAGCACTGCAACCTTATAGATCCAAATTGATAATCTCCATGTTGGCAATGGCCGCCGTGGCGCTGTGCACTGGTGTTCAAACCTATATGGTAAAAGATGGCCTTGACAAGATATTCATCGAGAAAAACCCCTTATACCTCTATTCCTTTACGATTATTATCGTCTTTATCTTCGCTATCAAAGGGGCCTTTTATTACACCTACGATGTACTGCTCGAGTGGGTCGGTCTGGCAGTTATTAGGGATTTTCGCTCTCGTATTTTCAAACATATCCATATCCAACCACTATCCTTCTTCCATACTTATCCCACCGGGACTCTGATTTCCCGTGTTATCTCGGACGTCACTCTGATGCAGCAGGCGATGTCCAATGCACTTGTTGGGGTTTTAAGAGATTTTTTTACCGTTGTAGTCCTGCTCGGCGTCGTTTTTTACCTGAACTGGAAGCTTGCCTTGTTTTGTTTTGTCGTTCTACCTTTTGCAGCCTTGCCTATCATTAAATTCGCCAGAGTCTTTCGCCGTCTCAGCACCAAAGGACAAGAGGAGACTGCCAATATTTCGAACATGCTCTACGAGACCATCACCGGCAATAGAATTGTCAAGGCTTTCAACATGCAAGCCTATGAGAATGATCGTTACAACAAACAGCTCACCACCTTGTTCGAAGTGACGGTTCTGGATGCCAAATTTCGCTGTCTCCAGCATCCTTTGATGGAATTTATTGGTGGTGTAGCGATTGCAGCGTTTATCTGGTTCGGTGGTAAACTGGTTATTGAAGGCGTAATGACCCCTGGAGAATTTTTTGCTTTGATGACTTCTCTGGTCGTGGCTTATGATCCGGTTAAACGACTTGGCAAGGTTAACTCAATAATACAACAAGGATTGGCAGCGGCCACCCGGTTGTTTGTTATTTTGGATACTGAACCGAAAATCTCAGATAAACCCGAAGCCCAAATATTACCTGCTTTTCAAGATCGTATCGTCTTCGACAAGGTGGGTTTGGTCTACGATGACCATACCGTTGCCTTGAAAGATATTAATCTCACCGTTCCTGCAGGTCAGACCTTGGCCATTGTAGGACACAGCGGTGGGGGCAAAACGACGCTGACCAACCTTTTGCCTCGATTTCTTGAGGTGACCAGCGGAGCTATCACGATCGACGGTTACGATATCCGAGATGTGACTATGGCTGCGCTGCGGGACCAAATCGCCATGGTAACCCAGCAGACTATTCTCTTTAACGATACCGTTAAAAACAATATTGGTTATGGCAGTCTCGAGCGATCTGACGTTGAGATCGCAGAGGCGGCTGAGGCGGCCCATGCGTTGCAATTCATCCAAGGTTTGCCAGACGGTTTCGAAACAATCATTGGCGAGGGTGGAGCCAGGCTTTCAGGTGGTGAGTGCCAAAGGATTTCAATTGCCAGAGCATTACTCAAAAATGCTCCGATTTTAATCCTTGACGAAGCGACCTCGGCGCTCGACACCGAATCGGAACGTGAAGTGCAAAGTGCTCTTGAAAACCTGATGAAAAATCGAACCACCTTTGTCATAGCGCACCGGCTGTCTACGATTAAAAATTCCGATAGGATTATAGTTATACACAACGGCGAGATCGTCGAGGATGGTAGCCACGAGGAACTGCTGGCCCGCCACGGTGAGTATGAGCGGCTCTACTCCATGCAGTAATGCAGAAATTATGCATGACTAAAAGGATTATACTGTAGCCCTGATGCACCAACGGGGCCTATCTTTGGGCCAGCGGTGGAGGTGCGGTGAGCAGACAATATCGTAAAGCTGATTTTGTCTCCAGTGAGCCTCTTGAAGCGATGGAAAAAAATATCGTAGTGAAGCAGATTTCTGCGAGACCACCAGGGTGCAGCGCATTCCAATCGAATACCCTCTGGTGTGACGTAAGTACTTGATATTGTGTTTTCATAATTACAAAAAAAAGACTTGCGCAATCATAAGCCATTCTCTAGTGTAAAATTTCCATTTAGTCCGGATTGGTCTATCCAGTGCAGTTTCTGTAGATTCCGTTCTAATTACCAGCATCAATTCTTCGGGCAACCGTTGGATTGCAACCAGTAACTTGAGAGAGAAGAGGAGTATGCGATGAAACGATTGATGACAATACTCACCGCGGCGGTTTTCGTTTTCAGCCTGCAGAGTGCGGCCGCTGAACCGGTAAAGATCGGGATGATTACCACCCTGTCGACAACAGCAGCCTATCTTGGCGAAGATATCAGGGACGGCTTTCAGCTGGCAGTGGATCAGGAGGGTGGTAAGCTCGGCGGGGTGGAAGTCGAACTGATGGTTGAGGATGACGGGAGAAAACCGGAAAAGGCCAAACAGATTGCCGAGCGCTACATGAAGAAAGATGGCGTCAAGATTATGACCGGTATCGTATTCTCCAATGTGGCCATCGCCGTCGTTCCAAAAGTAGTGCAGGAGGGGGTTGTTTACCTCAGCGCCAACGCTGGTCCCTCAATGCTGGCTGGAAAAGGCTGCAATGAAAACTATTTCAGCGTTTCCTACCAGAACGACAACATTGATGAAGTTGTCGGTCAGTTTGTCAACGATTCGGAGCACCAGAGCGTCTACCTGATTGCCCCCAACTACCCGGCTGGCAAAGATCACCTGGCTGGTTTCAAGCGCTATTTCAAAAAAGATATCAGTGCCGAGGTATACACCAAACTTGGCCAGTCCGATTATGCTGCTGAAATAGCCGCCATACGTGCCGCCAAGCCCGATGCAGTTTTCTTCTTTCTACCCGGCGGCATGGGGGTCAGTTTCATTAAGCAGTACGACCAGGCAGGGCTTTCCAAAGAGATTCCCCTTTATGGCCCCGCCTTCTCTTTTGATGAGCGACTACTCAAAGCGGTTGGCCCGGTGGCCCTGGGGGTGAAGAACGGCAGTCAATGGACTCATGATCTTGACAATGAGGCCAACAAACAGTTCGTCGCGGCTTACCAGGAAAAATATGGCCGGACTCCGACCCTCTATGCCAGCCAGGGCTACGATACGGCTCGTTTGATCGGCAGCGCACTCAAAGCGGTTAATGGGAAAGTGGATGATCTGGACGCTTTCAAGAAGGCGTTGAAAGAGGCTAATTTTGACTCTGTACGAGGAAATTTTTCTTTCGGCACCAACCAGCACCCCATTCAGGATCTCTATATTCGTGAGGTCATCAAAACCGACGACGGGCAGTACACCAACCGAACGATTCAGAAAGTGTTCGAAAGTCACGTCGATGCCTATGCATCCGAGTGCCAGATGTAGGCCTGGAGGCGGGGCTGGATTGAACTGATCCAGCCTCCCTCTGACCGTAGTCTATGATTTTATTTATCGAACAGCTTCTCAACGGGCTGCAGCTTGGTATTACCCTGTTTCTTATGTCTGCCGGTTTAACGCTGGTATTCGGTATCATGCGGGTGATCAATCTGGCCCATGGTTCCTTCTATATGATCGGGGCCTATGTGGGAGCAACCGTTACCGGAGTCACCGGCTCCTTCGTTCTCGGGGGCGTGGCTGCCCTGGCTGCTGCCGGTATAACAGGCATGGCCGTTGAAATCCTGGTGCTGAGGCAACTATATGGCAGGGATCATCTCGATCAGGTATTGGCAACATTTGGCCTGATTTTTTTCTTCAATGAGATGACCCGGATCATCTGGGGGAAACAACCGCTGTTCATGGACATGCCGGTCTGGCTCAAAGGCAGTGTAGAGTTGTTGCCCGGGCTCGTTTATCCCATATATCGGTTGGCAGTGATCCTGGTTGGAATGTCGGTTGCTCTGCTGCTCTGGTATCTGTTTTCTAGAACCCGGCTTGGCATGCAAATCCGGGCTGGTGCCTCGAATCGCGATATGATTGGCGCCCTTGGCGTCAATATAAAACTTCTGTATACGCTCGTATTTGGGCTTGGTACGCTGCTTGCGGGATTGGCAGGGGTGATGGCCGGGCCGATTTTTGCCGTGGAGTCGGGGATGGGAGAATCGATTCTGATCCTCACCTTCGTGGTTATAGTTATCGGCGGGATCGGTTCAGTTCGTGGTGCAGTGGTCGGAGCCTTAATGGTGGGTCTGGTCGATACCCTTGGGCGTGCCTTTCTGCCCTCTGTATTAAGGACATTTCTCTCCTCATCTTACGCTGACAGCGTTGGTGCCTCGCTGGCTTCGATGTCGATATATATACTCATGGCCGCCGTGCTTATTTGGAAGCCGCGCGGACTGTTCCCCTCCTACAATTGATCTTCAGATGACCAGCGGTATCCCCAAAACGGCAATTATCATAGCCGGAGCCTTGTTCTTCTGCTCTCTGCCATGGGCGGCAGACTATTTCGGGGAACAATATCTGATATCGTTATTTACCCGGATTCTCATTTACTCACTGGCTGCTGTCAGTCTTGATCTGCTGATCGGCTATGGCGGGCTCATCAGTCTCGGACACGCCGCCTTTGTAGGCATCGGGGCCTATGTAACCGCTATCTTTTTTCATCACAGCTTTGCCGCCGAACCGATGGCGGGAATCGTTGCTGGCAGTGAGAATGCGCTGCTGGTCTGGCCGCTGGCGATGGTCATCTCAGCCGTTTTTGCGCTGCTCATCGGCAGCCTCAGTCTGCGAACCAGTGGCATGCATTTCATTATGATCACGCTGGCCTTCGCCCAGATGCTCTACTATTTTGCTGTCGGCCTGGAAAAATACGGTGGTGACGACGGCTTATCCCTTTATTCTAGAAATCAGCTGGTCGGATTGGATTTGAGCAATGATGTTCATTTCTATTTTGTCTGCTTGTTTTTTCTTACTCTGTTCCTGTTCATCTCTGACCGCCTGGTCAAGTCCCGTTTTGGCCTGGTGCTTCGAGGCGCAGCGAGCAGCAGCAGAAGAATCAAAGCTTTAGGAATCCCTGAACAGCGTTACAAGCTTGTCTGTTTCGTCATTGGCGGTGCCGGAGCGGGTTTGGCCGGTGCCTTGCTTGCCAATCAGACGGAATATGTCAGTCCCGGTCTGCTGCACTGGACCTTGTCCGGAGAATTAATGGTTATGGTTCTGCTCGGCGGCCTTGGATCACTTTTTGGACCCGTGCTCGGAGCGACAGTCTACCTGCTGCTTGAGGAGATCCTGGCTATGTATACTGAACACTGGATGGTTTACTTTGGGCCGATATTGATCATGGTCGTTCTTTTTGCCAAACGAGGAATCTTCGGATTTTTGACTCAAAAGGAGTAAGGGGTGGCAGACTACATCCTGCAGGTAAAAGATCTCTGTAAATCTTTTGGTGCGGTGCAAGCCAGCCAAGAGCTGAGCTTCAGTATCCAAAGGGGACATATCCATGCCCTGATCGGTCCCAATGGAGCCGGGAAAACGACGGTGTTAAATCTGCTCAGTGGTGAGTTGCAGGCTGATTCAGGGTCGATCCTTCTCAATTCTGAAGAGATACAAAAACTGCCTGTGCATAAAAGGGTCAGAGCGGGACTGGGAAGGTCTTTTCAAATCACCTCCATTTTTAATGACCTGAGCGTCTCCGAGAATATGGCTCTGGCCATACTCGCAGGAAGAGGTCATAATTTCCGTTTCTGGAAAAATGCGATGGCTGTGGACATTGTCCAGGACACCCTGGCGGATGCCCTGGCCAGAGTGGATCTGTCAGACAGAGCAGAGCAGCAGGCTGGGCGATTGTCCCATGGAGAAAAACGACAGTTGGAGGTAGGAATGGCATTGGTAGGTGACCCGCAGCTCCTGATGCTTGATGAGCCCATGGCCGGCCAGGGGGCAGGAGGAACGGTGGAATTGCAGAAGTTGATATCTGGTCTCAAGGGAACGACGACGATACTTCTGGTTGAGCATGATATGGATGTGGTTTTTTCTCTGGCTGATCAGATCAGCGTTATCGTTTATGGTCACTGCATTGCCAGCGGCAGTCCCGAGGAAATCCGCCGCAATTCTGAAGTTCAAAATGCCTACCTGGGTGAGCACTGATGCTGCAGGTCAGGGAGATAACCGTTTTTTACGGGTCCAGCCAGGCCCTGTTTGGGGTGTCTCTGGAGGTGCGCCGGGATGAAGTGGTAACATTGCTGGGCAGAAATGGCATGGGCAAAACAACCACCGTCAAAGCAATCATGGGGTTGGTCGAGAGCGGTGGCGGAAAAATAGAGTTTGATGCTAAGAAAATAAATGGCCGGCCAAGCTATGAAACGGCCAGGGCCGGAATTGGGTTGGTTCCCGAGGGTCAGGCAGATTTTCCCGAATCTGACGGTGAAGGAAAATATCATCGCCACCGCAGCCAATTACCGGAACCAGGCAGAACCTTATTCGATCGACGATATCATGGTGATTTTCCCTCGACTCAAGGAACGGTTGAATCATTTCGGCAATCAACTTTCAGGTGGCGAACAGCAGATGCTCGCGATCGGACGGGCTTTGATGATCAATCCAAAGCTGCTCATTCTCGACGAGGCTACCGAAGGGCTCGCTCCTCTGGTCAGAGAGGAAATCTGGAGGGGACTTTCAATACTTAAAGAAAAAGGATTGGCAATCCTGGTGATTGATAAACACCTTGATTCGCTATTTGCCATCGCCGACAATCATTATATCATGGAGAAGGGAAGGATCGTCTGGGAGGGCACGACCTCCGCATTGCGAGATGATGCAGAAATAAAATCTCGCTATCTCGGTGTTTAAAGGACAGCGCATGACATTATTGCCAGCCCAGGATTGCGTGGCATGACCGATCAGGCCAAAGCCTATATTTTTGCACTGATTTCAGTTTTTCTCTGGTCCACTGTTGCCTCAGCTTTTAAAATCAGCCTGCGCTATCTTTCCCCGGTAGAGTTGCTCTTTTATGCAGCCTGCTTTTCCTGTGGTGTTCTGTTTATCGTTCTTGCTCTGCAGCAGAAGCTCTACTTGCTGGTCGAGGCCGATGCTGGTGTCTGGAAGACATCACTGCTGTTTGGGCTGCTGTCGCCTTTTCTCTATTATCTCGTTCTACTCAAGGCTTACGATCTTCTTCCTGCTCAGCAGGCTCAGCCTCTCAACTATACATGGGCGATTACCCTCTCGCTGCTCTCGGTACCGCTCCTCGGACATCGCTTGAAGATAGGGGAGATTGGCGCGGTACTGGTGAGCTATCTCGGGGTATTGGTTATTTCAACCCAGGGTGACATACTGTCCCTGAAGTTTGAAAATCCCTTCGGTGTCGCCCTGGCCCTGGGCTCAACGTTGATCTGGGCATTTTATTGGATCCTCAACACCAAGGATAGGCGCGACCCGGCGCTGGGCCTATTTCTTAATTTCCTCTGTTCGCTTCCATTTATAGGGTTCTATCTGCTGGTTACAGAAGGGTTCAGAGTCGTCGACCGGGCAGGTGTGCTGGGAGCGGCCTATATCGGTACTTTTGAGATGGGTATTGCCTTCATCTCCTGGTTGATGGCCATGAAGCTCACCAAATCCACTGCTCGAATTGCCAACCTCATATTCATCTCTCCGTTTCTTTCGCTGTTTTTAATTCATTTTTTCGTCGGCGAGAAAATAATGATCTCTTCGGTGGTGGGGCTAATCTTTATTGTCGCTGGCCTCATCATTCAAGCCTTGGCAGGCAGAACGGAACGGGGTGATGCCGGATGAGGTTCTCCGACCAGTGTCATTTTGCCAGGACGTTTAGATCGATCAGAGGTGTTTTTCCGGGAGCATTTGGTAATTTTATTCAAGACGCTCATGATTGATTACCGTTATTGTAAAGCAAAAATGGAGATCATATGAACGATTATGTACACGGGTACTCGAGTTCTGAAACTGAACGTCTCGATGATCAGGCCCAGGTGCTGCGCCGGCTGCTTCATGACGAGGTGTGCTTCGGGGAAGGAACCAAAGTCCTGGAAGCTGGCTGTGGGATAGGTGCCCAGACTGTGATCCTGGCTGGTAACAGCCCTGCTGCGCACTTTGTCGCTGTCGATCTTTCTGAAGCTTCTTTGAGAGAGGCTGCCGCTTCAGTCTCTGCCCATGGATTCACCAATGTCTCCCTGGAACGCCAGGATATCTTTGAGCTACGCTACCCCGACAACTATTTCGACCATATTTTTTGCTGCTTTGTGCTGGAACATCTCCCTGATCCGAACCTGGCACTTCAGGAAGCTTAAACGCGTTCTAAAACCGGGGGGATCAATAACAGTGATCGAAGGAGACCACGGATCCTTTTTCTGCCATCCTCCCTCGGCAGAAATAAATGCTGCGGTCGATTGTCTTGTCGAACTGCAGCGTCAGAAGGGTGGTGATGCGTTGATCGGCAGGAGATTGTTTCCCCTGCTGTCAGCCGCCGGTTTTGAAGCGGTCCAGGTCAGTCCCCGGACCATATACGCAGATGATTCCCAGCCGGAGGTCGTCAACGGTTTTTCGAAGAAAACCTTTATCGCCATGGTATCCGGAATCAGGGACGAAGCCATCGAACAGCAATTGATTTCCACCCAGTGCTGGCAGCAGGCAATGGCTGATTTCAATCTGGCGGTTGGCAGTGAAGGAACGTTCTGCTACACTTTTTTTAAGGCTGTCGGGTTAAATAGTGGGTGACGGACGGCTGTTTTCAAGGTTATCTGTGCCGAATAGATATACGGTTTTATTCCCCATGAAGTAAAGAAACAGCAATGGAAGAATTATCTAAATCTCAGAAGGCCCGGACGGCGATTGCCAGCTTCAAGACGCTGGTGGACGCCCTTATTCTCACCGGTTTTTACCAATCTTCCGGGACCACGGGCGTCAAACTGGAAGATGCGTTGCGCCAGTTCAATCCAGAGATTTACGGCTCAATGGCTAATGACCGGATTGTTGAGCTCAAGGGATTGGAATACGTCATCGATCGTTTACCCCGAGGCATTGAGTCGTCCACTAAAATAGTTCTTACCGCTCAAGAAGATCTTGAATCCACCTCTTTCGAAGAGATATTTCCACTCAAAAGAAGAAGACGATCGTACCTCGTCTCCGACAAGGAAATGTGTTTTGTCGTCACTCGTGGAACCACCGAAATTTATGACATCATCGCCCATTTAACGTTTCTTAATATTGAGGCCCAAAAAATCAGCCGGCAGGTCAAGTCTGCCAATCAGTTGACCAGGGAATGGCTGCAACTCACCCAGACGGTGCAGAGGGGCGAAGATCTTCAGGGAGAGGAACTCGACACTTCCCTGTGGAATCTTTCTAATATTCTAGGCCGCACCTATAAAGAAACCAGGGAAACCTACGAGTATCTGCAGCAGAACTGCAAAGAGAGGTACAACAGCGGATTGTTCAGGATAGTCCAGGCACTGGCGCAACGTGTGATCGATGAGCAGGATAATGCGGTTGCCCCCCTTAGCATTTCTTTTACCCCTTCGCTGCAGGGGGTACTGGGGCACCACCAATATGCTGCCGCCTGGGCGAGTGGGCTGGTTCGCAGCATTGTTGAACATGGTCTTGAAACCCATCCTATCCACATAATCAGCGCCAATCTTCATTCAATAAGAAACATTCTCTACGGGCGCGGGGCCGTCGAAAAAACAGGACAGGCTGTGCCTGAAGATCTTTACGAAATGGTCCACCTGATCAGAGATCAGGATATCGATGTGGCCGGCTATGGTGCAGCTTTTGGTTTTATCGAACATGACGATGACTCGGGTTCCAATATCGACGCCCAGATCATCGATTTGGCCGGACTTGAACAGAGTTGCGTTCATCAGTCGCTGCAGTTTGACCTCGATCTCATAGCACAGGAAAAACCGGTTATCATCGTAATCGACTATGCCTTTGGTACTCAGGCCTATGAAATTATGGATGAGCTGCTGAGTCCGACCACTGTTGACAACACCCAGGTGTCATTAAAGATCGCCTCGGTTTCAATTATGGGGAAAGCTGGAATTCTGCCCGGCAGCAAAGGCGATATCATGCTAGCCAGTGCCCATGTAATGGAGGGAACACCGCATAACTATATCGTCGACAACGATCTTTCAGGCAGCGATTTTGACGATCTGGTGAAAGTCTTCAGTGGTCCGATGCTGACCGTGCTGGGTACCTCGCTGCAAAACCGAGACGTGCTTGAGCGGTTCCACAATTCTTCCTGGAGAGCGGTCGGATTGGAAATGGAGGGGGCGCATTATCAGAGGGCGATCAGCGCAGCGATCATCCAGGGCCATATTCCCAAAAACATGAAAGTCCGCTATGCCTATTATGCCTCGGACAATCCGCTAATCAGCGGCCAGACTCTTGCCTCAGGCCCAATGGGAGCGGAAGGGGTGGTTCCAACCTATCTTATTTCCAAAGTTATCCTTGAGAAAATACTGGCTGGAGATGAAAGCAGATAAACGCACTCCCAGAAGCGAGTCGATATTTTATGCCTCGCCGCTTATCTTTTTTGCGGCCTGCGGACTGTTGGCGATTATCATAGCCGTTTTCGCGGTCAATAATTATCAACGCGAAAAAAAATTAAACGAACTCGTACTGAAACAGGAGGCGACAGCCATACTAAATCTGGTAGCCGCCAGTTCCCGCAGTGCCATGCGAAGAGGTTTCATGCGTGGCGATCTCGATGGTGACAACTGGGTAGAGTCAATTTCCCAGAGTATAGAGAACAGTTCCGAACATCCCGGACTTCTTGCCCTCTATCTGGTAGACAACAAAGGTGTCATCAGAACTCACTCTGATGCAGACCAGGTCGGCAGGCGAATCGACGACCAGACTGCTCAGCTGCTGGGACGCCAGAAACAGGATAAGCAGCATAAAATAAGTGCTATCGTCAGCCGTCCCGGTGAGGAAGATCGGGTTTTCCTTATGGCAATGAGTTTTCTTCCTGCAGGTCTCAATGACGTAGGCATGCAAATCAATCGAGGGAGAATGGGAAGGATGCGGCCTGAAACTCCCATGCCTCCTGAACACCTTGAGCGAATGCGGGCGTTAGCTGACACCTCCTTAGCACTGGTAGTAGAGCTCAGTCTTGAGACCTATCAACAAGCAGTAAAAAAGCAGATTCTTCAAATTGTCATACTCTCGGTAGTTCTGCTGCTGGTCGGAGGCGGTGGTCTCCTGTCACTCGTTCTCATCCAAACCTACAAAGGGTCGCAGAAACGTTTGAGGAGTATACGCACTTTTACCGATACCCTGGTTTCCTCCCTGCCGATTGGACTTATCGCAACTTCGTCAGACGGCCGTATCAGAACCTGTAACCCCAGTGCAGTTCAGATGCTCAACCTGAAAAATCAATCATGTATAGGAATGGCGCTTACCGAGGTTCTCGACCGGAAAATGGCCGAGCTGCTGGCGCGGCAAAAAAATGATGAACTATATCATTGGGAGATGGTTTCAGTAAATGACTCGGGAGTAGAACAGAGCCTGCACCTCACCAAAGTGAATATCAAGGAAGAAGCGCAGACAGCCGGTGGCCTCATGTTGTTGGTTCAGGACTTGAGCCAGATCCGGGAACTGGAGGAACAGCTCCAGAGAGCTGAGCGTGATGCGGTGGTTGGCCGGATGGCCGCCGGGGTGGCGCATGAACTTCGGAACCCTTTGAGTTCTGTAAAAGGATTGGCCCTGCTTCTCAAGTCTAAATTTGTGGAGGATCTTTCTTCTCAACAGACCGCCGATCTGATGGTGGAGCAGGTCGAACGACTCAACCGTTCAATCTCGGAGTTGTTGGACTATGCCAGGCCCGGTATGGTGACGAAGACTCCTCTGCATATCGACGAGCTGCTTGCCAAAGCGGTTATGCTGGTGCGCACCGATGCTGAAACACAGAATATTTTGGTAGAGGAAACTTACGGCTGCGGCTCGGCAATAATGGAAGGAGACCAGGACAAGCTGACCCAGCTATTTCTAAATCTGTTTTTGAATGGAATTCAGGCCATCGGCGAAGGCGGCAAGTTGTCAATCTCTACAGACTGCTCCGGTGGCGACATCATCATTGAAATAGCAGACGACGGCTGTGGCATCCCCCCTGAGGTGCTCGATAAGGTATTCGAACCTTACTTCACCACGAAGCACGAGGGAACAGGTTTGGGATTGGCCATGTCAGCCCGAATAATTCACGACCACAACGGTTCTATTTCACTGAGAAGTGTGGAAAATGAAGGCACCACCATAACCATAAAATTGCCCGCTCACTGAGGCTTTGACTCAGATTGATTGTCTATCTGGACCCGGTCGTCAAAGGTATAGCTCTGGTTCTCAGCGCTGAAGACCGAGCCCAGTTTTCTCCCTAGAAAACGAATTGCCCTCCAGAGCTTGGGTAGCAGCCAGACTGCAAGCAGCAGAAAGAGGACAAAGAGGATAAGAAAGAGCAACGGGTAATGAAGGGCGGTGAACAGGCCGCCGATTACCAGAAAATCCTCGAACATTGAGGCTGCCCAGTTGCTGAAAGGTTCCGGTGAGGTATTGATAACCACCCGCGAGCCGGCTTTGACCAGGTGGCTGGTGGCGGCTACCGTTCCGCCCAGAATTCCTGCCGCAACAACGAGTGCAGGTGAGACGTCTCCAACTGCCGAGGCAGCGAGAATGACACCGGCCGGAATCCTGATGAACGTATGGATTGTATCCCAGCCGGTGTCGACGCCTGGGGTTTTGTCGGCAAAAAATTCCACCACAAACATCAGGCCGGCGCAACCGATAACCAGCGGCGATTGAAGGACGAGAAGCTGGGAGGGGAGGCTGACATTTCCTGTGGCACCTAATATGCCCAGCACGGCGATGGTGGCGTATAGGTTTATACCGCTGGCCCAAGCGGCACCCATAGTCAAAGCAATGGTCGATATAACCTGCTGGTAGGAATCCATATCTGTTCCCTTGTGCTTATTCTTCTAGAGAGTGGCTCTTGCCATTCATTCCCTGTGGCTGTTATTGACGGTTTCCCCGGAGAGATATTTGTTTAGAAATTCACACTCGGCAGGGGACAAATCGAACTGAAGCTGGACTTTCTGCAGCAGCTCGATACGACTTTTCTGCGGGTAAGATTCAACCATATCGGAAAAATATTGTACCGCTTTTTTCAATTTATCACGGCCTAGGGGACTGTTCTGGCTCATGCCTGGTTCTCCTTGCTTACCGGTTTCAGGACCAAACCCGCCAGCGGCGGAACTCTGGTCAGACAATGATAGGGTGCCCTTGCAAACGGTTCTTCAATGGCTCTCAGAGAAAGATCTGGACAAGCACCGCTGCCTCCAAACGCAGCTGAATCAGAGCAGAAAAGAAGCTCGTATTCTCTGTACTCTGGCAAACCTATTTTGTAGTTTTCAAGGGTTTGCGGGGTGAAATTCAAAAGACATACGAGATGATCAGCAGGATTATCGCTCTTCCTTGTGAATGAAATGATAGAATTATCCTGATCTTCGAGATCGAGCCAGTCGAATCCCCGGTAATCGTAATCGAGTTGCCATAGTGGTGGGTTTTGTTTGTATAGTTCATTGAGCTGACGAACAAAGTCCTGGGTCTGCCGGTGGTAGTCACCCATGTCGAGCAGATGCCAGTCCAGGCTCTGCTTACAGTACCATTCCGATCTCTGGCCGAATTCACCCCCCATGAAAAGCAGTTTTTTGCCGGGGTGAAGATAGAGATAGAGCAGCAGCAGTCGCAGGTTGGCAAATTTCTGCCAATCATCGCCAGTCATTTTTTCGAGCAGCGACTTTTTGCCGTGCACCACCTCGTCGTGCGACAGCGGCAGAATGAAATTTTCCGAATGGGCATACATCATCGAAAAGGTCAGGGCGTTGTGGTGATATTTTCGATAAAACGGGTCTTTAGCAAAATAACCCAGAATATCGTTCATCCAGCCCATGTTCCATTTGAAACCGAATCCTAACCCTCCCTGATCCGCAGGTTTCGATACTCCATAGAAACTGGTTGACTCCTCGGCAATCATCAGCGTTCCGGGATAACGATCATAGATTACCGAGTTCATATGCTTGATGAACTCGATGGCTTCGAGGTTCTCTCTGCCGCCGTAGCAGTTCGGTATCCATTCTCCCTCTTGACGCGAATAATCGAGATAGATCATGGAAGCAACAGCATCAACCCGGAGGCCGTCGATGTGATATTTGTCGAGCCAGAACAGGGCACTGGCAATAAGAAAATTACTTACCTCCTGGCGGCCGTAATTGTAGATAAGAGTCCCCCATTCGGGGTGGGCTCCTTTGCGGGGGTCCTCATGTTCGTAAAGCGCGGTTCCATCAAAGTGAGCAAGTCCGTGGATGTCCTTGGGGAAATGGGCCGGCACCCAATCAAGAAGGACGCCGATTTGATTCTGATGACAGACATCGACAAAATGCATGAAATCGTCGGGAACGCCGTATCTGCTCGTCACACTAAAAGGGCCGGTAACCTGATAGCCCCATGATTCATCCAGCGGATGTTCCGTCACCGGCATAAGTTCAATATGGGTAAACCCCAGATCCTTGACATAGGGTACGAGTTGTTCTGCTAGTTCACGAAAGGTGAGAAAGCGCTCGGGATTATCGGGGTCACGCCGCCATGAGCCGGGATGTACTTCATATATGGATAGCGGTTGATCGTAGGGTGGAGTGAACCTCTTTTGTTCCTGCCAAGCCTGATCCTGCCACTGGTAGCGACTCAAATTTCTGATCACTGAAGCCGTCCGCGGCCTGTTTTCTGCAAAAAATTGAAACGGGTCTGACTTTTCCAGCACCTCTCCGCTTGAGGTCTTGATCCGGAATCGATACAATTCATCTTCTACGAGGCCTGGAATGAAAAGCTCCCAGATGCCGGAACTGCCCAAAACCCGCATTTGATGGATGCGGCTGTCCCAGCCATTGAAGTGTCCGACCACGGCGACCGACCTGGCGTTCGGAGCCCAAACCCGAAACAGCGTACCGCTGATTTTATGGTGCAGACCCAGCTGGGCGCCAAGCAGGTTGTAAAGGGAATAATTGGTACCGGAATTGAACAGGTAGCGGTCGGTTTCTTCAAGCAGGACAGGAAAACGATAAGGATCGTTAATCAGATGAACATCACCGGACCGGTAGGTGATTTTATACTGGTAATCGTATGGTTCAAGCTCTGGAAAATCGAGTTCTTCACGAATCAGCTCACATTCATAGACTCCATCCGGGTGGGTGCGGACCATCTCCCAATGTTTTTCTGAACTAAGCAGAGTAACCGCCGAAGCATGTGGTTGGAGCGTCCTGGCCAGAAGAATATCCGGAGAACCTGTCCGGCGATGTATTCCTAGGTACTGGAACGGATCGTAGTAATTGTTGTGGAGGATTTCGTTGGCAATTGTCTTCATATTTTCTGAGATAACTGGAGTTGGATTGCAGATATAATGCAACCATGCTGCATTGTCTGGTTTAGCGGATTGCGCAGGCGCTCAACTGCCTGTTTGCTTTCCATTAAACCGGAGGATGGCTATGTTTGAAGTAATATCTTTAAGATATAGGGTATGATGGGCAAAAAGTCATCGGGAAAAAAAGGTTCACTGGGAGGTGGACCCCGTTCTTAGGCCACGAGGTGTAGTTTTATAGTTATGTCCATAGCTCTCTGGGGGAGCGCTGCTCTGTCATATTGGGTGGTTGTGACAGTGATAGATGCTGCTTAGGGTTAAGGGGCGATGGATTGTCTTGACGGTTCCTTTGTCTGCCTGATAATCTATACTTAGGGAAACACGTTATTTATGGCTATTGAAGGATTTTTATCATGACTGAAATCCAGACTCCCGTCATTGAAGTACTGACCGGATCTTTTCTTATCTCGACCCCGCAGATGCCCGATCCCCGTTTCGAGGAGCAGGTTATCCTTATTTGTGCCCACAGCGAGGAGGGGGCGATGGGGGTCGCCGTCAACAAACCAAACCCCTACTTCAGTCTCGAGGAGATACTCAGAAGTGCTCAACTCGAAGTACCGGATACTACTCTCCCGCCCGTCTATGTCGGCGGCCCTGTTGAACTCGAGTCTGCTTTCGTGCTCTATCGCAAGGGCTACCAGGTGGACCATCAGCTTGAAATCAGTGACAGCCTTGCTCTATCCCGTGAATCGAAAATTCTCGAAGACATCAGCAGAGGATGTGGTCCCGAGAGTTACCTGTTCATACTCGGTTATGCCGGCTGGGGTCCCGGGCAGCTCGAATCCGAGCTGGTTGCAGATGGCTGGCTCAGCCTGCCAGCCAATGACTCGATCATCTTCGACATCGACGATCTGGAAAAATGGCGGACTGCTGCGCTGCTTTATGGTATAGACATTTCAACCCTCGGTGATATGGCTGGGTTCGCCTAGGAGGGCTGTAAATATTCTTTCCGTCATTGTTTCAGGGGCAGTTAGCCGAGGTTCTTTTCAGCGTTGCTTTAAACCCACCGATAGATACTCCCACAGACCAGGAATAAGGTTCAGAAACGTTCTCCAATGTCCGATTTAAAGAAAATATTTCATTGTACCCAGTGTGGCTTCTGCTGCCATGGCGAGACCACCGTCTCACTTGACGAAGATGATCAGAAGAGAATGATTGCGGCCCTCGATTCCACCGCAGAAGTGGTTGCTGGCAGATACTGGAGAATCAATGGCTCAACAGTGCAGATGAAAACGTTACAGGGGCACTGTATTTTCTATGACGACGGTTGCACCGTCTATCACGGCCGGCCGTGGCGCTGCGCTCAATGGCCATTGGTTCCCGCCATGCTGGATGATGAGAATAATTTCCTCATAATTCGCGAATCTTGTCCGGGAATCAACAAGGAGCTGAGTTATCAAGAGTTCAGAGAAATTCTGGCTCGGCTTATCGGCGACGATTCCTAATTCTGTTTTTCGACCATGAAACTTGAAGTCCTGCTGCTCAATAAAACCAAAGAACCATATTTGCAGGAGGGGATTAGTGACTATCAAACCCGCCTGAAGCGATTCAATCCGATTGAGCTGGTCGAGATCAAAGTGAAAAAGCTTTCGACCAGGAGTGATTCTGAAATCAAGACCTTCGAGAGCACATTAATTGACAAGCGGGCGGCGGAGGGGGGCTACCGCATCGCTCTGGACAGTAGCGGACAACAGCTCAGCTCAAAAAAATTCGCCTTCTTGTTCTCCGATCTGGAGCGTCAATCTGTGCAGACCGTAAGTTTTATCATAGGTGGTCCTTTGGGTCTGGCTGAAGAACAATTGCGCAAGGCCGATATGATTCTGTCACTGTCGTCGATGACCTACACCCATGACATGACGCGACTGATCCTGCTCGAACAGATCTATCGGGCTTTTACGATAAAGGCAGGTACCCGCTATCATAAATAGCCTGAATATCTAATAGTTTATCAGATAGAAAAGTTAATATGAAGGAGAGGGGATCAGGTAGATATCATAGCGGCTGCTCTTGGCCTTGATCGCAAAGGAGGGTTCCCGGTCATCAAGGGAACAAGCTCTGGCCGGCCTTTTGACTGCCACCCGCTTAGCTGCCCTCTTTAAGGCTGCAGTCAGCAGTACCGAACCATCTGCATCGTCTCCCACCACGTCACGTAATATTCTCATTCTTTGTTTGTTGAGCGTTGATTTTGACAATGATGGGTACATGGGATCGAGAAACACGGTATCATATGAGATCTCTGAGGAGTGCAGATAGTCGATTGTGTCTGCCAGTTTCAAGGTGACACGCTGGTCGAAGACGCGTTTGACCCTGTCATTTTCGCCACAGCGGGAAATTGCGTTGGTCAGCAACGCCCAGATAACTTTGGATCGCTCAATCATCGTTACCCGGCATCCCAGAGAGGCCAGCACAAAAGCATCTTCACCGAAGCCGGCAGTCCCATCCAGCACCGTTGGCCGGTAGCCACTTTTAATTCCCACTGCTTTGGCCAGCGGCTGGTTTATCCGACGGTCATGAAGGAACCGGTAGAATACAGCTCCTGACAGGAAATCGGCTGAGAGAGGGGCTGTTTTCGGGTCTGCTTCTTTTCTCAATTCAAGGCGTGAACCGTGAAAGGCTAGCACATAGCTGAACTCGGGCCCTGAGGGATCGGCTACCGGCAGATTGAGACATTCTCCCAGACGGATCAGGTAGGAGGCGGTTTCGGGGGTGGCGGGATCTGTTCTGATACCGATCTGAGGTTTGATATCCATACAAAAATGATATAAGAAGAAGGGTGAGCTCAAATACCTATCCCTCGAAGCATAACGACAGGATCGATTAAGGCAATGAAAAATAATGATGTTCAGGTGATAGCAATCATTCCGGCCCGCTACAAATCAAATAGATTTCCGGGCAAACCACTGGCCCCTATTAACGGTAAAGCGATGATTCAGCATGTGGTTGAACGGGCTTGGAAGGTAACGCTGCTTTCCCGGGTGGTGGTGGCCACTGACGATAGCGCATCGCCCGCTGTGTGGAAGCGTTTGGCGGCGAATATGTCATGACCAGAGACGACCATGTTTCGGGAACCGACCGCCTCGCTGAGGCAGCGGAGACCCTTGGTGTATCCGAGCACGATATCGTGGTCAATATTCAGGGTGACCAACCGCTGTTTCCTCTTGAGATCATTGACCAGGTGACTCGCCCGTTGCTCGAAGACCCGGATGTACCAATGTCCACCCTGATCTACAGGATTGTCAGAGAAGAAGAGATCGGAGACCCGAATCATGTAAAAACAGTATTCGATAGAGATAACAACGCACTCTACTTTTCTCGCTCGGCCATTCCGTTTCAGAGAAATCCCGGGGAGGGAACGCCGACCTATTACAAACATCTCGGTGTCTACGGGTATCGGAAAAACTTTCTGCTCACTTTTGTCGGGCTGCCGGAAGGCGAGTGGGAGCATTTTGAGAAGCTTGAGCAGCTCCGTGCCCTCGAGTTCGGCTACAGAATCAAGGTAGTCCTCACCACCCACGATTCTATTGAAGTCGATACGGAGGAGGAATTGAGAAGAGTGGAAGAATTATTAAATGGCGACGGCTGAAACCAAGATGACCGATCAGCATTCAATTCTGCACCTTAATGAAAGAGACCGCAGTCTTCTCGAGGCTCTTGAGAAACGCAATATTTCTTCGTTTGACCTGCTTCCCCATCGCGACCTGCGCGAGAAACTGGTAGATCTGGTCCTAAACGGCCCTCCTGCCGGTATAAATAAGGAAGTAGCAGCCCTGTTCGGCGAACTCAGAGAGAGACTGGTCTCGACCACTGTGGATGATACAAAAGTGGTCGTTTTCGGCGGCGGCACCGGATTGTCAAACATTATCGGCGGGGACAGCCGCCAGCAGAATTGGGCGGATAAACCTTTTGAGGGTTTAAAAGAAATATTTCCACAAACCAAAGCCATCGTCTGCGTGACAGATGACGGAGGGTCCACCGGTGAGCTTCTGAAGGATCTGCCGATTTTTGGTTTGGGAGACATCAGACACGTTCTGGTCTCTTCCATTCAGCGCCGGTTGCTGGAGCATCGCTACAACCTCTCAGCCGGACAATCTGCGTCTCTGGTAAGGGATATCTCTACCATATTTAATTTTCGGTTTTCCACCAGGCCGGACTCTGCCGAGTCGCTGCTCAGAAAGTGCATCGGCAACCTGGAAAGGCTGCCAGAAAAGATGGCCACGGCGCTGGTTAGCTATCTGGATTTCTGTCTCAACGACAAGCAGTGCCTGCGTACCATGGGACGGCCCCATTGTCTCGGCAACCTGTTGATTCTCTCTGTCATCCGAATGGTGTCGGGTGATGAGAATCTCGTGGAGAACAGGATAGTAATGGATGAATCGGTGGGCGAGGCCATTAACGGAGCTATTTCCAATATAGGTGAGATCATTGGCGCTGGGGTTGATGCTGTTCTGCCGTGCACACCGGTGCCGTCCCAGCTCCGTTTCAGATACAGCAATGGCGTCGAGGTAAGCGGAGAAAATAAATCGAGTACCGCGGACAGGAGGTCGGCGGTTGCCAGGGTAACCGTTGATTTCTGCGGTCAGCCATACGTGTCTGGGAAAATTCTCGATTCCATCAGAGATGCGGATGTTCTCTTAATGGCACCGGGCAGCCTCTACAGTTCTATAATACCTGTCATGCAAGTTCCAGGAATAGCTGCAACGGTCAGAGAAAACAGAAGTGCCTTGAAGCTGCTTATCGCCAACCTCTGGGTCCAGGAAGGAGAAACTGACAAGGCAATCGCCAACCCGGATCGAAAATTTCATGTGTCGGACATGATTAGAGCCTACGAGCATAATCTGCCGGGCGGAGTCGAGGGCTTGTTCGACCAGATACTTTGCCTGTCAATGCAGGATGTGCCGGCCTCGGTAATTCAGAATTATGCTGTTGAGGGTAAAAATCCCATATATTTGGATCGTGAACTTATCAAGAACAGAGGGTTTACCCCGATAGAATGCGGTTTTTTCTCCCGGTTGGCGATGCTTGAAAGGGGGGTAATTCAACACGATCCTGAAGTCGTTGCGCAGACCGTGAAGACGCTTTTTCTGGCTCGAGAACTGTTTAATGGCAAGCAAGAGGTGTCCGCACCTTCGGCAGCCTTAAAGCAAACTTCAGGACTGCTGGCCAGACCTCGGCTTGTCCCGATTCCATCCATCAAGTATGGGCAGGTAGCCAATCGACTGGCCGGCCTTGCATTCGATTTTGACCAGTGTGAGTCGCCGGGGTTGAATAGCGCAGAGATCGTCTCGATACTCGCCGATATTATCTGGTCCCACCAGGACATACCGGTATCCCATCTCGATTTCATCAAGGGAATCACTTTTATCAGCGAAAGCAGGTGGCGGCGGGATCAGCGCTGGGATAATGTCTTCTCCTTTTATGACCCAGAAGACAGTCTGATTAAAATTAGAGAGGATCGTATCCAGTCGAGAAACAGCCTGGAAGTTTCCTTTCTCATTGCACTCGGGCAGGCGCTGCTGGGAAATTACGCCGCCAGCAAATTGATAACCCCGCTACTTTACGAAGGAAAGGA
The DNA here is from genome assembly GCA_963759125.1 of uncultured delta proteobacterium. Lineage (GTDB taxonomy): Bacteria > Desulfobacterota > Desulfobulbia > Desulfobulbales > Desulfocapsaceae > JABDQA01. The sequence goes on from CAVWXN010000002.1 coordinate 168,657, forward strand.
GATCGGAGCCGTATATCACCTGTCACTGAGAAGCGAAGAGGAGCGCACCTGCTACTTCAATGATGTCGAGCTGCGCAGCTTTCTCCATCTCTCCCGAATGATTGAGCAGTCCAGCGCCCATTTCACCAGGATAGTAAACGGCGGGGAGGGATTCACTCCGCCGGGTCTGCTGCTGGGGCTGCTGTACGCCTGGTATCTCGATAACCGTTTTGCCAGTCATATCGAATACAAGATGTCCATCTTGCAGATACGACCAACGCAGCTGATCCCCGAGCAGAAAAAGATGCGAACCAGAAGGGAACAGCTCATAGACTTCTTCAGGGAGTCGGTTTTTGGCAAGGAAGCGGTAGCACTGAAGCTTTAACGGCGCAAGCGTGGCATCATCAACAGGACGAAACCGCCCATAAAACAGGCCAGGCCGGAGAGCCAGCGATTCTGGTCAATCAGGATGATGCCGATCATGCAGAGCAGAATTCCTCCGCCAACTCGTAACCTATCAGCCATTTTTGTCAGCAGCCCGTGAAAAGTTCCTTCCATGCCTGGGTTAATTTTTTCTCTGAAACGGAGATAATGGTTTTGAGCTCCGGTGAGAAAAGAGATATACGCAGCTCGGCCAGCATTTTCCTGTAGGTTTCCAGTTTTGCCTGGCATTCCGGGCTGAGCTCCTCGATTTTATCTGAAAAACGGTCAATATTCTGCTGATGCCCCATCAGTTTGCGCCGTTTTTCGAGATCTTTCTTAGGGTTGTTGTAAGCTCTTTCACAGCGTATGGCCAGACTTTTCAGGTAACGTCCTGTGCTGTCCAGGTCAGCAACGGTGAACTGGTGGAGAAAATCGGCAGGAATAATTGTGTCGAGCTGACTGTTAAGATCCTCGAACAGATTGTGGTCGAAACTGCTGCTTTGTTTGGCCAGTTTTTCATATTTAACAATCAGGTCGCTGGTCTCTTTTCGCTGTCTCAGTACCGAGAGTATCTTGTCGATCACCTGCCTGCCGGCACTATGGATATTTATCAGACCGAGCTGCTTAACTTGCGATTCATAGGCCTCCTGCGCCAGCATCGACTGCGGTGTGTCGGTGAGAAACGATCTTACCATAAAAGTGAGGACCGACTCGCAGGTCAGCCCAGTACCGCCGCTGAAAACAGTGAGCCAGACTGCAGAAGGTCCCGAGAAAATTATCCGGCAGTATTTTTTCAGCTCTTTGAACTGGTTTCTGAACTGCATTTGGAGCAGATAGCTCACCCCCGCAAGACTCGTGCGCTCCGCTTCTTCCCTGCTCGAGAAATAGTTGAGCATAACGCCCTGTTTTTCAGGAACCGCCTGGATTCCACAGAAAAGGTAACCACTGACCAGTCCTCCAGGAGCATGGATGGCTATCCGTTGGGGATAGGCAGCAAAATCCCAGGTGCTGAAAACCTTATCCCGTAGTTCATCAATCAGTGACTGATCATGAGGACTGACAGTGAGCGGACTGTCTTCGGGAGTAGACCTGATCTGTTTGAGCAGAGATGAATAATCGTTACCCTTCATCACCACTTTCCCTGAGGGACCTACAATCTGAAAGTGCATGATCAAATGAGGAGGCAGGGCTTGGGACCATTCCTGTCGCCGGATGGTTATTCCATAGCGATTGAGAATCGCCGTTGATAATTTCTGCAGATAATTGCCCCGATACAGTTCGAGAGAATCAAGCAGCAGGGCAACGGTGTCATTGATCGGAATGAGCTGTTTTCTGATACGCTTGGGCAACCCCTTCAGCAGAAATGTTGTTTTTTCAACAATAAGACCGGGTACCAGCCAGTCGAACAGTTCAGGCGGGGTGGTCTCGACGAGATGTTCGGGCACTGATGCGGTGATTCCGTCATCTGGAGCACCAGGTTCGAAATTATATTTCAGGGCGATCTTCTGATACGGAGACGGCAGGTGGGGAGGGAAATCGAGCAGATCTTTTTCGCCGGGAAGACGAAGCAGGATATCGGTCTCGGTCATGCCCAAATCAGCGTCCCCATGGCGCTTGATGTGGCTGATCAGGGTAGAGCGATCGAAGACATCGGCCGGCAGTCGGCTGTCATAGAATTCGAATAAGGTATCATCGTCGATGACGATATCTTTTTTCCGCAGCTTATGTTCTTTTTCCTGCCATTTTCTGATCAGCGACAGATTTTTTGAAAAAAAACTGAAACGGCCGGATAATTGGTGTTCGACCAGTGCCTCCCAGATAAACACCTGACGAGCAGAGGGGATATTTTTTTTGTCGCGTCGTGGATAATTGACCATTCTGGACGAAGCGATTATCAGACCTTGAAGAGCAACGGTTTCATCAGCCATCACTCGGCCTGATTTCTTATGGTATCGGACATTGGACCAGGAGTAGCTACAAAATTCCGAACAACTTTTTTCGAGCCATTCCGCCTCTATATTGGCAGCCAAGAGAACAAAAAGCTGTGAGGTCTCGATGAATGAACCGCCAATGATCCATTCTCCGCTTTTTGCATGCAGATAGCTGCCGGGAAATATCTTCAGCTCGCGGTTGCCGAGTCCCTGATAGAGGCTGCCTTTTTTCTTTCTTCCGCACTGCCTGAAAAGACCGGCCAGCAGAGAACGATGAATTGATTCATAGGAGGCTGGGGCGCTGTTGAACTGGAACTTTTTGCGTCTGCCTATAAGCCTGCGCAGCTGTTCATGGAGGTCGAGCCACTCCCTCATTCTCTGAAAGGAGAGATAGTTGAACTGGCAGAATTTTTTCAGTCCCGACCAGGAAAACCCTCGATGGTGTTCATGGTAAACGTTCCAGATGTTGAGAAGCGCTATAAAATCTGAATTTGGGTCAGCAAACCGACGGTGTGCCTCATCTGCGAGATGCTCTTTCTCCGACGGCCGTATTCTTGGGTCCTGAATGGCGAGTGCGGCGGCAATAATTACTGTTTCAGTCAGGCAGTCATAGACGTTTGCTTCAATGATGATGCGTGAGATGACCGGATCGATGGGCATCGAGGCCATGATTTTCCCATACGGGGTGAGCCGCTTTTCTTTGCTCAATGCACCCAGTTCTCCAAGCGTACGGAACCCTTCTGTAATGGCGGCCCGCCGGGGCGGATCAAGAAACGGAAAATGGTGGGGATCGCCCAGATTCAAGGCGACCATCTGCAGAATTACTTCGGCGAGATTGGAGCGCTGGATTTCCGGTATTGAATAAGGTTCTCTGTTCTCGTAGTCATCTTCGCTGTAGAGTCGTATACAGATACCAGGTCCTATTCGTCCACTTCTTCCCGCGCGCTGGTTGCAGCTGGCCTGTGAAATTTTGTCTATGGGCAGCCTCATCGTCCGGGACCGGGGATGGTAGGTGCCGATCCTGGCCAGCCCTGAATCGACCACATAGCGGATACCAGGAACTGTTATTGAGGTCTCTGCAACATTGGTGGCGACAACGATTTTGGGTTGCCTGTGGGCCTTGAAAATCAATTTCTGATCACCAGCCTGCAGCCTGCCGAAAAGCGGCAATATCCTATGGGTCGGCACTCTTCCTCTGAGAATCTCGGTGCAGGACCTGATATCCTTTTCTGTCGGCAGAAACAGCAGCACGTCACCTGGAGGCCTGTTGGCACAGATATCAGCAGTAACATCGATACATTGTTCCAGATATGATATCTCGTTCTCATCGTCGGGCAGGGGTGAATAGATGATTTCGACCGGGTGGGTCCTGCCAGCGATGGTGGCTACTGGAGCCTGGCGAAAATGGTCAGAAAACGCCTGGGTGTCGATAGTCGCCGAGGTAATGATGATTTTGAGGTCTTTTCGTTTCTCGGTAAGGGTATGCAGGTAGCCGAGCAGAAAGTCAATATTCAGGTTACGCTCATGGGCCTCATCGACAATGATGACCCGATATCTTGTAAGCAGAGGATCGTTTCTGATCTCTGCCAGGAGTACCCCATCGGTCATGAACTTAATTCTTGTCAACGGTGTTGTGTGGTCACGGAACCTGATCTTGCTGCCCACCAGTGGCTGGTCAGCACCCAGTTCTTCTGCAACTCTGTCGGCGACGCTGGTCGCAGCTATGCGGCGCGGTTGGGTGCAACCGATCCAGCCTTTGGATTGGTGGAACAGTTCAAGACACAATTTGGGCAGCTGGGTGGTTTTTCCGGAACCGGTTTCCCCGGCAACAATGACGATCTGATGGGCGGAAATCAACTCTTTCAAATGATCGAGGCAACTGCTGATCGGCAGTGCAGGAGGGTAAAAAAATTGCATGAAAAAGTTGGCTGACACTAGGGTTTTGTGGTAACTCTCAGACTGATGAGCAATCGTTTATACCATACAAAATAGTTTTCTGATATTGCAAATAAAGGGGTTTATTATGGACGTTCGGAAGGCAGTTATCCCTGTTGCTGGCTTGGGAACCAGATTTTTGCCGGCCACTAAGGCCATCCCCAAAGAGATGCTCACCATCGTCGACAGACCGACGATCCAGTATATTGTCGAGGAGGTTGTCGCCTCAGGGATCGAACAGATCATTTTTGTGACCAGCGAGGGCAAATCTGCGATAGAGAATCATTTCGACTACAACTATGAACTCGATCATGTCCTGAAGGAAAAAAACAAGACGCTGCTTGGCAAAGAGCTGGATATGATTTCAAATCTCATCGATATCGTTTCAGTTCGCCAGAAGAAACCGCTGGGACTCGGTCACGCAATCTGGACTGCGCGACATATCGTCGGCGACGAACCTTTCATGGTCTGCCTGGGGGATGACCTGGTATACAGTGAGGTTCCCTGTGCCTGGCAGATGCTCGAACTGTTTAGAGAGGTGGGTGAATCGATTGTTGCAGTACAGCGGGTTCCTCCAAATCAGACCTATCAGTATGGTATCGTCGAAGGAATTGAGGATGACCGAGAGCGGACCCACAAGGTGAAAAGGATGGTTGAGAAACCGGCTCCCGGCACCACCGATAGTGATCTGGCCATAATCGGCAGGTATATCCTTATGCCGGACATTTTTCAGATACTGAGCGGTACGACCCCTGGTCACGGTGGTGAGATCCAACTCACCGATGCCTTGCTGGCCCTCTCCATGAAAAGAAAGATGTACGCTTATGAGTTCGACGGGACCAGGTTTGATGCTGGTGACAAATTCGGTTATCTACAGGCGATTGTAGCCTATGCACTTCGTCACGACGAACTTGCTGAGCCGTTCAAGGACCACCTCCGAGAGGTCGTCAAAACTTTATGATTTTGCTGGAGGTTGCCGTAACCGCACCGGTCAGGCAGACCTATACTTATTCGCTGGCTGAGGAGACTCTCTTTGGGGAGGACGCTGAAGGATACACGGGGCGGAGAGTATTTGTACCCTTCGGGCGACGACCGGTGACCGGTTACGTGCTGGGCAGGAGTAAGGTCGATGATGGTGATTTTCAGATCAAATCGATTCTTAAAATCATGGACGAGGTACCATATTTTCCGGCCGAACAAGTTCCTTTTTTCAGATGGGTGGCAGACTATTACCACTATCCCCTCGGTCTGGTGATAAAAACAGCACTACCAGGAGGATTAAGCGGAGGGGCGAAAAAGAGATTATGCCTGACAGAAAAAGGAAGATATATGGCCCTGGGGGACCTGCCTGAGAAGACTATAGCCAAAGCCTGGGTCACCAAACTGCTGAAATCCGGTAAACTGAGCAGCAGTGAAACCAGCAAACTACTGTCAGCAAAAGAAGATCAGGATACTATCAACACCCTCATCGATACCGAAATTATCGTTCTGCAGAGTAACCTTGAAAAGGATCGGGTACGAGCCAAGCAAGAAATCTGCTTTGCTCTGACCGAGGCGCTTAAAAAATGTTTTTTTGATAATGTTGAGCCAGAAAAGATCAAAGAGTTGTGCGATGGAGCAGCAGGACAGTCCCTGACCGGAGCAGAAATTAAAACGCTCTCCCTGCTCCACAAAATGCAGGAATTGCAGTCAGGGGAGGCGGTACCACAAAAAGAACTCCGTAATTGTTATCCATACGGGAATAGATTGTTGAATAAACTGGCCACCGATGGGCTGGTATCAAAAATCAGCAGGAGGGTATACAGAAGCCCGTTTGGTGACTTGCTGCCTTTCTGCCCCAGGCCGGAAAAATTGAGTGGCGAACAGGCAGGTGCCATCAACGCCGTTAGTCAGGCAATCAAACAGCAGGACTATCAACCTTTTCTGCTCCACGGAGTTACTGGAAGCGGAAAAACCGAAGTCTATCTTGAGGCAGCGGAAGAAGCTGTTTCCCAGGGAAGAAGTGTGCTTGTACTGGTTCCTGAAATTGCTCTGGCTACCCAGATCGAAGCTCACTTCATCTCTCGATTCAAAGGTAAAGTGGCACTGCTCCACTCTGGACTCACGCCGGGTGAGCGCTTTGACGAATGGTGGCGGGTCCTTACTAAAGAGGCGAGTATCGTCATTGGCGCCCGTTCAGCGGTATTTGCCCCGCTGGAAAATATTGGTTTGATAATTGTCGATGAAGAGCACGACTCGAGCTTCAAACAGGAAGACGGGCTCTGCTATAACGGCAGGGATCTTGCCCTGGTCCGGGCTAAGTTGGTGGGCTGTGCTGTCATTCTGGGCTCAGCCACCCCCTCGATCACAAGCCACTATAACAGCCAAAACACTAAGTATCATCTCCTCGAGATGACAAAAAGAATTGGAGATAGAGACTTACCAGAGCCCAGCCTGATTGATCTGAAATCAGCTCCAGGGAAAAATGGATTCAGCCTTTTCAGTCCTGAGTTGCAGAAGTGTCTGGAAGAAACCTTTGAGCGATCCCAGCAATCTATTCTCTTGCTAAACCGGCGTGGTTTTGCCACCTCCGTAATCTGCAGGGACTGCGGTACCGTGGTTGAGTGCAGCCACTGCAAAGTGAGTCTGAACAGACATCGGCAGAAAAACCTATTGCTCTGTCACTATTGCGGTTTCAGTCTGACTGGAGCGGTGAACTGCCGGGAGTGCAGTTCCACTAATCTGCACCCCATTGGATTCGGCACCGAGAGAGTGGAGGAGGAGGCTCAAAAATTGCTGCCGGAAGCCAAAATAGCCCGGCTCGACTCTGATGTGGCGACTGACAGAAGACGATTCCTGAAAATTTTGAAAGCGATGCAGGACAGAGAGATCGATGTGTTGGTGGGCACCCAGATCATTGCCAAGGGACTTCATTTCCCGCATGTGTCCCTGGTTGGCATTGTGACGGCCGACAGCGGTCTTGGTTTTCCTGATTTCAGGGCGGCTGAAAAAACCTATCAATTGATTACCCAGGTCACCGGGAGGGCAGGGCGCGGCGAGGTGAGGGGCAAGGTAATAATCCAGACCCATCAGCCGGATCATTACGCAATCTCGCTGGCCGCCGCCAATAATTATCAAGCTTTAGTTGAAAGGGAACTGGCCGTTCGCAGAGAGGTGCTATTTCCCCCCTATTGTCGTCTGGTTTTTATTATCGTCGAGGACTTAAAAGATCAGGCTGCCAGAAAATCTTCTCAAACGATAGTGGACATGGCGAGGGGCTGGTGCCGGACGCATGATTCAGCTCAGTCACTGACAGTTCTCGGTCCCGCCCCCGCGCCACTGGAGAGATTGCGGGACCGCTACAGGTGGCAGATTCTGCTCAAGTCGACCCAAATGCAACCGCTTCATGGTCTGGTTGATTGGATTTCGACCACTTTTCAACCAAAAGGCCAGACCAGGGTTATCGTCGATATCGATCCGGAGAACATGCTGTAATTTACCGCTTGAGGACGTAAACAGCAGGGTAGAGCCAGACAGCTCTCAACCAATGGTCTGAAGGAAAGATTTCAGCGAGACGAAATCCTGTTGCTCAAAGATTTCTTTTCTTACCCTTGAACTGTTTGGAAATCCTTTATAATATTTCCCGAGATGATTCTTGATTGAACCGAGGCAGCGGTTGGGCTCTTTGATATGATCGTCTATGAGTTCAAGGTGTCGACTCACCACCGTCGTTACCCCATCTACACTGCTGGGTCTTCCCTCGACCGAGAATACCCACGGGTTGCCAATTGCCGCTCGGCCGATCAGGACACCGTCACAGCCGGATTGACGCATGCGAGTCAGAGCCTGCTCGCTGCTTTGTACATCGCCATTTCCGAGTACAGGGATTAGTGCTGAAGCTTTGGCTTCTTTGACTATGGCCCAGTCCGCTGCACCCGAGAATCCCTGCTTCCAGGTCCTCCCGTGAACACAGACAGCTGAAACACCATTGGTCTGGGCCATGCGCGTGAAATCAATCGCACAGATACTTTTGCTGTCGGGCCCTGAACGAATTTTCAGGGTAACCGGGCAGGAACTGCTGTCAACTATAGCCCTTATTATTTTCTCCGCCAGGCCAATATCGGTCATAAGCGCTGCCCCGGCGCCCCGTTTGGTGACCTTTTTTACCGGACAGCCCATGTTGATGTCGATGAAATCTGGCTCATAGGAAGCAAGAATTGACGCAGCTTCACCCATAATTGCCGGATCTGCACCAAAAAGCTGAAAAGACACGGGACGTTCTTCGTCACAACTGGCCAGCATCGAAATGGTGTTTAATTGCCCATAGACCAGACCATGGGAACTGATCATCTCGGAAACACAGAGGCCGGCCCCGAATTGGCGGCAGAGCAGGCGAAAAGGCAGGTCACTATAACCGGCAAGTGGGGCCAGAACGAGAGGACTGCTAAAGGAGATGGAGCCGATGGACAGCATGGCATGGGGATGAAGGCTGGAGTACAAGAGGCCGGCCCCTTTATGGAGCCGGCCGAGGTGAACTGATTCTCGCTAGAGTCTGGAAATCTCCAGCAATGTCCTCTGATATATGGATTGGGACATATTTTCTATGGCTATATCCTGGGCTTCGTTGGCGTTATCTCTTGTTTCGGCGGCGTCAGCAGTGACCGTATAGCTCTGTTGCCAGTCCTGAGATGGTACTTCTATGAGTACATTGTCGGTTGCCAGATCCTTGAAAATGTAGCGGACTTTGAGGGTGAGTCTGACATCGGAAGCCGTATTGGTCCGATCGAAAGCGAGACTGGGGATATCGACTGAAATGATCTCACCGGCCAGAATGAAATCGGCTCCTTCCTTACTCTTGGTGATCTTTAAGGACCTCGATTTCTGGAACCATTTCAACAGTTCCTGGTAGATCTTGGCATCAAGCTGCAGGTCACTGGTCCTATTTTTCCAAGTCGTCACGTAAATTGACTTGTCAGGACCGGAATAAACATAGGGGTTACGATATCCGCATCCCGAAAGAAAAACGGCCACAGCCAAACTTAGGAAAATCCAGCGAATAAACAGTTTCAAACCGTAACTCCTCATTTGTATTTTGAAATATCCACTAAACTGCCTTTCCCCGTGCACCCTAGTATCAAACAACAATATTAACAAGTTTCTTCTTAACGACAATAACCTTTTTAACCGACTTGCCTTCAACAAAGCGGAGGACTTTGTCGTCGGCCAGCGCCAGCTCCTGGAGCTCACTGTCGTCGATATCAGCGTTCACTTCAATTCTGGAACGCACTTTGCCGTTTACCTGAAGAACTATGGTAAGCTGTTCTTCTCTGGCCTTCTCCTCATCATATCCGGGCCAGGTCTGTTCTTCAGGTGTTTCAGCAAATTCCATCAGCTGCCATAGTTCGGAGCTGAAATGGGGGACCATGGGATAAAGCAGCAGCAGCAGATTTCTGACGGTCTCGCTTGCCATGGGGAGAGTGACAGCTGGCTTCGTTGTTGAGCTGAGAGTGGAACTCAGAGTGTTGAATAGCTCCATTATCGCACTGATGGCGGTGTTGAAGTGAAAATCGTCCTCTATATCGTACGTTACTTTCTTTATGGTCTGGTGCAACTTGCGCAACAGACCACTATTCTGAGAGCCGGAATTTTCGACAGCGGAAAAATCCAGGCTAGCGAATTCTTTTACCAGGCGATAGACACGATTCAAGAATCTGCTCGCTCCATCGACACCCTGGGCATTCCACTCGAGGTCTCGTTCCGGGGGAGCGGCGAAGAGACTGAAAAGCCTCACGGTATCGGCCCCATAGCGGCTGATCAACTGATCCGGATCGACGACATTGCCCTTTGATTTGGACATCTTAGCCCCATCTTTTATGACCATGCCCTGGGTGAGCAGATTGGTGAAGGGTTCAGCGATGTTAAGGTAACCCAGGTCACGCAGAATTTTGGTGAAGAAACGGGAGTAAAGCAGATGTAAAATGGCATGCTCAACTCCGCCTATATACTGATCCACCGGCAGCCAATAGGCTGACTTGCCGGCGTCCAGCGGAGCCTCGTCAGAGTCAGGACAGGCAAATCTGGCAAAGTACCAGGACGATTCCACGAAGGTGTCCATGGTATCGGTTTCCCTGCGAGCTACTTTGTTGCAGACGGGACAGACGGTACTCACAAAATCTGGACGCTGGCCGAGAGGCCTGCATTCGCCGTTGTCGGTATCAGGGTCCTCAGGCAGCAGAACGGGCAATTCTTCAAAGGGAACGGGCACCACGCCACAGTCATCGCAGTGGATTATCGGGATAGGTGCACCCCAGTATCGCTGCCGGGAAATACCCCAGTCCCGGAGACGATAGGTGGTGAGCGGGGCTCCGAAACCCTGCGTTTCTGCAAAATGGATAATTTTACCCTGGGCTTCGATCGAATCCAGGCCGGAAAATGCGCCCGAGTCAATCAGACTTCCCGCCACAGTGGAAGCCTCTTGCATTTTTTCGAAATCAAGGGTTTCTCCCTCGGGTATAACCACCGGCTTGATCGGCAGATCATAGGCTTGGGCGAATTCAAAGTCTCTCTGGTCGTGGGCGGGAACAGCCATGACCGCACCGGTGCCGTATTCCATCAAGACAAAGTTGGCGACATAAACGGGGACCTTCTCACCATTGAACGGATTGATGCAATAGCGACCAGTGAACATCCCCTTCTTTTCGGGTTCTTGCTGAAGGGAGTGACGCTGTTTTTCCCGCTTGATTTTTTCGATGAAGGCCCTGATTTCTGACTCCAGACCGGTTCCCGCTATCAGCGTTTCAAGAAGCGGATGTTCGGGCGCCAGCGACATGAAGGTAACCCCGAAAATAGTATCGGGTCTGGTGGTGAAAATAGAGATGACCTCGTCGCTGTCTTCTATCTTGAAATCACAGGTAAGTCCGGTTGATTTCCCAATCCAGTTGTTTTGCATGGTAACAACTTTTTCAGGCCAGCCCCCCAGGGAGTGAAGGTCCTCGAGAAGCTCGTCGGTATAGTCGGTGATTTTGAAAAACCAGCCGTTCATATTGCGCGGTTCAACCAATTCATCGCAGCGCCAGCAGGCTCCGTCGATTACCTGCTCGTTGGCCAGGACTGTCTGGCAGGTTTCGCACCAGTTGACCGTGGTGACCCGCTGATACACCAGTCCCCGCTGATACATCTCCAGGAAAATTTTCTGCTCCCAGCGATAATAGTCCGGATCGCAGGTGGCAAATTCTCTCTGCCAGTCATAGGATAAACCCAGCTGTTTGAGCTGAGACCGCATGTAATCAATATTTTCGTAGGTCCACTTGGCCGGATGAGTGTTGTGCTTCTGGGCAGCATTTTCGGCGGGCAGGCCGAAGGCGTCCCACCCCATCGGATGCAGAACGTTAAACCCCCTCATTCTTTTGTATCTTGCCACCACGTCGCCAATTGAGTAGTTACGGACATGTCCCATGTGAATCCGACCGGAGGGGTAGGGGAACATTTCAAGAACGTAATATTTCTCCTTCGAGTCATCTTCACTTACCTGATAGGAGTTGTTTTGTTCCCATTGCTGTTGCCACTTGGACTCAACGTTTTTGAAGTCGTAATGGGAGGCGGAGGTATTTTTATTACTCATCGATTTCCTCGAGATGGTTTTTCGGGATGCTGGAAATTTCGACTATGAACTCTGCAGGTGTGGATCGTCGTAACTGCTGAGATTTTCGAACATGGTATATTCTTTTTTGAAGAACAGCCGTGTTACTCCGGTAGGGCCGTTGCGTTGCTTGCCGATGATTATTTCGGCGATGCCTTTGTCAGGGTTGTCCTCGTTCTTGTTGTAGACTTCATCGCGGTAAATAAAGCAGATTACGTCGGCGTCCTGTTCAATAGCGCCGGATTCTCGGAGATCTGCCATCATGGGACGTTTGTCTGTTCGGCTTTCCAGTCCACGGTTGAGCTGGGAGAGCGCCAGCACAGGCACGTCATGCTCTTTGGCAAGCGCCTTGAGACTTCGGGAAATTTCACTGATCTCCTGGGTTCTGTTCTCAGAATTCCGGCCTCTCATGAGTTGCAGATAATCGACAAGAATCAGCCCTATATCGTTCTGGGAAGCGAGACGCCTCATCTTGGAGCGCATCTCAGGAATTGACAGGGCCGGGGTGTCATCGATATGAATAGGAGCCTCGGAGAGCATTCCGGCTGCTCTGCTGAGATGAGGCCAGTCCTCGTTCTGGAGTCGGCCGGTTCTTATTTTTTGAGAGTCAATCCGACCCACTGAACTGAGCAGCCGCATGGCAAGCTGGTCCTTCGACATTTCCAGACTGAAAACGGCTACCCCGGTTTTGTCAACCAAAGCGGCATGCTGGGCGATATTCAGCGCCAGAGCAGTCTTGCCCATCGACGGCCGGCCGGCAAGGATGACCAGATCGGCCGGCTGGAGCCCGGCAGTCATCTTGTCCAGTTCCTGATAGCCGGTAGGTACTCCGGTGATCAGTTCCTTACGCTCGTAAAGCTTTTCAACCGTTTTGAAACTCTCGGGAATAATGGATCTGAGCGGGGTGAATTCGTTGGCGCTTTTGTTGCCAGCAATTTCAAATATTGACTGTTCAGCTTCATCGACAAGTTGATCGATGTCGTCCTGTTCCTCGAAGCAGCGTTGAGCAATATCACTGGCCGTGTTTATCAGGTTTCTGAGAATACATTTCTGCCTGATGATCCGGGCATAGGATTCGATGTTGGCGGTAACTGGAACTGTGTGAGTCAAAGTGGCAAGATATGAAGCTCCACCAATCGATTCGAGCTGATTTTTATCGGTCAGATAACTGGTCAGCGTCAACATATCCTGGGGTTCATTTCGTTCAAAGAGCTCCACCATTGCCGAAAATATTGTCTTATGGGAATCGCGGTAGAAATCTGCGGCGGAGATATATTCGTTGACCTGCAGAAAGCCTTTGTCTCTCAGCAGTATCGAACCAAGCACGGACTGCTCCGCTTCAATATTGTGGGGCGGGACTCTCTTGCTTGAACCACGCTCGGGAGGACCCTGCGGCTGGATAAAATCGTTCATGCGGAGGCTGTAAATTGAGTCAAAGGATACACCAGATGTCTAATATAATGGCGGTGATGTGTCAAAGCAAAAACACACCTGAAAGACTCACCTTCAGGTGTGTTATAATGCAACCGGCCCGGAGCGGGTTGCAGGTATCAGGAAGGGAAAAATATCTAACCCGCCACCCCATGGAAAATCACTTATGATTCGGTCTCCAGAGCTAGAACATTGACAGTGATTTCAGCTTCGAGGTCGAATCCCACTTTGATGGCAACCTTTTTCTCACCAAGAACCTTGATTGGCTCGGAGAGAAAGATATGCCTTTTTTCAACCTCGATTTTCTTTTCGGCGAGTTTTTCGAAAATATCGTTAGCGGTCACCGAGCCGAATAGTTTGTCATCCTCGGCCGCCAGTTCCTCAAATTCGAGGGTAATGCCGGAGAGCTTCTTCAAGAGTCCTTCCGCTTTCTTGTGTTGTTCATCAAGTCGGGCTTGGATTTCAGCTTGGTTTTGCTCCAGAGCGGCCAGATTTTCACTGGTTGCCTGGACCGCTTTGCCCTGTGGAAGAAGGTAGTTCCTAGCATACCCGGGTTTGACTTTTACCAGATCTCCCTCTCTACCGAGAGAATCTATAGTTTCTTTTAGTATGAGTTCCATTATCGACTCCTCATATGGTTATGCCCTATAAGGGACATTATTAATTTGGTGTATTTTGATGGTCTTCGGGTTTATTCTTTAAGCGTCTGAGATCGAACCAGACCTCGCCGATACCTATGATGAGCAGCAGCACTGTGCCAAATGATTGAAAGAGCATCATCGCATATAGGAGGAATCTAACCACTTGTGGTACGTTCCATTTATGCAGAAAAAAACTCATTACTGCAAATCCCTGAAAAAGGTAAATCAGTCCCAGGCAGATCAGCACGTTGCTACCGAAAATGCGAATTGGCGCAACTGGCAGCAGGGTTATTAGCGCCCCGCCAATAAAGAGCCAGATCAACTTGTCCGGCAATCGCCAGGTCTGTTGATCAGGCCAAGGGCGATAACCCGTGAACTTGAGAACCAGCCTGTTGCCAAGCAACATGCTGGACCAGATTATGAGCAGTGCCAGGCTGGCCATGATCGAGGGAAAGATATTGGGCAATATCGTTTTCATCTGAAAGAATGATTCCTCCAGAAGAGCAAGAGTTTCGGGGGCGACCGATTCGCTTTGCCGATAATACCCAAGGGTTCTCTCTATATCATTGTCGAGTGATCCAAGAAATTCAGTAATCGGGTTTACTCCTGAAAGTGCAGTCTGCATGGTCAGCAGCAGCAGCCAGCAGGAAACAAGGATAATCACTGCTTTGCATCCGGAGAGCGGTGCTGAGTCGCTCCGGAAGCCAGACTGGGCAAGGCTGTACCCGGCAGGAATAAGCGCAGCGGTGAAAATGACGATCTCTATCGAAGATACAAAGATCGAAACCGTCAAAGCCAGGATGAGTCCTGCCCCAATGAATCTTAAACCATGGCGCCAGCGGTACATATAGAAAAGTACCATCAGCGGAGTCATGAAATAGATCCAGCCGAACAGTCCGACGTGAACAGCGGGCAGCAGCAGGGCCAGGGCAAACAAGACGATGCTGGCTACACTCGTGCTTCCGGTTGCTTTTCCGTTGGCGTCAGGTGACACAATAACCTCAGACAGCAAGCGCATTTAGCTCTGCGCGTTACCTGAGTAGGGAAGCAGCGCTATCTGCCGTGCTCTTTTGATTGCCGAGCACAATTGGCGCTGGTGGGTCGCGCAGGTTCCCAATATACGGCGCGGAATTATCTTGCCACGTTCGGAGACAAAATTGCGCAGGGTTTTCTGATCTTTGTAATCAATGCCCAGTTCTTTATCCACGCAAAAACGACAAACCTTCTTTCTGGAAAAAAGTCTTCTCTGTTGTCTTTCAGCCATTATTTTACTCCATGCATAAACGTTGTAATTGGATTCCGAAAATAGCTCTATTTAGCAGTTTCTTCAGTTTTTTGGTCTGCATCGTCCGATTCTTCTGCAGATTCATTAATTTCAGTGGTTTCCGCAGTTTCATCAGCCTCAGCGGTGACTTCTTCAGCAACAGCCTCATTGGCCTCCTCTGCTGGCGTTACCGCTGATTCTGGTACAGGCTTCGAAGGTTTTTCTTCTACGGAGTCGTGTGATTCCTCCTCAGGTTCGGGGACGATGGCTCGAGCCTCAGCTTCGTTGCGAGCGGCTTCGATTTCTTCTATGCTGATCGCAGGAGAAATTTTAACAGTGAGATATTTGAGAACTGCATCGTCGATTCTGAATTTACGCTCGATTTCGGAAACAACTGCTGAAGAGGCGGCAAAATCGCAGAGAACATAATAACCCTGCAGCTCCTTCTTGATGGGATAGGCCAGTTTCCTCATTCCCCATTTATTGAGGAAAATGACAGATCCATCGTCGTCCTGGATCAGCTGGGTAGTGTTGTCGATTACTCGATTGATTTCATCTTCGCTCAGGGATGGGCGAAGAATACAGACTTGTTCGTATCGTCTCATAAGATCCTCCTCTCGGACTTATCAGGTGCGGATTATTCCGCGTTTCGGCCCTCCTTATTCAATATGGAGAGCGAAGAGGTATGTGGTAGCATTCATCACTGTGATGAGCTGCTGAATAACTCCATATATTAATCTAGATAACCGATCAGGTCAAGATTTGTTAATTCGCGATTTTTCTGACTCCTTGATAGTGGCCCATTGACGACGGAGTTCTGTCTCGCCCAGTTCCTTTCTGGTGTCAAACACATGCGGATGCCGGCGCACCAGCTTCTCGTTAATAGAAGCGATGATCTGATCGATGGTGAATTTACCTTCATGCCGATTAATTTCCCCTATCATCAAAATGAGATACAGAAAATCGCCGAGTTCCTCGCAGAGATTTTCGGGATCGTTGTTGTCTATTGCTTCAATAATTTCTTCGAACTCTTCCACTAGATATTTTTTCAGAGAGTGAGTGGTCTGTTTTCTGTCCCATGGGCAGCCTTGATCGCCTCGCAACTGCTGTATAGTCTGGATCAGGTCATTAAAGCTGGAATGTGTCTGTGACATGGCGTTTGTTAGAAGAATTCAGGTACCGATGATTAGGGTTTGAGAGAAATATGTTTTGTTCTTGTTAGAAAAGCGTTAAAAAAGGTTGACAATAAACACCTGACCAACTATGTAGTTTGTGGCTGTGGCTTACTGCCACAAAGCAGTATAATACTTGAGCAGATGATTTCCTGCCTCCACCATTGACTGGAGCCTGTTGGAAATTAAAGTATAAACAGAAGTAAACAATTGTTAGAAAAGAGGCAATAATCGTGATCGACCAAGACAAAAAACAAAAGCTGCTGTTGGAAAAACATAAGGATATAGCTCGCATTGACCAGGAGTCGAAGCGCACCCATGGATGGTATGTGAGGGTCCGTTTCAAGGGCAAGACTCATTCCAAGTTCTTCTCGGATCGCAAATGCGGCGGCCGCTATTCAAGCCTTCTTTCGGCCATCTCATGGCGTGATCAGATCGAACGGAAATTGGGAAAAGTCAGGACCAACAAACACATGGTGACGGTCAGCAACTCTGGTACCGGAGTGGTTGGGGTGCGACTGAACGATAAATTGAATCGTTACGAAGTCAGTTGGGTAACTCCCCAGGGTAAACAGGGGAAGACTTCGGTGTCCATAAAGAAACACGGTAAGAAATCCGCTTTCGAAAGAGCCTGCAAAATACGCCGTGAGCGGGAAACCGCTCGATTGGCTGTCTGAAAAGCATATCATTCTGCCCGCTGCCTGATTATAAATTAAACTGGTATCGGGCAGCACGCTCTATCCAAAACTGCCCCTGATTTACCCTGTAGGAGAATGGCGGGTAGGAAAGTGTTGACTTTAACAAGCGAATTGCATTATATTTCTCTGTTCTTTATTTAACTATTTAAACGCATTAATTTCGCAGAGGTTTTGAATAATGTACGCAATCATTAAAACAGGTGGAAAACAATATCAGGTTTCAGCCGGCGACCGGTTGATGGTTGAAAAACTCGAGGGAAATATTGGCGACAGCATCGAATTGAGTGAGGTTCTGCTGATTGCTGATGGAGATGCGGTTAGTGTTGGAAAACCTGTAGTTGACGGCGCCAAAGTTGTGGCCACCATCACCGACCAGGGTAAACACAGGAAAATCAAGGTCTTCAAGAAAAAGAGAAGAAAAGGATACCGGATAATGAAAGGACACCGGCAACCGTACACCGCTTTACAAATAGCTGATATAAGCAAGTAATATATAGGATTCACTTTAATCCTCAGTTCATAAAGGAGTTTGAGATGGCTCATAAGAAAGCGGGAGGAAGTTCCAGAAACGGACGCGACTCCATAGGCCAGAGAAGAGGAATCAAAAAGTTTGGTGGCCAGATGGTTACTGCCGGAAGTATCATTGTCAGGCAGCTGGGCACCAAAATACATCCAGGCACCAATGTCGGCTGCGGCAGGGATTACACCCTGTTTGCCAAGGTTGATGGCGTGGTCACTTATGAAGGATTCGGCAAAGACAGAAAACGGGTTAGCGTCTATCCGGCAGTATAGTTGAATTTTATAGAGACTGTTGCTGAAGCAGTTTCGAAAAGCAGACTCGGTCATCACCTCAGGTGGTGGTCGAGTTTTTTTTTAGGCGATAAGCCGGTCGGTTAAGATATGTCTTTTGTTGACGAAGCGAAATTTTACGTCAAAGGTGGAGATGGCGGTAACGGCTGCGTCAGTTTCCGAAGGGAAAAATACGTTCCTAAAGGAGGCCCCAACGGCGGAGACGGAGGGAGAGGGGGGAGCGTCTATATAAGGGCAACCAAAAAAATCCAGTCGTTAATCGATTTTAAATATCGATCCCATTTCAAGGCCGGGCGGGGAGGACATGGACAGGGCAAGGACAAACATGGCGCCAAGGGCAGCAGCCTTGTTATCGAGGTTCCAACCGGTTCGGTGATCAAAGACGTCGATTCAGGTGAAATTCTTGTTGATCTTACTGATGAGGGGCAGGAATATCTCGCAGCCGGCGGCGGCAAAGGGGGACTCGGCAATACCCACTTTGCCAGCGGCTCTAATCGAACTCCCCGGATAGCCACAGACGGCAGACCGGGATCAGAGCGATGGTTGAAGATAGAGCTTAAACTGATTGCTGATATCGGACTTGTAGGACTTCCGAATGCTGGTAAATCGAGCCTCCTGGGCAAGCTGTCCGCCGCTAATCCCAAAATAGGTGACTATCCATTCACTACCCTGGAACCACAGTTAGGAGTGTTACAGGACAAATATTCGAGTCCCTATATTATTGCAGATATTCCGGGTCTCATTGAAGATGCTCACAAAGGTGTAGGGCTTGGGCACTCTTTCCTCAAACATATCGAACGAACTTCTATTATCCTTCATGTGATCGACATTTCCGAGGATAACCATCGTCACAACTACCTGGTTCTGGAAAACGAATTAAAGAAGTACAAAGACGGATTGTCCGACAGGGTCAAAGTGATCGCTCTTAACAAAACCGATCTTGTCGATCCGGATATGGTCCTTGAAATCGAAGTCGAATATCGGAAAAGCGGTATACAAGCAATGAGTGTTTCTGCCTTGTCAGGTTCGGGGATTGCCAATTTACGATTGAAACTGATTGAAATGATGGAAGCCCTTGAGCAGGAAAAGGACTCACCCTGTGATGACAATAACCAGGTCACTGACGATGATTGATGATCTATCCCGTAAGGACGGCCTTTATTTACGCCAGACGCTGTTCGATAAATCCCGGAGGATTGTTGTCAAGGTCGGCAGCGCAGTGCTCACCGATGAGCATGGCATCTCCCTGGAGGTGATCGAAAACATTGCCAGAGAGATCGCTTTTCTGCATAACAGCGGCCGAGAGGTTATACTGGTCAGCTCTGGCGCCGTGGCCGCCGGCCGGGCCAGGATTGGTTTCAACAATGGTACGGCGGAGTTGGGAATAAAAGAAAAGCAGGCCTTGGCAGCCATCGGTCAGTCGAGTCTGATGCAGATCTACGACCGGGTGTTCAGTTCTCTCTCTCAGACCATAGCCCAGGTCCTGTTGACCCACAAGGATCTGGCGGTCAGAAAACGATATCTAAATGCCAGGAATACACTGTTCACCCTGTTCAAGCTTGGGGCAATACCTATTATAAACGAAAACGATACGGTTTCGGTTGAGGAACTGCGCTTCGGTGACAACGATATGCTTGGCGCCCATATCTGCAATCTGATCGAGGCCGATATGTTTATCTGTCTGACAGATGTGGTCGGTATGTATACCGGTAACCCGGTCTCTGATCCGCAGGCCCGTCCGATCTATACGGTAGATGAGATTACCCCTGAGGTGGAGGCCATGGCCTCGCATGCCAAAAGTAAACTGGGTAGCGGGGGAATGCGGTCAAAAATCAGGGCTGCAAAAATTGTCTCAGCGGGTGGGGGGAGTTCATTTATTGGCCCTGGCCGGGAACCGGATATTTTAAGAAAATTGTTCAGCGGTGAAATGATCGGTACCTTCTTTCTGCCCCACAAGGAAAGGATCAGCGGCAGAAAACGCTGGATCGCCTCGGTCTTGAAACCGAAAGGAAAGCTGATTCTCGATGAGGGAGCCTGTAAAGCTTTGGTGGAAAACAACAGGAGCCTGCTACCTTCCGGCATAAAAAAAGTTGAAGGTGATTTCGGCGTCGGTGACGCCGTGCACTGCGCCACTGTCGAAGGTCAGAACATAGCGGTTGGCCTGATCAATTACAGCTCCGTTGATATTACAAAAATTCGGGGGTATCATTCCCGTGAGATTGAAAAAATTCTTGGCTACTGCGACAGTGAAGAGGTGATACACCGGGACAACATAGTACTTTTGTGACAGTCCTGATAAACGCGCACGAGAGGAATCCATGGCGATCGAGCAGATGATACAGGAGATGGCTCGCAAGGTGCAAGGGGCATCCCATGATCTGGCCTGCCTGTCAACGGCGACGAAGAACATGGTGCTGACTGATGTGGCCCGATTACTGGAGTCAGATAAAAAGCAGATCCAAGAGGAAAACCTTAAGGATCTTGCTGCCGGTCGGGAGCGTGGCTTGTCAGCGGCAATGCTTGATCGGCTTGAGCTTTCCGATAAGGTGTTCGGCAGTATGATCAGCGGAATCGAGGAGGTGATTGCCCTACCAGATCCCGTCGGCCGAATTTCTGATATGTCCCGTCGTCCCAATGGTATCACCGTGGGTAGAATGAGGATCCCGCTTGGTGTGGTGGCGATGATCTACGAATCAAGACCCAATGTTACCATCGATGCTGCAGTGCTCTGTTTGAAAGCCGGAAACGGTGTCATACTGAGAGGAGGCTCTGAGGCCATTCATTCAAATATAGCACTGACGACCATTTTACAAAAAGCCTTAGGAAAAAATGAGATAAACCCGGATGGTGTCCAGGTCGTAAATACCACGGATCGTCAGGCAATCGAGCATCTGCTGCAGCAGGAAGAAAGTATTGACCTGATCATTCCCCGCGGTGGTGAAGGGCTGATCCGGTTCGTTTCCCAAAACTCGAGGATTCCGGTGCTCAAGCATTATAAGGGCGTGTGTCACATCTACGTTGACTCCGAAGCGGATCTGGAGAAGGCGACACCCATCATCATGAACAGTAAAACCCAGCGTCCAGGTGTCTGCAATGCACTCGAGGGGCTGCTTGTCCACCGCTCAGTGGCGGCCGAATATCTTCCTCTGCTGGCAGAAGAGTTCGAAAAAGCCGGGGTGACTATGGTCGGCTGCACTGAAACCAGGGCCATCTGTCCTGTCGCTGAACCTGCAGAGGATAGCGATTGGGGTACAGAGTGGCTGGCTCTTAAACTATGTGTCAAGGTGGTCGGTTCTGTCGAAGAGGCTAAAACGTATATTGCCACTTACGGTTCAAAACATACCGAAACAATCATCACCGAGAATTATACAACCGCCCATGAGTTTCTCTCAAGTGTCGACGCTTCAGCGGTGATGGTCAATGCCTCTACCCGGTTCAATGACGGGGGCCAACTTGGCCTGGGAACTGAAATAGGGATAAGCACCACCAAACTGCATTCCTATGGGCCTATGGGACTGGAAGAATTAACTACAAGGAAGTTCATAATTTACGGAACCGGTCAGGTACGTGATTGATGCAAAAGATCGGTCTGCTGGGGGGGACTTTCGATCCGGTCCACAACGGACATCTGCAGCTGGGCGACCGGGTTCTGGAAAACTACAACTTGGATAAAATTCTTTTTATCCCTGCGGCCAATCCCCCGCATAAAAATGAAGCGGTCTCTGCTGTTGGGCATCGCCTAAAGATGCTCAAATTGGCGATAGGTGGCAACCGTCGTTTCGATTTTTCCGAAATAGAGATCTCACGGGAAGAAGTTTCTTACACTTTCGATACCATCCAGGAGTTGAAAAGGGACGGTGGGGCAGGGGTTCTCTACCATTTCATTATAGGCTACGATGCCCTTTCTGAAATAGAAACCTGGTACCGTTGGCAAGATTTGCTTGGGGTTACCAATTTTATTGTTGCGGTAAGGCCCGGTTTTTCCTTAAAACAGATACAACAACTACTTGAACGTAACGGATTTTTCCCCGAAGATGGCAGAGCCGATAGATGGATAGGCGAACAGACAGGAAATGAGATACTCTTTCTTGCCGGCGAAATTGCGGATATTTCCTCTACTGAAATCAGATCCAGGATAGGACGCAGAAAGCCATGGGCTGACTTGGTTCCGCCTCTAGTGGCCGACTACATAATCACCAATCGACTCTATTATAAATGACTATGCTGAGCCGCTGATTCTGCAAATTCTTGGTAAAACGTACTATGGAAGCCAATACTCTCAACTATTCTGTCAACAAAAGCATCCGCTTGCTGCTGGTTGACGATTCGGAGTTGTTCAGGAAATTTATTACTGAACTGCTGGCTGACAATAGTGCTTTGTCAATCATTGGCGAGGCGGGCAACGGCGGTGAGGCTCTCGAAATTCTTGAAAAGTCTAATCCGGACGTCATTCTGCTCGATATGGAAATGCCGGTGATGGATGGTATGGAGGTACTGCGGCAGATCAGAGAGCAGAATTCTGCTCCGGTGATCATGGTTTCAAGCCTCTCCAGAGAAGGTTCCGCGCGCTGTTTTGATACTTTGAAAAATGGGGCTGTCGATTTCATTGGCAAAGATTCGCTGCACCCGAAAAAAGGCGTTGATCTACTCAAAAAGGAACTTCTTTACCGAATACTCTGTGCCTCAAGAGTTCAATCCAAAAAGCAGCCCAGAGATTTTCAAGCGGAATACCCTGCTGCCCCTGACGAGGCTCAGAAAAGACGCATTATATTCTGCGAGGACTGCGGTACCAGAAATATCATAGAGCCTCAACCAGAGGGGGTGACAGAGGAGCTCCGCTGTCGTCAGTGCGGCGATCTGCTTGAAGCCATAGTCATAACAAAGTATCGAAGGGTTTCTGCAGTCGCTGTAATTGGAGCAGGACGGGGAGCGGCAGGCAATCTGCTCAATATCATTCCCAAATTACCTGAAAACTGCGGAACAACCATGATTGTCGTAATGCAGGAATCGGTTGATTTTATCGAATCATTCACCAGGTATCTGAATGCGGTCAGTTTGGTTAAGGTCATTCGCCTTGCTGAAGGAACCAACATCGAGGGAGGAAACTGCTATATCGCCTCCAGTCATGATCATTTCAGTATGGTCTCTCACAGTACCAACTACACGATCAGGAAGGGCACCCCGGTGTCCGGTCGTGGCGCTCTCGATCTGATGTTCGAATCGATCTCCTCGATTCTTAAAAATCGTATGTTTGCTTTGGTTCTATCCGGGCATCAGCTCGATGGTGATAAAGGTATGCAGCAGGTCAGAAGTAACCATGGCTATGGTGCTGTTCTTAACGCCGCCAGCTGTCTCTGCAAGGAATTGGGTGAGAATATTCTGCGTAAGAGCGCGATTGATCGCATCGTCGACGAGCAGGATTGTATAGAACTGTTGATGACCTACGCCAACGGTCAGGATTCAAAAGTGCAGTGAGACGAGCATATTGCCAATAGACAGAGCCGGAAGGTGACGCCAATGTTATGGGAAGAACAGGTTGATCTGCTCAGACAAGGAGTCCACAGGGAACTGATTATGCAGGCATACGGAGGGGCGGCCAGGGGAAGAAAAGTATATCCTCCCAGAGAGCGTGTCTTCGACGCCATGCGCATCACCGAGTTTTCCCGAGTCAGGGTGGTGATCCTCGGTCAGGATCCCTATATCAACGAACATCCGCAACTCGGCCCGGAAGCACATGGGCTGTGTTTCTCCGTAAAAGAGGGAATCCCTGCACCACCTTCGCTAAAAAACATATTTCAGGAGATAGACAACAGCCTGCACGGCGGTGTCAGGCGTGAGGTCAGCACCGATCTAACCAGATGGGCAAAACAGGGTGTTCTGCTGCTCAATGCCTCATTGACGGTAATTGCCAAACAGTCGAACTCGCATGCACACCTTGGCTGGCATGCGGTCACGGACAATATCATTGAAACGATCTCTGAGCACAAGGAGCATGTAGTTTTTATGCTGTGGGGAGCCTTTGCCCAAAAAAAGGCTGCTCTCATTGACTTGAACAAACACCTGGTGCTGAAAACCAGTCATCCGTCGCCACTATCAGCCCACAGAGGGTTTCTGGGGTCGGGGGTCTTTGTCAAATGCAACAGCTATCTGATGAAAAACGGGTTGAAGCCGATTGACTGGTGAAGCTGCAAGGGCGCCCTATAGGATCGTTCTGATTATATCTTTTTTTCCAACTATACCGATCATCATGCCAGTTTCGTCAAGCACTGGCAGCGTATGCACCTGCTTTTCTGTCATCAATGAGGCAATTTCATCGAGTGGGGTATCGGGGGTGATGGTGACCGGCGGGGAAGTGCACACATCGCTGACCGAAGCGGCAGCGATTTTTCGCAGCTCCCTTTCCATTTTCTCAGGTGAGTCCAGAAATATGAAGGAATCGAGTATTGTCAGAAAGGGCGGAACCTTGAGACGCTTACTGTGAAATATGAGATCGCTTGCAGTGGCAATGCCAAGGACCTTTCCGTTCTCGTCCACAACCGGAACACCACTGATGTTGTGGTCAATAAAAATTTCAGCCAGATCGCGGATTGGGGCATTCGGCTGGACGGTGATCACTTCCTGTGTCATTATGTCACGGGCGGTTTTCATTTTTCCTCTTCCATCACTTCTGTGAGTGCCGGAGACAGTTCATCGGCCAAATCTGAGGCACTAAAACCAACTCCTCTGCGTTTTTGGAGCCGGTCGCCACTGAGTCCGTGCAGATATACACCATAACGGGCGGCGTCAACAGGTGACATTCCCTGACAAACAAGGGAACCGATCACTCCACTGAGCACATCTCCCATGCCACCAGCCGCCATTGACGGGTTGCCGGTCCGGTTGATCCAGACGGTGGAACCGTCGGTCGTCAGAGTGCCGCTGCCTTTCAATACTATAATCAGTTCTGAGTCAGGTGTCTTGAAGTGTTCGTAGCAACCACGCAGGGCAGCCATCCGGTCGGTCTGCACCTGAGACGTACTAAGACCTGTGAGCCTGGCCATTTCACCGGGATGAGGGGTGAAGATGCGCGGTCCTGAAGGGGTGGGAAGATCGTTTTTTTGCAAAGCAAGAATGTTGAGAGCGTCGGCGTCGATTACCATCGGTATTGTCGTAAGTTGATATAATTCAAGGACGAGCTCAGCAGTTTTTACATCCAGACCGAGTCCTGGACCGATGACAATACAGCATTTATCCTCCAACTGATCGACAATTTTGTCGACATCATCAATGGAGAGAAAATTCGGCGTCTCAACCACAAGGGTCATAGCTTCTGCCAGAGCTGACTCATAGATGGTGTTGAGCCCTGAAGGTGTGCAGATGCTGACCAGTCCGCATCCGCTTCTGATTGCTCCTCTGGCAGCCAGCAGCGCAGCGCCCGTCTTGCCGGCCGAACCGCCCAGGATCAAGAGATGACCGAAACTTCCCTTATGGTTCTCGGTTGATCTCTGCAGCAGTGCATTCATATTGGAGTGGTCCTGCTGGTCAACAGCCGAGACTTCTACAACCACCTGGTCAAGTACTTCAGGGGGAATGCCTATGTCTATGACCTCGAGTTTACCCACCAGAGGCAGACTCGAAGGAAGTACCTGGCCGATCTTGGCATATCCATAGGTGGCCGTAGCCCAGGCTTTGATGCAGCAGCCCAGTATGGCACCGCTGCCAGAGCAGAGACCTGAGGGGGTGTCGACAGCTATGACCGGAGTGTTTGTAGCTCTGCTCAGGCAGTTGACCAGCTCTATGGTGTCGAAAAGATAGCCTTCTACGTCTCGGTCAAGCCCGGTGCCGAAGATCGAATCTACAATGGCGAGTGGCGGCCCGTGTAAAAATGCCATCTGGGCAATTGTTTCTGACACTTGCTGCAGAGCGTTTGAGCTGGTGCAGGATACGGCAGTTATGTCGAGTTTGTTGACAATTGCCAGATTGGAGGCGCTGTCACCTTTGAGTCGCTTGGGCTCAACAACAAAGACCAGCAGCGGAACAGCCTTTTTCTGATGGAGATGCCTGGCAATAACGAGTCCGTCACCGCCGTTATTTCCCGGGCCAATGAAAATTGGGATAAATCTGTTTTTGAATGAACCAAGAAGACGTGCCATCAGCGCAACGGTTCCCACTCCTGCATTTTCCATGAGTACCATACCGGGAATTCTGAATTCGTTGATAGCGCACTGATCGATCTTTCGCATCTGCTCTGCATTGGGAAGTTTCATCATTCTGTCTCGCCACCCTGTTCAGATTGACGTTCTTCGGTCTGCTTGTCTAATAGGATTGTTCCGCAGAACATGCAGGGGTCGAAACCGGCTTTCAGGGCGACCCGGCTGTCTTTGAATTCGACCGAACAATCCTGACTATAGTAATAGTCACATTCTGGAAAATGGAAAATACGTGTCCTGGCGTTAGCTCGTAAAATTTTTTTCTGGGCTAGCTCTTCAGCCGCCTCGGCATCCTCATCTTTACTATGGTCCGAGCGAATCAGGGAGTAGCCCTTACGGAACAGTTCGACTATTCCAGTAACGAATTTTTCGAATATCTGGTGGATATAAGATGATACCAGTGGTTGTTCGTGGGCCACCCTGTTGATGGCAATAATTGCCAGAACACAAAACAGGATATTGGGCAACCACATGATCAGTGGCACCGGCAGGGCCCCTCCGGTGGCCAGATTTCTCGACATCGTGAACATGATGTAGTAGGTGATATAGAGGGTGAGGCCGAAAGGTATTCCGATAGCACGTCTGCCAGGCCCTGCCTGCAATCCCAACGGCATGCCCAGCAGAGATAGGAAAAAACAGCCCACTGGCAGTACCAGCCTTTTGTGGAATTCGGTGTGATAGGATCTGCCACCATCGGTCTTCAACCCTTTTTCCCGGGCCTGATCCATGAGCTCTGTCATATTCATAGTCCCACGTTTTTTGAAATTGGGAGCCCTGGCAGGCAATTTTAGAGGAATTCTGATTACATAACGATCGAAGGAGACGCTTTGGGCTCTGTCTTCTTCAGGAATTTGCATTGTCCCATTTTTAAGAATAAGGGTCACCACCATCGTATCCATATCGGTGTCCATGGTGCCGAAACGGGCCATGGTGATGGCCGGAGTCGTCCTGTTCCGCATGTCTGATACCCAGACATTATTCCAGATGCCGGTGTCGGGATCTGTATAATCGATATAGACAACCAGGTCTCCCAGCGCCTCGGTAAAGCTTCTTTCCCTAACACCTTTATCTATTTTTTCCTTGGCCAGCTGATACATCATGTGCTGCATTGCCGTATCACCAGCTGGTATCAATCTGATGGAAAAATATCCCGTTATCAGAGAGATAATAAGCGAGACGATTATCAGTGGCGGTAGGGCCTGATAGATGCCGATTCCGCTTGCTTTGAAGGCGAGAATCTCGGAGTCGTTGGCCAGCCTGGAAAACCCGATGGTGATACCAAGCATGGAGGCCATCGGTATCGAGTAGAGAAACATATTGGGGAAGAGGTAGGAAAATAGCCTGATGAAATCCCCCAAACTGATATCGAGTTCTAGAACAAGGTTCAGGAAGGGAATGAGTTTTATCAGAAAGAAAACGCCGTTCATGACCAGAAAGCTGGCCAAAAAGGGGGCCAGCATCTCTGTTGCCAGATAGCTGTAAAGCAAAAGCGGCAGCCTCTTCTTTCCCTGGAAAATTGACATGGAAGACGTTGATCTATTGAGAGAATCTGCTGACACCGGCCTGGGGCTGAGTGGTTTGATGGCGCGAACCGGTCAGTTATTGAAATCTTGACTCGGTGAGCGGGTCTTCTATGGTCACATCAATCCAGTGCTGGTCCCACCATTCTTTTGGGGTGACAAAGACGCCGTTGACCAGCATCGAAAAGTGGAGATGGTCACCACCGGCCATGCCTGTGGTCCCGGTCAAGCCGATCACGGTCGTTTTGTCGACCTGATCGTTCGGGGCCACATCGATCTGGCTCAGATGAGAGTATAGACTGAACACCCCCTGACCGTGATCTATCATCACCATGTTGCCGTAGATGCCAAGATATTCGGTAAAAATCACGATCCCTTTTTCTGCGGCTTTGACCTCCGCCTTCCTGGTGGAGGCGAGGTCTATGCCAAGATGCACTTGTTTGTCGATGGGGTTGCTCGCGTAGAAATAGGTCCGGTGATCGGCGAAACCGGCTCTAGTACTTCCCGGCATGCGCTCAAATTTACTCTCCCAGAGCCTTTGTGGGTGGGGTGAGGCGCAGAGCTCTGAAATCTTGCTGTTGTTTTGCTTTCGGATCTCATTATTGGTAAAAAGGTATTTTTCTACCATGTTTCCTGACATTTCGGGGTAGTACTGGCTGAACTCGGGAATTTTCTTGTCGAGAAACCCGTCTGAGACGTCGATTCTATCCTGGCGAAAATTCGTTTTCTTGTAGACCACCGAGAAAGGCAGCTGAGTTTTATTACCTGCGGAATCAGTGGCGACCACAAATGCGGCGTCCAAACGTTCAGCTGAGTAGGGCAGGGCAAAATAGCAGATGTAGGTGTCATCCCTCCCGTCGCCGACCAAATGACCGGGATGAAAGCGCTCATTTATCTGAACGCCGCTGGTGACGTCAGAATCGGTTAAACGATAGATGGCGATCCCGCTGCCACCGGGATTGATATACTGTTCACTGTGAAGGATGGAAACTTTTGGAGGTGTGGTATCTATGGTTAGTTCATAGACTACCGTTGTCTTGTTGCCTTTTAAAAGACCCCGAAGTGAAAAATCGTATGCTTCCAATACAATCTGGGCGGGTCCGTCCTTGAAACTTGACTCGGCAGGATTGAAAGGGATTTTAACCGTTTTTTCAGGTTGCCCGATCATGCCGGTGAACCCGGTTCTGGGAAATTCTTCAAGGTAGAGCTCCTTTGCCAGTTCCCCCTGCGAAATTCTTGCCCTGAGCTGTTTCAAGCCGCTCTTGCCATCAGCTCCGCTGATCTCCACCATACTATCCTTGCCAAGATAGGTCTGCGGTGAGTCGAGGGTGAGTTGCGGTTTCTCCCCTTCAAAAAAGAGAAAGAAGGCAGCCGTTCCGCATCCGGCAATTAAAAGGATGAAAACCAGGAGGAAGGTGGAATTTGATCTGCTTCTAGAGCGTCCTAATCGTGACATGGTTTAAGTTCCCAGAACCAGCAGTTAACTCTGCCAGATTATTTCATATTTTTCAAGGTGTAGATCCTTGGCGGGCGCGATGATCAAGCGCTTGCGAATATCATTCTCCAGTTGACCGACGGTCAGTTCTTCTTCTTTGAGGAGCATGTCGGCAATACGGGGGTTTACCCTGACGGTGACCGCGGATCCGTCGGCCCGGCCGGAATTCCGACTGATTTTACGGAAGATTTCGTAACAGATCGTGCGTCTAGATTTTAACACCCCTTCTCCCGCACAATAGTAACAAGGTTCGCACATCATCTGATTGAGGTTTTCGCTGTGGCGTTTCCTCGTCATCTGCACCAGACCAAATTCCGAGAGCTTGAGTATGTTTACCCGGCTCTTATCCTTTTTTACAGCCTGTTTAAAAGTGTTAAACAATTCCTCGCGGTGCAATTCGTCATCCATGTCGATGAAGTCAATGATGATGATTCCGCCAATGTCTCTGAGCCGTAACTGGTAGGCGATTTCTTTGGCCGCCTCCATATTGGTTTTGAAAATCGTCTCATTGAGATCATTTTTACCGACGAACCTGCCGGTGTTCACATCTATTACGGTCAGGGCTTCGGTGTTTTCGATGATGATATACCCGCCGGACCTCAGCCAGACCTTTTTCTCCAGAGCCTTGCTGATTTCGACGTCGATCCCGTAAGCCTCGAAAAGTGGAAGTTCACCCCGGTAAAGAGAAATTTTGTTTTTCAGCTTGGGAGTAAAGGTATTAACGAAGTTCATCAAAGCATCATAAGATTTCTCATTGTCGATGATCAGATAATCCACATCACTGGTAAAAAGATCTCGAACCGAGCGCAAGGTAATGTCGAGGTCCTCATAGATCAGAGAGGGAACTTTTTCCGTCGAGGCCCGGCCCCGGATTTCATCCCAAAGAAGCATCAGAAATTCCATATCAGCTTCAATATCGTCTCTGGGGGCGCTTTCGGCAACGGTTCTGACAATAAAGCCGACCTCTTCGGGGCGCAACTCCTCGATCATGGTGCGCAGTGAAATTCTAGTATCTTCATCTTCAATCTTGCGCGAAATACCGATATGATCGGTCTGTGGAATAAAAACCAGGTTTCGTCCGGGGAGAGTGATCTGGCAGGTCAGGCGGGCTCCTTTGGTACCAATGGGGTCCTTGCTGATCTGGGCCATAATTTCTTGTCCCTCACTGATGAGGTCTTCTATTTTGAACCCCTGAACACTCGGTTTCTCCGGTTGCTCTGTAGATGCTGCCAAATTCCCGGCATTGGATCCGTTTAACGCAGAGGTGAGCTGCCTTCTCTGGGATGGAGGAACATAGATATCGTCAACATAGAGAAAACCGGTTCGCTCAAGGCCAATATCTACAAAAGCCGCCTGCATTCCAGGAAGAACCCTGACCACGCGGCCGAGATAGATGTTGCCCATTAATCCTTTTTCAGTGGGACGCTGCAGATGGAATTCGGTCAGATTACCGTTTTCAACAAGTGCAATCCTGACTTCATACCTTCTTGAATTTATTAATATTTCAGTTGTCATTTCAGGAAAAAATCAGCTTCGATCCTCGTCTGCCACAGCGATCAACCAATCCGGCATTTTTCTCCCTTTTAAAGTGGGGCGGCAGCGGGTGCCATCTCACCCCTCTCTGCGCAACGATTATAGATCAAGAATTTATTATCGAGTAAGTCTGTTAATATACCGCAGATGACTGTATAATTGCCACCTTTCCTTGGCCTGATCAGAAATTAGAACGGTTTTACCTTTTATGCTCGATGTCTCGGTAATCATACCAACTTTCAACAGATCGAGGAGACTGGTCAACGCTCTTGCCTCAGTGGCTCGGCAACGGGAACTGCCAGCCGAACTGATCGTCGTTGATGACGGGTCCACGGATACCACCCGGGAAGTTGTCTCCGCTTTCAGCGCTTCGACCTCTCTTCAATGCCGCTATTATTTTCAATCGAACCGAGGGCCGGCAGCAGCGAGAAATTCGGGGATCGGACTGGCTACCAGACCATACTTGGCTTTTCTTGATTCCGATGACGAATGGCACCGGGATAAGCTTACCGCGCAATATGAAGCGCTCACTTCAAACCCTGGATATCTGGTCTCGCACACCATGGAGCGGTGGTATAGAAATGGTGCGCATCTTAATCAAAAAAAACAGCACATCCCCATACATGGCTATATATTTGCACAGGCACTGAGACTTTGCTGTGTTGGCATGTCGACCGTGATGGTCAGAAGAGAATTGTTCGATCGCTATGGGTTGTTCGATGAAACATTACCCTGTTGCGAAGATTATGATCTCTGGCTCAGAGTCTCAGCTTTTGAGAAGTTCTATCTGGTCGATAAAAGGCTTACCATAAAACATGGGGGGCGACCCGACCAGGTTTCAAATCGCTTCAGAACCGGGATGGATCGATTCAGGATTCAGGCCCTGGCCAAACTCATTGTGGCGACATCTCTGGATAACGATCAGCACCGACTGGCCTGCCGTGAATTGGAAAAAAGGTGTACGATATATGGACGTGGCTGTGCCAAGCACGACAAGAACGTTGAGGCATCGCATTATTTAAAGCTGGCCCACTACTGTAGAACACAGCTCTATCCCAGATAACCCAAGGAAGAACATGACCCACGACTGGCGCGATCCGTCCGTATATCTCGAAAAAATATATGTGGAAAAAAGTTGTGCAGACGACCCCTATGCCAAGGAAATTATTGATCGGGCAGGGTTGCCGGTAAGCATTGTCTCTGAAGAGGATATGGGATCCCTTGTGAGCGGTGAATATCCAGAAAATCTGAGGGAGGGAAAGAAGTCGCTGGTACTCTGCAGAAATCAAGGTCACTTTCTCAAAGACTGTCCCGGGACCAGAGAATACCGTTGTTGCGACTACCAGATCCTCAATGTCGGACTTGGCTGTCCGATGGACTGCGTTTATTGCATCCTTCAGGCCTACCTGAACAATCCCTATCTCAGCTTCTTCCTAAATGTCGATGATTTGTTAAGTGAGCTTTCCGCTAAATTGATATCCTATAAGGGCAGAGTGGTCCGCATTGGTACAGGCGAATTCACCGATTCGATGGCTTTGGATCGAATTACCGGACTCAGCAAACGGCTGGTGAGTTTTTTCGGGCGCCAGGACAAAGGTGTGCTTGAACTGAAAACCAAAAGCGCAGCAATTGAAAATTTACACAATCTCGAGCATAACGGCAGAACTATAGTCGCCTGGTCACTGAACAGTGAAGAGATAATAAACCATCAGGAAATAAGGGCAGCTAATCTTGAGCAGCGCCTTGATGCCGCGGCAAGATGCGTGCAATGGGGTTATGACTGCGCCTTCCATTTCGATCCGATAGTTTCTTATCCAGGCTGGGAGGAGGGCTACAGAGCGGTTATTTCACAGATTGTTTGAAAAAATTCCGGCTGAGGCTATCGTCTGGATATCTCTGGGAGGCTTCCGTTACCTCCCAGCTCTGAAAAAAATCGCCTCATCGAGATTTCCCCACACCCATATTTTTGCTCATGAATTTATTGAGGGAATGGACAATAAACAACGATATTTCAGAAAGTTCAGGGCAAAACTTTACAAATCTATTTATGGGGAGCTGAGGGCTCGCTGTTCGCCCCGTACCTGTATCTATTTCTGCATGGAAAGCGATGAAATCTGGCAGGAAGTCATGGGTTTTAGGCCGACTGAAAAAGGTGGTATCGGTTACATGCTCGACCAGGCAGCGAGCTTGAGATGAATATGTCAAAGAGACGGGCTACATTCTTTAAAATGAACCTTGTTCTTTGGACAATCTATCGTATAGTCTAGGCAGTTAAAATTCACTATTACAGGGAGAAAGCAGATGATAAATAAGGCTATAATTGTTGGAAATCTTGGTGCCGACCCGGAGATTCGCTACACTCAGAGCGGCAGCCAGGTTGCCACTTTCAACGTGGCCACCTCGGAGCGCTGGAAGGACCAGAGCGGTCAGCAGCAAGAGTCAACCGAGTGGCATCGAATAGTCGCTTGGCAGAGGCTCGCTGAAATTTGCGGCGAATATCTGCACAAGGGTTCGCGAGTTTATATAGAAGGAAGAATTCAGACCCGCAAATGGCAGGATCAAAACGGAAATGATCGTTACACCACTGAAATAGTCGCCCGTGAAATGAAGATGCTTGATCGTCGGGAAGGCGGGACTGGCGGTATGGGATCGCAGGATCCCGGATCAAGCGAACCGCCGTCCTATGGCAGTTCCATGGGGGAAGACGTACCTTTCTAATTGACTCTAGCGGTTCATCGCTTTTTAAATGGTGCAACCCGAGGATTTTTCAACCAGCGCACCGGATCTTCCGATTGATTAGGGAGATCCGGTGCGCTTTTAGTTTGAGCTTTCTTCACCGCCTGGTTTGATATGCCAAAAGGGGGGTGTCCGAGCTTGACTGAGAGGCCATCAATCCCTATTATGCTGCCATAAAATAGTAGTAGATGGCTGCTTAACCGTCAGCAAAATCAGAGAACGTTTTTTTCGGCAGAATGGATTATTACAAGATTCTGGATGTTCCTAAGAATGCCAGTTCCGGTGAGATCAAAAAGGCTTATCGGAAACTGGCCTTGAAATACCATCCGGACAAGAACAACGGCAACAAGGAATTCGAGGCCAAGTTCAAGGAAATCAGCCAAGCCTATGCGGTGCTTTCTGATCCGGAAAAGCGCAAACAATACGACACTTACGGTTCGACCGGTTTTCATCAGCGATATTCACGTGAAGATATTTTCCGTGGCTTCGACATTGACGAGATTCTGAGACAGTTTGGCTTCGGCACGTCCGGCTTTTCGTCCTCAAATTTCAGAACCCATAGGGGGGGCGGTTCTTCCCAGCATAATTTCAACTCGTTTTTCAACCAGAATTCAGCCGCCTCAGGTGCCTGCGGTGGAGGCTGCAGCCAGCCGGTCAAAGGCCAGGACTTGACCTATCAGCTATCGGTATCTCTGGAAGATGTGCTTAACGGTGCTGAACGACAGTTGACCCTGAGAAAAAACGGCAAGACCGAAAATGTATCTGTAAAGATTCCCAAGGGAATAGAAGAAGGAAAAAGATTGCGACTCAAAGGTAAAGGCGGTGAAGCACCGATGGGAGGTATCCCCGGGGACCTCTATCTCAAAGTTCAACTTGAACCGCATAAACGCTTCGAGAGAAGCGGGGAAGATCTCATACTTACCAAGCATATTCCCTACAGTGAAGTTTGTCTTGGAGCAAAAATCGAGGTGGAGTCACTGGACGGAAAAAAATTCTCCGTGAGCGTTCCATCGGGGACCAACGGTGATTCGAGACTCCGCATCAAAGGCCAGGGGCTGCCGAGTGGCCCGATAGGGGACCGTGGAGATCTGTATGTGAAAATAGGTGTCAAGGTTCCCAAAAAGCTGAGTGAAGAACAGAGGGATCTCATTGAGTCATTGAGAAAAGCCGGCTTATAGCTCATGCATGCAGCGGCATGTTGCAAGGGGGTGTCTGGTCGTGACACTCCCTTTTTTTTTCTTTCAAGAGGAACTGACTAAGGGCGATCGTCCTCGTCAGGATCTTTAATTTTACGCAGAAGGTGGGAAAATGTTCAATAAGTCAGCGGCCGTGCTCATTGTCACGCTTGGTTTTTTTGTTTATGCAACGGTAGCTCCTGCGGCCCACGGACTGGCCATAGACAATAGCTTGAAATACCCTCCTGATTTCGAAAAATTCGACTACGTATCGGAGCAAGCTGAAAAAGGAGGTGATATCACTCTTCACGCCATTGGCAGTTTTGATAAAATGAATCCTTTTACCCTCAAGGGCAGTGCGCCTGAAAGTCTGCAGCGGTTCGTATTCGAAACACTCACTGAATCGTCTTTGGACGAACCTTTTGCTCAGTATGGTCTACTGGCAAAAGATATCAAAGTGGCCGTTGACGGCCTGTCAGTTACCTTTGTCTTGGATGAAAGAGCGCGTTTTTCAGATGGTTCGGAGGTCACCTCGGAGGATGTCCAATACAGTGTCGAGATGATGAAAAGCGACAAGGTTCATCCTTTGTATCCTTATTACTACGCTGATATCAATGATGCTGAAATCATAGATAAGTATACGGTGAAGTTGAATTTCAAGCAGCAGAACAGGGAGTTGCCGCTTATCGCCGGGCAGATTCCTGTTATGTCAAAAAAATTCTACAGCCAGCAAGGCTTTGACAACCGGGAACTGCTGCCGCCTGTCGGCTCAGGGCCATATATCGTCAAATCATTCAAGCAGGGTCGCTATATCACTTATGAACGGAATCGTAATTATTGGGCAAAGGAGCATCCGGTTCGCAAGCATATGTATAACTTCGATACCTTGACTTACAAATATTACAAGGATCAATCGGTAGCGGTGGAGGCCTTCAAGGCGGGTGAATTCGATCTGATGCTGGTCAATATCGCTAAACAGTGGGC
Source organism: uncultured delta proteobacterium (assembly GCA_963759125.1). Lineage (GTDB taxonomy): Bacteria > Desulfobacterota > Desulfobulbia > Desulfobulbales > Desulfocapsaceae > JABDQA01. The sequence continues at coordinate 204,191 of CAVWXN010000002.1, forward strand.
CAGGGACATTGCCGGCTCGAAGGTCGAAAACGGGGCTATCATCAAAGGTAATTTTCCCCATCGAAACAACGCCGGTATGCAGGGCTTTGTAATGAATACCAGGAGGGATGTTTTCAAAGACAAAGCGGTACGAAGAGCGGTGGGGCTGGCTTTTGATTTCGAGTGGACCAATAAAACGCTGTTCTATAATCAATACCAGAGATCAAATTCCTACTTCTCCAATTCCTATCTGGCAGCGACCGGGCTGCCCTCAGCGGAGGAACTTGATCTGCTGACACCACTGAAGGACAAGATACCTCAGGAGGTATTTACCTTGGAACTGCAGCCACCGACAACTGAAATTTCAGGGGGCATCCGCACCAATCTCAGGGAGGCCATGAAACTGCTTAGCGAGGCCGGCTGGACCCTTGAAGACGGGGTGCTTCAAAAAGATGGGGTCAGGCTCAGTTTTGAGATAATTCTAGTGTCGCCTACCTTTGAAAGGGTTATGGCAGCATTTACTGACAACCTGAAAAAGATCGGCATTGAAGCCTCCTACCGAACAATTGATCCGGCACTTTATACTGACAAGATCAATAACTTCGATTTCGATATGTGCGTCTTTGTCTTCGGGCAATCCCAGTCGCCTGGCAACGAACAGATTAATTTCTGGCACTCCAAAGCGGCTAGTCGCAAAGGCTCCAGGAACCTCGCCGGCATACAGGATGAAGCGGTGGATACCTTAATAGACAAGATCATCTATGCGGAGAACGGTGACGATTCCCCCACAGCAGTTAAAGCACTTGATCGGGTCCTCTGGTATGGCTACTACCTGGTGCCGAACTGGCATCTCAGCAGCCATCGCATAGCCTTCCACAACAAGTTCAATATTCCCTCATCTTTGCCAACCTATTATGATTACATGTCTTTTGTGATGACCTGGTGGCGCAAGTAATTATTTGAACGGGGCAGATCCTGTTTCTCCGACAGGGGTCGAAAAAGTCGGGAAAATGGTTCGTTCAATTCTCGGTTGTGGTGCTAACTTATTGTTCTGAGGCAGAAAATTTTTGTTTTTTTTCTTGACGCTGTAAAAACCTGCTGCTACAGTGGTTTCAGATACTCCGCTTGTTCGTGAGTATCAGTAATTTCAAGGGGCTGGAGTCCCAAGTTTGACTTGACGGTAACAAACCGTCGCATTGTCGGGAGGAGATCAGAATGTCGGAACGTGTGCAAGGTAAGGTGAAGTGGTTCAACGCAAGCAAAGGGTATGGATTTCTTGAGAGGCCTGATGGCGAAGCTGATGTGTTCGTGCATTTCAGCGCCATACAGGGAGAGGGCTTTCGAACTTTAGAAGAAGGTGAGCCGGTAGAGTTTTCTGTGGCACAAACAGACAAAGGGCTCCAGGCCGAAAATGTGGTAAAAGTCGGTTAATCATTACAGAGACCGTCTAAAACCCCGAGGCGTTTCCGACGTCTTGGGGTTTTTTATTTTATTTCTATCAGATTTCCGGCTGCCAGGATTATGATAATGGAACTTGTGTCAAACTCGCTTGCGACCACTCTTGAGGTGGGAAAAAGCTGGGTTCTTTTTGTGAGCCCGGTGATGTTATCTGCCTTGGGGGTGAACTTGGTTGCGGAAAAACCACCCTGGCTCAGGCCATAGCAGAAGGCGCGGGTGTAGATGAGCGAGAATATGTCAACAGTCCTACCTTCGCGGTGCTGCATGAATATGGTGGCAGGATACCGATCTATCACATGGATTTCTACCGTCTAGGGTCGAGTGATGATGTACTTGCGCTGGGGCTTGACGAATATCTCTGCGGCGACGGGCTGGCTTTGATCGAGTGGTTCGAGCGAGCCGAGGAGGTGCTGCCGGAATCCTTGCTGGTTGTGCATCTCTCCTTTGTCAACACCAACTCGAGAGCAATATCTCTGCTTAGTACTGATCCTCGATGGCAGAAAATAATCGGTGAGCTCAAAACCATGCTCAATCTCAGCTGAGGTTTCCCTTTGGCGTGGCTTGTCTAAATCTTTTTCGAGATTAAATTGATTGAGGCCTTTGGCCATCTCATTTATCGTGCATCATCACCGCAACTAGCAATAATTCCAGGTTTATCACATGAGAAATACGCCCATCAGCTTCCAATCCTGTCCGAAAACCTTTACTCGTGATCAGGATAAAGCCCGAACCCCTGAACAGACAATCGAGAATTTTTATCAGCGCCTAGAAAAGTTCGATATCAAGATTCTCAGTGAAGTGAAAAGAATCGATAATGGCCGGCTTGATATTCCGGTCTATTTCAGTGTCTGTACAGACGAGGCCAGATCGCTGACCGGAACCAAAAAACAAATGGGTAAGGGGGCATCGCCTATTCAGTCTAAAGCCTCGGCCTGCATGGAACTGGCCGAGCGGTTTTCCTTTTTTGCCTTCAAAGCCGAGGAAGAGAATTTTATCAGAGGAGATTACGCCAGCCTCAGAGAACAGGGCTTCCCTCTGATGGATAGCAGCTACTTACTGAGATCGGTGGAAGACACCAAACTGTCGGCTGAAGAACTTGAATCGCTGCTTGATGGTATCCCCATGCAATGGACCTGGGCTACCAACATCAGCACTGGTGAACAAGTGCTCATACCTTTTTCCTGGTTTTACGCAATCAACGAGTTTAACGGGCCTTCTGCCGGTAACACCATTGAGGAGGCGGCGCTGCAGGGAATCAGTGAGATTGTTGAGCGGCATGTCTGCTCATTGATAAACCAGCACCATATAGAGACACCGGCCATTGACAAAGCGAGCATTAAGGACCCTGTGGCAACTGATTTACTCGCTAAATTCGAACAGCATGGGATTGAGCTGTACCTCAATGACTTCAGCTTGAACACAGGATTATGCAGCGTCGGGGCGCTGGCCATTGACCGCTCGACCTTTCCTGAGCTCAGCGAGATCGTCTTTACCGCGGGAACCACCCCGGGGCCGGACAAAGCGATTATCGGGCGATCACCGAAGTTGCGCAGCTGGCTGGAGATTTCAACACGGGTGCCAACTATGTGGCCTCCGGTCTGCCAAAACCGTTGAGCATGGAAGAGGTTCGTTATCTCACCGATACAAAGAAGACGATCGGGGTCGCTGAGATGAATGATCTCGGTGATGATGATATGAAGATTGAGGTGGAGCGCTGCGTCCAGGCATTGGCCGACATCGATATGGATATTTTCATGATTGATGTGACCCATCCGCGTTTAGATATTCCAGCACTCTATACAATTATACCGGGGGCTCACTTCCGGGAACGATCCAGGCGCTGTGATGCGGGGTTGTTTGCTGCAAAACTGCTCAACGAACTGGTTGACGATCCCTGGCTGTTCCGAGCCAAGTTGGAGGAGATGGAACATCTGCTGCCGGAATCTTACTATCTGTCATTTTATCGAGGAATCAGTAATTACAGCAATGGCGCTTGTGAAGCGGCCCTGGAATCATTCAACCTGGCCCTGAATCAGGAGCCCGAGCAAGAGGATTTACCTTACATCTATTCTTATATGGGCAACAGCCTAAAAGATCTGCACCGCTATGACGAAGCAATCGAGGTACTCAAGCTGGGCTGCGCCGAAGATGACGAGCGAGAAGATTTACATAATCTGCTTGGCTTCTGCTATTTCAAGAAAGAGGAGTACCAGATCGCGATCTCGCACTTCGAACGGGCGGTCCATCTCAACCCTGCCTCAGCAATGGACTATGCAAATCTAGGAGTAAACCACAACAGGCTTGGCAACCGCCAGGAGGCGATTCGTTATTTCACGCTGGCCCTGACCTTGGACTCGACTCTGGATTTTGCCCAGGCCCAGTGAATGACCTTACCGCTGGCCAAGGAAAATAGAAGAAGCAATTATGAAGACGGCCATAATTGCAGTCACTGCTGCGGGACGAGAATTGGCCCTGCATATAAGCCGTGAGTTGCCCGGAGCTGAGGTCCTAAGCTACAATCAGGGAGTAAGAAAAGCCCTGGAGCAGGCCTGGAACTCCTACGACTCGATAGTCTGCGTGATGGCAGCAGGCATAGTGGTCAGGTGTCTAAACGGACTATGCCGGAGCAAATATCACGATCCCTGCATAGTAGTTGTCGATGAAACCGGGCGTCACGCAATAAGTCTTCTCTCCGGTCATATTGGAGGCGCCAACAGTGCTGGCTGGAAAAATCGCTGATATTTGTGGAGGAACTGCTGTCATAACCACGGCTTCAGACGTTTCCGGCCATACTGCGGTCGATCTCTGGACCGTGGAGGAGAATCTGGCGGTAGCCAATCCCGAAAGACTCGCTGCAAGTTCTGCAAAATTATTAGAGCATGGAGTTCTGAACGTCTATCAGCAGGCCAATTACATAAAATCGCTTCCCAAGGATTTCCGACCATGTACAAATCGGCAGGATGCTGATATAGTCATTGCCCTGGTTCATCAGCCAGGGACGGGACTGCTGTTGTACCGAGGATAAGATTCATCGGATTCGGTTGCAGAAGGGGAGCGACCGTCGAGGAATTTAAGCAGGCTCTGGCAGATCTTCAAGAACAGGACGGACTAGATCTAAGAAGTGTCGGGGGGTGGCCAGTATTGACCTGAAAAGTGATGAGGAGGGCTTGCTCAGACTCGGGGTGCTTTTCAACTGGCCTGTTCGGTTCTTCACCAAAAGCAGATAAACTCAGTCGCAGGACCCACTAAATCCGCCATCGTACATCAGAAAATTGGCGTTTTCGGCGTCTGTGAGTCGGCAGCCATATTGGCCGCTTCGGGCGGCGGCCAGAGCGGCCGCTTGATTATAAAAAAGAGGAAATGGGAACGTATAACAGCAGCGATCGCAGAAGTGGAATTTTAAGTGTTGTCGGTACCGGTCCGGGGGCTTTGGATTATCTGATTCCTGCAGCTCGCAAGGAACTCGAGATGGCCGATGTCGTGGTCGGCTACCGTACCTATCTCGATCTGATAGCCGAAATTATCGAGGGCAAAAAAACAGTATCCTCAGCGATGATGCAGGAAGTGGATCGGGTCGGCCAGGCTCTTGATTTGGCCGAGCAGGGCAAACATGTGGCCCTCGTCTCAGGCGGGGACCCCGGTATCTATGCTATGGCTGGTTTGGTCTATGAAGTTGCCGGGCTGCGGGACAGTAAAGTAGAAATAAGGGTGGTGGCAGGAATAGCCGCCTTGAACAGTTGTGCCGAACGTCTCGGGGCTCCGCTGATGCATGATTTTGCCACCGTTAGCCTTTCCGATCTACTCACTCCCTGGGAGTTGATAGAGAAGAGAATTCGAGCAGCTGCTGAAGCTGATTTCGTCCTGGTGATCTACAATCCGAGGTCAAAAAAAAGAGACTGGCAGCTGAATAGAGCCATTGAGATAATTGCTGGTGTGCGCTCAACCACTACTCCGGTCGGCATGGTCAGAGGCGCCACCAGGGAGCATGAGCTGGTGAGCGTTTCTACACTCGGAACCTTCGATCCTGCGGATGCCGACATGCAGACAACGGTGATTGTCGGAAATTCGGCGACCTTCATGCGCGATGGCAAGATGATAACCCCGCGGGGATACGGCGATAAATATAAGCTTTCATGAACCGGTGGAAATTTATCTTGTAAGACATGGGGAGACGATATCGTCCGGAACGTATACCGGCAGTACCGATGTCGAACTTTCCTCCACTGGCAGGCAACAGGCTCGTTCACTTGGTTTAGTCCTTGATCAGCTTCACTTTGACCACTGCTTCTGCAGCCCTCTGGTCCGTTGCCGGGAAACCTTCACCCTGCTTGACGTCGATTCCGAATACAGCTTCGCCGAGAGCCTTAAAGAAATTGATTTCGGCGACTGGGAGGGGCTGAGTTTTGACGAGATTCAGGCCCACTATCCAGACCAAATGTCCAAATGGACAAGGGAAAGCAATGATTTCAGATTTCCTGGAGGAGAACAGATCCGGACCTTCAACACGAGAATTTCAGAGTGGTTCGACAAAGTGCTGACAAAAGACTTTAATCGTGTTTTGATCGTAGCCCACGGCGGAGTGTTGCGGGCTGGTATCATGTCATCTCCTCGGTATCGACTCCAGTCGTGCTTTTGCCTTCAGCCCAAAGGAGGGTGCGGTGTCAAAAATTGCGGTAACCGATGGTTTTGCTCATCTCGAATTTTTCAATTGCAGGGGGTGACGTCACCGGCATGGGAAGAAAAGTTTTGGTTACCGGGGGAACGAGGAGCGGAAAAAGCGATTTCGCTCTCAAGATCAGTGAAGAATTGAGTGGCAGCCATTGCTTCGTTGCCACCTGCCCGGTTATTGACGAGGAGATGGCCGAACGGGTCGAAAAGCATCGACAGGTGCGAGATGCAAATATCTGGGATACGGTTGAGGAACCGCTGGCTATCAATGAGGTTTTGGCCAGAAATGAATACGATGTCTATCTGGTGGATTGTCTGACCCTGTGGATCAATAATCATCTGGCTGACAGCGCTGAGACCTCAAAAGTCTGCGACGAATCCTTCATTGGAGCTGAGACCCGTCGCCTCCTTCAGACCTCTGATTCGATCGATGCGGTGGTAATTTTTGTCACCAATGAAGTCGGCATGGGAATCGTCCCGGAAAACCAGTTGGCCAGGCGCTACCGTGATCTGGTTGGCGTGTGTAACAGACTTATTGCGGCCGCAGCTGAAGAGGTGGTGCTGGTTAGCTGCGGAATACCGATCTATCTGAAACATAAACTAGTAGGGATAAAACGGATGAACCTACTTGAACAAACCTGCAAGGAGATATTTCCCCAGGACAACCAGTATCGTGATCAGGCGAAAGCCCGTCTCGAGCAGCTCACTATGCCGCACTGGGCTCTCGGCGACATAATGGATCTTGCTGTTGATCTGGCTGGTATCTGTAGGTCCATGAAGCCCGATTCAGCGAAAAGTGATCGTCACCATGGCTGGAGATCATGGCGTAGTTGCCGAAGGTGTAAGTAAATTTCCGTCGGAGGTGACGCCTCAGATGGTCTACAATATCGTTTCCGGAGGTGCCGGAATAAATGCTCTGGCAAAGCCAGGCGGGAGCTGATGTATTCGTGGTCGATCTCGGGGTTGATTGCGATTTTCGATTTGCTGAGGCAGGTAAATTCATCGACGAAAAATTGCCCCCGGCACGAATAACATCGAGCCGGGCCGGCAATGAGTATCGCCAACGCGCGAAAAGCAGTGGAGACGGGAATCGAAATCGCCGCTGAACTGGGTAAGATCGTACGATATGTTCGGTACCGGCGAAATGGGTATTGGCAATACCACTCCGAGCACGGCCATTGCCGCAGTTATTACCGGCAAACCAGTGGCCGAATTGACCGGGAGGGGAACCGGGCTCGATGACAACCAGCTGAAAAGAAAATTACGATTATCGAAAAGATACTCGAGATAAATAAACCTGATCCCAAAAACGGTCTCGATATACTCGCCAAGGTAGGCGGATATGAGATCGGCGGCATCGCCGGTTTGATTCTCGGTGCTGCAGCCCAGAGAAAACCGGTAGTGGTCGATGGGTTTATTTCCACGGCCGGTGCTTTGATAGCCTATACGATAGAGCCGATCGTAAGGGATTATATTATCTGCGCTCATCGGTCGGTGGAACCAGGTCACAAATACATGCAGGAACTCTCGGCTGTTCGCGTCCACTCCTCGATCTCAATTTCAGACTCGGGGAAGGAACCGGAGCGGCATTGGCCATGAATATGGTTGAGCTGCCGAAGCGTGCTCACCGAAGTTGCCACCTTTCAAGAGGCCGCCGTTGCCGAGGCGGATAAATAAGACAATGTGAATGATTCCCCAAAGTGGAAAACATGTGGGAACTACGAGGCCGGTGCGTCATCCTCTACGCTCGTTTTCAGTAGCCTTCAGATTTCTGACCATTTTCCGTATTACCCGTTCACAGGAATGACGCATGACTATTTTAGCGCCGCGCCCTATTATTTTGTCGTAGTCGGGGCTGGCTGTGGATTGTTTAGCAGCTATCTCCGCCTTGATCCTTGAGGCGGTGGCATCGTCTCTGGTTTCCTCGGTCGTGCTGGCCCTACTACTTTCTTTTGTTCAGGTTTTCTTCATCTCGATGGGCTGGCGGACACCACCGATGGCTTCATCAGTTCGAGAGACCGTGAGCGCAGCCTTGAGATCATGAAGGACAGCAGCATAGGGGTTATGGGGGCAACCTTTATTATGTCGATTATGCTAATCAAAACCGCGGCTCTTTTATCCCTGGCGGAACAGGACCTTATCGGCACCCTCATCTTCGCGGTGTGGCTGGCGGACGGCAATGATACTAACGATGTCTCACCTTCCCTATGCAAGAGCTGAAAGCGGCTTGGATCTTTTCTTCAAGACGGGTGAGACATACTCTCGCTCCCCCTTGATATCGATTGTTTTACTGTTGATTGTCCTATTTTTCTGTTGTCCGGCAAATTGCTGTTTCTTAGGTCTGCATTTCTTCGGACACTTATGAATTTTTCTGCGTGGTGCATAAAAAAAATCGGCGGATATACCGGAGACACGCTCGGTTGCCTCTGTGAACTCATGGAGCAGGGGTCCTACTGGCAGCAGGAGTCTTCATCTTGATAATTTTTTTGCCCTGGTATATGGTGTGAACGATTTTACTTCCATAACTGATCGCAAGAATTGAACATGGGGGAAACATTCACAAGCTTGAGCGGCCACTGGTACGGCCGCAAACTTTCTTGATTTCAGCGCCAACATCAACCCTCTCGGACCTCCTGCCTGGCTGCGATCGAAGATAAACCGAAATCTTCATCTCGTGGGCCATTACTCAGATCCAACGAGTGAAGCACTCATTAACGCTATATCAGAACGTTATCGTGTTGACCGTCAATCGATTGTACCGGCAAACGGAACCACGGAACTACTCTATCTCTTCCCTCGATAGTATCCGCACTAGAGTCATAGTACCGGTTCCCTGTTATATCGATTATATAGAAGTTTTCCAAACAAATGGATTTGAAGTAAAACTGCTGATGCCGGGGTCCACGGAGGCGCTGTCGCCTACCGTGGAACGACTAGAACCGGAACTTGAGGGAAACGAGCTCGTAATTTTCGGAAATCCTGTGAATCCTTCCGGCTCAAAGTCGATGACGAACAAATAGTCAACCTTGCAGACCAATTTCCCGATAGTCTGTTCGTCATCGATGAAGCCTTCCACGATTTTATTGCACCGTTCGCAACTGTAGGCGGACGGATCGATAATATTATCACTCTCAATTCCCTGACAAAATTTTATGCCATTCCTGGTTTCCGAGTCGGTTTTGGTATATTTCCTGCGCCCTATCTTCAGCGCATCACAGAGCTGCTTCCGCAGTGGTCGGTAAATATCCTGTCCCAAAGTATCGGGGAGAGTGTTTGAAAGACCAAGCGTATTGCACCGATCTATATCAAAGTGTGCCAGGCTTCGTGCAAGAATTCAAAATGGATTGAAGATATAGAACAATTAAGCGTTTATGATTCTCAGGCCAATTATCTGTGGTTGAAATTAGCACAGGGTTTGAGTGGGGAAGCGTCTATCGTGATTTTCTCCAGGAAAAAATCATTGTCAGGAGGTGCGGAAATTATCAGGGATTGCGACTATATCCGGGTAGCGGTCCGCCCAAGGACGGAAATCTACGGCTGATCGAAGCGCTGAACGAGTGTTGCCCCCGCTTGGAAGAAGAACAAAAAGCTCAGTGTCGGAGTCTCGCGCGATTATATTCCAGGGTACTTCCTCCAACGCCGGAAAATCGATAATGATGTGCAGCATTTTGCCGAATTTTGCTTCAGGACGGTTATAGGGTGTGTCCGTTTAAGGCCCAGAACATGTCGCTCAATTCCCATGTAACCGCTGATGGCGGTGAAATGGGAAGAGCTCAGGTCGTACAGGCGCAGGCCGCAAAAATGGAGCCCGATTGGAGAATGAACCCTGTTCTGCTTAAGCCCAACAGCGATACGGGAAGCCAGATGATCGTAAACGGCAAGCCGGTACGGAATATGGATGTCCGTCAATACCATGCTTATAAAGATGAGGCCTGGAAAGCAGCAATGCAGTTTCGACGAACTCGCTGGGAATATGATGTATTGTCATGGAAGGGGCAGGGTCGCCCGGCGAGGTTAACCTGAAACTCCCATGACATCGTCAACATGAAAATGGCCCTATATGCCGAAGCTCCCGTTCTGCTTGTGGGCGACATCGATAGGGGCGGCGTCTATGCATCGTTTGCCGGTATCATGGATGTTCTCGAAGAATGGTAAATGGGAGTTTTGATTGCCGGATTTATCGTCAACAAATTCAGAGGTGATCAATCACTGCTCGATGACGCGCACCGGTTCATCAGGGGATCATACTGGTTGAGATGTGTTCGGCGTTGTTCCGTATATCAGCGATATGTCCATACCACAGGAAGATTCGGTTTCGTTGCGTGAAGGATTTTACCGAGACCGTGGAACGGGTCTGGACCAGGTTGAAATTGTGGTGGTCGATATTCCACATATCTCTAATTTTACCGATATCGATCCACTCTATTTCGAGCCTGATGTTAATATCAGATTCGATATTCTGATCCCCGTCCCTGATTGGAATGCCGGACTGCATTATTCTGCCTGGTTCAAAAAATGTGGTCGGGGGATCTGCGTTATCTGCTGGAAAGAAGGATTTCGATGCGACGATTGTCCTGAATGTCATAAAAATGGTACAGAGGGGGGTGGGGGTCTGCGGAGGTTACCAGATGCTCGGTAAACTGATCAGGGATCCGCATCAGATCGAAACCACGGACGGTGCAATTTCCGGTATAGGTCTGCTGGGAGTCGATACGGTAATGGCCCGCGAGAAAACATTGTCGAAAAGAGAGTGGGACGCATATCGAATCAGGGCGGAGAAATTATCGGCTATGAGATTCATCACGGTAAAACCGACGGCAGTCTGACTTCCTGTTCTGAAATTTGATTTATGGTGTGACCTGCGGCTGTAGAACGACCGTGGACCCACGGGTCCGTATGGGGCGCCTATCTGCACGGTATCTTCGATGAAGATTTGTTCAGACGCTGGTTTATCGACCGGCTGCGTACGGCAAAAAAACTTGAGACCGCTGGGCGAAGAAGGAGCTACCTACAATGTGGATAAAAGTCTTGATGAACTTGCCGATCTTGTCAGGTCAAGTGTCGCTATTGAAAAAATCTACTGGATTGATGAACCTTGGCCTCTGAGATCACGCTCTATGTCCAGTTGACGGTTTTATTTTTGGCCGATTATGTTCTCGAGAAACGCAATGCTTCCTCGTCCGGTGAGATTTATCGGCTGGTGTTGTCGTCTTTGAAGCGATATGCCAGAGGATACCGTTCTTGGCTGTCTCTTAGAATCAGAGGGGTGCGTTGCCTTTTTCCTGGTCATGTTTATGACCATGGCTGTTCTTGCCCTGTTTTTCTTGGCCTGACGCAGATTGCAGCAGGGGCAGCTTTGTTAGGGGCCTTTTTGGTATGTTTTTTTTGTATTGCCGCCGGTGATCTGTAGCACACAGTAATAAAGTATATAATACCTGAATTTGGGTGATGTCACCGAAGCCCGCCAGGCGGTGAGTCTTGATGGTTGGCAGAGATACCGCTTTGCTCGATGACTCTGAAGTTGCCCGGGCCTGTGTCGAGTCGGTCAGCGAAAGTAGGTTGATGGCATTACCGCTCCTTTGTTCTGGGCCTTTATTTTTCCTTCGCCGGATTCGTGTTACCGTTCAATCCGCTTATCTCTGCAGCCTGTGGCTGTATGGCGTAAAGGCAGTGAATACGATGGATTCGATTATGGATAAAGAATGAACGGACCTCGATTCGGTTGGTTCGCCGCCCGGTGGATGATGTATGTAATATTATTCCAGCCCGGGCCAGCGGATTGTGCTTGATAGGAGCGGCCTATCTACTGGGGTTTGACGGGAAAAGTGCACGAAGATATGGAAGGGACAGATTCAAAAGCAGCAGTCCCAATAGTGGTCATAGTGCAGGCCGCCGCAGCCGGAGCACTTGGCGTAGAATTCGGCGTCCTGCTGTCTATTTCGGCGAACAGACCTTAAACCTTTTATCGGAAAAGGCATGAGGCGGGTACGTCCGGAAGATATCAAAAGGCCAACCGGCTGGTCATTGGCGGTTCGCTGATATTTTTTATCTGCTCCTGCCTGATACATCTGCTACTGGTAACGTTTTTCAATGAAAAGACCGGCATTTATTATCGGCGCGGCCAAAAGCGGAAGCGGAAAAACGACCCTCACGCTGGGGATGATGGCAGCCCTGGTTCATCGTCGATTAACCGTACAATGTTGAAGTGTGGTCCCGATTTCATCGACCCGACCCTGCACCGGGCGATCACCTCGAAAAACATCATACAATCTCGATCCGAGAATGATGGAGCTGAGCTATAGTCGCACCTACGAAGAGAAAGCCGTGATGCCGATGTGGTTTCGTAGAGGGAGTTATGGGCCTGTTTGATGGCGGTGATGCCAGTACGGCAGCCCTGGCTAAATTGTTGAATCTCCGGTAGTGCTGGTGTGATGCAGGGTCTGCAGCCGAGAGTGCAGCAGCGGTGGTATATGGCTTCCAGAGTTTCGATCGAGCTGACCATACGAAATGTGATTTTCAGGGGACATTGGTTCTCCTAAACATCGTCAGCTGATCGAGAAGCAGTAATTAACCATTGCTCCCTTGACTACGTAGGATTTTTCGGTCGTGACAGAAATTATCCATTCCTGAACGGCATTTGGGTTTGCATATGGGAAGTGAGGTCCGCTCGGCCAAGATGGCCTCAAACATCTGGTCACCGCTGTCGAGCAAGATCTGGATCTCGACGCCATGCCGCACTAAGTCCTGTCGGAAGCGTCGATTCCGGGGTGGAGAACTTCTCCATCACCAGTTCAGCTGGAGGTAAAAATAGAATATCGCCTCGGCCTGGCCCTGGATGAAGCTTTTTGTTTCTATTACCCCCAGAATATTGAGTTGTTTGAGCAGAGGGGTTTCGAGATCGTTCGCTTCAGTCCTCTTCATGACAGTATGCTGCCGGATGGTTTGGATATGCTTTACTTTGGCGGCGGTTACCCGGAAAGTTACGGTTCAGAGTTAAGCCGCAATGGGCGATGCGCGAAGAAATTATGCAAGCCCATCACCATGATCTGCCAATTTATGCTGAATGCGGCGGGTTATGTATCTCTGTCGTACTCTGAAAGATATGGATGGCGGAGTACATCGGATGGTGCGTATCTTTCCTTTCGACACCGTCATGAACCGCAGATTGAGAAAACTGGGCTATCGGCAGGCAAAGCTGCTCAAAGACTGTATCCTTGGAGCCAGAGGAACACTGGTCAAGGGCCACGAATTTCATTATTCGGATATTGAAATTGACGATAAAAAATCTGAAAAACTAAAGAAATATGAACACCTCTATAGTCTTGATAATAATTCTCACGAAGGCTATAGTGTTGGCTCCGCGCTGGGCAGCTATGTCCATCTACACTTTGGCGACTCGGTCTCGGTAATCGACCACATCTATGAAAAACTTGCAGAAATCAACACTCGCTCAAATGAACAAGATTGAGAACGTCGCACCCTCAGAGATAGAATCGCAGAGTTTTGCCATTATCGAGCGTGAATTTCATGACCAGACCGGCTTGACTGGTTCTGAGATAGATTCCGACCGGTTCCAGGTGATCAGAAGGGTAATCCATGCTACCGGAGATTTTGACTTCGCCGGCAGTCTACTATTTCAGGACCAGAGTATCGGGGCGGCCATCTCGTCGATAATTTCCGGCCAGGGATATCTACATCGATGTTTCAATGGGTGCTGCAGGCATTAGCAAATCGATTCTGGAAAAGTTCGGCGGTTCCGTCAGGTGCTTCATCAATGATGAGGATGTGGCGGAAAAAGCCAGGCAGAGGGAAAAACCAGAACCGAGACCGCCCTTGAAAAGCTTTCCGGTACCGATATCGGGATCATTGCGGTTGGTAACGCCCCGACTGCTCTGATTGCCGCCATGGCACTGATCGAGGCTGGCAAAATTGCTCCCGCACTTGTAGTCGGTGTACCGGTGGGGTTTGTCAATGCCATGGAATCGAAAGAGATCCTGGCCGCCCAAGAATATCCTTTCATCACTAATCAAGGGCGCAAAGGGGGCACTCCGGTTGCTGTCGCCATCGTCAATGCCCTGCTCAGGCTGGGCACTTCATGCCTCAGGTAAGGTGATTCGTCTCGCAGCCTTCGTCGAGTCTCGAGCTTGACAAACCGCGGCTGCGGTGCTACAGGTTTGCTCCCAATTTCACCCTGTAATCAATTCTAAAGAGGATATCGATGGAAAAAACATTTGCGATCATTAAACCTGATGCTTTCGCAGCAGGCAACGCCGGAAAGATCCTTGTCCGAATCTATGAAGAGGGTTTCAAGGTTAATGGTCTGAAAAAACTTTATTTGAGTAAAAAGGAAGCCGAAGGGTTCTCTATGTCCACCGGGAGCGGCCATTTTTTGATGAGCTCACCGATTTTATGAGCAGCGGTCCCTGCATCGTTATGGTGTTGGAAGCTGAAGAGGCGATCAAGAAATGGAGAGACCTCATGGGCGCCACTGATCCAGCCGAAGCTGCAGAGGGAACGTTAAGAAAAGAATTCGGAACCTTTGTCGGCGAAAATGCCACCCATGGATCCGATGCTCCAGAAACTGCGGCATTCGAGATATCATATTTCTTTTCCGGCCTGGAGTTGCTCTAAAGATTCAGTTCGCGACACCCATCTCGCTCCCATCATGTTCTGCGCAGATCATGGTGGGGGCAGCTTTAACAAAGCAGGCGAACCTGTTTCCGCAGATCGAGTCATTGTCCAGCAGGCCTTATCGACTGTTGATAAAGACAGCTTGGAAATGTGCTTTATAAAGATATTCAATTCGTTCAGGCAGTAATTACTTCTATTTATCGCAACCACTGGCGGTAGGAGCCATGGCAAAAATTGCACTTATTCCAGAGGGAACAGCGGAAAAATCAGAATTTATCAATAACCTGGGTTTACCCGTCAACTACATGGAAGATTTTTCCGTCCTTGGCATAGTTGTTGACCGCTATCAGGATTCTGTTGCTGTTCTGAAGAAATCGGGATTCATCATCGAGAGCCTCAAGCCGGGGGCAATAATCGGCTGCGCAGATCCTTCCGGGATCGCCACAGATGCTCGCTCTCTTAAGCACCCAGAGTATCCGCTGCAATTATCAGGATATCGCCGATTCGTTCTACCAAGCTTGATAATTGTGAACTGCCGTCAGGTGACGGCCTGTTCAGGTTTTTTTTCGCACCACCCGGCAGTCCATTGAACCCTGATGCAGCCGGATTTCCACTTCTTCCTCTTCGATCACCTGACTGGTGCTGGTAACGATTTCTTTTGACTTGCCAGCTGGCCCAGCCCCTCTGGAAACGATGCCATACCCTCGGGCCAGTGTTTTCAGCGGGCTAAGAGTGTCTAGTACGGCAGCGTTTTGTTCAAGTCTGTTCTGACGTGACTCGGATCATTTGATTCGTTCTGTCGATCAATCTTTGACCAAGGTATGCTAGTCTGTCATGATGACGATTATGGAATTTTCGGGCGATAGTCGAAGCAGAAGTGAAAATCATTTCTGAGAACGGTTAGCTTTCATCTCTACCGACAGCGCCATTGAAGCGTGAAGCCTGGAGAAAAGATGGTCAACGGTGAGAGTATGGTGGCTGAAAGCCTTGTCAAAGGTCGACAGAGTTTCAGTCGCCCTGTTGAGGCGAGTGGTGTAATTATCAAGAAGATAACCCATTGATCTGAGCAGACGGGAGGAAAAATATTCAAGTTTTTCCTTATAACCGGCTGGATCCGAGGTGATCAGTTCGGCGGCAGCAGTCGGGGTCGCACACCTGTAGTCGGCGCAGAAGTCGGCAATAGTAAAATCGGTCTCGTGGCCAATCCCTGTAACAACAGGTATTTCAGCCTTAAATATGGCCCTGGCCACGGTTTCTTCATTATATGACCAGAGATCCTCGATCGATCCACCTCCCCTGCATAAACGATTACGTCGGGGCTGAAGCGTATGGGCTGTCTCAATAGCTCGACAGATTTCTCGGCGGAGTCCTTCCCCTGGACCCGGACAGGCAGGATCTGAATGAGAAGGTCGGAGCGGCGCCCGTGGCATATGGAGATAAAATCATGCACGGCGGCCCCGGTCGGGGAGGTAATCAGGATGGCCTTGTCAATGGTTTCCGGTAATTTCAGCTTGTGTTCCTGGTCGAACAGTCCGTCGCTTCTGAGCTTCTGTTTTAGCTGTTCAAAAAGAATCCGAAGTTGACCGGTACCATCGAAATCTCATAGTGTCGACGATGAGTTGGTATTGACCGCGGGGCTCGTAGACACTGATGCGGCCATCGCAGATAACCTGCTGTCCCTCTTCGAGCTCACTGGCAAGCCAGCGTCTCTGGTTTTTAAAGAGTACAGAAGCTAACTGGGACTGGCTATCGTTAAGAATGAAATAAGTGTGACCTGAAAATGGCTGTCTGATAGTAGAAATTTCACCACGAACCCGAACAAAACGTAACTCTTTATCGAGAAGTTGACGAATCTCGGAATTGATTTGTGATACGGACTTGACCTGTTGTAGCAATCCTTCGTTCATCTTCTCCACATTAATGTCAGAGCATGGTTTACGGATGGACACCTCAGCGCATTTGTACTATATATGACTCGCTGAATTCTAAAACAATAAAAATGTAGGTGAACATCTAGGAGAACTCTGATGGCCAACGAAGATATCTTCGATAAAGAGTACGTCGACGAGCGGGATAAGAACACTCTTGAAGGATTGCTGGAGCAGCTCAATCTGCCGCCGGCAATAATTAAATTTGTCAAAGAGCACAAAAAACTTGTTCAGGCTGGTATCGCTGGTCTGATAATTCTTGTGGTGGGCTGGTCGCTCTACAGCTCCTACAGGGATGGCAAAATTGAGAAAAGCTCTGAGGCGTTATTTTCAGCACAGGAATTAAACGGCCAGCAGATACTGGATAAGCTCGCTGAGGTAGAAAAGGAATTCAAGGGTACGGACGCGGCTCTCTGGGCTTCTATCAATACTGCCCAGGAATATATGAAAGACTCAAAAATGATCGAAGCACAGCAGAAGTTCAAGGAGGTAAGGGACGAGCTCAGCGCATCATCCCCACTCTGGCCGCTGGTTTCTGTAGGTATCGCCCAGTCGGCTGAGGCTGCCCAGAATTTCGAAGAAGCAGCTGCTGAGTATACCAAACTGATGGGGCTGGAAGGCTATCAGGACATTGGTTATCTAGGGACGGCCCGCATCCAGGAATTACAGGGTAATAAGGAGAAAGCGCTGGAACTTTATGAGAACTATCTGGCCACGCTGGACCCATCTGCCACGCTGCAGCGGGCAATGGTGGAAGAGAAAATCGCTAGAATCAAAGCGGCAAAGTGATTATCACCAGATCAATCGAAGAAATTCGTGAGGTTGTTGCCAACTGGCGGCAAGAAGGTTCTGACATAGGTCTGGTGCCGACCATGGGATTTTTCCATGACGGCCATCTGGAACTGATGAAAACCTCAGGCCCGCAGAGCAGATGAAGACGGTCGTTTCCCTGTTTGTCAACCCCACCCAGTTTGGACCGGGGGAAGATCTCGATGTATATCCCAGGGATTTTGATGGTGATTATACCAAGGCTCTTCAGGTCGGTGTCGATGTAATGTTCTGCCCCGGGCCTCAGGAGATATATCAGGCGGGCCACAAGACAGAGGTTTCTGTTACCGGTCTAGCTGCCGGATTATGCGGTATTGACCGACCAGGCCATTTCACCGGGGTTGCCACGGTGGTTGCCAAACTTTTCAACATCGTTCTTCCGGACTATGCATTTTTCGGCGAGAAAGACTTTCAGCAGTTGAGGATCATTCAACAACTCACCCAGGATCTCGATTTCGCTATTTCGATAGTCGGTGTTCCCATTGTCAGAGAAGACGACGGATTGGCGATGAGCTCACGAAATGCCTACCTGAGCGAATCAGAGCGGCAGGAAGCCCTGGTGCTTATGAGGCTCTGCAGTTGATCAGGCAGCGAGTGCTTGACAGCGAGGGTACAATCGATGCCGATGATCTTAATCAAGATGGCTTCGGCCCTGATTGAGAAGAGCAAATCTTGCTCTCTCGAGTATCTATCGATTGTTGATGAACTCAGTCTTCAGGGGCTCTCCGAGGTGCAGGGACGCTGCCGTGCACTGGGAGCCATCGGGTAAATCAGCGGATAAGACTTATCGACAACATGCCACTTTACAGGTAGAATTACCGATATATATCATTGATGTTTATAGGCAGTTTTGTGAGACAGGGGACTATGATTTGGAGGAAGGGGTATGCCTGGTTTTGAAATATTTGGTGCTGAAGAGAAACAGCAAATTCTCGAGGTTCTCGATACCGGCGTTTTATTTCGTTACGAATTTGGTGAGCAGCGCAGAGGGATATACAAAGTAAAGGAATTCGAAGAAAAATTTGCCGCCTACACTGGAGCCGGCTACGCCCAGGCGGTGAGTTCTGGCACCGCAGCTTTGAAAGTCGCCCTGAAGGCTATGGGCGTTGGACCGGGAGATGAGGTTCTCACCCAGGGTTTTACCTTTGTCGCAACCTGGGAAGCCATCTTAGAGGTCGGAGCAATTCCGGTATTCAGCGAAATCGATGCGACACTGAATATGGATCCGGCCGACCTGAAGAACAAAATAAACAACAAAACGGCCTGTATCCTGCCGGTCCACATGCTGGGCGCGGCTGCTCGAATTGAGGAAATCAAAGAAATTGCCGACCAGGCCGGTATTCCCGTACTCGAGGATACTGCTCAGGCAGCCGGCGGCCATGATCAACGGGAAGTATTTAGGTACGTTTGGAAAATGCGGCACCTTCTCTTTTGATTCGGTAAAAACGATGACGACAGGAGAGGGGGGAATGATTCATTACCGATGATCCGAAACTTCATGCAGAGATGTCTGAATATCACGATCACGGCCATGATCATGCGGTCAATCCTGGCGGGAGAGGTGGGGAAGGTCGTTCGTTCATCGGATTTAATTATCGGATGATGGAACTGCAGGGTGCCATCGGTATTGCTCAATTGGCAAAACTCGATTCAATGATTGCAGCTCAGAAGAAAAACAAGCACAGACTGAAAGAGTCTCTTAACCTGATTCCGGGGATCAGATTCAGAGAATTGATGGATCCGACGGGAGACAGTGCCACATTTCTGTCATTCACTCTAGCTGATTCCGACCATCGAAAAAGAGTAGGCAGGGTTCTGCAGGAGAACGGGGCGGCGGCAATTTGCTGGGCAGAGAACAGTTGGCATTTCTATCCGAAATGGGAACATCTGCTCGCTGGCTCGACCCAGACCAGAAGCGGCTGGCCGTTCACCGAACCTGGAGGAAAAAGAAGAGTTGTTTACGATCCCATGGCTTTACCGGCTTCAGCCGAACTGCTTGACCGAACACTCGTGTATCCGATTTCAATCAGAATGTCGGAAACAAAATTGCAGGATATGGAGGAGGCAATAAGGAAGGCCGCGGAAGCTTAAACTTCAGATCAACTGCGTTGGTATCGGGAGGGCATCAGAAGGTGATGCTCTCCTTTTTTTATTGTTTGTAGAACTTATGAGAGCCGTACTGGGCTACATAGGTAAACCCTGATGCCCATTTGGGGGTGATGGTTTCAAGATGGTAGTGAGTTGCGCCATCGGTGAAATCGGGGGTTTGCAGAGCCAGGTACACGGAGTGCAAGCACTTGAGAAATGCATCTGGGTCATCCGGCACATAAGAATCTTTCTGGAAGGTCCAACTGAACTGATATGGTTGCCTGATAATTTCTTTCAGAGGCAACTGCTTTTCCGATGCCCTGTTCAGTGTAACATGGGCAACCGCCACCTGGCCAATCTGCGGTTCAGATCTGGCCTCATGGTAAACGTTCAGTGTTAGCCAGAGTAACCCTTCAAGTAAGGTCATGTATATTTCCTTTCCTTTTGCTGGCTAAAGGAAAGTCCTCGTGTGCATCTTTGGCGACAGGGTGACTATCCTCGATCGCCGTCATGATTAATTGTCCAACGTGCTGAAATAAAAGAGATAACTCAGTGATCAGCTAGGGGACTTCACCATCTAGTTAGGTCAAATTATAAAGGTGTTCTTTGGTTAGTCAAGAGCCAAAAATTTGTACTTTCTGTGGTTAAATAAAATTAGGACTTGATCTCAACAGGTTATGAATTTTACAAGCTGCAGATTTTTTTTTAGGGGTGGCGAGGGGCGAGTTTCTACTGAATCAGAGAATCCGAAATTTTGATAATTTTCTTTATAAGATCTCAGATTCTTTGCTATAATTCAATGGGTTGAAGACCGCTATGGTAATTGATCTGGGGGGAGTACAATGCAGGCAGTTGCACAGTATCTGACCAAAATATTTACATTTTTCACTACTAACTATATCGCTGCCGGCGTGCTTGCCCTGATAGTAATTGTAGCCGCCATTAAAAAACCCAAGGAACTCTTCAAGGTCACTGCCCTCATCACCCTGTTTATCGGTGTACTCTACATAATGATTTACCTTGAGCAATCAATGTTCTCCGGCGTATCTTCAGGGCAAAAGGCTTATGACGAGGAGTTGCGCACCGGAGGCAACAATTAGATCTTTTTGTTCTGTGAGATATGTGACCGTGGGGGAGACAGTTAAGTGGCTTCTTCTGTCAAATCAATTTGCTGGCCCCTATATCATTACTCGAAGTAGCACGAATCCAGCTCAATTGTTGCTTTCTTTCCTGAAAAAATCATCGACCATAGCTTGCTGCCAGTGAGCATCCACCAGTTTCCAGTCACCACCTTCCTGCACCAAAGCGATATCGAACCAGTAAATGTCGGCCTTCAATTGCACCAGAGCGGCAGGGTCCATGATCGGGCGGGCGGCGAAGGCCGTAAGGACTCTGGCCTCGAGGCGATCATCATTGAAGACCGCTGATTCAAGATCAGAAAAGAGATAAATTGATTTAGAGCGCCTGATATAGGCGGCTGCGATGGCAACAACATCTCCTGCACCGCGATTTTCAAGATCACGATAGCCCGGGGAAATGAGCTTTTTCAGCGCAAAGATATTGCGATCTTCAAATGCCTCCTCGGTCTGCTTGAGATAATCTGCAGCAATTTCTTCAGGAGGCGTTGGAGTGCAACCGGACGCGACTGTAAGGATAGTCGCTAATAGCAGGCTGGTTAATATGTTGACATGCAGGGTGGAGTTACCTCCCGTTATTCAGTTTGCTGCATCGACCTTGAGTCTGAGGAATTGACGCTGGATTTCGAGACAGCAGCCTATGATGCGATCCCTATCTTCGGAGGAAATATCCTGAAAATAATAGGCGGTTTCCCATTGATTCTCTTCAACTTTCTGATTTCTGACCGGTTTGGCTAATATTTTAATTATCTGCGATTCCCCTAGGGGTAAAGAAATTTCCAGTCTGACTAACTGGTCAGCGGGAGGTTTTCACAAAACGCAGCGAGTATGCCGTTTCCACTTATGTCAATAGTTCTTCCCCTGATTGCCCATGATTGCCCCTGGCTGTTGAAAAATTCAGGTTGGAATGATTTGGATATCACTTCCGTTACCGTGTCGACCCTGAAAAATTCACGCATTTGAGCATGGCTGACCAGTTCCTCAGCCGTCATTTTCAGTGTTTGTGGGGAGACCGAGGCAATGCTTGCTTCCATGGAGATATTGGGGCCGCCAAAATCAACGTTAACCAGACAGTTTTTCTCAACATCGAGGATGCCGAGGGGAAGAGTGCCGGGTTGAAAACGAAGTTCAAAGCGGGGAGGTGCAGCCGATTTATATACTGCCTGGGTCCGGTAGCGCTGATTGTTATTTTTAATAGGCAGATAGATCCTTACCGGTTTGAGATCAGGTATCTTTCTCAGTGCAGCATTGTTATCCATGGTTAAGGACCTGTCTGTCTAAGTTTGATATTTGCCTGTATACCCAAAGGCTATTTAATTCGAAAACTTGATGGTAGCATGATCGCCCGGATATTTCAACATAAGCGGACAGTGTATTGATTGATAAGCATTTGTAATTGTTGTTTTTCTGTCTTTTTTGGGTGCACAATTCAACCTGTGTTGGTCTGCAGCAGTTGTTTCCAGAAAAACTGTACACTCCCTTTCGGGTAACGCTGGGTGGTAATCGTGACTACCCGTTCGGCAATGGCGGCAAATGCTCTGGCAGTTTTGGAGTTGGGGTAAAGCTCGACAATGACCTGCTGTTTTCTTATCGCTTCGGTCATTTGTCGGTCGAAAGGGATTGAGCCGAAATAATCAATGGAGATATCGAGGTAGCGGTTGGAAACAACACTCAATTTTCGGTACACATCCAGCGCTTCTTCTTCACCGCTGACCATGTTAACCACCAGGTTGAAGTGTTTTTCATGATATCTGGTGGAAAGCAGTTTCATCAGGGCGTACACATCGGTGATAGCGGCAGGGTCCGGGGTTGTAATCAGAATAATTTCCTGGGCCGCGGTGTTGAAATAGGTAACGTTTTCGGAAATTCCCGCTTCGGTATCTATGAGCAGGTAGTCAAAATCTATGTTCAGAGAATCAAGCCCGTCGAGTAATTTCAGTTTATGGTCGCTGTTGAGTTGAATAAAGGACTGGAGTCCGGAACCGGCAGGCAGAATTCGAATGTCGTGGGGCCCTTTTACCATGATGGCTTCCAGATCTACTTCTCCGGAAAAGAAATGATTCAGGTTGTAGGTGGGGGTGAGCCCAAAAACGACATCAACATTGGCAAGACCGAGATCTGCATCAAGAATAAGCACCTTGTTGCCGGATCTGGCCAGGCTGAGTCCAATGTTGGCAACTGCGGCGGTCTTTCCGACTCCGCCTTTACCGCTGGTCACCGATAAGACTTTGGTGGCTGAGCGTGATTGACTGGTTTCCGTCATATCGGTAGCTTCGATTTCAACTGGAAGTAGGACTTCATATTACTGTTATCCAAAATAATGAAAGTGCAAAAAAATAACAGGGCGGAGATCGCCGCCACTCATTATAAATTATAAATATCGGGGATCAACCAAGTTTTTCGAGGCGGTCGCTGGTACTGATCACCTCGGTCAGTTTGATCCCGAACTTGTCACCGATCTTTACCGCCTTGCCTCGGGCTATCAATCTTGAATTCACGTAGAGGTCGAGCGGGTCATCAGCCATTTTGTCAAGCTCTATAACCTGCCCTGTTCCCATCTCCAGAAGATCCTTCAGCAGGATTTTGCACCTGCCCACTTCGACGGAAACCTGAAGCGGCACATCGTATAAAAACTGCAAACCCCGACTTTGAGGAGCCTCAGGAGTGACGGCCTCTTCTTCGAATGAATCTGGAGTGTTGAAGCTCTCTTCAAGAAGATCTTTCAGCTCTTGGGGATCAGGCCGGGGATTTTTCTGTGGAGAATCGGTCGAGTTCATGGCGTCAAGGGTCCTCAGGCTATTGATAAACTTTTGTTATTCTGACATTTCTTTTTTTATTTAGTTGCCCTGGCGATCCTGAAAATTTGGCAACTCCTTCAACCAGGATATTAACAGAACTTTCAGGGTCATGGCTGATGGGAATGACATCTCCCACTTTGAGATCCAGGAGTTGTCGAATGCTGAGATCTATTGAACAGCTTTGAGCCATGACGGTGATGAGCATGGATTCGAGATTGTCACCAATGATGTCAGGCCAGTTTTTATCGTTGAGATTGTTTAACCGGGTGAGTTTTTGGAGAGGTTCCCGACAGGGCATAAGAGTCTCAAAGGGGAAGACAAGTTCGAGAATACCCGAAGCCTCGTCAATTTTAACTTCGAAACGGTGAATAACTACAATGGATTCGGGAGAGGTAAAAGAGAGTAATCTCGGATCGTTTACGGACTCGATTAACCTGCTGTTTATCTGGAGTACTGGCAGGAACGCACGGTCTAAAGCCTGGCAGGCAAGACCCATCGAAGAGCTAAGCAGATTCATTTCCAGCTTGGTGGGAGACCTGTCAGGAGCAGTGATACTCGTGGGGCTGAGGCCACCCAGGAGGATTTCAAGCAGCAGAAACCAGAGATTTGAATCATAGGTAAGCAGGCATCCGTTATTAAGAGGGTTCAAGCTGAGGACAGCCGTGGGGCGATAGCGGTCTTCAAGTGCCAGATAGTCTTGAAATGACATTGACTGAAAAACGATACCATCGATGGTGACTGTCCTCTGTAGATGCTGGGCGAGGGATCTGCTGAACACAGACTGAAATTGATCAATGATAAGGTTGAAATTCGGTATCTCTATTTTATCTTGACCACTGGTCGGCAGGTCAAAGAGATTGATCTCCGGATGGTCAGATTTTAGGCCATGGGGCCCGGTTGATTTCTGCCGTGATAGAACTGCTCCATCTTGCTGCAGACTTTGCAGGAGGTCGGCTATTTCCTGTTTTGAAAGGATTGGTTCCATGTCTGGGTTTTCGATAGGTGCTGTCTATTGTACCACGAAATCGGTAAAATATACTGCCACAGCTTCTCCCTTCGTTAACATGCCGTTGAGTTCAAGAAGTAGCTCAGCCTTGAGTTGTTTCTTGCCGTGTACATCGTAGAGTTCCTCAAAGGTTTTGCTGCTTGTCAACATAAGTATCATATCTCTTATTTGCGGCATGCGTTGAGTTGTCTCCTCATAACCACTCTGGTTTGACAGCTCAATGGTCATCGCAATTCTGAGATAATGGCTGTTGTCCTCGCTGATAATATTGACAATGAACTCACGGACCTCAACCATCGGCCCCAGACCGGCCTGATTGCCGGCGTCTGCTGTCACTGCCTTATCGGTGTTCAGGCCCGATAATCGTGCGGAGCTATTGTAGTATAGCCATCCGGCTGAAAATACGGCAGCAAGTAGAAGCAGGGCAATAACAATTACTCTGCCTCTTCTACGGACAGCGCCATCACTGCCTGGAGTGTTCTTCTTGTCGTTGACCATCTCTGATCCTGCCGTTGGCTGAGGACAGGTGTCAAAATTTTTACAGGGGAATAGTGCTTCTCTGTTCTTCTGCAGGAGTTGTGCCTGATATGAAATTCACCCGAAGAATGATATCGACGCGCCGATTGAGAAAACTGCCGGACGCCTTGGAGTCTTCAACAAGGGGACGTTCGGCGCCGTAGCCAACTGCGGATAATCGCTCGATGGCGATCTGCTTTTGCTGAACAAAATACCGCAGAACGCTGACCGCTCGTGCGGTGGAGAGCTCCCAACTATTTTCAAATTGGCCGGCCTCTGAAGTTATTTCATCGGCGTGACCTTCGATTCTTATATCTATTGGATGATGTTCAACTTTGTCCGCGATTACAGAGAGAAACTGGATGGGAAGTTTCTAGAAGCGCTTCGCTGCCTGGGGCAAACAGCAATGACTCATTTATACGGACCAGCAGAGAATCAGAGTCGGATTCAAAGGTTTGAATTTCACCGAATCCGCCTTCCAGTTCTTCTATTTCCAATTTGAGGGAGCGCTGCAGATTATTAATCAGTGAACTCCGATACGGATCTGATTTAGACTGTGGAGCTGGAAAGACAGGAATGATGGCTTCAGATCCGGGGGGGCGGGGGCGTAAACCAAAAGCACCCTTTAAAGAGTTCGAGGCTTCGGTAAACCTGACCGGATCGAGGTCGGCCATGGACATCAACAGGATGAAAAAGGTGAGAAGCAGGGTAATGAGATCTGAGTAAGTTATCAGCCAGGGCGGAAAGCGAATGCCCCAGGCGTCGACCTCTCTTCCTTTCGGCGACTGTTGGTTATTGTCTTCCCCTCTGTTCATAATATCGCCCGTTCTCAGCGATCGAACGTGCTGGCCCGCAGCTTTGGAGAAATATAAGCGTGCAGTTTCTGTTCGATTATACGTGGATTCTCGCCCGACAAAATCGATTGCATCCCTTCTATAATTAGAGTTTTGATCAATATTTCAGATTCCGATCGGTTTCTGAGCTTCCCGGCGATCGGCAGGCAGATGACGTTGGCGATCACTGCGCCGTAAAAAGTGGTAAGCAGTGCCACCGCCATGGCAGGACCAATTTTTGACGGGTCATCAAGATTCTGCAACATCTGAACGAGCCCGATGAGGGTACCCACCATACCCATGGCAGGGGCGTAGGTTCCAATTGAGACAAAGATACTGGCGCCTTTGCTGTGCCGCTGCCTGATATAATCGATTTCTGTATTGAGCATGGAACCAAGCGTTGACGGTTCCTGACCGTCAATCGCCATCTGCACACTTCTAACCAGGAAATCATCTTCAATCTTATCAATTTCACTCTGAAGGCCGAGTATTCCTTCTTTTCGTGCCTTGCTGGCAAATCCCATCAGCTGAGTGATATGGTCTTTGATCGAGGTTTCACGGTGAAAAACAGCTTTTTGGGCAACCTTAAATGCTTCGAGTATATCTTTGAATGGATAATGAATAAACGCCACTCCAGTAGTCCCACCAAGGACGATCAGAAGAGCAGGGATGTTGAAAAAAATTGTCAACGGACTCCCGTAAAGAATCGCTGCGAGCATGAGCCCAAAGGCAGCGATCATTCCAATTATCGTCGACAGATCCAATTCGTCCCTCTCCTAAGGATAACCCCTCGATCACAACGGGTATTTTAACTCATCATCAGTTGTTATTCTGTATCATAGTTTATTATAAATTAAAACGAAAGCTTGCCGAGCAAGCCAACGGTGGGTTTGAAAACTGTCGGTCGAGGAACGTCCTGCCTGGTAGAATGAGAACAAGTTTCCAGGGAGTGAAACATCTGA
This sequence comes from uncultured delta proteobacterium, assembly GCA_963759125.1. GTDB lineage: Bacteria > Desulfobacterota > Desulfobulbia > Desulfobulbales > Desulfocapsaceae > JABDQA01. The sequence goes on from CAVWXN010000002.1 coordinate 231,022, forward strand.
CTCTGAGCGGCGGGATTGTTTGGGCCGAATTGATGCTCTATTGGGTCGGCATGGCCAGGAAGAGCCTGCTTATCTCGGTCGCCTGCTCCTTGCTTAGCCCGTTGAGTATCCTCGCCGCTGATCTGGGTTTCATGGCAGCCAGTATTGAGGCGGCCACTGCTGGATCGAGGTCGGCTACAGCCTGGGCTGCCAGGTTCGGGTCCATGCCCTCGTAGATTCTTCCCAGACCCTTGATGCGCTGCTGCTCGGCATCCTGCCTCCGACTAAGCAGTGCTTCAAGAGCCTGCTTCTGAGTTTCCATTTCAATAAGTTTACGATCTATTTCGGCCAGCTTTGCATCAATTTCAGTTTTGAGTTTCTCGAGTCTTGTTTCCTCTAAGACAAGTGCTTTCTTTGCCTCGATCAGAGTATCCTGATCCTCAATAATCCGCACGTGAAGCCTGCGCTCTTCGACAGAGGAGAAACCCTCGCCGGAAGTGGTATCCTGCTCGGCAGCACAGAGTAAAGTACACCAGAACGGGAGTACAATCAGTGCGCTTATAATACACCGAAGAACTGAAAACTTATGAAATGACATTCTCTTTGCCGTTATCTGAAGTGAGGGAAGCTTCTTCTTGTAGTTTCATGGCGGTCTTGACGATGGCTTGCTGCATTGCTTCGACTTCGGCTAGCCTTATGGGGCCCAGGGTTTCCAGATCATCGCGGATCATTTGCACAGCACGTGCAGACATGTTCGAAAAAAACCTTTGCTTCAGCCTGTCTGAAGCGGTTTTCAGAGCAAGTGCAAGGGATTCATTGTTGATTTTTCGAAGAATTGATTGAAGGATTCGGTCATCGAGATCAGCCAGGGCCTCGAAGGTAAACATTTTCTTCCTTATTCTTTGGGCCAGATCGCTGTCGGTGTCTTCAAGCTGTCCAAGGATGTTGGAGTTGAGGTTGTGCTTCATTCTGCTCAGGACTTTTACCGCCCTGTCAAACCCGGCTATTTCTTTCTGGCTGTCGTGCACCATTTTGCCAATCTCTTCTTCAAGATATTCTTCCAGGGTATCAAGAATCTCGACTGAGACATGCTCAAGCTTGGCGATTCGGTAGACTATGTCGGCCTGTAACTCCTCCGGCAGAAAAGTAATTACTTCAGAAGCATAATCAGCACTCTGAGTTGAGAGGATCAGGGCGATTGTTTGTGGGTGTTCCTCATGAATAATGTCGGCAACAAGTTGAGGTTTGATCGATGAAAGTAGCGCAAAGGGTCTCGATTCGGTTTTGGCTGTGTGTTGATTCAGCAGCGATTCCGTTCTTTCCTTTGACCGAGTTGCTTGAATTGAATTTCTGGCGAATTCGTTACCTTTGAAATAGAGTCCGGCAGACCTTTGCTGGTCATCCATGTACTGCTGCAAGACAGAATTCTTTGTCGAAAGCGGAATGTGGGCTATAGTTGCCATCGATCCCGTGAGACGATGGATCTCCTCATCGGACAGTTCATCAAACACCCGGGCAGCAGTCTCTTCGCCAAGACACATGAGCAGCACAGCCGCTCTCTGCAGGCCTGATAGTCTATCACTATTCATCGATCAGGTTTCCTGAATCCATCTTTTGATCACATGGGCGGCTGCCACCGGATTGTTCTCTATCTCGTGTTTCAGCACCATAGTAATATCTTCCTGCTCTACCCCTGTTTCAGAATCGGAAAAAGCCTCCTGCTTCTGAACTTCCATGATTTGTGCCTGTTGATCTAGTTCAGTTCTTAAAAGTCCGATCACCGGTTTTATAATCAGCAGGTAGAAAAGAAAAAAAACAAAAACTATCATGGTGATACTGCCCACCGGAAAAAGGTTCAACATATCGTAGAAAAGCGATACCTCATTGGGGGCGGCATCACCGGGAGAGATGGTGGTTGGGGTTCTCAGCAGAAGGATTGAATCTCCTCTGTTGGGTTTAAGTGACAGTGCGGAGGTTACCAGCGAATTGATCGAATCAAGCTCTGAGTCACTTCGCGGTTTAAAGCTGACACTGCCGTCTGGCTCAATCGATTTTTCATCGGCAACCAGCACGGTGACAGATATTTGTTCGATGGTTCCCATCGGTTGGGTCGTTTTGCTGGTGGTCTTGCTGATCTCATAATCGAATTTGGAAGAGGTGGTGAGAGATGGCCGGTAACCGGATGCGCCGGCAACGGGTGAACCTTCAATTTGATCGTTGGCACTTGACCCTGGATCACCTGCTGGCTCCTGCTGAATGTGTTCGCTCCTGAGGACGGGTTCTTCAGGGTCGTACCGTTCAGAAGTTGTCTCGTTTCTGGCGAAGTCGAGCTCAGCAGCCACTCTGATTAGAGTCTGACCTCTGCCGATCATTGCATCGAGCAGATCTTGGGCTTTTTTTTCCAGGCTGCGTTCCACCGATGCCTGATAGGTCAATGTGCTGTCCCCAAAAATATGGGAAGCCCCGTAGTCAGCGTCACTGGATATCAAACTGCCAGCACTGTCAAATATGCTGATTCTATCAGGCTGCAGCCCTAAGACAGACGCTGAAAGCAAGTGCAGAACTCCCTGAATCTGGCTGGAGGTGAGGGTGCGCCCCGGTGCAACAGTGAGCACGACTGTCGCACTTGGGATGTTATCAATGGAGCGATAGGACGAGGAAGGAGTGAGGTGAACCCGGGCCGCTTGGATGTGATCCAGGGCCGCTATGGTCTTTGCCAGTTCAAGCTGCAAGGCGATGGCAGGATCGGTTGCAGTGACTGCATCGATAACCGCCAGACGTCTTGAGTCAAGCAGGTCATTACTGTTTTCAAGGTTGCGAGGCAACTTGCTCTGAGCCAACTGCAGCCTGATTCGGTGAGTACTGTCTGCGGAAACATAGATACTCTGCTGATGGGGATCGTTTTTGAAATCGATATCTCTGAGTGCCAGCCAGTCGCTGAGCGCGATATAATCCTCAGGTACAAGATTGGCATAGAGAAGCTGATAATCCGTCTCTTTATATGCTCGTATGGCAAAAATTAGAAGCAGTGCAGCAATGAGCAGAACAGAACAGAGTAAAATCTTTCGATTCAACGACCACTGCATGAACAGATTTTTCAGTGTTGAATAGGTGGATCGGTGAGGTTGTTCGGAAACCATAAATCTAAATGTCCATTACCATTAGTAACACAATCGTTTTGTCATGCTCGGTAAAATGATATTGAGCGCTTCTTAAAGGTTTGAAAGCATATCTTTATAACGCAAATCCAGGGCTGCAAATCGTTGCCACCAATCCTGTTCCTCGCCGTCATCGCTTCCATCCGCAGGTATATGTATAGTAGTCTTTTCCCCTTTGGTATCACTAAGCTGTGTGAGCCTGTAGCGGGCAGATTGTCCGTATCCATCAGTAGATGCTAATTTTACAAAAAGGGCTGAGCACTCACTGAAAGATTGGAGATTAAACAGGCTTTCAGCCAACATATAGAGGTGATCCTCTGAAAAACCGGCGGCATTGGTTCTGTATACAGGCAAAAGTAAATCTGCGGTGCCTGCATAGTCATTATTGTAAAAGTAAAGCGAAGCTGCGATCAATTTGAAATCGTCTCGCGGCGGTAGTGGTGTCGGTAGAAGTTTCAGAGCCTCATCGATATGACCGACCCCGTATCTGCAGTCAAGCTGGTAAAAAAGAATATCAAGCTGATACTTACCTTCAGGGTACCGGTAAAAATACTCGGCTGCCAGATCTTCCACCAGGTGATAATCACCAAGTGCGTGGGCAGCCCTGGTTGAAGCTAGGTGAATATTTTCATCATCGTCGGAGTTAGGTGATTTTTTTAAATAGAGAAAAAGTTGCAGTGCCTCAGGGTACAAAGCCAAACTCTCAAAGGCCAGGCCGATCTGAAACAAAAGAGCCTTGTCCAACCAGCCGTGTTCAAAGAAAAAACGATTCTGCTGAGCGAGGGCTATAGCCTCGATATACTGATCTTCAGCCAGAAGACGCTCAATTTCCCCGGGTAAAATCTGAATGAGCAGAGCCTGGGCGTGATCCCTGATATCTCCACTCCGGAACGTTCTCAACAATTCTGACAATAGTTGGGTACTGGTCCTGTTGTCGCCGTCCAGATGGTATACAATGGCTTCCTTGAAAGAGGCCTCCTGGGAAATGTCTCTGGCCGTGGCCTGATCAGCGATACTCCGGTACCAGGGTTGTATATTGTCGGCGCAGTCGCTGCGTTGCAGGTAACAGATATCAGCCTGCTTCATCTCTGCTCTCAGCGCGGCTGCAGTAGCTGGGTAGCGCTCGATTATCTGATTGAAGCGGTCAGCCGTAGTTGCACCTGCTGCCCCAGTCAGCATTTCCGAGAGGGCGGCACGATAATGGGCCTGGGCCGACTGTTCCTTGTCATTGAGCAGAGGGGCCAGCTCTTGATAACACTTAAAGCTCTCATCATATATTTGCCGGCTGAAGAGGATAGAACAATAGGCGTTGATGCTGTATGGCAGCCCGGTCATTGCCGGAGATCCATAGAGATTATTGTAGAGGGTATAGGCGTCGGAAGATCGCCCAGTCGCAAAAGCGAGATCAGCAGTGCGTAACTGAACTCTGGAACTCAAAGGTGGAGGGATCTCCACTAAGGTGTCCAGGTGCTCTTTCAGCTGTTTGTATTGATTAGTAGCAAGCGCTGTTTCGGCGAGCGCTAAACGAACATAAGGTAACAGCGGATGCTCTTCCGGCAGACGCTCAAGCAATCCTCGTAATTTTGATTGAGCTTCATAAAATTCATGGTTCAGCGCCTTGATTACAGCCCCACTATACACTGCAAGGTCCCCAGCGATATCATCCTGGTAAGCTTCTTGTAAAAGTTTGAACTGATCACTGGCGGCCCCAGCACTTCCCAGCCTGAACAAGATATCGGCATGGGCGATGGCATAATACTTCTGTTCTTCACCTTTTTGGATCGATGTAAGTCGATTCTGAATAAGTCTCAGTGATTCGAACCAGTCCTTCTGGTCTAATCCCTGTATCACGGATAAACTTTCGCCAAGATTCTTATTGTCGACGGTGGCTGCCAGGGAAGTTAAAGGGAAGGGAAGGAAATAAGATTTTGGTGCAGGGATCAGAGAGGGATCATTGTCGATCTTTTTGAAGAAAGACAGCCAATCACCACCATAAGGGGAAAAGGAGAGAGGACTGGCTTTGGTTTTCCGCTTCTCAGGTACCAGCGAAACTTGTCCAAGACTGGCGAGCAATTCCCTGTACGCTGCGGTGAAACGATTGCCAGGGATAAGATCGACAATTAAAGTTTCTGTCTGGTCCGCATTTATGGCCAGGTCTTGAGGAATATAGCGGAAAAAAAAGCTGAGAATCGTTTTACCCTGTTCTTGAACAACGAGTGTCTTGACTAAAATATCATCGGGTTCAGGAAGCTGCAGACGCTCTTCAGTGATCGTATCGAAAAAGGTGAGATCAAGGCGTCTGTCTTTGAACCGCTGACGGTAAACTGGCAGTTCGTCAAAGTAGGTATAGATCAGAACGGATGTGGCTGTTAGAGTTTTGGATATTCTGCTGAGTTGCGCACCTCTCCCTTCGTTCATGGAAGTGACGACAAGCAACAATGTCAAAATTAACAGTCTCATAGTCTGGTTTTTGGGGTACTTCAGCAGCTACTGCAAGTTGCGTTCCAAATATAATATCAAAAATAAAACATAATACCAGTTGGTTATGATATCTGATTCAATACCGCTTAGAGGGCTCATGTCAAAATGGTGACGCTGTAGCAATGCACCAGTAGTGAACTGTTGATTGAATATTTTGTGAAGCCAGCCGCGCTGCTTCTTCTCTAGTCATTGACCCCAAGTATTACCAGTGCTATAGATGGTTATCAAGACCAACCGCCCCCAGAACCGTCGTTACTCTTCGCAGATTGGCTGTAAAGCACTAATACTGAGAAAATGCAAAGCACTATAGAACGGATTAGCAGTGAAGCGCTTCTCCACGCCCAGAATGAGGTCAGCAAACTCATTGGGGCGGAACTGGAGCTCATTTTAAAGTCGGCTTCGTTAATTAATAAACAGGGTTTTTTTGAGCAGCTGAACGGGCGGAACAGTATCATTGGTTTGACCATGAGTGGTATCTATGAAGGAGAAGGGTGCCTGGTGACCGCAGAAAAAAGTGTTGTGAGGTTGGGTGGAAAAATGCTCATGCTGTCTGCTGCAGAGCTGAATGAGATCATTTCTTCAACCACATATGATGATGAGGAAGAATTACTATATGCTTTTGATGAGATAGCAAAATGTTTTGTTGTCTCGTTTTTAGAGCTCTTTCAGAGTGACAATGCGCTGATTTCAACCATCACCTGTCAGAAACAGACAATTGCTACTGGCAGAAAGGAGTTGAGTGATATTCTTAATTATTTGCCCTCTGAACATACCTACTACCAGGTCAGTGCAACCATCGATCTCGGCTCCGTTCCAGTCAACGGTTTTTCCCTTTTACTGCCAGCATTCGTTCTGGTCTGCAGTGAGTTATTCCAGAAGCATGCTGATAAACAGAAGGTTCAAAGTTCATTGGAATTGGGGACCCAGGACAGCAAACAATCCAGTCTTTTTGGGTCACATTTGTCAGCACTTTTCGAACACGAGTCGAGCAGTGCTGAAGCTACGACTATGTCTCTGCTGTCGCATCTGCTCCCGGCCTTGCGGATAGAGCTTGGTAATCTGTTGGGTGTCAGCGTACAGATAACCGAAAAAAGTACGACCATTTCAACACCAGTTGAACTTTTCCAGCAGGTCGACCGCGTTGCGCACCTGCGAACCTCTCTTTCGTTAGTTGGAAACTCCGTCGGCGAGGCCTGGTTGATAGCGGAACTGGCAGATGCCACCAGACTCGGGTTGTTACTGACCGAAGGAGCACTCGGTGGATTGATCCAGAACTCTCCTTCCAGTCCATTTAGTGCAGACTGTCAGGACGGCTATAACGAGATATGTTCTATTGTTGTCGACGTGCTGTCCTTTGTCTGTCAGGAGTTGTCCGCCGGCAAACTACTTTTCGAAAAAGCGGTAGTAAAGAAGTATGAAGAGGGATCCACGGAATCTTATTCCCTCGACAACCCCTCTGATTTGAGCTACATGCTGTCAGCTCTTGAGTTTTCGGCTGATGGTATAGACTGTGGCAGATTACATCTGCTGATTCCAACCTTTGTGCAGGAATATCTCCAGAGGGTCGAACCCGGCATGGCTGGGACAACAGCCGGCAAAGCGGAGCAGCAATCAATAGAGAGAGAGGGAAGCGGGGGTGCTCCGCTAGAAACCAAAACAGCCCTGCAGGCTGATTCGCTCCCCAGGGTGTTAGCCATTGAAGCTGCACAGGGGTGCGCCTCGGAAGTGTTAAGCGCTCTTGCAGTTGAAGGGATCTTGGGAGAGAGCATCTCTTTGGCTGAGGAGCTTCATAAAACAGACATCGAATCTTACCAGGCCATTCTCATTGTGGTCGAAAAGCTAGATGAAATAGCTCTGGGTGTGGTGATAAAGATAAAATCATTTTCTTCAGTCCCGATGCTCGTGGCCGCCTCCAGATGGACCCAGAACGATGTCATGAAAGCAATGCGCTATGGCGTAGATGATATCGTCATGCTTCCAGTCGATAGTGAAGAACTTCTAAAGAAAATAAGAGGTTTGGAGCCGCTCTCCGTCTAAGGTCCTTACCAGGGGAAAATCACTCCTCCCAGCGGCCATCAATCTCTTTCTTTTTAATTTTTTCGAGCAAGGTAGTCCGTTTGAGGCACAGCATTCTGGATGCTTCCTTTTTGTTTCCGGAAGTGAATTTCAGCGCCTTGATGATGAGTTCCGTTTCGAAATCATTTATGAGTTCATTGAAATTTATTGGTCCGTTCTGAAAATCGATCGAAGGGGTGGGTGGGACGGAGAGGGCGAACAACGCCGCCCTTTCTGCACTGATGTCGTTTTCTGACTGAGAGGTAGGGTGCGGACTTTGTCCTGAGGAAGATATATCCTCGCCTTTCAGGCGGGTAGTAAATTTCGATGGTAGATGATGTGGATAGATTCTTCTACCACTATAAAGGATGGACATATGCTGCACCAGGTTTTCAAGTTCTCTGACGTTACCCCGCCATGGGTGATTGAAAAGAATATCCAGAGCCTCGGGTGAAAAGACGATTTTATCCCTTCCTCTTCTGGTGGAATAGCGTTCAACAAAATCTTCGAGCAGCAGCGGGATGTCATCAGATCGGGCTCGCAATGGCGGAACTTCCAGGGGAATCACGCTCAAACGATAATAGAGGTCTTCCCTGAAGCGCCCCTCCTTAACAAGTTCTTCAAGATCACAATGGGTGGCGGCAACGATTCTGGTATTTACCGGTGTTGCTTTCAGCGAGCCAACTGGTTCGAACTCTCGTTCCTGAATGACCCGCAGCAATTTAGCCTGAAGGTTCGGTTTCATATCGCCGATTTCATCGAGAAACAGGGTTCCGTTATCGGCATATTGAATTCTGCCGATTTTAGTCTGGCCCGCCCCGGTAAATGATCCTTTCAAATGACCGAAAAGTTCGCTTTCCAATAATTCATCAGGAATTGCAGCACAATTGACCGGTACGAAATTATGCTTTCGCCGGCTGCTCTTGGTGTGGATTGCCTTGGCGACCAGTTCTTTTCCCGTGCCTGATTCTCCCCTGATCAAGACGGTTGAGTAATCGTCTTCTGCAACCCGCCTGATTATCTCGAAGAGCTCATTCATGGCTGGGCTCTTGCCGATGAAGCCGGACATCGGAAAAGACTTATTTTCGTTGTTTCGCTTGGCTGTCTGATTTCTGTGATTAAAGAGGGTAAGACAATGGTTAACACAGAATGTCACCTCTGCCGGCTGAATCGGAAAGCACAGGTGAAAAAAAGGTAGGTTACCCTGATCTGCCTGAAAAAGGTCAAATGACGGTTCATCGACCAGAAGAATAATGACCAGATCCTTGAACTCTTCGCCGATTTTTCCAAATAATTGGGAAGTGGTATAACTCGATTTGATTCTACTGTCTAAAAAGAGGATCGAGTAAGGTTTGCGGCGCAATTCAGTCAGCAGATTTTCCCCGTTCACCTGATCTTGGATGACAGCTGAAAACCGACTGGCGATAGGTTCGATTAGTAAGTTGGGATCGGTCTGGTCAGCTAAAGCATGTAGAATGTATAATGACCGGCTCATCGGGTTAGGTAATTGGCTGAATTGATGATACTCTTGTCATGTGCTATCATGTCAAAAATTGGACACGTTGTCCTGCGCCATGAACTATAGCACACACTTTGATCCGCAAACAAGTAAATAACGGCAATTGTATATAAAACCACAACATTTGGGTGAATATTTAGAAAGCATGGTAACAGACATATATTATTCTAACAAAAATCTGACACATGGTTTTTGTTCATGGGAAAGAGTACTCACAATCTTCGATGTGGAATTTTCTGAAAACTGGTGTGCTGCCAATAATTCTTAAATCGTGCTGTTCCTTCTGGTTGATGTGCTTGTTGACAGCTTTTATCTTCACGGAGGGGATAGCGGGGGCGTCCCAGGGGCCTGCTGCTATAATTGTCGATTATGTCGTGGACGGAGATTCACTGGTGGTTAGGAAGGGCGCTAGAAAGATGGAGGTCAGATTATGGGGCATTGATGCGCCAGAGTATGATCAGCCTGATAGTATCCCTGCCAAGAATGGTTTGAAAAAGATGGTAATGGGGCAGAAGGGAGTACTTTATATCAAATATCAGGACCGTTACGGCAGGTACGTGTCAGTGCTCAAGATCGAGGACTTAAACGTAAACGAGGCAATGGTGGCCGCTGGTTACAGCTGGGTGTATGACCGTTATTGCCGTGAGCCTGTGTGCCAGAGATGGAAGCATCTTCAGGCGGAGGCAAAAGAACAAAGACGCGGCCTGTGGAGTGGGAAGGATCCAGTTCCCCCATGGCAATGGAAGGCAAGCCGCTGAACAACCATGTTTAAACAAAACTTGAGATCTGGTATAAACGGAGCCAGTGACTTTGAGTAGCTCAAAATTTAATTATCCTGGAGAAAATAAATGACCCTGAGGAGTTATCCTGGATTCTGTGCAGCCTTCCTGGTACTGACATTCTACTGCAACACCGTATCTGCCGTTGAGTATAGCCAGGCAATTCAGCAGAACATAGATAATCTTGTGCGCACGAACGCCTGCGCAGGCTGTAATTTACAAGGTGCCGACCTTAATCGCATGATTTTGACCGGTGCCGATTTGTCCAATGCCAATTTGAGCGGCGCCACCTTCTTTCTCGCTGATCTCTCTGATGCCAATTTGTCAGGTGCAAATTTAAGGGATGCCAAGTTCGGAGGTGCGGACCTGGCCAATGCCGATCTCAGGGGAGCTGATTTGCGAGGTGCACTGCTTGACGGTGCCTTTATTCAGGGAAGCATCATGGACGGTACGGTGGTGGTGGGCCAGCCGGTGGCCAGTGATCTGCCGGATGAAATCACAGAAAAGGTATTTATCCCGGACCAGACTCAACCGAAAGAGGTCATGGGTCAGAAAAAGGCTGCTGTGGTTGAAGACCCTGTGAAGCTCGAAGAGGTCGCTGCTGAGTCTGAAGGCGCCTTAGAAGTTTCTGAATTGAAGCAACCGCAAGAGGTGATGGAGAGCAACAAGGTCGCCATGACTAGTGACGCCGGGCAGCCCGAGGAGACAGATGAGGCCAAGCCTGGCGACAGTGCCACTGTTTCTGCACAGAGTGAGCCGAAAGAAGTGATGGATCAGAAGAAGGTTGCGGTGGCAGAGGGAGATCCTAAAACCGATGAGCCTGTTGCCACCATCTCTTCAACTGCGGCTCCGGCGGTTAAAACTGTGGCCCCGGTGAAAGAGGCGAAGGTCGTGGCTGACGAGAAAGTAGGAGACGCTGCCCCAGAGGAAAAGGCGGTGGTGACTCCTGAACCAAGGGATACTGTAGCTGCAGTTGAAGAGGAGATGGACGAAGCGGTGGTGGAAACTGATCTGGCCAAAGAAGTCGTAGAAGCAGCTGAAGAAATTTCACCAGTTGAAGTGGAGAACATACCGACGGTGGCCTCAGCTGAAGAGATCATAGAAAAACTGCTCGATAGCAAACGCTGTTACGAATGCAATCTCATGGGAGTTGATCTTTCCGGAAAGAATCTGAGCGGAGCCGACCTGGAAGGTTCTGATCTGAGCGGGGCTATTTTGAATAAAACCGATCTGGCTGGAACAAACCTCAAGGGAGTTTCCCTGAGAGGGGCTCAACTGAAAGAAGCCGATCTGCGCAAAGCTGATCTTTATAAAGCTGATCTTAGCGAGGCGGATTTGACTGATGCGGACTTCAGGGGGGCCCAGACAGACGAAGCAGATTTCAGCGGAGCTCTCGGCTACCAGCCGCCACTGATGGTGGAGTGACGCTGAATCGAAGATGCTTTAACTCCGATAATCTCAGTAATCATCATTTACTGTCCGGTTCGACTCAATCGATATCTATGACCGTTAATTCGTAGGTGAGATGGTGACCTGCCAGCGGATGGTTGTAGTCGAGGACGACCATATCTTCTTTGACTTCGATGACCGTCACCGGAACTTTCTGTTCGACGCCGTCTTTCTCCACCTTCTGAGAGAGAACCATACCTGGTTTGGGATCGATGCGATCGCCAAATGTTTGTCTTGGAACTTCGTGAAGCAGATCTTTCAAACGGGGACCGTACCCCTCATCAGGAGAGACGCGTATTTTTTTGCTTTCTCCCTTCTCCATGCCGACCACAGCCATTTCCACTGTGGGGGGGAGGTCGCTGTCTCCAAGCTTAATTCTCATGGGCTCTGAAGAGGGGACCTCGAAGAATACAATTCCATTGTCCAGTTTTCCCGTGAAGGTTATCACGATGTTGTCATTTTCTTTTACTATACTCATGCTGATATGCTGTCCTGTGTAGAAAGATAATATCGAGAATATTACTCAGCACCGCTACTGTTTCGATGAACCAGCACAATAGTGATTTAGGAGTTCGGTGTCAAATAAGATGAAACTCCTACAGTTCTTGACAAATAGTGATCAGGATCATAATGTGGTGCCCTCTGAACAGATCGTTTTAGCAGTGGTTTCGGGGCCCGCCATCGGGCCTCTGCTCTGAGGTGTGAAAAAATATGGTGAAACTCGACTTCAATAAGTCTTCCGACGGGTTGATTCCTGCCATCGCCCAGGATTACCAGAGCGGGGCTGTACTGATGCTTGCCTACATCAACGAAGAAGCCTGGAACCGGACCGTTGAGACCGGTACTGCCCACTACTGGAGCAGATCGAGGAACAAAATCTGGCTCAAGGGAGAAAGTTCAGGAAATGTCCAGAAAATAATAGAAATTCTGGTTGACTGTGATTCTGACTGCGTCATCTATAAAGTAGATCAGCTTGGGGGGGCTGCGTGCCACAATGGATACCCGACCTGCTTTTATAGAAAATTGACTATTGACGACTTGGAGGTCATCGAAAAAAAGGTGTTTGATCCGGCAGCTGTCTATGGCTCAAAAAGCTGAATTGCGGAGTAGGTTATGAATGTGTTGAAGTTAGGATTGCCCAAAGGAAGTCTTGAAAAGGCAACCATTGAGTTGTTCGAAAAAGGCGGTTGGCTGATCAAGCCGGCGGCGAGAAACTATTTTCCCAAAATAGATGACTCTGAACTCGACTGTTCTATCTGTCGGCCGCAGGAAATGTCGAGATACATTGAGAGCGGTATGCTCGATGCAGGGATTACAGGCAAGGACTGGACGCTGGAAAACGATTCTGATGCGATCATTGTGGCTGACCTTGTCTACTCGAAGGTAAGTAATAAACCGACCCGCTGGGTGATCGCTGTGGCCGGCGATTCTGAGATCAAATCGATAGAGGATCTGCAGGGCAAGAAAGTGGCAACCGAGCTTGTCAATGTCACCACACGTTTTTTCAAGGAAAGAAACATCGAGGTGGACATTGAATTTTCCTGGGGTGCCACCGAGGCTAAAGTTGTCTCCGGTCTTGCCGATGCGGTGGTAGAGGTCACCGAGACTGAGAGTACCATCAGAGCTCACGGCCTCAGGATTATCCATGAGCTTATGCAATCAAATACCCAGCTGATTGCCAATAAGATAGCCTGGCAGGATCCCTGGAAACGGAAGAAAATAGAAAATATCTCACTGCTCCTGCAAGGTGCCTTGAGGGCTAATCGAATCGTTGGTTTGAAAATGAACGTTCAAAATGAAGATCTTGATCGGGTGGTGCAGATTCTGCCGAGCCTCAATGCCCCGACCATAGCCAATCTCTATCAATCCGATTGGTTTTCGGTTGAAACTGTGGTTTCCGAAGATGTGGTCAGGGATCTGATCCCGCGTTTGATAGAAAAGGGCGCTGAAGGAATTATCGAGTATCCGTTGAACAAGGTTATCTGATTTTGCGAGGGAATATCTAGATGAACCTCAATGAAGCCTTGTTTCAGTTAAGTGTTCACAGCCTCAAGCAGCTGCCCGAGGACGAGCTGCCGGAAATAGCCTTCGCAGGCCGGTCGAACGTTGGCAAATCGAGCCTGCTCAACGCTCTGTTCAATCGAAAAAACTTCGTCAAGGTCAGCTCACGTCCCGGTAAAACGCAGGGCTTGAATTTCTTTCTTGTGGATGGGACCTGCAACTTTGTGGACCTTCCTGGCTATGGCTACGCGAAGGTTTCTAAACAGATGCAGCTCAAATGGGGCTCATTGATCGCCTCATATCTCGAAACCCGCAGACAGCTGCGTCTCGTTGTCGTGATCATGGACTTGCGGCATGAGGCAAAAAAACAGGACCGTGAGCTGCTCCTCTGGCTTAAGCAGCGCGCCATCCCATCTCTGGCGGTCTATACCAAAGCCGATAAATTGTCAGGGAACAAGAGAAATAAGATGGCCGCTATCCTGGATGCGGGTCACGGGCTCAGCCCCGAAGACAGGGTGGTTTTCTCGGCGCTAACGAAATTGGGCAAAGATCAATTGCTTGCCAGGCTGGAACAAAGCCTATCTCGTCAATAGAGTATTTATGTCCCTCAAGTAGCATAGAAATTAAAAAAAAATAGTTGTTATATTTGTCTCTTATCCCTGCCTGCCACATTGATTCTCCCAACTCTGGTAAAATTTTCTTGCCAGTGTCCTGGCGATACATTAAAATCCCATGTCGTCGCCTAATTAATTTTACAGGAGCATGGATATGTCACCGTTTTCCGAGCTGCCGTGCTGGGTAATAATGAACTGTGGAGACGACCACAAATGCCCGGCTAAGGAGAATCCGCACAGAGATTGTTGGGATATCTTCAGTGAAGTTGACAAAAACGCCTTTAACATCTGTCAGGATTGCCTTGTCTATCTCTCGCGGCAGGAAGTATCCGTCTTGAGCAGACAGGAAATGGAAATGATCATGCAGAACAAAGGTATAGATGTTAACGACGTTGCCGCTTGATTGACCGGCAATCCCAAGAGTTGAAATAGACGGTACTTGCTCCTAAAACCCCTGGTACTGTCAATCCCCCTCGCGCTTTAAGACGGCGAGAAAGGCGTTTTGAGGAATATCAACGTTACCTACCGTTTTCATACGCTTCTTGCCCGCTTTCTGTTTTTCCAGCAGTTTTCGTTTTCTAGTAATATCGCCCCCATAACATTTGGCTGTGACATCTTTTCGTAAAGCCGAAATATTTGTGCGGGCGATGATGGTGGTGCCGATAGCCGCCTGAATGGCTATTTTGAACATCTGGCGGGGAATTTCGTCTTTCAACCGTTCACAGGCATTGAGACCTCGGGCTCTGGCGCTGGACCGATGGACGAGTTGGGAAAGGGCATCGACTACCTCACCATTGACCAGGATGTCAAGTTTGACCAGATCGGCGGAGCGATAATCAAGAAGTTCATAATCGAAGGAGCCGTAGCCCTGAGTTATCGATTTTAGCCTGTCGTAGAAATCATAGATTGCCTCTGCGAGCGGCAATTCACAGGTGAATTCAATTCTGCCGGGAGTGGGATAGTGATAGTTGGTATTCTCACCTCGCCGCTCCATGCAGAGGGTCATAACCACTCCCATATAGCGCTCTGGAATAAGTATGGAAGCCTTGATATAGGGCTCCTCTATCCGACTGATACTTGAAGGATCGGGGAAATGGGCGGGGTTGTCCACCAGCAGTTGGCTCTGGTCGCTCAGGGTGAATTGGTAGCGAACCGAAGGAACCGTCAGAATCAGAGAGATGTCAAATTCCCGTTCGAGTCTTTCCTGAACGACTTCGAGGTGAAGAAGGCCTAAAAATCCGCAGCGAAATCCAAAGCCCAGTGCCGCTGATGAATCTTTCTGAAAACTCAGCGCAGCATCGTTGAGCTGCAATTTCTCCAGAGCCGCGCCAAGATCCTCGTAGTCGTCAGAGGATATGGGGTAAATGGATGAAAAGACGACGGGCAGTACCTCTTTGAACCCCGGCAGCGGCATTGCGCATTTTGCCTCTGTGTGGGTGATAGTGTCACCGGGTTTGGCATCGAAAACCGACTTGATGCCGGCCAGGATATAACCAACTTCCCCGGCCCCAAGTTTTTTCTGTGGCTCTTTCCTGACCCTGAAAAGGCCGACTTCCTCAACCCTGTATGAAGCTCCGGTTGACATGAAGGTGATCTGGTCCCCAGGCCGGACCACACCGTTGATTATACGGCAGGAGATTACAGTGCCACGGTAGGGATCGTAACTCGCATCGAAGATAAGAATCTGGAGTGGGGCGGCAGTATCACCCTCTGGTGGAGGGAGATAGTTAATAATGGCCTCAAAAACCTGTTTGACACCTTCTCCTGTTTTTGCTGAACAGAGTTGGATCATATCACCGTCGAGACCCAGATCCTCCTCAATCTGCAGGCTTACAGATTCGGGCTCGGCCGACGGCAGATCGATTTTATTGACCACCGGTATAACTTCCAGCTCATTTTCCATTGCCAGGTAGAGGTTGGCCAGAGTCTGGGCTTCCACGCCCTGGGCGGCATCGACAATCAGCAGTGCTCCCTCGCAGGCAGCAAGGGCTCTTGAAACTTCATAACTGAAGTCGACATGGCCAGGGGTATCCACCAGGTTCAAGGCATAAGTCTTGCCGTCGTCAGCCTGGTAAGGTAGACAGATTGTCTGGCTCTTGATGGTAATGCCCCGTTCACGCTCGATCTCCATATTATCGAGGAGTTGATCCTTGAAATCTCTCGCGGAAACGAGACCGCAGAGCTGAATCATCCGGTCAGCAAGGGTAGACTTGCCATGATCTATGTGCGCTATAATGCTGAAGTTACGTATGTGTTTCATTGTCTCGGAAATAATCTCAGAGGTGGCTGTTGAAGGAGCAGATAGCAAAAAGAGAACGGCCTTTTAGCATAGAATTAAAAGTTTGGAAAATAAAATATTAATCTTAAAAATGAATATGGTAGAGTATAATCCGGGTTAGACCCCCCATATTTTAGGTGAAAAGCACATTATAATTGCACTTTCCTTGCATTAAGGTAGTATTCTATAGTCTTTTGACTATCGCGCCAAGCTCGCCTTGGAGATAACTATAGATGAGCAAAAAGAAAAATTCAACAATACCGGAAGTCGAGCCCCACGAGAATCCACTGGTGGCTCTTTCCGACGATGAAAATCTGCCGGTTCTCAGCAATCCTGCATTGCATCGATATTTGCAGGAAATAAGTCAGTACGAGCTACTGTCCCGCGAAGAAACCGAGGAGCTGGCCATTCAATTCAGAGAGAGCGGCGATCCGAATGCAGCGTATCGTCTTGTCTCCTCCAATCTGCGTCTGGTTGTCAAAGTAGCGATGGATTTCCAGAAATATTGGATGCAGAACTTTATGGATCTGATTCAGGAGGGAAATGTCGGATTGGTTCAGGCTACCAAAAAATTTGACCCCTACCGCGGAGTCAAGTTCTCCTATTATGCAGCCTACTGGATCAGGGCTTATGTACTGAAATTTATCATGGATAACTGGCGCCTGGTAAAAATAGGTACCACTCAGGCCCAGCGTAAGCTGTTTTTCAGCCTTAACAAAGAGAAGAAATTGCTCGAGGCTCAGGGGTTTAAACCGGAAGCCAAGCTGCTCGCCGAACGGCTCAACGTCAAGGAAAAAGAAGTTGTTGAGATGAGTCAGCGAATGGACAGTTGGGACGTTTCCCTGGAAAGCCCGGTTAAAAACGATTCAGAGGACGAGCAGAAAAGTTTCATACCCAGTGATGACCCGAGCATAGAGTCGACGATTGCCGGCAAGGAAATGAAGCTGAGGCTGGCTGAGTTACTGGAACAGCTGAAAGAACATCTCAACGATAAAGAGCGAATGATACTTGAGGATCGTCTGCTCACCGATGAACCCATGACCCTTCAAAATATCGCCGATAAATTTGATATATCCCGTGAGCGGGTAAGGCAGATCGAAGTTAACCTTCTGGCCAAAATGAAAAAATATCTCGAGGCTGAAATGCCTGATATCGTTGATTTTTTTGATGGTGAAAAAATTATTGTCAACGCCTCCGACTGATCTTTCAGTCTCCCGATCCCCTAACTATCACTCTACCACCATACAAAGATGAATGTACCTTTGCTTGACCTCGGGCCTATGCTGGAGGAACAGAGACAGGAAATCATAGAGAAGGTAATCGAGGTCGTCGAATCGACCCGCTACATCCAGGGGCCCGAAGTCGAAGGTCTCGAAGAAGAAATGTGCAGCTATTGCAAGGTCACAGGGGCCGTCGGTGTTTCCAGCGGTACCGATGCACTTGCTGGTATCGCTTATGGCGCTGGGGGTTGGTCCTGGAGATCTGGTCCTGACAACGCCTTACTCATTTTTTGCCACCATGGGGGTGATTATCCGACTCGGAGCAATCCCTGTGTTCGCTGACATCGACCCTGTCTCTTTCAATATAGATCCAATAAGGGTTGCGGAGATACTGGCCGATGATAGCTCTGGAAAGATAAAGGCAATCATTCCCGTTCATCTCTACGGTCAGTGTGCAGATATGAGTCGTATCGTTGAGCTTGCTGAACAGCATGGGATACCTGTCATCGAAGATGCGGCGCAGGCGATCGGGGCTGAAGCTTTTTATTCCACCAACGGAGAGGAGGGCTGGAAAAAAGCAGGTTCGATGGGATTGGCTGGCTGTTTCTCCTTCTTCCCGAGCAAAAATCTTGGGGCCATAGGTGACGGCGGCATGGTGGTAAGCCGTGATGCGGCATTCACCGACAGAGTCCGACTCCTGAGAAATCACGGCGGCGAACCCAAATATTATCACAGTATGGTTGGCGGGAATTTCAGATTGGATCCTATCCAGGCTGCTGTATTGAGAATCAAGCTGCGACGTCTTGAACAATGGCATCAGCAGCGACGCCAGAATGCTGCAAGATACAGCGCTCTGTTTGCCGAAAAACAAGCCATCAGTCCCATTCCGGTTTCCACCCCGGAGGCTGTATATGGAAGTTGTAATGGCAACAATGATTTAAAGCGCAATTACCATATCTACAACCAATATATTATCAGGGTAGAAAAGCGTGATGAATTGCGCAGCTGGCTGCAGCAACAACAGATTGCCACAGAGATCTACTATCCTGTGGGGCTGCACCAACAGAAATGTTTAACCGATATTTTTACCCCCCCTCCAATGGTTCAGACCGAGAAAGCGGCACAGGAAACTCTCGCTCTGCCCATATATCCTGGCCTTACCCCGGATATGCAGGAATATGTTGTAAAATCCATTGCACAATTTTATAGATAAGATCAGCAACTGGAACCCGCCGTACAGAATTCGAGATCGGCGATGAAAGATACGCATTGAGGTTCATGCCCCTATTTAGGTCATGACGATGTGCACATCAATCATAATCAGGGACGGCTGTCCGAGCTGAGCGTCTTAGTGATTCAATCTCTATCCAATCGAATTTTCAAATATTTTCTTTTTTCGGCCAGCATCGCTATCTGTTTTTTTGCTTTTTTGCTGCACGCGGCCCCGCTGGAATCCGACAAGTCAATCACCGTCGTAAATCAGAGATCAGAGGATCCACTCTGGAAGAAGCGCTGGGATGAGGCCCGCAATCTGGCGCAACAGCAGCAATTCAAAGAAGCCATCAGTAAATATCATGAAGTGCTTCAGGAAAAACCCCTTATAGAAGAAGTAAAATGGGAGTTATGTAAAAGCTATATAGCAGTCGAAGATTATGAACGGGCCCTTGGAATTCTCGAGAGCCTGGTAGAGAGTTCCCCAGAGAAACTTGACTATTTGGTCAGTGGCGGAGAGGTCGCGCTGGCATTAGGTAAAGCCGATCTGTCATCTAAATTCTTTGGCCGTGCACTGGCACTCGATCCTGGTGGACCCTTGTCGGAGATAGCCCTGCTTGGTTTGATCGACTCTTTCACCGAACTGGGCAAAAAAGAGCTGACTATTCCTTTGCTGGAACAACTCTACCAGAGGGGGGTGCTTGAGTCTCAACAGATCCTTGAACTCGCACGTCATTATAGTCGGCAGCAATACTTTGGTCGGGCCGCCCATTACTATCTTGAACTGGTCAATAACGAAGAAGTCGAACCTTCTGTAAGAGTTGAAGCGGCCGCCACTTTTGATAAATCCGGTGCAACTGAAGAGGCCGCAGTCCAGCGGGAAATCTATCTGCAGTCAAATTCGGAGGACACAGGAGAGAGAATAAAGCTGGCAGATTTCTACTATGAACAGGGAGAGATGCGCAAAGCACTTCCTCATATGCTGGAACTGCTTGATAAACAGATACGCAGGAAAGACTATATGCTGGCAGTGGCTCGGATCTATCTTTTCAGCCTAGGAAGGACGGATCGTGCGTTACACTATTTTCAGCAATACCGTAAGGAATTTCCAGACGGTGCTGACGTCTCATCGGAAATTGATACCCTGGAACTGATTCTGGCCAACGATCTGCTGGCGATCGTCGAAAATGACGGGGTCTGGATGTTGTGGAGGGATCTCGCCCGGGTAACACCTGATCGCATCGGGATATACAGGGCAATGGCCGAAATGCTTGAAGAGATGGGGCGTGGAAAGGAGAGAGATCTGATAGAGGTGCTGCAGATTATCAATACTCATGAACCGAAAGAATTTGAAATAATCGATAAAATATCAAAATTGTACATGAAAAACAATTTGTACGGTGATTGTCTCACCTTCCTCGATCGTATCGAGGAGCACCATTCGAAAAATGGTAATTATTTCATCCTGCGGGCCCAGTGTGAAGATGGCAGCGGACTCGATCTGGAGCGCTTGAGAAGTTTAGGCGACTACTTAAAGATCACCCCCACCGACCAGTCTACTCTAAAGGAGGCTATCTATTTAAGCGGCAAACTCGGACTGGTTGATAAGATGAGATCTTTTTATCAATCCGCAAAGAAAGACAGTAGGCGGCAGACATTAGAAATAAAAGAGACCTTCTTCTTTGGCCTGCTCGATAACGATCTAATTGACGAAGCAGATGAATTTTATCAGGCAATGGCCGATCAGGACATTGAGCCTAAAGTACTTTCGAGCATGTCAAAAGAGCTCTCAAACGCCTATTTGAAGCGCCATCGACCTTTTGTCTCCGAGCAGATTCTAAGAGAGTTTGCTGTCCGGTATCCTCACTACGCCGATGGTTATCTATTGCTGGCACACTATCAAATCCTCCGAGAAGATCCGATTCAGGCGGAGGTTTGGCTTAGTGCATTAGAGAGAAAGGTGCAGAATTCCAAGGTCACACTGGATCTTGCTCAAAAAAGCGTTCTGGTGCACTTGAATCTGCTGCAGGATCAACTTCTCGGCGGAGCAGAAACCTATCAGAAAGCGTTGTCTCATCTGAACTCCCAGCTTAGAGCGAATCGAGTCGTTGCCGAAGATCTAGCGATTCTGCTTTTTATCACCGATCATTATTTGCAAACCAATCAATATGGCGACTGTCTCTCACTGATTAAACGTTTTCAGCCAAAGTTCAAGGGTGTGGAGCAACTGGAGAGCAGCCACTACATAGCTGTCCGTGAAACGAAGAACCACCCCGCACTTTT
The DNA here is from genome assembly GCA_963759125.1 of uncultured delta proteobacterium. Taxonomy (GTDB): domain Bacteria; phylum Desulfobacterota; class Desulfobulbia; order Desulfobulbales; family Desulfocapsaceae; genus JABDQA01. The sequence continues at coordinate 252,050 of CAVWXN010000002.1, forward strand.
TGACCCCGAGTCGCTCTCAGAACTGTCTTACACAGAAGGATTTGCTCTAGCCGACGCACTTATACGTCTGAAGCGGTTTAAAGAGGCACAGCTTATCTCAGAGGCGCTGACCGCCCAGCTGCACCAGTCGATACGTGCTATGTCCCTGTTGGCCCAGAGTGCTGAGTCGGCAGGGGATTATCCGTTGGCGCTTGATATTTACCAGACTCTGGCCGGCAATTTCAGTGAGGAAGCGCATTTCAGGGATCAGATGATGCGTCTTGAGAATATGCTTGGTGAGCCCCAATCGATCTTCTCAATTTTCTCCGTCGCTACTGATGAGACAGGCCGGAAAAACGGTATAAACCAGACGATCGATTCGATGGATTATCCCGAGGCCAAGCTGATGTGGGCCAGGGCTTTATGGTCGGTTGACAAATGGGAAGAATCCCTTGATGTGTATGGCCTGCTCGACACCGAATTAAGGCGCACTATAGACCAACTTATCGATCTGCTGCAGCGGAGTCCTGAACTCAGCACCCGGGCTTCCCATTATTTGGCCGAAAATGGCATTCAAGACCTGACTGAACAGGAGCTTGTAGATTTGCTTATGTCAATCGATTTTGTTGCCGCCAACCTGGAATTTGATATCAATTTGATCAGCACCAAATATTACAGCTATTACCGGTGGAGCAAAATTGTAGACAAAGAGATGACAGCCAAATCATCATTAAAAGCCAGGGAATTTTATAAGGCCGAGCTAGATTATCAGAAGCTGTTAGAAGAAGACGATGATTTGACGGAACCAATTTACCCCGATCTGGCCACCGTTTATGGAAGACTTGGAAGATATAAACAGGAGACCGAGCTGCTCGAAACGATCCAGGAAAAATCTATCTTTTACCCCGATCTTTCACAGGCATCGGAAAAATCCATTCGACGCCGACAGCCGAATTTGTCGCTCGACGGGATGTATAAAAGAGAAGAGGGAAGAGACGGATACAAAAACATAACTCAAAAATACCTTGGGGGCGGACTCGAGATCAAACCAACGCTTTCTCAGGAGGCCGGCGTTCGATTTGGGCGCAACGAATATGGAAACAGTTTTGCATCAACACTTGCCAAGAGCAATTATCTTCTCGGCAATTATGCGATTCAATTTGGTGATACCACCGAAGGATCCATTAAGTTGGGATTCGAGGATTTCGAAACAGACGGGGACAGTTTTGTTATCTATGATCTGAGATTTAAAGGTTCACTGGAACAGAGAGTAGACCTTTTTGGGGCAATCAAACAGCAACCGGTGGACGATACGATAGATTCACTGGAGAACAATATATATAGAAGAGATGTTCAACTCGGTCTCAATCTTGATTACCTGTTTGGTCTGTTTTTTGGCTTTGATTTGAGTTTTTCCGATTACAATGACGGCAACGAGGGAGAGCGTTACTATCTATGGGGGGGGTACCGCTGGTTCGGAGACCGAAGTTCAGTCGATGTTACTTATAGCTACCTTAAACTGCAAAATGAGATAGATAACCAACTGGCAGCAGAGACGGGTATCGGAGACGATACAGCAGGGCTCAGCTATTGGAGCCCAAGTGATTATTGGAAACATGGATTGGCTGCCCTTTACAGGTTAGAACTCTGGCCGACAGGAAGACTGCAGAGCGGAACAAGTTCGTTCTCGGCAATGTATGCGATTGGATATGAAACGAATGATGTGTTGGTGAACGAATTTGAAGCGAATATTTTACTTGAAATCGCCCAGCCTTTTTTAGTAAAAGGTACCTTCTCAACGGTGATTTCGGATGACTATGACAATCTCAAAGGGTATATTTCGTTAATCTACCGCTGGTAAAGCACTCGTTCTACAAGCCTGCAATAGAGTCGTTCCGCTGTTGCGGGATTTTTTTTAGGAGAATTTATGGTAACGCGTATTCCCATGTCTCGAACAGGGCACCAGAAATTAAGAGACGAACTGGTGCGGTTGGAAAGAAAAGACAGGATAGAGGTAGTTAAAGCGATTGAGGTGGCCAGGGGCCATGGCGACTTGAAGGAGAATGCCGAATATCATGCCGCCAAAGAGAGACAGGGGCTTATCGAAGGTCGTATCCTCGAATTGAAGGATAAATTAAGCCGGGCCGAAGTTATCGACTGCACTAAGGTCAGTAGTGAGCGTGTTGTCTTTGGAACCGTGGTCAGCTTGCTGGACCTGGATACAGACGAGGAGATTACCTATCAATTGCTGGGACCCGAAGAGTCAGATGTGAAGAACGGTTCCATATCGGTGCTTTCGCCACTGGGAAAAAGTCTGATCGGCAAGGAGGTCGGGGACGAAGTACTGGCTCAGACGCCGGGAGGCAAGAGAGAGTTCGAGGTAATGGATATCAATGCTTCAGAACTTTCATGATCTACTTCGGACCCTTAGTTCAAGTAGTTGTCCGCATTCCTGACAAAAAAAGTGCTATGATCTGCTCTGAGGTCTGCTCAACTGAATACTGAACGTTTCCAGGAGTTGTCCAGATCCTGGAAACCTCATCAAGGGCGCCAAAAAAGGCTCGTTTGGCTATATCCGGCAGGATATCAGTTCTGTAGATGCCCAGTTCCTGACCCTTTGTTATTATTTCCGATATCACATCGATGTATTGTTTGAACGAGGTGTTCCTGTACTCCTTGACCAAACGATCGCTCTGGCGCAGTTCTATATGAATTACCTCCGCCAGATTTTTATTCTGCTTCATTGCTGACAAATGTTTCTCGATGAAGATATTCAGCATTTTCTCAGGATCGGTTTCTTGTTCGATCGCTTTTTCGATCTGCTCGATGATTTTACCGATCTCTTCTTCCAAGACAGAAATAAGGATGTCGAATTTGTTGTTGAAGTAGAGATAAATTGTGCCGTCGGCAACTTTTGCCTCTTTGGCAATATCTGAGATTCTGGCATTAAAGAATCCCTTTTTGGCGAACACTTTTGTGGCAGAGATGATGATTTTGTGGTGTTTGTCTACCGATTTCATAATGGGAAGGTAATAGAGGTAATCAACAAGTGAATGACTATTCATTCATTTACCCATTGGGAAAACGTTTGTCAAATATATTGTTAATTTCGGGCTGCCAAAGGCAATTTAGACTGACTATTTTGTGTAAACTTATTAGACTGGAAAACAATCGATAATCTCTCTCTTGACGATTATCTTCCTTAGTGTTGTAAGTGTCCGATAAGTTATAACAATTTCTCTTTAAATTGACTCTGATCATAGGGGGGGAATATGAAAGTACTGGTCGTAGGTTCAGGTGGTAGAGAGCATTCTCTGGTATGGAAAATTAAACAGAGCATCAGGGTGGAAAAAGTTTATTGTGCGCCCGGCAATGCCGGCATAAAAAAACTGGCGGAATGCATCGATATCTCAGCAACTGATGTAAAAAGCCTGGCCGATTTTGCGGTCAGAGAACAGATCGATTTGACGGTCGTCGGTCCCGAGGCTTCCCTGGTCGAAGGAGTCGTGGATCTCTTCGAGAAAAAAGGACTTCGTATTTTCGGTCCAACTAAAAAGGCCGCAATTCTTGAAGGCAGTAAGGTTTTCACCAAAGAGTTTCTGGCTAAATACGATATCCCCACTGCCCAGTTCAAAGTTTTCAAAGATGCCAGGAAGGCTAAGAAATATATCGATAAGTGTGGGGCTCCCATAGTTGTCAAGGCTGACGGTCTTGCAGCTGGCAAAGGCGTTATCGTCGCAGCTACCGTAGAGGAGGCCAAAGAAGCTGTTGATCAGATCATGATCGATAAGGTGTTTGGCGATGCAGGAAAGAAGGTGGTTATCGAGGAATGTCTCAAAGGTGAAGAAGCCTCCTTTATTGCCTTTACCGACGGGAAAAGCGTCTTGCCTCTGCCCACCTCGCAGGATCACAAACCGATATTTGACAACGATCAGGGTCCTAACACCGGAGGAATGGGGGCATATAGTCCGGCACCCGTGGTCACCGCTGAAATCTCCGAGTACGTGATGGAAAAGGTGATGCTGCAAACCGTCAGAGGAATGGCGGCTGAAGGCAGACCCTACAAAGGAATGCTGTATGCCGGACTGATGATCAGTGGCGATAAATTAAATGTTCTGGAGTTTAACTGCCGGTTTGGTGACCCGGAGGCCCAGCCGCTGCTGATGAGACTGAAAAGTGATGTGGTCGATATTTTTGAGGCGGCAATTGACGGCAACCTAGACACCATCGACATGAAAATTGATCCCCGTCCTACGGTATGTGTGGTGATGTCTTCAGGTGGATATCCCGGCTCATACGAAAAGGGCAAATTGATTCGAGGAATAAGTAAAGCAAATGCAGTACCCGGGGTAGAGGTGTTTCATGCCGGCACAGCAACAGAAAATCGGCGATTGGTAACAGCTGGCGGCAGAGTGTTGGGGATAACTGCCGTCGGTAAGGATCTGGAAACTGCAATCTCCAGAGCCTATAAAGGGGTTGCCGAGATACATTGGACGGGCTGTTTTTTCCGTACCGATATCGGAGCCAAAGCTCTGAACCGAGATCACAGGGTTGAGAAAAATCCCCAAGTGGGAATCTTGATGGGCAGCGATTCCGACTTGCCGGTGATGAGGGCAGCGGCCGATTTCCTGAAAGATATGGGAATTGAGTGCGAAATGACCGTCGCCTCAGCGCATCGCACACCTGCCAAGGTTATGGAATACACCAAGAGTGCTTCTGAACGGGGGATCAAGATCATCATTGCCGGGGCCGGAATGGCCGCTCATCTGGCAGGAGTTATTGCCTCGCACACCGATCTGCCGGTCATTGGTGTCCCCCTCGATGCTTCTCCGCTTGGAGGGATGGATGCGCTGTTGGCTACGGTGCAGATGCCTCCTGGGATACCTGTGGCTACCATGGGAATTGGCAAGGCTGGGGCAAAAAACGCTGCAGTCCTCGCCTGCCGCATACTGGCACTGGAAGACAAAAATATTGCCGACAAGCTCGTCAGGTTCCGTGACAAAATGATACAGGAAGTTAATGAAAAGGCGAGAAACATCTCGTTGTAAAATAATATCAACAGACAGGCCTGATTACAGCAGGGACGCCGCTGCTGTAATCAGGTCAGGCGGTATTGCAGCAATTCCAACTGAGACGTCCTATGGGCTCGCGGTAGACCCTTTCAATGAGCAGGCTCTCAAGCAGTTGTTTGAAATCAAACAGCGGCCTTCGAGCAAACCGGTGCTGGTACTAATCGACGGTGTCGAGCATCTCGCCAGACTGATCAGTACAACGCCAGCAATTTATCAGCCCTTGATGAAACGTTATTGGCCCGGGCCATTGACGCTTATCTTTCCGGCCCGACCGACTCTTCCTTCATTGCTTACCGCTGGAACCGGTACCATCGGTATCAGGATTTCATCACATCAAGCAGCAACCGCGATCTGCAGCCGGTCTGGAGGGGCGATTACCGCCACCAGTGCCAATATCAGTGGTCAACCACCGGCCAGGACGGTCTTCGATCTGATCGACAGTTTGGCAGAGTCGATAGATCTCATCGTCGATGGTGGTGAGCTTGGTACGATGCCGCCGTCAACCGTTCTAGCCTATCAGGGACGACAGGCTGCTGTTGGTAAGAGAAGGGAGTATTGCCCTGGCCGATATCAACAATCTGCAGCGTTGAGATTATCCTCACCTGGTCAGATGCCGGTATTTTATCCGTTGCGGCTGATCAGCGGCTGCCCCAAGCCTCTTTTTCCTATCTTGTTCATAATCAGAGTAGTTTCCTTCAAACCAGACGGTCTGGGAGTCTCCTTCAAATGCTAGAATATGGGTGGCAATTCTGTCGAGAAACCAGCGATCATGACTTATTACTACTACACAACCCAGATAGTTTTCGAGTGCTTCCTCCAGGGCGCGAAGTGTGTTGACATCAAGATCGTTGGTGGGCTCATCAAGCAGTAGAACGTTTCCTCCCTCCTTGAGCATTCTGGCTAGATGCACTCGATTTCGCTGGCCACCCGAGATCTGGGAGATTTTCTGCTGCTGGTCGGAACCCGAAAAATTAAACCTGGCCACATATGCCCTGCTGTTAACTTCTCTGGTACCAAGCCAGATGGTGTCGTGCCCCTCGGAGATGACCTCGAAAATAGTCTTCTCCTGGGCCAGCGTTTCCCGGCTCTGGTCAACATAGGAGAGTTTCACGGAGTCGCCGAGGCTGATGGTCCCTTCGTCGGGCTCAAGCAGTCCGGTGATCATATTGAACAGTGTCGATTTACCGGCGCCATTGGGACCTATGATTCCGACGATGCCGCCGGCCGGCAGCGTAAACTCCATGTTTTCAAACAAGACCCGGTCGCCGAAACACTTCTTAACATTTTGTGCCTCGATCACTTTTTTACCCAATCGTGGGCCCGGGGGAATATAGATTTCCAATTCTTTAATCTTCTCGGTTGGGCCCGTGTCGAGTAATTCCTGGTAAGAGCTGATACGGGCCTTGGATTTGGAACGTCTGCCTTTGGGTGACATGCGTATCCATTCAAGTTCCCGCTGCAGTGTTTTTTGCCGTTCACTCTGCTGTTTCTCTTCGACGGCCAGTCGCTTCTGTTTCTGTTCTAGCCAGGAGGAGTAGTTTCCTTTCCAGGGAATGCCAGCGCCGCGATCAAGTTCGAGAATCCAGCCGGCGACGTTATCGAGAAAATAGCGGTCATGGGTGACGGCGATGACTGTTCCGCTGTAGTCCTGGAGGTGACGTTCTAACCAGGCCACGGTCTCTGCGTCGAGATGATTGGTCGGTTCGTCAAGCAAAAGTATATCAGGTTTTTTAAGCAGGATTCGACACAGGGCAACCCGTCGTTTTTCTCCGCCGGAAAGGAGTCCGCACTTGCTGTCCGAAGGGGGACAGCGCAGGGCGTCCATGGCCATCTCCAGCCGGCTGTCAATATCCCAGGCCGACAATGACTCAAGTTTCTCCTGAACCTCTGCCTGCTTATCGATGAGAGCCTGCATCTCATCATCGCTCATCGGTTCAGCAAACTGCTCGTTTATATTATTGAATTCAGCAATGAGGTTGAGGGTTTCTTCGACACCTTCCTCAACGATCTGTTTGACGGTTTTTTCTGGATCAAGTAAGGGCTCCTGCTCAAGATAATCGATGGTATAGCCTGGGGCGAGGACGGTCCTGCCGTCAAATTCACTGTCTATTCCTGCCAGGATGCGGAGCAGGGTGGATTTCCCCGATCCGTTCAAGCCCAGGACGCCTATTTTGGCGCCGTAAAAATAGGACAGAGAAATGTTCTTGAGAACAGGCCTGTTGTTGTAGTTTTTGCTTACTTTGATCATCGAATAGATGATCTTCTGGTCGTCATTACTCATAAGCTGGAATCCGATTAGTTAGAATTAAATGTGTTTTAACAGGAGGCAAATCTACACGTGTTGAAAACAAAAAAGGGAACAGCCGGATTGCCCGTCTGTTCCCCTCTAATGCAGCAGTAGATTAGAACTTGTCTTGTTATTGGCTGGAATGATTATCGGACAGTCGCATTCGGGATCGCGAGATATTGAGCAGCAGGAATTTGACGTCAAAGCCATTCTCGACCAGTTCCCGGTAGGCGAGATCAGCTCGGGCGCCGGTGGAGCAATGGACAAAGATTCGTTTATCTTTGGGCAGTTCATTCATCCGCTTGGGAATTTCATCCAGCGGGATATTGACCGTGTTGGTGAATATCCCGAGTTCCTTGATTTCTTCCTTGGTGCGGGCATCGATCACAAAGGTGTCGGGCAATTCACCCATCACCGCTTTTCTGAATTCTTCAACAGAGACTTCACCTTTGCCAAGCTGCCTGACCCATTTGATTTCGTTGGAGAAGATCGGTCCTGATTCAACCTCTCCTCCTGAGGCCACCCAGCCCTGGTAATTGCCATTGACCAAAGCTACCGTTTTGAAGCCTTCAGCCTTCAAGGTCTTCATAAGCATCGGTTACTTCATCATAGTTATCGCTGTAGAGAAGTACAGGTGCATTGCGGGGATATCGTCGATCCGGTTTTCCAGTTGCTTCATAGGCAACCTGGACCGAACGTGGAATCCGTCCCTTGACCGGTGCCTCACCCTGGCGCAGATCGAGGAGAACGATATTGCCTTTATCCACGAATGTCATTGGATGCATAGACAGGATAACCTTCTTCGCTCCAGGCGGGTTCGCCGCCGAGATATGCGCTTACATTGGTATAACCGAGTTGTTTCGCCAGACCGGCGTTAGTGCTGGTCATGCCTCAGGTATAGCCCCCGCAGTAAAAGACGATAAGCTCGTTCTTGTCATTGGGCAGCACCGCCTCTTTCTGCTCTTTGAGCAGCGGTACCGGAATCGAAACGGCTCCGGGCAGGTGACCCTGGTTATAGCGCATGGCTGGCCGGGCATCGGCCAGGGCCATCGGAACGTGATCCTGCAGCAGTTTATAGAGTTCTTCGGTCTTTATTTCGCTGACCCCTTCGGGAAGCTTGGCCAGTTTCGGCTTGATCACGGTAGCGAACTTGTCGTCGCCGCGCTGTTCCCACCTGATGATTGCCGCTTCGCCTTTCTTGGCATACTCCAGACCTTCAGTCTGGTCATCGAAGCGAAGCATCATGGTTTTGGCAGCACCGCCTTGCCCAACGGTAATGGAGATGGTTTGTGCCTTGTTGGAACGGCCTACGACAGGACCCTTGAAGAGGAACGGGTCCTGTTTCTCGGCGACCGCGCGGTTTGGCTTCCTGGGGGGCCGAGGTTGTGGTTGTTTGTTGAGCGCACCCTGACATAATCAGTGCCATCATCAACACCATGGGGATGAATTTTGCAATGGAATTAAACTTCATCGTCATGTCTCCTGTATGAATGGTTAGTGGTTATGGAGATGGTTTATCAATTAGGAAGTACTTAGATAAAGTACTACAAACGATTAATGAGTAAACTAAATAATTAAACGACTAAATAAATACCACATATATTTATTCTTGCAACTCATATTCTTATTTAGGTTTTGCAGACCTGAAGAGAAAGAAAAAGCCCGTATACATGGGGCATGCGGGCTTTGAGGTGCTAACTGTATGGTATGAAAACTAGACTGTTATCTCCAGACCCACTCAGTTTTCAGGTCCAGAGTCTTTTCTTCCTCATAGAAGGCGACTTCATTGCCGTCGAACTCGCCAAACGGTACATACCAAAGGGTTACCGTAACAGTCAGTTCGTCTTTGAGAAGTTCCCGCCTGGACGTTCCGTCCTTTTCCTGATCTTCAAAAGGATAGGAAATTTCAAAGGTTTCATGCTTGGTTTGTCCGGGGGCCAGACTTGTTTCTCTCAAAAGGCCACTCTTTTCATAGGGACCACGGCCCATTTCTTTGCCTCTGCCGAACCTGCCGGGGAAAGGCATGTAAATTCTCTGCTCATTGTAAACTACAGTGTCATCATCAGTTTTTGCGGTCACATCCAGGACCAGCCGGTTAGGAGTCGGTCAGCCGTCTGGAATCACATGACCCGCTTTGTTGTACATGGAAACGTCTATGATACCGATGGGTACCACACCTTCGGCCTTGTTCTTGCGCCAGAACATTGAGCGGCCTTCGACTTTTACATCGAGCGCCATATCGATCATCGCCTCATCCTTGTAGGATTGCATGTCATGACCGAGCTCGGACTTCTCCATGTGACATTCCTGGCAGGATTCACTTCCTCCATGGGCAACATAGGAGAAGAGATAGCTGCCATAAAGAGTTGCGCATTGAGAAGGGTGGTCAAGTTCCAGGTTGGGACCAAGTCCGTGGCACTGGCCACAGAAAATCGATTCGCTCAAGGCTGGGGCTTCGGCCATGTTAACGAACTCCTCATCTTCATGTTCCCCTTCCTGGGCGCCGTATACCGTATCAGGCTGAGCATACCCGTCCGCCCACTTGTGAATGAGGGCGACTTTGTTATGGCAGACCATACAGCCGATGTTGAGGCTCTCAATGGTCTCTTCGAGTTCTTCAGCTTTATCGTCGTCACCATCTTTGTAGGCTTGCTGCCATCCACGAATAGTGGCTACAATTTCACGAGCAACGTCGTCAGTGGCTTCATCGAGTTGAGGGAGATGACATTTTGTACAGATGGTCAGATGCTCAACGGTGATGTCATCGTCAGACTTAACCCCCGAGTAAGGAAATAACTTGAGACCCTTTTCGATGGCGGTGATGATGGTGGGTGCAGTGCGCGGACTGCCGAGGATAGAACGGGCGTGTAGAGAATTCTCCCACTCGTCATAGATCTCCTCATGACAGTCTGCACACCTGCTTGAGTCATAGCGCTCGGCGAGTTCGCTGATGGTCGTTGCTTTGGGTGGTGGTTCAGGTTTAGGCCCCCCTGCAGCTGAGGCGTTGAAAGCCACCAGTGCGCAACCGGCAAAACCGATCAGCCCAAAAATAAAAGCTCTTTTCATGGTTCCTCCTTGGTTGAGAATTAATGGGATAAATATGGCTGAATAATTGCAGCAGCAGAGGGGCTGGAGAGCATCCCCGGCCGCTCTGCTAGGCAGACAAACTCAATCAGGCGTGTAACCACTAGATTCGAGAGCAAAACATCTCCAAGTACCAGATTCACATCAGTTGCTGTCGTCTTCAAACTTTGCCTACCGTAATAGCAGGTGAAAGTCAATTACTACAATGTGTCATGGATCTGCTTAACAATTTGATATCAATGGTAAAGAGTCTCTATTAAAAAAATGAAGCACGGCGAGATAAAGTAGCTCGGGATCCATGGCGCCGGTTACCTCACGGATAGAATGCATGGCCCAGGTCGGGACTCCGACGTCGACACCTTCAATTCCCAATTCGGCGCTGGTGAGTGGGCCGATGGTCGAGCCGCATACCATATCGCTCCTCATGACAAAATCCTGGGTCTGAACGCCGACCTCAGAACAGAGTAGCCTGAAAACGGAACCACTTCTCGAGTTGGAGCAGTAACGCTGGGAACTGTTGATTTTGATGACCGGCCCATGGTTAAGGATGACCTGATGATCACCATCACTTTTGTCAACAAAATTGGGGTGACTGGCATGGGCGTTGTCTAGAGAAATAAAGAACGAACGATTCATACAGATCGCTTGATCCTCTAAACTGCTGCAGATTCTCGACAGAACCGAAGAAGAGAAATTACTCAGGGCGCCACTGTTGCTGGTGGATCCAATCTCCTCGTGATTGGTGAACACGAGCATGCAATTGGCTGAACCCTGCTGTTGAAGCAAGGCCTGTAAGCCAACGAAGCAGCTCAGCAGGTTATCAAGCCGGGGACCGCAAATGAATTTGTTATCCAGGCCAAAAAACCGTGGGGGAGAACAATCGTAGCAGAACAGATCGTATCCCAATATCGACCGCCAGGCGAGACCAGGATAAAGATTGTTGAGATGCTCGGCTAGCAGGGAATGCCAGTCTTCTTCGGAAGAAATATTCTGGGCCAACACTGGACAGATATCAGTTTGGGCGTTTATCTCCCGGCCCTCATTGGCCTTCCTGTCAAGATGGATCGCCAGGCTTGGGATATAGAGAACCGGTTTTTTAAAATCGATCAAAACAGTACAGGGTGACCCATTTTCAGATTGAATGGTAATCCTTCCGGCCAGGGAAAGTTCCCGGTCAAACCATGTGTTCAGAAGCGCCCCGCCATATTTTTCCACCCCAAACTGAAAATAGGGTGATGACATCGCCCGGGGATGGGGTTTGAGTTGAAGACTTGGGCTGTCGGTATGACCACCTAGTATCCTGAACCCTTCTCGGCTGAAATCAAGATTTTCCAAGGTAAAGGCAATCAGCGAGCCGTTTCGGATTACCGCATAGCGTCCCCCTCTCTCTATCTGCCATTTCCTGCCTTCGTCAAGAATAGTGAAACCGGATTTTTTGAGAATTCGGACTATATTTGCAACAGCGTGGAATGGGGTAGGGCTGTCACCAATGAAACTGAAAAGTGTCTCAGTAAACGGCTGGTCACTCATTTCGGTCTGAATGGTTGCGGTTAATGAATCGTTTCCGGTGGAGTTTGCATGTACCTTGATATCTTCAGGCACCTTCAAGCAATACAGCCGAAATCCTGCCGGCTATTGATATTTCACCTTCAAATCATAAAGCGTATCCAGATAGAAATCGCGCATCTGCAATTTTATCCTGCTTGACTCGATTTCGATAATCAGACTATCAATGGAATCTTTAATATCGATCCCATATTTGTTTTTACCTTCTCGATTGGCCTGCTCAATGATCTGAATAGCATAAAAATTGACCACCATCCGAGACATGGAATCCCTGCGGAATAAATAGAGCCTGCCCCCCATGGTGTTCAGGAAAAAGCCGGCATAAGCATAGAGCGGATCCTGACCTATAGTGAGATTGAATCGTTTCTTTAAACAATCCGGCTCTTCTGTAAGCTCGTAAAAGTCGGCAAGTGTCTGCTCGAAAGTGGCCTGTTCGCGGTCGAGGATACCCTTGAGTACGAGGATATTTTTCTTACCGATGATACGAAAAAAATGGGCAGTATTCTGGAGAATAGTGAACAGGTCGTCAGTCTCACCGCTGACGATTGGAGGATTATCGACCAGTTTCTGGATGAGTGCAGGAAAATATATGGCACTTGGAGAGTCGAGCTGGAACTCTTTAATGTAGTCCCTGGTATCGAGGGTATGAAAGAAAGATTCGATGTTGTCCGCCCAGCCACTGCATTCTCCGTCTCCAGCACCTTTAAGGCTGTTTTGATCTGACCCTGGAACTAGGGACTGATCTCCTTCTCCAGACTGGGTGAGTGCATCGCTGTCAGGGCTTTCAGGACTGCCGGCATCTAGTGATCCTGCAGTTTCAGAACCTTTGTTATCAGACGTTTTACTGGGATCAGTCATCCCAACGGTGGGCTGAGAGCTGGAAGAGCCTATGGAACTGCGCAATCCGTTAATTGACTCTGGACTCAGAAAAAATACCAGGAGTAGGATTAGGATGACCAGTACTAGAAGGGCTATAACAATGTAGGGAACGACTGATCCGGAAGCGTTTGGTTTGTCGAGTTGCTCCAATCCGTGATTTTCCATGGGTTGTATGCCGGTAAATTATTGAAATAGTAGTATTCTGCTCCACGTCAATATAACGGGTCGCCGATCAGAAGTCACGAGGGAAATGTGCCCTGGTCAGCCTGGTAAAAGACATTGATATTCAACTGTTTAGAGGAAAACAAGGCAACTGGTCCCGGTTTGTCAATGAATGACTATTCATCGTCCTTTTATACTTGACGGGCAGGAGTGAAAACACTATTTTAAGCGACTGCTTTGTTGAATGTGAAGGTCATTTCGTGACTTACCTTGAAGTCTTTAACCCACTAAAAAATTATCGGAGGATGTAAAATGACTGTATGCGTAGTTGGCCACTCAAACCCAGATACCGATTCCGTAACTTCTGCCATTGCTTATGCGGCCCTGTTGAATGCCCAGGGAACTGAAGCAAAAGCCTGTATGCAGAGTGCAGCCGATGTGCTCAATCCTGAATCCAAACTTGTTCTTGACCGATTTGGTCTTGCCGCTCCGGAAGCCTTATCTGACGCCGGTGGAAAACAGGTAGCTCTCGTCGATTTCAGTGATATTGGCCAGGGACCAGCCAACCTTGTCGATGCCGAGGTTGTGGCTATTGTAGATCATCATAAAATTGGTGATGTGACCACCAACAACCCGATTCTGTTCAGGGCAGAACCCGTTGGCTGCACCGGGACCGTTCTTAACAAGATGTTTAAGGAAGCCGGCGTGGCAATTCCTAAAGATATTGCAGGGGGCATGCTCTGCGCCATTTTGAGTGACACCGTTAATTTCAAGTCACCCACCTGCACTGATGATGACAAAGCCGCCGTTGCAGAGCTCAAAGGAGTTGCCGGTGTCGACGATACCGATGCTCTGTTCATGGATATGCTCAAGGCCAAATCCGCGGTTGATGGTGTTCCTGCTAAGGATCTGCTCTTCCGGGATTACAAAGATTTCGATATGAAAGGCAACAAAGTCGGCGTTGGTCAGCTCGAATTGGCTACTCTTGATCAGGTTGCTGACGTACGTGAAGAGCTGATGAAGGCCATGGCAGAAGTCAAAGCCGATGGTCGCCATACGGTTCTGCTGATGCTCACCGACGTTGTCAAAGAAGGAACCGACCTGGTTGTACTTTCTGACGATCCGGCCCTGATCGAAAAAGCTTTCGATGGCAAACTGGAGAATGCCTCAATGTGGATTGATGGTATGATGAGCCGTAAAAAGCAGACTGTTCCGAATCTGCAGGTAGCGTTTGGTTGTTAAACAGTATTTTAAAGATAATTAGTAGGTTAAACCCGGCTCCTCAGGAGCCGGGTTTTTTTTGCGCAGCTAATTTATTCTTAGCCATTGCCATCCGTTTCTTGGCGTCCCTTATTATATAATCGATCTGCGGGTCGACCCTGCCGGTATTGTTCAGGGGGAGAAAGTGATGTTCGTAGGTACTGAAATCGCTGCTGCCGGTCTTTGTGCTCTGCGCCTCTTCGAGTTGCATGATCTGCTGGGTTATTTCTGCGTGGCTGTCTTTCAATTGGGTAATCTTCATGTTTTTAGAGGAGGCATTGCCAGGGCCGGTCTGCAATCGATGCAACTGCAGATTAACTGATTCAAGACGCTTTTTAAGATCGATTAGGCTGGATACACTACTTTTACCCCAAGGCTGACCGTTCCAGGTCACCGACAGGACTCCCTGATAGCGGCCTCGATTACCGGTCTGAGTCACCAGAGATGCAGCGGATAAGAAGGGCGCAACATTGCCTTGCGCATTGTCAGCGGCAACGGCGATATCAATTTGGGGAAATTGGCTGACCAATTCGACAGTTGCGGGCAGTGACATGGCTGCGAGCAGAAGGATTAGATCACAGGACTCTTCTAGCTTGGGTAGCAGGTCGTCCAGCACATCAGTCCCTTTCCTGATAACAAGATCTGTCGACGCAACCGACGCGGGATCGGAAATACCGACTATGGCGATGGAGAGATCACCGATTTGTGTGCGACGAAATGGTTCAAATACAGGCTTGCCCTCTGGATCGAATATGTTCGCAGATGTCCAGGGGACACCCAGGTTTCCTGCTTCGAGAAGCAGGCTGAGCCCACCGGAGAGATCGTTACCCCCGACTGCAACCGCATCAAACCCCAGCTGATTATAGATCTCTGCCATCGCTTTAGCCGTGATCACCTCCTTCGATTCCGGACTGAATTTACCCTTTCTTGGGAAAAGAAAATTGCCTGCATCGACGTTGATTAAAAGACCCTTGGTGTTTTTCCTGATTTTGTTAAGGGTGTTGGCTTTTTCGGACAGACCGCCCAAACGTGCGGACCCTCAGCCGCAGGCCTCAACTTCGCCGTTTACGTTGGCTGAGTAGAGGATCGAGAAGTTGACTTCGCTGGGCAGGGCGGAGGAGACTACACTTGTGCCGACACAGAAGTGGAGCAAGAACGTGCATAGCAATAATATTTTAGACATTATCGTTTTTTCTTCCGTAAAATTTCGCGCCATTTGTCGAGGCGGTCTTTAACCACAGCTTCATAACCGCGGTTTACTGGATGATAAAATTTCCTTCCGGCGAGTTCTTCTGGGAGGTGATCCTGATCAACCACCGCCTCAGCCGAATCGTGGGCGTAGAGGTATCCTTTGCCGTAGCCGAGCTCTTTCATCAGGTGTGTAGGAGCATTACGAATATGCAGAGGGACGGGCAAAGATCCCGTGGTTTTAATCAGTTCACGAACCGTCTTCGAGGCTTTGTAGACGCTGTTGCTCTTTGGCGCCGTTGCCAGGTAGATGACCACCTGGCCAAGGGCCAGTGTACCTTCGGGGGATCCGAGCATGTGATAGGCGTCTCGGCCGGCAATGGCCTGGGGAAGAGCATGGGGATCAGCTATGCCAATGTCTTCGGAAGCAAAGCGTATGAGTCTGACGAGCGATATAAAGAGGCTCTTCACCGCTCTCGATCATTCGATAGAACCAGTAGAGCGAGCCATCCGGGTCAGAGTCGCGTAAACTCTTATGCAGGGCTGAAATAAGGTTATAATGTTCTTCTCCGTTTTTATCGTAGCGAAGACTTCTTTTCTGGCTGGCCTCCTCGATGTCAGTGAGGGTGATTACAGAGACTCTGGATCATCATTACTTGACCTTTGCTGGACCAGGTTCGCAGCCAGTTCCAAAATGTTGAGGCCGTTGCGGGCGTCGCCATCGGCCGCCTCAACCAGAAGGTCCAGCGCTTGTTCACCAAGCTGAAGCTGCTGTGAACCTAACCCGTGTTCGCAATCAGCAAGTGCGTGCTGGACGATTTGCCTCAGTGTATCAGGAGATAAAGGTTCAAGCACCAGGACGCGACAGCGGGATAGAAGAGGGGCGATAACCTGAAAAGAAGGATTTTCCGTGGTTGCTCCAATGAGAGTGAGCAATCCGCTTTCAACGTGAGGTAGAAAGGCATCCTGCTGGCTTTTGTTAAAACGGTGAATCTCATCGACAAAGAGGATGGTTTTTAACTGCCGATCCTCAAGTTTGGTCCTCGCCTGTTCAACTATGTTCCGTACTTCTTTGACTCCGGAGAGTACCGCCGAAAAAAAAACGAAATCGGCGTCGGTTGCCGTGGAGATAATTTTTGCCAGACTTGTTTTGCCGGATCCGGGCGGCCCCCAGAGGATGAGAGAAGGCAGCGAATCCCCCTCCAGCAGCTGTCTAAGCATGCGCCCCTCGCCAACCAGCTTGTCCTGACCGTAAAAGTTGTCGAGTGAAGCGGGCCGCATACGATCGGCTAGTGGGGCGAATAATTCAGACATTGATGCAGTGAATTTGAGAACTGGGGTTGAGCTAGGAAATTTCCCCTGATAATAGATTGATTTAATGCACCTCAGAATATACCCTGAACGTATGAAAGTGAAAGGTTTTTCAGAAAGTGGCCAGATCTTGAAGGGCGACAGAGTTAAGGAGGGTGACAGGCTTCGGGTCCTGCTGCCCGTCTATCAGTTCGGCAGCAGATTGCTCAAAGCCGAAAGCGAGAAAGAGATCTGCGATCTTGTTGGTGAGGCGCTGCAGGAGCAGGTTGGAGCCACAGCCTTTTCGGTCATGCTTTTGGATGCTGCCTCCTGTCTTCGAATCGTCTCCTCTCGCGGGATTACAGAACAGGTAATCGATCAGGTCAGGGTTAAACCTGGAGAACGTATTTCCGGCCGCGTGTTCGACAATAAAACTCCCCTGCTCATCGATCGTAACGATCAGAGTCCAGAGGATATCCAAGCGTTGCTCGACTAGAAAAGAACTTTCATCTTCGATTTCTTTTCCGCTGGTCAGTAGAAACGAGTCGATTGGGGTCATCAATATAAGCCAACAAGATGGAGGCCGAAGTTACAACAGTTCAGACATCGAGCTGGTTTCAATTCTGGCCCAACTCACCGTGACAGCACTGGAAAACATCAGGCTGACAAGACAAAAACAGGAGAATGCAAAAATTCGGACCCTTTTCGAACAGTACGTTTCACCAGATGTGGCAAAAATTTTGCTCGATCAGGGGCAGCAGACATGGAGATCGGCACCATTCTGAAGCTCACGGTGATGTTTGTCGACATCAGAAACTACACATTTCTCGTACAGCATCTCAAGCTTACTGCCCTGCGTGAGTTCCTCAACGACTTTTTTAATATGTTCACCCGGGTAGTTTACAAAAATCAAGGAACTCTTGATAAATTCATGGGGGACGGTGCACTGGTGATTTTCGGCGCCCCGGTTGATCATTTACATCCTTCCGAGGCAGCTCTCCGTACAGGCAGAGAAGCCATCAAGGCTTTCAGGTCATTGAGGAAGCGTTATATTGCCAGGGATAAAATATTTGCTGAAATCGGACTGGGCATAGGGATCAGCTGCGGTGAAATGTTTCTCGGCAATCTCGGTTCGAAAGAACGGTTTGATTACACCGTCATCGGGCCTGATGTCAATATCGCTCAGCGCCTGGCTTCCAGTGCCGAAGGTGACAAAGTGTTATGCACTGATGGGGTGTTAAACGGAGCAGACAGAGAGGGTAAAAGAGTCGGCTCCAGGACCATGAAACTAAAGGGCTTCGTTCAGCCAGTCATGGTGCACGAAATTGGCCTGGGATTGGCGACTAGTCAGTTTGTCATTTTCGATAAGCGAACCTTATCGGCAGAGATATCTGACTATTCTCGAAGATGATAATGTCACCCCTGTTTAGCTGTCTTCCCCTCCTCAGTTCTGATTTCGCCGTTGACCGCTATGTCTCCCTCCAGAATTAAGGCTTTGGCCTCAAGCCCGTCCTGGACTACGTTGGCAAGTTTGAGAAATTGTCCGAGCCTGATCGGATAACGGTTGACTTCAACGATAATATTCTGACATTTTATCTGTGCATTCGAGGAACCAGCAAGGGCAGAATAGCCTTCGTTCCTATATTATGCACGAATAAAAGTATGCTGAATGTTGTCCAAACCCAAATTATATAGTACATTGAGACAATCACAATTTTGTATCAGAATTTAAGCTAGTTATATTGATAACTGCGCAAACCCAAAAGGTCCCAGGAGGATTACTATGATCGTCCCAATGCTGAGAAGGTTTTCCGTTTATGCTGTCGCAGGAGTTTTGCTGCTGATTCTGTCCGGCTGTGCTTCCCAGAACAAGCCGATCGATGCGGAACCGGTGTCGGGCCGTTACCCAGCCCGGTGGCCAATTACGAGGACATCAAAGTACCGCCTGAAATGAAGCTGGACACCAAGAAAACCCTGACGATCAACACCGAGTCTTTTCACGGCGGCGTGTTGATTTTCTCCGGCTATGTAGAAGTCCAGTCGCTGAAGGATTATATGATGAAGTCGATGAAGGGCGATCAGTGGCGGCATGTGGGTGAAGCATCTTACAACAATGTTCTGCTGGCTTTTACCAAGCCGAATAAGACAGCTATCATCGTACTGGCAGGCGGGGGAATTGGTAAGTTTGGAAAAACCAAGATGGAAATGTATGTAACGGTTGACGCCGCAGCCAGTAAACAGCTCAATCCTTTTGGTGAGCCGGTCACAACTGATCAAAACGTTACCCAGGCCTTTTCTGGCGTACGCTTCCGGACAACCGGAAGTCCTGCTAAGGTTTTTTATTTTCCGTTTCAAGAAATTTAAAATCTGGACTCAGCGTTTTAATCGCTGCCTGTCTTCGAGGTAATGTCTTTTATTTCTCTTTCAAGCCAAGCAGATGAAGAACAATGAGGTAAACGACAGCTGATGTTGAAATAAGAAGAAACGAGAAAGTGATCTGGTGGATAATCGATGCGCTGAAACTGAGCTGGAACAGATGGTAAGGACTATCAGAACCACGGTCATGAGTGCTGCGGCGATCACAATCCTGGCCAGTCCAGCTCCAAGACTGGCGGATTGAAAATCCATTGATCTTTAATAGAGGACGATTACCAGAAAGAGGAAATTGATAATCATTACCGCCGAGGTTGACAGGGCAATGGCCCGGTGTTGAAAGTGATCGATGGTGTTAATTATAATCAGCACGTTGAAACCAATGGCCAGAAAACTTGCGATAACCGGGTAACGGGCGGCATTGATGGCGTAATAGACCGGAACGATCACCTTGTTGGCTGAATAGGCAAAAAGGCCGACTCCGTAAAGCGAAAGGGCAACTGCCGTGGCCTGCGTATCCGCGGCAGTGAAGGCACCATGTTCAAAGATGAGGCTGATAATCGGTTCGGCAAGGACGATAAGGCCTACCGTGGCCGGTATGGTCAGGCAGAACACCATGGTCAGCGACGAGACAAAAGTCTCCCTCATTTCAACGAAATTTTTTGTTGATGCCTGCCGGGCCAAAACGGGCAGTGCGGCAATAGAAATGGCTACCCCGAAGAGCCCGATGGGAAGCTGAACGAGCCTAAAGGCATAATTGAGCCAGGAAACCGAACCCTCCACACAGGAGGAGGCAAAATTGGTGTTGATAAAGATATTGATCTGGGTGGCCGACAGCCCGATCGTCGCTGGAAGCATCAATTTTAAAACCCTCCTAAGACCGGGGTCTCAAAAGTTGAATAGTGGAGTGAATCTGAATCCCACCTTTTTCAGTACCGGTAATTGCACGCCAAGTTGGAAAACTCCGCCAATAAGTGTCCCGAAGGCCATACCTATGATGGCCGGGTAGCCATAGCGAGGAAGCAGAAAGCCAGGGCTGTCCCGCCGATAATAGAGCCGAGATTGAAGAAGCTTGAAGCCAGGGAGGGAATGAAAAAGCGATTTTTGGTATTGAGAATTCCCATGACCACCGCAGCAAGGGAAATAAAGAGCAGAAACGGCATCATGATGACGGTCATCGTGGCCGTCAACTCGGCTTTGCCAGATATGGAGGAAAAACCAGGGGCGAGCAGCGAGACGATTTGGTCGGCGAAGAGCATACCCAGCAGAGTAAGAATAGAGATACGACGAGAAAGAAACAGAGCACATTAGAGGCCAGCAGCCAGGTATCTTCTCTGCTCCGGTTTGCATCATAATCGGAAAATACTGAAACAAATGCTGCCGAAAAGGCTCCTTCCCCAAAAAGATCACGGAGCAGGTTGGGAATCCGAAAGGCGACGACAAATGCGTCATAAGCATAGCCCGCACCGAAAAGTCCTGCAAATACCTGTTCGCGGATCAGACCAAGCAGCCTGCTGCACATCACGGCAAGTGAAACGGTCGCCGCTGACTTGGCCAGTCCCGCGGACGGTGTTCGGGTTTGCTCACGTTGCGAAGTGGTTCGGGTTGTCTCTGCAGCAGAAGTTGTAACTGCCTTCTGAGTAGCTACTTATGGCGCGAATGTAACATCTGCTCATTAGAATCATCAAATGAAATAATCATTTAGCCGGAGCTGCCTATTAAATATGTCAGACCATCAATGATGCTTGACTTTCTGGGTGATGAATTGAATATATGGTGTGGTTAAATTGTTAAGGCCCCATTCAATTGTAAAGAACAACGTGTGATTGGATAGCAGATCTATTTTTCGAAATTGAGGAGAAAAGATGCAGGATACAGCAATGGTCAGAAATATAGCGGTAATGGGACACGGAAACTGCGGTAAAACCACTCTGGTTGAGGCCATGCTCTATACTGCAGGGAAGATTAAGCGACTGGGAAAGGTCGATGACGGCAATACCTCGATGGATTATGACGATGAAGAGACCAAACGAAAGATCTCCATCAGTTCGTCATTTTCAAACTACACCTGGAAAAAAAATGAAATCTACCTGATCGATGCGCCCGGTGACGACTCATTTTTCAATGAAGCCGTTACGGCAGCCCATGTATGCGACGCAGCGCTGTTCGTTGTTGGTGCTGTCCTCGGCGTCAAAGGGGCAGACCAAAAAGTTTGCCGACCTGATCGACGAAAATAGCCTGCCATCGATGATCGTCATCACCAAGATGGACCGTGAACGGGCCGATTTCTTCAAAAACTTTAAGCAGATCAAGGAATCGCTTCCGATCTCTCCGGCCATTGTCCACCTGCCTATCGGTAAAGAGGATTCTTTCAGCGGCATAATCGATCTGGTATCGAACAAAGCCTTCACTTTTGAAGAGAGGAGGTAAGGGAGGCTTAAAGGAAATCGACATTCCTGCGGACCTGGCGGATGAGGCTGCCACTTACCGCGAGTCACTGATGGAGAGGTGTTGCCGAAACAGACGAGGAACTGATCGAGAAATTTCTCGAGGAAGGAGAACTGACCGAAGAGGATCTGGTTGCCGGGCTTGAAAAAAGCTGTGGCCGATGGTGAAGTCGCTCCGGTGAGCGTTACCTGCTCATTACAGAATAATGGCACGAGCGCTATTCTCGATGCTATTAATAAATTCATGCCTTCGCCTTCCGATGTTGCGCCGCGCACCGGAGCTCAACCCGGTGACCGAAGAAGAACTGGAATGCGTGCCCACCGCCGATGGGCCATTTGTCGGCTATGTTTTTAAAACAATGGCCGATCCCTATGCCGGTCAGACTTACGATCTTTCGTGTTTTTTCCGGCACCCTCTCCGGGGAGTCATTCTACAACGCCAACAAAAAAACAGCCGAACGGTTCGGGAGCCTGTTCCTCATAGAAGGCAAAGAGCAGCGTCAGGTGGACACTGCCGGGCCGGGTGATGATCGTTGCGGTGGCCAAACTCAAGGAGACCATTACTGGCGATACCTTGTGTGACCAGGATAATCCGGTTGTTCTGAAGCGCCAGAGCCGTTTCACCGGTAATTACCTATGCGGTGTCCGCCCAGAAGGGTGACGAGGAAAAACTGTTTTCTTCTCTCAGCAGGATGCTCGATGAGGACTCTGAGCCTGAAGATGTCAAGTGAACAGCAGACCGGTGAAACTCTGGTTTCAGGAATGAGTCAGGTTCACCTCGAAGTTGTCGGCAATATCATCAAGCGTAAATTTGGTGTTCAGATGGAGCTCAATCTGCCCAAGATTCCTTATATGGAAACAATACGCAGGACTGCCAAGGCTCAGGGGCAGGCATAAAAAGCAGAGCGGCGGCCGCGGCCAGTTTGGTGACTGCTGGATTGAGATTTCCCCAAACCCGGGTGAAAAATTTGAATTTGTCGATAAAATCGTCGGCGGTGTCATTCCCCAGCAATATCGACCTGCTGTTGAAAAAGGCATTCAGGAGGCGATGGAAAAAGGTGTCCTGGCCGGTTTTCCGGTTACCGATGTCAAGGTCGTTCTTTATGACGGCTCCTATCATACGGTTGACAGTTCGGAGATGGCGTTTAAAATTGCCGGATCTCTCGCTTTCAAACAGGCTGCACCGCAAGCCGGGCTGGTCCTGCTCGAACCGATCATGGAGATGGTTGTCACCGTCGGCAAAGACAGCGTCGGTGATATCATGGGTGATCTGAACTCCCGGCGGGGCAGGGTGCTGGGTATGGATTCCGGCCCCAAAGGCGAAATGGTCACTGCCCAGGTGCCGATGGCAGAAATTCAGACATATGCCAATGAACTGACATCGATGACTGGAGGCCTCGGATTTTTCACCGTTAAATTTTTCTCACTATGAAGAGGTTCCGGCCCAGATCACCGAAAAAATCGTTGCTGAAAGGGCGGCTGATAAGTAGCGGTTCCGATGTTGGCCAAGATACCCAAACGCATGAGCGGATTTCGTTTTGCAGTGATAACCATGAGTGACAGCGGTGCTCGCGGGCTAAGAGAAGACACCAGCGGAGAGGCGCTGAAAGAGTTGTTTTCCGAGAACGGATATCGAACTGTGTCATTACACGGTGGTCCCGGATCAGGATTGAAGCCATCGTCGAGGCAGTGCTGGAGGCCATCGAAAGATATGGGGCCGATGTCGTGCTGACCACCGGGGATACAGGGGTGTCGCCAACCGATGTTACGCCTGAGGCGATGGATCTGGTCTTCGAAAAAGAGGTCCCGGGAATGGCTGAGGCGATGCGGGCTGCAAGCCTTGACAATTACGCCCAAAGCGGTTATCTCAAGAGGCAGGGCCGGGATAAGTGGACAAAGTTTGATAGTAAACCTGCCCGGCAGCCAAAAAGGCAGCTCTTGAAAATATCAGTGTTCTGATGCCGGCGCTTGAAGCATGCACTCGAGAAAATCAAAGGAAGTACGTACTGATTGTGCTGAAGGCTGAGTAGGATTACTGAAAGTTCTCCAAAAGAAAAGGGGCTTCGTGTACACGAAGCCCCTTTTCTTTTGGTAGTTCAGATCGTTTCTAGATGAATTCCACCTGTTTCTCTCCTTCGGCCTCTGCCCTTACCTCGCCAATGAGATAGGGGGTTTCACCCAGGGCAGAAAATTGCAGCAGAACATCGTTAACGTCTTTTTCCTCGACTATGACCATGAAGCCGATTCCCATGTTGAAGGTGCGGTACATTTCGGCTTCAGGAACAGCGCCGTTGATGGCCAGATAGGGGAACACCGGTGGTACCGGAAAAGATTTCTTTTCTATGATTGCTCTGCAACCGTTGGGTAGTACCCGGGGGATATTGTCGTAGAATCCGCCGCCGGTATTGTGCACCATGCCGTTAATCTTATAATTTTTAAGCACGTTGAGGATTGGCTGTACATAGATTCGTGTAGGTTTGAGCAATTCCTCGCCGAGATTGACCCCGAGTTCCTCGACAAAGTCGTCGACCCTGAGACCAAGATCCTCGAAACAGATTTTCTGACCAGTGAGAACCCGTTGGCATGGAGACCGTTGGAGGCAAGACCGATGATCTTGTTGCCGACCCTGATATCAGAGCCGTCGATTATGTCATCGCGATCAACAATACCGGTGACGAATCCGGCAATATCATAGTCGCCTTGCCGGTAGAGGCCCGGCATCTCCGCTGTTTCACCACCAACGAGGGAACATTTGGCCTGCTTGCAGCCTTCGGCAATGCCTGTCACAATCTGGCTGGCAACCTCCAGTTCGAGTTTGCCAACTGCCAGGTAGTCCAAGAAGAAAAAGGTTTGGCTCCGCTGACGATGACATCGTTGACGCACATGGCTACCAGGTCAATGCCGATGGTATCGTGTTTCTCGCAGGATTTTGCCACCGCCAGCTTGGTACCGACCCCATCGGTGGCTGAAACCAGGACGGGGCTTTCATACTTATCCTTATCAATGGAAAACAAACTGGAGAATCCGCCGATCTCGTTAAGCACACCCCGCTGATGGGTGTCGGCAATGACGGTTTTTATTTTTTTGACAAAGGCATTGCCTTTATCAATATCGACGCCTGCTTCCTGGTATTTGGAGCGAATAGAATCTGTCATCAAATAACTATAATTGTGGATTGCCAAAAGAACTGGGCCGCGATAATCTAGAATAAATCAATTCCAGAAGATCTGGCCTAGCAACATTGTACGTCAGCTGGAGTGATCTATCAATTAACTTATTCACCGAATTTTGTAAATATAATAGTAGCTTTGTTAACTTCAAGAAAATCTTCAGTCAAGGACTGATATTATAGATATGAAATTACTCATTCTGGTATTAGCCATGGTACTCATAGTAGAAGGCCTGCCATATGCGGCCGCTCCTGAAAAGATGAGGGAGTGGCTGCTCAAGTTGAGCGAGGTTCCTCCTTCCACCTTGCGGATCATCGGTCTTCTTTCCCTCTGTACCGGGCTGGTAATCTGCTGGCTGGTGCAGAAGAGCAGCTTTTTCATTTGACAGGAGCTCAGGCTCATCACATAGATGGAGCCCTGAATCCATCCTTCTCTTTCCTTTCTCAGATTGAGCAGCGTCTGAGAGATTATACTTCCAGCCTGCCCGGGCGGCTGTGTCAGCGACATAGTATCTGCTGTGGGCGAAACGACCGCTTTGCTGAAGAACTGGAAGATCAGCAGTCGGAAGAGAGGTGTTCGACCGAAAACATGAAGTGACCGCGAGCTGGCCATTATAGAAGAAACTCGATTGAACAACTCCTCAAGATCGCCGAGGTAGGGGAGCACATCGGCGCAGACAACAAGATCATAATTAGTTTCGGAGTCAGGACGGAGAAATTCGATGATTTCTGAGACATGCAAGGAATCGTACAACTTCTTCTCATGCGCCACATCGAGCATTTTTCTGGAAATATCCACTCCTGTCATTGATCTGACATAACGAGCAGAATTGTTCTCCGACCAATCCAGTGCCGCAGCCGAGATCCAGCAGTCGCTGCGGTCTGCCGCCCTGGCAGAAGGTGCTGATAAATATTGAGCAGTTCTGACGGTAGATCATAACCAAGATTGTCGGTCAGACTCGCTTCATAATGACCGGCAAATTGGTCAAATACTTCTCTGATGTAGCAGTTCGGAGAATGGTTTCTGGTCTCCCCAGAAAGTGCGGCCCGCATATGATCGGCCGAGACATGTTCAGGGTTTAATTCGAGAATCCGTTCATAAAGTTCCCTGGCAGCGTTCGTTTTCTCCATGTTTGTGAGTCAGATAGGCCAAATTATTAAGAGAGGGGAGGTGAGTTGGAGTATGGGCCAGAATCGACGCGTAGATATGCGCAGCTTGATCGTCTTCGCCAAGGGATCGGTAGCAGCCGGCCAGGTTGTAGCGGCAATCTATATCATCGGGTGCAACTTCCAGGGCCTTCTGATACGAGGCAATAGCCTCTTCGAAGCGACCGAGTTCTTTTTGGCAGATGCCGGTATTGTAGAGAAGATCTTCGCTGTGAGTCGTTGATTGCCAGTCCGCCAAGATAGAATCGAGGGCCTCTTCATAACGACCTAATTCAAAAAGCAGCAACCCGCAGTTGAAATAAAGCTGCCAGATTCCAGGATACTGCTCGATGAGTTCACGGTACTGAAACTCAGCCCGGTCGTAATAGCCGTTCTGGTGGTGTTCGAATACTTCTGTCAATCTATTTTCAAGTGAATTGTCTTCACTGGAAATGAGTTCGTTCATCGAGGCATGGAATCGAAAATATATATGGCTGAGAAATGACGTGCAATTAACACCATTTCTAATATAAATGAGGTGCGTTACTATACTTGTAAGCGATGGCTGTGACAAGTACGTATAATTGAGATCTCAGGTACCGGCTATGTCTCCAACTGAAAGTACAAGACGGGAAATGATAGGCAGCGAAGGCATGGTTCTGCTCGATATGATCAGAAGGCTGAACCGGCGTAGCGCCACCGGCCACCTTCTGAAACTGATCCGGAAGACCCATCCGGCTGATATGGCCTGGGTCTTCAGGCATTTGAATGAAGAAGAACGATCCAAATTTTCAATATAATAGGTCAGACCGAAGTCGTAGGTGAATTCCTCAGCGAACTCGATGATGCGATTCTCGTTGATCTTGTCCAGCAGCTAACGCCGCAGTATCTGGCCTCGATTCTTGCGGATATTCCCTCCGATGATGCGGTTGACATTCTTGAGACCATTCCCGAAGAACTGGCTGCTGAAATCAGGAAGCATATGGAAAAGGAAGACCGTGAAGAGGTAGAAGGTCTTCTGCAGTACCATCCTGAGACAGCCGGTGGTTTGATGTCGCCCGATTTTATGTGTCTGAATGAAAGCCTGTCGATTGGCGAGGCCATCTCCATTATCCAGCAGAAAAGTGAAGAGATGGAGATGGTTTTCTATCTCTATATCCAACATGAGGACGGTAAGCTGGCCGGTGTGATATCCCTGCGTGAGCTGCTGATGAATGCGCCTGGGAGAAAACTCAAAGATGTGATGAACTCTAAGGTTATTTCAGTGAACACCGATACCAATCAGGGTGAAGTCGCCCATGTGGTTTCCCAGTACAACATCCTTGCCGTGCCGGTGGTCGACTCCTCCTACAACCTGGTCGGCATTGTCACCGTCGACGATATTATCGACGTCATCCGTGAGGAAGCAACCGAAGATTTTCTGCAGATGGCAGGTGCCGGTAAGGATCGTGAGATTCTGCTGAAATCTACTTTCGACAACGCCATGCTCAGAGCGCCCTGGCTTTTTGCTTCGTGGGTCGGCGGTATCATGGCCATGGTCATAATAGGTAGTTTCGAGCAGGAATTAACCAGTGTTATTGCGCTGGCTTCTTTTATTCCGATCGTCATGGGTATGGGGGGCAACATTGCAACCCAGTCCTCGACCATCATAGTTCGAGGTATCGCCACCGGCCGGGTGAACATGAATGAGTTGCTCAAAGTAATACTCAAGGAATTCAGGGTCGGCTTGCTGCTCGGCTTTGTCTACGGTATTTTCCTCGGCGTAGTCTCATTTTTCCTGCACCGGGATCCCACCCTGCTGGGAGTCGTTGTCGGACTGTCGATATTCGTCATCATGGCCATGTCAGCAACCCTGGGGACGATTATCCCTCTGATCCTAAAGCGCTTCGGATTCGATGCCGCTATCGCTACCGGTCCTTTCGTTACCACCGCCATCGATATAGTTGGTGTACTGATGTACTTTTACACGGCTAAAATCATTCTCCACCTTTAACCTGTTCAACGCTTTTCATGGAGCCCTCCAGAAAGACTGGTTCTCTGAAACCTTTCATCATTTTGCTGTTCGTCGCCGGTGCGCTTTGGTACCTGTTCGGTCAAGATGACTGGCGGCCGGTTAACCGCACTGCTGAACCTCGAGCAATAACCGCCCGCGGAGATCTGGCAGAGGATGAGCTCAACACCATCGATATATTCCGGGAAAGTTCACCCTCGGTGGTCTTTATTACCAGCATTGCGGTCAGGAGAAATCTGTTCTCCCTAAATGCCGTTGAGATTCCGCAGGGAACAGGGTCAGGTTTTATCTGGGACCGTGAAGGCAGGATAGTCACTAATTATCACGTTATTTCCGATGCCAGTCAAATCCGGGTAACCCTTTCCGACCAGTCAGAGCATAAGGCCGTCCTCGTGGGCGCTGCCCCGGACAGGGACCTTGCAGTTCTGCAGATCAGCGCCTCCAAGGAAAAACTCAAACCGATATCGGTCGGCGAGGCCGAACAATCTGCTTGTCGGCCAGAAAGTGTTTGCCATCGGCAATCCTTTTGGCCTCGACCACACGATTACCTCCGGTATCATTTCGGCACTGGGCCGAGAAATCAATGCGATCACCGGCAGAACTATCAAAGGGGTGATCCAGACCGATGCGGCAATTAATCCTGGAAATTCTGGCGGCCCTCTTTTGGATAGTGCCGGCCGACTGATAGGGGTTAATACCGCTATTTACAGTCCTTCTGGGGCCTATGCCGGAATTGGTTTTGCCGTACCGGTCGAACAAATCAACCAGGTGGTTCCGGAGTTGATCAGAAACGGCCGGCTGATCAAACCAGGTATCGGTGTTACCCTGGTCGATGAGCGCTATGCCGCCAGGTACGGGATCAGAGAAGGTATACTAATTGGCGAAGTCGAGACAGGAGGCCCTGCGGACCAGGCTGGGCTGCAGGCTGCCCGTCAGTATCGCGGTGAAATCGTTACCGGTGACATTATCATTGGCATCGAGGGCAAGACGGTCAGTTCCGTTGATGATATCAGGCACATATTGGAAAATCTCAAAGTCGGCGATGAGATAGAGCTGGCCTATTTGCGAAAAGGGCAGCAGCTCACGGCCCGCCTGCGGCTCGAACCGGTCAACTGAAAGATTGGCCTACTCTGCGATGGATCCTGGTCGATTCTCTTCTGGCGAGTTCCCTCATATCTTTGGTGCGGTCTGATTCATCGACGATTTCCTCTCCGACAATCTCTTCAAGCACGTCTTCCATGGAGATGATACCGGTCACCGATCCATATTCATCAACAACCACGAAGAGGTGCTGGCGTTTCTCGAAAAAATCTATCAAGACCCGGTTTAGCGGCATGGATTCCGGAACAAAATGAGCAGGTCCTTTCAGTTTGCTCAGAGTTGTTGCCAGCTTCTTTTCGGCGGCAGCCAGCAGAACATCTTTTCTCATGATAATTCCGGTCACGTCATCCGGGTCCCTTGTCGTACACCGGTACGCGGCTGTGACTTGTCAATCGCGAGATTTCGAGCATTGCCTCTTCAACCGAGAGGTTTTCATTCAGTGAAAAAGTGACGGTGCGCGGTGTCATGACCTGACGCACTGTTTTTTGTTTCAGATCAATAATATTTGAAATTACTTTTTCCTGGACCTCTTCAAGCTGGCCAGATTCACGCGACATAGCTGCGATGGTCTGCAATTCCTCGGCAGAAATGGACTCGTCGCTCCTGTCCTTGGGAATCAGTCGAGTGATCGTTTGACAGAGTTTGACGATTGGTTTGAGGCAGACCACCATAAGGCGAATGGGCAAAGCAATATAACGGAGCCAGTCGGTATGAGTAGGACACACCGACAGTCTTGGGAATAATCTCTGAAAAAATGAGAATTGCCATGGTGAAAGCGGCGGAGAAGAGAAGCACATTGCGGTCACCGAACAGATGGGCGGCGGCGGCCCCGGCAATGGCGGCACCAACCGTATTGGCAATGGTATTGAGGGTGAGGATCGCGGTGATCGGTTCGTCAATATCGCTTTTCAGCTCATGCAATACAGCTCCTGACACGGGTTCCCGATTTGCGGAGCATCTCCACCTGAGAGGTGGTCAGCGAGTAAAGAACGGCTTCACAGACTGAACAGAGAGCTGACACGACGATGGCCAGGGAGACAGAAAAGATGAGGGTGTTGAGCATGAGGGTTTCTCCGAATCATTGTAATTCAGGTGTTGATGTATAATAGTAGTCAAATAACGTTTTTCCTAGATAATTCAAGCCGCTTGCCGGCGATTCTCGTCAATCGATCAGACCCATATAGAAGGTAAGGATATGAACAGATGTGAGGTGAGATTAACTCAGAAATCGATTACCGCCTACCCGGGGGCGCTGCTTGTCTTTCTTGTTGCCGCAAATGGAAAAAAGCTTCCGAAATGTGATCAGAAAATACGTCCATTGGTCAAAGAACTCTTTAGCCTTGGCGACTTCAAGGGAAAACAGGATGAGTCCATTCTTTTGTATCCAGGTCGCTCTGATGCGGGTAAGGGGTTTTCCTGCAGGCGAATATTGCTGGTCGGCATTGGCGACTTCAAGAAAGACGACAACCAGGATCAGTCTCTGGAGACCTTCAGAAAGACTGGCGGGAACATAAGTCAGTCTGCAAAAAAGGTAAAAGCTGATGAACTCCTGCTGGTGCTTCCTGAATTTATCGATGATACTCATCTACAGCTTGACTGGTGGCCTTGTCGAAGGGCTATTGTTGGGAAATTACCGGTTCAGAAACTACAAGAAAAAAGAAACCCAGAAAGATGATCACCACGGGCTCAAAAGCCTGGCGATTTATGGTAAAGGCGGGAGTCTGAGACGGTCGGTGCACCGTGCTCGCAGAGGAGCTGAGGCAGCAATGACTGCCAGGGACATGGCCAATGAGCCGGCCAATCACTGGACCCCAGACCATTTCAGCAAATTTGCCAGAGACTTGGCTCGAAACAGCGAGTTGCGCTGCACGATCATCGGTAAGTCCCAGATCAAAAAATTGGGTATGGGAGGCATCATTGCCGTCAATCAGGGTTCAGCCATCGATCCGCGTGTAGTTATACTCGAGCACCGACCGAAAAGCTATGGATCTACAATTCTGTTGGTGGGCAAGGGGATAACTTTCGACTCCGGAGGAGTGAGCCTGAAGCCGGCCGCCGGTATGGAAGACATGAAATATGATATGTGCGGTGGGGCTGCGGTAATCTCGGCGATGCAGGCGGTGGCTGAAGAAAAACCCAAAGTGAGGGTGGTTGCCATCGTCCCGACGACCGACAATATGTCCGGGAGTTCAGCAGTCAAACCGGGAGATGTGATCACCCACTTCAATGGCATAACTTCTGAAGTAATCAACACCGATGCTGAAGGGCGGCTTATCCTGGCCGATGCCCTGGCCTATGGAATAAAAAAATACAGCCCGGACTGTGTGGTCGATCTGGCAACCCTGACGGGAGCGGTGATCATTGGTTTAGGACATCACCGGACCGGGATGATGAGCAACAACGATCTGCTTGCGGAGACACTCAGCAGCGCCGGAGAGGAGACGGGCGAAAAAGTCTGGCGGCTGCCGCTGGACCCAGAATATACTGAACAGCTGGACTCTGAGGTAGCCGATGTGAAGAACATCGGTGGTAGGGCAGGGGGCTCGATAACCGCTGGGGCCTATCTGCAAAAATTTGTGGGCAAGACCCCTTGGGCGCATCTCGATATTGCCGGTACTGCCTGGGAATATACAAAAAAAAGCTATATTCCCAAAGGTCCCTCAGGGATCGGCGTACGTCTTTTGTTGAACTTTATTGGACGTTGTTCCAGGCTGAAATTTTAGGACTGGAAAGGGGCGGGTAGAGAAAATAGAAAGAGGGGTTTTCAAGATGAAAACCCCTCGGCTCGGTGTCTGTATTAATTCAGTTTAACTGAAAATCTACAAGCGTTCCACTTTGTCGGCAGCAGGTCCTTTCGGGCCTTCCACTATTTCGAATTTAACCCGAGCTCCCTCGTCGAGTGATTTGAACCCATCACCCTGAATTGCTGAATAGTGGACGAATACGTCGGATTCACCTTCTCTCTGAATGAACCCAAATCCTTTTGCGTCATTGAACCACTTAACCGTACCTTCTACCATTCTCCTACTCCTTTTTTTTTCAGCCTGGCTCCCAGGCTTTTTAATAGCCAGTTATCCAGCACCAGGATCGCTGGCTTACTACAAGTGGAACGCTTCGAATTGAGAAAGATTCTCAAAAAAAATTCGAAATAACTAGTTATTCCACTAATTAAACATGGATCGAATTAGCATATCATCGATCGAAAGGCAATATTTTTGTTTGCTGAAAAGAAAACTAATTTAGATAGAGACAGGGTATGTTTTTGCTTAAATTCATCGAGATAAAGATATATTATGAATGTCGATTTCTCTGGATCATCAAATATTGTAGATTAACACTTTTTTCGTGACGGTAATTGAATTTGCTTTTCGAATACAGTTTCGCTCCCAAATATTTTCAACTTTCCCAAGGCCGTCTCCATTACCTCGATGAAGGTGCGGGGCCCGCGGTGGTGCTGGTGCACGGCAATCCCACCTGGTCCTATTACTATAGAAATCTGGTAAAAACATTGTCGTCCAGATTCAGAGTGATCGTACCAGATCATCTCGGCTGCGGTCTGTCAGATAAACCGCTCGATTTCGATTACACGCTGGAAAACCATATCGATAATCTTGTTGCTGTTGCTTCAACCACCTGGAGATTGAACGAACCTCAATGGTGGTTCATGACTGGGGTGGAGCCAATTGGTTTGGGAGCCGCTGCGGACGAAGGTGTTGAACTGGAAAAACTGGTCATTCTCAATACCGCAGCTTTTCGGTCCACCAGGATCCCATTCAGGATTAGAATCTGTCGCTGGCCGCTTATCGGAAAATTTTTAGTACAGGGTCTAAACGGGTTCGCCGGGGCTGCGGTTTTCATGGCCGTTGAAAAGAAAATGGCTAAAGAGGTCGCCAAAGGATATCTGAGCCCCTACGATAGCTGGAATCATCGCCTTGCGGTCTATGAGTTTGTCAAAGACATACCGATGAATCCTGCACATCGATCATATGCGACTTTGGTGCGAATCGAAAAAAGCCTTGAGAACCTAAAAAATCAAAAAGTTCCAGCGGCGATTTTCTGGGGGGGAAAAGATTTTTGTTTCAATGATTATTTCTATGAGCAGTGGAAAGACCTGTTGCCCGAGGCAGAATTCCACTATTTTAAGGATTGGGGACATTATGTCCTGGAAGACGGTAAAGGTCGGATAGAGACTCTCATTGATCAGTTTCTCAGACGAGAACGATAGGCCCGATGATTGAAAATATAGCCCAGACACTGAGTGATACCGCCAGACTACTAGGGTCCAGTGCGGCGGTGACAGAAGCCGGCAGCGGTCGGACCTGCTCCTTCAGTGAACTCGATCTTTACGCTGATCGTTACGGGGCCTATCTGAAAGCAGAAGGGGTAAAGAGCGGCGACAGGGTCATCCTCATGGTTCGCCCCTCAATAGATTTCATCGCCCTGGCTTTCTCCCTTTTCAGAATCGGGGCGCCGGTGATTCTGATAGATCCCGGCATGGGCTATAAAAACCTGCTAAAATGCATCGAAAACGTCAAACCTGATTTTCTCATAGGTATCCCAGCTGTGGTGGGTTTAAGTCTCATCTATTCCGGAAAATTCCGCTCCGTGAAAAAAAGATTCTGTTGCGGTTCATTTCTGGGGATTGAAAAATTCGATATCCGCAGAAAACTGGGAGACGAGGTGGCATCTTTCCAACCCTTTACCCCTGATGAGACATCTCTTGCCGCCATAATCTTTACTACAGGCTCCACAGGGCCGCCCAAAGGGGTCAGATTCGAGCATTCGATTTTTGCCGCTCAGCTGGAAAAAATCAAATCCTACTATAAGATCGGACCAGGAGATATCGACCAGCCGGGATTCCCGCTATTTGCTCTTTTTTCAACTGCTCTTGGAGCCCAGGCGGTGATACCGGATATGGATCCGACCAAACCGGCCAGGGTCGATCCCCAAAAATTCGTCCGTTCAATTCAGGATTATCAAGTCACCTATTCTTTTGGTTCACCGGCAATCTGGCGGGTTGTCAGCCGCTACTGCAAGCAGAAATAATATTCGCTGCTCGAGTCTCAAAAAAGTCTTGATGGCCGGAGCTCCGGTAAGCGGTGAGCTCATCCGGCAGGTTTTCGATATCATGCTCTGAAAACGGAGAAATCCACACCCCGTATGGGGCGACTGAAAGTTTACCAATAGTCTCAATAGAGGGTCAGAGATGGTCGGCTAGAAACCTGGAGTAAGACCCGAAAGGGCAAAGGAACCTGTGTCGGAAGTCCGTTGCCCGGAATATCACTCAAAATAATCGAAGCCACCGACGCACGTACTGAGAGATCTGGCGGATTGCGCCATACTTGGTCCCGGGACAAATAGGCGAAATTATCGTCAAGGGAGACGTGGTAACCAGTGCTTATGACAGCAATGAAGAGCAAAATCTGGCCAGCAAGATAAAAGATGAAGATGGTTTCTGGCACCGGATCGGCGATGTGGGCTACATGGATGACATTGGTCGGCTCTGGTTCTGCGGCAGAAAGGCCCATCGTGTTTTCAGCCGCCAGGGTATAATGTACACCATCTGCTGTGAGGCTTTGGTTAACTGCCATCCCGAATGTATTCCGAGCGGCCTTGGTGGGAATCAGTTCTGAACCCGGCTATCAGACTCCTGTGCTCATCGTCGAATTGACAAACCCATACCAGAAGCCAGAAGGATATATTAGCCGAAGTCAGAGACATCTGTGCAGCAAGCAGTCTGCTGGCAAATATTGAGCACATTCTGGTGCACGACTCTTTCCCGGTCGATATCAGGCATAATGCAAAAATTTTCCGTGAGAAACTGCAGTATGGGCCCAAAATCAGGTTCTTAGAAAATGATGAAAAGGGTTCTGGTTACAGGTGGCGGGGGGTTTCTTGGTTCAGCAATAGTGCGCCAACTTTTGGCCAAGGGATGTGAAGTGAAGGTTGCCGGAAGGCACCGATATGAGCAGCTGGAGCGGCTGGGGGCAAAATGTTTGGTCGGCGACATTGGGGACCGGAACTTCACGGCTCAATGCTTGTCAGGATGTCGATACAGTATTTCATATTGCCGCCAAAGCGGGAATCTGGGGAAGTTGGAGCGAATACAGGAAAATCAACATTGAGGGTACTGTCAACATCGCCGACTCCTGTAGGAGAAACGGTGTCGTCTGCCTGGTCTACACCTCCACTCCCTCGGTAGTATTCGATCGTGGCAGCATCGAAAATGGCGACGAAGATTTACCCTATGCGCAAAGATTTCTCTGCAGCTATGCCAAATCAAAAGTGGCGGCAGAACGGTACCTTCTGGAGAATCTTAGTGAGGAAATGCGTGTCTGTGCCCTTCGTCCCCATCTTATCTGGGGACCGGATGATCCCCATCTTATACCAAGACTGTTAGAAAGAGGAAAAATGGGTGAACTGAAAATTGTCGGCGATGGCCGCAATAAGGTCGATATCACTTTTGTGGATAATGCTGCTTATGCGCACATTCTGGCTGCCCTAAGTCTTCATGAAAGTAGCAGAATCTCAGGACAGGCTTATTTTATAGGACAGGAGCGACCGGTTTTCTTGTGGGACTGGATAAACGACCTATACAGGGAGTTAGGTATTGCCCAGTTGGAAAAAAAAGTCCCGTTGGCTGCAGCCTATCTGGCCGGCTGGCTGCTCGAAATCCTGCATGGTATGGTAAGGGCAAAAAAGGAACCGAGGATGACCCGGTTTCTGGCCCTGCAGCTTTCCCGTTCCCACTTTTTTAGTCATGAGCGGGCAAAAAAGGACTTTGGCTACGAACCGCTGATAAGTATCGAAGAAGGACAAAGACGGCTTCTCGAGTCACTGACAAGATGATGAACTTGAAGAAATTAAAGCGACTTTTATTCCTTCCCCTGATCGTTTCCATGATCGTCTCCGGAAGCCTGCAGCCGGCTATGGGATTTACTGTGGGCCAGGAAAAAGAAGTAGGAGAAAAACTGCTCTATACGGTACGTGCCAGCTTCCCGCTTCTCGACGATCCTGACCTCCATCAGTATATCAACCAAATCGGACACGAAGTACTGGATGTTGCCGGTATTCAATTCTTCGATTACCATTTTTATATAGTTGAAAGCTCACAGTTCAACGCCTTCGCCGCTCCTTCCGGACTGATCTTCTTCTATTCCAAGCTGATCGAGTCGATGAACAGTGAGGATGAGCTTATCTCAGTCATGGCCCATGAGGTTGGTCATGTGGTGCGGCGGCATCTGGCGTCAAGAATGAAAAAAGGCAAAGTGATAAATTTTGCTTCGATGGGTGCGGCTCTGGCGGCAATTGCGCTTGGTGGCGGGGCTGCTGCCCAGGGGTTGCTGGCCGGAACACTCGCTGCTGGGCAAAGTGCCCAACTGCATTTCAGCCGTCAGGATGAGATAGAGGCAGACCTGCTCGCCTATCAATGGATGCAGGAAATGCATCGGGATACGGTCGGCCAGAAAAAAATGCTGCAGACCATGCGCCGCATAACCAGGTATCGAACCGGGCAGATTCCTCAATATCTGCTGACCCATCCCGATCCCGAGGCACGTCTGGATTATGTGTCGTCATTGATAGCTGCGGACCAGGATTATAAAGTTGAGACCGAAGATTCCAAAAATTTCTCTTTCATCAGATTTAAATACCGAATCATGTCCCTCACCGAGAGGGCTACAACTGCACGAGCCTTTATGGCCAGTGAAATGAGTGACTCCCGTTCTTCCGATTTTGAAAAAAACATGGCGCTTTATGGTTTAGCGCAGATAGACCGAAGGACAAATAATTTTGAGCAGAGTCTCACCAGGATGGACGAGGTTATCGCTGCCTTTCCCGACAGGCCAATTCTTCTGGTGGACAAAGCCGTGGTGCTCGCCGACAAAGGTGACTACCTGCAGGCCCGAATGTTGCTCGAGCAGGTAAAGAGAAAAGAACCGAACAACAGCTATGTACTGTTCAATCTTGGCAAGGTGGTTGCCAGTCTTGGTGACAGTGATCTGGCGGTAGAACTATTTAAGGAAGTGGCCTATGACATCCCCGAGTTTGCAGATGTCTATTTTGAAATTGGCAAAATCCTTTCAGGGCAGGGAAAAGATGTTGAGGCCCGCTATTATCTCGGTAAATTCAATCTCTATGAAGGACAGCTGAAACTCGCCGCGGCCAATTTCAAGCAGGTGGCGGGCAAAACTGAAGAGCAAAGCGAAATAGGCAGGGATAGCCGGGAAATGCTTGAGCTGATCGAGAGACTCAAAGAAAAGTGAGTGGATCGCTAGTCACCAGTCAGGTAAAGGAGGTACTCCTGATTGCCCTTGGCTCCCCTAATTGCTGATTCCACAAACCCTCTGCTCACCAATTCATAGCCAGCACAAAATTCGATTATTTTTTCAACGGCACTGATTCTCAGTGATTCTTCGGTGACGATACCTCCGACTCCAATTTGTGCACGCTCCAATTCGAACTGCGGCTTAACCAGGCATAATATCCTGATCTGTTTTCTTTCAAACAGTGGCATGACTGGTGGCAGCACCTTGGTCAGGGAGATAAATGAAGTGTCGAACACACAGAAATCGATAGCTTCGGGAATATGCTCTTTTTCAAGGTAGCGAGCGTTGCATCTCTCCAGGACAGTGACTCGGGGATCTGATCTTAATTTCCAGTCGACTATTCCGTAGGCCACGTCCACGGCATACACTCGCGAGGCCCCGGCCTGGAGCAGACAGTCGGTAAAGCCGCCGGTGGAGGCTCCGATGTCGACGCAGATCCACTCACTGGGGTCGATGGAAAAATAATCAAGTCCACCTTTGAGTTTGGCTCCGCCCCGTGAGACATAGGGAGAAATATGTTTGATGCGGAGGACAGAGTTCGGTGAAACCAGGGTACCTGCTTTGTCGATGACCCTATCATCAACCAGCACACGGCCAGACATGATCAGGGCTGCAGCATCGCTAGGCGTGCTGCAGTGACCCTTGTTCAGCAGGAGCGTATCAAGTCTTACCATCTGTGGCAGGCGTATCCGGCCAAATGGTGAAGCGTTGCAGTTAGTTGAGGTTCTGCTCGGCCTGTTGGGCTTCCGGGGAATCCTTGTAGGTTGCGATCAACTTTTTATAGAGGATTTTTGCGGTATCCTTGTCATTGAGCTTCTCGAAGGCCATCGCCTGTTTGAGCATGGCTGCCGGTGCCTTGCCGCTCGATGGATGGTTGGTGATGATATTCTGATAATCGAGGATGGCCTGATCATACTCTTGCAGCGCAAAAAGGCATTCTCCCATCATGTATTTTGCCTCGACGGAATCTTCTGCCGAGGCGGAAGCTGATACGGTCTCAAATTGCTGGTAGGCTTCACGAAATTTGCCCTGGTCGAAGAGACTCTTGCCATTTCCCAGGGTGCCGCCTCCCGCTGCTGGGGCAGCCGCTGCTGGTTGGCTGGTACTTGGAGCCGTGGTGGTTCGGACGACAGGGGCTTGAGGGGCGGGCGCAGATCCAGCCGAGATGAGTTTTTTGCGTTTGTCGGCTCGGATCCTGGTGCCACTTGAACTGCTTGCCGCCTGGTTGGCAGCATCGGCCCGCATGCGGGCCTGCTCAGCTGTCCTCGCTGCTGCTTCGGCTTTGCGTTTGGCATCATCAACCCTGGCCTGCTGAATGGCCTGCAGATTCTCCTGCTGCATTTTCAACTGGTCGGAGAACTGGTCCAATTGTTTGTCTTTTTGAGCAATCTCTTGCTCCAGCCTCTTTAGCTCGCTCAATCTTTTCTGTTCCTCCTCCTGGGCATAACGCTTAAAGGAGATCTCCAGTTCCTTGCTTTGCTCTTTCAGGCGGCGGTTAAGGTGTCCGGTCTCTTCAAGCCCACCACGCAAGGCGAGCAGCTCCTGGTTGAGCTGATCGATCTGGGCAGTGTTGGAAGCCTGTCGTTTACGCAACCCATCGACTGTGGTGGTTTCAAGTTCCGTCAGCTTCTTATCGATACTGCGCAACTGGGCGTGGATCAGATTCAAATCGTCCTGGGAAGCGCATTGGATCAGGAACGGAGCGACAGCAATCGCGCACACTAGTGAAAAAGGTGTTTTTTTCATGTCGATCTAAAATTCTTGTAAAGAGTTAATAAGGCTTCACTGCCCAGCGGGGATAGGTTTGACTTCCCGGCAGCGAAAACAGCATTCGTTGATGCAGACCATTTTTCATTATTCCATATACTTTATGACCTTCGCCATCTCTTTTTGCAAAGATAATCTGATTCCCGTCAGGAGCCCAGGAAGGCGTTTCATGGTGGGTCTGGTCATTGGTAATCTGGGTGACTGAACCGATATTAAACGGGTCAATGGTGCAGAGCTGATAGATACCTCCCCTGAGACTCGAATAGACCACCAGATTCTCCATCGGCGACCAGGAAGGTTCGGCATTCTCGACACCTTCGAAAGTCAACCGTTGCGTATTGCCCGAGGACAGTTCCATCAGATAGAGCTGTGGTTTGCCGCTGCGGTCGGAGACGAAGACGATGTGCCGTCCGTCTGGG
This sequence comes from uncultured delta proteobacterium, assembly GCA_963759125.1. GTDB lineage: Bacteria > Desulfobacterota > Desulfobulbia > Desulfobulbales > Desulfocapsaceae > JABDQA01. The sequence goes on from CAVWXN010000002.1 coordinate 291,577, forward strand.
GAGAAAGTGGGGGAGACGTTGATTCCAGTGTGTTTGGTCAACTGTTGGATGATCTCTCCCCGGTTGTTGATCAGGAATAGATCCGGGTTACCTTTAAAGCTTAAGGTAACAACCATGGTGTCACCCCCGGGTGACCAGGCTGGAGCCAGGTTCATTCCTTTTCTTCTGGAGATGACCCTGGTTGTTTTGCTCTGTCGCAAATCGGTGATGTAGAGACTCTGGTTGCCGCTGTGATAGGAGGTGTAGGCGAGGTAGGTTCCATCCGGGGAGAACCGGGGCGACACCACCAGGTTGCGATGCCTGGTCACTTGCCTCATCTTCCTGCCGAGGATGTCGCTGAGAAACACCTCTCTCTCCCTCTTGTCAGAAGGAGGGGTAACGAAAGCGATCTGAGTGGTTGCCAGACCAGGCTTTCCTGTTAATTCATTGATAACGGCATCGGTGAATTTGTAGATCATTTGGTCTTGATCATCCAAAGATCCTTTATAGGCCTTGCCCATCAACATTTTGTCATCGGCTGCGTCGAACAGTCGGAGCTCCATATTGATCTGATCCTTGTTGACCGAATACCTGCCAATCACCCCGTAGTCTGCGCCCAGTCTGGCCCAGTCGCCGCTGGCGCTGCCAACTACCCGCTGATTGGGGAGCACGTCAATGATCCCGTGAAAGACGAGGGCTTTTGAGAGTGTATCGGCCAGGGAGCGATCTAACTTGGCATCGCTTTTCGATCCTGAGCTCTCGAACCAGGGAACGGCGAAGACAATTTTACGAGCTTCAGCAGAGGTGATATCAAGAGAGATCCGTTTACCTAATGCCGGGGAAGTTACAACGAAAAGCAATAAGAAGATACATGCTGCAATCAGGTTAAGCTTTTTCATCATGAGCTCGATTAATATGATTGAATATCACTTGGGCTGAATCGTAGTTCGAATTCAAGGCTGCTGTCCTTTATAGCCGGTGGAAAAGGTGGGAAAGGACTGGCATCTATTACTGCTCTTTTTACAAATTGGTCAAAAGTCGGATCATTGGAGCGCTCTTCGAAAAACTGATCTATTACCGTCCCGTTCTGGGAAATCTTAATGACATATTTTGCTTTAAGAGAGGCGTCGAATTGTTTGAATTCGGGAAGTGCCCATACCTGCATCAGCTTGCCTTTGACCGCCAACGCATATTGGCTTTCAATCGCATTCAGAGTGTTCGCGCTTCTCTGCGTGCCTGATGGTCTTGGTGCAGGTGATGTACGAACCTCATTTCGAATGCGGTTTAATTCGGCTTGCGCGATCTTCCGTTGTCGCTCTGCCTCTTCAGCGGCAATTCTGGCCTGTTCGGCTGCCACTTGCTCGGCTCTGACCGCTTCGGCTACACGTTGTCGTTTAAGACGTTCCAATTCTTTCTGCCGATCTATCTGCGGATCCTTTACCTTCTTCTTGATTTTTCGCTTCGAAGGTGAAAGGGAAACCGGCTTTACTTCTTTAACCTGTGGAGGCGGTTGCTGGACAGGATCGGCTATGACCACCGCCTTCTCCGAAACTTGCGGTTCGGGCTGCGCTACGGGTTCAGGATCCGGAGCTGGGGGGGCACTCTGCTCTATTACCGGTTCGGAGAGATTGACAAGATTAACGGTGTAAATGTCTTCGAACTTCGCTCTGGACTTGAAAAGATCGGGCAGAATAAGGACACTTAAGGCTACTATCAGGTGAAAACCTATGGCCAGATTAAGCGGTAATACCCAATTATTGTAATCCCCGTATGTTACTCGGTACTGTTCAGACACCTTACTCTTCTTCTTCCGGCTGGGTGATCATTCCCAGCTTATCGAATCCGGCCTTCTTTATATCGGCCATAATCTTTACAACCACCCCATAGGTAACCGCCTTGTCGGCTTTGAGGTAGATAGACTTTTCTTTCTGGCCCTGATCGAGACCTGACAACTCCTGATAAAGAATTTTCCGGGTAACCTCATGCTTGTCAAGGCTGATTTTGCCATCCCTGTCTATGGTGACGACGATGGGATTTTCTTCCTGCCTCAGAGATTTAGTGGTTGTCTCCGGCAGGTCGACATCAAGTCCCTGGGTCATCATCGGCGCAGTCACCATGAAAATAATAAGCAGTACCAACATAACATCAACGAGTGGTGTCACGTTGATGTCAGATACGAGCTGTTTTCTGCCGTTGCCGTTTAGTGGTCCCATAAGCAGTTAGACCCTGCTGAGCAGGTCCCGTTCAACAAGGTTCAGGAAATCTGTGGAGAAGCTTTGGGTGTTATATTGGATTCCGGTCAGCTTATTGGAAAAATAGTTGTAGAAAATTACCGCCGGGATGGCTGCCGCCAGCCCAGCTGCAGTTGCCACCAGCGCTTCGGAGATACCAGGCGCAACCACCGCCAGAGATGCAGACCCACGTTGACCGATATCATGAAATGAAACCATGATTCCCCACACCGTTCCGAAAAGCCCGATGAACGGAGTAGCACTGCCGGTGGTGGCCAGAAACGGCAGGAGATTGCCGAATTTGTTGATCTCCTCATCCTCCGCCTTGCGCAGGGCGCGCTTGAGATTGTCCATGGTGGCGAGCTGCATATCCAAGGTCTCCGGACTGGAGTCCTCGCCTCTTGCTCTGATTTTATTGATTTTCTTGAGTTCGGAAAAGCCGGCGTTGAACACAGCTGCCTCTGGGCTATAGACAAACTCTTCTGCAGCTTCACTGGCCTCATTGAGGTTGCTCGAAGTCCAGAAACTTTCAAGAAAATCTTCCGAGTCGAGACGAACTTTGCGAAACAGTTTGAATTTCATGAATATGATCGACCAGGAAACAATGGAAAAGAAAAGCAGCAGCAGCATGACCATCTGGCCGACAGGCCCGGCATGCAGGATCATTTGCGTTATGGAGAGTTGCACGATATGACTTCCTTAGGGGCAGATCAAGGATCGAATATTACCGATTGATAAGTGTGGATGCCTACAACATTAAAGCAAGCCTATATTACCTTTTTTAGACGAAAGGTCAACCGCTCAGTTTTTGGTAAAATAGGCGTCATCGTAAGTACTTATTTGACCACGAAAAGATTGGCTCAAGGATCTATGAGCGCACAGCAGAACTCAGTTTTTACTGCCAGTTCATTGCCGACCCTGGCTTTACCTTTGAGGATGGAAACGGAGGATATGGTATCCACTAATTTTACTTCAATTGAAATCGTTTCTCCGGGCAGGACACGGCGTTTGAATCTGGTATCGGTGATTCGGGTCAGTACCGGAATCTTATCGCTGTCCGTTCCTGAAAATGATTCGGCCAGGAGCAAGGCGCCGCTCTGGAATATTGCTTCACAGAGCAGCACCCCGGGCAGCAATGGATTACCGGGGTAATGGCCGTTGAAAACATCGAGATCCTCGGCGATCGTCTTTTCAGTCTCAATAACCGTTTCCGATAAACTGATGATCCTATCGACCCAGAGAAACGGCGGCCTGTGAGGTATCAGCGATAATATTCGAGCATCGCTCACCTTAGAGACCTCCATTGACTTCCAGCACCGATCCGGTGATGTAGGAGGCTTTTTCAGAAGCGAGAAAGAGCACCGCGTCTACCACCTCATCGACTTTCCCAAATCTGCGCATAGGAACCATCTTTTTGTAGGCAGTCAGTTGCTCGGCGGTGAGATCATCGAGTAGCTCAGTTTGAATGAACCCTGGAGAAACGCAGTTGGCAGTGATTTTTTTGCGGGCTACCTCCTTGGCCAGGGTCCGGGTGAAGCCGATCTGACCAGCCTTCGAGGCTGCGTAATTGGCCTGCCCCTGAATGCCGAGGTAAGAAGAAGGGGAGGTGATATTGACGATCCGGCCGTATTTCTGTCTCAGCATAAGCGGCACCGCATATTTGCTCATATTAAAGGTACCGGTGAGGTTGATGTCGAGAACCTGTTGCCACTGTTCACTGCTCATTAAAGCGACGATTGCATCTCTGCGGATACCGGCGTTGTTGATGAGAATATCCAGCACTTCGAAGTCAGCTTCAAGATCCTGGTAGAACTGCTGTACCTGATCGTGATCGGCCACGTTGCAGCACACCAGCCGCAACTGGTCTGCCGGCCAGTTGTCTTGAAATCTCTTGGCCTCGTCATGGTTACTGCCATAGATCCCAACCACCGAGCAATCATGGCTCAACAATGATTCAGAGACAGCTCTGCCTATACCTCGGGTTGCCCCGGTAACAATTGCGGTTCTACCTGTGAATTCAGCCATTGATAAGGAGTCAGATTAGAGTGATCGTAAATAACTGTCGACATCGTTGGCCACAATGACGCCGTAGTTGATGGCTCCTAGCCACCCGGACATTATAATGCCCACCGAGCCGACATGAAACAATCCGCCAACCTCTTTGAATATGGTTCTGGATACGTCCAGACCCTCGAATTTGGTGCCAAATGAGGTCCCTTTGGTATGCAGGGTGTAGCGACTGAAAGTCATTGGCGTGGCAGCCTCCAGCCAGTCTATTTTCATCTCCACGTCAGGCAGGTAACGCTGCAGGTCGACAATGGTGCTGTCTATCATCTTCTGTTTGGCAGTTGCGTATTCAACCGCATTCAGGGCTGCCCAGTCATCATAGTTGCTGTTCATCGAAGCGACGATGGTGTAGCGGTCGTTGCCGGGCCTGGTCTTTGGGTAATAGACTGAAAATGTTTTGGACCTGGTGTCGATGTCGAGCAGCTCGGTGGAATCGAACTCAGGCGACAGGGAAGTGAAGAGCAGGTCACCGATGGGTTCGATCTGTTCTCCCTCTTTTATCCCAATATAGACCTGACTGCTTGAATTATTGACCCGGATTTTAGAAGCTTTTTCCAGAAACTCATCAGAGAATTGGCGGGCATCCGTCAGCTGGTAGATGGTGTTGGTGATACCGCTGTTGGAAACAACCGCTCCGGCCTTTATAAAGGTCCCATTGACTTCGACTCCGAGAGTCTTTCTGTTCTTGGTAACGATCTTCTCAACCCTTGCTCTGGTGCAGATGGTGACGCCATTCTTTTCAAGTTCATCTGCCATCAGGCTGATCAGATGGTCGGTTCCACCCTGGAAGGTGAATACGCCGCGATTCATGAAATTGGAGAAGACAATACCGTAGGTGATGGCAGGGTCGTCGAGCGTAGAGCCGTTGGCATAGGTAATTGGCTCCATAAGCAGGCGATGCACATCGGAGCGGCCGGGAAAATACTCCTCGAACAGCTCTCTGGTAGTCAGCGCCTGATCATCATAAAAATTCATTTTGTCGATCCGGGCAAAAAATCGCTCGATCTGGCGTAGGCCGACTTCAAATTTCTTGTTGAGGATCGATACGAAATCCTCCTTGTCAAAGGTAGTGCGCAAGGAAAACTGGGGATTGTCGAAAACGATGTCCTTGAGTTGGACGATGGCAGTCATGATTTCACGGTTCCAGTACTTTTTGCAGGTTTTCACCATGCCATAGGGAAATCCGTGGAGCGACACGTCAAAGATATGGGTTTTGCGTTTGAACCAGGTTGCCAGACCGCCGAGTCGGTGGTGATGTTCCAGAAGCAGAACTGAGTGTCCGCTCTTTGCCAGTCTGTTGGCCGTGGTAAGCCCTCCCAGACCGGAGCCGATTACAACCACATCGTATGCGTCTAGGGTCTGTTTCAATGGGACAGCCATTTTATTGCGGGGAACAGGTTAAATCTATAGTTTGGAAAGAATGTGTTTGTTGACCATGGAAACACCGCTCAGCATAGCCCCGACGATTCCCAGAAATCCCTGGTCGGTGCCGGCCAGCACCAGGTTATCGTAGCCAATGCTGCCGTCACTGACTTTTCTCGGACTCCCGTAAATCGCGCCCCCATGTTTTCCAGTAAATCGTTCGACGGTGAGCGGGGTGAAAAAATCGGAGAACATGATATGCTCTGAAAAGCCACCCAGAATCGGTTCGACCTCAGCGCAGGCTCTCAAACCGTGGGTGCTTTTCATCTCATCATACTTGGGCGAATCTTCGGCTGCCTTGAACCACTGCTGGTAATTAGCCAGATGAGTGGTTCTTACTTCAATGGAATCTTTAGCGGACTGCAGGTCCTGAAAGTTGAAAGGAAGGCTGATAACGCCGCTGTCATAGCAGACAGGTATTTCGGGCTGTTCAAATCTGAAATCTTCTCTTTTGCTGTAAAAGATACAGGTACGGTCACCGGGTAGAGTATCCAGAGCCTGCCGGTCTAACTGGTAGATGGACTCAACAAAGGAGAGGCGGCGATCATCGGGGTTATCTTTTCTGCGTCCCAAAAGCAGCCGGGTCTCATCAAGACCGATGGTACTGACCAGATGTTTGCAAAGGATTTTCTCTCCATTTTCAAGGGTCACTCCAATGATTTTTTCACCCTGGGAGATGATATTTCTAACCCCGGTACCCAGTTTCAGGGTACCGCCGTAATGATTGAGCTTGTCAACCAGAAGATCGAGCAGGTTTTTAATGGTTCCGGCCGGTCTGAAAAGTCCTTCCTGGTAAAGCGAACGGAACATGATGACAAATTGTTTGAAGTCGATGTCGTTTTCCCAACTCGAGCCGTAGTAGAGGACCGGGCAAAGCAGCATATTCACCAGAAGCCTGTCATCCAGGAAAGATGATAGGACAGTGCGGGTGGATCGGTACTCCTGCTCTCTGAAGGGATCAGCCTCATCAATATAGCGAACCAGCTGTTGAAAGTTGTCCGATTCAGCGGGGAATTTATCTTTGATCTGCTGTTGCAGTTCGTCGAACTGATTGGAGAACAGCAGGGAGGTCTCGGGGAACTTGATTTCGCTGCTGATCTGCTGATGAAAACCAATCTCGTCCCGGCTAATTTTAAGTTGCCTCAGCAGTTTATTGAGAGGGGCGTGTTTGGCAGCTTTATCAGCATAATTAGTGATCGCATGCAGGCCGGTTTCGAATAACCGGTTATTGCGATAATAGTAGGAATTGAGTCCGCCTACCCTGGAATGCCGCTCGAGAACCAGAACGTTTTCATTGTATCTGGCTAACCGAATAGCAGCAGCCAGCCCAGAAAGGCCGCCGCCGATTACGACAAAACTGGCTTGCACGGATCAGGCTTCTTTAAGCAGGGGTTCTAGATAGTTTGTACAACTGTTAAGCGTTGCCAGCTGCGGATAATCCTCTTCTGGGATCTGCAGCTTGTGGCGTTTTCTCAGTTCCATGACGATATCCAGAAAATCCATAGAATCCAGATCCAGTTGGTCGCGCAGCGGCTGGTCAGGATCGAGATTGTCGAATTCCGCTTCGTCATCGATATCTTCAATTATCTCTAAAATCAGATCTTTTATATCGTTACGAGTCATAAAAGTCTCCGAATAATACGGGTACTCTGGGTTTGTGTTAAAGGCGCGTTACCGCGGGAGCATAAATGTGTTTTCGCAAATCAAGCTTTATACCACACTTGAGTGATTATTTTTACTTTTTTTTTCTTTCAGTCTGGCCAATCAGTCTGGCAGCCTCTGCACGATTACCGTTGAGTTTATGCCTACCATACCGAATGAATTATTTAAAATCGTTGTAATGTTTTCACGTTTCACCGGATTGTCCAGCACCAGGTTGTCAAGATGACAATCTGGATCAAGTTCATCGACGTTGATGGTGGGATGGATGAGACCATCCTCAAAGGACCCGAGATTGCCGGCCAGTTCAAGCACGCCGGCGGCACCCATGGCGTGACCGATGATGCTTTTGGTGTTGTTGATGTAGGTCTTTGATGAGGAGCCGAAGAGCGAGCGGATGGCCTTGCATTCCTCGGTGTCGCCTTGTTTGGTGCCAGTCGCATGAGTTGAAATGATGTCTATGTCCTCGGCTTTCAAGCCGGCTCGATTTAGAGCAAGTTGCATGCATTCCGCCTGACGTTCGCCAAAAGGAAGTACCAGATCTTTGGCGTCAGAGTTCATACCATAGCCGACAATCTCACAATAAATATCTGCTTTTCTGGCCAAGGCATTTTCCAGGGTTTCTAGAATATACAGGCAGCCCCCCTCGGAAACGACAATGCCGTTACGGTTTATATCGAATGGTCGGCAGGCCTGGGTCGGATCGTCAGCCTCACCAAGCGCGCCCTGTGCTTTAAAGCTGGCGAATATACCGAAAGAGCCGGTGGATTCCGAAATACCTCCGGCAATCGCCATATCCACTTCACCGAGCCGCAGCATCTGCACTCCCTGTATAAGCGATGCATTGCCTGCAGCACAGGCCGCCCCGATTGAATAGTGGGGGCCGGTTATACCAAGACTCATAGTGATTTCACCGGCGGGGTTATTGAGCACCGTGCGCGGATTGTGGTGGTGGGTCCAGTAGGAAATGTCGTAATCGTAACCCTTTATATTATAGATTTCGTTTTCGGTCTCAACAGTACCATGCTCGGTGAGGCCAATATAAACACCGGTTCTGTGTTTTTGGTAAAAGTCATCTGCCAGGCCGGCATCGTGTAAGGCCTCATGGGCGCAGTAAACACCTATGCAGCCTGCCCGGGTTCCCTTTTTGTTCTCTTTCTTTTTTCGGTACTTGGTTTCATCAAAATTACAAATCCCTGCCGGGGCTTGACCAAAGTAACGAAGATCGATCCTTTGAATGTTGCTCTCTCCTTTCAGAAGCTTTTCCCGGTATTCTGATAGATTTGTAGCGTTGGGCGAGACCAGGCCCAGGCCGGTAATTACAATTCGTTGATTATCTGGAAGCATATCGATGTAATGTATAATTTTAGGCTACCTATAAAAATTGAAATTTTCGTTCATAATCAAGGCGCGAATGAAAATTTTGCCGCAGGCCGAATTGATATGTCGAGGATAAAATTTTCATGCGCAACGCGGAGTTTGGGCGAAAAAGCGATTTTTCAAGGTAGTCTTTACTGTAAGCTCTTGCAGCACTGCACTTGTTGCTCTTCTGCAGGCTATTTTAAGAAGGTCTCTCTTAACACTTTTTTATTGATTTTGCCCACACTTGTTTTGTCGATCTGATCAACATATTTTACTTCGAGCAGAAGTGCCAGTTTACTCATCAGACCCTTGTCGATAAAAGATTTGACATGCCCAACCATTTCTTTGGGTTGTGGATCAGCGGCGTCCTCTTTTAGCACAATCAAGGCCAGTGGTTTTTCTCCCCACTTGACGTCGCCGATGCCAATTACGGCAACCTCCGAAACAGCAGGGTGGAGATTGATTATATCCTCTAACTCCAGTGATGAAAGCCATTCACCGCCAATTTTTATCACATCTTTAATGCGGTCGGTGATGGCCGCGTAATTGCTGCTGTCAATGTTTGCCACATCACCGGTGTGCAGGAATCCCCCATTCCATAGATTTTCCGAGTTTCTATTGTCCTTCCAGTAGCCCTGCGTAAGCCAGGGGCTCCGCACGACAATTTCTCCAACGCTGCAGCCATCGGCTGCCACGTCGTTCATCTTCTCATCAACCACCCGAAGTTGAACCAGGGGCAGGGGTCGCCCGGTCTTGCAGCGAATATCAATTTCATTTTCAGTGCCGATATCTCTGCTATCGACCTGAGCGAGGGTCAAGACGGGGCAGGTCTCTGACATGCCATACCCGGAAAAAATGTCGATCCCTTTATCGAGGGCAGCTTTGCACATCTGTTTGGGCAGAGCGGCTCCCCCAATCACTACTTTCCAACTCGATAGATCTATGGTTTCGAATTCAGGGCAGGCCATCAGCATATGCAGAATGGTTGGCACACAATGAGAAAAAGTAACCTTCTCCTTTTCAATCAGATGAAGAAGCAGGTTGGGAATATATTTTCCGGGATAGACCTGTTTAACACCAACCATTGTCGCTATATAAGGAAAGCCCCAGGCGTGGACGTGAAACATCGGCGTTATGGGCATGTAGACATCATTCCGGTGAAATCGGCCCTGTTCAGCAGAGGTGGCAAGGGCTGTAAGGGTGCCAAGGGTGTGCAGCACCAGTTGCCGGTGACTGAAATAAACGCCCTTGGGCAGGCCGGTCGTGCCGGTCGTATAAAAAGTGGTTGCTCTGGTATTTTCATCGAAATCTTTAAATTCGAAATCTTCACTAGACTCTGCGAGGAGTTGTTCATATTCGCCAGCAAAGGTGATCGTACTTTCGGGTGGAGTTTCCCCATCGTCAATAAGAATATATTCTTTAACTGTGTCGATACGTCCCTTAACCTGTTCAATCAGGGGAAGAAATTCACTGTTAAGCAGAATAAAGTCATCTTCGGCGTGATCTATGGTAAAGACGATCTGCTCAGGGGAAAGCCTGACATTAACGGTGTGCATCACGGCACCAATCATTGGTACTGCATAGAAGCATTCGAGATAGCGATGACTGTCCCAGTCCATCATGGCAACGGTATCACCGGCCTTGACTCCCAATTTCGTTAAACCATCCGCCAGTCGGTGTACACGTTTGTGGAATTCCTGGTAGCTGAAACGGCGTTCACCGCGATAGACTATTTCTTGCTCGGGGTTCTTTACCACAGGAGCATAGAACATATTTTTTATGATTAGAGGATATGAATAGGCCGAAGCCGTTCGCTGTATTAAATTATCTGTCATGGTCTATGACTCCGTTGAGTAATGGGAAAAGCTTATTTTTCGTCAAATCCGTTATGAAAAACCAAATTACAATAACACAACTTGCAGCAATCACATATGATAACTGAACAGATTTGGGAAAAATAAGCATCTCAGAAGCCAGAGCGATTAAACTCATAATATTGAGCAGATAATATGAAAAGTTACAAACGTGAGTTAACATTTGATATACCTCCCCGGAGGGCTTTTATCAACATCACGCCGCAGGTAGAGGCATGTCTAAAGGAGAGCCGCGTCAAGGAGGGGGTGGTCATGGTCAACGC
>CAVWXN010000003.1:0-89631 GCA_963759125.1 uncultured delta proteobacterium
CATGCAAAGCTAGTTAACTAGTTTCCATCCGGAAACGGCCCTTTTGTCCACGCTTCGTTGTGCTCGAAATTTTATCCTCGGAATATCGCTATATGCCTGCGATAAAATTTCTCGCACGCCTCGATCTTGAAGAAAATTCCTCGTTTCCGGATGTAAACTAACTACGTTAAGTTCAAAATTATATCCCACGTAACCTGCAGAATTTATAAATTAAATTATCTTTTTCCCGACTGGCATCATGAAGACAGTAAACTGAATTTTTTCAGGGAACAGTCCAAGTATATAACACTTTCAGAGGCCAGGTTGATTCAGGAAAGGGGTGCCGGCAGGAAATATGGGATTACTGCAGTTACCAAGCGGGTAATCAAAAACAACCTTGGCATAAAGAGCGGTGGGAAAATGTCACAATGGTTAGTTGATAAAGAAGCTTTAGAGAAGGTCGTTTATTTGGAAAGGGTAGGGAGGTGATCTTATTTTCAAAAGATTCCGGTTGAAAGGAATCTAGTTATATTTGGACGAGTAAATTATTGATTGTTGATAAATAGACACCAAAAAAAGTGTTGCGTGTTGCGCAATACGCTATATAGTAAATTTATGATAAAATCTTTCAAGCATAAAGGGCTGAAAAAGTTTTTTGAAACTGGCTCTGTAGTTGGCATTCAACCGGAGCATAAGCAGAAGCTGCGCATGAGGCTGACTGCTCTTGATACCGCAACATGCATTGAAGATATGAGTACTCCCGGATGGCGGCTGCATTCGCTCAAAGGAGATCGGGCAGGGTTGTGGGCAATAGATGTGAGCAAAAATTGGCGCATCGTTTTTAAATTTTCAGACGGCAATGCGTACATCGTTGACTATGAGGACTATCACTAATGGCCATGTATAATCCACCACATCCTGGGGAGTTCATCAAGGAAGTATATATAGAACCTTTAGGGGTTACACCGCGAAAAGTAGCCTTGCGGCTGAAGGTGTCTCCATCAACCTTTTCTAGACTGCTCAAAGGGCAAAGTAGAGTCAGCCCTGAGATGGCACTGCGGTTATCGAAATGTCTTGGTCGCAGTCCAGAAAGCTGGCTTGTGATGCAGGACATTTATGATCTTTGGCAGGCTAAAAATAAAATTGATCTGGCAGACATAGAACCGCTGTCTGTGACAGCATAGATCATGCGACCAGCCAGACAGAAGAAGGGTTAACTATATTTACTTGGTATGTGAAAAAGCAGATTTAAGAGATAAAAAAACTATATATCTGCATGTTATTAAAGCTAAAAGTGATATTCACGAGGTATTTTTTTCAGTAACGCCAAGCAAATCTAGTTAACTACGTTCCGTTTAGAATTACATTCTCCGTATATTGCCGAAATAATAAGGTAAATTATCTGTTTCCCAGCTGGGAACATGAAGACAGAAATTTGACTTTTTTCAGGGAGCAGTCAAAATATATTACCCTGTCAGAAGCCAAGTTAATTCTTGAACGAGCAGCGAGCAGGACATATTGCACAACTGACAACTTGTTTCATTCCGAATGCTCTAGAACTGGGCGTATCTGAACGTCATTTTTTGAAATTTGTGTCGATATATAGCCTAAAAATAAACATATAAGCCTTAAACATAACAAAAAAGATTAAAAAATGAAGAGCTATCGACAAGAATTATGGTTTGAGATCCCGAGCAGGAGAGGTTTTGTAAATATCACCCCTCAGGTACAGAAATGTCTCGAGGAGAGCGGTGTCTCTCAGGGTCTCGCACTTATTAACGCGATGCATATTACAGCCTCCGTATTTATCAATGATGATGAATCCGGACTGCATCACGACTATGAGGTGTGGCTTGAAAAACTCGCACCCCATGAGCCGGTGAGCCAGTATAGGCACAACGGGTATGAAGATAATGGTGATGCTCATCTGAAACGTCAGATTATGGGTAGAGAAGTTGTTGTTGCCATTACCGACGGCAAACTGGATTTCGGCACATGGGAACAGATATTTTACGGTGAATTTGACGGGAAAAGAAAAAAGCGTGTGCTGGTAAAAATTATTGGGGAATAAATGGCCAGGGGGCAATACTTGATTGTCCTGACCCTTTTGTCATCTACATTGAGTAGTAGCGTGATATTTCAATAGGCAACAGCTTTCGTCTGCTTGAATCTTTCAGGTCTTATGAAGGGCACGATGATCTCTCCGGCGCTGCGTGTTGACGAGACAAATTGATCAATAACTGAAGGGCTGCCGTTCTTTTTGAATTCTATCAGTTCCCAGCACTGAGGGGCGTCGGCAATCGCCTCCATGAACCCAAGATGCTGGGTGTGGCCGGCCTTGAATGAACTGACGTGGCCAAGGATCGGGCAGCCAAGCAGAGCCAGATCTCCAACCAGGTCGAGCACCTTGTGGCGGATGAATTCGTCGCGATAGCGAAGTCCGTCTTCATTGAGAATCGACTTGCGGTTCCAGTGAATGGCAATGACGTTTTCCAGTGTGCCACCAAGGGCCAGGCCGTTTGCCCATAGTTCCTCAACCTGTTCGACATACCCGAAAGTCCTGGCTCTGGCGATTTCACGGTAAAATCGCTCAGAGGTAAGGTCCAGGCTGTATTTTTGAGTTTTGATCAAGGTATCGTCGAAACGAATCTCACCGGTAACCTTAAGGCCGTCGTAGGGTGTCACTGAAATAGTACAATCACCATTGCTATAGTGAATAGGCCTGGTGATCCTGAGGATTTTCCTCAATAGCTGTTGTCTTGTCTTGCCAGCTTTCTTAAGGAGCTGAATAAATGGTTCGGCACTGCCATCCATGATCGGGACTTCTGGAGAATCAACTTCGATCTTGGCGTTATCGATGCCGTTGCTTCTCAGGGCGGCAAGGAGATGCTCGGTGGTGGAAACGGTTGCCCCATTGTGACCAATGGTCGTTGCCAGTCTCGTATCAACAACTTTATCCATATGGGCGCTTATTTGTACGTTTCGGCCCAGGTCAGTCCGGACGAAACGTATACCTGAATCGGCTGCGGCCGGTTTAATGGTCAGGTTTGCGGTTCTTCCCGAATGAAGTCCGACTCCGCAGCAGCTGATGCTATCCCTGATGGTATGTTGGTAGGGATGGATTTGATGATTCATAATATATGATTGCGAAATTATTCTTAATTAATAGGGTGTTAGTAAGACATAAGCAATATCTAGGCCAACAATATTCCGCCTTCCTGCGCTTCAATATGGCTTTACGAAAAGTTCGAAACTATAGATGGATAGGAGTATTACTTTTCAAGAATAGTGAGGAAGTGGAGGCTGTGTCAAAAAAAACACACACCGTAAGAAAAGACATACTTTGGCTTATCAACTCGAGGATATCTCGTTCAAATTATTGATAATGAATGATTCCAGTGAAACATTCCTGGCATAGTCCAGCACCGGAACATAAAAGGGAAATCGACAGTGGTGCGTTTCTGAAAGTTTAACGATATCCTTTTCGGTGGTCAAAAATCCTTCTGCCCCTGCGTGAGTGGCAAGGTGAGTAAGTTTCATGATATCATTCGCTTCGTAGAGGTGGTGATCTCTGAAACTTTTCCTGCCTCCCAATGCTATTCCCTGCTGCTCGGCCATTTTGTAGAATCTGTCGGCTTGGGCGATACCTGAAAAGGCAAACAGGTACTCAGGAATATCCGACTGAGCAACAACAGATTTGTTGATCGAAGACGGTGAAATATCATATTTGTAAAAATTAGAGTAGGTGGGAGACACCTTAAACACCGGTTTGCATGCAAAGCGTTCCTTTAATAGATCCTCACATTTTCCCGCCCGCTCAAAGTTGTGTTCGGTAACACCGGTGATGATAAATGCATCACAGCGATGCAAGGCCGAGACAGGTTCCCGCAGTTCCCCACCCGGAAATACCCTGCTGTTGCCAGCGAAGTGGTCGGCATCAAAAAGCACGAGATCAATATCTCTGGCTATCTTCAGATGCTGGAAACCATCATCCATGATCACCAGGTTGCAGTCATGGGCGCGTATCACTTCTTCGCCGACCAGGTAACGTTTCTTACCCGTGGCGACGACTGTCCCCGGGAGCCTCGAGGAGATCAATACCGGCTCATCCCCGGCTTCCTTTGACTGCATCAAAATTGCGTTACCGTCCGAAACGATGTTGACCGCCCCCTTTGCCCTGCCGTGGTAGCCCCTGCTGACGACTGCCGGCCTAAACCCCCTGTCGGCCAGAAAACGGCCGAGGTAAATGACCATTGGTGTTTTGCCAGTCCCGCCCATGGACAGGTTGCCCACGGAAATCACCGGGACCTCAAGACTTTGACTGGTTAGGATGTTCTTTTGGTAGAGCAGGGCACGAAGTTTCATGGCGGCGCTGTAAAGCGGGCTCAAAGGGCGTCCCATAAAGAAAAATGTGGAGTGACCGCGACTGTTCATACCGGGATGTCTGACTCTGGTAGTATCATCTTTAGCGAGTGAAAATCCTGTTTGATCAAGTCATTGTTACATAGTTCCGAACATCGGGTAAATCAAATTTTTCAGCCATGTGGTACTTGTTAAGATTTTGCAGATCAGCTAGAAGTGTTTTCTCTTTTGCAAAAATATCTGGAAATGACTAATATCACCAGATGTTGGTTTTGGCCAGCGGTCATGTAAAGATTATTTTTTTAGCCTGGAAGAAGTCATTAAAAACTCATTAAGGAGGAATTTATGAAATTGAACTTGAGCAAGAAGTTGATTGCCGCTACCGCGGGTTTGATGTTGATTGCAGCCGCTCCGGTTGCTGGTTTTGCTGAAGACACCATTAAGCTTGGAGTAGTTGGTCCCCACAGTGGAGACTTGGCTTCCTATGGACTACCGAGCGTTAATGCAGCCAAGATTTTGGCTGAACAAATCAACGCAGCTGGTGGAATCAACGGCAAAAAGATAGAACTGCTCGTTGAAGACACGGTCTGCGATGCCAAGACTGCCACCGACGTCGCCACCAAACTGGTTTCTGATGGTGCTCAGCTTGTTCTGGGCGGCATCTGCTCCGGTTCCACCAAGGCAGCACTTCCCATTTATAAGGATTCAGGCATTCTGGTAATGTCCCCCTCGGCCACCAATCCTGCGTTGACCCAGAGTGGCGATTACAATAACTTTTTCAGAACCATTGCACCGGATGATGCCCAGGCTCAGCTCGATGTCGACTTTGCGCTTGACAAGCTGGGCTATACCAAAATAGCCGTTGTTCATGACAAGGGTGATTACGGCAAAGGTTTCGCCGAATTCGCCAAGAAATTTCTTGAGGAGTCCGGCAAGGCTGAAGTGGTGCTTTTCGAAGGTGTAACCCCCGGTGCCGTTGACTACTCGGCGATCGTTCAGAAGATCAAGAAATCCGGTGCTGAAGCGGTCATGTTTGGTGGCTATCATCCTGAAGCCTCCAAAATCATAACCATGATGAAGAAAAAGAGACTGGAAGCCGATTTCATCTCTGACGATGGGGTAAAAGACATCACCTTTATCAAAGTTGCCGGTGATTATGCTGAAGGCGCCTATGCCTCCGGACCGATGGATACTTCGAGCAATCCTCTGTCCCAAGCCGCGGTAGCAGCGCACAAGGCTGAATACAATGCCGATCCTGGCGCTTTTTATGAGAACGCCTACTCGGCAGTACTGGCCATGGCCAATGCAGTCGAAAAGGCCGGCTCAACCGATCTTGACGCACTCAAAAAAGTGCTGCAGACAGAAAAAGTTGATACCCCTGTGGGATCGATCTCTTTTGACGAGAGGGGCGACGCTATCGGAGTCGGCTTCTCGGTCTACCAAGTTCAAGATGGTACTTTCGTAGAACTCAAGTAACCGTCTTGACCTTTTCGTTCTCTACCTGGGACAGGCCGCACTCCGGTCTGTTCCAGGTTATTTTTTAGGTATTACATGGATTATTTCATAGAACTACTCTTCAGCGGTTTGTCACGGGGAGCAATTTATGCCCTGATCGCACTGGGCTACACGATGGTCTACGGGATTATAGGTCTGATAAATTTTGCCCACGGTGAGATTTACATGATCGGTGCCTTTACCTCCTTTATCATCGCCACGATCTTGACAATCCTTGGCTTTCCCGGTCTTGCCATCATCCTGCTGGCTGGGCTTGCCGCGGTCATCTGGTCTGCTTCCTATGGGTATACCATAGAGAAAATTGCCTATAAGCCGCTCCGGCACGCCCCCAGACTTTCTGCCTTGATTAGCGCCATTGGTATGTCCATGTTTCTGCAAAATTACGTGCTTCTGGCCCAGACTTCAGATTTTTTACCATTTCCTCAATTGATTCCCGATTTCGACTTCATGGAGCCCATCGCCCATATCGTTGGATCGTCTGACATGGTTATTCTGGTGACCACCACGGTGGTGATGATCTGTCTGACCATCCTTATTAAATATACTAAAATAGGCAAAGCAATGAGAGCCACATCCCAGGACCGGACCATGGCGATGCTGGTGGGAATCAATGTAAACCGGATCATTTCTATAACTTTTATAATAGGCTCTTCGCTTGCCGCCATAGGCGGTATGCTGGTCGCCTCCCATATTGGGCAGATCAATTTCTATATAGGTTTTATCGCCGGTATCAAGGCCTTCACCGCTGCAGTTTTAGGCGGTATCGGCTCCATCCCGGGAGCGGTGCTAGGCAGTGTCGTTCTTGGACTGACTGAAAGTTTTGCCACCGGATATGTATCGAGCGATTATGAAGATGTGTTCGCTTTTTCCTTACTGGTCCTGATTCTGATCTTCAAGCCCTCCGGTCTTCTCGGTAAGGCTGATACTCAGAAAGTGTGATGTGGATATGTTTACATTTGAAGAATTAAAGCGTTCTTTTTTGGTCTCCATCTGGTTCGTATTCCTGACCTTTCCCATTATGGTCATCAGAGTCGATTCCATAGAAAAAACTGTTCAGTGGCGTTGGATGAACATGGTCTATGTGGCCATTGGCAGTTTCATTCTCTCTTTCGTATTTCGCTATATGATGCAGCGTAAAGAGATGAAATCAGAGGATAACGGAGACGGGGACAAGAAGGATAAGACTGGCCGATCATTTATCCATCTCTGGCTGGCGGACCCCAAATACCGTAATGCCATATTAGCTTCCCTCTTGGCGGCTGCAATAATTTTCCCCCACGTCTTCTCTACCTATCAGACGAGTATCATGACCACTGCGCTCATGTACGTGGTTCTTGGCCTGGGATTAAACATAGTGGTTGGGCTTGCTGGTCTGCTGGACCTGGGGTATGTGGCATTTTACGCTGTGGGTGCCTATACCTATGCGCTGCTCTACCATTTCTTCGGAGTGGGGTTCTGGGTTGCTCTGCCTATCGGCGGCCTGCTGGCGGCTCTCTTTGGTATCTTGCTGGGTATCCCGGTTCTGAGACTGAGGGGAGATTATCTGGCCATTGTCACCCTAGGTTTTGGTGAGATTATCAGACTCGTCATGGAGAACTGGGGTGCTTTTTCACAGGGGCCCAGCGGAGTCTCAAATATACCCAGGCCCAGTTTTTTCGGTATCGATATGTCACTGGATACGGCACTGGTCTACACTTATTATCTGATGATCCTGTTCGTCATTTTTACCATTTTCTTCGTCAACCGCCTCCAAGACTCTAGATTGGGCAGGGCCTGGATAGCTCTGCGAGAAGACGAAATCGCCTGCCAGGCGATGGGTATCGATAAAATGAAGACCAAGCTGGTGGCTTTCTCTCTCGGTGCTTTTTGGGCCGGCATTGTCGGTGTCATTTTTGCCGCCAAGACCACCTTTATCAGTCCCCGAAGTTTCACTTTCATCGAATCTGCCATCATCCTCTCCATTGTCGTACTTGGTGGCATGGGCTCCATTATCGGGGTTATATTTGGTGCTTTGATCCTGATTCTACTCCCTGAGTATTTGCGTGCACTCTCGGAGTATCGAATGCTCGCCTTCGGTGCTATTCTTGTCTGTATGATGGTCTTCAGACCCCAGGGTATTATTGGCAGTATTCGGAGAACTTACACGTATCAGAACAGGAAAAAGGCAGACGGTGAGGTCTCTTGATATGCAACAGCCAATTCTACAAGTCTCAGGCCTTACCATGGATTTTGGTGGTATCCGTGCACTCAACAACCTGGATCTCGATGTTAACGAGGGGGAGATTGTCGCCCTTATCGGTCCTAACGGTGCCGGAAAAACGACTTTTTTCAACTGCGTGACGGGTATATACGCACCGACCAAAGGTGAGGTTGATCTTTACCATAAAGAGAAAAACCGCGTGGTCAGTCTGCTAGGGATGAAGCCCAATCAGGTCACCGAGCAGGGGTTGGCCAGAACCTTTCAAAATATCAGACTGTTTTCGCAGATGACCGTACTTGAAAACGTCATGATCGGACGCCACTGCCGTACCAAAGCTTTTATTCTTGGAGCTCTGCTGCGTGATAAAAAGACAATGCAAGAAGAGGATGGGATCATCCAGACAAGTCATGAAATTCTGACCAAAATTGGTTTGCAGCGTTACGAGAACGAAATAGCCAAAAACCTACCTTATGGGGCCCAGCGTCGACTTGAAATTGCCCGGGCCCTGGCCACCGAACCGGTTCTGCTGCTGCTCGACGAACCTGCTGCCGGAATGAATCCCCAGGAAACCATAGAACTGGTCAATCTGATTCAGGAAATCGCCTCTGAAGGACAATCAATTCTGCTGATTGAACACGATATGAAACTGGTGATGAGCCTGTCGGATAGAATATTCGTCATGGACTATGGCAAGAAAATCGCCCAGGGCACACCGGAGGAGATTCGGAATAACCCTGCAGTAATTAAAGCTTATCTTGGTGAAGAAGTAGATGCTTAAGCTCGAAAACGTTGAATCCGGCTACGGGAATATTCTTGCGGTAAAAGGAATCAGCCTGGAAGTTAATCAGGGCGAGATAATTACTCTGATCGGTGCCAACGGGGCCGGTAAGAGTACTACGCTGCTGACTATCTCCGGAATCGTGGAATGCCGGTCGGGGAGAATTCTACTAAATGACGAAGAGATCCACCCGCTGGGGACCGATGATATAGTCAAGCGGGGAGTTTGTCAGGTACCCGAGGGGAGACATATTTTTCCCGCAGCTCACGGTGCAGGAAAATCTCGATATGGGCGCTTTCATGCGCAATGATACGCATGCAGATAAAAGAAGATCTCGATTATGTCTTCTCTCTGTTTCCCATCTTGGAAGAACGCCGAAATCAGGACGGCGGTACACTGAGTGGAGGTGAACAGCAGATGCTGGCTGTGTCAAGGGCGCTGATGGCCAAGCCGCAACTGCTTCTTCTTGACGAGCCGTCCATGGGGCTCGCCCCGTTGATTATCAAACAGATTTTTGAAATTATTAAAAAAATTAACCAGGAAAACAATGTCACCATCTTTCTGGTCGAACAGAATGCTAATCAGGCACTACAGATAGCTGACCGGGGCTATGTAATAGAGAACGGCAAAATAACTATTACAGGAAGTGCGGACAGCCTGTTGTCAAACCAGGATGTGCGGAAGGCCTATCTCGGTCTTTAGTCAGCCTCAGCTCAAGCAGCCCAATGAAAATAATTAAGGCAGGGGTAATCGGGGTTGGATATCTGGGCCGTTTTCATGCCCAGAAATACCAGTTCCTTGAAGACGTTGAGCTGGTCGGTGTCGCTGACATCGATCCTGATCGGGCCAGCCAGGTAGCCGGTGAATGCGGCTGCAACCATTTCAGCGATTACAGAGAATTGCTCGACCAGGTTGATGCGGTTTCCATTGCGGTGCCGACGAGCTTTCATCACCAGGTCGGTTTCGATGCCTTAGCGGCGGGAGTTGATATACTGCTTGAAAAGCCAATGACCGTTACCCTGGCGGAAGCCGATGAGTTGATAAGTTTGGCAGAAAAAAACAAACTGATCCTGCAGGTCGGTCATTTAGAGCGCTTCAATCCTGCCGTACTCGCCATGAAACCCTTTCTAACCACGCCGGTATTCATAGAGAGTGACAGAATTTCATCGTTCAAAAGGCGAGGTGTCGATGTCGATGTCGTGCTTGATCTGATGATTCACGATATCGATATCATTCTCACTATTATCGATTCGCCTCTGAAGACCATCCATACAGTCGGTGCTCCGGTTGTGACCGATACTACAGATATTGCCAACGCTCGACTTATTTTCGAAAATGGGGCAACCGCCAATATAACGGTTTCCAGGGTGTCTCTGACCAATGTCCGCAAGATGCGTGTTTTCCAGCCGGGCTCGTATATTAATGTTGATTTTGCCAATAAAAAGATCATGACCCTGCAACTCGAAGATGAACTTCTCGAAAGCGGCATGCCCAAGCATAGCAAGGAAATCAAATCATTTGTCGGGGAGGACGCGCTGCTGAATGAAATCTCTCATTTCGCCGATCATGTACGCAGCCGTACCAGGCCTGATGTTTCCGGCGTCGAAGGAAGGCGGGCTTTGGAAGTGGTCATGCAGGTAATGGAACAGATCAAACAACACCAGAGTCTGGAGCTCTTCAGTAAAATTCAGGCAGCAGCGGTAAAATGAACAACGAGGTGATGATTGTTGCTGGAGAAGCCTCCGGCGATCTTCACGGTTCACGACTCATTGCTTCAATGCTGCGCAGGAATCCGGCCTTGCATTTCTGCGGCATCGGCGGTCCTGAATTTAAAAAATGCGGGGTCGAGCTACTCTATGATGCCTCAAAAATAGCCGTTGTCGGCTTTTTTGAGGTTATCTCCCACCTCTCTCACATCATTAAGGCGCAGCGAGTACTGCGCCAGAGATTGGCCGAAAAACCTCCGCAATTACTCATCCTCATAGATTTTCCTGACTTCAACCTGCTGCTTGCCAGAAAAGCAAAAAAGCAGGGAGTCCCGATATTTTACTATATAAGTCCCCAGGTCTGGGCCTGGCGGTCCGGTAGAGTAAAAAAAATCGATCAGCTGACCGATGCGATCGGGGTTATTCTTCCATTCGAAGAAGCATACTACCGCGAAAGGGGGGTAAGTAAAGCCCACTATGTAGGTCATCCGCTACTGGACACCGTGGCAAGCAGTATGTCACGAAAGGAGTTCTGTGCTGCCAATGATATCGACCCGCAGCGAAAACTGATCGGTCTTCTTCCGGGGAGCAGAAGCAGGGAGATTAACAGCCTCCTCCCCGAATTTCTTCGGGCCGCAGAAAGACTCAACGAGATCAGCCCGGAGTCACCACTATTTCTCATTCCCCAGGCCCCAACCATAGAGTCTGTCGAATTGTTGAGTGCTGGACTTGCAGATTGTGATTCACGGCTTGATGCTCGAATCATAGGCGATAAACGTTATGAGCTTATGGCCGCCTGCGATGCGGTCGTTGCCGCCTCAGGAACGGTTACCCTTGAGATTTTGTTACTTGATACACCGATGGTTGTCGCCTATAAACTGTCGCCGATGACCTACCGGATCGCTCGACTTTTGGTACGCCTGGGGCAGTTCTCGCTGATAAATCTCGGCTTTTTCTCGCTGGTAAATCTTGTCGCCGGCAAAGAGGTGGTCGTGGAACTTCTTCAGGATGAGGCCACCGCCGAGGCGATTTCTGAAGAGTTGTATCGCCTCGTCTTCGATCAGGATCACCGCAGCATCCAAATGCTAGAATTTAAAGGTGTCAGAGAAAAACTAGGCAACAGTGGCGCTTCGATGCGTGCGGCTGCTCTGGCGCTATCGCTCATGGAAAAAGATGACTGATCACTTTGATGAAGATTTCAGCGTCATCCTGGAGATAGACGGCACCCTGGACTTGCACCAGTTTTCCCCCAGGGATGTGAAAACGCTGGTGCCGGATTATCTGCTGGAATGTTTGCAGAAAGAGATCTTAGAAGTCCGTATTATTCACGGCAAGGGAAAGGGCGTGTTGAGACGGACCGTGCACTCCATCCTGAGCCGGCTCGATTATGTCGCGGATTTCCGGCTCGATGACAAGATGATCGGAAATTGGGGGGCGACGGTTGTCCGACTCGACCGTTCAGCCAGTCCAGGACCTAAACATGAGTAAATTCCTCACGGGACCTATAGCGAACCGTCGCTTTGTCCAGGCGGCAGGATGTTCTTGACGTCGAATAGCACTGCTTCATCTTTCATAAATTCCCGGATCCGTCCTGCAGGCATGTCAATGAACTCCTTGTGGCCTACAGCCAGCACGACGCCATCATAACGACGTCCAGCGGGGGAAGAGATCATTTCCAAACCGTATTCGCGGCGAGCGTCATCGGGGTCGACCCAGGGATCATAGACGTCCACTTCAAGACTGTAATCCCTGAGCTCGGCAATGATGTCGGTAACCTTTGTATTTCGGAGATCCGGACAGTTTTCCTTAAACGACAGCCCCATGATCAGAATCTTTGCTCCCGAAACTTCAATGTTTCTTTGCAGCATGAGTTTGATGACCCGGTCGGCGACGTACTTGCCCATTTCATCATTCAGTCTCCTGCCCGCCAGTATCATGGCTGGATGATAGCCGACCTCCTGAGCTTTGTGGGTAAGGTAATAAGGATCTACACCGATGCAGTGGCCCCCAACCAGCCCGGGGGTAAAGGGGAGAAAGTTCCATTTTGTGGACGCCGCTTCCAATACTTCCCTGGTGCTGACCTCAAGTTTGTTAAAAATAAGGGCTAGCTCATTGATCAGGGCGATGTTGACATCTCTTTGCGTGTTTTCGATCACCTTTGCAGCCTCTGCCACCTTTATCGAACTGGCAGGAAACGTCCCCGCAGAGATAATGGTTCGATAGAGCTGATCAATCTTTTCAGCGGTTTCAGGAGTCGAACCCGAGGTGATTTTGACAATGTCCGAGAGGCGGTGCTGACGGTCGCCTGGATTTATCCGTTCGGGACTATAGCCGCAGAAGAAGTCCTGATTGAAGTGCAGTCCTGAGATCTGTTCCAAAATGGGAACGCAAACCTCCTCAGTAGCCCCGGGATAGACGGTCGACTCATAAATGACGATATCGCCCTTTTTGAGGAACGTACCGACAGTTCTGGAGGCGCTCTGCAGCGGCCTCAGGTCGGGTCGTTTAGCAATGTCGATGGGGGTGGGGACGGTAACGATGAAATAGGTGCAGTCGGCCAAACTGTCAGCCTCGGCAGAAAACTCAAGCAAAGTCGCCTGTTTCAGCTCGTCGGTTTCAACCTCTCTGGTTACATCGATTCCACGCTGAAGTTCACTTATTCTTTTAGCGTTCAGATCAAAACCGTGGGTGGTAAATTTCTTCCCGAATTCAACGGCCAGGGGAAGCCCGACATAGCCGAGACCTATTATGCCAATTCTGATGGTTGAGTTTTCTGCCATGTTCTGCTCTTTACCTCTCCTCCTGGGCCCCGTAATAGGTGAGTCCTGAGGTGTCAGTTTCGAAAACGCTGACCGAATAAAGTTTGTAGCGTTTATGATTCAGGGGGGCCTGCAAGTTATCGAAGATGAACCTCGCGATATGCTCAGAGGACGGGTTGAGCTCTGAAAACGCTTCCATTTCGTTGAGGTTGCGGTGGTCGAGTTCGTCGATTACCTGACTCACATGTTTCTTGAGTTCCTTGAAATCGATCCCCATGCCTAAGTTATCCAACTCGGAGGCACGGACGGTGACGGTAACTTTCCAGTTGTGGCCATGAGGAAGTTCACAGCTTCCGGGATAATCTCGAAGATGATGACCGCTGGAGAAATGAGTTTTGACAAAAATATCGTACATGGTAGTTCCCTGTAATGTTTCGTGGTAATGTGTTCAACGGCACTAGTTGCTGGATACAGACTCGTTTTTTCTACTATCAACCGCTGCTTACGCCACATTAATAAGCATCTCTATAACTTACAAGAGTAGACATTGACAACCATTAAAGCCCCTTAGGGAATAGGCACCATTTCATCAAAATGTTGCGTCTCCGTGGAGGACCAATCTGCCTCTGCTAGAAACCAGCACTATGGATTGACAGAGACGTCACCCGACGTTTTCTATTCAAGGTAGCCTTAAGATTTACAGCCGGAATTATTGGAAAAAAAATCAGGTCAACTTCTAGTAATCTACATTTTGTATAGTATAAATGGACCTTGCTGTTCATAAACATCAATTTTCAGTAGAAAATTGATGTGCGTTGTTAGAATTGTCCCGAAAAACAATATCAAAAGAGAGGTCAGTCTTCTGACAATTTATCTCCCTGCATGGATCCGAACACTCAAGAGAAATTTGAGAAACTGCAAGTGAGCCAGGATAGCCTTTTTGATGGGAGGCTAGTCTGCAGACAGCACCGCGGGGGATATCGGTTTTCTGTCGATTCGGTGCTTCTGGCCCATTTTCCGAAAATCAGAAAGAACGAAAAAATCCTGGACTTAGGCACTGGTTGCGGGATAGTCGGCCTGATTTTATGCTATCGAAATGCAGGCCTTAACGTCTCGGTAACCGGATTGGAACTGCAGTCTGAGCTGGCCGCACTGGCCCGCCTAAATATCGCTGAAAACGGCTACGACAAGACTTTTTCTCTTGTGGAGGGAGACCTCCATGATTTCAGATCCCTCATCCAGGCTGAATCCTTCAGCCTGGTCACCGCCAATCCTCCTTTCTATGCAAAAGGAAGCGGCAGGGTTAGTCATAATCCTGAAGCAATGACCGCCCGGCATCAAGCCGAGGAAGGTCTTGCTGTTTTTGTTGAATCGGCATCCTTCAGCGTGAGGAATCGCGGCAGGGTAATATTTATCTATCCGGCAGAGTTGTTAGCGGAACTGCTTTTCTGTTTCAAAACTCATCGAATCTCTCCCAAGAAAATGCAGTCCATCTACTCCTATCCCGGGATAAAAAAGGCTACGCTGGTCATCGTCGAGGGGATTAAAAACGGCGGGCCCGGTATGGAGGTACTCGATCCGCTGTATCTCTACCAATATCGAAATGGTCCTTATTCAGAAGTCGTTAAGGCAATGTATCTCTACCAAGCTCCCCAGGGCTGAGTAGATGCTCGTAAAAGTCGACAGTGCTGCACTGCATGGCATTGATGGGGTTCCGGTTTCAGTAGAAGTGGATGTCAGCAGGGGACTTCCCTGCTTTATTACGGTGGGCCTTCCAGACAGTTCGGTGAGGGAAAGCAAAGACAGGGTCAAGGCGGCAATAAGGAATTGCGGTTATGAGGTCCCTTCCAGAAAAATAACGGTCAACCTTGCCCCGGCCGACATCAGAAAGGAGGGACCCTGCTTTGATCTGCCCATCGCTCTTGGTCTGCTGGCTACGACCGGAATTATCTCAGCAGAAATGCTTAACGGCTATCTGGTAGTAGGGGAGTTGTCGCTGGACGGTTCACTGCTTCCCGTCTCCGGAGCCTTGTCATTTGCCACAACCGCTGCGGAAGTCGGCTATAAAGGGGTTATCCTTCCTCGTAAGAATGCCCAGGAAGCTCTGTTGGTCAAGTCGATAAAAATAATAGCGGTAAACAACCTCTACCAAATAGTCGAGATCTTAAACGGGGTAAGAGAGGCGGAAACATTTGCCTTCGCTCAAGAGTTGTCTGGCCCCCCTCACTACAAAGTTGATTTGCAGGACATAAAAGGTCAGAGAGGCGCTAAGCGAGGCCTGGAGATAGCCGCAGCAGGGATGCACAATATCGTGATGGAAGGGGCGCCAGGCACTGGAAAGTCGATGCTGGCAAAAGCTATTCCGTCGATTATGGCAGACTGGACGCTGGCAGAAAGACTTGAAACCGCCAGGATCTACTCCATACTCGGACAAGGAAAAAAGTTGGATCTGCTGAGCCAGCGCCCATTCAGGTCTCCCCATCATACGATATCAGACGCCGGGCTGATCGGCGGTGGTACTTACCCGCGCCCTGGTGAAGTCTCTCTGGCCCATAATGGAGTGCTTTTTCTCGATGAGTTACCGGAGTTCAGAAAACACGTTCTCGAGGTGCTGCGTCAGCCACTGGAGGATGGGCTGGTGACCATATCCAGAGCCCAGGCCAGTTTGACCTACCCATCAAGATTTATGCTCGTTGCGGCGATGAATCCCTGTCCATGCGGCTACCTTGGTGACAACGAAAACCGGTGCAGATGTACAGAACAGCAGATCAGAACGTATAAGTCTAAAATATCCGGTCCATTACTCGATCGCATTGATATGCACCTG
The DNA here is from genome assembly GCA_963759125.1 of uncultured delta proteobacterium. Lineage (GTDB taxonomy): Bacteria > Desulfobacterota > Desulfobulbia > Desulfobulbales > Desulfocapsaceae > JABDQA01. The sequence continues at coordinate 16,127 of CAVWXN010000003.1, forward strand.
GTCGTCTCAGGCATTGACTTTGACAAAGTGGAGCAAAAATCAGATACTGAAGCATCCGCTCAGGTGAGAAAGCGGGTAAATGAGGCACAGGCCGTCCAGGCAGAACGATTCAGATCTCTCGATGCCATCCATGCAAATGCTCAGATGGGTGTCAGGGAGATTGAAAAACATTGCCAGATCAATTTAGATGCAAAGCGGTTGTTGACTATAAGCGTCAAGCGACTAGGGTTATCGCTTAGAGCCTTTCATAAAATACTGAAAGTGGCGCGCACCATTGCCGATTTGACTGGCAAAGAGCATATCGAAACAGGACACGTCGCGGAAGCAATACAGTATCGCAGAGGTGAAGTACAGAGCTGAACTCTTTCTCTCCCAATCGACCAGGTTTCTATGAAACAGGCTATCATTGTCGTTCCGCTTTTCCTGCTGCTTTTGGCAATTCTTTATTTCTTTATCCCCGTTTTCCCGGACCAGGTCACCCATGAATCATTTATCAGTTCCGATGCCCACATAGTCATTACCCAATATGACCTGCAGGACAGGATCGCGGAGCTTGATTCTTCTCCTCTTGGGCGGACAATTGCCGATCTCCGTTATGAAGTGGTGGGCAGGGAGATGGGACTAAATGATGATGAAATAAGAAAATTTCTGAAAATCAAAGACGATATAAAAAAGAATTACCAGAATCCGCTAGTGCAAATGCTCGTGGGCAAGGAGGTCAGTATAGCCTTACTCCCTTTCCCCCATCATGAAGCCCAAGATTTCGCCGAACAACTTACCAATCATCTGCTGCTCGTCTCTCGTCCGAGTCAGAATGCCCGCTTAATGGATGTGGCAACCTGGGCCATATCCAGCGATGAACGAATTTCCACTGCCCGCTATGGCGCCCATACAATTACCCGGTTCAATCTGGAGGATGCCAGAAGACTCTCGGTGGCCAGGGTCAGGGATCTCGTGATCATGAGTCTCAATGAAAATGTTCTGAGGCAGAGCCTTGATCTTTACGATGGTGATCGGCAGGGGTTGAGAGATTGTGAAGAATATCAGAGCAAAATAGATCTCTTTGACGGTGCTTCTTTTGTTGGCTATTTCAATTTTGCCGGTTTGACGGATCTGGTCAACAGGGCTATTCAGGAATCTCCAAGTGGTGATGAGCGTCTATTGTTAATAGATAAAGAGAAAATTGAGGCCTATCAATCTGCGATCTTCGGGGCCTGGAGTGAAGAAAACACCATTATAGACAAAGCCGTTATCAGTTTTGATCCGGAGCTATTGGCTGAACAGCCGAACGCGAAGCTGTTGAGCAAGGCAGGGCTGCCGCAATCATATAAGAGAGTCGCTCAGGATACCATAATTTACCACTGGTCCAACCAGTTCAGTCCAAAAACGATACTGGCAATGCTAGGGCAGGATCCTTCGCTTTCAGACGCTGCGGAAACACAATTCGTCGCTGAGCTGTCAACGATTACTGGATTGACAGCAGACGAATTGTTCGACCTTTTTGACAAAGATCTGACCCTGGCGGTCAGGGGCATAAACGAGGATCAACTGGTGCCAATGCCACGTTTTCTGCTTTCCATAAAAAGCAGGGATGTTGAAAAATTAAAACAAGTGGTGGATAGCCTGATCGACCACTATTCTGTCCCGGTACGCCGCACGTCTCTCGGTGACACGAATATTATCTCATGGGGAGGAATAATCGGCATCGGTTCTATCCTGCCGACGTTGTCATTTACAGATGATTCCGCCATCATCTCGAGCAACCGGGAACAAATCAAGAATTATGTGGCACCGAAGGGAATACAAAGCCTTGCCGACCTCGAATCATTTCAGGTAATGAGTACAGCCCTTTTAAAGCCTTCCCACTCGTTTACCTATCTCGATTTTGCGCAAACTGCGGATATGCTCCAGGAAATGGTGAGTTGGGGGGGCACAATGCTGGCCATCAAGGACAGGGAGCTGGCTAGAAGATCGAAAGTCTTGATTGACGATTTGATCAACCCTCTACTTGAGGGATTGTCCATGTATTCTATTATAGGTTCAAGGAAATACCTGGAAGGCAACACCATCGTCCTTGAATCAATAACAAAACTCGATAATGGAAACCAATAACCTAGAAAAGCTTGTTGAGGAGCTTAAATCGATCACTCCGTTCAAAATGACTACCGAAGTCGGCGACGTGGCTCTCATCGCTTCAGAGCAACCTCGCCTGATTCTCTATGCCAAAGTAACCTCCATCGAGCGTGATCCTTCCAAAAAGGAAGAATGGTGGCATATCGGCTTGACCTTTTTGACTGTTCCGTTGCAGCACGTCATCTGGACACTTCGCACGGCTCAGATGACGGGTCAGGAGATATTCACCATGGGTGGAGAAAAACGATTCTTCCAGGCCGTTGTTATTGGTAGTGAGCGCCCGGCAGCTGGTGAATCTGGAAAAGGAAGAAAAACATCTTCCCCGAAAGGATCACTGAAAAGAATTAAGTAAGCCGGCGGAATATGATGCAAGAAAAGTGGTCTGAACTGGATTTGATACGGCTGTTTTCCGGCAGGACAGGAGCCCCTGATGCCAAAGGACTGATCAAGGGAATAGGAGACGACTGTGCGATATTCGACACTCCCGGGGATCGCAGTTGGCTTGCCACCACTGATATACTTGTTGAAAATATACATTTCGACTGTTCATGGCATCCTCCCCATCTTCTGGGCCGAAAATCAATTGCCGTCAATCTCAGCGACATCGCCGCCATGGGGGGAGCACCTCATTATGCCTTGGTGTCGATAGCTCTCTCCGACCAACTCGACAAGGACTGGATAGGCAAATGGTCGGCTGGGGCCGCTGAAATTCTCGAAGAATTTGGCTGCACTATCATTGGAGGGGATACGGTCAAAGGACCTGCCCTGACCATCAACATAGTAATTCTCGGGAGCGGGGCAAAGGACAGAATAATCAGGCGCAGCACTGCTGCTGAAGGGGAGAATATCTACGTAAGCGGTGAGTTGGGATCCGCCGCCGCTGGGCTCGAGATCTGCCGTGCCCCCGTATTGTTTGAATCGACGCCAAAAGATGCGCTGCAACCCCTAATCAATAAACATCTCAATCCCACTCCCCGTGTAGTGCTGGGGCAGGTATTGGCCGCCAGCGAGATGGTTGGCGCCATGCAGGACATTTCCGACGGAATCGCCACGGATCTTGCCCATATATGCTCCCAGAGCGGGGTGGGAGCCGAGCTGGATGCAGACCTTCTGCCAGGGGCCGAAATTCTTGAACGTGTCAGTCAGATCATCAACAAAGAAGCCGTTGATCTAAAGATATCTGGTGGTGAAGACTATGAGCTGGTCTTCACCGTAAAAAAGGGAAGAGACAAGGACTTATTAAGGCTGCTTCGCGAAAACTGCGGGGAACAAGTGTATCGGGTGGGCAGAACGGTCAAAGGCTGCGATGTTCGTCTGATCTCAGGAGAAGGTACTGTCAACATTGGCTTCAGAGGATTTCAGCACCGGGGAAGCGGTCGCTGAACCTGGATCAGGAAGCTACTTGAAAGCTCAAGAGAATCGAGCTTTTGGATGGAGAAAATTGGCGATACGATATATTTGGTGCCAATTCGAGCATTCTTTTGGAGGCTCGTACCTGTTCTGAATCCCGATACTTATCCGAAAGATAGACGATCTCGCTAATTCCCGACTGAATAATAACCTTGGTGCATTCGTTACAGGGGAACAGCCCGACATAGATTCTACAGCCTCTCAAATCAGTTGAGATGGCGTTAAGCACAGCATTGAGCTCAGCATGGCAGACATAGGGGTATTTGGTCGACAGAAAATCCCCCTGCCGATCCCAGGGGAGTTCGTCATCTGAGCAGCCTATCGGGAAGCCGTTATAGCCGACTCCGACAATCTTGTTCTGATCATTAGCGATGCAGGCTCCGACCTGGGTATTGGGGTCCTTGCTTCTTTCTGCCGAGAGCAGGGCAACGGCCATGAAATACTCATCCCAACTCAGGTAATCCGAACGTTTGCTGGTCTTGCTCATGGTCTGGTCAACGGAAAAGGTACGGTATCCAGTATTTAATTTCGTTCTGAAGCTGACCCTGATTTTGGTAAGATTCAAGAAATGCGTTAACCCTGGTCAACAGCTCATTGTCGTTTTTTCTCACCGCCCAGCCGATATATTCTTCGGTTGCCATGGTGAGGATCGGAATAAGCTTGTCATTCTGATGCCTTGCCGCATAGTAGCAGACAATCGGGGCATCATAGACAAAAGCATCTATCTCGTTGTTTATCAATGCCTCCACAGCTTTCTGGGATGTCTTGAAAACAACCTCCTTGGCCCCGTTGATAGCTGTGGTGACAAAGTAGTCACTGATCGTATCAGCTACGGTGCCGATACGGTAGTTGGTGTTCAATAGACTTTCCACACCGGTTGAAAATCTCAGGCGGTCCTCCATTCGTACCAGAAGTATCTGGCCGGAACGCAGATAAGGCGTTGTGAAGTCTACCACGGAGCTGCGTGTTTTGGTAATGGTCATACCTGACATGATAATATCGGTTTTGCCTTGGTTGAGGAATTCAATCTGCTGGTCCCAGGGGACTTCGACAAATTGAATGGGCATGTCAAGATAATCGCCAAGTTTGACTGCAAGAGCAGGTTCCAGACCGATGATTTCACCTCCCTGGCGAAAGGCAAAAGGTGGCGCATTGGCTGAAATACCAATTCTCAGAGTGGGTTCCGACGGCTGCACAGGGGGTGCCGAGGTAGGCTGGCAGCCTCCGGAAAATACGAGCAGAATAAGAAAGAGAGGGGTAAAAAGCAGCGAATAGAGGCGGATCATTTTTTGTTCACCTGACTCTTGAATTTTCTTCTTCTTTGTCGCCACGTATTCCTTCCCGTTACCGTGTCGGTAAAATTTTTAATCGTCTCAAAATAGGTTTCACCACCGCGAACGAGCAGTGAGTTATGATCCGCACCCGGGATCACGAAGAGTTGTTTGGTCTTTGCCCCGCTCTCAGCCTGAAGCTTGACCGCTTCGTGCAGAGGGATGAGCTGATCGTCTGCCCCGTGCAGAATCAGGGTGGGTATTTCGATTTCTCTGATTTTCGCGAGATTGTTAAAACAGTCCTCCTCGCGCAGCCCTGAATCGATGACATTGTAGCCCAATCGGGCGGCAAGCGGAAGAGTTTCGGCGAAACCGCTATCAATGATGATACCTTTCATCTTTTCCGGAAAACGGTAAGCCAGGTCTATACAACTGGCGGATCCTAGCGATCGGCCCATAATGAAGACTTGTTCTGAAAATCCATTGGCCTGGCAATGCTCCAGGAAACTGTCGAGAACCAGAGCCCCATCGTTAAAAAGAGCAGATACCGTAAGCGCACCTGAACTCCAGCCATAACCACGATAGCTGGCTATCAAAATGTTCAGACCTGCCTCCAAATAGAAAGGAGCGATCTGGTCATAATCACTGACGGTTTCACCGTTGCCGTGAAAGTAGATGATAGTGGGTACCTCGGGTTGAGCAGTGAACAGCCGGCAACCAAGAGTAACGTCACTTTCCACCAAAATCTCGAATTCCTCACATGATGGAGGGGTTGTATTTCTGATTCCGGGTTGAGGATGAAAGATGGCGGTAAGAATTTCCGATTGATCAAGTTTAGAAGAGATTTGATGGTTCATTTTTCTATAGAATTTAGTTGTCTGATGGGTGATAGGGGTGCCAGGAATTAAAAAAGCTCCCAGGCCTGAAAAGCGAGGGAGCTTGCGATGTCTGGGGTGAGTGAGGGGACTTGAACCCCCGACCTTCTGGGCCACAACCAGACGCTCTAACCAACTGAGCTACACCCACCATTTTTTCGAACCGATGATTAGTTGCGGAAGCGCATTTTATAATAGCACAACTCCTCTTTTTCAAGCACAAAAAACCTGTTCACAGCTCTTTCTTGCAGTGCATGCAGACTTTTGCCTGCGATTTGATCAACTCAAAGCAATATGGACACTCTTTTTTATAATTGGCTTTGAGTAGTAGACTGACGGCCATCATACTTTCTGATTGGAGCGAAGTGTCTCTGAACTTATGATTTCTAATGGGATCAATACAGGCGAGATCGTTGATTGAAACCAGCATTGAGATAGCTTTCCGGCGCCCATCGACAGCCGCTGCCTCGTCGAGGATAAGCTGCAGGACCGGTTCGAGGTTTTTTGTTTCTGTGGCGGTTTCCAAAGCGGCGAGTGCTTCTTTCTCCTTCTTATATCGAACATTTTGCGCTTCAACCGCCTGCAGATCAATGACGCTGCCTTTAAAAGCATCCTCAGATCCTACCATCATCAGATTAGCCTCTTTGCTGCCGGGAAGCTGCATATAGCGATAAGATGAATTATGACCATATTTCTCTTCTATCTGCGCCCAGCCATTGACAAACAGCGGACATTCGTCGTTTAGGCAGATATAGAGCACCTCGGACCCCCAGCCAAGGCCGTCACCTACGTGGATCTGCGGTGATTCGCAGCAAGAGAGTTCTACGCTGCAGTGGGGGCAGACTGGAATATTTTCAAAATAACGTCGGTAATCGCTTCTCATAATTCTCCTTTAATAACAAATTCAGTTGTAACGGTTAGTCCTGTCGGATGTAGTTAATATCTGCGTGGGTACCATTAGTCGGAAAAATCAGCCTACTGGCAGCGTCAGTAAGTCAAATTTACTCACCTTTGAAGCCAATATCACTGAGCACGGCATCGACCGCCTGGGCCTGACTCATTTTTGTTTTAATGAAATCGGGCGGCATCTGGGCCCGGTTCTGTTCAATGATATCTTCCAGTTGCTGGATGTAACGATGCGAGGCAAGATCCGAAACTCTGGTGAGGTTTTCTAGGAAGCTGTCTACAATTTTTTTGCTGTCTCCTGCCGTTGCCATTATTTCTGCATAGGTGCGAGGATTCTGGTTGTGTACCCTGGCCATCGCCAGAATGCCGTACAAGGAGGTGAGGGTAGAGTGAGAGTCGATATCGTTGAAGCCAATATCATGTTGAGACAATGTCATCGCCAGCGCAACCGAAATAGTGGTGGGCAGTTTCTGGCTGATGCCCATCATAAGATCATGTTTCTCGGCTGAATCCTGATAAATTTCGGCCCCATATTTGTAGAGAAAAGATTCGAACTCATTACATAAGCTGCCGCTTCTCCTGGTCTTCACCACCGCAACATTTTTGTCTTTCATAGTAAGTATCTGTGGACCCCAGAGATTGTGGACAAGCATCACCTCGACACCTTCAGAAGTGGTTTCAAGGGCGACATCAAGTGGTTTTTCAGACTCTCCGGCAAGGATTATGAGTGCCTGCCCGTCCTTGAGCAGACCGCCATATTTTGCTATGGTAGTGGCGGTCGCCGAAATGGGTACACAGATTATCACCACCTCGACCTGATCGATCATCTGCTCGGGCTTGATCTCCGAAGTGCGTCCCGTGACTATAGTCTGATATCCCTCACTCTGCAGCTGCTCTGAAAACCAGCGGGTCATCTCACCTGAGCCTATGAAACCGAAAGTCCCAATCTTTTTGACTCTCATATCGACCCGGGGAAAAGAGCCGAGAATCTTCAGGCAGCGAGGCTCCTGGATTACTTTTACTCTCAATGTTATTAAGTGCCTCGGCCAGTTGAGGGTCACTGCTATGTCCTTCAATCTCCAGGTAGATTTGCAGCTTCTGAGTCTCAATATCGTTTTTTGAACGAAGATCGACGATATTGACGCCCCGTTTGGTGAATTCGTTGAGCGTGTCAACCAGCAGTCCGACGCGATCGGGCAGCGGTTTGGTGATGATCGAAGTGGCATCGTAGCCTGTTTGTGGATGAGGGGTGGTACCAATAATAGCAAATCTTGTTCGGTTGTGGGCCGCAAGTTCCCGGTCGATCAGTATTAAACCGTGCTGGGCGATCACGTCTTCTGTATCAATCAACACGCTTGTAGAGCTCTTGACGGTCAGTATTTCCGCCGCCGCTGTGCTGACATCGTGTATCGAAACCCGAGTAGCCTGGGCCATATTTCGTGAGATGTAATCTTCACACTGGTTCAAAACACTGCTGCGCCCGTAGATGAATTTCACCTCATCGAGTCTGGATTCGAGGCTAACTCCTCCGAGAGAGAGATGAATAGGCAAAACGATATTATCTACCCAGAAATTCTGATCAAGTTCGGCCATGACCCGGAAATACTCTTTTATTTCACCCTCACGGGTATTATAAACAGGGATCAGGGCATAATCAGATTGACCACTTTCAACGCAGTTCAAAACATCGTCGATGTGGTTGAATAACAACACTTCGGCGCTGCCATCGTAACGAAGCGCTGCCTGGCAGGAGTCTGATCCGTGCGGACCTAGAGTTGATATTCTGGTCATGGACTATTATCGCTAAATTTAAAAGTACACATTGGTATCATGGGTTTATCTGATCGGCAGATTTCTCGACACACAGCAGAAGATAATAAGCCTTCGCCGTTAATTAGGCAACACCAAGGTTGCAGCACCTGGACCGGGATAAGCAGAGCGTGAGCAATACAGATATAGGCGACTATCTCTCAGCACTCAAAGCGTCTCGGAAATTTGGCGCCCAGATAGTCTGTCACCGGACTCTCGATCCGTGTCCCGCCATTCACGGAAACACTCCGACAGCGCTGCACGAAAAAATTATACAGGCTTTGCACCGGTTTGACATTTCGGGCCTCTACTCTCACCAGGCCGAGGCTGTAGAATTAATCCGAAAAGCAAACGACGTGGTGGCGGCGACTCCGACCGCCTCCGGGAAAAGTCTTATTTACAACATTCCGACCCTGCAAACCTATTTTGAAGACTCTGAATCCCGGGCACTCTATCTGTTCCCTCTCAAGGCATCTGGCCCAGGATCAGCAGCGGGCGCTGTCACGATTATACTCTTATGTCAGTGACGGGGTTGAGAATACCACTGACTTCTGCGCCGTCTATGACGGGGACACAAAACCATATCGGCGCAGCAGGCTGAGAAAAAATCCGCCAACGGTTCTCATCACCAACCCGGATATGGTTCATCTGTCCATGCTTCCCTATCATGACAGCTGGAGTGGCTTCTTTCGTAAACTCAAGTATGTGGTCATAGATGAGATTCACACGTATCGGGGCTTGTTTGGCGCCCACATGTCCTGGGTACTCAGAAGGTTGATCAGGATAGCTGAATATTATGGTGCCAGACCAACATTTATTATGCTTTCAGCTACGGTGGGAAACCCTGGGCAGCTTGGCTCCAAACTCATTGGCAGGGAGGTCAGCGTAGTTACTGAAAGCGGCGCTCCCTCCGGGAAAAAGCACATGATTTTTCTCAATCCGTGGGACAGTGCCGCTCACACAACTGCCCAGCTTTTGGAAGCTGCCCTGAAGCGAGGATTGAGAACCATCGTCTATACCAAATCACGCAAGATGACCGAACTCATTACCATGTGGACCCGGTCCCGGGTCGGAGACCTGGCTGAGCGGCTGAGTTCATATCGGGCCGGATTTCTCCCTGAAGACCGGCGGACGATAGAGAAGGGTCTGGCCTCAGGAAAATTGCTTGGTGTGATTTCTACATCTGCGTTGGAACTTGGGATAGATATCGGCGATCTGGACCTCTGCATACTGGTTGGTTATCCAGGTTCGATTATGGCTACCTGGCAGCGGGGCGGCAGGGTAGGGAGAAGATCTGCAGAGTCGGCCGTCATTTTGGTTGGAGGCGAGGATGCCCTGGATCAATACTTCATGAGAAATCCAGATGATTTCTTTGCCAGAGAACCTGAACATGCCCCCTTGAATCCCTATAATTACAGGATTTCTGGTCAACATCTTCACTGTGCTGCTGCTGAATTGTTCATCGCCAGAGAAGAAGAACTGGTAAATTCCTCGCCTGAAATTCTAAAGGAGATCGAGGCGCTCACCGAGCAGTCAGTACTTTACCAGGATGCCGATGGCGAGCGCTGGTATGCAAGCAGAAAAAGGCCTCAAAATCAGATCAGCCTTCGAGGGGGCGGGGTGCAGCTGTCGATCATCGATAGAGAAAGCGGAGAAATCATCGGTGAAATCGATGCCGGACGAGCCCTGAAAGAAGCTCATCCAGGCGCTGTCTATCTCCATCAATCACGGATGCTGCTGGTTGATGCTCTCGACATAGACGGCAGGGAAGTGGTGGTAACCGAATTCAGGTCCAATTTCCATACCAGGGCACATGTCCACAAGGAAACTGAGATCCTGGAGCGGCTTAAAAGCAAACAGGTTTTTGGCTGCCGTGTTTCATGGGGGCGGCTGAAAGTCGTGGAACAGGTGACGGGTTATTCAAAGATTAACAACTTTACCCAGAAGGTTGCCTCGACCACTCGTCTGGAGTTACCGGAGCAGCTCATAGAAACGGAGGGCCTGTGGTTAGATTTGCCGGATGATCTCAGAACTTACCTGGAAAACCTTAAAATGCACTTCATGGGGGGTATTCACGCCATCGAACATGCCATGATCGCCATGTTTCCTCTCTTGATCCTCTGTGATCGTAACGATATCGGTGGTATATCCTGCCCCCACCATCAGCAGACCGGCAAGGCTTCTATTTTTATTTACGACGGCTACGGTGGCGGCGCTGGTCTGAGTGAAGAAGCCTACTATTTGATCGAAAAACTGCTCGTCCAAACAGTCCAGACAGTTCGTTCCTGCGGTTGCGAGAATGGCTGCCCGTCCTGTGTTCATTCACCGAAATGTGGATCTGGAAACCGGCCTATCGACAAAGTCGCCAGTCTGACTCTGTTGCAGAAAATTCTAGATACCAGCGGTAGTGAAGGAGAACAGAGCGATATTCTTTCTCTCCCCACTGCCCAGGCGTCTGCACCTGAAACTGAGGTTCAACTGCATGCTCCACTCCAAGCCCAGGGGCTTGATGCACTGCCCGAACACTTTTGTGTTTTTGATCTGGAAACCCAACGATCTGCCCAAGAATCTGGTGGCTGGAGCAGAGCAGACAAGATGGGCTTATCGGTTGGCGTGGTCTATGACTCCAGACTAGACGGTTTTGTAACCTATTTCGAAGATGAAACCGACGGGTTGATAGATCACCTATTCAGTTGTGAGTTGGTGGTAGGATTCAACAGTAGGAGGTTCGATTACCAGGTATTGACAGGATATACCCGAAAAGACCTGTATCAGCTTCCGACACTTGATCTTCTTGAAGAGATACACAACCGACTGGGATATCGGCTGAGTTTGAACCGGCTGGTTGAAGAGACCCTGGGCTGCAAAAAAACAGCTGACGGTTTGCAGGCATTGGCCTGGTACAAAGAGGGAAAACTATTGGAAATCGCAGATTATTGCCGGGAAGATGTAAAACTCACGCGCGATCTTTTTCTCTACGCGGTAGAGAACTCACATCTGCTCTTCCGGAACAAGGCCGGTAAAAGTGTGCGTCTGCCTTTACCGCTGGATCAGAGGATAAGCAGGATTGTCGGGCCGTCAGGCTGCGACGTCGGTTAGGGCCAGAGCAGCGGCTTATAGATCCAGCCGATGAGTCCGGTAGAGTGTTTGAGCTTGAGCCACTTACCCTGGGTTTCCAGTTTGGTAAGCACAACGCCACGGTCGACGGTGGCAATGATGGTGCTGTTGGTCGAGGGTTCTGCCCTCATGTTGACGCTTTTGTTGCCGTTGACAATGACCGTATTGCCATCGTTAACAAGTGATTTATGAATCCAGCCAGTATCGTTTTCAAAATCGACGATTTTCAACCATTCGCCCTGGGTTGACATAACTTTCAGGGGATATCCTCGCGAACAATTCCATCGATACCTCATAGTTGGTACCGGCCCCGGTTCTTACGTTGACGTTGTCTGCTTTTACACTGACATAATCAGCGCTGAATGCCTCAGAGAAGAAGAAAATCCCGAGAACGGTAACTACGGCGGTAAGAACAGTTGATCGTCTAGTTGTCGCAAACATACAATGATAACCTGTAGTTGAAGATTGAACGATGATTTTGAATAATCACCATTTATACAATTATCATGAGCTTAAGTCAATCCTGATATTATTCTCCATCAAAGTGCAGAATGGCGGTATCGGTGTTCATGGTCGCGGGAACTCCCAGAGGTACCGTCAAATTCCTCCGGCAGTGGCCAATCGGAAAATTTCCCCATATGGGAACTGCTCTGTCAGAGGTCAACTCGCTAACTCTTGCCCAGACAAACTCGTTTCGTCTGAGTCTTTCAACCGGCTCTGTGGTGTCATCACTGAATTGTCCAAGTATGACGCCGTTTATGTCGTTCATCACTCCGCTCAGCCACAACTGCGTTAAGAGCCTGTCGAGACGATAAAGCGGTTCATTGAGGTCTTCAAGCAGCACAATGGCCCCTTGCAACCGTGGGAACCAGCGGGTGCCCAACATGGTGACGAGGCTGGACAGGTTGCCCCCGAGCAGGATCCCCTTGGCAGGGGCGGCAGGCCTGACAATTTCCACTCTTTCTTTGAGCCGGTGGTGCCAGTCGCCTTTAAGGCAGTGATAGAGACGTTCCTGGCTGGCCTGATCACTGTCGGTCAAGGTGGCCAGACCTGGTCCATGGAGACACATCAGTCCCGTTTCATTGACAATATGGCTGTGTAGTACCGTTATATCGGAAAAGCCGATGAACATTTTTGGGTTTGCCCGAATCACTTCAAGGTTCAGTTTGTCAAGCAGGCGCAGACAACCGAAGCCGCCCCGCAATGAAAAGACCGCCTTTATTTCCGGATTCATCCAGAGGCGATGGAATTCATCAGTCCTGGCTTCATCGGTGTCGGCGAGATAACCGTACCCCGGCCACCTCTTTTCCGGTTCGAAAATCTCAAACCCCATATCCCTGATCAATGAACACCCCAGATGAAATCGGTCATGTTCCGCCAGATAACCGGCCGGCGCTGCCACACCGATAAGATCACCGGATGTCAAGGGAGGAGGGGAGACGGTCATGGGTGGGAACCCAGCAGCTGGTGAATGATGCCCAGACCGTTGAGGGTAAGATTGGGCTCCAGACGCTGTATGGAAGGGGCGTAGTCGAGCATCAGAGAGGCCATCCCGCCGGTCGCAATGACAACTGGCTCAGGATAGCCGGTCTGGGTCATTTCTTCCGAGACCTTGTGAATCAGTCCTTCGATCATTGCCCCATAACCGAAAAGAACACCGCTTTTCATGGCGCTGACAGTGCTCGTACCGATCACCTTTTCAGGTGGCACATGGAGATCTATCTGGGGCAGTTTGGCTGCTTTCTGACTGAGTGCTCCTAGAGATACATGGAGGCCGGGCAGAATGAGGCCGCCAAGATATTCACAACGCTCGGAAATACAGTCAAAGGTGATAGCGGTGCCGAAATCGATGACGATGGCATTTGAACGGCAGAGATAATGAGCACCAATTCCGTTGACCAGCCGATCGGCTCCGACTTCCGCAGGATTTTTTAATTTTACCGCAATAATGTCGGCCACCGTCTCGCTGCAGATATTGACCAGTTGAAATCCTTCGGTCTCTTTAAACAGCTTGGAGCAGCATTGGAAATAAGCTGATTCCAGCTGGGGTACCACACTGGAAAGAACAACTGCCGAGACCGATGAGCAGTCTATGCGGGCCATACTGAACAGGTTGTAATACATAACCCCAAGTTCATCGGCGGTCATGGCGGCATCTGTCTTGATCCGCCACTGGCGAGTTATGTTCAGCTCTTTGATAATCCCCGCAACGGTTTGGGTATTGCCGATATCAATAACAAACAGCATGGTTTCTCCGTAAGTCGATACTGCGATGGTTGCCGTCGGAACGAGATTGTACCATATTTCATCTTGTCCGTGATGAGTAAAAATGTAAAATTTATGAATAACCACAACGATAGGATTTACCATTTATATAAAATTCTCTGGAGATGAGGTGATCTATGGTACATGACCTGCAACCCGTTATAGTCACTACAAGCATAGACCAAGAAGATGGTGCCCATAAACTGGCTGAACTGGTCCTTGAGAAGAGATTGGCGGCCTGCGTACAGATCCTTCCCCCAGTGACCAGTCGTTACTGGTGGAAAGGGCAGATTGCCAGTGATAGAGAATACTTGCTCAACATGAAAAGTGACCGGAAGCTTTTCGATCGCCTGGCCGCTGTCATTCGCTCGGTTCACAGCTATGAGGTGCCGGAAATAGTTGCCACTGCAGTCGTCGAGATAGACGAGGAATATGCGATCTGGATGAAGGAAGAGTTGGATTATGACTGAACCATCAAAGAAGGGCTATCGCCGCAGAAAACTTGGCGACTATATCTGCAGCTGCTGCCGGAATAAAAAACCATTCTGTTGGAATTGTCCGTGCGGATTTCAAATCTGCCCGGAGTGCTTCGAAGAAAATAAATGGGGGATCAGCAACGGTCCGACCTGGATCTGTCCTGACTGTGAGCGAGTTATGAGAATCTGATGAGGCGGCAGAATAAAGTTTTGCCAAGCAGTTCTATTGCGCAAAGAGAGCAAATAAAATAATATGCCGCCAATCCATTCAGACTAATACTACTGACCCTTACCACTGACAATCACCGCTATGCTCAAATCAGCAGAAATATATGATGAAAGCAAGATCAAAACCCTGAGTTCCCTGGAGCACATCAGGAAAAGGCCGGGTATGTATATCGGCCGACTTGGGGACGGTTCACACCCGGATGACGGTATCTATATCCTGCTCAAAGAAGTCATCGATAACGCGGTGGATGAATTCATCATGGGGGCCGGTAAACGCATCAATATCGAGGTTGAGGAATCCGGTCTTACCAGAGTGCGGGATTTTGGCCGGGGCATTCCGCTGGGCAAGCTCATCGAATGCGTTTCAGTCATCAACACTGGCGCCAAATACAATACCGACGTGTTCCAGTTTTCAGTTGGCTTGAACGGGGTCGGCACCAAAGCGGTAAACGCACTCTCCGAGCACTTCAAGGTCACCGCCTTCAGGGCAGGCAAGTTTGCCTCAGCCGAATTCAAACAGGGCGTCCTGGAGGGGAATAAAACAGGTAAGGCTGATGAAAAAGACGGCACCTTGATCGAATTTTTACCTGACCACGAGCTGTTCGGGGACTATCGCTTCGAAGAGTCTTTTCTGGAAAACAGACTCTGGCGCTATGTCTATCTCAACGCAGGCTTGAAACTTTTTTACAACAAGACGCTGTTTCATTCCAGCAATGGACTTTTAGACCTGTTGAGCAACGAACTTGACGGTGACAATATCTACGAGCCGATTTACTACAAAAATCAAACCCTCGAGTTCGCCTTTTCCCATACCGATTCCTACGGCGACTCATACTATAGTTTCGTCAACGGTACCTACACCAGCGAAGGAGGAACGCACCTCTCCGCGTTCCGCGAAGGCATCTTGAAGGGGATCAATGAATTTTCATCAAAGAAATTCATCAACAAAGATGTAAGAGACGGCATTGTCGGTACAATGGCTGTCAAAATAAAGGAGCCGGTATTCGAATCACAGACCAAGAACAAACTGGGCAACACCGAGGTTCGTTCGTGGATCGTCAATCAGGTGAAGGATGCGGTTTCCAGCGAGCTCTACAAGAATAGTGAACGGGCCGAGGTGCTCATTTCCAAGATTCTCAGAAACGAGAAAGTCAGAAAGGAGCTGCAATCGGTTCGTAAAGAGGCCAGGGCCAAGGCCAAAAAAGTAGCTATCAGGATTCCTCAGCTGAAGGACTGTAAATACCATCCGTCCCGCGAAAAACCGTCAGCGGACGGTCGCGAGAATATGATTTTTATAACTGAGGGGCAGTCTGCTGCCGGTTCCATAGTATCTTCCCGCGACCCTATGACCCAGGCTGTTTTTTCGTTGAAGGGAAAGCCGATGAATGTGCTCGGGCAGAAGCTCAACCTGCTTTATAAGAACGACGAGATGTATGCCCTGATGCAGGCTTTGAATATAGAAGAGTCAATCTCCGATCTCCGCTACGACAAGGTAATCATTGCCACCGATGCCGACGTGGACGGACTGCACATAAGAAATCTGTTGTTGACTTTCTTCCTTCACTATTTTGAACCGCTGGTCAAACTCGGTCATATTTATATACTCGAAACGCCGATTTTCAGGGTCCGCAACAAAAAAGAGACCATCTATTGCTACTCGGACCGACAGAAAGAAACGGCAACCAAGAAGCTGCAGGGCAAGGGCAGGCAGAAGATACGAGTCGAGACCACTAGATTTAAAGGGCTCGGTGAGATCAGCCCCAAGGAATTCAAACAGTTTATCACCGGTGATATTCGTTTAAGAAATGTGACCATAGACAGCGTCAGCCAGGTATCTAAAGTGCTGTCCTTCTACATGGGCAAAAACACACCGGAACGCAAACAATACATTATGGAACATTTAATCTAGCAGTTTCGGCAAGGAAGTAAGATTTTTCATGAGTGAGCATACCGGCAGACTACATAAGCTTTTCGACAGCAATTTCCTTGAGTATACCTCTTACGTCATCAAAGAACGGGCTATCCCCGCCATTGAAGACGGTTTGAAGCCGGTACAGCGCCGTCTCCTGCAGACCCTTCACAATATGGATGACGGACGTTACCATAAGGTTGCCAACGTCGTCGGGGAAACCATGAAACTGCACCCCCACGGGGATGCTTCCATTTTCGCCGCTCTGGTCAATCTGGCCAACAAGGGCTTTTTGATCGATCGCCAGGGTAACTTCGGCAATATCTATACCGGTGACCAGGCATCGGCGGCCCGCTATATTGAGTGCCGCCTCTCCCCCCTGGCTCTGGAGGTCATGTTTAACAAGGATCTGACTGAATATGTCGAATCCTATGACGGCAGAACGACTGAACCCGTCTCACTGCCGGCCAAGATACCACTGCTGCTGCTGCAGGGAGCCGAAGGCATCGCCGTGGGCATGGCCACAAGAATTCTGCCTCATAACTTCAGGGAGCTGCTGCAGGCCCAGATTGCCGTGCTGAAGGAAGAGGATTTTGAGATCTTTCCAGATTTTCCTCAGAAGGGACTCATCGACATTACCGACTATGATCAGGGTAACGGAAAAGTTCGTTGTCGTGCCAGGATCATGGAGAAGAAACGAAAAGACGATAACCATAACAGAGATTCCTTACGGCACGACCACTACCTCGCTTATCGATTCTATAGAAAAAGCCGCCAAGAGCGGGAAAATAAAAATTCTATCGATCAGTGATTACACGGCGGAAGAGGTGGAGATCGAAATTAAGTTGCCGCGTAATATCTATGCCAAGGATACGATTAAGGCGCTCTATGCATTTACCGATTGCGAGGTGCCGCTCAATACCAACCTGACCCTTATCCGAGGAGATTTTCCTGAAACGAGTACGGTTGATGAAGTACTTAGGTTCAACACAGAAAAATTGGTGGACGATCTCACCAGAGAACTGGAAATAGAACTTTCCAGACTATCCCAAAAACTTCATGCCCGGCTATTGGATCAGATCTTCATCGAAGAACGCCTCTACAAAGAGATCGAAGAGGTAACCACCTACGAGAGGGTGGTAAGCACCGTCGACGAGTCGTTAAAACCTTACCTCAAGAGATTGGAACAACCGGTCACCAGAGAGGATATCGAACGGCTGCTTGAGATCAGGATAAAGCGGATCTCGCGCTATGATATTGACCGGCAGGCCAAAGAAGTCCAGGCAATACGAAAAGATATCAAAGAAATTAAGATCAGTCTCCTGGATGTGGTGGGCTACACCATTACCTATCTGGAAAAACTTGTCGAATCCTATGGCGATGATTTCCCAAGGCTCACCGAAATCACCGAGTTTTCTGAGGTGAAAGCCCGGAAAGTGGCATTGTCCAATTTGACGGTGGGATACAACCGGGAAACAGGCTTTCTTGGTCACTCGATCAAAGCTGAAAACGATCAGAACGATATCGCCTTCTCATGTTCCGAGTACGACCGTCTACTGCTGATTTTCAGTTCTGGGATGTATAAAGTGGTGCCGGTCCCTGAAAAACTATTCGTCGGCGAGGAACTTGAATATGCTGCAGTCTTCGAGAAAAATGTGATTTTTAATATCGTTTATCGGGACGGCGTGGAGAACCTGGCTTACGTAAAACGGTTTAAATCGCCCAAGTTCATCCTCGACAAGGAATATTATCTGTTTCCACCCCATAAGCGTTCCCGAATCCTGCTCCTGCTGCTGGGTGAAGGCAAGCACGCCAGGGTCAGTCTGGTGCCATCGAGAAGAGCCAGATCTAATATCGTTGAAATCGATTTCAGTCAATTTCTGCTCAAAGGTGCTTCAGCAAAAGGCAAGCGGGTCTCCTCCCGGGTGGCTCGACGGGTTGTGGAATCAACCGATCGCGTGATCAAGGAACGGGCTGTCTCGAATCTGCCTGGCCTCGAACCACAGAAAGATATCGTTGCCGCAACAGAGGTGCAACTGGACAACGGGTCGATCACAGACACCGTTGAAGAAGAAAACGAAAGTTAGACGCGACTCTGCGGTATCGCACCTTTGAGCGAATGCTGGCCGGCATGGATGATCTCTGCAGTGGCCAAAGACCCCGGCACTATGTGGTCCGGTGCCTGCTCCACGTGAACAATGTGATTGGTAATTGTTCTGCCCATCATTTTTCCTGCAGAGTTGTTCTCCACCAGAATTGATTTCAGGGACCCGACATATTCCCGGTTGCGCTCGAGACTGATTTCATCCTGTCGTTTCTGGAACTGCTGAAGCCGGCGTCCTTTTTCTGCTTCCGAAAGTTTGCCATCGAGATCTGCCGCCCTGGTCTCCGGGCGGTCAGAATACTTGAAGGAGAACGAACCATGATACCTGACTCTTTCAAGCAGTTCCATCGTCTGTTGAAAATCTTCCTCGGTCTCGCCGGGAAACCCCACAATAATATCGGTGGTGATGGCGATATCCGGACGGATCGCTTTGAGCCGATCTACCTTCTCGAGATAGCCTGAGATACGATATTTTCTGTTCATGCGCTTGAGTATGCGGTCTGATCCCGATTGTACCGGCAGATGGATCTGGGGACACAGATTATCCAGCCGATCGAAGCATTCGATGAGACGCTCCGACAGGTCCTTTGGGTGAGACGTCGTGAAGCGGAGGCGCTGTAATCCGCTGATCGAGGAAACTTCAGTCAAAAGATCGGGAAAAGAGTAGGGGAGGGCACCATCGGTAACCGGATTGGTGAAGCCATAGGAGTTGACATTCTGACCGAGCAGAGTGATTTCCACCACTCCTGCTTCAATCAGGCTCTGAATTTCAGTTACGATATCGGTCGCCTTCCTCGATACTTCCCTGCCTCGGGTGTAGGGAACCACGCAGTAGGTGCAAAAATTATTGCAGCCCTGCATAATCGTCACAAAGCGGGAGAATTGAAATTCCTGAGAATCGGAGGTAGGCGGGTCAAGAGCAGAGGCACCCGAAACCTGGGGGATGTATTTTGGAATTTCGTATGAGTCGGAAAGGTTAATAGCAGTTTTGGTATTTGCTGACCTCTCTAACAATTCCGGAATGTCATAAATATGTTGGGTGCCGATAACCAGATTGACATGCCCCATGCGGTCGATGATTTTCTGACCTTCCTGCTGCGCAACACAGCCAGCTACGCAAATCTTGAGATCGGGGTTCTCAGCCTTGTGCTTCCTCAGTGATCCAAGCATACTGAATACTTTCTGCTCAGCCTTACCGCGCACCGAACAGGTATTGAGCAGGATGACAGAGGCGTCCTCGAGGACCGACGTTTCGATATACCCGGCTTCAGACAACTTCTGTGCCATAATTTCGCTGTCACGGATGTTCATCTGACAGCCGAAGGTCTTGATATAAAATGATTTATTATCCATATACCGAAATGAAAGTGAGAAAGGAAAAATTATAAGCAGGGTCGTTTGATCTCTGGGGCGATATCAGCGAGAAGCTGCAGAAGTTCAGGCAGGGACTCATTCATACACTTCAAACGGATGACGCCGCTTTGGTTAGAAACAGAAGAGAGTACAGCCAGATTATCGTATCCTTCGAGAATGAATTTTAGATAGTGGAAGCGTTGTGGTGCAATACGATAGTAAGTATCGATAAGAGTCTGATTTTTTGAATCCATTATATTTATACGCTGAGTGACGAGTCAACCGTTTGAATTTTATCTTTATTTTCTTCAAGAAGCGGGTAAACGATCTCGTTGAGATACTCCTCGGTTTGTTGTTCAGCCCGACCCGTGAATTGCAGAAAATCAGCGGTCATCGACAGCAGCTCGTCGTGGGAAAAGGGGATTCTCTCATCGTCACCGAGCCTTTGCAGCAGATCGTTTTCTCCGGCCTGATTTTTGACTATTTTACCAGCGGCAAGAGAATGCACTTTAACAATTTCATGCATCTCCTGTCTTGATTTTCCTTTTTCAACTGCCTCCATGAGGATTTTTTCGGTCGCCATAAATGGTAGTTCGGCCTTGAGCATTTTAGTTATTTGTTTTGGATATACAACCATATCAGAGGTTATATTGACTAATAACTTTAAGATTGCATCAGTCAAAAGAAAAGCCTGGGGTATATCCATCCTGCGTATGGCAGAGTCATCCAGGGTACGTTCAAACCACTGATTGGCATAGGTGGCAGAAAAATCAGGAACTAAGCCCATTAATTTTCGGGCCAACCCAGTCATGCGTTCCGAGCGCATGGGGTTCCTCTTGTAGGCCATGGCAGAGGAACCGGTTTGATTCTTAGCAAATGGTTCCTCCTGTACTTTCAGATTGGACAGCAACCGCAGGTCAACTGCAAATTTATGCGCAGTTGCTCCAATACCGGCTAGTATTTCAGCAAGCTTAAGGTCGAGTTTACGGCTGTAAGTCTGGCCTGTAACCGGAATAGATTTTTTAAATCCTAATTTTTCAGCGACTAACTGATCGAGTTGACGTACTTTCTGGTGATCGCCCTTGAACAATTCGAGAAAAGTTGCCTGGGTGCCGACCGTACCTTTGGCTCCCCGGGCTGCCATGTTATCAACAAAGAAGTCGAGGGACTGTAAATCTAAGATTAAATCATTGATATATATAGTGTTTCTTTTGCCAACAGTGGTTGGCTGAGCGGGCTGATAATGAGTGAAACCAAGGGTCGGGAGCGCTTTGTGGCTGAAACAAAAGTCAGCGAGCTGGCTAATGGTATTGATTAAGCCGTTCCTGATCAGTTCAAAAGCTTCTTTCTGGATTATAAGATCAGTATTGCAGACAACGAATTGAGAGGTAGCGCCCAGGTGAATTATGGGTTCAGCGGTGGGGCATTTTGAGCCAAATTCAAACACATGGGCCATGACGTCATGTCTGATTTCTTTTTCCTTGGCCCTGGCTAGTTCGTAATCAATCGAATTCTGGTTGGTTTTCATCTCATCGATCATCTTTGGGCTGATAAGATCGCTGAGCCCAAGTTCGGATTGAGCTTCAGCCAGGGCAACCCAGCATTTTCTCCAAGTTGTAAATTTTTTTTCCTCAGAGAAGAGATACTGCATCTCTCTGCTTGTATATCGACTTACCAACGGCTCAGTGTAAACGTCATGGGGAACCATTTTTTTTCTCCAATATAGTCTAGAATAGTTTGCTATGTATCTGTAATAAGGTCTTTGTTGTAAGTATTACCAAGTCAGCTAAATGGTGCCACAAGAAGGGCAAAGATAAGCACAATGGCTGTTTTTACCAGTGTAGACCCGTAACTTACGTAATGTCGCATAATGTATATTATGTAAAATATATGCGTAACCAAATAAAGTGCCTAATAACCCAAATGAGCCTTGAGATCACCTATTTTTGTATCACCTATCAATTTGATATAATTTGATATTTTATCGTTTAATGAGAGATAATATCTTTAATATGGACCCTCCAGTTTGATCTTCCATTATAGGACTCAAAGCTGTGCGTGTACAAAAGGCTGCACGGCTCATTCAAATTAGACTTGGAAATTCTGTCTCCCAGATTAAAGCCTATCACGGGAACGTTCTTGTACTTTCCCCGTATCACACCTTTGAGATGTGCCTTATTTTTTCCAAATGCTGAAAATGAAACAAACCGAACATGACGATCCAGAAATACTGGCTTTGGATTTGCCTCACCAGTGGGCTCTAATTGCATCAGATTATCGAGAAGTGTGAGATCAAGCGATTCTGAAACGTTTAATTCGATGAATATGCTTTCTAAACGTTTGGAAATATTAGTATTTATTTCTTCCTGCAGAGACATCAAAGTGTAAAGTTTCTCTTTGAATTGGATGAAATTGGCCACCGGTAATGAAAATCCCGCCGCCAATGCATGACCACCGAAATTTTGTAAGTAGCGCTCAGCACCTGCAATTAGGCGGTACAAGTCGTGCCCTTCCGGTGCCCTGCCTGAACCCTTGACCACACTTCTATCTGCTGGATGATAACAGCATACCAGGGTTGGAACCTTGAACTGTTCCACCAACCTGGAGGCCACGATACCAAGAACTCCTTCGTGGAAATCACCCAAAATGACTAAACAATTAGAACATAATAACAATTCTTTACGTGAAATAGTCAATGCTGATTCGTAATTTTGTTCGGTTATTTGTTTACGTTTGTTATTAAGCTGGATCAGTTGCGAGGCATATTCTTTAGCGCTGACGTCACTGTCAGCCAGAAAAAGCTTCAGTGGTTTATCCGGTTCCCCAAGCCGGCCAGCTGCATTGATTGCTGGGGCAACTTTAAACGAGACAGAGTCACTGGTTAGCGAATCGATATTGATATCAAGGGTGGCAAATAGATTTTTGACACCCTTCTGTCTTGCCGCTGAAATACTTTCAAATCCGCCTTTCACCAATATTCTGTTTACCCCCTTAAGAGGCATGATGTCAGCTATGGTGCCGATCGCCACGTAATCTAGAAACGACTTCATGTTTGGAACGCATATGTCCTTGAAAAGATCATTATTAGAAATTTCAAATCGAACTGCGGCAGCCAGGTAAAAGGCCACACCGACACCTGCAAGCTCACTAAATGGAAACTCACAGTCCTGCTGTTTCGGATTGATTGTCGCATCGGCATAAAGTGTCGTATCAGGCACCTGATGGTGGTCGGTCACTATGGTCTTAAAGCCGTACTTTTTGGCGAGGATGAGTTCTTCACTGTTGGAAATTCCACAGTCAACCGTGATCAACAGCTTATTGGGGCGAAGGGTCGTCGCATAGTCACGCAAAACTTTGTCATTGAGGCCATACCCATCGGTGAGCCGATTTGGAATATGGCATATCGTGGTTACCCCTATTTCCCTGAAAAAAGTGTGCAGCAGCGAGGTTCCGGTAATTCCGTCGACGTCATAGTCACCCCAGATAAGAATATCGTCCTTGTTTTGTATTGCTGAAGTAATGAGATCAACTGCCGTATCGATGGACTTAAGCAGGAACGGTGAAGGCAGATCCTTCAATTTAGGAAAAAGATAGTTCTCTATATCTTTTTCACCGCACAGCCCAAGCCTTTCAAGATGACGCTTTATGGCAGGATGAACAGCAATGTTTGACACGTTAGCTATGCTCCTATGGAACTATCTGAGTTCAAAGGTTTTGCTCAACATAAGAAAAAACTTCCCTGGCTTCACTCCTGTCGAACCAGCGAATCGAATCGTCTCTGCCGAACCAGGTATATTGGCGTTTGGCGTAGCGTCTGGTGTCACGGGCAAGCAATTCCTTGCATTCACCCATGCTCCACCGACCTTCCAGATAACTAATCAGGTGCCGGTACCCGATCGACTGCATACTTTTTAACTCTGGTCCATACCCCTTTTTTATAAGCCCCCTCACCTCTTCTTCCAGTCCCATTTCGAACAGCTGCTCTGTTCTTCTGTTAATGCGTTCATAAAGAGCACTGCGTTCACAGGTCAAGCCTATTGAGATCATGTTCTGAAGTCTGCTGGCTGGTGCCTCAGACTTCTGGCGTCGCAAATGCTCAGACAGGGGCTCACCAGTGGTATAAAAGACCTCCAGGGCCCTGATGATTCGGGAGCTGTCGTTGGGATGAATACGGCCCGCCGAGCTGGAATCAGCCATCTTCAGTTCGTCGTGGAGGGCCGAACTTCCCTCCTCTGCAAGTCTCCTCAACAGGTTGTTTCGTATGGATTTGTCAGTTGGCGGTGATGGAAATAAACCATTTCTCAGGGCTCGAAAATATAACCCTGTTCCGCCTGTGAGGAGAGGGATAGCACCGCGCTCCTGGATGAGTACCATGGCTTGGCAACAGTCGTTGACAAATCGGGCGGCATTATAGTCTTCATCAGGATCGACAATATCGACCAGATGATGGGGAATCATCTGGCGCTCTTCAAGAGAAACCTTAGCCGTGCCAATATCCATATAACGGTAAATCTGCATGGAATCAACACTGATAATTTCACAATTGAACTCTTTGGAAAGATTAAGCGAAAGCTCAGTCTTGCCGATTGCCGTGGGGCCGACCAGGGTCAGAACCGGTTTGTCCATGAGGGACGCAGCGAAATCAGTCAAAACTCAGAAAACTATGGAATTGTTCCACACGCTTGGGCCCGATCCCGCGAACCCTGGCAAGGTCTGCGGGTTGGAGGTAAAATCCAGAGCTGTCACGATCGTCGACTATTCGCTTTGCCAATACAGGTCCTATTCCCGGGACGGTGGTCAACAGCTCGACATCCGCACGATTGACGGGGATGTTTTCAAGCTGAAAAACGGAGAGCAGCACGTCTTTCTGGGACTGATAGGCCGGTAAAACGTTTACCTTGCTTATATCCCAGTAATCATTGGTTTCTATTCCCCTGTCTAAAACGTCTCCACTTGATACGGGAAACAGCTGAATCAGCAGCCAGATTCCAGGAATAAGCAGAAGCAGTTCGATTCTGTAATCGTTGAGTGAGCTCATTGCCGACGTTGCCTGAAGATATCCTTACCCTCCACCATATTGCTGAGATGTTACAAACATACAACAAGATATGTTGGCTGCCAATCCCGTTATCAATTACTATTGTAGACTTTCTTCTCAAGAGGTATAAAGCCATGCGAATGTATGGTTATTGTTGTTATCCCAGCGCTCATGAAAAGATTTAATATTGTCCTTGTTGAACCACAGATCCCGCCAAACACCGGATCTATCGCACGGCTTTGCGGGGCTACCAACAGCACCCTGCACCTCGTGCATCCACTTGGTTTTTCAACGGAAGACAAACATTTAAAACGGGCCGGACTCGATTATTGGCAGCATGTCGAAGTGATTCATTGGGAAAATCTCGAACAATTATTGAGGCGAGTTGACGAGACTGCCCTGAAATTTTTCACCACTAAAACGACAAGAGACTACACCGAGGCTGTCTACCAACCCGGCGACTTTCTCATTTTCGGCAAGGAAACCAAGGGACTTTCTGAAGAGGTGCGAAATCTTTATCATGAGTTGTGTTTCACCCTGCCCATGGAAAACAAAAATATCAGAAGCCTCAACCTTGCAATGACCGCAGGGATTGTTTTATATGAGGCGATCAGACAACAAAATAACAAATAACTATCTGAATCTATAACAAAATGTTCGCGATTGACTAGCGAATCTGGAACAGGGAGCAAGCAGATGAACCAGAGGGTATGTAATTTCAGCGCAGGGCCAGCTACCCTGCCCTTTGAGGTGTTAACCAGAACAGCAGAAGATATCGTTGATTTCAATGGAACCGGTATAGGATTGATGGAAATCAGCCATCGTTCCCCGGAGTTTCAGAAGGTAATCGATGAGACCGAAAGTTTGTTGCGTGAACTCATGCAGATACCCGATAACTATAAAGTCCTGTTCCTGCAAGGCGGAGCGTCCTCCCAATTTTTCATGGTGCCGATGAATCTGCTTGGCGAAGGAAGAAAGGCCACCTATCTGAATACCGGTACCTGGGCCAAGAAGGCAATCGCCGAGGCCCGCCTGTTTGGGGATATTGAGGTTCCCTTTTCCAGTGAAGAAAAAAACTATAACCGGGTACCAGATCAGCATGAGTACCAGGTTGCCGAAGACAGCGAGTACCTCTATCTGGTATCGAACAACACCATTTTCGGCACCCAGTTTAAAACTTTTCCGGATACAGACAAGATGCTGGTCTGCGACATGTCATCCGATATACTTTCCCGACCAGTTGATGTTTCCAGATTTGGTTTGATTTTCGCTGGAGCCCAGAAAAACCTTGGACCGGCGGGAGTTACCGTGGTCGTCATCAGAGAAGATCTTCTCTCCCGCACGGCCGACAACATCCCGACCATGCTCAAGTACCGCACCCATGCCGAGAAGGGATCCATGTTCAACACACCTCCCTGTCTTGCCATTTATGTCGTCTATCGTGTACTGCAGTGGCTCAAGGGGCTTGGTGGGGTCGAAGAAATCCAGAAGATAAATCTGAAAAAGGCTGACACACTCTATCAGGTCATCGACCAGGGAGAGTATTATCGTGGACATGCCGATCAGAGTTCACGTTCACAGATGAATGTCGCCTTCAATCTGCCCAGCCCCGATTTGGAGACCAAATTCATTTCGGAGGCCGCAGCCCAAGGTTTAAAAGGACTCAAAGGGCATCGCTCCATCGGCGGCTGTCGGGCTTCAATCTACAATGCCTTCTCTTTGGAGGGGGTCGAGAAGCTGGCTGCCTTTATGGAGCGTTTCGCCACCGAAAATCCTGCCTGAAACCGTGCCCGGGGAGATCGTTATAAGGCCTCCGAGCGAGGCCCACTCCGTAATCATCCAGGCTACCCGCGGCTGTTCACACAATCGCTGCAGTTTCTGCGGAGTATACAAGGGAGTCAGTTTCGGGCTGCACAGTGACCATGAGATTAACCGACAGCTGGCTTTTGCCCGTCAGTTCTGTCAGCATCAGAGACGGGTTTTCATCGGTGCGGGAGATGCTCTGATATTGCCGCAAAAGAAGCTGCTGGAGCTTTTTGCAAAAATCAGATCAACACTGCCCTGGATAAATCGAATATCACTCTATGCCAACGGCAGAGCTATACGCTCTAAAAGCGACAGTGATCTCGTGGCCCTGAAATCACATGGTCTGGATCGGGTTTATATGGGCATTGAGAGCGGCGATGATTACCTTCTTGGCTGGATGAAAAAAGGAGAAACGGTTGACACCCTCGCTGAGGCCGGAAAGCGAATCGTTGGGGCTGAAATTTTTCTGTCAACAACGGTGTTGCTTGGCATTGGCGGGCCCGAGCACAGCCTGCAGCATGCCCGGGCAACGGCACAGCTGATAAACAGGATAAGACCCAATCAGATTGCCGCTTTGTGCCTGATGGTTCTGGATAACACCGAGTTGGGCAGAGCCAGAAGCAAGAAGGAATTTATCGAAATGTCTGCCGAGGAGACGGTACGGGAACTAAAGGAGATGATCAGTGGACTGACCCTGGACCGGGTGCAGTTCATGGCCAATCATGCTTCGAACTTCCTGCGCCTGAGTGGGCGGCTGCAGAAGGACAAACAAAAATTTCTTCTACGCATAGATCAGGCACTTTCCGACCCTTCAATCTTTGTCCCTTCTCACCTTCGAGCTCTGTAAATGACCCGGAACATAATCGACTGCAAAAACCTTGATCGTGCGGGATTGGAATCGTTTGCCGAAACACTGGGACAACCACCTTTCAGGGGCCGACAGATTATGGCCTGGCTGTATAGGCCCGGTATCGAAAATTTCTCCCAGATGACCGATCTGGCCAAAACATTTCGTACCCTTCTGCCTGATCATGCGAGGATCTCCTGCTTCAAAGATCCTGTCACCGAGATTTCCGAAGATGGTTCAATTAAATTTGGTTTCCAGCTCGAGGACGGCCAGATAATTGAATCGGTAAATATTCCCGAGCCTGACCGCAATACCCTCTGTATTTCATCGCAGGTAGGTTGTGCCATGGAATGCCGCTTCTGTCAGACCGGAACAATCGGCTTTAAACGCAATTTGAGTCCGGCAGAAATGGTCAACCAGGTCTGCGGTGTAAGGGATTACCTGACCGGCACCAGTCACCACCCCGAGAACAGCAAACAGACGATCTCGAATCTGGTATTTATGGGCATGGGAGAGCCGCTCAACAATATGGACAATCTGCTCACCACCATAGCCATCCTTACTGACCAGAAGGGCCTGGATATGGCCAGCAGGAGGATCACGGTGTCCACCTGCGGTATAGTCCCCAAGATGCATAGGCTCGGTGAACTCACCAGCGTAAATCTTGCCGTTTCTCTTCATGCCGTTGACAACGAAACTAGGGATGCGCTGATGCCGGTGAACAGGCGTTATCCGATTGAACAGCTTCTGCAGGCCTGCAGAGACTATCCGATCCAGAAGAGAAAGCGAATTATGATCGAGTACATCATGCTCGACGGAATCAACGATTCGGATGATGAAGCACGACGACTGGCCTCGATACTCCGGCCAATCCCCTGCAAGATCAATCTTCTTGCCTACAACGAATGCGCAGGAATTGCTTACCGGCCCTCACCTCACGACCGTATTCTGGCCTTTCAGGATATTCTGAGAAAAGCTCATTATTCGGTGTTTATCAGAAGCAGCAGAGGCAGCGATATCGCTGCAGCCTGCGGCCAGTTGGCCGGCACTCTGACACATTCGATCTGATCCGCCTCTCACAGGTTTCCGCCAACGATGAACAGCAGGTTGGCACATCCTATCAGAAATCCCAGTAGCGCTCCAAAAAGGTTTATGTATTTGAATTGCTCGGCCATGATCGACAGCAGAAGCTGCTCCAGGCGCAGCAGATCGAAACTGTCGATTCGATCAGTTACTATTTTATTGAAATTGATTGATTTAACCACGCCTGGAACTTCTGAGATCAGCAATCGCGTCGTCATTTCCTTGAGAGAGCGGCATAGTCCTTCGCTGACCCCCTGAGGTATGAGGTGATCGAGCCGGCCAATCGGTTTATCCACCAGGCGTCCAACCAGGTCATCGATCATCTGGTCAATGATCTGCATGGTTTCCGGTGAGTAGATCGCGGCGGCAACACTGTGTTTGATATTTTCCTTGTAGAAACCAACGAGTTCCCCTCCTATTGCTTGTTCGAGCACCCTGTCGGCTTCGATGCTGCCGCCAGCGGTAACGTTTTTGAAGGACTCTTCTAGAAATTGAACTAATAGTTGGCTTGATTCGTTTTTGTTGAGGATGAGCAGAATTTTTTCCGAGACCAATCGGGAGACAGCGTCTATCTGTTCTGCGTCATTAAACTGCAAAAGATCAGCCAGTGGAGTTGCCAGCACAGAACCAATGCGCTCTCCCAAAGCTGCACGAACACGAATTTCTATCGTCTGATCGTGAAAAAAATCTTCTATGTCGTCATGCTTCTCGTCCAGATAGTGACGAATTTTATCGTCGAGAAGTTCCTTGACGAGAAACCCTTTGACCATGGTTGACATGGGGCCAAGGGTTTCTACAAACTCGTTGATTGCCTCTAACACCAAGTCAACAATTTTGTCCTTTACCTCTGGTTCTTTCAAAAGGGCCGCTGCCTGACCGAGAAGACGTGGAGTCTGAGCGCGAACCGCCTCCAGTATATCGTCCTGGACCTGTCTCGGGAGAACATCAGAACATGCTTTTCCTGTACCGGCAAAGTTGCGGATCTCAGCAGCAATCATTGTGGTCAGGTGCTCTTTGGCAGTAGTGTTGCGCAGAATCTCAGCAAGAGCTTCAGCCAAATTCTCAAACAGTATCCCTCTCCTGTCATCCGGCAGGAGAGCTCCGATTTTTTTTGCCAGCGAAGAGTCGATCCAGCGATCCACCGCAGCTTCAATGGCCAGCCCGGTGTTTTCTGAGCGCAGGTAATTATGAATCGTTTCTTTAAGGCGATATCTAATGGTTTTTTCAGCGATATCAAAATAGCTTCGGTAAGAAGGCGGGGTTATGGTTTTCAGTGATCCCAAATCCTTTTTCATGGTCGACGATATATTACTCTCGATCAGAATCTGCAGATGTTCCTGAAAACCGTCCTTTTGGAGGGCCCGGGAGATTTCATCGCCGGTCAATAAATGGTCCCCCACCATTTCACCGATATTGGCAGCAAGTTCATGCCGTTTCGAGGGTATGACACCTGGTGTCATGGGTATTTTCAGTCGGCTGATATGCCACGCCCTGAGTGGTCGAAAGAGCATTCTGATGGCTACCCTGTTGGTCAGATAACCGATAAATGCGCCCACCAGTGGTGGCGCGACATAGACGAGATAAGGATATAATTCAGCGATCGATGAGTACATAAGAGACAATTTCTGAGGGCTGGTCTATGATAATGTCGGCGCCACTTTCTTCAAGTTCCTGGCGTTCCCTGAATCCCCAGGTCACACCCATACTGGTCATACCTGCTGATTTGCCGGTCCTGATGTCAACGCTTGAGTCACCGACCAGAAGACAGGTGGCAGGTTCGACGTGAAAATAATCTGCAATTGTCAAAGCGCCAGTCGGATCCGGTTTTTTCGGCAGGTTTTCACGGTTGCCGATCACCTGCCCGAACATTGAGCCGGGAAAAAATCTGGCCACAAAGAGCTGGGTAAAATCATCCGGTTTGTTGGAAAATACTGCAAGATTTACCGGATGCGCAGCCAAGGTTTTGAGCATTGTCATGATTCCAGGATAGGGACATGAGTTTCTGTCCCAGTTTGTCTGGTAGCTCTTTTTGAATTGTCGGGCCGTCTCTGAAATTTGTGATTTATCACACCCGGCGGGAACTATGCGCTCAGCCAGGGTCATCAAACCATCTCCGACAAACCGTCGATACTTTTCCTTGGGGTGGGCCGGAAAGCCAAGAACCGCAAGCGCCGAATTTGCCGCCTCGGCAATATCGGACAATGAATCGACCAGGGTGCCGTCCAGATCAAAAATTATAGTATTGAATCGATAGGAAACCATATGCGCTCGAGATAGTGAATGCTTGTTTAGCAGGGCTGATTCTTGCCATCAAATAATTTTATAAGTGTTTGAAAAAGAAACCTTTTCTTTTTATCTCTAATAGATAAAAATGTGTCTTTCCTCGTTCCTTACATAAACTGAAGAGGTGCTCGATCATGTGGTTTGTTTCCTTTATCAAGACGTCAATCGGCAAAAAACTGGTGATGGCTACTTCTGGATTTCTACTCCTGTCATTTCTGGCCATCCATGCCTTCGGTAACGCTGCAATATACATGGGCAGCAAATATTTTCAAATCTATGCCGATACTCTTCACGGCTTTCCTGTTCTGGTGCTAATTTTCGGAGTAGGCCTGCTATTCATCTTCATTGCCCATATAGGCGTAGGTCTGCTGCTCTTCTTTGAGAAGAGGAAAACCGCCTCGCGTTATAACGTCCAGACCCGGGTGGTCGAGAACACCTTCGCCTCCAGGACCATGCCCTACACCGGGGCCCTGATTTTTCTTTTTCTTATCATCCATGTCTTCGGGTTTGGCATCGCCAAACCGGAAGATGTGAAAATAAGCATGCTGGTCCAGGATTATCTCAGCGGCTTTTTCTACAGTCTCTTTTATATACTTTCATTTATCGCCCTGGCGATCCATCTCAATCATGGATTCTGGAGTATGCTGCAGACGTTCGGTATTAACCATCCGCGCTACAACACACTTATTTCAGCACTGACCATCGCCGTTCCAGCATTATTCCTTGTCATTTTCGGCGGTATACCGATCTATTTCATGACCGGCGGGGGTCCAGGGTATTAAGGTTCACCATTTAATAGTTAAAGATTCAAACTAAGTAGTCAAAACAATAAAGGTTGAAAAATGGAACTGAATTCGCACATTCCATCAGGCCCCCTTGCAGAGAAATGGGATAGCCATCGTTTTGAAAGCAAACTTGTCAATCCTGCAAATCGACGCAAATTCCGTGTCATCGTCGTAGGCACAGGCCTGGCTGGAGCGTCTGCAGCGGCAACTCTTTCGGAACTTGGCTATAAGGTCGATGCTTTCTGTCTGCATGACAGCCCCAGGCGAGCCCATTCAATTGCTGCTCAGGGAGGCATCAACGCCGCAAAAAATTATCAGAACGACGGCGATTCTGTCTTTCGGCTCTTCTACGACACCATCAAAGGGGGAGATTTCAGAGCCCGTGAAGCAAATGTCTACAGGCTTGCCCAGGTCTCCACCGAAATCATCGATCAATGTGTGGCCCAGGGCGTTCCATTTGCCCGGGAATATGGGGGTACTCTGGCCAACAGGTCCTTTGGCGGGGCCCAGGTATCCAGGACATTTTACGCCAGGGGGCAGACCGGTCAGCAGTTGCTGCTCGGTGCCTACAGCGCACTGTCCAGACAGATTAACAGGGGCGGCG
Organism: uncultured delta proteobacterium; assembly: GCA_963759125.1. GTDB lineage: Bacteria > Desulfobacterota > Desulfobulbia > Desulfobulbales > Desulfocapsaceae > JABDQA01. The sequence goes on from CAVWXN010000003.1 coordinate 48,429, forward strand.
TCACCATGTACAACCGACGTGAAATGATGGACGTGGTCGTTGTCGATGGCAGGGCTCGCGGCATAGTGGTCAGGAATATGATCACCGGTGAAATCGAATCTCATGGTGCCGATGCCGTCCTGCTCTGCACCGGCGGCTACGGCAACGCCTACTTTCTCTCCACCAACGCAATGGCCTCTAACGTGACCGCCGCCTGGCGTGCCTGCAAGCGAGGTGCAGCCTTTGCCAATCCTAGTTTCGTTCAGATCCACCCGACCTGCATCCCGGTACACGGCGACTATCAGTCGAAGCTGACTTTGATGAGTGAGAGTTTGAGAAATGATGGCCGGGTCTGGGTACCAAAGAATAAAGATGACAAGCGTCCAGCGTCCGAAATCCCGGAAGAGGATCGGGATTATTATCTGGAGAACAAATACCCGAGTTTCGGCAATCTTGTGCCCAGGGACGTGGCCTCGAGAAACGCCAAGGAGCAGTGCGATCTTGGCAAAGGTGTGGGCTCTACCGGTCTCGCCGTCTACCTCGATTTCGGCGACGCCATCAATCGCGATGGTGCAGACGTCATTCTGAGAAAATACGGCAATCTGTTTCAGATGTATGAAAAGATCACCGATTCAGACCCTATGGTCGAGCCAATGATGATTTACCCTGCCGTCCACTACACCATGGGTGGGCTCTGGGTAGACTACAATCTGATGACCACCATTCCAGGCCTTTTCGCTCTCGGCGAATGCAACTTCTCAGACCATGGAGCCAACAGGCTTGGGGCCAGTGCGCTGATGCAGGGGCTGGCAGACGGTTATTTCGTCATCAGCACCTCAATCGGCCAGTATTTTGGCTCGGAAACCATCAGCCCGGTTAACACCTCGAACCCAGCCTTCAAGGAGGTCGAAAATGAGGTCGATGAGCGGCTGCAGAAATTGTTGCAGAACAGCAGCGGCGGTCCCCAGGGGAAAGTTACCGTCGACGATGTACACAAAGAGCTCGGCCGGCTGCTCTGGGACAATTGTGGCATGGCAAGAAATCGGCAGGGATTGGAACATGCCCTCGAAGAGCTTCCCAGGGTCAAAGAAAAATTCTGGAACTCTGTCTATGTTCCTGGCGCAGCGGACGATATCAATCAATCGATAGAAAAAGCTGGCAGAGTTGCCGATTTCCTTGAATTTGGCGAATTTATGATAAGAGACGCGCTGGCTCGCGAGGAATCCTGCGGCTGTCACCTGCGTGAAGAAAGCCAGACCGAGGAAAGCGAAGCGCTCAGAGACGACGACAACTACTCCCACGTCAGCGTCTGGGAGTACAGGGGAGATGACCAGGCTCCTGAAATGCACAAGGAATCACTTGTCTTTGAAAATGTGACACCGTCCCAGAGAAGCTATAAATAGCTGATTCAGACCAAGACTCTCAGGAAACAAAATGATGAGCACCATAGACCTTACATTGAAGATCTGGCGCCAGAAGAACAGCGATTCTCTTGGTGATTTTGAGACCTATATCCTCAGGGATATCTCCACCGATATGTCTTTTCTCGAGATGATTGACGTTCTCAACGAACAGTTGACCCGGGAAGGAAAAGATCCGGTGGCCTTTGACCATGACTGCCGAGAGGGCATCTGCGGGATGTGCGGAGCGGTAGTTGATGGAGTTGCCCACGGGCCGGACCGGGAAACGACCCTTTGTCAGCTGCATATGCGTAAATTCAAGAGCGGAGACACGATCGTTATAGAACCATTCAGGTCGCTGGCATTTCCGATCAAAAAAGACCTGCTGGTTGATCGTTCAGCCCTGGACCGTATTATTCAAGCCGGCGGCTATGTCTCGGTTAACACGGGTGGGACGGTTGACGGCAATTCCATTCCCATCGGCACAGAGACAGCCGAGCTGGCGATGGACGCTGCCGCCTGCATTGGCTGCGGGGCCTGCGTTGCGAGTTGTCCCAATGGTGCGGCGATGCTTTTTACCGGGGCAAAAATATCCCAGCTGAGTCTGCTGCCCCAGGGCGATCCCGAGCGCAAGGAAAGAGCACGATCAATGGTAGCGCAGATGGACAAGGAAGGATTTGGTTACTGTTCCAACGAAAAGGAGTGTGAGGCAGTCTGTCCCAAAGGGATATCGATCAGAAACATTGCCCGCATGAACCGGGAATATATGAAGAGTCTGCTGCTTGGCGAATAAATTTACTGCTCTACACGGTCCCTGAACCTGGTCTTCTATCGCATCCAGCGGGCGGAAGGCCAGGTTTTTTTTTGCGTAACACAGCGATGAAATAATGAAGTACGATGCTGTCATAATCGGTGCCGGTCCTGGCGGGCTGCGATGTGGGTCACTGCTGGCAGGCAACGGCGTCAAAGTCCTGGTGCTGGAAAGAAATAAAAAAATCGGCAGGAAAGTATGTGCCGGCGGCATTACCTGGGGCGGTCTTATAAACTCGTTGCCTGATACTCTGATTCAGAAAAAATTCTCCTCACAGAAAGTGAGAACCAGGTATCAAAACATTTTGGTTTGCGGTTCAGAGCCTCTGATCGCCACCGTCAACCGGTCGGAACTTGGCTTATTTATGGCTGAGCGTGCCGCAGGCTGCGGAGCTGAAATTATTTTAGGTGGCAGGGCCGAGACCATTATCGAAGACCGGGTTCGCTACACTGTCGGAGGTCGCTCATATGAGGCGCACTACGACTTTCTGGTAGGAGCTGATGGGTCCAGCTCGAAGGTAAGAAAATTCCTTGGAATTGATGCATCCGCTCCGGAGTGCGGCATAGGCATTCACTATCTGGTTTCTGACGGCGGAGACAGACATGATCTGGAATTTCAATGCAGATTTTTTCAACAGCGGCTACAGCTGGGTCTTTCCCCATTGTCACTGTGCTTCGGTGGGCGCCTATCTGGCTGACGGAAGCATCCCACCCCTGCAGCTCAAGAAGCGACTGGACAGATGGCTGGACGACCAGAGAATTGAGCTGACCGGTGCCAGGTTTGAGGCTGATAAAATAAACATCGATTATCGTGGCTGGTCCTTCGGCCCCCGTTTTCTCATCGGTGATGCAGCTGGACTCGCCTCACCGCTGACCGGCGAAGGCATAAATCCGGCAATAGTCTCGGCTGAAGCCGTTGCCTCGAAGATCATAGATGATTCTCATGTGCCGGAGAACCTGGAACGAATCATCTCTAAACATCGTAAACATCAATCATTGAGAAAAACTGCCGGTCGGTCACGACTTCTCTCACTGGTGCTGTCAGAACTCAGTGGTCTCCTGCTGCGCACCAGGGTCATCGGCTTTGACAAATTCGAAATGGCTTGACAGCAGTCAACGACAGGGGAAACCCGAATGAAGAACCTCACTCAATCAGGAAAGACCTGGCTCAATGGCTTGTTCGTCGCGGCCTGCATCGGGCTGCTCATCTTTCTATATCTGGCCCCTGAGGAGACCACCTCCCCTCTTCCCGATGATGATGTGCATCAACCATTTCATCAGATAGAAAGCAAAAAAGAGGCGGACAATTTGTGTGTGCAATGCCACAATCAGGATGGAGAGATGCCACTGCCCGACACTCACCCCGATCCCTTCAGGTGTCTGTTCTGTCACAAACGCTGAGTGCTCAAGGTGCAGAATATCAACTGTCCCTCAATCCCCGGTTGACGATCTCGTAGACATCGCGGGACAGTTTCATCTTTCTGATCCGCTTCAGGCTCTCGATCATCATCTCCTGCCTTCTTTTTTCATAGCGTTTCCAGGAAATCAAAGGAGTTGTCATCCGCGCAGCTATCTGTGGATTGATATCATCCAGTTTCAGAATGATATCAGCAAGGAATTCATAGCCCCTGCCGCTCAGGTGATGAAAATGCAGATGATTCTGACAAAATGCTCCAACCAAGGCTCGCACCTTGTTAGGGTTTTTGATCGAAAATGCGGGGTGACCAAGAAGCTGATTTACTCTGTCGAAGGTGTCGTCGGCGCTCGAAAGTGCCTGCATGGTGAACCATTTGTCCATTACCAGTGGATGATTCATCCATTTATCTTCAAAATCTCTGAACAATTGTTGCCGCTTATCGGTGACGAGGTGAGCCATGGTTGCCAGGACCGCTATTTGGTCGGTCATATTGGTGGCCTGGAAATATTGATTTTCGGCACGTGAAATCATTTTCTCATCAACCTGCCGGGCGCTGAGCAGGTAATCGAGGCAGGTGTTCTTTAGACTTCTGGCTCCAATGGCCTCCGGGCTTATCGAGTAAACAGAGTCATCTGTTTTTTCTTTATAGCAGTGCAGAAATTGATCACTCAGTCGATCGGCGAGTTCTTGTTTCACAAAGGAGCGCACGCCATGGAGGCGATCAGGATCAACGTCGGAAAGCGACAAGGCCAGATAAGCCTCTTCTGGCAATTGCAGGGCCAATGCGGTGAGCGCATCATCACCAGATTGGCCGGTCAAAAGTGAGCCTGCAGCCTGAACAAACTCATTGTCGAGATTCATCTCAGTCCCTGCTGAAACCTTATCAACAAGGTCGATGATGAGAGACTTGCTGAGAGAAAAAGAAGCATCCCAGCGATTGAAAAGATCGCTATCGTTGGCCATCAGTAAAGTGGTGGCTTCCCGGTCGTGTGGCTTGTTGATCTTGACCGGCGCCGAAAAGGAGCGCAGCAGCGAAACTTTTGGCCGGCACTGCAGTCCGGTAAACTGGTAGGTCTGTTTCTCCTCAGTGAGTTCCAGCAGGATTGAATTCCCTCTCTTTTCATATTCGCTGGTAAGCTGCTTCACCATATCGTTTCCTTCCGGGTCGAGGAGTCCCATGAGAATGGGAATATGAAATGGGAGCTTCTCAGTCTGGCCGGGAGTTTCAGCTGTCTGCTGGATTAAAGTCAAGGTAAACTGACCAGCCTCGGTCCAAGACGTAGTCATGGTCAACACGGGAGTGCCTGCCTGCGAGTACCATCTTTTAAATTGCTCCAGGTCTCGGCCGGAGGCATCAGCCATAGCAGCCACGAAATCGTCACAGGTGACAGCTTGACCGTCGTGTCGTTCGAAGTAGAGATCCATTCCTTTTCTGAAATTCTCGGCCCCAATCAGGGTATGGATCATACGTACGACTTCAGCGCCTTTGTTGTATACGGTGACCGTGTAGAAATTGTTGATCTCCATATAGGTGTCAGGTCGAACCGGGTGGGCCATCGGTCCCTCATCCTCCCGGAACTGATACTGCCTGAGCACCCGGACATCTTTGATTCTCTGGACTGCACGAGAGTTCATATCGGCAGAGAACTCCTGGTCCCTGAAAACTGTCAAACCCTCTTTGAGGCTCAACTGAAACCAGTCGCGGCAGGTAACGCGGTTGCCGGTCCAATTGTGGAAATACTCGTGGGCAATGACCCCTTCGATGTTGAGATAATCCTGATCGGTTGCTGTTTCAGGGGAGGCCAAAACATATTTGGAGTTGAAGACATTGAGACCCTTATTTTCCATGGCGCCCATATTGAAATCATCTACCGCTACTATCATGTAACGGCCGAGATCATATTCAAGCCCAAATATCTCTTCATCCCATTTCATCGATTTCTTCAGGGAGTTCATTGCATGCCCGCAGGTCCCCTGGTTTCGAGGTTCGGTATAGATAAAGAGATCGACAGGGGTACCGGATTTAGTGACGAAGCTGTCTTGTTCGACAACCAGTTCTCCTGCCACCAGGGCAAAAAGATAGCTTGGTTTGGGAAAGGGATCCCGCCATTGAGCGAAGTGAAAGCCATTTTCGAGATTCCCTTCCTCTTCCAGATTTCCATTGGAAAGCAATACCGGGTACTTTTGCTGGTCTGCTTCAATCCTGGTGCTGAATCGGGCGAGCACATCGGGGCGGTCCGGATAATAGGTTATTCTTCTAAAACCTTCGGCTTCGCACTGGGTGCAGAATATTGAAGATGACAAGTAGAGTCCGCTCAAACTGGTGTTTTCCTGCGGATTTAGAGTCGTGATTATCTCAAGTCCAAAACTGTCAGGAACTTCAAGGATCTGCAGTTCATTCTCGGTAACGACCAGGCGGCCACTGTCGATCTCTTCACCGTCCAAAGAAACCTTGACCAACTCTAGGTTTGTACCGTAGAGAACTAAATCTGGGTTGTTTTTCTGTGCTGACGGATTCCTCTTTAGCTGTGAGCAGGCGGTTACTCGAGTACACTGCTCGTCCAGCCGAAACAGCAGGTCAATAGAGTCGACCAGGAATTCAGGAGGCTGATAGTCACTTCTCTGGATGGTTTTAAACGATGGACTGTTCACTGACTCCTCTCAATTTAGAGCGGGTTTATCTTTACACTTCAGATTGTTGACATCACAGGGGATTCAATTATACTTGACTTCCTTCTTGATGATCTGCTAACCGATACGCTCATATCTGTAATCATCATCATGAGTTTTTCGAGGTCCCGTCGCTGAGCTAAGGGCCAAATTTATCACAATAAGGTATACGAAATGATTAAAATCAACGAACACTTCAATAAACTTCAAGCCTCCTATCTCTTTTCCGACATTGCCAAAAGGGTGAGCCGGTACCAGGAAGATAACCCGGATAAAACGATCATCAAACTCGGCATCGGTGATGTAACCAACCCCCTCCCCCCAGCCTGTATTGAGGCATTTCATAAGGCCGTAGACGAAATGGCTGGTGAGGAAGGATTCCGTGGTTATGGGCCGGAACAAGGCTATGAGTTTCTGAGAGAAGTTATCGCTGCCGACGATTTCAAGGCCCGTGGGGCAGACATAGGCAGCGACGAAATTTTTGTTTCCGATGGCGCCAAATGTGATACCGGTAACTTTCAGGAGCTTTTCAGTTCGGACAGTGTCATCGCTATTCCCGATCCTGTCTACCCCGTGTATCTGGACACCAATGTCATGGCTGGCCGCACCGGATCATTTTCTGACGGTCGTTATGAAGGAGTGGTATATCTTGAGTCGACCCGTGAAAACAATTTTGTTCCCTCCCTTCCCCGCCAGCCAGTCGATCTCATTTATCTGTGCTTTCCCAACAATCCAACAGGATCAACGATCAGCACAGAAGAACTGAAAACCTGGGTTGACTTTGCCCGCCAGAACAAGGCTCTTATCCTTTTTGATGCAGCTTATGAGGCCTTTATTAAGGACGATTCCCTGCCGAAAACAATTTACGAGATCGAAGGCGCCGAGGAAGTGGCGGTGGAATTCAGAAGTTTTTCTAAAAGCGGTGGCTTTACCGGTACCCGCTGTGCCTATACAGTCGTGCCCAAAGCCTGTGCCGCCTATATCGAGGACGGTACACCCCAGTCCCTGCACGGACTGTGGAATCGCAGGCATTGCACCAAATTCAACGGCGTCTCCTATCCGGTCCAGCGCGCCGCTGAAGCTCTCTACAGCCCGGAAGGAAAACAGCAAGCGCAGGCACTGGTCGACTCTTATATGAAAAATGCCCGACTCATTCGTGCTGCCATGTCCGATTTAGGCTTTACCTGCGTTGGCGGTGACAACTCACCCTATATCTGGATCGAAGGAAACATGGATTCCTGGAAATTCTTCGATTTGCTGCTCGATAAAGCAGGAGTAGTCTGCACGCCGGGAGCTGGGTTTGGCAAGTGCGGGGAGGGATATATTCGCCTTTCTGCCTTCAATTCGTTTGAAAATGTCAGCCTGGCGATGGACAGAATTAAAAATTCACTCGCCTGAATTGGGCTAGCTGTCATGAGCCGGTGGTAAAGGTTATGTATCAGTCAATACTGCCGGCTTGAAACTGATGCGCTCTTCCTTGCCGTTCATTTCAATGACCTCCACCACCTCAGCATGTTCATCGAGCCAGCCGAGAACCCCTTCAACCAGCCGTTCAGGGGCTGAGGCTCCAGCCGTGATACCGACGCTTGTCACGCCTTTAAGCCAGGACGGGTCAATGTCGTCACGGTCGTCAATCAGGTGACTTAGCCCGCCTGATTTCTTGGCAACGTCTCGCAATCTGTTGGAATTGGAACTATTTTTCGATCCCACCACGAGGATGAGGTCGCACTCTTTGGCAAGGTAGGTAACCGCATTTTGCCGATTCTGGGTGGCGTAACATATATTTGATTTAACCGGCCCTTTGATGCCAGGGAACCTTTGCTCGAGAATCGACTTGATGCCGACAACATCGTCCTGGCTAAGTGTAGTCTGAGTTACATAGGCGGTCTTCTCAGGGGTGGCGACCTCTAGATTTTCGGCCTCGGCTTTGCTGGCCACAACATGGACCCTTCCCGTAACCCTTCCCGCGGTACCAACCACTTCAGGATGCCCGTGATGGCCGATGATTATCACATCAAATCCCTGGTCGTGATATTTCTCAACCATTTGATGGATACTGGTAACCAACGGGCAGGTAGCATCGATAGTTCTCAGGCCAAGTTGGCGGGCCTGTTCTTCCGTTTCAACAGAGACTCCATGGGCTGAGAAAATACAGATCTCCCCCTGAAGGTATTTCAGAAAGGTGTTTGACAAATTTTGCACCCTGCTTTTCCAATTCTGAGATCACATGTTTGTTATGAACAATCTCGTGCAGGACATAGACGGGAGCACCTTGTGATTTTATAGTAAGATTTACCGTCTCGATTGCCCGCACGACACCGGCACAGAAGCCTCTCGGTGATGCCAGGATGACTCTGATTGCCGCCTTCATGAAGGTCCTTTTATTACGTGATGTTCGGTACGATGAGCACGGGAAGCTTCGAATGACGTGTGACCCGGCGGGTTGAAGATCCCGTCACATCGTTACCCAAAATTGAACGGCTGGATTTGCCCATCACAATAATATCCGCGTTATGTTTATCGGCAGCTTTTATGATCTCCTCGCTTATTCTGCCGCTTACAACAAGTATTTCCTTGACTCGTCCACTGGCGATATTTGGAGAATCAAGCTCATCCCTACAGAAATCCTCGAGACGTTTTTTCATCTCGCTGAGTACTGATTTCATGCCGTCCTGGTAAACTTTTTCGGCCTCACCTTCAGGCAGATAGGTGTCTACAACCGCCTGCATTGCGCTGCTCATGTGCTCAACGATATGAAGCATGATGATATCGGCATCAAATTTTTGAGCAAGACTCAATGCGGATCTAAACACCGGTCGGGTGTTTTTCCCTAAATCTGTTGCATACAGAATCCTTTTGAATTCGGGTAATGTGGGCATATCCTTACCTCTGTTGTTTTTGATCTTTAACAACGCTTCCTACCACAATAAGACCACCATCACGATTTGCCAGAGTTGTTGATCGATCTGATGATCATCTGTTCAATTCAAAGCGGATAGAAAATAATAATAATCTTAAGATAGTGAAAGGCGCCGGCAAGATTTTCAGTTGATTGCTGAAAGAGGCGGTAAGGAGCGCTGAAACCTTAATAAGGTGATGAAAGAGACTGTCCGAAAAATATCAAAACGTAAGGCTTTCGGTGAGGCGCACAATCAAATCGCCTTACACCGAAAGCCAAACACCAGTATTATTGCGTTATAATCTCAGGTCCCATAATGCTGTAGGGCAGGAAAGTGGACAGCCAGGGCACGTAGGTGACGATGATCAAGAAAAGGAAAAGAACCATAACAAATGGCAAAGCGGCTCGCACTACTTTGGCAAGGCTCATCCCGGTGATACCTGAGGTTACAAAAAGATTGAGACCAATCGGCGGGGTGATCATCCCTATTTCCATGTTGACGACCATGATAATACCGAGATGTATCGGGTCTATACCAAGTTCCATCGCAATCGGGAAAACAACAGGGGCGACAATTACCAGCAGACCTGAAGGTTCCATAAACTGCCCGCCAATGAGCAGCAGGATGTTTACTATAATGAGAAAGGTGAACCAGTTAAAGCCCACGCTGAGCATCCATTCCGTCACTTCTTGAGGGATTCTTTCAGCCGATAGGGTGTGAGCGAAAAGCAGTGCATTGGCGATGATAAACATCAGCATCACCGTAGTCTTGGTGCCGTCCAGAATTGTTTTGCGAGTTTCAGAGCCAAACAGGGCAGGAAAGAACTGTTTAACGAGAAGCCAGAGGTTTCGTCTCCACACCGACATTCCAGATAAGAAACAGGTCATAATGGAAATGTTCTGTTTCCTGCTCTGCTGTAAATAGCTGACTACCATGATAATCAGGCCTATGATGATACCGACGATTGCTCTTTGAGTAGCGGAGGCCGTAATAGTTTCGGAATTTGCCGTTGCAAAGAAAGAAATTATCATCCAGAACAGAAAAAAGGAGACTGCGTAAACTGAGCCGTTGAATCCTGCCCGCGCTTCAGCACTGTCAGATTCCATTACCCAGGGTGTTTCTTTCAGGGGACCCATATCCCTATAAACGAATAAGGCAACGAATATAGAGTATACGGCCGCTACAACAGCAGCCTCGGTCGGGGTGAAGACCCCCCCGTATATGCCTCCCATGATGATGACGATGAGAAACAATCCCCAGCTGGCCTCTTTTGCACCGTTAAATAGTGCTGTAAATCCCTTCCAATCCTCAGCGGGTAATTTTTTGATTTTAGCAACAATATAGATTGCCAGCATAAGCATGCCGCCTGCCAGAAATCCTGGTATCACGCCTGCTAGAAACATTCGGCCTACCGAAACATCTGTGGCGGCAGCATACACAACCATCACAATTGAAGGCGGAATAAGAATGCCCAAGGTCCCGGCGTTGGCGATGATTCCGGCGGCAAATTCCTTTGAGTAGCCGACCTGTCTCATCCCTGCGATGGCAATGGTACCTATGGCCACAACGGTCGCCGGTGAGGAGCCGGACAAGGCTGCGAACATCATACAGGAGAGGACGGAAGCCATCGCCAAGCCACCCTGAAAATGACCGACACTGGCGATGGCGAAGGTGATCAATCGTTTCGCCACACCACCCGTCGACATAAAAGAGGAGGCAAGAACAAAGAAAGGTATTGCCAGCAGAGTGTAATGCTGACCAGCCCCAAAGAGCGAAATGGCAACGGACGAAAGTGAATCGTGAGAGAACAGGGTGATGAACAATATCGAGGACAACCCTAAAGAAATGCCTACGGGTAACCCGAGGAAAAGGAGAGTAAGTACCAGAATGAATAGTATCAATGCTTCCATAATTTCCCTTTCTTTGGGCTAGTCTTTTAGTACGTTCAAATTCTCTTCAACGAGGTCTTTGGCTTCATGGCCGCTGATTAAGGTGTCTCTCTTCCCTCGCCAAATATCAATGAAAGCCTGTAGTGAACGGAAGGACAATAAAGCAAGGCTTATGGGAAGGACGACCAGCACGAGCCAGCGGTGAACACGCGGCTGAATGTCGAACATCTCTTGCATAAACAATGGATATCGGAGTTCTTCTGAGCCGATGCCCACTTTCCACATTTTCAACCAGTATTCTATTGCACCACCCTTAACATCAACACCGAGCATAGCAAGCCAGGTTGAATCAAGAAGCAGCAAACCGTATATCATTGCGGCAAAGGCGCCGAACAAGGAGAGTATCTTTGAGATCTTTTTGGGAACCGCGTTCAATACTATGTCAACTCCGAGATGGAGTCCGACTTTTATGCCATAGCCCATTCCCAAGAGAATGAGCCAGGAGAAAGCAACCGTATTATATTCAAGTGCTGCCGCCCAGCCTGTATTAAACCCGTATCTCGCAACAACCTGGCCGAAAGAAACAAGCATGATTGAGGTAATGATAAAGACAAGCAAGTTTTCTTCTGCCCTGTCGACGAAATTCGGAAAGAGCTTCTCTAATCCCCAGATGACAAGAATGAGAATTAAAAGATACACATGTGGCCAGAGCACCATGGAAGCCTCCTTGAAAATGAATAAAGGGGCAGAGACTTAGGTCATCGCCACATGGCGATGACCTAAGTAAGAAATTATTTGTGATTAGGAGTTAGCTGCAGCTTCAATATAATCTGCACCAATTCCTTTCTCAAACTGTTTCCAGACGGGCTTCATTGCATCGACCCATTCTTTACGCTGTTCCGGGGTCAATTCGTTAATCTTGCCGCCGGATTTGATAATATTCTGCTTATTTGTTTCCTCTTTGGCCTTTACGCTCTCGTTTGCTTCCATGGTAACCGAATCGCAAATGGCCAGGAATTTTTCACGGACATCAGGCTTCAGGCTATCCAGAAAGTCTGTTGAGGTCATAAAGAGATAGGCGAGAACCTGATGACTGGTCTCCGTGGTGCTGTCCTGGACCTCAAAGAATTTCTTTGTATAGATATTCGACCAGGTGTTTTCCTGCCCATCAACGACGCCAGTCTGCAAGGCGCCGTAAACTTCTGCAAATGCCATCGGCTGAGGAGATGCGCCCATGGCGGAAATCATCGCTTTGGCAACATCAGAGGTCTGAACCCTGAATTTCAAACCTTCAGCGTCTGAAGGAACGAGCAGCGGCTTGTTTGCAGAAAAGTATTTCATACCGGACAGCCAGTAGCCCAGGCCAACAAAGCCGACATCACTCATGGAGTTCAGCAGTTCTTTGCCTTTCTCGGCGGTCATGAACCTGATAGCCTGATCCATGTCTTTGAACAGAAACGGGAGATCGAAAATGCCTAATTTAGGTGTATAGGAGCCGAATTTTGACAGAGACGGCGCCAGTAATTGGACGTCGCCAAGAAGCAGTGCTTCAAGTTCTTTACTATCTCCGAAAAGTGTGGAGTTGGGGTATACCTCAACGCACATTTCACCATTCAGTTCCTTGTTGACTCTCTCTGCCAGATTGTTTGAGGCTACGACTTTCGGATGCGTGGTACCGCCAGTCACATGACTGAGCTTGACAACAACTTCGCCACTATCGCATTGAGCCGATGCTGAAACAGCAGTTAAACCGAGAGCAAGGGCCGCAAAACCTGCGACAGCTACTTTGAATTTCAGTTTGTTCATAGTACTAATCTCCTGTTTTTGGGTGGGGGTTAGTTTTGTTTCAAGAATTTCTTACAACAAAACATCTGAGTCAACCACACTCACGATGAGCTGGGAAAAATGACCGGAGACGTCACAATGTGCAGTAACGTCTTCAAGATGGGTATAAGGTAGCATACTGAGGCTTTTTATGAACCCCAGTTGAGCAGATCCTTATTCCATCCATTTTACTCAGGTCGTCGTGAGTCTATTAGATTTTCATAGGAGGGTCAAGCATTCCCAGGCCCTTACCTCCTTTTTCACTATACTTTGCTTGTTTCAGTTACAATTGACGTCAACATGCCAAAGTACATTTATCAAAGCCAGACGATATTGCTCTGGCATTCGAACTCGAGGTTACTACAAAAAAGTGTCTGGAATTGAAATGCTAATTTATACTACGCGGTGGTATACTATTCAAGATCTGATAATTAAATTTGCGTATTAATAGATTATAATTCGAAAATCGCCATGGACAAGGTATTAACAGAGAAGCTGGTCGGGGAAACACATGATACCTCATGCCATTATGTATAAAACAGACTCAATCCGCTATCGTATAATTATCTTAAGATCATTCAGTTCATTCTTCAGGTCCTGTATGTTTACCTCCCGGCGATGAAATATCCCAGCAGCAAGAGCAGCTTCTGCGTCTGTCCTGGTGAAGACCTCCTCAAAGTGCTGGGCCGATCCAGCCCCGCTCGAGGCGATAACGGGTATGGTCGCATATGATTTGACGTGATTGATCAATTCGATATCGAAGCCGCTGTTGGTTCCGTCTTTGTCTATGCAGTTGAGCAGAATCTCCCCTGCCCCAAGCTTCTCGCAGGCGGTCACAAGCTGGATCACATCGATATCACGCCCTTCTCTTCCCCCTTTAACGGTGCATTGATACCAACAATACATCTCGCCGCCGGGCCCCGGGTAATCTGTTTTGATCGTCTGATGCGGTGTGTCGTCAGGGGAGTTTACGTATACCCGTCGAGGATCGACTGAAATCACCACGGCCTGAGCACCATACACGTCTGATATCTGCTCGATTGAGCTAGAACCATTCGCTTGCTCAGTACCTATAAATTTTTCCACGGTATATACCGCATCGCTGCCGATGGAGATTTTATCTGCGCCTGAGCGAAAGTACTCCGAGGCAACGTCGAGGGCTGAGTGGAAGACACCGTTGGAATCGGTGAATTCTCTGATTCCTCCGCCAATGGTGAGTGGGACGAACACCTTCTCAGAGGTCATTTTTAAGACATTGAGCATGGGTTGATCGGTGAGTGGAAAATCACGAAATCCGGTAATGTTCAGAAAGGTGATCTCATCTGCACCTTCATTGAAATAGCGGTGTGCCAAGTCCACCGGTTTCCCAAGATTACGAACTTCTCCTTCCTCGCGCACGTCGTATTGATCCCCTTTGGTCACCACCAGATCACCGTTGTCGTTGCTCCTTACATCAAGACAGGCAATAACCCGCTTGGCAAGCTGGGTCCTGGGGATTGTCGTGCGCTGTGCTTCCGTAGTGACAATTTCTTCATCCTCAAGAAACCGCTGTAAAATGGACAACCCGGCTGGACCGCTTTTCTCAGGGTGGAACTGAAAAGCAGCAACGTTGCCATGGCAGATTGCAGAGGTGAATTCGTCTCCATAATCGGTGGTTGCCAGTTTCCATTGCTCGGGAACATCTTTGCTCGTGCCATGATAGGAATGCACGAAATAGAGCTTTTCATCCTGGTAGTGATCAAATAGTGAACAGCGCTTGTGCAGCTTTATCCCATTCCAGCCGATATGGGGTACCGACAAATTAGGGTCGGAAAAGCGTTTCACCTGGCCTTTCAAAATCCCGAGTCCGGCCACCCCGGGAGTCTCTTGGCTGCCTTCGAAAAAGGCCTGAAGGGCAACACATATCCCAAGAAAAGAGCGGTTTTCAGCGATTCTCCGTCGCAGCGGTTCGATATACCCGTCTTTCTGGAGTTGCGACATCACCAGGCCAAAGCTGCCAACTCCTGGAAAGATCAGTTTATCGGCTGTTAAAATATCGTCAGCGCTGGCAGCATCACTGACCTCAAAGCCTAGCTTTCTAATTGCGTTTCGAACACTCCGGACGTTGCCGGCCCCATAATCAAGTAGTGTTATCATTATGTATCAAAGCCTTCTGGTATCGTTCACTTTGGTTATCATTTTAAAATAGGGGCTCAGACGATCCGGTAGTAGCGCTGCCCATGGCAACTCCTGCAGACAGTGCTGTCGCCGACCTTTACTTCACGCCTGTCCTGTCCCCACTCACCACAGCTATCGCAAGCAACCCGGGAGACCGGTTTGCCCGGAAGATCGCTTTGGGCCAGATTGATTTCGACACGGTGGACAACAAACAACTCGTCATCGAGAATGGTTCTGTAAGCCTGCTCAACCTTACAACGATTAGCTGTCCGGGACAAAGGTGGCCGTGAAACTTGACTGATTCGTCAAGCAGCTTTTCAAAATCTTTGTTTTGATCTATAGCCATCTGGGTATTTGCGGAAATTACTGTCCGTCCGGTGTTCTTCCACGCAAAGCGTGACTGAAATTTTTGTCATAAAGTTTTGAGGCGGCTTTGAAGGCGCTCTCTCCAAAAACACGGCCGACGCAAATCAAAGCAGTTTTGGTGATTTTCTCTTCTTTTACTTTCTCAGAGATATCGGCCAGGCAGCCTTTGACGATTTTTTCGTCAGGCCAGGTTGCCTTCATTACCACCGCGACGGGTGTGCCGCTCTGATAACCGCCCTCAACAAGTTCGGCAACCACATCTTCAATCATAGAAACAGACAAATAGATGATCAGAGTGGCTTGGTGGGCGGCGAGACGGGGCAGTGACTCCAGCACGGGCACCGGCGTTCGTCCCCCCCTTCTGGTAATGATAACACTCTGGGTGACTTCGGGCAGGGTCAGCTCAACGCCCAGTGTGGCAGCTGCGCCGAAAGCAGAAGTGACGCCGGGAACGATTTCCCAGTCGATACCTCTCTCGTCCAGTCTGAGCATCTGTTCTTTAATTGCACCGTAGAGCGACGGATCACCGGTATGGACTCGGGCCACATCGCCGCCTTTTTCACAGGCGGTCACCATCAGATCGACAATCTCGGCAAGGTGAAGTTTTGAGCTATCATGCACGGGCGCTTTACAGTCCTCGAAAAGCTTGATGTTAACAAGACTGCCGGCATAGATGATGCAATCAGCGCTGTGGATAAGTTGCGCACCTCTCACCGTGATCAGATCGGGTGCGCCCGGACCAGCTCCTATGAAATAAACTTTTCCTCTACTCACTGATCTTTCAGTAGTACTCATCGATTCTTTCTGGCCTTGATTATGTGTATCGGATTAAACTGCGTAACGCTCTTCTCAGGGTAGCTGAATCTGGCTACCTGGATAAGACTGATATCGACGTTAAAATCGTAGCTGTGCAAAATTTCTGGCGCCCGTCGTGCTGTTTCCTCTAGTACAGCAGTGATCACTATTCGGGTAGTGTCTTTAACCGCGGCGTTCAAGAAGCTTAATATTTCTTCAAGTCTGCCGCCGCTGCCACCGACGAAAACCGAGTCTGGTGGCGGCAACTGGTGGAGCGCTTCGGGCGCTTCGCCCTGGATGATCCGGACATTGTCGCTCCTGTATCGGGCCATATTGGCCTGGATATTTGCCAGCTGCTCTTCTTCCTTTTCTACGGCAAAGACATTCAGACTCCTGTAAAGCCTCGATGCTTCGAGGCTGATCGAACCGGAACCGGCTCCCACATCCCAGAAAATCCCGGTCTCGGGCAGACAAAGGCGGTGAATGACTGCAGCTCGTACTTCGCTTTTGGTGATCAACCCCCTGCTATGGGTAATTTCACTCTCGGCAAGGCCGAAACGCGGAGCATCTTCCAACTCCTCCCCCCGCTTGTCGATAACAATCATGCAGTTAGGCTGCTTGAATGAACGAGTTGAAATTTCTTCGATGGAGCCCTCTGTGAAGTGCTGATTTTTCGATCCCAGGCATTCACCTATGAGTAATTTACGCGTTTCACGCTGAGCTTTACCAAGCCAGATTTTCAGATGTTGAGCGATCCGGTCAGGCGTGTTTTCTGGGTCGGTATAGATAAAAAGTTTTGGGCAGCACAACTTTTCATTGATCGACACCAGAGGCCGGCCGTGCAGACTGAGAAATTCGGCATCATCCCAAGGTATACCGAAATGTGAAAAACAGCTCTGCATATAGGATATGGCCGGGAAAAACCGAACTTCCCAAGCGCAGAATTCCTCTTGAAGTCTTTTACCAATTCCATAAAAAAGTGGATCGCCACTGGTCAGAAGGATGACACCTGGACTGTTGGCATGGCTTCTGATTTTGGCAAAACATTCCCCTATTGGAGCAATGGATGACCACCTTGATCTATTGAACTGGGGAAAAACGCGAAGGACAGTGTCAAGCAATGCTGAGGAGCAGAACAGCGGGTAGCGCTCATCACCAAGATAGGCTTTGATGTCTTCGGCTATGAATGCACCGTTATTGCCGCAAACGATTAATTCGGACATTTTCTATTGATTGGCAGTAACCAAACTTCCGCTGCTGCTTACCAGGTGGATGGAAACCGGAATTCCAGCGATAAGCTGATATTTTTTTTCTGCATAGCTGAGGACAAATTCAATTACTTCCTCAGCTCCGGCAGCTGAGATGATATCATATATTTCACGCGCAGTGTTGGCCAAGCGCAAACGCTTGACAAGAGAACGATCAATCCCCTGCTCTTCAAAAAAATCGCAAACCTTCTGGGTGTCAAGTATGCCGTGACGTACATGGGTCTGCGGATAGCCCATGGCTCCTTTGAGGAGTTTGGCCCACATGGTGGCGACATGTACCCGGTTAAATGAATAGCGGCGCACTTCCTTTAAGGAAAATGCCAGATAGTCACCCATCATTACCAGTGCTTCATCTCTCGGACACAGTGCCTTCTGCACGCATTTTTCAGACGTCCGGCCGGTGGACAAGATGATCTCTTTAATATTGTTGGCCTCGGCCACATCCAAAGATGATTTGATCGTAGCCGTCCAGGCCTCAGCCGAAACAGGTCGGACAATACCGGTGGTGCCAAGAATTGAAATGCCACCGATAATACCGAGTCGCTGATTCAGGGTTTTTTTGGCAAGCTCCTCTCCTGCCGGCACATGGATGGTAACTTCAATGAGGCCATGAGAATCAGGGCAGATACCAGCAATCACCTGGCTCACGTTTTCCCTGATCATCCGCAAAGGAACAGGGTTGATAGCAGGCTCACCCACTTTCACTGCAAGGCCAGGTTTGGTAACTTTGCCAACACCGATGCCGCCTTTGATTTCGATCTCGTCGCTCAGCAGAGCATTTCCTTTTTTGAGGCGAGCCTCCGCCTCAATGACTGCGCCATTGGTCACATCCGGGTCGTCTCCCGCATCCTTGATAACCGATGCAAAAACAGAACCGTCTCCTACTCTGTGCTGATGGACTTCAAACTCGACAATAGAGCCGTCGGGAAAAGTCACCTCCACAGATCGACCACCAGGACGGGTCAGCAATGCTGTGACAGCGGCCTTCGCCGCCGCTGCGGCGCAAGCCCCGGTAGTGTATCCAGATCGAAGTTTTCTACCCATAAATAAAAAAGCCGCATCCCAGAGGGAGCGGCTTTTTACCTTGCTAGCAGGCTAATAAAGTTTCGTGCGCTTTATTTTCTAATCAGCTGAATGTCGTGGTCGGGACGAGAGGATTTGAACCTCCGACCCCAGCGTCCCGAACGCTGTGCTCTACCAGACTGAGCCACGTCCCGACTTCAGCTCAAGAGGTTTCAGAACTATACGGAACTTTTTAACGTGCCAGGAAATCAGCTATAATTTTAGTTTATAGCGTCTGACAGTTTGCTGCCTGCTTTGAATTTAGCGACTTTTTTTGCCGGAATCTTGATAGATTTTCCGGTTTGGGGATTGCGTCCGGTGCGGGCTCCGCGCTTGGCGACAGAGAATGTTCCAAAACCAACCAAGGTCACTTTGTCACCTTTCTTCAGAGCGTCAGCAACAGAAGTAAGCGTAGCGTTCAGAGCTTTTTCTGCTGCAGCTTTGCTGATGTCGGCTGCTCCTGCAATACTTTCAATCAGTTCCTTCTTGTTCATGAATTCCTCCCTGCTGTTTCATTCTTAGCATGAAAACAGGCGCACAGCGCTGTTTCCGTTCTCCTGAGTATGATCCTTTAATCAAACAAGATTGAATTGTCAAAAGAAAAAAGTCATACTTCTTACATAAATGCGGGAACTGTTCACACCTCTACAACCCTTGGGGAGTGGGCCTTCAAGCGTAAACAAAATCAGCATAATTGAATACAATTGCTTAATCAAGAATTAATTGGACTAATTTTGATGTGCGGCATCGAATTCGAGCATTTCAGCGTGTCCTTCCCTGCAGGTTCAGCATTACGACACTGTAGCCATTCTGTTGATAATAGGAGACAATTGATTTTCTCTCACTCTCTTCAGAGATTCTCTCGATATCTTCTGACAGTACTTCAATAAAAACCATCCCGGATCGAGGACGAACCCGGCAGCCATGATAGCCTCGCTCATGCAGAAAGCGTTCCATAGCATCGATAGAGCGCAACAGTTTATCATCTATGGGCGTCTGGTTCTCTATTCTGGTTGCCAGACAGGAATTAGAGGGCAGATCAGCACAAGCAAGCCCAAGAGCGGAAGCGGCCAGCCTGATGTCCTTTTTATAAAAGGAGGTCTCGACCAACGGGGAAATTACCCCCAACTCCTCTAGTGCTTTTAGTCCGGGCCGATCATCATGTAGATCGTCACAATTGGTTCCGTCAAAAAGTACCGGTACTTTCAGCTTTTCTAACCTTTTAAAAAATTGAACAAAGATGTGTTTTTTACATACGTAACAGCGGTCGCCAGTATTTTTAACAAAAGCTGCCTGGCTGAAAGGATCAACCATGATTTTTTCAATCTGAACCCCTTCCCCCAGATCTTTAGCAAGCCTGTCTTCTATTGAACTTCGGAGTGCCGATGGTTGAAGTTTGGAGTCGCCGAAGAGAATGCAGACCTTCTCAGGCCCGAGTGCACGGCAGCAGGCATAAGCGAGAAAAGTTGAGTCAACTCCGCCGGAGCAGGCCACCCCAATGCGTTCGTAGTTACTCAGATAGTCAATCAGACGGTCGAATTTATCTTTCAGGTACCCTTCCATCAACAACTACCTTGAGGGGCCAGGAAGAGTCATCGCCGGTTCATGGAGAGTGAATGATCCCTGTTCTATCCAGTCTTTCAGAGTTTCAGCAATTTCTCTGGCTTTGGCAACACTGGAAAGCGGGGCTGTGGGAACTTCTTCGCCGTTGACTACAATAGACCCGCTTTTGAGCTGGGCATAGCTCACCTCACCATAGGTGCGGGCAATTCCATTGGTATAATCATAGCCGTAGTCGACAATCCGGGTGAAAAGTTCATCATCACTTATGCCGGTATAGGCAGCCATTTCACTGTCAAGAATGGGGATCGGCACTCCCAGACCTACGGCTAAAGAACAGCCATAACCAAGTAGAGAAAGTCCTTTTATCCAGGCGGCATCCATCTGTTTAAGATCGCCCTGTACCATCATCGTTCCTGAGGGACTCAGGGGTACTCCTTTTTCTGTGCGCGGGGCATTGGGATTGTGTTGGGTGCCATTCCAGGTCACATAACCGACACTGCCTCCAAGAAATATCCTGGTCCCGATTCCTATGGTTCTGTAGAGAGGGTCGTTAAAAAGTGGACTCAACTCACCGGCACTGCAATAATTAGCATTTTTACATTTGGGTTTGAGCATACCCATATAGGTATGGACGACTTTATCTGACAAGTTAACGGCACAATTATAATTCTGGTAGCCGTTTCTGGGATTACACAGCAGGGCAAACGGAAGATCCTGGAGAGTGACCTCTTTTTTCATTTTCCTGCCGGCATAACAGTCTGTGCCATAGCCTTTTGCCTCAAGAAATACTTTTTTCCCTTTCAGCAGGTCCTCAATCACATGCCCGCCGCCATAGCGAAACTCACCCGGGTAAATCTTGTTGAGAGGATCGTCTTCGGCGGGTTCTGTGGCCCCAAGATAGGCATCAACCGCGGCGATTCCCGCATAGGCAGGAACCTTGTTGACCCACACCTTCGAAGCCTTAATGGTTGGAACCATCTGACCGAAATTAATGAAGATTCCTGAGGAGCACATTGGTGCGAAAGTTCCGGTAGTCACCACGTCAATTTTTCTTGCGGCCCCCTCGGGACCTTCTTTTTTTACCACCTCCACCATCTCTTCGGCGGTGATCACCACTGCTTCACCGGCCTTGATTCTGGCATTGATCTCCGCGTATGTCTTTCTGGGTTCTGTGCTCATTTTCTTTTCCGTCGTGCTTGCCTGATTGACCTTACCGCATTACCCTGATAATCATAAATTAGTTACAGAAGTTCTTTCTATACCAATCTTTTAGTGCTTGACATAGATTTTTCTTTCTCATAGTTATTACAGTCTTTTCTTAAAAACCTACAAGGTAAAACCATACAAGGCGATCAAAAACACAATGGCTCGATGATGACCGAAAATTCCGAACAGATAAAAGCGATCCGCAACAAAATCGATTCCATTGACGATAATATTCTGGAATTTTTGAAACAGAGAATCCAGTGTGCCAAGGATATCGGTAAACTAAAAGATGTGACCAAGCGGGCTAAGTGGGACCCGCTCAGAGAGAGACAGATTTATGAGCGTCTGCTGGTTTCTAATCAAGAGGTTTTTCCAGAGAAGCCTCTGCGCTCGATTTTTCATGAGATAATAACCACCTGCCGACTTTCCCAGAAGAACATTGTGGTCGCCTATCTCGGCCCGGAAGCCACCTTTACCCATCAGGCCGGGGTCAGATATTTTGGTCACTCGGCCAGTTACAAGGCGCTCGAGTCGATCGATGAGGTGTTTGCCGAAGTTGAGAAGGGGCGCACCGCTTACGGGATTGTTCCGGTGGAAAATTCCATAGAAGGTGCTGTCTTTTCCACGCTTGACTCTTTCATGAAATACAAGGTTCAGATCTGCGGCGAGATACGTTTGGAGATAAGTCATAATCTGGTGAGTAAATCAGGAAACATTGAGGACATCCAGACAGTTGCCTCCCACTCTCAGGCGCTTGCCCAATGTCGTGAATGGTTAAGAAATAATATGCCCTCGGTGCCGACACTTCCGGTCTTCTCAACCGGCGCGGCGGCCGAGATGGCGGCCAATAACCCCAATATCGGGGCGATAGCCTCCTCATTGGCGATTAAGACCCATCAACTTCAAGTGGCGGTTAAGGGAATCGAGGACTATCGTGGCAACACCACTCGTTTTCTGGTAATTGGCAGGAAATCACCAGAATACAGCGGCGCCGACCGGACTTCTTTGCTGATTGGCACCATGGATCGACCTGGTGCTCTCAACGAAATATTGACGGTGCTCTCCCAGGCAGAAATCAACCTTGCCAAGATCGAGTCCAGACCGATCAAGGGCAAGCACTGGCAGTATCTGTTTTTCCTCGACATGATGGGCCATATTGATGAGGATCGGATCAGAGAGGGATGTGAAAAGATAAAAACGTTGTGTTCCTACTATGAGTGGTTGGGCTCCTACCCTCGCGGTGACCAGCAGGCAGCAGCCTATTGACAGCCAGGAGGCGTCAATCAGCCCTCCTGCGCTGCGACCATTTCTGGTTCGTTATAAAAGATGATCGTTCTTGGCATTGAAACATCCTGCGACGACACGGCTGCTGCCCTGCTTGACAGTGAGGCATCGGTCCTGGCCAACGTGGTTTCCAGCCAGGACCTGATCCACCAGCGATTCGGCGGCATCGTTCCTGAGTTGGCCTCCAGGAGGCATATGGAGTCAATTACCCTGATCGTTAAAGAATCCCTCGATCTGGCCAATCTTACTCTTGCCGACCTTGATCTGATTTCGGTAACCCGCGGACCCGGTCTGCTCGGTTCGTTACTGGTCGGTTTCTCTTACGCTAAGTCCCTTTCCTATGCCCTGGGCATTCCTTTTGTCGGGGTAGACCATATGGCCGGTCACCTGCTTTCGGTCTTTCTCGAAAATCAAGGCCCCGCTTTTCCCTATATCGCTCTGATTGTCTCAGGGGGTACTACGTCGCTTTTCAAAGTCGAAGGATACCGTCAGTTCGAACTTCTGGGAGCCACCAGAGATGACGCCGCTGGAGAATCATTCGATAAAATTGCCAGATATCTGCAACTCGGATATCCAGGAGGGCCTGTTGTTTCAAACCACGCCGATCAGGGAGATTGTACCGCTCTTTCGCTGCCTCGTGCCTGGCTCGAGGAGGATTCTCTGGATTTCAGCTTCAGTGGCTTAAAGACCTCAACGATGAATCACTGTCATCGACTCAAGCAACAGGGTGGGCTGGCAGAACACCAGATCAACGATACCTGCGCCTCGTTTCAACAGGCCGTCATGGACGTTCTTGTCGAAAAAACCATCAAGGCAACCCAGGTGCATGGGATCAATTCGGTTGTGCTCGGAGGCGGTGTATCGGCCAACAGATCGTTGCGATTGCAAATGGGTAAACGATGCGTAACCGAAGGCTTGAATCTTTATCTTCCCGCCGTTGAGAACTGCACTGACAACGGGGCAATGATCGCCTTCGCGGGGCTGCAGCAATTTCTCGGGGGTGACAGGGGCTCCTTTGACGACGATGTTTATTCACGGTCTCCTCTTGGCAGATGAGCTGACATGAATATCTCACGGACTGGAAAATACTACTTCCTCAAACTTCTCAGGCTGCGGGGCACCCCCAAATCCATAGCCATGGGCGCAGCTATCGGTGTCTTTATTGGACTGACCCCGACCATTCCCCTCCACACCATACTTATTCTGGCACTCACCGTCGTTTCCCGTACCTCTTTTATAGCCGGACTCATGACCAGCTTACTGGTAAGCAATCCTTTGACTTACATACCCCAGTATTATCTGGCCCTGCTGATCGGCAATTTAGTCACACCTTTCACTTTGAACTGGGACAAGGTCAAAGCTGTTCTCGATGTGGTTCTTTCTGATGGCTCTTTTGGGGCCAGGATAAAACCGCTGCTGTCGCTGGGATATGAGTCGATAATCGTAATGATGGCTGGCGGAGTTGCCCTGGCCCTGCCGTCTGCTGTCGCCAGTTATTACCGTGCCATTTTCTTATCGTTTCCTTTCGAAGAAAACGAAGGCAGAAGCAGATACTAGCCTGAACCCATCCCATGACCGCCAACACCAGAGATATACTGGCCGGTTACGGCCTGGCCCCATCTAAAAAGCGAGGCCAGAATTTCCTCAAACACCGATCGACCGCTCTTCGAATCGTTGCCAAGGCTGAGTTCACCAAAGAAGACCATATCATGGAGGTAGGGGTCGGTCTCGGGGCCCTGACCCTGTGCTTGGCCGAGCAGGTTGCACAGGTTACCGGCATCGAGATAGATCGGGGAATCGTTGCCTATCTGCAACAAACAGATAAATTGCCCGATAATGTTAATCTGTTGCATGAGGATATCCTGAAGAGCGACTTCAATTTGCTGCATCAGGAGATCGGCAAACCGCTGAAAATCATCTCGAATCTACCCTATTCCATATCCAATCCGTTCATTTTCAAATTGATTGATAATAGAACCTTGATTGAAAGAGTGGTGATACTTTTACAAAAAGAGATGGCCCAGCGACTCACCGCAGTTCCCAGCACCAAGGAATACGGGATCCCTTCTGTGCTATTGCAGAGTTGCGCTGAGGTCAGGCAGCTGATGCAGGTTGGAGCAGCGGAGTTTCATCCCAGACCCAAAGTCGATTCTCTGCTGATTGAGATTCGTTTCGACTCCGGAAAAATTTCAGATGATCAGTTCAAAGCACTGCGCGACACCGTCAGAGCCGCTTTCAGTTCCAGGCGCAAGACTCTGAGCAACAACCTCACGGCCTCCCTGCCCAACGATCTCTGCGGTACAACCGATAAAAGTCGGAAAAGAGAGTTTGTCCTTGCCAGTCTTGAGGCGGCAGGACTCAAGCCAGATATTCGGGCCGAGAACATAACTGTCGAGCAATTCCGGCTCCTTGCCCGACAATTGCAGGATCGTATCTGATTGTGGAAAATTTCGTTTACAATCATCCTGTAAAGATAATTTTCGGAGACGATGTGCTGGACCATCTGGGCCGCGAACTTTCTATCCTGGGCAGCCATGTTCTGTTTGTCTACGGACAGGCAGCCATTAAGAAGACAGGTCTTTACGGGCGTATAACAGGGATTCTTGAAAACTCCGGGATCTGCTATACCGAATTTGGAGGAATACGCCCGAATCCCCTCCTGTCCAAAGTCCGAGAGGGCATCACGGTGGCCCGGGAAGCGGGCTGTGAGGCGATATTGGCCGTAGGCGGCGGCTCGGTAATTGATTCCGGCAAAGCGATCAGTGCAGGCGTTTTGGTGGAGCACGATATCTGGAAATTCTTCACTGGTAAAAAAACCGTCGCCCAAGCCTTGCCGTTGCTTAGCATCCCAACGGTAGCCGGCTCCGGATCAGAGATCAATCATGGCATGGTCCTGACCAATGATGAGCTAAAACTCAAATTCGGTTTTGCCCATCGCCACCTTTACCCTCGGGTCTGTATCGCCGATCCTTCCCTGACTTGCAGCGTGACGGCAGAGCAGACGGGTTACGGCTGTGTTGATGCCTTGTGCCATAGCCTTGAACCATATCTGACCACCCGGGCAGCCGAAATAGAATTTCAGAAGAGATATCTGGAAAATTGCTCTAAAACCATCATCCAGGCTGCCAGATGCTGCATTGATTCACCAGATTCCTACGATCATCGCGCCTCTATGCTTTGGAGTTCGATGATGGCTATGTCGCCTCTATCCACGGCGGGAATTGGTCGTATTCATCACTCTCTCCACGTCCTCGAGCATGGCTTGTCGGCACTCCACAATATTCCCCACGGTGCTGGTTTGGCAGCGCTGCTGACCGGTTGGCTCAACTACCACCTGGGCCAGTGGGGCAGCCAGATCTCAGGGTGGGGAGAAGAGGTGCTTGGGATTGCAGGAGATTCCTTACCACAAAAAGCGGAAGCAACCATTGAGTCGCTCAACCGTGTGCTGATCTCTCTGGGGTGTCCAACCTGCCTCGACGATCTCGGGTTGACAGAGAAAGACATTGGCCCCATTGCGGCGCATGCTCGAGAGCAATTAAGGGTCCGAAGAATTCCGGGAGTCGACGAGCACACTTCGCTGACTGTTCTGCGGAACTCTTTTAAATCATGATAATCCCGCGGTAATTTTTTTCAGACAACACGCATCTCATCGACAAGTTCTGTAACATCTTCAAGCTGATCCACGTTTCTCACCAGAGTGATTATCCTCCGGCACTGAGAGAGAGGCAACACCTCGGCTGCCAGTGAAGTGAACTTATCGATCACCTCATCCCAACTCAGCGGGTTTTCCGGATCCCCCTTAGGATGCTCGAGCCGGTGCTCGAAATTTCTTCCGTCTGTCGTCTGGACGACGACCCTGGCTGGCCATTTTCTCGGGAAATCTCTGTTCAGTTCAGGGTCTCGCAGGCAGCGGATTTTTTTCATGCATTCCCTGATTTCCGGATCATTAATTTCATTCATCTGGTAACGGTCGAGGAAGGCATCCTTGCGGAGAATGGCAAGTGCAGCACCGAACGGCATGGAGAACTGGGCGTCAACGACGGACTTCGGATCCAGTCTTCTGTTCAACCGGCTCCGCCACAAGGTCAAAACCGGCATCCAGTATGGCTATATCGACCCGCTCGATCTCTTCACCGCGCAGTCCTTGTGATTCCATCAGTTCCATGATGCAGTCGATCGGTCCCTGTTTGTAACGGCAGCAGGCATGCGGCTTAATCGAACTATTCATGACTTCCCAGGGTGCACTCCAGTTTTTTAGTACAGCCTCCGGGTCAGACTCTCGAGAGTAGCCATGCAGAAAACCGAATTTGCCCTCAATAATCGTGGCCGGGCCGGTGAAACCTTCCTTGGCAAGCTCGGCAGCCAGCACTCCGCTGTGCGCTGCCCAGCCGGCATGAAAGCGTTTGGTGAAGGCGCCATCGGCCAGAAACTCAAGTGATCCTGCTGCCTGGCTTCCGGCAATACCCAAGGCGTGCGTCATTTCATGGGCCGCCAGCTTCATAATTTTTGCCGAGGCAGCTGCTGCCCCGAAGACACCGCAGGTGCCGGTGGGGTGAAACCCCTGACGATAATGGGCCGCGGGCTGCAGGGCAATACCAAGTTTTACCATCAGTTCGTAGCCGATCACGATTGCGGTGAGCAGTTCCGCGCCGCTGCAGCGGAAGTCCGTAGCCGGTAGACAGCGCAGCCGGGATAACGGCGACTGCCGGATGGAGTGATCCGCTGTTGACGACATCGTCAAGTTCCAGCGAATGGGCGGCCGTGCCAACAGCCAGCGCTGCAAAGGATGGTTCACTTAACCGGGCGGTGCCGATAATTGGTACCTGCCCCTGGACAGATTTTTTTCGCTCGGCAAGTTGCAGAACGGGAATGGTCGATTCGGTCAAGGTTCCGCGAATGGCACAGCCCAGGAAGTCGAGGAGCAGATACCTGGTTCTGTCGACAACCTCTTCAGGCAAATCGGCAAAGCGGGTTTGAGCACATGAAGCACTCACCTTTCTAGTCAGATTTTCGAGGGCAATTGCCATTACTCACCTCTGAAGTCAGTTGGTTGGTAACGCGTTATTCCAGCACAAATCCCTTTTTTGCCAGAGCAATGAAATGGGCCACATCGATTTCTTTGGGACAGACGTGAGAACAGGCCTTGGAGGTGTGACAACGATATACCCCCTGATCACTGTAAATCGTCTTCAGACGCTGCTTTTTTTCCTGCTCCCTGGAGTCGAGTACCCGCACAATAGTGGCCAGCATCGCATTTGGTCCAAGGAAGGTTCGGTGGCTGCTGATACATGCAGAAGCACAGCAGAAGCAGTTTATACATCTGGTGGCATCAACATAGTGCTCTAGCTGATCGGGATTTATCTGGTGCTCCTCTCCGTCTTTTCCAGGTGGCAGCGGCTCAATAATATATGGTTTGACCCTGTTGACCCTTTCGTAGGCCTCATCCGAATCGATTACCAGATCGCGTACAACCGGAGCGACCTGGAGCGGTTCCAGAGTGAAACTTGTGGTGCCAAACATCTCCACACCGTTCTCGACCAGCAGCTCACAGGCCAGCATCGGTCTGCCATTGATGCGCATGGAACAGGTACCACATTGCCCATGTTCGCAGGAAGAATTCCAGGTAAGGGTGGGATCCTGTTCGTCGTTAATCATTCTCAGAAGATCGACAAAGCGCATGATAGGTCCGGCCTGCACTTGGTAGGTCTGGTACCGGGGTTTGCCGTCCTCGGAATTGGTGCGTTGTATTCTCAGGGTCAAATCGTAAAGCTTAGACATAATGTCACCGTGGATCGTATTCGCTTGGGTCAATAGCTGCGCTCAATGAAATCGAATTTTTCACTGTGTTCGCCTCCCGCTTCAAACAGGCTCATATCGATCTCCCGTCTGGATAGATGACAGTCACCGTTGTCATCGATATCAACAAGACTGTGATGATTAAACTCATCGAGTCGTACGCTGAAATCGTCTCTGAAATGAGCGCCACGAGATTCTTTGCGATAGCGCGCAGCGTAACAGATTGACTTGGCGACAAGCAGCAGATTGTCAAGTTCCCAGCGCTGCAGTAATTCTTGGTTCATCGCCAGGTGACTGTTGGAAATTGAGGTATGGAGGGCGAGATCGTTAATATCCTCGATCGTCTCAATCGCTTTGGAAATTGAATCTTCGGTCCTGAACACGCTTACCTGTTCGGTCATGACAGTGCGCAGCCTGGACCGCAGTGTGCCGATACTCTCTTTGCCCCTGCTGTCCAAATAGCCGGAAAACCTGGAGTGATAGCTTTGCGAATTGAGGTCATGGTGCGCCTCCGGCATGGTTTTAAGGTAGTCGACCACCTTGTTGCCGACGAGACTTCCCATGGTGATCAGTTCCAGAATGGAGTTGGTTCCCAACCGATTAAAACCGTGAAAACTTGCTGCCGCACATTCTCCTGCAGCGTATAATCCGGCAATGATCCCACGGTTTTTGTCTTCCACTTCGCCCCAGGCGTTGGTCGGAATGCCCCCCATATGGTAGTGGTTGCTGGGCCGCACCGGACAGAGATCTGTTTTGGTATCCAGGTTGACGTAGCGCTTGAAAAAACTCGATACCTCCGGTATCTGCTTTTCATGAACCTCATCCGGCAGGTGAGTGAGGTCGATCCAGACATGGGCGATATTATGATCGGGATTGACAATTCCCCTGCCCCCTCTAATTTCGGATTCAATAGCTCTGGCAACCAGGTCGCGTGGGGCAAGCTCCTTCATTTTAGGAGCATACTCGACCATAAACGGTTCAAGGTCCCTGTTTCTCAGAATCCCTCCCACCGAACGCAGTGTTTCACTGGCCAGAATACCCGGCCCGACAATTCCGGTGGGATGAAACTGGACTGCTTCCGGATCCATTACCGGTAGACCGCTCTGCAGCACGAGGGCCAGGCCGTCCCCGGTATTCTGCCGGCAGTTGGTGGTTACTCGATAGACCTGACCGCTGCCGCCGGTGGCGATAACGGTGGCTTTGGCGAGGATTTTTATGAAAGCTCCTTCTTTCTGCTTGAGCGCGATTACCCCATGGCATTGTTTGTTTTCGATCAGTAGTTCAATACCGATGGTTTGATTGAGAAAGCGTATCCCTTTTTTCAGCGTTTCCCCCCAACTGGTATCCATGATTCCTTTACCGGTTCGGTCCGCCTCAAACACCGCACGATATACAGAGGATTCGCCAAAATTTCTGGTATGCCCACCGAAGGTCCTCTTGCTCAATCTACCGTCTCTGTTCCTGGAAAAGTGCATCCCTCGATTCTCAAGCCAGAGAATCTGCTCCCAGGCAGACTCACAAATGGTTTTGACAACATTCTGGTCTGCGGTGCAGTCGGACCCCTTCCAGGTGTCGAACATGTGGTAGATGGTCGCATCGAGTGGATCCTTGGGGTCCACCGCGGCCAGCCCACCCTGGGCCGTAGAAGTGTGTGATTTTTGCGGGTGGGTTACCTTGGTAATGGAGATGATACTCGTGTCCGGGCGCTTTTCAAATATTTCAGCGGCACATCTCAGAGCGGCACCGCCAGCGCCAATGATCAGAACATCGCAGCGCAGGGTTGAGTCTATTTCATTTTTCATCAGTAACTCCGATTTAGAGTGATCCCGCCAGACCGGTTCCCTGCAGACCAAATAAAACCAGGGTGACGATCACCACCGCCAAAGCTATCTTTATGGTGCGCTGGTCTATCAGGTAATCTTTCAAGACCCCGATCAATCCATAGCCACCATGGTAAAGGATACAGACAAGCAGACTTGTATCGAGGGCGACAATCAAAGGCTGATTGAGCCGCTCCGTAATTACCTGTACATCGCGGCCGACCGTTGGGTTGAGGTGCATGAACAGCATATGAGCAGGAACTAAGACAAATAAAAATGCTCCGCTTAAGCGTTGCAGTTTCCAGAATAGAGAACCGTTGACCCTGCTGATTTTCTGCCAGACGGGACAGGTCACAATCAGACTGAGGACCAGGGCGGTGAGCCAGAAAAAGAGCGGGCTGACTTCCTGGTTGCCGAGGAACATCAGATAGCCGAGCAGCAGCATATAGACAATAGACAGAGTCGCCATCCAGCCAAGAAGTTTTTCGTCATGGCGAGTGGTGAATAGCTCGTAGACCAGCAATCGGCCCCCATTCAAACAATGAAATATCACCGGTATCGCCAGCAGCCATTCGAGAAACATGAAAAACGGCCCGCTGAACATTGCAGCTTTTTGAGTAAAAATTTCCGGATCGGACAGCGTGGACAAGGTGTTGATGTGAAGAAGCACATACGCCAGCAGAAGGAGTCCCGTCAATCTATGGGACCAGCCGATAATATAGCTGCCTCCTCTGTTCTGCCTCAAACCTTGCAGATTACGAAAATCGAGGCTGAAGAGGTAGTTTTTGAAATTAGTCATCTTGACACCTTGGGGCCGTTTCATGATGGGAATGATTAAGATTCCTTTGACTCAAGCGTCGCCAGATAAGCCAGAAAACTCTCAAGGGCTGTGTTTATATGATATTCAACGAGTCTGCGAAGCGCTAAGGGATCGTTGCTTCTTGCTGAGAGACTGTCGAGGATTTTGCGATGCACAGCAAAAGATCTGTTCAGATCATCCTGATAATAGTGAAAAGAAAATCGATGCCAGAGACTCTGCATTCTCAGTGAGGAGAGCGTGTTGATCAGCAATTCGTTCCCGGAAGCATCGATAAATATTTCATGAAACCGCAAATGGGCTTCATAAAACGATTGGGTGTTACGTTCAGCGACCGCCTGTTTCATTGTTTCGAGAACACGATCGAGTTGTTCAAGTTCTTCAGGGGTGATTCGTTGATGGGCGAGTTGGGCGGCGAGTCCTTCAAGGGCTGCCCGTACAGGAAAATTGTCTTCAATATCCTTTCTTGTGACAGCTCTGACGAACGTCCCCTTTCTTGGAACGATGACTACCAGCCCACGTTTCTCGAGCTCCCTGAAAGCCTCTCTCAATGGTGATCTGCTGATCCCAAAGTAGGCTTGCAACTCCTGCTCAACCAACTGGTCTCCACCTTTGAACTGACCTTCCAGAATTGCCGAAGAGAGCGATTGAGCGACTTGCAGCCCGAGCCCTTGCGGCTTTGCTTTCGTTATATTCATACGATTTTAGAAATGAATGAGCTCAATACAGACACAACACCTTTTTGAGTTTTGTCGATATTGCAATTGTCGACAATTTTATAGCAGGTGTCGATTCAGTCAATAGTTTTTAATCCGACTTTTTATTTGAGTCAGTCAGTCCAGCTGATGCTGCCGTTACTTAAAGTCCAAGATCCTGGTTTACCAGAAGAGTCAGGCTCAGTGAATCTCCCCAGGACGCTGATTTAACCTGCAGATCTTCGAAGATCTGTTTTCTGAAGATTTCTTTAGCATGGGTATTGCTCTCGGCGATACGTACTGAGAAATTATTGGCAGAAAGGGATTCAGCGCACTGTTCCAATCTCTTCTGCCAGAAGGTGCGATCGAATTCGCTCATATTATCCTCCTGATGATGGATTCAAAGCAGTAAGTTTACTAAGGCGCTCCAGAGAAGAACACCATTGGCTTACCCTGGGCCCGGTCTTGCTAATCGGAGAGCAATGAGTTATCCTGGATTATCGAGCAGTTACTTGCCTCTCAGCCAAGATTAGGAATAATTCGATAAAGGACAGTCACCTGGTGTTCAAACGATCAAAGCGTGGAGCTTCACCCATCCCCTACTTTGTCTCCATCATCTTTCAGACAACCTTGTTTTTAGGTGCGGCGGCGGCTCTGGCGCTTTTCTACCTTTCCTACCGAACTGCAGATTTCACCGAGTCTCTTATCCTTTCAGGACTGGTGCTGGCCGGTCCCTGGCTGCTTATTTCGCTATTGCCAACCTTTTTTGGGCTTGAAGACAATGAACTTCGCAGAGAAATTTGGCTGCGTCAAATCATCTCGATACTGATTATTTTATGTGTTCTGATTGGCCTGGCTGTCTCCATTGATTTTCACCGGGAATTATGGGAACAGATCCGCTCTTACCTTCTCACTTCAGTCACATCCATGAAGCAATTGTGGCAAGTCCTTATCTCATATATCAGCAAGGGACTCGATTTCCTCACCACCTTTTTCAACGAAAAAGTACTGTCCTACTTCGCCAACTGACCGTTAAGCTGGTCACCTTTATTCAGCTGCGGTAATTGCCTGGGTTTGTTTATTATCAAACTGGACAATGTGTTTTTTGACGGTGCGCCTGTCGAGCTTGGTTACTTTGGCGACTGCTTCAAAGGTCCCCAACCTATTGTATAGACTTGTGCAATATCCGGCCAGCAACTGGCCGGCGCTGAGCTTGCCCTCTGGTCGATCCGTTGGAGAAACTTGTTCCCCGTCAGACCATTTTCAGGCGCTGTTATTTTCTCTGGTCTGCACTTTCGTGATCTTGGTATTCCTATTGTTGAGTCACATTCAGGATCCATGATAGCCAGATCGCTTTACTCAATAAATATAACCGTTGCCTTCCTGCCCCGCTAAAATCTCGATCTTTTGAAGATATGGTTTCCCTGCCCTGTCAGCTCCGCTGCCTGCTTATCCACAATACCCAATTCTTGAACCAGATGACCCGTTAATTGTATAATTAAATAAAGTGCTTCTTCTCGTCCATTTTCACTCGGGAGAAAAAACATGAGTCAACAGAAGATTCTCACCGCCATCGATGGCTCGGAATACTCACAACTGATTGTAAATAAAGCTGTTGAGCAGGCCATACTCCTGGGTGGAAAAATTATCCTTGTCCATTGTCACAGGAAGTTTTCAGCGATCGAGAGCCATGCATATCTAGAAGAAGAGATGGCGCGGATTATAAATCAGGCGGAGAAGCTGGTGAGCCCATTTCTTCAACAAATAAAAAAAGCAAAAATTCCCGTCGAGAGCCGCATCATGGAAGAACCTGCGGGAGCGGTGATATCCGACATTGCCAGGATTGAGCAATGCGATCTGATAGTCCTTGGCTCTCGAGGCCTTACCAATTTGGCCAGTCTCATCGTTGGCAGTGTGACCAACCGGGTATTACAGACCGCGCCCTGCTCGGTTCTTGTGGTCAGATAACGGTAACTGCACTTGCAAGATAAATGATTACTGAACCTTTTATGAACAAAGCTTTGGTGATTATTATAATTGTAAGGTTATCGTGAAAAAATGAATAATCATCATTTTACCACACTATGATGAATGAATAATTTAGAACAGGTTTTGTATGAAAACGATCAGAGATGTAAGGAATTGGTTGACAGGATTGGAACAGGTTGTTGAAGATCGTGTTTTTCTAGAGCAATTGCGAGATATGCAAATTATCACAAGAAATATTGAAAGGGATCTATCAGATTTATTTGATGAGCGAAATAAGCTTATAGCTGAAAATGGTGAACTAAAGAAGGAATTAGAACGAATGAAAAATGAGTCAATCAAAGAATAAAAAGTTCACAAAAGTATCAACTAATTACCCAGGTTGCTATTACAGTAGAAATGATAATTTTTGGGCAGATTTCCTAAACAACCAGAATTACTTTTGCTCAACGGTTATCCTGTTTATTCTGCTCTAATTGAAGAGAAAATAGTCATATTAAATGCTGATGCTTTTCAAGCCAATTCTGGGGATAATCATTATTTGAGATATATCTGGCAAAATTCACAATATTACCTTTGTGCAGATCAAACAAATATTTTTCATATTTTGCTGGCATAGCGCCTTTCACACCTTTAAATACCACTTCGTTTAATTGTTTCTCATGTGCTTTTTCTGGGGCTGAGATTTGCAAAAATTTACATAGTTCATTGAAGTAACCAATGGGGTTCTTCAATAGGTCATCGTAGAACAAGGCAAGGGTCTGATTCTCACCAAAATGTTTAGTCCACCGGTTTATCAGTGAAACATAGTCATTTGATTGTCTCTGCGGTGGATCATTGAACTCATCTAGAAATTCAGACTCAGGAACGTCCTCTACTTCACGTCCGGTTCTTTTACATAGATTCATCTTTGCCCTTGACCACTCTCTTTCAACCGGGTCACGCAGAGTGATCAAGATTTTGAGATTGGGGAAATGATGGTGGATTTTACCTACTTCATCATCTGGTAATTCGCAATATTTCGCTGATATATCGCCACTCACCAGGCTTTTATCAAAAAGTGATGAATACCATTTATCTGTATGTGTGCCATAGGCATACTTGATATCCCACCACAAGGTCTTCACATCGAGCTTAGCGGACAACAAGTTCTGCCGGTGTTCTCTTAATCTTTTTTGGCAAAATATCTGTCTGGCAACACAATGCCAATGCGTGCTTGATTTGCGTTCTTTATAGCTCAATTCACCAATGAACGCCTTTTCCCAGAAATGCCTGATCTCTTTATCCGGTGGCATCCAGACTTGAGGGTGAAATTCAAGATTTCTATATATCCAGGTCGTTCCGGTCTTGGGGGGACCGATAGCGATAAAATCAGGCTTTGAAAAGAAGAGTCTATTCATGGAGATGATGCAGCTTTCTTGTTTACCACCGGGGTGCTGCTTTTCATTATTAGAAAGAATTACCTGACTAATAATACATTTTCAGCTGGGGCTCCAGACTAAAAGGAGCATGAGATCCTCTCTGTCTATTTCGCCCATAGATGCTCAACAACGAAACAAATGGTAAATTTTTTCGAAAGAAACAGAAAATGTTCAATGCAGTTTCTTAGAATCAGATCTGGCAATATTTTCAATGCGTTATCATGAAAAAAAGGTGATGCAGCCTGCAAACCGCATCACCTAGGAGAGATAAGACAACTACTGTACTGCTGTTAAACCTAGTCATTGAATTGCCAGGATGCAAACATAATCGAACCTGCCTCAGTTGAATGACTAGACATAGTCTTTCTTTGAATCAGCATGGATTACGTGTATCTTTAGAATATGACAACAACTTTTAAAAAATTAGAGATTGGGTGAGAGGACAATGAAGAATTTGATCATATTGATAGTTTTGGGTGTCGCGGGATATTTTGCTTATCAACATTTCGGCATCCCATGGCTTGATGGCAATAATTCCGCAAAACCAACCTTCAACATGTATTCGCTTCCTGAGAACTGTCAGGGACCCGGCGATCGTTTTAAGGATGCAATAAGCCGTCAAGATGAGATTAGTACAGTTGACTTTAACTCATACTCGACGAATTTCCGGCGCTGTCTCAATCAAGCAGGATATACTAAAACTGAGATCGACGAAGCATACGACGGTATAAAAAATAGTCGCTGAGTACAGAACCTGTTGATATAAGGGCAGGAGTGCTGCGGAATGAAAATAGCATTTCGAATTAAGGCCGCTCGCAATGAACGTCTCCTGAATGGTCCCTTTTAAATCAACATTACTCTGTGCTGCCTGGGGCTGATTATAAATTCCTTATGGGACAAGAAATTTGGTCTTAACTGATAATAGGAATACAAAGAATATAGGTAATGTGAGTTAGAGAAGAATACAGAGAATCCATTCCTCCACCCTGTAGGTTTTTTTTTAATTTAACTTATTTTTAAACCAGCCTTGAACCTCGTTTGAACTTTATTTTAAATTATCGCGCCTTCCCCCTTAGGTGTGGGCCTGCAACCGGTGCAGTTACGCACCCACTGGCTGGCAATAATCAATTTCTGTCCCCAATCGGAATCCTGAGGTTGTGGACTTATTTTGGCACGATTGGAATAACCTCAAGATTGATAATCTCCATCCGCCCTTAGATAAAGCCCTTATAGTTTTCAACCTAGCTCAAAGGAGGGCCAGATAATTAGGAAAGTTACTGCAGCTTTCAGTCACATTTAACAATAGTCCTCGTTATCATATTGTTGTTTCGCTAATTAGATTATTTACTAGCGATCTGATCTCCTTGGAATCCCAATCAGCATTGCTCCTGAGACGGTAAACAACCCTCCCTTGCTTGTCGATCAGATAAGAAGCGGGAATGCCAGTTACATTGTATTCTTTTGCAACCTCCCTCTCCAAATCAAGCAACACCCTCGACGAAATGTTGTGCTTTTCCATGAACGAAGTGATCAACGAAAGCTCTT
The DNA here is from genome assembly GCA_963759125.1 of uncultured delta proteobacterium. Taxonomy (GTDB): domain Bacteria; phylum Desulfobacterota; class Desulfobulbia; order Desulfobulbales; family Desulfocapsaceae; genus JABDQA01. The sequence goes on from CAVWXN010000003.1 coordinate 85,099, forward strand.
CTTTCAAATTGATCAATAACACCTGCAAATCCTTATTAGCGTATTCCCGACCTAGCCTGTCCAGGGAGGGCAACTCCTCCCGGCAACTGGGTCACCAGGTAGTCCAGAACATAATAGCTACGATTTTTCCCCTAGCATCTGACAGCTTAAACTCGTTCTTATCCAGATCAACAAGAACGAAGTCGGGAGCGAGGTATCGGGAAGCGGGTTTATCGATGGCAGGTACCAGGTGTTGCTTCAAAAGTGAGTAAACACCTTTCGAGTGTTGCCTTAAGGATGGAAACAGAGAAATGCCGATAATAACTAATATTAAAAGGATGATATTTTTAGTATTCATGTCTTTCTCATATTTAGAATTGGTTCTCGCTTCTCTTGGCTAGTCTATGTTGGACTTCACTGAGGGGCGATCCGCAGGAGCAGAATCGATATGTCACGGCATTGAATGAAATATATGAATTGATGAGGTCTGTCCATAGCAAACATACATGTACGGGTTGAATAATTTCACATCACTGGGATTAACACTATTCTATACAAATCATTAATGGAGTTCAAAGAAATAGCGCTATATTGTGCAGGATAGTGATTCCGGGGTGGCACAAATACGATATTTCCATAAGAAACATTTTGAAGTTGGTAGATTCGTCCTTTTTTCTTCAATTTGAGGTCGTCACGCTTGTGGCGACCTTTGATATTTTCAGTTCCGAAAATAAACATGAATCTTCACTTCCATTTCTTTTTATTATGTCAATACTGCCAGCAGTAATCTTCAAAATTCACCTCTAACACATAGTACCATTTGTCAAATAGGGTACATGCGCGCATTGATCTGATCCAACCATGCTTCGTTCGTATATTCGCTGAATTACGTCCGAATAGTACTATCTTACCCGGATTGTAATGGTGGTGTTCATTAAGGAGACCAAACCCTAGAAGCGCTAATGGCAACGTCGTCTACATAGATAGTAAAATCGGTATGAGTACCATTCACTGCAATACCATTAGTCTTAGTGTATACATTAACGCTCCACTCATTCCAGGAGTCGGGATAACGGGTTGCCACATCCGACATGTTGTAGAGCTCAACACCATCTTGCCATACAACTATCTGACCGTTGTAATCACTTCCCTTTCCTGATGCATTAGTTGATTGAACCAGAAAGATCTCAACATTGAACCACTCTCCCACTGGTACGGTTATGTCGGACAAATGATGGTGGTATTTTTTGACCCCTGGCCCTTTCCACCTGGAAGGCCCTGGGAGGATGCCTTTATAGCGAAGCATAAGATACATGTCTCCATTCTTGCGGCGATTATCCAACTCAATTACCCAGAAGGCATCATTCTGATTCTTATCAAACGTTTTAGATTTGAACTGGATAATATTTGTCCAATCGAGCACAGTGTAATCTTCGGGAAAGTACATCCACACACTATAGTAGAGCGGATTGGGGTTTTCATTAGCATTTAGGGAGTGTCCAAGGCTGCTCTCCTCATAGCGGAATTGTCGACATCCCGGCTTTGCCGCGTTGATAGGTGCCGTACTTTAATCGAGTAGCTCCCTTTTAATACCGGTTCCGGTAAAGTGACCACACCGTTTGGCGGACGTTCACAATGTGAATCATAGTATCCGCCATAGGTGTTGTTTCTCTGTATTGGGTGAGGTCGCCCGATTCATGATCGGCAAACCAAAGCGGCTCTCCCTTAGCATCAGATGCAGCCCCAGAACTATTGCTGCTTTTGAGTTTGACGGATACAGGGAAATTCGAGCGGAATCATTTTGGGACGTCCTCAAATCTTTGTTGGGGCCACAACCCACAAGTAAAATACCCGTTAAAAATACGGTCAGGAGAATTACATATAACAATTTTAAATACATCATATTATAAAGTAACCCTGATAAGATTTCAGTTTCAGGCTGCTCTAGGTCGTTTTTGAATTTATTCCCGGGCCCGCTGTATATTCTTGGGACGTTCAACGATCACTATCTGTAACTTTGGTACAGCAAAATGTTGCTCAATGATCTGCTGACCTTATCATTGTAAACATTTTTTAGTATAAAAACATTATGATACATATTTCCTGTTTACCAACAACTCTTATCTGTGAACATCTTTGCAACATCAACTAAAAAATGAACATAAATAAGAGAAATATACTCTTTTTCATGGTTTTGTTTTTCTTTAAAAATTCAATCTGTTATCTTAATCGCCATTTTATAGGGGGGAAATCTCTAATTGCTGGGTTTATGCTAAGATGAAGGTGGTTTCATAAAAAGGAAAACATAAATACGAGTAATGCAGTTTTCGTTGTCACAAATGAGGAATCATGCCCCTATTACAATTTGGGTGATAAGCCGCAGGTTGAAAATAACACGCTGTCTGCCTCTTCATTTAAAGCAGTCTGAGGCCATCTAGCGGAATCGATCACAACTGTTGTCACCACATCATGAATTGGTTCAGCGTGAATTGGAAATTTCCGATGTCTGAGTTAACATACTCAGCCAAAGGAGATTTCGATGAAAAAGAAGCGTTACAATTATCGTCCTGAAGAGAAGGTAGCCATACTCAAGCGTCACTTGGTCGACAAGGTTCCGGTATCAGATGTTTGCGATCAGTATGACCTGCAGCCGACGGTATTTTACCGCTGGCAAAAAGAGTCTTTGAAAACGGAGCAGCAGCCTTTAACAAGCCCAAGAAAGGGAGCAAGGATCCGCAAGAGAGGCGAATCGAAACCCTGGAGAAGAAACTGCAAACCAAGAATGAAGTGCTCTCGGAGCTGATGGAGGAGCACATCACGTTAAAAAAAAATCTTGGGGAACCTTAACCGGGGTGTGGGTGCCGCACGACACTCGTGATGCAATAATTGATTTTATCTCCTACTGGGTAAAAAGAGCGGAAATCCCCGCCTGTCAATTACGGAGCTGGCTTGACCTCTCTGCGAGCAAATATGGCAATTGGCAGCAGCGCTATGGCAAGGTCAATGGACACAATAGCATGATCCCCCGTGACTTCTGGCTTGAACGGTGGGAGCAGCAACGCATCATCGATTACTACCAGGCTAACCCAGACGAAGGGTATCGCCGACTTACCTTCATGATGCTCGATGAAGATGTCGTTGCGGTATCACCAAGTTCAGTTTACCGGGTCTTGAAGAAGCACGGTTTACTGGAAAGATGGCTCCCCAAGGTTCCGGAAAGGTACCGGCTTTGTACAACCCTTGCGGCCGCATGAGCATTGGCACATTGACATATCGTATCTCAATATCTGCGGGACCTTTTATTACTTATGCTCGATCCTCGATGGCTGCAGTCGATATATTGTGCATTGGGAGATCCGCGAATCAATGAGGAAGCGGACGTTGAGGTGGTCATCCAGCGAGCCAGGGAAAAGTATTCGGAGGCGAGACCCCGGATTATCTCGGACAACGGTCCGCAATTTATCGCCAAGGATTTTAAAGATTGCATCCGAATAGCTGGTATGAAACATGTACGCACGTCACCATATTATCCTCAGAGCAATGGAAAAATAGAACGTTGGCACCATACGCTGAAAAGCGAATGCATACGACCGGGCGTACTCCTGTCACTGGAAGATGCGCGCACCGTGGTTGAGCGCTATATCGCTCGTTACAACAGCGTTCGACTCAACAGTCGATGGCTATGTTCGCTGGTGAAGCTTGAAGGAAGAGAAAAACAGCTATTCGAGGAAAGAGAAAAGAAACTGGAGACAGATCGTGAAAAAAGGCGAGACAGGCGGCGGCAAGTAAAACTTGCCGATAGAAGTGAAGAGAACTGTTTACTCGTTAACTTGAACTGAGGATTTTTCCATTTCCATCTGAAGCAGAACAACCAGATATTACTTTTCAAACTTCTAAATAAGCGGGTCGAGGCAATGGTGCTTCAGCCTGCGCAAATTTCTTCAGGGATGTCCGGAGACCTAGGGTGCATAGCGACCGTTGCCCTTTTGCAGCTTATGAAATCTACCCAAAAGAACGGAAATATTGATATTCGACCACTAAGGGTAAAACACAAATCTATTTCAAAGTGGGTGAAATAGTATATTCACAGTCACTGCTGTCTCATAGTTGCGCCCACAATAGAAGTTGTTGAGAATCAATAGTTTGATATGTGTCAGGCGGCTTGAACAAATCAACGAGGTGCCGCCTTTCAAATAGATTTAATTGCAACAGCCGCAAAATCGTCGTCAAAGATATACCAAGTTTCGCTTTAAACTTGAGAAACGACAACAGGAGTAAACACAAAGCGCAATCCAAAGCTGAGTAAGCACGGCATTGGGTGTTGTCCCAAGGAAGGGTATAACCTTCAAGTTCTGCTTGATCCACTTGAAGAACAATTCGATCTTCCATCGCTCTTTGTATAGCTCAGTTATTACGGTTGCCTTAAGATCAAAGGAATTGGTGAGGAAACGTTAGAATTTCTTGGTTTCCGGGTCAACATACTCAACCATACGAAGATCAGATTTCATGCCTTTGAGCCTGATACGCTGATCACCAACAATTCTTTTGGCTTTG
>CAVWXN010000004.1:0-317791 GCA_963759125.1 uncultured delta proteobacterium
TATCAACATGGAAAAGTTGCTGCCTTTAGCTTAAAAGAACCCTTAGTCCTCGGACATGAAGCCTGCGGTGAAATTGTCGAGGTAGGTAAAAAATCCACATTAACGCCGGGAGACAGAGTAGTGATAAATCCCGGATTAGTGTGTGGAAACTGTAAATATTGCCTAAGAGGGCAGGAAAATCTCTGCCGCCATATAAAGTTTATGGGATCAGCCAGCTATTTTCCTCACATTCAAGGTACTTTTCAAGAAACGGTCGTAGTGCAGGAACGGCAATGTCATATTGTTAGAAACGATACCGCTTATCAGGTATTGGCATTCGCTGAACCTCTCTCTGTTGCACTCCATGCGGTCCATCGCGCAGGTAATCTCTTTAATCAAAGAGTATTAATTATTGGCTCTGGAGCCATTGGACTTCTGGTAGCTTCTTTGGCTCGTTTATCAGGCGCCGCTTTTGTAGCCATCACAGACATATTAGATTACCCTCTGCAGGTTGCTCAAAAGTTGGGAGTTGATGAGTGCGTCCAGGCCCAGCATGACACCGAGGTTATTGCCTCTTGGCAGCAAGAACCAAATTCTTTTCCAATAGTTATTGAGGCTACAGGCACGTATAAAGGGTTTGAAGTAGCATTATCTTCCGCTGGTCCAGGAGGAAAAGTAGTGGAGGTTGGGATTTTACCGGGCGGACAGTCGGAGATACCGTTTAGCCATGCATTTGCAAAAGAATTGGATATACTATTCGTGCTGAGACAAAATTTACAATTTGGTCCCGCATTGGACATGTTGGCAAAGGGGAAACTTGACCCTTTGCCGTTACTTTCTGCTTCTTTTGCGTTGCCTGACTTCGAGCAAGCTTTTGCCTTAGCCCGAGACAAATCCAAAGCAATAAAAGTACAACTGGAACCGTAGACTGCATTGCGAAGAAACACAAACCATCTACAGTAATAGCCTTCACTCAACTCCACCAGCAAAATGGTGGAGAATTCCATTGCCCATCTATGCTTTTGTTGAGGGCATGGGTTTCCCACGTTAGATCTAAAATAAACAGGAATAAGTGGGCCACGAAGGCACGCACTGGCAGCTTTATCGACTGACCCGCTCGTTGCCGATGCCAATCTTGCCGATCCCCTGATGAGAGAGATGCTGGAGGCTAATGAACCATATATGAGACTGGAATTTCAGGAAAATTGAGATACAATAACCGTTGATACAATAATGAACCTGAATCGACTGTGGAACAACAAATTGCAGGAGCTCCCATGATAGTAAAATGCGATAAGCCGTTTGCTTATGGATATACCCCGATAACCGAACAGCACGGCAGGCACAGTGACATGTTGCTGGATTTCGGAATCTTAAAATTGAAGAGCGGTGATAAAAAAGTATTTCCCCCCGGACGGGAAAGGGCTTGGCTGATGATCGAAGGTACAGCCACATTTATCTGGGATGGAAAAATGGAAACGATTACCAGAAATTCCTGTTTTGATGAAGCTCCCTATACGCTCCATGTTGCTAAAGATGAAGAGGTAACCATAACGACAGATGCAGAGTGCGAGATATGTGTCGAGCAGGTAGATAACGACAAACTATTTACATCAAGGCTGTATGCACCTGAGGATGTCAGAACCGATATTTTCGGGGCCGGTATGTTAAACGAAACATCGATTCGGTCAGTCAGAACGGTTTTTGATGGAGAAATAAACCCGCAGTCAAATATGGTTTTGGGAGAAGTGATCAATCATCCGGGCAAATGGTCCAGCTATCCTCCTCACGACCATCCACAGCCTGAAATCTATCACTATCGCTTCTTTCCACCCCAGGGCTTTGGTGTTTCTTTGCTCGACGATAATGCACATACGGTAAAAAATGGTTACACGACGCTGATTGGACCGGATAAAACACACTCTCAGGGAGCTGCACCGGGATATGCAATGTACTATATCTGGATGATTCCGCATCTTCCCGACGATCGCTGGCTTCCATCCACCAGATATTTTCGTAAAGAACATGAATGGCTGCTTGAACCTGAGGTGAAAATCTGGCCGGAACGCAAGACAGGAGGTGTGAGATGAAAACCGTTCGGTTGACGATGGGTAGGCTAAAGTAAATCCGTTGATTCAATGCTAGAGGGGAGCGCAAATGGCCCGTAACTCTTCGTCCGAAAAACTTCAAAAACGGATACGAGATCTCGAGAAGGAACTGGCGATACTCAAAACTGACAAAACTTCCGAGCAGTCAAAACAAAAATACCTGGAAGGTATCCTCAATAACACTAATACACCGATATTCCTGAAAACCGCGGATTTCAAATATATTTTTATGAACCGTGAGTTCGAACGTCTTAGCCAGGTAACCCTTGACCAGGTGAAGGGTAAAGACGATTTTACCGTTTTTCCAAGCCAGTAGCAGAGATGTTTCGCTCGCAAGATAGTGAAGTGATCAAGCGAAAAGAAGTAATTGAATTTGAGGAAACAATACCGCTGCACGACGGAGAACATACGTTTATAACAGCTAAGTTCCCATTATTTGATAGTCAAGGCAAGGTCAATGCGGTCGGCGGTATTTGTACTGAGATAACCATTCGCAAGAAAGCCGAGGCTGAACTGAAAGAGGCCGAAGAAAAATACCGCAGCATATTCGATTATTCGCCTTTGGGAATAATGCAGATAGATAGTCACGGTATCATAACGACCTGTAATCAGAAATTAGCCGAAATTCTTAACACGAGGGTTGAAAGAGTGATAGGTTTTGACCTGCTGAAATCTCTCAAAGATGAAAAAGTAAGAGAGGCCACTCTGTCAGTCCTCGCTGGCCAGATAGTTCATCACGAGGGGAAATACACGTCTCTCACAAGCGGCAGATCCGCGTATCTCCGGGGGGTGTTTTCTCCAATATTTTCAAATCATGGGTCGGTTGTTTCTGCCATCGGTATAGTAGAGGACATTACGCAAAGGAAGAAAACTGAAGATGCACTGCATAAAGCCCGCACTGAATTAGAGCGGCGCGTTGAAGAACGTACAGAAGAACTTGACCAGAAAGCCAAGAGGCTCGCAGAAACTAATATTGCCCTGGAGATTTTGCTGGAAAAGCGTCAGGCGGATAAGCAAGACCTGGAGAAGAAGGTTAAGCAAAATATCGAGAAACTGATTCGTCCTTATCTGGAAAAATTAGAAATTACCCATGGCGAGGCTTCAAAAGAACAACTTTTCAAAATCATACATGCCAACTTGGACGAAATTACCTCTTCCTTCATAGGTGACAAACGTGGCCTGTCAAAACTCACCCCCGCGCAGATGCAAATTGCCGACCTGGTCAAGCATGGGCATACAACCAAGGAGATCGCCTATCTGTTAAATCTCTCTCCGTCAACAATTGCCTGCCATAGACAAGAGATAAGAAAAAGGCTTTCTCTGACGAACAAGAAGATAAATCTGCAATCAGCCTTAACAGTTAGCTCCATATAACTAGTTTCCATCCGGAAACGGCCCTTTTGTCCGATATCTTCGTTGTGCTCGAAATTTTATCCTCGGAATATCAACCCGGCCTGCGGTAAAATTTCTCGCACGCCTCGGTCTTGAAGAAAATTCCTCGTTTCCGGATGGAAACTAACTAGGCCATCTAGTTGTTAGCTAGTTACTCTTTACCTATTGTACTGGGCCTGCCTTGTAGATGATAATTTAAGTAGAAGTTTGCCTGTTCAATTCTCATCAAACTGCTTCAGTTGTAATAAAGGAAAGGTATTCTCATGGTTGGAATTGATCAATTTGTCGTTTTTCTGTGGTTTCTGCCTGTAGTTTTCTTCATTATTCTGCCGCTGTTCATAGCTTGCTTTGGAGCATTGTACTCAATGTTTGATGTGTTTAAACCAGTGGCGGGGCAACAGAGAAAACCGATAAAAAAAGTTACAGGTCCAAGAGTTTCCACCGCAGCTTAGCGAGATCCCCTGGTGACATATTCAGGTGGTTGCTGAGAATATGTCACCTACTCATTGCTAGGAAAGTAGATGGTATTGCCATATCAACCATTTTCTAGCCTGGGAGGGCCGACTCCCTTCGGCCCTCCATTTTTCCTTGAGCACCTGCCGAATTGTCGGCAGGGTCATGTCCCATCTCGAAAGAACTCGTACCGCACTTTTTCTTTGCCTTTATCATAATATCGGAAGAGAGCAATTTCTTCCGGCAGAATACGGATGAATCTGGAGCGCAGGGCTCGTCAGGTTCCCGGTAATGGTTCAGCTTCTCTTCCAGGTGAGCCTCCACCTTCTCGAGAGAGGCAGCCTCACCCGCTGCCACTGGCTTGGAAACCAATAATCTGCGACCCTCCGGTCAGTCACTTGTCCTGGACATGGCGTGGAGCGTCTGAATAATATTTTCGCTATCGATATTGTCAGCCACAAATACCTTACCGACCTTAACGGGCAGCACAAGCCTCAGTGACTGGGCCAGTCTTTTTTTGTCTCGTCTCATGGCGTCGAGTATTGACTGCGGCGCCAGAGTTGCTGGTATACGATTGGGTAGACCAACTTTTTCCAGAACCGCATCGACGCGGTATTTCAGCTGCTCATCACAATACGCCAGTCTGACCGACAGGTCCGTAGCCGCAGCGATACCCATGGCAACGGCTTCGCCGTGCCGTATGGTGTTATTGCTGACCTTTTCAATGGCGTGAGCAAAGGTATGTCCCATGTTCAGCTGTTTCCTGATGCCTTCATCAAAGGGATCTTTCTGTACATAGGAAATTTTCACCTGTATGGACTGCGCCACCAGGGCTTGAATCTCAGAATAAACCGAGTGGAGCGATTCAGTTGCAGCCGGCCAATTCCCCTTCTCAATCTTCTCCAGCAGGTCAGTATCGGCCAGCAAGCCATGTTTGATGACTTCGGCCATGCCCGAGACCAATTCCTCCGGGGGAAGGGTCGTCAGAGTGGCAACATCAGCGAGGACCAGAGACGGTTGTTTAAAACTGCCGATCAGATTTTTCCCTTGAGACAGATCGAGGCTGTTTTTGCCGCCAATGCTGGTATCAGCCATGGCCAGAAGACTGGTCGGGCATTGAACAAAATTGACTCCTCGCATGAAGGTGGCAGCAACGAAACCGGCAATATCGCCGATAACGCTGCCTCCCAGGGCGACTATCGTTCCTGATCGGTCAAAGCCAATTTCAACGAGTTGATCGTACACTCTCTGCACTGTCGCCAGTGTTTTTTTCTGGCGGCCTTCAGGGATGGTGATGACGTGATCGACGGGGCCGCAGCTCCGGGCATAGATCTCTCCTACCACCGTGTCGGTAATAACCACCAACATGCCGTCGGTGCCGGCCAGTTGACGGGTGAACGGCAAGATGCCGGTGCCGACAATATATTCGTGAGGATAAGAGGGGATATCAACGGCAAAATGTTTCTGGCTTTTTTGCATGAAATCGAGCAAGTCTTCGGTGATGTCTGCCGGAGGTTTTTCATCCGTAGTCATCTTCAGAAAACGCTGATATCCTTTTCTTCGCTCCTGTAGTAGTTCAACTATCTGCTCTCCTGGATTGGGCACGTCGAGCAGAGGTCGGTGATGATCTGTATCGCTCTCAATCCGTGACAATATCTCCTGAGGGGTGGCAACCAGGCAAAATACCCGGCCATTGACGCTCAAGGCGTCGACATTTGCGGGGTCCAGCATAAGACGTCCCCCCGTCGATATTACCAGCCCTTCTCTGTGGCCCAATTCCCTGGCGATCTCCGCTTCCATCCTTCGAAAAGCGGGTTCTCCCAACTGCTCGAAAATCTCCGGTATGGTTAATCCCTGGCGCTCCTCGATTAATTGATCGGTATCAATAAATTGGCGACCCAGCTTCTGAGCCAGCATTTTGCCGACAGTGGTTTTCCCGGTACCCATAAAGCCGGTAAAGATGATATTTTTATTGTCGTTTTCTTGCATGAAATTGATTCTCGTCTGCTCTAAAAAGGCAATGAAATTCGCTATGATAGTAAGTAGTCTGCAGCACCGTCAGGGCATCTTACCAATAGGTGAGTGCTCCTGCAAAGATTTCCCTCATTTCTTCTCTGCTTATTGGTCTTGCCGCGTTATCGACCACACGTCTTTGTTTCCAGCCTTTGTCGGTAAGAGCGTCAAGGTCATCTGCGGTGTAGCCCAGGCCTGCCAGACCGTTAGGAGCACCAATGCTGCGCATGATGGCGATCACCCCAGCGGCCAGGATGTCCCCTGGTTCTCTTCCATCATCGGCAAGCCCCAACGCCTTTGCAGCTTCCAGGTGTCGATCTGGGCAGGTCGGCCCCATAAACCGAAAGACCGCAGGTGAGTTAACGATTACAGAAAAACCGTGGGGAACCAGCGGTTGATCCTGAGGCCAGCCTTCAGCGCGGTAATCGCCTGCCAGACCTGAGACAGCGTATGACATTCCGTGCGGCAGGTTGCAGCCAGCGGTGCCAAAACCAATCCCAGCGAGCAGACCCGCAAAAGATAGTCTTTCACGGACACCGAGATCCTCTGGATCACTGACTGCTTTGACAAGGTTTTCTCCGATCAAACGTATCGCCTCAAGACAGTTCAGATCGCTGAAAGGATTGGCGCCCTGAATTACCGGCCGGGCTGTTGGATCATCAGCTGCCGGTCGCTGGGTATAGGGCCTGGCGGTATATGATTCCACGGCATGGCTGAACACATCCAGGCCATTGGCGGCAACCACGGGGCCTGGCAGGGTTTTTAAGGCGTCGGGGTCGATGATCCCCAAACTGGGTTTGATGGCCCGATTTGAGATGCCCGCTTTGGTGCCCAACTCCAGGAAATTGAAGATGGCCACATTTGTACATTCACTGGCCGTACCGAAGGTTGTCGGGCAGGCGATATGAGGCTTGAGCGGCCCCGGAGCAGGCAAGGCCTTGCCCAGCGGCTGATTTACGTAGTCGAGAAAATTTTTCGGCGGATAACTCGCATAGAGGCTCACTGCCTTGCAGGTATCAATAACCGAACCGCCACCGACACTGACAAATCCGTCGAAATCATTGTCTTCGGCGAATCTGACCGCTGCTTTAAGAGAGAGGTCGCTTGGTTCAATCTCCACACCGTCAAATATAGAGACCTTTATGCCCTTGTCTCGAAGGGATTTCACCACCGTCTCCAGAGATGGAAGCTTGCTGACCTGAGAATCCGTATAAAGTACCACATGCCGCATACCGAGATGATGTGCGTGCGCCCCGACCTCGGCCAGGGCTCCAGCGCCAAATATTTCCTTGTTTCCCTCGAGAATAATGGCGTATTCGCCCTGCTCACGCCGCTCAAAGTAGTTTTGGGTCGTCATTGTCCCAGCTCCCCATCTTTTGGTTCTAATGGTTACAGTGTTTTTGAAATTTCCTAATGTTTTGACCTTGTTTACAATCAGGCGGTGGTGTCGCTGAGGCAGTGCCGACCTGGCAGATGAAATTTGTCATATAAAGTGGTCACACCCCACAACAAGCATCGGTCTCAGCAATCAGTGCTCTATATTTCAGCGAATGTCGAGACTGTTTTAATCTCCAGCACTCTGTTTTTTATCTCGTCATCATCTTTTTGTCTTGCCCCCCCCACAAGATGACCCTCTCAGAGTGGATTGGTCCCTTTCTGTTTTGACTTCAGCACGATGGGATGAGCTTCATAAATATGTTGACAGCAAAAACTTACTCCGCTATTCTGTTCTACAATATATTGTACTGCATAATAGGATGATGTGATAGTTTAAAACCAATGAAGAAAAGGAGATTCATAGTAGTTGCGTCAAAACCGAGATTATTTCTGTTTTGTTACTGGATAGTTACAAGCTTTTCGTGACTATCTGCGGGTGACACAATCAGATGAATTATTTTGCTGAGGGCATAATGGAACCAGTCAGACTCGGAATGATCGGCGGCGGCTTGATTTCGGCCAAACATATCGAAGGATCTAAAAATATCGATAATGGCAACCTGGTCGCACTCTGCGATGTAGACCCTGGCCGTCAGCAACTTGCCGAGGAACTGGGTATTCCTTTCTTCACTGACTATAGGGAAATGATCGATCAGGCGGGACTCGAGGGAGTAATCGATGGAACTCCCAATCAATTCCACGCTGAGATTGGGATGTATTGTGCCCATAAGGGAATTCACGTTTTAACGGAAAAACCTATCACCTCTACTCTGGAGGAGGGTAAACGGCTGGTTGAAGCGGTTGAAGATACCGGTATCAAACTGCTGGTCGGCCATCACCGGCGTTATTATCCTCCCATTCGACGGGCGAGAGAGATTGTTCAGGGCGGTGAACTCGGACAGCTCGTCGGTATATCGATGATTTGGGCCCTGATGAAACCTGACGTCTATTTTGAGGTGGCATGGAGATCCCAGAAAGGGGGAGGGCCCATCCTGATCAATATCATTCACGAAATGGACAACCTCCGCTTTATCTGTGGCGATGTCGCCGAAATCAGCGCCAGTGCCCGTCGTCTTGTACGTTCGGGCGAGGTGGAAGACACGGTGAGCATTAAATTTGAACTCGTCGATGGTGCTCTCGGTACTGCCCTGGTTACCGATACAACTCCTTCACCCTGGTCCTATGAACTTACCTCGGGGGAGAACTCCGACTACTTCGAAACAGACCAGGATTGCTATCGCTTTCTAGGCACCAAAGGGTCTCTTGCATTTCCCAACATGGAAGTCTGGTCCCATCCGCATGGACGGCAGAAAGGGTGGTGGGAACCACTGATGAGGCGGACCGAGCAGGTGCCGTACTCGGCACCGTTCACCGCCCAGCTTGAACATTTCTGCAATGTAATCCGAGGCCTTGAGGAGCCGGTGATCAATGCTGCCGACGGATTGCTGACCCTGGCATCAACCCTGGCAGTTCTGGAGTCTGCGGAGACTGGCGGGCCTGTAAATCCGGCAGAATTACTTGAGAGTCATTAGCACGCGTTCGAACAATTTATAGTGCTTACAACAAGACATCCCTAACGAAATGGAGAATTAAAACATGTCAAAGCAGTATTCATTGGCATATCTGACCGTAAATGGATGTTCACCGCCGGAGATGACCTACATTGCCGCCAGAGCCGGTTATGATTTTATCAGCCTGAGACTGATCCCCATGGGAGTAGCCGGAGAAACTCCTTACCTCCCGAACGACAAGGCTATGATCAGCAAGACCAAAGCGGCACTGAAGGAAACTGGTATCAAAGTTCTTGATCTCGAGTTGGCTCGTATTGTCGAGGAGGTGGACCCTCAGTCCTACGTTCCGGCGATGGAAGTGATCGCAGAATTGGGAGCGAAGCACGTTATTTCCAGTGCCTGGACCACGCGTCGAGATGACCGGAACTTGATTGTCGACAGCTATGCAGAAATCTGCGACTTGGCAAAACCCTTCGGTTTGACGGTAAATCTGGAGTTTCCCACTTTCTCCCGTCTCACCAATCTGCAGGAAGCGGCAGACATCGTTCGCGCTGCTGATCGTTCCAATGGAGGAGTTTTAATAGATACGCTCTATTTCCATTACTCGAAAGTTGATGCAGATGAATTGCTGACCCTGCCGGGCGAGTGGTTCAATTTCTTGCATATCTGTGATGTTTCCAATGAAATTCCCGATAGCAAAGAGGGGATGATCAAGGTTGCCAGAGACGAGAGGCTCTATATAGGTGAGGGTTGTATAGATATCCCTTCCGTTATCAAAAGATTACCTCATATCCCGTTTTCTATCGAACTGCCAAATGCAGTCAGGATTAAACAATACGGCCATGAGGAACACGCACGCCGCTGTCTGGAGGCGGCAAAGCACCATCTCGACCATATTGAGGCCAGGCGTGATTCTGTTTGTCAGGATCATCCTCTCAAATTGGTTGAGTGAAATCAAATGAGGTACCCAAGGGTGTTAATGTTGCCACTGCCCCCTCTCGATATTTTTTGAGATAAAATAAGTACGTTTTTGGCAGTCTTTCAAGGTGATTACCTAGGGTGAGCAATTGTTTTGTTAGGAACAACGCGAATAGTATTCATATTTTAGAAATACCATTCCGTCTAAAAGGACACCCGTGGTAGTAGGGTGTAAGATCAAGAAGATACAAAGAGGAGGAAATACCATGAAAACCTTACCTTCACACCGCACTGTTATGTCGGCACTTGTTGCAGTAGCGCTGGTCTGTGGTTTTGCAGGCCAGGGTCTTGCAGCCGACAAAATTAAGCTGCGCATGGCCGGTTCAGGTTCGCCAACCGGTACCCGTGCCATTGCCCTGGATGAACAATTTGCACCTGCTGTGGCGGAATTTGCGGTATATGAACCTCATTGGAACTCGTCACTGTTCAAGCAGGGAACCGAGTTGGAGGCAATAGCCCGCGGCAATCTCGACATGGCGCTGGCCTCGGCCCAGGAGTTGGCCGTGTTTTTTCCAGAATTTTCAATTTTTGCCACCGGCTATGTTCATCGTGACGCAGCCCACCAGACTGCAGTATTCAAAGACCCCCTGATGGATCCTTTCAAGAAAAAGGCCGAAGAAGAGCTAAACCTGAAGCTGCTGTCGGTGATGTATTTTGGGGCCCGACAACTTAATCTGCGCACTGACAAAACGGTCATGACACCTGAAGACCTGGCAGGTGTGAACCTGCGCATGCCCGGTACCGACGCCTGGCAGTTCCTGGGCAAAGCATTAGGTGCAAACCCTACCCCGATGGCCTTTGCTGAGGTGTATACCGGCCTTCAATCCGGTGCGATCGATGGTCAGGACAATCCACTCCCGACCATGGTCGACAAGAAGTTCTACGAAGTTACCAAGCAGGTCATCCTGACCTCTCATCTGGTTGATTTGAACTACATCGCGATCTCTAAAAAGGTCTGGGACAAGCTGACTCCTGAGCAGCAGGCCACAGTCCAGGCTGCAGCGGACGCTGCTGCCAAACAGTGCAGTGAACAACAGGTCGCCAAGGAAAAAGAACTGCAAGAGTTCCTGAAAGAGAAAGGCCTGCAGGTCTACGAACCTGATCTGGATGCGTTTCGAACGCATGTTCAAAGCATGTACTTGGAGTCAGATATCGCCAAATCCTGGCCAGAGGGATTGCTCGAAAAGATCAACGCACTCTAATTCAACTCATGGAGGAGCCAACTTATGCAAACCTTAAAAATGTTGAAAGGATGGCTTCTCAGGATCGCTGAGGGCATGGTGGCAGCGATGCTTGCCGCCATGTTCCTCACTTTCATTCTACAGATTTTTTCACGATACGTAATGAACCAACCCATTGGTTGGACACTTGAAGTGTGCCTGACCCTCTGGCTGTGGCTCGTTTTTTGGGGATGTGCCTTCGTGGTGCGACACGATGAGCATGTCGCCTTTGACGTGCTTTATAATTCGGTTCAGCCAGGCACGCGGCGAGTTTTCGCTTTGCTGGGGGCCGCCGCCATCGTCCTCGGTCTAGGAATTTCCCTTCTCCCCACCTGGGACTTCATTGATTTTTTGAAAATCAAGAAAAGCGCCATTCTGAAAATCCCGATGCGCACGATCTTCAGTATCTATGCGATTTTCCTGATCTCAGCTATCGCAGTATATGCGTGGCGATTTATCAGCATTGTAAGACATGGTCTACCTGAGGAACATCATGAAGTTACTGAGATTCTGCAACAATCCTCTTCTCAAGGTGATCCAGAAGACAAGGCAGAGGGGGATAAATCATGAGTCTTCAATTCGCTCTGTGCCTGGCTACTTTATTGTTCCTCGCGGGAATTGGTACCCCCATTGGCCATTCAACCATTCTGGCCGGCATCGTCTATTTGTTGGTGGGCGGACAGGATCTGGCTCTGGCCGGGGAGCAGGCCCTGTGGGGCTTGTATGACAGCTTTGTTTTGCTCGCCGTCCCGCTCTTTATAGCAGCCGCGAATATCATGAACGCCGGTACCATATCCGACCGGCTGCTGGCTTGGTGTGTTGCCTGCGTCGGCCGCTTCCGAGGCGGCCTGGGGCATGTGAATGTGGTCGCGTCATTGATCTTTTCCGGTATGTCCGGTTCCGCGATTGCCGACGCTGCCGGAATCGGCAAGATCATCATCAATATGATGACCAGGGGGGGGCGCTATCCTCGAGGCTACGCAGCAGCTATTACAGCTGCCTCAGCGACAATCGGGCCGATCATACCGCCATCAATACCGATGGTAATGTATGCGCTCATTTCCGATCAATCGATCGGCTATCTGTTTCTGGGCGGTATTCTTCCCGGAATTTTTATCGGTGTCGTTCTCATGGCACTCAATGCTGTGATTGCTTCACGACGCAACTTTCCAAAAGATGATCCCATACCGCTGACGAAATTACCCAAAATGACGATTAACGCCTTTCCCGCGTTGATGATGCCGGTAATCCTGCTCTATGGAATTTATGGCGGGGTCACCACCCCGACCGAAGGCGCTGCCGTAGCAGCCGCCTATGCCCTGCTGCTGGCCGGGCTATTCTACCGAGCCCTGAGCGTCTCATCGCTCTACAGGATATTCGTTAATTCCGCCCGAGCCTCGGCGGCAGTCGGCCTGGTAATCGCCGGCGCCCTCATCCTTAATTACGTGGTCGCTTCGGAGAATATTCCCAACAGGCTCGCCGGAGTCCTTGTGGAGCTCGAGGTTCACCCGCTGGTCTTCATGATCGGTGTAAACCTGCTGTTGCTTTTCCTCGGGGCTTTACTGGAAGCGACAACAATCATCCTGGTTATTTTGCCCCTGTTCATACCCGCCTGCAGCCAGCTTGGTATCGACCTGGTGCATTTCGGCGTGATCGCCGTCATAAATACCATGATAGGACTGATCACCCCGCCTTTTGGCATGTTGCTGTTCGTGATCAATGCGGTGACCGGTATACCACTGGGAGAAATCATTCGTGAAACCTGGCCATTTATCGCCGTGTTGATCGGCGCACTGTTTGTACTCATTCTGGTACCGGATATTGTCTTGTGGTTGCCTCGAACATTCGGCTATGCGGGATAGTAAATAACACAGCAAATATCAGATACCAGAGGGTTTTTTACCGCTTCTCAACCCTTTTTATCTGTTTATTCGCCTGAGCAGACAGAGTTGAGCCAGCGCCGGTGTTCAGGGTCGTCGTCGGTTTCATCTTCAGCTAGCAGTTCCGGTACCTTCTTAAGAGCAATGTTACATCCACAGACCGCCTTGATTATCCCCTCGGTATCGATGTGAAGATTTTCATCGATGGATTGTAAGTAAATCGGTACTCCGTTCAGAGACACGCTGAGCTGTTCACCTATTCGCTCTTCCAGCTCGACCGCTGCCTCAAAACTGGCACCAAGCAGCTGCTGAAGATTGTAGGCCTTAAGGATACACCCCTTCAGCGGGGGATAGGCAACTGAAAGTTTTACCTGGGCATGTTCTTCTGTCATCTGCCGTCTCTAAAATCGAGAACGATCTTTGTATAATTTCCCGTCGAGGCATCGGCGAAGGCCTTTTCATACTGATTGAACGGGATGATCTCCGAGAGGATCGGAGAGATGTTGAAGCCGGGATTTTTCAGAATTTCAAAGGCTTCTTTAAAGTCCTGCTTGGTATAGATGATTGAACCCAAAATAGACAGCTCGGATCTGGTTACATTAAGTGAAGGGAAGCTGACTTCATCGCCGGTGAGCCCCAGGGTAATCATGGTTCCCCCGGGCTTTACCAATGTAAACGCCATCTCGATGGCCGCCTTCGTCCCGGCAGCTTCGACGACGAGATCAAATTTCTGGTTCTTTACATTCTCAGGATGAAGCGTACCTATTGACGTGTAAAAGCTTTTGGCTTTGTTCATCTTGTCCTGGTTTATATCGATCGCCGTTATCTCTGCACCCAGATATTCTAAAAGAGCTATGGTCAGAAAACCTTCGGTGCCGCAGCCCACAACCGCTACCGAGGTCACTTTTACAATTTTTACTTTTTTCAAGGCGTGGACAATCACGGCGAATGGTTCTGTTAATATCGCCTTCTCGCTGGTCAGTTCAGAAGGTACGGGGACGAGAAACTCTGAGTCAACGACGATTTCCTGGCCAAATAAACCGTTGACCGTCACCCCGAAGATCTTTTTCTCAGGACAGATATTGGTCTTTTCCTGCAGGCAGAATTCACAGATTCCGCAATAGGTGTTGGGGAAAGAAATAACTCTGGTGCCGCTCTTAAAAGGAGATTTGGGGCCAGCTTCCACGATCGAGCCCAAAATTTCGTGTCCAGGGCGGCAGGGATAGTTGGCATAGGGCAGATGGCCGCCGTAAACTTTTATGTCGGACCCGCAAATCCCTCCATAGATAGTCTTTACCAGTGCCTCGCTATCCCCCAGCTGATCAATTCGGGCAGATTCCCTCAGCTTCAACTGTCCAGGTTTTTCCAGGTATAATTCATTCATAGTTACTATCTCCGCACTCAGGGGATCGGCTTTGAAAAGCGGCTCAGTCTTGCAAAGCTGTATCACTGTATCACCGGTTTCAGTGTGGCAAAAAAATACGGGACAAGCAATTAATATACTGCTCTCTGATCATTAAAAGATCGGGGCCAGGGATCTTAATGTCATGATCTTAGTGTCACTAGGTGCTCACATGACCGACCTTCTTACCCGGGGAATAAATGTCGAGAATATTCCAGTGCCCTGAAGTTGGTACCGGGTTGTTGATCATCGGTACGTCGAGCACCACCGGCTTATTGAGCTTGATAGCCCTCTCCAGCGCCGGTTTGAATTCAGCCGCGGACTCAATCTTTATTCCCTCGACTCCATATGCCCTGGCAATCTCGGCATAATTGGGAGAGGTGGATTTTCCATTTTTGGTGAACACGGTTCCAAACGTCGTCTCGTAGTGAGCCTTTTCAAGCCCGGCAATGGTGCCGAAGGCATCGTTGTTCATAATCAGCCAGATAACCGCCACATCTTCATGGTGGGCGGTGGCCAGCTGGGCTGGATTCTGTCCGAATCCGCCATCTCCGATCAGGGCAATGACAACCTTGTCGGGCGCTGCCAGTTTTGCGCCGATGGCGGCTGGTCCGCCAAACCCCATGGTGGCGTAACCGCCTGGGATGAGGATACTGCCCGGCTGGTAGATGGGAAACTGCTGACCGACCCCATTCTTGTTCCAGCCCACATCGGTGGTGATGATCGCATCACGGGGCAGCACCTCCCGCACCTCCGCGAGAATGCGCTCGGGCATCATCGGGAATGCATCACTCAGTTCCATTTCGAGATTGCCCGCCTTGAAGATCCGCCTGACCTCTCCGATCTCCTCTTTCAGTTGCTGACGCTGAATGCCTTGGGGGTGCTTTTTCCGGGCGACTTTGCAGAGCATCCCCAAAGCCTGCTTGAGATCGGCGACCACGCCGATTTCAACCGGATAGTTGCGCCCGATCTCAGAGGGTTCGATATCGATCTGGATGAGTCTTGTTTTGGGGATATCAAAGGTAAACTCCGGATACCAGGAACTGGCGTCTGCCTCCTTGAAGCGTGACCCGAGTCCGAGGATAAGATCGGCGTTCAGGCAGGAGTCGTTAATGTATTGAGTTCCCCAGAAGCCCGTCATCCCGAGAGTCAGGGGGTGGTCATCGGGGAGGGCACCCTTGCCCATCAGGCTGTGGGCCAGCGGAATATTCAGATGGTCGACCAGCGTTTTCAATTCGCCGGCTGCCTTGGCCAACAGGACACCGCCCCCCACATAGAGCAACGGTTTTGAGGCTCTACCGAGGAGATCGACGATCTCCTCTGCGGTTTCCTCGTCCATAGAGGGTTTTCTTAGTTCCTTGGTGTTCTGCAGCTGGCGTTCAAAAAGGCTGACGTCCACTTCTTTTGAAAAAATATCCATCGGTACGTCAACCAGAACCGGGCCGGGTTGTCCGCTCTCCGCCAGGGTAAAGGCTTTCTCCATTATTTCCGGGAACAGCTCGGCTCGTTCGACCCGCCAGACGCGTTTGACAAAGGGACGATAAATTTCACACTGGGCGCCGTCGGCGTGCAGGTTGACCTCCTGATGAGGGTGTTTCCCGTAATAGTGACTCGGAATATCCCCAGCGATGACAACCATCGGAATACAGTCCAGCGCGGCATTGGCGACACCGGTGGCGGCATTGGTCAGGCCGGGGCCCAGATGGCTGAGCACCACAGACGCCTTGCCGGTAACCCGAGCGTACCCATCGGCCGCATGGGAGGCAATCTGTTCGTGACGGACATTAATGAATTGTATGGAGCTTTTTTCCAGGACCGAGAGAACCGCTATATTGGTGTGTCCGCAGAGCCCGAAAATGTGTTTGATGCCTCTTTTTTCCAGATACTTTACCAATTGGTGCGACACAAGCTCTTTCATAACTCCCTCCATCGGTTTCCCAGCCATTACCAGGTTTCGGTGTTGTAGAATTCCCCAAACAGTTCTTCATCGCTTGGCTTGTCTTCGGCGATAGGCCGGGCCACCCAGGTATAGTTCAGATAATGTTTCAGAGAGATGTTCTCGTTGGTGACGTTGCCGGCCCAGACGCCGCAGCCCATGCTCGAGGTCATCGGCATGCCGTTGTTAAAGCTCCCGGCGTTGGCCTTGGACTGGGGCTGCCTGACCATCATTCTACTCACCGGAGCAACCAGGGCAAGCTGATGAATATGATCATCGTTAAAAGAATAAATTCCGCATGAGTGGCCTTTGCCCTGGGTTTCGTAGATTTTGGCCACCATGTCCAGGGCATTTTCAAAGCCGCTGTATTTGAAAATGGATAACAGGGTGCCAAGTTTCTCCGTGGAAAATGGATGATCTATGCCGATTTTGTCTTCTTTTACGATCAGAAACTTCTTGTCCTCGGCTAAGGAGAACCCTGCTTTTTCGGCGATCTGTTTGGCCGGGCAGGCAATGGTGTCGATGGTGCGGTGACCGTCTGTCCAGAGCACCTTCTCAAGCTGGGATTTCTGCTCGTCGGAGACCAGGTAGCCGCCTTCCTGCTGCAGTTGCTCTAAGAAAGCATCATAGATGGTTTCTTCGACAATTAGATTGCCGTCCGCCGAGCATCCGGAGCCGAAATCGGACATCTTGCTGAGCATGCTGTTGTGGGCTGCTTCTTCGATGTCAGCCGTTTCATCAATCACCATGGTGGAATTACCCTGACCAGCCGCAT
This sequence comes from uncultured delta proteobacterium, assembly GCA_963759125.1. Taxonomy (GTDB): domain Bacteria; phylum Desulfobacterota; class Desulfobulbia; order Desulfobulbales; family Desulfocapsaceae; genus JABDQA01. Next base: position 17,085 of record CAVWXN010000004.1, read on the forward strand.
AAGCCGGTTTGCCGGACATGTGGGCCGATTTGGCCATGGCCGGCCCGCCGGTGGCAATGGTCAGGTCGCAGATGGCCATGAGTTCCTGGGCCAGGGGGATGGACGGTTTCTCTGCACAGACATAGAGATCTTCGGGCAAGCCAATCATTTTAAGGGCTTTACGCATCACCCGCACGGTCTCTATGGTTGTCTGCTTGGCTCGCGGATGCGGGGAGAAAACCACCGCATTTTTAGCTTTGAGCGCATAGATGCCCATACCGGGAGGGGTAAGAGCCGGGTTGGTGGTCGGTACCAGTGCTGCGACCACACCAACCGGTTTGGCATATTTGACCAGCCCCTTCTCAGGAATTTCCTCAACGATGCCCACGCTTTTCTGACGCAAAGCATCGCGGAGCACACCTTTAATTTTAAAACGTTTATTGGGGCGGCCCTCCCAGTCACCCAGACCGCTCTCTTCCACACCCATCCGTGCCAGCCGGGTAAAGGTTTTCTCATTGGCCGTGGCCCAGGCCACCGCCTGAATGGCTCGGTCAACTTCAGCCTGGGAGAGGTGGTCTATCTGTTTCTGGGCTGTTCGAGCCCGGGTGAGGAGCTCCAGGGCGTATTGCTTCTCTTCCTCGGTAATTGCTCGTGCCATGATATTGTCTCCTTGGTAAGGGGCCAGCAAAAGGATCTAACGGTCGTTGATGCAGGTTGACACTCTGGTGAAATTTACGCAGTTCTCAACTGATCGATTTTTGACCATTTGGACGCCGGTTTAGAAAAAATAGAACGATATTCTGCTGAACAGGATACTTCTGACACCATTAGCTGTCAATAAAAATATTCCGTGCTTTTGGGTGCATAAAATAACTTTTTATAATGCAGCTGCAGCTCGCTTTTGACAGGTCTGCAGATATGGGGAGTGGGACAACTTCCGGGAGCACAATTAAATAACAATCGCGGCGGGGTAATTGTGTGAGCTGCCTCAATTGTCGAATCTCGTCGCCGAATCGACCGCTGCAAGATGAGAGAGGTGAAGCGCCGGACGATTTAGTTCCGTTTAGATCTCAGCTGGAGGGGCAGGCCTCAACTCCTCATCATTGCCGGATGGGCGCGCCCAGCAGTTCCGAAATCTTACGGCTGGCCTCCAAAAGCTTGTGAGCAATTTCAGGCTCCCGTTCTTTTGAAAATCGCTGCACCGGGCCGACAACGGTGAGGACCGATTCGACTTTGCCATCGTAATCAAAGACCGGAGCGGCGATAGCAGCGACCTCGAGTTCTCGTTCCCCCCTGTTGACCTCGTAGCCGCGCTCTTTTATGGTGGCAAGTTTTTTAGCCAGAGCCTTCGAACTGGTTAGCGTTTCCGAGGTGAATTTCTCGAGTTTGGGCTGGCTGAGGATCTTCTCCGACAACTCCTCTGGCCCATAGGACATGAAAATCCTCCCGGCGGCAGAGGCATGCAGTTCCATCTTTTCTCCTTCCTGAATATCGAAGACAAGCCGGGACGAACCGTATTCTCTTGCCAGACAGATACAGTTTTCTCCGTCCAGATGGAACAGGGCAACAGATTCACCGGTGCTGACCGCCAGTTGTTTCATTGTTGATTTAGATAAGGTGATAAGTGAGTTGGTGCGCTCATACACCTTTCCAAGAGTCATGAGCTTTGGACCAAGCCGGTAGCTGGAGGAAGGCATACGGGTGAGAAAACGCAGGGCAACCAGGGTACCGCACAAGCGGTGAATCCGACTTTTATATAAGCCGGATTTTTCGCTCAACTCGCGCAGGGAGAGTTCCGGCTCCCTGATGGTGAAGTAATCTAAAATTCTGAGAGCGGTCGCAAGGCTGTCTACGATCGGCACCGATGAGGTGTTTTTTTTTTCTTTTCCTGGGCTGGTCTTCTTGGTCATGAGCGGTTGTGTTCGGGGATAGGGGTTCCGTTAAATACTGTCAGCAGATATTATACGCAAGCGGAGCAACTTTTTTTAAAAATATCGTCAGTGCTCTTTTACCAGATTTTTACTATATATAAAGGCATAAGTTCAAGGCGCCCATCCAGGCAAGGCACGAGCGAGGAGCCGGCACCACAGCGAGTAACGCCGCCTGGTGGGACCGATTGGACCTCTGTCGTTATGTATAGATTAGTCACCGTTATCACATTCAGCATCAATCCATATGTCGTTTCAGAGATTTTCAGAATCGTTCTTTCTGCCGATATATTGTTCTTTTGAAAAGAATACCCTGTTTGTGGCCGGATAACAATTGATCGTGAAATTCACCTGATAAAAGATAGATAGTTTCAAGTCGCTTCAGTGATAAGACTCAGGTCCTTGGTACAGAAATATCAGACTGTAAAGGCCGGAGAGCGGATAAGGAAAGAGTTGACATGAGGTTGGAGCAAATATATCCTGCACATCGTAATTCCGTACTTCCAGAGAGAACCAAGATCTTCTTTCCTGGTAGCCCGCAAATAAAAGGTAACCTGGCTCTAGGGTGAGCGACTCAGGATAGAATAACAACAATTGGGTGTGAGCCGTGCAAGACAGAGATTCACAAACGAGCATACTCCTAGAAGACGAAGCGCTGAGAGATGGTCTCCAGATTGAATCACAACAGTTTACCGTCGCTCAGAAGATCGAACTTTTTAAGCTGCTCAGAAGTGCCGGGGTCAGGAGAATACAGGTAGGATCGTTCGTACACCCCCAAATCGTCCCGCAGATGGCAGCCACCGATGAATTGATCAAGGCCCTGGGTAAACAGCACGACACCGTCATCTCAGCATTGATCCTTAATGACAAGGGGTTGGAGCGGGCCTTGGCGTGCTCGGTGCCCCACGTAAGCATGTCGGTATCGGTCAGTGATACGCATAGTCGGAAAAATGCCCGTAAGTCAGCCACTGACGCCCTTGATTCGATGGTTGACCTCATCAGAAACGCCAGAAAACAGGGGCTTGAGGTGCGGGCTGGTTTACAGAGTGCATTCGGGTGCGTCTACGAAGGCTCGATTTCCGAGAGCGCGGTACTTGCTGCTGCCGAGAAAATGATGTCTGCAGGTGTGGATGAAATCAACCTGGCGGATTCAACCGGAATGGCCAATCCTTTGACGATACGATCCCTGGTCGACAAGGTTTCCGAGAGCTTCCCCGAGGCCCGGATTTCCCTGCACCTCCACGATACGAGAGGACTGGGACTGGCGAACATGTTCAGCGGCTATGAAGCCGGTGTCCGGGTATTTGACGTCTGTGCCGGAGGATTGGGCGGCTGTCCCTTTATCAAAGGAGCCGCGGGAAATGTTCCCACTGAAGACGCCGTACACATGTTTGAGTCTATGGGAATTGCCACCGGAATTGACCTCAAGACTCTGATGGGAGCCGTCGATTTCCTCGAGCTGGCCCTGGCACGTCGACTTCCGGGACGCATGAAGAAGGTGCTGAGTTCGCAGCCGATTTGTAATAGTTGAGCAAATAACTTACATTACCTCTGTCCTGGCCCATCACTTGGCGAGATAATCTCGCAGGGCGGCAACCATCAGACAACGGAAGACTGTCATGAGACAACAGAGTGAAGCACAGGTAATAGTTCGAGGCTCAGTGATCGGCGGACTACAGCCGCTCATTTGCCTGCCGCTGGTAGGTGATACTCGGGCCAAGGTTCTCCAGGAGGCCGAGGCACTGGTGCAACTGCAGCCTGATCTGCTGGAATGGCGCATAGATGGTTACGACGAGGTCGAGAATATAGCAGAGAGCCTGGCGCTGCTCAAAGAGATGCGCGCTATCATCGGCGACACCCCTTTGATATTTACCTGCCGGATAGATCTTGAAGGCGGGATGAAGAAGTTATCCCGTGAAGTCAGATTAGAGTTGAACAGTGCGGTTATGGAAACCGGCGATATTGACCTGGTTGACATAGAGCTCTGCAACGATCGGGAATTTATCGATATTATCAAAGATCAGGCCCGGAAACATGGGGTGAAATTAATTCTTTCCTATCATAATTTCGCAGAGACACCCAGCGAACACTTCATCTATTCCAAGCTGGTCGAAGCGCAGACGGCAGGCGGTGATATTTCAAAATTTGCCGCTATGCCCAAGAATTACGGAGATGTTCTCACCCTTCTGAACGCTACCCAGCGAGCAAGAAATGAGGCGGTGCAGGTGCCCATTGTGGCAATGTCCATGGGACCTGAAGGGGCGGTGAGCAGATTGGCTGGCGGGCTGTTTGGCTCCGACATTACCTTTGCAATCGGCATGCAGGCTTCAGCCCCCGGTCAAATACCCATCAAAGAGCTGAGAAATGGTATGGCCCTGCTCTACAAAGGGTAAATCCAAGAATTCCAGCTATGATTCTCTCATCAGAGGCTGGATATCGGGATGATTGCTGAGCAATTTTAACAACAGCTCGGTGCGCATATCCAAACGTCTTTTTACCATATGCAGCAGCCGATGCATGAACCTGTACCCCATACTGTGATCCTCTTCAAGCATAGCAAGCATTGTTTTGGCTCGAATGCTCAACACTTCGCAAGGTTCGCCGCAGACTGTATCCAGGGTGAATTTCTCATCCCCAAGCATTGACGACCAGCCGAATGAGTATCCCGGCTTAACGGTCCCCATCGAGATGGTGACCTTCTCAGAAATCCTTTGTTCCAGCAATATCTTGCCCCGTTTCAGCGAATAAAAGGTGGCAGCAGGTTCGCCTCTGCGAAAAATGATCTCCCCGCTTTTAAAACGAAGGAGTTCAATTTCCGGCAATAACTTCTGGATCATATCTTCGGTGAAGTAGCTTAAGATAATTATATGGTTAACTTCACTCCGTGATACCATTTATCTCTCTCCCTAAAGCATGTTTTTACGCATCAGATCGCGTTGCTGTTCCGTTGGTGCTGAGTTACCATCAGGGTGTGGACATTGGCTGCTGCTTGCTCAGTAAAATGCGCTCACGTGTTGCTCAATGGAAAAAAAACAATACCGACAGCAAAATTGCTGCCCCCGCCACGCTGATGCCAATCGGTACCGCACCGTCCCGCAGCGCATCGTCGATACGACCGCTCAACTGGGTCTGCCTCTCTTCCGAGAAATTCATCGCCTTCCACACTGGCAACATCAGGAGTACCACCAGGCGGGCAGCTCCATTCTCCATCTGGGTTGCCAGAGTACTGGTTAATTCCTTAGCAAAAATCCTTTCACAGGTCTGGTTCAAGCTGTTGAGAATCGTCTCGGAAAAACGATAGAGATGAACTCCAAGTCTGCGGTAGAACCAATCCGTATCCAGATTGATCGCCCGCATTTCAGCCGGGTAATATCCGGAAAGAATCAGCAGGCAAAAGGCCAGCGCCCCGAACATCAGAAGCTGAAGCTGACCTACGACATGGGCTGCCGTGTAGGGTACATAATCCACCGGGTATGGCAGGATTGAGTAGAGAGGGTAGGGATAAACTCCCAGCAACACGCACAGTCCTGCAGCAATTCCCATCGCGATGCAGCATGTTTAATGGCGGCTCCTTGGCTCGTATTCCCGAATCATGACCGAAAAACATGAAAAAGGGCACCTTGATCCCGGCATGGTGAAAAACGCCGGCCGAGGCGAATTGGAGCATCAGCCAGACGATAATCAGCTTGTTATGCGCCGCGGCGCTGATGATCATCGATTTGCTGACAAAACCGCTGAACAGCGGGAAGGCAGAGATGGAGGCCGCGCCGACGATGCAGAACAGGCAGGTCAGCGGCATGGTCTTGTAGAGCCCGCCCAGATCGGTGCAGCGGATTTTCCCGGTCACCTGCAGCACAGAACCTGCCGCCATGAATAAAAGGGCTTTGTAGAGGATATGGCAGAAGGCATGGGACACCGTGCCATTAATTGCCAGGGCCGTTCCTATGCCGATACCGCACATCATGAAGCCCACCTGGTTGATCAGGCTGTAGGCCAGCACCCGGCGGATATCGTTCTCCAGTACCGCATAGAAAATCGGAATCGCCGTCATCACGGCCCCCAGCCAGATCAAAAGTTCAGTTCCCGGAAACATCCGGGCCATCAGGTAGACTGCACTTTTGGTGGTAAAGGCACTCAAGAAGACGGCGCCGGCAACGGTCGCCTCCGGGTAGGCGTCACTCAGCCAGGGGTGCAGAGGAGGGATGGCGGCGTTGACCGCAATACCGAGAAAGATAAGGTAGGAATCGATGCCGGAAAGGTGCATCAGGCCGAATTCCGTGGTTCCGGTTCGCTGAACGTACAATATTATTCCGGCCAGCAGGCACAGCCCGCCAAATATATGCACCAGTATATAGCGTATGGCAGCGGCCTGGGAGGCCCTGGTCCGCCTGGCCAGAATCAGAAAAGTGGAGGCCACGGCCATAATCTCCCAGAAGATATAGAGAGAAAAGACATCCCCGGCAAAGGTCACTCCCAGGGCTCCGCCGGCATAGGCAAAAGCGGCGCAGAACTGGAGTGTTGTCGTCGATGTTGAGGGCAAAAACAACACCCAGAAAAGTGACGATGCAGAAGATGTAACCGAAGACCCGGCTTAAGGCGTCAACCCTACCGAGAACCAGATCGTAGTCCAGCACCGGGAAAACCCAGCCACTGCCGTTGGCTGCAGTGGCAATGGCCCAAAAAGCCAGAACCGGGAGGGCCAGCATGAATCCCGATTTGATCTTCCCCTTGAACAAGGGGATCAAGAGGGCCCCGCCGATGAACAGCAAAGCCGGCGGAAATCTGATTATCAGCGATAACTGGTCCATTGCACGTCCATCTCACTAATCATCTCGGCCCACTCAACAGAAGAGACGTTCAGTCATAATAATTTTCATCCCGCTTGACCCACCAGCGCAGAATTTTGGCGATAAATATCAACAGCACACATGACACAAAGCCATAGGCGGCATAGAACTCCGGAACGCCCTCCCAGGCGAATTCACCATGTTTGTGGATGAAGGGATCAATGAGCAGCAGCGCCAGGAGAGATCCGTAAAATATGAACAGAAAGCGCTTCACATTCCTGGGCTTGTCAAATAAGGTCAGTTCTTTTTTCATCTCATTCTCCTGCAACCAATTTCGCCAACTCTCAAATAAGAGCCCAGACAAAGACAATGACCAGGTAGATTACGCCTACGGCCAGAGCGATGTAGAAGGCCTGCCGATAACCGGGAACCGGCTCATGGGCCAAAATCATTTTTTCCTGTTTCTCTGCCATTCTGATTCAACCTCCCATAATTCCCTGAACCGCCAGCCTGGCCAGTCTCAGAAACGGCTGGGGATAAAAGAAGAGTGCGATCGACAGGCCTGCGGTCATTAACGGGGGAAGCAGGCACCATCTCGGTGCTTCAGCCATTGGCGCATTGAACAAGGCTTCTTCCGGGCTGCAGAAAAAAGCGCGATAGACAATTGGTAGAAAATAGGCTGCATTGAGCAGCGAACTGCCCAGCAGCACCACCAGCATGGCGATCTGATCCGCTTGGATCGTTCCTGTCAGCCAGATGCCATTTACTGATAAAGCCGCCGCAGGGAGGCAAGCCTATCACGCTTAAAGCGCCGATGAAAAAGGCCGACATGGTGAGCGGCATCCGTTTGCCAAGCCCCCCCATCTGGCTGATGTTCCTGGTGCCCGTTGCTACGAAAATGGCACCGGCACAAAAGAACAGGGTTATTTTGCCGAAGGCGTGCATGGCGATATGCAGCAGGCCGCCGATCATGCCGCTTTTCGAGAGCAGGGCGATTCCCAGGACAATATAGGAGAGCTGGCCTATGGTGGAAAAAGCCAGCCTTCGTTTCAAATCATCCTGGGAGAGTGCGATTAAAGAAGACGCCAGTATGGTGACTGCGGCAATTATGCAGACGAGGGTCGATAGATCAAGACTGGCCAGAAGGTCGATCCCGAAGACGCCGGTCATTACCCGGGCAATACAGAAAACGCCTACTTTTACGACGGCGACCGCATGCAGCAGGGCGCTCACTGGGGTCGGCGCCACCATAGCTGCCGGCAGCCAGGCATGAAAGGGCATGATAGCGGCCTTGGCAAAACCGAAGACGAAAAGAAGCAGAAGCATCAGCACCGCGGGCGGATCGAGGGTGCCCGCCATTATGCCCTGGGGCGCAAACTCCAGCGTACCGGTTTTGTGGGCAATAAAAATCATGGCTGGCAGCACCATGGCAATGGAGGTTCCCAGAATGTAAAAGAGATACTTCCGCCCGGAGCTGCGGGCCTCTTTATCCTGGTGATGGGTTACGAGCGGGTAGGTGGCTAGAGAAAGCATCTCATAGAAAAGGTACAGGGTCAGCAGGTTGGCCGAGAAGGCAACGCCGATGGTCGCCGACAGTGAGAGGGCAAAAAAGCAGAAGTAACGTGTCTGGGAATGCTCCTGCAGCCCCCGCATATAGCCGACAGAGTACAAAGAAGTGACAATCCAGAGAAACGAAGATACCAGGGCGAAGAGCATCCCCATGGCATCGACGCGCAAGCCAATGGCAAAGTCAGGCAGCACCTCAGCAATGGTGTATTCCACCTGAAAGCCGGCAAGTATGAGAGGCAGCATCGAGGCAACAACGACAAACTTCAGCCCGGCGGCGGTAAACGTCCATGCTTCGCGCACGTTTGGTGAACGGCCCGACAAGATGATGAGCGGGACGGCGAGAAGCGAAGCCAGAATGGCGATCAATGGCTTTATGGAAACAATAGTATCCATTGATCTGGCTAAGAACGGTGTGCGCCTGATCCTGGGATGACGGTCATAAACACCTCAAAATGACTTTCATGGCTTTGGCTTGGAAGATTCGCGGGCTCCTAGCCAATTGCCGGCGGAATTGCAAAATCAATCACCCTGGCCACAATTTCTCCTGAATAGATGCCCAGTACAATGAGAAGCACTGCCGTTGCGACGAGTGGGACAAGCACATCCAGCGGTGCTTCTGCTATCGAACTCGAATGCTTGGGGTGGTCAGTAGGGCCCTGCTGCTGGTGGCCCTGCCCTGACGGGAAGGGCTCAAAATAGCCGATCTCGAAAAGGCGAAAAAACAAAACCGTGTTGACCAGGCTGCTGAACAGCAGGGCGGCAACAAACCCGTAGTGCCCGGCTGCCATCCCGCCTGAGATCAGGTACCACTTGCTGAAGAACCCGCAGGTGGGGGGCACCCCAATAAGCGAGAGTCCGCCGACAACCATGGCTGCCATGGACACCGGCATTGTCCGAAACACACCTTTGAGACTGGAGAGGCGATCATCCTCTGTTTTATAGACGAGTGCCCCGGCGGCCATAAACACACACAGGGTCATCGCGGCATCGTTTATGACGTGTAAAACAGCCCCGCTCATGCCGGCCCTGTTGCCCAGCCAGAAACCGCCAACCATATAGCCGACTTCAGCCACAACGATGAAGGCCAGCATCTTCTTCAGCCGTTTTTGGGCCAGTGCCATAATCGATCCCATGACGATCGCCGCGATGGCGAGCCAGAGGATCGGCAGGCGAAGTGCCACGTTGTTGAGTGAGAAATCGATGGAGAAAATCGTCAACATCACCCGGAACATTGCGTAGATCATGACCTTGGTGGTGAGAGGAGCAACCAGGCTGCTCACCACAGACGGAGAATAGGTATAGGCATTGGGCAGCCAGCCATGCAGAGGGAACAGTGCCATTTTGATAAAAAGCCCGCTCAGACAGAGGATGAAGGCCAGGACAATGACCTTTGAAGGGAGGATCGTGGGAAGAATCTGAGCAAGGTCAGCCATGTTCAGCGAACCGGTCATCAGGTAGAGATAGCCGACGCCAAGCAGGTAAAGACTGGCACCGATGGTACCCATAAACAGATAGTTCAAGCCGGACAGCGGAGCCCGTCTGCGGCCCAGACCTATCAGGGCATAGCCGGTAAGAGAGGCAATTTCCAGCAGAACGTAGAGGTTGAATGCATCTCCGGTTATGAGTATGCCAAGCAGTCCCGCGGTAAAGAGAAGGTAGAGGGCATAGAAGGCGCCCACTTTCTCCTGGAACTCCTTTTGGACGATGGTTCTACTGCCGATCAGGTTTAAAAGAGACACCAGGGATACGGCGACAATGATAAGGCTGTTGAGATGATCTACCCGATAGACGATACCAAATGGAGGGGCCCAGCCCCCCAGCCGGTATTCAAGGATACCGCCCGATAAAACCTGCAGCAGCAGGCCAACGGAAGCTATCAGGGAAGTGAGCCCGGCAACGATCGAAATCGGCAGACAGACTCTTTTATCAAACCACCACAGTGCGGTTATCAGAAGGGCCGCTATAAGAGGTACCGCAATTATGATGATGGGAAATTGCTCTTCCATATCCTCTATGGGGAGGTATTCCCAGCTTCATCAATGAAAACTCAGGCTGGCGACGAATGCCGGGCAGTAACCAGACCTGTCCTAGACAGGTTCTGATTCCATTATTTTTTCTCTGATTTCGTCTTCCTCCAACGTTCCGTACTGAGAGTAAACTTTCATGGCCAGAGCCAGAGCGACTCCAAGGGTTGCGACCGAGACGACGATGGCGGTGAGCATCAGCACATGGGGCAGCGGGTTGATATATTCCACACTATGCACCGCATGAGATGCATCACCATGGCCATGCGTGATGATCGGTATTGTTGCTCCTTTTTTCGAGCCAATGGAGACATAAAATAAAATGATCGCAGTCTGAAAAATATTCATGCCGATGATCTTCTTGACCAGATTCTTCTTGGTAATCATGGCATAGAGCCCTATTAAAAGCAGGGCAATGACCGCCCAGTAGTTGTATTTCGCTATGATCAGGCTGCCTAGTGCTTCCATGCTATAATCCTTCGTCCTGTCTTCCGGCTGAAGAAAGATTGTAATAGATCCATACCATCACTGCGGTTACGGCAATTCCCACACCAATCTCGACTATCAGGATACCGTGAGATCTGGCGCTCACCGGGTCAACGCCCAGCAAGGACGCCAGAGCACTGTAATTGAGAAAGCCGGCTCCCAGAACCATGCAGAGAATTCCGGTGCCTGCATAGATGAGGACTCCCAGTGAACCAAGCAGGGCGCTCGTCTTTTCACTCATGCGTTTGAGCGTTCTTCTCAGGTTGTTGGAGATGGCAAAGAGGATGATTGCCGCGCCGAAGATTACTCCCCCCTGGAAACCGCCCCCGGGACTATGGTGGCCGTGGGCAATTACATAGAGGGCGAAGAGCTGGATGAAGGGTACGACCAGACGGCAGGTCATGCCGATGATGACGTCATAGGGAACCCAGACGCTGTCGATTCTTTCAAACTCGTCCGTGTCCTCGGGAAGACGGCCTCCTTTTTCAATCCGAAAAGTAATCCCGGTCGCCAGGTGACGATAGAAGCGGGCGGGCGGCGCCTGGCGCTCGGGAATCCGCAGCAGAAAAAAACAGGCCAGACCGGCAGAGAAAATCACCGCAGTTTCAAACAGGGTGTCATAGCCCCGATAATCGGCCAGGATCGCGGTGACGATATTGGGAACCGAGGTATCTTCCATGGTGTGCTCGATATAGTAGGGAGATACGTGTTGGCTGGCAGGGGAGTTCTCATCTCCCCAGTCTGGAAAATCGAAGGAAATGTAGAACAGAATAGCGCCGAAACAAAAAACTGTTGCCAGCCCCAGTGCTCTCAATCTCTTGTCCTCCGGGTAGTTCGAAAAACAGCGGCCACAAAGAATACCGTGCTCACTCCGGCGCCGACCGAGGCCTCCGTGAAGGCGACATCAACAGCCCCCATCACCGACCAGAGCAAACACATCATAAAACTGTAGGCCCCGAACATGATTGCCGCACCCAGCAGATCCTTGATGGAGATGGCGGCGATACCGCAGATGATGACAATTGTGAGAATGATAATATCCAGCGGCCAGATCATCTGTTTCCCTTTTTCTTTGGGGCTGTCCACGGGCCGAGGCCGGCTCGCACCCCGGCATCGAGGATGGCATGGGTGGCTGTGGGGCTGGTGATGAAAACGAAGACAACAATCAGTAATATTTTTAAGGCGGTGAGTATGGCGGGTAGCGACAGGTCTCGAGCTGTGTAAAGCGCCATGCCGGCCAGGGTCATCAACAGGCCCATGCTGTCAAGTTTTCCGGCGGGGTGCAGTCTGGAAAAAAAATCTGGAAACCGCAAGATGCCGATAGAACCGCCAGTAAAGAAGAAAAGCCCCAGCACAATAAAAATAGCGGCCACCAAGGTCATGGTCCCCATCCCTCCAGAGATTCAATGAAATTCTTTTTGCAGCTAGTGGGATTCGTCATATAACCCCTTCCTTTTCTGGAAAAAGCGAGAAGCCGCCAGGACGGCTATAAAATTTAAGCAGGCATAGGCCAGGGCTATGTCGACAAACATCTCCACCCGCTGATAAATGATGCCGATCATGATCAGAAGAGCCGTCGTCTTGCTGCCGATTGCATTGACCCCGATCATGCGATCGAGAACGGTGGGCCCAAAAACCGCCCGGTAGAGCGACAGCAGCATGATCAAACACAGATAGATGGCTGCGTATAAGAAGAATGTATCCATTATTCACCCATCAGCCGGGCGACTCGTTCTTCCATTTCGCCAGGCAGTGCATTACCGGATTCTTCATCAATAACGTGCACCGCATATTCTCCGTTTATCGAAACAAACACCGTTATGGTGCCGGGAGTCAGCGTGATCGAGTTGGCCAAGATAAAAAGGGACATGGGTTTCTTTAACCTGCTTTTAAAGCGGATAATCCTCGGATCGATCAACTCGATCATCCGGGGATGAAATACCAGGTACATGACATGTATATTGGCTAACAGAACCTGGTATAAAAGCCAGGGAATATACAGGATAAACCGGAGCCACTGACCGGGAAGGTTTTTAAGCCCCCGCCTCGATATGAAGGATCGAGCCGGACAGAGATGCGACGATGGTGCAGGCGATTATTCCCAGAGCAATATGAAAGAAATCAAAACGTCCCGACAGGACAATCCAGGTGGCGAAACAGATTACAAAAGTGAGGCAGAAGGGGACGACCTTCTTGGCTCGGCGGGATTGAACAGGGGAAGGCTTCGCCTCGCCCAAGGAGACATCGGTGGATGACAGGTTATCGACGCTCACTGTTTACGGCCTCCAATTCGGCGATCTTGCTGACCGCTTTATGATATCCGTTGCAAGCAGACCTGCGCGTACACTTGACAATTCAGACGTCCACACCAGACGTCATAACGCTGATTTGATACTTCAATAATATTATAAAATCTCTGGTAATTGCCAGCCTTAACTCTTCATGCGTGCAACCTTTTCTTGCCAGCCCCTCTGGAATCTCCTCCGCCGCGTAAGAAAACATTGCCTTCCGGGGTATTGATAGGCTAGGCTTAACGTATACACAGCGGTATAAGCCCAATCCAATCCATTCCATCAGGCTGCGCTACTCGCTGTGGTGCCTGCTCACTACTCTGCAAGGTTGCTCCGCCGGCTCCTCGCTCATGCCTTGCCTGGATGGGTGCCTTGAACTTATACCGTTATGTGCAATTGAAAAGATTATTCTGGCCGGTTATCGATAGAGAGTTCTCCGTCTCTCCCGGAGCTTACGCCTAAACATAATGGAGGTACATTATGTCTGTTATAACTATTGCCAGACAGTTCGGGGCCGGCGGTAAGACGTTGGGAACAATGGTTGCGGAAAAGCTGGGCTACACCCTGATTGATGAACAAATCGTCGAGATGGTTGCTCTTGAAGCGGACGTTTCTACCGAATGGGTCGATTCTGTCGCTTTAGAGACGGGCAGTGAAGGGATGGTAAAGCGACTGATCCGCAAGATTGGACCATTTAGCAAAGGCTATGTTGAAACTGCCATGGAAGAAAGGCCTGGCTATATTAACGGTGACCTGTATATCTCTATTCTACATAAGATAATGCCGATCATCGCCAGTCAGGACAACGTCGTGATCATCGGCCGGGGCGGGCAGTATATTCTGGCCGATCGTCCGGATACTTTCCACTTTCTGATGATCGCCAATATAGATCACCGTATAAAATTCATGATGGATCATTACGGCATCGATCGCAAGAAGGCTCAGCTAGTTATCGACAAACAAAACAGGAGAAGGATCCATCTCTATCGACATTTCGGTCGAACCGACTATGATCAGCCCGATCACTATCACATGGTGTTCAATATGAATTTCCTCGAGATGGACAGTGCTGTTCAAGCCGTCTGTCAGCTTGTGGCCGGTAATACTGGATTATAGATTTTCTGGGGTTCACGAGTAAAGACAGTCCGCGATTCCAGCCTCTAACTGCCCCCAGCAACCGCGGTGAGTGGTTGACACCATTGCCGATCAAGCTCCTCAAGCAGAGCAGCACCTTTCTGCCATTGCAACCGGAAGGCTATCATCCTTATCAATAAATGTCCGTTCGAAGGTGCACCTAAGATGTAACGATCCTTATTTGCCGGGCCCTCTGTGTTCAGCCGGGATATTTGCCTTCGATATAATCCGTCAGATAATTGATCTCGACGTCCCGGGCGGTGGTTTTTGCCTTGACCACGTCGCCAATTGATAAAATACCGGTGAGTTCTCCTTTGTCTATCACCGGCAGATGACGGATTCTGTTCTGGGTCATAATCGTCATCAGATCATCTACATCGTCCTCGGGGGTCACGACGATGATATTTCTGGTCATTACTTCGCTTACCGTAATTGTCGTTATATACTCCGGATGATGCTGTATCGCCTTCAGCACATCGTTTGGGGCAACGATACCGATGACCTCGTCAAAATTGTTTACCACAACGACCGAGCCGATATGATTGTTGACAAACATTGATACGACATCTGCCAGAAGGAGCGTTTCCTTGACTGTAGTGACATGCGTTCCCTTTTCAGCAAGAATATCCTTGGTCTTCATAGGCTGACTCCGTTTTCAATTTGGCACAGAGGGCAGTGAACTATTTGGCTGCCCGGCTAGAGTTTGGCTGGGACAGATAGAAACTCACCGCAGCGCTGGTTACATTCCTACCCTGAGCATCTCGTATTCTGTCGAGCCCTCGAACATATCTGCGTATTTATCTTCATGTTCTTTTCGAGTGTCGCTGTCCCTATACCTGTCCCAGTCATCTTTACTCTGCCACATGGAGAGAATGATCACGGATTGAGGATCGTCGTAATTGACTAGTGTCTCAGTGGATATATAGCCCTGGTTTCCCATGGCGTTGGTTCGCGCTTTAATCAGCATGGCGGACGCGTTCTTCAAAGCTTCTTTCTTAAATTTTCGTCTGATCAGAATTTTAACTGACATCGCTCCTCCTTATGGCTGAATTTGTCTCGATCAACTCCTAACTGTAAGATGATCATTTAGAAGATCTTAACAACATTTAAATGCCACAGTTTGGCACTGATTTTATACAAGCCAACTTAATTTATTTTCCATCCGGAAACGGCCCTTTTGTCCACGCTTCGTTGTGCTCGAAATTTTATCCTCGGAATATCAACTCGGCCTGCGGTAAAATTTCTCGCACGCCTCGATCTTGAAGAAAATTACTCGTTTCCGGATGGAAACTAATTTAAGATTTCTCTCCTTCAACTCCGGTTATGGTGTCGATATAATAGTTTTAAAATACTCCGGCCCTGAGTCGGGGCTGAGCGTCCATACAACATAATTTTATTGTTGCATCTTAACATGTTCCTGCCGTATTACGAAATCTCATTTCTGATTTATCCTCACAATGAATAGTGGGGTGGCCCGGAAGCTCAGGCGCACGGCAGGAACGTTTTAAGTGTGATTAATATAATGGTATTCTAACTTGTAGAAGGAAAAAGAGTTTATTTACTCTTGCCCTTTCGAGGGGTTCTCACAAGCATGGGGCTGAAGCTATGATTGCACAAAGTATACGCTGCCAGAATGACCTGGAACTCAGCAAAAAGCTGCTTGAGCATCCAGAGGTCATTCAAGTCAAGGAAACGATAGCCCGAATGGAAGGCAAAAAAAACATGGGCCTCAGAAGACGTTTGCTGTCATCTTCTGTGCGTTTGAGCCGAGATATGGCACCGGATATTCACAGGATTGCAGATGAATGTATTGAAACGCTGGGAATGAAGATCCCACTGGAACTCTATGTCTTTGCCAGCCCGCAGTTTAATGCGATGTGTTTCAAGCCGGAGGATGGCCGACTGTTTGTCATGTTTGCCTCGAGTCTGCTGGAATCTTTTACCCAAAAAGAACTTTGTTTTGTGATGGGCCATGAGCTGGGGCACCATATTTATGGGCACCATACAATACCGATAGGTTATTTGCTGGGTGGTGACGCAAAACCAGACCCACGCCTGGCCTTGGAATTGTTTGCCTGGTCCAGATACGCTGAGATATCAGCCGATCGCGCGGGAGCGCATTGCTCAAAGGACCTTGATAGTGTGGCCCGATCTTTATTCAAACTGGCTTCCGGCCTGACTGGCAAAACAATCAGCTTCAACCTCAACGATTTCTTGAATCAGATCGATGATATGCAGTTGGTAGATGCTGAACCGGGCATCAGTGCTCCGAAGGAAGACTGGTTCTCCACCCACCCCTTCAGTCCCCTTCGCGTTAAAGCACTAAAATTATATGACGAATCGGAACATGTTCGAGACGACGGCATGAGCAAAGCCGATCTGGAAATCGGTGTGCAGAGCTTAATGGGTCTCATGGAACCAAGCTATATCGAAGGCAAAACCGAGACAGCAAAATTTATGCGCCGGTTGCTCTATGCCGGCGCTATCGCTATTGCTGATGCCAGCGACGGAATCGGACCGGAGGAGGTGAAAATTTTCGAGAAATTTTTCGGCCCGGGTGAATTCTCAAGCAAACTAGATCTGACCCGGTTAAAAGAAGATTTGGACAACCGGGTAAGCAATGCCTGCCTGAACACCAGCATCCCGCAGCGCATGCAGGTAGTGCGGGACCTCTGTGTCGTAGCACAGGCAAGCGGACGCATTACAGATGAAGAGCGGGACATATTGGAACATATTGCCGATGGCCTGAATGTCTCCAGGGGTTTTATTTTCGCACCAGCAAACTTCTTATAGAGCCGGACTAAGCAAGAGCCTCACTATTCGTATAAACGAATCAAAAGAGTAAAGTATGGAGAAACTATCTTACTCATTCCGTTTGATCCTGACAGTCAGGGCATTAGTGGTTTTTTATCGATAATTATTTTAGGATCTTACCAAAGAGCTGGAGGGTGTTGCTGAAAATGGTCCTATTCAGAGTCAAATCATTTTGACATAATGGTAATAACGAACAAGCTGAGAGCCTGATGGCGTTTATAAATGAGTGAGAAGAATAGAAAGAACAGCATCCTGATAGTGGATGATACACCTGAGAATCTTTCTATATTGAGAAGATTGCTCACAGATAAAGGCTATCAGGTTCGGCCCGCCCTCAATGGTGAGATCGCCCTTAAAGCAATAGACACACAAGCTCCTGATCTCATTCTTCTCGATATCATGATGCCGGGTATGGATGGCTACGAGGTGTGCAGCATCTTGAAGTCAAATGAGGAGACTGCCAGGATCCCCATAATCTTTATCAGCGCCCTAACGGAAGTCGAAGGTGTTCTGAGGGCCTTCCAGAGTGGAGGTGTGGACTACATCACCAAACCTTTCCGCTCTGAAGAAGTTTTGGCCAGAGTCCAGACTCACCTGGAACTACAGAACGCCATTCAGGAAAAAGAGGCAGCACATAAGATGCTGCAGACCATCATGGACAGTATCGAAAATGTTATCGTGACGGTCGATAATCAACTGCAAGTCATTAACGCTAACAAACCGCTGGACTCGATTTGCGGGAACGTTCCGGGGGATACAAGGTCATTCCAGCAAAGATTACTGGATGGCAGTGGTCCGTGTGCGGAACTACTGCAGAAAGTTTTCGAACAGCAGAAGCCGGTCAAAGAATATCGGGTCGAGTGCAGCTGCGGGGGGCAAAATGACAAGACACTGGTGCTGAACGCAGCCCCTTTGACTGGAGAGCACAGCGAACTGGATGGCGCAGTGCTGGTTGTCAGGGATATTTCCAGACTGGCAGAGCTGGAGAAAAATCTTCTAGAAAAACACAGTTATCATAACATCATCGGCAAGAGCGAGGTGATGCAGCAGATCTATAGTCTGCTTGAGCAAACCGCCGATCTGGATATAAATGTCTTGATCTGTGGGGAAAGTGGCACGGGTAAAGAGTTGATTGCCGATGCGGTTCATTACGCCAGCAGCAGGGCGAAGAAACCCTTTATAAAGGTCAATTGTGCGGCCCTGTCCGAGAGTCTGCTGGAAAGCGAACTATTTGGCCATGTGAGCGGGGCCTTTACCGGAGCGGTAAAGGACAGAATCGGTCGTTGCCAGGCTGCCGAGGGAGGCACTCTTTTTCTTGATGAAATCGGTGACATCTCACCTAGTTTTCAGGCTAAACTGCTTAGATTCCTTGAACAAAAGGAGTTTGAACGAATAGGGGACTCAACAACCATAAAAGCCGATGTGAGAGTAGTTGCGGCCACTAACCATGATTTGCAGAAGAAGGCGGAGAACAAGGAGTTCCGCGAGGATCTGTATTATCGGTTGAAAAATATTCTGATCAGTCTGCCGTCGCTAAGGGAGAGAAGCGATGATATTCCGCTGCTGATCAGCCATTTTATCAAGACTTCCAGAAAATCAATGAACAAGAATATTCAGGGGCTCAGCAGAGATGTCAATAAACTGTTTATGCATTACCCATGGCCTGGAAATATTCGGGAATTGAGAAGCGTTATACATTTCGGTTGCGCCCTCTGCCCTGGAGAGATGATCGAACGTGAGCATCTGCCGCCGGAATTTCTATCCGCAGCCACCATAGAGAGGCCCGCTGCGATGGCTGTTGATTCTGTCGATCAACCGATTGCCAAACCGGCCTCCGAGAAAGATGCTATTTTAGAGACACTTGCCAAGACCGACTGGAATAAAGCCAAAGCCGCCCGTCTTCTGGGCATGAGCCGGGCAACCCTGTACTCGAAACTGTTGAAATATGGTATCGGGGACATAGGGTAACTCCGGTCAACGATCAAGGGTGTCATCAGCACTGGGACGAGCGGGTAGCCGCTTGAATTGAACACTTCTGTCTATACACATCTGTATAGACATCCTCTATCTATACACATCTGAAGTCCTTCATTACTTCTCTCGAAAGAGTGTTATCTTTTTGATATTAATATGATTTATTTTAAAAAAAACAATTCTGGCACGTTTGTTGTAATTGTTAAGGCAACAGCACCAAGACTAACCGAGTCCCCGTTCAGCAGGTAAAACACCATGTCCCATTTTAAAGCAATAGAAACCGAACGTAGACCGAGTGAGAAAACCGATTACAACTTTGAAACTCAAAGGAGGATTCAGCTATGTTTATCTCAGAATTAATCGTTTCTTTATGGTTTGTTCCCGTTGTACTTTTTGTCGCCATCCCTCTTTCCGTGCTCTGTGTCTGGTCAGTTCACCGACTGATGAGAAAAATAACCGAGCGAATCGAGCAGGCTCATCAGAGTGCCAAGGCAGCAGGCAACGAGACACCAGTCCAAAGCTTCCGCCCCAGGCCTGCGGTGTAGATGCAGCTAAATAAATGCCACGAAAATCACTCACGTTTCGGGCAGAGTCGAACATGTCGGCTCTGCCCTTGTTTTTGCTGCCGCACAAGTCTCTTTGACAATCGACGACAGCCCACCAGTAGATATACAGAAGATAGACCGATTTATTATTTATCCGCCGGATTGTTGCATCACTGCGGTTTTGCTAGAATAGAAGTGTCGATGTGTACCTGCAGCTCCAAAGCGAGGTGAACTGCAATGGAGCTGGAGGTATTATTGGAACGCTGGGTGATCTGTTTTGGTGAGAGCTGTTTACAACATCAACGGAGCATCAACAATGGTCAAAATCGTATCGGTTCCTGTCAAAAAACTCATCTGGGCCCTGACGACTATCCTGTTGATCGGTTTATCCGTCAATGTAATCTCGGCTGCAACTACTATCAAAGTCGGCGTTTATCAAGACTTTCCCCTTGTTTTTTATGATCAGGAAGGCAAAGCGCACGGGGTCTATGTCGATCTTTTAAACCATGTGGCAGCGAAGGAAAACTGGTCGGTAGAATACGTTCCCTGCAAATGGGTGGATTGTTTGAGTCTGTTGGAGAGCGGTGAAATCGATTTGATGACGGCCATCGCTTTTTCCAAAGAACGAACGAAAAAGTATGATTTTAATGAGGAGACAGTTTTTCCGAACTGGGGTCAAGTCTACACCACAAATGGAATCATACTTGACTCCATCGCCGAGCTGGCTGACAAAACGGTAGCCGGGCTGGAAGAAGATATCTATTTCAAATCGCTTAAAGATTTGACAGAGAAGGCTCATCTGGAAGTCACCTACAAAGGTGTCGACGAGTACGACGAAGTGTTCCGGTTGCTCGAGCAGAACCAGGTTGACGCCGGTATCCTGCCCAGGCTTTATGGCGATCTGAACGAAAAGAAATTCAATGTCAAAAAGACCACCATTATCGTCCGTCTTTCTGAATTGCGCTTTGCGGCGCGGAAAGATGCGAGCCAGTCGATTCTAGCCACCATTGACAAACACCTGCAGCAACTCAAGGGGGAAAGCGACTCATTATATTTTCAATCTGTCTCCAGATGGCTCGGACAGCAGGAAAAAAAGTCGGATTTTGACCTCAAGTTCAGTGCTCAAGAAAAAGCCTGGCTCGCCGACCACAGCCGGATCCTTCTCGGAGTGGACCCTGAATTTGTGCCGTTCGAGTTCATCGATGTGGACGGCAGCTATCGTGGAATGTGCGCTGATTATGTGAACCTGATCAGCGAACGAACCGGCATTGCCATGGATATTGCTCCGAACCTGAGCTGGAACGAAGCTGTTGAGCGGGCCAAAATAAAGAAGATTGACGTCCTGCCATGTGTCGGCATGACAGAGAAACGTAAAGAATTTCTCTCCTACTCCAATCCCCACCAGACTTTTTACCGTGTGTTCGTTACCAAGGAAGGCTCCGTTATTGGCAACAGCGTCGATGATCTGGAGGGCCTCCAGGTAGCCGTTCAGAAAAACAGTTCACACCATGGTTTCCTGCAGGATAATACCGATATAAAACCGATTCTGTTTGATACTGCAGAAGAGGCCATTAATTCAGTATCCGAAGGCAGGAGCGATGTGTTTGTCGGCAATGAAAACATGACCGGCTATACGATCAACAGAAAAGGAATTGTCAACCTGAAGATGACCAGGCTGGCCGGCGCTGAGGGAAAAAATCTCTATTTCGCCGTGCGCAACGACTGGCCGGAACTTGTTTCGATAATAAACAAGGGGCTTGCTTCGATTTCAGAAAAAGAACGGGAGGCGATAAAGCAGAAATGGATAGCGGTAACCGTCGAAAAGCAGCTGGATTATACGCTGCTTTACAAGATAGCCGCCGCAGTCATCTGTTTCGGCCTGATCATTGGTTTGTGGAATGCCCAGATCAGGCGGCAGAGAAGAAAATTACGAGAAAGTGAGAGACGCTACCGGTCCCTGGCTGACAACAGTGAAGTGGGCATCATCCAGATTGCCCCTGACGGAACTTCGATTTACTTGAATCCGGCCATGATAAAGATGATTGATGCTGAAAGCCCCGAACAGGCCATAGGCAAAAATATCATCGATTTTATTGATCCCTCCTTCAGAGATATCGTTGAAAAAGAGAGAGAAAAACGACGCCAGAACATCTCCTCGACCTATGAAGTGGAACTTGTAGGTCTTAAAGGAGCAGCAAAAAGTGTGATGATTTCGGCAGCTCCCATTATGAATGATGCCGGAAAACTGGAGTCCATTATTAGTACGATTGTCGATATCTCAGCACTCAAACAGGTCGAAAACGCCTATCGTGAATCGGAGGCTGAATTGCGGGCCCTGTTCAGTGGGATGACCGATGTGGTGATTATGCTTGATAAGGCCGGCCGCTATTTGAAAATCGCCCCGACATCGCAGGAGCTACTTTTTAATTCGATTGATAAACTCCAGGGAGGTTCTCTGCATGATACCTTTCCAGGGGCTCAAGCCGATTTCTTCCTTGATCAGATTCAGCAAAGCCTGAATGAGCAAAAACTGGTCAAATTTGAGTACAAGCTGGAAATCAACGGGGCTGAACGATGGTTTGATGGTCGTATCGCTCCGATGTCTGAGAATATGGTGGTATTTGTTGCCCGGGATATAACCGATCACAAGAATACCGAAGAAGCGCTGCGAAACGCCAAGAATGAAGCCGAGTCGGCCAATCTGGCAAAGAGTACTTTCCTGGCCAACATGAGCCATGAACTGCGGACGCCGCTGAACGCCATTCTGGGTTTTTCAGGATTGATGATGCGCGACTCCAATCTTTCCGAAGAACAACTCAGCAGTCTGGAAACCATCGGTCGCAGCGGCGAACATTTGCTCGATTTGATCAGCGACGTGCTGGAGTTCTCCAAGATAGAGGCTGGCCGGGTTGAACTACAGGCCGAAAACTTTGATCTCTATCGGCTCTTGTTCGTGATCGAAGAGATGTTCAGTCTCCGTGCCAAGGAAATGGGGTTGACCCTCACCGTGGAACGCTCTTCCACCGTTCCTCAATATATTCATACGGATCAGGGCAAGCTGAGGCAGACACTTATAAATATCCTTGGCAACGCCGTTAAGTTCACCCCCCAGGGCAGCATTGCCCTGCGGGTCAGAAGTGAAGGTGCAAGACTCTTCTTCGAGGTTGAAGATACCGGGGTCGGTATTGCCAGGGAAGAGATAGACATGGTCTTTGACGTCTTTGTACAGTCGGCCAGTGGACAGGATTCAAAACAAGGCAGCGGCCTGGGTATACCGATAAGTCAGAAGTTTGTTCGAATGATGGGTGGAGAGTTGACGGTCGAGAGCGAGGTTGGCAAAGGAACTGTATTCCGATTTGATATCCAGGTAGAAATAGCTGATGGGGCTGATCATGCAATCCATGAACCGGATTTGAGGGTTGTCGGGCTTGAACCGGGGCAGCAGAGTTACCGCCTTCTGGTCGTCGAAGATAACGAACCAAGCCGAAAACTGCTTGTCACTCTGCTGACAAAGATCGGTTTCGAGGTTTCTGAGGCAGCAGACGGCCTGGAAGCCATAGAGGCGTGGAAAAAGTGGCACCCCCATCTCATCTGGATGGATTTGCGCATGCCGGTTCTGGATGGTTATGAGGCGACTGAGCGAATCCGGTCTCTGATGGAGAATGATCCCGCGGCCGTTGATACAAAAGTAATTGCCTTGACGGCAAGTGCATTTACGGAGAATAAAGCGCGGGCTTTTGAGAGCGGCTGCGATGATTTTGTGCGGAAACCGTTCAGGGAGTCCGAGATTTTCACAATAATGAATAAACACCTCGGGGTAAGTTTCGTCTACGGGGATGAATCTGGAGAGGCTCGGGCGGCGGTTTCCGGTGATCTGATGACGGCCACTGACCTCCAATCCCTGGTGGCCGATCTACCCCCAGAAATCATTGAAAGACTAGGGTTGGCAGCCAACTCCTGTGATGCTGACCGGATTGATCGAATTATTGAAGAGATTCAAAACCACAGCAACGAGCTGGCCACTGTGCTGTCGCGTTTATCGAAAAAGTTTGATTACCACCGCATTTTGCGGATGCTTGAAAAAAGTTGATAACTATCCAAAAGTCCTATCCAAATCAATTGCTTCAATAAACTTCAGCCTTGGCGTGGTGAAGGTTGGCAAGGGCAATCTGTCCCGGAGTATCTGAGGTGATCTCAATGAATGTAAGTAAAATACTCTCGAAGCTGGCTGCTCTTAAATATTACCAATCTGCAATAATTTACAATGATCAGCAGTTTACCTATGGGGAGCTCAATGACATTGCCAATTCGCTGGCGGCATACCTTGTGGATAAGGGTATTGGAAAAAAGGATGCTCTTGCAGTAATTCTTCCCAACTGTCCTGAATTTGCATTTATTTACTTCGCAGCGACAAAAATTGGGGCCATATTCACCCCAATTGACAACAAGCTTGGAGAAAATGAGATAAATTCAATTCTGCAAGACACCAGGGCAAAGGTCTGTTTCGTTTATCCGGGTTTAAAACAGATAGAGAGATTGAGGCCACAGGTCCTGGAGGTCAATATCGCCGGCAATCAGTTCAAGTCGATCGTTCAGTCCGCCCAGACTGCCAGTGACATTACAGCAGATATCGATCCCGCCGATACTGCCCTCTATCTGCATACCTCCGGTACTACGGGGAGGGCTAAAATCGTTGAGCTCAGCTATGAAAATTTGAATTGCTTTCCCGAGGCAATGAAAGACTGCGTCGTGCAGGGCGAGAAGGAAATTCTCGGGATAATTCTGCCAATGTCGCATATCTCGGGTCCGATAATCTTAACCTGCTGCTTGCCAACAGCTGCAAATTGGTGATTATCGATTCAATAAATCCGGTCAGCCTTTTTGAGAATATTGCCAAACACAGGATTACCTATTTCCATGCCGTTCCGCCGATTTTCAGCCTGATGCTCAAATCGGGATTCTCTGAACGTTACGATACCACGAGCCTCGATCTTATTGCCATGATGGGTACGTCCGTGCCCGTATCACTCATGAATGCTTTTAAAAAAGCATTCCCGCACGTGGTCGTTCTCCAGGGCTATGGGTTAACGGAGACTTCTCCTCTTATTACCCTGACCAAAAGAGCAGATGCCGACGACAAGAGAGCAAGCATCGGCACCCCGGTGCAAGGGGCCGAAGTCAAAGTTGTCGACGAGAACGACGAGCAGCTGCATACTGGTGAAATCGGTGAACTGGTGGTGAAAGGTCCGATGGTTATGAAGGGGTATCTGGGGATTGCCGATCAGGACAATGAACGGTTTAAAAATGGCTACTTCCATACCAGCGACCTGGTAAAACTTGACAATGACAACTATTTCTATCACATGGGACGCCGGGATGACCTTGTGGTCCTGGCTAATGGTCAGAATATATACCCGGCCGAGATCAAGAATATTATCTCATCCCGCAGTGCTGGATTCTGAGGTAATTGGAGTCTATTCCGAAAAGGTTCGGGGCAATGTGCTTCAGGCCTTTGTCGTTCCTGCTCAAATGGGAACACTTTCCGATAATGAAGTTAGAAGCCTCTGCCAGAATGAACTGGGTAGTGCGAAGACGCCAAAGTATGTGACAATGCTTGAATCCATTCCAAAAACGTCAACAGGCAAAGCCAATATTCAGGAACTAAGAAATCTTTCAAAGTACAATGACAGGTAAAAAGATCGCGGGCAAAGCCTCGTTTCACCTCGTCAGATTCCTCCTGTTCCTGTCAAATTTCTGCCGGTAAAGGCAAGTTATGCAACATGCAATTTTTTTGCCTCTATTGGTTCGAGCCTGAACTGGAATAGAAAGCAAGTCGCCCTGGCAAATCTCGAAGTAGCTTTTCCCGAGAAGACTGATCAGGAAAGACTGGCTATCTTTAAGGCTTCGCTTGCCAAATTGCTCAAGAATTATTTTGAAGTATGCTTTCTGACCAGCGGCAAGTGGTCCGCCGAGTGATGTTTAAGAAGCAGTGACCGTTTCTGGGACTTGAACACCTCGATGGCCTGAAAGACACGGGGAAGGGTGCCTTGCTTTACAGTGGGCATATAGGGAACTTTCCACTGATGGTGATCTGGCTGGCCTTGAAGGGTTACCCGGTTGCCGTGGTCTATAAGGAGGCTAAAAACTTTCCCGACGACTTCTTCGGCAGCATAATGAGGAGATTTAGCGTTACTCCCCTCAAATATAAATCTGATCCCTGCTCACCGCCGCGATAATACGATCGCTGAAAAGAGAAAAAGATTGTCCTGATTCATAACTATTAGTCTCACCCCCATGGGGTGTACGTCAATTTCTTCAACAAGTCAGTGCCCTCACTGGCAGGGCCGGCCCTGCTGTCAAGGAGGTTAGGGGTCCCGTCATACCGGCGTATATAATCCGTGACTCCGATGATCACCATCACCTCACCATCTCGCCAGAGATCCCGATAAAAGATGTCTCTGAAGATGAAGACCCTGTTATTGTAAATACTCAGGAACAGATCGACTGGATTGCGGGGATTGTTAAAACCCACCCTACCGAATGGTTATGGCTGCACAAAAGGTGGAAAAGGGCCAGATCGTGATATGAAGCAGTGCGGGTGGAATCTGCTAGATTCAAATTTTAAGCAACTGCTGGTCAGGTACGATTTCACCTCGTGGATCATCTGCCGATACCAATTCTCGTTACACGCTTCTTTGTAGAAGACGAGTAAGAGTAGCCGCTACCAACAAAATTAACGGTCGATTCCGAGTATCCGACACCTCGAAAATTTACAACCGATCTGGGGTACCTCACACCCTGGTGCTTTATCACGGTGGTTTTCGGTACTTCCGGGGCAATGACGTTTACATGATGACCTGCGATTCGAGGCCTATAATAATGATAATGTCGTCGATTCTGTTTTGCGACTTCTATCGCCGTCTGCGCTCGTAGCTGCTCTATTTTGAGCTCGTGGCGCCGTTCCTCGGCTCGCAGTCGATCCGCATATTGCCGGTCTCGCCAATACTCTGCCGCGTTTTGGGCCTGTACTAAGGTCGGGATCAAGAGAAGTCCGGCCACCAAAACTAGTGTCCTCATAATACAGCCTCTTTGTTCGATTTTGCTAAAGGCTCCATAGTATACCATTTATCTCTTATCACTGCGGTCAAGGTCAAGTTTGCTGAGAACCCTGCTCATATGGTGCCTCTGTGGTTCTCCCTTGATCTATACAAAATGCATTCCGATATCAGGTGATTAGCCCTTTGATCCCAAACGCAGCCCGCCATGGATAAAAAAGACATCTCCGGCCAGAGCTTCGTTGCGATACAACTCACCCACCAGTGAAGCGACTTCATAGGGATCGATGAGTCTACCAATGGGGACGTTTTCCAGTATTTTCGACAGTACGTTTTTGTTCATCCTTTCAAGCATCGGTGTGGCCACGTATCCAGGAGCTACCGCCACACAGCGAATACGTCCGGCCACACCCCTGCGAAAAAATTCTGCGGTTATAACCCTGGGCATTACCGATATGGCAGCCTTGGACGACGAATAATTGAGCTGACCTGCTGTTCCCAGCGAACCGGTAGAGGAGACAAGACAGATCAGGCCCTGGTCACCATTGTTGATCATCTGCTCAGCGCAATCCCTCACCGTCAAGAAAACACCAGTCAGATTGACATCTATCACCTGGCGAAACTGTTCAAGTGACATCTTTGCCGCCACCTGCCCAGATTCCCGATCCGGTGAAAGCATCAAACCATCTTTGGTAATACCGGCAAAAGGAGCTACCAGATTTATTTTCCCAAAGGCAGCCATGGCCGTTTCGGCAAGCCTGCCGGAATCTTTCTCCTTGGTGACATCGCATTCAACGGTTGCAGCTTTATCGCCAAATTCCTCCTGCACCTGTTCAAGTGCGGAAACAGAGACATCGCCCAGAACCACATATCCACCGTTTTCAGCCCAGAACCTTGCCAGAGTCAAGCCAATTCCGCTTGCCCCGCCACTGATAACCGCAACAGCGTTTTTTATTTCCAACACCTTATTTCTCCTGCAATGGATAGCGGATTGACCTTTACCATCTGCTGTCAAAGTTGATCAAATCTCGACTCCACATCATTTAGCAGACCTTGATGTTTTCATTCAGCTTT
Organism: uncultured delta proteobacterium; assembly: GCA_963759125.1. Lineage (GTDB taxonomy): Bacteria > Desulfobacterota > Desulfobulbia > Desulfobulbales > Desulfocapsaceae > JABDQA01. The sequence continues at coordinate 44,745 of CAVWXN010000004.1, forward strand.
ATCTGCAACATGATGAAAAAGATGACGATGTCTTCGAGATTTTTGATTGTTATGTCCTTTCTGTGTTTCAGTTTGATCGATATGGAGAGTGTGCTTCCATAGTCGTTAATCAACACCTCGAAATCAACGTCTATAATTTCATCATAATTAATAGCCGTCTTTTTATGCAGATATTGAAAAATCAAATGGTCGTTGTCCAAGGTCAGAGAGATAGGCTGGCCTTGGAAAAATATCGCCAGCGGAATAGACAAGGCTAACAAAACTGAAAATAGAGTCTTGCTTATTGGAAAACTGATAATCAGTGACAGCACCAGCACAAAAACCACAATACGCAGATGGAACAGATATTTTGAGGTGAGTCGAAATGTCTGAGAGCGGAAATTTTCCTTACGGATATCAGCAAGTCTTAAACAGACGGTTTTCAAAAATACCGGAAATTGATCAGTACTTATATCTTACGGGCACTTCTCTTTGGTCATCTAAAACTATTTTGATCCGGCTCCGCGGTTGGTCATCTATGTATCTGATGTCACTCCAATTGAAACGTATCTGTTCAGCGCTGTCAGGTCGGTAACAAATTTCATTTTCATGGACATCATAATAGTCCGTGCTGTTTGGGAAGGATTCAGAAAAGAAGGTAATGGGATCGCTCATATTTTTTTATACCGCCGCCTGAATAGATTTCACTCTTCCGACCAGACCATTCTCCAGGCGGACCTTGATCCCGTGTGGATGAGTTGCCGATTTAGTTAAAATGTCTCTGACAACGCCCTCGGTAAGTTTTCCGGATCGCTGATCCTGCTTCAGTACAATCGATACTTTGAGGCCGACCCGAACATCGACTCGTCTGGTTCCGTCGCTCATCTGGTTTTCCCCTTTTTTGCTTTTCTTGGGAACCTTTATCATAGACCGTTGCATTGGGCACAACTATTTGCTGTCATGGTCGACATGTCTGGGGTGTCAGGCCTCCATTTCGGCAGCATCGGTAACTGCTCAATGCTCACTTTCAGAAAAGGGGAGAGCTCAAGGTTGCAGTAGTACAGTACAACTCAGAATGAGATGTCAGGCTATTTTACTATTGCTTTGTGTACTTTGATTGATCCGAACCACTGCGGCCTTTTATCGATGTCAAAAGATGAGAGGGCAGGATGCATCGCCTGAAGCAGGTGCTTGTTCTGCTCGAGTGCCATGATCAAGGATTCTACTATTCCATCATCTAGATCTGCTGAGGATATCAAGGTCATGGTCGTACCGAAGGTGGAGAGCTTCTCCGCAAGAGATGGATAGGTGGATTTTTTGAGGTCCTGTCTTGAAAGTGAGGGGTTTGCGATGATCAGATCAACCATGCCAGTGCTGGAAAAACCGATCAAATAAGCTTCAGTATCTTCCATCAACTGCTTGATATCATCGTCGGGATGGACACCTTTATGGACCAGGACCTGCACGTCACCCTGGCGGAAGGCAAGCTTGTCTTGGGATAACGATGGTGACAGTTCAGCGAATACGGGAAACATCTCCTCCGTCCAACCCTGAGTTTGCATGTACATCTCAAACAGCAGTTTCTCTGGTGAGCCGAAGGCTCCGGTGTTTATCCTTTTGCCAGGTAATTGTTCGATCGTCGACATATCGGCATTGCCGCGAACGATCAGCGTAAGAGGAACCTCGTAAAGTGGAGTGACAATGCGAAGAAGATCATAATTGATGTCGAGGTATTGAAAAGCACCCCGGCCGATAGTCGATTCTCCGAGCAGTAAGGAATCGACAAGAGCCAGATCGAGCGAACCTCCCTGTACGTTTGTCAGATTGTCAATTGGATCGCTTGTTTCGGATAGCGAGCAGGTTATCTCTTGGGCCTGCTTGGCAAATATCCTGCACAATAATTTTCCGCTGTGGTGAGAAAATGAGCCATCTGGGCCCGTGCCGATTATCAATTCAAATGATGATGCCGTAATCGAAGAACTACAAATCATGACGAACGCAGCTATGAGTGAGAAAGCGCTGATAAATAATCCGTTCGGTCGTTTGAAAATCTCAGCGATCATGGGGTCCTCCAAAATGGAACTATGAACGAGCGAATTTTGAAACCGGTCGTTTAGGTAGTCCGTCTGCTGCTGTTATCTTCCTCCATCACAGGACTGAAGGTTTTGTTATGTGATGATAAAACCAAGAGGTAACGCATAAATTATAGCCACTTCACCTAACGGGTAAATGTAACCATGTGGTAGTTCCTTTAAAAACCGGCGAGGTGAACTGTCAGAAGGTTAACACAAAACCGGGGTCAAGAATATTGCTGTCAATTTGTACTTATCTTTACCCTAACTTTGGTCTGCTATCCGCTTTTTGATGAAGTTTTCCAATTTTATCAGGTCATTGCTGAAGTTTCGTATACCTTCTGCCAACTTTTCAGTTGCCATCGGATCCTCATTGAGCATAAATCGAAAGGTCTTCTCATCCAGATGGAGTTGATCGATTTCATCATTTTGCGACATATCTGAGTATAGTTTCTGTGAAAGCGGGGTATGGTCCTTACTCAATTCATCTAGAAAATTAGGGCCTATGGTTAACCGGTCACAGCCTGCCAGTTGCTCGATTTCTCCCTTGTTCCTGAAACTTGCACCCATAATGATGGTCTGGTAATCAAATTTTTTGTAATAGCGGTAGATGTTGGTTACCGAGAGTACCCCGGGGTCTTTTTCTGCTGGGAACTCCTTGCCTTCATTTTTTTTGTACCAGTCGAGAATACGACCAACAAAGGGTGAGATCAAAAACACCTTGGCTTCGGCACAGGCGACCGCCTGGGAAAATCCGAACAGCAGGGTCAGGTTGCAATTTATTCCTTCCTGTTCAAGAATCTCGGCAGCTTTGATTCCTTCCCAGGTCGAGGCGATCTTTATCAAAATCCTATTTCTTTCTATACCTGCCTGGCCATACATCTCGATAAGTTTTCTCGCCCTCTGAATGGTATTTTCCTTATCAAAAGAAAGTCTGGCATCAACTTCGGTAGATATTCTGCCGGGGACGATTTTCAGTATCTCTTTGCCAAAATTGATCGCCAGCCGGTCGAGGATGGTGTCCAGCAGTTCCTGACCCGTGCTCTTTGACTGGGTGCCAAAATTCACCGCCTCGTCTACCAAATGGCTGTATTGCTCCATCTGGGCTGCCGCAAAAATCAGAGAAGGGTTGGTGGTCGCATCCTCAGGTTGATATTGTCTGATGGAATCGATATCACCGGTATCTGCAACGACCACAGTCATTTCTTTCAATTGAGTCAACTTGTCTTTCATTTTTTCCCTCGTCGATCTGGATGATCAAAATTTTCCGTGAAGCTTTCCAACTGACTGCCTGGTTACTCTCTATAACTCAGAAGCGTCTGGAAAACCAGGGGCGATTGATACTTTGCGAGCATCCGTCCGCGATGCCAAACGGGTTCATTTAAAGGTTTTCAGCAACGAAGCATTTATCTGAGTAATACCTCAGACACATGCTCTTGAACAATCTAAACCCTAATCCATTTTCTTGAGGATGCCCGTACAAATCGGTCCCTTGCTCGATTACCATTTGCCTAACACATTGTGGCGTTATGTACTTGGTGATTGTGGTTATAATGTTTGTAGATGCATCCTGAAGTGTATTCATTCAACTCCATTGCGAGGTAATGCCATGAATGATACAAGGCGCAAGCATAAACGGTCGTTTCTGCTCCTTCTGACAATACTATTTCTAGTAGTATATCCTTCTCAACTCGCAGCCCAGAAAACAGGACAGTTCGGGGTGCTTATGGAGGAAGAGGGGGACAGGGTATTGTTGAACCTGTCCGAGAATGTTTTGAACGAGGCCGTCATTCAAAAAGCTCAGAGTATTTTATAATAGAAAAGGACTGAAGGAAGACATTTTAATAGAAGGGTGTCTAAGAGAATTGAGTGCAATTTCAGAGACAAAAGAGGAATCAATTGAACAATTGATCGAGCATGTTTCGGTCTGGATTCCCAAGTTGTACAACGATAATTTTTTGGTTAATCCAAGGTGCATTATCATACTGGAGACAAAAATAAATGAGGAAGAGAGGGCCGAAGTCAGATTTGGAGTGGCAATGAAATGCACTGCTAAGTCACAGGTTCCTGAAATTATAAACATTTGATCTGCATCGGTAAAAATAATTCAGGCAGCTTTTCACTCAGTCAACAGGAGGAGGAGATTGTTTTTCTGCTGATGCCTCACCATATGTTGGCCAGCAATAGTAAGGAGAATTGGACCATCGGTCCCTGGGAGACTCAACAAATGTTTGCCTGGGGAAGTGATCTGCTGGTTGTTGATTTTGGTTCTAATGGACTGTGGAAGTATGATGGATCATGGACTAAACTCTCCTATCTGGACCCCGTGGGAATCATTGTTTTGAGTGATTCCCAACTGGTAGTGAATTTCGGTTCCCGTGGACTTTGGAAATTGGAAATATGACGGACGTTCGTGGGAGCAGATTGCCCTTGGCAGTGTAAAAGCCGATAAAGTCAATTGATTGGGATAGTTCTGATCCCCCACACTTCTGTAGGGCGTTAGGGTACCCTTTAGTTAGCTGAAGGGATCAATCCATGACTGATGCGTTCGAACGTCTTAACTGGCTACTTTGACGTCGCGGCTTTTGTAAAAGTGGACAAGGCCTTGTCGATTTTTTGAAAAACTTCCTCGCAACCCGCAACATTATGGCGTGCTTGGATATAAGCCGGGTCATTATACGATACAAAAACAGCATCCTTGTCATCTTGCCAGATCAAAGCTTTTTGCGGTAAGTCCAGGGCTGCAGTCTGCTGACATTTCATCAGGGGACTTCCTACCTTGGGGTTACCGAAAATCAGCAACACCGTATCCCGTAAATCTACCCCCACGCTGCGGGCTCCCTCTGAATGATCTATTCGCTTAAAGACGGTCATTCCTTTCTCCTTTAGAATGTTCTCTAATCGATCTGCTGTTTCCGCCACATCGAATTCACTCCTCACATTTATGACCCCATTCGCAGCCATTGAGGGAAGCGCATACATTAGTACTAATGCTAAAGAAACTATCAATTTTGTCATTTGTTCACCTATCTGGTTAGAGATTGAGGGGTTGATTAGTTTTGGCGAGACTCTCAGGCAGGGTAATAATTTGGGTTCCTGTACTCGCGATCGTCAACGGCGAACCAGGGCCCGAAAGATGCGGGTCAATAGAAAATTTGTAGATTAAATGCTTTCTGTCATCTGCTGTCCCCGACAGTTAGAAGGGTAATGACGGTTGGTCCTACTGTCCAGAAAGCGTCGGGTTGGGGCAAGCTGGAAATAAACCCCCTTCCCCAATCTTCTCAGGGGCCGCTTCTGACTCTGAATATGCTGGGTGTCGTTTTCCGCTAGGTTGGTGACAACACTCTGACGGCCCTGAAATATAGGGATTTTGGAATTTGCCTTGAGCTATACCATCAATCATGCTTAATGTCTTATCGTGGTTTTGAGGGAAAAATGAGATCGACATGCGCAAAGGTGATCTGGTCATAGCTGACCATCCTGAGAGTGAATCGAGCATCCTAACCCGATTTTACGGCATCGTTCTTGATATAAGCCAAGCAGGCCGTGTCATAATTGAACTGGCTGACGGCTCTGTGATAGAGCGACAAACCAATTCAATCGCGGTTTATGTTCATCCCCCCTCGAACTGGCAAGAACTATTTAAAAGACAGGAAGTTCTATTCAACCGCGCCCGGCAGCCGATAATGGGCCGTAACTCAAAAAAAAGCGAGGGTCGTGATAAGAGGATAATCTGAAAGTTGATTATCTCCCTCTGCGCACTACTCGTTTTACCCTATCTTGCGTTCTCCGTTTTTCTGTTTAGTGTTACAATGTGGTATGCAATTGCACGGTATGCCATTTATCTCCACTCCTTAGGTGATGTGATTGACTCCCTCTGTCACATCACCTTTTTGGGTTACTCTTCCCCACAGTGATCTGAGTTATTCTTCCAAAGCTTATCTGCTATGAATCAGAATCGCGATCTGTCACTATCAGTTTGGCATAAACTGCAAAGTAATTGTCATCTGAGGCCAAGCGCAACCCAGCAATCATCCATACTTTGGGGTTATCGTTTACTGAATACAGGAGTTTGAAAATGACTAAATGGGTGGATCAGAAGAGCGTTGAGATGCGTATTATCGCAAGCGATGTCTGGCAGGAGATACTGGATGAACTGGAGAAGCCTAATGGTCAATATACTCCGAGACAGGCAACGTCAATCTTAAAAGGAATCGCCAAAGAATACAGCAGGAAAGAGATGGAGGTGTCGGCCATCCCTGGGGATGGGCTGCCCCCCAGTTCTGCAAGTGATGAGATTATGGCGATTGTCTGCCAAGAGGCGATAGAGACAATCAAACGCTAAGCGAATTTAGATACTCCTGTCCAGTCCTAACTTTCAGCCACACTGATTTTGCTCCTGATCCTTTAGTCTGATAGAGATAGCTTGTTATTGTCGATCAACCTTCCGGCCAATCTACCGCTTCCCCTGCATCCTGGGCATAGCCGTCAGCCCCGATATCGCGGGCAAACTTGTCATTCACCGGTGCCCCGCCGACCATCACCATGACCTTTGAGCGCAGTCCCGCCTTCTGAAGGGCACCAATGATGTGCTCCATCTGCGGCATCGTAGTCGTAAGAAGCGCTGATATGGCAAGTATATCAGGCTTGTATCGAGACACCTGGTGAACAAATTCATCGACCGCGACGTTGATCCCCAGATCGACAATGTCATAGCCGACACCTTTGAGCATCGTACTGACAAGATTCTTGCCGATGTCGTGGAGATCGCCACGAACGGTACCGATGACTATTTTACCCTTCTTAATTCTTCCGTCGGCGGCCAGGAGAGGTTCAAGCACCGTCAGCGCTTCATTCATGGCTCTGGCCGAGAGGAGCACCTCTGGAATAAAAACCGTTCCATCCTTGAAGCGCCCGCCGATGATCTCCATCGCCGAGAGCATACCCAGGTTTAGTATGTCCTGGGGTGCGTAGTTCATGGCCAAGGCATGCTGGACATGGAGTTTGATATTTACATTGTCACCCTTCAGCACATCCTCCTGGATCAAGTGCAGATCTTTGTCAAGCACTTGGCTTGTATCAGATGGGACTGAAGAAGATGTCGGTGCTGGCCTGGCGGTCAACAGCTCAGGGGATAAAAGCACTGCAGCACCAGCCTTCAGCGGCAACCGGCCTTCTTTTTCAATCCGTTCTCCCAGACGAACAAGCCTGTCGAAAACGGCTCCGGGAGGGGTTGTATCCCCTATGCCGGCAATGAATCTATCACCGGGGGCGATCGCCTTAAACAGATGATCCAGGTAGGCTTTGAAATCCTCCTCGGTTGCTGACTTTTCCAACAGTATCGATTCTGGAATGCCTCCCCAGATAGTCAGTTTGCCACTGCGGCACCATCTATCGTAGTATTCATCAATCCCGACCTTGGTCATGGGAAAAGGGGTAACCGCTTCACACACATCAGCGCCACAGTCAGCCAGAATATCCATCAGCAGGTTGTTTTCACCGTCGGGATGGATAAACAGCAGTTTGTCCCTGGTATGAAAAATCTCGGCTGCCTTCTGCCACCATGGCAAAAGATCTTTTTTCAGGTAGGCTGGGTAGGTGATCATGCTGTCCACATTGGCGTCCCAATAGACCGCTTTGGCAGGCGAATCGGCCAGGATCGGCAGGAGTTGAGCGTAGCAATGCGTCAGAGCCTCCACCAGTTCTGCCATCTCATTTTTATAATCGTTGTAATGTATGAAGAACTGGGTTGCATCAATCAGAACCTTCTGAATGTAATGCATGGGCGATCCGGCGTTCAGTGCGGGAGTACTTTCAAGGGCCAGGCCATGGTCGCCAATCTCCGATTCCCACCTGACGAACCGATCGTAATCCGGTTTGAAGGTCATGTTGCCGAAAATATGGGCGAGTACCTTGTAGTCTCCCGGTCCTTTGATCGCATGTTCCTGTATCCAAGGGGCTGAGGCGCCCGCGTCCTTCATTTCTTCCGTGTAACCGTGGGTTGTGCTGACGCTGCCCAGTGGCGTCTCATAGACAACCCGCATTTGATCGGCGTCGCCTTCCATTATGATGTCAATATCCGGGGAGAATTCGAAACGGTAGGTATACTCTTTCAGGTGAACCAGCCCCAGACCACGATGCACGATATCTTCGCTGCTGTCCGGTTTGAGAAATTCCGGAACAATCTTGTGCAGGGCCCATCCTTCTGCCAGAGCAATCTCGTCGGCGCTTCTGTTTTTATGTTTTTCAGGCAGAGTACCCGCACGCTGATTGGCGTTGTACCACAGGTCAATCCGCGGCACATAGGGGATCTTATCCACCATCTCTCCCTGGATGACTCTTAGTATTCGTTCCCGATGTGTCATCAAAATGATCTCCCTGAAGTTTTCGTTCCCGTTAGGCTGGAACTACAGCGTCGACAGCCAAATTGCGCCAGGCTGAGGATGCTATCTGACGATATCAGAGTAACAGCATGAAAGGTAATAAGGAAAGAACCTTTACTCGTGTTATAAGGCCCGGTAGGATTAGAAATTTCTTGGAAGGTTATCTAATTTCTTTTAGCATCTTGAGACCAGAAAGGTCCGGAGTGATTTTAGCCATCGATATATATCTCTGTTGAACCCTGTCGGCCTTTTCTTTGGCTAACTTATAAGCAATATAGTACCTGTATATATTGCTTACATACTGGACCGTTTCACGGCCGATTTTTTCCGCTGCGATCAATTCCACATTCTTGAACCATATGTTAGGCTCAAGTCCTCGGCGTTTCGCTTCACTCCTTAGGTCAAGTATTCTCTTTGGTCCAGCATTATAGGCTGCAAACGTCAATAAGTTCCTGTTTAAATTGTCTATTTCAGGTTCGTTGAAATATCGGTCCTGAATGAATCGTAAATATTTATGGCCCGCATGAACATTATCCTCAAGATTCTCAATATTGGGGATACCAACATTTTTATCGGCTGCCGTTTGCGGCAGTAATTGCATAATACCAAAGGCGCCGCAGGGGCTGCGCTTACTATGGTCCAGTTGAGATTCCTGATAGGCAAGAGCCTTGGTCATTAAGTAATCAAATTCGTACTGGTCAGCATATTTTTTAAACAATTCTACAACTGAGTGATAACTGGCAATGGCTTCGGGCGGCAGAACATTTTTCACCCATTTATTATCGTGCAGATACTTCTTGAATATTACGTTTCCAACCTTCGTCCCCTTTTTGGTGGTCTCTAAAAAGGTATTTACAACCTCAGCGAGCCTGGGGCTATTTTTCCGGAAGGCCCAGCCAATGTCGCCATCTTCATTAATAGCGATATCCCGATAGAGCGTAAGATTGCTGAATATTTCACTCCATAAATTTGCTATATGATCATCCACTACAGTCATCGCAATCAAGCCCTCGCTTAACATCTGCAGTAGATCAGAATCTTCAAAATGTTCATCTGCCTGGATGATATTTACGGGCCGCAAGCCTCTTCTCTCGAAAGTCTTATTGAGCTCGACTAGATGTTGATAATAACTGGAGGACTTGCGGATATGGACTTTCCGGCCAGATAAATCATCAATGGAACTCAGCGGGGCAGCCTGGGAATTGGTTATGACAATCTCTTTTACACTGGTGAGAAAAGGTTCGCTAAAATCCACCTTTTTTAATCGATCTTCAATAATAGTCAGATTGCCAACAGCAATATCTCCTTTCCCTTCAAGTAACGCAGGTATCAGTTGATCACGATAAACCGGAAGGAAAAGCACTTCCACTTGGAGGGGTTTTCTTTTATTTCCCCGATTAATGTAGTCCCTAAAAGCTTCAATCAGTTCGACGCTCACCCCTCGATACTGCCCCTTGTCAATGAAGAAGCCTATCTTGTCTAAGACAACAAGAACGCGAACAAGTCGGCGCTCTACCATGCCGTCAAAGTCACCTCGCCATTTTTCGTCTAAAGAGAGATGTCCAAATTCTTCTTGGTCTCTCTCTGCTTTTACAGCCTCAGGAATGAAAACAAAGATTAGGCTTATCATCAAAACAACGCAGAGATGCCAACTCCATAGATTTTGAGAACTGTGGTTCGCATCGAAAGCAGTCATTCTGTTACTCCATGGCTACTGTCTTACCGGTACCGCGTGAGGGGGTCAAATCTGAAGGGTATTGATACTGCTAGGTGTTACTACGAAAAGACGCCTTCGACCGCGATTGTTTACACTTTCACCTTTTAAATGATGACCAGTGATTTCAAGAAGAAACCTCTGGACCGTGTAAATTCCAATATATTTGTAACGAGACTTCCGTTAGCAACTTCTATTGAACCATCGCTTCAAAAGAGACGAGGCATGGGCCTTCATTTAATAAATCAGTGTATACTTGACAGCTATGCTAATTTTCAACTCTAAGCCGGGAAAGCAAGCAAGGCTGGCACAATTTAGTTTGAATGAACAAAATCTGCAGCAAAATGCATGCCATTCCAGGATTTATTTGAAAATCTGTTAGTTTTCAGGTTCATACGAGTTTAGCAGGCTTGGCCCTGAATTGTAGATGGGGGAGGCGATTACAGATTTTTTGAATAAAAAAACGGAATATCAAACTTTTAGGTTCTGGAAGAGCCACCTTTGAACTCATTTTTGATCAATATTTTTCTATCAACATCAATAGGATTTGCCAATTCAGGCAGTCTTGGAGCATCTGATAGGGCAGCCTCTGATTCGTCTACATTCCCAGATTCACAAAGTTTGGATTGTACCTGTTTTTCTACGACCCAGCAGCCATTCGACTTCCTACCCTGGAGAACTTGAGATGGGCATGGGGACCCTGAAGAATTTTAGCTCCTCTCAGCTGCCCTATGCTTTGTCTCAGGGGCCAACAGTGTCAAGAACTCTCGGGGGATGCCGGTGTCAAAGCGGCACAACTTCCCGGTTGCTGGATGGGTAAAGGCCAGCACCTGGGCGTGCAGCCCCATACGTTTGATGGGATTGAGATGCGAGCCATATTTTTTATCACCAATTATAGGGTGACCTAAATCCTGCATATGCACTCGAATCTGGTGCTTTCTGCCCGTTTCGAGATTGATCTGCAGCATGGTTAGGGCCTCGTTCCCCATGACTTTTCTGTAATGAGTCACCGCTCGCTTGCCAGCAGTTCCTTGTTTCCGTGACGAATAGACAATAAAGGCCTTGCTCTCGGTCAGCCAGGAAGTGATTGTGCCTTCAGGTGAGGTCACTTTTCCTTCTACCACGCCAATGTAGGTTCGCTCGCTAATGGTAGCATTCCAGGTTTTCTGGATTTGTTGTTTGACTTTTTCACTTCTGGCAAACATGAGCAGTCCTGAAGTCTCTCTATCAATCCTGTGGATGATGAAGATTTTATTTTCAGGATGCTCTGTCTTGACGAAATCGCTGAGAATGGAATAGGCAGTTTTTCGTTTTTCCTTGTCTGTGGCAATTGTGAGAAGGCCGCTAGGTTTGTTAATTACCACAATATCCTGATCTATATGGATAATATCGAGCTTGCAAAGATGCTTCCCCTTCAGATCCCGGTCCCATTTCACCTCCACGCGCTGCCCGGGCATAAGGGGATGATCAAATTGTCTGACAACTTCTTTATCGACAGAGACCTGCCCGTCTTTCAGCACAGCCTTCAGGATTTTACGATTTTTATGCGGTAAGTTACTAATAAGACTTGAAAGAATCGTGTCCTGCTGTTCCAGGGCAAAAGAGGAGACTTTCTCTTTATTCTTTTTACGGTAATTGGGACGCTTGTCATCTTTCATTTTATTGTGGATGTATGGATTATTCTTGACCTACTTGACACTGTCAGACTTGTCAGCGGGAAGGTCAAGTAGCTCTGGTTGGTGCGGGAAACGATCAACAGGAGAAATCCACACATAAGGCACTAGAAATTTACAAAAAGATAGTCATAGGCAACATTCTCTTCGTCTTTTTGGGAAAATAGCTCAAATTAGCCGTATTTCAGGAGTGCCCTGATCCAGCTTACGGGGCAGACCAGTAAATCAATCGGTCATTTCAAATCACATAGTACTTGGCTATTTTAAGGGCGGGGGGAAGGATGATGCTTTCCGCGACACGCATAGGGAGAGTAAAATTGGGGAGTACATAATTGAGCTAGGAAGGGTGGGAACCTTATCTGATGGTTATTTCCACACGGTGAGTTAGCGGGCTCTGTGCTTCGCTCCGATTGTTCTCGATAAAATTGGTCTCATCAAGTATTTGAGCCGTGATTATTTCATCTGAGATGTCGTGTAAAATCAAATAATTTCTTATTTCAGAAACCCGTTTTTGCGAGAGCGCGAGGTTTCTGGCAAAATCATCTGAAGAAACTGTATATGCCCGGATATCCACACTTGCAGGTGGGTTCTCATCGAGGAAGGAGATAACGTCGCCGAGTGCGCCATTGGAACCCGAATGTATGGTCAGTTCAGATTTTGGGTAAAATACAAACGATTTATTCTCTGGGAGTCGGAGATAGAGTTTGTCCTTCCTGCCGGTCCTTCATATGCTCTGGGTCATCTCTGCCGCTCTCCATGGAGCAGAAGCGATCTCTGGCATTGGGGGGGCAGCGCTTTCACTCTCAGAGACTTTTGCTTTGTCGTCTGCAATTTTGTCCTGCTGTAATTCCGTGGGAGGCAAAGTCTGCTCTTCCCGCCGACCCTTCATGTCCTGTCTGCCGCCTCTGTCGCTCTCCATGGGAACAGAAACGGTTTCTGGTACTGGTGGGGAAACATCGTGTTCATTGCTGATGGTTATTTCCACACGGTGAGTTAGAGGGCTCTGTTCTTCGGCCCGATTGTTCTCGATAATATCTTTCGTTTCAATTATTTGAGCCGTGATTATCTCATCTGAGACATCGCGTAAAATAAAAAAATTCCTTATCTCAGAAACCCGTTTTTGTGAGAGTGCAAGGTTTCTGGCAAAATTGCCCGAAGAATCTGTATATGCTCGGATATCCACTCTTGCAGGTGGGTTCTCACCGAGGAAGGAAATAACGTCGTCGAGCGCGCCATTGGCCCCTGAATGTATTGTCAGTGCAGATTCTGGGTAAAAAACAAACGATTTGTTGTCGCTGAGAGTCGGAGATAGAGTTTGCTCTTCCTGCCGACCCTGCAAATCCTCTGGGTCATCTCTGTCGCTCTCCACGGGAGCAGAAACGATCTCTGACACTGGGGGGGCAGCGCTTTCATTCTCAGAGACTTTTGCTTTGTCGTCTGTAATTTTGTCCTGCTGCATTTCAGTGGGAGGCAGAGTCTGCTCTTCCTGCCGAACCTTCATATCCTCTGGGTCATCTCTGTCGCTCTCCATGGGAGCAGAAACGATCTCTGACACTGGGGGGACAGCGCTTTCATTCTCAGAGACTATTGCTTTGTCGTCTTCTGCGGGTTTGTGATATTGTTTCTTGGCTGTCGCTTTTAATCTAGGCCTGTCCAGCGGCTTTTTTTTCTTTTTGGACGCCGCTCGTATGGTAGTTGGCTTCAGTCTTTTAAATTCCTCAGCGATATCAGCATGCACTTGCTCGGATATTTCGAGATTATCAACCCCGACGTAACCAGTGCGGACACTGATTTGGGTTGATGCAGCGTCAACATAAACCACTTGTATTGTTACCGGGGTATCATGATATATATAGCCCTCAATGATAGTTTTCAGCTCTTCGGTGGACTCCTCTTTTCGCTTTAAATTAAGCTGCTCCACTACGTTGAGGCTGGCCTGGACACTATTTTGGTAATCGGCTTCATAAACCCTGGACAAGTTGCCGGCAATGTATGAAAAAGCCCCAGCTCCGACACCAGCACCGACGAGGAACACTCCAGCGCATCCTGAAAGCAGCATTGTCATGCCGATGGTTATGGTAATCAACAGGCTTTTCATTGCTGTGTCGGCGGCAAATAGTGACTAGTCATTTAAAATTCTAACACAGGTGCTATTCAATTTGCTAACTCACCTACCTGACTGAGCAATAATTTGAGCTCAGGGAGCAGCTTTTCTCGCATTTCCGGCCGTTCCAAGGCAAAGGCTATGTTGGCTAGCTGAAACCCGGCCTTGTCGCCACAATCAAATCTAGTGCCGGTGAATTTATAGCCAAATATTGGTTGTTCTCTCAGCAGCCCTGACATTGAGTCGGTTAACTGGATTTCATTGCCAGCACCCTTTTCTAGTTTACCCAGATGTTTGAAAATACGTGGAGTCAATATGTACCTGCCAATTACTGCCAGGTTCGATGGCGCCTCTTCGGGTTTTGGTTTTTCCACCATTGATCGAATCAATACAGTCCCGTTGTAAGCTTTGTCAGCTTCAATGATACCGTATTTATCTGTTTCACCGGGGGGGACTTCAATGATCGCCATCATCGAAGCCCGCAGCCGGTCAAATTCAGTGATCATTTGGTGCAGTACAGGCACATCACTCTGAATCAAATCATCAGCAAGCAGAACAGCGAATGGTTCATCGCCGACGATGTCTCGGGCACACCAGATTGCATGCCCCAGTCCAAGTGGTTCGCTCTGGCGCGTATAAACAATTTGGGCTTTGCTGGGTACCACGGATTCTACTGCGCTTAAGAGTTCCAGCTTTCCCCGATCTCGCAGCGTTTTTTCAAGGATTTGGTCTTTGTCGAAATGATCCTCGAGTGCACCTTTACCGGAACCGGTAACAAAGATGATCTGCTCTATTCCTGAAGCAAGTGCTTCTTCAACTGCATACTGAATAATCGGCTTGTCAACGACCGGTAACATCTCTTTGGGCATTGCTTTTGTGGTAGGCAAAAAACGTGTACCAAGACCTGCTACAGGAAATACTGCTTTTTTAATTCTCATTATCCCCCCTCAAATCAATTTCAAACCGCTCAAGGCAAAAGAACTGAACTAAGTTTCTAGCAATAAAAATGCCAAAAAAAATATCATGACGTGCTTCTATAATAGGTTAATATATCAGGATACTATTCGTGAATAACTGGTAAATTCTGAAATTCAATACTGATAATTCCAGTTTTTTGTAAATTAAATACAAAACATTGGAATTGCCGAACGGCTTTTACTCGTTCATGGGAGTGTGAGGCCTTCTACTTTTACTTGCTCGCTTACAAATAGATGAGGTTTGTGTTAATAAGTTTGTGACATTTCCTTAACGTAAGGAATCTAATATGAGGTTGAGTATTTTCTGTCGACTCTGTCTTTTGGTAATCTTAACAACCCCTATCCTCTCTTACGCCCAAGGATTCCAGTCATTTTCACAAGAGACATCCTTCGCCACACTGATGCTGGAGTGTCCAAACGAAAACATTTCGCCACCCAGGAAGAGTTTCGGCTCTTTGTATAGTTGTGCTTTTGGCGATGCTCAAACTGTTAAATGGTTTGTGAGTGAAGAGCCGACTACTGAAAAGGTAATGAATATCGGACTGCTTTGGTATGACTGGCACACCAATGCAGGATATGGGATTCATGCCGATTCGAATGAGGCCGAGAAAGCAATGTCATTTTTGATAGACATGTATGTGCCTACCAAGAAAAATGAAATCGAAAAGGCCTTCCGGGGGTCAAAAAATGAAGTATTCAATACTTCTGAATTTATCATCTACTATACCTATACGAAAGGCCACCAAAAGGATGAACGATTAATTGTAATTGAGGAAAAGTAGAAACATTGTTGATAGGTTCAAGGTACCCTTTAAGTATAAATTAGTACGGGTGGGAAAGGGCTATCAGCTCAGTGACAATACGGTTGGGTTCTGTCCGGATAATCTCTTGATTTTGTCAGCCATCTCTAATTATTACTTCTATTTTGAGTATGCAGGTTGAGACGCTGAATCCAAGGAAAGGCGTTTCCTTGTAGCCCAGGGTGGATGGTTGTCAGGATTTAATATTATGCTCCACCGTTATTACAACATTTCCTTTTTTATGACCATTTTCAACATACCGAAAAGCCTCAACTGTCTGTTCCAATGGATAGGATCGGTCGATGACCGGTTTTAGTTCGCCCTTCTCAAAAAGCTCTTTGAAGAACTCTAAATCTTCCACTCGTTCACCCGCTACTCCACCTTTAACTTTTTTTCCGCCTCGCATGGACGTCCAGACTATTTGAACGAGTTCAGTCAGATTCATTACCACGGGAAGGAAAACGCCGTTTTTCTTCAGCGATCTTTTGCCGTGTGAAAATGAAGTTTTACCCACCGTATCAAGAATGAGATCATAGGAGTCACCGCTTTCGGCATAGTCTTCTTTTGTGTAATCAATGACTTTATCGGCCCCCAGAGATTTCACCATTTCTAGATTTGCGGTGCTGCATACACCGGTAACTTCTGCACCGAAATGTTTGGCAAGCTGAACCGCGTAGGTGCCTATAGCTCCAGAAGCACCATAGATAATTATTTTATGCCCAGCTTGGATATCCCCCTTCTCTCTAAGGAAAAATAACGCGGTACTTGCCCCTAAAAAAATGGCTGCTGCCTCCTGCCAGGCCATATCGGCTGGTTTTATTACCAGCACAGCGTCTTCTGGCACACACGTGTACTGCGCATGAGCACCAAAAGCCAATCCAGGTGTTCCAAAAACCTGATCACCTTCTTTGAAGCGTCTCACATTCTTTCCAACCGCTTCGATTTCTCCGGCAATATCAATCCCTAATATATTTATTCTCGGTTTAAATACGCCAAACATGAATAATCGGGCGGGAATTTTGAACACTCCGGGAACAAAGGTAAAATCACGGACGTTACAGTCCGTGGAAGTTACTGATGTGGCTCGTACTTTTATCAATAACTCATTGTCTCAGGAACAGGTTTTTCGATTTCCTTGACTTGGAGTTCGTCCGGTGGGCCAAATTTTGTGTGTAGTACAGCTTTCATAACTGTTACCCCCTGGTTGTTTACTACAATGATTCATTGACTGGCTTACAACCACATGTCCGACCTGGATTCTTGCTAGGAAGCGGTCAACGAGGTTGGATATTTGATCCAAAGCCAACCCAGTACCTGGAGATACATTGCTCTTTGAATAACTCCCTGAAAGTCTGGGGTATTGAGCATGAGAAGTGGAAATACTATTGCTACCGCGGCCAGATAAAAGCACACAATTCTCTGACTTTCAACATTTCTGAAACCCTGCCAGATAAACCCTACGGTAATCACTGTACCGGCAATGCTTGCTATGATTCCGTGTATATTGTGGAATGTGGTATTGAACTCAAGAGTAGTATCCAACGGTTTATGCGGAAATATGCCGACTACAGCCATGGCCACCCCAAATAAAATGAATGGCAGCAGTGCAAGTCGAAAGGGCCTGAGTCCATCAATTGCGATGCATCCTCCGAGTGCGATAAAACCGATAATCATGATGAAATTGTTTTGAGTATGTTGGGCGCCAAGCTCACTGATGAGGTTGCTGACAACCGAGTAGTCGGGAACAGTGTAGAGAGGGCCCAAAACCACCGCCAGGGTGAAGATGGCAATACCAATTCTCGTCAATGAAAGCATCTTATGGCCTCTATGGTTAACGGAGGGGTATTCGCCTCATATGACATTTTCTTTCAGATTACAGAAATTGCCAGGGAAAATCTCTGAATTTTGCTATGGTTCCCGCTTTCGCACTGCAAAAAACTTATTGTAAAATTTGGGCAGGACTCCAGATGCGGATGAGTGTGCTCACATCCAGGACTCCAGAGACAGTTACAATGCTTATAATTACATCAAAATATTGCACGGAAGCGAACACTGAATAAATTCTGATAAGACCGATGGAGCCATTTGCAAAACAATCTTTTCGCCCAAACTCTGCGTTATGCTCAAAATTTTATCCTCGGAATATCAATCATATGCCTGTGGTAAAATTTCTCGCATGCCTTGATTTTGAACGAAAATCTTAGTTTTGCAAAAGGCTCCGATAGTGTTTCTTTAAACGAGGTTAGGGGATCGATAGCTCAATATTTGACTGGCCAAGGGGCATAAATGCGGAACGAAAACAAGTTGCTCAAATTACTCACCTCATCTTTATCGCTGCGCATTGTGTTATGGGTTTTTTTCAGCGTTATTGTCATTGAAACCATCATTTTAATCCCATCTTTAATGAGACGGGAAAATGAACTCCTGTCTCAACTAAAAGAGATCACTTCTGCAACTGTCTCTGTGACTCTGGGGGTTGCTGATTCGTCAACCACAGATGATCAACTTGTCGAAATATTAAAAAGTGTCCGAATGTATTATGACATCGATGGGGGAGCGTTTTATCGATACGACGGTGATATGATCGGGGCTTTTGGAGAACAACCTGAGCTGACAATTGCTGAGATCAGGAAGGATAAAGATGCATCTCTATTGAATCGCCATGACTCCAGGTACGATTTTGCCGTCATGGCAGCGAGACAGCAGGAAAAATACATCTTTATCGCCCGGCTGGATTCATCGGCTGTAAAGCATGAACTATATGCGTTCTTTTGGCGAATAGCCGGGTTAGTTTTTATCATCTCCTTTTTTGTTACTGCAGGAGCATGGATAGCCCTGAAACCAATTGTTGTCTCACCAATTCTCAGACTCAGAAGTGATTTGATTAAAGCCGGGGATGCCATCAGCAATGATCGGCAAGCGCAACCATTCTACTCAACTTCTGTAAAGCGTCGTGATGAGCTGGGTGATGTAATCACTGCTTTTAATCAAATGTATCAGCAGATTACAGAAGCAATCCAGCATCGCAATGAAGCGGAGAAAGAACGGCAAATAAGCTATGAACAAATAGAGGCCTTCTCTGCCATTCTCAACAACGAATTGGAAAAAGGCCGGCATATACAGAGGAATTTCTTCCCAGAAAGCCCCCCACAAGTTCCAGGTTGGGAAATTTCAACCTATTTCAAAGAAGCACGTCAATTGTCGGGTGATTTCTACGATGTTTTTGAGCTGCCGAGCGGTTGTCTGGGGTTCGTGGTTGCTGATGTGTGCGATAAAGGTGTTGGGGCGGCGCTGTTTATGGCTCTTTTTCGCAGCTTGATCAGAGTCTTCTCTGTCTATGCGGATTCTGAACATCTCGCAGATCGAGCCACTCCCGGCACATGTGGCCGAATCGTGCACGTTTCTGAAGACTCGTTATCGTGCCCGTTACCGCCAAATGCGTTGAAAGCCGTTGAACTCACCAATGATTACGTAGCTATTAATCATGGCGAACTGGTGATGTTTGCAACCCTGTTTTTCGGCTATCTGGACCCCGAAACCGGCTCACTTAGCTATATCAATGCAGGTCATGAACCTCTCATTGTCACCAATCCTTCCGGCGGAGTTAAGAGCTCTGCTTAGACCGACGGGTCCGGCTATTGGCTTTGACGCCAGTGTTCGTTTCAGATTCGAGCAATTGTACCTCGATCGAGGTGAACTGCTGCTGGGGTACACGGATGGTGTTTCAGATGCAATGAATTCAGAGGGCGATTTTTATACTGTTGAAAGGTTGATTTCATTATTGCAGGAACCGGCAACTTCAGCCACTTCTCTAACCAATAGGATCGTCAAAGCAGTTGAGGGCCATACAGGTAAGGCCGACCAACATGATGATATAACCCTATTGGCCATTCGCCGGACACCCTGACAAACTAAGCTAATCCACCATCAACTGGAGGAACCGCCTCTAATGGCCCGCCCCATTTATCTCGATTACAACGGCACTACTCCCCATGCCCCGGAAGTGATAGATGCCATGCTTCCCTATTTGCATAACGAATTTGGTAATCCCTCAAGCAGCCACGCCTATGGCCTAGCTCCTAAACAGGCGATTGTTGAAGCACGCGCACAGGTAGCTGGAATTCTGGGTTGTTCATCCTCTGAAATTCTTTTCACCAGCGGTGGTACAGAATCCAACAACCATGCCCTTAAAAGCATTGCTGGAGCCGGTTACACCAAAGGGAACCACATCATAACCACTGTCATCGAACATCCCGCCATCCTCAAGGTCTGCGGCTTCATGGAGGATCATGGATTTGCCATCACTCTTCTCCCGGTTGATACTGACGGCCTGGTCAAGCCGTCCGACGTAGCCGCTGCGATCCGGCCGGACACCATTATGATATCCATCATGCATGCCAACAATGAGGTCGGTACTGTACAACCGATTGGCGAGATTGCCGAACTGGCTCGTCAACACCATATTATGATGCATACGGATGCCGCTCAATCGGTGGGAAAGATCCCCACCCTGGTAGATGATTTAAATGTGGATCTTCTCTCTGTGGCCGGGCATAAGGTTTATGCACCAAAGGGGATCGGGGCGCTCTACATAAGAGATGGAATTGACGCCGAGAGTTTCTGCCATGGCGCCGGACAGGAGAATGGCCGCAGAGCAGGGACGGAGAATGTTCTGGAAATCGTCGGTCTTGGCAAAGCCTGTGAAATTGCGGCGGTTGAACTGGAGATGCGCGGCGGAGGGATGCAGGAGATGCGTGATCGACTGGAAGAGGGGTTGGCCGCAGCACTTACCGATATACGTTTCAACGGGCATCGGGAACATAGATTACCCAATACCAGCAGTGTATCCTTCAAAGGCTTGGAGGCGAACCGTATCCTCGCAGAAATAAGCTCAGATGTCGCCGCCTCCGCAGGTGCGGCCTGTCATGCGGATCAGGTGGAGATCTCACATGTGTTGACAGCCATGCAGGTGCCTGAAGAATGGGCCAAGGGTACACTGCGCTTCTCCACCGGCAGGTTCACCACCAAAGATGAAATCGATCGTGCCCTGGAGGTGATAGTGGAGGCGGTGAAACGTCTGCGGAAATAAGAGACCTGCCTGAATCCGAGATCAAAACGTGCGTCAAAGTATGTTGTTTCCTTTTCTGCTGACCCACTCTGGCCTGGTAAATGACGTGAGCAGTTTTTACTGAGACAAAGCAGGGTTAGCCGGATAATTGATCCACTCAACAATATCGTGCAACACAACTTCAGCCTGCAGGTCTCTCAAAAGCATATGATAGCCTTGCTCATAGAGAATCATCTGTTGTTGCCCCTGTGCCTGCATGGGCAAGCGCTGGTAGAAGGAGAACACGGGTTGCCGAGGAATTATTTCATCCTTTTCACCATACAGAAGGAGCAACCTGCCAGTTAATTGTTCGGCACTTTCATAGGCTTTGTCCATCAGGTTTGATAAACCGTAAAGGACATCGATTCTTGTTTCTTTCAGAACCAGAGGATCCTTTCCCAATTCCCTCAGCATTTCAATGTTGTCCGAGGGGGTAATTTTAAGAGATCCGCCAGTAACTTTTTTCCAGGGGATGGTATGGGCCGCGAGTGATAGAAGAAATCTCTGATAGAGAGGCATTTCAGATCGAGCCCATAGCGGCAGGTGCAACCAGAATGAGACCGTCTACCTCCGGAGCGTCTTCATTGGCCATGGTCAGGATTGTCACAGCCCCCCCCATACTGTCTCCAAGGAGGTAAACTGGAGTATCCGGGTAGGTCTCTTTAAGCAGTGCTATGAAAGTCGCCAGGTCCTCAGTCAACGCCTGCCAGCCGCTCCATCTGCCTCTTGTTGGAGTTTCCCCAAACCCCTCTGATCATAGGCATACACAGCCAACTGGTACCTATTGAAAAACAAGGCAGAATCTTTCATGAACTTCGAATAGTCATTGAACCCATGCAAAGCGATTATCACCCCGGTTGGTTTATGAGGTGGCAGCCACACCCTCAAGGGCAATTCGGTGTTGTCAAATGAGCTGAAAATGGGCCCGCTGATGGTTGGCAGACCACCTTCCGGAGCAAGGGGGGCAATGAATTTCGGGGAACAGGCTGTCAGCAGGAAGATCGTGCAGATCGGCAACCAATAGAAGATGCCTGTAGAAATACGAGGGAATAATGTATGCATGGAATTAGCAGCAATATGCCTGGGTAATGGTAAATAGATGCAGGGATTATACTTTACCTTGAGGACAGAGATCTCTGAAAAAGATCGCTCTCTATTCTTCAAACTGAAGATTTTCGGCAACAGCCACAATCGGGGACCGAAGTATACTTGATTGACAAACCGATTGATCAGTAGTGCCGAGCAGGGCTTTCCATGTTGCGCTAGAAGACATATTGTTGCCCTAGGCAGAGACAATTGGGCAATCAGCTAATCTGGGGGCATAACAAAATGGAATATCCAATCGAAGGTTCTTGCCAATGCGGACAAGTCACCTATAAGTTGCATGAAGCACCTCTACGGGTGCAGGCCTGCCATTGTACGGAATGCCAAAAACTAGCGACCAGTCCATTCAGTGTTACTGCGATAGTGGCTACCGAGGCAATAGAATTTGTGGGTGAACTCAGGGAGTGGAGCAGGTTAGCTGATAGTGGCAACAGAAATATTGCCAAGTTTTGTCCTGAGTGCGGCAACAGAGTGTATCACTATAACCCTGACGATTCTGCGACAATAAAACTGAAATTAAAGCCGGTGAATATGAGTGAGGACAGCATCTTTGAGCCGACAATTCATATCTGGGTGAGCGAAAAACAGAGCTGGTACCAGATCCCTGAAGGTGCTAAGGCGTTTGACAGGCAGCCTTAAAGCCTTAAACATTAGCTGGCAAGCCGTTCGTTCAGGCGAGTTATAAAACCACCACTTCGGGTATGGGGGCTTTAGCGTTTTACAAGCGAGCCTGACTATTCTGACGTGTACCGACGCAAGCTGAGGAGAAAATGATAAAACTATACACGTGGGGAACTCCGAACGGTCGCAAGGTCTCGATAATGCTTGAAGAAGTTGCCTTGCCATATGAAGTCGTACCAATTGATATCAACAAGGGTGAGCAGTTTGAACCGGGCTTTCTAGCCATCAATCCAAACAATAAAATTCCGGCAATTATTGATGACGAAACCGGCCTGTCCTTCTTTGAATCTGGTGCTATCCTGCTTTATCTCGCCGAAAAGTCAGGCCGGTTACTGCCAGACAATGCCAATGACAAATGGCAGGTGATGCAGTGGCTGATGTGGCAGGTGGCAGGACAAGGCCCAATGCTTGGACAGGCTCACCACTTCATTCATTTCAATCCAGGTAAATCAGAATATGCTGAGAAACGCTATCTTCAGGAAGCTGAACGGCTTTATGGTGTTCTGGATAAACAATTGGAACAAAAGAGATTTGTGGCAACTGACGAGTTGACCATTGCAGACATAGCCGTGTGGCCCTGGGTCAGTCGTTATCAATTCCATAAAATAGATGTGGCGAAATTTTCACACGTTCTCGAATGGTATCTGAGACTCGCAAAACGGCCGTCTTTTCAAGCGGGTTACAGGGTACCTGATACAAATCAGGAGATTGCAATCCCCTGATAAAGACCACCTCGCCGCGCCGATCCTGCACTAGATTTTTCCTGGTTGCCATCCTCACCCCTGCGGCTTTACCAGCATACATTGAGGGGCATCGATCTCCAACTCAACTCGGCTAACTGCTGTTAACCACGTCTCAGTTCCTGCCCGGTCAACAGGCGGTCCAGGCACCGTTATGATCGCTGGAGGCCAGGACGCTGTCGATGAAGCGAACACCTCGCAGGCCGTCCGCGGCAGTGGGGAAATGAAGAGCCAGCGGGTCGACGCTGCGGCCGGCACGACGGGCGGCGATGACTTCGGCAGCGTCGCTGTAAAGATTGGCGAATCCATCGGGAAACCCCTCTGGATGCCCGGCCACGATCCGGCTCGAGCGGGCGGCCAGCGGCAGGGTACCTGGACCGTTGGGGGTCCTGACCTCAGCCGGGGCGTCAAGTGGTTTGAAGTGCAGAACCTGAGGATGTTCCTGCATCCACTCCAGGGATCCCCGTGTACCGCTCACCCGGATGCGGAGACAGTTTTCGACCCCGGCGGCCGCCTGGGTAACCCAGAAACAACCGTGGACGCCATGTTCCATCCGCAGCAGGGCCCCGGCAAAATCGTGCACCTTGCGCTTCGGCACCACGGCACCGACTTCGGCCGCCACCTCTGTCACCTCGAGCCCGGTGATGAAACGGACCAGATTATGGGCGTGGCTGCCGATGTCGCCAAGCACCAGAGAAGGTCCACTCCTGGCGGGGTCGAATCGCCAGGGCACCAGCCCTAAAGCTGGATCGGGATCGTCCTCTCTGGCCTTACCGCCCTGGACATATTCGACCTGCACCAGACGGATATCGCCCAGCTGGCCAGCTTCGACCATGGCCCGGGCCTGTCGGACCATCGGGTAACCGGTGTAGTTGTGGGTGAGGCAGAAGACGAGGCCGGTGTCCTCCACCAGACGCACCAGCTCTTCGGCCTCGGCGACGGTGTTGGTCATCGGCTTGTCGCAAATCACGTCAAGACCGTTTTCCAGGGCTGCCTTGGCAAAGGGGAAATGCGAGTCGTTGGGGGTCATGATCGCTGCCACTTCGGCGCCATCATCGCGCGCGGTTTCGGCTTTCAACATATCGGCGACGTTGGTATGGATTCGTTCCTCGTCCAGGCCGAGTTCCCGGCCGGCTGCCAGGGAGCGGGTCGGGTTCGAGGAAAGCACCGCGCTGACCACCTGGAAGTGGTCGTCAAGTCGGGCCGCCTGCCGGTGCATGGCGCCGATGAAGGAGCCGGGACCGCCTCCGATAAGGGCTAAACGCAGCCGCCGGCCGAGCATTGTAATGACATCATTTAAGCTCATTGGATCTCCTCAAGTGAAAGGATCTATTGGTGCAGGTTTAATCAATGGTACGATGGCCCCGCTTTCATGAAAAGGCGCCCGGGATACCGATTTCCTCACTGGTCCGCCCAGACCCAGTCGGCAGATGATGCAGCGGTTACCGCAGCTTCGGCGCCGGTCCGTATAATATCGTCGATAAAAATAGTTTCGGCCGGCCCGAACTACCTTAATGTCTGTCGCCTACTGATCTTTTAAAATTCTGAATAATAGTTTGGCCTTCACCTGCAAATAATCAGAAGTAAAAGATGCGCTGAACCAATCTCTGATTTTTATAAATAACCATTCTTCCTGTTTGTGTTTACCAAAGATGTGCAGAAAACAATCTTACTCCACTTGAATGAATTCTACTAACCCTCAAAACGTCGATGAGGCAGTTCAGCGGCGGGCTCTCGCAGAGTTAATCCGCCCTGAAATCTCTTCAGGGTTACCGCTCGTCTGCTGTGGCATTACTATCTGTCCGGCAAAAAAGAAATAGTAAATTTGAGGCCCAATATCCAGAACTCGCCGGTATTTTCAGGTGGTTGGCAGTAACTGGATCCATCCTCATGCCGGAGTAATTACTGAATCCTCTTAGGGCGGGTCCTCAACAAGTTGGGAATTCTGTCCTATAGTATCTAGGAAGAGTTTCACTTGCACGTCCTTAAAATGGAAAAATTAGTAAATATTAACAGATAATTGCACGGTCAACGGTGTGAAAAGGATCCTATCTGAAACTATTAATGAAGCGAGGCTTCGGTTTATTCCCTTTCTGGCCTGGATCGGTGAGTTAAAAAATCCTGCAACGCTCAAAGCGGACATTATTGCCGGCACAACCGTTGCCCTGGTGCTCATCCCGCAGGCGATGGCCTACGCGCAGCTGGCCGGACTCCCACCCCATTACGGACTCTATGCCTCATTTATGGTGCCCATCGTGGCCGCCATTTTCGGGTCTTCAAAGCAATTACAGAACGGTCCGGTTGCGGTCATTTCCCTGATGACGGCTGCTGCCCTTGCCCCTCTGGGATTAAATGCTGAACAGACAATTATGTATGCTGCCCTCCTGGCTCTGATTGCCGGCGGGATTCAACTGGTTCTGGGGTTCCTCAGACTGGGCATCATGGTTGATTTTCTGTCGCACTCGGTCGTCATCGGTTTCACCAACGCGGCCGCCCTGGTCATTGCCAGTATGCAGATTGGCAAGATCTTCGGCATCGATGTCGAGACTGGTCATTATCTGCATGACACTCTCTGGAACCTGGCCGTCGCCATACCGGGGCAAACACATGGGGTGACCTTGCTGATGGGAATTGTGGCGCTCATCCTGCTCATCTTGTTCAAACGGTTTACGCCGAAGCTGCCGGGAATTCTCTTAACCGTGCTCATCACCACCATTATCTCCTGGTTAACCGGATATGCGGTAAAAGGAGGGGCTATTGTTGGGGACGTTCCTGCTGGATTACCGGGGTTTGTGTGGCCGGAGTATGACCCGACTCATATCAAGGAACTGATGCTGCCGGCCGGTATGATCGCCTTTTTGAGCTTCGTTGAGGCATTTTCGGTGGCCAAGGCGGTTGCCTCGAAAACTCGCCAGCGTCTTTCTGCAGATCAGGAAATGGTGGGCAAAGGTCTGGCCAATCTGGTGGCCGGGGTGATGCAGGGCTACCCGGTGTCCGGCTCTTTCTCTCGCACCGCAATTGCTTTTGATGCAGGGGCAAAAACGGGTTTTGCGGCGGTCGTCTCCGGAATCATTGTGGGTATAACTCTATTGTTCCTGACGCCTCTGATGTATCATTTGCCGATTGCAACCCTGGCAGCCGTGATCATCGTGGCCGTGGCAAGTCTGATACAGATAGAGCCTCTGATACACTCCTGGAAAGTTAATCGTCACGATTGCTTCGTTGCCTTTGTCGTATTCAACACCACCATTTATTTTGCGCCGCACCTCGAAAAAGGCGTGTATATCGGTATCGCAATCTCCCTCGCCTTCTATATCTACCGTACGATGCGTCCACATTTAGCTGAAGTTTCCAAGGATAAGGACGGCACCTACCGGGATGCGCAGCTGTTTGGCCTGCACACCAGTGACAGCCTGGCCTTATTCCGCTACGACGGCGATTTATATTTTGTCAATGCCGGCTACCTGGAAAAACGACTGGTCAATGCGGTAGCCGATAAACCTGGATTGAAAGTCGTCATTCTTGACATTGAGGCGGTTGACCAGATTGATACTACCGGTGAGGAGATGCTCACCCATATCTCGGAGTGGTTTAAAGAAGCGGGCATTGAGTTTTACATTACACGCCCGAAATTCAAGGTAGTTGAACTATTCAAACGCACCGGGTTGTATGACAAATTAGGCGAAAATCATATTTACAGCAGACGTCGCGATGCGCTGGCTTCGATTGAGCATACATACGGGGATCTCATCGATCTGGAACCTCTGAGAAACTATCTGCCCGTTGATAAAGAGAACAGCTCAGGGATAATTTCAGTTTAATACTTGTGGAACAGGGAAGGGCTTTGAAGACACATTTTAGGGCTGCCGGTCAAGTGTTAACCTCAAGTGAGCTGGAGAGTATAACCACAGCCATCAATCGGGCAAGAAATGGGATTTATTCCGAAAAACAGACCTCCTGCTGAGAAAAGAGCGAAAGAGCCACTGTATTTCCTTGTGAACGATCGGGAGATCGCTGTAAGGAGTGAGAGAAATAGATATTGGATTCCTAAGGAATCGGAAATCGTGTCATGTAACCTCAATTTAGAACCCTCTCACTTCATCGGCTCATGGAACGGCCATTATTGTTATGCACTCGAGTTTCAAAAAGAGTTACCAATAGTTAACTCGCTCAAAGCCATTCCTCTACGGGATGCATTCACGCACTTCTCCTCCAGCGGGATTCAGGCTATCAGCGTAGCAAAACAAGTCCTCACCTGGGACAGAAACTATCGTTTCTGCGGTCAATGCGGAAAACCGACAATAGAAATGTCAGGTGAGAGAGCAAAGCTCTGCAAAGGCTGCGGCTTAACAAACTATCCAAGGCTGTCTCCATCAATAATTGTTTCAGTCATTAGAGACCAGCGTATCCTGCTCGCCCGTTCGGACCGTTTTCCAGAAGGCATGTATTCCGTACTGGCAGGTTTTGTTGAGCCCGGTGAAAGTCTCGAAGAATGTGTCCAGCGAGAAATCGTCGAAGAAGTGGGAATCGAGGTTGAAAATATCCAATATTTCGGAAGTCAAAATTGGCCATTCCCTCACTCTCTGATGATCGGTTTTACCGCCGATTATTTAAGGGGGGATATCAGTGTCGACAACGACGAAATTGTTGATGCCGATTGGTTCAATGCGCAAGAATTGCCAAAGCTTCCAGGCCGTTATTCAATCGCACGAACAATGATCGACAACTTCTGCAAAAATTCATTATCTGCAGATTAGGCCCCACAACCGTTTCATCTAAAGTGTTGTGTCTTTGTCTATCTATCTTGATGGGTCTGAACTCTGCTCAGATCAAGAATATTCTGAGGGTCTGATTATACCATCATAAACGGTCGTGGAAGGCTGCCGGTTTTATCTGCCCATTATCATATTTTCGCGAGCGGCGGCTCAAAGCGCAGGGATCAACAGGACAAATGATCCGGGGACCTTCACCGCCTTTATCGGCTATGAATGGACCTCGCCTGTCAAAGGAAACAACTTACACCGGGCGGTAATCTACCGAGACGGCCAGGTCCAGGCCAAACAGACGCTGCCGTTCACCCTGGCCGACAGCGCCGATCCTTATCATCACGATCAAGCAACGATACATCTGGCATAAGATCAGCTCCAATCACCGGGAGCGTGGCGGTTCTTGCTGAGGTTGGTGAACTACTCCCTGGGCTAGCTTGAAAAATTGAAATTTTCGTTCATAATCAAGGCGCGAATGTAAATTTTGCCGCAGGCATATAGTTGATATGTCGAGGATAAAATTTTCATGCGCAACGCGGAGTTTGGGCGAAAAGCGCTTTTTCAAGGTAGCCCCTAGTCTTTGAGCTGGTCAGTTGCCAACAATGAAGCAACTTTTCGAGCCATAGCCTTGCCGAGGGCAAGGTGTTGGTCCTCATCCAGATGAACCCCATCTACCTGGCTGGTGCTTGTCACAGATCCGGCCTCGAAAAACTCGCAATCTTTTTCGCCCGCAACTTGCTCAATCATTGACGAGAGGGCGACTGCTTTGAGCTCGGCACCCTCAAATTTTGGGGCAATTGCCCCACTGGCTTTCTGCATCGGGGGCGGAGCTAGTACGAGAATGGGCGGTATTGACATGCCCGGTTCGATTGGCGAACGCCGAATCGAGTCAATAATAGCACCCAGTCCCTGGGCCGAATGGTAAGGGTTGTACTGGTGCATCGACTGAAAATCATTGGTCCCCAACGACAAAATGACCAAAGAGAGTGGTGAATTGACCTCGATCCGTTGCTCTATCCCGGCAATGCCCTTTCTACCAGGCTTAAACGGATCTTCCCACACAGTTCGCCGACCATTGAGACAATCCTCGATCACCCGGACGGACAAACCCATCTGCTGAAGTTCAATTTCCATAACACCCGGCCACCTTTGCTCAAAGTTGAAGCGCTTTCGGGTGTTCGGGATTATTCCCCAACTCAAAGAATCGGCGTAGACGAGGATCTGATGCATGGGTGTTTCTCCTTTTCGGTGATTAAGGCGTTAGGCAGATCTTGGTATCCGTATACCCAGAACGCTGTCTCTGGGGGAAAATATATCTTATAGCAAGATGTTGCTGGTAATAATTTTAATTATTTACCATCTTCCTGTTTGTCTCTAAACTGGCGGGACAATAGTCTCGCTATTCCAAGCACCGATCATAAATCTGAAAAACCTGATCGGGGATATTATATAACAATCAGATAACGTTTAGAAACTGTCTGGAAATACCTTCATAAATAAGATAGTTTCCGTTCAGCACACCACCTCACTCTGCCAGGCAGAGGATATCTTTTCGACAATGATTGCCAAAGGGTTTGTCTGGTAATTTACCACAGAGCGTCACTATGGAATTAACAGAACTTCTGGGATCTTCATTCGAGTGCGCCTGCGGAAAGCAGCACACGGTTCCCACTGAGAAATTCATCTATGGGGAGGATTCGTTTGGATCAATTCCCGGGTTAATCCATACATACAGTGCTCAAAAGAGCTTCTACCATAACGTGCCAATCGATAGGGATTTCTTTGTGGCCGTGGTCAACCATGCCAACCAGATGCGCAATCGCTTTACCATTCTCGACATTGCAGCTCTACTCGGGGTAATGCCGGAGGAGACAGAGGATCTAATCAAAGGATGGCTTTGATGATATGGAATGTGGCGCTTTTTCAGACATTAAATGACGATAGCGTGTTCACCATTCCCAAATGTAAGATTTGCTCTGCCAATCATTATCAGGTGAGCAGAGAATATACATCAGGGTTGCTAGGATTGTCTTCGCTTTTTGCCCGGCAGAAACGCTCAAAGAGATTCAATCAACGGCCCGTCTGCCAGCAATAATCTAATTGAACTTGCTGATTGGATGTTTAGTTTTTCCGCTGAGGCCCATTTGAAAGACAGAAATCAATTGATTTAAATTAGAATAGAAAAAAACTTCCCTGAAATAGTCGAGCCCCTCTATGAGGAGATCAACAAAAATACGGCACTGACTTTAAGCCAGGTCTGCAATAATCATCGTTCGGGGAACATATAGAGTCTCTAATATCGAAGTTTACACTGAAACCTAATGTGCAGGAGAAGAATCCCATGATGACGTCAATTCGTAAAATTCTACTTATTTTTGTAATCGCCGCTCTCTTTCCCTCTGCGGCGTGGTCCCAGGATGAGTCCAATTGGAAGTTTAATCTGGCGCCTCTCTACTTGTGGGCAATCGCTATTGACGGCGACCTGGGTATTCGGGGAAGAACAACCAGTGCCAGCGTCGAATTCAGTGATATTTGGGACAATCTCGAGGGGGTCTTCACCGTCCGTTTTAACGGCTTGTATCGACAAAAGTATGGTTTTGTCTTCGATTACAATTATCTAGATCTAGGAACCGAGAAAGCAAATGACCAGATCAATGTTGATGTCGGATTTAAATCACAGATCATCAATCTGGCTGGATCCTATAGATTTTTGAATGGCGATCAAACGCTAGATGGGGTGGCCGGCATTCGCTATACCAAACTTGAATCCGGCATCAACCTGAATAATGTTGGAATGAGACTCGACGGTGACCAGGACTGGGTAGACCCAATTGTCGGGCTGCGCTACAATTATGCCTTCTCAGATAAGTGGTCGCTGCAACTCTACGGTGATATCGGTGGTTTTGGTGCAGCTTCGGATTTCACCTGGCAAGGATTGGCCTTGATTGATTTTCAGCCCTGGAAATATGTTGCCATCGTCGCTGGTTACCGTGGCATCGGCACCGATTACGAAACGGGCGGTGAGACTGATAAATTCACCTATGATGCGACGGTGCACGGCCCTCTCATCGGAATAGATATCCGCTGGTAAAAGACTGTAATAGTAAACACTTATTTCTATTAATTTTTCAATACTTGGATTCAATATTGCTTCGAGAACTAATGCATAGAAGAACTAATCAGTTATTGCATGGCTAAAATAATCCTTTTCTATTTTAGAATAATTGGACTTCAGGCTTCGCTTCCCTTGGAAAACTTGCCTTCGCCAACGGCAGTAGGGCTAGGTTTCTTTCTGTGAGTCATTAGTCCGTCAGGATTAAAGGGGGGGCAAGACCCATTGTTTTGCCGTATCTAATTCTCCTGCGGAAAAGTGTTTTATTTCCGCCGACACAAAGTGTGATGCCAAATGCTCCGCGACATTTCCCAGAGCGGAGTCGGTTACAAGAGCAATCTTCTTGATATGCTTGTGATGGTCTCGTACAAAACAAAAGTGTGACGTCATTGCTCCGAGATTCTCCCAGCCGGGAAAGTGAGGGGCATCAATTATCAGGCCGGCAAGTCCCCCGGTCTCTTTGATATACGGATCAACAGTTTGGGCGAGTTGCTCAAAATCACCTTTTTCGAGTGAAGTCTTTGGTTTTACATACAGAATGGAGTTTGAAGTGTCGAGTGTGTGTTCAATCATGTCAAGCTCTCTTACTCCAGAACGACTCTTTCCGAGCGATTACCGCAATCCTTTTCTGGATACGGATATCTGACTCTGACATTGGTCCAAGCCTAAATCATTTTTTTTCCATCAATGGAGTCGAGGATGGGTGAATTACGTTTAGGCCTGGACCGTAAAGGCAGATTATTTTTTCTTCTTATCCTTCTTTTTCTTCTTATCTTTTTTCACATCTTTGGCTTTGCACTCTCTCTTCTTACCTGCTTTTTTCTTCTCATCTTTCTTTTTGTCTTTTTTCTTAGCCATAATGGTCTCCTCTAGAAAGAGTTTTAGATTACCCCCCCAACTCCGATCGCCTGAAAAAAACAAATATTCTGCCACCTGGTGCTTTTCTATCTGGAAAGGGATGGAAAGGTTGTTAACCTGCTGAGAGCAGTATACCCAATTAAGCGACAGTCACCACTCTTAAGATAGAAAAAAGCTTGCGAGAATCAACCGAATGTTGGTTGAAGAGGCTGTCCTCTATTTTTAGTGTCAACTTGATTTCTGGATTAAACACCAGGAAAAAAATATTCCCGCTATCTGCAAATTCTTTCTGCGTGACGTCCTACAGTATCAAATTGAAGAAAAACAGAGGAAAAATCTCCATCTCCCTAAATAAAGAAGATGGTCAAGATATTCATGAGAAAAGCAAACCTATCTTATTCTCGGATCGGCTTTATGGCAGGATGGAACTAACTCTTTATTGATGGTATTTCTGCTTTGCGAATTGCACTAATACCATTGAATATTACTCTAAACATTTGGTCTTCTGATGAACCATCTACCTCAGTATTATTCTTGTCC
The DNA here is from genome assembly GCA_963759125.1 of uncultured delta proteobacterium. Taxonomy (GTDB): domain Bacteria; phylum Desulfobacterota; class Desulfobulbia; order Desulfobulbales; family Desulfocapsaceae; genus JABDQA01. The sequence goes on from CAVWXN010000004.1 coordinate 77,355, forward strand.
GCTGGCACTACAGTTAGGCCGGCAAAATGAGGTATGGCCTTGAGTACCTCTGATTCTCTTAACAATTTCTCAATAGTATGGGTATCAAGTGTTCCCAAATTGGGATGGAAGGCGGTGCGAACAGCGATCAAGAGAGATTTATCATTTATTTTTACTGATATTTGATAATGGTGATTTGGATCGGTATTCACCTCCAATATAGTAAATCCGACACGATCTAAAAAGTTACTAAGATGGCTTACTCCGAGTAAATGAATATGCTGTTTAACATCAAAACCTTCCTGAAACATGATATCTCCACCGAACTACGTTTATGTTTGACCACCACAGATAGGGTGACTTCTAAAGATTGTGCAAGATCCCTCTCGCCAAGACTACAGGGTTACATTGGAGCAACCTTCGTTATGAAGAACATCAATCTATGGATATTGATGTAACTCAAGGTTATTTTGATTGGCACCCTACTGTCGTACTTAAGCCATTATAAATACTACAATGTGGGCGTCAAGCCTCCTGCTCTCATTTTATGAATCCCTTGGAAATCTCAATTTTAGTCCCCAATGGAATTGTATTTTACTCCTGTTAACCTTACTTTTTGACCTGCTTTACATAACCGCTTCCTATGGCGGAGAAAGGGAGATGTAAATCCAGATCCGGAACTTGCTTGGCAATCCAGGCGACGAAGGTATTGCTATTCGGGCCAGGAAACGCTTTATAGGAATCCTTCCATGGGTATTCTCGTGCTGCCTTGTCGATAGCGTCTATCAGGTGTTCCGTCCCGGCACCATGGTGGTGCTTCAGAAGCCGTGGTTTTTCTCCGTACCAGTAGCGGTCAGGAATGTCCCGGCTGACTCTCATTACAGATTTGTTGCGGTGACTGCGCCAACCGACGACGTCATAAACTGTATAGAAATCTTCTCCTGTCCGCTTGACAGCAATCCATGTATGAATGGCAAGCCAACCCCGCCATCCCCAGGCATCTGCACCAAATACCAGGACTATTGGTTCTTTCGTGATTGAAGGATCCGGGGCAATGCCGGAGGAATCACGCCGGGCTGTCCTCCAATCCTTGTTGGTGCTGCAACTTACAAATAAAGAACCAGTCAAGACTAAGGCCAGGAGAATTGCCGATATAAATTTCATAAAAATAAAAATATTTAATAATCTAGATTAGATGCAACTCTTCATCTGTCCCCTGACGCGATTTCAAATCGATCCCAGGTTCGATCAACATTGAGCATCGATTCCTCTGGTTCAGCAACCGGCTACTCTATGATTAGTTGACATTATCAGTGTAAACATTCATGGGATGAAAGAAAGATGAAGATTGAGGCGGGTTTCTGTGAAGCAACCGGTTGGCAGAGTCTGGATGACTGGCAGGCCGAAACCCGAGGGATAGAGGAATAATCTAGAGATGGATTATCCTGACCATTGAGTCTATACACCACCTTAATCATGGTAATTTATCAGTTCATGCTTAATGTTTCGGATGTGTATATGAAAAATAAAGGGACGTCATATACACAGAGACATCGATTTCGAAGTAATGTTGATGAACAGCAATTTCAGGAAACAGCAGGTCGAGTTTCAGTTTTTATGAGTCAGGCGTGATTGGTAATCAAAAGATATTTTTTTTACTTTTCTTGCAAAGAAGTTTCACTTTTTAACTCCATATCTCCCTCATCTGGCACTCAAATAAGGTGCCCGCATCAAGCTTATTTTCTTTATCTTGCTAGAATATAAGAACTTTTCCCCTCATCTTGATTTCTAACAAGAGCAGTTTCTGGACTGGTTTTACTAAAAGACAAGTCGGTCTCTCAGTACAAATTCTGAGATATCCAATGAAACTGGTTCGTTACGGATGTGCTTCTCTATCTGGCAGCGCAGATTTAAGACGGAATGTAGTTAACAGAGGATGCAGTAACTCAATTGTAGGTACTACAATAACCCGGGAATATTGATGAAACCACTACCTAACACATTATTGGTTTTAATTTTATTGTCGATATCCATAATTTCAATGGCAGGGCCTTTGATTGCTATGGAGAATCCGACGCTGGATGGCAACGTTTATGATGCTATCCTTAATGATGAGGATGATATACTAACTTTCCGGGATGGATCGTTCCAATCCAGCTTGTACGCCGGACGGGGCTATGATAAAGGCGAATACACCACAGTGATAAAAGGCGATAGCATCTGGTTCGAGGCCAAGACAGTGAGCCCTCATGAGGGGGAACTATTGTGGACAGGCGTCATTGAGGGAAGTGCTATAAATGGAAGCTATCTCTATACAAAAAAAGGATGGTTCTTGTTTGGAGACACCACCAAAAGGAAGGATTTTAAAGGAAGCTTGAAAACAAAATAAGAGTCCTGACTGCAAGGCGTCAGTACAGTGCGTTTCGTCTTGCTGGTGATAAGCATCTGGATATCCTTTGGAGGTAATTTATGAAAATACTGGTAACAAATTTACAAAAGGGAGAACGCGTTCGCCACAAGGCAAGAGCTGAATGGGGCCTCGGTAAGGTTATTGCAGTGGATAGATGCGGAACTATCAGAGTAATCTTTGAAGGCAATAGAGAATTATCAATAGCTCAAGGAGGAAAATATCTTGAAAAAGTGCTTTGAGGTAGAAAACATGACTACCCCACCATTCAGAGACAGTGGTGTTCAAGATAATATCGATTTACATTTCTATTTGTCTGATTTTCTCTATTGAAAACTGATTTTCAACAAATCTAATGATTTTCAGCAGGCTCCCCAGAATGGTCAAAACACCACTTTCGTTGGCTGAATCGAAAATCGAGGTGCATCAAGAATTAATCGATGTCTCCTTTGCCTGATACGGAACAAAACCATATCTTGTTTCCCTCGCTGTCGAGAAAAGCGCCAATCGGCGTTTCATCATAGAACGTGACGGGGTCTGAGACAGTGACCCCACGCTCCTTCAAGGCCTTTTCGGTGGCGAAGGAATCGTGAGTTTCCACGGTGATGCGCGGAGACGGTCCCCAATGTATTAAATTAGAGGTCTTCCTGGTGAAGCTTACCGCCGGGTAATCCTGTTCTTAATTGACTTCCCATTAAGTCACCACCACAGTGTAGTTCAGGAAGGGAATTAAGGTGCTATCTTCCCGGGCAGGTAACGTCTTTTCTGCAGAATTTTACCATGAAACAACGCTGCAAATCTTAGTGAGTGTGAGGCAGCAATCTGCAATAATCAAATTCAGCAAAACAGGGAGAATCTAAAATGACCCGCTACAAACTTACTTATTTCGATATTGACGGTGGACGTGCCGAACCGATCCGAATTGCTTTTCATGCGGCCGGCATAGATTTCGAGGACAACCGCATATCGTTCGCCGAATTTGGCGAGATGCGGTCAACCACACGCTTCAATTCGGTACCTGTACTCGAGATCGATGGTGCCCAGGTAACTCAATCCAATGCCATGAGTCGCTACGTAGGAAAAATGGCAGGCCTCTATCCCGTTGACGATCTGCAGGCACTTTATTGTGACGAAGTATTGGGCGCTCTTGAGGATCTCAGCAACCGTATCGTCAGAACCTTCGGGCTGCCGGAGGATGAGCTTAAAGCGGCGCGCGAAGAACTTGTTGATGGTTGGCTGACCACCTTCCTGCGCGGTCTTGATCAGCTCTTGAATCGCGGAGGCGGAGAATATTTTGCCAACAATCAGCTGACCGTAGCCGACTTGAGGGCCTTCGTTCAGAGCCGCTCGCTGGGCGCGGGGATTCTCGACTATGTCCCGAAAGATATTGTCCAGCAGGTGGCGCCGGGCCTTTTCCAACACCAGGAGCGGATCAGCGCTGATCCGCGTGTGGTGGCTTACTACGCAACTCGCTCGTAACGATACCCAATGACTCTGCAGCACCAAAACATTATTGCCGAGGAACTCCGGATTCGTCCACTCCAGGTAGCGGCAACTGCTGACCTGCTAGCAGACGGCGCCACCGTACCCTTCATTTCCAGGTATCGAAAGGAAGCCACCGGCTCTCTTGACGAGGTGCAGATCGCAGCAATCAGGGATCGTCTGGCTGGGCTTGCTGAGTTGGACAAGAGGCGGCAAGCCATCATTGAATCCCTGGCCAAGCGAGATCTGTTAAGCGACGCACTAAAAATCGACCTGGAAAAAGCTGGAAATCTGACCGGCCTGGAAGATATCTACCTTCCATATAAACCAAAGAGACGCACCAGGGCGATGATTGCCATTGAAAAGGGTCTGGAACCATTGGCCCGGAAACTTTTCAGGCAGGATGGGACCAGGGTGGACGGGTCGGCTTTTGTCAGCGCAGAAAAAGGGGTCGAGTCAGTTGAAGCTGCGCTTGCAGGAGCAAGGGATATCATTGCTGAATGGATTAATGAGAATCAGAAGATCCGGGTACTCCTGCGCAGATTATACGATGAAAAGGCTGTTATCGTTTCGACGGTGGTACAAAAGAATCGGCAGCAGGGCGCTAAATTTCATGACTATTTCGACTGGCAAGAGTCAGTAGCAAAGGTGCCAAGCCACCGCTTGCTGGCCATGCTGCGTGGTGAGCAGGAGAAAATACTGTCCCTCAGCATAAAACCGCCGGATGAATTGGTTCTCCCCGTGCTGGTCAGGCACTTTGTCAAAAATGGAGTTGGGGATCAGGTTGAGCAGGCTGTCTTAGACAGCTATAAAAGACTGCTCGGTCGATCTCTGGAAAAAGAGTTGCGCAACAGGCTAAAAGAACGGGCGGACCGGGAAGCGATCAAAGTCTTTGCCGATAATTTGAGAGAATTGCTTCTTACTGCGCCGCTGGGGCAGAAGCGCCTTATGGCCCTGGACCCTGGGTTTCGAACCGGGGCCAAACTGGTCTGTCTGGATGAACAGGGCCAACTTCTTTACCCAACTACAATCTATCCGACTATCGAGAGCAGAAAAGATGAGGCCTCAGGGATTGTCCGGGAACTCTGCAAAAAATTCCAGATCGAGGCAATTGCCATCGGTAATGGGACTGCCGGAAGAGAAACAGAGGCTTTTATCCGTGATCTTGGGCTGAGGCCCGAGGTCGTCGTCACTCTGGTCAACGAAGACGGGGCATCCATCTATTCAGCCTCGGAGGTGGCCCGTCGCGAATTTCCCGATCACGATGTCACCGTGCGTGGAGCAATCTCTATCGGCAGAAGATTGCAGGACCCTCTGGCAGAACTGGTAAAGCTGGATCCTAAGTCGATAGGTGTGGGGCAATATCAGCATGATGTTAACCAGTCCGAATTGAAGAAAAGCCTGGAGGATGTGGTGACCAGCTGTGTCAACTCGGTTGGTGTGGAGGTCAACAGTGCTTCTCTTGAACTCCTTACCTATGTCTCAGGGCTTGGCCCGGCTCTGGCGGCCGCCGTCATCCAGTATCGCCATGAGACCGGTCCTTTTACCAGCCGCAGGGAATTAAAAAAGGTTCCGCGATTGGGGGCCAAGGCCTTTGAGCAGAGCGCAGGTTTTCTCCGCATCCATGCTGCAAAAAATCCTCTGGATGGCTCAGGTGTCCATCCTGAAAGGTATGCAATTGTTGAGAAAATGGCTGCGGATGCTGGCTGCAAGGTGGCTGATCTTATCTCCAGCGATGAGGTCAGGAAGAAGGTGGATATCAACAACTATGTGGGTGAATCACTGGGATTGCCGACCCTGCGGGATATCATGGAGGAACTCTCCAAGCCCGGCCGCGATCCCCGGGAGACCTTTGCTGCTTTCTCCTTTGCTGAAGAGGTTCGCACCATGGGTGATCTGATTCCTGAAATGCGGCTGCCGGGAATAGTGACCAATGTGACCAAGTTCGGCGCTTTTGTTGATATAGGCGTTCACCAGGACGGCCTTATCCATATAAGTCAGCTGGCCGATCGATTTGTCCGGGACCCTTCTGAGGTAGTGAAGGTCCGTCAGCAGGTGACGGTTCGAGTCCTTGAGGTTGATCAGAAGCGGGGGCGAATTTCTCTGTCGCTGCGGGATGTGTGACCAGTTTTATCACCCAGGTTCAGCGGCGGCAGGTCTCAACCGTCCGCTGATCCTGGGTGATCGATGGGCCTAACTAAGAGTCGTTACTTGTCACCCGCGCCCTTGGTTATGGATTCCATCACACGGTCCAGATTGAAACTGCCTGGCTTCTGGCGTGGCGGAAAATCGCGGAAGCTCTGCAGCCATTCGCCGATATATCCGGCGGCGGGGGCGATCATAAACATGTGATCCACCCACCAGTGGTTGTAGTCTATACTCTCATCTACCGCACGCTCAAACGGATCCATGCGCAGGTTGGTCAGCATTGGCGCCCGTTGGACCTCGAACGGCTTTCTCCATACGTCAATCCCATGGGAGTTCTGCTTCAGGAAGGTGGCCTTCCAGTTGTTGTAGCGCAGCGCAGCGACTTGACCGTCATCTGTCCAGTAAACGAACTCATGGCGCGGCCACTCGGCCTCTCCCTTAAGTGCAGGCATAAGGTTGTAGCCGTCGAGGTGGACCTTGTAGGTCATGTTGCCGACTGTCTTACCCTGCAGCAACTCTTCTTTCACATTGGGCTCTCCAGCCGCTGCAAGCAGGGTGCTTAACATGTCTTCATGGGCACCGATCTCGTTGATGACCGAGCCGGGCTCGATTACACCGGGCCAGCGGATCATGGTCGGTACGCGAAAACCGCCTTCCCACTGCGTGGCTTTCTCGTTACGAAACATGGTCGTTCCGCCGTCGGGCCAGGAGAAAAATTCGGCACCGTTGTCGGTTGAGTACATGACAATTGTATTGTCTGCTATGCCCAGTTCATCGAGCTTCTCAAGTAACTGGCCCACCATGGCATCATGTTCTACCATGCCGTCGGCGTACACGCCAAGCCCGGTCTTGCCCTTGGACTCTTCTTTGAGGTGAGTCCAGATGTGCATGCGAGTAGAGTTCCACCAGACGAAGAACGGTTTGTCGCTTTTCACGGCCCGGTCCATGAAATCAAGCGCCGCAATGGTGACTTCCTCGTCCACTGTCTCCATACGCTTTATGGTCAGCGGCCCGGTATCTTCAATCTTGCCGTCGGCGCTGCTGCGAATCACGCCGCGCGGACCAAACTTCTTCTTGAACTCAGGATCCTTCGGGTAATCAGGATGCTCCGGCTCCTGTTCTGCGTTCAGGTGGTAGAGGTTGCCGAAGAACTCATCGAAGCCATGGGCGGTCGGCAGCATCTCGTCCCGGTCACCAAGGTGGTTCTTGCCGAACTGGCCAGTGACGTAGCCGAGTGGCTTGAGCAGACCGGCAATGGTCGGGTCTTCCTTCTTCATACCTTCAGGCGCTCCGGGCAGACCGACCTTGGTCAGGCCGGTGCGCATAGGTGACTGGCCGGTGATGAATGCGGCACGACCTGCCGTGCAGCTCTGCTGGCCATACCAATCGGTGAACAATGCTCCTTCCTTTGCAATTCGGTCAATATTGGGCGTCTTGTAGCCCATAATGCCCTGATTGTTGGCGCTGACGTTGAAACCACCGATGTCGTCGCCCCAAATGACGAGGATGTTGGGTTTGTCGGCTGCAAAAACCATACTGCTTGCAAACAACACTCCTCCGGCAAGTAATGAACCCACCAGAGATCTCTTTGGTACACTCATATCACTCCTCCTTGTTGGAAATATCGTAGGATAATACTCAAGAATCAGAATTGAGTATTGCGAGGTGCACTTCATACAGGAATGCAATACTGCATCTATACATAACGACATAAGTCCAATCCATTCCCTCATGCTGCGTTGCTCGCTGTGGTGCCTGCTCACAACACTACCAGGCTGCTCCGCCGGCTCCTTGCTCGTGCCTTGTCTGAGAGGGCGTCTTAACCTTGTGTCGTTTTATATAACAAAGATAAAACTGAAAAAGTTGTTGTCCATCGCGGATTCTGGATAAAAGCGCCAGCTCATGAAAAATATACTGGAATCTACTTATTTTTATATCCCTTGGTAAACGATCAATGGCCTCAGACATGCTTGTGCCTTGGGTTTGACAGAACCGGGTGAAGATGCATCCCGTAAATCATTCACCCAGCCCTGGCTCCTGTCTGGTCAATATGTATTTTTACAGCACTTTGCTTGGCTCCATTAATGACGTGTATAATTAGATATGATGCCATGATCAGACCAGGGGGAAAGAAAAGGTCCAAACTAATCAGAGGAGGGGAGTATGAAAACGGTTCGACAGATAGGCTCAATATTCTTTGTGGTCGGTCTCTTTACCCTAATATTTATGGGTTTGCCATGGTACGTCATTGTCGCAGATAATCCCGCAGCGCCATGGTGGTTTAAATTGGCGGTCTTCAGTCTTTTGGGTGGTATCTTGCTGGTTCTTCTGTCTCTGGCTCTTGAACAATCGAAAAAGAAATCAGCAAAAGATTCACCTCTCCATGAAGAATCGGAAGACAGGATACTTTTGCTGAACTCCGATTCTCTTCCGGGAAATGAAATAACTGAAATACTCGGTCTGGTCCAGGGACATACGGTTTATGCGATCTGGCTTGGCAAAGACCTTTCCGCCATAATCAGGCTTATCCTCGGAGGGGAGTTGACCGAATACACAGAAATGATGGGAAGTGCTCGAACAACAGCACTTCAGAGGATGACCTCAAATGCTGAAAAGATGGGAGCTGATGCGGTCATAAATGTTCGCTACATGACAACCAGCGTTATCGGCAGTGCGGCAGAACTGCTTGTCTATGGCACGGCGGTAAAGCTGAAATCTGCCTAGTTCAAAGTCGCTTTTCCTCAGTCAAGTCCAAGCGAGGCCGGGGCCGATAAGAACGCTGATTTCTGCGGATTGCGTCCAGAATTAATCACCACCAGAGAGTGATCTCCTGTTTTCCTCGAGGAGAGAGCTCATACACTCCACGTGATACCCTCTCAAACCAGCCGTAGACGTTGTTGTACAAGATATCTCTGGCTTTCGGTTCCTGGACCTTCAGGGCAATTATTGAAGCTTTGGTCGGACCTTGCTCTTGAAGAAATCGAGCAATCAAAAGAGCCCGTTGCCGGTAGGCAGTCATAATGCCCTTTCTCTTCGCAACTCCACCGAGGTTCGGATCACCGACCCTTTTTATGAACTCACCAAGCAGACGTTCCTGGCGATGTTTCGATTTGCGCGGTTTATACTCGCCGGGATCAAGAAGCACTTCTACATTAACGGTGACTCGGTCCACATCGATGACGACCAGTCCAAGACCAAGCATTCTGAGCAGCTTGATTATGTTTCGACGTTGTTTTTCCAGAATTTTGCATTGCCTGGGGACACCAATGTAGACTTTCTGACTCAAGGATAATCTTTCAACTGCCTGAAGAATCACGCTGAGATTGAGAGACAGTTTAAGTTCGACTATCACAGGAGCTTCTTTACCGCGCACTGCCACGACATCGCAGTCCTGTATCTCACCTTTTACCTCATAACCCTGAGATTCCAGAAAGCGCTTCAAAGGCAGGTAGAGATCAGATTCTTTCATACCTGTTCATTATAGCTTGTAATATATTGAAGATGTCAGTTCCGTCGTTAATGCTTCAAAACCTACCAGTACTTGCGCATGGCTTTATTGTTTTCAAGTTTCTCAAACAGGTCAACTGTTGTTTTTAATGGCGAGCTCTGCCTGGTCTGCTCCTTTATTCCCGTTGTAGACCGAAATCGCCGAGTCAGCAATGGTTTCGTTTTACGGGGTGAGGTCAAACTCCAAGAAAATTTTAGAAAAATAAGCGGCTATCAGAAGAAACGCCAACTCTCCTATTACAGCTCAGAACATAAGATTGCCAAAATTTATCCTCAAACCTTTTGTGCATGCATCCATACTCATAGTTATCACGCTTGCAGTGTCGTCTGCAGATGGTTATCTCTCTATGTGGTAAGCCGCAGTTTTCCCGGCTCCGTTCATTTCTCACGAATCCTTACTATCAAAAAAGGAGGTCACCGATGACTGAGAGCTATATCGATCCCCAAGTGTACGATTTGTATGATGAATACTGCCATACCCAGATGACCCGGCGGGAGTTTCTCAATAAAGCCTCAGCCCTTGTCGTGGTAAGTGGTTCCGCTGTGGCAATGGCGGAAGCGTTGTTGCCGCGTTATGCAAAAGCGCAAATGATTTCATTTACAGACGAACGTATCAAAGCGACCTACGTTGACTACGATTCTCCGGGCGGTAGTTCAGGTAAAATGCGCGGCTACCTGGTCAAGCCTGCAGGAGATGGCCCATTCCCGGCTGTTTTGGTTGTCCATGAGAATCGAGGGTTAAATCCCTATATAGAAGATGTCGCCCGTCGTGCGGCAGTTGAAGGATTCTTGGCCCTGGCTCCGGATGGGCTGGCGCCGATCGGCGGCTATCCGGGCAACGATGACGATGCTAAGGTAATGCAGAAATCGTTGGACACAGACAAATTGTTCACGGACATACTGAACAGTGCCAAATTCTTAAAAGGGCACGAACTGTCGACTGGAAAATTAGGGGTAACCGGCTTCTGCTGGGGCGGCGGGGTTGTCAATAAACTTGCGGTGGTAATGGGCCCAGAGCTGAACGCCGGAGTCCCGTTTTATGGGGGTGCTCCGCCAACAGAAGAAGTTGCCAAGATTCAAGCCCCCCTGATGATGAATTATGCCGAGGATGATAAACGAGTGAATGCAAGCCAGGAAGAGTTTAGAAAAGCTTTGGAGGCCAACAATAAGGTTTTTGTGATGTACAACTATGAGGGTACCCGTCACGGCTTCCATAACGATTCGACGCCGCGATACGACAAAGAACAGGCGAAACTGGCCTGGGACCGAACTGTAGCCTTTTTCAAGGAACATCTTTCATAATTTCGCCGATCATACGGATCATCTGCAAAAGCGGTACGAACGGTTGTCTGGTCACCAGGCAACCGTTTTTTTGTTCGCTCCTCTCACAGAAATATATGTTACAACAAGGTTTGAAAATAGCAGTTTGTTGGCCGGGTGTACCTGTACTGCACAATTTTAAAAACCCTTTCACTCTCAGCGGGCTCATCTGCAAAGTTTAGTGGGGTGCTCCCTGGCGAATGGTAACTCTCAGAGATTTGAGAGATGGAGGTGCGGGGAAACAGGTATGGTTTTTATCGAGAAGGATTTGCCCGGCATTATCGAGTTACACTAATAAACCGTTCTTATAGGAACAAACAACCCAAGGATACAAAATGGATGAGAGAGTCAAGCGTCTATGGAACTCGGGACGGACAGCGATCGGTGGCTGGGCCCTGCTGCCCGACGAAATAACGACGGAGATCATGGCCGGCCAGGGATTCGATACAGTTACCATCGATGTTCAGCACGGTCTTATCGACTATCAGAAGGCGCTGGCAATGCTGCAGGCAATGAACGGCAGCCCGACCTTCCCTTTTGCCCGGGTGCCATGGCTTGACCCGGCCATAATCATGAAACTGCTGGATGCGGGCTTTCTCGGCATCATCTGTCCGATGATAAACAACGCGGAGGAAGCCCGCAGGCTTGCCTCCTATGTACGTTACCCTCCGCTCGGTGAGAGAAGTTTTGGGCCGGCCCGCGCTGGTTTTATAAAGGATCCTGCCTATGGCAGCAAGGCGAACGATTTGATCCAGTGTCTGGCGATGATAGAAACGGCGGAGGGCTATCGCAATGTGGAGGGAATTGCCAGGGCTGAAGGGATAGACGGTGTCTATATCGGCCCCTTCGATCTTACTCTGGGGCTTTACGGCAATGATCTGCCACTTGGCATCGACCGTGAAGAACCGGAGATGCTCGAGGCCATCGAACGGATCCTCAATGCCGCCCACGCAGCGGGCAAAAAGGCTGGAATCCATTGCGGATCGCCGGAGTATGCAGCGCGTATGGCAGACCTGGGATTTGATCTGGTAGTCGTGTCCACCGATCTTGTCCTGTTCAGTTCCGCCTCCAAATCGACCCTTGAGGCCACACGTCGGCTCACCAGTGAAGACGATGGGGCAGGTGAGCAGTCAGCGCCACTCGGTACTTCCCCCTACTAGGGTTGATTGGCGAAGCAGCAGAACCTGGCTCAAGTCTGCTCTTCAGGGGGCCTATGATTCGACCAGCGGCGGAGTAGGTTTCACGGCAGCGGCTGCATGGCGATGCCTGCCAACAGATGGGATAGTGGGAAGCGGGCTATCTATTGTTTCTGCTGGTATCGCCCCGACCCTGTCCGGCCAGATAACTCGGAGCATAGACCTGGATTACCTTATCGCTTTGGAATTTTGTGATGAGATTGTCATATTTCGAGAAAAAGATACCTACCCGAACTCCCTCGGGGCTGAGAATCTCGGCCCCGTTTCTTTTTGTATTAAGCTCTCCCTTCCAATTGACGGCATTACGCAGCCAACTCGACATATCCTGTCCCTCGAGCTCGACTGGTTTCCAGAATTCGGCCATGATGCTGTAGCTAGAATCAATTGCCATAACGGCGGACGGCCATTGTGTTCTGCCGTTGAAGTAGTAGCTGTAGCCGGGAACGATTTCATTGTCCATGAACAGGCGGGTTACCTCATGATTCCGCTTGAGTGATCCACATTCCTGACAGGTAACACAGCCTGTCAGCCCAAAACTGATGCCGACCAGAAAAAGCATAAGTAGTGTCGATTTCATTATTCACCTCGTAAAAAGACTGTCACCTCAGGGGGGATTCGATTGCTACCGAATAATCTAATACACCATTGCCGGATGAAAAGGGCACTCGGCAGGGCAGCCGCTTACTTTTTGGGAAGCAGCAGGCTCAGCCCGAGATTGATAACCGATACCACAAAAACAATGATCAAGGCGAGATAGACGCCTTTTAGCACCGCGTTTTGAAGCAGAGCATCCATCCCGGCGGGAATCATGGCCTGGAATTCTTGTTGAAAAAGATTGGCCATACTCTCTTTCAGCATTTGGATGAGCGTCTCAGGCAGTTTCTGTCCGGCAACAGTCAGCTCATTAATCAGTCTGTCCGTAACAATACCGCCGCACAGTCCCACCCCGATTGTGCCACCCATGGTTCGGGAAAATTGGTGAAATGACGTTGCCACGCCTAAGTTGCCAGGATCCACACTGTCCTGAACTACCAGGAGCGTGGTCAAAGAGACAAATCCCATACCTAGCCCGACGACAAAAAAAGCAGCAAAACACTCTGCTACGCTTGTGGTACGTGAAAATCCAAGCGTCATGCCGGTGCCGATAACGAGCAGAACGGTACCGATTAAAACCGCTCTTTTCTGACCGATCCAGTTCATTTTTCTGCCGGCCAGCAGGGAACCGATTGACCAGCCGAGGCTCAGGGAAAGCATGGCGTAGCCAACCTGAAGCGGAGTCTGGGCAAGCGCGCCCTGAAGCAATATCGGGGCGTAGGCGAATAGTGAGAAAATAGCAAAGCTGGCAAAGAAGACCAGGACATTGCCCAGAGCGTAGGAAGGATCTTTGAAATAGTTGAAATTGAGCATTGGGTTTTCCGCCCGCATTTCAACCCTGAAAAAGCAGTACCCTGAGATGATTGTTGCGCAACCAATCAGAAGATACGGCATCGACAGGAATGGTAATTCCCGGCCGCCGGTAATGATCAGGGTCAACAACCCCAGGATACAGCCGGACAGCAGAAAGGCCCCCAGCAGATCGAGATTCTTTCCTGCTGTCTTCTCACGAAATTCCTGGAAATAGACCGCGATGCCGTAAAAGGAAACCAGGCCCAGGGGGATATTTATGAAAAAAATCCAGCGCCAGGAAAACCAGGTTACAATAAATCCGCCAAGCGTCGGCCCGACCAGGCTGGCAATGCCCCACACGGCACTGGCAAAAGAGATTGTTTTTGCTCTGTGCTCAGGAGTTGATACATCAGAAAGGACCACATACACGAGAGCAAATATACCACCGCCGCCGATGCCCTGGAAAATCCTTGTTACCACCAGAAATCCCATGGATTGTGATAACCCGGCAGCGATGGATGCAACTAGAAAAAGACCTATGGAAAACAGGAATAGCATCCGGGTGGAATACATATCGGAGAGTTTGCCAAATATCGGCAGGGCCACCGCCCGCGCCAGAAAATAGGTGGTGTAGGTCCAGGCATAGAGATGAAGACCGCCCAACTCTGCAATAATGGTTGGCATGGCCGCAGTCATGACCAAGGCGTCCAGCGCACCCAGGAAGAGCGCCAGCAGTGCCGCCCAGATAATCCAGCTCCTGCCTTTGTCGTCTGCATCCGCTACTGTCATCACCTTCCTCTGACCAGTCCTGATCTTCTAGTATTTGTGCTCAACCTATTCCTTGTCAGGCGACAGGTTGTTGATATGATTGTTTTAACCTGCCAGCGGCAAGCCGCTGATCAGCAGCTCTCAATGTATAGATTATCTCGGCCAATGCAAAGATATTGTGAGATTGGGTGAGTTGAAATTTCCCAGGTTAGTTTTTGGCTGGCTTTTCCTGGCTTTATTTTCGGGATGAACTGCTCTATGGTTGACAGGTAGCTGATACCTTAATCAACCAAGCGCAGAGCTATCTCACTTCAATCTGATCATAGTGACAGGAGCAGACCATGACCGCGAGCAAGGCAACCCTGGATGAGATCGACGAATTCATCACCATTCACACCAACTGGACCGTGGAGAATGGCAAGTTGCAGCGCCTCTTCACTTTCCGTTCGTTCCGGGAGGCGTTCAGCTTTATGACGGAGGCAGCATTTGTCGCCGAGCGCAGCAACCACCACCCCGAATGGTCCAATGTCTACAACCGGGTAACGGTTCAGTTGGCAACCCACGACGCCGGGGGAATCACTGCAAAGGACTTCGACCTGGCCGGCAAGATGGAGGTGATCGCTTCACGGCGATAAGAGACAACGGCTTCTCTCTATTACCTACTTTTGTGGGCTTTGGCTGATATCGTTTTTTGCAATTGACTATGGTCCTCTGGTCTTCCTGGTAAATCTGCAGAAAAATTTCTAGCGGACGGGCCATCTTTTGACCTGCCGGAGAGAGAATGAAGAACTTCATTTTCTATACAGCAACTGTCTTTATCTGGGGATCTACCTGGATTGCCATAAAGATGCAGCTCGGTGTCGTCGATCCCGTGGTCTCGGTGGCCTATCGTTTTACCCTGGCTTCGGTGCTGCTTCTTATATGGTGTAAAGCCTTCAACCTAAATATGCGCTTTTCCAGGAAGCAGCATGTTTTCATGGCGACCCAGGGGCTGTTGTTGTTCGGCTTCAACTATCTGCTCTTTTATATAGCAGAACTCTATATAGCCAGTGGCTTGGCTGCAGTGCTGTTTTCCACCATTCTGATTATGAATGTGGTAAACAGTGCCCTGTTTTTAAAAAAGCCCATCGAAAGAAAGGTGATCTTGGCTGGGTTGATGGGCCTGACCGGCATCGTCCTGGTATTTCGTCCAGAGATAGCTGCTTTTTCTTTGGACAATCATGGCATTCGAGGCGTGCTGCTTTGTATTGGTGCAACCCTGCTTGCCTCATTTGGCAATATTGCCTCAGCTTATAATCAAAAAAATAATAACCTGCCGATTGTACAGACCAATGCTTTTGGCATGGGATATGGAGCGCTCGCACTAGCGGCGACTGCTGTCGTCAGCGGTAAACCCTTCACCTTTGAACCAACCCTGATGTATGCGGGATCTCTTGTGTATCTCGCCATTTTCGGATCAATCATTGCCTTCGGCTGCTATCTGGCGTTGGTTGGTAATATCGGGGCTGACAGGGCAGCCTACGCCACCTTGCTCTTTCCCATAGTGGCTCTGGTCATATCAACGATATGGGAAGGTTACAGGTGGACACCAATTTCAGTGACAGGGATGGTGTTGATACTTGCGGGCAATCTAGTAATGGTCTACAAGGGTTGGAACCTGGCGAAAATAATGAAACGTAAGCAATTGGCCACGGCACCGATAAGGAAGTAGAGAAATAGAGTTGTGTGGTCAGCAACTTGATAGGTTTCAAGGACAGATTTAGTTCCGTCGTCCTTTCCCAGTCATGCGAAACCTTTCGTTTGGTCCGTTTGGCCCAAATCTCAGGCAGTCAGGAAGAAGGCTCATTCCTCCCCACCATCTGAAGAACAAAGATTTCCCTCGCGCATCTCCGATTTTTTTTGAGCGGATGGGTTGCCTGAGTCAGATCGAAGATAAACAGGAAGTTTATGAAACAGCAGTGACTTCATATAAAGACGGGAAAATCCCCAAACTCATCTAACACTCAAGAAAGATTCTGGCGCTGCAACACTTGCAGATATCCCGGTCGAGACGGGTGTATATCTCACTGATCGCCTCTTTCTTGGAGACAAAGACATTTTCGATACCGATATCGAGCAGGTAGTCAAGAAATTTAAAATGGCTGCAGATATCCTCTTTCATATCATAAAAGTAGAGCGCCCCTCCCACTGCTCTCCGCTCTTTAGCCAGATGAGCCAGCAGTTCGGCACCGGCCATGTCGATGAAGTTGATGCCGCTGCCGACAATGAGCAGGTGCTTCTGATCTGGATTTTCCGTGGCAAGCTTGTGCAGCCCGCTGCGGACATGGTTCACTGCTCCAAAATAAAGAGATCCGTCAATGCGCACGATTTTAAGTTGTGGACATTCAGTCAAGAAGGGGTCGGTTATGAAAGAGCGCGATGGCACCCGGGGATCGGGCACTCTTGTAATCAGATGCGGGTGTGAGGTGCGATTGAGGTAGATCGCCAGGGACACCATAATCCCGAGCAGTATGGCGAACTGCAACTCAAGAAAAAGCGTGGCGAGAAAGGTGGTTGCCATGATGGTCGCCTCGGCGCGGCTCGTCTTGACAACTTTCACGATATGGCGCAGATCGATCAGTCTCCAGGCCACCAGAAAAAGAATGGCGGCCAGCGCTGCCTTGGGCAGGTAGACGGCCAGCGGAGCGAGAACCAGCAGCGCGGGAATAAGAAACAGACCCGCACATATCGCGGCGAGCGGAGTTTTTGCACCGGCATCGTAATTCATGCCGCTGCGGTTGAAAGATCCGGTGGCCACATAACTGCTGAAAAAGCTGCCGACGATATTTGACAACCCCTGACCTATAAATTCCTGGTTGCCATCGAGTTCCTGGTCTGTTTTATCGGCCAAGGAGCGGGCAATTGAGATAGCCTCGGTCAGGGCGAAAAGCGTCATGGCCAGCGCCGCAGGCGCGAGAATTTTAATATTACCCAGGGTGATTGGCGGCAGCGACAGGGGCGGCAGGGTGGCCGGCAGTGCGCCTATGGTGTCAATATTCGTAACATTTTTACCCACTACACCGGAGATTGCCAGTGCCGCCAGGCTGCCGATAAGCATGGAGCCGATCATGTAGGGGACAACCGGTATATAACGCTTGATTATTATCCCGGAAATAAGGGTTATGATACCGACTGCAACGGTAAACGGGTTTGTCTCGCCGAGGTTGGCGTGCAGATTGTAGAAAATATCCTGAAAGTGACTTGCAGCCGGATAGCTGAGGCCTAGAAAGTGCTTCATCTGGCTGGCAATAATCAGCAGCGCGGCACCGGTGGTAAAGCCGACAACAACGGAGTGCGATATGAAGTTGACCAGGGAGCCGAAACGCACAAGTCCCATGCTCAACTGGATGAGACCAACCATCAGGGTGACCGCCAGGGCAAGCTGCACATACTCGGTGCTGCCAGGCGCTGCATGCAGACTCAGAGAGGAAAATAGAACCAGAGAGGCTGCCGTGGTAGGTCCCGAGACCAGCAGCCATGAAGAGCCGAACAAGGCAGCCACGATAGCAGGGATCATACCTGTATAGAGCCCGTATTCTGGCGGCATGCCGGCTATCGTGGCAAAAGCGACACCCTGGGGCAGAGCGACGATCGAGCCGGTCAATCCGGCGATCAAATCAGATTTCAGGGTCTTGCGGGTGATTGCCGGCCACCAGAGCAGGAATGGAAAGAAGCGGTGCTTTCCGGTATTTTTCTGGGTTTGGGATGTGTCTGAATGAGGGTGCATGTGATGTTCCCTAGGGGCTGAACAAACTCTTTTTACTCAAAGCAGAAGAAGGCCAGGTTCTATCAATGATAACTTGAGCATCTTGAAAAGTCACGAGACGCCCACTCTGCTCGTCCCACAGGCGCAGTCAGATATTGCCCAGCCCATTGATGCAGGAAACACCTTTACCCATCTGAAAGCGGCAAATCATGATCTTGTCACTGGTTATATCCAATTATATAGAGTAACATTTTTCTTGAATTAGGAATGGATGATAGCCTTTGTTCAAGATCTATCCCTTCGTTTTTTTGAGCGAATCATGGTGAGGAGATTGGCATTAACATTGGACTTGATTTCAGTAATGAATCTTCTCAAGGATGATCGCATCATCAGGTTAATGGTTATATGTTTTAAGGAGAAGAATGAAAGTCATTATAGTCAACAATAGAAGGAGGGGTATGATATGAAAGAAACTCTGAAAAACATGTTTTACATTGGGGCAGGTGCGGCCTTTTTGACCAAGGAAAAACTTGAGGAGCTGAAAAATGACCTGATTGAAAAAGGTAACGTGACCCAGGAAGAAGGGAAGCAACTCTTAGAGGAAATGTTCAAAAAGTCAGAAGAAGCAAAAAATCAGATTGAACAAAAGATACAGGATGCCGTTACTGATCAGTTGAGAAAACAGAATGTGGCAACAGGTGACGACATTGCAGAATTGAAAAGCCAAGTTGAAGAACTAAAAGCAATGCTGGAGAGGATGAGTGCAGAAGAGTAGTCTGCCGGGCCTTTTATGTTCAGCATAAAAAAGATAGGAGCGATCAACAAAACTTACAGGCATCTGAACCGGTACCAGGGGATATTGCGTGTCCTCTTCAAGTACGGTTTTAATGATGTCCTTGAAAGGCTTCATATCGACCAGTATCTCGAAAGCGGTCTGCAAATGATCAACCGCAAGCCGAGGGAACAGATAGACAAGCTTTCTCGACCGCAACGTCTACGTATGTCTCTTGAAGAGCTTGGCCCAACTTTCATCAAGCTTGGTCAGGTTCTTTCAACCAGGTCTGATTTTATTCCCCCTGAATATTTGTTTGAACTTGCCAAACTGCAGGATGACGTCCCTCCCTTCTCTTATGAGGATGTAGAATTGATTTTTCTTGCAGAAATGGGACATAAGCCAGAAGAGCTTTTTGCAGAATTTAAACGTGAACCTGTTGCTGCAGCCTCAATTGGCCAAGTGCATGAGGGGGTGCTCCGGGACGGGGATAAAGTTGTTGTTAAGGTCCAGCGGCCGGAAATTGAAAAAATTATCGCTGTAGACCTTGAAATACTCGCCCATATTGCCGCCCTGATGGAGAAGTATCTTGAAGAATTACAGGGACATCGGCCAACCTCAATTGTTGAAGAGTTTGCCAGGACTATCTCAAAAGAAATTGATTATTCGGTTGAGATAGGAAACATCGAACGATTCGCGAAACAATTTGAAAGAAACAAAACAATTTATGTTCCCAAAGTATATCGGGACTTAAGTTGTGAGCGCATTCTGACCATGGAGAATATTCAAGGGGTGAAAGCCTCTGATGTTGATCAGCTTCGCCAGCAGGGTGCAGATCTGCCTCTTGTCGCTGAAAGGGGAACCAACCTGATTATGGAGCAAATTTTCGTCCATGGTTTTTTTCACGCCGATCCGCACCCCGGGAACATTTTCATTCTGCCTGACAATCTTATCTGTTTCCTTGATTTCGGCATGATGGGTCGCTTGAGTCGCCAGAACCGTGATGATTTCACCGATCTTGTGCTTTACATAGTTGCACGAAACGAGCGTAAGGTGATGGAAAGCGTTCTCAAACTGACAAACCATTATGAAGACATCAACAGGGATGCCTTAAGTCGTGATCTGACTGAAATGCTTGACAGGTATTTATATCTGCCCTTGAAAGAACTGGATGCGGGCAAGATTTTACAGGACCTGCTTGAACTCGTTTCTCGACATCAGATTTTCTTCAAACCTAATTTTTATCTGATGATGAAGGCGATAACTACTGTTGAAGGGGTTGGGCGTATTCTCGACCCCGATCTGGAGTTGCTAAAGCTGGCCCAGCCATTTATGAAAAAGGTCAAGTCAGACAGGCTGCGTCTCAACAGGATAGCCGAAGAGGCTGGACTGGCAACTTCAGAGTACATTGATCTGTTGCGAGACCTGCCGGAAGAACTCCGATCTATTTTGTCACAGCTTCGGCAGGGCAGGATGAAACTTGAATTTGAGCATCGTGGCCTATCAGATCTGAGAGTTGCACTTGATCAGGTGTCTAATAGGATTTCCTTTGCCATCGTCCTGGCTTCCCTCATAATAGGGTCATCTCTTATAATTCTGTCAGGAATTCCACCCAAATGGAACGACATACCTATTATCGGTTTGATTGGCTTTCTTCTCGCCGGAGTAATGGGTTTCTGGCTTCTGTTGTCGATCCTTCGCCATGGTAAGATGTAAGCCTCTTCTTTGGTGAACCAATCTTTGGCGAGTTCATCTCCGGCTCCTGCAATTGTTTTATCTTGCGAGCAGCAAGGGCGCCAAGACCCCTGGAATCCTGTTTGATTGCAGTCAATGACGGGATAACATAGGCTGATTCGGAAATACCGTAAAATCCTGCTACGCCCAATTGTCGCAGGGATAGATGCTCGGGACAAATTGGATCTTTGATTGCCCTTGCCTCAGAGGTGTGACCTGTCACTTATTTAAATTCGTAGAGGTATTACTAGGCCGCATTGACATCTCAGCACTATAATTTACTAGTTTCTGAAACGCTGATTCTAACAATCTGTAGAAGATATTCTTGACATCAAGCTGATAACAGTCAAAAAAAGACTCCCTGAGCTGGCAATCATCTGGAAAGCGAACGGCATATGAGTATCCTCTGAGTATGATGTTTTATAATAGTCTCATAATTCCACAGGATTCCGATGAGTTAATTACAGTGAGCCTTGCGTTAAACAAACAAGACGATGTCACTACCTTCCTTGTCTTACCAGTAATAAACGTTGGCGAGAATTCGATGAAGAGTAGTTTGTGCTTGAAGCGAATAATCAACAACTTAGGAATTAGAGATGGATCAGATCAAACGGGTGATTCAGGAGAAGAAAGAGTAGATCAAGAAACGGTCAAGGAGACAAGATGGGTGCTCATGAGGAGATTCTGAAACTAGGCCAGCGGATGGGGCGTAATATAATAGGCCAGGAGCAGGTCGTGGAGCGCTTGCTTCTGGCGCTTTTATGCAACGGAAATGTGTTAATGGAGGGCTTGCCCGGTCTGGCCAAGACCCGGGCGGTTAAGGGGTTGGCCAAGAATCTGGAAGCGGAATTCAGTAGAATCCAGTTCACGCCCGATCTGCTGCCATCTGATATTACCGGCTCTGAAATGTATCTCGGCGAGGGCAGCGAAGAGCGATTCGTGTTTCAGCCGGGGCCGATTTTTGCCAATATCGTCCTGGCCGACGAAGTGAATCGTGCTCCGGCCAAGGTGCAGGCGGCCCTGCTTGAGGCCATGGAGGAGCGGCAGATTACGGTGGCCACCAAAACACACAAACTGCCTCCGCTGTTCATTGTCATGGCAACCCAGAATCCGATCGAGCAGGAGGGTACCTATCCGCTGCCGGAGGCCCAGATGGACCGCTTTCTGATGCATGTGTTCATCACCTATACCGATGACGTTTCCGAGCGGGAAGTGATCCGCCTGGTGCGTGGAGAAGAGACAGGTCAGGATAATCGCAAGGGGGCAGACGGCTCAAAATTCGAGGAGGAACAGATAGCTCAGCAGGCGGTGTTCGATGCCCGAACTGAAATTGCCGAAGTGACTATAGCCGAGCCGATGGAAAATTATATCGTCTCCCTGGTTGCCGCAACACGCAGACCGGCAGAAGTGAGTGATGATCTGGCCAAATATATACAAGTTGGCGTCAGCCCCCGGGGCTCGATTGCCCTTGATAAATGCTCCCGCGCCCATGCCTGGCTGCAGGGGAGAAACCAGGTGAACCCCGATGATATCAGGGCAGTGATCAATGATTGTCTGAGGCATCGGATAAAATTGAGCTATGAAGCGCAGGCTGACGGGATGACCACCGATGATGTTATCGGTCAGCTGGTTACATTGGTGGCGATATAGAAGGTTCATGGACTGGTCAAAAATAAAAAGGGTACTCCCTGAGGCGACGAAAACGGCGGGCGCCTATACCAGCCTCGACGAGCTTATACGTATCCAGTTCAAGGTTCGTGATCTTTCCCTGCTGCCCCACCAACCGGTGACCTCGATCCTGTCCGGTCGATATGCGTCGAGGCTCAGAGGGCGAGGTTTAAATTTCGAGGAATTGCGACGTTATCAGCCCGGGGACGACATCAGGACCATGGATTGGAAGGTGACTGCGCGGACCCGCCAACCCCATGTGCGGGTCTATAGCGAAGAAAAGGATCGGGCGGTGCTCATTCTGGTAGATCAGCGTCTCAATATGTTCTTTGGCACCAGGCAGAAGCTGAAGTCGGTTACTGCCGCAGAGCTTGCGGCCATCGCTGCCTGGCGGGCGCTGGATGTGGGTGACCGGGTGGGTGCGATTGTCTTCAACGACAGCGAATCCAGCGAAATTATTCCGCACAGGAGTAAACAGAATGTAATGGCGATATTGGGTGCCGTCGTTCGCTTGAACCATAAGCTTTCAGCTGAATCTGAGGTGCAGCCAGATGGTGATATGCTGAACAGGGTACTCGAAAAGGCGTGCAGAGTTGCCACCCATGATTTTCTTGTGGTTTTGATAAGTGATTTTTTCGGGGCCAACGAGCAGAGTGAAAGGCGGGTCACCGAACTGGCCTCCCACAATGATGTGCTCGCCTTTCTTCCCCATGATCCTCTGCGACTCGATCCGGGCCGGCAGCGTTTGACTGTCAGTGACGGCAGCCATCAGATGGAGCTGGATTTCAGCAACCATAAGGTAAGAGAAAAAATTACAGCTGATTTTCAGGCTGAGCAGGAACAGATACAACATTTTTTGCAAAAGCTCTCAGCCCCACTTCTGATGATAAGCAATCAGGGGGATGTGGCCCGCCAGGTCAAGCAACATCTCGGCGTGGTGGCTTAAGGGCACTGATCCTGGTGTGAGTTGAAGGAAAGAGACAGATCGATGGATACCCAAGAGATGCTCAGCCTTGATAAGCTCTACGATATCTTCATCCCCGATGGTCCCTCCTGGTGGCCCCCGTCACCCGGTCTCTGGGTGTTACTCATAGCGGTTGTGCTGGTGCTCGTGCTTATCGGCTGCCGCCTATATCTCCTCTGGCACCGAAACAGGTATCGTAGAGCGGGATTGTATCTACTCAACGATGCGGACACCGAGTATGACGTTTCGGTCATTTTAAAACGTGTGGCGCTGGCAGCCTATCCCCGCGGGCAGGTCGCCTCTTTGTATGGGGCTGAGTGGGCGGCGTTTCTGCAGAAGACCTGTCCGCAGTCAAAATTTCCAGAAGGCTTCTCCGGTGATCAGAGCCAAAAAGTCTCTCCAGCCCTTATGGAGTCAGCAGCAGGTTGGATAAAGCATCATCGCAGCACGGCTGAAAAGCAGGCTGGGGCCTGACATGTACGGTTTCTCCTACCCATGGCTCCTGCTGCTGTTGCCGCTTCCGATAGCGCTGCGTTATCTGCTGCCATTCTACCGGGAATCGCACCCGGCAATAAGATTGCCATGGTTTCAGCGTATTGCTGAGCTGTTAGGCGCAGACCCTGACAAGGAGGCTGTAGTCCGAGAGCCCGGCTGGGGAGTTCGCCTGGTGCACTGGCTGGCCTGGCTCTGCATCGTGCTGGCTCTGGCCCGGCCTCAATTTTTTGAACCGCCGATAGAGCGGGTTGTGCCCACCCGTGACATTCTCTTGGTGGTCGATCTCTCCGGTTCTATGGAAACGGCTGATTTCACCAACCAGCAGGGCGTCACGGTTGATCGGCTCAGCGCAGTGAAAGAAGTACTTGATGATTTCCTGACCAGACGACAGGGAGACCGCGTCGGGCTCATCGTCTTCGGCAACGCACCCTTCGTGCAGGTGCCGTTTACCCAGGATCTTGAGGCCTGCCGGCTGTTGCTTGAAGAAACAGCCCCGCGTATGGCTGGTCCAAAGACTGCCTTTGGCGATGCGATCGGGCTTGGAATCACTCTTTTTGAACGAAGTGAGGTCGAGGACAGGGTAATGATCGCCCTGACCGATGGCAACGATACCGGCAGCAAGGTGCCGCCTGAGGAGGCGGCCAAGATAGCCCGGGACAACGATATCATCATCCATGTCGTGGGGGTTGGGGATCCAGCTGCGGTGGGAGAAGAGAAGCTTGATGAAGAAGCCCTTCAGGCTGTAGCCTCAACAACTTCCGGCACCTACTATTTTGCCGGCGATAGCGAAAGACTTCAGGAGATCTATGCCGAGCTTGACAAGATGAGCAGTCGGGAGATTGAAACCGAATCATACCGGCCTCGTATCGATCTCTATTATCTGCCGCTTGCCTTCTTTGTGGTGCTCAGCATGTTGTTCTATGGTATCAGATTCTTTGCCATGGGTAGCGGTCGGGAACAGGGAGGGGAACATGGCTGATTTTCACTTTCTTCGTCCCTATTGGCTTGTTGCCCTTATCCCTGCCCTGTTGATCTGGTGGGGGTATGTCCGTAAATCCGACCAACTGGGACGTTGGCGGGAAACCATTGATCCCCACCTGCTCGAACACCTTCTCGTGGGGCAGCAGGGGCAGAGTCGGCTTCGTCCTGTTAACGTCTTGCTTGCTACCTGGATCGCTGCCATTCTCGCTCTTGCCGGCCCGGCCTGGCAGCAGGAACCCTCTCCATTTGTTGACGATGCAGCCGGACTTATGGTGCTGCTCAAAGTCAGTGAAACGATGCAGAGTTCCGACGTTCAGCCTTCGCGACTGGAACGGGCGAAGCAGAAACTCAAGGATCTTCTGGAACTCAGAGAAGGCGCTTCGACCGGACTCATTGTCTATACCGGCAGTGCCCATCTGGTAATGCCTTTGACCCGCGATGATCGCATCATCTCGGCAATGATCGAGGATCTTACACCCGAGCTCATGCCGGTTGAGGGAGATGATCTGGCTCAGGCACTGCAGCTGGCAGAACGGATGGTTGCGCAGACCGGATTGCCGGGATCTGTGCTGGTAATCGCCGATGCGGTCGCACCGGCCCAGCAGTCGCTGCTGAATGGAGCTAAGGGGATTCCGGTTCAATTTCTGTCAATGCAGCCAGCCAACGCACCTCTTGATCAGGGCTTACAGAAGAGTGCAGAGGCCCTCGATGGTAAAGTTGTCAGACTCTCTGTCGATACGTCGGATGTCGAGCAGATTGCCGCCCGGGCCAGAACGGAACTCTCCAGCGTTGCCAGCGCAGATGGCGGTGAGCGCTGGCGTGACAGCGGCATCCTGCTGCTGCCGCTGGTGGCCGTCTGCCTGCTGCTGTGGTTCAGGAAAGGTGCGGTGATCGGATGAGCGTGAATAGCCAATTTGGAGCCCAAAAGCCAGCACTCATTAAAACCGGAAGGTATATCCTTTCAGGTCTGGTGGTCATCGCCTCAGCGGCGGTTATCTGGGGGATTGCGACCGGAAAATTGAGCCTCCTGAGGCCTGATCAAAAGGGCTATCGGTTATTTCAAAAGGGGAGTTACCAGGAGGCGGCAGATAACTTTGTTACTCCAATGTGGCAGGGAGCAGCCTATTTCAAAGCCGGCGACTTCAAACGAGCCGCCGGACTGTTCGCTGGCTACGACACGGCCGAAGCCGCCTTTAATCACGGTAATAGTCTGGTGATGCTAGGCCAATACGAAGAGGCAGTGGGACGCTATGAGCGGGCGCTGGAGCTCAAGCCGGGATGGGCTGAAGCGGAAACAAACCTGGCAATAGCTCAAAACCGGGCCCTGGCGCTTAAAAAAGAGGGAGGGGATATGACCGGCGGCCAATTGGGGGCCGATGACATAGTCTTTGACAAGGGCGAGTCTTCCTCCCAGGCAGAAAATGAGGAAGTGGCTGGTGGCCAGGAGATGAACGACTCTGAAATGCGCGCTATCTGGCTGCGCAATGTACAGACCAAACCGGCGGATTTTTTACGAGTCAAATTTGCCTACCAATATGCCAACCCAACCAGTGGGGTTGAGCCTGAAGCGTCGAGCGACCAGCCGGATTGATATTGATATGCAACAACTGATGCTGACACCGACAACACTGGCGCAGGTAATCAAACCACTATTTTGTGTCGCTGCCAGGGGAGATGTCCTCTCCGGGGCTCTTAGAATAGCGGCAGGCGTTTTACTCTGCACCCTGTTCTGCAGCATGCCGGTCCGGGCTGCAGACGGTGTGATGGTGCGGCTCGAGGCGAACCCCGAAAGCCCCTGGGTCGGGCAGAAAGTGGTCCTGACGCTGGATGTGCTGGCCGCCGACGGCTGGGCACAACTCAAGAAGACGGGAGATGTCGAAATAAAGGGCGGTTATCTGCTTCGCCTTGAAAGCCAGGGGACCCGGCTCAACGAAACGATAAAGGGGGTGAGCTATACCGGTCAGCGCTATGAGTTTTTGTTTTACGCGCAGCGAGGCGGGAAACTGTCAATCCCGGAAATAGTTGTCGATCTTGAAATCAAAAGCTGGGGAGCCAGCGGTACCACAGCAACACGAAGAATAACTACCCCTTCACTGCTGCTCACCGTCAGGCAGCCTCCGGGCACGGAGCAGCTGACAGGAATTGTCAGTACCACAGACTTTTCGGCTAAGCAGGAGTGGGACCCGGAGGAGCAATCCCTCGATCTCGGGGATGCAATCGTACGCAGGATATCGTTGACTGCGGCGGATGTCACGGGCATGGCTTTTTCTCCGCTGGACCAGACCGAGATTGCAGGCATAGCTGTGTACCTCTCTGAACCAGGCGTTGAGGACTCCTATGACCGCGGTACTCTGATCGGTAAGCGGCATGAAAAAATCACCTATCTGTTCGAGCAGCCCGGTGAGTATAGGCTCCCAGATCTTTCCTATAGCTGGTGGAATACGAGCGCTGAGAAGCTCGAGACATTAATTCTGCCGGGTCTTTCGGTACAAGTGAGTGGAGCAGCGGCGGAGGAGGCAAGCGGTTCAGTCCTGGAAGAAAAAAAGTTTTCTTTCACAAAGTTGATCTGGTACGTGGCCTGGGTCGTCATCTTTGTCGCGGTTGTGTACCGTTATCGAACCGTTCTCAGCGGATATTTTCAGGGCTGGCGAAAAGCCTACCGTGAATCTGAGAGAAAGTATTTCGCTAAGGTCAGGACCGCTGCCCAGCAAGGAGATTCTCAGGCAATGATGCGAGCCACGATGCAGTGGCTTGATCGAATCAGTAGTGAGAAAATTCCTGCCCGCCTTGATCTGTTTCTTGCCTCCTACAGTGATTCTTCAGATCAGGATATTTACAGAAAATTCACCTCGGAGTACTATGGCGACGCGGGTCCCGAGGACCTGAAAAAGCTCTATACTCTCCTGGCCAGGGCTAGAACTGCATGGCTCAAGGAGAAGCGTAGAAAACAAAAAGCCGAGTCTGTGTTGCCCGAGGTTGGTCTATCTGGGGGTGAAGAGTAAGGGCCGGTGCTGAGAAACGATGGTGGATGGGCGCTATGGCAGGTGAGTGGGGAGTGAGGCTGAAACACATGGGCAAAGTCGAGGTGCGGCTGCTGCTCCTTGTTTTTCTCTCTTTTGTGCTTTCAGGATGTCAATCAAAAGTCTATCTGATGCCCTCTCCGGTGGCCCTGGAGCCAGGCGGTGATCTGTTTGCTCAGACTTTGAATTTGGAGAAAGACAATCTCTTGTACACCCTGTATGCGACAAATCGTAGACCTGTCGATCCGGAAAACTCATCAAGAGGGTACACAATATTCCCGGGAGACAGGCTCAAGTTTGGCTGGACCGCCTACCGAGTCGGTGACGAAGACCAGAGTTGGGAGGAAATCCTTGCCGAATCCCTGAAATCAGAACGTTCGCAGGATCTATTGCTGACCAACGAATTCAGCCGGGAGGTAGGGTCGTACGAACTCGATAGAGTATCTGAGGCGATTTCTCCCCAGCTTGACGGTTACTTTGAGGAAATAAACAAACTCCTTGAAAGAGCCTTCGATAAAGACATTCTTGTCTACATCCACGGGGCAAACAGCAATTTTTACCGGGCCACGGCCCAGGGAGCCCAATTTTTTCATTTTACCGGCCACAACACAATTGTTCTGACCTTTTCCTGGCCTTCTG
Source organism: uncultured delta proteobacterium (assembly GCA_963759125.1). Taxonomy (GTDB): domain Bacteria; phylum Desulfobacterota; class Desulfobulbia; order Desulfobulbales; family Desulfocapsaceae; genus JABDQA01. The sequence continues at coordinate 105,566 of CAVWXN010000004.1, forward strand.
CCGAGAATCTTCTCAATTACAAGACCGACGTTCTTCACGCCCAAAAAACGATCCCCGCTTTTGCCCGCTTGATCGAACTTCTGGGTACCCACACAAAGGCCCGAAATATCAATATATTGGCCTATAGTGCCGGAGCGCAGATGGTGGCCCCGGGGCTGGTCTATTTAAGAGATCAGTACCCGGATGAGTCTGCGGAGCAGCTGCGCAAGAGACTGCGTATCGGGGAAGTCTACTTTGCATCACCGGACACCGCTTTTAAACCATTTGTCGAACGCTATCTGAAATTCAAGGACATCGTTTCCCGCACTACGATTAATCTCAACAGAAATGACTCTGTTCTAAGGTTCTCCGCTATGCAGAATGGGGTATCACGCCTGGGTCGGCCGGATGTGAGCGAATTGGACGGAGTCGAAACCAGAGCCACTATTGAGGCAATGAATACCCCCACACTCAATGTTCTTGACGTCGGAGATTCTACCCCGCTGAACCTCGGCAAGGCTCACGATTCCTGGTACAACCATCCCTGGGTCAGCATGGATGTACTGCTGTTGCTCCTTTTTAACCTCGATCCATTGGAGCGCGGGCTGGAGGAGTATTGGCACGAGAGCAAAGCAAAAACCTATAGATTTCCCGATAATTACGCTACCAAGCTTAAAAAAATGGCAGAGGATCACCGGACCCTGCTTGAGGAGAGGGTGAAAGTTTTACCTAAAAGTTAATGGAGTTCAATTCTCACTCACCCGGTGCCTGGTCCGGTCACCGCTTCCAATCGCCACCTCATCGCTCAAATCGTCAGCCGACTTGATAATTGATTCATCCAGAAACTGTCTTCCGGGTGCTGAAAGGGTTGAAATTACTCTTATTGCACAGGCGCTGGCAGACCCCTTTCACTCACCCAGCAGGGTCGATTTGGCGGTGTTGATTTTAGCGGCCAGAAAGGCCGATCCACCGCTGTCAGGGTGGACCCGTTTTATAAGACGGCGCCAGGCTTCGAGGATCTCCTCTCGGGAGGCATCTGTACTGACCCCCAGTATTTCACAGGCCTCCTGTCTGCTCATCTGGCCGGTTGCAGTGGTACCGTTCCACTTCGATGAGCCGCTCTTGAGCCGCTCCTGCCAACCCGGGTGATAACGCTCCAGGTAGGATTCTAGCAGGGCGGTGCTTTCCGGATCGGATTGGAATTCCAGGTGAAGTGATAAGAGTTCATCCTCGCTCAAATCAGAGAACCGGCGGCCTTCCATTGTCCCGCTCAGCACCCGGCCGTCGAGTTCGCCCGTGTCATGATCGAGTTCCATTTCCAGAAAGGCAGAGCGGACCGTTGATGTTCTGCCGCGGGCAGGAGAGATGGGCCGCATTGGCCGAGTGCGCCGCCACCAGGTGACGCCGATGAAGATCAGCGGGAGGCCGAGTGCCCCTCGCCGAAACATGGTGAGCAGGACTCCGATGACGATCAGTAGAATCGGTCCGACATTCACCAGATAGGCCGCACTTTTCTGGGCCGGCTGCGTCAGGATCACATAGAGCAGGGCGAATAGAAGGCCGATAAAGAGAAAGACATAAAATGCCATTCAGGAACCGTCAGTTAGAGGAGAACAACTCATCGTTTCATCTGTTCGAGCAGCAGGCGTGCCTCGCTGCTGGTACTTTCCGAGAGGGCTCTCAAGCCTCCTCTGGCATAGAGAGCCACCGCACCGAGAAGCTCTGCAAGTTCTTTGGCCGAATCAGGTCCCAAGCGTAAATAGGCTCCACCGGTAAGCCTGGCCATTTCGCGAAAGCCGCGCTCGGCAACTATATCGAGGCCGTCCTGAAAAAAGAAGCAGCGGATACCCCGGACGCCAAGCTCGCCTGCTTTCTGGCACAGCACCTCAATGTTTTCTTCAATGGCATCGCCGATGTAGACCAGCGCCGATACAGGTGTTTTGGCCGTCTCCGAGGTGGCGTGCTTGAGAACTTTAGCGATCTGGGTGTGTCCCGCCAGGCAGCTTATGGACAGCATCAGATCTCTCAAGGCCCTGGCGTTGATGACCCATTTGGAAGCCCTGCATTCGTTCAGACCGCGGAAGTAGACCAACTGCACTGCCAGATCGCCTGTCTTGCCGACGGCATCGAACATCGAAGCCTGGTGGACCATGGCTCTGTCCCAGGTGGGCTGCCGGCTCATGGTCGCGTCCATGGCGAAAATCAGATTGCCGCTTCGAGGCGTTGTAAGCTCGCCGGCAGTTTTGAGGAAAGAGGCGATCTCACTTGAGGATGAACGCTCGCGCAGGGCTCTGGCCCCTTGAGTGGTTTTGGTGACATCCTTGTTTTTCATATCCCGTTCCATCCGTCTGTGTCGGATCATCGGTATAAGCAGCAATCCTCCACATCTTCGACGGTGTTGGTTAGACACGCTTATAAATCTGACAATAAGAAGAATCGCAGATGAGGCAAGGGGCGGAGGTTCTCTCTTAGTCAGCTTTATCTTACAATATCAGGAAAAGAGGGAAAAGGCGCCTGAAACAACGTTTGTCCATGAATTACACGGGGGCCCAGCGCTGGGACAGCTTAGGAAGTTACCGCACCCTCGGCGGCCGAGGAGACCAATCGAGCGTATTTGCTGAGAACTCCGCTGGATACAGTTCGAGATGGGGGCTGCCAGTTACGGCGCCGCTCGGCAAATTCAGCGTCTGCAATATTCAGGTTTAACTCTTCCCGTTTGAGATCGATGGTAATCGTGTCGCCTTCCCCGACCAGGGCAAGGTTGCCGCCGACCATCGCTTCCGGAGCGATATGGCCAATCATGATACCGTGGGTACCGCCAGAAAAACGGCCATCGGTGATCAGAGAGACGCTGTCGCCCAGCCCCGCCCCCATCAGTGCGGCAGAGGGGGAGAGCATCTCGCGCATGCCTGGGCCGCCTTTGGGACCTTCGTAGCGGATCACCACGATGTTTCCCGGCTCGATCCTGCCCCCTAAAATGGCCGCCAGGGCCTCCTCCTCTCGGTCAAAGACTCGGGCTGGGCCTTCCATCGTCTGCAGCTGTTTACCGCTCTGCTTGAGCACACAGCCCTCTTCTGCCAGATTGCCGCGCAAAATACGGATATGGGTTCCGGCTGGCGCGAAACGGTTGCTCAGCGGGGAAGAGTACATCCTGAGCAGCGGGCAGCGAAGGGGCGTCGGCGACGTTTTCGGCCAGGCTTTTACCGGTTATGGTCAGGCACTCACCGTGCAGATAGCCGGAGTCCAGCAACAATTTTATCACCATGGGGACCCCTCCCAGCCGATGCAGATCGTTCATCAAGTAGCGGCCGGAGGGTTTGAAATTCCCGAGTAAGGGGACCTTTCGGGTGATTGCAGCGATATCTGTCAATGACAACTCAACGGAGGCTTCCCTGGCCAGAGCAAGCAGGTGCAGCACCGCGTTCGTCGAGCCGCCCAGGGCCCAGGCGACCGTCAAACCGTTCTCGAAGGCTTTTCGGGTCATGATGTCGCGTGCCGTTATGCCTTTTTTTAGCAAAGTGAAGAGCATACGTGCACTGTTGGCCACGTCGTTTCTTTTCTCTGAAGAAATCTGATTTGACTCGTCGGCAGCCATGTTCGAGGAGGAGCCGGGCGGGCTCATTCCCATCGCTTCGATTGCCGCCGCCATGGTGTTGGCCGTATACATCCCGCCGCAGGAACCGGCGCCCGGGCAGGCATGGCATTCGATCTGGTGTAATCTATTGTTGTCTATCTTTCCCGCCGCATGGGCCCCGACTCCTTCGAAAGCGCTGACAATGTTAAGCTCTTCCCCCTGGTAGATTCCGGGGAGAATACTGCCGCCGTAGAGGGTGATTCCCACCAGGTCATTGCGGGCAATGGGCATAAGTGCTGCCGGGATGGTCTTGTCGCACCCGGAAAGGGTGATGACGCCGTCGACCTGGTAGCCTTCGGTCATCAGTTCGATCGAATCTGCAATCACCTCGCGGCTTACCAGCGAGTATTTCATCGCCTCGGTGCCCATCGAGATACCATCGGAAACCACCGGGGTCCCAAAGATAATTGCTTTGCCGCCTGCTGCTTCAATTTCCTGCAGCACCAGGTCACCGAGCTCACGGATATGGTCGTTGCACGGCGTACCGTTGGTATACGGCACGGCAACGGCGATCAGCGGCTTGTCGAAATCGTCATTGGTAAAGCCCACTGCTCGCAGCATGGTTCGCGCCGGTGTCCTCTCTGCCCAGTTGCCGGCTTCTTTACTGCCGGTAATTTCATTACTTCGTCGTTTCATTATGATTTGTCCCGCCTCAAGCAGCTTTGGGGATCTTTTACCTGTAATTCATCTGCAACGTGGGCACACAGGGTTTTGTGGTTGTTATCGCTCATCGTACAACTCTTAAAGATAAACCAGAGAGCTCGTCTCTGGAGTTTTGTTATTGGGTTGCCGCACCATGTCTTCCATCTGGAATCCATGTATCTAAACAGATTAGACACAACAGCAGGCAAGTCAAGAATCGGGCGAACCCAGTGGTTGCCGAGTACAGTCAGGGTGAAAGGTGAAGCGCAGGGGGGGTCACCTGGCCACTTCTTCCGCCATGGCCAGAAAGTAACGTAGATAGTCCAGAATGTAAGTACGCTTTAACTCGGTATAGAGACCGGCCCCGGAAATTTCCCAGAGCGGTCCCCGATGCCAGGTACCGGTAAGGTCCCCTATCATTCTCCGCATCTGCCGGGCGATCACCTCGGTCTCAGCACATTCCATGGAGCCGGACCGGGCCTGAAGCCGCGGGGGATTGAAGGGCAGATTCTGCAGCACCAGCCGGTAGGAGCCCAGAGTTTTGAAAGCCCGGCTCAGATCTTCGGGACGGGTGAGCGGCGAGACGTCGTCGCGCACCATCGGGATCAGGCGATAACAGGTGAAATGACGGTCGGGGGTCCGCTTACTGAGTTCCAGGCAGACCTTCTGTAATTCCTGGAGGAGATTACTGATCCGGTACAAGTAGAGTAGTTTTGCTTCAAGCTGTTTCGAGGTGCTCATAGATTCCTTTTGTCTGGTATCGACAAAAAGTAATCACCAATTCGTCAGGGGCTATCTTTATTGAATGTTGACCGCGACAACACCAATCATAAGGCCCCTGAGAGAAGGCGGGGCTGCAACACATGACCAACACTCCATCAGGACAAGGAGAGAGGCAGCGTAATGGTTTGTCCGGCTTTCTAGAAACTGAATCACTTGTCAGGAAGGGCTTTTTTCTTTTCCCTTACTTTTCGAAAGAAGCCATTTGGTCCGTTCTTCTTTTCCCCGCGCCATAGCTTGATAATCTCTTTGATTGTATTCCTCAATTCGAGCTAAAAGCTGTTCGGGTATCTTCACTTCATGGTCAGAAGAGACAACGATCCGTTTTAGTAGTGGATAATTCAGGGACATGTTCCAAGGATATAGGGCAGAAGTTTATATCGTTTATACCGCATGTATATCATGCAATATTCGCTCCATTTCGCTGAGTAAAAATTATGCAATTTTGACGGGGTATTAGCTACATAGGAAATGATCAAACCAGAATTTTTCCGATGGGATTGTCCGGTTTTTCCAGATAGGCGTAAAATGAAGACAGGTGTGCCTTGAGTAACCTACCGAAGTTAATAACAAATTGAATCTATATGGAGGGCAGCACAATTTCTTGATATCAAGGGAAACTATTTTATTGATTTTATTCCAGATGCTTAACCGGTTACCGCGACTCCCGAAAACCAGTTTTTTTCTATTTGTCTGGACGGAACTTTGATGGACGAGCGCCATCTCGGTCAAATATCCGCAAGTCCCTCATGAAGTCTATCCCTCATCCGCGTCCAGAAGAACTGGAGGGTAAATCGCCTGCAGCTCTCGTTGATCGAACAGCCTTTCAGCGGTGCGAGTCATTTTTGTAATCAGTTAGGTGGACGGGCAACCATAGTGTTCTCGCATATGTACTAATATTATAATATTTCTCGTTGACTTCTCCGCTCGAATCAATCATTTTCAATGGGTAATGTGATCTGGTGAAATTTTGACCGTAGAGGCGCTGGAAATGCAGCTTTGTTTTATAAAAGCGAGGTGGATATGATGTTTGATGCCGCGAGAAAGAACGAGAAGGTAACCGATCTGATCATTAGCCAAGTCAGGGATGCGGTATTATCGGGGCAGTTGAAACCGGGCGATCGGCTGGCATCTGAAAAGGAATTGGTCGGCCAGTTTGATGTGAGCAAGGCAACCCTGCGCGAAGCCCTGCGGGCACTTGAAGGCATGGGCCTGGTCGAATCGCGCAAGGGTGCTTCGGGCGGAGTCTTCATTACCGAGGTGACGTTGCAGACAACTATTCACTCCATGATGAATTTCCTCCATTTTCAATCCCTCTCGATCGCAGAGATCACCATGATTAGATTCATGCTGGAACCAAATATTGCCCGTCTGGTTGCCGCCAAGATCAGCGAGGCAGACCTGATTACTCTGCAATCATTCATCAGTTCCGAAGAATCAGACCCGCAGAACAACAAGACCAAAGATATTGGATTTCATCGCTATTTGGCGAGAATTACCAATAACTCGATGCTCATACTGATCGTTGATTTCATCGAAAGCCACCTCGATGCGATAAAACAATCCTTGGATTTGCCCGCTGAATTTTACGGCAGGGTTCGGGAGGCGCATCTCCGCATACTGTCATGCCTCACAGAGCAAGATCCGGACGGGGTAAGTGAGGCAATGACCTGGGATGTGCTCGAAGTAGGACGCTTTCTCGCAGAGGAACTGGGTGAAAAACCGTTTCAGCCTGAGGATTTTAACCTCACTCCTGCTTAGCAGGTTATTCGTCCTGAACGAGGTGAGAAGACGAATTAAACAGTAGTATATAAATATTATGATATTTTTTGACGGTCCATTTTTTCTACTCTAAACTGGAGGCGGCAAGCTCACTTGAAGCCAGAATATTTTTTGATCAGTAACGATCTATAACGCATTTGCCAGAGGAGATAATCACAATGACAACCATGCCTGCAGATAATGCCGAGCGATATTTTGTGGAAGGTATGACCGGTAAGGTCCGGACCCTGAAATATTGTGTAAATGGTGAGTGGAAGGAGTCCAAAACCGAAAAATACATGGACTGCTACAACCCCTCCACCGGAGAGCTCATCGCCCGAACTCCCTGTTGCACCAGAGAGGAGGTTGAATCGGCCATTGCCGCCGCGAGCGCCGCTTTTCCAGAGTGGTCAAATACGCCGGTGAGTAAACGGGTACAGGTTCTTTACAAAATGAAAGGACTGATTGATGAGAATCTGGACGAACTGACCCATCTCCTGGCCCTGGAGGAGGGTAAGAAGTGGGATGAAGCCATGGGCGATATTCTCAAGGTTGTCGAGGTGGTCGAATTTGCCTGCGGTGCTCCGCATCTCATGAAGGGCGAGTCGCTGATGAACTGCTCAACCGGCTATGACACCGTATTGTACCACCACCCCGTTGGTGTGTTTGCCGGAATCGCTCCCTGGAATTTTCCGGCCATGATACCCCATGGCTGGATGACGCCGATCTGTATTGCGACCGGTAACTGCATGGTTTTGAAGGCGGCTAGCTTCGTTCCCCAGTCTTCGATGAGGATGATGGAATTATGGAAACAGGCAGGCCTGCCAGATGGAGTGATCAATGTGGTCACCGCCAGTCGGGCGGAAGCTGAAATTCTGCTGGAGCACCCTGATATCAAGGGTGTGTCTTTTGTGGGATCAACCAAGGTTGGCAAGCATATCTACAAAACGGCTGCCGCCAACGGCAAGCGGGTCCAGGCCCTCTGCGAAGCGAAGAATCATGCCCTTGTGCTCCGGGACTGCAAGGTCAAACGCACGGCTATGGGCATCATGAATGCCTTTTGCGGGTGCGCTGGGGAACGATGTATGGCGCTGCCGACAATTGTGGTCGAAAACGCTATCGCCGATGAGTTGATCGGCTACCTGAAAACCTTTGCTTCCGAGTTGAAGCTTGGCCCTGCCTATGATAAGTCGACCGGCATGGGCCCGGTGGTAAATGCCGGACACCGTGAATTTGTGAGCCAATGGATCGAAACCGGTGTGCAAGAAGGAGCGGAGTTGATCTTAGATGGCCGTGATGCGGTGGTTCCCGGCTATGAGAACGGCTTCTATATTGGACCGACCATCTTTGACCAGGTGACTGAAGATATGTCAGTCGGCAGAGAAGAAATATTTGGACCGGTGCTCTGCATCAAAAGGGTCGACAGTTTCGAGGAAGGGCTGAAAGTTATGAACAACAGCCGCTTCGCCAACGGCAGCGTGATCTACACCCAGAACGGCTATTATGCACGCCAGTTTGCCAAAGAGACGGACGGCGGTATGGTGGGGGTAAATGTCGGTATTCCGGTACCACTCGGCATTTTTGGCTTTACCGGTCACAAAGAATCATTTTTCGGAGATCTGCACGTCATGGGTAAAGATGGGTTCGCCTTTTTCACGGAGACTAAAGTGGTAACCCAAACCTGGTTTACCGAGGATGGCGAGGTGGATGAAAAAGTTGACACCTGGGACGGTACGATAACCTCCATGCCGGATAAAAAATAGTCCAGCCGTTCACCTCTGTTGCTGCCGGGGTTCCTGATCTGGGATCCCGGCCTTTTTTTTAGGATCACCTCCGTTCAGTACCTCAGTGTAAGCGCAACCACTAGCGGTTCCGTCCCGACTGCTGCTGATCCTCAATCAGGCCGGCTCGATACCCCTTGAGATAGTTCATACAGAAGTCATCTTTTCCGGACAGCACTTCACCGAGAAGGATACTGGCCATCATTCCCTTATCGAGCGGGTTGATTAGCGCCCCATCAAGACCCTTGGCGATTGCCTGGATCATAAATGCCCGGTTCAGATATTTTCTTCCGGGCAGGCCATAGGAGATATTGGACAGACCCGCAGGCGGTATGAATCCCGGGCCAGGTTTCCCTGATTTTCTCAATGGAGTTTACGAACTCGAGCCCGTAGCGACCATCGATTGACACGGGTTGAACCAGTGGATCCACAAAGATATTCTCGACCGCGACATTGTTCTGCACGAGACCGTTCACCAGTTTGTCGGCAATCTTCATTCTGTCGTCAACCGTCTGGGGCATGCCTTCATCGCTCATACACAGGGCGATTATCTTCAGGTCGGTGCCGGCGACTATCGGCAGCAGGGCGTCGTAGCGCTCTTTCTCCAGGGATATCGAGTTGATCATTGCAACTCTGTCGTGCACCGCCAGAGCGGTCTCGACCGCTGCCGGATCTGGACTGTCAATGGCGCAGGGCTTGTCCGTGGCGGCCTGAACCGTTTCGACAAGCCACTTCAGATATTCCGGTTCTTTGCCGACAAAGATGCCTGCATTTACGTCTATATAATCAGCGCCTGCCTGAGCCTGATCTAGCGCAATAGTGGCGATGGTTTCGGCGTCCTTTTCCTCGATCGCCGTTTTAACTGCATTGCGGCTGGCATTGATAAGCTCTCCGATAATTATCATAGCTGACTCCTCGGTGTCCTGGGCTTCATAAAACCACAGACCACGCCGTTAACGGCGTGGTCTGCATATCTTTTTTATCCCTGGATGGGACCTTGCCTGTATACTCAATCTTTGCAGAGCAGGCAATCATCGGGTCAAATCGGTAGTCAGCATTAAGAGCGTCCGGACAACGGCTGCGTTGACCGGTTATGATTCCACCATGACGAATCTCGAGACGATAGATCCCTCTCTGAGGGGGATGATTTCCCTGAATTCATCAGACTGAAAGCACTGATCCAACTGCTCCTTGCTGGCAAACTTTATGATGACGATCTTCTTGGTCTGCCAATCTTTGGAAGCAATGAGTTTGTCTGACTGAAGCAGATATTCTCCGCCGTGGCTCTCGACGATCGGCCTGGCCAGCCTGGTGTACTCATCATAGCGCTGCTGGTCAACAATCTCTGAGGTGCTGATCACAAAAAATACACTCATTCAACGCTCCTCTGCTGTTGCAGTCTCTTAAACTGCACTCTTGACTTCAGACTGTGCGATAAACTATTTCCCAGTAATTGAGGCGATATCCTTACGTAACTGGTCGGCCTGCGGGTTGGAAACGGTTTTGCGGATCAGGATATCCGTAGGGCTCACCGCCTGGCCATAATAGGCTTCATTGAATTTGTCTTTAGTCTTAACCACTGCTCCAGAAAGAGAGACCCCGGCGAACGCGCCTTTGGACCTTGCATATGACAATACATCAGCAGTTCCGGCTGCAGCGCCTCCCCCCACCGGTCCAGCTGCCAAGGTTATATCTGCGCCGAGCTTAAACGAACTCGCCAAAAGTTTTTCCATTCCCCGATCGCTCATGACGAGCAAAATTATCTCAGAGGCTTCACCTCCAAACTGCAGTCCAAAGGATAAAGATCCAACGGTGTAAAAAGCGGGGTAACCCCATGTGCCAGATGCCGCCTCATGCGCCAGGAGGGCTCCTGAGCCTCCCGAGCCACCAATGAAAAAAGCACCTTGAATACTCTGAGGTATAACCATGATGGCTTTTGCTTCTTTTACCTTTTCGCGGAACCATTCCAGATCAGGATCGGACGCGAAACTGTTAACCACTGTCGCCGCCTTGCTGATCAGATTCTCGGACTCGACTTTGTCGTCGCAAAAAGCAGTGGTGCTGAGTAGGGTGATTACCAATAAACTTGCCAGGATGATTGATGCTCTGCGTATCATGTTGTGTGCCTCCCGATGGTTGTGAGTGTCTGAGGTCCTGTAAAGTCCCCAGGTTAGGATAGATTTGTCCGGCCGAAAAGGCTACGGCCGCTGGGTCTTGGGAAAGACATGTTAAAGATAGTCATTATAGCCGGTCTTGCCATGCTTCTAGTGCTGTTTGTTAGGAAATTGGTAAAGGGGCGGTGCGGCCTTATTCGGGATTTGTAACCTCATTTTTATGGAGCGAGCAGCGCTGCTCGTGGGAGCTGGTTCTCCTGAGGCCTGGAGATTGCATTTTTCCCTTAAGGGATTATTTGTGTCGGGTACATAAGCCAGCCTGACCAACCATTACCCGCCAGAGAAAGGAGTAGAAAATATGAAAGCAATCGGCTATCAGAAATCACTGCCAATCGAACAAGCTGATTCGCTGCAGGACATCACCGTCGCAGACCCCACCCCTTCCGGACGTGACCTACTGGTTGAAATCAAGGCCATTTCCGTCAACCCGGTGGATGCAAAAATGCGTTTGCGGGCCCAACCAGCACCGGGAGAATGGCAGGTTCTGGGGTGGGATGCGGCGGGCATCGTTCGCAGTACCGGACCTGAGGCGGAACTTTTTACACCGGGCGATAAGGTCTGGTATGCCGGCGCTATCGACCGTCCGGGAACCAACAGTGAGCTGCATGTCGTTGATGAACGGCTGGTTGGCTCTGTACCGGCGACGCTCGATTTTGCCCAGGCCGCAGCCTTACCGCTGACCAGCATAACAGCCTGGGAGATACTATTCGATCGACTGCAGGTTGCCCGGGATGAACCTGGTGACGCCACGCTTCTGATCATTGGCGCCGCCGGTGGAGTCGGGTCGATCATGGTACAGCTGGCCAGACATTTGACCGATCTTCGGGTGATCGGCACCGCATCACGGCCTGAAACCAGCAGCTGGGTGGAGAAACTGGGGGCCCATGAGGTCGTTGACCACAGCCGCCCTCTGAGCGAGGAGTTGAAAAGGATAGGTGCCGCCGCGCCGCGCTACGTCGTCAGCCTGAATAAGACAGATCTTCATTTCGAGCAGATCGTCGAGGCCGTCGCTCCCCAGGGTAAATTCGCCCTGATAGATGACCCGGAACCGATTGATGTCCGTTTGCTCAAGCGTAAAAGCGTGTCGCTGCACTGGGAGCTTATGTTCACCCGGTCGTTGTTCACCACCCCCGACATGATCGAGCAGCATCGGCTGCTGGAGAAGGTTTCCAGACTGGTTGATGAGGGTGTGCTGCAGACCACCTTCAACGAACACTTCGGCACCATCTGTGCCGACCACCTGAAGCGGGCCCATGCCCTCCTGGAAAGTGGCCGTTCCTGCGGCAAAATCGTTCTCGAAGGTTTTTAATAGGCCTGCCGGTGCGTTACGGGCGGCAGGAGTCACATTTCTGCTGAGCTGAAAATATCTAGAGGGAGAAGGAAATGAAGAAAATTCTGATCGGAATAGCAGTCTTGGTGATAGTCGCCGCAATTGCTCTCTACCTGCTGGTCGGAAATCTGGACAAGATTCTCAAAGGTGCCATTGAAGGAGCGGGATCGGAGCTGCTCGGAGTGGTGGTTACGGTGGAGTCGGTAGAACTTGACCTGAAGAGCGGTATGGGGCAGATTTCCGGGATCACCATCGCCAACCCGGTCGGCTACAAAGCAGCAAATGCCTTTCGGATGGACATGATTCGTTTGGGCCTCGATCTCAGTTCCCTTCGCAAGCAGCCGATCGTCATCAGGGAACTGGATATCCAGAGCCCCACGGTCGATCTTGAGGTAAACGAACAGGGTGGCTCGAACATGCAGACCCTGCTCGACAATATCAAACAGAACAGCGCCAAAACGGATGAGAAAGCAGCCGAAGAACAGCCTTCTCAGGAAAAGACGGGCACCAAAGAGCCGGTCAAACTCAGTTTCACCAAGCTGGCGATTACCGGGGTGACGGTCAACGGCATGGTGCCCGGACAGGAGCCGACCCAGGTGGTTCTCCCCGACATTGTCAAGGAGAATGTCGGCGGCACAGAAGGCCTGACCCCGGCCCAGGTTGGTGGGGTGATCATCGGTGATATCGCCGCTCAAAGTCTGCAGGCGGTAGTGGAGAAGAAACTGTCTGAGAAGATGGAAGAGGCTGCCCAGGGGCTGTTCAATGATCTCAAGAAAAAACTGGGTCAGTAGCAACTCACCGCCTGAGTCGAGCACAAACAGAGACGCTGCCCGGCCTGCTCAGTCTCTTCAAATGCTTGGCGGCACCTATTTGACAGAACTTCAGGCTGGTCATAGGGTTTTTGATAAACCAATTATCTATCTCCATAGGGAGGAGTGATATGGCAGTACGAATCATCATCTTCTGGTTACTGGCTCCTGTTCTTTTTGCCGGATCCGCTGCCAGTGCAGAATTCCAGCCCTGGTCGGACAATGTGTTCGCCTACATCAAGCAGGAGTATGGAGAGGAGGCGGAGAAGCGCATGCGGTTTGTGGAAAAATTCATCCTCGACAACCAGGCTATTCCAGAAATGGAGAAGGCGACGAAGACCAATGAGGTAAGCAATCATCTGCCCTGGATTGCCGACGCAAATCACTGGAAAACAGCGGATTACTGGGCCACCCCCTTGGAGACGATTACCACTTTCGGCGGTGACTGTGAGGATATTGCCCTGGTCAAATGGGTTATTCTCAGAAATCTTGGTGTCTCAGACGACAATCTGGCGCTGGCCTATGTGAAGATCAAGGCGACTGGTGAGGACCATATGGTTCTGCTCTATATAGCCAGTCCTGATGCCCCCGTGGGGCAAAAAGAAGTGTACGTACTCGACAACTATGTGGACGAGGTGAAACTGGCGGCGGAACGGATGGACCTGCTCGCCGTGCTGGCCATCGGTACAGAAGGAAGGGTTGTGCTGTTCAATGATGACGGCGAGAATCGATCAGTGAAGGCAGAGTATGAGGGGCGAAAAATCAGGCAAGTAGAAGACCTCATTGAAAGGATCAAAGAAAATCGGATAAAATTCAAAGAGCTCAACGAGGGCCGTTCGCTCATGCCCGACGCCTGATTGGGGTGAGCAGGCCGCCTGCTGGGTTAGTCAAGAGCTCCCCTCAACAGAATGGCTCTAACTCTTCAGGGGAGCCTTTGGCAGGTTAGATTTCCTCTGGGGCCATTCCAGCCAGTCACTCTGATTTTTCTCTCCCGGCAGTAACATGGTATCATATAACTAGGGGAAGCCTTAGGCAGCGGTTTGAGCCCCTCACAGGGCCTGAAGGTGAGCACAGCAATCGGCGGCTATCTTTGGGACGGGCGAGAGACAGCGGAGGATGCCAATGAAGCTCTGTGAAAACTGCAGTCAGGCGTTGGCCGAATCAGTAAAGATCTGCCCGAACTGCGGTAGTATAGTTGCGGACGGATTGGCCGGCATTGACAGCTACAGAATTCTAGAAGTCATTCATGAAGGGCGCGCCTCCATACTCTTCAAAGCCATCGAGGAAGAGGCTGAAGAGCCTGTTGCCCTGCGTCTTTTTACCACCGATTCCGGCGTCGACGAGACGGTGGCTGAACGCTTGACCCATGAGCTGGAGGTACTCAAGGAACTGCCGCCAGAGTGGTTCGTCCAGCATTACGCCATAAAGTGTTCAGCCGATAGCCGATGGTATCGGGTCAGCGAGTGGATCGAGGCGGAAAGCTGGGGCAGTCTGCTGAGTTCGGGGCGACTGCAGGACACAGCAGTAGCGTATGATCTGTTTCACCGCCTGGCTGCCATACTTTCAGGTCTGCACCAGAGCGGCCACTTCATTCCCCACCTGATTCTCAACGATATCCTGGTGCTCAAAGGCGAGTCCGATCGGGTCGAGGTCAAGATCGACTACAAACTGTCGAGGTTCCTCGACCCGAAAATGGCGCGGCCCGGACCGATGCTCCAGAATCTGCTTGACTGCCATCCCGATATCAGCGGTGGACGTCCGCTCGATTACAAGAGCGACATCTGGTCTCTGGGCCGGATTTTTTCGCAGATACTCAGTGCCGATATGGATCTCTGCGATCCGCGGCCAGTTCTGAAAGAGGGGACCTTTCCCCAGGACATCGGTGTTCTGATTCGCCCAATGCTGGCCGATGATCCGGATTTGAGGCCGGGATCGATGCAGGAAGTGGCCGAGTCTCTGAACAGAATCCAGGAGGAGGCTGAAGAAAACAAGGAGGCCGCTCCTCCGGAAACAGCGAAGGAAGTAAAGAGATTGCGCAGAACGGTCACCGGCTTCGGCATCCTGCTCACCATCCTGCTGGCCATCGGCGGCCTCTATTTCTTCCGGTTCGATCGGACAAGCGGAGATATTGAATCGGCACTCGAAACCTATGTGAGCCGCTATGCTGGTTCTGTCGCTTTTGTCATGGTCCAGTATAGAATCAGGGTCGATGACATGGTGGTCTACAGCCAGGTACGGGAGGGAACGGCTTTTCTCGTCGATTCGGCCGGCTACCTCCTGACCAATCGACACGTGGCTTGCCCATGGCTCGAAGACGATACCCTCTTCAACATCATCAAACAGATCCGGGCGGCGGATAAAACACCGCTCTTCGAATATAAGCTCTACCTCTGGTTCGAAGGCGACAGCGCCTTCAACCAGCTGGTGGGGATCGGAGCAGGTAGCGGACTCGAGGATATCTATGACCTGGGTTCTGCTTACCGTCGGGGCGGCGACAGAAGCGTTTCCATTGCCGGCGTGGCCAGACCACCGTCGAGAACCTCTCAAAAAATCAGGGCACCGCTGCAGGACGATTTCGCTGTGTTGAAAATCAACCGTGTTCCCAAGGGCCTTTTGCCGCTGCCACTGGACAGAAATTTCGAGATGGAAAAACTGGAGCGTCTTGCCCCCGTGATCGCGCTTGGCTTCCCATTGGGCAGCAGAATTCAGGCCGACGTGATCAATGTGAGCGTTACCAGGGGCCATATTCGCCGCACTTTCAAGAATTTTTTCCAGGTCGACACCTCGATCTATAAAGGTAACAGCGGGGGCCCGATAATCGACAAAAACGGCAGAGTTATAGGCATCGCCTCGGCGGTGGCCACCGATATGGCAATGGCACCGATGGTGGTGATCACTCCACTCTCGGACATCGGTCTGGTGCTGCCGGTGACCGAGGCGGTCACTTTCATCGATGAGTTGAAAGCAGGTAGACCCAAGTGGAACGGCGTCCTCGATCTGTCAACCACTGACCAGATCAGTGCCATACACGACCTGGCTCTGGCCGGGAAGTGGGTTGAGGCACAGCGCCAGGCCGACCAGAGTCTCGAGGACAGCAACGCTCCGTCGCTGATCATGGCCGCGGCGATCATGCATTATTGCAACGGTGACATGGCCGGTGCGGCAAGCCTCCTGGATCGAGCTCTGTCCATCGATCAGGAAAATTACGAGGCCAGACTGCTGCGGGCCTTGATCGAAATCGGGGGAAGAAACGGCAGGGAAAGCAGTTCCTTAAAAAAATTGCTGAGTCTGGACTGGCGTTCGCCTGGCGAATTTTATGGCTATCTGGCTCGCCTCATCAGCAGCAAAGAGATCAGTGAAAATGAGATGGAGGGCTGGAATCTGCCGTCTGAAAAGAGTTGGCTCCACTTTATCGCCGGCCTCATCGTCGAGGCTGACGGGGATACACAAAGGGCCCGACTATTGTTCAAGTCATCAGCCGGAGCTGCCGGCCGGGATGAATGGTCACGTTATCTGGCGCTTGCCCATTTGTTCAGGCCGGGTGGCGATTATCAGCAAGAGCGCCCGGCCTTTATTATCGAACTACAGGAGCTGGCCGATAAACGTGCTGAACGACTGAGCTGGCTGGAGCCTTTGATAGACAAATTCAAGGGAACGGCAACCGATCCGGCGGCGCAGCGCGACCTTCTCGTCCAGATCCATGAGCTGCAGCCGGAGAGCAGGAAACTTCAAGCCTATGCCTCCTTTTACAGTGCCATGGCCTCGGATTGGATTCAGTCACTCAAGCTGGCCGATCAATACCTTGCTACTCCGGGGCGTGAAGAGCCGCTTCGTTTGGGCCTGCAACTGCTGACGGCAACGGTTCTTCAACACGATGACAGGGAGGAGGAGAGCCGGGCTTATCTTGCTGAATTCTGCGCGCTAACCACCACTACCTGGTACCGGCAGATCTGTGAGGCCCTCTTGCGCCAGAGAAGTGAAGAAGATTTGATCGAGAAGGCCGGAGCAATCCCTGAAAAGGTATTGACAGCCCACACTGTCCTGGGGTTTCAGGCTGAGGCGGAAGGCGACTTCAAAGGTGCGCTTGCTCACTATAGGGAAGCACTTGGCTCCTACCTCGACAACTGGATAGAATTCGAACTGGCCAGGCAGCGCTATATTATTATGCGGCAGCAGCATGGCAATCAGTAACGAAACCGGAGGTGTGAAAAATGGCACAACCAGGGGGAGAAACGATGAAAATCCTTGAGACGCTGGGAATCGCCAAAAACAACCAGGGAGCCTCAACCGGCGCTTCCTGGCAGACCACGGGAACTGAGGGCACCATAGAGGTGATATCGCCTGTGGACGGCAGACTGCTTGCTTCGGTATATCGCTGCTCCGAAAAGGATTATCGACACTGCTCTGTTTCGGCAGAGGAGACATTTAGAGCCTGGCGCAGCGTCCCTGCTCCGAAAAGAGGTGAAATCGTGCGCCAGATCGGCGAGGCGCTGCGGGCGATAAAAACCGAACTCGGTACCCTGGTAACCCTGGAAACGGGCAAGTCCCTGCAGGAAGGGTTAGGTGAAGTCCAGGAGATGATCGATATATGCGAATTTGCCGTTGGCCTGTCCAGGCAGCTCTACGGCAAAACGATGAGCTCCGAGCGGGTGGAACATCGCCTCTATGAGCAGTACCATCCTCTAGGCCCGGTGGGGATCATCAGCGCCTTCAACTTTCCCGCAGCGGTGTGGTCCTGGAACGCCATGATTGCCGCGGTCTGTGGAGATACCACCCTCTGGAAACCGTCATCCCGAACGCCGCTGACCGCCATTGCCATCCAGCACTTACTGGGCCGGGTCATCGAACACAACCAGCTGCCGGAAGGACTTTTCAATCTGGTGGTGGGGGCCGGGGCTACGGTTGGCGAACAATTGCTGCATGACCAGCACCTTCCCCTTGTCTCGATTACCGGCTCGACCAGGGTCGGAAGGCGGGGAGCGGAGGTGATTGCCGCCCGTTTCGGCCGGTCTATTCTCGAACTCGGCGGCAACAACGCGATTATTCTTACCCTCCGGGCCAACCTGGAGCGCGCTGTGCCGGCCATTGTCTTTTCCGCTGTCGGTACTGCCGGGCAGCGCTGCACTACGACGAGACGGCTGATCGTCCACCGGGACCTCTATCCCAAGGTAAAAAAAGCGTTGACCGCCGCCTATGCATCGCTGCGAATCGGCAGCCCGCTGGATCAGAAAAATCACGTTGGTCCGTTGATCAGCAAGGAGGCGGTGACGGGCTACACAAAAGCCCTGCAGGAGTTGCAGAAGCAGGGCGGTGAAATTGTATTCGGCGGTCGGGTGCTCGAGGGCAAAGGGTTTGAGTCGGGTTGCTACGTTGAGCCAGTGCTGGCAGAGGCCGAGAATCATTACCCGGTGGTCCAGCAGGAGACCTTCGCCCCGATTCTTTACCTGATTAGCTATGAGGGCGGGGTCGAAAATGCAATCAGGCTGCAGAATGAGGTGGCCCAGGGGTTGTCCTCCTCGATTTTTACCGAGGAGGTGAGGGAGGCTGAACTGTTTCTTTCGGCCGCCGGGTCCGATTGCGGTATTGCCAATGTCAACATCGGTACCTCCGGAGCGGAGATCGGCGGGGCTTTCGGTGGTGAGAAGGAGACCGGTGGCGGCAGGGAATCTGGCTCAGATGCCTGGAAGGGCTATATGCGCAGGCAGACCAACACTATAAATTACGGGCTGGAGCTGCCCCTGGCGCAGGGGATTGTTTTTGAATTATAGGGGGGACACAATATGTATTGTGTCCCCATTGATGTATAAGACATGTGTCTCAGTAAGAAGGGAGAAGACTTTGAAAAATCAAATTGACAGAGTTTTGGTGCTGGGGCTGGGCAAGATTGGCCATCTGGTTGCCGAGTTGCTCCACGAAACCGGTTTTGAGGTGGTGGGCGCTGATCTGGAGGTCGGCACCGGTTTCTCCTTTCCCACCAGATCTCTTGATGTCACTGATACGGCCGAGCTGAAGAAAGAGCTTGAAAGCTGCGACACGGTCATTTCCTGCCTGCCCTACTGGTTCAACGTCGAGATAGCCAGAGTTGCTGTGTCCTCAGGCCTCCACTACTTCGATCTCACCGAGGATGTCACTACCACCCGGGAAATTATAGCTTTGGCTGATTCCAGCCGGGCGGTGGTGGCACCCCAGTGTGGTCTGGCACCAGGATTCGTCGCCATTGCCGGCTCATTTCTGGCTGGCAAGTTCGCAAAAATCCGATCGATAAGGTTGCGGGTCGGCGCCTTGCCCAAACATCCTATTGGCCTGCTTGGCTATGCCTTCAACTGGTCTCCCGAAGGGGTGGTAAATGAATATCTCAACGATTGTGAAGTGATTGAAAACGGAGTTAGGAAATGGGTCTCATCGATGGAGTGGCTCGAAAAGATTTTCATCGATGGCCTGCAGCTCGAGGCCTTCACCACCTCCGGCGGTATTGGCACCATGTGCGATACTTATGAAGGCCTGGTGGAGAACCTCGATTACAAATCGATCAGATATCCAGGCCACGCGGCGCTGATGAATTTTTTCTTCCACGAACTGCTCATGCGTGAAGACCGGGCCCGGGCCGGGAATATTCTGGTCAATGCCAAGCCGCCGGTGAGTGAAGATGTCGTATATATACATGTCTCGGTCGAGGGCTGGATCGGCAATCGACTGTCGCGGGAAGAATTCGTCAGAACCTGTGTCCCCGTCTCTATAGGTGGCAAGCAGCGTCGGGCCATCGGCTGGACGACAGCGGCTTCTGTCTGCAGTGTAGTGGAAATGGTGAGCAGCGGAGAGTTGCCCGAAAAAGGGCTGGTCAGGCAGGAGAATATTTCGCTTGAGAGGTTTCTTGCCACCAGCAACGGCCGCTTATATGATGGCAGACCCCACGGTACCAGTCAACCCTGAGTGTCTGAACAGGCTGAATTGGTCAAAAAAAAGGAAGGCCCGTCATTTTCGAGATTAACCCGAACCTGACAGGCCTTCCGAATTGCCCCGATCCGCTGCGTCACACAGATCGATGTTCCCGCCAACATCCAGGCTTTGTGACCGTTCCTGTCTTGGCGGGCAGGAACTGCCAGCCGCATGCCTGGAAGCAACCGTGACAGGTTGTTGCGAGTGTGGATGTAACTGCCGTCTATAGGCATCCCCCAGCATCGACGTCCGAAACGCTTCGCTTCTTCCTGCCACCGAGAAATGTACCTTGGTTGCCAGATACTCACCTTTTTATGGGATCACCCCTGGCTGATACGCCCGTAACGCCACGGCACCTTCCTCGTGACCAAGCCTTCTTACCAGACCTGATCTCCCCCGGCATCGTATAGAGTGGGTAAGGCACCTATATTTCCACCTGGGGCTGGATGATTCCCCGTGAACCCGGGTTAGAGCCCGGGGGAGAACCCTCCCTGTGAAAACCCGCTGTCGATGATTCGATGTCCCCGTTAAAGTTCCCCGAATCGACGCCCAAGACGTTCGGTGCTGATTTTCACATACCCGATCCAATCCGTAAGAAACTGCCAACGATGATTCGATATCCCCGTTAAGGTACCCCGAATCGACGCCCGAAACGTTCGAAGGTGATTTCCACTTTTTCGAACCGGTTGACTGCACATTACCCTATCACGAATTAAAAATAAAGAGGCTGAGTTGTTTTTTTTGTTGATTGATTACAATAATTTATCTGACCATAAAACGTATCCTTTTAATATTATTAGATAAAAAAAATTGATTTTTAAAAGAAGAATATTTGATCGTTTGAAGCCCTTGTCAGCCGGAAATTTCCGGCCTTTTTACGACTGTTGTTTAACTGGATTGTCGGTCGTGGTATTAATCCTCAAAGAACATATCTGGGAAATTTTGAACCTTGGTCTGGACCACAGTGTGGCGGTGGTAAGGTAATGGTTCCCGGCTTCTTCAGTAAGACCATAACACCTGGTGCCTGTGAACTGGCGGAAACGGGTAAACGGAACATCCAACTATGCAGGAATATTTCAGCAGTTATCGGCCCATGCTGATGGGCAGTAAATGGATGGTGACCGCGGATCATCCCCTGGCCGCACAGGCGGCTGCCTCGCTGCTCGAAGAGGGAGGTGATGCGGTAGATGCGGCAGTGCTCGCCAACCTGGTCATGGCGGTGGTGAATCCCCACATGTGTGGTCTGGGCGGAGATCTCTTTGCCCTTGTCTACCGGGCCGACAGTCGGCAGCTCAGAGCGTTGGACGCAGCTGGTTTTGCCCCCCGGAAAGCAAGTCTTGTTTCCTATGCGGAGATGGGAATGGAGCAGATTCCCGCTACCGGCATACACACCTGCACCGTACCGGGGGCTCTGGCCGGCTGGCAGGCGCTGCTCGATGAATACGGCACCTATGGTCTCGACACGCTGATTGGCCGGGTTATCGACTACGCCAGAGACGGATTTCCGGCCTATGAGAAACTGATCGGCGCAATTGTTAATAAGCGTGATCAGCTGGCCCGCTCCCCGGCGGCGGCCTCGATTTTTTTGGCGGGAGGGCGGCCACCGCGGGTCGGTGAACTGATCAGACAACCCGTGCTTGCCGAGAGTCTGGCGCTTATTGGCGATCAGGGACCAGCGGCCTTTTACCGTGGTACACTTGGTGAAATGCTGGTGGGCCATAGCGGTGAACTGGGTGGCTGTTTCTCCCTCGAGGACCTGGCTGACTACCGGGTTATATGGAAACAACCGCTCACCGTCCCCTACCGGGGGTATACGATTGCCACCCAGCCGCCCCCGTCCCAGGGAATGGCGCTGCTGATGCTGGCCAGAATTCTTGAGCAGGCTGATATCGGTTCAATGACGCCCGGATCCGCAGAACTCGTCCATCTTATGGCCGAGGCCAAGAAACTGGCCTTTGCCGAGCGGGATCAATATATCTGTGATCCGGAGTTTCACTCCATTCCCCTGGACACTCTTCTGGGTTCCGATCTGGCCCTTCGGCAGGCTGGCCGAATCGGACCGCAGGCCAGGGAAATGACCTGCAGCTACCGTTTCGCTCGGGGAGGAGAGGATACCGTATATATGATGGCAGTGGATGATCAGGGTAATGCGGTGGTGCTGATAGAGAGTCTTTTTCAGGAGTTTGGCTCCTGTGTCATGGTTCCCCAGAGCGGTATGCTGTTGCACAACCGGGGGCGCGGGTTCAGCCTGAATCCGTCTCACCCCTGCCGGTTAGAGCCGCGCAAGCGTCCCTACCACACCCTTCATCCTGTGATGGTCATGGATTCGGACCGGCCCTGCCTGCTTTTCGGGAGCCCAGGAGGCGATGGTCAGACCCAGACCAACATACAACTGCTGATCAACCTGATCGATTTTGGCTCCGACGTGCAGGGAGCCGTTGATGCCCCGCGCTGGAGATCGCTTCCGAACGGTGAGTTGCTGCTCGAAAACCGATTCCCGGAAGATACGCTGCGTGGCCTTTCCCAAAAAGGACATGCGGTCAAACAGGTCGGCCAATTCTCTTCTCTGATGGGCAGTGCCCAGGCTATTCGCCTGGACCGCGAGATGCAGATTCTAACGGGTGGCGCCGACGGCCGGCGCCTGGGATATGGCCTGGGACGCTAGCTCGATGTACCTCTTCCGCCGCTCCTAAGGGGCCCGACTTCATCGACTCACTTGGGCCCCTTTTCGGGACGCTGGTCTTCCCATTCCGGGACTTGAATTGCTGATTATTGTTGTTTTTTTAAAAAAATCAGGTATTTTCCAGAAAATTTGCCGAATTCCCCCACGGCCAAGACCAATTATGCAAAGAGGTGAACGTGGCATCGACAAATGAGCAACCCCAGGTCCGGAACGAGCACGAAACTCAATTAATTGAGCCCCCCCGCGTTGACAGCAGAAAACGGAGGGAGGTAATCAAGAAACTAGCCCTGGGCACCGCCGCCCTGACCGGCTGCAGCCTGCTGCCGGAGAGCTGGACGACGCCGCTGGTGGAATTTGGTACACTTCCGGCCCATGCGACAACGAGTGGACTGGTGGAAGAACTGATCAAGGCCATCGAGGAAACCGAAGCCAGGGAAATTGCTGAGTCCTCCCCAGAAGTTCAGCAGGCTGAACAGCCGACAGCCCAGGCCGCCGCCGAAGTAGAGAAAGTTGCGGTGGCAGAAGAGGAATCCGAGTGGACGACGGTCCAATGGGGCGGGAATCCTAACGAGACTAGTGAAAGCAGGGACAGGACCTGGTGGACGAAGATTCACGGGGACTCCTGGCCATACTGGCATCGAAAGTTTCCGCTGCCAGGATGGGTTGATGATCGCTCCTACAGCCTCGAGTTTGTCTTCTCCGACGGCGAAATATTCATTGTTCCTGACAGCAGGAAGATGGCGATGAATTCCAACGGGCCCAAATACAGGCCAGAAGAACACGGTGAAACCGACCCGAGAAAGCAACATCCCAAAATCGGTGCTGCGCTCGGTGCCGAACCGACCTGGGTCAAGTTCAGAAAGGTCTAGAGTTAAAAAAGAAGTTATTCATCTCTACCTGGCAGTTCGATCCGACCTTCTGCTCTTCAAGGCTGAACGTTGTGCTCCCCCGTTCTCTTTTCACAACCAATGCCCCCCTTCCAAGAGGGACCGCTGTCATCATCAGACACCGGATTTTTACCAGGGCTGAGCAGCACCTTGCCCGCTGGCGGCTGTCAGGGTAAACCCATGGTGGATTAGTCAATTATTTTGCTGATCCTGAGGAAATGATTTCCGATTCTGAGAAATTGATTTCTGATTCTGAAAATATTGTGGCATGATATTAGGAATCCATGGATTGACGTGCTTTTTTCGAAATTAATTGCTTGAACACCACTTTGGACAGGACGCCCGAAAATATAGTCGCTGAACAGACCCGGCTGCTCTTCGCCAGCGCTTTGCTGCCGATTGTTGTATCATTGCTCGCCGCAGCCCTGCTGGTTATCACCCTATGGGCAGAGATAGACCATCGTCTGCTGGTCGGCTGGTTTTTTGCCCTGGCCCTTATTTCTGCCCTGCGACTCCGCATAGTATCGCAATATTCCAACCAGGGGCGTCATGATTCAGGTAATCAGGAGTACTGGCATCTCCGCTTTCTGATCGGCAACTATGTCTCCGCTTTGATCTGGGGAAGTTCTTCTTTTATCATATTTCCTGAGCACAGCCTCTCACTTCAGATAGTCTATTTCATGGTAATGGTCGGCATGGCGGCCGGCGGCGTTTCTTCCTTGTGCCCCAGTTTTCGGGCGGTGGCCGGTTTCCTTACCTTCATCCTCTTTCCAGTAATCCTCAAACTGCTTTTATACATGACTCTGCCGGCGCTATTGAAAGCCTTTCTGGTTTTTCTGTTCTGGTATGTGACTGTGTCGGGCAGCAAGAAGATCAATCTCAATATCCGCGACAACATCGAGCTGCGGCAGCAGAGCGTCAACCGGGAGAGAATCCTGAAGATCAGCGAGGAACGCTATCGTCATATCTTCAGCAATGCTCCGCTGGGGATACTGCAGTATGATTCGGACGGCAGGATCCTTGATTGTAACGAGGAACTGATTCGGATACTCGGCTCCTCGAGGGAGCGACTGATTGGCATGAACATGCTGGCGACGCTTAAAAATCAGGACCTGCTTGAAGCTTTGAGGAAGTCCATCAGTTCCGGTGAGGGCTACTTCGAAGGTGATTATACGTCAGTAACCGGCAACAAGACTACGCCCGTCAGGGTTTTTTTCAAGACAATCCACCACTCGGAAAAAGCTGTTTCGGGGGGCATCTGCATCGTCGAAGATTTTACCGAAAAAAAGGAGTCCGAACAGCTCATCAAATACCATGCCTCCTACGATACGCTGACCGGGCTTCCCAACCGCCGGCTTTTTCTTGATTACCTGGGAGGAGAAATCTCCCGCGCCGAACGGCACAATTATTTCGGGGCGCTCCTCTATCTTGACATCGACAACTTCAAGACCATCAATGACTCGCTGGGGCATACCGTGGGAGATGAATATCTGATCATGGTGGCCAGCAGGTTGAGCGAATTCATTCGCAAGGAGGACGTGGCAGCGAGAATGGGCGGAGATGAGTTCACCGTGGTCTTCACCGAACTTGGCAGCAGCTCGCAAATAGCGGCCAGCAAGGTGCGAAACATAGCCGAGGAACTTAACCTCTGCCTGTCCTCTCCCTGCAAGATTGGGGCAAGGGACCTGCAGAGCACGGTCAGTATCGGCATCTCATTGTTTCCCAAGGACAACCGGGGGGTGGATGATATTCTCAAACAGGCGGACACGGCAATGTATAGGGCCAAGGCCGCCGGTCGCAACGAAATCTGCTTCTTCCTGCCGAGCATGCAGGAGGCTGCGGACGAAAAATTGCATATCAGCACCGAACTCAGGCAGGCCCTCAAGCAGGATGAGCTCTATCTCTGTTTTCAACCGCAAACCGATATCTCCGGTAACCTCATTGGCGCCGAAGCACTGCTTCGCTGGCATCACCCTGAAAAGGGTATGATTCCCCCTGACGTCTTCATTGCCATCGCCGAAGAAACCGGGCTGATACAGGATATTGGCCAGTGGGTGTTGAGGACGGCTTGTCTTAAAATCAGAAACTGGAAGGAAAAGGGCCTGCTCAAGAACGATCAGACAATTTCAGTGAACATCAGTGGCGTCGAGATAGCCTCGCCCGATTTCGTCAGTCAGATCCTCCGAACATTGGAAAAAACGGGTGCTACTCCCCATAACCTGGGAATCGAACTCACCGAGGGCAGTCTTATCTCCACCGGTAGGGACATCGTGGGGAAAATGATGAAGGTGCAGCAACTGGGGGTGAAATTCTCTGTCGACGACTTCGGAACCGGCTATTCGTCGCTCAACTATCTCAAGAGTCTGCCCCTGCACACCCTCAAGATTGACCGCTCTTTCGTCAACGACATCAACAGCATCGGTGATGATGTTGTCCTGGTCGACACTATCATCATGATGGCCAGTAATCTCGGGCTCGATGTCATCGCCGAAGGGGTGGAGACCGAACAGGAATTGCTCTATCTCAATAGAAAAGGCTGTCTGGTCTACCAGGGGTTTTATTTCAGCAAACCGGTCGAGGAGGAGCTCTTCGTCCAGATCCTCGAGCGGGGCAGGATAGATTGACGGCGACTCCCGACTAGCCGCTTATTTCACATACTGGGCGACCAGGTAAGCCACATAGATACCCAGCAGCCAGAGTCCATGCCATTTACTGAAATATCCCGATTTGTTGGTCGAGATGAAGGTCCTGAACGACAGGAGAATCAGCAGCATGGCCGGAAAATGGAGGAAGTAGAAATTCATGGGAATTTCGAGCGGCACTGCGGCTGCGGCGGCGCCAATGACGAACAGGCAGTTGAGCACATCAGCGCCAACGATATTGCCCACGGTGATTTCCGGGTGTCCCTTACGAATGGCTGTGATGGCCGTGATCAGTTCTGGCAGTGACGTCCCGAAGGCCACCATGGAGGCGGCAATAACATCGTCAGGTACACCGATTCGTTCGGCAACTTCTGAGGCCCCCGGCACCAGCAGACGGGCTCCGACGATAACCAGGACCAAGCCGCTGATCAGCATGACCCATGACAATCCCAGCCCTCTGGCGCTGGCTTCCCCGTTGTTTTCAGCCTGATCTGCAGCCATCCCGCTGCTTGGTCGACCAATGATAGGTTAGGTAGAGATAACCGACCAGCAGTACCAGAAAGAAAAATCCGACCCAGCGTTCCAGCACCGGTAACGAGCCGGGCGGGCGAGTTGCCAGCGCGGCAACACTGAACAGGACCAGCAGCAGCGCGGCGCCGATCTGAATCCAGCCGGTTCGATTGAGAATATAGCGATTCACCGGCATTGGGGCGAGCAGGCAGGAGAGACCGAAAATCAGCCCCGTATCGGCAATGATCGAGCCCACACCGTTGCCGAGTGCCAGACCTGGATTCCCCATAAAAGCTGCCATTACAGACACGAAGGCCTCGGGAAGGGTGGTCCCCAAGGAGACGATGGTGGCCCCGATGACGATCTTGGACAGGCCGGTTCTGGTGGCCAGATCGACGGCTCCCTCGACCAGCCAGTCGGCCCCTTTGGCCAGCACCGCGATGCTGACCAGGACCACTGCCAGCAGCATCCAGATGCTCGAGTTGTCCATGTAGCTGTGCAGGACCGCTTCGTTGCCGATTATCTGTAATAGATCATATTCCATAAGGTTTGCTCTGCAACACAGAAGCGAGATTGGCGCCGGGATATTTGTTGTGTCGGCAATATCTGACAGCTTCCTGTCGATTGCGCAAGTAAAATGTGAGCCGCTTGCCCGATTGCGCAGGCGGACTACTCACTGAAGACCGACGAACCCATACACCTCGCAACCACCGGCACAAGGAGTGCGGGTTCGCAACGCTGCTTATCCTGGATCTCGGAGACTTCGAGATGAGGCTGAATTGGAACGCAGCGGCTGGATAAGCAGCAGACTCTGAGAGTGGATTATTTGTTGCTCAGCACTTCGAGGGTGACAAAAATTTCGACATCCTTGCCGACTATTCCCATATCGTAAAATTTTCCACCACCGACACCGTGAGCCAGCCGGTCAATTACCACGGTGCCGTTGAAGCCTGCCACCTCGGTACCCTTTTTGGCCGGATGTTCTTTAACCCCTTCGAGTTTAAGCGGCAGAGTCAGCTCGTAAGGTTTGTCTTTGACCGTCAGAGTGCCGGTCACATTGTAGAGACCGTTTCCTGCATCGGTAATCTTGCTCGACACAAAACTCATCTGGGGAAATTTACCGCTGTCAAAAAAATCAGCCGACAGCAGGTGTTTGTCTCTTTTGGTGATATTGGTATCGATGGAGCCCACCTCTATGGTGAAAGCGAAACTGGATTGATCGAGCTGGGCTGGATCAAAACTTACGTCGAGGGTAAATTCGTTGAAGTGGCCCATCACCTTGGAAAAAATGTGGTCAATGCTGAAATAGATGCCTGAATGGGCTTTGTCCATATCCCACGACCTGGCGGCAGCAAAGGCGATGGAACTGCTGACCAGGAGCAGCAGGGCAAGAATTGTTGTTGTTATGGTTTTCATGATAGTCTCCTTATTTTGATGAATTACGCATCTTACGCCCGGCGCTGGCTTTCACGCTCACGGTCCACAATACTGTAAGGGTGAAAAGGCTGAGAATGAAGATACGGGGTATGGTTTTTTCGAAGGACTCGCTGACGAACAATACGTGTACGGTGACCAGCAGCAGGGCCAGATAGCCTGCCGGTCGGTGAAAACTCTTCCAGACATTGTAGGGCAGATTAATTTTCTGCCGAAAATGGGAAGAACCTGTCAGCAGGACGATGCAGACAAACAACGCCGCACCGACCAGTTCCGGCCAGAATTTTTTTCCCAGCGGCAGGTTGGCCAGACCTTCCGGAATGAGAACCAGCAGGATGTGGGCGGCTGCTGTCAGGAAGAGGAGCAGTCCATTCAGCTGATGCAAGCGCAGCAGCTGAGCCGGCCCGAAGACCCGGTCGAGAAAATGACCTCTTGCGGATATGATGATCTGCAGGTAAAGAAGGATGAACCCGAGCAGCCCGAGATAATGCCCTCCGATCAACATGATCCTGTCCACCCCGGTCTTGTACCAGAGCGTGGTGGGCTCATAGTAGGATGGAATGGCCAGGACGCCGGAGAGAAACAGCAGAAATCCTGCGCTCAGGACGACCCTGTAAATAGCCAACTTGAAATCAGTTGATGTTGCTGGCGCAGAGCTGGTGTTCATATCAGTTATTTCAAAATATCATTAGAACAAGGTGGTACTCTCGTTTCAGTGAGACTATTTTAACTGTCCATCAGCAAGTCAACGGCTGTTCCGTGAGATAGCGTTGAAGATTAAAGATATAATAAACAGCAGGGCTGGATCGATCTACCTGGATCTCGATGATGTACTCTGCGACACCGCGGTCGCCTATCTTGATCTTATCGACCGGGAGTTCGGGCTGCAGATCGAGTTTGAACAGATTTTTTCGTTCGATCTGCAGAAGTCTTTCGGCCTCTCCGATGAGGCCAATCAGCATATGTTCCGCTGCGCCCATCAACCAGACTTTATCATCAATATCAATGTCTTCCCTGGAGTGAGCGAAACCCTGGAGAGATGGAAAGCGCTGGGCCACCTGTTGCATATCGTCACCGGCAGGCACACCTCTTCCTACCAGGCAACCATTGACTGGCTCGAGCAGAATGACATTCATTACGACTCCTTCACCATGGTGGACAAATATGGCTGGGAGGATACCGACCACGACCTGGCTGTCCCGCTGGCGGCGATCAGGAGCCGGGACTATTTTCTAGCCATCGAAGATAATATGGAAATGACGAAGTTCTTAACTTCTTCTATGGATTTACCCGTGATGCTTTATGATCGGCCCTGGAACAGAACTTTATCCTCTGGCCCACGAATCGAAAGATTTCAGGACTGGAATGAGCTGAACAGCAACTATCCGGGTGCTGGGTGACAACCCTTACCCTCGGCCTTGGGCCTGCGACGAGCCTGTTTCAGAGGGCGGGATCCAGAGGCTGAGGTAACGCTTGTCTGCTCTTGCTCTGGTTTCACTCCTCGGGATTTCCAGCGGTCCAGGCCCTCTCTATTTCCTCCATATCCACATTTGTGTCCAACAGCATCAGTTCTTCCAGCTCGGCGTTGTGTTTCCGATACATGGAAACATAGTGGTCACGATCACTCTTGAATATTTTCTGGAGTTCGGGGAGCATTTCCTCATCCTTTCTTCTGAACAGCCGTGTCAGCCGATGCGCCTCGTAGGTCGGCATACCGAGAAGCTGCAGGACATCACATCCCAGGGCCAGGGCACTGTCAAAGGTCTCGCGTTTGATGACGGTAATACCCATATCCATGAATTCATAGGCTGCTGCTCGATCGGCAGAACTTACGGCGATCTGCAGATGGGGATAGTGCTTCTGACAAAGTGTTACCAGGGCCCGTGCTTTGTCGACATTGCCGATGGTGATGATCAGCAGTTCGGCGTCCCCGGCACCGGCCGCTTCGAGCAGGTCCAGACGGGTCACATCACCATAGTAGACTTCAAAACCGAATCTGCGGAGCACGTCCACGTTAGAGGCATCGTGGTCGAGAATTACGGGCCTGATTCCGGCCGAGATCAACAGTCGGCCCAGGTCGGTTCCCAGCCTGCCGAATCCAGCCAGGATAACCTTGTGGCCTGAACGGTCGATGACATCGCTGTCTCCCTGCTCCTCCGGTGCTGAATCGCGATCCAGTATTTTCTCATGCAGAATGAAAAGCAAGGGAGCGAGAAACATCGAGATGGCTACTGCGGAGATCAGCGGGTCGATGAGCTCATCCGTGAGGACCCCGTTCGTCTTGGATAACTGGAATAGGACGAAGGCGAACTCTCCCCCCTGTGCCAATGCGACCGTCAGCAGTCGTCTCTCTTTTTGAGCCATTTTGAAGATCAGCCCGACCAGGTAGAGGATCAGCAGTTTGATGGTGATCAAACCGATGACGAGGCCACTGATCAAGGCAATCTCGTTGCCGATGAGACTGAAGTTGAGGCTGGCCCCAATGGAAATGAAAAAGATGCCGAGCAGCAGCCCTTTGAAAGGTTCTATGTCGCTTTCCAGTTCATGGCGATACTCGCTGTTGGCCAGGACCACGCCGGCAAGAAAGGTACCCAGCGCGGGAGATAGACCGACCACGGTCATCAGCAGGGAGATGCCGACAACCAGTGCCAGAGCGGCGGCGACGAAAATTTCCCTTACCCTGGTGGCGGCAATGGCCCGGAAAATTGGTCTGCTGCCATATTTGCCAAGTACGAAGATGAAGCCGATGGCCAGCAAGGTGACCAGGATGCGGAGATAGGTAGGCAGCGCCTGAATATCGATTAGACCACCGCCATGATGCCCTCCTCCATGGGCTGCACCCGTGGCCAGAAGCGGCAGCAGGGCGAGCATCGGGATGACGGCCAGGTCCTGAAAAAGCAGTACCGAGAACACCGAGCGCCCCGGGGGCGTGTCCATGAGCCCCTTTTCCCGTAAGGTCTGCAGGACAATGGCGGTTGACGAAAGCGCCAGGATCATGCCGATGGCCAGGCTCTGCTGCCAGTTGAGAAAGAACAGGGCCGGTGCGGCGATGGCGATAGTGGTGAGAACGACCTGCAGCCCGCCCATGCCGAGAATGGGTACCCGCATCTGCCAGAGCAGCGAGGGCTTGAGTTCCAGGCCGACCAGAAAAAGCATCATTACCACCCCGAACTCGGTAAAATGCATGACCTCTTCGATATCACCGATAAGCGACAGCACATATGGACCGATGATGATACCGGCGATAAGATAGCCGAGAACCGACCCCAGGCCCAATTTTTTGGCCGCGGGGACCGCGATTGTAGCGGCAGTCAGAAAGATAAAGAGTTGCAGAAGAAAATGTTCCATGGCTAGGGCTGCCTGATGACACTGGAGAGGTTGCTGTTGAGGTAAGCGGCGTCGTTGACGGCCTGGAGATCGAGTTGTTCATCCCTCAAGGCGGTGACAACCCTGCGATAATTGCTGGCATGACTGCGGATAAGCTCGTCGGGCAGGCCCCGGTGAATGCCGAGTACGGCAAACGGCGGCAGCCACCGCAGACGGCAGAGGTTGGCCGTGGCCCGGTAGGGGGCCAGCAATTCACCAATGGTAAACAGGTTGGCGCCCTGGCTGCGGTAGGTCGTGTCGTCTCCGCCGGCGGTCAGGGCATGGCAGTAGTGTTTTCCCTCCAGGGCCCGGCCTTCAGAACCATAGGCCCAGCCGTGCTGGAGGACGAGATCCAGCCATTCTTTTATGATGGAAGGGGTTGAATACCAGTAGAACGGGTGCTGGAAGATGATGACGTCGTGCTCCTCACAGAGGCGCTGCTCGTAGCCGACATCGATGTAAAAGTCAGGATAGCAGTTGTAGAGATCGTGTATCGTTACCCCGTCAAGACCGGTAACCGCTTCTTTCATGGCAAGGTTCATTGTCGAGCGTGCGATGGCCGGGTGGGCGAATAGTATCAGAATTTTTTTCATGGCCTGCGTTAGATAAAGCGCTGCATGATCAATTGAATGATCTGGTCCATATTGTCTTCCGTGGCACCATGCTCAGCGCACATCTTTGCCACTGGATCACGAAGCTCTGGATTTTTCAGGTCTTCAAGCCTGCTAAGCCGGTGGGTTCTTCTGCCGAGGCAGAATATCATCTGCTCTTCGGCGTCCAGTTCCAGGAAGCGGCGCAGAGGATCGGTCATCTTCTGCTGGTCTGCCGGCAGGGTGCCGTTGACCTCGGAGAAGAGATTCAGCACATGGTCGCTGCGCACCTTGCTGGTGATTTCCTGCAGCGACTCGAGAAAGAGCAGCAGTTCCCTGGCGGTGGCGACTTCACCCATCTTGTCAAACTCTCCCGCCTCGAACTGGGCGGTAAGCGGCGCTGCCATGGGCAGCGCCAGTGAGCGCAGGCGGATAAAGTCGGGGTTGATCTGATTCAGCGCAGCGGCCGACTCCAGGGCGTGTTCGCGGGACAATGCCTCTCCCCCCAAGCCGGGCATGAAGTACTCTGAGAGTTGGATCCCGGCTTGCTTCACTTTCTGGCCCGCTCGGATCTGGGTTGCTTTGTCGACACCTTTCTTGACCATTTTCAGCACCCGGTCGGAGCCGGATTCCATACCGATATGAATACGGTTGAGTCCGGCCTGGAACATCTTCCCGAGATTGTCATCGCTGATCCTGGCGATGGTATGGGAGCGGGCGTAGGACGTGATTCGTTGGACCATCGGGAACGATTGCTGCAAATGACGCAGGATGGTGATGATCTGCTCGGGCTTGATGATCAGGCTGTTGCCGTCCTGCAAAAAGATGGATTTCATTCCACCGGCGACGAAATGATAGGCGGCATGCAGGGCCATCTCGTCATCCACCCCGCCCTTGATGAAATCCCCATAATAGCGGGCGCCGGATTGTTTCGCCTCGACGATCCCGTCAACATAGGCTTTCACCGTGTCGATGTCATTTAGAACATGCTCGAGCGGGCGCAGACTGAACTCTGCGTCTTTGTAGACCGGACAGAAGGTGCAGCGGTTCCACGGACAATTGCGGGTGATCCTGATCAGCAGGCTCTCGGACTCGCTGGGCGGGCGGATGGGGCCCTGCTCGAAGCCGTTATAGGGCGGAATATGCTTCATAATTAGTGGTCTGGCAATGATGGATTCGCTGAAATGTCCTCTCTCGAGTGCTTCTGCAGGCGAGTGAGCTGGGTTAGATCTGCCTGCTGTTTCCTTACCCCACTTTGACTATGATAACGGATTGGCAAAAGACAAGTCCTAGTTGTAACTGGACTGAAATAGGGGGTTCTCACCCGTGTTCTGCAGGAGATTCTTGCCAAAAATGGTGTTGCGGCAAAGGCGGCAGCACCAGCGTCGCTCCTGGCACCTTAGCGGTAAGCGATTGGTGATCCGTCAGATTTTCAGTGTCTAAACCCGCGTGGGGCCCTGACAAGATCAAAGGAAGTTGAGCAGGAGTTGATTGAACCTGTCCCTGGCTTCGATGTGCACCAGGTGTCCACAGTCGGCAACCGTGGTCAGACTCGAATTGGGGAATAACTCCCGGATCACCTGCTGGTCTTCGTTCCTCACATAGTTGGATTCAGATCCCCTGACAAACAGGGTGTCGATATCGGATGCAGGCCCGTTTACGGGGGCAGCGATATCGTCCTGGGCACTCAAGATGGCGGAAAGGTTTGGGCGCCAGCGATACGTGCCATCTTCATCGTTGACCAGGTTGCTCAACAGAAACTGCCGATAGATCAATGAAGGAATTTTCTCTTTCAACAATTCATCCGCGTCCTTCCTTGAGCTCAGTTTGGCTGGATCAACGGCGAGCATGGCTGTGAGATAACGGTTCCAGCTGGGATCCTTATATTCTCCCGGAGCGATATCGACCACCACCAGCTTGTCAACCCGGTCCGGAAAGCTGAGCGCAAACTGCATCACGCACTTGCCGCCCATCGAGTGGCCGACCAGCGAGGCTGTTTCAAACCCGTTGTCGTCCATGAAGCCGCCGATATCGGCGGCCATGATCCGGTAGTTCATTGAGTTGTGATGAAAGCTGTCACCGTGGTTTCTCAGATCCACGGCAATGGCCTGGTGGTGCTCGCCGAGTGACCTGGCTGCCCCGGCCATATTAATTTTCGAACCGAGAAGACCGTGCACCAGGATTACCGGGGGGCCCGAGCCATATTCGATAAAGGCCAGCATGAAAGAGTGGGTTTCCTTCTCTGTTGTGGTTTTTAGTGGGCCGCTGAATCTGCTAAGCTATTCTTATGCCTTGCCGGCACAGCCCAGCAGATCCATCCATTTCTTTATGACGCCGGCAATAGCCTCGAGCACAGCCAGGTCGAGTTTGCCTGGATCATAGACACTCCGCTTGGCAGACAGATACTCATAGGTCGTGTCGATAAGGCAATGCTTCAACTCGGTTGAGACGTTGAATTTCGATCCGCCCAGTGACACCAGCTTCTTCACTGTATCGTCCGCCAGCCCTGTTCCTCCGTGGATCACCAGCGGTGTAGTCGGACCACTGCCGTTAATCTTCTGGGCAATCGTCGCCAGTCGATCGAAATCAAGTTTGGGTGCTGTTGTCTTGTAAACGCCATGGGCAGTACCTATTGCGGGGGCAAGCAGGTCAATCTGAGTTTTTTCAACAAATTCCACGGCCATATCGGGGTCACACAATTGGGCTTCGTCCTCGGCCACCACCACCTGGTCCTCAACTCCAGAAACGGTGCCGAGTTCACCTTCAACCGAGATGCCGCGGGCATGACAATAATCGCTGACCATTCTGGTCTGACGGATGTTTTCAGCAAATTCGTGGTGGGAGGCGTCAATCATCACATTGGTGTAGCCCATGTCGGCGCAGGTCTTGCAATAATCCACCTCGTTGCAGTGATCGATATGGAGACATACCGGCACCGGTGCCTCGGCTGCCAGCGTTTTAAACACGGCCGCAACTACCTCTGGTTGACGAAATTTAGAAGGAGTCACAGAAGTCTGAATGATAACGGGTGAGTTCTTCTCTATCGCTGCCTGTACCACTGCTTTCATCTGAATGAAGTTGGTGACGTTGAAGGCGCCTACCGCGTATTTTTCAGCGGTGGCCTTTAAAAGCATTTCCTTGGCGTTTACTATCGGCATATTCCCTCCACCATATCTGGGTTTAAAATGTTCTCGACTTTCTTGGTTCGACAGTGAAATAGCTTTGATAGCTTAAACTGTTATGAGAGCAGCGTTGCCGGGGCTATTCCCTCACGGCGAGTGCCGATATAGTAGCATGTATAAGTGATTGCAGCATTAAAACTTGCAGCAAAAATTTTGTTTTTGTCCGGCAGTCTTTGGGGGAGGGCAAACCCGGATCTGGTCTCAGCCGCAGAAATCTCAATAATCCACAGAAAACCACCTCCGTTGAGTGGGCAGCACTATATTTCTATAATACTAGAAATATAGTTGACAGCCTTTGGCCAAGACGTTAGCATAGCATTTGCAAAGAAACTAATGATCACGGAGGTTTTGGATGGATCTTGAACAGGCCGCTGGACGCTGCGCCGAGTTAGGGAACATTACTCGTTTGTCGATTTTCAGACTATTGGTAAAAGCCGGCAAACGGGGTTTGCCGGTGGGGAAAATTCAAAGCAGCCTGGGCATTCCCGGATCAACCCTGACCCATCATATCCAGCGACTGGTCCGGGTGGGGCTGGTCAAGCAGCGAAGACAGAGCAGGGTACTGCATTGTGAGCCGCAGATGGAGGCGATTCGTGAACTCGCCGAATATCTGCTTTCTGAATGCTGCTCTCTGCAGAGCCTAACGCTTGCGGAGGATGCAAGCCAAACTTAAAGCTAAGGGTGCCATGCAAAATCAGGATTTTGCGATGTAACCTGAAGGATAATTACTGATATGGAACAAATGCTGCCGCAAGTTAGCGAAACCCTAGTTTTTTTTGTAACGACCATGGCCGAGCTAGCCATCCTTTTTGTCGGGATCAGCTTCCTGGTCGGGGTCATCAACGAATTTCTTCCCCAGGACAAAGTAAAACGCTGGCTCTCAGGTCGGCACGGCAGGGGCTATCTGATCGGCTCGGTCCTCGGCGGTCTGACGCCGTTCTGCAGTTGTTCGACCATACCGGTAACCATTGGCCTGTTGCGGGCCGGGGCAGGCTTTGGGCCGACCATGGCCTTTTTGTTTACTTCACCGCTGGTCAATCCGATCATTATCCCTCTGTTCTTTACCCTGCTGGGGGTGAAAGTTACAATGGTCTATGCGGGTGTCGCCATCGGCCTGACCATCTTCATCAGTTTTCTTCTGGAGAAAGCCGGTTTCTCCAGGTTTATTATCCAGGATGTGCTGCAGGGGGGCAACGGCCAACCTGCAGTCGGTATGCCGCTGTCCCAGCCCAGTCGCTGCGGCCGGTGCCGGATCCTCAAATACCCACTTCATGGTCCAGCTGCAGCCGGCGGCACCATGCGCTGGGGCGCCCGGGGCCGGCCCTGATCAGGCTCCTGCCTTTACCATTCCCGTCTACCAGGAACAGCCCGGCAGATGGCGGCGCATCTTCAACGAGGCGGTGCGTCAGTTTAGAACCCTGCTGCCATTCGTCGTGCTCGGGGTGGCGATAGGCTCTGTCATCCATGGTTTTCTCCCTGCCGAGTTGGTGGTGCGGCTGGCAGGAGCCGATAATCCGCTGGCGGTTCCGGTTTCGGCAGTTGTCGGCATACCGCTCTACCTGAGGGTCAGCACCATGGTCCCAATAGCCGCCAGTCTGGTGGCCAAGGGAATGAGCCTCGGGGCTGTCGTCGCCCTTATCATTGGCGGTGCCGGTGCCAGTCTGCCCGAACTGGCGATGCTCAAAGGTATATTCAGAACGCCGTTGTTGATCGCCTTTATCGCCTCGGTAATGGTGATGGCGGTAACGGCCGGATTTCTGGTAAATCTTGCGGTCCTTTAAGCACCAAGCTTCCTTGAAGAAGTTTGATTTTGAATTAGATTCCAATGGTTGTTCGGAATTCCAGATACATTTAACAGGAGTTGAGCGATGGCTTATAACATAGCTTTAATCCCCGGAGACGGCATCGGCAGGGAAGTGATACCCGAAGGAGTAAAGGCGCTTGAAGCCTTGTCAAAGCGCTATGACTTTGATCTTGCCTTTTCCGAATTTCCCTTTTCCTGCACCTACTATCTTGAGCATGGCGAGATGATGCCCGAGGACGGCATTGAGCAGCTCAGCCCCTTCGACGCCATCCTGCTCGGAGCGGTGGGCGATCCGGGCCGTGGCCGATCACGTCTCGCTCTGGGGGCTGCTGCTGCCGATCAGGCGGCGCTTCGATCAATATGTCAATCTCCGGCCGGTACGACTCCTGAAGGGAATTTCCTCGCCGTTGGCTAATCGTGGTCCTGAAGATATCGATTTCCTCGTGGTCCGTGAAAATACCGAGGGGGAATATTCAAACACCGGCGGGCGATTGTTTGAAAACAGTGAACGGGAATGCGTCGTGCAGGAATCGATCTTTACCCGTACCGGGGTTGACCGGATCATCAGATACGCCTGTGAGCTGGCCCTGCAGCGACCGGCCAAACATCTGACCTCGGCCACCAAGTCCAACGGCATAAGCTATACCATGCCATTCTGGGACGAGCGTTTTGCTGCAGTCGGCGCTGATTATCCTGAGTTGCGGCGCGACCAGTATCATATCGATATCCTCTGCGCCCATTTCGTGCAGCACCCGGACTGGTTCGACGTGGTGGTCGGCTCCAATCTGTTCGGCGATATCCTCAGCGATCTGGGGCCGGCTATAGCCGGCGGAATTGGTATTGCGCCATCGGCGAACCTCAACGTCGATCGCAGTTTTCCTTCGATGTTTGAACCGGTGCACGGCTCGGCTCCCGACATCGCCGGACAGGGCCTGGCCAACCCCATAGCGACCTTGTGGTCGGTACAGATGATGCTCGATTTTCTGGGTGAGAAGGACGCGGGAAGGGCGCTGCTGGAGGCGGTGGAGCGGGTCACCGAAAAGAAAGTGTTCACCCCGGATCTGGGTGGCAGTGAAACCACCGCTTCGTTCACCGACCGGGTGCTTGAAAATCTCGAGTAGGGATTCAGACGGCTCAGCCCCTGAGGTCTGAGCCGTCAATGACAAGTCGCTTTGTTATGCTTCCAGTACCTTGCGGAGTTCTTCTTCCTTGTCTTTGGTCAGAGACGTCTGGATCACCGTCCCCTTGAATTGTTTCAACCCCTCGAGCACTTTGTCCGGAGTGGCTTTGCGCACCAGTACGCAGAGGGCAGAGGTGCCGGGTTTAAAGGACTCACCCAGGTCTTTCATGAATTTATCATTGATACCGATGTCGGCCAACTTGCCGCTCAAGGCCCCGGCACCGGCGCCGACCGCAGCCCCGGCCAGCGGGTTGAGAAACAGAAAACCGATGAGCATACCCCAAAAGCTGCCGCCAACAGCACCGCTGGCGGTCAGGTTGACGGCCTGATGCAGTTTGACCTTGTCATTTTCATCCTTGGTTACCACAACCACATCTTCCATCTCGATCAGGTACTCTTTCTGCATTTTGGCAAGTTCTGCCCGCATTTCGAATGCACTTGTATCATCATCAAAACCGATAACAACTAAATTACTCATAACTGGCTCCTCTCTTTTGAAATGTTTATTTATTCCGGGTGGAAAACTTTATGATAGATACGATTTCAAATAAGTACAGAACCATGAGTCCACTTTTCACGTACCTGACCACAACAGAGGAAGTATAACCATAACCGCAGCTCTGGGTCAGGCCTGTGCCAAATTGCTCAACAGCCGGTATAGCGTGGGACCACGTAAGGGCCCTCGGGAATAACGGCTATCTCGGGATCGTCATGTTTCGCCACACTGTCCAGTATGGCCTGCTGGAGGTCGGTGACGTGATCGACAAAGATTTGAGCCAGATCGGCTTTGCCGAGCTCTTCGGTGAAAAGCTTGATACTGCCATGGCGCAGCGGTTTGAGCAGCATTTCCGTCTGCCACTCATCGATCAGTGCTTCGCTGCGGCCATCCAGGATATTCATAAACTCTTTTTCACCGTGTTTGCAGAGCATCTGCTGGGCGGCGGCAAATTCGGGACTGCCCATACCCTCGGAGCACTCGCTGGCAATGATGATGGTGCCGCCCGGTTCGAGAATGTCCATCGGCCCGACCATGCCCTTGACCGTCTGATAGTAGGTTTTGTCCAGCGGGTAGCCGCCCGCCGAGGTGACGATGGTTTTGAATTTGCGGTCTATATCGACCTCGGCATATTTTTTCATGAATGCGACCGCCGCCAGATGACTCTCTTCAATGGCGCCAAAGGTCACCTTGCCCAGCCGACGTTTGTCGTCGATGGCCACATTCAGAGCAAAAATATCGCCGATCTTTCTGATGATCTCGATCTGGGCCTCATGCAGGGGGTTGCCGTCCATCACACAACTTACGGCCCTGGGATGCTCGAGAATATGGGAGGTGTGAAATTTCAGGATGGTGTCCTGGTAGGCCACTCCCGGCGCCACCACCTTGCGGCCGCCCGAGTAGCCGGCCATGAAGTGGGGTTCCACCAGGCCGGTGACGATTCTCAAGTCGGCGTCGTAGAAACGGCGGTCGATGCCGATGGGTATACCCTGGGAGGTCATACCCAGATCGATATGGGCCTTCACGATCCCTGGCAAAATGATTCTCGATCCTGAACGAGCGGTAGACCTCGTCATTGCCGATCAGCTCTCTGAGTTCTTCACCCTCGTTGGGTCGGTGCAGGCCGGTGGCCACCAGGATGAGGATATTCTCTTTGTCGATCCCCTGGTCCAGCAGCGTGTCGAGCAGGGGCGGCAGCAGCAGACCGTTGGGAACCGGTCGGGTAATGTCACAGATCAGGATGCAGGCCGATTTTTTGCCTTTGGCCAGTTGGGGCAGGGGGGAGCTGCCGATCGGTTCGAGCAGGGCCCGCCTGATCGAGCCGTCGACGTCTTCCAGTAAAGGCATCGGGTACTTGTTTATTTCGTGGATCTGCAGGTTTTCAGGCAGATCGAGAGCGCAGTTCCTGTCTGCCGAATAATAACGATGTTTTCATGATTCTTCCTTTTCCTCCATTAGTGCAGCAACCAGCCGTTCCCCGGTTGAACGGAGGTGGGAGATGAGGGCCGCTTCCGCCTCGGAACCGTTACCGGATTCGATGGCCCGCAAAATCAGGTCATGCTGCTCGTAGACCTTTTCGTATCCCCAGTCAAACCGGGCCTTCTGCTCCATCCAGAGTCTGATGGGCTGGCGCATCTCGGTGAGGAACCT
The DNA here is from genome assembly GCA_963759125.1 of uncultured delta proteobacterium. GTDB lineage: Bacteria > Desulfobacterota > Desulfobulbia > Desulfobulbales > Desulfocapsaceae > JABDQA01. The sequence goes on from CAVWXN010000004.1 coordinate 145,816, forward strand.
GACCAGCACGCTGTTGCGGCAGGCACGGGCCACGGCCATATGAAAGGCCAGGTCGAGTTTGATCAGTTTTTCCTCGCTGTTGCGGGCTTCTTTCATGCGCTGGTGAACTTTTCTGATTTCTTCAAGATCTTCAGAGGTTGCCCGCTCGGCGGCAAAGCGGACGATAACGCATTCGAGCTCGACCCGGGCCTCGACGAGTTCGTCGATCCTTTCCCTGCCGATACCCAGAAGTCCGATCGGTTTGGACTGATTTTCGGACGAAAAGCCGGCAACGTGGGTTCCCTGTCCGGGTTTTACCGTTACCAGTCCCACCAGTGAAAGGGCACCGATGGCCTCTCTGATCGAACTCCTTCCAACCTGGAACTGTTTCATCAGTTCCGGCTCCGACGGAAGTTTGTCACCCGGTTTCAATCGGCCGGTCCCTATCAGCGCCATAAGGTGGTCGGCAACCTGATCGGCCAAGCGCTTTCTCTCTGGTACGAAACTATGTTCGGACATGGATAATTGATTGGTTGTTAGTGATATGTTTTTGAAATTAATTGATTGTCTAAATAATTTCAGATTTTATGGTTGCCCGCGCTCGCTAGAATCGAGCAACCTTCTCCATCTTTTTTATTGACTAATGGGAAGAAGCGCAATAAAAAAATCAGAACATCAGATGTTCTGATTTTCTCTGGCATCATCGTTCGTGTTCATTTTAATAACAAGGCAACCAATTTAGCTGTTTAAGAGTGGTTGCAGCAACCAAGAAGGATGTCACCATGCCAAAATTCAGTGCAAATCTTTCCATGCTCTTTACCGAGGTCGACTTTCTCGACCGCTTCGCCAAAGCGGCCGGCAATGATTTTACGGCTGTCGAGTATATGTTCCCTTACGACTGGCCGGCCGAGCAGCTGCAGGAGTTACTGCAGCAGAACAACCAGCAGCAGGTATTGTTCAATCTGCCCGTGGACGAATGGGCCGAGGGGGTCCGGGGCATTGCCTGCATTCCCGGAAGAGGGCAGGAATTCCAGGAAAATGTCGGCCGGGCACTTGCCTATGCCGGCGCGCTCCAGTGTCCGAAGGTCAATTGTCTGGTGGGACTGACTCCGCAAGATGCCGACCCGGATAAGGTCCGCATGACCCTGGTGGAAAATCTGCGCTTTGCCGCCGATGAATTCGCTAAAAAAGGCCTTACCCTGCTGGTGGAGGCGCTGAACAGTCGGGATGTTCCCGGATTTCATCTGGTCGGCTCGAAAGAATCGGTCGATCTCATCACCGAAGTGGATCGACCCAATATCAAGTTTCAATATGATATCTATCACATGCAGCGCATGGAAGGTGAGCTGATTGGTACGATCAACGGGCTAAAGGAGACCATAGGTCATATTCAACTGGCCGACAACCCGGGGCGGCACGAACCCGGCAGCGGCGAAATCAATTTCGCCAACCTGTTCAAGGCTATCGACGCCTCGGGCTATGACGGCTGGATCGGCTGTGAGTATATTCCTGCAGCCGGCACCGAGGCCGGTCTTGGCTGGCTTGCAGACTATCGTTAACAGTACAAACAGAATAATTCAGACCAGACAAAGGAGATGGAAATGAAAATAGGATTTATCGGAGTTGGAATTATGGGGAAGCCGATGAGCAGGAATTTGCTCAAGGCCGGCTATGATCTGGTGGTAATGGACCATCAACAGGCACCAGTTGAAGAACTTGTAGCCGCCGGAGCCGCCTCTGCTGAGAGCCCCAAGGCGGTGGCTGAACAGACGGAAATTATCATTACCATGCTGCCCAATTCACCTCACGTAAAACAAGTGGTCCTGGGGAAAAACGGCATCATCGAGGGCGCCAAGCCGGGGACGGTCGTGATAGACATGAGTTCGATTGCCCCGCTGGCCAGCAAGGAAGTATACGCCGAGCTCGAAAAAATCGGGGTTGATCTGCTTGACGCTCCGGTCAGTGGCGGCGAGCCCAAGGCCATCGACGGCACCTTGTCGGTGATGGTCGGCGGGAAGAAGGAAGTATTCGACAAGTACTACGATCTGATGATGACCATGGCCGGATCGGTGGTCTATACCGGCAGTATCGGAGCCGGCAATACCACCAAGCTGGCCAATCAGATCATCGTGGCGCTCAATATTGCCGCCATGTCCGAGGCCCTGGTCCTGGCCTCCAAGGCCGGTGTTGAGCCCGAGCTGGTCTATGAGGCAATCAGGGGCGGACTGGCCGGCAGTACGGTGCTTGAGGCAAAGGCGCCGCTGGTGATGGATCGCAAGTTCGATCCGGGATTCCGCATCGAACTCCACATCAAGGACCTGGCCAACGTTCTGGAAACCGCTCACGAGATCGGCGTCCCCTTGCCGCTCACCGCCGGCGTCATGGAAATCATGCAGGCCCTGAAAGTCGATGGTAAGCAGGGAGACGATCACGGTGGGCTTATCCAGTATTACGAAAAAGCAGCCCAGGTGGAAGTAAAGAGATAATCGATTACTCTTCAAGCTGTTCTAAAACCCCTGTGGAATTAGGTTCCGACAGGGGTTTTTTTCTGTGAGAAGAATGTGTTATTTTACCAGAGTGCAAGGGGACACACTACCTATTGTGTCCCCGCCCACATTTGCCCATGTAGAATCAATGGATTAGGGAAAGGGGGACATAATAGGTAGTGTGTCCCCTTATCTACCAGGAGGACGTGTGAAAAAAATATGCAGGGGTGCCTGGCAGCTGAGCCTATTGCTGACCCTTTTTCTAACGACGCCCGTTTCGGCCCAGAACGGCTTCAAGCAATGGCTCGATGAGTTCAAGCCAATTGCCGGCCAGCAGGGAGTTAGCCAGGCTACCTGGGATAAGGCTTTTGCCGGGATATCTGAGTTTGACGCCAAGGTACTCGAAAAAGCCAGCTACCAGCCGGAATTCACCACCGAGATCTGGGACTATCTCGACGGTCGGGTCAACCTTATTTCCATCTCCAGGGGCCTGCAGATGGGTCGTCTTCATGATGAAACCCTGACCGCCGTGGCCGATAAATTCGGGGTCAGGCGCAGCGTTCTGCTGGCAATCTGGTCCATGGAATCGAACTACGGTGAGGTGTTGAAATGGCCGGAGCGCTTGCACTATGTCCCCCAGGCTCTGGCAACCCTGGCCTACGCAGACCCTAAAAGAAGAAAGTTTGGCCGCAGCCAGCTGGTAGCAGCCCTCAAGATCCTTCAAGCAGGCGATGTCGGCGTGGATCAGTTCAGCGGGTCCTGGGCCGGCGCCATGGGCCACACCCAGTTTATTCCCACCAGCTACCTGGCCTATGGGGTTGATATGGACGGCAATGGCAAACGTGATATCTGGAATTCAATTCCCGATGCCCTGGCAACCGCTGCCAATCTGCTCCGCAAGAATGGCTGGCGTACCGGCAAATCATGGGGGTATGAGGTCATTGTACCCTCGGGCAGCGGCAAGCTGGAAGGACAGACAAAGCTCATTTCCGAGTGGCAGAAACTGGGTTTTCAGCGTCCTGGAGGTAGAGCCTTTCCGAGACCTGGCGAGAAAGCGGTGCTCAAGCTGTTGGCTGATGATGAGGGGCCGGGCTTTCTGATGATGCGAAACTTCTTTGTCCTGAAACGCTACAATAACGCCGATGCCTATGCTCTTGGAGTGGGGTTGTTGGCCGACCGGCTGGCCGGTTACCCGGGAATGGTGCAGAGCTGGCCCCGTCCACCGGAATCTCTGAACGGAGAAGAGAAGATGGAGCTTCAGCAGCTACTGAAGAAACAAGGCTATTACGACGGTGAAATTGACGGCAACCCCGGGAAAGCCACCCGGGCCGCGATAGCCGAATTTCAGCAACAAATGGAAATGCCGCCTGATGGCAAGCCGACTAAATCTGTCCTGCTTTTGCTTCGCAAATAATCTGGCAGGGGTGGCCGCTTAGAGGATGCTCAGCATGGTCAGGAAATGGAAGAAGCTGCCGGCAATGACAAACAGGTGCCAGATACCATGCGAGTGGCGAATTTTGTCCTTGGAGACGTAAAAATATATACCGACAGTGTAACAGACACCTCCTATCACAAGCGTTACCAGACCTGGTCCAGACAGTGATTTCCACAGGGGCTGGATGGCAAATACCACCAGCCAGCCCATGGTGGCATAGATACCCAGGGTTATGGGTTTTTTATGAGTGGTGAGTAGAAACTCAAGAATCAGCCCTAATAGTGCGAGCCCCCATATCACGCCAAACAGCGACCAGCCCCACCCGCCGCGCAGGGTAATCAGGGTAAGCGGGGTGTAGGTTCCAGCAATTAGAAGATAAATTGAGAGGTGGTCGAGTTTTTGAAAAACCGTTTTGGTGCGCCCCTGAACTGAGTGATATAAGGCTGAGTTCAGGTAGACCAGCAGCAGGGTGGTCCCATAAATGCTGAAACTGACTATCTTCCAGGGATCTCCCTGCAGGGACGACATGACAACCAGCAACACCAGTCCCGTCAGGGCAAAGATTGCCCCGATAAGGTGGCTTATGCTGTTAAACCTCTCGCCCTCATGCATGGTGAACTCGCTCGTAAGGTTTCGTATTCATTCGCTGATTGTGTCCGATTTTCAGTTAAGATCTGGCCTCTTGAAGGAGACGGGGGAATGGCAGGGTTAAGTTTTCCAGTCGAGGCCACTCTATCACAATGTGGTTGTGCGTCAAGCTGGTGATGTTCATTCTGAATAAACAATAGGCACAATCACGAAACAGGGCAATGGCTTCGATCTATAGGGGTAACGGCGGATGTTATTTATTTCTTGACAACCACAATGTGGTATAAGATAATGGACATTAAGCGGCAGACTAGCCCAACTCCAAATCTCTTACAGACGCCACAGAGGCGAGTACTGTTCCAAAGACCGCAAAGCCAGACAATTCGTCTAGTCCGTAACGGTAAGGGTTGAGCTGCTGTCAATAATCCGTAAGTCGTAGCAGCAAAATCTTCAGCCAACTACTCTCAGGTTGACTGACATACCTTTTTCGGAGGTAAGTCATGGAGTACAGAGCATCTCACGAAGTATTCGATCCCGGCGACTATGATCCTGTTTTCAAATTTGAGCTCGAACTCAGTATTGGTGATTATTTGCTTCTCTCACTGTACCTGATTTTTATCGCCCCGCTTGAATTGCTGGGCTGGGTGATTAAACGCATCTATCAGGCAGTCACCGGGGCGGTCGATTCAATCCGCACCTAGCCGAAGCAAAGCCCCAGGGCGGACTGTTGTCGGTGTTTTCGAAATTATTCTAAAAAACTCAGGATTGAGGCAGGAAGAGCGTTGAGAGGATCTCCTTGTCGGCAGGGCAGCCGGCAGGGAGGACGTTCTTCGCTACGCTTCCAGAGCACACGAACTCAGCTCATTGGTTCGGGCGGTCCTTGCTCTCTCGTGACATAATCCAATAGTCTGCCCTGTTGGTCGGTTCATGAATCCGGTCGATCGACCGGTAGCCCAGCCGTTCATAAAAGGAGATATTTCGTGGCGAAAAGGTTCTTCAGGTAGGTGGGTTTGTTTATCCTGTCCGTTTTCTGGAGTACTTCCTCTACCAGATCAACACCGTAGACCCTTCCCTGAGAGCGTGGATGAATACCCACAATCGATAGGTACCAGGCGTCTGCATCGATCTGTGGGGCTGACTTTTCCGCCATGAAAGCGACCATCGCCTCGTAGCAATTGAGGCTGGGCTGGCCCATGTGGTGCAGGATGAAATCCCTCTTGCTTCTCTGTTTCTCTCTTTCCAGCTCCCGCTCCAGCGGTCGGGACCAGATAGCTGCGCCGGATTTATGGTCTGCTGAGATGAACAGCACTCCATAGCGTTGCGCCTCGACCATTGAGTAGTCCTGGTAGCGGAGCATCGCTTCCCGGGCCGAGCCACCGGTGACCGATTTTTCCATGGTGATATAGAAGGCATCCTCGGTCAGCGCTTGATACAGCGCTTCGGCCAGAATGCGGTTGCTGAAATCATATTCCATTGCTGATACCCTTGCCAGGTGAAGAACAGATGTCTTAAAATTGTCAGAGCCGGAAGCCAGAATATGGCACAACCCGTCCAATTGCAAATGACTTCTTTGTTAGGGCTGGATGGAAATATGGATGGCAGAAACAGCTGTGAAAACTGTGTACAAGTCAACAATTATTCTGCCCACATAGTTGTCAGCCGGCCCAACCCGTCCTTGCAAAGTTTCCCTTAAAGATCCATTGAACAAGGTGAAAAACTAACAAATACATGGTGTTAAAGAAAAATTCAGAGGAAAACCTTAGCCCGCTATATTCCGGCACGATTTTCGCTCCTGCTCGAGTGGGGATTGGGTGAGGCTTCCAGCCGGTGATCTGAGTTTCCACCTGCCTTGTCTGTCAGACAATGAAAAACAGTTGAAGATGTGCGCGGGCATCTTTTAGAGGCAGACAAGCTGCGAGAGGGGAAAACATGGCGATTATAAAGACAATTACACCGTATATCTCGAGAAAAAGAATGGGCAGAATCGAAGCCCATTGCAGAAAAATAGGCTCAGAGGAGATTGTCGAGGGATACATCGCCCTAGTTTCAACCCGTATGTCCAGGGACAACAAGATCGAGATCAAACCTCTGAGAAAAGATAAAGACGGTGAGCAGACCGCCTGAGCCTCTGAAGACTTAACCAACCTATGGAGCCATGTCCTTGTTCCTGCCTTGATCTTGACATGCTCCATGTACAGAGCCCGGACCGGGTACCTCCTCCGGGCTCTGTACACCCTGCTTTACAACTGCGATCCTCCTTATTGATTCACCAATCTCGCAGCGCCACTCTTCAATCCAGCCATTTTTCTTAAGAGATATCAGCAGCTCCGGCTATTCCCAGGGTGATCAAATCCTATGTCTCATCATTCTGGCATGATTTTCGCGACAGTACAGTCACAAGGGGGAACGTTTCGGGAACTTCGATCCTGAAAAAATCGGGCCGATCTCAATTGAGGGTCCCGGCTCGATGGAGCTTGTTCTTCCGCGAGGGAAAAGGGGGAAACGTCATGTGGGGAATCATAACCATGTTCCTGTCCTTCTGGTCGATACCGGTGGTACTCTATCTCGTCATGCCTACGTTGATCGTGAGCATACTTCTGATCATGGAATTGGCGAGATAAGAATTAGGAATTTCACTTCATTTTTGCTCATTCAACAAGTTGCAGATCCTGCCGTAGCGAAGCTGTACCCAACGAGCACTGGTTCCTGGGTGATGATGAGCGGCTCTGACGGTCATTCTCTGGTGATAAATTTGTGCAGTATTTCAATGGGGTGGAAAAAATTTTAATGAACTTAAATAGCTTTATATGGTAGTCTTCACCCGTTTAGTTTGACAGGTAGTTCAGCCGTGTCGAACTGCCTTCCGAGCCCCTTCAAGGCTCCTGCACTTCGGTAATCATCAGAATCAGAAGAGGAACAGTGCCGTAGAAAAAAGACCGTAACGCTCATCTATAGAGACAGGGAAAGGGATCATGAGGCATAGCTCGGGTATCGTTCTGACTGGAGGAATTATACTGTTTGTCATCTCTAACCTTGTCTGCGGCGCAGCGTTCGGCGCCGAGCAATGCAGCGAGCCGGTCGGCACCCTGGTCTCCATCGAGGGCCGCGGCGAGCTCCAACCCCACGGCCAGCATGGCTGGCAGCCCGTTCAGTTGAACGACAGGTTCTGCGCCGGCGACGTACTCCGGGTAGGGCCCGGCGGCCGGGCGGCGATCACCCTGACCAACGAGACGATCCTGCGCATCAACCAGAACTCGATCCTCACTTTCAGAGCCCCCGAAGAGCGTATCTCGGTGCTCGAGCTGCTCAAGGGCATGCTCCACATCTTCAGTCACAGGCCGCGCGCCCTCAAGGTCTCCACCCCCTATGTAAACGGTACCGTGGAAGGCACCGAGTTCCTGGTTGCGGTGGATGATCAGCAGGCGGCGATCACGGTCTTTGAAGGACTGGTCCGGGCGGCCAACGCTCAGGGCAGCCTCGATATTGGCAGCAGTCAATCCGTAACCGCTGCGCAAGGAACTGCGCCCCAGTACAGCACCGTGGTCAATCCGCGTGATGCAGTGCAATGGACCCTTTACTATCCGACGATTGTTCCAGTCGCAGCCGGCGCAACCGCGACTGAAGCAGACAGACTGGTCAGCCAGGCGTCGGCCGCGCTGCAGACCGGACGGGTGAACGAGGCCCGGACGCTGCTGGACAATGCACTTTCCATCGACTCTCAAAATTCTGATGTATTGGCCCTGCTCGCCATTATCGACGTGGTGCAGAACAGGCAGGAGTCGGCCCTTGCGCAGGCCCAGAAGGCAGTCGAGATTGCTCCCAATTCGGCCGCCGCCGGTCTGGCCCTAAGCTACGCCCAGCAAGCAACCTTCGATGTCGATGGTGCCTTGAATACCCTGCTGAAAACAGCGGAAGCAAACCCCCATAACGTAGAAGTTCTTGCCCGGCTGGCCGAGCTGCAGCTGGCGGTCGGTCAGTTCGATCAGGCCCTGGACACCATCGATCGGGCTGTTGCCATCACCCCTGCAAATGCGAGAATCCAGTCGATGAATGGTTTTGTTCATTTGACCAGGGTGGAAATAGATGAGGCCCTGGCCGCCTTCAACCGCGCCATCGAACTGGATCAGGCCATGCCTCTTGCCCGTCTCGGTTTGGGCCTGAGCCTCATCCGCCGTGGTGAGGTGGCACCGGGTAGAGCCGAGATCGAGATCGGTGCAGCGCTGGATACCTCCAACTCGCTGATCAGGAGTTACCTGGGCAAGGCCTTTTTCGAGGAGCGGCGCGACAGTCTGGCCGGCCGCCAGTATCAGATCGCCAAAGAACTGGATCCGGCCGATCCGACCCCCTGGTTCTATGATGCGATCCGCAAACAGACCGATAACCGTCCGGTGGAGGCACTCCACGATCTGCAGCAGTCGATCGCCCTGAACGACAACCGGGCGGTGTATCGCTCCCGTTTCCTGCTCGACGACGATCTGGCCGCCCGCAGTGCCAGCCTGGGCCGCATTTACCAGGATTTGGGTTTCCAGCAGCTGGCCCTGGCCGAGGGCTGGAAGTCGGTGGCCGCCCAGCCCGGCAACTTCTCGGCCCACCGGTTCCTCTCCGACAGCTACCGGGTGCTGCCCCGCCACGAGGTCGCCCGGGTCAGTGAACTGCTCCAGTCCCAGCTCCTGCAGCCGCTCAATATCAATCCGGTTCAGCCACAGTTGGGCAGGAGTGATCTTGCCGTGGTCGAAGGTGCGGGGCCGGGTCAGGCCTCGCTGAACGAGTATAACTCGCTCTTTCTGCGCAACCGTTTTTCATTACAAGCCAGCGGTATCGCTGGCAGCAATGAAACGCTTGGGGATGAGCTGGTTCATTCCGCGGTCTACAACAAACTCTCCTACAGTATTGGCCAGTACTACTATACAACCGACGGTATTCAGGGAGAATAACGACCAGCGTTACGAGATCTATAATGGTTACCTACAGGGCATGGTTTCGCCCCAGACAAGCTGGCTGTTTGAATTGCGTTACGATGAAGACGAGACCGGCGATCTGACCATGGTCATCGATCCAGCCGTCTACGATTATAGTCCCACTTTCAGACAGTCGCTTGATCAGAAGAGCGCTCGTGCTGGTTTTCGCCACGATTTCAAGCCCAACTCCACCCTGGTAGGCACCGCAGCCCTCGATTCTGGTGGAACTGATATTACAGGATGGGAGGGAATCGAAATTTTCTCCGACAGCCAGGCAATCATCGGTGAGTTACAGCATCTCTATAACTCTAGAAAATTCAGCCTTAGGAGCGGAGCCGGTTATTTTTACATGGAAGGTGATGATAAAGTGGTTTTCACAGATCCGTTTCCTTTTGAAGCAGAAGAAGAGTTTGAGAGTAAGCACGGAAATATCTATAGCTATGCCCAGCTTGACTTGCCCTACGAGATTATTGCCACCGTCGGTCTCAGTGGCGATCTGGTAGATAGCACTGACCAAGATCGAGAAGAGCTCAATCCGAAGCTTGGCATTACCTGGCAACCTATCGACAGCACGCTCTTGCGTGGAGCGGTATTTAAGACCGTGTCTAGAAGCCTGGTTAACTCACAGACCATAGAACCGACTAATGTGGCAGGTTTTAACCAGTTTTTCGACGATGTGACGGCCTCGCTCATATGGAACTATGGTATTGGCATAGACCAGAAATTCACCAATAAGCTGTATGGCGGAGCCCAATTCCTGCAGCGGGATCTGGATGTACCCTTTATTCAACTCGATGAGACTACAGGCACTACATCTTCGGCAGAAGATGAATGGCATGAGCAGATCGCTTCCGCCTACCTTTACTGGGCACCGGTTGAATGGATGTCGCTTTGGGCTGGAGTATTTCTACGAGGATTTTGAACATGATGAGCTGGAAGTGGGGGCGATCTTTGGCATCTTTGGGGTGACCAATCATCGCGTCGTCCCCCAGGTGAGTTTTTTTCATTCCAGTGGATTCAGCGCCAGATTGTTGGCCAACTATGTCGACCAGGAGAGAGAATTCGGCGATTATATTCCCGAGGAAGCGGTGGAAAACGATCAATTCTGGCAGGTCGATGCCGCAATCAGCTATCGGCTGCCCAAGCGCTACGGTATCATCAGTCTGGTCGCCAAGAACCTCTTTAAGGAGGAGTTCAATTATATTGATACCGATCCGGCAAACCCCAAATTTCTGCCGGAACAACGGGTGTTTCTCAGCCTTACATTGCAGTTCTAACAAGGACCATCATTAATGGTAAGCTTCATTGCCACACATGGGGTCGAGCAGCTGTCTTCCCTTGTTCAGGGAGGGGAAGGTAATCCATAAACTACAGAACAGAAGGAGGACGTGATGAGCACGAAGCATAAGTTCAAATTAAAGGGAAGTAATGAGGAAGATTTTATTTTTTCTGAAGAGAATGGTGAGCCATTTGAGGAGGCCACGCCGCAGCAAATAGAAGAATTAAAAAACCAGAAGCCCGTTCTGGAAGTGTTCAGTTGGAACCCTACCTGAGTGAGGATTGGCGGTAAGGTTTACTGCAGATAACTAAAATAGTTTTTATCAGGGGGTTATTTCCCCACCGGGATAACCCCCTGCCAGTCAGCGGTCGGAGGTTTACGCTGGTAGGCGCGGCAGAGTTCCAGATAGAAGTGTGAGGGGCCGTCGTCCGGCTCCAGTTCCAGGCAGCGGGCCAGGGTTGACTCGGCCTGCTGCCATTGTCTGGCCCTGAACAACTCGAGCGCGGTGGGGAACATCTCTGTGTAGACAGGTGCGCCAGCACTTGAAATTACGCCACCTGCAAGTATCTGGTAGATGGTGATCGGATTACTTTTGCCGCTGAGCAGGAAGGTGCCCATCAGCCGGGTGCTGAAGCCCTCTCCCTCCACAATCGTATCCTCCGAGGCCAGCAGCCGGGTGCCGAGCTTTTTGTTCAACCCTTCGATTCGCGAGGAGGTGTTGACGATGTCGCCCACCGGCGCATACTCGTAGTGGCCCGCGGCCCCGATATGGCCCATCAGCAGGTAACCCGAGTGCAGCCCGATCCGAGTCGGCAGGGCCTGCTCCGGGTTCCTTTCATTGAAGTCCTGCAGAACCTCCAGGATGCCGAGGGCTGCCTGACAGGCCTTTGCCTTGAGTTGCCGATTTGGTTCGGTGGACGGCCAGAGGGCGAACATCGAGTCGCCGATCATATTGGTCACCGTGCCGCCGTGTTCCTTCACCTGTCCGAAAAGGATTCCATAGTAGTCCTTCATCACCCGGCTGAGCTCTTCGGGGATGAGGCGTTCCGAGAGGGTTGTATAGTTCTCGAGCGTCACTGATCAGACAGGCCCCGTAGATCATCCGGTCACCGCTGGTGACGAAATCGAGGTCTTTGGATATCTCTTCGACAACGCTGTCAGGCAGGTAGAGCTCCAGCGCCTTCTGCATGTGTTTTCGTTCCCGTCGTGAACGGAGGTATTTATACAGCAGCGCCGTCAGATAGCCGACGGCTGGAAGAATTGCAAGTGGTACGATGACCGGCAGCCAGAGACTTTGATCGGCGAAGACAAAGCGGGCCGCCGTCAGTCCGGCTGCGATAAAGACAATCAGTGCCACCGCGGCCGGTAGCGGGGACAGCGGGAAACTGATCAAACAGATGACCAGTGCACCAACCAGCAGCCCTGCCCCACTGAGCGCAACTGGCAGCGGTTTCAGATAACTGTCGTCCCTGAGGTTGGCGTAGACGGTGGCGGCTATTTCCACCCCGCTGAGATCAAGCCCGTCGGGTCTGGTGAAGACCGTGTGAAAACCGTCCTTCTGCTCGGACCAGGAGGTGCGGGCGGCGCCGACAAAGACCACTTTGTCCTTTATTGCAGCTTTCAGCGAAGACTTATCGGCAGGGTCGGCCAGTACGACCCTATGCATCGGTATGGTGGGCAGGGTCGAGGGCGGCCCGTAGAAATTCACATAGACATGGCTGTCGCCCCCGTAGGCCTTGATCATTGCCTGTAGAAACTGCATATCGGCGGTGGACATGACGTTGCATGATTCAGAGAGCAGCGAGATGCCACTGGGAACTGATGGACTTTGGCCAAGCTGCAATCTGATCTGCCGCATTGCCTCAACCAGACCTGCGTTCTCGGCGAGCTGCGACATGGGCGCAGTTGCGTCGAATTGTTTCGGAAAGGTTTGTTCCAGGCAGGTGAAAAAGCGTTTATTGCGCTTCAGCGCGCCGCTCTGGAGGGCAACCACCGGCAGGGTGGGGATGGAGCCCATGGAGTTCTTGAAGGTCCAGGCCTGGTTGACCCTGACCGGTACCTTGGGTAGGGGAAAGGGCGCCAGGGCCAGAGCTGATTCGGCCAAAACCTCTGTCGGCGATACCAGCACTTCCAGGTCGTAGGCTGGTCCGGTCTGGTCCGCGGCGCTGTCTACTTTTCTTCTCAGCAGCCGCTGGACCAGAATAACATTGCCGGCCCGGCGGATGGCCTCGGCCAGGCGGAGGTCTTCCTCGTTCTCCATGGCGTCGGCGAAATGGACGTCAAAAACGATGACTGTGGCCCCGTAATCAACCAGCCGGTCGATGAGATCTGCATGCACGCGGCGATCCCATTTGAAGGGGTTTTCCGGGTAGCCGAATCTCTCGGCCGACTCCTCATCGACATTAACGATCAGGACGCCTTCGGGCGACGCTACTGCGCCGCGCAGTTTGAACAGCAGCGGCAACCCCAGATCTTCCTCGAGGCGGACTCCCATCGGCGAGGCCAGCAGGAAGATGCCTGCCAGGGCGATGAGAAGACTAAATACCAGGGGCGCCGTTGCCTGCTTCATTTTGGTAGAGACTCTCTCACTCGAAGGTAATGTCGTAGGCGCTGATTTTATTGAGCAGACCCTGCCGTGACAGCCCAAGTGCTTTGGCGGCCCGGGAGCGGTTGCCGCTTGAGTCAGCCAGGGCTTCTTGGATCATCTGGCGTTCGATCCTGTGCACCGCTTCCTTCAGGGTGCCGTCCGCAACCGTTGCGGTTTCTGTAAACGAGGACCCGGCCGGCCGCAGCTTGTCGGAAAGCAACTCCGGCGTAATAATATCTCCACCTGCAGCCATGGTGATGGCCCGCTCCATTTCATTTTCCAGTTCACGGACATTGCCCGGCCAGTCGTAGCGCGTCAGCAGATCCAGGGTCTGCGGGGTGACCTGCGGCAGAGGCTTGTGATACCTGGTGCTGAATTTTTCCAGGAAATGGTTGGCCAGGGAGAGGATGTCGTCCTTGCGTTCGCGCAGTGGCGGCGGGGTGACCTGGAAGACGTTGATACGGTAGTAGAGGTCTTCTCGGAAAGTGCCTCTGCTGCTCATCTCTGCCAGGTTGCGGTTGGTCGAGGCGATCAGCCGGACATCGACCCGGACGGTTTTGTGGCCGCCCACCGGGCGAAACTCTCCTTCCTGTAGGACACGGAGCAGCTTGACCTGCATCGGCAGGGAAATTTCCCCGATTTCATCAAGAAAAATAGTCCCGCCGTCGGCCAGCTCGAACAACCCTTTCTTGTCGGATACGGCCCCGGTAAAGGCGCCCCGGACATGGCCGAACAGCTCACTCTCCAATAGGGTTTCCGGCAAAGCAGCGCAGTTTTCGGCGATAAACGGCTTATCCTTCAGGGGCCCGTTGTAATGAATGACCTTGGCGATGAGTTCCTTGCCGGTTCCTGTTTCTCCCTGGATCAGCACGGTGGTCGGGACGTCGATTACTTTCTGCATAAGCCCGAACAACCGGCGCATCGGGGGGCTTGAGCCGATGATTTCCTTGAAGCCGGTTTTGGCCTTCATCTGGGAGAGCAGGGTCTGTTTCTGGCGTTCGAGCGACTCCAGATGATTGGTCAACTCACCATATAACTTGGCGTTTTCAAGGCTGACGGCAATACTCCCCGAGAGGATCTCAACAAGTTTTCGATCCTTTTCGGAGAAGTCGCCGGTTGTTTTGTTCAGAGCGTAGAAAACGCCCTGAAACCCTTTTCTCGATTTCAGCGGTACGCAGATCATCGAGCGGGTGACAAAATCCGAACTGTCCAAATTGATGTTCAGGACCCGATCGTCACCTTCAATATCGTTGATCAGCGCCGTTTCGCCGGACTCGTGCACCCAGCCGGCGATACCCTGATCATCGGGGAAGCGCATTACTGGTGGAACGGGGTTATTTTGAGCGTCTCCCTGCTCGATGGTCCGGTAAAAGTAGAACTCCTTGGTGGTCGGGTCATGCAGGGCAATTGAGGCGCCCTCGATATTGATGATCGGTTTGATCTTGGTGAAGATCACTCCCAGCATCTCGTCAAGACCCATGATGCGGTGAAAGGAAGCGAACACATCACCAAACAGCGCTAGCTCTTGTTCCGTAAGATAGAATTCGTCGGCCATGACGCTCCCTCGCCAGAGTTGGTCAACCGTTGGGCTGCAAAAAAAATCTACAGGGGAATGTAAATGTTATTTACATTATCGGTGAGAAGATGTCCACATGATTGACACAGTTATGGTGGTTCATCCGTGAGGTTCTATCGGTGAGGGTCCTGTAATTAAATTAATATTTTCATCTAAAACATATAGTTATCTAATTATTATTTGGTCACATTAAGGGCCAGGCATATCTGGCATATTCCTGGCAATAGAGAGCAGCAAGAGACGAAAGGGGCAGCTCAATCGAGCATTCTTCAAACAACCGGTGAACAAAGACAAATTGGCAACCACAACACTTGCCGACACTTATCAAAGGGGGTACCGAAATGAATGGACTGGATCAACTTATTGTAACCTTATGGTTTCTTCCCGTAATACTTTTCATCGTTCTTCCCCTTTGCCTCAGCTGCATATGGGGAATCATCTCTCTTCTGATCAGCCCGTTTCGGCGGGCGGCCCCGGTTCAGGGTCCGCTGGCGGCCGCAGAGACTGCTGCTGGTTAACCTTCACAGGCACGGGGAGTGGGACGTTGATAATAGACCACTCCCTGCGTGTATATAGACTCCTGCGGGCTAGAAAAACTCTGGGATATCGCCATATCAACCGTTTTCTAGCTTATGAGAGGGCTGACTCCCTTCAGCCCTCTCATTACCTATACCTAGCGACATCCGTCCAATCCATCTCACCAGGCTGCGTTGCTCGCTGCGGTGCCTGCTCACAGCGCTACCAGGCTGTCCCGCCGGCTCCTCACTCACGCCTTGCCTGGGCGGGCGCCTTGAAATGATCTCATTGTGTATAATTTCCATCCGGAAACGTCGCTTTTACCCTCACTCTTCACTGCGCTCAGAATTTTTTCCTTGGAATATTTCTATGCCTGCGGAAAAATTCTTCGCACGCCTCGATTGAGGGAATAAATCTATCGTTTCGTAATGAAAACCATATAAAATGATACAGATATGTACCCCTCTTGCCGGTTAACCCACATCTCAGCAAAACAACCCGAATGAAAATTCCTAGTGACGTGTTGACTGCACCCAAAACTGATTCTATAGACTTGTCCCGGCTGGAGTGGACGATGATAAACGTCAACGAACCGCTGCAGCAGGGTGACGCCCATCTCATCAGCCTTGCCAACGGAATAAACCTGCTTATCGATGCTAGGACCGCGGGACCTGGCGGAAAATTCGCTGCTGCCGTTTCTTGAGAAGCGCTCGATAACCTCACTCGATCTGGTCTTCATCAGCCACGCCCATGTTGATCACTACGGCGGGCTCGATGCGTTGCTGGACCACAATATCGAGCTGAAAAAACTCTATTTCAATCTTCCCGACCGGGAACGGTGTGAGCGTGAAGTACCGTGGGGCTGTGATTATGATGATGTACAGAGAATTCGAAAGAGATTGTCCTCCCGGGGGATCGAGCTCACCCGGGCGCGAACAGGCTGGCGTCAGCAAATCGGCGACCAGAGCCAGCTCGAAATCATTTATGCGTTTGATGGGGCTACCCCTGCGCTTGACAAGGCCGATATCAATGATACGTCGTTGATCATGAAGCTCCATCATGGCGACTTCAGTTTTCTATTCACCGGAGATCTCAACGAAGATGTCGGCTCCTACCTGGCAGAGCGTTCCGATAAACTCTCTGCCGACGTGTTGAAAATACCTCACCACGGTATCGAGCCGATAGCCCCCGAAAAATTTTTTGAAAAGGTTGCCCCCCGCTGCGGGCTGGTGTCGGCTCCCGGGGAATTCTGGCGGGGCAAGATGGGAACCAGAATCAGGAACTGGTTTGCTGAGCGCAACATCCCGGTATACGTCAGCGGAATTTTGGGCCACGTGAGCGTCATCGTCGATGACGGAGCACTTAAAATACGACCGGAGCTTGCTGAAATCGACCAGGCGAAGTAAAGGAAGGGACAGCACTGTAAATTGCAGGTACTCTCCAACCACATAACAGTGACCGAATCATGCCCATTCCAGCATTGACCCCCGAGGGCTGTTCCGACCGGCGCAGCCGTCTCGCCCAGGTTTTTGACGGTGATCTGATCATCATCTCCAACCCGAGAAATCTCTACTATTACGCGGGCTTTCTGCCTCCGTTTCCTTCCCTGGCGCAGTGGGGACCGGCCTATTTGCTGCTCGAGGTGAATGAGGGCGAGACTACGCTGCTCTGTCACAACTTTGCCGAAGCGGCGGCAGAGAAGTCTTATACCGATACAATGGAAATCTGGGGCTGGTACGACGGTATCAAGAACCCGGACCAGGAGATTTTCTCCCAGGGGGCCAGGATCCTTGGTGAGCTTATTCGGTCAAGGTACAGATCCGCTAGAATCGGCATCGAGTCGGGTTCATTTCCGCTGATTCCCGGTTTGAGTCCGAAGAAGTGCAGTGATGTGTCGTCACTCATAGCGAGGCAGCGACGAGCAAAGTACCCCGATGAACTGGCCTGTATCCGGTCCGCCCAGGAGGCGGCCCTGGCCGGACATCTGGCAGCCCGCCGGGAGATACGGGCGGGAATCAGCGAGATCGAGCTGTTCAATCTTATCTGCGGAGCAGTGACCGAGGCGGCGGGTGTTCCGGCCATGCTGATCGGTGACATCATCAGCGGCCCCCGGACCCTTGAGATTTCAGGCGGGCCAACCAGACGGGTCATAGAGCGGGGCGATACGGTAATTCTTGACCTCAGTCCGGTGGTGGGCGGCTATCGGGCCGACTATACGACGACCATCATCGTCGATGCGGCCCCCGATCGGCGGCAGCTTGATCTGGAAACGGCGCTGCAGGCAGCCCTGGCTGAGGGAAAGGAAAAGCTCTGGAAGGGAAGCAGGGCCGCAGACATCTATTGGGCGGTGAAAGGCAGCATGGAACAGTATGGCTTCGGGGACGGCTTTACCCACCATGCCGGGCACGGCCTTGGACTCGGTCATCCCGAAGCTCCTTTTTTCGTTCCGCATAGCAACGAGGAACTTGTGCAAGGTGATGTCGTGACGCTGGAACCCGGATGCTACGAGCCGGGGTGCAGCGGACGGATCGAGCATGTCTTTCTGGTAACCGAAAATGGTCCCGAGCAGTTGACCCGCCACGATACACGCTTTACCCTGTGAGCGTTGTCAGGCAAAACCCGGAAGACAGACCGGTATCGATTGGACAATAAGGTAACGAACGGTTAGATAATGAAACTCAATGACCCTTTCGGGCGCCTGGAGCGGCGGCATCAGGTCAGCTACGAAGCGGTACGCGAATCCCTGAACCGTAACAATATCGACACTGCCGAAGGTGCCCGGACAATCATCAAAGACACGAAAAAACGGGCGCTGAAATTGGTCGTCGCGGCCATTGCTGCAGCGCTGCTGACCTATCTGCTGCTGCCCAAAGCCTTGCTGGTCGTTGGTGGAGTGATTGTTCTGGCTGTTGCCTGGGTGATCGCCTGGACGATCAACGGCGAACGCTACATCAATCGCTATATCGAAGAGGAACTCTCCGGCGGCAAGAAGGAAACTGACGCCGCCGGGACGTAAGAGTCAATTCTGGGGTTGATCACTTTTCCGATTTGACCAAGCGCGGGGCCCAGAACAGCATACCCTCCCTCTCGTATTCCTCCTGGAACTGCTCTCCAGACCACTTTTTGACCTGATCAAGATAGCCGTGGCGCATGACCTTGAAGGAGATGGTATCGGCTTTGCCAAAAGATGAGGAATTCATCTGGGTGATGCCTTCGTACGGGGTGACACCGAGGTAGAGCCAGGGCGCGTCTTCGGTTTGATAGTCGTCGGCGACCCGGTAGACGATGTGGGAGCCTTCCGGATCGGTGTGAATTTTTATTTTCACCGCCTCCTTCGAGGCACATGAACTGAGCAGGACCGCTGCTGCGGTGAGGCATATCAGGATGAGGAGGTGCTTTGTCATAGGGCTACCGTATTTTCGAATTGTCGCTTTAAATCACTCTTTTTCCAGCTCACTGTGCACGTCGATGGCCTGGGCCCGGGCTTCGGCTTCGGTTTTGTGCCGCCTGTTTACCCAAAAGGAGGTGATGGCATAGTGATAGCCGTCCTTCTGCAGCTGGACAGTGACCTTTTCCGATTCTTTTCCTCTCCAGACCACCTGCGCAGGTGTCCGACCCAGGTTGGTGTTGTCCTTGAGGTTGACGATCTCAGCCCCTTCCGGTGTGCTGTTGATGTTGGCAGCGCCATATTTGGTTCCGCCGGCACAGCCGGCGACCAGTAGCATCAGCGCTCCAGCCAGTAGTGTTGAAATAAGGTGTCGAACTGTTCCGCTCTCTGATCTTTTCATGGTCTGGGTCGTTGCAAGAGTTGGGAGGTTTCTCCGGGCTGTTGGCTTGTCCGGGTGGTCATGATGCATAGCTTCACACTGTCCGATGGCGCGCCCGGAGGGATTCGAACCCCCGACACCCAGGTTCGAAGCAATCGAGCACTCCGTAGTTAGCACCAGCCCAATAAACCAAAACAAATCAGTATAATATGTAGGGCAAGACGCTGTATTAATGTTGTCGAAAGAGTACCAGCTAAGTCCAAAATGGTCAACTTTTAGAGAGAATTTGGGACAATCAACGTCCTGTCGATCTGTCGAGTGCTCAATAATTACTGAAAAATACTGAAGAGATTATAATATCCTCCCCTGTGGATCATCACCTGCCCAGACTCGAGACTCTGCGTCGAGATGCAGAGTCGTGTCATGTAGGTCTGAATTTATAAATATGGTTATTCATGCACTCAGAGGAGAAGAGCCGGGTGCATATCAGCATGTCAAATCATCTTTATTAGCAGAGTTATCAAATATCAAGAAACTATTTTTGTTCGTTATGATCGATTAAGAATTGCTGATGAATAAAACCTGCGCGATAGAGGAGGAATAACAATTCAATCTGAGAGATTATAGCTGTTATTAAGATGGTTTCTTCTTCTGAAAAATCTGTCTTAGGCAATATACAAACCGTGCGCACATCAAGATTTTTCTGGCGCGAACATACTATTCTCAATCCTTCGATATGCAGATTTTCAAGAATCTCTCTATTGCCCATGGTGGATGATGGCAGTACTCGGTGTGGGCGTACAGCATCATATTCCTTTATTGTTCGGCAGTTGTGGCGACTGATGATGCGGACGACAGCCCAGGTGGTACCTGCAACCATCATGGTTTTGGCAACCAGATGATCGATGTAACGCCTAAGTTCTCTGTTGGTTTGCGGATAACGTTCTACTCCACAGAGTGTCGCCTGAATCTCTTGGAGTTCTACGTTAACGGTGCCGATATAGTTGGTTACGTCAGCTAACCTCGACACCAACCTGGAGTTCTCTTCGCCGGAAGTTTCGACTTTTTCCTCATAGGCTCTTAGAGAGCGTTTGAAGCCCCCGAAGATAATGTAGGAAATTCCTAAAAGGATGATTATCAAAGTTGTTTCAATGATATCTTCTTCGATGATATATTCATCGGTAATTGCTACTCCGAACTGAATGATCAACGGGGTCACAATCATTAACAGTAAAAAAGAAGCCATGACCCCGAAATAAACAACAATGAGAAATCTAATCTGTTTAGCGGTTTTCATATTTTCTCATTTTTCTTGTTTAGAATTTGTATTTCTTGATACGGCTCAGATTCACCGGAATGTTATAAATTATGAAAGAAAATGAGACCAATAATCTTCCCGGATCTGAGGTTTTCTGCTTCAGTTTAGCCGGCCTGATGCCAGAATCTTGTATCGGCTTCAACCCGAGTTTCTTTCTCATGTACTGCTCCGCTGTTGGCTCCCACCTCCTTTTTAACCTTGAATAATATGATTAAAATTGAGTCATCGTAATTTCTTGGGAAAGCCTAAATGTTGAGTGATAAGCCTTGTTAAAAGAGGATATTTTTCAATTATCTTAGTCTTTATGCCCTATGGACACCTTCTTTAAATCCTGCAATTCCTGTGAAAAAGTGTGGCTCCGCCGGGAAGATTTCCTGACCGATCCCAAGACAGCAATTGTCGGTTACCAGGGAGGGGTCCTCGGGCCCGAGGAGGGCTTTTTCTACATCAATCATCTGGAGGAAGACTGTTTGACGACCCTGGCTATTATGGTTCGGGAATTCGCGGATCTCTACGAAGGACCGCTGTTGGAAAAGCACCGAACGGGAGCTGACCCCTGTCCCAATCATTGCTATTACAAAGACAACTTTGATGATCGACCTGAGCTGTGTGAGTGCAAATTCGTGAGATTTGTAATGCAGAAGATCAAAGATTGGCCCAAGAAATCTTTCTAAGTCGATTACCCGAAGCCAAGCTCAGCGATTGCATTTACAGCAGCCCGGTGGTGAGTGCCAAACGATTATCGTAGAATGAGCAGGGATGACTCGGTACCGCTCAACAGTTTTTCCACAGAGCGCGGATGGAAGAGCCTGCTCAGCAACGATTTCTTTCCCATCCATAAAGCCACAAGGTTTTCCTGCGCCGCTTGAGCTGCAAATGTTGCCAATCGATTTTCCTCTACAAAACGGACCAGCGCATTTATTTTATTTGCAGCATAGTATTTTATAATCTCCCCCATCTTGCTGTCGACATTGCTCGCCAATGTATCCTGCGTGGTCAGACCTATGATCTCCAAATCTGCGTCATAGAGCGTCACCATTTGGTTAATCAACTCAAGTGAAGGCTGACTGATGTTGTCGTGATCAAGACAGGCGACTATCCTGCGTGGTTTTTTCGATTCCGCAACCATCAATACCGAGGTGTCCGCTTCAAATAAAATTTTCTTTACTGATTTTGCCAGTACTCCACCAAATAGCGATATAGAATTTCCCAGCACAATGAGGTCACATTGAGAGTTACGCGCTTCGCTCAGAACTGCCTTGGCCGGGTTGCCGGGCCGTAAACGGGTATTTAGTTGTTTTATCGATCCGCGACAGACTTGCAAATCTTCCCAGAATCCGTTTTCCACCTCCACTAGTTCCGAGGTGACTACGCTATGATTGTATGGTGAATTGTCGGGACCGAAATGGTTCTGAAACATCTTCCGGTTTTCCCTGAGAGACTTGATCAGTGGGTGATCTTCAGCTTTTCTGTCTCCCTTAGCGAAGGGCATCTGGTCAGTGTTTACCGCTTCCGGCTCTATTCCCAATAAAGTGACATCGGCCCAGGTATTTGCTGCCAGCCTGGCAACCTCAGTCACCACGAAAGTGCTTTGGCTGGACGAATCAAGTGCGGCTAAAATTTTCATGTCTGCCTCCTTCTCAAAGCATACCGATTCGCTGCCGGCAAAACAGAATCGGAGAGGGAGTATCACTTAATAGTTCGGCCAGTCCATTGTGCCGCTCCGGTTCAGAGGGCAGACTGGTGGCTACCAGACTGTATTCTTCTATCTGGGTTGCCAGATCCCTCGGAGTTCCCTGAAGTGCCAGCTTTTTCTCAGGCTTCCAGCCTGTACCGTGGAAAATCTCATCAGCTTCGTTGAAAAGCTCAGGCTCAGAATAGATTGGTTCAAGTGGTCCTGAATCGATAATCTTGATGTATAGAAGATCAAAACGTACATTGCTTCCATTAAATAATTTCATTAGGGCAGGGAGCAGTGTGTTGGCAGGGGCTGCATCACCGGTAATTATAAGAATTTTATTCAGATCTATCAGGTTGCGCGCAATTATTACCGAACAGGGCAGTTTACGGTAAAGCCAGGAGCAAGTCCGTTGCAACAGCACGGATTTCTCAAATCGTGATATCGAACCCTCGACAAAAAGGTCATAGGCGCCCTCAAGCAGATTATCCAAGATTGCCTCGTCACGGTCGCCATAAATTACCTGGAGTCTTGATAGTTTGGCGTATACCGACCTTTCGGATTCAATCAGCTTGTTCATTGCTTCCTGTTCAACATCAAGCAGACCGTTCTCCCAGGTTTGCCGCACCCACCCCACAGCGGGAGCCTTATCCCCTTCTTCGGGCTCTTTTACAAAAATCGGCTGTATCTCCATGGCAAACATTTTGGAGAGGCGACAGGCATAATTCATCGCGATTACCGACGCCAGGTCCGGGTAGACAGAAACCAGTGCTTTAATCATAACGACAACCTCACCACACTGAACCTCAACATATCGCGACCATCGGCGACAATTCATGCAATTCAGAACAGTTATATTTATCAAAAGACATTGTAGCGGATCTTGGCCCCTGCAGATCTTTGCCTCACATGGATGTCGTGCTTGAGCGTTGGGATTCCTCTTTGTTCAGTGCTTCCAACGCCCGCCCGATTGTTATACGTATCTCATTTGATTTGAATGGTTTGGCGATAAAGTCGAAAGCCCCTTTGGTAAGTGATTCACGAGCCAGCTCCAGGGTGGCGTAACCGGTTATCAGAATAACTTTGGTCTTTTTCGACTTCTGAAATACATGGTTCATCACTTGAATACCATCTATCTCGCGCATACGAATATCGCTGATAATGATATCGAAAGTTTTTTCTTCCAGACACGCTATCGCCTTACGTGGATCGGTGAAAACTTCAACATGATGACCTTCTTTTACCAGCAATGTCTTGAGACGTTCTACGACGATAGGTTCATCGTCGAGAATGAGAATGCTGCGTGTTTCACTCATGGTATCCTCCTGGAACGTAAGCACCGCCTTTGGGCCACGGTTAAGCAGTTTCTTCGAGTCCGGTTATTTCGATGCTTGTTTGTCGTTGTATCAGAAGCGTTTTCTGAATTTTTCTGCGCTGCCGATATGCATTTACAACTTTAGCAAGAATTACCAGCGCTCCGGTAATACCGCTTGCAAAGAGGAAGAATTTACTGCCAAAGTTGAAATAACGATCGTATTCAGCGGCAAAACTGATGAATCCCAGCTGCCTCAGGTATACAGGAATGGCAATAATCCGACTGAAGACACACAACAGTATGATCACGCTGGTTACCGCCCGGATATATTTTTCATTCACCACTTTGACGCCGTACACACCAAGGTGGATTCCGATCAGCGAGCCGAGATAAAGGAGCATGGTCAGGCGAATATCGACAAAACCCTGATAGGCATAGCTGATTGCCCCATACGCACCCATAAACAGTGCCAGAAAAAGCTCAGTGCCTGTGGCCACGGCAGTGGGGACGCCAAACACGTAGATCATTGCCGGAACGCCAATAAATCCGCCGACGCCGATGGTTCCCGCCAAGTAGCCGGTGCTGATGCCACCCGCCATCAGCACCCAGAGACTGACTTTGGTGTCAGCTACGGGGAAATTGATTACCGGGGGTAAATTCAAGCGGGAGAAGAACTCGGCAATTTTCATGGACGGCCCGCTGTCGTCTTCTCCATTGCCCGATCTCAATAAATCTCGAAGCATTGAAATTGCCACCGTTGACAGAATCGTGGCAAATACCATGCTGATGTAGAGATTTGCCCAGGCGCTTCCACCCGCGCCATGGCCTCCACCGCCGCCCTTGAACAGATAACTATTGATCGCAACGGCGATTTGTATACCGACTATTGCCGTGATCAACATGAATGCCGCCAGCTTTTTGTCAACATTTCCGGCTGCGGCGTGCTTGCGCGAGCCAACCATCGCCTTGCCGAATTTATGGGTAATATTGCTTGCCACGGCAATCACACCATCCACTCCCAGGTTCATCATGCCCGGGGTCATGAAAAATGCTCCTCCACTCCCAATGAAACCACTG
This sequence comes from uncultured delta proteobacterium, assembly GCA_963759125.1. Classification (GTDB taxonomy): domain Bacteria; phylum Desulfobacterota; class Desulfobulbia; order Desulfobulbales; family Desulfocapsaceae; genus JABDQA01. Next base: position 170,375 of record CAVWXN010000004.1, read on the forward strand.
AGAATCCCTCCGATGAATCCCAGTAAAACAACCTGGAGAGCGGTGGCGAAATTGATATCTATGTAGGTAATAAAAGCGTGCATAAAGTCACCTCGGGAAGATCTTCAGTCGATATTAATAAGCTTGAGTGCAAGTCCGGTAACCGCGCCATAGAGATAGGCGATGACCGGTATGAACATGAATATTACTAGTGGCGCCAGCCACTTTGCTTTTTCATGTAGCGGGCCGGAAAGAAAAGCCAATACCTGATCCTGATGAGTGAATACCAGGTAATAGAGCAGCACGATAACCAGGAAATACCCAACCAGGTTCACGGCCTGGCGTTTTCCGAACATAAACTTTGATTCCAGTTCGTCGGCCGTGATAACAGGAGCTTTCAAGCGATCACGAATACTCATCGCCAGTTCTCGGGTTCGCCTGGTTCTGGTTGATTTTCCCTTGGACAGAAACATGTCGCCGACAACCACCAGGGCATAGTCGCCATCGCCCTGCACCCGTTCCAGAATTTTGTCATATCCGCCACAGATGCTGGCTCCGCCGCCGCAGCGTCCTTGGTCGATCAGTTCTTCAATGGTGGTGCTTAGACCGCCATCGTTGATAACCACTAGCGGGTCATCATCTTCGACACCGCCGTCATCAATCTCGGGGCAGTCCCGCCGACCAAAATCATATTCCATATCTACGGCCCCTCTCTCATCGAAGGGTTCACTGGGCGATACCAGCCGCATCAACTCGACAGCGGCCCCCCAGCGCTGGGCCAGTTGCATGATGTGATGAAAGTTCTCAGATTTTGGGTCAAAGCGTTCCTGCACCCAGAGGATATTGGTCGCCGCCATGGTGCAGTGAATTTCCCGGCAGTCTTTGAGCCCCGAGAGTACTTCGGGAATGAGTTGTTTGAAGTGTTCTTGATGCGGGGGGTAGGTCACTGAAATAAAACCCGTGTCAGCTTTTACTCTGAGGTCGGCTCCTGTTGTTCTCTCATCGATGATGAGTTTGAGTTCCGCTTGAGCTGATAGGAAGAGATCTTCAAGAACCCGAGTGCTGGATAGGGTGCCTTGATATTCAGGTAATTGGGAAATCGCATGGAGCGTTTCGGCGGCGTTATGCACCGACATGTTTTCCAGATTTATAAAAACATCGAATTTGGTTGGATCCTGGCCCGAGGCGTGATGGGTTTGGCGGATCCACCGGTCGATATCCTCATCGAGCTGGGCCAGGTAGTTTTCCGCCTGTTCCATCTGCATATTCAGGGCTTTTGCCGTTCTTTTTGTCCGGATGTCAAGCGGAGCTGATAACCCCACCCTTAATTTGTGGCATCCAGGAAGCATCAGATGTCCCGCCCGACCACTGTAAATGAGGTTGCCCTCAAGCGCCTTGCGGCAGATATTGGCGGTTATAAAAGCGAGATAGAGTTTCTTCTCGCGAGCAAGTTTCTCCGTGGACGAAGGGCGTTTTATCAGGCTCATTTCCAAGCGGCCGACCTTGATTCCTTCCTCTTTGGCGCTTTCAAGAAGTTCTTCTCTGCTCAGTGTCGGCCATCCCGTTTTAACGGCCAGTTCGCGGGCCAAATCTTCTCTGCCTCCCTGGTACAGACTTGAGATCATTACGAGTGCCATTCCTTTATCCAACCTCCTCTTTCTTGTTATAGGTTTCTTTATCTGACTTGAATTATCTGGCTTGAAATCAGTGGTTTTATATGTGCCATCGTTGGCTCGGACAGCTCATCGTCGCTGTTGAATACCAGCAGTCCTATGTGCTCGGCGTTGGCCAGCGTGACGACTTCATCAATCAGGTTTTCATCAATGCGATAGAGAGAGAGGGCTACGCCATGTTGTCGTGCATCGTCAATTAATTCTCCTAAGGATTTATCCAACAGGTTGACATTGTCATTTGTTTCTTCACCGGACTTCCTCTGCCGTATAATGATTATCTGCGCCTGGATTCGCCCAGCGAGCGACAGGGCATAATGAACACTTTTGAGATTCCTGGCATGTTGTCCCAAGGGGACGAGGATCTTTTTTCTTTGCATAGCTGTTAAACTCGTTAAGGAGTGTTCGGGGTCGGTATCAACGATGTATGCTCTCTGGGTCCGGTGTTTCAATTTGAAAAACACCTGCCAACACCCTGTCTTCGTTTAAAGTTATTGCTCGATGAGGCTTTGGTTCTTTAATAACAATATTCGTGCCAAAAAATATATATAATGATACTAGTTATTTATGGGTACTGTCCAAGGCGGGATGGCAACAATTGTTTCGATATGAAACAAAAAGTGTGAACATATCACGAACGTTTGTCAAAAAAATATAATTATATTAATGATATATATTTTTTGTTTCGATATGAAACGATGTTCATGGACGAGATAGGCGGGTTATCATTGAGCCATGACAGCTCAATTAATGATCGAGTATTGCTGGCTGGATATTGATGCGCCGGAATAGGGCACTGGAAGACTTGGTTGAAATCAGTTGAGCTGGTAATGTTTCATTTTGCGCCAGAGCGTGGTTCGGGGAATCTTGAGTATGGAGGCCGCGAGGCCTTTCCGGCCATCGGTTTTTAACAGTACCTGCTGTATGTAATGCTTTTCCTGTTCTTCGAGCGAGGGCCAGGAATGAGTCTCAAAATTACTCATGCTGAGTTCCCTCAGATCGGAGGGGAGGTCATAGGGTTTAAGGACCGACCCCTCGGACAGGGCGACGGCTCTTTCAATGAGATTTTCAAGTTCGCGAACATTTCCAGGAAAAGGGTAGCGAGTGAGAATATCCAGAGTTCCGGCGGAAATCCCGCATATCATTTTATTGAAAGCTCGATTGTATTTTCCCAGGAAGTGCTGAACAAGAAGCGGTATATCGTCAGTTCTATTTCTCAGCGGCGGCAGCGTGATGCTTACCACGTTTAAACGATAATAAAGATCTTCCCGAAACTCCCTTTTTTCAGCCATAGACTTGAGGTCCCGGTTACTGGCGGCGACCAGACGGGCATCGATTGGCTGGGCTTTTACCCCCCCCACCCGAATAAGCGTGCGTTCCTCGACGAAACGGAGGAGCTTGGTCTGCATGCTGATCGGCATTTCACTGATTTCATCCAGAAAAATGGTGCCACGATGGGCTGCTTCCAGCAGTCCGACCTTGGCTTCCGCCGCACCGGTAAATGCACCCTTTTCGTGTCCGAACAGTTCATTGGCTATCAATTCTTCGGTAAATCCTCCGCAATTAAACGATATGAAAGGGTAATTGCTGCGGGGATTTCTCTGATGCAAAGCCCTGGCCACCATTTCCTTGCCAGTACCGCTTTCTCCCTGGATGAGTACCGTGCAGTCAAGAGGAGCCACTTTGCCGATAAGATGAAAGACCTCGAGCATGGCTTTGCTGTTGCCGAGCATCTTCGCCGGCCGATTCTGAGAGAAGAGCTCCTCTTTGAGCGCATCTTTCTCTCGCACCAGCAAAACTTTGTCAAGGGCTCTACGCACCAGTAGTTTTAGCTCAGCCATCTTTATCGGCTTGGTTACGTAGTGGAAAGCTCCTGCTCTGATAGCCTGTATTGCACTGTCCACCGTGCTGTATCCGGTAATGATAATGACTTCACAATGAGGATGGTTGTTTCGGACCGCCTTGAGCAGCTCAAGACCGTTGAATCCAGGTAAGCGCAAGTCACAGAGGACCAGATCAAAAGCTGTTTCAGTAAAACGGGCCAGAGCGGCTTCTCCATCAGGAAAGGTATCTACCTCCCAATTTTCTTCTTTACTCAAACCTCTTTTAATTTCACGGCGAACGATTGATTCATCGTCGATAACCGCAATTTTAAAGAGATCCATTCTTATGCTCCGGACGTTTCAGTGGGCAAAAAGATGGAAAAACATGCCCCGTTACCAACCTCGCTCTTAACTTCGAGTCTTCCCCCATTTTTCTTTATAACCGAATAGCTGACAGAAAGGCCGAGCCCGGTGCCTTCTCCCTCCTCCTTTGTGGTGAAAAAAGGATCGAAGATACGATCGATATATTCTTTGGGAATTCCAGGGCCGTTGTCAATGATATCGATTCTCACTTCACCCGGCACGTTTGTCAGTTTGATGACTGCCTTGAGGCTGCCTCCGTCTTCCATGGCCTGGACGCTGTTGAGAAACAGGTTAAGGAGCACCTGCTGGATCCCCCCCTTGTCCATGAATACATGGGGAAGGTCATCTTCAGCCTCTTTGACGAAATTGATAGTGTGCAGGTCCATTTCGTTTTTAAGAAGCCGAACAGTCTTGTCGACCAGTTCTTCAATATCGAACACTTCAACTTTGGGATGGCTGGCCCGCGAAAATTCCAAAAGATTCCTAACGATATCACTGGTACGGTCGCTCTGATCCATCGCGTCTTGATAAAGCTTCTGACGCTCTTCGTAGCTCATGGTTTCACCGTCCTCGATCAAAGCTTCAATGGTCAGCGACAGATTGTTGACGGCATTATTTATTTCGTGGGCAATGCCTGCTGTTAATGTGCTAATGGAGGCAATCTTTCTTGAGTGGACCAGTTCTTCCTGGCGCTTTTCCAGTTCGGACATCATCCGATTGATAGCCAGGACAAGGTGATGAATCTCATTTTTATCTCCGCCATAAGGTGTAATCTGCTGGAATGCGCCCGCTGCAACGGCCTCTGATTCACGGGTGATGCGGGCCAGTGGCCGTAGCACTTTTTCGGTTATGTAAAAAATCACAAAACTGAGAAGAATCACGAGAAAAAGGAGAGCGATGAGAGGTAAAGGAATAATGCGCTGGAGAAGCGTATTGATTTCCCTTCGCTGTGTGCTCATCACCTGATCTGCAAGCACCATTAGATTTTGACCGATCCCGCGGATCTGCTCCTGAAGTGCAGTGCAGTCCTGTACCTCACAGTCAGCCTGGTGCAGTTGGGTCATTAAATCGGAATAATTGTCGGTATAGTGCCTGAAGTTATCATAATTTTGCTCACCAATGGCTTTAACCAGACTGTCATGTTCCCGCTGGAGGTCCAAGGTCAGCTGGTTGCTGTAGGTGACGTTTTCTTCGTAATTGAAATCATGGCGATAGAGGAAATAATTTTTTTCGTATCTTCTCATCTCCAAGAGGCTGCTGTTAATTTCCTCGGCCAGCTCAAAGAATTGCATCGATCGCGACAATTCCTTAAAGTTTCGGTAATCGAGAATCACGACGATGGCCATGAAAACAAAACAGCTTAAAAAGGCCATCATAATCTGCCAACGTATGGTTTGTGGAATGAGATTCATGCTCAACTTTTCTTGACGTTGCCATTTTTATCAGACTACCGGACTTGTTGAGAATCACGTTAGCCCTTTCTGGGGCCAAATTCAAATATGATTTAAATGTGAGCAGGCTTTTGTTTTATTTTCGGCCTCAGATTGGCTTTAAAGGTTCTCTATAAGACCGTGTGTGACTAAGCCGGATTAGAATCAACATACAGCGAATCAGGCTTTAAGCAAAAAGGACAATCGACATGTTAGGTGATGGAATCTGTTCGAGTATTTCCAATCATTCGTATCAATAAGAAAGATTCTCATTATAAATCTGGTTATGGTGACCTTTACCCCATAAAAATCCGGGGCTTCTCATAACCGAAACCGTAAATCTGTGAGGATTTCTAAGTATTTTAACCAAATCTGTACAGAAAGACGTTCGTTTTAGTTATAGAATTCATTGGGCAGTAACTGACTACTGAATTTAACATGGCCACAACAAAGATAATAAATTTGTCCTCAACGTTAACGAAGGGTTGTTCCTGCTAAGGTGATCGCAGCTATAAGTGGTTGAACTTAATATTGCCATGACGAAGATGAGCGATGCTAACGAAGGAATCGTTTGGGAATTCCACGATTGATGCAAAAATCTACCAGAAGTCTACTGGGTGACGAGGCAACAACAAGCTGATACTTCTTCAACCGAGAGGGTGTTTGTAACAGTGTTATCTACCTTTTGAAGTTTGATTTTGGACGCTGGGTTTGATCCCTCTGGTAGAAGTCCTGCCTCGATATGCCAATTGTACATTCTCTTGATGAATGTAAGGACATGTCTGATCCTAGCTGGCGCGTAGCCTTTGTCTTTCATATTACCAAGAATCTGCACAATGCCTTGGGTTGTGTGCTAGTCACAACGGGAAACATGCTTATTCCAGTGCTCAAGGTCATTCTTGTATGACTTCTTGGTCAACTGGGATGTGATTGGAGAGGAATGGCTAACTACTTGATATCCATGGCGCGCCCGGAGGGATTCGAACCCCCGACACCCAGGTTCGAAGCCTGGTGCTCTATCCAGCTGAGCTACGGGCACGCGGTGAAATAAGTCGCTGTTCTACCAACACATAATCAGGAAGTCAAGTTGAGACAAGAGAAGGGGATGCAAAAACCTTGATGGAAAATCCATGTTATGCACTGTCCTTACAATGAGTTATCATCTTGGTATCAAGAGGAAAATTAAACATGGTTGTGATCGTCTACAGCAGAGAGAAATAGGCACGATCTTTAATCGGGCTGGATTTGCTCGAATCGTTTCGTTATCCGTTGGCATCTATCGGTTGATAAATGTTAAAATGATAATTCTCTAAATTTCTTTTATCACCAGCCCGATAGACTCACGCTCAGATCAGAAGGTTAACAATGCTGTTTGTGATCCGATTCGTTGATAAGCTGAATAGGCAGGAAGTCAGAGAGCAGCATCTCGATGCTCATCTCTCATGGCTGGCTGAACGAAAAAAATCGATACTTGTCGCAGGCTCGTTAAGAGTGGATCCTGATTCTAACCCGACAGGCGCATTTTGGGTGGTAGAGGCTGAAAGTAAAGTTGATGCGGAAAAGCTCTTTTTAGCGGACCCGTTTTGGACGAACGGGTTGCGTGAGAGTGTTGAGATTCTGCATTGGTCAAAAGCATTTCCCGACGAACAGACGTTAATTTGACGGATACCTCAGGTATAAGATTATCTCTGTTTGCCTTTAGGCTACCTTGAAAAATCACTTTTTCGCCCAAACTCCGCGTTGCGCATGAAAATTTTATCCTCGACATATCAACTATATGCCTGCGGCTAAATTTACATTCGCGCCTTGATTATGAACGAAAATTTCAATTTTTCAAGGCAGCCTTGAGTCTCAGGTCGATCTTTGAAGGGCTCAAAGCTGCTCGATGTAAAAAATGCGAAAACGTAGGTAAGGACTTAAAATGGAATTGACATGAACTAATTGTTTGCATAAGTTAATATTAACCTATATAGAATGTTTATGCCGCGGTTTCTTGTTTACCGAGAAACTCTCTGCCAATAAATCCACGAGTGGCTTTTCCGGGGCGCTGTGCTCGGAGGGTTGAATCTCCGGGTATGATGAATTGGGGAACACCGGACGAAAGGATGGTGCTATGGGCGTTGCATTATTAGGAATGGGCATCTGCGGCTTCACTCCCACGTCGACAGGTCTGTCGTATCGTGAGATGATTGCCAAAGCTGCCAAAATGGCTTACAGGGATGCGGGCGTCACGATAGATCAGATAGACGGTGCCGTATCTGCAGAAGAAGACTTTCCCTCTGGCTATTCGATAGCCGACGAGTATGTTCCCGATCAGCTTGGCATGGTGCGCAAACCGGTGTACACCATCCCTGGCGATTTCATGCATGCCGTGGCATCGGCAGCCATGCAGATCGAAACAGGACGTTTCGATATCCTGGTCGTCGAGTCCTACAGCAAGGCCTCGAATGTTTTGACCAAGGATGAAATGGTTCGCTTCGCCTTCGACCCGATCTACAATCGTTTTGGCCTGTCGCCGCACTGGCTGGCTGGACTGGAGCTCAATTCTTTTCTGAGCGAAGCTGGATATACGATCGAGGAGGTGGCCGAAGTTGTAGTCAAAAATCGTGCCGCCGCCGTTGCCAACGCGAATGCTCCCTACGGCGACAATTTCTCTGTTGATGACGTTCTTGACGCTCGTCCGGTGTCCCTGCCCCTGACGGAGTTGATGTTTGCCCAATATGCCGATGGTGCGATAATTGCGGTGCTGGGCACCGACGAGGCGGCCCGCACCTACGCCAAAAAACCTGCCTTTTTCTCGGGCATCGGCTGGGGGTCGGGTACTTCCATCCTCGAACGCCGTGATCACAGCTTTTCGATCGGTACGGCTCTAGCCGCCGAGAGAGCCTACAAAGAGTCGGGCGTTAACAACCCGACGGCAGAAATCGATGCCTTCTTTGTCTCCGACACCTGCGCCCATCGGCAGCTCATGCATATGGAAGCGTTAGGAGTTACCGGCAGCCATAATCTGATTGTCAATCCGAATGGCGGGGCCCTGGGGGGCGGCGATCTGTTTGAAGCAACCGGCGGCGCGCGTCTCTACGAAGCGTTCTCGCAGCTGCGAGGTGAAGCCGGCAGATGTCAGGTAAACGCTGAGCGTACATTGGTACAAGCCTGGCGTGGAGTCCCGACCGATTCCTGCGTCGTGGCCATACTAGACATGGAAAGGAGGGCGCTATGAGTAATCGCGTAGCCGTTATTGGTGTGGGTATGACCAAATTCATGCGCCGGGCCCAAGAAGCACCCGGTGAATTGGCAGCCCAGGCAGTCCGCATGGCCCTGGAAGACGCTGGTCTCGATATCGATGACATTGATGCCGTAACCCTTGGCACGGCCCCCGATGCTTTTGACGGTGTCCACATGAAGGGCGAGCACCTGATCGCCGGCGCCGGCGGTTCCAACAAGCCCTACATGCGCCACTTCATCGGCGGTGCGACCGGAGTAATGAGCCCGATTCACGGCTGGATGCACGTTGCCTCCGGCAAATACAACAGCTGCATGGTGGTCGCCGAAGAAAAGATGTCTCCGTGCACCCCGCATCCGGCCGGTGCCTTCCTGACCATCTTCGACCGGGTTACCGAACAGCCCCTTGAGTTGACCCTGATCCATATCTTTGCCCTGGAGATGGCCCGGTTCATGCACGTGTACGGGTACAGCGAGCGAGACCTGGCCGAGGTTTCGGCGATGATCAAGCGCAACGCGCTCCACCACCCCGCCTCTCAAGTGGCTGTGGACCTGAGCGCCGATGATGTGCTGAATTCACCCTTGCTTTCCTGGCCAGTCAAGCGCTTGGATATAAGCCCGACCTCGGACGCCGCCGTCGCCATCATCATGGTCAACGAGCGCATAGCCCGGACCCTGAAAAAAGCGCCGGTCTTCATCGAGGGTGTCGGTTTTCGTCTCGAAACCGCCTACTGGTGCACACGGGATCTCTGTTACCCCGACTATGTCGCGATGGCCGCACGGGATGCCTACAAGATGGCCGATATCGTCGACCCGGCGCGCGATATTGATTTCTTCGAGCCTTACGATCCCTTCGATTATAAAGCTCTGCACCACCTCAATGCGCTGCTTCTCGACAAGACCGGCCGGACAGTGAGGAATCTGTTTGAATCGGGCAACCTGAACCGCGAAGGCAGCCACCCGATGTGCCCTTCTGGAGGGGCATTGGGTGTCGGCAATCCGATCGCTGCAACCGGCCTTATGAAAATCGCCGAGCTCTATTTCCAGCTCAGCGGTCAGGCCGGCAAGCGACAGATTCAACGGGCGCTGCGCCGGGGTGTGGCCCAGGCCTGGGGTGATCTGATGCAGGCCGGTACCGTGGTGGTGATGGGAGCCGAAGGCGCCTCACCGGTTACCTCATCGCGCTGGAATGACATGAAGCGGGAGGATCTGCCGGGTACAGCCATCAAGTCAGTCGATGACGTGCCCAATATCTCTGATGCACCTGATTTGCGCTACGCCTGGGATAACGGCTTGGCCATATCCACCTACCTTGATGGTCTCAAAAAAGGCAAAATCCGCGGCAGCCTGGATACCCATACCAGCCGTATGATGGTACCCGCTCGCCCCTTCTCGGAAATTGCCGATCTGGCACCGGTTACCAACTATTACAACCTGCCGGATTCCGGCGTGGTCAAGACCTTTACCATTTCCCATGTGAACTGGGACAGTTCGCCTCTGCCCGAGGGTGAGGTAAACATTTTCGTGGTGATTGCCCTTGACGGCATTAATGAGGATATGGGGCTTGGTGCACAAACTCGGCGAGGTCGATCCCCAGGATGTGAAGATCGGCATGCGCGTCAAAGCGGTCTGGAAGCCTGAATCAAAGCGAACCGGGGGTATTCTGGATATTGACTACTTCGCGCCGCTGGGAAGAAAAAAGACCAATCTCGATATTACCCAGATCAAGCCGGTAGAGGTCGATGCGCTGAGCATGTCGCAAACGCAGGGCAAGATTCCGCTGTCGTACCGCTATACCGCTGGGGTGGGCGGTTCTAAATTCTACACCGACCTTGCCAAGGGCAAGATCAACGGTACTTACTCAGCTGCGCGCGACGAGGTGATAATCCCGCCGGCGATGTTCGATGAAGAGAGCCTGTCGATTCTCGACCCCGAAAAGGACGCCAGGGCAGTCAATCCCGGATCTGGTTATATCCGCTCCTTTACCGTCGTCTATGAAGACCGCCAGGGGCACCAGCTGGATAAGGAAAAAGTGGTTATCCAGGTAGAATTCCCAGGTGTTACCGGTTCGATCTTCGGCATGCTTGAACTGAAGGATGGGGAAAGCTTTGACGAAGGCTCCCCGGTAACCCTGGTCAAGCCCAAGAAGGTCAAAGGCCCGGATATGGTCAACTTCAAGTTAACACCCTACTAGGGGGTATAGATACCTTCATGTTTTGTAGTCGGGAAGTTAACTTCCAGACTGCAAAAAGGGTAGCAAGAAAGCCCGGCCTCTCCGGCCGGGCTTTCTGATGTTACTACGCTAAAGGATAGTGTGCGGGCCAAGGAAAAGCCGCAAATCCCGCCACTACTGTCAAGCCAAGAGGTTGGTCTACTGATCTCTGTCACTCCATCGTATCATTGAATAGTTCCCGGCCGATGAGCATGCGGCGGATCTCGCTGGTGCCGGCGCCGATTTCATAGAGTTTGGCGTCGCGCAGCAGGCGGCCGGTCGGAAAGTCGTTGATATAACCGTTGCCGCCGAGGCACTGGATCGCTTCGAGAGCCATCCAGGTTGCTTTTTCGGCGGCGAAAAGGATGACTGCGGCGGCGTCCTTACGGATATTGCCACCGCCGTCGGCTGCCCTGGCAACGGTATAGGTGTAAGAGCGGCACGCACCCCAGGTGGCGTACATGTCGGCGATCTTGCCCTGCATCAACTCGAACATGCCGATCGGCTGACCGAACTGCTTGCGTTCGTGGATGTAGGGCAGCACCACATCCATGCAACCGCTCATTATGCCTAGCGGCCCACCCGCAAGAACCAGCCGTTCATAGTTGAGACCGCTCATCAGCACTGCGACGCCGCGGTCGCGTTCGCCGAGGATGTTTTCCTCCGGCACAATACAGTCGGTGAACACCAGTTCGCAGGTTGGCGAGCCGCGCATGCCAAGTTTGTCGAGCTTGGGGCTGGTGCTGAAACCCGGCATGGTCTTTTCGACGAGGAAGGCAGTGATGCCCTTGTGATGTTTTTCCGGGCTGGTCTTGGCGTAGACCACCAGAACATCGGCATAGGGGCCGTTAGTGATCCACATTTTGGTGCCGTTGAGGACATAGGTGTCCCCTTTTTTCACCGCCGCCAGCCGCATGCTGACCACGTCCGAGCCCGCCCCCGCCTCGCTCATCGCCAGCGCCCCAATATGCTCGCCGCTGACGAGCTTCGGCAGATAGCGCCGCTTTTGCTCCGCGGTGCCGTTCAGTTTGATCTGGTTGATGCAGAGATTGGAGTGGGCGCCGTAGGCAAGCCCCACCGAGGCTGACCCACGGCTGATCTCCTCCATGGCGATGACGTGTTCAAGATAACCCATGTCGGCGCCGCCGAACTCTTCCGGCACGGTTATCCCGAGAAGCCCCAAGTCCCCCATTTTTTGCCAGAGTTCCAGAGGAAACTGATCATTCCGGTCGATATCGGCGGCCAAGGGTGCAATCTCCGTGGCTACAAAATCCTGCACCGATTCGCGGAGCAGGTTGGCGGTGTCTCCCAGGCCAAAATCAAGTTGCGGATAGGTCTTCATGCTGTCTCCTGTGTGGCAAGTTTTTAACGCCGGCCAGAGAGCCAGGCAGATACCTGAAGGTATCCGGAGTTCCGGCCGGTGCCGAGTGCATGTCTACTCGGTGAGTTCCTTCAGCCCGGCAAAGAAATCGAGAGCCTCGGGATTTTTCAGCGCGTCCTTGTTCTTAACCTCCCGGCCATGGATGACTTTCTGCACCGCCAGTTCGACCTTTTTCATGTTGAGGGTGTAGGGGATGTCCGGTACGGGGATAATCTTGGCCGGCACGTGGCGTGGCGAGGCCCCGTTGCGGATGGACTTTCTCACCTGCTCGCGAATCTCGTCAGTGAGCGTCACTCCGGGCTTCATCTTGACAAAAAGAATGACCCGGATGTCATTTTGCCATTCCTGACCGACCACCACACTGTCCTCGATCGTCTCCACCTCGGCCAGGATTCGGTAGATTTCAGCGGTACCGATCCGCACCCCGCCCGGATTGAGAGTGGCATCCGACCTGCCGTACATGATCAGTCCGCCCCGCTCGGTAACCTCGACAAAATCGCCGTGGGTCCAGACCCCGGGATAGCGATCGAAATAGGCTGCATGGTACTTCTTGCCGTCCTCGTCGTCCCAGAAATAGATGGGCATGGAAGGGAAGGGGGCGGTGCAGACCAGTTCACCCTGCCGGCCTATCACCGGCTTGCCGTCGTCGTCATAGGCGAAAACCTTCAAGCCGAGGCCGCGACATTGGAGTTCCCCGGCGTAGACCGGACCCATGGGGTTGCCGAGGGCGAAGCAGCCGTTGAGGTCGGAGCCTCCGGAAATCGAGGCCAGCTGCATGTCCGCTTTGATCTCCTGGTAGATGAAGGAAAAATCCTCCTTGGACAGAGGCGATCCGGTGGACAGCAGCGCCTTCAGCGGGCCAAGATCGAATTGGTTTGCCGGCCTGACCCCGGCGCTCTTGAGGGCGGCGATGTAGCCGGCACTGGTGCCGAAGACGGTGATCTTTTCCTCCTCGGCCATCTGCCACAGGGCCTCGGGACCGGGGTGGAAGGGGTTGCCGTCGTACAACACCAGGGTGGCACCGACGGCGAGTGAGGCGGTGAGCCAGTTCCACATCATCCACCCGCAGGTGGTGAAGTAAAAAATGGTGTCTTGCCGGGTGAGGTCCGTGTGCAGCAATAATTCCTTGATCTGGTTAAGCAGGACGCCGCCGGCGCTCTGCACCATGCATTTGGGCAGGCCAGTGGTGCCAGAGGAATACATGATATAGAGGGGATGTTCGAAGGGCAGCTGGACGAAGTCGATCTCGGTCACCTCGGTTGCACAGAACTCGGAGAAATGAATGCCTTTGGCAAGGCCGCTGAGATCGGGCCGCTCGTTGACATAGGGTACAACAACGATCCGTTCGATGGACGGGAGTTCTTTGCTGATGCGCGCCACCCGGTCCAGGCTGTCGAGCGGATTGCCTTTGAAGAAATAGCCGTCGGCGGTGAACAATACCTTCGGTTTGGTCTGGCCAAAGCGGTCGAGAACCCCTTTGATGCCGAAATCGGGGGAGCAGGAAGACCATGTAGCCCCGAGACTGGTCGCCGCAAGCATGGCGATGATCGACTCGGGCATGTTGGGCATGAAACCCACCACCCGGTCGCCGGGCACGATGCCGGCCAGGCGCAGCCCCTCAGCAACTTTGGCCACTGCACCGTAGAGTTCCCGGTAGGAAAAGGTTCTCCGAACCCGGTCTTCGCCGCGGAAAATGAGCGCGGTACGGTCATCCCGGTAACGCAGCAGGTTTTCCGCGAAGTTCAGCCGGCTGCCGATAAACCACTGGGCGCCGGGCATTTTTGTGGCCTCGTCGAGGACCCTGTCAAATCCCCGTGAGGCTTTGATGCCGGCAAATTGCCAGAACTCTGCCCAGAAGGCTTCGAGGTTGTCGACGGACCATTGGTAGAGCGCATCGTAGTCGCTGAAATTCTTTTTATGCGAGCGATTCACCTCCTGCATGAATCGATACATGTTGCTGGCTCTGATGCGTTCTGTCGAAGGACTCCAGAGCGGTTGTTGCATAGTTTCCCTCATCTTTATACCCCGGATGCTGAAATTAGTAGTTCAACTGTTGTTTGCCGAGTTCCATTATCCATTGTCATTTGTCTGTTGGTTTTTTACCGGGTTGTTTTCTAGATCGTGCCCACCCAGAGGGCAAAACTGGTAGTAGTACCGTTGTTGGTTATTTTCTGATTGTCGAGATTCGACCAGAAATGTACTGAATCGCCTTCGGTCAGGGTCAGAGACTCAGGACCAAGCGTCAGTTCCACCATGCCCTTGAGAATGGTGAGAACCTCTTGGGTGTTTTTAATGTTCTTACGCACCGGAATCGATTTGCCAGGTTCGATGACCAAAATGGCCGAATCAATTACCGTGCGGAAATCGGGTGGAAAAAAGCGGCGGGTAACGAAACCGGTATGGGAAAGATCAATGTCATCCCATTCCGAACGACGAATGACTTCCACATTGGTTTGTCTACTGGCCCGGGAGATCAGGTCGCCGGCGTCGACCTCCATGGCGTTGCAGATCCGGATCAGAGTCTCGACTGATGGGGAGTTGACATCGTTTTCCACCTGGCTGAGAAAGCCCTCCGAGATCGATGCCTTCTCGGCGACAGTTTTCAGGGTTAATTTGCGTTCTTTTCGACGACTTCTTAGCAAGGTACCGATATTCATGGATGATTGGCGGACGGCTTGAGATCGATTGAAAATATTTGACCCTGGTTAAGACTTAACTAACACTAAAAATAAATCGTGTGTCAAGGGTAATTTAAATCTCGAACTCGGCCTGCGCACTACTCCAGGGACATGGTTGTTCATGAGACGCAAGGGGGGCGGACCCTGGGGATTGGTTCTGGCCAGCCAATCCCTCGGGTGTGAGAACTAATTTTGGCAGGTGTTCTCTTAGCCCGGCATCTCTATGGGGGGCATCGCCGGATTGATCAAACGGCATGGTCACCAGCATCTCTCCACTGGGATCTGGCGTCAATCTTGCTGCCGGATATCGTTTTTGCAAAACATGCAGCATGGTTTGATTCTCGTTCAGAACAGAAGCAACAAAGCCTATGAAACCGTTCTCTCTGGCAATCTGCTCGAGATACTCCAGCATATGGCTGGCCACGCCTTTTCCCTGGAAATGGTCGTGCACGACAAAAGCCACTTCAGCATAGTTATCTTCGCCGCGGGAGTAAGAGCCGATGGCCATAACCTCGTAATGCCCGCCCCGCTGAACCCTGCCGATAAGGGACATATTGTTGTGATAGTCCATCTCTGCCCAGTCCTGCTGGACAACTTCGTGGGAAAACAGACTCATCTTATAAAAAAAGCGTCTGAATATGGTTTCTTCTTTGAGGGAGTAGAAGAAGTTTCGATATTCGAACTCATCGGAAGGATAAAGCGGACGTATGAGTGCTGTCTGCCCGCCTTTCAGATTTATCTGCCAGTTGTATTTTTCGAGAAAGATAAGATCCTTATCCGGAGGCGGCAGTTGATCGGCGAAAATATAATGGTGTTTTTTGGCTGCCTCTATGAGGTCTGAGCGAAATTTAGGATGGGCGATTTGGGCCAGTTCCATGACTCTCTGATAGATCCCCTTGCCCTGCAGTTCGGCACACCCGTATTCGGTAACCACAAAATTGACATCGCCTCGGGTGGTGGCCACGCCTGCTCCTTCAGATAGATGGCTGACAATCCGTGAAACAGTGCCATTCTTAGCGGTGGAAGGAAGGGCGATGATGGAAAAACCACCTTTCGACATGGCGGCCCCCCTGATGAAGTCGACCTGGTCACCGATGCCGCTGTAGAAACGATAGCCCAGCGAATCAGAACACACCTGCCCGGTAAGGTCTACCTCCAGACGCCGAGCTTATAGACACCAGGTTGTCGTTTCGGGCAATCACTGCGGGGTCACTTACGAACTCAGATGAACGAAAGTCGAAAATCGGGTTGTCATCGACAAACCGGTAGAGTCTTTCGGTTCCCATGCAGAGGGAGGCAACGACTCTTCTTGGAACTATAGTCTTTAGCTTGTTAGTGACGACCTTCTGCTCAATAAGGGGAAGCATGGCGTCGGTAATGAGCTGGGTATGAAAGCCCAGGTTTTTTTTGCCGGTCAAATGTTGCAGAATGGCATTGGTCAAGGCCCCGAAACCGATCTGAATGGTGTCTCCGTCACGGACGAGCTGAGAGATGAAATGGCCAATCCGACGGGAAATATGCTCCTCGGGAAGGTCAGGCTGATAGGTCACCAGCGGTTCTTCGTAGGGCACAAAAAAGTTGATGTCATCTATGTGCACGAGGCTGTCGCCCCAGGTTCTCGGCATATCTGGATTAACCTGGGCGATCACCTGTTCTGCATTTTCCATGGCGGAGCGGGTAATATCGACAGAAACGCCGAGGCTGCAATAGCCAAACTGGTCGGGAGGACTGACCTGGATCAGGGCCACATCGAGACCGATGTGATAATTTTCGAACAATTTCGGGATCTGAGAAAGATAGGTCGGCAGGTAATCGATTTTTCCTTCATAGGCGGCTTTGCGCATCGATTCACTGATAAAAAAAAGTTTCAGCGAGAAGCGGGACACAAAGGAAGGATCATCGAGATATTGTGCCAGAGTGTGGGAGAGCATCTGGTAAATCATCACGTCCCGAATGGTTTTGTCGGCGACCATTGTGTGGATCAGATGCTGGGGTTCACCGCATCCGGTGCCGATGAAGACGCGGCAACCATTACTTATTGAAGCAAGGGCTTCCTGTGTCGTTACAACTTTATCACCGGGCAGTCTCTGCTGCCATTCAGGCACGGACATGAACGCTCCTTTTTATTGTCTATTCAACCTCTCAGCCCTTCAGTCGTTCGCCAGAGATCGGATAAAAGTACCATGTGCTGATTTTTTTTAACCCCTTTTCCACGGAAAATCCATTGGAGCCACCTGAAAATTGATATCCGAGCAGGCTATTGCAACAAATACACGAAAAAATTATCAGCAAATATGATATCATTCCGTTACGATAATTAAACGCTACAGCCACTGCTGCAGACGGCAGCAGCAGACCACGTTCATTTGCATGCATGTCATCGATGATACGCAGCCAACTCTCATATGCAGATTTAACCCAGCAGATCGAAGCCTTAAATCTGGAGTTCAAGCGCCTCAAAGCTGCCGAAGGGGTTTTTCACCGCCAGAATGAATCTCTAAAAGCCCTGCACGACACCTCTCTTAGCTTGATCGAAAAACTCGACAAGGAAGAACTGCTCGAAAATATTCTTGAACGAGCCGCGTCCCTCAGTGATACCAGCCCACGGCTACATCTATCTCCTGGAACCCGAAGGACGAACGGATGCGTATGAAGATGGGGATGGGGCTGTTTAAAAGTCAGCTCGGCAGAACAGTTCTGATTGGCGAGGGCATGGGCGGGCGTGTCTGGCAGGCAGAATACCCTCTCGTGGTTGAAGATTATCGGACCTGGCCTCATCGTATAGCTGACAAGGTATTTGATGATCTTCGCTCAATTGTCGGAATCCCGCTGAAATCAGAGCAGAATGTCCTGGGAGTGATCGGTCTTGCCCATGTTGAGGGGCAGAAAAGATTTGACCAGGAGGATATCGCAACACTTGAGCGTTTTGCCGCCCTGGCGACCATCGCTCTCGAGAAAGCACAATTGTACGCTGATGCCAGGTACGAATTGGCTGAAAGAAAGCGAACAGAGACCTTTTTAAGGGAAAGTGAGAACCGCTACCGGACCTTTCTTGAGTCGTCCCCCGACCCCATAGTGGTGTATGACATGCAGGGAATCGCCACTTATGTAAACCCGGCCTTTGAAAAGACCTTCAAGTTATCGCGGGCTGAGCTGCTCGGCAAACAGATTGACTTTGTCCCTCCGGAGAATGTGCCGGAAACAAGAGAGGCAATTCAGCGCATGTTGAGCGGCCAGAAAATACATCTTTTCGAGACCCGCAGATTTACAAAGGACGGGACTATTCTGGATGTTCAGCTGAGCTCAACCCTGTATCAGGGTGACGACGGCAAACCACTTGGCAATATTGTCACCCTTAGAGATATCAGCGCCCAGAAGCAGGCCGAAAAAGAACTGGCCATTTATCGTGATCAGTTGGAAGAACTGGTTAGAGAGCGAACCTTCGAACTTGAGCAGACGAACATTCAGCTTGGGCAGGAAATAGAAGATCGAACTCGTGCCGAAAAGGCTCTCAGAAAGCGTGAGAAAGAGCTCCAGGCTCAATCAGATCATCTTGAAGAAGTGAATATCGCCTTGCGGGTTCTCCTGAAACAAAGGGAGGATGACAAAAAGGAGCTGGGAAATATAGTTCTAAAAAACGTACAGGAACTGGTTAATCCTTACCTGCACAGATTTCTCAATGGCAACCTGAATACCCAGCAACAAGCCCTGGCCCGGATTCTGGAAACCAATCTAAATAACATCGTTTCACCATTTGTCGATAAGTTGACCTCTGGGCTGATCCATCTGACGCCTACAGAAATTCGTGTTGCCACCCTGGTCAAAGAGGGAATGACCAACAAGGAAATTGCCGAGATTCTCCTGCTGTCAAAAAATACCATCCTCTTTCATCGCTATAATATAAGGAAAAAATTAGGTTTAAAAAACAAGAAGATAAACCTGAGATCCCACCTCCTGGCCATGGATTAATAGTGGGTATAACCCACTATTACACCGCTATTTTATAAACTTTGTTTTTCTGTTTTTTTACCCTATCCTATGACTGCTATTACTGCCGCTGGCGTATGGCAGTCTTCTAACAGTCACTCACTTTGGCAACGACCAACATATTCGTAACACTTTGTGCTTACGCACAAATAATGGGCCGCGGCAGCTGATGTAACTCCCCGGCTCTGATTGGCTGCCGCAGTAACTCTCTTACTCTTTTAGACATTGCTTTTATCCTGGAAAGTTGTGTTTCCGGATATCCTCAGATGCCACCTCGGGTGTTCCGGCAGACCAATTTTTTGATTATTAACCAGTCGGTTAAAAAGCGATCTAATTCTTTATGACGCAGCTCATTGTTTCTGATGTGACCCTGACCTTTGGCGGGCTGAACGCTCTTGCCAATGTCGACATCACCATCGAGCCCGGGATTATTACCTCGATTATCGGACCCAACGGTGCCGGGAAAACAAGTGTACTCAACTGTATTTCCGGCTTTTACCATCCGAGTGAGGGCACGATACATTATGGTGAACGCAACCTCACTCACGCCTCACCCCACCAGGTTTCTAATATGGGGATCGCCAGGGCGTTCCAGAATCTTGAGCTGTTCAGCGGGCTGTCAGTCCTTGATAACCTCCTGCTGGCTCGCCATCAAAATCTTAACTATTCGATATTTCATGCACTTATATATTTTGGCAAGGCCTCACGTTTGGAGGCGGAAAATCGCTCCTATGTTGAAAAGGTTATCGATTTTATGGAGCTGGAGCCATATCGGAAAAGCAGGGTAGGCAATCTCAGTTACGGGGTTCAAAAACGGGTCGAAGTTGCCCGGGCACTGACGCTGGGTCCCAAATTGCTGCTGCTCGATGAACCCATGGCCGGAATGAATATCGAGGAAAAGGAAGATATTGTCCGCTTTATACTCGATCTGAAGAAAGAATGGGGGGTAACGATAGTCCTTGTGGAACATGATCTTGGTGTGGTGATGGACATTTCAGATGAGATCTACGTACTCGATTTCGGGATCTTGATCGGTTCGGGAAAACCGGAGGAGGTTGCCTCCGATCCCAAGGTGATTGAAGCGTACATTGGAGAAGAGTAAGGCCTGCATGCAAGAGAGAGAGCATTTACTGCAGCATACTATCCCGCAACTCCTGCGCTGGCGGGTAAATGAAACCGGTGACAAAGTCGCCTTGCGCGAAAAAGATTTCGGCTGCTGGAACAGCTATACCTGGAATCAATATTACGACTCGGTGCGCAAGACCGGGCTCGGTTTAAGGAAAATAGGCTTTGACAAAGGGGACAAGGTTGCCATTATCAGCGACAATATTCCTGAAACGCTCTATATGGCAATCGGTGCCCAGGCTGTGGGTGGCCTCTCTTCTGCCATTTATCAAACCAGCCTGCCTGAAGAAATCGGCGATATTCTCAACTACCTCGATGTGAAAGTCGTTTTCTGTAACGACCAGGAACAGGTGGATAAAGTTGCCGAAGTCAGGGACAAGATACCTCAAATCAAAAAAGTGATTTATGAAGATTCCAGGGGTATGCGAAGCTACCAGACAGATGACTGGTTCATGTATATCGAAGATCTCTACACCCTGGGAGAGCAGCTGCACCAGGATAATCCTGATCTGTTTGAAAGTCTTATCGACGAGGGCAAACCTGACGATGTCTGCCATTTCTGCCTGACGTCGGGAACTACAGGGTTGCCCAAGGGCGCTATGTTGACCCACCGCAATTACATCAACATGGGTCTCCAGCTCACTGCGGTTGATCCTCTGGAAGATACCGACGAGTATGTTTCATTTCTGCCTTTTGCCTGGATTGGCGAGCAAATGAATTCTTTCGGCGTGGCTATGGCTACGGGAATTGCCGTCAATTTCCCGGAGTCGGTGGAAACAAGCATGGACGATCTCAAGGAGATAGGCCCCCATTTCATGTTTGGAGCCCCAAGGATTTATGAAACCATCCGCTCGCAGATCTGGTTGAAAATCGATGAGTCCTACCTGCTCAATAAATTTATCTATAAATATTTCATGAAGATTGGCGAGGAGGCGGCAGGCTATCGCATGTCAGGCAAATCAATGCCGGCGAAACTGCGTTTTCTGGCCTGGTTGGGCAAGCAGATGATCTACCGGCCGCTGGTCAACCAGATCGGTTTTCTGAGGCTGCGAAGAGCCTATACGGGTGGGGCGGCGCTGGGGCCGGAACTCTTTACCTTTTACCAGGCAATCGGGGTAAACCTCAAACAGATTTACGGACAGACGGAAATAGTCGGCATCGCTTATATGCATCGTGATGGTGATATACGGCCTGATACCGTGGGGAAGCCTCTTCCGGGAACAGAGTGCCGGATTTCCGAAGAAGGCGAGATCCTCTCGCGCTCCGCATCTGTTACCCCAGGCTATTACAACCTTCCGGAAAAGACGGAAGAACTGTTGCAGGGCGGCTGGCTGCACTCAGGAGATGCCGGCTATATCGATGCGGACGGCCATCTAGTGGTGATCGATAGAATTTCCGATGTGATGCACACAAAAGCGGGAGACATGTTCAGCCCCATGTTTCTTGAAAATCGCCTTAAGTTCAGCCCTTACATAAAGGAGGCGGTGATCTTCGGTGATCAGCAAGAGTACGTTTCAGCCCTTATCAATGTTGACCCCATAGTTGTGGGTAAATGGGCGGAAGACAGGGGGCTCTCCTTCAGCACCTTTATGGAGCTCTCCGGTTTACCTGAAGTGGCTGTGCTGATTCAGGATGGGGTTGCAGAAATCAATAAAAATGCCGAGCAAGAGCACTTCAAAATCCATCGCTTTGCACTTCTTTATAAACTGCTCGACATGGATGACGGGGAGTTAACCAAGACCGGTAAAATCAGACGAAAATTTGTCCGAGAAAAATACAGCGACATCTATGAGGCTCTCTATAACAGAGAGATAACGGAGAAAACGGTTGAGGCTTTCTACCAGTATCAGGACGGCCAGACAACGACCGTAGAGACAACCATTCACTTCTACACTATGGAAAATTGATGAGCTATTTTTTTCAACTCGTAGTCAGCGGCATTGTCGTTGGCTCAATCTACGCTCTTTCCGCTCTAGGCTTTGTGCTGATCTACAAGTCCAGCCGGGTTCTGAATATCGCCCATGGCCAGATCATCGCTGCCGGGGCTTTTATTACCTATGCCTTGACCGTCTGGGTGGGTATTCCTATTTACCTCTCCTTTGGTATGAGCATGGTTGCCACATTTTTCCTGGCCATGAGTGTCGAGAGAATATTTCTGCGCCGCCTGATCGGGGAGCCGATTATTTCAGTCATCATGGTTACCATCGGCTTGATGTCAATTTTGGACGGGCTTATCTATCTCACCCCCTTTGGTACGGAGAACTTCTCGTTTCCCCCCTATCTGCCGACAACACCAATCACCATAGGTGGT
Source organism: uncultured delta proteobacterium (assembly GCA_963759125.1). GTDB lineage: Bacteria > Desulfobacterota > Desulfobulbia > Desulfobulbales > Desulfocapsaceae > JABDQA01. The sequence goes on from CAVWXN010000004.1 coordinate 192,556, forward strand.
GTTTCCATATCATGGACTCAGCTGGTTGGGGTAATTATCACCTTTTCCATGATCGCCGGCTTTTCCTGGTTCTTTAAGAAATCAACCATTGGTATTTCCATGAGAGCCGTATCCGATGACCAGATGGCGTCCATGGCAATCGGCATTTCCGTCCCCAGGGTATTTGGTCTCGCCTGGGCCATGGCCGGGCTGAGCGCTGCGGCGGCCGGAGGGATCATCGGCAATATCACGGGGCTCAATTTTGATACGCTGCACGCCTTTGGCATCGTCGTCTTTCCGGTGGTGATCCTGGGAGGGCTTGACTCGATTCAGGGTGCCGTGGTGGCGGGTATCATAATGGGGCTTATTCAGCAGTTTGCCAGTGGGTACCTGGATGGCAACTGGGGACTCAACGGTACCGGAGAGGTAATGCCCTATATCATCCTGCTGATCATCCTGCTCTTTAAACCACACGGCCTCTTCGGAATCCACGAGATAGAACGGGTATAGATTATGTCATCGAACCGCTGGCTGGCTACAGGAAACTATTTCACCTCCTACAGGGAAGAGCAGAGGATTTTTGCCACCTCCCTGGACAGGAGCGTGATGTGCGCTTTCCTCTTCATCCTTTTTGCCTGGCCGCTCTTCTTTGATGTCGGCAACAAGTATATGCTTGTTATCGACAATATCCTGGTGGCGGTGATTGCGGTTATAGGATTGAATCTGGTCACCGGCTTTGCCGGATTGATTTCGATAGGGCATGCGGCTTTTGTCGGCATCGGCGCCTATACCGTCGCCTCATTTTGCAGAGTACTCGGGGACAGTCACCTTGTTATAACTCACTGCTGGCCGCTGCTGATTGTTTTGGCCGGTTTTATGGGGGCACTGTTCGGTGCTATCGTCGGTCTGCCTGCACTCCGCTTGAAACATCTCTATCTCGCCATAGCCACACTGTCATTTCAGATGATCTTTCAATGGACCATCAACTTTATGGATTTTTTCGATCAGGGCCAGACCATACCCGTAGGGCGGGTGTTCTGGGTTACCGGTAAAGTGGCGAGGAAAGAACACTATCTTTTCTGGTATTACGTTATTCTCGTGGTCATTGTCATCCTGGCGTTTGGAGTGAGAAACCTGCTTCGGACCCGTTACGGCAGGTGTCTGGTTGCCGTGCGTGATAATGATAGAGCGGCCGATGCGATGGGGATGCACCCCGGCTTAATTAAGGTCTACGCCTTTGGTCTCGCAGGTTTTTGTGCCGGGGTGGCAGGTGCCCTGCATGCCTACCTGTACCGCGGGGTCGGCTTCGACTCCTTCACCCTGCATCACTCGATCAACTATCTTGCCATGGCGATCGTCGGTGGGCTCGGTACGCTTCAGGGGGCGTTCTGGGGACCGCTGGCAATACGGGTGCTTGACCTGCAGGTTGAGCGTCTTTCTGAGTGGGCTGGCAGCCATTTGACCGCGGCAACAAACCTGACTACCGCCCTCAGGCCCTTGAGTTTCGGTCTGGTTATCGTTCTTTTCCTGATGTTTGAGCCCCGCGGCATCGCCAATTGGTGGCGGATAGTCAGATCTTACGTAAAACTTTGGCCATTTAGGTATTAGCTGAACACAAAGACAAAAATGTTTTACCAGGCGACCCACTGTCAGAATATATGTAATTAATTGAAATAATAACTGATTAGAAACTTTTTTTACTTCCTCCACCAAGGTGAGCTTTGACCAGTCTCACCATGGAGGGCAAAACACGTAAAAGTATTCAAACGCACCGTAATTCAGGCGCGGCGCAACCTAACACAGAGGAGGAGATATGAAAAAGAACAATGTGATCAAGTGGACATTTCTGTTGGCAGCTATTGGCGTTTTAACCCTCCCAGCCCAGGCTTTCGCCGGGGAGGTGTACAAGCTGGGGTTGTCTCTGGCCATTACCGGCCCCACTTCAGATGCCGGAAACCCTTATTCGAAGGGGGTGGAAGATTATTTTAACTTTGTCAATGACACCAATATGCTGGGCGACGACAAGATCGAATGCACGATCAGGGACGATCAATACAAAAACGATATAACAAAGAGGAATTTCGAAGATTTCCTTGATCAGGGCATAGTCTTCTACCTTAACTACTCGACTGGCAGCACCCTGGCTTTGAAAAATGATTTTGAAGAAGAGCAGATACCTGTTCTCCCCGCCTCTTTTCACGCCGGCAATCTGGTCGATTCAAACTATATTTTTCTGCCCATAGCTTCCTACTCGGCTCAGATGATTGGTCTCACTGAGTATGTGGTGAAAAATCATAAAGGCGGGAAGCCCAAGGTTGCGATGTTTATTCACCCCTCGGCATTTGGCAGAGGCCCGGTAGAAGATGTCCAAAAAGCAGTTGCCGCAGGACTAGATGTGGAAATAGTAGAAGTAGTCGAACACGGTAAAGACCTCGACAACACTGCCATGCTCAAGCGGCTTGAGCGGTAAGGGCGTACAATATGTCCTCAGCCATACCGTGCAGTCACCGGTTGCCACCATGTTAAAAGATGCCAGCAGTCTGGGACTCGTGGCAACATCTTTTGGTGAAGAGGGTAAAATTACCTTTCTGGGCGCACATTATACCGGAGGTAATGACCTGGTCGCCCTGGCGGGCGATTCAGCTGAAAATTTCTACTGGACAACATCCTACATAGTCACCAGTGAGCCGGGCGAGGGAACAGACCTGCAACTGGCGCTTGCTAAAAGGTATAACCGTGATGAGAAAGCCGCAAATTCACATAATTACGCAAACGGTATGATGGTTGCGCAGGTTGCAACGGAGGTTATACGAAGAGCCAAGGCCAAAGGCAAGGAGATCACCAAAGAAACGCTCTATGAAGAACTTCTGGAGATGAATGGTGACAATGCCTTCTCTCCGAAAACAACCGTTGGAGATGTAACCTTTTCCGAAACAGACCACGCCGGAGTGGATACGCTGCAACTCTATGTGGTCAAGAACAAGCAATTTATGTCGGAAGGAAGCCCGTTCATTCCTGAATATACAGCCAAGATAAAATGAGCAGGCTTCGGGGGTAGGAAAATAGTCCTTACACCCATATAATAACCCTTCTGTGCTCGGCTGGCGGCCCCCTGAGTACAGGAGGGAGATGTGCTGCATAGCTACCCGAAGGGCAGGACTGGCAGCTTGCACCAGCGGCCGGCAACACGCGGACGGTTCCTGCAAAAGACACTTTACTAAAATGGATAACGCCACAAAACAGCTTGAAGTAAACAATATCGAAGTTGTCTATAACGATATAGTACAGGTATTGCGCGGTGTCAGCCTGAGTGTCCCTGACGGCAGCATTGTTGCCTTGCTTGGCACTAATGGAGCCGGAAAAACGACCACCCTTCGGGCCATAAGTGGCTTACTGAAGCCGGAAAACGGTTTTATCCGGGAGGGCTTTGTTAAATTCAGAGGTGAGGATATAACCAACCGGCTTGGAACCCATGTGGTAAAGCTTGGAGCCACCATGGTTCCTGAAGGACGTCGGGTCTTCAAGCACCTGACGGTTGACGAAAATATCAGGGTTGGCTCCATAACAAGAAGAGATGGATCGCAGAAAATCAAGGAAGATCATGCTCTGATGTACAGGCACTTCCCGAGATTATCCAAAATCACTCACCGCATGGCGGGCTATTGTTCCGGTGGTGAGCAGCAGATGATCGCTATTGCCCGAGCCTTGATGGCGGCTCCGAAAATGCTGATGCTTGACGAACCATCTCTCGGGCTGGCACCACTGCTGGTTAAAGAAATATTTGCCAACATTCAACTGATCAACAAAGAGATGAGTACCACTATTCTGGTCGTTGAGCAGAATGCCAAAATAGCACTGGGAATTTCAGATTACGCCTACATAATGGAGTCTGGCCGAATAGTTCTGGAGGGCTCCTCTAAGGAACTTCAGGAAAACCCGGATGTAAAAGAGTTTTATATGGGCATCACCAGAGGCGGAGGAAGAAAATCTTTCAAGGAAGTTAAGTCCTACAAGAGGCGTAAGCGCTGGATGTAGTTTGTAAAATCCTGGTTCGGCGTAAACTTTCAGGGTGAGGATGTCGCCACTGGCTAGATCAAAGGAGGGGGGATGAAATTCTTAGTAGGGTATAACGGCTCGGCTGTGTCCAAGGCGGCATTATCACTGGCACGGACCTACGCTGATCTTTTCGGTGCGAAGGTGCTGGTGGTAACCTCTCTGGCAGGAGGATTAGGCGAAAAGCCCGAAGACATAGGTAAAGCTTCCAAGGACCTTGAGTACGCAGAGAAATTCTTCCAGGAAAAAAATATACCTTGCAAAGCATTTCAGCTGGTACGAGGAATGTCGCCGGGTGAAGATCTGGTTGTTTTCGCAAAAGAGAACAATGTGGACCAGATATTTGTCGGGATAGAAAAAAAATCGAAAACTCAGAAGATAATATTAGGGTCGAACGCACAGTACATCATTCTTAAAGCACCATGTCCGGTTGTCAGTGTAAACAGCCCTTAGCGTATTACAAGTGTGTCTGTGTCTCTGTCCAGTCCCATGAAACAAGATTGGAGAGCAACCATTCGCTTTCCTGAGCGGGGAGCAGAGGTCTTGCCGGGGCGCTTTTATCCGAGCCTGACAGGTAGGTTTTTATTACACCATATAAAATGACATTTTAACATACTTCAGTAGTCTGGAGCGCTAATTTGAAGAATTCGGAGGAGGACCGTTTACATGGGACTTTATGATCTTTCTTTCTATGATCTGATCAATCGCAACGCCCAGACTTTTGGCAGCAGGCTCTGCTGGCATGAGTTTGACGACGGCCGGAAGCTGACATTTGCCGAATATAAAGCGTGAGGTCGATCGGTTGGCAGCCGGGATGTCTCAGGCCGGAATTCTCAAGGGGGATCGAATCGGTGTCGTAGGCAAGAACAGCCTGGAATTTTTTCTGATTTACGGTGCCGCAGCATTTCTGGGTGCTATTGTTCTGCCGATCAACTGGCGCCTCTCTGCCGATGAGATCAGTTTCAATCTGAGCGACTGTGAACCAAAGATGGTTTTCGCGGATGCCGAATTCCAGCCAGCTTTGGATTCAAAGCGTGAAGAGTTGTCATTTGTACAATCCTATTACAATTTAAAAGATGACAGCGGATCTTTTTCTCATTCAAATCATTGACCAATGAACTCGGTCAGCTGATGCCTGCCGCAGTGGAGAGTGAAGATGGTTTTGTCATCATCCATACCGCTGCTGTTGCCGGTCGGCCGCGGGGGGCGCTTCTCAGCCATGGCAACGTGCTCTTTGCCGATCTTCATTTTGGTTACCATATGGGGCTAACCCCTGAGGATGTCCATCTGAATTTACTGCCGCTGTTTCACGTGGGCGGACTCTTCCTCGCCACAAGTACGTTTCATGCCGGCGGCGTAAACCTCAATATCAGTAAGTTTGACGGCTCGGTGGCGGCAAACCTGATCCAGGAAAGTGGCGTAAGTCTGTTCTTTGATTTTCCGCCGATTCTGGACACAATTCTCAAGGCTGCGCAAGGAAGGGAACATGTGATATCAGTTCCCTGCGCGCGGTTATCGGACTGGGAACCCCTGAAACGATTCAGCAGTTTCAGGCTGAAACTGCTGGTCACTATTATGTCATGTACGGTCAGACCGAGACATCCTGTCTGGCCAGCATTGGCAAATACGATGATTGTCCAGGGTCGGCCGGCAAGATAATAATGCTGGGGGAGGTAAAGCTCGTGGATGACTCTGACCAACCTGTCGCCTCAGGGGAGGTGGGAGAAATTACCCTAAAAGGTCCGATGGTCTTCCAGGGGTACTGGGGACTTGAGGAGGACAACCGCTACACGTTTCGAGACGGCTGGCACCACACTGGCGACCTGGGACGTTTCGACTCTGAAGGCTTCCTGTTTTATGCCGGGCGCAAAGCTGAAAAGGAACTCATAAAACCTGGTGGTGAAAACGTCTACCCGTCTGAGGTCGAAAAAGTGATTCTCCAGCATCCCGCGGTGGAAGAAACAGTGGTGATCGGTGTCCCGGATCCGAAATGGAAGGAGGGCATAAAGGCTGTTTGTCTCCTGCACAGTGATGAGACTCTGGAAGCGAATCAGCTGATCGAGTTTGTTGGGGAGCGAATTGCCCGGTTCAAGAAACCTCAATATGTGGAGTTTGTAGGCCAAATGCCTCGTAAAAAAGATGGTTCCATAGATCGTGAAGCCGTTAAATCCCTCTATGGAAAAGCTTGACTACCTTTCAGGAGAACTGCAAAGGCTTCTTACAATGGCTGTTTGGGTCTCAAACGGTCTGCAGGGGAACAACTTGTTCAGGGAGTCGCGATACTGTAATGAGGTTTTTCTCAACTTGTTTTGTCATCTTTTGTTTAAATGGCTGAGGTAGAGTCGAAAACTGGTGGTAAATTTTTTTATTTTTGTCCAATAGTTGCGTCGTTTTGTAGGTAAAATTACCTACGGGGCCATACGTCTTTGACGGATTGTTCAAAGATCCACAATATAATATAAGTTTACTTATCAAGGGTATTAGGACAATAAGGTCTTCTGAGTATCTTCTTGTCACTTTTCGTAAGTGAGTGGCTGATGGTTCCCTTGAATACTTGCTCTGCGCTCACATGCAGGCGCTCAAGGCGCTCATGTGGCCGCTGCGAAAGAGCGTTTTTATGGGTTTGGAGAGTTGTGTCCTTGTTCCTGCAAAAAACTTCGGCACTCTCCCATCGCGAAGTCCGGTCGAGTCTGGGTACCTCGGCCGGACTTTGCTCTTGGTGCTTTGCTGATCCCCTCCTAAGAGCTGAAAAATTGCTGCTCGTTACTTCACTTCGAATTTCACTCTGAATGTAAAGAAAATTTACATTTTTCCCGAGCCCACTATCCACCTGGTAGACAATTGTGCCGGCCCTGTCAATTAAAGGTTGGTCAGGGATTGTCTGATATTTTGATTATATATTTATTATCAACTGGTTATGTCTATTGATTGTCGGCTCTCCTGGACGACCAAAGGTCTGGCACGTTCCTGGCATTAAAGAGATCAGATGAGGATGAACGTGTAAGGGGTTGCACGATCATCTTCAATATCTTTGGTGACGAGCGACATGTGGCAACATTTGGTCGCTGATTGAAAAGGGGAGAGGACGATGGACAGACGATCACGGAGTAGCAATCGTAGTCAAGGGGCAATTCTTTTTCACCACCCTTCGAACGCAGTTCAACGAAAACACCAACTATTTTTCCCTCGCGGAAATGCTCAGAACTCTCAGTCGCCCGGTCATCCGCACCAGTTTTTTATCGTAAGGGAGGCCTATCAGGAACCGGGGGAATGCGATTACATTGAAGATATCTTGATGCAAAGAGACTACATCATTGATTGACCAGGCTCAGATTGTTTAGACCTCGCGGATTCCGTCGATCTTCAATCGGGGTCGCAGCCAATTTCGAAAATGGTGAGATCATCATTCACCACTGCCTGACCACGCCACTTTCTGATACTCTCGAGCAATCCTTCTCCGCGGGGAAAAGACGTGCTGGTAGACAAGTGATTGAGCAACCGCTGGTAGCCAAATTGCTCGACACTCTCATTTTCCGCTTCGGTAACTCCGTCTGAAAATAACAGCAGCGATTCACCAGGCTCCAACACCAGTTCAGCGAGTTCGTAATCCACTTCTTCCATCACCCCCAGAGAGACGCCTTTGAGTCCAGAGATTTCCCTGACCCCAGTTGGAGAAACCAGGACCGGATTAATATGGCCCGCCCTGATCATCTCAATTTTCTTCATCTGCGGCCAGTATTTGAGCAGCAGCATGGTGGCAAAATAGCCTTCAGTCGAGGCTAACTCATACATGCTGCCATTGACTGCCCGGAGGATGAGGTTGAGATTCTGTTGAAGCGCTGCCTCCGCCCTGATCTTTGTCGAAACGGCTGCCATTATAAGCGCTGCCGGTACCCCTTTACCGGAGACGTCAGCCACATAGGCGAGCACGCTCTTATCGGGAAGGGTGATGGCATCATAGAAGTCACCACCGACATAGGACGCAGGTTGGGAGACCGCCCAGGTACGGATGCCGCCATCCGGCGTTGGTAGCTCGGGCCAGAACAGCGTCTGTATTTTCGAGGCGGTTTTCAGTTGATTTTCCAGCTGGGATGATTGGGCGATAACGGTATCGTGAAGCTCTTTGATCCTCAGCATTGATTTGACGCGGGCGACGAGAGAACCATGATCCACCGGTTTGGTCAGATACTCATCCCCTCCGGCTTCAAGTCCGGCTATCACGTCTTTTGTGTCGGTTTTGGCGGTGACCATGATGATTGGCATAAAAGGCAGACGGTCATTGTTTTTAAGCCGCCGGCAGACCTCCAGTCCATCCATCTTCGGCATCATCACATCGAGCAGAATAAGATCGGGTAACGAAGATTCCGCCTGGGCCAGTCCCTCTTCCCCGTCAGTGGCCGTAATCACTCGATAATCGCTTGCTTCAAGGCGTACCTGCATGATCTCCCGACTTGCCGGGTTGTCTTCAACTATCAGGATTAACGGCTGCTCTCTCACCGGGCACGCTCCATAGTTTTTCAGGCCAGATGCTGTTCTATCTCAGCCAACAGTTTTCGGGGACTGTAGGGTTTGGCGACATAGCCATCGCAGCCAGCTTCGAGGGCCTTCTGCTTATCACCGCCCAAGGCATAGGATGTCACTGCGATTATCGTTATCCCGGCCAGGTCCGGTTCACCTTTTATTCTTCTGGTCGCCTCGTAACCGTCTATGCCGGGCAGTTGTATGTCCATCAATATCAGATCTGGCTTTTCCCTTTTTGCCGCTTCCACCCCGGCCAGACCATCGGTGACCTCGATTATCTCATAGCCTTTGCTTGACAATAAATCTCTTAGAATACGTCTGTTATCTTCCTGGTCTTCCACCACCAATATTGATTTGGACATAGGTCCTCCCTAGGAGTTCTCAACGCGCATTGGAATGGAGAAATTAAATGTCGACCCTCTGCCGATGGCAGATGTCACCCAGATTTTCCCCCCGTGCATCTCGATAATCTTTTTTGCAATTGAGAGGCCAAGACCGGTTCCACCCTTCTGCTTGGTACTGGAACCGTCGATCTGGTGAAATTCCCGGAAAACGGTGCTGAGATCGTCCTCCGAGATGCCCGGTCCGGTATCTGCCACTGCAACCATAAAGCGATCGTCCTCCACCTGGGCTTCGATACATACCTCTCCCTGGTCGGTAAACTTTATCGCGTTGCCGACGAGGTTCAGCAGTACCTGGGTCAGTCTCTGGTCATCGCCTCTGCCTATGGGCAGCTTTTCGGGCAGGTTCATTTTCATAGATAAGTTTTTTTCCGCCGCCAGCGAGTCTACCGAAGTGTAAACCGTCTGAATCAGTTCGATCAGCGAGTATTCACCCAGCGTCAGGGTGAAGCGGCCAGCCTCGATTTTTGACAGATCGAGCACATCGTTGATCAGGCTCAGCAGGTGGCGGCCATTTTTCTCCAGCCGCTCGAGTACCTCTTCGATCTTTTCTGGCACCTCGCCATAGATTTCATCGAGGATCAGCTCGGTGTAACCGAGAATCGCATTAAGCGGGGTTCGCAGCTCATGGCTCATATTGGCTAGAAACTCTGACTTGTGCCTGTCGGCCTGGGCCAGCTGTCGCCCCTTTTCCTCTATTTCTTCGAACAATCTGGCGTTGCGAATGGCGAGAATCGATTGGGCGGCGAAGGTGTGCAGCAGATTGACCGCACGTTCCGGGAAGGTGCCGGCGTGTTTTCTCATCACCACGAGACCGCCGACGAGTTCATCCTCGTGTATCAGAGGTACTGCCAACAGGGCCCTATAACCCTCCTGGTGGACACAGGCCAGGGGGTATTCTGCCAGAGTGCTCAGATCCGCTATCTGAACCGGCTCACCTTTTGTCGAGGCCTGGCCCAGAGCACTTTTGTCTCCTTTGGTGATCCGCGAGCGGCGAAGTTCCTCCTCAAAGTTCTGACTTATGCCATAGCTCGTTTTGAGGGAAAAAATCTGTTTGACTTTGTCAAAGGTGAAAACGGTCCCCCCATCGGCTTCAGAAAAGAGGACCGCATACCTGACGATACTACCCAGGACCTTGCCCAGATCAAGGGATGAGCCGACGACCTGGCTGACCTCGCCCAGAGCTTCCAACTCTTCAACGGATTGGGCCAGTTCCCTGGTCCGGACATCAACTTTTTGCTCGAGCGTCCTGCTGTATTCTTCAATCTGTTCTTTGCTGGCATGCACCTCGGAGAAGAGATCCTTGATCGATCTGCGCATTTGATCAAGGTGCACGGCAAGCTGTCCTATTTCATCGTTGCTCCCCTTATCCACCGGTGTTTCCAGATTTCCCAGGGCAATGGATGAGGCTGATTGGCTGAGTTTCGCGAGTGGCTGGGCGATGTACTTTCTGGTGATAAGCAGCGAAGTGAGGAAAATCGCAGCGATGATAAAAACGGTCAACGAGATGATCTTTATTATCGTCAAAGCGAACTCGCGTTTAACACTCTCACGCGACATGACCAGTCTGATTGTCCCGACCTTATTGCCCTCGAAGAGTATGTCTCTGCTTTTGTCTATGAACTTATCCGGGTCGCTGAAATCAGCAGCGTCCGCGAAGTCGAATTTCTCTGCACTTTTTCTGGAAATCAGTTGCTCACCCCAGACCACTTCCGCGTAGACAATGGCGCTGTCTAAAAACAGCGCCGCGATAAAATCGTCAACCACATTGTTGTCGAGATTCCAGAGCGGGGTTGGCAGACTGACGGTAGACAGTTCCAGAGCAGTGTCCAGTCTCTTTTCGAGTTCCGAACTGACCTTTGCACTGTCGATTATGATCGCCAATCCGGCAAAAATGAGCAGCACCAGGGTGACCACTCCGACAAGGGCGGAACTCAGTCTCCTGCTGACACTTGTGAAGGATTCAGGACCTGTCATTGATTATTCAACCAGTTCAACATTGTCTGACGATGAAGTGTCGAGGGTAAGTCCCAGATGATCGGCGGTTGCCTGATTGATGAGTAGTTTAAAGTTTGAAAATCGCTCAACGGGGATATTCTCAAGAGGCGTACCTTTCTGGTGACGGTCGACAATTGTTGCCACACTTTTTCCGAGATCGTAATAATCTCCCGCCACTCCCATGAGCACGCCATGCTCTATCAAAGAGCGAATTTGACTGATACTTATTATTCTCGCTTGGCGCAGCTGAGTGCCAATAAGCGGTGCCTCTGAGCTCAGATAGCTGTCGGGTGCGAGGTAGACGGCATCAACGATACCGGGATTTTTTTTGAGGGCCTCGAGGTGCTTTGAGAGCATTTGATCGACGGGTGGAGAACGGAAGTCGATCACTTCAAAGCCACGTTCCCTGCCGTAACGATGCAGTTCGTCCCTGATGATCAGCGAGTTTTTTTCCCGTGGATTAAAGAAAAGGCCAAGTTTTTTAAAGGTCAGCCACCGGTTCACTTCGTCCAGCTGCTGGCCCAGGCCAATTTTGTCGGTTCCGCCGCTGATGGATGAGCCCGGTGAATCGAGACGCTCGACGATGCCTGCAGCGACCGGGTCGGTCACGATATTGAAGATCTGCGGTATTTGACCACCGATCACCACCTGGGCCCGCCTCGATACCGTGGTGCCAAAGGTGTAGATATAGTCGTAGGCTTCTAAATTGTTAGTAATGGAGCGCAGAATGGCTCCAAGTTTGGAGAGGTCCTGGGCCGAGTCGAAGATTTCAAAGCTTGTCTGATAGCCCAGTTCCTGCAATCCTTCCTTAAAACCAGCCTCGGCAGCAGTTTCCCCCCGCCACAACAACATGGCTATGCTCAGTTCCTGCCCGGCTGCCGACCCGGAACCGGCATGAATCAAAACGAGGATAAGCAGCCACCATCTAGTCTTCATGATCTCGCCCTGCTATATAAAAAGAGAATTCCGGGCCTCCAAACGCTCTTCCGTTGCCTGTTTATTCAATATTCCATTTGTCCTTTATCTTCTGGATGGTTCCGTCCTGGGTCATCTCCTCAAAGGTCTGCTGCCACCTGGCGACGATGGTATCAGAAGTTTTTTTAGAAAAGGCGATTTTTAGTTCGCTCTTTTTCAAATGAGCTACTTCGATGAACAGTTCAGGGTCTACTTCAGCAAGTTCACAGACGGTTCTAAACCCTGGTTTTTTATAAGCCCAGAGATCGATGCGGCCCAGTGCCAACTTTTGCGCATTTTTCTGCTCATCTGAAACCGGCTCGAGATTTGTAAAGCCCATTTTTTCCAATAATTTTCCCCGCACATCATCTCGCAAGGTCCCAATTCGCTCAACCTTCTTGGCATCTTCCAGGCTTGTGATTGCAAATGAAGCATCTTTGCGGGCTAGCAGAATATCCCTTTTGGTGGCCAGCGGGCCCACCCATTTGAACAGATTGCTTCGATCCTCGGTGTAAGTCATGCCGAAGAGAATGACATTTTCCTCCTCCAGGGCCATTTTATAGGCTCTGGCCCAGGGATACACCTCGATGGGTTCAGTGGACCCGATCCTCTCTTGAATCTCCTTTACAATCTCGACAGAAGAACCAACCAGTGTGCCGTTTTCAACGTAATTGAGCGGAGGTAAATTTTCAGTTAGGATCGTGAGTTTTTCAGCAGCCAGAGACTGGCTCGAGAGGAAACATATCGAGACGATGAACAAGAGAATTTTATCCATGCCAGAGCCTCCTTAGGGTTGGCCACTGCTCGGGGTGAATCTCTCATACCTCACACAGCAGTGGATCTACTGAGTCGTGCTCGTCGTTTCCGGGCGATCTATCAAAAGTGTAATACTTTGATAGGATAATATAATCATCAAATGAGGCAGGAAAAAATATTCTCAAACCACTTTCTGTCTCGCATCTCAGTTGGCATCATCACATGATTCTCCCACCACTATTATACATAACGACATAAGTCCAATCCATTTCCTCATGCTGCGTTGCTCCTATCCAGGTTCTGCTCAAGCAGGAACACTTTATTCTCTCTCGAGGGGGACCTTACGCGGAGGTAGTCGGCTAAGGCATTGGCGGTATCGCTTGTTAAGGTGAAATATCTACGCTGTGATTCACCGGTTTGTTTAATGGCAAGCATCTTTGTCGTCAAATCAATGTCACGAAGTGTTAACCCCATAACCTGATTCATATCGAGAGCATGCTGCACCATGAGCAGATGAATAGCTTGATTACGGATTCTGATAATTTCCAGAAAAAGATCATCTCTGGAAGCTTGTGTTGCCCATTCCATTGATCTACCTCATGTCCGTCCGAAGGGATGTAAATGGTTTTGAGAATCAGGCTCACCGACCTGCTTCATGTCTGAAGACGCTTCATTTTTTGATGAGACGTCTGGATAGATATGTGTGAAGACTCTAATTGCCAAAAGTGTGCCTGAAAAACAGCACAGAAGATCTTTTTTTTGTTAGGCCTTAAGGTTTTGATTCAACTGAACTATGTTATCCCTCGGCTTAATCTGCATAGCTGGTTGCATCTATTCTTGGGTATAAAAGTGTCAATTATGTAGACATGATTGAAGATAGTCTGAGTCTTATCATGTCAGAGGGCAAGTGGGATATCTGAAAGATTATCCAAAGTGGGAGGGGCGCTATTCCGTTATTTCCGCCCCAGGTGTTTTACCTGGATATGGTGAAAACTGCTTCGTAGGAACCGCCGCTCACCAGGATTGTGATATCTCCGCTCTGATCGGTGCGCAGGTAAGGGATGTCCATTTTTTCGAGCCTGGTCAACACTCCCTCGTCAGGCGAGCCAATCCTGTTGCTGGAGGCGGTGCTGATCAGGGCGAGGTCCGGGGACACCCGTTCGAGCAGCCCCCGGGAAGCTGCATCGGCGGCGCCATGATGGGCGATTTTGATGACGTCCGCCTCGGGGACGTCGACAGTTTCGAGAAATTCGGCCTCACCTTCGCCGGCCAGATCTCCCATGTGCAGCAGACGGAAGTCGCCGAACCTGATCATCATAGCCAGAGAGGTGGAGTTGATGTTGTCTTCAGGGCTCGGGTTCTGGCCAGGGTGCAGCACCTCAATTTCGATACCAGCGCATTGAATTTTCGTGCCGCGGGCTGCAACTTCATAGGGCTGAGCCTCACGCAAGGTCCGGTAATCATCAAAATATTCCCATTTTTCGTTGCTCAGGCCGTTATCGTACATCCTCTTTGCCTTTATCCGCGGCAGCACATCGAAGAGCCCGCCGAAATGATCGAGGTGCGGGTGGGTGACGATAACCAGATCAAGGGAGTCGACCCCAAGCTCCAGGAGATGGCCGGTGGCCAGCTGTCCACTGATCAGCGGGCCTGCGTCTATCAGCACGGTACACGCATCCGGCTGATGGAGGATCATGGCATCGCCCTGGCCCACATCCAGCAGCTGGATGTGGAGCTCATCTGAACCGTATAGCGGAGTAGAACCAATCAAAATAACAGTCAGTATCGGTAGTAGTGCACCCATGTTTTTGACCAGCTGATAAACAGGGCGCAACAGGGCACCATTATAACCGCCCGCCGGTATCATTTCCCTAGCTGAATCCATACCGCAGAGGCGGGATTGGACAATCGATCGACTCGGCCTGACGGAGGAAATATTCGTCGGTCATGCCGGCGATAAAATCACGAACCCGGGCCGCAGCAGGTTGTTTTTCGATATAAGAGCGGTCAAGGTCATCCAGAAGATCCACCTCCAGAGACTCACTGGTGCCATTATCCAGATGTTTTAGATAGAATCCGAACAATTCCCGGTAGCAGGTTTTAATCTGCGGCATAAACTCCTGGGTTTCGGGAGCCAGATAGATGTGGCGGTAGTTGAATTCTTTCAGTTCCCTGAGGACGCCGGCCACCTCATCGCTGAAGCCGATCGAGACTGGCTCACTGGAAGTACGTCTGCCCCGGTTCCCCCACTTGGCTGTTACGTATAAGATCGGTGACCAGAGAATAGACGATGGAGCCGTTTGTCTTCCCGAGGCGGGATACACATCGTTCGGGCAGGTCGCTGCGCTGGATCAGCCCAAGGATAATTGCATCTTCGATGTCCCGGCCGATATAGGCAACGGTGTCGGCCATCCGGACCACGCAGCCTTCGGGGCTCATGGGCTGCAGGTCCAGCGCGGGGTTGGCGGATTTGAGCTCGAGCTTGAGATCAAATTCGGTGAATCTCATTCAGTGGTGCGGGGCTTATGCGGTCCTGATGCACCTCGCCATCATGACATAAAATGCCATCCAGTGTCTGCAGGCAGAGATTCCAGCCTCTGCCTTTGCGCTCGAGTTTCTCCAAGGCCCGGATCGATTGTATGTTGTGCTGGAATGGTGGCAGCCCATGCTCGACGCAGAGTTCAGAAAGAAACAACTCTCCGGCGTGGCCAAACGGGGGATGGCCGATATCATGGCCCAGGCTCACCGCCTCGATCAGATCTTCGTTGAGAAACAGGTAGCGGCCTATGGTTCTGGCTATTCGAGAGACAAGCTGGACATGGAGGACCCGGTGGGTGATATGGTCGTTTCTGATCAGGCAGAAAACCTGGGTCTTGTCGATATAGCGGGTATAGGCGCGGGA
Source organism: uncultured delta proteobacterium (assembly GCA_963759125.1). GTDB lineage: Bacteria > Desulfobacterota > Desulfobulbia > Desulfobulbales > Desulfocapsaceae > JABDQA01. Next base: position 208,120 of record CAVWXN010000004.1, read on the forward strand.
GTGTAGGATGCGGTCGGCATCCTGGGCGAAGTTCTGCCGGTAGCCCTGCAGTTGTTCTTCCCGGCGCCTGATGCCGGCAATGGACCGGGTTGCCAGAGGAGAGAGGTCGGACTCTTCCTGCCTTCTCAGATGTTCGGATGCACCAATTTCAGGGTGGTTGTCGGCGGGTTCGGTCATGGCCTGATTCTTTATGCTGGATATTCCCATTCAGATTCTTATAATAATGCTCGTTGCAGGATGGAGCCAGGATCATTTTTGCCGGTTGGCTAATCAGGGAGAAGTTGATGAAAATTTCCATCGAATATTGTGCCGCGTGAAATTATAAACCGCATGCTTCCAGGCTGGAAGCTGAGCTCAAGAAGAAACTTGATGCCGAAGTCGAATTAATCGCCTCCTCCGGCGGTGTGTATGAAATAAAGGTCGATGACAGGCTGATATTCTCCAAGAAACGTCTCGGCAGGTTTCCCGAAGATGGTGAGGTGGAAAAACTGATCGGTTGACCTGATTAACTGGATCTTGCCGCCAGGCAGCCCATCCTGGTGCGTTGCCTCCAAAAATTCATATCTTTCTCTATGCTCTTAGAACTAAAAGTAGAAAACCTGGCCCTGATCGACACCCTGAACCTGAGATTCGACCGTTCAAACGGCGATGCTCTGGTGGTGATGACCGGTGAAACCGGAGCCGGGAAGTCGATCATGATGAGGGCCATAAGCCTGCTCAGCGGCGGCCGGGGCTCGGCCCAATGGATCAGGAGTGGAGCCGACAGCTGCACAGTGGAAGCCCTGTTCGAGACTGGCGACCACTATCGGCAGCTGCGAGATCTTTTGGTTGAGAGCGGCTTCGGGGATGCAGACCAGATACTTTTCAAGCGGGTAATTTCTCAAAATGGGCGGAGCCGATTCTACATCAACGGTTCGCTGGCCACGGCGAAGATCGTCTCGGAAATCTGTTTTCGTCTTTTATCGATCGGCGGCCAGCACGAACATCAGCAGCTCCTGCAGCCGGCCATGCATCTTGAGTTTCTAGATATTCTTGGTGATCACCTGGAGATGCGCGACCAGTTCAGATCACTCTACGAGGCCTGGCGTCTGGCCGAGAAGCAATTGCAGAATCTGCTCGAACGGGAGCGGGAGCGGGAACAGCGTCGCGACTTTCTGGCGTTTCAGATCCGTGAAATTTCTGAGATCGCACCTGAAATCGGCGAGGATGAGCGCCTTGGGACTGAACGCAACCGTCTGAAAAACGGGGAAGCTCTGATTCGACTGAGCAGGGAATGCTATAATTTGCTGGCGGGCCCGGTTACCGAAAACCTCGCGGTTATCCGCAAGAATCTGGAACAACTCCGACAACTCGACCCGGGTCTTGAAAAACTGGCAGAAGAAATCGGTTCTTATTCTTTTCTGGCAGAAGACTACAGCGCCCAGCTTCGTTCCTATTCTGAGGCGCTCGACAACGATCCCGCCCGCCTTGATAGTATTAATGCCCGGCTCGACAAGCTGACCGGGTTAAAGCGGAAATATGGGGAAAGCCTCGCTGATGTCCTCGCTCACCTGAGCAATGCCGGACAGGAACTTGAAGTTCTCGAGAACCTCGATGCGGAAATAGAGCAGCAGCGAAAAACAGTCGCCGCCTTGGAAGAGGAGATACTCGCAGCCGCGGAGACTTTGTCGACAGCCAGGCGTAAAACTGCAGCAGCGATGGAAAAGGCGATGACCAGGGAGCTGGAGTCGCTGGCCTTCGACCAGTCGGGGGTGGAGGTCCGTTTCCAGCCGTTGGAGAAGAGCAGAGAGCAGCTCCGGGCGACGGGGTTCGACCGGCTCGAATTTTTCTTCGCACCCAACCCTGGTGAGCCGCCTCGACCGCTGGCCCAGGTCGCTTCGGGCGGAGAATTGTCGCGCTTGATGCTGGCCTTTAAATGTTTGCTGGCCCGCAAGGACATGGTTGAGACCGTGATTTTCGATGAAGTTGATGCCGGGGTCGGCGGTGAGGCTGCTGAATCGGTAGCCCGCAAAATCAAGGAACTGGCGAACCATCACCAGGTCATCTGCATTACCCATCTGGCGCAGATTGCGGCCCGGGGCAGCTCCCATTTCAGGGTCGAGAAGAAACTAACTGCCGGCCGGACCATCACCAGCGTCAGTCGGCTCTCCGAGACGGAACGGGTGGAGGAACTGGCCCGGATGCTGGCTGGGGAATCGGCCACCAGTCAGACCGAAGCCTGGGCCCGGGAACTGCTTGATAAGGGAAAGGTCGCCGCATGAGCCGGGTGAGGGCGATCAGTCTTTTCTCCGGAGGTCTTGATTCGATCTGCGCCACCAGGCTGGTAATGGAACAGGATGTTGAGGTGCTGGCGGTGAAATTCGTCAGCCCCTTTTTCGGCTACGACATCTTGCGGGACCCCGAAGGCTATCGCTCAGAGATAAATGAAAAATACGGCATCGAGGTCAGCGTCTTCGACATCAGCGAAGAGTATCTCCAGATGCTGCGCCATCCTGCCCACGGCTTCGGTAAATACTTCAACCCCTGCATCGACTGCAAAATTTTCATGCTCGAGCGGGCCAAGGCCATGCTCGACGAACTGGGCGCCTCTTTTCTGATTACCGGCGAAGTGCTGGGGCAGCGGCCCATGTCCCAGAGACGCGACACCCTGAATGTCATCGAGCGCGACTCCGCTACCAGGAGCCTGCTGCTCAGACCGCTCAGTGCCAAGCTCATGAACGAAACCGAAGCGGAGATTCGCGGCTGGGTCGAGCGTGAGCGTCTACTCGATTTCAGCGGCCGCGGCCGGTCCCGCCAGATCGCCCTGGCCAAAACTTTCGGCATTTCCGACTTTCCTTCGCCGGCCGGCGGCTGCATTCTGGCCGATCCGATCCTGAGCACCAGAATTGCCCGGGTCTATCAGGACGACTTCGTCGTCACCCAGCAGAACATGAACGTGGTCGATATCCTCTTGATGCTGCTCGGCAGGCAATTCCTGCTGCCCAGCCAGGGCTGGCTGGTGTTGGGCCGAGACGAAAAAGAGAACGACCGGCTCGAGGAACTCCAGGAACCGGGTGATATAAAATTGTTCATCGAGGAGCGGCCGGGACCGGTGGCACTGCTCAGACGGGCCGCCGAACTCTATGACAATGTGGAAAAAAGGGCAGAAGACATTGCCGCGGCGGCCGGACTTGTGACCCGTTATGCAAAAAAAACAAACGGCAAATCAACCGGGGGCACGGTGGTCATTATTGAGGATGATAGACGCACCGAGTTGTATCAGCAACCGCTTGATGACGAAACCTTCAAGGACTGGCTCATCTGAGTTCTTCGAGTTGCCATGGGTAGTGCGGTCCCGCCATATTCGGAGCGTGCCTGTAGAAGAAAGATTGAACCCGCTATACATAACGTCATGAGTTCAAGACGCCCTCTCAGGCAAGGCACGAGCGTGGAGCCGGCGAAGCAGCCTGATAGTGCTGTGAGCAGGCACCACAGCGAGCAACGCAGCATGAGGGAATGGATTGGACTTATGTCGTTATGTATAGAAGGACTTGCCTCGATCAGGAAGAAGAGGGTTCGGCCAGGGCCGCCTCGATCCTGAGGAGTCCCTCCTCCAGCCTGGACCGCGGGCAGGCTATATTGATTCTCTGAAAACCGGAGCCGCCTGAGCCGAAAATAAAACCGTCGTCCAACCCCACCTTGGCCTTCTTGCGCATGAACTCTCGCAGTTGACGATCGCTGAGCCCCATAGCGCTGCAGTCGAGCCAGACCAGATAGGTCCCCTCAAGCGGCATCACCTGAATCGCTGGAATTCGTCTGGCGATGAACTCTTTCAGAAACTGCAGATTGGACTGGAGGTAGTCGAGCAACTCCTTCAACCAGGGATCACCGTGCCGGAAAGCCGCCTCCATCGCAGCTTTGCCGAACGGGCATGGGGTTGCGAGGAATCCGGCGGTCCGTTCACGAAAGACGTTTCTCAGTTTGGGATTTGGAATGATCATTACCGATGCGTTCAGACCGGCCAAATTGAAGGTTTTACTCGGTGCGAAGCAGGTAATGGTGTGACGTGCCACCTCTTCACTGAGTGTGGCCGTGGGAATGTGGCGGTGGCTGCCGAAAAGGAGTTCCCCGTGAATTTCATCGGAGATGATGATGGCATTATTGTCGATAACGATGCGGGCCGCCTCTGCCAGTTCCTCTTTTCTCCAGACCCTGCCGACCGGGTTGTGGGGGCTGCAGAGCAGCAGCATCCGGGCTCTACTCGGTTCCGGTCTGAGTCCGGAGATGTCGGGCCGGAAGGCATCGCTGAGGCCTTCGAAGTCCATGGCGTAGACCCCGTTCCGGATGACAAGCTGGTTTTCGATCACCGAGCAGCCGTTGTGGCTGATTGCCGAGAAGAAGGGATAATATACCGGAGGCTGTAGAATCACACCGTCACCCGGTTTGGTAAAGGCCATGATGATCATATGCAGGGCATGGACTACACCCGTTGAAAAGACCAGCCACTGTTTTTCGACCCGCCAGTTGAATTTTGCCTGGAGCCGGTCGACCACCGCCTGTTTGAGCGAATCGCTCTCGGTCTCATAGCCGTAAATGGGATGCTTTGCTCGTTCGATGATCGCTTCGGTGATTGGTTTGGCGACCTCAAAGTCCATGTCGGCCACCCACATGGGCAGAATATCGGCTTCGCCGAAGATGACGGGTGCGCCATCCCATTTCGAAGAGCCGCTTCCTATTCTGTCGATCAATTTGTCAAACATTGTTTCACCGTTGCCCGGGTTCATGGTTCTCATCGTTCCAGTACCGCGTCAACTGCCTTGAGAAAGCTCTTTTCCGAGGCTGCCCTGGTTATTTTTTTTAACAGTTTCTCTTTGCCGGGAAAGGCGTGGATATAATAGATCCACACCTGTTTCATGCGGCCCAGCAGGTGCCCGGGACCACTGAGCCGCTCTTTCAAACCTTGATAGAGATCGTCGTGAAAGAGCTGCAGTTTCTCCTTCCGCTCCTCCCCGGAGAGGCGGATGCCTTTTATTTCAGCAGGCAGGAAGGGATTGATAAGCAGCCCCCGGCCGATCATCCAGCGGTCGATCGGCTTAAAACGGGCCGACAGACTGGTGAAATCCTCTAGGGTGACGAGATCGCCGTTGTAGATCAGCCGGTGGGACGTTTTCTCTCGGCAGAGATCGAAATGATCCAGCTTTACCGGGCCCCGGTAAAGCTGGGTTCCCAGTCGGGCGTGGAGGATGATCTCGGTCAGTGGAAAGGGTTCAAGCCGGGGAAGCAGGGCGAGTGCCTCCAGGTGACTCTGGTAGCCAAGCCGCATTTTGATCGACAGGGCCGGTTTGAGCTTTGGCAGAATCTGCTCGAGCAGGTCGATGATCTTGTCAGGCTGGGGAAGCAGGCCGGATCCTCGTCCTTTGCCGGCCACCATCTTCACCGGACAGCCCAGGTTCCAGTTGAGTTCCTCGTAGCCAAGATCGCAGAGACGGTCGCCAAGTGCCAGAAATCCTTCCGCCTCGGTGTTGAGTATCTGCGGTATCAGTGGCAATCCGGAGTTTTTCTCGGGGAGCAGGTCGGCGATCAGTTTGTCGGGGTAGCGGGGAGTCTTCTGGGGGTTGACAAAGGGGGCGACGGCCCGGTCGATTCCTGGGAAATGACGGTTGTATACCTGCCTGAACAGACTGTCGGTAATGCCCTTGAGCGGCGCCATATAGAGGCAGGTATCGGGGCTTCTGTTCATCAACTGTTCGGTTCGCGTTGCGCTGAGCCGGTCAGATGCTGTATGTCGTAACCGGTGGGGTTCTGGAACGGACGCAGGCCGAATATGGGCAGAGCAGCAAACAGGTGGTCAAAAATGTCGGACTGGATAGCCTCGTACTCAACCCAGCGCTTGTCAATACTGAATACATAGATCTCCAGAGGCAGACCGTGCTCGGTCGAGGCGAGTTGCCTGACCAGAAAGGTCATGTCCTGGCTAATCTGCGGGTTATCTTTCAGGTAGGCCACGATATAGGCCCTGAATATACCGATATTGGTCTGGCGTCTGCCGTTGATTTCCTGATCGTCTTCCGTCGCCAGTTGGCGTGCACGGTTGTAGGCAAGAATCTCCTCCTGTCTGGTCTGTAAATAGCCGCTGAGCAATTTGATGTGGTTGAGCCGGGAAAACATCTCGTCATCACAGAAGCGGATGGAGTTGATATCGATCATCAGGGCGCGTTTAATCCTCCGACCACCCGATTCAGACATGCCCCGCCAATTCTTGAACGAGTTGGAGACCAGTGCATAGGTAGGGATTGTGGTGATGGTTTTATCCCAGTTCTGGACCCGTATGGTGTGAATGGAAATGGAAATCACATCGCCGTCGGCGCCGTAAGACGGCATCTCGATCCAGTCACCGACCCGGACCATATCAGTGGAGGTAAGCTGAATCGAGGCAACGAAGCCGACGATGGTGTCCTTGAAGACCAGCATCGTCACCGCTGTCATTCCACCAAGTACGGAAATGATGCCCCAGGGCGACATACCGGAGAAGATGGAGATGGCAAATATGGCGCCGAAGATATAAGTGATGATTTTCCCGGCGTCTATAAAGCCATTCAGCACGTCGGCCTGCTTGGATCTGAGGCCCCTATAGACATCGCCGATGGTTGACAGTCCGGCGTTGATGGCGGCTACCCCGGCAATGACGAAGAAGAGCATCATCATCCGTTTGAGGATGATGTAGGCCGACGACTCGGGTGGCAGCAGGGAATCGATGGAGAGATGGGCGAGCAGGATAGGAATAAACCAGCTCAGCCTGTCTATGAACTTGTTTCTCAGTAGCGCATCGTCCCAGCGGTAGCGATTTTGGGCAATCCATTTGTGGCTCAAGCTGAGTAGGATTTTTCTGATAATCACTGTCGCTCCGGCCAGTATGACGATTACCAATGCAACATTTACAGCAATTGCCAACCACTCTGCAGTGGCCTCGGGCCAGTCGTTTGCCAGAAGCAGTTTATAAAGCCAGTTGCCTTCCATGGATTCCCCAATTAAAGTGCTATACACAGTGTCATAAGTCCGCTCCATCCCTTCAGGGGGTGTTGCTCTCTGCCGTGGTTGCTCACAGCGTCCGCCGGCTCCTCGCCTGAACGGGTGGATAGAATTTATGACGCCAATGGCTACCAGGCAAAACCCTAATATTGCATAACACTTATGGCTACCTTAAAAGAGACAGATAGAATCCGAAAGCAGTTCTCACGGAATTCTTTTCGAATGTATACACTGGATCATACCGACGTCAAGAAACCTCGCAGATAAAAAGAGGCAGCAGTGCAGAAATCAGCCCTGGACAGTTTTCTCTCGCATTACCCTGAATCGGTTCTACAAGCATTCAATGACTGTGCCCGTTCGCGGGGGCAAGACATCTATCTGGTGGGTGGTGCGCTGAGGGGGCTGCTGATCAATGTCGTTTCGGCGGATCTCGATTTTGCGGTAAATTCTGGCGCGGCCGATTTCGTGCATGAAGTGCGCCGCAGGTTGGGAAAGGGTTCGGTGGTGATCCTCGGGGACGAGGAAAATGACACGGCCCGTCTGGTTCTCGAGGATTTGTCGCTGGACGTTGCCGGCTACCGTAAAGGGGCGCGGACCATCGAGGATGATCTGGTCAGACGGGATTTTACCATCAACAGCCTGGCCGTCCTGCTCGATAACCTGGTGCAATCGGACAGTGAGGTGGAAGTTATTGATCCACTTGGCGGTTTCAACGACCTCAGGCTCCGGGTAGTCCGGGCCTGTCCTGACTGCTTTGAAGATGATCCTCTGCGGCTGCTGCGGGCCTATCGGTTCGGCGCCCAGCTCGATTTCATGATCGATGCTGATACGCAGCAGCAGATCAAGGCCAAATCCACCCTGATCGAAACCGTGGCCGCCGAGCGGATCAGTTTTGAGCTTGACCTTATTATGACAACCCCACGGGCCTACAGGAGCTTCAAGGCAATGCAGGAATCAGGGCTTCTGGCTCTTTTGATTCCCGAGCTTTGTGAAGGAGCAGGCGTCAATCAACCTCCGTTTCATCACCTTGATGTGCTGGAACATAATCTGGCCACGCTCGATTTTACCGAGCGGATCATCGACCAGCCCGTTATCTACTTTCCCCGCTGTTTTGATCTGGTGGACGGGGTTGCAGGCGATACGGAAACCCTGACAGCTTTGAAATGGGCAGCTCTTTTCCACGATATAGGCAAACCGGCTGCCAGGAAAGTAGACGATGCCCAGAAGCGGCGTATCACTTTTTACAACCACGATGAGCAGGGCGCCACACAGGCTCAGCAGATTGCAGAGAGGTGGAAGTGGAGCAAGCGGAAGACGAGGCGGGTCGTTTCGCTGATCTCAATGCACATGCATCCTTTTCACCTCAATAATGTGATGCAGAACCAGGACGGGGTCAGTAGTCGCGCCATGCATAAGATCTGTAAACGGGCCGGAGCCAATCTCTATCCTCTCTTCCTGCTGGCTATGGCCGATAGTCTTGCCGGGCAGGGAGCCGAGAAACCGGCCCATATCGAGGAGCAACTAGAGCAGTTGTTTGTTGAGGTGGCTCAATTTTACGAAGAGATTCTCGTGCCTGCGGCGGCCCGCCCTAAATTGTTGACCGGCCATGACCTGATTGATACATTTAAGCTGTCGTCCGGCCCGGAAATAGGCAGACTGCTGGAAGCGGTCGAGGCGGCGGCGATCGACGGCCTGATCGCCACCAGAGAGGAAGCGCTGACCTGGGCCGCCGAACTGCTGGATAAAGGCTGAAAGGCCTCCGGCGTAACTATCGGCAGACCGCTGGTGTACCATCGAATGGTCTTGCTAAAGAAGGGTAAATGGAATAAAGAGTGCGTAAAGTTCGGGACTATTATTTTAAGAAGGCCAAGAAAGACAAATACCCGGCCAGATCTGTTTTCAAGCTCGAAGAAGTTCAGAAAAAATATCGTCTTTTGCGCCGCGGAGATGCGGTCCTCGATCTGGGCTGTCACCCGGGAAGCTGGTCCTTATATGCGTCTGGTATCGTCGGGACGAAAGGGCTGGTAGTCGGGGTCGATCTGCAGGAAACCAATCAGGAACCAAGGGACGGAGGTTCGCCTATTCACTGGCTTTGCGGTGACATTACCAATCCGGAACTGGTTGGCCAGGTGAAGGCAATCAGGCCGGCATTCAAGGCTGTCATCTCAGATATTGCCCCGAAAACCACCGGAAACCGCTGGGCGGATCACCAGAGTTCTATGCGGCTGGTGAGGCAGACGCTTGATCTGGCCCATATCTTCCTGCATGAAAAGGGGCATTATCTGTGCAAAATCTTTCAGGGCGAAGATATGCCCGAATTCGTCAGCCAGCTCAAAGAGCATTTTGCCTTTGTCAAAGTTATAAAACCCCAAAGCTCCCGCAAGGAGAGTCGTGAGGTTTTTCTGATCGGCATGGATTATCGAGGCTAAGAGAAATCAATAATCCTCAAGAAAAAAACAAGGATTAGCTATGTCAGGACATTCTAAGTGGTCGACCATAAAGAGGAAAAAAGGAGCGAATGACGCCAAGCGCGGCAAGATATTTTCCAAACTGATTAAGGAGATAACCGTTGCTGCGAGGCAGGGGGGCGGTGACCCGGACGGCAACCCGAGGCTGAGGTCGGCTATTGCTGCAGCCAAAAAAGAGAATATGCCCAATGACAACATCGTCCGGGCCGTTGACAAGGGTTCCGGGGGCGGTGAAGGTGACAGCTATGAAGAGATTCTTTACGAAGGCTATGGGCCCGGAGGAGTGGCGGTGCTGGTCGAGTGCATGACCGACAACCGCAATCGGACGGTGGCCGATGTCAGGCATTTTTTTGCCAAAAGCAATGGCAACCTCGGGGAGAATGGCTGCGTTGCCTGGATGTTTGACAAGAAGGGCCAGATCCTGGTCGACAAGGAGCTGATCTCCGAAGAGGACTTAATGGACAAGGCACTCGAAGCCGGAGCTGAGGACGTGATCGAGGACGAAAACGAGTTTCAGGTGTTGACCAGTATCGAGGATTTCAACGATGTCCGTGACGGCCTCGAGGACCAGGGCGTTGAGTTCCTGGAGGCTTCCATTTCAATGATCCCCCAGAATACCATTGAAATTGCCGATGAGAAATTGGCCACTGCCCTGCTCAAGTTGCTTGAAAACCTTGAAGACCACGATGATGTCCAGAAGGTACACGCCAACTTCGATATCGACCAGGGTCTGATGGAAAGACTGTCCTGAGTGCGGCTGGATGAAGCGGATTCTCGGTATCGATCCCGGTTCCCGGACTACCGGTTACGGGGTCGTGGATTCAGACCGGGGCACCCTCAGGTTTGTCGCCTGTGGAGTGATAAAGACGACCACCAACATGCCATTCAATTATCGGCTTAACCAGATATTCACCGGCATAAACGAAGTAATCCAGCTGCATGGCCCCACCGAGGCCGCGGTGGAGGATGTGTTTCTGGCCACCAACCCGGGCTCGGCGCTCAAGCTTGGCCAGGCCAGGGGGGCGGCGGTGGTGGCCGCCATGCAGAATAATCTTGAGGTAGCCGATTACAGTGCCAAGCAGATCAAGCAGGCGGTGGTCGGCTATGGTCAGGCCGGTAAAACCCAGATTCAGCATATGGTTCGTGTCCTTCTCGGTCTGAACAAGGCGCCGAGCACTGACGCGGCTGACGCGCTGGCGGTGGCAATTTGCCATCTCAACCAGCTCCGTATCTGAGCCATCAAAACGGACTGAAATGATAGCAACACTGACAGGAAAAGTTCTGATCAAAGGGTTGGACCGGGCCGTCATCGACGTCTCGGGGGTCGGCTATGAAGTGTTTCTGACCACCGAGACACTTACCAGACTTCCCGATTCATCCGAAGAGGTCTTTCTCCACATCTACACCCAGGTGAGAGAAGATGCCATTGTGCTTTATGGGTTTCTCAAAACCGAGGAGAAGGAGATGTTTCTCTATCTGACTTCGGTTTCGGGCATCGGCCCTAAACTGGGTTTGGCTGCCTTATCGGGGATGCGGGTGGAGGAGCTGTGCCGGGCCATTGCGGCAAAGGACATCAGTCTGCTGACCTCACTGCAGGGAGTGGGAAAGAAAACGGCTGAGCGGATCTGCGTCGAATTGAAAGATAAGGTGGGAGATCTGGCCGCTGGTGCCGATCTGCTGGAAACGGCCGGAGAGGTCGCTCACGGGGCCTCATCGGCGATGGCAGACGTGCTTTCCGCTCTAGGTAATCTGGGCTATAGTGATCCGGTCAGCCGCAAATCCCTTACTGCCGTAAAACGACGGCACGGCGACGAGGCCTTTTATGGCCTCTCCGTTGAAGAACTGCTCAGAGAATGTCTCAGGAGTCTGGCATGAATTTCGAAGAAGAACTCTTTGGCGATGAGCGACTGGTGGATCCCGCACCGATCGGCCGTGACAATCTCCAGGCCAATAATCTAAGACCACAATCGCTGGCCGAGTATATCGGCCAGGAGCAGGTCAAAAAGCGGCTGAATGTTTCCATCGGTGCCGCCAAAAAACGGGGCGAGGCGTTGGACCACCTCCTTTTTCACGGTTTTCCGGGGTTGGGGAAAACGACGCTCTCGCAGATCATCGCCAACGAGATGGGAACCGGCATAAAGCCGACCTCGGGACCGGTGATCGAAAAGCAGGGAGATCTGGCCGCCATCCTCACCAGCCTTCAGGAGGGCGATATCCTCTTCATCGACGAAATTCATCGTCTCAACCACGTGGTCGAAGAGATCCTCTATCCGGCCATGGAGGATTTCCAGCTCGATCTGATTATCGGACAGGGGCCGGGAGCCCGTTCCATCAAGATGGAACTGCCACGTTTTACCCTGATTGGGGCAACCACCCGCACCGGCCTTTTGACCCCGCCGCTCAGGGACCGGTTCGGAGATATTTTGCGGCTTGAATTTTATTCACCTGAGGAACTGGTAATCATCGTCCGGCGTTCGGCTCAGATTCTTGGCCTGGAGATCAACGAGGAGGGCGCCCTCGAGCTTGGCCGGCGCTCCCGGGGCACCCCGCGTATTGCCAATCGGTTGCTGCGCAGGGTCAGAGATTTTGCCGAGGTCAACGAACATAAAATCGTCGATCGCCGCGTCGCCGATGCCGCCCTCGATCTGTTGAATGTTGATGAATTCGGCCTCGACGACATGGATCGCACCATCATGCTCACCGTGATAGACAAGTTCAGCGGTGGTCCCATTGGCCTTGAAACTCTGGCCACCTCGGTCTGTGAGGAGAAAACAACGCTTGAGGATGTCTACGAACCTTATCTGATCCAGTCGGGTTTTTTAAGCCGCACCCAGCGGGGCCGGGTGGCAACCGTCAAAGCTTACGAGCATTTTGGCCGTAAGCCACCGAAGCCGGATTCCATTCAGCCGTCCCTGTTCGGCTCCGACGACTGAGATAGAGCCTGCCAGCCAGCACCCGCCAGGGCCGACCTGGGTAACCAGCCAATCTTTTCGGGTGCTTTTCCTGACCTATTTATGGCACCTGGAACCACAGATCTCCAGGAGTCTGATGCCATTCTGGCACCTTTCAGCCACTTTGAACCACTCACCCTTGTAGGTACTATTGTTCAATTTTTTGTATTTTAAAATAAATGTATAGATATCAAATATATATAATAATTTGTTGGGTTCGTATTATTCTCTTCATGCATTGGCCATAAGTCCATATCCTACACCCTGTAGTACTCTTTGGCGCATACTCTACAATATGTTGTGCTTTTAAAGATGTGACGAGAAAAGGTTATTCTCCTGAATTTACGCATCTTTTTCCTTGACTTACCGTATTTATTCGGGATAAAAAGACTGGTAGTGGTGTAAAGTGGATATAAAGCGGCATTAAATGGAGCAGGATGGAGTTTCTGTGGCCAAGTCAGACATCATAGCCAGCAGGTTCCGATCCAGATCTGAGCATTCCCTCGATCCCAAGGGGCGGCTGAACGTTCCGTCCAGGTTCCGGGAAGTGCTGAAGCAGTATGGCTCGCCGGTACTGATGGTTGCCCCATGGGGGAAACATCTGCGGGCCTGGCCTGCGTCAGAATGGCAGATCGTGGAAGATAAACTGCTTACCCAGGGCCGCGAAGAGAAGAATCTTTCGAGTTTTATCAGATACGTTGTCTCCGGAATTACAGAATGTTCGCTCGATAAGCAGGGGAGGCTCCTGATTCCTGTCGGCCTCAGATCGGAGGTGAACATCGACAAAGAGGTCATGCTCAACGGTATGCTCGAGTTTGTCGAGATCTGGGACAAACAAGTCTGGCTGGCCGAGTACTGCAAGACCCGGGAGAACCTTGAGCAGTACAGCGACAGCCTGGCCAAACTCGGAATTCTTTGATGACCGACTCTTCCCTGAGGAAAGTGCACCAACCGGTCCTCCTGGAAGAAACGGTGGGGATGCTTCAGGTAGTTCCCGGAGGTATCTACATGGACGGTACCTTCGGTCTTGGCGGGCACACGAAAGAAATTTTAAAGAGGTCGGCGCCCGACGGAAAAGTTGTCGCCTTTGACTGGGACGAAGAGGCCATCAAGCTGGGGCTTGAGAATGTTGGGAGTTACCGGGATCGGCTCCAGGTGGTGCACCGGAATTTCAGGGAAATCGATTGTGGCCTCAAAGAGGCGGGAGTGCAGGCGGTGGATGGCATTCTGATCGATATCGGCCTCTCATCCCTGCAGCTCGAAGCTGAGGGACGCGGTTTCAGTTTTAACAGAAACGAGCCGCTGGATATGAGAATGGACCGACGGCGGTCGGTCACCGCAGCGCAGATCGTGGCCGATTCGACGGAGGAAGAGTTGGCCGACATTTTCTACTACTACGGTGATGAAAAGCAGGCGAGGAGGATCGCCGCCGAAATTGTCAAGGAGAGGAAAAAGAGAACAATCGAGATGACAGGTCAGTTGGCTCAGGTTGTCGGGGCGTCAATCCCGAAGAAGTTTCATCCGGCGAAGATTCATGTGGCGACCAAAGTGTTTCAGGCCCTTAGAATTGCCGTTAATGAAGAGCTGGCCAACCTGGGAGAAATTCTGGAAAAGGTGCCGGATCATTTAAAGCCGAAGGGCAGAATATGCATCATCTCGTTTCATTCGCTGGAGGACAGAATTGTCAAGCGGACATTGGCTCGGAGCCAGGAGCTAAAAGTAATAACAAAAAAGCCAATCACTCCGGATGACAGTGAAATAAGAAAGAACCCGCGGGCCAGAAGCAGTCGGCTCAGGGTGGCTGAGAGAGCGGCGTAACAGGGGGGACCAGATGAATTATCAGAACTCGATCAGAATCGTGTCGCAGTCAACGCTCGATACGAAGTTCAGGCAGCAGTTCCGCAGAAGAAAAACATTTGGTTTGCCGGGTGGCACTGCGCTGTGGCTGGCTGCCTCAAAATTTGCGCTGGTAGTGGTCTTTGTCGTGTTTTGCATAAATCTCTGGCTCAATTTTTCCATCACCCGCGGGGAACAGCAAGTTCAAGCAATTGAGGCGGCTCACCATCAGCTCAGGGAAGAACAGATAATACTATTGGCCCAGCGCGCAAATCTGATGTCGGAAAAGCAGGTACTGAAACGGGCAGGTGAAGAGTTGGCGCTTTTTATCCCCGGGGAAAAACAGGTATTCAAGCTCAGGTAATGTGGAGACATGGGCAAGCGGTCGCGTCTGCGTACTCAAGGCGTCGGACGACGGCGGCTGGTTGTTCTGATTGTTCTTTTAGTTGGAGTAGCTGCATTCTGGGCCTGGTTCGAAGATGAGCGGACGCTGCTTCTCTGGGAGCAGGCCGGTAAAGCATTAAATATTGGGAAAAAACAGACAGCAACCGACCAAGAGATAACCAGGGGAACGATATACGACAGAAACTATAAAGAATTTGCCATCTCCTACGAACGGGTGTCCGTGTATGCCAATATCCGAGAAATCGAGGACGTCAATCAAGTGATAGGCCCAATATCGGCAATTCTTGAAACTTCCGAGAGCGATCTATACGATCGAATGGGGAAAGGAAGTCTAAGGGTTTGGTTAGCTAAGGACATCAGCCAGGATCAGGAAGACGAGATCAAAAAGCTCGATTTCCCGGGCGTTCATCTGCACAGAGAGTATATCCGCTACTATCCACAGCAAGAATCGGCAGCTCATCTCATTGGTTTTGTCGAGGGAGATACCGGACTCTTCGGTATCGAACAGTATCTCAACAAGCTGGAAGCCCGGTTCCGGCTGAAAAAGGATGACACCAATGAGCTTCTCAAGATGGGTGGTACACGCCCCGGTGTGGACGGCAGGCATCTCATCCTTACCCTTGACTCTAAAATACAGCGAATCCTTGATGACTATTTGAAACGGCTGTCGGCCGCCAATCCTGGCAACAGTTATGGTGCCCTGGTGATGGAGGCGTCAACCGGCGGGCTGGTCGGCTATACGCAGACACCATCGTTCGATCCGAACAAGTTTCACAGCTACTCGGAAGCAAACTTTAGTGATCTGTTCAACGAGAAGATCACTGTCCCGGATGTGTTTAAAATTTTTCTCAGGGATCTGTCGCTCCTGGAAAGTCAGGGTAGTGACATCTCTGAGCCGCTGCCCTGGAGTATTGCCTCAGAACAGTGGAAACTGGGGGTTCAATTGCAGCTCTGGAGCAGACTTGGGGCCGATGGCAACCTGGAGTTTGATTTTATTACGGCACCGCCTCCTGAAACCAGCGCAGTCCCGTTTAAACGCGGGTTGGGGAAAAATGTAAATTTTGAGACCGTTCCTGAAACTCAGACACCGTTGGAGATCCTCACAGCGGTGACGCGGGTGCTCAATGGTGGTTTAAACATTACGCCCCACGGCGCCAAAAGGTTCGTACTGCGCCAGAATCAGCAGGAATTTCTGCTGGACGACCTGGAAAAGGAGCCTGCTTCAGGGATTCTTTCAGATGGTATCCCGGGGGAGGCCAAAAGGCTGGCCGCAGGGTTGGGCGAGCGGGGTCCCCTGGGCTCACTTATGGTGCAGGGAGAAAGCCGATCGGTGATAGAGTCAGTCAGTGAGCAGCTGTTTCATCATTATGTAGGTCTGGTACTAATCCCCCAAGATAAACCGGATCTGGTGCTGCTGGTCACCTCTACCGGGCCGGGCTACCAGGTAGCTCAGAAACTGGATCGTTCTCCGGCAGGGGAGGCAGCGAAGATTATCGGGTCGATCGCCGCCCTGCAGCAGGTTATGAAAAACCTGTCCGATATGATGAGCCCCAGAGAAAAGGAGGAGATGAATTATCGCCTGTCACCGGAGCAGGGACAGGCGGTTGAAGATGGCCCCAAAGATGACGGAATCGAGATAGAAATTGTCTCATTTACCGGAATGAGCCTCAGAAAGTCTTTACGCTTGCTGCAGGGCAGCAATGTCGAAATAGAAGTGCAGGGTACTGGACGGGTGGTTTCCCAACACCCTCCGGCCGGCACTAAATTGAAGCCGGGTGCCAGGGTAACTCTCATACTGGAGAGGGATGCAGTCGACCCTGGCTACAGGCGACCACAGATTACCGAGCCGGAATAGAGACGTTGAATTCAATCGCCCATATAAGTCACGGGACCGAGCGGAATTATTCGATTCCCCTGGCAGAGCTTATGGCCGGTCTTTCCGGCTGGGTCTCGACTCGCTCAATTGATGACTCTGTCATCATAGCACAAGTCAGCGACGACAGCAGGGTCGTCGGTCCGTCTTCGATGTTCGTAGCGATCAAGGGCGACAAAAATGACGGCCATCGCTCCATAGCTGAAGCAGTGCAGCGTGGAGCCGTGGCAGTGGTGGTTGAGAGGGGGGCTATCGAGCAGCAGGATCTGTCCACCCTGGAGATAGCCGTCATTGAGGTGGTAAATTCCCGGGCAGCCCTGGCGCCACTGGCTTCGGCCTTTTATAGACATCCTGCCTCGGAAATGACGATGGTCGGCATCACCGGTACCAACGGCAAGACTACCGTCTGCTATCTCATTGAACAGACTTTGCGGCAGCTGGGGGTCCAGACCGGGGTGATCGGTACGGTCGAGTATCGCTATGACCTTGGCAATGGGAGGAGCATAAGTAGACCGGCTCCGTTGACCACCCCCGATCCGCTGACCCTGCAGAAAGTGCTGAGAATGATGGCCGACAGCGGCGTCAGCCATGTCATCATGGAAGCGTCTTCACATGCCCTGCAGCAGCATCGCCTCGGCTCGATGGAATTCGACACTGGGCGTCTTCACCAATCTCAGTCAGGATCACCTCGACTACCACCAGACGATGATCGACTATTTTGCCGCCAAACGCAGATTGTTCACTCATCATATGCGGTCCGGCGGAACGGTTGTGGTGGTGGAGCAAAGTAGTGGAATAGATGGCCAGAGTCCGTCTGCGGAGCTGGCCGAGCTGTGCCGGTCGCTGCCGCTGATCACCGTCGTTTGCGGCGAGGCGGAGAACTGCGATGTCAGGCTTGTCAGACCATGCGGCGTCACTGGCCGGGGTCCGCTGTGAGATCGCCGATAACAAAAGGCAGCGCTACCAGATAGAGTCCTCCTTGATCGGCAGGTTTAATATCAACAATCTTTTGGCTGCTTTTTCAGCCCTGACGGCACTGGGGTATGAGGCTGACCGTTGCGCTGAATTTGTCGGCAGAGCAGCCGGTGCTCCCGGTCGGATCGAGCCCCTGCGACTGGCGGACAAACCGGGCGGCCAGCCTACGGTAATCGTCGATTATGCTCATACGCCTGACGCCCTGGAAAAAGTCCTTGGCGCCCTGAAATCACTGGAGCATGAGCGACTGATCTGCGTATTCGGCTGCGGCGGCAACCGGGATGAATCGAAACGGCCTCTGATGGGTGCAATAGCTGCCCGGTTGGCCGATATAGTCATCGTCACCGATGACAACCCCCGAGAAGAGGAGCCGGCCGCTATCCGCAAGGCGGTTATCGAAGGAATTCAGCCTACCGGTCTGGTGCAGCGCTCTGTGGAGTGGCTCAATGGAAGTGGACCCGGGGAACAGGGCTACCTCGAGATTGGCGGGCGCGGCGTGGCAATACATGCGGCCCTGACCCGCAGCGCCAAGGACGATATCGTGCTCATCGCTGGCAAGGGACATGAAGATTACCAGATTGTCGGTCGTGAGACCCGATTTTTTGACGATAAGCTCTGCGCTCAGCAAAGCAGCCTGGCCTGGGATCTAAGAACAGTGGCTGCGGCAGTAGGGGGGGAGGTGGTCCGGACAGCTGCGACCACCCATTTTCGCAACATTTCCACCGACACCAGGACAATCGTCGATAATGACATCTTCGTGGCTCTGCAGGGCGAATTGTTCGACGGTCACAAATTTCTGGATAATGCGGTTGACAATGGGGCCCGGTGCCTGGTCGTCTCCGATGTTCAGCAGAATAACCGGGATGTCTGCTGCGTTCAGGTGGCGGATACCTTGGCTGCCCTTGGCAATCTTGCCCGTTACCGGCTGGACCGGGTGCGTGAGATGAGCCGTCCGGTGGTCGTTGGGCTGACCGGGAGCTGCGGGAAGACCACCGTTAAGGATATGACCGGCGCCATCTTCAACTGCCGTTGGCCTAATCGGCCGGATAGACCAGCGGATCGAGTACTTAAGACGGCAGGAAACTACAATAATCTAATAGGTCTGCCGCTTTCACTGCTGCCTGTTTCTGTCCATCACCGTGCTCTGGTTCTGGAGATGGGCATGAACAACCCCGGTGAAATCGCCCGGCTGGCCAGGATCGGAGACCCCGATATCTGCTGTATCACCAATGTACACCAGGCCCATCTCGAAGGACTCGGTTCAATCGAAGGGGTTGCGGCAGCCAAAGGCGAACTGTTTGACCAGAGCAGGCCTGAAAGTATCCATGTGGTTAATTTCGATGACGAACATATCGTCAGACTGAGCGAGAAGTACAGTAGTAAAAAGGTTGGTTTCGCCGTTTCTTCTCAGGGAGTGGCTAGGGGAGCCGAGGTTTGGGCAGAAAAAGTTACCGCCGATGCCAATGGTAACCTGAGTTTCACTCTGCATATCGGTGCACTGAGCAGGGAGCTCACCATTCGTGCTCCCGGGACTGCATAACGTCTGCAACTGCTGCGCGGCTGCAGCAATTGCCCAGGCTGCCGGAATCGATTTCGCCACTATCGTTGCCGGTCTGGAGCAGTTTCGTTCCTCCTCGAAACGCATGGAGCGGCTTACCTCTCCGTTGGGACTTAAAATTCTCAATGACAGCTACAATGCCAACCCAGCCTCGATGGCTTCGGGCCTCAGAACCCTCGGCGGCATGTCGGCCCACAGCAGAATGGCAGTACTGGGAGATATGCTCGAACTGGGCGAGGCCAGTGGCGACCTGCACCGTTCGATCGGTAATGTGGCAGCTCAATCGGATCTGTCCTTTCTGGCCCTGGTGGGAGAGTTCGCCGATCAGATCAGACAGGGGGCCCAGGCTTCGGGCATGGATCCGGACCGGATCAGGGTGTTTAGCGACAAAAACGAGATAATTGACTGGATAACCGAACTTTTCCGAGCTGCTCACCTGCAGGCCGATGATTGGCTGCTGGTCAAAGCTTCACGCGGGTTGGCGCTTGACACAGTTGTCGACCAGATTATGGAACAATGTTGAAACGTTAAGGCCAAACAATGCTCTACCATCTGCTCTACCCACTACACACGATTTTTATCGGCTTCAACGTTTTCAGATATATCACCTTTCGTTCCATTCTGGCAGCGGTGACCGCCTTTCTGATCGTTATCGTCCTTGGCAGCTGGTTTATCAGGTCGATGAAGAGAATGCAGATCGGTCAGGTAATCCGAGATGATGGACCAGAAACCCATATCTACAAACAGGGAGTGCCGACCATGGGCGGGCTGCTTATCCTTGCCGCCATCGTCGGTTCCTCATTTTTATGGGCCAGACTGGACAACAGTTATGTCTGGCTGACCATGCTGATCACTTGCTTTTTCGGATTTATCGGCGCCCTGGATGACTATAAGAAGATCAGTAAAAAATCAAGTGCCGGGCTCAGCGCCAGGGGCAAACTGCTGCTGCAACTTATCGGCGCCACTGCAGTAGGCATTTTCATCTTCAACACACCCGGCTTTGATGGGCATCTGGCTATACCCTTTCTGAAAGATATCCGGCCAGATCTGGGCTGGTTCTATGTAATTTTTGCGATCATCATCATAGTTGGCGCTTCCAATGCAGTAAATCTCACCGACGGTCTGGACGGCCTGGCCACCGGACCTACCATCGTTTCGGCGGCGGTCTATCTGGTATTTTCCTACATTGCCGGAAATATCGTCATTTCGAACTATCTGCAGGTGCACTATGTGGCCGGTAGTGGTGAACTGGCAGTCTTCTGCGGGGCCATGGTCGGCGGCTGCCTGGGTTTCCTCTGGTACAACGCCTATCCCGCCCAGGTTTTCATGGGCGATGTGGGTTCGCTGTCGCTGGGGGCCGCTTTGGGTACGATAGCGGTGATTATCAAGCAGGAAATTCTTCTGGCAATCGTCGGCGGAATTTTTGTCATGGAGGCGGTGTCGGTGATTATGCAGGTTGGTTATTTCAAGATGACCAAGGGCAAGCGGATATTTCTAATGGCGCCGTTTCATCACCACTTCGAGAAAAAAGGCTGGCATGAAACCAAGGTCGTGGTCCGATTTTGGATCGTCTCTATAATTCTTGGGTTCCTGGCCATCGCAACATTAAAACTGCGCTGATGGAAGCAACAGAAAATCAAGAAAATAGGATGACGATCGTCTCTGTCGGTCCAGAAGGACTGGCAATAGCTTTGGGTACATTACAGATTGGTGCCGATGTCGGGAGTTAGTCGGCTAAAGCGTTAGAAATAAATGGAGGTACTATGACTTATGTAATCGTTGGCTGGATTTCAGCGAGCATTGGCTTTGTCCTGGGGGCTGCCTGGACGGGCCTTGGCATTAAAAACCGAGAGGTTGATCGCCAATTAGCCGGAAAACAAGAGGAATATTATGCCAATGCTGAACAGGGTCGTTTTGAGAAGGCTGGCATGAAACCTAGGTCATGGTGAGATTGTTGATCATCTTGATGATTCATTGCTGGTCATTGCAACGGGTAAAACTACACTGATGGTACCGCGGGCAACGACAGGGGATACAATGGCGGTCGTCGGCTTCGGCCGTGCCAGCCAGGCGCTAGTCCGCTACCTGTGTGAAAGCGGGATCAGGGTATTGGTTAGCGACATCAGGAATTATTCCGATCTGAGCCCGAAGGAACAGGAGTTGCTTGACCAGTGCGTAGCCGAGTACGAGGGAGGCGGCCACAGCACGGGATTTTTGTCCCGGGCTGACATTGTGGTTGCCAGCCCGGGAGTTAATTACCGTCACTCGGTTCTGGAGAAGGTCAGGCAGTCAGGCGCCACGATTCTTGGCGAACTGGCCCTGGCTGCCGACAAATTCAAAGCTCCGGTGATCGGGGTGACCGGTACCAACGGCAAAACAACGGTCACCGAATTGATCGGTTCGATATTCAAAGCGTCGGGGAAAAATGTCTTTGTCGGTGGAAATATCGGTACGCCGATCGGCGAGTATCTGCTCTCGGACGAAGAATACGAGGCTGTAGTCCTCGAGTTATCCAGTTTTCAGCTGGAGTTGTGCGGCGATTTCATGCCCGAGGTCGGGATCCTGCTCAATATCACTCCGGATCACCTCGATCGGCATGAAACAGTGGAAGGTTATGCGGCAGCGAAAATGAATATGTTTCAGGGCGGATCGGCCAAGACGCTTTCGGTGATCAACGGTGATGACCTGCTGTGCCGTCGATTCTCCGAGACCATGACCGGGGTTGAATGGTCGAGGTTTGGTCATGAAGATCATTTTGAGGCATCCATCCGTGGCAGCCGGGTGGTCATGCCGGACGTCACCTATGAGCTGGCCGGCTCCAAACTGGAGAATCTCTCTGGTCTGCTCAACAGCGCTGCAGCACTGTTGGCAACGAAATATTTCGGGCTCGAAAAGGATGTCGGTGCAGCAGGCACTGCATCGAGTTCGAACCCGGGGACCATCGGTTGCAGAGGGTTGCCCGCTACAATGGTATTACTTACATAAATGATTCGAAAGCGACCAACACCGGTGCAGTGAACAACGCCATCCTCCAGATCGGCAGCCGGGAGAGTGGAATCGTCCTCATCGCCGGCGGAAGGGACAAGGGCGATGATTACACTCTATTGAGAGACAGTGTCGCCACCCATGTCAAGAAGTTGATCCTTATCGGTGAAGCCTCCCGAGCCATCGGTGAGGCGCTTGGCGATCTTGTCGAGGTCGATTATCCGGCTACGCTTGATGAGGCGGTCCTGCGGGCCTCGGCAGCCTGCGAGCTGGAGACACGGTGCTTTTTTCCCCAGCCTGCGCCAGCTTCGACATGTTTGACGATTACCAGGAAAGGGGAGCCCGCTTCATCGAGGCGGTGCATCGGCTGCACCAGAGAAACCCCACGGAGATAGACCAGTGAGTGAGACCGGCAGCAATAAATCAGCGTTGCGATTGCTGCTCACCGGCGGCGGTACCGGCGGTCATCTGTTTCCGGCCGTAGCCACGGCCGAACAGGTGCGGGAGGCAGTGCCGGAGAGTAGCGTGCTGTTTGTCGGCACCCGGCGGAGACTGGACCGCGATTCACTTGCCCGTGCTGGTTTTTCGGTGACGACCATCCATTCTTACGGGCTCAAGGGAAAGAATGTCTGGGAATTGCTCAAGGCCCTTGTGGTGCTGCCTTTCTCTGTGGTGGAGTCAGGCTACCATATCTTGAAATTTAATCCCGATGTGGTTCTGGGCGTGGGCGGCTACGTTACCGGGCCGGTAGTGGCGGCAGCCTGGCTGCTGCGTCGACCAACCCTGATACACGAACAGAACTCGGTTCCCGGTCTGGCCAACCGCAAGCTGGGACGACTGGTCGACAGGGTCTGCCTGTCGCTGCCCCAGAGCGAGAAATTCTTTCCAGCTGGAAAATCAGTGCTGACTGGCAATCCGGTTCGCAAGAAAATCATCGAAGCCGGCCGCCATAGAAGTTCGGGTAATGGACGACGGACCCTGCTTATTCTCGGCGGCAGCCAGGGAGCGCACGCGATCAATGAAATGATCGTCGAGGCCTTGAGAGGCGGTATTGAGGCCTTCTCCTCTCTCCGAGTAATTCACCAGACCGGCCGTGATGATGAACAGATGGTTAAACAGGCCTATGAAAAGATGGGCATCGACCACCTGGTTTCGGCCTTTTTTACTGATATGGCCGAGCTCTACCAGCAGGCAGATCTTATCGTCTCCCGGGCCGGGGCGACCACTCTGGCAGAGATCGGAGTGGTTGGTACGCCAGCTGTGTTGATTCCCTATCCCTATGCTGCTGACAACCACCAGGAAAAAAATGGAGCCTGGTATGTGGAGAGCGGGGCGGCAGTGATGTTTGCCCAGCAGGATCTTACTCCGCAGATGCTGGCCGAGGAGATACTCAGAATTATCAACGATCAGACCCGGCTCGAAACCATGTCCGAGTCGATGAAGAAACTGGGCATCTCTGATGCCGCCGAGCGGATCGTGGATATCTGTCTGGATCTGTCGAGGAAGTAACCTATGTACCGGAAGACCAAACACATACATTTCGTCGGTATCGGGGGCATCGGTATGAGCGGCATTGCCGAGCTGCTGGCCAACCTGGGCTACCGGGTTTCCGGCTCCGACCTGAACCGGTCGAAGATCACCGAGCGCCTTGGTGAGTTGGGCTGTAGTGTGTTTACGGGACATGATAGCCAATGGATCGAAGGAGCCGATGTAATCGTTGCCTCATCGGCCATCTCCGATAACAACCCCGAGATCCTGGCTGCCCGCGAACAGGGAATACCGGTGGTGATGCGGGCCGAGATGCTGGCCGAACTGATGCGCCTGAAAAAATTCGGGATTGCCGTTGCCGGCAGCCATGGCAAAACCTCTACCACCTCGATGGTGAGCTGGATCATGGCCCAGGCCGGCCTTGACCCAACCATCGTAGTTGGCGGCAAAGTCGATTGCCTGGGGGGCAATGCAAAGCTTGGCGAAGGAGAGTTCCTGGTGGCCGAAGCGGATGAGAGCGACGGCTCGTTTCTCAAGCTTTCACCGGTGCTCGAGGTGGTAACTAATATCGATTTTGAGCATCCCGATTTCTACGCTGATATTGACCAGGTCAAAGAGGCCTTTGTAGAGTTCATCGACAAGGTACCTTTTTACGGTGCCGCCATTATTTGTCTGGACGACAAAAATATCGCCGAGGTGCTCCCCCGGATAAGCAAGCGGATGATTACCTACGGGCTCACGCGGCAGGCTGATCTGTATGCCGAAAACCTCAGGTTTGAAAACGGCCGCAGTTGTTTTGATGCCTATTGGGAAGGAGAACTGCTGGGCTCGGTGGAACTGCCTCAACCAGGCAAGCACAATGTCTACAACTCCCTGGCCTCCATCTGTGTCGGGCTCGAGCTCGAAATAGATTTTGCCGTCATTGCCGAAGCACTCGGCTCTTTTGCCGGTGTCCAGCGGCGACTGGAACTCAAGGGGGTTGCCGGCGGCATAACGGTGGTCGATGATTACGGCCACCACCCGACGGAGATTCTAGCCACCCTAAGTGCCGTCAAGCAAGCCTGGCCGGATAAACGGCTGGTGGTCCTTTTCCAGCCTCATCGCTACAGCCGCACCAAAGGGTTGTTCAGCGAATTTCAGACCTGCTTCCATCAAGCGGACTATCTGGTGATGACCGATATCTATGCGGCCAGTGAGGAACCGATTGAGGGCATCGACAGCTTGCGGCTGCTCGAAAAGATTAAGAAGCACGGTCAGCGAAACACTGCTTATATCGGGGAAGTGGAGAAACTGGCGGAAGCGGTGATAGATAATTTACAGCCCGGCGACCTGGTCTTGACCCTGGGAGCTGGAAATATATTCAGAGCCGGCGAGGATCTGCTCGCCCTGCTCGAACAATGTTGACAAGAAAATGACTCTGAGCTCCTCCCAAAAAGCAGTGCTGACTGGAGTTGTCAGGGGGAAGATCCAGTGGGATGCGCCGTTGTCGGCCTGGACCACGTATCGGATCGGGGGACCCGCTGATGCTCTGGTCACACTGCTTGATGTGGAAGATCTGCAGGAGGTGTTGAAATTCTGCCGCCTCGAGGAGCTGCGCTGGAAACTGCTGGGCAGAGGATCAAATATTCTGGCCGCCGACGAGGGCTTTGGCGGCATAATTATTGTTCTGGGAGAAGGCTTCAAGTACATTGGCCGCGACCCTGAGAGGGCTCAGAAGAGCAACTGGGTCAAATCAGGAGCTGGTGTGGGGCTCGCCAGGCTCTCCTCCTATTGTGCCGACAGCGGTTTGTCGGGATTCGAGTTTGCCTCGGGGATTCCTGGAACCGTGGGCGGCGGCGTGGTAATGAATGCCGGGGCCTGGGGCAGATCAATGAGTGAGGTGATCAGATCGATCGACCTGGTTGACCACGAAAAAATAGAAATTATTAGTGAGAAGCATCTCAATTTCAGCTACCGCACCTGTCGAGCACTGGCAGGACGAAAAGATGCAGTGGTGACCGGTGTGACCATGAGTTTCAAAACCGCAGCTCCAGAGCAGATAAGAGAAACCGTTCGAACGCTCAAGGAAAAGAGAAAAGAACGGCAGCCATATGGACAACCCAATTGCGGTTCGGTGTTTAGAAATTTAGAGGAGATCAGTGCCGGCAAATTGATCGATGACGCCGGACTGAAGGGGAGGCGCATCGGCGATGCTGCCGTATCTGAAAAACACGCCAATTTTATTGTCAATTGTGGTCAAGCAACTGCCCAAGATGTACTGGCTTTGATCGATGAGATAAAAGAAAAAGTTATGCAGACCAGTGGTGTCGAGTTGATACCCGAAGTGCAATTTCTCCGCTAGTTTAAGCAAATATGAAAGATTGGCTGCAGAAGATACTCGGGAATAAAAAGAAAAATCGCTACACCGTCGAAGGTGGCGGGGTGGAGACCGGCAGGGGGGCGTTCCGGTTCGATGATCGGGACCAGAAACAGCGTAAATCCCTGTTGAAGAAACTAAATAATTATTGGAGTAGGCGTAAAGACAATAGACCGATATCTTATAAAAGCGCACCCCAGCCGAGCAGCCTCAGAAAACTGCTGCTGATCTTCTGTCTGGTCAGTGCGGGAGCACTGTTTTTCAAAAGCGGCGGGTTCAGTCTTTTTTTCGTGCCTCTCGAAGATCTCGATTATTTCAGAATTACTGAGATCAGGGTTGAAGGCTGCACCAATACAAGTGCAGATGAGATTCGTGCAGCCTCAGGGGTGAAAGTGAGCACCAGTCTGTTTGCCGTCGATGAGAGACTGATCACTGAAAACGTCAGGCAAGAAAGCCTCTGGGTGGATCAGGTCACCGTTGCCAGGAACTGGCCCGATACCTTGATTCTGCAGGTTCGTGAATTTAAGCCCTATGCCCTCATCGCCGTCGGTGAGGATGAAGCGGCGCCGCTCTATTATCTCGATCGCAAGGGGAACACTTTTGTCAAAACGACCTATGGTATGGATTTGGACTATCCGGTGATCACCGGTCTCGAACAGGCGGAGGATCTCGATACAGTGCCTTCAGAGCTTGAAGCCCCGCTCGATCTGCTCAGGCTGGCAGAATCCAACAATCCGAATCTGCCGCTGCAGTCGATTTCCGAGCTGCATGTGGATGCTGAAGAGGGACTTATCCTCTATTTGGTGGAACATCCATTCCCGATATTTTTTGGTGAAGGCGACATCGGAAAGAAATACATGCGGCTCAGAAAGGTGCTGGAAATGCTCTATAAGCCGCGTCGAACTGGTATGGATATAGGCCGCGTTGCCTATATCAAGATGGACTACTTAAAGGATAAGGTGATTGTCGGTTACGACGAGTCAGGGTGAGTTTGAATATGGATAAGAACAAAGATCAGGAGTTGGAAATGGGTGTCGAGCCCGTCGGTGAGCAGAAACGCGATGTTCGGGGCAATCTTGTGGTCGGACTTGATATCGGCACTACAAAAATCTGCTGCGTGGTCGGCGAGGTCTTCCAGGATGGTGTCGATATTATCGGGGTCGGGACCACACCGTCTCTGGGGATGCGCAAAGGGGTGGTAGTCAATATCGAGAGTACAGTGGCCTCGATCCGAAAATCGGTGAAGGTCGCCGAGGATATCGCCGGCTGCGACCTCGAGTCGGTTTACGTCGGCATTGCCGGGAACCACATTAAGGGATTCAACAGCCCGGGTATCCTGGCGATTAACAACAGGGAGATCAAGCAGGCCGACGTCCAGGAGGTGATCACCGCGGCCCAGACCGTGAAAATTTCTGAGAATCAGCGGGTCATCCATGTACTGCCGCAGGAATATATGGTCGATGACCATACCGGCATCCAGAATCCGCTCGGCATGACCGGGGTCAGGCTGGTGACCAACGTCCACATCGTCACCGCCGATATCGGGGCCGTGCACAACCTGGTTACCTGCTGCAACAAGGCTGGCCTCGAGGTTGCCGATATGGTGCTGGAGTCCATCGCCTCCGCCAAGGCGGTACTCACCCAGGACGAGATGGATCTCGGTGTGGTCCTGGTGGACATAGGCGGCGGTACCACAGATATCGCCGTGTTCTATGAGGGGACCATCAGGCACACTTGTGAACTGGGCTTGGGGGGGCATAACCTGACAAACGATTTGTCCGTTGGCTTGCGAACTCCGCTGGCTGAGGCGGAACGCCTCAAAGAGGACTACGGCAGCGCTCTGTCAGCGGTGATCAAGTCAAATCATGTGGTCGACGTCCCCTCGGTAGGTGACCGGGAGCCGCGGCGGGTGACTCAGAAAGTACTGGTTGACATCATCGAGGCACGCATGGTGGAGATCCTCGAATTGGTCAACCGGGAGCTGGTCGTCTCTGGTCAGAAGAACAGAATAAACGCCGGAATCGTTCTGACCGGCGGCACCTCGCTGCTGGTTAACCTCGTCGATCTCGCCGAGCAGATTTTTGATATGCCGGTAAGGGTTGGATATCCCAGTGGAATCGGTGGCAGGGTTAATGATGTTTACACCCCGCGTTGCACCACTGGGGTCGGTCTGGTGCTCTATGGAAGAGACCATCAGATGAGCGCCCTGGATAAAGACACCGGAGTGATGGACAAAATGAGAGGGCTGTTTAAAAAAATCATGTAGTCGAGGACTTTTTTGTTTATGTGGGCACGATGAAATGCTATAGTTCCTATGCCAAGGAATAAGACCTTTTATCCTGCCCTAACTGTCGAGAATTAATAGATATTGGGAGATTACCATGCCGTTCAGAATGGCAGAGACAGAGAGCGTTGCGGTAGTGAAAGTTATCGGCCTTGGTGGCGGTGGCGGAAACGCTATCAACACCATGGTAGATAATAAGCTTCAGGGAGTGGAGTTCATCGTTGCCAACACCGACAAACAGGCCCTGGATCAATCCAAAGCCGATATCTGTATTCAGTTGGGACCGTCCATTACCAAAGGGCTCGGTGCGGGGGCCGATCCGGAGACCGGGGCCCAGTCTGCCCATGAGTCAATGGAAGAGGTCAAAGACTGTCTGCTTGGCGGCGACATGGTCTTCATCACTGCCGGGCTGGGCGGCGGTACCGGCACCGGAGCTGCACCGGTGGTTGCCAAGATCAGCAAGGAACTGGGCGCTCTGACTGTAGCTGTGGTGACCAAGCCTTTTAATTTTGAAGGTAAGCAGCGGCAGCGAAACGCTGAAGCCGGCTGGCAGGAACTGCATAAATATGCCGATACGATCATCACGGTGCCCAACGACCGACTGTTGAGCCTGATGCAGAAGACGTCCAAACTCTCCGACATGCTGTCCCTGGCCGATACAGTTCTGCTCCAGGCCGTCAAAGGGATTACCGATCTGATCAATGTGCCCGGCCTGATCAATGCAGATTTTGCCGATCTGCGCACGGTGATGAAGGAAGTCGGCCCGGCCATCATGGGATCTGCCTCGGCGGTAGGTGAAAACAGGGCGGTTGAGGCGGCCAAGCGGGCCATCGATAACCAGCTCCTGGAAGATGTCGGCATCGATGGCGCCCGCGGTCTGCTGATCAATATTTCTGCCACCGAAGAGAGCTTCACCATGGCCGAGTTCATGGAGGCCTCGGCCTTGATTCAGGATAAGGTCGATGAGGATGCCAAGGTGGTCATCGGCGCACTCTACGACGACAGCCTGGGCGACGCCCTTCAGGTAACGGTAATAGCCACCGGTGTTGGCGACGTCAGCACCAGGGAGAGAACCATCGCCCAGGTCGGCGATCTGCCTCGCAAACAGCAGTATGAAGTGCCGGTGAAACCTCCCAAGCCGGTTGACTCGGTACGCACGCAGCATCCGTTGAAGCCCGAAGCTGATAGACAGCAGCCCTACAAGCCTGCTCTGGCCAACAGGGCTCCCAAGGCCACCGTACTGCCCGGTTCCAATTTCGACGCCTTTGACAATTTCGGGCCGAGCCGCGGCAACCGTTCCCTGGAAAAGGATGAGCACAAACCCAGCGAACGGATTAACGAGGATTACCTGGAGACTCCAACCTATCTGCGTAAAAAGGCTAATTGACAACGGCCTGGTGTATTGAGGGCTCTTGGATCGCAAAAGACAGGGAACATCGCGGACCGCAATCTCCAGGATACCATCCAGAGCCGATCTGCTTGACAAGGAGCGGGGCACCTACCTGAAAAAATGGAAGGGGCTGCTGCCTGTCGGCCTGTTATATCCCAATCACTACCGGGTAGGCATGTCCAACCTGGGCTTCCAGCTCGTCTACCGGATACTCAACGAGTGCCATACACTGGTCTGCGAGAGGCTTTTTCTGCCCGAAACTGACCAGTCGCTTGTCTCGCTGGAGTCAGGGCGTCCGCCCGCTGATTTTTCCGTTATCTTCATTTCTGTCAGTTTCGAACACGACTACCTAAATCTTCCCCGATTTTTTCTTGCTTCAGGACTTGAGCCACTGGCCTACCGGAGGGGAGAGTCCATCGAACCTGGAAATCCGCTTGTGGTCTGCGGGGGGGTGGCCGCCTTTATGAATCCTGAACCGTTGGCAGACTTTGTCGATCTTTTCGTGGTGGGTGAAGCCGAGCCGCTGCTGCCGGTGCTGATCGAAAAGCTATTGCGACGACAATTTCAGCGACCGTCGCCGGCTGCTCTACCTGCTCAATCGGGATTACGACGGTTTTTACGCTCCACAGCTCTATCAGGCCCACTATGATAGCCAAGACCACTTTGAAAGGATTGAAGCCGAGCCAGCTCTGCCCCCGCGTATTCGCCGAATTGGCCTGGAGACCACTGATTTTTCGGCCCATTCAGAGCTCTTGACTCCGAAAACCGAATTCTCTGATCTCTATCTTACCGAGCTGGGACGCGGGTGTTCCCGGGGCTGCCGCTTCTGCACCGCCGGCTTTGTCTATCGTCCGCCCCGTCTTTGGGATATCGAGGCGATCCTCAAAAGTCTGAAGGAACGACCCGGGGGAGTCGACCGGATTGGACTGCTAGGCATGGAAATGACCTCCCGGGAAAATCTTGAGTTGATTGCCGGAAACCTCGGCTCTGATGGCTGTTCGCTCTCTTTTTCCTCACTGCGGGCAGATAAGATTTCTGACAACCTTCTGGAGCTGCTCCGGGCCAGTAATCTGAAAAGTGTGGCGATTGCCCCGGATGGTGCTTCCGAACGGTTGCGCAGAGTGATCAACAAGCAGCTTACCGAAGCGGATCTGCTTGCTGCCGCCGAAAAATTAACCGCCGCAGGACTGCACCGGCTCAAGCTTTACCTGATGATCGGTCTGCCGACAGAAACCCTGGAAGATCTCGAAGAGTTCGTCGATCTGGTTCGAAGAATCAGGCAGGTGATGCAGCGTATAGGCCGCAAGCGTGGCCGTTTAAGTGAGATGTCGATCTCGGTCAACAGCTTTGTCCCCAAACCCTGGACGCCGTTTCAGTATCACCCTTTTGCGGCCGCGGATGAGCTCAATGGCGAAAAGACGCTCAAGGGGCGGGAGGGGGTGCAGAGTATCAAGAAAAAAATCAAGTATCTGAGAACTCACCTGGCTTCGCTTCCAAACCTTCGCCTCAAGTTTGACAATCCTGACCAGGCTCTGTTCCAGGCGGTACTGTCCCGTGGGGACCGCAGGCTTGGACAGGTATTGCTGATTATGGCCGACTCGGGTATATCCTGGAAGCAGGCTTTGAAGCAGAGAGGGCTGAGCGAACAGCTTTTTGCGACCAGGCAATACACCCAGCACAGCCCTCTGGCCTGGACCATTATCGATCACGGGATCGAGGACGCTTATTTATGGCGCGAATATCGCCGCAGTTTCGAGGAAAAATCAACCGCACCCTGCGACACCGGGGTCTGCAGAATCTGCGGCGTTTGTCGCGACTGAGCAGTGATGATAAACAAGGGCGGTGACAAAAAGCAACAAGACAGTGGCCGGCAGCCAAGAGATGCCGGGCTGCAGTCGTTTACCCTGGTAAAATACTTTTCGTTCACCGCCCTGGGGGCGATCCTCATCTTCACCATGATCCTTTCCTGGATCATCTCCAACAATGCCAAAGACGTGATGCTCAAGCAGAGCGAAGATTATTCTCTGCTGCTGGCAGGCAACCTCAATCAGCAGGTATTCAGGCGTTTCGTGCTGCCCGCAGTGGTTCGCTACGGCCGGATCGCGCTGAGGAACCCGGATCAATTCGGCTATCTGGACAAGATCGTCAGCGAAATTATCCAGGGACTGGCTATCGATTCGGTCACCATTTACGACTCTAAAGAAAATATCATTTCCTACTCTACCCTCCCTGAAATGGTGGGTAAACGAGACAAGGGCGGCCTAGAATACGAAAAAGCGCTTGGGGGTGTCGCCAACTCCAGATTCATCTACAGCGGCACGATGTGGAGCCTGCTTTCATCCGATCCTCAGATCAGCTGTCAGCTCAAAACCTTCATTCCTTTCAGACAGGTCAAAGAGAGCGGCGAAGCCGGGGAAGCGATCATGGGGGTAATCGAGATTGCCAAAGATCTCTCCAGGGACTACACCGCCATCTTGAAGCTGCAGGGCCGCATCATGATAGTTTCAGCGGTGGTCATGCTGGTGCTCTTTCTGGTGTTGCGTTCCATTGTGTCGCGGGCCGGGGATATCCTCGAACGCAGGATGGTGGAGCGGCTCACCCTCAAGGAACAACTCGACAAAAACGAGCGCCTGACCCATCTGGGAACCATGGTGGCCACAGTTTCCCATGAAATCAAAAGTCCTCTGGGCATCGTCCGTTCCACGGCAGAGATCCTCAAAAAGAGAATTGAAAAAGTGGCACCTGGAAATGAAAATCTGGCCCAGATCATTGTCGATGAGACCAGACGACTCAATACTATTGTCACCGAATTCCTCGATTTTGCCCGACCGCAGCAGCCCAAGCTCAAATCTTGTGATCTGCAGCAGATCCTGGACAGAGCAATAAATTTTACCAGCTCCATGGCTGAAAAACAGGGGGTGGAGATCGACACGATCTACCCAGGCGATGCCATAGTCAGAGAGGTTGACGAGGATATGCTTTACCGGGCCTTTCTAAATATCATCCTCAATGGTATCCAGGCAATGGCAGAGGGCGGCCGGCTGCTGGTCGAAACCTCTGAAAGTGATGAAGGACAGGCGCTCATCTCATTCAAGGACAACGGACCAGGTATGAGCGAGGAAATAACCGCCCAGGTATTCGAACCGTTCTTTACCAACAAAAGCAAGGGGACCGGTCTCGGGCTGGCCATTGCCAAGAATATCGTCGAGGAACATGGTGGCACTATAAAGGTTGTGAGCCGGGCGCAGGAAGGAACTGAATTTGTCATTATCTTACCTTGATCCCCCTCGTTTGCAGGCAGAATCTCTGCGCTTCTCCAGCAGTGGGCCTTACAACTTATCCCTGGCGCCAGGGTGTTGTGCAGGTCTGGACGGTATTTCCGGTGTGGGCAAGACCCGTCTGCTTAGGGCCCTGGCTGATATCGATCCAAGTAAAGGGAGAGTGACGCTGAACGGCAGGGAGAGGGAGCATTACAGGCCCCCGGATTGGCGCCGCCTGGTGGCCATGATCCCAGCCGAATCGCGCTGGTGGCACCCGCTTGTCAGCGATCATCTGCCGCCTGAGTATAAGCAGGAACGGGCAGAAGAACTGGTTCGGGCCTGCGGCTTTGAGTCTGATATTCTCGGCTGGGATGTAACCCGGCTGTCTACCGGTGAGAAACAGCGATTAAGTCTTGTGCGGGCTTTGCTCAGAGATCCGCAGGTTCTGCTGCTTGACGAAGTTGGCTCCGGACTTGACCAGGACAACGCCCTGCTTCTCGAAACACTGGTAAGAAACTATCTCGACGGCAGCGGTGGTGCAGCGCTCTGGGTAAGCCACAATCCGGAGCAGTTGGAGCGGGTTGCGACGATATTTATGACCATGTATCAGGATCGTCTGCAGATCAGGAAACAGAACAATCCGATAAGTCCTTGAGGGAGTGTTGCTGACCATGAATGTTGCCGCACTCTCACCGCTGGACTTGTCGATTGCCGCCGCTCTTATCCTGCTTCTCGCCGGGCTGAGCTTCAGACTCAAGCTTGGTCTCGAGTCGCAACTCATCATTGCCTCCGCCCGAATGGTCGTGCAACTATTGCTGATCGGGCTGGTTTTGCAATTTCTCTTTGCCACCAGTTCCGTCTGGCTGATTATTCTGGTTTCCCAGGTTATGCTGCTGGCTGCAGGTCGTGAGGTGAGGGCCCGCCTGAAGAGAAAACTGCGGGGATTTTTTGGTTACCATGTCGGCATCACCTCGATGTTCGTTTCTTCATTTTCGGTTGCCCTGCTCGCGCTGCTTGTTATTTTGCGTCAGGATCCCTGGTACGAGCCGCGTTATTCGATCCCTTTTCTGGGGATGCTGCTTGGCAACACCATGACCGGAGTGGCGCTTGCGTCCGATCGGATGACAAGTCTATTCTATGACCAGAAGGAGATAATCGAGCAGAGGTTGATGCTCGGTGAGAGCCGTTCCGAAGCGGTCAGCGACATCCGGCGGGACTGCATGCGAACCGGCATGATCCCCCTGGTAAACTCGATGGCGGCAACCGGCCTCGTCAGTCTGCCGGGTATGATGACCGGACAGATTCTGGGGGGTACGCCGCCGATCGAGGCGGTAAAATATCAGATTCTGATCATGTTTCTGATTGGTGCAGGATCAGGATTCGGGGTGGTCTGTGCCATCGTGATGATTGAAAAGCATCTGTTTGACGATCGCCAGCGCCTTGTTCTTGACAAATTGCTCCCGGAAGAGTGAGATACACCGCGTTAAGGCAGCGAACGTGATCATGCCAAAGAGAGAGTGATATGAACGAGAAATTAGATTTTATTTTCCAACGACGAAGTGTCAGGCTCTTCACCGATGAACCGGTTACCGACGCCCATATCAAAGCAATTCTGCAAGCCGGCATGTCGGCACCCTCGGCCAGGGCCAGGGATCCGTGGCGTTTTGTCGTCACCCGGCAGCCTGAAGATCTTGAGGCAATGAGGGCTATCGCTCCCAACGGCTCGATGTTGAAGGGGGCGGCGGCCGCCTTTCTGGTTTGCGGAGATATCGAGGCGGCCCACGAGAATCAGGAATCGTATATGCTGCAGGATGTATCCGCCTGTATCGAGAACATGCTTCTGGCCATAAACGGTCTCGGTCTCGGTGGCTGCTGGATAGGCATTCACCCGAGGAAGGAGAGGATAGAGGGAATGAGAGCCCATTTCAAGCTGCCTGATTCGATCATCCCGGTCGCCTGTATTGCGCTGGGCCAGCCGCTGAGCAAGCCGGAAAAGCGCACCCGGTTCAACAGTGACTATGTGCTTGTCAACCGTTAAGCAGGCCAGGGGTGAGCAGCTTAAAGCATGGAAGGCGGCCCTCTCAGGCCGTGGACAATAATCAGATGAAAAGAAGAGAGAACGATGGGTAAGAAAGTAGTTGTAGTCGGAGCAGTTGCCGCAGGGCCGAAAGCCGCAGTGAGGGTGAAGCGCCTCGATCCGGATGCCGAGGTGCTGCTGATCGATGAGGACAGCCTGATTTCCTATGGCGGGTGTGGTATTCCCTATTATGTATCGGGCGACGTTCCGGATGAAAAGGATTTACGATCAACCAACTTTCACATGCTCAGGGATGAGTACTTTTTTGAAAAGGCGAAAGGTGTCCGCACGCTGACCTCCACCCGGGTGACGGCCATCGATAGACTCAAAAAAAGTCTCACCATCGAGACTGTGGCGACGGGCGAGATGCAGGAAATCAGCTACGATAAGCTGATGCTGGCCACCGGCAGCGAACCGATAGTACCACCGCTCCCCGGCCTCGATCTGGACGGGGTGTTCACCGTCAACAATCTGCATAAAGCCATTGAGATCAAGGATCGGATTGCCAAAGGCAAGGTCAGCAAAGCAGTGATCGTAGGCGGCGGGGCGATCGGCATCGAGATGGCCGAGGCCTTCAAGGACCTGTGGGGTATCGACGCCACCATCGTCGAGCTCAAGACCCATCTGCTGCCCAACCTGGTCGACTGGGAAATGGCTGACATCCTCACCAAACACCTGCGCGACAGCGGGCTTGAGGTTCATCTTGAAGAGGCGGCGCTGGAAATCCTCGGCGACGAGGAGGGCAGGGTGCGCGGAGTCAGGACCGATAAGAGGGAGATCGACGGCGATATGGTCATCATGGCCGTTGGTGTCCGTCCCCGCTCAATACTGGCGCAGGAAGCCGGGCTGCACGTTTCCAGAGGCAGCGCTATCGCGGTGAATGAAAGGATGCAGACTTCCGATCCGGACATCTACGCGGCCGGCGATTGTGTGGAAATCACCAACCTGGTATCGGGCCAGAAATTTTTTGCTCCGCTCGGTTCTCTGGCCAACAAGCAGGGCCGGGTGGCTGGTGACAATATCTGCGGGTTGCCGTCGGTTTTCAAGGGCGGGGTCGGCAGTTTTATCATGAAGGGTTTCGAGATGAGCATCGGCTCAGCGGGGCTTACCTTGGAGGCTGCAAGGGAGGCCGGCTTTGATGCCGACATCTCGCTTACTTCGCCGATCGACAGGGCCCACTTCTATCCGACCCAGGCGGTCACCTGTTTTCTCATGGTATTCGACCGTAGGACCAGGCGGGTACTTGGTCTGCAGGGAGTCGGACCGATGGGTGACGGCATCCTGGCCCGGATCAACGGTGCTGCACCGCTGCTCTGCGACGGTGCTTGCATCGAAGATTTTAACAATATCGAGATGGCCTATTCCCCCCCGTTTTCGGCCGCCATCGACTCAATCAATGCAGCCGCCTATGTAGCTGAGAATTTATGTGACAACAGGATGCGAAAAGTCGATATGAGTGATTTCTTCAGCTATATGGACAGTCCAGCGCAACATCCGGACTGGATCATGCTCGATGTACGTCATCCCAAACAGGCCGCCCCGTTTGTCGAAAAGTTCGGCTCAGAGCGCTGGCTCTCACTTCCCTATGACGAGGTCCGTGACCGTTACCAGGAACTGCCGCAGGACAAGACCATGGTCATCATCTGCAACGCCGGTTCCAGGTCATACGAGATCCAGCGCTTTCTCGATCATCATGGGTACAGGAACAATACGGTGCTGGCGGGCGGTATCAACGTGGTCAAGCGGATGAACGTCGACTGGCTGCCGTCCACATAGTGACCTAAGGGCAATCCCTCCCTTCATACTGTGTTGCTCTCAGCGTTGCCTGCTCCGCCGGCTCCTCGCTCGCGCCTTGCCTGAAGGGCGCCTTGAACTTAGGTCGTGATGTGGAGACGTATAAAAAGAGAGAAAAAGTGGGGACACGATGGCCTGTGTCCCCATGTACGTCCCCAATTTACTTATTCACAAGAAGGGCGGGAATTTTGTCGAAGTGGCGGCCCACTTCAGAAGGGCTGTGAGCGTCCGAACCCAGTGCCAGGGGGATGGATTTACCACCAGCCAGAGATATGATTTCCGGCAGCGGAAAGGGCAGGCCGCGGTACTTATAGCCCGAAGTGTTGATCTCCAGAGCCATAGAGGCTTGCTTGACTTCGTCGAGCAGGGTGTCGATCTGCTGCCAGTGACTGTCCTCTAGATAGAGGTTGGGCTGATGCCTGAGGCCGGCATCGAGATGGCAGAGCACGTCGGCCGGGATGGTTTGGACCGCTTCCGTTAGGGTGGCAAAATAGCGACTCAGCAATCTGCGGTCACCGTAGCGCTTGACGATATCGATGTTTCTTGGATTATTACTTAAGACATTGAGGTGTTCGTCGTAGCCGTCCACCTTGAAAAAATGGCAGCTCAGTCCAACCCTGTCCCATTTTCTTCGCCCCAGTCTTTCGATGATCCGGTCAGGGTAGTCGGGGTTGTAGCCGACCTCAACACCGAGGCCGATTTCGATCCTCTCACCATAGCGTTTCTGCAGCCGTTGGCCTTCCTCAAAATATTCGTCAAAGTCTTTTTCGGTGAGCCAGGAGCGGAAATGGGCATTGATCCCTTCCTCCAGATGCTCGAGAAAGACCACCCGCTTGAGCCCCTGATCTATGGCGCCGACCACATATTCCTCCATGGTGCCGCTGGCATGCCGGCACAGACTGGTGTGGATATGCGTATCTGACAGGATATCGGCATTCATGGGAAACAGAAGGACTTCAAAGCATATTCAGTGCCGGACACTGAGCACGGAGACCGGCCGAATCTCTCAGGCGTTTCCCTTCGGGAAAAAGTGGAGCGTGCCGTCGATATCGGAGGTATCACAATAATGACCCATCTCCAGTTCAAGATCGACATATTCTTCAATACCGTCAATATCAAGAGAGAGAGAAGGACCGTCAGGAAGGTGGTAGATAATGGTGCTGACGCTGGTCAGATCCACCGGGCGGACAAACAATTTCATTAACAATCCCAAGGGTGGTTCAATAATATGTAAGGGCAATCATAAAAGCAGTTCAAATTTACCTGCTTATTGGAGAGAAACATATACGAACATTTGCCGAAAACTGCAAGCGTCATCCGATCATCTTTTAGGCCCTGGTTGGTAGTTGACTGTTATTTAAGCATTTAAATTTTAGCTCGGTAACAAGAGATAGGGTAGCCCTATTTGTAGTTTGACACGATTGGTCCAACCGTTTAT
The DNA here is from genome assembly GCA_963759125.1 of uncultured delta proteobacterium. Classification (GTDB taxonomy): domain Bacteria; phylum Desulfobacterota; class Desulfobulbia; order Desulfobulbales; family Desulfocapsaceae; genus JABDQA01. The sequence goes on from CAVWXN010000004.1 coordinate 246,266, forward strand.
TATTGCGCGTTCGAGCACACGCAATTTTACCACCACAAGGTGGCTGTTATAATTTTTAATATGGGTAGTAAAAATGAGTCAAAATGAGTTGAACGCGAAAGAAAAAGTTCTCTTCGGCAAAAGCACCAATCCCTCAAATATCGAGCCCCTCAAGCTGACCATGGACAGTCAGCTGAAGTTTCGCTGTTATCCCGGGGTCAGTTGTTTTACCGCCTGCTGCGGCAACATCAAGATTGTCTTGACCCCCTATGACATCCTGATGCTGACCCGCCGGCTGCAGATCCCTCCCCACGAGCTTCTGCATACCTACACAACCCCGACCTATCTGGAAAAGACCGATATGCCAGGTGTCGCGATCAAGTTGCGGGAGGATGACAACAAATGCCCCTTCGTAACCCCCGAGGGGTGCACCGTCTACACCGACCGGCCCACTGCCTGCCGCTACTATCCAGTCGGGATGGCTGATTTCCGCGAGGGAGGCAGCAAAGACGCCGATGGCAACGAAGTAACTCCCGATGAGGAAAAATTCTTTTTCTTGGTCAAGGAGGATCACTGCAAGGGCCACGAGGAAGATAAACTCTGGACCGTTGGCGAATGGCGAGCCGATCAGGGAGTCGACGTGCGTGATGAGATGAACAAGAAATGGCTGCGGCTTATCATGCGCCGCAAGTCTTTCGGTCATCAGGCCAATCTTTCTGAGCAGGCCAAACGGATGTTCTTCATGGCCTCCACCGATTTAAATCATTTCCGCCGCTTTATCTTTGAGAGCTCATTTCTCGATACCTATATGCTCGACGAAAAGCTGGTTGAAACAATCAAGGATGACGATGTCGAACTCATGCTGTTCTCCTTCGATTACCTGGCCCATAGCTTGTTTGGGGCGGAAATACCGGGGATGAGCATCAAGGAAGAAAAGATCCAGGAAAAAGTTGCCCAGATCAAGCAGCGTCAGGATGATGCGGTGATCAGTGCGGTGCAGGATTATGAGGATTTGAAGAAACAGCGGGACAAGTAGCAACTATAACTGATCATTTTCGATCTCAAGGGCCGCGGAGGAAGTTCCGTCGGCCCTCTTTTCTTTAATAATTACCAGCCGTTTCAAACGAGACCTGAAGAATAAAAAAAAACAATCAAATGTTGGGTACGGCGCTACAGTTTATTATAGTGTGCCGTTATGTATATTTGTGATCCACACCCTGAACCGGCTCCGCCTCGATCCATTTAGATGACCCACAGGATTCTGCACGATAAGGAGATATCCCGACTGTTAGCCGCGCTTGGCGACCAGCAGGACTTTGTCTATCTCGATACCTCCATGCCGGATGCTATGAACCACCGGTCTCTGCTGTTCACCGAACCCGTTGACAGGCTTCGTCTTGCGGTTGGTGAAGACCGCGGTGAGTTTCTTGATAAAGCGGCCCAGAGGCTGGACCAGGGCTTTTATCTTGCCGGCTGGCTCGGTTATGAATTCCTGCATGATGAGCTGGCCATCAGCCTCAAAGATGACTCGCCGCCGCTGGCCGATTTAGGGGTCTACGAGGCTCCGATGAGATTTGATCATCACAGTGGGGTGAATGATTTCCCCGCTCTGGCAGAATCTGGATCGGGCGAATCGGACTACCGGCTCACCAATCTGCAGCCGACCATCGATGAAGACCAGTATTGCAGGGCCATAGACACGGATTCTCGAATATATAGCCGCCGGCGACACCTATCAGGTAAACTACACCTTCAAGCTTCACTTTGATTTTGACGGGTCGGTGGCCGGGCTCTACCGTGATCTGCGGCGCAGTCAGCCAGTTCCCTACGGCTGCTATATAAAGCGCGGTGATTGTCACGTTCTGTCTTTTTCCCCCGAATTGTTCTTTCGCTTGGATTCAGAAAGGATCATTGCCCGGCCAATGAAGGGAACGATGAAGCGGGGCCGTTTCGGTGCCGAGGATGAGCAAATCGCTGAGCGGTTGAACGGCGATGTGAAAAATCGCAGTGAAAATGTGATGATCGTCGATCTACTCCGCAACGACCTGTCCCACCTGGTTGACAATACCGGTGGCGGGGTGGTCGAGGTGGAGTCGCTCTTCGACGTGGAGCGCTATCGAACTGTGTTTCAGATGACTTCGACCATTATTGCCAAACGTTTTCACCAGGATCGGGTTCGTCCCTCCCGAATCCTGGAGGCGATTTTCCCCTGCGGCTCGGTCACCGGCGCCCCGAAAATCAGAACGATGGAGATAATCGAGGAGCTGGAGCTCGAGTCGCGCGGCGTATACACCGGTGCGATCGGTTATTTTGGGCCAGAGGGGGAGGCAACCTTCAACGTGCCGATAAGAACAGTCATGATCGACGGCGGAAGAGGGGAGATGGGTATCGGCTCAGGTATTGTCGCCGATTCTTCCCCCCGGGATGAATGGCGGGAATGTTTGCTCAAGGCCCGCTTCCTGACCCATCCGCCCCCGCCTTTCGAGCTGCTTGAGACAATGCTTTATGATCCGCAGGAGGGGTATCTGTTTCTTGATGAGCACCTCGACCGGTTGACGGCATCTGCCGACTATCTCGGCCGGACCTGCGATGGCCAGCACTTGCGAGCGGAGCTTGGAGAGTTGGCTGAAAAAATTAACGGCAGCGGCTGCAAAAGGGTGCGGCTGCTGGTCTCAGATGACGGCGAAGCAGTGCTCGAGGTCCACGACTGCGATCGCCCCCAGGCACTCTCTCTTGGCGAGGCCCGCGCCTCAGCTTCTCAGCTCAATGGTCTGATCGACTTCGCCTCCGAATCGACGGACAGTTCCTCGCCCTGGCTGTTTCACAAAACAACGCGGCGGCAACTCTACGACAACGCCTGGCGCCAGGCTCGCTCAGAAGGGCTGCTCGATCTGGTTTTCTGCAATGAGAAGGGCGAGGTCACCGAAGGGGCTATCTCGAACGTCATCGTTGAGCAAAGCGGCAGATTCTTCACGCCGCCACTCGAGTGCGGGCTGCTGCCCGGGATCATGCGATCTGTTATGCTTAAAGGTGAGGGGGAATTCGAGATAACTGAAAAGGTGCTCAGCAAAGACGACCTGCAGCGGGCCGACAATCTCTATCTATGTAACTCAGTGCGCGGGGTCGTTCCGGTAAGGTTAAGGGAAAAGAGCTGAGGGAAATCGTCAGGGACACAGGCTTATCATGTCCCCTCTGAAGGGACATGATAACCTGTGTCCCCGTATATGTACCCTTAACTGTCTCAATGCAGAAGACTCTGATCCTCTTCGGGGCTGATCTGAACCGGTGCCACCACGAGCTGATACTGCTCACCCAGCCCCCGGACAAGCGTCATAAAGGTTGAAGGCAGCGGCAGATTACGGTCTTTTACCAGTACACCCAGTGCCTCTGCCGTCTGCAGTACTCCAGAATCATCAATGCCCTCCTGGCTGTCGCACAGGGTCTGAATCCGAAGCGCATCGGTAAGTGAGTTGCGCAGATGGGGCAGGTTCTCTGCCAGTCCGCTCATTTCCTCTTCGATCAAGGCCCGGTTCTCCTGCCTGAAAGCCACGAATTTCTCTTCAGGGTTAGGAGTGCCGAATAGTTCGTTGGTGATGGCACCTGCGAGCATCAGATAGGAACTGAGGTCCTTGTCCGGATGCTTCTTTTCCAGAATTGCTTTGATCTCCTTGAAGAAGACCATCTGCACGAGGGCTACCCCCTCGCGCAGGGCGCCGACAAGTTTTGACTGTTCTACTGTGGGTTGTTCGCTCATTTAGATCACGATTTTTACGTCCGGGCTATTATTGAGAGAGGTGAAGATCCTCAAACGCATTTCCTCGTCCTCAACCTGCAACTCGGCATTGAGGCTGAAGTAGGTGCCCTTTTTCGATACGTTGGCAAGGGTGATGGTCGGTACCACCGGGGTGCAGGCGGCAAGAATTGCCGCTCTGAGCTTCTGCTCGTCACTGCCGATTACCTTGTACTCCCAAGAGCAGGGATAGCTGATATCCGGCTTTTTCTGCTCGATAACGCGCTTATTACTCATAGTCCGTAAGAAGATTTATAGTTTGATGATCAGGTGAAGTCGTTCGATTTATTGGCCACGTGATTGATCAGGCTGATCTGGCTGTTCAGGGTCCAGAAATCGTAGATCACACCGACCCCGAAGAGTCCCAGAGTAAAAAGGTAGACGAACCCAGTCACCCAGCGACCGCAGTACATCCTGTGAATCCCGAAAATTCCGAGAAAGGTGAGGAGCAGCCAGGCGACATTGTAATCCACCGGTCCTTCGATAAATCGGTAGTCGGCATCACGGTTCATAGATGGTATCAAAAAGAGATCAACGATCCAGCCAATCAGGAACAGCCCAAGGGTACAGAGATAGATGGTGCCGCTGATCTGGCGGCCATAATAAAAACGATGGGCTCCCAGAAACCCGAAGATCCAGAGAAAATAGCCGACGAAAATCTGATGTGTGGTACGTTCAGTCATGGTTTTTCCCCAGTCGCTGTTTGAGGTGTTCCACCCTGCCCAGTGCTTCTCTCAACCGTGTCTCGCTGATCATGCCCCTGGCCAGACCGTTCTCTATGGCTCTGATTGCCCGTGGACAGATGTCCCGGCCATAGTCAAGATTGTTCCCAAACACCAACATGTCAACTCCGGCTGCCAGAGATCTGCACACGGCCTCTTCGAAGCTGTAATGATCGGTGATAGCCTTCATCTGCATGTCGTCACTGACGACCACCCCTTCATAACCCAGATCGCTACGGAGTAACCCATCGATGATCGCTGCTGAGAGAGTTGCCGGATGGTCGGGGTCGAGGCGGCGGTTGAACAGATGACCGGTCATCACCAAATCGACCCTGTCCTCGCCCAGCAGCAGCCGATAGGGTTCCAGTTCCAGGGGCTGCCAGCTGTCGCTGATATCGACGAAGCCCAGGTGAGAGTCGGCGGCGGAACTGCCGTGTCCCGGAAAATGCTTGATACAGCTCAGCACTCCTGCACCACTGTGCGCCTCGATCCAGGCGGCGGCATGGCGGGCCACCAGCATCGGATCCTCTGAGAAGCTGCGATCGATTCCCCCAATCACCGGGTTTGACGGGTTGCTCAATAGATCGACAACCGGGGCGAAGTTGCAATTGATCCCCACCTCGGCCAGCATGGCCGCCGTCGTCTTGGCCTCTTTCTGTGTCAAGCTGGTGTGCTCGCCGGCAGTGCCCAATTGTCTGGCCGAACAGGTAGCGGCAAAGCCGGCTTCAGGCCGCAGTCTTCTGACCTTTCCTCCTTCCTGATCGACACCGATCAGAAGGGTGGTGTCGGCCAGCTCCTGCAGGGAGGAGCAGAGCTCCTTGAGCTGGGTGGGCGAAATAATATTCGCAGGCTGGGCTGGGGTATGCAGGCAACGGTTGAAGAGGATGACACCGCCGAGATTGAAGTCGACGATATCCCGACAGATCTCCATCTCCTGCCCGAGGACCGGGCCGGGAAAGCCGAGGATCAATAAGCTGCCTAGGTGTTTGGATAAATCCATAGGTACCTTGCAAAATTGTTTTTTTGCCCGATCTCTGCGTGGCGAGCAAAAAATTTATCCTCGGCATATTCGCTATATGGATGCGGTAAAATTTCCGCAGGCGCCTTGATCTTGAACCAAAATACTCACTTGGCAAGGTACCTCATGACCCATCTATGTAAAGGGGAAAGCAGCTAATGGCAATATGTTGACACTATTAGGGTTGTTCTGACACCATTTTTTTGCTGTCAAAAAGCTGACCACAGACGTCAAAAAAATATTAACGGGAACATCCCAGAACAGGACTGCTTCATTTAACATACTGATAATATGATTTTATTCTGATGGCTAGGTGATTCTGAGATACGTTTTAGAGGTGCTGGCATGTATTTTGCTCACTCAACCGGTATGGAAAAACATGTCCACAAGAAAAATCTACCCGGGTCTGGAAAAACAGACCGAAAAGGTACGCTCATGAACCCTGTTCCCGCGCGTCAACCGGGCCTGCCGATCAGCATCGACGGAGGCTTCGACAAAATGAGCCAGGTCCTCTATGAACTGGACCGTCTCAAGCAGCAGTCAAAGCGACTGGATCAGATAAATAAGCTGCACGGAAGGCTGGCGGGGACATTGAGTATCTCGGATATGATCGAGGCGTTTTCGGTCTGGCTCATGCCGCTGGTGGAGCACGAACTGATCGGCTGCTATAGCCGCCGTACCGGAAAGAAGGTGCTATTTTGTTCAGCCCACGGGCCCAACAGGCGTCGGGCGATCGCTTTTGCAGAAAAAATGATCGAAGGCGTAAAGCATCATGATGACGGGGCGGTTAGCCTGGATGGTCAGCTGGGCTATCAGTGGATATTTGAATCCATGGAGGACACCTCAATTCTTGTCGTTCTCAAGGAGGACAGTGATACCAGCCCGTCTGAACTGCAGATCATCAACGAGTCCTTAACCGTGTTCGGCGAAAGCCTGCAGCGCGGCATTGAATACGAGACGCTGTTTGAACAGGCGAGCACCGACGCCCTGACCGGGCTCTCCAACCGCCGGGTCTTCAAAGAGCGGATCACTTCGATGATGAATTTCCACAAACGTTATGGTTCACCTCTGACCATGCTGTCTCTCGACTTGGACTACTTTAAGCAGGTCAACGACAATCTTGGCCACCAGGTTGGCGATGAGGTGCTGAAAGCGGTCGCCGAAGTCCTCGAGACCGAAGTACGTACCACCGATCTTCTGGTCCGTATGGGTGGTGACGAATTTATTCTGGTGCTCGATAATACTGATCGGGCCCAAGCCCAGATTCTGGCCGAACGACTGGTTCGCAAGATAGACGGCTTGGAGGTCTGGGCCAACGACCATATCAAGCTTGGAGCCTCTATCGGCCTGGCTGAGCTGCATAAAGAAGAGAGTCTGCGCCACTGGCTGGATCGCACCGACGATCTGCTCTACCATGCCAAGGTCCACGGCCGCTCGAAGGTGGCGAGCGACCACCAGTAGACCTATTTGAGTTCTATCATCAGCGGAATCTTGTGCAAAGACTGGCTCTGTTGCGTGGTCGCACCGAGCTTCCAGGATCCCGTTTCCCCCCGCTCTCCGAGAATCTCATTAACTTTCTCTACAATACCGCTGATGTTGATCACCGGATGCCGTGAGAAAACTTCCGGCAGCCCATAAGTAAGATTACAGGCCAGGCAGTGGCCGGGTCGTTCGTGCAGGAGGATATCGAAGTGCAGAGAATCGGAACTGCTGCCCCGATATGTTAATTCGAGGTCGTAGGAGCCTTCTTCGGCATCACCGAAGAGAGCTTCGAAGAACTGATCAGCCGTCTCTGCAGGCATCAGCTTACTGCAGGTTTCGGCACTGAAAAGGCTACCATATTCATCCATTGTATTCTATGCGTAAGATGTTGAAATATAATTAATTAATTGTGTACTTGCCGGGTAAAAATGAATAATAAACACTGTTGAGATCCTTTGTCAACCATCGTTGCAGGGGCTGAGGTGCTGTGGTAGAGTGGCGACCTATGTTGAACGGTACTTACAGAGACGAGTTGAACGAGGCCCAATACGAAGCTGTCACCGCCACAGAAGGCCCTGTGCTGGTGATTGCCGGAGCGGGCAGCGGGAAAACCAGAACCCTGGTTTACCGGGTAGCTCATTTGATTCAGAAGGGCGTTGACCCTGAATCGATTCTACTGCTCACCTTCACCCGCAAATCTTCCCAGGAAATGCTCTGGCGGGCTGGTAGAATCATAAGCGACAGCTGCACCCGGGTAACCGGCGGTACCTTCCATAGCGTCGCCAACATGCTGCTCCGGCGCTACGGTGGCCATCTCGGTTTCGGCTCGGGCTTTACCATCATCGACCGGGGCGATGCCGAGGGCATTGTTAATCTACTCAAATCATCACTCGATTTGAGCGCCCCGAGGAAGCAGTTTCCCTCCAAGCGGGCGATTATCAACATGATCAGCGGGGCGGTCAACAAAGCCCGGCCGCTGGATGATCTGATCTTCGACGAGTACAACCATCTGGCCGAGTTCACTGACGACATCCGGCTGCTGCAGAAGCATTACCAGAGCTTCAAGTTCGACCATGGCTTGATGGATTACGACGATCTGCTGGTCAATTGGAAACGGTTGATGGTCGAAGTGATCGAGGCGCGTGAGGAAATCTCTACCAGGTATCGCTATATCATGGTCGATGAATACCAGGATACCAACCTGATCCAGGCCGAGATCGTCAGGCTGGCAGCCTACCGCCACGACAATGTGATGGTGGTTGGTGATGACTCCCAGTCGATTTATTCGTTTAGAGGGGCCGATTTCTACAACATCATGCGTTTTCCTGATACTTTCCCCGGCACAAGGGTCATCAAGCTGGAAGAAAATTATCGCTCGACCCAGCCGATTCTCGGTCTGACCAACGATATAATCAGCAAGGCTGCGGAAAAATACACCAAGAAGCTCTACACCAAGATCCAGGGCGATCTCAAGCCTGCCCTCTACGGTGCGAGAGACGAGAGGGGTGAGGCCGCATTCGTCATCAAACGGATCGAGCAGTTGCGGGCCGAGGGGCTGCAGCTTAATGAGATTGCAGTACTCTTTCGGTCCGGCTTCCACAGCTTTAAACTCGAGCTGGAACTGACCAGCCGTTCGATCCAGTTCGAGAAACGGGGCGGCCTGAAGCTTACCGAATCGGCCCACATGAAGGATGCGCTGGCAGTCCTGCGGCTTCTGATAAACCCGATTGACAACCTCAGCTGGAACCGCCTGCTGCTCAGCATTGACAAAGTGGGTCCCCGGACCGCCCAGAAAATCACCGCCGCCATATCGGCGGCCGACGACCCTTTTCTGGCACTCAGTTCGTATCCGGCCGGCAGAACCTGGAAGAGTGGATTCGACGAACTGGTCAGGCTTTTTCACCAACTGAGAACTGCGGACCCCAGGCCCGGTCTGCTCTGTGAGATTGCGCTAAAATGGTATCAGCCGGTATTTGAGCGGCTCTACGCCGATGACTACCCTAAGCGCCAGAAAGATCTGGAACAGCTTAAGACCATCATTGCCTCATATGATGACCTGCAGAGTTTCATTGATGATACCACGCTGGACCCGCCGGAGTCGGATCTGAGCGCCTACAGCAACGATCTCGATACACTGGTGCTGTCCACCATTCATTCCGCCAAAGGTCTGGAGTGGGACGCGGTGTTTGTGATTGGCCTGGCCGACGGCAGATTTCCACATTCCTCTGCGTTTCCGGGAGAACAGTGGGAGGAGGAACGGCGATTGCTCTATGTGGCCGCCACTAGGGCCAGGAAACATCTTTTCCTCACCTATCCGCGGGAGCTTATGTCGCCTGACAGAAGGTTCCAGAGGGTGGGCATGTCACCGTTCGTCGCCGAACTCGAACCAGACGGTTATGAAGTAATTCGGCCGTCAACCGGTGACGGTTCTTTCTATGGTGCGTCTTATGGTGACTCATCCGGACGGACGAGGCCGGTTTTGAAAAAAAAGGATAAAAAAGCGGTACTGGACGATTTCAACACCGGGGGGCGGGTCAAGCATCCCTTTTTCGGCACCGGCACCGTGAAAAAGAAAACACCGCCGCGATCTCTCGATGTGGCCTTTGACCGTCACGGTATGAAGACGCTGCATCTCGATTATGCCAAACTGACCATCGTCGAGGGCTGATCTCTCCGCCGGTGAGCTCAACGACAGCAGGAAACCGACAGTGACCACTCCCATCACCACCTACGTAGGGGCCTGCAGGTACCTTGACGACCTGCAGATGCATAAGATAAAGCTAGGTCTCGAGGCGATACGTTCCACCCTGGCTGTGCTCGGATCGCCCGAAGAGAAATGCCCTGCAGTGCACGTCGCCGGCACCAACGGTAAAGGTTCGGTCTGTTCCATGCTGCGCAGCATCATGAGTGGAGCTGGCTATAAGACCGGTCTCTATACTTCGCCTCATTTGAGCTCGGTCCGGGAGAGGTTCAGGATCGATGATAAGTTCATCAGTGAAGCCGATTTTACCCGGCTGATGGAGACCATCCGTCAGAGCCTCGGGGGGCGCAGCATTACCTATTTCGAGTGCACCACGGTCCTGGCCTTTCTCTGGTTTGCCGAAAACGGCTGCGACCTGGTGATACTTGAGACCGGCCTGGGGGGCAGACTCGATGCCACCAATGTGATCAGGCCGCTGCTGTCAATCATTACCACGATCAGTCTGGACCATGAACAGTTCCTGGGCACCAGTGTGGAAGAGGTGGCCTTTGAAAAGGCAGGGATCGTGAAACCGCACATACCTGTCATTTCAGGCGTTGAAGACCCGCAGGCCCGGCAGGTGATTTCCCGGACCTGCAGCGAACGCCAGGCTGAATTGAGCCAGAAAGACAAGGACTTTCTGCTGGATCGGGAGCCGGATGGACCCTGGGTATGGAAGTCGACCGATGCTGAAGTAAGACTCAACCTGATGGATGTAGATCAGCCCAACCATTGGCAGGTCGACAACATCTGTTGTGCTGTCGCTGCTGCGGTGCAGCTTAGATCATCGGGCTTCACTGTGGGGACGGCGACGATCGACAGCGGCCTGGCCCGATCCGCCTGGCCCGGCAGGATGGAGCTCCTCGGAACCCCGCTGAGGTTCCTGCTCGACGGGGCCCACAACCAGGCGGGCGTCGACTGCCTGTTAACGTCACTGCAGCACTACCGCTACGATCGGCTCTTCGTGGTTTGGGCATCGATGGCCGACAAGAGTTATGAGGCCATGCTCAACGACGTGGCTCGGGTTGCCGATGTGCTGCTGCTTACCAGGCCTGAGACTGAGCGCGCCGCGCACCCCCAGGATCTGTACGATCAGTTGCAGGATGTGGAGGGTAAAGAGGTGCGCATCTGTGTAACCGTCGATGAGGCTTTAATGCTTGTGCAGGAGCAGGCCTCCGTAGATGATCTCGTTGTTGTTGCCGGTTCGCTTTACCTGATCGGAGAGTTCAGGAAACTGCTGGTTGGCGAGGTGGTCGGATGACAGATGACTATCTCTGGCTCGATGGAGTAAGCGAAGAGAACATCAGGCGGGAGCGGGCCAAGGCCCGTGAACTGAGAAAGACCAGGTGGTGGCAGCAGAAGACCGCTTCGGGAATCTGCTATTACTGCGGCAGTCAAACGGCCCACCAAGACCTGACCATGGATCATCTGATTCCGCTTTCTCGCGGGGGGCGCAGCACCAAGGACAACCTGGTACCGAGTTGCAAGGACTGCAACACCAAGAAAAAGACCATGCTTCCCGTTGAGTGGGATGAATATATCAATCGAGAGCGCTGACAGTAGGTGATGGTGAGAACAGTTTTTCTTGTCTTTCTGTTGATGCCGTCAGCGGTTTGGTCCGCTGATTTAAAACTGGCGTTCCCGGTCGACTGTAGCCTGGGACGGGATTGTGTCATTCAGAATTATGTAGATCTGGACCCGGGTGAGGGCTGGCGTGACTACAATTGCGGTAGTTTGACCTATGACGGTCACAAGGGCACCGATATCAGGATCAGGGATTACCGGGCGATGGCAGAAGGAGTGGCGATATTTGCCGCTGCCGACGGCGTCGTGTTGGGGGTCCGAAACGATATTGACGATCGGTCGCCCGGCGTATCCTACGAGGATTATCTGCAGAAAATCTCCGGTAAGGAGTGCGGCAACGGAGTGGTTCTGGCCCATGATGATGGCTATCAGACCCAATACTGCCACCTGAAAAAAGCCAGTGTGGCGGTAAAAAAAGGCAGACGGGTCAGTGAGGGGGATCTGCTCGGCTTTGTCGGCCTGTCCGGCCAGACTCAGTTCCCCCACCTGCACCTCTCCGTGAGGAAGGGAAAGGAGGTGATAGGGCCCTTTGCCGGTCGCTGCAGCAACGCCGAACACAATTTGTGGAAAGATGACATCGGCTATACCGGCACCCACCTGCTCAAATACGGTTTTACTGATGTACCGCAGACCCTCGACTCCATCGAAGAAGGTGAGTCACCGCTGTTGAGTTCAAAATCCCAGGCCCTCCTGTTCTGGGTCAATGTGGTCGATATCAGAAAGGGCGACAAGCAGGAGATAACGATCAGCAGGCCGGACGGCAGCCTACTGGCGCAAAACAGCCAGACGATTGAACAATCCAAGGTCAACTGGTTGAGCTATGTCGGTAAGAAGCGGCCCCAGGGTGGCTGGCCGGCAGGTATCTACACCGCCGTCTACTCCCTTGAACGGGAGGCCGAAACGGTAGTCCGGCAGGAGGCGGAGGTAGAAGTTCGATATTAGAGCTCAGCACTGCACCTAGAAAGTAGTTGTTTCAATAACTTTCGTAAGTCTCATGGCCTCGAATTTTTCAGCTCTCGAGTCCATCATAACTCGCTCTTCGGGTTCCCCTTTCGGTCATTCAGCGAGGATGAAGCGACAATGGCAAAATCCTTTAGCGTCCACACGGGCAGGTGCCTGCTGTCTTAATATTTTTTCTAAGGGCAAAATCTCGCAAGGCTGCTATCAGATGGTATAGGCTGAAAATCCGCCATCAATCGGTACGACAACACCGGTGACAAATTTTGAAGCATCTGATAAGAGCCAGATTACCGCACCCAGAAGGTCCTCGGGTTCGCCATAACGGCCCAGAGGGGTGTGAGCGATGACCTTCCGGGCCCGCTCTGACAACTCTCCCGTTTCCTGATCTACGTGAAGAAATCGAAGTTGTTCGGTCATGAAGAATCCCGGGGCTATGGCATTTACCCTTATACCCACCTGCGAAAAGTGAACGGCAAGCCATTGGGTAAAATTACTGACGGCAGCTTTGGCGGCCGAATAGGCGGCAACTTTTGTCAGTGGAGTGAGAGCACTCATGGATGATATGTTGACTATGGAGCCCTGCCCCTGGCTCACCATTGATTTGGAAAAGGTTTTAATAGTGAGGAAGGTACCCAGGAAATTTAGATCAAAGACATGACGAAAACCGGCAAGATCCAAGTCGAAAAACCCTTGAGTCTTTCCTGGCAGGTATTCGTTGAGAGTTAAAAAATCCTGATCTGTCGTGCCACGCGGATCGTTTCCACCGGCCCCGGGGATAAGCAGATCAACGGGGCCCCATTTTTGGAAGATCGATTCATGGCATGATTCAAGCTCATCCGCACTCAACACATCACATGCCATAGCTATCGCGTACCCACCCGTCTTCTCAATCCTACTGGCTGTGATCTCCGCTTTTTCTAGGCTCAGGTCTAAAATCACAACCTTTGCACCAAGAGAGCCAAGCGCAACTGCGATGGCGCCACAGAGTGCACCCCCGCCCCCTGTAATTACTGCGACTTTTTCCTCTAAACTAAAGGCATCGAGAACGCTGGCAGCCATAGGATTTAATTCCTCACCGGCAGGTGTTTGGGGTATCAGATTGAGAGCTTTGTGTTATTTCGAGCTTCCAATCGATTACCCCCGCTTCTGTGGGATACAACGATTGGCTGATCGCAAACTGGAGATCTGCTGTAATCGTCCTAACCTTAGCTGGGAATCTCAAATTATCAACTCACAGACGCCCCGATATTGTTCAAATTCGCTTCGACAAATACGCGCTGGATCTCAATTTCTCCATTATGTTTTATATATTACAAGAGCTTCGTCAACATCTCCTTGGAATTATTCAAGTGCAGCCACTGAGGCGGGGGAAGATAATTTTACTATTGCGAACCTCTGCGTCCAAAAACTCCATTGCCGCGGTGAGCTGAGCAGCAATGTTCAGTTGTGCTCCTTGTTCCGCTGATCTTTTCCGAAAAGACCTGAGCTAATTTCACATCCTGGATTCTCTGGATTACCATACTGTATAAGGGGGATTAGTGCTTGGAATGGTAACGTTTCTGTGGCAGGATACTATCTGGCGAGAGCTTGTCGTGGGCACTGCACTCGCTGTCGATACGCTCGTTCCGGACCCACTCGGGGGTGCCTTGCCGACGGTCCTGAAACAGTTTCGGCTAGAGCCCACCCTGGTCTCATGTCTCAGGTAAACTATTGTGGCGGCTAGGTGCGGTAATTCGTCGTTCACAGTTGAGCTGTGATGGCAGTGCCCAGACTGTCATGAGTCTAAATTGCAGTGAGGTGTTTTCAGGTCCTACTGATAGCTTCAAAAAGAGAAACTATGGCGCCGAACTGACCGACCGGATTGACTAGAGGAAGTGATCTATGAACATTGAAAACGACAGATATACTTTCATAGATGGTGGAGGGCCTCTGGTTTTGACGGCGATTCATGACGGTCATGACCTTAGCGATCGTGTAATGGAACGGATGGCGGTGTCTTCAGAACAAAGGCTGCAAGAAGAGGATCCGTTCACGGGAAAATGGGCAGAAATATTGCCAACGCGGATTATTGCCCACAGATCCAGATTTGAGGTCGATTTGAATAGACCGCGCGAACGTGCGGTCTACTTAGAGCCCTCTGATTCCTGGGGCTTGGACGTCTGGCAAGAGACCCCTCCGGAGGGGTTAATCTCAGAATGCATTAAAGAGTATGATGAATTTTATCGGCAAGCCCGACAGTTTCTGGATGGCATCGCCAGGCGAGAGAATTATTTTGTTGTTCTGGACTTGCACAGCTATCGCCACAGACGGAACGGGGTGGATGCACCTTTTGATTCTCAAACCAAGAATCCCGATATAAACATAGGCACCGGTTCGTTGGATCAGAGTCTCTGGCGTCCGATCGCTGATCACCTTATTTCGGAACTGAGATCTTTTGACACGCTTGGAAGAGTGCTTGATGTACGTGAAAATGTGAGATTTGTCGGGGGGGATTTCTCACGATGGATCAATGCGAGCTATAACCGGAGCGGGTGCGCCATTGCGGTAGAATTCAAGAAATTTTTCATGAATGAATGGACCGGTGAACTCTATCAGGACATTCATGCGCTCATTCGTCAGTTGTTGGAAGAGAGTTCCGTTTCGCTGATTGAGCGAATTCGTGAGATGAACGGGTAATGCTGGGAGAGACACCTGGCCAGAACTCCATCATTTCCTGATATCTCCAATTTGGATGGAAATGCGGATCTCAGTCAGTACCATCATTTTCCTCTTGCTAGTCTATAATGCTGGGGTTATCTTTTGGCCTTGCTGTAAATCAAAAATAGTATTTTCCCATTGGGCGGGTAGCTCAGCTGGATAGAGTGTCGGCCTCCGAAGCCGAAGGTCGTGGGTTCGAATCCCACCTCGCCCACCATGGAAAGTGACTGCCGTAAGGCAGCCGAACATAGATAAGCCCTCTAACGGAGAAATCTGCTAGAGGGCTTATCTATTGGGTAAAACATTTAGGGAATGCACCGGTTGTCAGATCAAATTGAAACTGAAATGTATTAATTTTTCAATACTGGACAATTGAGCGAGTTATCCTTTGTTTTCTTTTTGTTCCTCTATGGCCTTCTCAACCTTTTGCTGTGTCTCTTCAACAGCCTTCCCGGCATCCTGCATCACTTCTTCGGTCTTTTTACCAATTTCCTCGGCGGTTTTATCCATTTCTTTACCTGCCTTCTCCATTGTCCCTTCCTGCTCACATCCAAGGATGCCTATTGTAAACGAAGCTATGAGCAGGGAAAGAATGATATTCATTAGTTTCCGATTCATTTTATGTCTCCTTTTTGAATTACTCACTGATTATCATTGGCCAATCAATCAGGAAAACGATAGGGATGAGCCAACGCCTTTATGGGATAAGTCTTAAGGGCAATAAGGGCCTTTCCTATTAATATGATTTTAAAATGTAAGTACTGGCTTTGAGAAGGACAAGGATGCGATTTCTGGTTCAATTCATAGGCCACTGATCACTGGTTCGAATCCCGCCCCGCCTACCAGATTGCTGCCACCGGTTCAGGTAATTTCAATTGAAGACAAACAGGAAGAGTGTCAACCTCAAATGGCTACTCTAATACCATGAATTATAGTGAGAAAAGCTAACAACAGGGCGTTCAATATGATTAATATTGCCATTAGATCGCTTCAGATTATGGTGGAGGGATTCATCGCCCTTATTTCTTGGAGAGTGAATTTTAGACGTTTTCATTTCAATTCAAGTATGACAGCCTAATGTCAGAAGATATAAGAAATAAACTTGCCATCTGCCATTCAGATGTCATCGCCTTAAATTTTATCATATCGTCTCCCCCATATGTATTCAGAAGGCACTACCGACAGGGACTGCGGTCGCATGTTATGGAAATTCTATACCCTGCTGATGTGGCCACTGAGAACACTGGAACCTTAATCGATGCAGTACGACAGTTTCCTAGAGCTTTACCCTCTAGTATGTTTCGTATTTTTCGCACCCAATTTAAGACCTTTGGGGAGGCTTGGGCGGAAATTGAGCGAGTCAAAATAGTCAGCGAATACTTGGCACCAGAATTTATGGCTCACTCCTCTGAGTGCATTGTAGAATACCATGGACCTCATGGATCTGAGCTGATGCTTTGCGGTTTTCAGGAATATATTGAAGGGGATATAATAGACCCGTGGACTATTCTCGATGCGGAATCTCTCCTTCCGGTCATATATAAAACGATGAGAGATCGGGGAGTATCAATGTCCTTGTCCAGCGACGAGTGGGTCGCTGATGCCCGGAAAAAAGGATCACAATTGATCGGCAGATTAAAGCGCATGATAGCCCATTCCGGTCATATTCCCGATCTAGCCGGGGTTGGAAACCTGATTATCACACCAAATGGTGAGATCTGCCTAGTAGATATAAATAATATCTCCCCAGTTTATAGTGACTCAACAATTCCACTCGATGAAAAAGGATATCCGGTTTGTGATAAATCCATTGAAGCACTTTCATTGATTGAAAAGAAAATTGTCGGTCGACCGATCAACATGGAGGAGAAACTTTATAAACAGTTTCTTACCTCTCAGCGGAAGAATTTGGTCCAAGAAAAGGTGGAATTGTTTTCGGAAAAATTCGTGGGAAACTCGTTAATGGAAATATAAACTAAGCCCGACGGTAGCTCATCTTGACCTGGTTACTGTTTGCTTGCAGTGTTAAGATAGATTATTGACGTTTACCTTCTTCCTCTGAACCTACCAGCTCTTAGGTGATGAACAGTTCTGTTTTACCTGTGCATCTCTGTCCAAACCTTCACAGTTTGTATACGTAACAACCCTGTTTTTTCTATTTGTTTTAGTTAGTTACTTTTCTCCATTTTGCTCCTTTATGAGCCTCTAGGTCAAGGTTTTCGTCTTTGTCACGCCGTCCGGTACCGGACGGCGTGGATCACCACAAGACGTTGAACGAGGCCAGATTGCCCTTTACCTCCACGACCCTGTCCATCGACTGGTAGAAGTCCATACGGGCCCGCTGATTCGACAGCCTCGCATAGCGCAGCGTCGTCTTGATCCGGCTGTGTCCCAACAGATACTGGATGGTCACCACATCGGCGCCGGCATTGAGCAGATCCGTGGCCATCGTGTGGCGAAGCTGATGGCAGCTGACATGCACACCACATTTCTCAGAGTAATACTCGGCCCGCTTCTGAATGCCTCTGACCGATAAAGGCTGACCCTTGTAGATGCCTTTCTCAACCAGGAAGATGCGCGGCTCGTCCGTCTCAGGGCGCAGCTCTAAATACGCAGCTAATGCGTCTGCCACATCCTCATACAGATAGACCAGCCGGTCCTTTGCCCCTTTACCGCCCCGCACCATGAGCTGGCTGCGCCGATGATCGACCGCGCCAAGCGTCAGATTGGCCACCTCCTCGACTCTGAGCCCCGCGCGCAGCATCAGCATAAAGATGGCCAGATCGCGCGGTTTGGTAATGACACTGAAGAACGCCCGTACTTCACTGTCCTGCAGGAACCTGGGCAGCGGTTTGGGCAGACGCAATGATAAGCCGGAGATTACCGGATTGTCTATCTGCAGTTGTTCCTCATCCTGCAGATACCGGTAGAAACTGCGGATGGCGATCAGATGGCCGTTGATCGTCTGCGGGTTCAGTCTTCTGTCCAGCTGAGAGATCGATGAACTCTTTGATATGGTCCGAGGTGGCAGACTCAACCTCGACCGGCAGCCAGATAAGAAAGTGCTGCAGTCTATTCAGATAGTTTTTTCTTGTGTGACTTGTGTAGTTTCTTCTCTTCAAATACCTTCTGTAATGCAGTACTGCGTCGGTAAGGTTCATCAGATCCTCCTCCCCCGGCAATAATCCTCATGGCACGGTAATAGTCTTCTTCGATGCGTTGATTCGAGAGTCGTGCATAGCGCATGGTCATCTCGATATCCTGATGACCAAGGATCTTTTGCAGGACCTCGACCCGCATGCCATGATTGATCATCTCCGTGGCGAAGGTGTGTCTGAGATTGTGGAGGCTGTAGCCTTTATCCGATAACCCGGCCCGCTCAAGTGCCTTTCTCATCACCGTCCAGGCAGATACATAGCTCAACGGTTTGTCCGTTCTGCCGTAGAACAGGTAGCGTTTGGTCGCATCCCGGGTCCGGAGCCAGTCCTTCAGGGCCTGTTCGGCATCGCTGCTGTAATAGACTTCTCTGCCTTCATAGTTCTTCGAACCCACGTACAGCAGGATCGTCTGTTCAGACAGGATAATGTCGTCTACCTTCACCTGCAGCAGCTCACCGATGCGCATACCGGTCCGATACAGCAGTATCAGCAAGGCCCGGTCTCGGACGCTGGTGACGGCGGCGAAGAGAGACTTGATATCTTCATCCGGGATTGCTTTGGGGAGGGCGTCGGGTTCCTGCATACGAACTTTGGGGTTCATGATTTCAGGGGGTAAGACTTCCTGTCTTACCAGATAGGCGACAAAGGCATAGATCGCTCTGAGGTGCGAGATAATCGAGACGACCTTGAGGCCTTTATCCTGTTCATATTCTACAAAAGCACCGATATCACGGCGCGTCAATGTTAATAGTGAACTTCCTTGTGTATCGAGAAAGCGCAGAAAGGCCAGGATCGTGCCGCCGCTGTGGTCAATGGTATGGTAGGACAGGTTCTTGATATATTTCTCGTGCAGGTAAGTCGGCAACTATTTCTGTGCCGGGAAGGCCGCTTGTCCTGATCCGCTCGGTCCAGCGATCCAGTATGCGTCGTTTATACGGCAGGTGCCTGGGGTTGAGGGATGAGGGGCGGAGCGTGATCGTGGTCGTGGGTGATACTTCTGATTTGTTACGCCTGTGCGTATACCTGTGATTTCGGTCATCGTGTCCTCCTTTTTCTTTTGTTGAAAAAACAGGATGTTAATGACCGAATTATAACATCTTATTCCACGGTCTTATGCTTCGTATAAACAGGAAGAATCTTCAACCACTTGTCTCATCACCATCCGAAGGTGTTCATGTGTTATCTGAGAAGAAGAGGATTGGGCAGTTGGAGCTGGGGTATCTGGATCTAAAGAGTTAGGTGCATTGAAATCTGTGATGGCTATTGTATGCGGGAAAAGTTGCTATAGCCGGTAGTTCTTAATTTATTGATATCAATGTCGAAGCCGAGAGCCTTCGTTTTTGTCAGGTGATAATCCTCCCAGCGCTTTATCATTCCACCACTGACTCGTCTCATATCATCGGGTGTACGGTCCCCTTTTCAGATTGCCTCGAACCATAGCGTCCAGCATTTTTCTTTCGGGGGCTCGTCTTTGAGCTCTTCTGAGTGGGCTTTGATGTCGTTCCAGTAGGTTCTGTTGCCTTGCTGATTCTGGGGGCAGATGGTTTTTGTTCTCCACAGCTTTGATGTTTTCTGATATCCTTTTTTGCAGATTGCAGACACTGGCTGGACTGGAAAGAATTTTTCAACAACTTATCACAAAACAAATTACGCCATGGATGCTTCATCGAAAAAGAATTACCAGAAAACAGCATACGTCCTAACCGGGTTATGCCTTTGTTCGACCGCATTTCTACTATTGACGTATATATTCGGTCCTAAAGAAGGTATGGAGGCGATGGTCATACTAATCCCATGGTATATCGCAGGGCTGATGCACATTGGCCTGGGATTGGCCACGGTAATCTGTATCTATTTAACTCGGTCATTTTTAAAAAACTCTTGGATCATAATCTATTTCGCGCTGTTTTTTGGTATCAACGGCCTCACGATTGCAGCCATTAACCAAATGGACAAAACCGTAGCCCGAAAGGTCCACTCGTTCACGCAATCGGAACAAGCCGAACTATATGAACTTTTGAGTACAATGAAACTCAAGCCTTCTCCCACCCACTTCCAGCTAAGCCCCTCAGCATCTGCAAGGGCTTATGAGCTGCTTGAAAGTGGGAGTATCGACCTCGGCTATATCAGTCCGGGCTACCATCGGTCTATGGTTTTAATGGCAGCAACAACGGATGATCCGAAACTGGTTGAGCTGATGCTATTACAGGGAGCCAAAGCTGATGGACCCGCTGGAACTTCACATACTCCACTTATCGCCTCAATAAATTTCTCCCGTGATCAAGTTGTCAAGGTTTTGCTCGATCATGGTGCTGATCCGAATGATCCGAGATATGCACATCCACCTCTCGTTGTTGCTGCGAAGGAGGGTAAAACCGAGATCACCAGACTGTTGCTCGAAGCCGGGGCCGTACCCGATATAACGACCTCCAGCTCCTCTCCTGCGTTAGTCTTGGCAGCCGGGAAAGGTTATACAGAGATCGTGAAACTCCTTCTCGATCATGGAGCTGACCCAAATATCGTGGCCTTTGGTGGTGCTACGCCGCTTGTAAACGCTGTGAAATCTGGTTGTGTAGAGTGCGTTCGCCTCCTGCTGGATGCAGGTGCTGACGACAGCGGAAAATCTATGAGGGATGAAACAGCCCTGTCCGTCGCGCTTAAAAATGGCAACAGAGAGATTACCGATATGCTGAAAGAGGAGGTCGTTAAGGATTGAGGCGCTTGACAACAAGATCTCACAGACACCTGGTCAAAACTCAAAGCTTTGATCATGACAGCTGAATGGATATAAATTGGACTGTACTCGACAATATGGCAGTAAACGTAAGGATAGGCAGGGCCAAAAGTGGCTCTGCCTTTTTCGTTGGTAATTCAAGATTGCCACGAAACATCTTCAAATCGTCAGCCCAGGTGCGTCAGAAGGTTCTTCCTGTATCTCTTCAGCAGCGCCTCAATTCCAGAAAGCATTCATGCCAGTCAGGCAAAATCGTAACTTAACAGGAATAGTCTCAAGTTTCCTCTGTTACTGCAATTCTAGATATTTGTAAAACCAGTCTAATCCAGCACACCGCCACATCGTTCCGTTTACTGGGTATACTTGGTGGTTATTTTTTCGGTTTACGTCTGTATTTCATACCGCTTCATCATTTTCAAAATGATGTTCTATCACTAGTGTCAAAGGGAGGGAGCAATGAAATCAAATCGGAATAGATTAATTTCCGTTGTGGCAACTATACTGTTGGTTTCAACTATTCTATTTTCGTTCACAAGTCTCGTGATTGGGCAAGAAGTGCCACCTTCAATAGATGTCGGATCAGATGGTGTATTGTTTGCGATCGGCTTAGAGGACGGCGATAAATCGGAGTTTCAACTCTTCGATTGGGAAGGAATCAATGATTACGAATGTACTGTAGGAGTCAATTGCGAATCAAAGAATTTTCCTGCACGCTTTTTTAGAATGTCTGTTGTTGATCGTTGGGATTATCTCGGGGTAGCACAAGTAACTATCAACTTTAATTTAAATCAAGCATACGAGAGAGTGTTTCTAAGGCTTGTAAGGGCAGGGTCGGATACTACTATTGTAAATTTAGATAACAGTGTATCACATTATGTAACTCATAAGATGCTGGATAGCCGTAGCGAGGGGAATTATGGGGGCTACGACTTAGACTTAGGCAGACTGAATGCAGGTATTCATAGTATCAAACTGACAGTCGATGAGCATGGTATGGGCGACGGTAGATATAGTTGGGATGCAATAATTCTCCTAGTTAAGTAATCGGATTTTGCCGCCAACATGTGGTGATATTTTCTGCGGAATATGTTCATTGGCAACCATAACTAATCGAACAGATCAGCAATTAAAGACTATTCCTGTGAAGTTACCGTTTGGCAGAGGCAAGTGATTTGCTGACATGATTCTGAAGGGATACAGGAACAGTGTGAACTTTCAGATTTTCTTAAATGGTTAACATTGTCAAGAGACATCTCTTCCCCTGGATAATGGGGGTGGATTGATTGAAGATATATAGGGAAGGGCAAGAATAGTTCATCGGTAAGTAAAATGTTAGTGCTGCCAGTTACATTGCAGCCTTTGTCAACAGCACAAAGGGATTGCAAAGGATTGGAGCGAAAAATGTCCGGCCATACCATTAAAAATTAGCTTACGACCGGGAAATTATTACGGCAGACGGTAACACTGAGGTGAACTGTTTCATCGAAACACTTTACAGGAGTTTTATCAGGTGACATTTCGAAAGAAAAATTACCCAGATCTTTCAGCACTTCAAGAAGATCTTTTTCTGTGGCTGATTAATTTAACAATGGGAACTCGTCAGGTTAAAATGCTCTGTGAGCGTAGAGCGCAGAAAGCGACTATTTGTCACCTACTTTGGGCAATTTGACAACATACTATTTCTTTATCAAATCTCTCATGATAGTCTAAATGAAAATGGAGGGCATCATGAATGAACAGAACGCAGCTCAGATACTGAAAAAGGCGATCATCCTGGAAAAACAGGGGCAGGCATTTTACAGAAGTGTGTCGGAAACCACAGCTATTGTTTCCCTGAAGAATCTCTTTTACAGAATGGCAGAAGAAGAAAAAAGTCATGAAAATACTCTTAGAGCTCAGCTTGATTGTCTCATCAATAAGGGTGAATTCAATACTGATCTAGTAAAAAACGATCCGGAGGAATTTGCAGAGATCGTTTTTTCAGATGAAATAATCAAAAGTATCAAAGGTGCCGATTATGAGGCATCAGCGATATCAGCTGCGATGGGTCTTGAGATTCGGTCTTCTGAATTTTATTCGGAACAGGCAGAAGCCACAGATGATGCTACAAAAAAAGAGCTCTTTTCATCCCTGGCGAATTGGGAACGGTCACATCTGAAAGTTTTATCTGATTTAAACAGAAAACTGCTCGAACAGGCTCTAAGAGAAGAAATATATTAAAAGAAAGTAGCTGATCAAAAACAGATTAAGCTCACCTGCAATTATGGAGCGCAACAGAGTACCTTTACTTTTTTTATTCAGGCAGGCAGACGTGCCACTTTATACATTGAAGATAGTTATTACTGTCCACGTTTGTGAAAACGCTGAAAAACAGGCTTTGCTGTTATAGAGAGAAATTGACGCGTTCCTAGACAGTTCGGAAATATTGTTAAAATTCGGTTTAATATGAAAAAGATACTGATCCCGTTCTTAATGTCACTAAATCTTTGAAACCGAAAAAAAAAAGATTTTCTTGAATAATCTCGTACGTGTATATATTTACAGGAATAAGGTAAGATTTTGAAATTAAGGTAAAAACAAGATATTTGAATTGGTAATTTTGATGTCCTAACTCAGCCGAACGGTTTAGTCGCGTCCGACGCAGCGACTTGTTGGGTGCAGATTGAACTTAGTACCTGATAAAATTGCTGTGCTTTTTCCGTTTTGAACCTTAATTCAATCTCGCCCTCCCATTCTTCACGAAATACTGATGATTCAAAAGAAATTGACAAGGTCTCCACGGAGTCAGTTCCGATATGAATACTGCCTATTCTTGGATCGTCGACTGAAATGTTGATCTGGCGTTTACTGAAAGTGTAACAAAGGATTCGTTTATTTGTTACTGCAAGCCAGCCAGAAAATCCTTCTTTGCGGTAACGATATCTCTTTCCCGGTCCTTTAACGTCTTTTGTTATGAACCATCCAGCCATACCTTCATCGGATATAACAATGCCTTCATTTACAATTATCGGAAGCATCTTGTTAGGGATTGCTCCCAATTTGAAGAGCCGGTGCAAAAAGGATTTCTTCATTTGGAACGATTTCCTTCGCATGCTCAACGTTGAGCTTACCAGCAAGCATCAGCAAGTACATTAGAGCGCAGCGGAACGTGGTTAAACAGATGGTTATACTAGTTTTTGTTTTCCTGCCCTGTTATTTGAAATGAATAAAATTTCTATAAACCCCGCCAACAATCAATATCAACATAAAAACAATTATTGAACCGAAAAAAGCAAGAACTGGCCACCATGATGAATCCACCGATTTTCCAGTAGTTAAATATGAATATACACTGACTCCAATACAACCAATTATGCTGATTCCAAAGATTAATAAATTGATGATTCTTGTCTCTTTTTTTTCTGTATTCTTGGGTGTTGTGTAGAGAAACACATATATAATCAGGAAATTTGCTGGTATCAGCACTAGTGCGAGTAATATCATTTCGTCTTTCCGTTAATAAAACCGTATTACGAAGATTTATAGAGCATGCGCTAAAATAGATAATATCAGACTATTGTTGATGAATCCAGTGGCAAGGTCAACAAGCAGGAGACAGTGGTGGTGGTGAGACTATTCCTGTCGTGCCGAGATAAATCCACAACCTCGGGAGTCCCATTCGGGACAGAAATTGGTTATTGCGAACCAGTGGGTGCGTAGCTGCAATGGCTGCAAGTCCCACCTGATCAAAGCCGAGCCGGCAGGTAAGTAGTGAAGTCTGCAGCTATAGCGATACCAATTAAAGATGAGATTGCTCTGGTTAAGACTAATTTTATGCCTCCTATTACAATCGCACCTCCCACGACAATTATAAAAAGAATAGTAATTAGTGGGTTGAATTGTCCTACGGGTAACATGATACCAAACACCAGTGCTTCAAAGTTTTGATTGAACCGTTTTTCAAACTGGAGTTGGTTACTAGAGTAGCGAGCTAAAAAGAAGTATATAAATGGGGCGAAAATTATATATGTTGTGATAATTATGGATAATGTGGTGGTGTTATAATTGTTTATCTTAATTACTTCCAACCACGGAAAGATACATGCAATACTGATTATAATTTTACCTATTAAGATTTTAATAAGAAGTGGGTGAGCCGAAAATAAATTCTTTAATTTCAAGTGGGGTCCTACGGCAAATGATATTTTGGGGTAAATAGGTCTTGTCGTTTAATCTACTCAAATAATAGCCTTTTTGATTACAGAGATCGGAAATGGTTTCCCGTGAGCTGGATAAATTGTTGAGGCTCCCTGTTTGATTAATTTCTTCCAGCTACTAATTACCTCCGATGGATCTTCTGCAAAAATGGGTAGACTTGGCGATATACAAAGCGGGAATTTGTTTATCGCAAGATCTCCAACGAAGGCTTCTCCAGTATCAAGCAACACGGAGACTGACCCTGATGAATGTCCAGGGGTATAAACAACTCTGCCAGGGATACCGTAATCTGCCAGCAATAGACCGTTATCATCAATAACCAAGTCTACTCGTGATGGTGGAATTTTTATAAAGGGAAGAAAGAGAGAATGCAGCATTATAAAAATCCGGCCCCAGACAGTAATACCTGGAGGGAGTGGTTTAAGGGAGTTCTCTAGCCAATGGACCTCAGCCTTATGCATGGCAAGTGATGCACCCGTTAGTGATTTGATCTCAGCAGCAGATCCTATGTGGTCCCAGTGACCGTGAGTCAGAATAACAAGTTTGACGTCTTGTAAACTTATTCCTTCTTTCTCCAGAGTACGCGCAAATACAGCACCTTTTTGGGGTTCACCAGAATCTACAACTACGATGCCTTCGCCCTTTAAGACATAGCACTGATCAAACCCTAGAGATATGGGGATAATATCGACACTCAATCGCGACTACCTCTGGCTACTTGAGCATGAGAACCGAGCATAGGCTATCTACCTATATTATAACGATTGAGTACTTCACTTGGAAATCTTTAAAAAAAGACTGGTACAGATAATTTAGATGTTTCTGTGAGGTTACGATTTTGCCTGACCGACTGGAATGCTTTCTGAGGATCAGCATATTCTGAAGAGATAAAGAAATAGTATCAAGTTGAAGCAATTGGTGAATTGGCAGAGGTTTGAACTGGCAATAGTAAATTCACGGTATGATTAGTCAATTGCTATTAAGCAATATCTCAATTACAGGGGAATAGATTCCGTGTTCAGCGTCGCTAATTTAAAGCATGAATACTTTGTTACCAGCCAACTTGAGCAATTTAGTAGTTGAACCTTACCCCCAAACCAACGCCCCATTCATAAGGTCTATCAGATCCGATACCAATCAGACCATCAATATAGGTCCCGAACGATGGCGTAAACATTTTTCCCATCTGCAATTCAGCTGTTGCGGTTACGGTATCATTCTCCCAATCAAGGGGTATTTTCGCATCCAGTTTACCCCAGAAATCGTTAGGCAATGACTGGATGGCAATCAGTCGAATGGAGGTTTGATTCACATCAGGACCATCGTATTCTACAAAGTGCTGCACCAGTGGAACAAGAACTGTGCCCCCTTTGACAAGCGCAAGACCCACCAACGGAGCGATTTGATCCGAACCGCTTCCAATGCCTTTGTCTTCATTGCCAAATCAAACATCTTCCATTGAAATGGCATGTATTCACGGAGGCTATAGGAATAATCTTAATCTAAGTCATTTTCCCTTCTGCTAGCCCTGCCACTGGATTCATTGACGACAGATATGATAAAATTCAAGGTGAGTATATCTATCATACGAGCTCTGCAACATATCCACTAATTAATACGTAACAGGCAAAGAGGGTGGCAACGGCCTGGCATTTGACATTGGCTCAGAAAAAGTTGTTTGCAACCATTTAATCAATCAACAAGAGGTATATGGAGGCTGTATGGAAGCGTTGGATGCGTTAATAGGAAAAATCGGTGCTTTTGCCTGGGGCCCGCCAATGTTGATTTTACTGGTTGGCACAGGGTTCTGGCTTACTTATTCACTTCGCGGACTCCAATTCACCAAATTGGGACACGCATTATATCTTGCTCTCATAAAACGAAAAGAAGATGGAGATGAACCTGGCGACATTACTCATTTTCAGGCGCTGATGACCGCGCTTTCAGCTACCGTAGGTACAGGTAATATAGCTGGTGTTGCTACAGCCATAGCCATCGGTGGACCAGGAGCTCTTTTCTGGATGTGGATTACCGGACTTGTCGGCATGGCAACAAAGTATGCCGAAGCAGTTCTTGCTGTTAAATATAGAGTAGTTGACGCCAACGGTGAGATGAGTGGTGGACCGATGTATTACATCTCCAAGGGGTTGAATCTTCCCTGGCTTGGTGCCGTTTTTGCTGTTTTTGCCGCAGTTGCTGCATTTGGTATCGGGAACATGGTGCAGTCTAACTCGGTTGCCGATGCAGTTGAGGCAACTTTCAGTATCCCTAACTGGTTGACGGGTGTAGCGCTGATGATTTTCACCGCACTTGTTGTTCTTGGCGGAATCAAATCAATTGGACGCGTAACCTCCGTACTCGTTCCAATCATGATAGTCTTTTATATGGCTGCAGCGCTTTTCATCATTTTCGCACATATCGGCGGTGTTCCCAACGCTATTGTACTCATCGTCAAGCAAGCTTTTAATCCTACCGCCGCGACCGGTGGCTTTGCAGGTGCAGCAGTGATGCTGGCTATCAGAATGGGTGTCGCACGAGGTGTCTTTTCAAACGAATCAGGGCTGGGAAGTGCTCCGATAGCAGCAGCTGCTGCTCAGACTAAATCTCCGATTACCCAAGCTCTGGTTTCCATGACCCAGACCTTTATTGATACTCTCATCGTTTGTACCATGACAGGTCTAGTGTTAATTCTCACGGGGGTATGGTCAAATGGTCAAAATGGTGCTGAGCTGACCACCACCGCTTTTGCATCAGGAATGCCCGGGGGGGCGTATATCGTCACCATCGGCCTTGTGCTCTTTGCCTACTCAACTATCCTGGGCTGGTGTTACTATGGTGAGAAGTCCATAGAGTATCTTTTTGGCATTAAATCAGTCTTGCCATACAGGATTGTTTTTGTGGCTTTTGTTGGTGTAGGTGCCGTAGCAAAGTTGAGCATTGTCTGGAATATCTCTGACACATTAAACGGGTTGATGGCAATTCCAAACCTCATTGGTTTGATCATGCTTACTCCCGTTATCGTGGCTGAAACCAAGAAGTATTTTTCAGATGATCTATCAGGATAAAATTTAGTCCTATTTTAGTGGATATGGAGTCCAGGCCATCCTCATACTCCATATTCATTAAATCGTGATGCTTTTTGACGGCGATTTCATCTTTCCTGGACATCTTTTGTTCACACAACTTGCAAGTAACTTTGGATATACTGGACAACCACAAACATGGGAGGAACTGTCACTGTAGGTGTCATCTCTAATAAAAGTTACCGGAAGGCAACTGATTGGTCCTAATTTAGCCGACCGAACCGGTCCACTTTTAGGTTAGTGAGTTCGGAGATTCACTTCCTCCTCCTGAATTGATGGCATTTACTTTAACTTGATACCTTCAGCGACGTAGTCAAGCAGGTCGTAAAAGAAGCGGAAACTGAACCTGAGTTGCTAAAAAGTGCGCCGCAGCGCCTTAAAGTTAAGCGTCTGGATGAAACCGCTGCCGCCAGAAAACCCTCTCTATGCGGCTAAAGCGGGTAACGCTTGATAGAGGAAGCAGGGCCACAGGAATTTAAAGGCATACCCACTATGAGGAGTACCAAAAAAGCTGAAATCTTTTATATTAAAGTTGTTCAGTCCCCTGATTATTGATCAGTTGACGAATTCTCATTTCAACAGATGGAAGGAAAATCATGTCGAAAAAATTTATATTAACCGCTTTTAGTCCCGATCGACCGGGGATCGTTGCCGATATTTCTCAAATAATTTTTGAGAACGGATTCAATCTGGAAGATTCCTCGATGACCTATCTTGGAGGAGAATTTGTAATGATGCTCCAACTGTCTGCGCCGCCAAACGGCAATCAATCAGATGTTGAGACCATTCTCTCTTCAGAGTGCAGAAGGCTAGAGCGGGAAAAGAAGATCTTCGCTTTTGTCAGTCCTGCCTCGAGTGAAAAGACTGTTGCGACAAAAGACGTGAATGTTAAAACGATTGCTGTTGAGGGAGAGGACCAGAGCGGTATAGTCTACAAGATCAGCCGATTTCTCGCTGATTCCGGTATCAACATCAGAACGCTCAGCTCGAAAGTGAAGCTTTCTCCACAAAGCGGAACCACACTATATGTCATGAGCATCGTCGTCGAGATTCCTTCAGATCTCTCTCTTTCCTCAGTTGAGAATGGACTTGGAGCAATTGGCGATGAGCTTCATGTCGATGTGAGTATTGAGTGATTTGATGATGCCCTAAAGGATAAATTAGAGCTATATCTTTTGATAAAATGTGGAATGATATGCTGCTGGGAATAGACGGGGCAAGTAAATCGAAATAACGATCAACCGCCCAGTTTGCCTCTAGAGAGATGCTGAGGATGATTTAACAGAACACCCAAGAAAGCGATTTCTTATAACTTCACTAAATCCGATCACTTTACCTGACAAATGGCAGGGTGTGCTCCCGCGGTCCCGTTGACATCGGTCATCAAGGAGTCGCTGCTGTATGACGAGAATCGGCCACGTTGATTTCGACTAAGCAGATTACCCGGCCATCAATCTAATCAATGCATCAATTCGAGAAAAGAGAGATGAATTCAAGCAAACAAGCCCACTCCTCAGATACTGTGGCACAGGGTACGCCGCTGGACTACTCGAGCGCGATGTACCGAGTTTATTTCGAGATAGGCGAGCATCAGGGGATAGCCAAGCATGCGATTGAAGCGTACCTTGGACCAGAACGCTCAAAAAACCTCGTCGCACTGCCCTACGGTTATGAGTGTGAACTGGCCATTCAGTGTGTGCCGGATATCGTGAGGGAACTGGCCCAACAGAACATCGCTGTCTATCAAGTAGTCCGCTATGCCAAGACAGGAAACGTCTGGACATGAGAAGCCGATGGAAGAGCATTTGCGATTGTCTATGAGAAGAGCAGTTGCCGTCTTATTGTCAGCACTGGTCGTTCTGAGTATATCACGTCAGGCGGAGGCGTCTGGAGCAGTTGCCTCTAAACCGGATTTGCAGGTTGATCGGCTGGCACAGGTCATATATCCCCCACGTCTATCAGATCAAAAACCTGGTATTCACGTCAGCGAGTGTGAACCAACACAATCGCCTGGGATAAACGCCGTGGAGGGCGAGGACTACTACTGCGGCGTCTTCACCGTGCCCCAGAACTGGGACGAGCCGGACGGTCGCAACCTCGATCTGGCCTTTGTCGTGGTGGAGGCGACCGGCGAACAACCTGCATCCGATGCTCTGCTCTTTCTTTCCGGGGGGCCCGGCCAAAATGCGATCCTCAAACCTATCGGTAGTTATCAGAATTTGCGGACTGACCGTGACATCATACGGTTGGACCAGCGCGGCACGGGATTCAGCCAGCGGTTGGGCTGGGAAGAGTGCCTAGTCTTGGCTTTGCAAAATGATGCGCCACCGGCCCAAATCGAAGCCTTACAGGCAGCGGCCTACAACCCGTTGGAGGAGGGCTCAACGCCGCTGAATCTGAACGAGCTGGACATGCTCGTGCTCAACGAGACCTGCTGGGACCAGTTTGCCGAACAGGGGCTCGACCTCAACCAGTTTACGACGGCAGCCAGCGCGCGCGACGTGGTGGAACTCCTCAAGGCGTTGAACTATGACAGCTTCAATCTCCACGGTGTCTCCTACGGTACGCGCCTGGCCATGGCGATCATGGCTAAATTGCCCGGCTACGACGACGCGCCGCTACTGCGCTCCGTGGTCCTGGACTCAACCTTTCCACCTTCCATCTACCTGATCGCCTCGTTGCCGCGCAACGACCATGACTTCATGCTGCAGCTCCTGGCGGAGTGTCAGGCGGATGCTGCATGTCGTCAAGCATACCCCAATTTGGGCATGCGGCTGGTTACATTGCTTAGCAGGCTAGAGGAAGAGCCGCTCAGCGCAAATGGCGAGATGGTCACGTTTGATGATGTTGTGTCGCAATTGGCAACCGTTGGCGCCTCACAGGCCGGTTACCTGCCGAAAATGATCGCCGAACTGGAGGTGAATGTGCTGGACACCTATCTGTCGCTGCGCGACGGGACCGAAGGCGCCGATTTCCCTGAAAACTATCCAGGTGATCTCGACCTGAACGATCCGGTGCAGGCGTTTATTGCAGGTGCCTATTATGGTGTCGGTGGCGGCCTTGTTGGGTTTGAATTGATTGTCTATCTCAATTTTTCCCTCGTCGATGTGGATCCGCTGGGAGCTCTGCAGACCCTTGTAGAGGAAACCTTTACCGGCGCTGAAGGCGATCAAATCGCAACGAAGCTGGCTAAGCTGACCGCAGAGGATATCGCCGGCTCTCCTTACGTCCTAAAGCTCCAAGCGGACTTCGCAGCGGAGGCGGGTATCGGCGATCCTGAGGAGGTAGTAAAGCTAGAATTGGCCACGCAGCGCCAATCCGTTGTCGGCAGGCTCGCCCAACCCTTTTTCAACACGATCCATTGTGCCGAAGATATTCAGTTCGAGCGCTTCGAGAATGCCATCAACACCTTCAACGATCTGGCCTTCCCGCAGTTGAGCGATCTGGACACGTCAAAAACGCAGGCAAACCTTTGTCAAAAATGGCCCGTGAAAGCGGCGTCAATCCAAGTAAAAGACCCGGTGAGCAGCACAGTGCCGGCGCTGATCCTGCAGGGCGCCTACGACATGCGGACACCGGTCTACATGGGCAAGCGGGCGGCCCGTGAACTTGCAAACAGCATCTATGTCCTCGTGCCGCAGCAGGGACATGAAGTCTGGACTCATTCCGGCGACTGTGTCGGTAGTATTGCTACTGCGTTTATCCAGGACCCGGACGCAACGCTTGATCTGAGCTGCCTTGACACGCGGAGGCCGTCATGGGCATTGCCAGACGATGCGGACATGAGTCAGTCAGCACCAGAGTAGATGAAGAACGCGACTTAAGCGGCATCTAACTGAACCCCGGCCAACCGCAAGAGCAGTCTGCACAGCACTACTGCCGACAGTGGCAGTAGGCTAGCCCCCCTCCCAACAACCTCATCCTACTCAATGCCCGCCCTTGTTGTTCGGAAGCCGTCCTGCCAGACAAAGGCGCGGTAGCACGGTCCGATATCGTCGCTGCACTGAGAAGAGTGGACCGCGAGCAGCAAGACTTTTTGCCCGTCAACATCGACCACCTTCCATCTATGGGCAAGAAACTCATACGTTTTATCCGGAGCAACAACCCATAGAAAAGTACCCCCACTTCCACCCCACAGGGTCAAGGCGGTGGAGCAGGAAAACTGGGCCCCGTCGACCAGAGCCTCGTTCGTGCCATCTCCAGTGAAATCGTATTGAACAACAGCCATTTCGGTCGAGTGAAACTCTCCATTTTCAAGGTCGTTGCACTCTTGTTTTGCATTTTGGACAATTTTAGCGGCAGATGAAGCCTCGTTGGCCAATGTCATACTAGGGAGGAACATGATAGCGAGAGCAATGGAAATTAACATACGCATATAAGCACCCTCAATTACGGCAATGTTACATAATTTAAACCCGGACCGACATGTTGACGGAAGGTCAGGGGGGATCGCGGTGGCCTTGCCAGCTACCCAGGTAGCCGCCGTGATAGACACAATGTTCTACAGAGCCTTCAATTACTTTGAGGTCCCCAGTAAATCATCACTTGCATCCTTGAGGACAATCGTACAAGCACTCGCCCACTTGACGTCCAGAGCTTGTTTGTTTGACATAGCAGCGCTTCTTGGTTCGACAGTTGCAATATGGCTGCAATTTCCAGCCATCATTAGACGGATAGTTAACATGCGGTTTATCACCTCTGCTCTGGTGATGATTCTCATGGCCGGGGCGAATGATCTCTATTGACGACACCGCATGATCCAGCCCGTGGCCGATATAATCATGGTCTTCCATCACGCGCAACGAACGTCCCCGGAAGTTAGAGTCTTCGTATAAAATCACCTCCATGCCTCTTTCAACCTCGATCGAGGCGATGTCATCGTTCCAGTTTTTATCTTTCAGATTGCGAATGCTGTCTGAGGTGCAGAGCCGGTCGCCTCTATAGTCCTCCTGGTCGTAGACGCACACTTCGTCACGAGCCGAAGCCAGACCGCAGGTCAATCCAAAGACCAATACCAGGCTGAGCATTGTCACCCTAATGAGAGGATTAATCCATGTCTTCATGTTCAGGTCTCCTGTTGGTTAGATGTTAGTTTCGAGATGCCTATACATCATGAGCTGAAGTATAAGATTCGAGTGCACAATACTAAACTCTCCCCATTGCGGAGTTCCCAGTTACGGAGGGCAAGAGTTAGGTATTGTGTCTTCCAATACAGCTTTTTTCACTACTTGGTAGTAGGCAACTGATAAATAATCGCTTGTTCAGAGTTGCCCCAAAAACTAATACCACATTGTTCTGGAGGCAATTTTTTTTCTCAAAATATTGCCTTATTAAAATACTGTTCCGATCAGTGCTGTCTCATAGTTGATCCCACAACAAAAGCTGTGGAGAAACAACCAGTTGTTTAATATCAGGCGGCTTCAACAAATCCACAAGATGCCGCTGTTCAAATAAGTTTAGCTGCTACAGTCGTAATTGACCTGCCCCACCTAACCGGTCCACTTATAAGTTAGTGAATCAGGACAACGCTGGGATTGGGCCAGTATCTGGGTTGAAAGATAAAGCTCTCAGAGTCGACTTGTCCTTCGATCACGACCGGCGTTTCCGACTGCGCAGTGCCGGCCTGGAAAAACAATACGATTGCTCCGCAGGCAGTCCAAAATATCTTCATGCTTTATCCTCCCGGTTTCGAAGGCCAAGGTGATAGGCATCAACTTCACTCTGTTTGCCCAGAACATAGCCATGACTCATACCTCTGTCACCGGCGGATGCCAACTCTTCCTGAATGGCCAAAACTATGCCTTGAAAAGCTGACGAATAAAATGCGCTCTCTTTCCTCTTTGATGTCTAACGTTCAGCTCACCGGCCTTGTGCCGCGCAATGGCACAGGGCAGGTGTAGCGCTTTGTTATGCATGATTTATTGAAATGAAATTTTTCTTTTCGAGTTGACGCATTCTCGGAGATATAGATTGATTAAGTTCTGGTAAGGAATTCCAGTTTCTTCAGACATACCCTTGAAGTATTCCAGTACATCAACTCCCATTCTTAAGGTGACTTGCTTCTTAAGTTGCCTAGAAAATGGATTTTTCTTACTTTTCATTTTTCCAAGATCGTACTCTTTCTTCATTTTAACCACCTGGGTAGTAACGTGTTTCAGATTTGGTTGCTTTTCTTGCTGAAATGATACGAATTGTTAAGTCAGTTTCTCGAAAACAATGAACTACGAGCAAAATTCTTAGCTTAAAGCTCAGGCCAAGCATTAGGAACCTATCTTCTTTCTCTGAATGTGAAGCATCCCAGAACTGAATTGCTTGGTCGTCGAAGAAAACAGATTGTGCTTCCACAAAGGAAACACCATGTTTCTTCTTGTTTTCTATTGCTTTTTTATCATCCCACTCAAAAACCATTTTTTCCATAATTATATTATAATTACCTGGTAATGCAGGATCAATCAATTGTTGTATAACGTTGAATATACCGTTGCGGTTTTCTCTGGTTTTGCGTCACTCGCCTCTAATGATTTCGGGTAAAAGAAACGTGTTAGCGGTACGAGCACGTTTCTTTTGCTGAGCAAAATCATCTACATGTCATGGATATCAGTGCTGTCTCATAGTTGATCCCACAACAAAAGCTGTGGAGAAACAACCAGTTGTTTAATATCAGGCGGCTTCAACAAATCCACAAGATGCCGCTGTTCAAATAAGTTTAGCTGCAACAGTCGTAATATGGCCGTTAATGATATGCCAAGTTTGGCTTTGAATTTGAGGTAAGGCAACAAGAGGTACACACAAAACACAATCCAGATCTGTGTGAGTACGGCGTTAGGGGAGGTCCCCAGGAACGTTTTGATTTTCAAGTTCTGCTTGATCCACTAGAAGAACAGCTCGATTTTCCAGCGTTCCTTGTACAAATCGGCTACAACTGAAGCCTGGAGATCAAAGGAATTGATGATGAATTGGCTCCAGCGGCTGAAAGAGCGAAACTTCTGCCCCTTGTGATGAGCTTTTGCCAATGATTCAAATTCATGTCTCGGATAAAGAGCGGTCAATTGACTGAGGATTGTGTTAAAATGTGCCATGGCTCGGATCTCCTTGTAATTATATTGTTTTTCGCTAACTCACTACAACACAAGAAGCTCTCCGGGCCTTTATTTATTGGTAATAATACATCTATTTATGAGCCAGCACTGTGTTCCGATTATAACGCCCAGGCCTGCCAATTCGAGTGTTCTCCTTATAAAATATCACACCAAAGACCAACCCATGTGATCAGCCCAAAAATTTCATATGATCTTGACTGGAGTATGCCATTGCTTAGTGTTGCTCTATCTTTAGCATAGGAGTGACAGGAAAATCAGGCAAGTGGCCGAGTGTCGCTCAGCAATGCGTTATAGGAATTTTAAAACGATGACCTTTTGTTGATCATCTAATGTAGTTCATCTCTAGATGACTGAAAACGAATTACCAAGGAGTTGGATAATGAAGTTACGGATATTTTTTTCAGCCATACTTTTACTGCTGGTTGCTGGTTCAAGCAGCTATGCCAATAATAACTTCGACTTTTACTACAACGAGCAGCGCCCGGGTGGCGATTATACCAATTACGATGTCCGCGATGTCGATGAGTGCGCCAGGGAGTGTGAGCGCGACAGACGCTGCCGGGCCTTCGATTTTGACACCTATAACCGCCGCTGCTGGCTCAAAGATCGGGTTCCCGAGCCGTCGAACAATCGCGACATCATCAGCGGTGTGAGAAAAGGCGGAGGCCATGGTGGCGGAGGAGGACGGGTGCCTGCCAACATTTCTGGACTCCGGATTCAGAACAATAGCAAACTTAACGGTGGTGATTACACGAATTTCATCGTCAACAATGTTCAGGAGTGCGCCCAGGCCTGTGCGCGCGACGATCGCTGCCGCTCCTTCAACTATGGCAAAGAACGCAGAGACTGCTGGTTGAAACACAAGGTGCCCCAATCTGAACACAATAACACCGTCATCTCAGGTATCAAAGACAGGCACCGGGACGGCAACAATTATCAGGCACAGAACAATAGGGTCGGCAGTATGCGTCTTGAACGCAACGTCAAGCGTAACGGGGGCGACTACACGAACTTCACCGTTGCCAATGTCGAAGAATGCGCCCGGGCCTGCGACCGCGATAA
Organism: uncultured delta proteobacterium; assembly: GCA_963759125.1. Taxonomy (GTDB): domain Bacteria; phylum Desulfobacterota; class Desulfobulbia; order Desulfobulbales; family Desulfocapsaceae; genus JABDQA01. The sequence goes on from CAVWXN010000004.1 coordinate 282,572, forward strand.
CAAATGCCGATCATTCAATTACGGCAAGGAGCGTCGCGACTGCTGGTTGAAACACAACAATCCTCGGGGGGTGCCGAACAATACGGTGATCTCCGGAGTCAAGGAGCGCTGATCTGCATTTACCAAGAAGATTCTGAACTTCTCTGCTGACGGGAACATTGACCGCAGAGATCAACCCTGCACAGAGGAGTTCATTGATCATTATCAAAACAATGCAAGCACGCAAGGAGAGCCGAGTATTATGATGAGTTTCAGTGAGGCAGTAGGAACATGCCTGAAAGAAAAGTACTTTAATTTCAATGACCGGGCTCAGCGCTCCGAATACTGGTGGTTTGCACTATTTGTTTGGAGTGTGACGATTGGGTTAACTGTTCTCGATAACCTGATTTTCAACAATCCATCAGGTTACGGCATCTTCAGCACCATCTGGGGATTGGCCCTTCTACTGCCATCAATTGGAGTTGGTGTTCGACGCCTGCACGACCTGGATAAATCGGGCTGGTGGCTGCTGATCCCGATTATCCCGATTATCGGGTTCATTATTCTGGTTTTCTGGTTTATCCAGCAGGGCACGAGGGGGCAGAATCGGTACGGTGCCGATCCACTCAACTAAGTGACATGTAATCGGCAGGCCTTGTCTAAATCCTGTGCTTCATCCTAATCTTTCCGCCCAGTTGATGGAGGGCTTAACTTGGATTTTCTCTCATCCCTATTCGTCGCGAAGCCACTCAGTATTCTTGTAGTCGCCGTTATATTTCTTGCGGCATATCTCGTTCTGCGCCTTACAGAACTCGGCACTAACCGACATCCTCGATCGCTGCTTATCGCCTCAATGGCTTGGGGACTCTATGCAGCTTGGGAGTTGCTGGTTTTGCTCAAGACCCCTGAGGCCAATATCCGGGTCGACCTTCTCGTGATCTGGCCTGTGCTGGCAATTCTCTCGTTATGGGCGCTATACAGAATGTTTCGGCATGTTAAACACTGAGTTCGATACCCGGTCAGAAGGAAGAAATATAATGAAAGCAACTATTGTTTGGTTCACAATGACTTGGGTGCTTCTAGTAAGTGGTTTATGCGTGATTGCGGATGAAACCATCGAATCCAGGCAGTTACATTTTCAGAAAGGGATGTCGTCAATCACCCTGGAGGGTTCGCTTAAGGGCAGCAAGATTATCGACTACAAATTGCGCGCCATGAACGGCCAGATCATGAGCGTCACGTTGAGTAGCAGTAACTTGAGCAACTATTTTAATGTGCTCCCACCAGGGTCTGAAGATGTTGCAATGTTCGTAGGCTCCATAGGCGGCAACGAGTGGACCGGAACGCTCACTGCCGATGGCGACCACACGATTCGCGTCTATCTGATGCGCAATGCCGCGCGACGCAACGAAACTGCCAACTACACGCTGACCGTCAGCATTGTGGGCAGCGCCACGGCCGCGCAGGCAATTGGCCCCGCACCAGCCACCGACGCCAAGGTCAAAGGGACGCCTTATCACGCCACCGGGCAGTTACCCTGCTCAATGGGGGATGCGCCCCAAGGTTCGGCGCAATGCGACTTCGGAGTGATTCGCGGCAAACCGGGTAATGCCCGGGTTCATGTGACTCCGCCCGGCGGTTTCAAACGCGAACTGATGTTTATTGGTAAAAAGGTCACCTCCGACGGAGATGCCGACGTGAAGGCCAGCAAGAGCGGTGATCTGTGGTTGATCGACGTCAACGACTATGAGCACTACAGGATTCTGGACGCAGTTATATCAGGTGGGTAACCGGGATGTCCATTTATAGCTTTGAGCCATTTGCAAAACGATCTTTTCGCCCAAACTCTGCGTTATGCTCGAAATTTTATCCTTGGAATATCAATCATATGCCTGTGGTAAAATTTCTCGCATGCCTTGATTTTGAACGAAAATCTTAGTTTTGCAAAAGGCTCGCTTTGTTAAATAATTGGTTTGGTGGAAATGAGTATTTCTGAGCTTGACATGCATGTCTGATGATCATACAATTGAAGCCATGAAGAGAAATGAACCCATAAAGCGCAGAAAGCTCTCCCATGAAATCATGGATAGATTGCTTGAAATGATCAAGTCGGGGGAACTCAAAGAAGGAGATCAACTGCCTTCCGAGCATGATCTTATGGACCGTTATGGCGTTGGTCGACCTTCCGTGCGAGAGGCTATGCAATCGTTGGAAGGCATGGGTTTAATTTCTATACAGCATGGCGAGAAAGCAAAAGTTAAAAAGGTTACAGCAGAAGATATTCTCGATCAGATAAGCTCTACGACCCAACACTTACTCTCAAGTTCCGTAAAAAATGTAGAGCATTTAAGAGAGGCTCGACAAATCTTCGAAGTAGGAGTGGTCAGACTTGCAGTTCAGAGAGCATCTTCGAGCTGCATAAAAAAATTGGAAAAGAAACTTGACCTTATGCGAAGAAGCAAAGGTGATCATGAAGAATTTGTCAAAGCAGACCAATCTTTTCATACTGCAATAGCAGAGATATCGGGCAATCCAATCTTTGGTGCTGTATCACAGGCAATGTTCAAATGGCTTTCAGGTTTTCATTACACTGAATATCCGAACTTGCTTGGAGTCCCTGAATTGGAGGAATTAACACTCAAAGAGCACGAAGCTATCTTTCAGTGCATTCGTGACAGGGATTCCAGCGGAGCAGCAAGAGCTATGAGTGATCATATACTAAGAGTTAATAAACTCTATAACGGAACAAATAATCGTAAGACCAACTAGAACTATTAAAAAATTCGATACAGCTAATTAGTTCTCCCTCCTAACTGTCTCTAAGAGCGTCATTCCCGAATATCATAGGTCTTTTTGAGACTCTTCGAAGTTTTCTCTGTAATGCCGACCCCATCAATTGGGGTACGGAATCTGTCTGATAATGGTTTTCCATTCACTCAGAGATTTTTAAGAAAACCAATACCTAAAAAAACATATTTAAAGATATCAATTAGATATCTTTAATGGTTCACCTTGTGTTGATAAAAGTTAAAATAGTTGTTGATTAACTTGTATAATGAGTATATTGTATAATCATAATATAAAAGAAGTGTGATTTGCCACCTAACTGTATGCTGGGGCGAATGAATGTCGAATATCTCACCACGGGGGTACCACCATGAGCCAACCATCAAAGCAAAAAATTACGATTCCTTCATTCAGCGACAAAAAGAAAGCCGGTGAACTTGTCACTATGATCACGGTATATGACTTTCCTTTCGCTCGACTGGTTGATCGATCACCGGCTGAAATGATTTTAGTTGGTGATTCTATGGGGATGGTGATCCAGGGACAGGACCATACTAACCCCGTAACTCTGGATGAAATTATCTATCATGCCAAAGCAGTTCGTCGCGGAGCCCCCAATACACTCGTCGTGGGTGACATGCCGTTTATGAGCTATCAGGTAAGTGCCGAGCAAGCACTGACTACGGCGGGCACGATTATAAAAGAGTCCGCCGCTGATTGCGTAAAGATGGAGGGGGGAGAATTTTTTGCTCCGTATGTCGATAAAATAGTTTCAGCTGGCATTCCGGTGGTTGGGCACATCGGACTCACTCCGCAAAGTGCATCAGCACTTGGTGGTTTCAAAGTGCAGGGTAAGACTCCAAAGGAGGCTGAACAGCTTGTCGTGGACGCCAAAGCCTTGGATGATGCCGGTGTCTTTGCAATGGTATTGGAGTGCATTCCGCCAGGGGTAGCCAAGGTCATTACCGAGTCGGTAGATGCAGTAACGATTGGGGTTGGAGCCGGGCCTCACGTAAACGGTCATAACCTGAATGGATATGACATTCTTGGTCTTTTCGAGAAATTTGTTCCCAAGTTCGTAGAACAATACAAACAACTCGCACCAGAGATTATTGATGGATTTACCTCATTTACTCATGCCGTAAGAGATGGCAGCTATCCGGAGCAGCGGCACTGCTTTACAGGCGGGGACGAAATCGCCAGCCTGTATCCACATTAAAACGAGGATAAATAATGAGTAAAGGCGCAAAAAGTGACCGGGGACAGTTGAGAAGCTCACAAATCACCAAAGGTGTAGACAGGGCAACTCATAGATCACTTTTCTATTCAATGGGTTGGCTGCCAAGACACCTGGAAAAGCCCTTGGTGGGGATTGTTAATTCCTTCAATGAGTTGATGCCTGGTCACGTGCATTTAAACAGTTTAGTGCAGGCCATTAAACTGGGTGTTGCAGAAGCAGGCGGCACCCCCCTCGAATTTCCTGCCATTGCTGTCTGCGACGGTATAGCGACCGGCCACGAAGGTATGAGGATGCCGATGATCAGCCGGGAGCTGATTGCCGACTCGACCTATCTAGTGGCAACCGCCCATGCGTTTGATGCGATCGTTATGGTTTCAAACTGTGACAAGGTTACTCCGGCCATGCTGATGGCTGCTGGAAGGCTGAATATACCTGCCATAATTGTTACAGGCGGGCCGATGGATACCGGTTACTACAGAGGGTCTGCGGCCTGCTATACGGACTTGATCGAAGCAGAAGGCCGGGTAGAAAGAGGAAAAATGAGTGAGGGTGACCTGGCTGAGTTTGAGCAGACGGCAAATGTTGGCCCAGGTTCCTGTTCAATGATGGGGACGGCCAATTGCATGAACATGCTCACCGAAGCGTTGGGAATGATGTTGACCGACGGCGCTCTTATACCCGCGACTTGGGGTGAGCGTGTTGCGCTGGCGCGCCAATCCGGGAAAAAGATCATAGAGCTTCTAGAACGAAACATATGTCCCAGGGACATAATGACCAAAGAAGCGTTCGATAACGCCATTGCAGTTGACATGGCCATAGGCGGATCAACAAATACAACCATCCACTTACCGGCAATTGCAAAGGAAGTAGGCATAGACCTGCCATTGGCAGCATTCGAGACAATGGCTGAACGTGTCCCCAATCTTGTCCTTCTAAAACCAGCTGGCCGTTTTTTCGCAAGAGATATGTATGAAGCCGGAGGACTCGCCGCCTTGATGGAAGAGTTGAATAGACACGGGCTTATCCACTCTGAATGCATGACTGTGTCGACGTGCGCTATGGCTGAAAATATCAGAAACCGGGAAATAACAAACACTCAGGTTATTCACAAAGTTGAAAAACCTATAAGCAAACGTGGTGGAATCTCAGTCCTGTTTGGGAATCTTGCCCCGGAAGGGGCGGTGATTAAATCTGCCGCAGTGGCACCGGAAATGATGGTTCACACTGGACCGGCTCGGGTGTTCGATCAGGAGGAAACGGCTCTAGCTGCAATTTTCGGGGGTAAAATCGAACCAGGTGATGTTGTCGTAATAAGGTATGAAGGACCGAAAGGTGGACCTGGCATGCGTGAACAATTACTTCCAACCTCTGCAATAATCGGTATGGGACTTGGCAAAAGTGTTGCCCTTATCACGGATGGCCGGTTCTCGGGGGCAACGCAGGGGGCATGTGTCGGCCACATTACCCCTGAGGCATATTTGGGTGGGCCAATTGCTCTGATTAAAGAGGGGGACACCATACATATTGATATACCTGGTAATAGTTTGAACCTGGATATTACTGATGCAGAATACAAGCGACGTGAAGAAAGCTGGGAAAGACCGCTCGGTCTTGAGCTGGAAAAAGGGTCGCTGCTGGAGAGATATCGTCGCCTGGTCGGACCGGCGGTTAATGGATCTGTTCTAGGATAAGAACTCACATAATTCCTCGAACAGGAAAAGGAAAGGTGAAAAAACTCAGCCGTTTTGGCTTCCGAAAAATGAAAGAGATTCAGGAAATCTAAAAATGGCTGGGTAGGAGAAATTGCTGAGCTCAGTTGAGTAGCAGGTTGAGCCAAGAAGTAGGCTCATTGGAAGAGAGGGTAACATTTAGCAATGGTGAGATTAACTCACCCGACTACACTAAAGTAAAAGGAGGTATTGGTATGAAGCGAAGTCTGACTTTAAATTTAATCATGGCAATAGGTTTGGTGCTGCTAATCACAGGTCCCGCAGCAGCCAAAACGAAGTTCAAACTGGCAACCGTTACACCGACAAATCACGCTTACAATGAAGGTGCGCGGGAATTTGCACGACTGGTCAATGAAGGCTCGAACGGTGAGATTGAAATCACCGTATATCCCGGGGGACAACTTGGTAAGGGTGAGCGTGAGCTGGTAGAAGGCATGCAGGCTGGAATCATTGATATTGCCGTTACATCGACCGGACCACTGTCCAACTTTAGTCCTGACATGGGCGTGGTTGATCTGCCCTTTCTGTTTCTCAGTAATGAACACGTGGATGCTGTCCTTGACGGTCCAGTCGGCCGTAAATTGCTAGATGACTTGGAGTCAGCAAATCTCAAGGGTCTCGCATTCATGGAAAATGGTTTTAGAAACTTCACCAATTCGGCACGAGCTCTGGAGAAACCTGAAGATTTAAAAGGGCTGAAATTCCGCACGATGGAAAATCCAGTTCATCTCGCTTCCGTCCGTTCTATCGGCGCTCAGGCAGTGCCGATGAGTTGGGGTGAAGTTTATACCTCACTGCAAACAGGAGTGATTGACGGTCAGGAAAACCCAGTGGCAATTATCTGGGTTAACAAAATGAACGAAGTGCAGAAGTATCTGAGCCTGACGGGACATTTCTATTCGCCTGCGCCTCTGAGCATGAGCAAGAAAAAGTTCGATAAACTCAAGCCTGAACAACAACAGTTATTTCTTGATTCTGCGCTCAAAGCAGCGGCGTTTGAACGAAAAGTCATTCGTGATGCTGAAAAGAAACAGGTTGAAGATTTAATCTCATGGGGAATGGACGTCAGGAATGTTGACAAGCAGTTGTTTGTCGAGGCCATGCAACCTGCTTATGACAATTTTTATAAGCAGAATCCTTCCTGGGAGCCAATCGTAACAGAGATCCGGGCTACGAAGTAATATCTGGCCAGAACAGCGCAGGGAGGCCACGCAATGCTCCTTGCGCTGTTTGCAAAATAACATAAAAAGGAGCGTGTTATGGACAGAGTGAGCGATAGCGTTGACAGCATAACCAAAATACTCCTTATCGCTGTTCTTGTTGTGATGGCAGTTGTCGTCTTTACCCAAGTCATTTTCCGTTATGCGATCAATCTGCCTTTATTCTGGACCGAGGAATTTGCACGTTACTGCTTGGTCTGGGCGTCTTTGCTCGGGGCTGGGGTTGCGTTTAAACGAGGTGAACACATTGCTGTCACTCTTTTTACGGATCGGTTTTTACCAGGACGGAAATCGGTCGTAACCGACTTCATGGTCGATATCTTCGTGGCTATCATCTTAGTGGTAATATTCTGGGGTGGAATATCACTTGTTCTTATGACCCGCAGTCAAATCAGTCCAGCACTTCGTATTTCGATGGCAATTCCCTACCTTGCCATCCCGATCGGTTCAGCGATCATGATGGTTCATCAAATTGCTTCCTCTTATCAGAAGCTTCGTCTAGCAGGGATTGTAAAGGCGAAGCTCAAATTAAAGGTAGCCACGATAACGCCAGAAGGACACCCCTACAATGCTGGCGCAGCTGAATTTGCCAGACTGATTAACGAACGAACCGGAGGGGTTATCGAGCTTGTCGTCATTCCGGGTGGGATCTCGGATGGCGGAGAAGAGGCAATTGTCAAAGGGCTTCAGATGGGTACCATCGATCTGGCTATTATATCCACCGGCCCACTGGGTACTTTCAGTCCCGATATCGGGATCATTGATTTACCATATTTATTTCGTGATCATGAGCATGTAGACAAGGTGTTTGAAGGGAAAATCGGACAGCAGTTGCTGGACAGTCTTGACATGGTTAAAGGACTTTCCTTTATGGAAAATGGGTTTCGTCACCTCACCAGTTCATCGCGTCCTTTGCTGGAGCCAAAGGACTGTGTTGGCCTGAAAATCCGTACCATGGATAACCTCGTACATATGGCATCCATCCGTACCCTTGGCGCAGATCCCGTTCCAATGAAGTGGGGGGGGAAGGTTCTTGATGCTCTTAAAACAGGAGCTATTGATGGCCAGGAAAACCCTGTTTCGATCATCAGTGCAAACAAACTTAATGAATTTCAAAAATATCTGAGTCTTACCGGGCATTTCTATTCATCAGCTCCGCTGTGCATGAATAAAAAGAAATTTGACACGCTTAAACCTGCCTGGCAGGAGGTCTTCCTTGAGTGTGCTGGTGAGGCTGCAGTTTTTGAAAGAAAGCTGGCAAGAGAAGCAGAGCAAAATCAAATCGAAGCCTTAAAAGCAGAAGGGATGGAAATTTGTACTGTTGATCTGGATGCCTTCACTCAAGCCATGGAGTCTGCAAAATCATTTTATCTCAGCAAATATCCAGCTTGGGAAGAAACAGCAAATAAGATAAGTGCCACCTGAAAGACTGAGAGGACAGTAACATGACAACCATGATTCTTGTAATTTCGTTTGTTTTCTTTCTCGCTATAGGTGTGCCAATTGCCTTTGTGCTTGGACTTACTCCGCTCGTAACCATGATTGTTCAGGGTGGAACGCCTCTTATACTTGTGGCTCAAAGGATCTTTACCGGTATGGACAATACGGTACTGATGGCCATTCCTTTTTTCATTCTCGCTGGCAATATCATGAGTCATGGAGGAATGACTCACCAGCTAGTGACTTTCTGCAAGGTTTTGGTCGGCTGGTTGCGTGGCGGGCTCGCCTACATCAATGTCGTTATCAGCATGATATTTGCGGGCATAACCGGGGCAGCAGTTGCAGATACAAGCGCAATAGGGTCGATTCTCATTCCGGCCATGCAACGGGAAGGCTATGATACCGATTTTTCTGCCGCAGTAACCGCGACCTCTTCTACGATAGGCCCTGTTATCCCGCCATCAATTCCCTTTATCATATATGGTGTGCTGGGTGAGGTTTCAATTGCCTCGCTATTCCTTGCCGGGTTAGTGCCAGGAATACTGTTGGGGCTCTTCATGATGGCCGTTGTTGCTATCTATGCCCATAAGAGAAAATATCCCAAAGAGAAACTGCCTACCCTGAAAGCGGCTTTAAATTCATTTTATGAGGCAGCGCTTGTACTCATTATGCCTCTCATCATTTTGGGCGGCATATTGACAGGAATCTTCACACCAACTGAAAGTGCCTGTATCGCAGTGTTCTACGCACTTTTTATCGGTCTCGTCGTGCACCGGGACATCAAGCTCAAGGATCTGCCCAAAATACTGATTGAAACCGGGGTTACCAGCTCGCTGGTGATGCTTGTAATCGGTATGGCGAGTATCTTCGCATGGGTCCTGGCGAGCGAACAAGTGCCTCAGATGGTAACAGAGGCAATGCTGAGTATAACCCAAAACAAGATTCTCATATTGCTGTTAATGAATATCGCCCTTCTTATCATCGGGACGTTTATGGAGACGGCTGCATCATTGATCATTTTGACGCCAGTACTTCTCCCATTGATGATTAGTATCGGTGTAGATCCGCTGCATTTTGGGGTTATCCTCGTTTTAAATCTGGTGATCGGCTTAACCACTCCCCCGGTAGGGGTGTGCCTGTTTATCGCCTGTTCAATTGCCAACACGAGACTTGAAAGAGTTTCCAGGGCAATCATACCCTTCCTGTTATCATCCATTGCGGTGTTATTGCTCGCGACGTACTGGGAATGGCTTATTTTGGCGGTCCCGGTCGCTTTTGGCTACAAACCCATGTTTTAAAGGAAATTGGAAGTAAGCTATGAATAATAAAGAATTTTTTCTTAAATACGGAAAAAAAACAATTTCCTTTGAGATCCCGGAAGAGTTGCTTCTTTATGATATCAAAGGACGTAACCATCCCCCATATGAGGATTTGGCGGAGGCGTATTTGTCCGCTTTGGATCAGCCGATCGATTCACCTCCGTTAAAAAACCTACTAAAACGTACTGACCGTATCGCTATTATCGTAAGTGATATAACCAGGTCCTGGCAACGAAATGCAGAGACCCTGCCTGTTCTCCTTGATTACTTGAATCGAGGGGGAGTGGCAGACGAACAGGTGACGATAATCATAGGGGTTGGCGGACATCGGAAAAATACGGAAGAAGAGTTTATCGAACTTTGTTCTGCAGACGTCTGTCATCGGGTTCGGGTAGTCAATCATGATGCCTGGGATTCAGAGAATATGGTCCATGTCGGCAAGACCAGCCGTGGCACAGAAGTTCGAGTTAATCGAATAGTTACCGAGGCCGATAAAGTAATTCTCACAGGCGGCGTAATCTACCACTACATGGCTGGTTTTGGAGGAGGCAGGAAAAGTATTTTACCAGGAGTTGCATCAATTGAAACCATTCAGCAGAACCATTTACTGGGCCTCAAAGAGAAAATCGGCGGCGGTTCCAGTCCGCTTTCTGCCAGTGCGATAACCGAGGGTAACCCGCTGCACGAAGATATGATGGAAATTGCCGCCTTGGTAGATCCAGACTTTCTTGTCAATGTAGTACCAAATTTGGACGGAGAAATTGCCGGTATCTTTACCGGGAACTGGATTACTGCATGGCATAAGGCTTGCCAACTGGTCGTAAACATTTTCGGGGTGGAAATTGAACATCAGGCCGACATCGTGATTGCCAGTGCCGGAGGGTATCCCAAAGACATCAATCTTTACCAGTCGCAGAAAACCATAGACAACGCTTCCTACGCGATGAAACCCGGAGGGGTGTCAATCATTGTTGCCGAATGTCCGCTCATCGAGGACCCACCAGAGTTCTTCGATTGGTTCAAACATAAAGATATCGTGTCGTTGGAGAAGGCCGCCCGGCAAAATTTTCTCATATCAGGATGGCTGGCTATCAAGCAACTGGAGTATGAGCAGTTGGGTACCATTTTGTTACTAACCGAGGAAAAAAATGTGGAGTTAGCCAGCAAGGCGCATGTGGAACCGGTCACAAGCATGGAAGAAGCATTACGCATTGCCCTGCAGAGATGTGGAAAGCAGAAGCCTAGCATCACCATAATGTCCCAGGGCGCAAATACTTTTCCAATTTTAAAAAATTAATTGTGTTCAACAAAAGCTAATAAACACAAGCTAAGGAGATAACCATGGCCAAGAAACCATCCATATTCGATCTTTATCAGATGAAAGCAGCAGGAGAAAAAATCGCCTGGATTACATCTTACGATTTTCCCACTGCACAGTTCGCTCAAGATGCAGGCATGGAAATGATTTTAGTCGGTGATAGTTTGGGCATGTGCGTATACGGTTACAACGGTACCGTTCCTGTAACAATGGACCAGTGCATAGTTCACAGCGAAGCCGTTCGGCGTGGAGCCCCGAAGTGCTTTGTGGTCGGCGACATGCCGCTTGGTTCCTACCAGGCTTCTGACGAGCAGGCCGTCAACAATGCTGTGCGCTTTTTGAAAGAAGCAGACGTCGATGCCATTAAATTAGAGGGTGGAGTGCGAGTCTCGAGTCGAATTCAGGCCATTACCGATGCGGGCATCAATGTCATAGGCCACATCGGATTGACCCCTCAAAGCTCAGGTCAACTCGGTGGACACAAGGCCCAGGGACGTACCGCTGAGACAGCAAAACTCGTGGTTGAAGATGCGCTTGCCGTAGAAGCAGCCGGTGCTAAAATGCTACTTGTTGAAGGAGTCCCGCCAGAGGTGATGAAATACATTTGGCAGACCTTGGAAATTCCTGTTCTCTCAATCGGAGCCGGCCCGCACTGCGATGGTCAGTTGTTGATAGTGAGCGATTTGATTGGCCAGTTTCAGGCTTTCACTCCCAAATTTGTAAAAAAATACTGCAATGTTGCAGAAGTAATTACGAATGCGATGAAAGAGTACGTCGCCGAGGTGAAAGCGGGCGTCTTTCCCGATGAAGATCGCTATTGCTATCATATGGTCGAAGGAGAAGAAGAGAAATTTCTAAATATTCTAAGTACGGATATAACATCACCGCACCTGGGAGTACCAGGAGACAAATCCTGAAATTGTCACCACCAAATTAATTGCTCGGCGGGATACTGCTGCCGGCCATTGGCAGGGCGACCGTGATACGTCCCGGTTGCCCGCCAGATGACCAAAGAATGTTCTCACGGGAAACCTGTGGTTTTATAGTTTCTTCGGCGCAGGTGACATTTCTTTAGCCGACTGTATTCGAGATGTTCGATGTGTCAATTATGTCCATAGTTGAAATGCTTAGGACTGCGATGGATAGGCAGGACACACCGAGTGGTGCAGTCTTGTCTTACTTTCCCCTAGAGCAATAAAAGGATGCAGGAGATAAGCATGTCTTTTCCTATTGATTTGAGTAGCTATCAACCCCTTCGTTTCGATGTTGGTCAAAAAACGCTGAGTGCAGAGCAAAAACAGCAGATTGGAACCAACATCGCACTGGTCAGAGAAAGTCTGGTCTTTTTTACCGCCCTAGCCAATGTCAAAGGGCTCGGTGGCCATACCGGCGGCGCCTACGATATTGTCCCGGAACTACTGATTATTGACGGTTTTATGAAAGGTGATGACAGGCTGGTGCCCGTCTACTTTGATGAGGCCGGCCACCGGGTGGCGATTCAATACATGATGGCCGCGCTCAACGGCCACAAGAGCCTGGAGGATTTACTCCATTACCGGGAGTTTGGCAAAGGACTCTACGGTCACCCGGAACGAAACGAGGAAGCAGGGGTATTTTTCAGCTCAGGCCGGCTTGGCCATATGTGGAGCTATGTGAACGGGGTGGCCGAGGCGGACCGTACCAAAACAGTGGTCATGTTCGGCAGCGATGGTTCTCAGCAAGAGGGTGACGACGCCGAGGCAGCCCGCTATGCGGTGGCTCGGGAACTCAACGTCAAGTTATTGATCGATGACAATGATGTGACCATTGCCGGACACCCAAGTCACTACATGAAGGGATTCGATGTTGCCAACACCCTGGCCGGTCATGGTCTGAAGGTGGACGAAGGCGACGGAGAGGATATCGAGACCCTGTTTAGGCGAATCGCTTGGGCGCTCTCCAGCGAGGGGCCGGTGGCGCTGGTTAACAAACGCAAGATGGCACCGTCAGTGCCGGGAATTGAGGGGCTGCCTAAAGGGCATGATGTAATTCCGGTCGAATTCGCCATCGACTATTTATCCGCCAAAGGTCGGCAGGAAGCGGTACATATCCTACAGAACAATACGGACATCAAGCAGACTTCAAACTATCTCGGCAGCAGCGAAGAGAAGGGTAAATGCCGTGATGATTTCGGCAAGGTGATCTGTGAAATCCTCGATACCATGGAGAACCCAACTGAAAGAGTCCTTGTGGTTGATTCTGATCTCGAAGGATCCTGCGGCCTGCATCACATCCGCAAGAACCATCCCTCGGTTTATGTATCGGGGGGCATCATGGAACGCAACAATTTTTCGGTTGCCGCCGGATTCGGATCGGAGCCCAATAGGCAGGGGATTATGGGGACATTTTCGGCCTTTTTGGAAATGCTGATTTCAGAAATCACCATGGCCCGCCTGAACCAAGCCAACGTGCTGGCCCATTTCAGCCATGCCGGTGTCGACGATATGGCTGATAACACCTGCCACTTTGGGATCAACAATTTCTTTGCCGACAACGGTCTGGCGGATGGCGATACCACCAGGCTGTACTTCCCGGCAGACACTCTGCAGCTGCGAGCCATGATTGGCCGTATTTTTAATGACAGCGGCCTGCGGTTCATTTTTTCAACCCGCTCCGCCACCCCATTCATTGAAAACGAAACCGGGGAACGAGTCTACGGAGAAGGCTACAGTTTTGAACCCGGTAAGGATGAAGTTATCCGTCAGGGGAGTGATGGCTACATTGTTTCCTACGGAGAAATGCTGTATCGCTGCCTCGATGTGGTTGAACAGCTGAAACAAGAGGGAATCTCTGTTGGTTTAATCAATAAGCCAACCCTCAACGTTATAGATGCAGATCTGCTTGCCCTGGCGGGTAACAGTCCATTTGTTCTGGTGGTTGAGAGCCAGTCCACCAAAAGCGGGTTGGGGAGCAGATACGGTACCTGGTTGCTGGAGAATGGTTTTGCCCCCCGATACGCTCACCTTGGTACGTATAGGGAAGGATGTGGCGGTCTTGGCGAACAAATAATGCATCAGGGATGCGACCCCGCAGCAATAAAAGCAAAAGTGGCCGAACTGCTCTAGACCTGGAGCCGGGATAGTAATTCATGAGTACCGGGATGCGCCTGTAGATGGATGCGCATTTGTTTGAAAGGCTATAGGTCTTGACAGCCATAGTGTGCAAGAGCAGCACTTCCACCATTGATCCAATGGCAGACGCCCACCGCCCTTACCCCTTATTAAATTTCGGCTCGGTAAGGAGCATGCGGTTATCGGAGGCGGCAAGGAGATGAATCATGAGAATGAAAGATGTATTGGGGTTAATCATGGGAGGAGGGAGGGGAACCCGCCTCTATCCCCTGACAAAAAAAAGGTCCAAGCCGGCGGTTCCCTTGGTGGGCAAATATCGGCTGATCGATGTTCCGGTTAGCAATTGTCTGCATTCTGACATCGACAAGATCGCCATTCTCACACAGTTCAACTCTGTGTCGCTCCATCGACAAATATTCCAGACCTATCGTAGAGATATGTTTACCGGCGGCTGGGTACAGATCTGGGCCGCTGAGCAGACCCGATATAGGAATTGGCGACGGATCGATTATCGAAAGCGCGATTATCGACAAGAAGGCCCGTATCGGCCGCGATGTTCATATCCGCAGTCGTCCGGACCGGCCCGATTCAGAGAGCGACAACTGGGTGGTGCGGGATGGTCTGGTGGTGATTCCCAAAAGTGGTGTTATCCTCGACAACACGGTTATTTGATACATAGAAAAGAAATCGGCTGCGGAGAGAATCAAACGATTTTTCTAGAATCAAAGGCACAGAATTATGGAACTGTTCCCTGATCATTTGCGCTCCCTGAAACATTTAGCCAGGGAATACCCATCTCCGGAAGCCGCCGCGGAAGCCATCATAAACCTGGAGGCACAGCTTAACCTGCCTAAAGGAACCGAGCATTTTATCTCAGATATTCACGGTGAGTATGAAGCCTTCAGTAGAGTGGTCAGCCATGCCTCGGGCTCGATTAAGCGCAAGATTGCCGAACTTTTCAGAGACGATCTCGCAGAACAGGACCAGCTAAATCTTGGTGCCCTTATCTACCAGCCTGAGACCATGGCTGGAGTTCTGATGCCGGGTCCTGAAAACCAGGAACAGTGGTTTCAACAAACACTTCTGCGGTTGATACAGGTGTTGCGCTCAGTCTCATCGAAGTATCCCCGTCACAAGGTTCAGCAGTTGATCACCGGCCGTTTCCAGGGGCTGGTTGAAGAGCTGCTTTACGAAAACGAGAAACTGGCCGATAAAGGTGAATATTACCAGGGACTGATCGAGAGTATCGTCGCCACGGGTCATGGCAAGTCGCTTATCACCGTTATTTCCAGGGCAATCCAGTGCTTGGCAATTGATCATCTGCATGTGGTGGGCGACATTTACGACCGGGGAGCGGGGGCACATCTCATCGTTGACCGGCTGATGGAATATCACAGCGTCGATATTCAATGGGGCAACCATGATATCCTCTGGATGGGGGCGGCAGCTGGCAGCAAGGCGTGTATCGCCAATGTTATCCGTATTTCTCTGCGTCACGGAAACATGGCAACCCTGGAAACCGGTTATGCAGTCAGCCTCATGCCTCTTGCCTCATTTGCAATCGAGGAGTACGGAGATGATCAGTTCGAGCTGTTCATGCCCCAGGAGTTCATCGACTCAGATGATTCCGCAAGTGAACGAATATTAATGGCCCGTATGCACAAAGCCATCACCCTGATCCAGTTCAAGCTGGAGGCTCAGCTGATAAGGCGAAGACCTGAATACCAACTTGATGATCGTCTGCTTCTCGATAAGATCGATTTTACCCGGGGGACAGTCACCATTGGCGACACTGCATATCCTCTGCGGGACACCAAGCTGCGAACCGTCTCGACCGAGGACCCCTATAGTCTGACGGCTGCCGAACAGCATGTTATCGAGCGTTTAAAGGTCGGTTTTTTGAACAGCGAAAAACTGCAGCGCCATACCCGCTTTCTGTTTGCCAAAGGCAGCGTCTACAAGGCCCACAATGGCAATCTGCTCTACCATGGCTGTATTCCGATGAATGAGGATGGCTCGTATAAATCGCTGCGTCTTGATAATGTTGAATTCAACGGCAGAGATCTGATGCAGCGGTTCCACCAGCTCGCCCGCCTTGGATATTTTGCCCCCACCGGCTCCGCTGAACAGCAGATTGGGCTCGATGCCATGTGGTACTTGTGGTGCGGTCCCTGTTCCCCTCTGTTCGGCAAAGAAAAGATGACCACCTTTGAACAATACTTTGTCGAGGAAAAATCGACCCACAAAGAGAAGCGCAACATCTACTACACTTTGCGCAACGACG
This sequence comes from uncultured delta proteobacterium, assembly GCA_963759125.1. Classification (GTDB taxonomy): domain Bacteria; phylum Desulfobacterota; class Desulfobulbia; order Desulfobulbales; family Desulfocapsaceae; genus JABDQA01. Next base: position 298,999 of record CAVWXN010000004.1, read on the forward strand.
AAGCGACAGTCAGGCACATTCTGGAGTCATTCGATCTGGATGCAGACAAGGGGCACGTGGTAAACGGCCATGTGCCGGTGATCGTCAAGAAAAAGGAGCAGCCGATTAAAGCCGGAGGGAAACTTATCGTTATCGACGGCGGTTTTTCCAGGGCTTACCAGAGGAAGACGGGGATCGCCGGCTATACGCTTATCTACAATTCCTGGGGGTTGCTGCTCGCCACCTACCAGCAGGGCGGCCAGGCAAAAGGCGACGACAGACCCATCTACGATATCGACTGTACGACGGAAACCCTGGAGAGCAGTCAGCGCAGGATTCGTATACGGGAAACCGATCTGGGCCGGGACGTCCAGTACCGCATTGACGAATTGAGTGCGCTGCTCGAGGCTTACCAGAGAGGAGAAATAGTGCAGTACATGTTGCCTCTCGGTCAGCAGCCTAACGGATGAGCTTTTTGCCGATGAAGGTCGGTCTGAGCATCAGTTCCAAGATAAAAAAATCGAGGTGGAATGGACAATATAACTATCATCAGTGACTTCGATCACTACTTGATGGGAGAAGGAAGCCACGAACGCACCTACCAGAAAATGGGGGCGCAGATAATTGAGATCGAGGGCAGCAAAGGGGTACATTTTGCCGTCTGGGCACCCAACGCCCGCCAGGTTTATGTCATGGGCGATTTTAATTCATGGCAAGGGTCGAGCCACCCACTTTCCCCCAGCGACAGCGGTATCTGGAATTTACAACTTAAGCGTAAACGCTCGGATAGTACTTACAATCGTGCTTTGGGAATAATGCAATAGCCTTTAAGACTTTAGACGCTTTTTTAATGTGTTTAAGTCTTTGGCGAAATTACGGATACCTTCAGCAAGTTTTTCCGTTGCCATGGCGTCTTCGTTATGCGCCCAGCGGAACGCGTTCTCATCGAATGGCTGTCTATCCACTACCTCAATGTTGTTCGGGTCAAGTTTGCGACTTAGTTCACCGCTTTTATTGTCAAGCTCTTCTAATAACTGCGGGGAGATGGTCAGATTATCACAACCGGCCAGTTCTATGATCTCGCCGATGTTTCTGAAGCTGGCGCCCATAACAATGGTTTTGTAACCATGATATTTATAATAATTGTAGATCTGTTTTACTGATACCACGCCGGGCTCTTCCGCCGGCGCATAATCCTGCCCCGTGGCTTTTTTATACCAATCAAGGACACGCCCGACGAATGGAGAAATCAAAGTAACCCCGGCATCGGCGCAGGCCACCGCCTGATGATAACCGAATAATAATGTCAAATTACAGTTAATACCTTGCTTTTCCAGAAACTCAGCTGCTTGTATACCCTCCCAGGTTGAGGCGATTTTGATTAAAACACGTTGTTTGTCAACCCCGGCTTGCTCGTATAAATCAATTATAATTTTTGCCCGTTCAATGGTCGCTTCCGTGTCAAACGAAAATGTGGCGTCGATTTCAGTTGAGATTCGGCCCGGAATGGTCTTCAAAATTTCGGCACCAATATCAAGCGCTAGTTTATCAACCGCACAATCCAGTTGTTGCGCTGCACCAATGTTTTGGTGTGCCGCCCAGGCTTTGGCCTGTTCAAGGTAAGGTGCATATTCCGGAATGTCTGCCGCCTTTAGCAGCAAGCTTGGATTGGTGGTCGCATCCTGCGGTTGATATTTTTTAATCGCTTCAATGTCACCGGTATCGGCAACCAGAACGCTCATTTGCTTTAACTGTTCGAGTATTGTCATGGTATTCTCCGCAGTTGTTAATCTAGTTAGATGCACTATTCCGCAAGCTTGAGCGCAATCATCAGAGACGGCTAGGCAGCAGAACCCCCGATCACTCCTTGCTATATTTCGCGTCCACCTCGTTGACGGCTTTCACATTCCCAGCGGAAGAGCCATACAAATCGAAATCAAGGGTGTTGGCGAGAAATGTCTCGGCAATGTTCTTGGCCAGTTCCGGACCGATCACCCGTGCGCCCAGAGTAATAATATGCGCATTGTTCGACAATGCGGCGCGTTCGGCGGAATAGGTGTCGTGACATTGGGCGGCACGGATGCCCGGCACCTTGTTAGCCGACATGCAAACGCCGATGCCAGTGCCGCAGATTAGGATTGCCCGGTCGTACTCCCCTGCAATTACAGCAGAAGCAACCCGGTCGGCAAGGTTGGCGTAAAATTGGTCTGGTCCTTCCCCGGTGCGTGAAATTTCATCTACCTCGAACTTGTTTGACAAGTGGTCGGCAAGAACCTTTGCGAGGCCCTCGCCGGCGCTGTCGCCGGCAATCGCAATTTTCACGATATGTCTCCTTGATTATGGTTCAGATTATGGTTGCGCATTTACCGAGAATGTCGAGATAGCCTTGGACATTCCAGGCGGAGCGACCGATAAAAAGCCCGTCGATATGGGGGCATTGGATGAGATCTTGGCAATTACCCGGATTCACCGAACCGCCGTAAAGGCAGGGTATGCGGCGTCCGAGCATATCCTCGGCAACGGCGATGATCTCGGCTTGCCGTGCGTCTGCGTAATCCGAAGCAGCTGGAATCCCTCCGTCGCCGATGGCCCAGACAGGTTCGTAAGCAAGCAGGATAGGTGCCGACATTTGCGCCTCGTCTAGTTTGCCGAAAGCACCTCGCACTTGACTTTCCAGAGTCTCGCGTGCTCGCCCGGCCTCCCGCTCTGCGAGGGTTTCCCCAATGCAGATAAGCGGTATAAGTCCATGCCGCACTGCGGCCTCCGTCTTCAGTCCCACGGTTTTGTCGGTCTCGCCGAAATGTGTGCGCCGTTCTGAGTGCCCGAGCTCGACTATATCGAGGTTGCAATCGGTCAGCATGACGGGCGATACCTCCCCGGTCCAGGCCCCAGCATCTTCCCAGTGCATGTTCTGCGCCCCGACCTTTACCGAAGTTTCGTTGAGGATTCGTTTGACCTGACGAACTGAAGTGAATGGTGGGATTACGAAACGCTGGATCCGCGGATCGTCCGTCTCGTCAGTCGTGGAAAGATCGCGGGCAAAGCTTTCGGCCTCGATCAGAGTCTTGTTCATCTTCCAACTGGTGCCTACCCATATCTGTGGTTGGGGAAAAGCTGTCATCGTCATGTCCTCCTATTGTGCAGCGCCGTCACGAACCCAGCTAAAGAAGTCCTTGGAGCCCATCTGGCCACCTTTCAGCGCAATTTCCAGGCCATCATGCGGTGAATCCCCATGTGCTTTACAGATTGGGGCACCCGGAATGGTGGGTGCTCTCGCAATCAGCGCCTGCAGGTTCAGCTGCTGCATACCGTACCCCGAGGTGTCCCCACCCGAGATCACTGCACGGCGAATGCCGGTCTTCAGCAGAATCCGGTCGAGGATCCGGCCGAGGGCATTGCCAACGCGCGCATTAGCCTCTCTAGGATCGAGTCCACTGGTGGAAAGAGCATTGCGAAAGATTTCGACATCCGGATCGTCCGGTCCTTTGGCCGAGTAAATGAGTGGACTTGCGCCCCGTTCTGCCGCAGTTATGCCTTCAGAGATCTGCCGATTGATTTCAGCTTCTAGATCTCCGTCAGTTCCGCATACGCATGTTGCAGGGAATGGTAAAAGTTCAAATCCATTCTTTTCGGCATGTTCAAGTTGCTTTGCCGTGGTAGGTGAAACCGATCCTGAAACTGCAACGATTTGGTCGACTTTGCCGGCTGAAGGCGCAGGTGGAACAGGTTCCAGCATCCCTGTAGCGATCCAGTGACGCACGAGTGCGTATTCGACTCCCTGACTTCCAACCACGAAACCAAGATTTTCCCGGTTTTCCCAAAGCAGACGCCCGGCGGCCTCTTCGGAGACTGGTTCCATTGAGTCTATTGAAAGAATTCGAGCACCGGACTTAAGTATCGCAAGAAGAGCGTGCTGCGGGTTACCCCACAGCATCTCCAGATTGATAAGGGAAGAAGGAAGATCGGTCTGGTGGGCAAGATGGCGCAGTAAATCTGACTCGTCCATCGGGGTAACCGGGTGGTGAGCCATTACAGGGTGCCGATCAAGCCGGAAGACCCCGTCGAAAGACCCGGCGAACAGATGCCCGAAGGCCTGGTATCTCCGCATTTGCGGGGCTGCGGTGATCAACGGCACGGTCGCTGTCGGGCGGATCGCCAGACCAACCTCGATTGCTTTACCAATCGAGCCCGTCTCAGGGGAGGAATCGAAAGTCGAGCACGTTTTGTAATGTAGAATAGGCGATTGGAGATCGTTCAACCAGGCAAACGACCGGGGCAGATTCTCTGCCATCCATTCCGGGTCCTTGGAACGCGCCGTCGAGGCAATGCCAATGGCACGTTTACCCTTGAAGCGTTCCAGCAATTCTTGGGATGGAATATCGGTGAACAACACGGTTGGCACACCTGAAAAGGCCAGTACCTCCATCACCGCAGCCGAACCAGTGAAGTCATCTCCGAACCATGTGATCCAGGGTGTTGTCGATTCCTCTAATTGCAACTGTGCGGACATTGGCTACTCCCATCATTTAACTATTCTGTCGGTAAAAAAGTTACATTCTGCCATTGACACGGCCACCGAGTTGATATATGATGATTATGTCATCATACAAGTAATAGTATAATCATCACTAAGGATTTGCAAGCTAATTTTTCATGGTGACAGACTTTTAAAAAAGGAGGAATATTCATGACAGCAATTGCATTGTTTGGAGCTGGCGGAAAAATGGGCATCCGTCTTGGAATGAATCTGGTGAGGTCCGACTTTGAAGTACGCCATGTTGAAGTCTCGGACATAGGCAAGGACAGATTGAAAACTGAAATCGGTGTAGATCCTGTGGAGCCGGATACAGCAATCGACGGCGCCGATGTGGTGATCCTTGCCGTACCCGATACCGTTATCGGCAAGGTGACCGAAAACCTCGTGCCCAAGCTGGATTCGGGTACAATGGTCGTGATCCTCGATGCGGCCGCGCCTTATGCAGGCCATCTGCCTGAACGTGACGACATAACCTATTTCATCTCTCACCCTTGCCACCCCCCGATCTTCAACAATGAAACGACCGAGGCGGGTCGAAAAGATTACTTCGGCGGTATTGCGGCTGAGCAGGGCGTGGTAAATGCACTGGTCCAGGGGCCTGAAGAGCACTATGCATTAGGCGACGAGATCTCCCGTGTTATTTATGCGCCTGTCAGTCGCACTCACCGCTGCAGCGTTGAGCAGTTGGCCTATCTAGAACCGGGACTCTCCGAAACCGTATGTGCATCGCTGCTCACCGTCATGAGTGAGGCCATGGACGAGGTGGTCAAACGTGGTGTTTCAAAGGAATGTGCCCGCGATTTTCTTCTTGGCCATATGAATATTCTCGGCGCAGTAATCTTCGAAGAAATTGATGGCGTATTCTCAGACGCCTGCAACAAAGCGATTGAATTTGGCGTTCCCGCTCTGATGAAGGAAGACTGGAAACGGATATTTGAACCGGAGGAAATATTAGCCAGCGTCAAGCGGATTACCTGATCCAGAGCGGTAAATTTCACGTCGGGTGCCGCTGCTCGAAGACATCCGGAACGCCTTTGGGCCGCAGTTGTTGCCGGTAATCAATCTCGGCTTAGTCCTTCTTCTGTTGCCTGATCGGCCTTGTTAGGTCTCCTGATGCCATAGGCGAGATGGTCTGGAATACCATTTCTTCCTTGATAGCCTTCCATCGGGGCTCGATTCGCAGCTTATTGTCGAGGTCTGTACATCGAATTTAAGCTGCGTTACTGACACTAGTGGCTATCAATTCTAAAAATTATTCTGTCCATTTCTGGGTCGTGGTTGTGGTGAATTTCACGCTCAGGATGTTTAAGCCACAACGGGGGATAAAATGAATACATCAGATGCAACTCGATCAACCATCAGAGTAACCTATAGGATTGAAACTTCTGATGAACCCGAGGCGATGGCCCGTAAGATCGCCTCTGACCAGTCTACCGGAACATTCACGGAATTGCCCGGAGAGACTGAGGCTGTGCGTGCCAGATGCGCCGCCAAGGTAGAAGAGCTCCGTCCCCTCGAACCGCTGGATCAGTCGTCGTTCCCGGACCCAGAGGGAACCGGGCCATACAACCGGGCTGATGCAGTGATTTCTTATCCGTTTGAAGCTGTTGGCACGGACCTTGCCGCGCTTATGACGGTGGCAATCGGCGGAGTATTTGCAGTACGCGGCTTGAGCGGGATCAGGGTTGTTGATCTCGACCTTCCGCCAGCATGGGCTTGTCACCCAGGACCGCAGTTTGGTATTGCGGGCTCTCGTCGGCTGATGGGGGTTCCAGAGGGCCCAATGATCGCTTCGATCATCAAGCCGTCACTTGGACTGCTGCCTGAGGAGACAGCCTTGATAGTTGCCAAACTTTGCGAAGCTGGTGTGGATTTCATCAAGGACGACGAAAAGCTGATGAGCCCGGGATACTCGCCACTTGAGGCGCGCATCCAGGCAATCATGCCGGTCATCGATGCTCATGCTCAAAAAACCGGCAAGCGCGTCATGTATGCTTTTGGCATTTCCTCGGCCGACCCAGACCAGATGATGAGAAATCACGATATGGTAATTGATGCGGGCGGAAACGCAGCGGTCCTCAACATCAACTCTATCGGCTACGGCGGGATGAATTTTCTGCGGAAGCGATCCGGGTTGTGCCTTCACGCCCACCGCAATGGTTGGGATATCCTCACGCGGCACCCAGGACTTGGCATGGAGTTCCGTGTATATCAGAAGATCTGGCGCCTTTTAGGCGTCGATCAATTCCAGATCAATGGAATCCGTGCAAAATACTGGGAACCGGATGAGAGCTTCGTTAAATCATTCCAGGACTGCATGACGCCGATTTTTACCGAATCCGATCGGGCGTTACCAGTCGTTTGTTCGGGCCAGTGGGGCGGACAGGCGGTTGAAACATACCAGCGCACTGGCCGGACTCTTGATCTTATGTATCTAAGTGGGGGAGGAATTCATGGCCATCCCGACGGACCGAAGGCTGGTGTCCGGGCTATCAGGCACGCATGGGAAGCCGCAACAGAGGGCATAAGCCTCATCGACAAGGCAAAAGACAACACAGAGCTGGCTGCGTCTTTGGCCCGGTGGGGGTGAAAAATGAATATGGGAAGTATGAAAAATGATTACCAGCGCTAATCTTTAAAAAAATATCTCTAAACTATACTGATGGTGGTTCCTGATCACCCTCGTGCTCCACTGTTTCTGAGAATCTTACCTAGCCAGATGAACCCTCTCGTCAGGTACATCTGCCCAGATTCTCAAATAATCAGGAATCTTAAACCTACGGAACCTGTTTAAGGTGATACATAACCAGAAGCAATCCCAATATTCTCTAGCTCCTGCTATTATGATCCGAGCATTCGCGGATAAGACTAGCTGTCCTGACAGATTTAAGCAGCGATAAAATCAGTAGGTTTCGAAATTCATTAGTTAGAGTCAGGTGCTCAGTGACAATTAATTACCAGTTACTGACAAAATCTGGTCTTAAGAGCTAGAATTATACTCCGGGAGTCTCCTCCTGGAATTGGTACAAAGCGTTCCAACAGGTATAGTACGCTGCACTTCGCTCATAAAGCCCATCAGTGATGGTATCCCTGACATTTGAGTAATCAAGATTCATCGCTTCGGTACTCAGGTAATTTGCCCACTCTTGCTTGGTTAATTTTATTTGATACCGATAGCTTGGGTGAGGCAAATCTATGATATCGCAATCAGGTTTGATCTTTGCGATTAGCCTTATGAGATCTCGTTTAACCCTGGTTCTAATTTTTACTTCGCTGGCACTGCAAGAGTTGTCTTGCACTGCTGAGAAAAACCCATCTCTTGTGAACGACCACATGACTTACTCCCATACGTGTAACCCTTGATCCAATCATTAGAGCCATTTGCAAAACGATCTTTTCGCCCAAACGCAAAACGATCTTTTCGCCCAAACTCTGCGTTATGCTCGAAATTTTATCCTCGGAATATCAATCATATGCCTGTGGTAAAATTTCTCGCATGCCTTGATTTTGAACGAAAATCTTAGTTTTGCAAAAGGCTCATTATTCTAAATTTATATAGTTTCAGCTTTTTATATGGAAGAAATGTGCCAGTTTGCCAATTGCCTGAGGATTAAACCGCCCCGCTGTAGAAAATGCAAATGAGAGAGCTGCTGGGTTTTCAGAAAGCTACTAGGATGGTTGCTATTTCGGCCAGCACTAGATCCATCAAAAATGGCGGTCCTACTCGTCGGGAAACTCCGCAAAATAAGTATTGGCCTTCTTATCCTTGGATCCAGAAAAATCGGACTTAACTGCGTATTTTACTGAGTACACTATACGCATGAAGATAATCCAGCCTGCATACCCAAGACAGACGATGGCGAATCCGGAAGTAAACAAATCTTCGGAGAAATACAGGATAACTAATCCTACTAGACCAACGGCAAAGGGCTTCAGGAAATACGCTGGGTAGGGGAGCCAAATCTTTTTCATAACCTTACCTCCCTATTGGCTGTTAGGGTAACGTTCGGGTTATAGATACATTTATTGAAACCATAATAACAAATACATGAAGTGCAAGGCCTTGGTTGCTGGATGGATAGGCCGCCACTGCAACAGATACACCACAAAGTGGTAATGCGTTCACTGGATCATAGATGATTGAGTTGCTGATGTTATGATTGGTATTTCTCCACGGCAACGCACTGAATAGGCAGAATCAGATGGGTGATCCTTACCCACAGGCTATATTTCCTGGGTAGTAATTATCCAGGCTTTTAATCTCATTGCGCCACAATTTCTAAATCGAACTTCAAGAAGGTTTTCTCAGCGTAGCCCAACGAATTGGAATGCTTAGGAGTTTAATTATTTAATTATTTAGTTTCTCATGTGGCATGATATTTGAGAGTTAGACGATCTGAGATCTAACAGAAACGTAGCTAGGTTATCTATTAATCTATCGATAGAAGATTAAAAGGAACTGTTATGACCAAATCCTCTCCACTAACCACCATCTCCATGTTCATAGCTCTGATTGCTGCGGTTGTGATTCTCTCGACCATTTCAGAAAAAATTTGGGGCGGTAAACCCGAGACACTGCCCGAACCCACACAGCTCTCCATCAGCGAGGAGATGACGCTGAAAGACTTTGGTCAGGCTAATGGACTAACAAATCCTGCACTCAAAGAGATTTTTGGTCTTAAACAAAAATCCGATCTCCAGAAGAGTGTGTCTGAATACGGTACCGATGATCAGATAAAATCCCTGGTGATCAAAAAGCTGGCCTTGGTTGCAGAGCACGAAACCAAGAATTGGAAGAAGATATTAATCAAGTTTGCAGCCTGGTTTTCAGTACTCGGTGGAATATTCCTTTTATTCAGGAAACAAAAGGTAAGCCCTTCACGGCGAAAAATAACTCTTCTGTTTTCAATTTTGATTTTCGGCATCGTGTTGGGAGCAGACCCAAGTCCAATGGGGACAGTCAAAGACGCAATACACCTCTTTGGCACGTCCGGGGCAATATTTCCCCCCAGAATGATCGCCTTAACAGTCTTTCTGTTGATTGTTTTTCTGGCAAACAAATATATCTGTTCATGGGGTTGCCAGATTGGTGTGCTCCAGGATTTGATCTTTCGGCTAAATCAGAACGATAAATGTAAGGCAATACTTGGAAATCAGATCAAACTACCTTTTGTTATTACGAACAGTGTAAGGATTGGTTTTCTTGTACTTTTTACGCTTGTGGCATTTCTGTGGGGCACCGACATCATAGAACCATTTGACCCCTTCAAAATCTACAAACCACTGCATCTGGGAATAATTGGTGGTGCTTTTGTCGCTGGTTTGCTGTTTTTAAGTCTGTTTGTCTACAGGCCCTGGTGCCATCTCTTTTGTCCGTTTGGATTGGTGGGCTGGATTGTTGAGAAAATCAGTCTCACTAGAGTGAGTGTTGCTTATGAAACCTGCATTGCCTGCCTTAAATGTGAATCGGCATGTCCATCAACGGTAATGAGTGCGATCCTTCACCGAGACAAGAAGGCTATTCCTGACTGCTTTTCATGTTATGTCTGCAGAGATGTCTGCCCTACTGAGTCGATTCAGTTTTCAACCCGAAAGAGAAGCCTGCCGCCAGCTGGTCATTTCGATAAAGGTGCGGACTGACAATAATGGAAACTGATCTTCCCCCATTAAATCGGCCCAAGTTTAGGTAATGTAAAAAGACCGATTTGAGGGAGGAAGGTCACTATTCCTGTCGTGCCGAGATAAATCCACAACCTCGGGAATCCCATTCGGGATAGAAATTGGTTATTGCGAACCAGTGGGTGCGTAGCTGCAATGGCTGCAAGTCCCACCTGATCAAAGCCGAGCCGGCAGGTCAGTAGTGAAGTCTGCGGGTAAGCCCGGTAACGGGAGTCCGAAGCCAGATGGATCAAGGATGCAGGCTCTGTATTGAGCCCCGAAAAGTACAATCGTGGTCCGATGATAGCTTCCATTACATTGGAAGTGAAAGCCGACGGCCTCAGGAAGCCGGAAGGCAGAAGACCTGGATACGCTATGGCAAGTAAACAGGACACCACCGGGGTCAGAGACCAGGGCATGCATTCACAGGGTTGGCGTGGGAACTCGGGAGAGCCATTTGTCTCCTTGTACAGATTCACGGTGAGGAAACCGTACCCCAACTTCCAGGCGCATAGGGAGAGAATACCCCGCCCCTTATGCGAGCCTTGTTTTTTTTTAGGGACACAAAAGTAGACGGGTATACAAGGTACCAGGTGCGGAGAGCGAAGAGCGAACAATCCTGGGATGGGCTTATGGCAGTCTTAGCGGATCATAGTACCGATGGACATCTATTGTCTGAGAAGGTGGGGAACCAAGGCCCACGGGACCCACTGCAGGGAAGGAGAAGTTGGGCATAACGTTTTTCTGGAAGGACCTATGGGAGATACACTGGGATCACCAACCATATCAACGAAACTCCAGAGAATAGCAAACCAGGCTGAGGACTATCCTGATCTGGTATTCAACAACCTGTATCACCTGTTGGATTATGATTTCCTGGTGGAAGCTTATCGCCGCACGCGTAAAGATAGTGCCCCAGGCGTGGACAGGGTAACGGCAAAGCAGTATGCCGCAGAACCTTGAAATTAATCTGCGTGATCTTCACGACAGATTGAGAAACCATCGCTACAAGGCACCGCCTGTTGAGCGGGTGTGGATAGATAAGGAAGGGGGAAAGAAGCGACCGATCGGCAAGCCAACGTTTGAGGACAAGATTGTCCAACGGGCGTGCGTGATGCTGCTGTCGCCAATATACGATCATGATTTTTATGATTTCTCCCACGGCTTCCGTACAGGTCATAGCCAGCATGGTGCTCTTAGAGAACTTGAGAGGAAATGCTGGGGCATGAATATCAATTGGGTAGTGGATGCAGATGTTAGTGGATTCTTCGATAATCTTGATCACGGAATCCTCCGAGAGTTCATTCAGAAACGGGTTAATGATGGAGGTATAAAGCGGCTGATCGGGAAGTGGCTGAATGCCGGAGTAGTAGAAAAGGGCCAATGGACACGATCCGAGCAAGGCACGCCGCAGGGTGGGGTGATCTCACCATTGCTGGCTAATATCTTTCTTCATTATGTGTTGGACGAATGGTTTGTACAAGACGTCCAGCCACGCATGCGGGGTCGCTGTTTTCTCGTACGTTACGCCGACGATTTTATTATCGGTTTCGAGACAGAATCCGATGCCCGTCGTGTTATGGAAGTTCTGCCGAAGCGATTCGCTCGCTTTGGTTTGCGCATCCACCCGGATAAGACCAAGCTCGTTCGCTTTGGCAGACCGCCTGGAGGTGGAACGTCAAAGGGTAACGAGACCTGTTGATTTTCTTGGTTTTACTTACTTCTGGGCGAAATCTCGCCGGGGGAAATGGATCATCAAGAAGAAGACCATGGGCAAGCGGGTGAGTCGCTTTGTGAAAGCAATATGGCAGTGGTGCCGCCTCAACAGGCACGAACCACTTGAGCAGCAGCATAAAATGCTGTGTATCAAGCTTCGTGGCCATTATCAGTATTATGCGGTAAACCACAACTCTGGAGCGCTCAGCTGAGGTTCGTCATCATACCTTTCGCTCATGGCAGTATTGGCTGAGTAGGCGAGGCCATAAAGGAATAGTGAGATGGGACTATTTTGGGAAATTGATTAGCAAGAGGTTCCCGCTCCCTCGTCCGCGGATACTCCATCAAATCTGATCAGTTGGGCAGCTGAGTTATGCGCCAGGTTGGGTAAGGCCAGCCTGGTAATCGTCAGGCATTGGCCTGGGGATTCTAAGGAACCGTATGAGGGAAATCTTCACGTACGGATCTGTGGGGGGAGCGCCGGGTAACCGGTGCTTCTACCCGGATCGTCATCCACGGTTTCACAGCAGTTTTGGTGAGTCCTCTTTCCTACCTATCAATTTTTATCCAAGTTCTCTTTCTGCTATACGAGCTAAACGACCTACCAAATCATCTCGATTGTGATAATTCATTCCCTCGGTTGCAATGGCAGGTAGCAAACGGACAGTGACAACCCCCTCATTAATACGCCATTTTCCATATCCTAAACATTCCCTGTCACCCTCAATAATTACCGGAACAATTTTCGCCTCTGAGCGAATTGCTAAAACTGCAGGTCCTTTTTTATAAGGTGATATGGAACCATTTTTTGATCGCTTTCCTTCTATTGATACCCATAGGTTTCCGCCATTTCTGAGAAAATCGTCAACTCTAGAAAGTGCCATTTTGGATTGCCAGGACCACTGCCGAATTAAAACGTAACTGAATACCCAAACCGCCCATCCAAAAATCGGGATCAATGCGTATTCAATATTTGTAATTGCTCTGCACGGTCTTGGAATAGCGCATATTCCAACCGGGCCATCAAGCAGGCTTGTTTGAGATAATAGTGTATAGACACAACCAGATAGGTTTTCTGAGGGGTTGTTCTCATTTTGAATCAGAACTTTGATACCAGAACAATTTAGAAAGAATCGATCCCAAGATAAAGCTACCCAGTAACCAGCCTCTTGGTGGAATATTCCTATGATAATGGCGCAGGTTAGCCAAGGTATCATGATGAGAATGTTCGCTAATGAGCGGAAAAAATATACGATCATAGACACCTTGCCGACGCCATCATTGTGCTTGAGATTTTGATCTACTCTTAAATGTAAACATTAATGCTAGTGGATAAATGGAACGATGTGGCGGTTAGGAATGTGTAAGAGAACCAGTGGTAGGTTGAACTTATCGGCTAAAACTGATTTTGAGGATTTTTCCTGTGCAGATAAAATATTCCTCTCTTCTGTACCCACCTCATTAATTGGCTACCTGCACAATCCTCAAAAATTACGATTAAAGACAGAATCGTTGACTAGTTAATGTTTCACCAGATATTGCTGGTAAGGTTAAGCGAATAAAATATTCTGTATATTTCCAGATAGATAGATTTTACAGCCCAAGCTGCTTTTATGAATACTCTGCCCATTCATCATAGGGAGACAGGAAACACTTATTATTAAAGCGAAAGACAAAAATAATTACCTTTGAATTGGCAATGTTGATTCAATACTCATTTGCTGAGAATACCTGACCACCAATCACCTCTGAAGATGAAATATAATGTTAGTGCCATTTTAATAAGATAACATTAAGATACGTCAATCTACATAGGTTTGAAAAACCTGAAGTTACTTTTGATCTGATACTCTGAGAAATTTGCTGTATTTTGAATTTTATTAAGGAGGTGATGTAAACTTGTTGAGTTTTGGATGACTATCGACAGATTCAATAATCCATAATAATAGGTGATGCCATGTTTAAAAAATGTCGTGATACTTTAGTGTTGTCTACCGTTTTTTGGGCCATTTGTCTTATTCCTTCATCTCTTCTAGCCGAACTTAAACCTGAAGTCACGAGTCTAGGCATTGATAATCCGAAGCAAGTCCTCTTTATGGGTAACAGCTACCTCTATTACAACAATAGTCTTCATAATGTAGCCCTCAGAATTGCCCGAGCGGCAGACAAGGAAAGTTCAAAGAGTTACAAATATAAATCTGTCACTATTTCTGGTGGATACCTATCTGCTCAATTACATGCTATGGAGGGTTATGTAAAGCCTGGTGCTTTTGGATATGATAAACCGTTTGATGTGGTTATCCTCCAAGGGTATTCAGATTCACAAATAGACCCTAAGAAAAGAGAGAATTTCGATAAAACAGTTAAGCAGTTAGATAAAATTATTAAAGCGTCCGGGGCTAAAACTGCTTTGTATATGACCCCTGCTTATGGCCAGAAGCATAAAAAATATGATCCAGCTATGATTGAGGGGATTCGCAAAGGCTACCTAGAGACAGGTAACGAAGTGGGTGCACTAGTTATTCCAGTGGGACTAGCTTTTGATGCTGCGTACAAAAGTAAGCCTGGTATAAAACTGCATATGGATTACGACGGTAGCCACCCCACCAAACTCGGATCATACCTAGCAGCAAATGTTGTATATGCTTCGCTATATGGGAAATCACCTGTAGGCAATACCTTTCGTGAGCGTGAGCCGGAAATTGATGAAGAGACAGCAACTTTCCTCCAAAATGTCGCCTGGGATACGGTTAAATCCTTTTATGGGTGGTAGAACTTATATTTGTTTCGATTGATCTTCTTCTACTACAGTGGGATTCACTAAGTCGATTCGTTCAATAAGGCTACTGGGAATCCCACCTTCTTTATTTTTCTCTGCGTTCCAGCTTCAGAACATACTTTGATAAAAAGATGTGTACAGCCAACATTCGTCCTGGATGGCTGATACCTTGTAGAGAGTATTCCTGTGATGTTCAACCTCATGATATCGTAAGAATTATTCAAAAATGGAGCAACTGTAAATTATAGATTACCAAAGAGCACCTTCGTCCAAAAATGGTCATGGACAAGCTCTCATCTCTGATTGCACTTTTGTTGTTAGGTTTTGAGGGCTGGCCAAATTTTCTGGATACAGGAAACATCTCATTAATGCAATGCTGATAACCTGTTATGGAAGCAGGGCAACCTTTCATCTTCTGGGCAGCGGATAGCGATGTGGTAGTTTGCTTGTATCTTGCCTAACAGATACTTCTTTGGTATAGATACACGTTGTGTAGGTGGATATCCTGTTAACTTGATATTCAGCAAAAAATGCGTGATATAGAGCAGAATACTCCATATCCTGTTGATTTCATGTAGTCAATTTTTATTCCTCTCTGGAGTTATAAGGAAACCAGAGAATAACTTGTTATGTGAAAGACAGGTTGAAATGAAATTAAAACTAGAGGTCGCGACCACATTCGATTCATATCCAAATGAATTCAAGAGAAAATTGCTGGAACTAAGGCAAATTATACTTGAAACCGCTGCTAAGATCGAAAGTGTCGGAGAGATTGAAGAAACTCTAAAGTGGGGAGAACCAAGCTATTTAACACCAAAGTCAAAATCGGGAAGTACAATTAGGATAGCTTGGAAAGAAACAAAGAAGAATCAATACTCAATTTTTTTTAAATGTACTGCGAATTTAGTTCCCGCCATGAAGGAGAGATTTCCTGACATATTTACATTTGGAGGGAAAAGAAGCATTGATTTTAAATTGAACGAGAAGGTTCCAAAAAAGGAATTAAAACAGTGTATAGCGTTGGCCTTAACTTACCATCGCAATAAGAAGTTAGAATATACTGATAGGTGGGAAATGGTAGAAAAGATCACATAACAAGGCAAATCAACTCGGATGCAAATTCCGCTGCGCTCGATTTGCACCGGTTAGTTGCAACGTTAGCTGTAAACAAGAGGCTAATTCCATGAAACTAAAATTCTTATGTTACTTAGTCTTCATACTAATTTGTGGATCAGCTTGTTCAAAAGAGCAAGTGATAGGGGTTATGGATGATGTTGCCAGGGATACTTATGAAAAAAAAGTAAAAGAGGAACGTATTGAGAGCTTAGGTGATCCAACTTACGAAGAACCTCCAACATATGATCAATACCAAAGAGAAAGAAAAAAGTTGCTTTCAAAGCAAGAAGAATCAACATCTGAAGCCGAAAATGAGAAATAAAGCAGCTAACCAGTCGTTAAACCTGACAGAAATATGTGGGGGGCCCAAATAAAGGGAAGTGTGTCCATCACTCCGGTGAATCCTTTTCCGGCTGCCGGTTAACTCTACGTTGGACCTGCCACTCTTAATCTCAAGAAATTCATAATCTCCTTAAAAGTTACATGTTTCCTGTTTCTTCGGATTCCTCTCAGCAAATAACCACCCCCTGCCAAACGGTACCTTCACAGGAATAGTCCTAAGTCTCGGGATTTTATAGATGCTTGACCTTGCCATTTCTAACCTTTGACAGAGGGGTAGGCTACTCCTGCTCTGGACAATTCGAAAAAACACATAAATCTGTGTGAGCTTCTCCTAATGAGATTCATGGATAAGGTCAACTCTCAGGTTGCACTTTTGTTGTTAGGATTTGAAGGCAGCGTAACTTTATGGATTCAGGAAAAATCTCAAATATTGGGGGAATGAATAGTTGAGATGGTTACAATTGGCACTCTTAACAATTTCTCTTTAAATCAGATTCAACGTATAACGAAGGACCTCCTGACCTAGCAAACCTTATGATTGCAATGTGAACTTCCATGGTAAGTTCACAACACTTTATGGGTAACAAGTGCATATTTTTCCGCATAATAATGCCAAAGAATTGTCGTTTTACAATCTTTCGATTAATTTTAGGGGCAATACTTTCTATAAGCCCATTCAATGGTACACATCTGCACCGATCACTCAGTTGTGGCGGGAAGAAAACGGACAAATAACTTCAGTTTTTCTGCGGACAACAGAGATTGAGAGAATAGATGAAGCAATTAGCAGCCAACTTATCTGAAGAGCACGATACACTATTACGTTTCAATTCATTACTTATTGATATTTCGACAATTTTTATCTCTCTTCCTGTTGACCAGATTGACAGCAAGATTGAAGAAGCACAGCACCGAATTTGCACATTTCTTGATCTCGACCGCTCTACGCTTTGGCGGTTTGATGAACAGGAAGAGGCCACGCTGTGGCTCACCCATACTTATCAGCCTGCCGGAAGTCTTCAACCGCCTTCTCCCATGAACTGTATAGATTACTTTCCCTGGCTTCTGCGGAAGCTGATGGATGGTGAAACAGTCGTTATTTCCAATATGACAGAACTCCCGGCAGAAGCGGTTCGCGACCGGGAGAGTTTCAACCTTTTCAACTCCAAGTCGGGTGTTTTTATTCCGCTATCAGTTGGACAAGGTCCTCTATTGGGGGTGTTGACCTTCGCCGCCATGCGCGAAGAAAGAGACTGGAATGAAAACCTTGTTGATGGATTCATTGTTGTCGCTCAGATGTTTGCCAACGCAATAGCCCACAAGCAACATGAAATGTCGTTGCGTGAAAGCGAAGCACGCCTGATTTTAACGACAAATGCCGCTGGAGCCGGTCTGTGGAATATGTTGACTGACACCGGTTCAGTTTGGGTATCTAAGAAAACCCGTGATCTATTTCATTTTGCTTCAGATGAAGAGATCAGTGACGCAAGCTTCTATAAGGTGATGCATCCCGAGGATCGTCAACCGATGAAGCAGATCGTGCAACAGGCAATCCAGACAGGAGAGACCTTTTCGTGTGAGTACAGGATTGTATTACCGGATGGAACGATCCGCTGGATAGCTGCTCGAGGCCAACTCCACCATGGATCAGGAGAAGGTTTGGATCAATTGCTGGGGGTGGCAATTGACATCACCGAGGGTAAGCAATCGGAGTTGAGGCAGGAAGAACAGCTGCATTTTGAAACGCTTCTGGTCGAAATATCTGCTCGTTTTGTCAACCTGTCTGCTGACCGTTTGGATGGTGAAATTGGAGACGCCTTGAACCGCATCGCTACGTTGCTTAATCTCGACCTCGTAGCGCTATGGCAAAGTTCGACCGAGAAAGGTGAAGGGCCTCTTGTCTTCAAACCCACCCATATGCACCCTCCAGTAGGTGATCTGAAACCTCTCGAAATTACTGAAGAGCAATTTCCCTGGTACAAAGAGCAAATACTTTCCGGTAAGATTCCGGCTTCTCTTCCCTTGAAGAGCTGCCGCCCGAGGCGGCCCAGGATAGGGAATTCTGTCGCCAGCTTGGTGTCAAGTCGAATTTGTGCATCCCTCTCACAGTTGGAGGTGGGTGGCCTATTGGCCTCGTCGGTTTTAATACCATTCAGGCAGAACGTGATTGGCCGGAGGAGCTGGTAAAGCGGTTGCAACTGGTTACGGAAGTCTTTGCCAATGCGCTCGAACGCATGCGGATGGATGTAGAACTTCAGAAGAGGCTTGGCGAGATTGAAGGCCTTAAACAACGTCTCGAACATGAAAATCTTTACCTGCAGGAAGAAGTTAAAATCCTGGCTAATCATTCAGAGATCCTGGGGCAGAGCGTTTCCATAAAACATGTCCTTGCCCAGGCAGAGCAGGTGGCCAAAACAGACTCAACTATTCTCCTCCTGGGGGACACTGGAACGGGAAAATCCTTGCTGGCCCGATATGTCCACAGTATGAGTTTGCGAAAAGACCGTCCGCTGGTTACGATAAACTGTGCTTCGCTTCCACCTTCTCTGATCGAAAACGAACTGTTCGGCAGAGAGCAGGGAGCCTATACGGGCGCCTTGACCAAGATGATTGGTCGATTCGAGCTTGCTGACGGCTCGGCACTTTTTCTCGACGAGATTGGAGAG
>CAVWXN010000005.1:0-1376522 GCA_963759125.1 uncultured delta proteobacterium
AGTCCTCTTCCATCTATAACCATCATAAGCCTGCCCACCTGGCAGGATATAACCTCTTTATAACCCTTTGGTAGATGTATTTACGGGCCAAATCTGATATCCTGGGTACACAAAGAAAAAGTCACAACGGGGATACGCATCGGACGTGATGGGATTGAGTAGTGCACGAGTGTTCCACAGGTGATGCCGATGGCTGGAGCCCGGTTCTAGAACGTGCCTCCGGGTGGGCAGGAAGGGGGGGGGTGAATCCTTCAAGAGACAGGACAAGCCGGTCAGGCCAGTGTCCAACCTTCTCGCGGCTCGGCGAAATCGATAGGGGACCGCCTGACCGACCCGCCCAGTTGAAAGTGGCTGGACCAAGTACGCGAATGAAGCGAGCCGCAAGGCCAAGGGAAAAGGGACCATGGGGGCCGCTTCGCTCACCGCCCCTTCACTGGCCAGGGTTTGCTCATCCACCCCCAGCACCGAATGCTTGATGTCATTGGCGTAGGTCACAAAGCCGGCGTGAAAGCCGTCTGAAGACCCGGGGATACGGGTGAGCATCGACGCAATCAGGCCACCGGTACAGGACTCGGCTGTGGCCAGGGTCTCACCGCGTTCGCGCAATAGTTGCAGCACCCGCTCGGCCAGCTGGGTGTCCCCCTCACCGATAATGTGATCGCCAAACAGCGCCTCCAGCTGCTGCCTGCAAGCCAGCTGGGTGGGGGCGGCCGAAGCCTGGTTGATGCTCAACTTGATTTCCATCTGCGGGGCTCCGGCCCGGAACCCCAGCTCCACTTCCGGTGGCCAATCCGGCAGCCCATCGCTGATCATCTGTTGGGCGGTGGATTCGCCCAGGCCGAAGGTTTGCAGGCGCAGGATATGACGTTCCACCGGCCGCGCCAGGCGTTTACCCAGGTCGGTCACGATCCAGTCGAGCATGGCGCGTAGTTCGCTGGGTACCCCGGGGGTGCACATGACCCTGCAATTGCCCAGCATCAGCTCGAAGCCGACCGCGCTGCCAATCGGGTTGTCGATAATGCCTGCGCCCGCCGGCAGCAGGGCCTGCTTGCGGTTGGCGGCATTCAGGTGCAGCTTGCGTTGGGCGCATCAAACCGCAAGACAAAGCACTTCCCAGCACGAGGTATTCTACCGTCAATCGGGTAATCATGCTTTGCGCCGATACAACCGACGGCCGTACTTCATACCAATGGTTGAAAGCTGGTAGAAAAGTAATACCCGGAAGCCGACCGATTTATATTATGTCTCCGAAATTTGGTTATGGAACATCGCCAGCTATAAAAGGAAGCGGATCGATTTCATATGTCAGAGGTTACTCTGCCACGATTTTATATCGTAGGGAGGATACCCGAGGAGAGACTTCTTTGCCTTTTGATGTCGAACAAGTCTTCAAATTGCCTTTAAAAAAGCGGGCTGATGAGTGGGGTATCAAAACTTCTTATTGTCCTTCAATTTGCCTCGGGTTTACCAGTTATACCGCCCGATCACGGTGTCTAAGATTAGGAAGCCATAAGGAGCTTCAATTTCTACAGAACCTGGTAAGTACCGCCTATTCATTTCCCCGGAATCAACCTCGGTCAACATCTTTATTAAGCTGCCCGGAAGTAACACAGGATTTATGTATTCGAGTGCTTGGGCAGATGCTGCTTAGAAAATACATAGGGTCAACTCATAACTCATACCTGCAGATTAAGAACTATGCTTTGAGTGAGGGTTGTGATCTAGAGGAATTTTGCTCCATCGTTATAAAAGAGGTTGAGCGCATTATACAAATAATCCTTAACGGGAGGTCAGCAGCTTATGGCAAAAAATAAAGTATTACCACCTATGGTAAAAGTGATTTTTGATGAAATTCTTGAACAGTTCGAATCTGGGAATGTCGCGTCGCTTGTTTCGGTAGCTGTTTTTCCACCATCTCACGATTGCCCGAGTGAGAAGTGGTCATTTATTAACCGGTTCGTAATGATTATGGCTGGTACATTTGATGCTCGAACTTTTTTACAGTGGAAGCAGGTAGATCGCCGTGTATTGAAAGGCCGCAAAGCGATCTACATTCTCGCTCCTATCGTCCAAAAGACCACTAAGATTAATGATGATGGTGAAGAAGAGGAGAAGTCGTACATTTCAGGTTACAGGGCGATACCGGTCTTCCGATATGAGGATACTACCGGAAAACCGTTACCTGATAAGTTGGATTTACTGCGAGAGATCCCTTTTTATTCTCGAGCGCATGAATGGGGTATTAATGTGACGACGATACCGGTCAATAATATTTGTTTAGGATTCTATACTCCGAGATCAGAAACTATTGCACTCGCGACTCCCGATGAATCCGTGTTCTTTCACGAGCTTGCCCATGCAGCTCATAGGCGAGTATATGGTGAATTGAATCCGGGACAAGAACCACTCCAAGAGATTATAGCTGAGTTGTCAGCAGCGGTTCTTTCTAGGTATGCTGGGAAGCAGCTGGCAGACTGATCAGGCAATTCATACGTTTATATTGAACACTACGCGAAACAACTAGGTATGTGTCCGTATGAAGCATGCAGAAGAGTTTTATCGGAGACTAAGAAAGTCCTGTCATTAATCATCCTTGGTGATGAATCTGTCACAAACCTCGAAGAAGCAGTGTAATACCTGAACCACCCAAATGAGGCCAGGTTGTAGATGTCAACCTGGCTTCTCTTTATTTCATACCTTGGCCAGCTCCTCAACAATCATACAAATACCTGTAATAATGTTGTTTTTAGAACATTTTCCGTTGTTTTTATTTGACCCCCCCTCCCTGTTTGGTACTATATAAATAACCATAAATCAAATACTTAGACAGATTTATCTACTCAAACTAAGGAGGATTGATCATGGAACGAAAGGTTATCGTAAATGGGGTCGAATTCGCAAAGGTCTCACATAGAAAAGTAGAGCAGATTGAGGCGGGGTGTCGGCAGTATCGGTCGGAATATATTTTCAGTTCGATTAAATCGGTGGCTGGATTTTTGATCGGCTCGGCTCAGAGGGTGTTCGGGCCGTTGAGGAAGAGTGAGGTTAGCGGATAGATAGTTACTGCGCGTTTTTATCTTCTGAGTAGGGCTGGATCTTTTGATCACAGCCCTTTATTTGTTGAACATTTGTGTTCGATTTCACTGCACTTCGGTATCACGGAATGTAGCTTCCAAAGTCGATCAACTCGATCACTTCTTTCAGCTGTTTAGCTGTATATCCTTTCCCATAACGGCCATACGTCTGTCCTTCGACGCTATGCCCTAATATTGCTGCTGATTTATTAACATCTATGCTCGCCCTTTTCCATATACTGGCAGCTGAATGCCGAAATGAGTGCAGGGATTTGGCCCCTACTATTCCGCATTTCTTTTTATAGCGACCGAACCACTTGCTATAGTGGTGTCCTAATTTACCGTTTGCCCTTTTAAGATCGGGAAATAACCTGCCTCCCTGACACTGCCCGACATAATCAAGGAACGTCAGATCTTGAAGGGTGCTAGTGAGGATCTTTGAATGAATTGGGACTAACCTATGAGCTGATCTGTTTTTTAGTTTTTTCTGACCAGCATCATTAATATCAAAGCACCAGACATCATCGACAATCTTTACATCATTTTGATTTAATTGACATATTTCCTCAAGCCTCATTCCACTCAGGGCGGCTATTTTCATAATAATCCATCTTGAGGGATGTTTCCGGCTTGGTTTGAAATTATTAGAATCAAAAAGTGCTGCAATATCGGCTTCAGCGAATTCTTCTCGCTCCTGATCAGGCCGTGTTTTCTTTTTAATCTTTAGATCGTCAAATGGATTAAAACCTGCAAGCCCCTCTTTAATTGCAAATAAAAAACAGGCAGACACTCTTTCTATATGAAGGTTTACTGTTGTCTCTGATAAGGTTTTTTCTGGATGTAGCTTAATGATGCTATCAATTGAAAGATTTTTGTATGCCCGTACTTTATTCCTATTAGGTGGCAGTTGTTTTAAAATAACCAATGATTCACGTGCTCTTTTTCTAGTGATCCGATTTATCGACGTCAGTAATAATTTCAAGCCACGTCTCAAGATGCGATCGGTAGCCCTTTATCGTTTTTTCCTCTTCTATGTGAACGGCTGTTGCATCCAAATACTCTTCCACTAATTCTTTAAAGGTAATATTTTTGTTTGGAATCTCTGGTGCGAGAACCGAAATGATGACCTCTGACATCTTTTATCTTCCTCATAGCATGGTCAAGTAGGTCTTTTTCCACCTCTGGGCGATTAGGGTCCATTTTCAACCCTTTGAGCTCAATGGTTCCATCAGGTTTATGGATTATGTCGACCTCTACTTTTTTCAGAAATGGATTATTCAATAACTCATTAACTTCGTCATCAAATTTGCTCATCTGATCAAAAACCTCCTGATATTTACCAGCAAGAATACGAGCTTTACGCATCGCCTCTTGACGATTTCCTGTTGTAATGACCTCTTTATTTCACGCTGTTTTATAACAGATCGAAGGTGCTTTGGCACGGGCAAGCGCAAGTGATAAATATTAAAGCCGTTTAGGAGTAAATAAGAAGGAGCTCTTCGGGACATGACTCATACCTCCAAAATCTAAAGTTTGAGGTACAACGAGCCAGAAAAAAAAGGCGCATCAGGGATTGTGCCACCCTGATGCGCCAGCATAGAACCTAAAACAACTAATTGTAATAATTACAACTAGTTGGGATATTTCTGGTGGCGATGCAGGGACTTGAACCCCGGACACTACGGATATGAGCCGTATGCTCTAACCAGCTGAGCTACATCGCCAGGTCGTGAAGGACACAATAGATACCTTATTCATCTATCAGTGTCAACAGAAAAGGTGGCCGACAGTCGCGGTCTCAGAGGGAATTGAGCCTGTTTCAAAGCCCTTTAAGAAACAAAAAAAGGGGCTCATCACTGAGCCCCTTGGGTAACACAAATATAGAGACCGTAGGTCGGTCAGGTTCGGCTTACATCATGCCGCCCATTCCTCCCATACCGCCCATGCCGCCTCCCGGAGGCATTCCGCCCATACCGCCGGCATCCTTGTCCTCAGGCAGGTCGGCAATCACACACTCGGTGGTCAGCAGCATGCCGGCAACGGAGGCTGCATTCTGCAGCGCGGTGCGGGTTACTTTGGCGGGGTCGATAACGCCAGCTTCGATCAGGTCACCATACTCTTCAGTAGCGGCGTTGAAGCCGTTAGCACCTTTGAGCTTCTTGACATGATCGACAACCACGGAACCTTCGTGACCGGCATTTTCGGCGATCTGACGAATGGGCTCCTCGAGGGCCCGAAGCAGGATGTTCCTACCCAGAGTCTGTTCAGCATCCAGCTCGATCTTGGCCAATGCATCGAGACAGCGGAGATAGGCAACGCCGCCGCCGGGTACCACGCCTTCCTCTACCGCAGCGCGAGTAGCGTTCAGTGCGTCTTCAACGCGGGCTTTCTTCTCTTTCATCTCGATCTCGGTGGCGGCACCAACATTGATTACCGCAACACCGCCGATCAACTTGGCCAGACGCTCCTGCAGTTTCTCGCGATCGTAATCGGAGGTGGTGTCTTCGATCTGGGTGCGAATCTGCTTGACGCGGGCGGCGATTTTTTCTTTTGCGCCGGAACCATCGATGATGGTCGTATTGTCTTTGTCGACAACGATGCGCTTGGCGGTGCCGAGATCGTTGATGGTAATGTTCTCGAGCTTGATACCAAGGTCCTCGGTGACAACCTGACCACCGGTAAGGATGGCGATGTCTTCGAGCATTGCTTTCCTACGATCACCAAAACCCGGTGCTTTGACTGCCGCAACATTCAGGGTGCCGCGCAGTTTGTTGACAACCAGGGTGGCCAGTGCTTCACCATCCACATCTTCAGCGATGATGAATAAGCCCTTGCCCATTTTGGCAACTGACTCCAGTACCGGCAGCAGGTCTTTCATGTTGGACACTTTTTTCTCTACCAGCAGCAGGTAGGGCTCGTCCATGGCTACTTCCATGCGCTCCGGGTCGGTGACAAAATAGGGAGAGAGGTAACCACGGTCGAATTGCATACCTTCTACCACGTCCAGGGTGGTCTCCATGGATTTTGCTTCCTCGACGGTGATGACGCCTTCTTTGCCAACCTTGTCCATTGCTTCGGCGATGATGTTGCCGATGGCCTCATCACTGTTGGCGGAGATGGTACCAACCTGAGCGATCTCTTTCTGCTCTTTGGTCGGGGTAGAAATGTCCTGCAGGGCTGCAACAACGGCGTCAACGGACTTGTCAATGCCGCGCTTCAGCTCCATCGGGTTATTGCCTGCGGCCACCAGCTTGGCCCCTTCAGTATAGATGGCCTGAGCCAGCACGGTTGCGGTGGTGGTACCGTCACCGGCTACGTCGGAGGTCTTGGAAGCAACTTCCTTGACCATCTGGGCACCCATGTTTTCGAATTTATCACTCAGTTCGATCTCTTTGGCTACCGTCACACCGTCCTTGGTGATGGTCGGGGCCCCAAAAGATTTATCGATCAGAACATTGCGGCCTTTCGGGCCCAAAGTAACTTTGACAGCATCTGCCAGGGTATTGATGCCGGTGAGAATCTTCTCACGACCCTTGACACCGAATTTAATATCTTTACCAGCCATTGGAATTTCTCCTTTATTCAGTTAATACAAATTAGGGTTGAAACAAATCAGTTCAGATGAGTCTTACTCGACGATGCCAAGTACGTCATCTTCACGCATGATCAGGTAGTCCTCTCCGTCAAGCTTCACATCGGTGCCGCCATATTTGGAAAAAAGGATTACATCACCTTCTTTGACCTGCAGTTCGACACGCTCGCCTGCATCATTTGTTTTACCTGGACCAACTGCAATGACTCTTCCCTCAGCCGGTTTTTCTTTGGCGCTGTCGGGAATGATGATGCCACCGGCAGTTTTTCCTTCCTCTTCGAGCCTCTGAACAAGAAGACGATCATTCAACGGACGAATTTTCATTGTTTCCTCCTCAACTACTTATTTACCATTTTTGATTTATGTGTCGGCTGCGCCACAATGGCCGCAACCCCTGTTTATCTGGCCGCACAAACGACCTTATTTTGAACACGGCAAAATATAGTCGTGCTTAACTAAAAATCAAGGGGCGGCTGCACTTTTTTTGCAGCCGCCCCCCAGGACATACTAGGCTGTTGTTTTTCCGTTTTTATTTCAAATTGAAAACGAGCCCAAATTGCCCTTCAGCCCACCTTGACAGTCCAGCCGAACGGATCCTCTGTGCGCCCGTACTGAATTGCCTGCAGCTCTTCAAATAACCGGGCTGACAGTGGTCCGGTTTGACCATCGTTGATCGGGTAGGAGACATCCTCGTAAAGCAGCTCGCCGACCGGTGATATCACCGCCGCGGTACCGGTTGCAAAACTCTCCTGCAGGGCCCCGTTCTTGGAAGCCTCGAGTACCTCATCGATGGAAATCGGCCGCTCCTCTACTTCGATATCCCAGCTTTGGGCCAGCCTGATCACCGAATTGCGGGTGATACCGCCCAGAATCGAACCGGATAATGGAGGGGTAATCAAGGTGTTATCGATGCTGAAAAATATATTGGAGGTACCCACCTCCTCGATGTATTTACGTTCACAGGCATCAAGCCAGAGCACCTGGGTGCAGCCGCGTTCTTTGGCCTGCTCCGAAGCAAGCATTGAGGCGGCGTAGTTGCCGGCCGTCTTGACATCGCCGACCCCACCCTTGACCGCCCTGACATAATCGGTGCAGACACAGATTCTGGTCGGACTGAAGCCCTCCGCAT
Source organism: uncultured delta proteobacterium (assembly GCA_963759125.1). GTDB lineage: Bacteria > Desulfobacterota > Desulfobulbia > Desulfobulbales > Desulfocapsaceae > JABDQA01. The sequence continues at coordinate 7,796 of CAVWXN010000005.1, forward strand.
AATAAGCGCCAACAGGGCTCATGATAATATAGAAGAGATAGCTGTCGGCTGGTTTCAGACCAAGAAACGGATCGACGCCGATCATGGTCGGCCGCAGATAGAGTGAGGCGCCTTCGGCTGCGGGAACCCAGCGCCGATCAAGATAGACCAGTCCCTTGAGAGCCTTGAGCACCTGATCGACCGGAAAACGGGGCATGCTCATCCGGGTGGCCGCATTGTTCATTCTCTCGAAATTGTCAGTGGGTCTGAACAGGTAGATCTGGTCGTCCTTACTCCGGTAGGCCTTAAGACCTTCGAAAATTGCCTGCCCGTAGTGGAGAACGGTGGACGCAGGGTCCATGGAAAATGATGCATAGGGCATTATCTCGGCGTTGTGCCAGCCCTGATCACGGTTCCATTCCATCAGGAACATATGATCGGTAAAATATCTGCCAAAACCAAGATTTTCAGCCGAAGGCATGTCCTTTAAAGTCTCCGCCTTCTGAAGTGAAATATCCAGATCTTTCCACATGATACAATCTCCACACTCGACGTATTTTGCTTCCCAATGCCACCAGTTCATTATATAGTTATATAACTTTGGCGGTGCCCAAAGCAGAAGGATACCACCATAACTCAGCCCGAACGATAAATGCAAACATAATTGCGCCAAGAAAGTATTCTCGGGCCAATTTGAATAGTCCAACAGATGAATTCACTTCAGAGAAACAATCATGAGTATCCCACCGACGGGCCCAGCCCCATGCGGGTTCGTTACTTCCTGGTCGTCTTTCTAGTCTCGATCTTCTTTCTCGGCCGGGTTCTCTATCCGTTTATGTCGATCCTGGTATTGTCGTTCATCCTCTCCACACTGTTCAGGCCGGCCTATCTGCTTTTCAACAAAAAACTGCCAAATACCCCGTCTTCTCTGATTACCTGCCTGCTGATCACCACCATCGTCTTTGTTCCCCTGGTATTTTTTATCACGGCATTGTCCAATGAAGCCCTCACTGTCTACCAGTGGGGACGGGACAGCAGGGTCTGGCTGAAAGTTCAACTGTTTATCCAGGAAAGCACCATCGTCGCCCAGGCCCTTGAATACCTTAATGAAGTGGGCTTTACCCTGGAACCTTCCCAGATCTCCGACTCGCTTTCCTACGTGGTCAAAATGGGCGGACTGATGCTCTACAACCAGGCCAGCGCCTGGGCAGCCAACATCGCTCAGTTTCTCTTCCTGTTCATGATGATGATCCTGGTAATTTTCTTTCTGTTGATCGATCTGCCGAAACTGCTCAACTACCTGATCCACCTGTCGCCGCTGCCCGATGACGAGGATCGGCTGCTAATCGAAAAATTCCAGGAAATTGCCAATGCGGTTTTGAAGGGTAACGGAATCTGCGGAATTATCCAGGGGATACTAGGCGGCGCAGTGTTTCAGATCATGGGACTGAATTCGCCGATCCTGTGGGGTTGTATTATGGCGATTCTCGCCTTTTTACCGATCTTCGGTATTGGCCTGGTGATGATACCCGCTGCAGTAATTCTTGCTTTCAACGACAAAGTCGGTGCCGGTATATTTCTGTTCTGCTTCTATATGGTCCTGTCGTTCTCGATCGAATACCTGCTCAAGCCCAAGCTGGTCGGCGACCAGGTTCAGATGCACACCCTGCTCGTCTTCCTGTCGATCATTGGCGGGCTCAGCGTCTATGGAATCCTGGGGATCATCTACGGCCCGCTGATCGTCACCGCCTTTATCACTCTCTCCGAGATTTATCTCAAGAAGTATGATTATTATGTGCAGAACTTCTAAAAATCGTCCTTTCGCTCAAGCTCTTCGTTGCGCGTGAAAATCTTATCCTCGGAAAGAAATGGGAAAGAAATGGGGACACAATAAATATTGTGTCCCCTCAGGTTACGTAAAATTTCTCGCACGCCTCGATCTGCGACCAAAATGAATCGTTTCAGAATGGCAACTTTGGGTGATGGGAGCAAAGCTTAATCAGCTTTCCAAATAGGCCTTAAACTTTGTCAGGCCCTCTTCGATGGCCGCCAGGTCGATTCCCGAATAAGCCAGCCGCAGATACTTTCTCGACTCACCAGGCAACGGCTTCCCGAAATGAGACCTGGCGCACATCGAGACCCCTGTCTGTTGCAGAACATCTTCGATAAACTCCTGATAAGTGGTGAATCCCTTGTTGGCCATGGCTTCGGTTACATCGGGCCAGAGGTAGAAGGTGGCATTGGGCCGGAAACAGGAGACCCCGTCGATATCGTTGAGCATATCGACACAGAGGTCACGCCGCTGCTTGAGGGTGTCAAGAATATCGAGCACCGGCTGCTGATCGCCGCTGAGGGCATCGAGCGCCGCCCACTGGACGAAATGATTGGTACATGACTCATCATTGACGTTGAGTTTTCCGATAATGGCAATGATGTCCTCGGGTCCGAGCGCTGCCCCGAGCCGCCAGCCGGTCATGGCAAATCTTTTCGAGAAGGTGTAGAGCACTACGCTGCGCTCTTCCATCCCCGGCTCGTTGATGATCGAGGTGGCCTGGCCGTCATAGTGGATATCGAAGTAGGCCTCGTCCAGCAGCACCATCAAGTTATGCTCGACTGCCAGCTCGGCTATCCGCCGTCGATCTTCGGCGCTGCACTCGGCGCTGGTCGGGTTGTGCAGATCATTGACAATGAGAATCTTTGTTTTACTGGTGATGGCTTGCTCAAGCTGGTTGATATCAAAGGTAAAATTGGACTCTCCAGGCACAGTCCCGTAGGGAACTGCCACACCGCCATGAAACTCTATCTGGGATTCGTAGATGGGAAATCCGGGGTTTGGATAGAGAACCTCATCACCGGGGTTCATTACGGTCAGCAAGAATTTGGAAATTACCGGCTTGCCGCCTGGCTGGACGGCAACATTCACCCCGGAGTAAGAGGTATTTCTGGTCCGGTTGAACTCTTTGGCCAGCGCTTCCCGCAGCTCGACGATGCCGACGTTGGCGGTATAGCCGGTTCTTCCATCTCTTATGGCCCTGCAGGCAGCCTCGGTGATATGGCCCGGGGTTGCCAGGTTGAGGTCGCCCAGATGAAACGGATAGACCCGATTGCCCGCAGCGGCATGAGCGGCCGCCTGTCCGGCCACGACAAAGGCGGTTTCAACTCCAAGGTTAGCCACCCGGTCGGCAAACGTGAATACGTGAGTCATTTCCAACTCTCCTAGTTTATTCTTATGATCTTTGAATTCAGGATGATCAGCTTTAATACCTGACTTTCCCACTGAACGCAACTCCCTCGAATTTCCTTAGAGTAGTGTAATCGGGGTCTCTGCGGTAGGCCTGGCTCGGCTGGCCGTCGAGGTAAATGGTTTCCAGATAGGTCAATTTCCTGGGCAGCTGGGACGGAGTCCCCCTGGTTACCAGAAAATTGGCCGGCTTTCCGGGTTCGATGGTGCCCACATCTTCCAATCCGAGCAGCTGGGCTCCCTGTTTGGTGGCGCAGCCTATCGTTTCAGCCAAGCTGAAGCCAGCCCGCATGAACAGCTTCATCTCCTCCACCAGCGACTCACCGTGGAGCACACCTAGACTGCCGCTGTCGCTTCCCAGGGCCACTTTTACCCCCAATTCCCGGGCCAGGGCGACCTGCTCCAGCTGGTGAGCCAGATTCTGCTCGACCACCTTCGCATCTATCGGGGCCCGGTAATGATCAGCGTTCAGACCATAGGCTTTCATGGTGTAAAGCGTCGGCACCCAGTACACACCTTTCTCGGCCATCAGCTCGAGATTCTCCCGCCCCATGAAAAAACCGTGTTCGATAGAATGGCATCCCGCTTCAAGAGCAGTTCTGACCGGATCTTCACCATTGGCATGAACCATCACCTTATGCCCCAGACGGTTTGCCTCGCTTACCAGCTCGCCAAGCTGCTGCCTGGAAAACTGTGGTTCGGTCTGCTGAGCAAACCTGATCATGCTGTTCAGTCCGGAATTGACCACCTTGATCAGCCTGGTCGGCTGGGCCAGCCGCAAAAAGGCCTGAAGCAGTGATTCGTCATCTTCCGGGCAGACGCCAATCAACGCCCCGTAACGGTCTCTGCGATGATAGGCCCGGCCCGGAGAAGTCACCATCACCGGCAGAGTGGCAGGATCGTGCTGCTCCGCCAGGTAACGGAGTACACAACCCGATCTGTCGCCGCCGTCGCGGACCGCCAGCACGCCGTGTGAGAAATGGTGCCTGAGGTGCTCCTCTATAATCGGAACCAGTTCCTCATAAGTGGCTTCAAGCTGCTTCTCTCTGAAGTCCTGGTCGATGCTGCCGGACATGCAGAGATGCACATGGCTGTCGATCAGGATCGGCAGGATGACACAATGAGACAGGTCCGTTACCAGCTCGGCGGGCGGCTTTTCTGCGGCGATATCATCATAGATGTCAACTATGTATCCCGACTCGACGACGATAACCTGTTTTTTCCTGACGGGTCCGCCGTGTCCATCGATCAGCGACCCGACCCGGATGTGGTTACTGGATTTGTGGGTCATTGCTCTATGTTGGGCTGAAATTTTCCGGGATGGTAAACCATCCGATGACTATAACCCTGTTCGGACAATTGTGAATGTTATTTGATCGCCATCTTCCATTTAACCGCCTCTATCCAGTCCGGCGATGGCCTTTATTCCGGTAGTCGAAGGCCCCGATAATCCGGTTGTTTTCAGCTGGCCGGGAAGGACGAGACGCACACATCAATATTTTTGAATCCAGTAATAAGATTAATTGCATTATGTTTGGTTTTATGGTAGGCATCAACTTGAGATCTGAATTTCCCATGCTCTACCGAAATTTACAGTTGTGTGCCGGATATGCTGCTAATATCCGGTACATTTTTATGTTGTTGGGCAAGAAGCAGGACACAGAGTTCGTTCAGTGGGGGCAAGAAGATTATCAAATTATCGAACAGGAGGCTGACCTATGAGTGAAGAGAAGAAGGTTATTGAAACTTCTGAAGCTGAAATTGCGGTACATTGGCAGGAGGAAGAGTATATCCATCCATCGCCAGAATTCGTCGGCCAGGCTAACCTGACCGACCCTTCCATTTTCGAGCGCTTCAGCCTCGACAACTTTCCCGATTACTACACAGAATTCGCTGAACTTCTCACCTGGTACAAGTATTGGGATGAAGTACTCGACACCAGTGACGCACCTTGCTGGAAGTGGTTCAAGGGTGGCAAGCTGAACGCCAGCTTTAACTGCATTGATCGTCATCTTGCCCAATACAAGAATAAGACCGCCATCCATTTCGTCCCTGAACTGGAGGAAGAGGCTGTCCAGCACGTTACCTATCAGGAACTCTATGTTCGGGTCAACGAAATGGCGGCTCTTCTGAGAGACAGCGCCGGCCTGAAGCGAGGCGATCGGGTAACGATCCACATGCCGATGTCGGCTGAACTGCCGATCACCATGCTCGCCTGTGCCCGGCTCGGCGTTATCCATTCAGTGGTCTTCGGCGGCTTCTCGTCAAGCGCCTGTGCGGATCGAATCATCGACTCCAACAGCAGGGTACTGCTAACCATGGACGCCTACTATCGGGGGGGCAAGCTGCTCAACCACAAAACAGTGGACGATGAAGCCTGCCAGCTCGCTGAAGAGGGCGGCCAGAAGGTCGATATGCTGTTGATCTGGCAGCGTTATCCCGGAAAAAACTCCTCTGAATCACCACTCGTTGAAGGCCGCGATGTGATCGTCAACGAGGAGTTGAAGAAGTATTACGGCGCCCGGGTGGAACCGGAGCAGATGCTCGCCGAGGATCCGCTGTTTTTGATGTATACCAGTGGCACGACTGGTAAACCGAAGGGCTGCCAGCACGGTACCGGCGGCTATCTTTCCTATGTCACGGCGATGTCCAAATATATCCAGGACATTCATCCCGAGGACGTCTACTGGTGTATGGCCGATATCGGCTGGATCACCGGCCATTCGTTCATCGTCTACGGACCACTGGCGCTGGCTGCCTCGACGGTGATCTACGAAGGCGTACCGACCTATCCGGATGCAGGCCGCTCCTGGAGAATCGCCCAGGAACTAGATGTCAATATTTTCCACACGGCGCCGACGGCAATCCGGGCCCTGAGGAAAATCGGTCCCGATGAGCCGGCCAAGTACAATTATAAATTCAAGCACATGACCACCGTCGGTGAGCCGATCGAGCCTGAAGTATGGCGCTGGTACCACAGCACTGTGGGACGTGGAGAAGCGGTAATCGTCGACACCTACTGGCAAACCGAGACCGGTGGATTTCTCTGCTCCACGGTACCAGGTCTCGAGCCCATGAAGCCGGGCAGTGCAGGTCGCGGAGTTCCGGGAATTCACCCGATTGTCTTCGACGAAGAAGGCAAAGAACTGCCCGCCGGTACAGGCAAGGCCGGAAACATCTGCATCCAGAACCCCTGGCCGGGCTGCTTTATGACCATCTGGGGTGATCGTGACCGATTTGTTAAGACTTATTTCAGCATGTACAACAAGGATCCGAACTCCAAAGACTGGCGTGACTGGCCATATCTGACCGGTGATGCCGCCGTTGTTTCCGCTGACGGCTACGTCAGGATCCTGGGCAGAATTGACGATGTAATCAACGTTTCGGGTCATCGTCTCGGCACCAAGGAAATCGAATCTGCGGCCCTCACCGTAACTGAGGTTGCAGAGGCGGCTGTGGTACCGGTGGCCCACGAAATCAAAGGCAAGGAGCCGGAACTCTACGTCTCCCTCAAACCAGGTATCGAAGCATCACCAGAACTGCAGCAGAAAATTGCCGATGCTATCGTCTTCCAGATCGGCAAAATCGCCAAATGCAAAAACGTCTGGATCGTTCCAGATATGCCCAAAACCCGCTCTGGAAAGATTATGCGTCGGGTCCTCGGAGCCATATCGAACAATGGCGACGTTGGCAATGTCATGACCCTTGCCAACCCTGAGATTGTTGAAGAAATCCAGAATATGGTCAAATAAGGCCGAGCAGATAAACCTACGGAAAAGGCGGAGCTCCGGAACAATCCGGAACTCCGCCTTTGTTTTTAATCCTTTGCTCTATCCTACTCGTTCCGAGCTTCCTGCGTCTATCTAGAAACAGAATCCCTGCATCGGTACCCCGGCAATGGCGAAGGCCTGCTGCACCCCTTTGGGGAACAGACTGTAGAAATGTCTCAGCGTGCCCTTTTCGGGTCCATATTTTTTTGCGAGATTGGCCGCAATAACCCGGGGATTTGGATGCTGCTTACGCTTGTTGTAGGTGGTTCTGATGAATTCGATGGCCTCCAGATGCTCTTCATCCAGTTCCAATCCAGCCTTGTTGGCCAGCCAATCCCTGATCTCGTTGTCCCAGGAATCTCCGTTGATGAGATAATCCTTCTCGGTCAACAGATATCTTCTGTCCTTGAGTTTTACATGATAAGCCATGACCATACCTCCCACGTTCACGTTGTTCCTGCCTCGGTCGCCAGTTCCTTCGCTGACGCCCGTTGCAATGCGGCCGCAATGTGAGGATGCGATCACAAAGCGGATCACATTGCTTTCTTTGAACTACATTATACCACGAAAAATTACCCTAAGTAACTAAATTTGCGCCGTAATACTACATTGTGGCAGGGATATGGCCGGCACCAATGAGGAGGGGTCAGGAGAGCACTCTGATAATCTCTGCAATATCGGCGCGGCGCCCATAGGTACCGAGATTTCTGAAATTTGTCTGATATGACGGGTCAGGCGGCAGGCCCAGAATCGCATCGGTAACCGTCATCAACATCTGCAGTTGTTCGACGATTTGTTCCTGGCTTTCATGGGGCACCCGGTAACGCTGCATCATCAGGTACTCCATGGAGTATTGGTCCCTCTTACGCTCGAATTCTCTGATCTCTCTAAGCGTCTCTATCAGTTGCCGTCGCCGCTCGAGAAGATACCCCTCAATCGAGACAGGTTCATTGATTTCTGCAAGAAGCGTCAGAAGCAGCCCGAACAGTTCGAGAAAAATTTCTTCATAGGGCTGGCTTTTCTCTATGAAGCCACAGAGAAAATCAAGTTTGTCGGTGCCGAGCGAATTCCCCCTGCAGCGCAGCATCAGCCGGGAAACAATCACCGTCTCCGGCGGATAGAACTCGTTCAGGGAGGCAACCAACTGGCTGTCGATACGCCTGTCGAGGTAGAGTTTGCTGACAAAATAGTCTATTGCATCGAGATCAACCAGCAATTTAAAACGGTGGTCTCCTGGCAGATGGATAGGGACTGCGTCGATCTTCCGGCGGAGATCGAGAGCGAGTGCTTTCAATTCGACCGGGCCGTAAATAGGCTCGGTGCTGAGCAGGGGTTCAAGGGTTGCCCTTGCCCCCATCTCAGGAGTAAATATCAAGGCCAGCAGTTCATCGCGCTCTTCAAACCGGGGATCTATCAAGGCAGCCTCGAGTTCAGCGGACTCAAACCGCACGTCGATTCAGCAAAAAAAAGGATATCCTCCGAAAGGACTATCCCCTCCTCAAGCAACTTCAGAATCGCCTTTTCCAAAAGCACCTTCTTTACCTCGGTATCGTCCATTGCTGTTGTTCACCTATGAGTTGATTTCCTGACTGGTGCGCTAGTCCATCGGACTTGACATTATACCCGACTCAAATAGAATGATCTCCTGGTAATACCACCTATGCCTGACCACCTAGATTCAGCTATAACTCTCTCACCGCGAGGGCGATATGTTTTCACCGAATTGTCTGCCTATCTTGATCGGCAGCCTGCCCCTTAAGGATCACGCCGAGGCCGTCGATCTGATTTTCGAGCACACCCCTGAGATTCCTCTGTGGCCCCAGCTTCCGAAACATAAAAAAGAAGGGATGGTGCGCCAATTCGCCAGCGGTTTCCCGGGACTGATAGACCGGGGCTCAAGCTGCTGGATCGATAGAGAAAAAGACAGTTTCATCAGCGAAATGACTTCCTTTTACGAGCATGTCATTGAGTGTCAGACGCTGCCGGTGCTGCCCCACGATTCGATATTTGCCCTCGGGGACGACACTGCCAGGGGATTTTCTGTATTCAAAGAAAGGCTTGAAACAACCCAACACTTGCCGCTTACGGTAAAAGGACAGGTAACCGGCCCGGTCACGGCGGGAATCGGGATAAAGGATCGACAGGGGGTGCCACTGGTATACGACGACGATCTTCGAGATATGCTGATCAAGTTGCTGGCCGGCAAGGCTCGCTGGCAGATCGAGCAGTTTCGGCCATTCTGCACCGATGTTCCCCCCATTATCTTCATCGACGAGCCGGGAATCGTAAATTTTGGTTCAACCGCCTTCGCAGGTGTCTCCCGGGAGCTGGTGCTGGACGGAGTGCTGGAATTGATCGGTGCTATCAAAGATGCAGGAGGCCTCAGCGGTCTGCACATATGTGCCAATGGCGACTGGGAACCGGCCCTGAGTTCTGAAACCGATATAATCAGCTTCGATGGTTATTCATATTTCGACAATTTCGTACTCTACCGGGAGCAGCTCGTCGCCTATCTCAAAAGAGGAGGCATCCTCGCCTGGGGGATAGTTCCGACATCCCCGCCTGATACGGTAACGGAAGAAACGGTCGAAACGCTTTATGGAAAATGGTGCGACCAGCTGAAAACCCTGTGCTCCTTTGGATTCACCGAGCAGCAGATCGTCCGCCAGACCTTGATTGCACCAGCCTGCGGAACCGGCTCATTGAGCCCCGAACTGGCCTTGAAAGTGCTGTCGATGACCAGAGATCTGGCCGATCTGATCAGAAACGACTTTTCACTCGGTGGTGACTCCCTGCCCTAGATCGAAACCCGGAAAGATCTCGGACATCGCCTGTTTCAGACCGGTGCAGTCCGGCAGCATTCGGCGCATCATCGGGAAGCTCAACATCCCCCTGGACTCCCAGGAAATGCAGCCCCGTTTTTCGGGCAGCATGATAGTCGGTCAAGGCGTCACCAATGAACACGCAGGAGGCCGGCTCCAGTTGGTAGGCTGCCAGCAGCGCCCTGATATGGTCGGTTTTTTTGATTGGTGAACCGAGTATCTCGTTGAAATAATGGCCCATCTTCCTGGCCTCTATCACCATTTTCAGTTCGTCTTCCGGCGTACCGGAGATGACGAAGATCCGGCACCGGCCCTGCATCTCTATAAAAAATTCCTCGGCACCCCTGATCCATGGGGCTGCGATCACCCTGTCGACGACAAGTTTTGAATATCTTCTGCCCCAGTCCTCTAATTCATTTTCGGAAAGCGGGGTTCCGACAAAGTGAGCATGGGAATACTGAATTTTATCAATTCGGCTTATTCCCCCGTTGAGCCGGTGATGCTCGAGCACCTGGGCCAGTATTGCATCGCCGTATGGTGCGAACAAAACTTTGAAGGCTTCCGTTTTGACGCCGACAGAGTCGACCACCACTCCGTCAAAATCAAAGAAACAACCAATTTCTTGAGAATTACTCATCCTTGATTCACCTACAAAGTTCGCTCGATAGGGTCAGAAGACCAGACGATGCCTAAGGTTCTTGGGCAGATGGGCGGCAATCGCCGCAATGAAAAAAGCCAAAGTTACCGTTACTGTCGGTGGCAGGTAGCCGTGGTAGGCTACCCCGAGCAGGACAAGTTTTACGAGCGTTGCCAGCCCCGCAACCTCACGGTAGAGCGCCCGGTGACGCATTCCTTCCGTTACCACCAGGGTAACACCGGTAACGATTGACAGCCACAGATACAAGGCCGGAGGACCAACGATCCCATCAAGTAGAAAACTACTCAGGTAAACCGCAGCACCAACCTGGTGCAGGGCCCTGATTACTACAGAAAACAAGACCAGCCAATAAGGCCTGTGAGCAACCGGCCCCAGCGCTGGAGCTGCATTTTTTCTTCTGGACCCATGTGCGCTGCCATTGAACCACATCCGTTAATTTTTCCTCCCAACTAAATAGACAGCGTAAAACTTGTCGATAATTAATTAACATGAGCCTTTTACAAGACTAAATCAAACATGCGAGAAATTTTACCACAGAATATGATATATTCCGGGTAAAATTTCGCATGACAAGAGTTTGGCGAAAAGATCGTTTGCAAAGGCTCATAAGAAAAAGGACTATCCCCCATATCTCCTGAAAATTTACGTAAGCTGATCCTAAATTGCCATACACATTTCAGCAAATATGGTTATTATGACTTCATTAAGCAGTTATATAAACCCTGCCATGACCCTTTAGACCTTGGGGGAGAAGATATGGGACAATACGTTAGGACAAGCGATGTCGCCGGTGGAAGAATCAAAGCCGTCTGTCCTCGATGTGGCAGTATTGCCTACCTCGAAGTGGCGCACGGAAACAGGCGCCGAGTTTTCCGTTGCAGATGCGGCAAATCTACCAGCTATAGTATCAATTATCGTAAAGAACGGCGCGAAATCGCCTATGGCCCCGCCAGGGTGGTAATGAGAGATGCCAGCGAACAGAAAATCCGGTTGAACGATTTATCAATTGAAGGCGTAAGCTTTTATGTCGCCAGAGAGTTTGCTCTAGAAATGCGCCGAGGTCAGGAAATCGGGATCAAATTCAGGTCCAGCGGCAGTTCGATGATGCAGCGGAAAATCTGTATCAGAAATATCAAAAAGAACCGGATAGGCGCCGAGTACGTAAGGATCCATAAGGCCTGGTAGCTACTTTTCTCTAGCAATTCTATAACTTTTGCACTTATTCGTCGGCAGTTTGCCGCTTCCTGACAATCTCTGCCGTACCGCTACACTTGGGGTAGTTTGAACAACTCCAGAATCGCTTGTCCTTGCCTTCACGGTCGCTACCGGTTCTGATCAGCATCTCGGCCGCACAGAGCGGGCAGAACGGTGCCTGAGCACCCTCTCCTTCTGCCTGCGTGCCATTGGTGTTTCTTTTCACCAGGCGCCGCAGTTTGAGACCGTCGATCAGTGAGATATTCTTATCCTCAGCAAACTGGATGGCCTTGTAACTGAATTCTCCTGTGGTAATCACATAGACGCCGTGGGCCTTGGCCGCCTGCATGACCGTAAACTGTTCCCTGACCATGGGGACACCGACCCTGTGCTCACGCCATTGCCTGTATTGGGCGACGAAGGTTTTTGAGTTCTTGCTGAGCATCAGGTCGACACCGTCTTCAAGCGCAGGGGGCACCGGCTCCACTTTGAACCCATTACGCGTGAAAAATTCACTTATCAGTCGCTGAAATTCATCCTCTGACATGGTGCGAAAGGGATCGACCTTGAGCGGGGAAGAATGCTGACTGCTTGCTGATGGGACACGCCTGGCGTCCCTAACCGACCGGGAAGCCGGCCGCTTATCGACCTCTCCTCTTCCCAGGAACAATGCGGCCAGCAGAAGCAATCCCGGCACCACAAATTGTCCCCAATAGGCTGCCTGAAGGCCCAGACGAGCCGCCCCCTCTACCTCGGCATAGATCTTCGTCAATTGATGCAGACCGACATAAGAGCCAACTGCACACACCACGTAAAACCACTTGGGAAGAAGTCTCAACAATTGCTCACCAGTTCAGGCAGTGGCAGAAGAGGGATGGCCATGATCTTTTTTCTCACTCGACGTTAGAGACGTTGCTCTATTTCTTTTATATTCCAGGAATATAAAAGAAAAAAAGTATTTGAGAATGTAAAACCTGACCAACTTCTTGCGGCACTCAGAAGAATAGCATCAGAGATCTTGCTGTTTCCCGACGACTCAGAGAAGATCATTCACGCCGCCACTCTGGTCTTTACGATCCCACGCAGCGTGCTCTTAAATTTGCGGGGCCTGCGACAAAGCAAACCCCATGCCACGCTGGTTCAAACTCTTACATTGTAGATGATATTAGACTCTTAACAAGGTTTCATTGGGACCATACCCAGAACACACCACAAAAGTTATTGACATCAATTGTAGATATGACCGACAATTATTGCATGGCACCTATCGCAAAATTGCAGCAGGAGGATCGGGAATATTTCCGGATTCTGACTGAATTCGCCTTCCGAAACCCTTTTGAAAAGAAGTCACTGGGCCTCGCCTATCAAATAGCTGGTGGCGAATACCCGGTCGGCAAGCAGTTGAGTAGCCAGGTCTTTGGCAGAATCGAGCAGAGAATCGGGCAGGCGACTTCAGGCGGAAGATACAATTGGAAGGATTTTTCAGGTGAGGATAGGGACCTGGTTCGCATGGCCCTGCTCCATGACTCATATGACCGTTGCCACGCTCTGTTCGATGATCTGATCCTGGAACAGATAAATCAGGAGCAGTCCGATCCAAACGTTCCCTTCGCCCGGGAGACCCTGCTACTGCTTCGCCAGCGCGGGTTCAGCGAAGAAGATTCATGCCGATACTTTAGCTTTTACTATCAACTGCGCCGGGCCTGGTATTTCATCAACGACGGGCTTATCGGTCAGAGCCAGTCGATGGAAACCCTGCGTGCCCATTTGTGGCGCAGCGTTTTTACTTCATTTCCCACTCTTTATGAGAAGGTTCTCTGGGACCGCATGGAAGACTTTTCCACTTTTCTAGTGGGCGAAACCGGTACGGGTAAAGGAACTGCAGCGGCCGCAATCGGCAGATCTGGATTTATCCCATTTAACGAGAAGAAAGGTTGTTTTTCCGAGAGTTTTACCAGCAATTTTATAGAGATAAATTTATCTCAATTTCCCGAGTCGTTGATTGAATCAGAGTTGTTCGGGCATCGTAAAGGCGCCTTTACCGGTGCGGTCGAAAATCATCGCGGGATCTTTGCCCGCTGCAGCAGGCATGGCTCTATCTTTCTTGACGAAATAGGAGATGTATCCATTCCCATTCAGATCAAACTCCTTAAAGTCCTTGAGGAACGAAGTTTTTCAGCGGTCGGGGGGCACGACAAGCTCCACTTCAATGGCAGAATCATCACCGCAACCAACAAATCGTTACGTAATCTCAACCAGAAGAGGACCTTCAGGGAGGACTTCTATTACCGGTTGTGTTCTAATGTCATTCGCGTACCAACCCTGCGGCAGCAGCTGTTTGAGGATACCACCACTCTGGAAGCGCTGCTCGCTCACACCATCCAGCGAATCGCCGGACAACCGGTTCCTGAATTGCTGGACACCGTTCTGCACACCCTTGAACGGGAAGTAGGTCCTGGCTACCAGTGGCCGGGAAATGTCCGTGAACTGGAACAGGCTGTGCGCAGCATCATATTGACTATGCATTACCAGAAGGGCGCCGGTGATGCAGTTGACCTTACCGATGGGCTGCATCACTCCATAGAGCAGGAGTCACTCAGCGCTCAGGATCTCGTAGCCTCCTACTGCAGGATTCTTTATGAGAAATATGGGACCTATGAAAAAGTGGCCCAAATAACCAATCTCGATCCCCGCACGGTCAAAAAACATATATTTAACCAGTCGATTTCGCCAACTCCCCAACTATCTCATTAGTGCCGGCATCTGGTATTTACCGATTGTCTCCAGCCCCTGGGTTTTCCTACCGGCTCTGCCCCCGCACGCTCTGTTGCTATTTTTTCCCAGAGCAAATAGCGCCACTCCATCTCCAATAATTGTAGATTATATCCGCATTTAATGCTCCCTCTCTGCTCATGGTTTTCTCATCTCACTTTTGGTTTTCTACATTAATCTACAACATTTCAAACCCTTACCCATAATAGAGTCCGATTGGCACAATAATTGTTATAGTGTATTATAAATGTTGGTGTCTATGAAATACACTCACTGAACAGGTAAGAAATGGTGATAGTTTCACAGACTTCCGTTTACGGGTAAAAATCTGGCCGGGTCAATCTTTTCCAACGATCGTTGAGGAATTTGAACAGGTGTTTCGAGTCATTGAATGATAATAATTTCCGCATCTAGCCTGACGAACAACAATAAGCGGAAAGGGCTCGCCGTATTGGCAGCCAACACCATGATCAGTTAGGAAAGCTCACAGTTCAGAAGCGCATCTCGGTTTTCATGGAGATGATTTATAGATCAAACGCATCACCCCAGGAGGCTGAAAATGAAAACGACATTAAGGTTCATCGCTAGAGGTTTACCGTTGGTTATCCTGCTCGGTGGTTGTTACGTGCTCCCCATGGATCGCTATGGAAACCCAATCTACCCATCTCCGCCACCCAGCTATGGCGAAAAAACGGTACCTCCAAGTCCTGGCAAAAATGCTGGCCCCATAACGATTTCAGCCCGGCTCTATCCGAATAGTGACCTGGCTGCGGAAACCGGCGTAATTACGGGCACGGTCACCAATATGCTGACCGGTAAGGGCCGTTTTAATCTCAGCTACAAGGGGGAAACCTTCACGGGTGAAGCCACTCGAGTCTCGAATGACTCACGGCGCGGCGTGGCCAGTGCTTTCAGCCCAACGGGCGGTTATATGAGCTGCGAGTATCAGATGAACACCCCACGCCAAGGGGCAGGTACATGCATTTTCTCCAATGGTGCACAATACAAATTGCACCTGGGAGATTGAGCTTACGTGCTAAAACATAACCAAGAGACAGTCTCAGTGTTTGTTTGGCGACCGTCTATGTAAGACAAATTTAGAGACGTTGGTCATTCCGGCAAGGTTTGTTTTCTTCATCCCAGGAGGTGTACTTTCCGATTGACAGCGGTGCTCGGTGCAATTGTCTATCGTTTCATAGGTAGTAGAAATTGAACAAAAAAGTATCTCCCCAGGAAGAGATAGACAGCCACTGGAATGGGCTAAGCGAACTTTGCCGGGGCAACGGTCAAGAGGCAGCCGATTAACTTTTGGAGTTGCTCGAAAGTAAAAAATTGCGAAACGCTGCAAGGCCTTTTTCAATGTTCTTCCGCCCAAAGCCAATACGGAATCTGTCCTGCGGAGTGGCCAACAATTCCGATTTGAATATTTTAGGGGGTAAGAGCAGCACACCCGCCTCTTCCACCAACTCCTCACAAAAATTATCGGCGCTCTCTTTACCCAGATATTTTGGAAAAGCGACGCATCCTCCAGCTGGTCGAACCCACTCAAACAGGTCTGAAAATTCCTCGAAAAAATCATCCATTTTCTCAACATTGCGCTGCAGCAGGTTTCGATTTCGCTCGAGAATTTTATCTCTTGCCTTCAACGCTATGATGGCTAAACGCTCACTGGGAGCAGAGTTGCAGATGGTCAGATAGTGTTTGTATCGCTCCATTTTCGCCAAGAGTCGGGTATCTTTGCAAGCGATCCAGCCAATCCTCAAGCCGGAAAGTCCATATGCCTTGGACATTACGTTGAGCGACAGAGCCTTCTCATAGACATCGATGGCCTGGGGAAGCCGGATGGATGGGTCACGTTCGACCAATCGATAGACCTCATCGCTGAAGAGATAGATGCCTTGCTCACGGCACAGGGCAACAAGGGCCATAAAACGATCTTTGTCCAGTACCGAGCCGGTCGGGTTGTTGGGAAAGTTGATGGATACCAGTTTTGTGTTCGACCGGATTTCCCCCTTCACTCTGTCTATATCCAATGACCAGTTGTCATTTTCGTCCAGCGGAACGCCTGATACACTGCCGATATCTGCTGGAATAGTCTCAGCAGCCTGATAATTAGGTACCACCACGATGGCATGATCATCTTTCCCAAGCAGTACCCGCATGGCAGTGTAGATGCCTTCCTCGGCCCCGGCGAAACAAAGAACATGGGACGGATCGGCGGTGTCATAGGTCCTGGCGATTTCTTTCAGAAGCTCAGGATGGCCATAGGTTTCTGTATACCCGAGCCATTGATGGTTGAACGCATCACTGTCCTCTTTCGAGGCCATAGCCAACAGTTCGGAGATTGACATGCTCTCTATATCCGAGGCGGTCATATGATATTTTGCCTTGAATTCCCACTTGGAAAAATATCGTTCCAGTTCAAAGTCTCTCATTTCTGGGCCCAGATATTATTAGTTATGACATCGAAAAAATAAAGATTATCTAACCGTAGCTTTGCAGCAGACCGATCACATCTTGTTCCACTATACTTTAAAAAGGAATTTGAGCTGAAAATCTTGATTTAATTTTGACATTTATTTCCAGAAACCATATGATCAGACAATAACCCTGACAAAGGAGCGGGTTATATGTTCTGGCTGCCCCAGCCGCTGTACACTGCGAAACCTGTGTTTTTCCTGCTGGCCGCGCTTTCCCTGATGCTTATAACCAAAAACATGATCGTGACGATGTTTGCGATCTGTTTAACGGGTTATGCATTGTGGATCTTATTTGCGCGATTCACCTGGAGAGATACTGGATTTGTTGAGTAACTAGCTCAACAAGTTTCGCTAGAGCAGTCCACATTGCCGTTTCCACGGCAACAGGGGGAGTATTCACTCAAGAATTTAATATAATGTATATTTTCTGACCAGCGAATGAACACGTCCACTGGGGCTCCAGATGTTATGAGGGAGATCTTGAGCGTGTTTAATCCGGCTGTTTCGGAGAAACCTTCATTGGACTATAACGTCATATAATCACGAGCAATCAGGGGATTGTAACCCAACAAAATTTAGGTTTAGGCCCAAATTAGCACCACCGATTTTCATTAGGATAAAGTGGAGGAGGGAATCTACAGCCTGGCTTCGACTTCCTTGACCACTTGAGCGGCGGTAATACCGAATTTCTCGTATACAGCCTTTACCGCGCCGGAGGCACCAAAGCTTTCCATGCCGATGATGCCGCCGTCTTCGCCCACGAAGCGCTCCCAGCCCAGCTTGGTCGCTGCTTCGACCGATACTCGTGCGGTGCCCCGACCGATAATCATGTCCCGATAGTCCTTGTCCTGCTTCCAGAACAGCTCCCAACACGGGACTGAGATGACCGCTGTGGAAATCCCCCTGGCCTGAAGGGTCTCGCGTGCTTGAAGGGCAACGGCGACCTCGGAGCCGGTTGCAAAAATAGTCGCACGGCGCGGGCCGCCATCTCCATCCGCCATGATGTAGGCCCCCATTGCACACATGTTTTCCTCGGAATACTCCTGGCGAAGTGTCGGCAGCGCCTGACGTGCGTTAATGATGGCGGAGGGATGGTCCCGGTTTGCCACCGCCAGCTGCCAGCACTCGACGGCCTCGATCGGATCACAAGGACGCATGGTCCACATATTGGGAATAGCGCGCAGTGACGGTATACACTCGACCGGCTGATGGGTCGGACCGTTGGTGCCGATGCCGATGGAATCATGGCTGAACACCCAGATCGCGGGCAATGACATCATTGCTGAAAGGCGGATAGCATGACGCATGTAATCCGAAAAGACCAAAAAGGTGGCGCCAAAGGGTACGAGGCCCCCATGTGAAAGCATGCCGTTGATCATCGAACCCATAACATGCTCGCGGATACCGTAGTGGATATAGCGTCCTCGAGGATTCTCAGCAGTGAAGGGCTCCATGACCTGTTTGTGCTGGGTCGCCGCTTCGAGATCCGGCGCACCGCCGAGAAACTCGGGGATGACCTGCGAGAGGGTACTGGCAATCTGACCTGAAGTGCGAATGCCAGCCTGCTCCAGCTGATCTTCGACTCGCGCCTTCTTGAATTCGAGCAAACTCGTCTCCCAGCCGTCAGGAAGGCGTCGACTCATCAGCCGGTCGAATTCGGCCCGCTGGGCCGGTGCCGTTTTTTCGAGGCGATTCCGCCAGGCCTGACGCGCCGCCACTCCCTTGTGGCCCGCTTTCCTCCATTCCGCAACGACTGCATCCGGCGTAGCGAAGGGTTGATACGGCCAACCCAGCTGTTCACGAGCCTGAGCGGCGTCCTCTGGACTGAGTTTGCCGCCATGGGCGGCACGGTCATTCTGAATGCGCGGTACGCCGAAACCAATGAAGGTTTTACAGCGCAGCATGGATGGGCGGGGATCCGCCTTGGCCTCGGTGATAGCCGCCGAGATGGCGTCATGATCATGGCCGTCACATTCCACCACATGCCAGCCGGCACAAGCAAAACGAGCCGAGTAATCCTCAGATATCGCCAGCTCTGTTCTGCCGTCATCGGTCATGCCGTTGTCATCATAGAGCCAGATCAGTTTGCCGAGCTTAAGATGACCTGCCAGCGAAATTGCCTCGTGGCCCACTCCTTCCATCAAACAGCCATCACCAAGCAGGGCATAGGTGTAGTGATCGACGATATCGTCACCGAACGTTTCGTTGAGAATTCTTTCGGCCACAGCCATGCCGACAGTATTGGCAATGCCTTGCCCAAGCGGGCCGGTTGTCACCTCAATGCCATGATCGGGCTCGTATTCGGGATGACCCGGCGTGTTCGAGTCAAGAACCCGGAATTTCTTGATTTGCTCGATAGGGAAGGCTTCGTAGCCAGTCAGGTGCAGGAGCGAATAGATCAGAGTCGAGCCATGGCCGTTAGATTGCACAAAGCGGTCACGGTCCGGCCAGCGCGGCTCCTTGGGATCGAATTTGAGATGGCGGCAAAACAAGGTCGTGGCAATATCAGCGGCACCAGTAGGAGTACCGGGATGCCCATCCTGGCAGAGAACAAGTGTATCTACGGCCAACATGCGAACCGCGTTTGCCATGTCTTTAATAGTCACATCCATTTTTCCTTCCTTTCGATCCCACGTTTCCAAGCCGACAATTGCGGGTCCTGGTAGAGAAACAAATCCTGGAACAAGGCAGGAAAAAATACCGCGGCTTGAGGCCAGAGCCAAAATGGGACTTGACCGGCATTGCTCCAGAAGGGCTTCTCTTAGTTTGAATAGTACTCTGTCAAATTACTGTGACAAAAGTACACTGTTTACAATTGATAACAATCGAAAAAATCGAATCTTCGCAGCCCATGGTTTTCAGTCGGGCCCGGGCCTCCAACTCAAAGATTTGTCGATGTTTAGGGGTTACCAACATGGCAGCCGAAGATAGTGTTAGGCTGGCTCGATAAACAGATAAGAGACGCTAATCGCAAGTCTGCCGCTTAACTGGCTGGAATCTAAAATCGAGCTTAAACAGCTGCGCTGGGCCAGGAATATCCAGAATTGTTGTCTTCTCTCTCATACCTCTTCATGAACAGGGACGATTCAAAACCATTCATTAATCATTGGTCCAGGTAGTATAAGCTGGCCGGATTCTTGTCTCCCAATCGATAGGAAGTAACTATTTGACTAATAGGCCATTATTTGAAAAGTTGTCGGTCAAACGGACCCAGTTGCATGGTGGATAAAAATATACTCCCTTACACAGATGCTGATAGTGGACTGCCAAGGAAAAAATATGGCTCGTTATTGGCTGTTATTAACCAGGATTGAAAAATTGTGTCACTGGTTTCTCGCCGGCATCATGCTCTTTGCCGCAGTTCCCAAACTGTCCAATCCAGCCGCGTTTGCAGAAGTTATTGGAGCATATGGCCTGCTCCCCGATTTCCTCCTGTTACCAGCAGCGGTCCTACTTCCTCTTGTCGAATTAATTGCCGCAATCCTGTTACTCAAAGGAAGTAGCTCAGGACTCTGGATATCTGCCACGCTGATGCTCCTTTTTATCGCTGTCCTCTCTTACGGGATCTGGCTTGGACTGGACATCGATTGTGGTTGTTTTGGTCCAGAAGATATAGAGAGCAAGGCTTTCTCCAACCTAAGAACGGCTCTTGTTCGTGATTTATTTCTTTGTATTCCAATAATCTATTGCTTCGTGCATAGGTATATCCACCCATCTAATCTACGAGGAGAAAAACAATGAAAAATGTGTTCTGCGCTCTACTTGTGTCTGTTGTCCTCTCATTCGGCAGCAGTGCCTTTGCCTTTGGAGATTCAAAGTTTGAGCAAGAGGTCGAAACAGAAACCTCAGCTATAAAACTTTTGCGGGAAGTTCAGCGAGGCGGGTACGAGGTGATCTCCACCGAAGAACTGCACAAGGCCATTGAAGCCGGTGAGGATCTGCTGATCATCGATACTATGCCTTATGAGGATAGCTATAAGAAAAATCATATCCCAGGTGCGAAGCAGTTTCTTTTTCCAATCCCTGACATGGTAGAGTGGAATACCGCAGAGACAAGCGGCAAGTCTATTGCTGATTATGAGTTACTGCTTGGAGAAGATAAAAATAAGAAAATTGTTGTTTATTGCGGTTTTGTAAAATGCACGAGAAGCCATAATGGGGCAATGTGGGCAGCAAAACTCGGTTATAAAAATGTATTTCGACATCCAGGTGGAATCTTCGCCTGGAAAGGAGCAAAATTTGAGGTAGAGAAAGAGTAATAATTTTGGCTGGATCACGCCAATGGGAAAGTCTTGGTCAATCTAATGCTCCTATCGGATGGACTGGGGTTGATTGGCAGCCTTGTTCGCCCAAGGCTTTCCCTGACAAGATTTACCTGTTGGACTTGTCAACAGATAAAGGATTTTCCTGTGTATCTTTAAAGTTTTAATAACGAGTCATAGAGCAGAATTGGTCTGCCCCAATTCTGCCCAAAAGCAAAAAAGGCACTTACAGAGAAACCTGTAAGTGCCTGTAACTACTGGTCGGGGCGGCAGGATTCGAACCTGCGACCTCCTGCTCCCAAGGCAGGCGCGCTAACCAGGCTGCGCTACGCCCCGATACAATAGAAATGAAAAAGCCCGATTATAAAAAACCCGGCTTGAAAAAACTGGCTCCCCTTAATAAGCGCGATGCGGAACCAGTGTTCTCATGCCTCGAAGGAAGTCATTAGTAACATTCTAATTGCCCAGAATCAAGTGAAAGATGGCCTTCTTGAAATCAACACGTACATCCCCTGAAATCGATCTGATTGAAATAGTTGGAATCAAGACTGTTAAACATGTAAAATGGCAGAGATGTATGTCGGCATCACCAAACTGTATAATGACAAAGTCGTGACCCACTTTTAAGCTGTCGCTCAGCAGGTGCACGCCCTCCCTGCTCGTTGGCATGGTGCACTCCTGTTTGGTCACCGCGCACCCCAAACGTTTACCGATAAGCTCTGGATAACTTTTTCCCATGCAGTTGTCCACCCTAAGCGTTATAAAATCGCCAACAGCGAGCAGGTTCTTAATCATTGAGTGGCAGGCGGGGCATCGCCACAAGCCCGTTTCCCTTGGTTTTCCATCAATCTTTGATATTCTTCGCCCTGTCCGGGCAGATTTTTGCTGTTTCGATCAGAAAATCTACCTGTCCTTTTTCCAGACAAAAGCTTGTCGGTATCTGCTTTAGATACGTTCGTTCATCAGGCTAAGTTACATCATCCGCGCCAACTCTTTGGGGCAGGGCTCTATCGGGTAATCAGAGTTAGGGATCGCCGTGACCATCTGCATAAGTTCTTCCTTGAACAAAATGTTGCTTTCAGAGTGGTAAAGATTTTGTTGCAACTACTACGTCTTGATATGAAAAGTACTTCTCTCGATTTGTCCAGGCACCCCGCAGGATGGGCTCATCGATCACAAGTCCAACCTCTTTATAAAAGCTCCTGATAAGTGACTCGGGTACTGCTATTGCATATTCTGGCATTCGTTTGTGCGTAGACAAAAAATCTCCAAAATCATGGCGGAAACCCTGCAATTCCTGTTTAGACGCAATCTGAGCCTCAGCGAAATTGTCAACTAAATAATAGGTTATAAAGCTTTTTCCATTCTGTTTCATAACGCGTGAAATTTCATTCAAGTAGGTTCTGATTTCACGAGGTCGCATATGACTAAAAACAGAAGTGAGGTAGACTACGTCATAAGTATTATCCTCAAATGGTAATCGGTAATTCGAAGCTGGTTGACCTTTTTTACGATAGGCATACGGGTTTGATACATCTGCATGATAAAATCTAAAATTCGAGTAATGTGATGAAATCTCTTTCCTGCACCATTCGACAGCCTTTTCAACAATTTCAACACCATCATAGCGACCCGGCGCACAAATTAAATCTGTCAATGCCACAGCCACTCTACCGTAACCGCACCCAATCTCAAGGACAGTAGAATCTTTGTTTAAACCAGTTTGGTTAATCAAATTGCCTTTGAACGCATTTCCAATGGCCTGAAAGTTCCCACTCCCAATCAGAAGTGACGACCTGAGGGGAGGAGTCATCGGTTTTCTAGTACCAGTAATTGATTGGTATATGTCGATGCAAGAATACAGCGCAATTCTGGCGATACGTTTCAAGGGTGTTGGAACGTATCTTCGAAAGGTTCTCATTTTCTTATTTCTAGCCTAACAAGTTTTTATTTACTTTCCAGCTATGTTCGCCCTCTCATATATCCCCAAAAGTCAAAGTCTCTGAGGGATGGCCTTTTCTAAATGTTTAAGCCTTTTTAAAAAGGTGATAAAACTTTTTTTTCGATGATCTTGCCATATTAATTTCAATGGGAAATACAATATTAACATAGTATCAGCAAACCCAGCCAATAACGAGATTGCCGTGGCCGCTGAAACTATTAATAGATGTTTACAATTGTACCTTACAGGTGGAAAACTCTTGTCAGATCAGTTGTTATTGTAGGCCAGTAGTGTCCCAACGTTCAAAACATCAGGTTGTTTAATAAATTAAATTTACTAGATATATTACGTTTTATGCCTGTTACCGACTTGAAATCTCAAATTGCACGAAATACCCTGGCCAATGCAAGCAAGACGCGAGATTGGCGCATATATGCCGACTTCGCTCAGCTTCTGATTATTGAAGCTCAATAACGATACGGCAACGAACAATTCGCTGTCGATCTTACCCAAAGCGCTTATGCACTCGATTCAACAACCATAGATCTCAGCCTATCGCTTTTTCCATGGGCCTGCTTCCGCAAAACCAAAGGGACCGTCAAGCTACATACCCTATTGGATTTACGAGGAAACATTCCAACCTTTATTCATATCAGCGACGGCAAACTGCACGACGTCGATATCCTCGACCAACTCATTCCCGGTCCCGGCAGTTTTTACATTATGGATCGAGGCTATCTGGACTTCGCCAGGCTTTATCTAATAGAGCAATGGAGTGCTTTCTTCGTGATCAGAGCAAAGTCAAATTGTCTACTATCACTGCACCGGCAACAAGGGAAAGTGCCTGGAGAAAGGGGTCCGGGAAGAAGAGTTTGCCCGTCATTTCGGCCTGGAAGGATGGCCGCCTCATTCCGAATTACCGGCAACCATTTGATATCCTGACAGAAAAAAACATCATCTACCAACAAAAAAAGGGCGTTTCTCCGAAGAAAAACGCCCTTGGTCCATTCTGGCTCCCCGGGACGGACTCGAACCGCCGACAGGGTGGTTAACAGCCACCTGCTCTACCAACTGAGCTACCGAGGATCACTAATGTGTTGCAACCATTCGATTTTACAAACGATTGCGAAATTTTCACAGCCCCGACCAACGCCTAAGTCCCTGTTTTTACGTTAATCGGTTTCCGTAAAGTAGGAGGGGAATATAGCTTGTGGGTCCATGGCTGTCAACTTCTTTTTCCCCCTCAACCATTCTCAAGCAAGCGGGCCAATGGTGTGCTGCAAAAGAATCTTCAGTCCGATCAATATGAGGATGATACCGCCAATAATTTCTATTTTGCCTTCGAAGAGATGCCCCACCTGGCGCCCTAAAATGATGCCGCCATGGGACAAACCGCCGGTCACGAAACCGATTATCAGGGCCGGAGTCAAGATCGTGATATTAAGAATGGAGAAACTCAACCCGACTGCCAGGGCGTCGATACTGGTCGCGATCGATAAGAGCAAGAGACGGCCGCCTGTCATCGAGGATTCAACTTCCTCGTCTTCCTCGAGTCGACCGGCCTCATAAATCATCTTTATACCGATTCCCGCCAACAGACCAAAGGCGATCCAGTGATCATAGGATGCTATATAATCCCTGAAGCCAAGGCCTGCCAGCCAGCCGATTATCGGCATGACCCCCTGGAACAGGGCAAAGGAAGCGGCGATGGTCAGGGTCTGTCGCAGCCCCATATTTTTAATGGTCACTCCGCAAGCCACCGACACCGCAAAAGCGTCCATCGCCAAGCCGACAGCTATGACAAGAATTGAAAAGAAATCCATTGATATCGAAAAAACGTCTGCTCGAAACGACTAGCGGGCGGGAAAAGGGTCGAGAATCTTAGTCACGGAGCGATGCAGATTTTTCAGAGCGGTCTGCTCGGGCTGATCCTCTGCGATTCGGCCGCTGCCGCTGCCGCGCCAGAGCAACCGGCGGTTTTTGGGGTCGATGGCATCTATGATTATCGTGCCTTCTTCGTATTCTTGAATTTTCCGCGGGGACTCGGGGTTTAAAACCGGATCCCGATACAAGGTTCCATACCCGTAAGGGGCATAGAAATGATCTATGTTTTCCTTCTTGATTTTCTTTTCTATGGCGCCAAACCAGGCAACCAGAAAATCGGCCTTTTGGCGATCGACCTGTTCATAGCCTCTTGCCGAAAGTGATTGTTCCACCGCTGTACGAACCGTTTGCCGGACGAGTGGGTCGTTCAGTCTTACGTCTTCAGCCGATTTATCCTCATCAGGCAGCCAAGCGAACGTCCTCAATGCAGTGAAATCTGCTGCCTCACCAATCTTGCTGTCGGTCTGTACCTGCGCACAACCGGCGGCAGTGATGAATAAAAGCGCTATGACGATGCGCATCATGCTTTTCACCCCCATTCTAATTGCCGAGCAATTCTTTTATTTTTTTCATCGCCTCTTCCATCTCCATCTGGTCCTCCTGGGGAATTGCCGGCGGCTCACCTGACGGTATTCCCATGAAACCCTGGCCTTTATTTTTATGGCCCTCGGGATCCTTCAGTACGGACATGGACTGCTGGGCAATCATCTGTGCCAGCTGATCTGCTTCTTTATTGTGCTGCACAACTATTCCCTCGGGAAACTCGAAATATCTTCGTTCGGCCCCGGTCTCTTGAACTGAAGTGGCGACAATCTTCATCTTGATGCCCATCAGGTCAGTCTCGGACAGGAGGCTTATCCCGGTGTCGTGAATAAAATAGACGGTCGAGCCCAGCGCTGTGGTTCTGTCACAAGAGTAGCCAAGCAGTTGCTTCACATTCGGCTCTACGCTTCCCTGCAGACCTCCCATGGACATAGTGGCCATTCCCCTGACATTGTCACTTACTTTTTTCTTTTCATCGGCGCTCAGTTTGTCGTACTCCTCGATCATCAGTTTCTGCGGGTTGACCGATTTGCTCCCCGTTTTTTCCTCCAGATCGAATACGTATATCCAGTCCGGGGTGGTAATTTCGACCGAGCTGTTTTTCTGAGTAAGGCCAAGCACCGTTGTGCTCGTTTGGCGATGACGGGCGGTGGTGGTACCAAAATCTCTAAGGTAGAGAACCTCACGACCCGATTCCAAGCCGATTATCTCATAGGTTATTACCGCTTGCTCAAAAGGCAGCTTTCTATTCCACGGGTTATCAGGTTCTGCACACATCAGAGAAGGGATAAGCAGAAGAACCGCTGCCACGATCAGCCCTTTCAGTTTCATAACAGAAATCCTCTCCTCAGGGTAATTTTTCTTACCGCCACGTCGTACACGAGTCAGATGCAGAATATAGTCTCAATTCCTGGTTATCACCATCGGCCCGAAACTCTGACATACCGGCATAATCTCAATCCGGTTGATATTCACGTGAGCCGGCCGCTCCACTGACCAGTAAATGGCTTCGGCAATATCGTCGGCTGACAGGGGTTCAACTCCCTGGTAAATCTTATCGGCTTTTTCCTCATCCCACTTGAAACGAACCTTGGAGAATTCTGTTTCGGCCAGTCCCGGCTCGATATTGGTCACCCGTATGGGTGTTCCCTGCAGATCGGCAATAAGATTGTTGGTAAACTGAGAAACAAAGGCTTTGCTCGCTCCGTAAGCGTTTCCTCCGGGATAGGCATAATCTCCGGCAACCGAGCCGACATTGACGATATGGCCATGTTTACGTTCAACCATGGCCGGAAGCACCTTTCTGGTCATGTAGAGCAACCCTTTTATATTGGTATCGACCATGGTCTCCCAATTTTCAAGCTTGGCCTCATGGGCCATTTCGAGGCCAAGGGCAAGTCCGGCATTGTTGATCAGCACATCGATCCTGCTGAACTGCTCGGGCAACCCGTCTATTTCACGTTCCACCTCCTCTTGACGGCGAACGTCGAAGCAGAGACCATGGACCCTGTCAGAGCCAAGTCGCGCGGCCAGATCATCCAGCCGGTCCTTTCTCCGGCCAGTAATAACCGCCTGCCAGCCCTTGTCCACAAAAAGTTCGGCACATGCTCTGCCGAATCCCGATGTTGCTCCGGTAATTAAAACCGTTTTCATCATCTGAAATCCCCCTGATGATTTAATGATTGTTACCTTTAAATCCTATGCCAAAGCGATTGGTATCCCGCTTCGTTCCCCATGCATTCTATAACAGAATTCATTTTAGACAATCGAACCAGCCTTTTTACCCGCAGACCACCCAAGGATACCTGGGCCGTTTACCCACCGCCGGCCGCCCACCACTGCGAGAAAAACCAGGTTATCGAGTGTGACTGAGCACAAAGGAGTTGATGGCCTCCCGCACACGTGGCTCAATGGCTGATTGAGCTCCAGTGATAATATTATGTCTGGTGCTGGAAATCCTCAACAATTCCTTGTTTTCGCTTCCTAGGGCCTCATACACCCTGGTGCTGCTCCGGGAACCGATTACCTGATCGTCATCGGCGCTGACAACGAGAACCGGATGGCTCAGATGGGTGAGTCTGTCCCGGGCTTTTTCGAGCAGTTCTCCCACCTGATGAACGCCGGCAACAGGGTTGCGATGGTAATTGATATCACTGTTTTCGGGCTCGAACTCAACGAACTCCTGGCTGTCCTTATTACCATTCCAGCGGGAGAGCAACCGATTCCATATATATGTAGACGGCATAAAACGCCGGGAATAGTCCTGCAGGGCATAGGGCGGGCAGACGGCAACCACTCCCGACAGGCCGGGAAGGTATGATCCCAGTTCCAGCATCAGCATGCCTCCGGCCGAAAAACCGACCATAACCACCTTCCTGCACAGCGCACTCATTAGGGCATAGCCTCGCTCAACCGCCGAGCGCCAGTCCTCCAGCCTGGTCCGGGACAAGAGTGAAGGTTCTGTCCCATGCCCGGGCAGCCTGACCACGTACACCCAGAAACCGTTTTTCCTTAAGAGGACCGCCATCTCTCTCACTTCCTGAGGCACAGAAAGATAGCTGTGTACGAGAACGACCCCGGCCCGGCGGGAACGAACCGGCAACAAAAATGGCGCCCCGAACCGCCGATCGATGTCACTGGCCGAACCACACTCATCAAGTTCGTTTTTGAATAACTGCTGATCAAATCTGTAGAGTCTTAAGGCGATCAGCAGTCGGGCTAGCCAATCAGGTGTATAGCAGACTTTGCTGATCAGTTTCTGCACCTTGCCAAGCGGCTCGAGTTCGTTGGCAATGACCTCGCTTGGATTGCTGATCCGGGCCTTATGGAAGGAGGCAGACTGGAGCCAATTGGGCTCATGTTTTTTCAACTTGTCCTGGACAGCAATCAGGCATTCGGATTCCAAGCCAAGATCAACGAAGCTGCTGATTTTGCGCTGGCGGTCGTCGGTGAGCAGATGGACCTGATCTTCTTTGAGCGATTGGTGCAGCGCGGTGCTGATTCGCTGATCTTTCTGCAAGGCGGTTACAGCCAGATAGGCCTTTCGGGCCAGGTCGATGCGGTCAAATGGTGAAAAAGATCGCTTCCTCAGCAGAAAAGCCAGGAGATGGTCATGATTTATCGTGGTTGCCGAATAGATCCTCTCCATATAAATCCGCATCATCCGGCGAGAGGCGTCTTTGAGGTAGGCCGCCAGCGCCGGGTCATCATCAAAATCTGCAGTCACTGGCTTTTCATAGAGCGACACGACAGCCGCATGCTCCATATAATCGGCCGTATCGAGCGGCTTGCCAAATCGTATGTCGATGTCAACACCTTCAAGAAACATCGTCCCTTCAGCCATTAACTCTTCGAGCATTCGCTCAGATGGTTCTTTTACAAATCGAGTGGCTAACTCGGATAAGAAATTGTCATGGGCTCGTATTGGGTAGTAGGTAAGATTTACCGGTACGAGCTTGACACTTTGAGAAGCGATCTCATCGGTTCGGCTGCAGCCCAGCTGTTCACAGAGCCAGTGATCCTCTTCGCCCTTTTCGGCCCTGTGTCTTAAGAGGATTCTTCGAATCATCTCCGCTCGCAGACCGAGCATTGCCGCACCGGTGTGCGGGGAGCGGGCGTCATCACCGTCGCCGATGATAAATTCCTTTCCCTGGAGTAATTTTTTGTTTTTGACCATCTTGCCTTCGGGAAAAATGATCCAGTTGGCCTCCGAGGTGATCAATGTTCTAATGATCAGCTCGTCCCGCTGCGGATTACGTGTGGAGACGACGCCCACCCGGTCAAAATATGATTTTAGTGTTCCCTGAAAAAACGTATCACTGGCCAGAGACCAGATCGGCTTGTGGGTCAGATGGTAGAGGTAGTAGGGAAGAAGCAGCGTTTCCAGCCGGGTAAAGTGGTTGATCACGAAGATAACCGGCCCGGCCGGGAGGTAAAACTCGTTGTGAAACCTGCTCGAAGCTTTCAGTATCCTGGCCAGAGTCTTGATGGCCAGATCAGTCGTTAAATAGGCAGCTCGGTTCATGGCCCCCCTGGTCTCCAGTTATCCCTTCAATATAATATAGATAATTATTGAAGATAACAAGCACAGGCAGGAAATGAAGGCCAAGGTCCTTACCGTATTTTTAACTCAACGAGTTGATTGGCCGAGCCAATTATTTGATTGGGCGATCACCTCCTGTCAGCAGTCCACCTCTTGTCAACGATTCAAATGCAGGATAATTTGACAGAGCAGCACCAGAGACTTCCTGAGAATCCTTTATGCTGAGAATCTTCAATCGATGAACAGCGGCGACCTCTCACCACGAACCAAAGCTTCTGCCGGCTATCTGCTCTGCCTTGCACTGGTGCCGATTTATGTGAATATGTTTCCGATTTGGAAGTATCTCTCCACCCTCTTCGGAGAAGATATTTTTATCTACCTGCCGCTGGTCTTTCTCGTCCTTTTTATCGTTTGCACCCTTGTCATCTGGGTCAAGGCCGGGAAGAGGACTGTTCCGATCAATAAAGTGAACCTGGCCCTGGGAATTCTGTTCTGCTGCGTTGGCCTGCTGATCAGCGACCCGGAATTTCCGGTCAAGCGTGTCCATGTCGTCGAATATGCCTTCCTCTGCCTTGTCGCCCGCTATGCCATGTCACACTTTCTTCATGGCCTGCCTCTGTTATTCTTCTCCGTCATTTTTGCAGGGCTTCTGGGTATCCACGACGAGTTCCTGCAGGGGCTCCACCCGTACCGCACCTTCGGACTCCGCGACATGGGAGTGAACCTGCTCGGCAGCTTCGGCGGAGGACTGATCTGGCACAGTCTCCATCTTTTCTCGAAACACCAAACCTCGACAATTAGCAGTACAGATGTGTGCTTTGTCTGCTGGCTGTCAGTCTCCGTGCTTATGCTGGTCTGGCCGGCTCAATATTATCGGGGGTTGGTACTTGAAATGTGGGCTGCTGTGCCGCTGCTGGCAGCCGCCGCGTATTATTATTTCTATCGAAAAAAGTTCAGCCCGGAACTCTCCCACGGGATTACCGTCCTGGCCATAACAGCCATTGCCCTTAGCGGTTATCCGCTGTTGACAAGAATTCCGGGGATCGTCTTTTATTAACCAGGAGACAAGATATTGTTGATCCTACCATGACTGCAATAAAGAAAATAAAGGGCGGTCGTGAGCCCTGGATTATCACTGTGATTATCCTCCTCAGTATCCTTCTCTGGGTTCATGGTTTGCAGACCTCACAGATATTAGATGCGGAACGACAGGCCCAAAAACTTAAAGCCGCCGTCCAACTCAGGGACGCTGCAGCTGACCGCACCGATGAGTTGCAGCTTGCCCGGGCCTACTGGTTGAGATATGGAGATATC
This sequence comes from uncultured delta proteobacterium, assembly GCA_963759125.1. Taxonomy (GTDB): domain Bacteria; phylum Desulfobacterota; class Desulfobulbia; order Desulfobulbales; family Desulfocapsaceae; genus JABDQA01. Next base: position 38,699 of record CAVWXN010000005.1, read on the forward strand.
AGGCTTCATCCGTTGTATGGAGAAAACGGCCCCTTGGGGATATCCGGCGCCAGGACACATTTCCGGCAACATGGCCGGCATGAAGGGCGAATCTATGGGCCGTTAGCCGAACCAGAGGACCCCGAAAAAGAACGGGAGCTGGCCGAAGCCTATTGGAGCCGCTACCCCGAAGTGGCCGCAAGCCAGGTGTGGGGGAGGAAAAGTGCACTTGGCATCCGCGGCCCTCGCGATCATTACCGCTATATCGGCAGGCAACAGAACAGGATCTGGGGAAATCCCGAAAACAGACGTGAACCCTAAGACAGAGACGAATTCCAGACAGCCAAATTAGCGGTTGACTTTGGAGTTTTTTCGATGCAGAGTTTGAGGGCGCTCAAACCAAGCCTTGTCGCCAAACCTTAAAGAGGAGATTCGCCCAGATGAAGCGTTTCCTAGTCTGTCTCAGCCTGCTTATATTTTGTGCTGCCGCCACCGCTGCCGAGGCGGCCAAAACAATAAAACTAGGCGTCGTCACCAAGCCGGGATCCGCCCAGAACATAGTTGCTGATAAATTTAAAGAACTGCTCGAACAGCGCTCAAACGGTGAGCTCGAGGTAAAAATCTTACATTCCGGCTCACTGGGCAATGAAACGGAAATCCTGCAGCAGATTCAAATTGGGGCGGTCGAAATGGGGGTTATCACCTCGGGGCCGTTCGACAGCTTTGATCCAATCGTCCGGGTCATCGACTACCCGTTTCTTTTCAAGGACCACCAGCAAGCCGACCAGGTTCTCGACGGTCCCCTGGGGGCGGAAATCCTGACCAGTCTCGAAGGTTCAGGCTTCAAGGGGCTCTGCTTCTCTGAAAACGGCTTTCGCAACCTTACCAACTCGAGAAAAGCAGTTTCCAGACCGGAGGACATCGAAGGGCTGAAAATCAGAGTTATGTCTTCCGCCCTGCATAAATCGATCTGGCAGACCCTTGGCGCAAACCCAACTCCGATGCCGTGGCCCATTTACACCGAACTGGAACAAAAAGTAATCGATGGTCAGGAAAACCCGCTCTGGGTCCTCGAAGTCTACAAGTTTTATGAAATCCAGAAATACATGACCCTTACCCGCCACGTGTATTCCGCCCATATCGATGTGGCTTCGCTCAACTGGTGGAAAGAGCTTGATGACGAGACCAGGAATCTCGTCCAGACAGCAATGTGTGAAGCAGCCAAATATCAGCGCAGCGACAACCGGTCAAAAAACCAAGCCCGGCTCGCGCTGCTCAAGGAAAAAGGCATGCAGGTCGAGGAGAATCCGGATATCGAGGCCTTCAGAAAACAGGTGGCCGACCTCAAGGACATCGACCTGTTCTCCGCCCCGGAAGTAAACACTCTGCTGCGTAAAGTGATAGAACAGACCAGGTAAGGCAATGGTTCGGGACGCAGCGGGCACCCTCGAGCGGATCAGCACAGCCGGCAACCGCTGCGCCGAATACCTGCTGCTCCTGCTCGGCCTGTCGATGACCGCTACCGTCATCCTCCAGGTCTTCAGCCGCTATATTCTCAACCACTCTTTGTTCTGGTCAGAGGAACTGGCCCGCTATCTGCTCGTCTGGCTTACCTTCATCGGGGCGACGGTGGCTTATCACCGCAATATGCATCCCGGCGTCGATTTTCTCTTCAAACGACTGGATCGTCAAAATCGAGACAGGATCAGGCAATTCGTTCATCTGGTTTCTCTCCTGTTCTTTCTGGTCATGATCTGGTATGGCTGCACTTTTGCCTATTTTATCAGAGTACAGACCAGCCCTGCCCTGGCCTTGCCGAAATGGCTGATATTTTCAATAATTCCGCTCAGCGGTCTGCTTTTTTCAGTGCACTGTGGTGCCTTCCTGTTGAGAGGATCACCGGGCCGTTCCGGCGCTGGCGGAAAATTATGAGCGTCACGATTCTTCTTGTTCTGCTGGCGGTCCTTTTCCTGCTCAACACCCCCATCGCCATCGCCATTGCGGTTGCCTCGATTTCAGCTATTGCCATCAAAGGCGACTACTCGTTGATGGTGGTAATTCAAAAGATGTTTGGCGGAGCCGACTCGTTTCACCTGATGGCCGTACCGCTGTTCATGTATGCCGGTCTGATCATGGAGAAAGGGGGGATCAGCAGACGGTTGATCGATCTGGCCAATGCTATGGTGGGCTGGCTTCCGGGAGGGCTGGCTGCGGTCACCGTCGTCTCGGCCATGTTTTTTGCCGGCATCTCAGGTTCAGCAGCGGCGGATACGGCCGCGGTTGGAGCATTGCTGATTCCGGCCATGAAGAAATCGGGTTATGACAGTGACTTTGCCGGGGCAGTCCAGGCGGCGGGGGGGTCCATCGGGGTGATCATTCCTCCATCCATTCCGATGATAATCTTCGGCTATCTGACCGGTGCCTCGATCGGCAGGCTGTTCGCGGCAGGCATCCTGCCCGGCATCATGATCGGGTTGTCGCTGATTGCAATCGCCACGCTCCTGTCAAAGAAATACGGTTATGGTGCGGCACTGTCCTTCAACTGGCGGCGGCTTCTAAAAAATTTCCTGACAGCCATCCCCGCACTAGGAGCTCCGCTGATCATCCTCGGCGGCATTCTGGGCGGCATTTTCACTGCCACCGAGTCGGCCGCGGCGGCAGTGTTCTATTCCCTGCTCGTTGGTTTTTTTATCCACCGGGAGCTCGCTTTCAAAGATCTCAACTCGATTTTCGTCGAGGGTTCGGTGATTGCCGCAATCGTCATGTTCATCATCGCCACCGCCTCTATTTTCAGCTGGGTGGCGGCCATCGACGACATTCCCGGCAGGCTGGCCGGCAGTCTGCTGAGTGTTTCCGAAAACCCGGTAGTTCTGCTGCTCCTCATCAACCTGGTACTTCTAATTGCCGGCACCTTTGTCGAAACCACCGCGGCTCTGATTCTGCTGGTGCCGATGATTGTCACCCTGGTCCCTTCTCTCGGCATCGATCCCGTACAACTCGGCGTCATCGTGGTCACCAACCTGGCGATCGGCATGCTCACCCCGCCTATGGGTATCTGCCTGATTGTCTCCGCCACGATCTCAGGCGCCTCGATTGGAGCCATCAGCAGAAAAATCATTCCTTTTCTGCTGATCCTGCTGGTCGACCTGCTGATCATAACCTTCTATGCACCGCTGACCACCTGGCTGCCGCAGCTGCTGATCGGTCCTTGAAGTTGAGGAGGTAAAACCGACGCGTTCAGATACCCGCTATCTTCAACAGGTATAAACAGAGGGTATAGCTGAAAACTGAGGCCAGGGTGGAAACCATGATGATCGAGCTGGACAGCTCGCCATCCGACTTGAGCTGCTGGGCCAATATGTAACCGGCCGAGGCAGCCGGAGCGCCGGTAAGCAGGATGCCGACCCCAAGCTCCACTCCCCGTACTCCGAATACTATCAGTAAAGCCCCGGCCAGGACAGGCAGCAGAACGAGTTTTATCCCGCTGGCAACGGCGGTGACGACCATGTCTCCGCGCAGCTCTGCAAATGAGAATGAAGCACCTATGACCATCAGGGCCAGCGGCATTGCCATACCGGAAATTATATCGAAGGTTTCAGCCAGCACCAGCGGAATCGGCAACTCGAATATGGACCAGGCGATGCCGAGAAAACTGGCTATTATCAGTGGATTCAAAGCAATTTGATTGAACCAGAAAGAGGGGCCCAGTTCATGGTCGCCCCGCTGCTGGGGAAGCAGCAGTACCAGAATGGAGCAGAAGTTTACCAGAGGGGTCATAAAACCGATCATGATTCCGGCCACCGCAAAACCCTCTTCACCATAGGCATTGTAGATTATCGGCAGGGCGACATACACGAGATTTCCTCGACAGCAAGACTGCGAAAAAGCACCGTGCACCTTTGGTCCATAGTTCCTTAGGCCGGCATACAGGTAGCTCAGTACACATACGGCAACCACCGCCGCAATCGTGGAAAGAAGTAAGCGCGGATTGAAGCTGGCTGAAAAATCTGCCTGGGCGATTTTGTAAAAAAACATGATCGGCAGAGGAACGTAGTAGACCAATCGATTCAACCTCGACAGAAAGGAGCCGTCCACCAACCCAGTTCCCCTGAGCATGAAACCCAGACCTATTACCAGGAATACCGGCAAGACTATCGTCAAAATATCAAACATTTACTTATTTTCTGTGGCGCTATTATGAAGTTCAAAGATGAGATAAGGAGTCGTTCTGCCGGGAATCGAGGAACAATATTCCTTCTGATAGACACACCCCATTTTCTCATAAAACAACCGTGCGTGGGGGTCGGCCAACAGATGGATGATGCTTCCTCCCAGACCTTCCACCACTCCACACAGGTGGTTAAACATCCGGGTTCCGATCCTTTCACCAATGGTTTCGGGGTGCACGAACATATGCTCGAGCCAGATTCCCGCCTTGAGCACAATCCCTGCAGTGGAAAGATCTTCTTCGAGTTCTACCAGCGAGTAATATCCGCGGATATTGCCGCCGCTTTCGCAGACATAGACCGTGTGCTCGTTGATATAGCCGGCACTGATCGTCAGTTCCTGCTGCCACAATCGGTAGTAGTTCTGCGGATATTTCCAGTGCGCTTTGGAGGCCAAAGAAAGATCCGTCAGAATTGAAGCCTCTTCAGCTCTTGCCAGTCGTATGTTCACCTGTTGCATCTGTGTTGATCCCTCAATCAAGCCGACCTTATCACGTTATCCGGTTTTGCAAATGAAAAAGTGGTAGTGTTGTCAAATTTCCCCAGATTACCTATCATGTTATAGAAGATAAATCAGACATCCGGAGGCAGCCATGCACCCCCTTGCCAGCTATCAACCGCCCGACTTCAGCATTCCCCCGCTCTCGGACAGCCCCGATGCGGAAACTGTTCCAGCACCTGCCGACGGTATTGCCCCGGAGCAGTTTCATGCTACCTCAAATCTCCCGGAATATATAAAACTTGCAGGGCATGGCTGGGTATTGGCCCCAGAAAGCAGGATGGATGCGGTCCTGGTTGCCGATCATGGCAGGCTGCGGGTGGTCGAGCCGAGGAACCTGAAAAAAGGCGACCCGGTGGTTGTCGGACGCACCGAGAATGGAGAACAGGGGATCTTCGTTCACGCCGGCGGATTCCTGCAACCCGAGGAATCCGAAGACAAGTTCACCTTTCGCTCCCGCGGCACCAGGGAGACCCCCTTTTCCCGCAGCTACGATGATCTCTACAGCACCCTCCGCTACGACCGTGATTATGGCCACATCGTCTGGGTACTGGGGCCGGCAGTGAGCTTTGACAAGGACAGTCGGGAATCTATGCAGGGGCTGATCGAGGCCGGCTATTGCCATGCCCTGATGGCTGGGAATGCCCTGGCAACCCACGACCTTGAAGCGTCCCGATTTGGGACCGGACTAGGGCAGGACATTTATAATCAGCAGCTGGTGCCGCTCGGCCACTATAACCATCTCGACGTCATCAATGCTGTTCGCGGCAGTGGATCAATAAGTGACTACATCAGCCAGGCAGGGGTCAGAGACGGTATAATCTATGCCTGCGAGACCATGGGAGTTCCTTACGTTCTGGCCGGGTCGATCCGCGATGACGGCCCCCTGCCCGGTGTTGTGGGTAACGCCTACGAGGCCCAGAACGACATGCGGCAGCATGCCCGCAGGGCGACAACTGTCATCGCCATGGCCACCCAGCTGCATTCCATCGCCTTTGGCAATATGACACCCAGTTATAAAATTCTTCCGGACGGCACCGTCCGTCCAGTCTTCTTCTTTATTGTCGACATGTCGGAATTCAGCGCCGATAAGTTAGCCAACAGGGGCTCGGCCCAGGCCCAGGCGATCCTCACCAACGCCCAGGATTTTATCGTCAACCTCTGGAATAACCTGCGCAAATGATCATGTCTAAAAAGAAACAAACCGTCAGGATCATCGGCATCCCGATCGACCTCGGCCAGCAGCACCGAGGTGTTGATATGGGGCCGGTGGCCATCCGTTATGCCGGGTTGAGTGCGGCCCTGAAAAAACTCGGTTACCACACCCAGGACGTCGGCAACATCGATGTCCCGGGTCATTACACCTTGACGCACCGGGGCTTCTCTAATCGGTTGCCGCCGATCCGGGCGGCCTGTGAGGAAACCTACGAACTTGCTCGGCGGGCTATCAGAGACGGCACGATACCAATTTTCCTTGGCGGCGACCACTCGGCCTCCATCGGCAGCATCGGCGGCGTGACCCATGATAATGACTGCGGATTGATCTGGATCGACGCCCATGGAGATTTCAACACCCCGAAAACCTCCGAAACCGGCAACATCCACGGCATGGCATTGGCTATTCTCTATGGCAAAGGTCCCCGAGAGCTGGTCGATGTGGGCAGGCCTGGCGCCAAACTAAAGCCGGAACAGGTGGTGCTTATAGGCCCCCGGCAACTGGACGAGAGTGAAAAAGAGAATCTGGGGGCTTCGGGCTGCACCGTTTTTACCATGCGCGACATCGACGAACGGGGAATGAGCAGTGTCATTGCCCAGGCCCTGGAGAAACTCAGCAACTGTCAACATATTCATGTGAGCCTGGATATGGACAGCATAGACCCCAACGAGGCCCCCGGGGTGGGCACCCCAGTGGCTGGCGGCCTGAGTTACCGGGAAGCCCAGTTGCTGATGGAAACCATCAGCGATACGAGGCGCCTCCTCTCACTCGACATCATGGAGACCAACCCCATTCTCGACGTCTGTAACCGTACGGCCCAGATCGCGGTTTCGCTTGCCGCCTCGCTGTTCGGCAAATCCATTCTCTAGAATTTGGCGCTTACCTGGCCCCTTTCAGATAATCCTGTCCCCCTTTCCATAATGGCCGGGGCCGGTCTTGAAAAATTTTTGGGTGTGCGCGGCGATCTGATCATCGGCCAGGCCATGGAACTCTTTGTCTATTTTTGTTAGCTCTGAGGTCATTTTAAAAAATACTCCACGCCTTTCAGAAAGCTGATTTAGCCATAACCCAATAAACCGGAAACTATGATCAGAGGCGTGGTGTCCTTGTCGGCATGCCATATTGAACACTAAACTCAATGCTGCCTGATTAAGGCTACCGGCATAAAAACGGATGGAATACTTGCGATTTATCTATTGCGTGGTCAACGACGATTTTGGTAAACATAATAATTCACCTCAGAATGAGGGGTTTGAACAATCCACGAAATGATCACTACCTCAGACAATCAACAAACCAAGTGATCTAACAACCTACAACAGGGAGGAATGCATGGAAAGAAGAGAATTTCTCAAGACTGCCGGTGCTGGAGCCATTGCTGCTGGAGCTATGTTTGCGGGAGCTCCCGCCGTACATGCACAAAAGACCATAGAAATCACGATGGTGACGACATGGCCTCGTGATTTTCCGGGACTTGGCACGGGGGCGCAGCGTTTTGCGCAACGCTTGACTGATATGACCAATGGCCGGATGAAGGTAAACTATTTTGCCGCAGGCGAGAAGGTAAAAGCGTTTGACTCTTTCGATGAAGTTGCCTCGGGCAATGCCCAGATGTATCATGGCGCCGAATACTACTGGAAAGGCAAACACGCCGGTTTTCCATATTTTGCCGGCGTTCCTTTTGGCCTGACCTACGCTGAGATGAATGCCTGGATTCGTTTTGGCGGCGGCCAGGAATTATGGGATGAACTGAGCGCTGAGTTTGGCGTCAAGGGACTCTTGTGCGGCAATACCGGCTCGCAGATGGGTGGCTGGTTTCGCAAGGAAATCAACTCACCGGATGATCTGAAGGGACTCAAAATGCGTATTCCAGGCATTGGCGGCGATGTCATGGCCAAGCTGGGTGCTTCACCCGTTTCCCTTCCCGGCGGCCAGATCTATGAGAACCTGATCTCTGGATCGATCGATGCAACGGAGTGGGTCGGTCCCTGGAATGATGGCTTCATGAAGTTCTATGAAGCCGCCAAGTATTACTATTATCCAGGCATGCACGAACCGGGAACCGCGCTGAGCGTCGGTATCAATAAGAAGTGGTGGGACGGCCTGTCAAAATCCGATCAAATGATCATTGAAGCCGCCGCAGCCTGGGAAAATGATAATATGATGGCTGAATTCAATGCCAAAAACGGAGAGGCTCTTAACAAGCTGATCACGGAGCAGGGCGTGCAGCTCCGTGAATTTAATGATGATGTTTACGATGCTTTTGGTGAAGCAGCTGCCGAAGTATATGAAGAGACACGAAAACACAGCGAATTAACCGCTCGTATTCATGACAGCTTTGCCAAATCACGTGAACAGGTTGGAAGCTGGATGAAGATTGCCGATCAAGCGTACCTTGACAAGCGTAACCAGGTACTTGGCCTGTAGTCGATATAAAACCGGCGTAATTGAGATATGGTACCCCTCGGGGTACCATATCCCCTCGTTTTACTGGTGGTGTTTCAATAAACTGGGTTGTTTATCGTCACACTTTGCATACAATCAAATCACCTTTACACCATCATTTAAAACCAGCTCCAATTTATGAGCTCATCAGATATAATCGACACAAATAATCCTCCGAATACAGCCTTAAATCAAGACGATGCAGGCAACGGGGCCATTGTGCTGGCCATGCGCACACTTGCCGTATCGATTGTCGCTGTTATGCTCGTTTTCATGATTAACAACTTTCTAAATTTCGGCCTTCAATGGCCTGGGCTGCCAACTTTTTATGCTCACCAGGGCTGGTTTGGCCTTGAAGGTTTAAGCACCCCCCTGACGGATGCCCAGGTTACCAAAGGGTGGCTTCAGTTCATCAGTTACCTGGGTGGTGTTGTGCTTGCTGTTCTCTATGTCTTCATAACCAATAAACAAACTTTACGAGCGGACTCTGCCCTTCTCAGTGGCCTTGCTGCCTATATTATTCGGGCCGCCTTCTGGGGTGTGTTTATCATCGGGCTCGCCGATATCATCATCTCTTTTCTCAGGGTGGAGGAATTACTGGTGCCATTGGTTGGAGAGGGATTGGCCGAGGACCTCGGGCGGGCACAATTTCGCGGTATGTATGTGCACTATCCACTGCTCTTTTTGTCGTGTGTGATTGCTCTATTTAATCGATCTCTGGGGTTTATCTGGTTGACTCTTCTGGTTGTAATGGCAGAGTTTCAGATCGTTATTTCCCGGTTTGTATTTTCCTACGAACAGCCTTTCATGGGGGATCTCGTTCGCTTCTGGTATGCAGCACTGTTTCTTTTCGCCAGCGCCTATACACTGGTTCAAGAGGGACATGTCCGTGTCGATGTGCTGTATTCGCGATTTAAAAAACCTACCAAGGCATGGGTCAACAGTGTCGGGACCCTGCTGTTGGGCCTTCCTTTGTCGTGGATTATCCTGGTCACCGGTATGTGGGATAAAACCAGCAGTATCAACAGTCCGCTCTTTAATTTCGAAATTACACAATCCGGTTATGGGTTGTACGTAAAATACCTGATGGTCGGTTTTCTTGCCGTCTACGCTGTGTCCATGATTGTTCAATTTTGCAGTTACTTGCTTGCCCATGTCGCTGACCTGATAAACGAACCAGGTGGTGATCAATTGGCTGATAAATCATAGACGAAACAGGAAATCACGACATGGAACTTCTTTTTCTTGCAATTCTCATCCTGATGATGGTGATTGCCCTCTCATCCGGCTATCCAGTCGCCTTTTCACTGCCGGGAGCTGCCATTCTGTCCATTGGAGCAGCGGCGCTGTGTGGTTTTCTGATTGCAGGAGATAGCAGTGCTTTCTTCGTTGAAGGAGGTCCCTTTCAATGGCTTAGTGCCGGTGTGACCAATTTCAGGAGTCTCTACTGGGATGTTGATCGGGATACCCTCATTGCAGTACCCTTGTTTATCTTTATGGGCATCATGCTCCAGCGTTCCAAGATCGCTGAAGATCTTCTGATTACGATGGCCCAACTGTTCGGGCCGGTCCCCGGAGGGCTGGGCATCTCCGTTGTCCTGGTCGGGGCGCTCCTGGCGGCAACCACCGGTATTGTCGGGGCAACGGTCATCGCCATGGGCTTGATTTCGCTCCCTGCCATGCTGCGCAACAATTACAGCAAGCCCCTGGCAACGGGTACGATTTGCGCCTCAGGTACCCTCGGGCAAATCATTCCCCCCTCCGTTGTCTTAATTATTCTGGCCGACCAGTTGGCCGGCGCCTACCGATCAGGCAAGTACACTCCGTAAAGCCGCATACAAGGCGGCAACCGGTGAATTCAACATGCCTTCGGTTCTGGATGTGACTTCAACCAGTGCTGGAGAAATGTTTAAAGGAGCCCTGGTGCCGGGTCTCGTTCTTGTTGGGCTTTACATTCTCTACATCTTGTTTATCGCCCTGTTCCGTAAAGGATCCGCACCACCCGTCCCCTATGAAGGAAAATTTGATTTAACATTCGCCAAACGCGTTGTCTTGGCTTTGGCCCCGCCTCTTATCCTGATTCTCCTCGTGCTCGGCTCAATTATTCTCGGTGTGGCCACGGTCAACCAGGCAGGGGCAGTCGGGGCGATCGGAGCCATGATCATGGGTGGGTATCGTCTTGCCGAAGGCCAGCGCAATGCCTATTACCCGGCAATTCTGGCGCTACTTTCAACCGTTGCTCTTGCGATACTTCTCTAGTGTCTACGAGTCTGAACGTGAAAAGCATCAAGCCAGGAGATGGTGTTGGCCTCATCCTGGCCGCAGTTGCTGCGACCTGCTTATTTGTGGCCATCGTCTGGAGTATCTGGCGGATTTATAAAATCGAAGACACCCTGCACGGGGTCATGGTGGAAACAGCCAAAACCTCATCCATGGTTTTTATTATTCTGCTGGGAGCTGCGATGCTGACTGCTGCTTTTCGCGGGTTTGGCGGTGAAGAACTGGTCAAGCACTTCTTAACCAGTCTGGAAGGCGGATTCTGGGTTCAGTTTGTCGTGGTAATGCTGGTCATGTTCGTTCTCGGTTTTTTTATTGATTTTCTGGAAATTGCCGTGGTCGTCGTTCCCATTGTCGCGCCCATACTACTTGCCGACCCGGGTGCAAATGTGACAGCTGTGTGGTTCGGAGTGATGGTCGGTCTTAATCTGCAGACCTCTTTTCTGACGCCGCCATTTGGGTTTTCTTTGTTCTATCTTCGAGGTGTTGCGCCCGCTGTGGTTAAAACACTGGAGATATACCGCGGGGCCATACCATTTATTGTGCTCCAATTAATTGCTATACTGATTGTCGCTCTGACGCCCAGTCTGGTAAACTATTTACCCAACCGCGTCCTGTTGTCAGTAGAGACCGCACCTCCTCCGATCAACCCGCGATTACAGTACTGTATTGAGGAGTATCTCTTTGACTACTATGACGCCAATGGTGACACACTGCGCGGACATATCGACACCTTGCGTGGCGCGGATTTCTCCGTTTTACCTGAAAAGCGGCAAAAAGCATTGAATGAGAGTTTGAATCAGACTTTGAATACATTCGATCTGGTTTCTCAGGTCCGCAAGACTGAAGCAGATCGTATCAGCTATGAGCCTGAATATCGCCCATTGCATGAGAAGGTCCGCCGACTGCAGTCACAACAACACAGGATCGAATTGAAAATCGATGATTTGAAACAGGATTTGATAAGAATTACGAGAAGCGATAGTCCGGATGAAAATGCCCGCATCAGGGTTGAGGCCGAAATGGAAAATGCCATCGCTGCCATAGAAGAGCTTCAAATGCAGATCCCTGACAGCTGGGCTGACGCAAGCAAACAGTATGCCGCCTTGGATCAGGCCGAAAAGAAAGCTCGCCGCAGCTACCGGAGCAGCGTGGACCAGGCCTATGAGGCGATAGCGGAATTAAGAGGGGTTATCGACAGCGCCGAAGACCTGGCGGCTCTTGAGCCCCAACTTGCAGCCCTTGAAGCAGCCATAGTCAATGACTCTGAGGAAGATGTTATTGCTCTGATCAAAGAATCAGAAAGCGCCCTTGGCAAAATTGGTGGTACAAGCGCCATCAAGTCGAAGCTCTCCAAAGCGCGACGGTCTCTGAAAGGAAAGAATCCGGATCCCGAGAAAGCATTTCAGAGTCTAAGAGACGGCCTAGAAATATATACCGCTGAAGTCGATTGGCGCAGTCGCGCAGCAGATGAACTGGCTCCGGCCCTGGCCACCTATGACAATGCCATCAAGAACTCAATCGGCCTGCGCCTGCAGCGACGTTTACCCCCTGAACAAGTGGCAGCAGTTGCCAGCTGCCAGTCGATACACCGCGATCAATCACTGCAATTTTAAATCCTACCGCCTGACCGCAGGTTGGTGCAGACCTGGGCAGAATCGCTGTGGTTCTAAAGTAATTGCAATTTTGCTTAAGTTTCTTAAGGTATACGGTTTACACGACGGCTTCATCTTCAGCTCAGCTGGATGAAGCGCCATTTGTTTTAATTGGGAGGTTTGACAAGGGTCATGGCACGAGCCATAGAAATCTACGATACAACATTACGAGACGGTACTCAGGCCGAAAATTTCAACCTCTCGGTCGACGACAAGGTACGCATCACCCATGCGCTCGACGATCTGGGGGTCGATTACATTGAAGGCGGCTGGCCCGGATCGAACCCGATGTCGGTGGAGTACTTCAAGAAAATCAGCGGGGTGCAGCTCAAGCATGCCAAAATCAGCGCCTTCGGTTCCACGCGCCGGATTAACAACCCCGCCGATAAGGACACCAACACCCAGGCAATGCTTCAGTCGGAGACACCGGTTATCACGATTTTTGGCAAGAGCTGGGATGTGCATGTCACCGATGCCCTGAAAATCACCCTTGAACAGAACCTCGAAATCATTGAAGATACCCTGCAGTATCTGAAGAGCCGCGTCGATGAAGTGATCTATGATGCCGAACACTTTTTCGATGGTTATAAAAACAATCGGGAGTATGCCCTGGCAACCCTGGATCAGGCGGTTAAGGGTGGAGCCGAAACACTGGTGCTCTGCGATACCAATGGAGGCACGCTGCCTCACGAACTTCCCGAAATCCTCGAAACGGTCAGGAAGAGATACGCCGGATCAAAGTCCCCTATCAAGCTCGGCATTCACACCCACAACGATTCGGAGACGGGGGTGGCCAATGCCCTGATCAGCCTTGATCACGGCATCGATCACGTGCAGGGTACCATCAACGGCTTCGGCGAGCGCTGCGGCAATGCCAATCTGACCTCGATCCTGCCCGCCATGATCTTCAAGATGGGACTTGACTGCCAGGCCAAGGATCATATCGAATATCTCTATCCCACTTCACGGCTGGTCAATGAGATGGCCAATCTGCGCCACAACCGTTATCAGCCCTATGTAGGGGATTCAGCATTTGCCCACAAGGGCGGGATTCACGTCAGTGCCGTCAAGCGCAATCCCCTGACCTACGAACATATCGAACCGGAAAAGGTCGGCAACCATCGGCGCATCCTGATCTCAGACCAGTCCGGCCGCTCCAACATTCTCCATAAAGCCGAGAAATGGGGGATCAAACTGAAACCAGAGGACCCACTTCTGGCCTCGATCATGAGCGACTTGAAGGAGAAAGAGAACCAGGGGTACCAGTATGAAGCGGCAGAGGCCAGTTTCGAACTCCTGATGCGCAACGCCCTCGGCATTCAGCGCAAGTTCTTCAGGGTCGACGGCTTTCGGGTGATGAACAACAAGTACCGGATGGACAGGCCGCCGCTGACCGAAGCCACCATAAGGCTCTATGTCGGAGGGTCAGAGGTGCACACCGCCTCCATGGGCGACGGGCCGGTAAACGCCTTGGACCGTGCCTTGCGCAAAGCCTTGACCAGGTTTTATCCGGTCCTTGAGGAAATGGAGCTTACCGACTACAAGGTGCGGGTTCTCTCAGGCGAATACGGTACCGAGGCAAAAGTCAGGGTCTTGATCGAGAGCACGGACGGCAAATGTCAATGGCGGACTGTAGGCGTCTCGATCAACATCATCGAAGCGAGCTGGCAGGCCATGGTCGACAGCGTCAACTATAAATTGATGAAGGAAGAAAACGGCTCGGGCAGTTAACCACCCCAAACCGTTTTCCCCAACTTTCCCGATCCTGACCATGGATAAAGTCTTTCTTTCCCTTGCCCTTATCATCAGTGGACTGACGCTGGGCTATGTGATTCAGAACCTGGATCGAAAAAAGATTGTCTCACTGCCCGTTTCAATCGTCAACCTGCGCAAAACACTGCAGAAAATGGGGCTGCTTTTTTTCATGCCCATATCATTTCTGGGCGCCGTCTGGATTGTCTCATTTGAGAATGTCAGAGTGGTTCTGCTTCCGGTGGTAGGCCTCTGTTCGCTTCTTTTCGGCGGCGTCTTGGCGCTCGCTTTCGCATGGCTGCTCAAAAAGGAGAACAAGGACAAGGCTGTACTTTATTGTTGCGGCTCTTTCACCAATATCGGTTCGGTGGGCTCGCTGGTCTGCTTTTTTTTCTTTGGAGAGGCAGGCTTTGCCCTGGCCGCCCTCTACAAAATGCTTGAAGATATCAGCTATTACACCATCGGCTTCCCGCTGGTCCGTTTTCTCAGCGGCAGTTCGGTACAGAAGCAGTCTACCTGGAAACGGCTGCTCGGCGTGGTAACAGATCCCTTTGTGGCGGCTGCTTTCACCGCTTTTTTCCTGGGCTTGTTCCTCAATCTCAGCGGAATTCCCAGACCGCCGGCCTTCGAGACCATTACCGGGGTTTTCGTACCGGTCGGCACATTCATCCTGCTCGTCTCCATTGGCTTAGGTATGAAATTCTCCCGTGTGTCCAGCTATGCTCAAGAATCGGCTCTGATAAGCGTCATCAAATTCATCGCGGTCCCTGTCTTCGGCTGCACCCTGGCCTATCTTTTCGGTTTGCATCTGCTCAGCGACGGTCTGGTGTTCAAAGTCGTACTGGTCCTCACCTCCATGCCGGTGGCTTTCAATGCCCTGGTTGCCGCTTCGATATATGACCTTGACCTTGACATGGCCAACTCCTGCTGGCTGGTCACCACCCTGGCCTTGATCGCTGTGCTGCCCTGGCTCTATTTTCTGCTCTCCTCTCCTCTCTTGCCGGTTTAGAGCAGTTTTTTGTTTCCCGGCATCACTGAAAGTGGTCGATTAATGGGCAACCGTTGCGCGGAATCTGTTTTAGTTTTCAATTAAAATAACATTGATCTTTTCTCCTGATATTATTGACCAGCACATTAGGAGAAGCCATGAAACTGAATCGTAGAAAAGTTATAGCAGGTAGTGCCGCCGCAGGAGCCAAGGTTGCCGCAGCGGCAGGATCAGCGCCGAGTATGCCCGCAGCCATCATTCCAGGTGGCAGCTTTAGCAACTGGTCCAGACCACTGACAGAGGTGGGTTCTGACTCATTGTGGAGTCGGATCGGCTCTGCCCAAAGCCATAATGCGGCGGCCGTACTCGGCCTTTAGACTGTCGAGATAGGGACCGTCAACGGGACCACGAATGGTGGCAACCTGATAAAACCTCTTCGGGATCTCGACATCCTCAGGTTTGAATCCGGTCGCGATACGCACCTGCCAGCGCAGCTGCCTGATCCGTTCGGACGTTTCCGTCAGCGAGCCTGCCAACGCCTCGAACCCGGTCGCCGCCAGACACTGGGCCAGCGTCTCGGAGTCGTAGACCGATCGAGCAAACAGGCAGGCGACCATGGAGGTGAGCAAGGCCCTGCCCGGCTCGTCATCAATAAGAAAATCAACTGCATTGCCGACGTCCTGCTGGTGATGTTTCTGTTCGTACGAATAGGCCCCTGTATCAAGATGTGAGTGTCTGAAGCCCAGTGCTTGAGCTGCAAAGTAGAGGGGGCCGGTGGCGTAGCCGGCCATCTCCTGACCGAGGACACAAGCAAATTCCGCTCCGCCATAGACGGCAGCCGCCTTGAGAGTACCGTTGCCTAGAAGGCGGTAGAACTCATTGTAACCGGTGCCGAGGTAGCCGGCAGCCTCCTGATAGGCCAGGGCATCGCCGAATTTCAAGGCGACGATTGTCTCATTTTCGGACACTAGCCCTCGTTCGACGGCCTCGGTGGCCCAGGCCAGCGCCACGCCGGCCGACATCGCATCAAGCCCAACCCGCTCAAACTCCTCGAGAATGCGAAGCACATCAAAACAATCGGTCACTCCGAGCATGGTGCCGGCGGCAAAAATCGGCTCATAATCGTACGGCACCTGGTGATAGAGATAGCGGGCATCTTCCTTGAACTTGTCCCGGAAGAATCCCAGGTGAATGCAGCCCACCGGGCAACCGGAGCAGGCGCCGTTGCGCAGCAGTGTCTGGTCGGCGAAGACGTCTCCGTTTATCGAGGCAACCTCAGGGTCACTGGTGGTCTGAAGATTACGCCAGGGGAGCGCCTTGATGTCATTCAGCCCCTGCAGGTTTACGGCGGTACCGAGATGATAGTATTTGCGCATCATATCAGTGGAAGTGACCTGGTCGTAGACCTTCTTATAGACCTTGCGGTAATCACGGTTCTCAGGAAGGGATCGGCTTGAGTCTCCGTTGATGACGATGCCCTTGAGATTTTTGACGCCCAGTGCTGAGCCGCCGCCAAGTCGACCGAAGTGACGGTAAGAGTCGATGTTCACGCACGCCATTGCCGAACCGATCTCACCTGCCGGCCCAATGCGCAGAATTGACCGATGCCCCGACGATTTCGGAAACATTCGTCTGATCAGTTTGCCGGTCATTGCCACGCCATAGCCCTGCATGAAGCCGACGTCTTTGATTACCACGTGACGGCTGCCGATGGACAGACAGCTCAAACTCTTTGCCCTGCCGGTAACGACCAGGGCGTCATAGCCTGCGAAAAAAAGGGAAAGGGCCGAGCGGCCGCCGCCGTGACTCTCGGTGTATTGATTATGATAGGGCGAGCGGAAAGCGCATACGGTCTTGCTCATCAGCGGGAAATACCCGGTCAATGGGCCGATGGCCAGAATAAATGGCTGTGAAGGATGGTCCCAGGCCTGATCAGTCTGACCATAGCGGCTGAAAAGAAGCGCCGCTAGACCACTGCCGCCGGCGACCTTGGAACGCTCATCGATGATTTCGGCCCGGCTCTTGCCGGAGGCGAGATCGACAACCAGAACATTGAAGCAATCAGTCATCGTACAAACTCCTTGTCAGCGGATCCACCTCATCAAACTCGAGACAGTTGTGAGGGCAGAAATCGACACAACGGCCGCAATGCAGGCACACATAGACCTCTCCATGTTCATCCTGATTAACGGCATCGACCGGGCAGGCGCTTACACATTCTCCACACCTGATACATTGTTTTTTTCGCACAATGACCCCGCCTCCCTGCCTTTGACTGAATGCTCCGGTCGGGCAGGCAGTGACACAGGGGGCCGGATCACAGCCAAGACAGACGAGGGCCACAAAACCAGTGGACAATCCGCCGGCCGAATGGATGCGAATGCCGGAACTGGACCAGGAAATCTGCTGATGAATCAACCGGGCACAGGCCAGCGAGCAGGAATGACAGCCGATACAGCGGTCAATTCTGGGAGTGGTTAGAAATTTCATCGTTTGGTGGAGGAGACCCAGGTTATCGTGTCCCCAGTCCCTAATATCCTTTATTTGCAATGCATTTATCATAAAGGGACACGATAACCAGTGTCCCCAGCGGTTGTGGCGGCCCCATACTTCAACGGTGATCGATCAGTAGTTTCCGACCATAAAAATCGGAACTCTTCACCTTGATTGCCTTGAATCGTTTCTCTTTGATTCCTTAGCCGTAGTGTATTTTACTTCTACCTTTTCCAGGCCCTCTGCCGCCTGGGCCTTGGAACCCTCTTTTTTGAGCAAGTCCTCAATCTCCTGGAGCAGTAGGTCCTGCTGGCCAAGCTGATTCGGATTCTGGTTAAAAATCTCTGTCAACTCCTCCAGCTGGAACAATCGATCGACCGAAGCGAGCAAAAGCATAGTTTCCATCCCCGCCGGAGGAACGAAGGTAAAACTCTGGTCGCCTGGCGGAACCAGCCTCGGTCCCCTTGGAAAACCGTAATCGTAATAACCCTTCTGAGGTGGATAGATGGGCGTCAAATTGCTGCTCGAATCAAGCAGGTATAAATAGACGTGGCAGTTGTTGAGATGCTCGATGTAGAGCTGCAGCGCGGTGCCGGAAAAAACGATAGGTGAACCGGTGAAATCGAGCGGCCTCATACCTTCAGTCGAATCGGCGAGAATCGCCCAGCGAAAAGACAGCTTCTCCGCCAGCGCCGAAGATTGAGCGCTCACAGTAAAGAGCAGGGCGGCCAAGGCGACAAGCCAGATCTTCCCGGGGACCACCTCCCTACCCCCAGGACTCTTAATTAGCCATTTCCTTATTGCCATACTCCTCCATCAATCTGTGGATTTCCAAAGGTTCTCCCCTGGCCGGATCGCGAACCAGCGACAAGGCATCATGAGCGCAGGTATTGACACAGACCCCGCAGCCCATACAGGTTTGCTCATCGATTCGCGGTTCCCTGTCCAGGT
The DNA here is from genome assembly GCA_963759125.1 of uncultured delta proteobacterium. Taxonomy (GTDB): domain Bacteria; phylum Desulfobacterota; class Desulfobulbia; order Desulfobulbales; family Desulfocapsaceae; genus JABDQA01. Next base: position 57,180 of record CAVWXN010000005.1, read on the forward strand.
CGATTGCGGCAAACTGACACATCGACACGCAGGTCGCCGCAGTTTACACAATTTTGTTCATCGAGTCTGCAGACGTAACCGGATGAGGCCAGCATCGGGGTCCCGTTTCTCTGGGCCTGCATTGCTCCGCAGCAGCAGCTGCAGCAATTGCAGATGGCGTAGAAGCGGTCAAGCATGGCGTCTTTAAAAAAGGCATGAGCAACATGGCCTCGGAGATTCTCTTCCTCGAGGATTTTCATCGCCTCACGCTGGTCTATGGCCCGGGCCCTGGAACCGTGGTGTTCGAGAATAAAGGAGGCGAAAGGCTCGCCGATGATCAAACAGACATCCAGCGGCAGGCAGGGCTGCTCTCTCACCGATCGGCAGGGACATTCGAGCGCCACGATATGATCCGGATTATATAGAATCAAATCCCGGGCCCGTTTGTAAGGAATCACCTTCTCCAGATCGGGCAGTTCGATGGGCCGGTCCAGGGTTACCAATTTTCTGGCATTTTCCAGGGGCACCACCTTGCCGTGATAGGTATCGGCAAAACTCAGGTCTTCCCCGGCATTTTTCCGGCTGGAACCGTTGAGCAATCTGAACACCCGGTAGATTGCCTCTGCTAGTGGTTTGAACTTTTTGACCAGCCTATGCTCGCCTGTTCCCAGGCCGATATAGAAATAAGCCCAGCGGCCATACACATATCCATGCAGCCAGTCAATGACCCCGTATCTACCCAGTTTTTTCGACTCGGCAAAAAACTCGCGCGTCGAAGGTTTGACAAGATTCAACTGTTTATCCATGCGGCACCAGAATAGACTCCCAGTTCAGACTCTGCCTTCCTGACCGCAGCCCCCAAACCCTGCGGCCACCAGCTTGAATAATAACAGGTTTTTAGAAATTTGTTAACTGGCCAGCACCAGGGTTTGGTCCCGGCAGTTCTCAATGATCTCGGTGCAGACCGAGCCGAGATAAACCTGGGCCATGCGCGAGCGATCCCGACGGCCGAGAAAGACCAGGGTGGCATCGCAGCTCCTCACCTCCTCGGCAAGAATGGTTCCCGGTTTACCGAAATGAATGACTGTCTTGATTTTCTGGCGATCGACGCCGAGTTCGACCAGAAGATTGCCGGAAGCCTCCAGCGCCTTCTGACCGGTCAGGCTGGCGTCCATGCAATTTTCACCATCCTCGTCGTAATAGCAGGATTGATCGAGGACATGGACCAGGTAAATCTGGACAACCTGATCCTTGGCCCTGGACAGGATGGCCCCCGCTTCGGCGACGCTGTTCATGCTGGCTGGTGAATCGTCCACCGCAATAAGGCAACGCGAGAGCAGCGCGCCTGTCGCAACCGGGGCGCGATCGCCAACCAGGTAGATGGTACCCTGGGTGGAGCGGTGCAGGACGCCGGCAGCGATGCTGCCAATCAGTTTATCCGGCTGATCACTCAGATTACGACGGCTGATGACCAGGCTTGTGTAGTCGTTCTCGTCGCACAGAGAACTTATAATTTTGGCCGGGTTGCCATCCTTGACAATCGTTCGCGAAGGCCCCTGGCCCGCCTCGAGTTTCAGCAGCTGGCCGCAGGTGTCGACCAGAGGCTTGACCGTATTAGCCAGGTAGCGACGGCGCATCTCATTCATCTCATCGGCTGCGGGAGTCTCACCTGAGGCCAGATCAAGACCTTTCATCAATTCACCCAGGAAAGTACCCGTGACCACATGGAGCAGATCGATCCTCTCCGTAGCCAGACTCATTGCTCTGAGGAGGGCCCCGGTCAATCGTGCTGCCCTTCTGAAGGCATCAACATCATCGACGGGAAGCAATATCTTGCTCAACGGTTCAGCTTTGTTCATATTTGTCCGTTCTTCCATTCTTATTTTCCAGGAACTCTATTGCTTAAGCCAGTCCTGCCATCATCTGCGGGATAGCCTCTATCATCTCCTCATTATCGCGGCTGAACATGTTCACCAGGTGGCCATCGTACATCACGCCAATCCTGTCGGACAGCTCCAGCGCCTCGGACAGATCGCCGGTTATCAGTAAAATGCCAGCCTGTTCACGGGCCTTGAGCAAAAGGTTCCAGACATCCTCGGCAGCGGCGATATCGAGTCCCTGGGTCGGCTGTTCGGCAACGATAAGGCGCGGCTTTCGATAAAATTCACGCGACAGTACCATCTTCTGCAGGTTGCCGCCCGATAGCTGCCAGGCCAGCAGATCGGCGTTGGGCGGTCTGATGTCGAACTCCTCGATCAGATACTCCAGTTTCTGACGGGCTTCGTTTACGGGCAGCCACGGGCCAACCTGAAACCCCTGCCTGGTGGTCAGCAGAAAATTGTCGAGCAGGTCGAGTCCCTGGCAGGTGGCAAGTCCCTGCCTGTCTTCGGGGATATAGCTGAGCGCCTTGTCCCAGGATCGGCTGCTGAAAAAGTCACGGCTGTCGCGCCCCAGCAGGGTTATAACGCCCACATCGACTCTTTTGAGCCCGCAGACCGACTCGACCAGCGGTTTCTGTCCATTGCCCGCAACACCGACGATACCGACGATTTCACCCTGGCGAATCTCGAAGTTGAGGTCCTTCAAGCCGTCTTCCTGCAGTCCAGCAACTCTCAGAACCTGCTGGCGCGGTTCCATGGGGTGGTGGTCCACTTCCAGCAGGACCTCCCTGCCCACCATCATTTCAGCCAGCTCTCTGGTTGAAGACACAGCTGCCAGCTTCCATTACGCCAACGATCTCGCCCCGCTTGAGAATGGCAATATCGTCGGCAATCGACATGACCTCTTCAAGTTTATGGCTGATGAAGACGATGGCTTTGCCATCTTCCTTCATCTGTTTCATGGTTTCGAACAGGTTGTTCGCTTCATGGGGAGTCAGTACGGCGGTCGGCTCGTCGAAAATAAGTATGTTCGACTGCCTGAAAAGCAGTTTCAGGATTTCGACCTGCTGTTTCTCGCCCATCGACAGATCGGCCACCAGCATATCGGCGTCAACCTGCATGGTGTACTGGTCAGCGACTTCAGCAACACGGCGGTTCAGCGCCTTGCGACTGAGCCAGGTCTTATCCGAGCGGCCCAGAAAGATATTTTCAGCCACCGTCATAGCCTCGACCAGTTTGAAGTGCTGATAAACCATGCCGATGCCAGCTTCGATGGCCTTCTCGGTCGAAGAAAAGGAGACCGGCCGGCCGTGAAAATAGATGGTCCCGCTGTCAGGCTGCGACTGTCCGGCCAGCAACGACATCAGAGTCGATTTTCCGGCCCCATTCTCACCCAGGAGTGCCAGAATGCGGCCCTCATGGATATCAAGGCTGATATCATGGTTGGCACGGACTTCACCGAACGATTTGGAGATCTTCTCCAGCTTTATGACGGGTGCGTCAGCCATCAGTTCAGTGGTTCTATTTCTGCTGCCCGGCAATCGGATCCACGAACTGGGACTCGGCATCCCAAGGAAACAGGATCCAGGTGTCCTGGCTTACCTCGGTAACAAAGGTATCCACCAGTGGCCGCCCGGCAGGTTTTGCATAGATGGTGGCGAAATGAGCTTTGGGTGCCATTTCTTTGACCACTTTAGCGGTACGTCCGGTGTCTACCAGGTCATCGATCAGCAACCAGCCTTCTCCGTCTCCTTCGAATCTTTTCAGAACCTCCACCTCGCCATGCTTGTCCTGCCAGTCATAGCTGGATACACAGATGGTCTCTACCAGGCGAACATCCAGCTCCCGGGCGATTACCGCCGCAGGGACCAGTCCTCCTCTGGTAATGGCAATGATTCCTTTAAAATAGCTCATATCGAGAAGACGCCAGGAGAGCGCTTTGGAATCTCGGTGAAGCTGTTCCCAGGAAATAGGATAGGTGCGTCGATAGTCTTTGCTGCTCATTGCACTTCCTCATCTAAAGTTTTTTCAGTCGAGCCTTTTGCAAAACTAAGATTTTCGTTCAAAATCAAGGCATGCGAGAAATTTTACCACAGGCATATGATTGATATTCCGAGGATAAAATTTCGAGCATAACGCAGAGTTTGGGCGAAAAGATCGTTTTGCAAATGGCTCAGTCAATCTCATCGTTATCATTCCGCAGGTAAAATGTTAGTTCCCAAAGCCGCCGGTTCATCGGTTTTGCCTCGAAGCCAGGAAGAAAAGACCAGGACCGCCACGGTCAGTCCATAGGGCAGCATCAGCAGCAGAGAGGATGGAATCTGGGTCCCCGAGGCCTGCAACCGAAGCTGCAGCGCCATGATGCCGCCAAACAGATAAGCTCCGAACACAGCCCGACTCGGCCGCCAAAAGGCAAATATGACCAGGGCAACAGCGATCCAGCCACGTCCGCCTGTGAGGTTATTGGTCCACAGATGGGTATAGGCAAGGGACAGATAGGCCCCGCCCAGCCCCATGAAAAAGCCACCGACCAGCACCCCTAACCAGCGATAACCAACCACATTAAGACCGGCAGCCGTCGCCGCTGCCGGATACTCACCTGCAGCCCGCAAACTGAGCCCGAATCTGGTGTTGTAGAGAAATATCCACATCAAGACAGGAATGAGATAGGTCAGGTAAACCAGCAAATCCTGGCTGAAAAAAATCGCTCCGATTACCGGAATTTCAGCCAGCAGGGGAATTGGCAGCGGATCGAAACCGGGGGCAGTCAAGCCCACATAAGGGGTGCCGAGGTAGTTGGCCACGCCTACTCCCAGTATGGTCAGGGCCAGCCCAGAAACCACCTGGTTTCCCTGAAACACCAGACAGACAAGGCCATGGATCGAGCCCGCACAGCTGCCGGCCAGACCAGCAGCAACAAAAGCGACGTATGGATTACCGGTCGCCTTGGCGACCAGAAAACCGGTCAGGGCACCAATGATCATAATCCCTTCGACCCCGAGATTGAGAATCCCGGAGCGCTCGGTGAAGATTTCACCAAGCGTCGCATAGAGAATTGGTGTGCCGGACTGGACCGCGGCCGCCAGGAGCGGTATCAGGATATCAATGCTCATGGGCTTTCCTGGTGACCACGATTCGATAGGAGGTAAAGAGTCCGCCGGCCAGGACCGTCAGCAGCAACAGCCCCTCGATAATACCGCCGAAGGCGGCGGGAACCTGGAGATCGAGCTGTAATGCTTCCACGCCGACCCTGAGACCGGCCAGCATAAAGGATGCCACCCCTATATAAAAAGGGTTCAACCTGGCCAGCCAGGCAACGACGATGGCAGTGTAACCGTAGCCCGCCATGATACTGGGCTGCAGCCTGTTGATGGTCGACGAAGCCTCGAGAAATCCGGCCCAGGCGGCCAGCGCGCCGCTGAGCACCATGACCAGCATGACCAATCTATCGTAGGGGATACCCGCATACTTTGCGGCCCTGACATTGTCACCACTGGCCTTAATTTCATAGCCGAGGCGGCTGTATTTGAGAAAAACCCAGAAACTCACTCCCAGCACCAGGCAGTGCACCAGACCCCAGCTGTAATTGGTGCTGCCAATTTTGCCGACAATGGCCGCTTCAGAGAACTCAGGTGTCATCGGGAAACCGAAGCTGGCCGGATCCTTCCAGATCCCATAGACAAGATAGTCGAGGATCAGAATGGCAATATAGTTCATCATCAGGGTGACGATGATTTCATTGGTTTTCAGTTTCTGCCTCAGCACGGCAGGAATCAGCCCCCAGACACCTCCGGCCACTGCGGCCATGATTATCATCAAGGGGAGCACGACGTAGGAAGGCGACTCCGGCAGCGACAGGGCCACCCAGGTTGCACCCACGGCACCAAGAGCGAACTGCCCTTCTGCTCCGATGTTCCAGACTTGCAGTTTGAAAGCCAGGGCCACGCCGAGCGAACAGAGAAATATAGGAGTGGCTTTGATGATTGCATCTTCCAGGGCATAGCGATTGCCAAAGGCCCCTTTGAATAATACGACAATGCCCTCGATTGGGGAGGTCCCTCCGATATAAAGAACTATCCCACTGAGCAGCAGCGATAAACTGATCGCCGCCGCCAAAACAAGACAGGAGCCCCAGCCGAGGGGCTCCTGTCGCTTTACGACCCGAATTATAGGCATATGTTTACTGAATGAGCATTTCACAAATCGCGGTAATAATTGCTCATCCCGCGATTCACGAAGTGCCCGGGTTAAGGGACGGCAGACGGATGCATCTGCCGTCTGAATCTTCCTGCCGAGTTATTCGGTGGTACCGATGACTCCCTGGACAAACCAGGTCATACCGAGCATGTCTGGGTCGCTCATGGCGGTGCCGGCAGCAACTTTCTCAGCGCCGGACTGATCTTTGATCGGACCCATGAAGACTTTCTCGCCGCCTATGATGGCCTCTTTTTTGGCCATTACTTTGTCCTGCACTTCTTTGGGCACCATGTCGCTCATCGGAGCCAGGTCGACAATACCGTCAGCCAGTCCAGGCCAGTGTGCTTCAGCCTTCCAGGTTCCTTCTTTGACCTTGTTGACGGTATCGACGTAGAATGGACCCCAGTCCCAGATCGGTGCAGTCAGATGGGCCTTCGGGGCGAACTGGCTCATGTCAGAATTATAGCCGACTGAGTAAACGCCTTTTTCCTCGGCGGCTTCCTGCGGCCCCGGAGAGTCCTGATGCTGGGCAATGACATCGGCGCCTACATCGAGCAGCGACTTGGCTGCCTCTTTCTCAGTGGCAGGATCATACCAGGTCTTGGTCCAGACCACCCTGACCGTCACTTCCGGATTCATTGACTGAGCACCGAGGGTAAAGGCGTTGATGCCTCTGATAACCTCAGGGATCGGAAAAGCTGCCACGTAGCCGATGGTGTTCGATTTGGTCATTGCCCCGGCAACCATGCCGGAGAGATAGCGGGCCTGATACATGCGGCCAAAATAGTTACCCATATTGTCCGCCGTCTTGAACCCTGAACAGTGCATGAAGGTGGTCTCGGGAAACTGCTTGGCTACCTTGAGCATCGGATCCATATAGCCAAAGCTGGTGGCGAAAATTACGTCATACCCTTTGCGGGCCATATTCAACATGACACGCTCTGAGTCAGGACCTTCAGCAACGGCCTCGACATAGGAGGTTGTCACCCCATCCATTTTCTCCAGCTCCAGCCGCCCTTTATCATGGGCAAAGGACCAACCGGCATCACCGATCGGTGACACATAGACGAAACCGACATTCATATCCTCGGCCGACGCCTGTGAAATGCAGAGCCCGATAGCGAGCAATGCCGTGGTAAGAATTTTACTCAAACGCATGTATTCCTCCTGCTAAACAAATCTTTTTAGAATTTATAAAACCTGTTTTAAGAACAATTTTGTTCGATCTTCTCTTGGTTCAATAAAAAAGTGTTCCGGGGTGCCCTCTTCAACCACCTTGCCTTCATCCATGAACAGCACGCGGTCGGCTACCTCTCGGGCAAACCCCATCTCATGGGTCACCACCATCATCGTCATTCCTTCCCGAGCCAGCGTCTTCATAACGTCGAGGACCTCACCGACCATCTCCGGATCCAATGCCGAAGTCGGCTCGTCGAAGAGCATTACTTTGGGGTCCATGGCCAACGCCCGGGCTATCGCCACCCGCTGCTGCTGCCCGCCGGACAACCGTGATGGATATTCACTTTCCTTTTCGCCAATGCCGACCTTGAGCAGCAACGCCCGGGCCTTCTCCTGGGCATCCTTTTTATTGCGCTTGCGCACCCGCTGCTGGGCCAGGGTCAGATTCTCCAGCACCGTCTTGTGGGGAAAGAGGTTGAACTGCTGGAAAACCATACCAACCTCGGCCCTGATCTTGTTGATATTGGTCTTACGGTCGGAAATATCCACGCCGTCGATGAACACGTGACCTTCGGTGAACTTCTCCAGCCCGTTCACACAGCGGATAAAAGTGGATTTACCGGAACCGGAAGGGCCGATGATGCAAACCACCTCGCCCTTGTCGACTTTCGTTGAAACGCCGTCAACGGCACGCACGGTGACCCCGCGGCCAGTGAAAATTTTTGTGACATTCTCAGCTCTAATCACTGACTCTGTACCTCCGCTCCAGATAGAAGACAAATTGTGACAGGATCGACGTGACAATCAGGTACATGGCGGCAACCACCAGCCAGATCTCGAAGGTGGCAAACGTCGAAGTGATAATCTCACGGCCCGACTTGGTCAGATCTGTGATGGCAATTACCGATACCAGCGATGAATCCTTGATGAGGCTGATGAATTGACCTGACAGCGGCGGCAGAATCCGTTTGAAGGCCTGGGGCAGGATGACATCTATCATCGCCTGGGGCATACTCATTCCCAGCGACCGGGCAGCCTCCATTTGTCCCTTGGCTATGGACTGGATGCCGGCCCTGATGATTTCGGCCACATAAGCCCCGGCAAAGAGCGCCAACGCCCCTATTCCCGCAACGTTGCGGTCGAGATTAAAAACCGTTCCGAAAAAGAAATAGGCGATAAAGATCTGCACCAGCAGCGGTGTCCCCCTGATCACCTCGACATAAATGGCGGCCAGGGTTCTCACCGTGTAATTCTTGGAAATTTTCATCAACCCGGCGATCAGGCCGATGAGAAGACCGAAGACGCTCGACACGGCCGATATCCACATGGTGGTCCAGAGTCCGGTGAGCAGCGGCCCCATATTCCATTCGTAGACAAAACCTATGGTATCGCCTTCGAAGAGGTCTTCTCCTGCATCAACCTTGACGGTCTCGCCGTCGACAATCAGCTGCTGCTGTTCCCCGTCCAGAGAAACGAGATCTACAACAGCTTCACTGCCGGAGACCGAGACGTTTTTAACCACCCCGTCAAAAGGCGTTTTTATTACGTCTTCGGACTTGTAAAGGAAATACTGCGGGACCCGGTACCAGCGCCATTCATAATCAATGCGTGATACCGAGCCATAGATTCCTGCGGCCGTCACTATCAGGATGACGGCCAGCAGGAGTTTCCAGGGCCACACTTTGTCAGTGGCAATCACGTGACTTAGCCTCTACTGAATTTCCTTGAGCCAGGAGTCGTCGCCGAACCACTTGTTGTAGATTCTTTCATAGGTTCCGTCGTTTTTGACCTGGAACATGAAGTTGTTCAGCCAGTTCAGAAAATCAGGATCTCCCTTTTTAACGGCCCAGGCCAGAGGCTCATAGGTAAAAGGTTGGTCAAGATGATAGATTTTTCCGCCGCCCTTCTCGGCATTGGCAATAGCGTTGAACGGCAGGTCATAGACGAAGGCATCGATTTTACCGTTGAGCAGCTCCATTACGCCTTCCTGCTCGGTCTCGTAGCTGATATAGGTGGCGTTGCCAAGCAGGCGCTTGGTGGCCTGTTCGCCGGTGGTACCAAGTTTCGAGCCAACGGTGTACTTGGGATCGTTGAGGTCTTTATAATAGCCTATGGTTCCCTCGTGTTTATTGGCTACCAGGGCTGACTGACCGATGATGATGTAAGGCTGGGCAAAGTTGATCGACATATTGCGCTGCTGGGTAAGCGTCATGCCCGACATGATAATGTCAAACTTGTCGGTCAGAAGTGCTGGGATGATGCCGTCCCAGGCGGTGGAAACCAGTTCAAGTTCCACATCCATGGCCTTGGCCATGCGTTTGGCCATATCCACGTCAAAACCGATGATCTCACCCTTCTTGTTGGTGAGCTCAAACGGCATGTAACCGGGCTCCATACCGACCCGCAGTTTACCTCGCTTCTGGATCTCATCCAGAGCACCGGCAAAAAGAGCGGTGGTGCTGAGCATAAAAGCTGCCAGTACAACACACGTCATTACTAATCTTTTCATTACTGTCTCCTTTTTGATTATTGAATCGTCAAAACAGGCGGTCTGCATACACTGTGACAGCCGCATCTATCACTGCCTTCCTGGTGATTTATCCCGGTCCGAAAAGCTTCTAGTTCCGGATGCTCAGGCAACCAGAAAGAATTCCGGACAGCAGGCAAATCATGGAGGACTGGTTGGCGATCTCGTTACTGCCCCTGATATGCAGATGGTTCGTATTCGCTCTGTCCTGCTGCGAGTTGTCGAACTACCTGGGTATTCGGGTAACCTCAGATCGCAAATCCGCCCTGTCCCTTCTCCTGCTGTAATACTTCCAGCGAAGTGCTTTTTATAACACAGCCCCTGTTCCAGAACAACTTCCTTTTCAAAATCTGTCGATACTCCGAAGACATTATTTTCGTTTGGGCAGTGCAATGGGATTGGTCGCTCAGATGGCCTGGCTCGACACTGACGCTGGCCATCAATTCCCGCCTCAAAGCAGCGTATGTACCGTTTTGTTTTTTCAGCCATTGTTCCATTTTCCTGTTATAGTACCCCCAGCCTTGACATTAACAGCCATAAACCCAGTTTTAACCCCCCGTTTAACACTTTGACCGGTGCAGGAGTCTATCATCTAATCCGGTCATGAAGACACCTACCATCGTCTATGATAGTTCTCGATGACAGTTCCTTGATTGGCCGCGGAACCCTGCGGGCCTGCTATCTGCACCCGCAAAACGGGAAACTGATAATTAAAGTACCGCTTCCGGACCGGGAGGGGGGAGAAGAGGCCAACAACCACGAATTGCTGAGCTACCAGAAGATCCGGCAACACCATGAGGAACTTGATCATATCAGCCACTGCCACGGTTTCACAGAGACGGACAGGGGTGCAGGCCTGATCTGTGATTGTATCCGCGACTGCAATGGTGATATCGCCAAGACGATCTGGGATGTAGTGGTCTACCAGGAAACTTGCGATATCGAGGAACTCTTGGAGGTGGCCACCACTCTATGCGACTACCTTATAGCCAACGACTTGTTTTTATTCGACATTAACCTGAAAAACATCGTTTTGAAGAGAACGGAAGACAACGGCTATCGCGCCTACGCAATAGATTTGAAAGGTCCCTACGACAACAAGGAATTCCTAAAGTTGTCGAGCCGAATTAAATTTCTGGCCCGGAAAAAACTTAAACGGCGGTCAAAACAGCTGTTGGAGCGAATCGTGCAGTTCCGTGAGCAGCGGGAACTACTCAAAAAACTGGATAAATAGAGTTCGAGTCGAGGTCTAATCAGATCTGCTCCAGACTTAGATACAAATCACCTCTGCCGCTTTCACCAACCTTGCCCCTGCCGCGCAGTCGCAACTTGGTTCCCGTTCTGCTGCCAGGCGGAATTTTGACCCTCAGCATTTCCTGACCTTCGGGTCCCTCGCTCACCACCCTTACGCTTTTGCCCTGCTGCAGCTCCTCCCGGGTCAAGCGCATCAGATAGGTCACATCTTCAGGTGCGGGCTGCCGGGCTTGCGGGGCCGGCTCCGCCTGCTCTTTCTGACTCCCCAGCAGTGATCCGAAGGTCCTGCCCAGGCCTTTGAGCAACGATGGTGACTGCCCGTTACCAAGCCCTTTACCCGCAGATTTCAGCAACGCCGGACCAGCGATGGAGCCAAGCATGAACAGACCGCCGATAAACAATCCCTTGCCGCCAAAGAAACTCTGTCGGACAAAACGGCTCGAGGACCTGAACCCACTGCGCTGGAACTCCTGCAGCAGTCCCTGGAACATGGCCTGAAAACGGGGGTCACGAAACAGATCCCGGAGAATGTCTTCCTGGCTGTAGGAGAATCCTCCCTGCCCTGCGTCATGCTGCCAGTTCACTCCGGCCGCCTTAGCCGCATCATACTGTGATCGCTTTTGCGGATCGGTCAGGACGCCATAGGCTTCAGCGATTTCCTTGAATTTTTCTTCCGCCTGCGGGTCTTCGGGGTTACGATCCGGGTGGTATTGCATCGCCAGTTTCCGATACTGGCTGCGTATCTGCTCATCATCCGATTCAGGTGTGACCCCAAGAATCCTGTAATAGTCTTTCATTCCTGCTTCCATTCGCCTGCGCCCAAACTCCTGATTAAACTTCTGTCCGGCTCCACTCTGTGCCGATGCTACCCTGAACTATAAAAAGCGAGGGAAAAAATGCCAGCTTTTAGCTGGAAAGACATTTTCTCAATACGCTCAAACGGCAGAAAACCTGGTTGCCGCTTGTATCGACCGCAAGAGTCGTTTATGGTGGTAGCGAATCGTTTATTCAATGGATTGTTTCTGATTCTCTATACATCCTGATCATCGATGAGCGCAAAAATCCGCCAACCCCATTCCCCCATATCCGGATTTATCTTTCATCTCCACCCGAGAAAGGTGGCCGCGGAAACCATCAGATTCACCCTCAGCTTCGGATTGGGCGGCATGGCGGCAACCCTCTTTCTGGTCCTGGCGGTGACCGGCGTACTGCAACTCTTGAGTTATTCTTCAGACAGCACGGCTGCCTATCAGTCGATCATCCTTATGTATGCCGGATCGTCGCTGGCCGGTTTTGTACGAAACGTGCATCATTGGGCAGGGAATCTTCTTGTCATCGTCGCCTTGCTGCATCTGCTCAGGGTCTACCTTACCGGGGCGCTCGGCCAGGGCCGCAGACTGAACTGGCTGATCGGTTGCACCTTATTTCTTCTCGTGCTGTTGGCCAATTTTACCGGCTACCTGCTGCCCTGGGATCAATTGGCCTTCTGGGCGGTTACCATATTCACCAACATGGTAACCTACGTACCGCTGATAGGTGATCCACTGGGCGAGCTCCTTCGGGGTTCGGACGAGGTGGGGCCGGCGACCCTGGCTAATTTCTTTGCCATTCATGTGGGCTTGATTCCTCCTCTGATCATCATCCTGCTGATCTACCATTTCTGGTTGATTCGCAAAGCAGGCGGGCTGGTGCGATCCCGAAAAGGAGAAGCAAATGCACCAATGGTTCCCACGGTGCCCACCTTGATCTCAAGGGAGGCGGCGGTTGGCTTTGGTCTCTGCGCCCTGCTCTTTCTCTTTTCAGCTCTGGTCGATGCCCCGCTTGACGACATCGCCAATCCGGGCCAAAGCCCCAATCCGGCCAAGGCAGCCTGGTATTTCATGGGCCTTCAGGAACTGCTGCTTCACCTGCATCCGGTTTTCGCCATCTGCATCGTTCCCCTGCTGATGCTCCTCTTGCTGGCCATGCTTCCTTTCCTCAGGCAGGCTGCGCTGGAACCCGGCATCTGGTGTGGAGGGAGTCGAGGCAGGTGGACGGCGGCCGGTTCTTTCTTGGTCGGGCTGCTTGGTGTCATCATCTGGGTAATCGTCGACGAGTTCGTCTTTAAAATAAGCGGCTCAGAACATTTTCTCACTCCCTGGCTGAGCCGCGGCATCGTTCCGTTGCTTTCCCTGATCCTTCTATCCGGGCTGGTATACCGGCTCCTGAGACTGAGAAAATCTCCACCTTCTGAGTCGATCATGGCCGTGACCCTGCTCTGTTTGGGCATCGTCTGCGGTCTCACTGTCATCGGCATCTGGTTCCGGGGACCAGGCATGGCACTGGGTTTCTTTTTTCTGAAAGGATGACAGCCATGGAACAGGATCACCGCCTGAGGCAGGACTATCCCGAGCAGCCCAGACGTCGAACCCTGCTTAACCGGCTCTGGGCCTTGATCGGCCTACTGGCTTTTATTGAGCTGGGCTGGCTCGGTTCCTCTATCCTGAAATCTCGGAAAACGAGAAATACTCGGCTGCAGGGAACAAAGTGGATCGAAGCGGGTCGGGCCGAAGCCCTCGTACCGGGAGACGTCAAAGCCGTCCCCGAAGGCATGTTGTTCCTTGCCCGACTTGAAGACGACGGATTCATAGCGCTGTCCAGAACCTGTACCCACCTTGGCTGTGCCATTTCCTGGGATAAAGAGCAGGAGAAATTCGTCTGTCCCTGTCATGGCTCGACCTTCGACCGTGCGGGTGCGGTTCTGTCTTCCCCGGCTATTCGACCGCTCGATTTCTACCAGGTTCGCATCGAGAACGGTCATATCAGGATAGATGTCTCAAAAGCCCATAGACGGGAGTCGTTCGACCCGTCGCAAACGACCCGGGTGTGATGAAAGGCGTTGAGCAGCCAGAGAGCCGTCCCAGCAATGGCGACGAGGCAGTGACGGACAGAAGCTACGGGTCGAAGCCGCTTGAGCTGGTGGCTATGGCGGCCCTGCTCCTCATTCTTATCTCCCCCCTGATTTATCTGATGCGTGACAATTATCGCATCACTGCCGGGTCAGAGCCCGATCTGCATTTCGTCGGCAGCCCTCGCTGTGGCGAGTGCCACAAGAGCTCTTACGAGAAGTGGCGTGAGTCCCATCACGATCTGGCCATGGACATTGCCACCGAGGAGACCGTGCTTGGTGATTTTAACGAGGCGCGCTACACCGATCCGCACAATCAGGTGACCAGCAGTTTCTTCAGACGGGACGGGAAATTCATGGTCGCCACCGAAGGGCCGGAGGGGCCGCTGGAGACTTTTGAAATCACCCATGTTTTCGGTGTATATCCGCTTCAGCAATATTTAATTCCATTTCCCGGGGGCCGGCTGCAATGTCTCAACATCGGTTGGGATGCCCGGGCAAACAAATGGTATCGACTGCCACCCTACGAGGTCAAGGATACCGACGATTGGCTGCATTGGACCAGGGGCGCCCAGACCTGGAACGGCATGTGTGCCGAGTGTCATTCCACCAACGTGGTCAAAAACTACGACATCGATTCCGGCAGTTACCGGACCACCTGGTTTGAAATCGATGTGGGCTGCGAGTCCTGCCACGGCCCCGGCTCACGTCATGCCGCCTGGGCGGCACAACCGCCGCTGGCCCGCTCTGCGGTGGAAAACGCGGAGCTCGCCGTCGCCACCTCAGGGATTACTAGCGAAGAACAGATCGCCATTTGCGCGCCATGCCACTCCAGGCGATTTCAACTTGGCGACAACCCCCATCTGGCCGGAGACGTGCTCGATGTCATGGTACCGTCACTGCTCGAAGAAGGTCTCTATTACCCCGATGGTCAAATTCTCGAAGAGGTGTATGTCTACGGCTCTTTCGTCCAGTCAAAGATGTATCGCCATGGGGTTCGCTGCAGCGACTGTCACGACGTCCACAGCCTGCAGCTGCACAAGGACGGCAACGAACTCTGTCTGCAGTGCCACCGGGCCGAAGAATACGACAGCTATGATCACCATTTTCATAAACGCGAGTTTGAGGGCAAGCCCAGCGACGGACATCTCTGCGTCAAGTGCCACATGCCTGGACGCATTTACATGGGAGTCGATTATCGTCCAGACCACAGCCTGAGAATTCCCCGTCCCGATCTCAGTCTGGCCATTGACACACCAAACAGCTGCAGCACCGCCGAGTGCCATGGGGACAAACCGCTGAGCTGGGTCAGCGACCATTACCAGAGCTGGTATGGAAAAACTCGAAAACCACACTACGGCGAGGTGATCGCAGCGGCCCGATCTGCGGCTCCTGGTGCCGGCGAAAAATTGCGCATGCTTGCCAGGGACCAGCTGACGCCGGTGCTGGTCAGGGCGACGGCCTTGTCCCTTCTAAGAAACTACCCGGACAGGGCAAACACTGATCTGTTGATTTCCAGCCTTGGCGATACCGAGAGCCTTATTCGTTATACGGCGATTCGCGGACTCCAGAACCTCGCCCCTTCCGCGAGGCTGGAGCACCTAGCTCCGAAACTTTACGACCCGGTCAAGGCAGTCAGGATAGAGGCCGCCGCGGCCCTGGCCGCCATACCGGAAAGCCAGATACGAGCTGATGACCGGGAGGCTTTGCAATCAGGGCTGGCAGAGTATAGACAGGCCATGCGTTACAATGCTGACTTCGCCCCGCAGCGCTACAATCTGGGAAATCTGGCCGCAGCCCTTGGCAACAACGCTGAGGCGAGGAGCTTTTACGAGCAGGCCATCGCCATCGACGACCAATTCTACCCAGCCAAGGTTAACCTGGCTATGTCGCTCAATCGACAGGGCGACAACGCTGAGGCCGAAACCTTGCTGCGCCAGGTGATCGAACAAAATCCGCAGCTCCATGAAGTACGTTACTCACTGGGCCTGCTGCTTGCCGAGTTGGAGAAGTACGAAGATGCCGCTGCCATGCTTGGCCTGGCCGCCGATGGGATGCCCGGCTATACTCGCCCACGCTATAATCAGGCTCTGGCTTTGCTCAAACTGAAACGATATGAGGAAGGTGAACGGGCCCTGCTTATGGCGCTCGAGGTCGATCCCGAAAACCGTGAATACTTCTCGACACTTGCCAACCTTTATCTCAATTTCAGAATGATCGACCGGGCCCAACAACTCGCCCGTAAGATTCTGACCACCGTACCCGATCATCCCGACGCTGCCCAGCTTCTTGAAATGATCGAACAGGGCGGGAAAAATCCTTAAACATTGCTATTCAAGGGAACCCAATACTTAATTCGAAATTCGAATTAAGTATTGGGTCCCCTCAATTAAGCGATTCCGACCCTGGCGCGATCCCCTTGATTATCTTCGCACCACCTAATACAATGAGCAGATAGGCAGGAAACTTCACCCCCTCATCTCAGACGACTTCAAGATCATGGCAACTCAAGAATCGAAGAAGGATTCACCCTCTTTAAAACTGGACAGTCACGAATACTACCTGAACAGGGAATTGACCTGGCTTTACTTCAATCAGCGGGTGCTCCACGAAGCAACAGACGACCAGGTTCCCCTTTTGGAACGGGTCTTTTTCGTCGCCGTGGTCGGCTCCAATCTGGATGAATTCTTCATGAAGCGTATCGGCGGACTGAAACAGCAGGTGGGAGCCGGGGTAAAAAAGCTCACCATAGATGGCATGCTTCCCCAGGAACAGATCGAAGCCTGCTACAAGGTCGCCCAGGATATCCTGATGGAACAGCGAAGAATAGAGGGGATCCTGCGGGAGCTGCTGGCCAGGGAACGTATTCGCTTCTGTCGCTACGAGGAATTGACTGCCGCCCAGAAAAAGGAGATGGATGGCTATTTCAAACGGGAGATTTATCCGCTGCTTACTCCCCAGGGAATCGATCCCGCCCATCCTTTTCCTTTCATCTCGAACCTCTCTCTGAACATTCTGGTTGCCACCAGCGAACCAACTTCCGAACACCAGTTCCTCAACCGAATCAAAGTGCCGCTGGGAGTCGGCGTGCCGCGTTTCATCCCGGTGGGGGGGAAAAATCTGTACATCACCTTTGAGGATCTGATCGCCAAAAACCTCCAGGAACTCTTTCCCGGTTTAACCATCCACAGTCACGAATATTTTAGGGTCACCCGCAACGCCAACACCGACAGGAGGGAAGAGCAGGCCAACGACCTGCTGGCCATGATCGAATCGGCGCTGCGGGACAGAAAATTCGCCGATATCGTCCGGCTCCAGACCGCTGACAACATGACCCCCCACCACCGGGGCATGCTGGCGGCTGAGCTGGGCATTGATGAACAGGAGGATGTCTTTGAGGCGCCCGGCATTCTTGCCAAGCGGGATCTGATGGAGATCTGGAAAATAGACAGAGCAGATCTTCACTTTCCCACCCATCAGCCCTGCGATCATCCGCAGTTGCTGATAGACGAACCAAATTTCTTTCATATTCTCCGGAAACAGAAGAACATTCTGCTCCAGCATCCATATGAATCGTTCGACACCTCGGTGGAGCGCTTCCTCAAAGAGGCAAGTACCGACCCCAAAGTGCTGGTTATCAAGATGACCCTTTATAGGACCGGAGCCGACAGCCGCATTATCCAGTATCTGGTCGATGCCGCCCACAACGGTAAGCAGGTTGCCGTCGTTGTAGAATTGATGGCCCGTTTCGACGAGTCCGCCAACATAAAATGGGCTGAGGCAATGGAAGAAGCCGGGATTCACGTCACCTATGGAGTCGTCGGGCTCAAGACCCACTCCAAGGTCATCTTTGTGGTCAGGCGTGACTACAACGGACTAAAACGATATGCCCACATTGGCACCGGCAATTACCATGCCGGCACCGCCCGGCAATACAGCGATCTGGGGTTGTTAACCAACGACCCGGTCATCTGCGAGGATTTGACCGAGCTGTTCAACTACCTGACCACCGGTTACGCCCCGGTTAGAAAATATCAGAAAATCCTGCCTTCACCTCACATAATGAAACAGGCGCTGCTGAAGAAAATCGAACGCGAGATCGAACTGCACAGCCCGGAGAATCCCGGGCTCATCCAATTCAAGAGCAATGCTCTGGAAGACAAGGACATTACCAAAGCGCTTTACCGGGCCTCCCAGGCCGGGGTGCATGTTGACCTGATCATCCGCGATACCTGCCGCCTGAGACCTGGAATAAAAGGGCTCTCGGAAAATATCAGGGTCATCTCCATCGTCGGGCGCTTTCTCGAGCATGCCAGGATTTTCTATTTCAGAAACAATGGCAGTGAAGAGTATTTCATCGGCTCGGCTGACTTGATGAAACGCAACCTGGAATCACGAGTCGAAGTCGTCACCCCTATCGAAGACAAGGGCTGCCAGAATCGGCTCCGGGAAATCATTGATATTCAGCTCAACAACAAACGCAGCGTCTGGGATATGCAGAGTGATGGTGTCTATACCAAGAGACAGCCAGAGAAAGGGGACGATCCGCGCACCGTCCAGGAGATCCTGATCGAGCTGGCCGAAGAGAGGCTGGCTTCGTCAACCATAGCGAAAAAGAGAAAATTCAAAAAGCCTCGCAAAGCGGGCAAGCGTAAACGTAACTAATAAGCCTTTACCCAATAACGTCGCATCAATCTGTAAACTCTCTTGGCAGACGAAATTGAGAAAAGCTTCTTATGTGCAGTTCTTTCAAGCTGTATTTTAAGTGGGCTGTTAGAGGACTAGGCAGCAACCCGGGGCTTCTCCCACAAAGTCCGGGTTGCTGCCTAGTCAGAAGCTATGATTTTAACTGCCATATAAACCAGACACCTGATTATACAAAAAAAATCAGGGCTAGTTGTTTTCCTAAGGCTACCTTGAAAAATTGAAATTTTCGTTCATAATCAAGGCGCGAATGAAATTTTGCCGCAGGCCGAGTTGATATGTCGAGGATAAAATTTTCATGCGCAACGCGGAGTTTAGGCGAAAAGCGATTTTTCAAGGTAGCCTTAAATTAGATCCCCTCCTCAAGAACAGAGCCTGGACCAGCTAAAGGCCTGAACGTCTTTACGGATGACCCACAGTGAGGGCATTCCCAACCATCCGGCAAGTCCTTAAATGCTGTTCCAGCAGGCGTATTAGTTTTCGGCTCACCTTTGTCAGGGTCGTAAATATACCCGCAATTGCTTACTTGGCATTGATACATGTCTTTGGGGTCTGCCATTTAGGATCTCCTTTTAAAATTAATCTCTATAACGCCACAATGTAGTAATATTAATTGGTTCTATTTTTTTATTCAACGCATAATCATCGTCTGCAAACTGCAAGAATGCCAAAAGAATATGTAATAAAAGTTGGATAAACGTTGCGTTACAGAATAAGGGGAACTAGCTTGAGTGATTTTTCTGTTAGGCTAACGTTCAATTTTGATTGGTCGATTCGCTGACAAGAAATTTGAGAGTACAGACATATCAGGAAGATTTTTTATCTGGTTGTGTCTGGCATCTAATAGATATTATTAGAAATATGTTGCGGTTTTAGATTGTCCCCAAGAGCGACTCTTGGTCCTTGTTCTATTTCTATCTCATATGACCCGATGGGCACAATCTATCGATATACGGTCAACAACCTCGATACCATAGCCCTCGAGTCCTACGATCTTTTTAGGGTTGTTGGTCAGCATCGCCATCCTGGTTACCCCTATATCTCTTAGAATCTGTGCGCCGATCCCGTATTCTCGCAAGTCTGCCTTGAATCCGAGCTTCAGGTTCGCCTCAACAGAATCAATACCCTCCTCATTTTGGAGCTGGTAGGCTTTTATTTTGTTGGTGAGGCCTATCCCTCTGCCTTCTTGTCTCATGTATAGGACGACACCGCGACCCTCCTGGTTGATTCTCTTCATCGCTCTATGCAGTTGTAGACCGCAATCGCAGAGAGATGAGCCAAATACATCACAAGTAAGACACTCTGAGTGCACCCGAACAAAGATCTGGTCATCCCGGTTGATTTCACCTTTTACCAGTGCGACGTGTTCGAGATCGTCAACGTCGTTTCTATACACGATAGCGGTGAACTCACCGGCTTGCTTTGTTGGTATCCTTGCCTCTGCGGCCCGGTGGATAAGGACATCCTGGCGCAAACGATACGCTACCAGATCGGCGATGGTGGCGATCTTCATATCATGTTTCTCTGCGAACTCCTCCAAGTCAGGCAGTCTAGCCATTGTACCATCGTCGTTCATTATCTCACAAATGACCCCGGCTGCTCTCATACCCGCAAGACGGGCGAGGTCCACTGAGCCTTCGGTCTGCCCTGTTCTGACAAGTACCCCCCCATCCTTAGCCCTGAGAGGGAAGATGTGTCCGGGGCTGATGATATCATAAGGGGTGGCATCGGGGGCTACCGCAGCCGCAATGGTACGGGCCCGGTCAGCTGCTGATATCCCTGTCCTCACACCGGTACGGGCTTCAATACTGATGGTGAACCCGGTCCCAAACGGCGATTGATTGGTGGGGACCATCATTGGCAAATGCAGCTTATCCACTAAGTCTCCACTGAGAGTCAGGCAGATTAGCCCTCTTCCGTAAGTCGCCATAAAATTGATTGCTTCAGGAGTAACTGCTTCTGCTGCCATGCAGAGATCCCCTTCGTTTTCCCGGTCCTCGTCGTCTACCAGGATAACCATCTTACCGGCTTTGATATCCTGTACGACCTTCTCAATCGAACTGACTGCCATACCTGAACTCACCTTTTTAAAATATTTACGCCGGCTTAAAAATGAACATTATCAGCAATATAGACCGAATCGATTGGTGATTACGTCTGACCCGGCACCTATTTTTTAGCCAAGAGCACCTGCAAATATTTGTCAATAATGTCAACCGCTGCATAAGCCTGGTTTCCCTTATTCAACAGGTTCAACATCGCAGCTGTATAGTGTGTGCAGTGATCGATAGGGGAAAACAGCCTTCTTCACGTTGATTGACCTGCTTCTCGTCAAAGTCATTCAATCTATCCCTTTAACTAGGAGGACTATCTTGAAGTCGTTTTCTGTAATTCAGAAGCGTCTGGAAAACTAATGACGATCTTAAGGCGCTGTTCCTGTATGCCGTTGGATATTAAAACTGGCATCCCTTGAATGGCTGTCGCAAAACACGTTCAGCAGTGTTTGTTGACCATGGATTTCCAAACCTCATAACTTTCCAAGAATCCATCTGAATTGGGATTGGGTTCAAAATATTGGGTTGTTGCGCGGAGTTTCAAAAGCTCATCAAGATCTTTGTAAATTCCGGTTTCAAGCCCAGCCATGTATGCTGCCCCCAGCGCTGAAACTTCTTCAATTCCAATTGTTGAAACCCTTACGCCCAGTAAGTCAGCAATCATTTGCATGAGCCAGTGGTTATTGGTCATCCCACCATCGACTTTTAACTCAGATAGGATGATGCCACTGTCTTTTTCCATAGAAGAAATAACGTCTTTTATCTGATAGCCAACGGATTCAAGGGCAGCTCGAATGACATGCTTCCTATTGACACCGAATGTAAGCCCCACAATCGATGCACGTGCGTCCATCTTCCAGTGCGGAGCCCCCATTCCACTAAATGCCGGTATAAGATAAACCCCTCCGTTGTCATCCAGACTGCTGGCAATGGATTCAGTTTCAGAACTTGATGAGAGAAGTTCCAGCTGATCTCTCAGCCACTTGATGGTAGCACCGCATGTTACAATGATTCCCTCCAAGGCATAATCAAGACGATCTTCAATGGACCAGCAAATAGTTGTGACCATCCCATGGTCTGAAGTCGACGGTGATGACCCTGTGTTGCAGAGAATGGATGAACCTGTGCCTAGGGTTGCTTTTGCCTGACCTGGTTGAAAGCAACCCTCGCCAAAGGCTGCTGCATGAGAGTCACCTATCATTGCAGTAATTGGAACTGGTTTTGGGAAAATGCCACCGAAATCTGATAAGCCAAACATAAATGTAGAGGGAACAGCCTTTGGAGTACATATGCCCTCAGCGCCGAATGCCTTTATTAGTGTGTCATCCCAGTCAAGGGTGTGGATGTTGAAAAGGAGTGTTCGAGCTGCATTGGTAAAATCAGTAAAGTACGATCGACCATTGGTCAGTTTGAAGAGAAGCCAGGTGTCAATAGTACCAAAATATGCATCTCCACTGGCGACAGTTTCTCGTACCTTGGAAGAATTTTCTATAACCCAGGCAAGTTTTACCCCGGAAAAGTATGGATCAAGTATAAGGCCGGTACTCTTCTTGATTTCGTCCTCGACATAGGTCCCTTTTAACCTTTCACAAACCGGAATGGAGCGTTTACATTGCCAAACGATTGCATTGCAGAGCGGTGTTCCCTCTTTGTCCCATAATAAGAACGTTTCCCGCTGGTTTGATATGCCGACGGCGGCTATTCGGCTCAATATATTCGGGTTGTTTTTTTCCGCCTTGGAGAGGCAAAGATTGACTGAAGCAAGTGTGTTCTCATAAAGCTCAACGGGGTTCTGCTCAACAAAGCCTGGCTGAGGAAAGAGTGAGAGAGATGGTACATCCCCCCTCGCTAAAATTTCGGCTTTCTGGTTAAACAGGACGGACTTGGTGCCGCTGGTACCCTGGTCGATGGCCAGAATGAGTTCACTCATATGGCTTTCATATGCCCCCTTTCTCTTGTCATTTCCTTTGCAGTTCTGACTATGCCTGCAGCATCGATACCAATATATTTACGCATCTCGTTTCGTGGACCTGATACGGCAAATTGTCCCTCGGGAAAACCGAGCCGCTTAATTCGGCACTGAATTCCTTCTTCAGCAATAATTTCACAGACGAGGCTGCCTATTCCTCCATGCTGGCAGTGTTCCTCAACTGTTAATGCAAGGCCCGTTCTGGCTAGAGATTGCACTATGGCTTTTCGCTCAAGTGGCCGTATGGAGGGGAGGTTGATGATTTCAGCGCTGATCCCGTCTTTTTCGAGTAGTTTTCTTGCCGCAACCACCTCATGTGCGGTGGAACCCATGGCCAGAATCGTAATATCATCGCCATGATACAGCACATCGGGTAGCCCGGGACGAAATATATATTTATCATCATGAATATTTGGGAATTTTGCGCTGTCCATTCGAATATAAACAGGGCCCTCGTAATTCAAGGCATAGGTAAAGATCTGTTTGGCTTCAATAGGGTCAGATGGCGCAAAAATTAAGATATTACCAAATCCCCGCATGATAGAAACATCATCAATAGCGTGATGGGTACTGGCAAGCGCGCCATAGCAGACACCCGCACTGAGTCCCATCAGCTTGACGTTGGTATTTGAATAACAGACATCGTTTTTTACCTGCTCGTTGGCACGGTGAACAAGGAATGGCGCAGCATTTGCTGTGACAGCGACGTAGCCCCCAAGCGCAAGTCCAGCTGCAGTTCCGACAAGGGTCTGTTCAGCAATTCCGACGTTTATAAGTCTCCCTGGGAACTGGTCGCTGAATGGGGAAATTTTCGCTGTAGACGTTGAGTCACTCACTACCACGGCGATGTTCATACCTTCCCTGGCTAGAGAAACAAAACTCTCAACCATTACTTCTCTAAGGTCTTGTGTCGCGGCATCACCTAACATGATAATTCCTCCAATGCTCGTGACAGTTCTTCATCAGTAGGGACCTTGTGGTGCCAACTAGGTTGGTTTTCAATGAATGATACACCGCGACCTTTGGTTGTCCTGGCCAGAATTACCTTTGGCTTAGTATTATCCGGTAATGATTCAATCGTGCTGATGATTGATTCCGGATCATTGCCATCGGTTTCATGGAAATCCATGCCAAACGCCTCAAGCTTTTTGTCGAGAGGGTCAAGTGCGTTTATGTTTTCTGTAAAATCAGCTAGCTGAAGGTGGTTTCTGTCAACTATCCATATAAGGTTGTCCAATTTGTAGTGGGCTGCAGTCATTGCGGCTTCCCAGTTTGATCCTTCTTGCAACTCACCATCACCGCTCAGGACATATACTTTATGATCAAGGTTTTGCCCTTTGGCTGCTATTGCCATCCCCACACCGATTGACAAACCATGACCAAGGGCACCGGTATTTACTTCGACAAAATCATTTTTTTGCCTTACCGGATGACCTGGTAATTTCGAATCAAAGGCCAGGTATGTTTTGAGTAGGTTTTTATCCATAAGGCCCGCTTGTGCAAGAGTGCAATAAAAACCTCCTATACCATGACCTTTGCTCAGGATAAAACGATCTCTTTTCGGGTCTGCGGGATTATCTTTTGTGTATCTGAGCAGTCGGAAATAGAGGCAAGCCAGAATGTCGGTTTCAGAGAGATCTGCACCAGTATGACCCTGTCCAGCACCATGGTTCATCTTCAGGACCATTTTCCGTATCTCGGAAACTTCTTGTGATATTCTCTCAGGATCAAACTCAAAAGGATTTTTCATTATCTCCTCCTTTCTCTTGTGTTCGAGAGGTGCTTATTTTCGAATATTTTGTTTTTAAAACAAAACAAAAAAAATAGCAAGCGGCTTTCGCTGGGTGTGCTTAATTCTAGAAATGTTATTAAGATATTGAAATTGATTAGGTTAAGATTAATTTATCTGCACAAGCAGAAATATTTAAACTGGTTATTGACTTTTCGTTTAATTTGTGGAATTTTTTCTTAAAGTCTTTTTACGTAAAAACTCAAAAATAAGGAGAAGAAACATGAAAAGATTTCTTGCTGTAGGCCTGACTCTTGGTTTTTTCCTGGCTGCTTCTATGACGTATGCAGCTGACCTCATGGTTATCATCACACCATCACATGACAATCCATTCTTTAAGTCGGAAGCAGTGGGGGCGGAAGCGAAGGCAAAGGAGCTCGGATATGAAGCGCTTGTGCTGGTGCATGATGACGATGCCAACAAACAAAACGAACTGTTCGATACAGCCATTGCCCGCGGCGCAAAAGCTATTATTCTCGATAACGCAGGCGCAGATGCGACAATAGCTCCAGTTGAAAGAGCCAAGAAAGCGGGGATCCCCACCTTTCTTATTGATCGGGAAATCAACAAGACCGGGGTGGCAATAGCCCAGATTGTATCCAACAACTATCAGGGTGCTAAATTAGGCGGTGAAGAATTCGTAAAATTGATGGGAGAAAAAGGTAACTTCGTTGAATTGGTCGGTAAAGAATCTGATACCAATGCAGGTATTCGTTCTCAAGGATATCACGACGTTTTAGACCAGTATCCTGATCTGAAGATGGTGGCCCGCCAGAGCGCAAATTGGAGTCAAACCGAGGCTTACGAGAAAATGGAGTCCATTATTCAGGCTAATCCTGACATTAAAGGGGTCATCTGTGGTAATGACACCATGGCAATGGGCGCAATGGCAGCACTGAAAGCTGCAGGCAAGGGTGATGTGATTGTCGTCGGTTTTGACGGATCCAATGATGTGCGCGATTCAATTCTTGCCGGGGATATTAAGGCGACCGTTCTTCAGCCCGCCTATAGAATTGCCCAAATGGCCGTCGAGCAGGCTGATAAATATTTGAAAGAAGGGTCCACGGGGCTGCCGGAGAAACAGCTCATGGATTGTGTTCTGATCAATAGTGATAACGCAAACAAGCTTGAAACATTCGCGATGAAGTAAATCTTAACTGATAATGAGTCAGGGAAGAATGGCAAGGGCCAGTATTCTCTGACTCATTTCTAACACCCAGAAGCCCCCCAAAGTCGCCCCCTTTAGCTGAGGGATATCATGCCGAGCATCAGTAAGTTAGGTGATCGTTTGATCGCTCAGGTCGTTCTATTTCTTTGTGTTTTTTCTTTTTCTTCCTGCACAATAGTTCCTGATGAGGAAGAGTCGGCTGACAAAGGAGAAAAGCTCGATATTTATTTTGTCAGTGACAACTTTAAACCGGATGAATTCGCTGAGAGTATATGGGGAGACAAGGTCGTTCCTTTTTTTAAGGACAAGAGTCTGCCCATCGAGACCATTATCCCGGTCTGGCTTAACGATCAACAAGCTGCTGGAGAGGAATTCGGTTATCGTGAAAAAGAGGAAGGGAGTCCCTGGAATTTCAGGGTAAAGGGAAGTGGGCTCATCACAGCCGTTAACACCGAGTCTCGTGCGTCAACGATTGATATTGACCTGTTCCCTAATGATGGTAACGCAGACCTGGTACTCCAGATCGGTCCGGTAATCAAGGACAGTGCTATCCGGGATTCCCTGGATTTTATCTCGTTTACGGATTTTACCAATCAACTTGAGTTTGCCCGTCTGTCAAATGCCTTTAATAAGGTTGTAAATAAAGATGTTACCAGCAAATTGGATCGAGAAAACTTGATGGGTAAAAAGATTTCCTTTTGGGGTGCTTTCACTCAACTGCAGGATTCAGAACTGATACGAGTTACCCCTGTTATCCTTGAAGTTGAGTAGAGCTTGTCATGACTGAAGACTTTAACGAAAACATCATTCTGAAAGCTCGAAATATCACCAAGCTATATCCCGGAACGGTTGCTTTGAACCGTGTCGATTTCAATGTCTACCGCGGTAAAGTGAATGCGCTGGTAGGAGAGAATGGGGCGGGGAAATCTACGCTCACTAAAATTCTTGCTGGTGTTGAATTACCGACAAAGGGGAAGCTGCAACTGGAAGGCGAAGATGTTCGCATCCGATCATTTCACGATGCGGTTCATCACGGCATCGGAATGATCCATCAGGAACTGAACCTGTTCCCGAACATGAATGTTGCGGAAAATATCTTCATAGCAAGAGAAATCACATCTGCAGGCCTCCATATCGATCATAAATCCCAGGTGCAGCGAGCCCAGGAGCTTCTGGACCGGCTTGAGGCCGATATTGACGCCGGTGCACAGGTTGCCGATCTACGTATTGGCCAGCAGCAGATGGTTGAGATTGCCAAGGCGTTGGCTTTGAATACCCGGATTCTTATCATGGACGAACCGACTTCAGCTCTTTCCTCCATTGAAGTAGAGGTCCTTTTCCGGGTGATAGATGACTTGAAGAATCAGGGGGTCTCGATCGTGTACATCTCCCATCGCCTGGAAGAGCTGGTTCAGATTGGCGACTATATTACGGTTCTGCGTGACGGGAATTTGATCCAGGAAGCCTCGATGGACGATATCGATGTTCCCTGGATAATCTCAAGTATGGTCGGGGACGATATTGATCGGGAGCTCCAGCATGCCAGCACCTCGACCGGTGAGGAAGTGCTGAAAATAGAAGAGCTTCGACTGCCGCATGTGAGTGGCGGATTTACCGTCGATCACCTGAATCTGACCCTGTACAAAGGTGAGATACTTGGCGTTTACGGACTTATGGGGGCTGGTCGTTCAGAGCTGTTTGAATGTTTGATGGGCCTGCAAAAAGAGGCGAAGGGGAAGGTGTTTCTTGAGGGCAAAGATGTCACCGTCGGCACCGTAGATGATCATATCAGGGCCGGTCTTGCACTTATTCCGGAAGACAGGCAGCGAGACGGACTTGTTCAGGTTCTGGACGTGAGCGATAATATGACACTGTCCAGCCTGTGGAAATTTATCAAATGGGTCCATATCCAGCGCGATAAACTGAAAGAAGCAGTTCTCGCAATGATCGGTGACCTGTCAATCAAGGTTACCAGTCCCCAGGTTATTATCAGCTCACTTTCCGGCGGTAACCAGCAAAAAGTCATCATAGGCAAAGCCCTGTTAACCGAACCGAAAGTGCTCCTGATGGATGAACCTACCAGGGGAATCGATGTAGGTGCGAAAGGTGATGTGTTTGCAATCATGAACGAGTTGGCCGCACGGGGGCTCGGTATCATATTTGTCACCTCTGAGCTGAAAGAAATCATGGCTGTTTCGGATCGCATCCTGGTTATGAGCAACGGAAAAATTACCGGCGAATACCCCAGAGAAGAGGCGACAGAAGAGCTAATTGTCGCTGCCTCGGCTATTGGCCATAAAGACATAGAGCACTCGCTGCATTAATTATTGGGGTTAGGAGATTCATCGTGAGCATAAACACAGAGTCTGAAACTGCTGGGAGTGTTAAAAAAAGCAATATAAAGATCGGCATGCTGCTCCTGAAACTGCGGACCTTTATAGCTCTGTTTCTCGTGGTGGTCTATTTCAGCATTATGGCTCCCAATTTTCTTTCCATGGCCAACATGATCATCATGGTGAAACACGTTTCGATATATGCATTTATTGCTATCGGCATGACCTTCGTCATAGTGACGGGTGGAATTGATCTTTCCGTCGGCTCCATTGTCGGTCTGGCCGGGATGGTTGCAGGCGGTCTCATCTACAGCGGCCTGCATATACCGTTCATGAACGTAACCGTTTATTTTCACCTGCCCATGGTCATTCTTATCACCTTGGCTGTCGGGGTGTTATGCGGGGCAATCAGTGGTTTTCTCATAACGCGATTTAACGTTGCACCATTCATAGCAACCCTGGGAATGCTGTATATCGCCAGAGGGACCGCCCTGCTGCTGTCCGATGGTAAGACATTTCCGAATCTCGTTGGCAGTGAGGAGCTTGGCAACACCGGTTTTCCCTTGCTGGGGTCGGGAACAGTCCTCGGTATTCCTTTCAGCATTTGTGTCCTCATTGTGCTCGGAATTGCGGCAGCGTATCTTGCCACGCGTACGCCACTTGGTCGCCATATTTACTCCGTGGGTGGTAATGAACGAGCTGCCCTACTCTCAGGAGTTCGGGTAAACAGGGTGAAGATGTTCGTCTATATGTTTTCCGGATTCTGTTCCGCAATAGCAGGGTTAATAATCGCTTCACAATTAGTAGCGTCGCACCCACAATCCGGTTCAATGTTTGAGCTCACCGCAATTGCTGCTGCAGTCCTTGGAGGAACTTCACTTGCTGGAGGTCGTGGAACCATCGGCGGCACAATTATCGGGGCTTTTGTTATCGGTGTTCTCGGCGACGGTATGGTTATGATGGGAGTCAGCTCTTTCTGGCAGATGGTAATCAAGGGGCTCGTTATCGTGGCGGCGGTTGTGGTTGATCAGTTCCAGAGAAATCTACAAAGCAAAGCTGCCTTGCAGGAAGATTAAGGGAGACACAATGTGATGAAATTTGTGGAAAAGAAAGCCTGTTTAGGCGTGGTTGTTGGTACCCGTGGATTTTTTAATCCAGTTCTATCCGGTTCTGCCAGAAAAGAATTGTTGGAGTCACTAGAGGCTCTTTCAATCGATTATGTAATCGCACCGGATGAGGCGACTCCTCATGGTGCAGTTGAGACACTTGAACATGCCAGGATTTATGCCAACCTTTTTCGTCAGAATGCAGAACGCATTGACGGTATCCTGGTTATTCTACCAAATTTCGGAGATGAACTCGGGATTGTTCAGACAATCGACTTGGCAAAACTGAATGTGCCGGTGATGGTTCAGGCTTGCAATGATGAGGTTGATAAGGTCGATGTCTTTTCGAGAAGGGATGCTTTCTGCGGCAAAATATCCGTGTGCAACAACCTTTATCAATATGGCATACCTTTTACTGATACAACATCACATACCTGTGATATCAAGAGCGCTGAATTCCAGAGCGACCTAAAGCGTTTTTCAGCGATCTGCAGAACTGTAAAAGGGTTGTCGTCTGCCAGAATTGGTGCCATCGGTGCTCGACCAGCGGCATTTCAGACTGTACGTTATAGCGAAAAAATTCTTCAATCTTACGGAATAACAGTCATTCCCGTCGATTTGTCGGAGATATTTGCTGCAGCTGAGAAATTTGATGATGATGCTCAGAAGGTCAGGGACAAACTGGTTGAAATCAAGGATTACGGAACCATACCCTCTCACATCCCTGAAGAGCAGATACTTCGTCAAACAAAATTTTCAGTTGCAGTAAATGACTGGATGGAAAGTAACGAATGTGTAGCGAGTGCCATCCAATGCTGGACTTCAATGCAGGACAACTACGGATGCGCATCCTGTCTGACCATGAGCATGATGGGGGAACACTCCATGCCCAGTGCTTGTGAGGTTGACATCACCGGAGCAGTCTCAATGTATGCTCTTCTGCTTGCATCTGGAAACTCTCCCGGTTTTCTCGATTGGAACAATAATTACGGTTCTGAAGAGAACAAATGTGTCAATACTCACTGCAGCAATTTCCCAAAGAGTTTCATGGGGGTAACCCCAGAGATCGCCGACCTGGATATTCTTGGTGAAACCCTGGGGCGTGAATATTGTTTTGGTGCTGTTAAGGGTAAAGTCGCATCCGGACCTATGACCTATTTCCGGATTTCCACCGATGATCAGCAGGGGAAAATTAAATCCTATCTTGGTGAAGGAGAATTTACTGATGACCCCTTCAACATGGATGGTGGGATAGCGGTCTGCAAAGTTCCGGAGCTACGTAAACTCCTCGCCCATATCTGTCAGAATGGCTTTGAGCATCATGTCGCTATGGTTAGAGGGCAGGTTGCTGAAATTCTGGGCGAGTCAATTGGAAAATACCTGAGATGGGATATATTCTATAATCGGTGACAATGTTTTAAACTTTTAAAATACTGGTGGAGATATGCCTGATCGAGGCGACCGGAGATATCTTCCGGTTGTCAGTGCCCCCCTTTCAACGGTTTACATTACCAGTTATCATATGTACTGTGGTTGCCCTGTAGTCAGCGTCAGGTTGAGAAGAGACCTGGAAATTAATCGGTTCTTTATACAATAACGAAAGATTTATGTTTAACGGGATGCTAGCAGAACAAAGGAGATTAAAAATTCTCGAACTTGTCCGAGAAGAGGGAAGTGCAAGAGTCAGTAACTTGAGTAAACTTTTTAATGTCTCTGAGCCTACAATCCGCCAAGATCTAGAAAAACTTGAAGGTGAAGGCTATGTCACCCGTAAACATGGCGGGGCATTTCTGAAATCTGTACCTCAACTCGTACAGACCATGACTCTGGAACATCTGGAGAATATGGACAAGAAACGCCTCATTGGACAAAAAGCTTCAGAATATGTCCATCATGGTGAGACCATTATTCTTGATGCGGGATCAACTACAACTGAAATGGTCGAAGAACTGGCCTTGAAGCAGAACCTTAAAATTCTGACTAATGCTTTGAATATAGTCTTGCGGCTCGGGGCTGTTCCAAACTGCACCGTTTTTTCATCCGGTGGACAATTCAAGCCTCCGACTCTTTCTCTCTCTGGTGAAAAAGCAGCTGATTTTTTTACCGATATTTATGCTTCCAAGCTTTTTCTGGCAACTGGCGGAATCTCATTTGAAGCCGGACTGACATATCCAGGATTTAACGATCTGTATGTGAAAAAGGCAATGATTAAGGCAGCCAAAGAGGTCTTTCTCCTAGCCGATGCAACCAAGATCGGAAAAGTATCACTGGCCTCCCTGGGTGGTCTTGAGTTAATCGATTATTTTATCACCGACAACTCAATAAGAGATGAAGACAGACTTCGCTTCCAGGAAATGGGGGTGGAGGTGATTATTGCCGAATAGTAGTGCCTGACGCATTCAGGTTCTTTTAAGTAAGCTGTCAGCTCAACTAAGAGCAGCATTCTTTTTCAAGGTTTTATCTAGATTTTATTAAACCCGATGCGTGTCTTTAATTTTGGTTCGCTTAATATTGACAGAGTTTACTCAACCGATCATTTTGTTCGGCCCGGTGAAACGCTTACCTGCAGCTCATACTCGGAATTTGCCGGCGGCAAAGGTCTTAACCAATCTATTGCGTTAGCGCGGGCAGGAGTTGCTGTATGCCATATCGGGAAAATAGGTAAAGACGGCATTTTCCTTAGAGAATTTCTTGCCGGTGATGGAGTAGATGTATCGAACATTTTAACAACAGATGAACCAACCGGTCATGCCGTCATACAGGTTGACAGCAGTGCTGAAAATGCCATTCTCCTGTTTGGCGGAGCGAATCAGTCAATAACACAAGAAGAGATAGAATGTGCCCTGGAACGATCTTCAGAAGGAGATTGGCTTCTGCTCCAAAACGAGATTAATCGTCTTGATGAGATAATTCAATTTGCCGCTGATAAAGGGTTGAGGATCGTTTTTAACCCTGCTCCCATGACTTCCGAGATTCATACTCTTCCTCTTGGTGTCGTCAACTGGCTTATCGTTAATGAATGGGAAGGAGAAATGATCACCGGCCAGAAGTCTCCTGAGAAAATCCTTGAGACAGCCGTTACTAGATTTCCTACCATGTCGATTCTCCTCACTCTCGGCAGCGAAGGCGTCCACTTTGCTGACAGATCCCAAAACCTTTACATACCTGCAGAACAGGTTACTCCTGTTGATACTACGGGAGCTGGCGACACATTTATCGGTTACTTCATTGCAGAGATAGCCACTGGAAGCTCAGTGAAAAAAGCCATGCGGACTGCAAACAGGGCAGCTGCATTTTGTGTTACTAAGCCTGGCGCTGCAACTTCAATCCCATATAGAGATGAACTGGCATAACAGCAACGATTAGTGGCCGTTCGATGCTTCAACTTGAGATGATTCCGGTAGTAGTTTTCTGCCAGCCCAAGAGATATAGAATAGGGGATTGTACTGGAGTATAGATAATTGTTTTTATGAATAAAATGTGCTGCAGACACGGATAACTGAAGACAACCTAAAATTACTACTCAAAAGGAACACATGACTGCAAAACGAATATTTTTTACGGGTGGCTCGGGAAAAGCGGGAAAGCACGCGGTAGCCTACCTCCTCGAACAAGGACATCGGGTGATGAATGTAGACCTGGTGCCTTTGGATCATCCTGGTGTGGACAATTTAATCGCCGATATTACCGATTCCGGGCAGATGTTTAATGCCATGAGTTCATATGCCGGATTAGATGAGATGGAACCCGGTAACGGCGTCCCAGAATTTGATGCTGTCGTTCATTTTGCTGCGATTCCACGGATCTTGATTAATCCCGATAATGAAACGTTCAGGGTAAACACAATGGGGACCTACAATGTGATTGAGGCGGCTGTTAAGCTTGGCATCAAGAAGATTGTAGTTGCTTCGTCAGAGACTACCTACGGCTTGTGTTTTTCAGACGGTGAGACCAACCCGCACTCTCTACCGTTGGAAGAGGACTACGATGTTGACCCCATGGACAGTTATGGCCTGTCTAAAGTTGTCAACGAGAAGACGGCACGCAGTTTTCAGCGCCGCTCAGGCTTTGATATTTATGCGTTGCGTATCGGTAATGTGATTGAGCCTCACGAATATGCTGAGCTGTTTCCGGGCTATTTTAAAAATCCTGAAGTACGGCGCCGGAATGTGTTCTGCTATATCGATGCGCGTGATCTCGGGCAGATTGTCGATCTATGTCTGGAAAAAGATGGCCTTGGCTACCAGGTTTTCAATGCCGGCAATGACACCAACGGAGCGATCATTCCCAGCAAAGAGCTTGCCGAGCGATTTTTTCCCGGTGTGCCGATTACTCGCGAATTAGCTGAACATGAGGCACTTTTTTCGAATCGTAAAATCAGAGAAGTCCTGGGATTTAGGGAACAGCACGACTGGCGCAAATACGTAAAAGCCGGGGCAAGGAGATAAGGCTAAATAAAAAAGCGATTATGCAGATCTGGCTGAAGTGTTTTTAGGCATTGCCCATAGTTTAGGTTCTGCTTTAGTTCAGCATATTATTGATTATTCAAAAGACAAACAGGTGAAGAATAGTAGTATAGTTTCCATCCGGAAACGGCCCTTTTTTCCAATATCTTCGTTGTGCTCGAAATTTTATCCTCGGAATATCAACTGCATATGCCTGCCGCGCAGTCGACGCTGGATCGCTGGCCGTATCGACTCGTGAGAGTATCAAGCTAGTTCGTCGAAGCGACAAGTCAACACCAGCTCCCCATCTTCAAGCTGCTTTTTGACCTTGTAAGGCAGCGTCTTGAACAGGTTTATCATGGCCTGATTGGTGGGGAAGGTGTAGGCGATTAGTCCGGCAATCCCACTCTCTCTCGAGGAGCTGGCCAGTTTCTGCAGAAACAGTTTTCCCAGTCCTTTACCCTGGTAATCGGGGCTGATCGAGAAGGCCACTTCAGCAATATTAATGGTTCTGAGCCTCATACTCTCGGCCACGCCGACGATACGGCCGAACCCGAACTCACCGACGACGGCCACCAGGGTGAGGCTGTTGACATAATCGATCTGCGAGCGTATTTCCACATCCTTCCTGGCGAAGATGGTCTTCTGACCGAAGAACCTTGAGACCACATCCTCCTTGGGCAGTGAGTAGTAATGCTCCTGGATCCTTCGTTCATCGACCGGTTTGGCCGGCCGAATAAAGATCTCTTCGCCCTTGACCTCAATAGTCTCTTCCAGTCTGACCGGATAGACCGCCTTTACCGCCTCGCCAAGGCTCCGCTCCATACCGATCAGCCCCTGATTCTTGGCTGCCTCGAACAACTCTTCACGAAAATCAGGGTGGGCAATGGTAATCATGGCGATCACGCGCTCCTGCAGGCTCTTGCCAAACAGGTTTACCGCGCCATATTCCGTAACCACGTAGTGGACGTCACCTCGCGGCACCACTACCGCAATATCATCGAATTTGGGCATCACATTGGAAATGAGCGAACCGTCCGGGCCGGGTCTGGTAGACATCAGCATCAGGATTGATTTACCCCCGGGAGAACGGCGCGCACCCCGAACAAAATCGGGGATACCCGAGACACCGGCAAACCTGGTGGCAGCTGAAGCCTCCGCCGACACCTGACCGGTCAGGTCCATGCAATAGGCGACGTTGAGCGACACCATCCGGTGGTGCTGGGAAATTATGAAGGGGTCATTGACATAGTCCGACGGGTGGAAGTCGATCGCCGGGTTGTCGTTGAGGAATTCATAGAGATCGTGGCTGCCGACTGCCATGGAGCCGACCATTTTTCCGTCATTAATGCCCTTCTTGCGGTTGGTGATAATGCCCTGGGCATAGAGGTGCATGATATCATCGGTGATGAACTGCGAGTGGATACCAAGATCTTGTTTGGTGCTGAGTCCCCTGACCGTTGCCTGGGACGCGGCATCCAGTCCGATCTGCAGGGTCGACTCGTCTTCGATTAAATGGGCAATGTGGCTGCCTATTTGATTGGCGGCGTCGGAAACTTCCCTGGATGGCGGGACCGACAGTAAATCCTCTTCATATTCAACCACATAATCAACATAGTTGGCATGGATGAAGCTCTGGCCCATGACCCGCGGCATCTTCGGGTTGACCTGGGCAATCACCAGATCAGCCGAGCGGGCCGCCGCCATGGTCACGTCAACTGATATACCCAGGCTCATCCAGCCGAAGTCATCGGGCGGGGACACCTGGATCAGGGCAACGTTGAGCGGCAGTCTCCTGGTCAAAAAGAGACTCGGTACGTCAGACATGTTCATGGGAGTGATGAACCGTTTTTGCGGGGCGATCGAATCCGATTTTGCCGAACCGAGATAAATGGAGCGTATATTAAGGCTGGTATCCTTGGTCTTGTCGGCAATGGCGGTCAGCGAGGCGGTCTCGCGTCCCAGCAGACGGACGATTTCCAGGCCGCTGAAGCTGTTGGCCTGCTCGGTCAGAGTCTGGACCAGATGCTGCGGCTCCCCGCAGCCTGACCCGATAAACACCCGCTGGCCCGATTTGATAAGGCGAACCGCCTGTTCAGCGGTGATTCTTTTATGCAGATAACTGTCAGCCCAGTATTGCGATGCAGGCATATGGCCTCCCGAGGCAAGTAGTTTTTCACCATGCAGGATCCGCCCAGAAGTCGCTGCTTGTTACCCAAGGGGAAGATAGGCGCAGCGCTGCTCCTGCTGAGGACCCTGAGATCGTTATGCTCTTTATACGACGATTACAGGCGATGCTCAATGAGAATCGGTTTGACTGGTGAAGAATAAACGGCAGAAGCAGTAATCAGGATTCGGGCGGGCACTGTGAACCGGTCCGCCCGATATCAGCATCAGGAAAAATCGTTGAGGATGGAGCGGGCAATGATCAGCCGCTGGATCTCACTGGTCCCTTCATAGATGGTGGTGATTCGGGCATCTCTGGTGTAGCGCTCGATTGGATAATCCTTGGTATAGCCATAACCGCCCAGAATCTGCATAGCGTCATAACAGGCACGGTTGGCAGCTTCAGTGGCATAAAGTTTGGCCATCGACGCCTCTTTGGCAAAATTTCGGCCCTGCTCTTTCAGGTACGCTGCATTCATGAGCAGCAGCCTGGACGCCTCCAGTTCGGTATAGCGATCGGCAATCTTCCATTGAATGGCCTGGAATTCGCTGATCTTCCTGTCGAACTGGATCCGCTCCAACGAGTAACTGGTCGCCGCATCCATGGCTGCCAGTCCCACACCAAGCGCCAGGGAACCGATGCCTATCCGCCCCCCTGCCAGTTCTGTAACAGCCACGCGGAAACCGTCATTAAGTTTACCCATCAAAGCATCTGCCGGAATCCTGCAGTCCTGAAACAGCAGCTCATTGGTTTTTGAGGCATGCTGCCCCATTTTGTGTTCCGCCTTACCGACACTAAATCCCTCGATACCGGGCTCAACCAGAAAAACGCTCACCCCCTTTCCCTTCGGTGCGGTCGGGTCGGTAACTGCCCAGACCACGAAGACGCCCGCACAGGAACCGCTGGTGATAAAAATTTTGGAACCGTTCAATAGCCACGAGTCCCCATCCCGGACGGCAGAGGTGGTCATCGAGGCCGGATCTGATCCAGCCCCGGGCTCGGTCAGTCCGAAGGCTCCCGCCAGGTACTCACCCCGAGCAGATGCGGGGGATGTACTTCTCTTTCTGGGCAGGGCTCCCCAGCGCCTGAATCACTTCACAGACCATATTGTTGACCGACAAGGTGACTGCGGTAGAGGCACAGGCCCTGGCAATCTCGGTCAGGGCCACACTGAAGGC
This sequence comes from uncultured delta proteobacterium, assembly GCA_963759125.1. Classification (GTDB taxonomy): domain Bacteria; phylum Desulfobacterota; class Desulfobulbia; order Desulfobulbales; family Desulfocapsaceae; genus JABDQA01. The sequence goes on from CAVWXN010000005.1 coordinate 93,996, forward strand.
AATCACGCCGGCCTCTGCCCCGCCATATTCATCACTGATGTTGAGCCCCATGAAACCAAGCTCGGCCAGTTTTTTCAGATTGTCATGAAAGGTTTCCTGGTCGTCCTGCTGGTCCAGGGCGGCGGCAACCGGTTCGAGCTCTGCTTGAGCAAATTCTCTGGCGGTTTCCTGTATAAGCTTCTGTTCTTCGTTGAGATCTAGTTTCATCGTTATGCCCGTGGCTGATAGTAAATTATGTCAATTGCTCCTGGCCAGGGGGGATCAAGATCCCTTAAACTGGGCCTGTCGCTTCTCCAGGAAGGCTTTCATCCCCTCACTCTGGTCCTCGCTGGCAAAACAGACCCCGAACAGATCGACCTCATTGCGGCAGGCCCGGGCAAGATCCATTTCGATTCCCGAGGCTACTGCCTCTTTGCAGAGCCTTATGGCGATCGGTCCTTTCTGAGCGATTTTTTCCATGATCCCAAAGCAATGGCTGAGCAGCTCGTCCTGGGCTACCACCCGATTGACCAGACCAATCCGGCAGGCTTCCTCGGCATCGATCATGTCCCCGGTCAACATCAGTTCCAGTGCCTGGCCGGTGCCCACCAGTCTCGGCAATCGCTGGGTACCGCCAAATCCGGGGATGACACCCAGATTCACCTCGGGTTGGCCGAATTTGGCGTTCTCACTGCAGATCCGGATATCACAGGCGAGCGCCAATTCGCAGCCTCCACCCAACGCAAAGCCATTAACCGCGGCAATTACCGGCCGAGGCAGAGAGGCGACCGCATCCATGGCCCGGTGACCGAGTCTGCCGAATTCGCGGCCGGCGAAGACGTCGTAACCCTGCATAACACTGATATCGGCTCCGGCGACGAAGGCCTTCTCACCTGAGCCTGTAAGGATCACTCCGACCAATTCCTCCTTCTCCGCCAATTCCTGGAAAAGGGCGATCAGCTCAGTCAACGTTTCTGGATTCAGAGCGTTGAGAGATTTGGGCCGGTTGACAGTCACCAAGGCAATGTTGTGTTCGATTTCACAAAGCAGATTTTTCATATTCGTCCCTTGTTGTGGTCTATTTCTGATCCAAGATACCCATCAGTCAATATAAAATCTCCAGGCACAGTACCACTCTTCAGGGTGCTCATCTGGAGGGCACCCCAGACATTCGGTTTTGATCCGATTATCGATGCTCCTGGCGAAGTAACTATATTCCACCAAACCTGCTGACTTGCAGGGATAATCCGGCAGCGCCCTGCGCTTTCTGGCGGCCTGGACCCGGCAATTATTCATCTGGAAAACAAAGCTGTTCTCCGTCTCGTCAACTATCGACTGCTCGTTGATCGACGCATAGACTCGAAAGCCGAGGGCTTTTTTCAGTCCCTCCAGCCCAGCTGTTTCGGACAGACCCAGCCCCTGCTTGATCGTCTGTGCCTCAAACGGGGAAAAATGGGCCCAGCAGGAATCGTTGCAGCGTTTGGCTTCGCCCAGCCCCTCACTCTGCTCGATGGTCTGGAACCAGACTCCGTCGTTGACCAGCCAGTTTTTTGCCAGCCTGTCTTTGAGCTCGAGCAGATCAGCTTCTTCCATGTCCAGCAACACGGAGGGAATGTTGTCGACCAGCTCGAACCCGAAAATTTTACCCAAATGCTTCATCTGGATACCAAAACTTGTCTTGAAAGCCTGTTCCAGCATCCCAAGGGCCTTTTCGGTGCCCATCTGGTGCCTGACTTCAGCATACCACATGCCGTGATGGACAATGATCCGATGAAAGAGATCGATAATCAGACGGGCTGTTTCTTCCTTGTTCAGCTGCCCGGCATGCTCAGCGTTGTAATCGGCCATAGCTGTCTCCCTGAAATCTTAGATGAAGGTGATCGTATCCGGGCTCTGGGTGAGAGGTACGAGACCGCTTTCTGTCACTAAATGGGTGTTTTCTATGCCAACGACACCTTTTCCGGGGATGATCAGTTTAGGCTCCAGAGCTATGATCATGTTTTCTTCAAGTTTCAACTTCTGGCCTTTAGCCAGAAATGGAAACTCATCGAGCTCCAGCCCGACGCCATGCCCGGTGAACCTGATGCGCCGCTCGCCGACCCCCATAAACCATTCCCCATAGCCCTTTTCCTCGGCCACGCTGACCATGAGTGCATAGATATCCCCGCTGGCCACTCCAGGCCTGGCCTGGTCTTTCACCCGCTCCTGAATTTCGAGCATGGCTTCATGGCCTGCCAGCAGCTCGTCAGGAAGTTCACCCAGACAGAAGATCCTCGCATGATCGGAGAGATAGCCATTGAGGGCGAAGACATAGTCGACCAGTACCGGTTCATTTTTCTGGATCTTTCTGAAGCCGGCCCCCTGCCCGGTGAGCCTGCTTGGCCCCTTGCCCCCGGTGGGTGAGGCAAGATAGCTCGGCACCGCCGCATCGGCTCCCGACAGGAGATGACCGTAGAACAATTCGCTGCCCCACAGTCTCATTCTGACGATGCCCTGGTGTCCGAGACTTCTGGCATAGGATTCCAGCTCTCCGGCCAAGGCCAACTCCGTTTGGCCTTCCTCAAGTATTTCGCTGACCCGGGCACAAACCAAATCAGAGCCTCTGGCCGCCTGCTTGATGCAGTCTATTTCGTAATCGGATTTCACCGCCCGGATTAAACGAATCTCGGAAGAAACGTCTGTGAGTTCTGCGGCAGGAAAAATTTCCTGATATTGAAAATAGAGATTTACCGGCAGCACATCGAGTTCAAGGCCTAGGATTTTTGGCAGCTTTAAACCCTGGCTGGCCAGCATCTCAGGAAGTTTTCGGGGACTGCCTATTGGGGCCACCAGCTTCAGCGGCGATTCCTCCCTGGCCCGGTCGAAATCCTTGAACACCATGAGCAGCGGCTCGCCGGCGTCAGGAACATAGAGATAGCCCTGCTGGGAAGTGGCGGAGAAGTAAAACAGATCCGTCTTCTGGACAATCAGGGCACCATCGATGCCTCTCTCCTGCAGGGCCTGCTGCAGTCTGCTGATTCTTCCTTCCAGCTCGACTGCCGGGATATCCTGGATGTGTAATTCCGACATGCGTTACCCCCCACCTGACGGCTCTACAGAAAGTTATTTATAGTCGTAGAAGCCTTTACCGCTCTTTCTTCCCAACCAGCCGGCCTCTACATATTTCCTGAGCAGGGGACAGGGCCGATATTTGGAGTCCTTGAAGCCGTCATAGAGGGTCTCCATAATTGCCAGGCAGGTGTCGAGCCCGATCAGATCGGCGAGTGCCAGCGGCCCCATGGGATGGTTCATACCAAGCTTCATCACCGTGTCGATATCTTCAGCCTTTCCGACCCCCTGGTAGAGGCAGAAAATCGCCTCATTAATCATCGGCAGCAGAATCCGGTTTGCTATAAAGCCTGGAAAATCGTTGGCTTCAGCCGGAGTCTTGCCGAACTTTCCACAGAGCTGCCAGGTGAGGTCAAAGGTTTCCTGGGAGGTGGCCAAACCCCTGATCACTTCAACAAGCTTCATAATCGGCACCGGATTCATGAAATGCATGCCGATCACTTTTTCAGGACGGCCAGTCTGGGCGGCAATACGGCCAATGGGAATAGACGAGGTATTGGTGGCCAGAATCACATGGCCAGGACAGGCTTCGTCAAGCTGACGAAAGATATTGAATTTGAGGTCCTCCATCTCAACCGCCGCCTCAACCACATAATCTGCTTCAGCCATATCGCCAAGGTCGGTGGTGGTCTGCAGTCGGGCGAGAATGGCATTGGCCTCATCGGTTTCCAGTTTTCCCTTCTCAACACTGCGGACCAAGTTTTTCTCAATGGTTGCGAGTCCGGCAGCAGTGCATTCCTCGCTGATGTCGCTCATGATCACATTGAGGCCGCTGGCCGCGGCAACCTGAGCTATACCGCCGCCCATCTGGCCGGCTCCAATGACACCAAAGGTCTTAATATTCATAGGTCTCTCCTTGACCGATATAAGTGGACAATCTTATTATGGTTTTCTTATCTGTTTACTATCAGCGCTACCGCCTCACCCCCGCCAAGGCAGAGTGAAGTCAGACCCCGTTTGAGATCGCGGCGCTCCATCTCGTGCAGTAAGGTGGTCAGCAGCCGAGCGCCGCTGGCCCCGATCGGATGACCCAGGGCCACGCTGCCGCCGTTCACATTGACTTTTTCGGGGTCGAGTTTCAGGACTTCATTGATCGCACATGAGGTACCGCTGAAGGCTTCATTGATTTCAAAGAGATCGATATCCCCGATGGAGATCCCTTCTTTCTTCAAAACCTTCGGAATTGCATAGATCGGTGCCATCAGCACATATTTCAAATCAATCCCATGGGAGGCCTGGGCGCCGACGCGGGCCATGATCGAACAGCCAAGCTCTGCTGCCTTTTCTTCGCTCATCAGAACCACGGCGGCAGCCCCGTCACTGATAATAGATGAATTGCCGGCGGTGCCGACCCCACCTTTCTTGAACACTGGGCGCATGGAAGATAGCGTCTCAAAACTCGTCTCGGCTGGACATTCATCGGTGGCGAAGATGACCGGGTCACCTTGGCGCTGTGGAAGCGGTACCGGAGCTATCTGAGAGTCGAAGATACCGTCTTTAATCGACCTCAGGGCCCGGCTGTAGGACTGCTCGGCAAAACGGTCCTGCTCTTCTCGTGATACCTCCCACTTTTCACAAATCAGCTCATTGGACATACCCATGTGAAAATCGTTGACCACGTCCCAGAGACCATCGTGAAGCATGTGATCCTCCAGGGTCCCCGGCCCCATCCGTTGTCCCCACCTGGCTTTTTCCAGATAATAGGGAGCCATGCTCATATTCTCCATACCACCGGCTACCACCACCCCGGCATCACCGCACTGGATTGCCTGGGCGGCCAGCATAACGCTCTTCAGGGAAGAGCCGCAGACCTTGTTGACGGTAATGGCTTCCATCTCGTCGGGTAGACCTGCTTTGAGGGCTGCCTGCTTACCGGGATTCTGACCATAGCCGCAGGGCAGCACCATTCCCATGATGCATTCATCGACGTCGGCACCAGCTATTCCGGCTCTGTCGATCGATTCTTTGATGACCCGGGCCCCGAGATCAGTCCCTCCCATTTTGGCAAGAGAGCCCCCGAAACTGCCCAGAGGAGTCCGAACCGCACTGACTATTACCGCCTTTTTCATGCTTGCCCCCAGAAACTGAAATTTCGTCGTTATTGTCAAGAAGGTGCCTTCATCTTCTTGAATATGTGCGCCAATTGGATACCGACCAAGCGCTCGGTCGTTGCTTGGAGTTTACCGTTTCACCCGTAATTGTCAATCATTTTATTGTTGTAGTGCGCCCGTTCAGTTATGCAGTCATCAGAATGACTTGGGCGCCGGACTTGAAACCGGCCTCACCTGCTGGTGGTGCGGCAGCAGAGCGGAGCCACACCGATCAATCCATAACCTCGCTACAAAAGTGATGAACGCTGTTTCCGCGATCTCCTGCTGATCATCCCGATAATCCAGCCGACAAAAAACACCCCGCCGCCAGCCAGAAACCATTTCAGGGTCTCGGTCTTGCCCAGCCGTCGGTTCTCCTGGTCAAGCACGTCTGACCTGGCGTTCGAGGTCGGCGACCCGGGTGTTGGCGGCTTCCAGATCGTTCTTGGTCTGGATCACATCAGCGGTGTCTGTCTGCAGCTTGACATAATCGTCGTTGATCGAGGTCAACTCGTCAACACACTGGCCGAAGTCATTTTCTACCTGGGCCTTGTCAGCGCCCAATTTTTGCTCAACCTCATCCTTTTCTGCGGTCAGCTGGTCGACACGCTGTTGCAGGGACTGGGTTGTCTCGGTCAACACCTGCTTTTCCCTCTGCAGCACTTCAACCTGCTGTCCCAGTGGCGGTGTTTCGCTCAGAAAACGGCGCAGCACCCAGCCTTCTTTACCGCTCTCGAGCCTGATCTGAGCCCATTCATTAGCTTCGCTCAAAAGCTCGACAGGGGTCCCATCCTTGATCACGGCAATGATTTTGAATTCGGTTCCCTGGCCGCGTCTCATGGTGATCTCGGAACTCGGCTTGACGTAAAGATCTGCAGCCCAACTCGAAGCAGCAGGGAGTAAGCCCAGGAAAACGATAAGGCAGATAAAGATGATCCGGTCGTTAGATTTCATAGCACATATGAGTGTTAGGATGAATGGAAAACACCGCGTCCTATGCACCCTATCCGGTATACACGCTCTCTGCAATAAATTCCTGATAGCCGTGTGAGGCTGGACTTTCAGTTAATCCGTTTGCGTCCCTGCCACTCCCTGTCTCTAAGTTTAAATTTCTGGATCTTGCCCGTGGCCGTTTTAGGGAGTTCCCCGAATTCCACATACTTGGGCGCCTTGAACCTGGCCAGATGAGTTTTAGTGAAGTCGATGATATCTTCAGCCGCCGGATCACTGCCGGGCTTCGGCACGACATAGGCCTTGGGTACTTCGCCCCATTTATCGTCCGGTACCGGGATAACCGCCACTTCCTGGACATCGGGGTGACGGTAGATGACACTTTCGACCTCAACGGTGGAGATGTTTTCGCCCCCGCTGATAATGATGTCCTTCTTGCGGTCCATGATCTGAACGTAGCCGTCAGGATGCATCACTGCCAGGTCGCCGCTGTGAAACCAGCCTCCGGCAAAGGCTGCTGCGGTGGCTTCGGGATCTTTATAGTAACCGATCATCACATTGTTTCCGCGCATCACTACTTCACCCATGGTAAGCCCGTCTCTGGGGACCGGTTCCATGGTTTCAGAATCTACCACATCCATAAAATGAGTGACGATGAAAGGCACGCCCTGCCGCGATTTCGCCAGGGCTCGCTCCTCTTCGCCAAGTTTCTCCCAGGAGGGCTGCCAGGCACAGACGCTGTGCGGGCCGAACACTTCGGTCAAGCCATAGGTGTGGGTGATCTCCGCCCCGATGTTCTCCATATTCCTGATGATCGTCGGTGCTGGCGGGGCCCCGGCGGTCATAATATTAAGGGTCCGTTTCATTTCCACATCCTCAGCGCCGGGCCAGGTACTCATCATGATCAGCACCGTCGGAGCAGCGCAGAGGTGGGACACATCTTCGGCCTCGATCAGTCGGTAGATATCCTCTGCCACCACCGCTCTGAGGCAGACGTGGGTGGCTCCGACCGCCGTCACCCCCCAGGTGAAGCACCAGCCGTTGCAGTGGAACATCGGCAGGGTCCAGAGGTAAACCGAGCGGGCATTCAGTCCAGATTCGAGCACTTCACCGATGGCATTGAGATATGCTCCCCGGTGATGGTACATGACGCCTTTGGGGCGCCCGGTCGTACCGCTGGTATAGTTGATGGTCATAAGCTGCTCTTCGGAATCGATATCAGCCATTAGCGGTTCAGCCGATCCGGTGTTTAAAAAGGCCTCGTAATCCATATCGCCCAGTACCACCTTATCACTTGCATCGCACACAGTGATGTAAGTCTGGACTTTAGGCAGGTTTTCCGGCTCAACCAGGGCTGCAAACTCGCTGTCGACAACCACGACCTGGGCGTCGCTGTGATCGATAATGTAGGAAATTTCAGGGGCTGAAAGCCTTATATTGACGCTCACCAGGGCAGCACCTAGCAGCGGAACCGCATAGTGAGCTTCAAGCATGGGCGGTATGTTCGGGCAGATGAACGCCACCTTGTCCCCTTTACCCACCCCCTGCAATTTGAGAGCCGATGCCAGGCGATAGACGCGCTGCACCGAATTCCTTGTAGCTGTATCTGACATCCCCATAGACAACCGCCGTCTTGTCCGGATAGACGGCAACACTTCTGGTCAGAAATTCTATCGGCGACAGAATAGATTTGTTTACGCTGGATAGTGTCATCAGTGCTCTCCCATTGAAAATTGTGAAAAATGGTGATGCCCACCAGTGCCTCCAAGCTACCGAGCGCTCAATCGACAAAGGCGGGCAATGATCCATTCTGCTGCTGCTTGCGCCCCAATCTTGTGAAACCAACGATTACAAAAATCCAAGTCAGTGTAGCCGAAACAGATTTTTTTTCAATATGGGATAACCATCATCTGGTTAACAGAGTCAGGCTACCGTCATGACTTACCCAAAACTATACATAACGACATAAGTCCAATCCATTCCCTCATGCTGCGTTGCTCGCTGTGGTGCCTGCTCACAGCACTACCAGGCTGCTCCGCCGGCTCCTCGCTCGTGCCTTACCTGAGAGGGCGTCTTGAACTTATGTCGTTATGTATAATAGTCAGAGACTGTATCGACAATACTGACTGGCCAGCCTCAATTTTAAACCATAAATTTATCACTTATTAAAAAAATCTTTGACAAATATCACTAATTGTTATCTAGTGTCGAAAGAAACCGAGCGAGCGCTCGGTAGTTTTTTCTTAACCAGGCTGATCGTGCTTTAAAAGCCTTATGACTCATAGAAAAACAAACGTTTGAGGAGGAGTTGAAGGTATGGAAAATCTGTACAGAGAAGTCATGGATCTGAATATGATGGAGGACAACGAAGAAAAAGGTGTTGTTGCCAAAGCCTTCTTCGACAAACTCAACCATATGGAGATGCCGGAATATTTCAACTGGGCCGGGGAGATCTTTGACGGGCTGCACGTGAAAGAGCGTGGCGACAAGGATGCCCTGATTTGGGTGGATATCCATACCAAGGAAAGCAGAAGCTTCACCTACAAAGAATTCGCGGCAAACGGAAATCGCTGCCTGAACAGATTACGAAAAGCGGGGGTGGACAAAGGCGACAACCTTTACATGATGGTTCCCATCGTCCCCGAGACCTGGTTTTCCTCCTACGCCTGTATCAAAGGGGGTATCGTCAACGTTCCCACCGCCACGACCATGACTCTCAGGGAGATGGAGTTCAGATTTCAGACCTATGCCCCAAATGTCGTCATCGCCGCAGAGATTTTCACTGATCTGATCGATGAAGCTCTGCAGCTCACCAAATCGACTCCGAAAGTAAAAATTGTACTGGGAAGCAAGCCGGGCTGGGTCAGCTACAGCGACCTGGAAAAGGAGTCCCCCGAAGCCGAACCGGCTAAAACCAAATCCGATGATCTTCTCTTCTGCTTCTTCACCTCGGGAACTACAGGGCTGCCCAAGAGAGTCGGCCACACCGCCACTTCCTATCCTGTCGGTCACCTGTCCACGGCCGTTATGGCCGGTATCAGAACCGATGACATCCATCACAACCTCAGCGCCCCAGGCTGGGCAAAGTGGGCCTGGAGCTCCTTCTTCGCTCCCCTTAACGTCGGGGCCACCGGGACCGGATTCAATTTTACCGCCCTCGACGGCATGGCCTATATGGAGTGTTTGACCAATTACAAGGTTTCAGTTTTCTGTGCTCCTCCGACCGCCTGGCGAGTGTTCATCAACCTCGACACCTCGGGCTTGGATTTCTCCAACCTGCGCCAATCAATCGGCGCCGGGGAACCGCTGAACCCCGAAATCATCACCCAGTGGGAAAGACTGACCGGCACCTATATCAGGGATTTTTACGGTCAAACCGAATCAACGGCAATGATCGGCAACGCCCCGTGGATGGGCAAGATGCGCAAAGGTTCATTCGGGGCACCGTCCTTCATGTATGACGTAACCCTGGTCGACGACGACGGCAAAGAGGTAACCGAGCCTGACGAACCGGGATACATCGTCGTGCGGCTTGACCGTTGGCGGGCGATTGGGCTGTTCACCGAATATATAGGCAATCCCGAGAAGATGGCCGGCGTCTTCATCGACAACTACTACTACACCGGTGACCGGGGCTCAATCGACAAGGACGGCTACTGGTGGTTCGTTGGACGCAGCGACGATGTGATCAAATCATCCGACTACCGGGTGGGCCCCTTCGAGGTCGAGAGTGCCCTGATGGAACATGCGGCGGTTGCCGAAGCTGCGGTGGTAGGTGTTCCCGATGAAAAACGACATCAGTTGGTCAAGGCCTATGTCATCCTCAAACAGGGTCAAGAGCCCTCGCGGGAACTGGCACTTGACATGTTCAAACACACCATTGACATTCTGGCAAAATTCAAGATTCCACGGATCATCGAGTTCGTTACCGAGGTCCCCAAAACTCTAAGCGGCAAGATAAGAAGGGTCGAACTGCGGGAGAGGGAAATCGAAAGGCAGGACACTCAGTCGGAAGCACCGGTCATGGAGTTCTACTATTGGGATTACCCCGAACTCAGCTCGAAGAAAAACTAGTTACCAAGCCGCGGGCGGTCGAAAATCGCCCGCGGCTCAACCAATTGATCGATCGGCAACGGAGAATCGAGTATGAAATTCGAACTCAGTGAAGAACAGAGTCTAATTCGCGACACGGTCCGCGAATTCGCCGAATCCGAGATCGGTCCCAGTGCGGCCCAGCGTGATGAAGAGGAGCGTTTCGACCGCTCCCTGATGTTCGATAGCCTGGCAGAACTGGGTCTTACCGGCATTGTTTTCCCTGAAGAATATGGCGGTGCTGGGGCCGACTACCTCAGTTATGCCATAGCCGTGGAAGAACTTTCCCGGGTGTGCGCCTCGACCGGCGTAACCCTGTCCGCCCATATCAGCCTGGGTGCCAACCCGATCTACCTGTTCGGCACGGAGTCCCAGAAGCAGCAGTTTCTGGTGCCGCTCGCCACCGGAGAAAAATTGGGTGCTTTCGGACTGACCGAACCCAGCGCCGGGTCCGATGCCGGCAGCACCAAAACCACCGCAGTCAGAGACGGCGACGACTGGCTGCTGAACGGCTCCAAAATTTTCATCACCAACGGCGGGGAAGCAGAGATTTATGTTGTTCTGGCCCGCACCGACAAGGATGCCAAAAAACACCACGGCATCAGTGCCTTCATAGTCGAAAAGGGCACCGAGGGCTTCTCCTTTGGCAAAAAGGAGCAAAAACTGGGAATCAGATCCTCTCCTACCATGGAGATCGTCTTCGAAAACTGCCGGATTCCGGCTGAGAATCTGCTCGGTGAAGAGGGTGAGGGATTCAAGGTGGCCATGAAGACCTTGGACGGCGGCCGTATCGGCATTGCCTCCCAGGCCATCGGCATCGCCCAGGGAGCACTCGAACAGGCGGTAGCCTACGCCAAAGAAAGAAAACAATTCGACAAACCGATCGCCGCCTTCCAGGGAATTTCCTTTCAGCTGGCCGATATGGCAACCCAGATCGAGGCCGCCAGGCTGATGGTCTACAATGCTGCCTACCGGGCCAGCGCCGGACTTTCCTATTCCCAGGCTTCGGCCATGGCCAAACTGATGGCCAGCGAGACGGCGATGAAAGTAGCAACCCAGGCGGTCCAGATACTTGGCGGCTACGGCTACAGCCGAGAATTTCCGGTTGAACGAATGATGCGGGATGCCAAGATCACAGAGATCTATGAAGGGACGAGTGAAATTCAGCGGCTGGTCATTGGCACCGCCCTTACCCGCTGAAGCGAAGCCATACACAGCGTCAGAAGTTCAAGGCGCCCAGCCGGGGATGGATTGGACTTATGATGCTGTGTATAACAACAACAGATAGAGGTAGAGTATGAAAATTCTGGTGTGCATCAAACAGGTTCCGGACATGGAATCAAAATTTAAGATCGATGCGGCGGGCACCTGGTATGACAACGCCGATCTGGCCTGGCGCCTGAACGAATACGACGAGTATGCGGTGGAACAGGCAGTCCGGCTCAAAGAGCAGCTTGGCGAAGGCGATATCACCGTCCTCAGCATCGGTCCTGACAAGGTCAAGGAAGCGATGAAAAAAGCGCTGGCCATGGGCTGCGACCGGGGTGTGCATGTCAGCGACGAAGCTGTCTCAGGCAAAGAGCCCTACCAAATTGCCTCCGTCGTAGCCGCTTTTGCCGGGGATAAAAGTTTCGACGTCATTTTCACCGGCATGCAGTCCCAGGACCGGGGCAGCGGCCAGGTCGGCGTACTGATCGCCGAGATGCTGGGACTGCCCAGTGTCACTACCGTCGTCGGTTTCAACTTTGATGGCGGCAGCGTCACTGCCAAAAGGGAACTCGAAGGCGGCATCAAAGCGCTGGTCAAGGTCGCCACTCCCGCCCTGTTTACCTGTCAGCTGGGGCTCAATACCCCCCGCTATCCGACCCTGCCAAATATCATGAAGGCGAAAAAGAAGGAACTGTTGAGCATCCCGGTTGCTGATCTTCTCAAGGTCGAGCCGAGACAACAGACGGCAGCACTCTACTTTCCGGAGAAAAAGGGCGGCGGCCTGGTTCTGGAAGGTGAGGTGGGCGATCTGGCCGATCAGCTGGTCCGGATCCTCAAAGAGAAAACCACTGTTCTTTCCTGATCGCGAGGTAGAAAATGAAAGCATTACTGGTAGCAGAATATAGAGACGGACAATTACTTGGCTCCTACCAGGAGTTAATCGATTTCGGCGGGCAGCTCGGCGCCGAGTGCGCCATGTTTGCAGTCGGCAGCAAAGAGGCGCTGCCAGCGTTTGACGGCACCCTTTATCTGGCCGATGTTTCCCAAGTCGGCGAATTCGATCCGGACGCCCATAAACAACTTTTACTCGGGGTCATCGAGCAGGAGCAGCCGGATTATATCGTCTTCTCCCACTCATCCTACGGCTGGGACCTGGCCCCCCGGGTGGCCTTCAGCCTCAAAGCCTCGCAGATTTCCGAGGTGGTCGAAATCAGCGCTGGCACTATGGTGGTACCTGTCTGCAACGCCAAGCTGCGCCGACAGGTAAAACCGAGCACGCCGATAACGGTGGTGACCCTGCAGGCTGGCGCTTTCGGCCTGGCCGAACCGCCGACCGGAAGTCCTGAGGTGAAAGAGGTGGCGGCCGTTGGCTCGGGACCGATTTCGTTTTCCGGCTACGAAGAAGCCGAAGCCGGTGGCGTCGATCTGAGCAAATCTGAAGTCATCGTCAGCGCCGGCAGAGGTATCGGCAAGCCTGAGAATGTGGCTATCATCGAGGAACTGGCCAAGGCCCTGGGAGGCGACTATGGGGCCAGCCGGCCGGTGGTCGATTCGGAATGGGTGGAGCATAACCGGCAGGTCGGCACCACCGGTCAGACCGTCTCGCCGAAGCTTTATGTGGCCTGCGGCATATCCGGTGCCATCCAGCATCTGGCGGGGATGAAAAAATCGGAGTTCATCGTTGCCGTGAACACCGACAAGGATGCCCCGATTGGCGAAGCGGCCGACGTTCTGGTCGTGGCCGATCTGAAGCAGTTCATACCGGTACTGACGGAGAAAATCAAAGGCGGTTGAGATATTTTCGCCCTTCAGCGCCGCCGTTGTTGACGAATGCCGCCGATTTTTCTTTTGGAATCCGCGCTTTTTGGCTAATCTGATCATTCAGGCCTCAGCTATTACCTATGAAAGAAAAGCAGACAAATGAGAGCTTCACGATGATAACGACAGATACCAAAGAAGTCGCGACCCAGATCAAGAACAAGGAACTGGTCAGGGAACGCAGGCGCCAGATCGTCGATGCCGCCGTGCCGTTGTTTATAGAACGCGGCTATCACAAGACCACCACCAGAGCCCTGGCCCAGGCCACCGGACTGTCCATCGGTTCGATGTATGAATACATCACCACCAAGGACGATGTACTCTACCTGGTCTGCATGGCTATCCATGCCGAGGTCGAACATGGCGTCAAGGAGGCGCTGCGCAGGCCGCTGGAAGTTGAAGGCGGCGGTGGCCGAGGTAATCCGGGAGTACTTTCTGGTCTGTGACCGGATGAGCGATCACTTGCTGCTGATGTACCAGGTTACCCATTTTCTGCCGCCCAAATGGCAGCAGAAAGTGCTGGAGGCCGAACTGCGGATCACCGACATTTTCATTCAGGCAATCGTTGAATTGAAAGAGCGGGGTCATCTGGTCAGCCTCGATAATGACACCATCAACCTGATGGGCCATAACATCTCGGTCCTTGGCCACACCTGGGCCTTCAGGAGATGGTATTTCGGAAAACATTTTACCATTGAGCAATATATCGAACAGCAGACAGACTTCATCATGAGGTTCCTGGCTGACAAGAAAGATTAACCCGCCCCGCTCCTCCCTTCGCCTTCACCTCGTTCGGGAAGCCCTGGCGCTGATTGATCCTGCTTGCAGCTGTGCCGAGCCTCCTCAGTCTAGTCCCTGGTTGACCGTTTTTGCTGGTTACCTGAAATATTACGAGGAAGCACACATGAATGCACCGATCACCACCTATACTCCCAGTCACAATATCAGGATCATCACTGCCACCTCCCTGTTCGACGGCCATGACGCCTCGACCAACATAATGCGCAGAATCCTGCAGGACAGCGGTGTTGAAGTGATCCATCTGGCCCACAACCGTTCAGTGCAGGAGCTGGTTGACACTGCCATAGAGGAAGACGCTCAGGGGATCGCGATGTCAAGCTACCAGGGCGGTCACATGGAATCCTTCAAGTATATGATTGACCTGCTCAAAGAAAGAGGCGCTTCCCACATCAAAGTATTCGGTGGTGGAGGCGGGGTGATCGTCGCCGACGAGATTGCCGAGCTGGAGGAATACGGAGTCACCAAAATTTACTCACCAGAAGACGGGGCCACCATGGGACTGCAGGGGATGGCCAATCACATGATCGAGCAGATGGATTTTTCCACCCTCAGCCATCACGACCTCGACCCTGCTTCTCTGACAGTGCAAAACAAACGGGAACTGGCGGGCTTCATCACGGCCATGCAGCTGGCCAAAGCGACCGACCAGGAGCGCCTGCAGCAGCTCACGGCAGCGATCGCTCCGCTGGCCGAAAAACACAATCCTCCGGTGGTCGGCATTACCGGCACAGGAGGAGCTGGCAAGTCCTCTTTGACCGATGAGATCATAGTTCGTTTTCTGCACGACATCAAAGATATCGACATCTGTATCATCTGCTGCGATCCGTCCCGCCGAAAAACTGGGGGCGCCCTGCTCGGCGACCGTATAAGGATGAATTCGATCTGTAATTCCGAGCGGGTCTACATGCGCAGCCTGGCCACCAGAGACTCTGCCAACGAGGTCTCCGAAGCGCTTCCCGAAGCGATTATGGTCGCCAAGGCGGCCGGCTTTGATCTCGTTATTGCCGAAACCGCGGGCATCGGTCAGGGCGACTCGAAAATCACCGATCTGGCAGATATCTCCATCTATGTCATGACCAGCGATTACGGCGCGCCCTCGCAACTCGAAAAAATCGACATGCTCGATTACGCCGACCTCATCGTGGTCAACAAGTTTGAGAAAAAGGGCAGCGACGACGCCATCAGAGATATTCGCAAGCAGGTGCAGCGTAACCGCAAAGCCTGGGAGTCTAAACCGGAAGCCTTTCCGGTCTACGGCACCATCGCCTCCAAGTTCAACGATGACGGTGTTTCCGCCCTCTATCACGGGATTGTCGAGCTCCTGAAGGAGAAGTCCGGGTTTGCTTTCAGCCCGTCGCTGCCGAAACCCGACAGCAAGGTGTCCTCCTCGAAAACCATCGTCATCCCTGCCGAGAGAATCAGATACCTGGCCGAGATTGCAGAGACGATCAGAAAGTATCACGCCAAATCGGCCGAGCTGGGCGAAAAGATCTCCCACCGTAACCACTTCCTTCAAAGTGCAGAGATGTTGGCTGCAATGGACGACGAACAAGCTGGGCAAAGTGCTGCCCTGCTGAACGAGCAGGCTGAGAAACTCTCCGCTGACATCGACAAGGACTCCGAAACCCTGCTGCAGGAATGGGACACCATCAAAGAGGCGTACTCCGGCGATGAGCTTATCTACCAGGTCAGAGGGCGGGAAGTGCGGGTGCCGCTGATTACCACCTCGCTGTGCCACTCGAGGATCCCCAAGATCGCGCTGCCGGCCTTCAAGGATCCGGGCGACATCTACCGCTGGCTGAGAAAAGAGCACCTGCCGGGTTATTTCCCCTATACCGGCGGTGTCTTTCCGCTGAAAAGAACGGCCGAGGATCCAACCCGGATGTTTGCCGGAGAAGGTGGTCCGGCCCAGACCAACCGCCGGTTCAAACTGCTGTCCGCCAATTACGAGGCCAAGCGGCTGTCGACCGCCTTCGATTCGGTCACGCTTTACGGCTGGGATCCTGCCGAGCGCCCTGACATTTACGGTAAAATAGGAACGTCCGGGGTGAGCATCTGCACGCTGGACGATATCAAACTGCTCTACGACGGTTTTGATCTCTGTTTTCCGACCACCTCGGTGTCGATGACCATCAACGGACCGGCGCCGATCATTCTGGCCATGTTCATGAATGCGGCAGTTGATCAGCAGCTGGAAAAATATGAGAACGAAAACGGCCATAAGCCCGATCAGCAAAAAGCCCGAGAAATAACAGAGCTGGTTCTGGCCAACGTGCGCGGAACCGTTCAGGCTGATATCCTCAAGGAAGACCAGGGCCAGAACACCTGCATCTTCTCCATCGAGTTCGCCCTCAAAATGATGGGTGACATTCAGGAGTTCTTCATTGCCAACCAGGTCAAAAACTTCTACTCGGTCTCAGTCTCCGGCTACCATATCGCTGAAGCAGGTGCCAACCCGATCACTCAGCTGGCCCTGACCCTGTCCAACGGCTTCACCTACGTCGAATACTACCTGGCCCGCGGCATGGATATTGATGAGATCGCCCCCAACCTCTCGTTCTTCTTTTCCAACGGCATGGAGCCGGAGTACACGGTGATCGGCCGGGTCGCCCGCAGAATCTGGGCCGTGGCAATGAAAGAGAAATACGGCGCCTCGACTTCCTCACAGCGGCTCAAGTACCACATCCAGACCTCGGGCCGCAGTCTGCACAGCCAGGAAATCCAGTTCAATGATATCAGAACCACCCTGCAGGCGCTCTGTGCCATTTACGACAATTGCAACAGCCTGCACACCAATGCCTATGACGAGGCCATCACCACCCCGAGCCAGGAGTCGGTGCGGCGGGCGCTGGCCATTCAGCTCATTATCAATCGTGAATGGGGGCTGGCCAAGAATGAAAACATGAACCAGGGCAGTTTTATCGTTGAGGAGCTCACCGATCTGGTCGAGGAGGCGGTTCTCACCGAGTTCGACCGGATCACCGAGCGGGGCGGCGTACTCGGAGCCATGGAAACCGGCTACCAGAGAAGCCGCATCCAGGAAGAGTCGATGTATTACGAGCACCTCAAACATTCCGGGGAGTACCCGATAATCGGGGTAAACACCTTTAGAAACCCCGAGGCCGATTTTGCTGCGGAAAATGCAACTCTTGAACTGGTCCGGGCCTCCGACGAGGACAAGCAGGAGCAGCTCGATCGGCTGGCTGACTTTCAGAGCCGTCACCAGGATGAATCCGGTCCGGCGCTGGAGCGTTTGAAGCAGGTGGCATTGAATGACGGCAATATCTTTGCAGAGTTGATGGAGACGGTCAAGACCTGCAGCCTCGGCCAGATCACGGGAGCCCTCTACGAGGTGGGCGGGCAGTACCGGAGGAATATGTGAGATTACTGGGGACACAATACCTATCCTGTCCCTGGGTTTGGGGACAGGATAGGTATTGTGTCCCCTCTTTAACCGACCAGGAGGAATTATGACCATCACCATCGGCTTTGATGTCTACGGCACCCTGATCGACACCGCAGGTGTGACCAAGGCGCTGGGCCAGTTCGCCGGAGAGCGGGCAGTCCAATTTTCCAATCTCTGGCGGGAGAAGCAGCTTGAATATTCCTTCCGCAGGGCATTGATGCAAAACTACGTGCACTTCGGATTCTGCACCAGATACGCGCTCGACTATACCTGCACCGCACTGGGTATTGAAATTTCAGCTCACGACAAGGAAGAACTGCTGGCCGGCTACAAGGTCCTGCCTCCTTTTGGGGACGCGTCTGAAGCACTGCCAGAGCTGAAGCAGGCGGGCTTCAGGCTTTTTGCCTTCTCCAACGGCAAGCCCGAGGACGTTGCCTCGCTGCTTGAAAACAGCGGCATCAGTTCCTACTTTGAAGATGTGGTCAGCACCGATGAGATCAAAAGTTTCAAGCCGAACCCGGCAGTCTATGCCCATTTCCTCAGACGATCCGGAGCAACCGGCAAGGAAGCCTGGCTGATCTCCGGCAACCCCTTTGACGTCATCGGAGCCATCTCCGCCGGTATGCGGGGGGCCTGGGTCAAGCGTTCTCCGCAGGCAATATTCGATCCGTGGGAGATTGAGCCGACCATAACCATTGGCTCTCTTTCAGAGCTGGCTGAAGGCATCGACAGAACCTAGGTTGGCCTTCTCAACCTCTTTTATCGGAGTCCGCTATGGTCCGGCTCGAACAATACCAGGAAGACGAGCGCCGTCATCTGCTCGATCTTCCCTGCCCCACCTATGATTACACTCCTTTTGTCCGGGGGCTGACCTCCGCCCGGGCACGGGTGGCAATCGTCTCGACGGCCGGGCTGCACCGCCGTTCCGACAGGCCCTTTGCTTTGGGCGAAGCGGGCTACAGAGTGATCCCCAAAGACATTGACCCGGCGGACCTGGTAATGAGTCATGTTTCCACCAACTTTGACCGCACCGGTTTTCAGCTGGATGTCAACATGGTCTTGCCTCTGGATCGCCTCAGGGAACTGGCCGAGCTCGGAGTTATTGACTCGGTAGCGGACTATCACTACTCCTTCATGGGGGCCACAGATCCGACCCCGATGGAGACAGAAGCCAGGAATCTGGCCGCTCTGCTTAAAAATGACCGGGTCAACTGCGTGCTGCTGGTGCCGGTCTGACCCAATTGTACGCGCGCCGTGGGCGGGCTCTCGCATTATTTCGAAGATGAAGGCATTGCCACCACCCAGATAAGCCTGATCAAAGAACATTCCCAGAAGATGAAACCGCCCCGGGCTCTCTGGGTGACTTTCCCGCTGGGGAGACCGCTGGGCAACCCCAACGATCCCGAATTTCAGCGAGATGTTCTCAGCCAGGCATTGAACCTGCTGCAAGAAGCCGAGGGACCGGTGCTGGCCGACTATCCCCTCGATGCCGACGACAGCCAGGCCGAGCCGGCAATACCGGCCTGCCCGGTGGATTTCAGCTCCCGGAATCAGGAGTTGACCGACATCGAAAGACTCCTGCAGAAGTTTGAGTCAGAATTCAATTCCCTGCACACCTGGCATACCATCGCCCTCGAGCAGAGGGGACGGACGGCCTGCGGGGTCAGCGGTCTCAGCTTTGAGGAACTCCGCTCCCTCTATGCAGATTTCATCACCGCCAATACTGACGGTCTCTCCAAGTTTGAGGCGAACCTGGCGAGCGCACTGAGACATGCAGCCGAGGATTTGAAAAGCTGCTATTACGAAGCCCTGTCAGCCCAGCCGGGCCAACCCACCGACGCCGCCTCACTGGCGGACTGGTTCTGGGGTGACACCTATGCGGCGGCGGTTATCAACGAGGTCAGGAAGAAGTGTCTGGAACAAGGCAGCAAAGAGATGAATATCACTGGAAAACTGCTGCTGATTCCCCGAAACCAGCTGCATCGGTTTGAGGTTTAATATCTCCAAAGCTTCACTGCACCCGGTCACTGGTGAGATTATAACACCGATAATTACACTAAGCATGTTGATTCGACCGTGATTTGTTATAGTGTAAGTTGAAACGGGGCGAATTAGAAGACTTCGCTCCGCACTGTTTACCAACAGATGGTTTACTATCGGTTACGGCATAATGGTTTCTCATCCCCGGTCTCATAACCTTAGACGATTTGATAGCTCGAGGTTTTCCCAACGAGTCAAGCTCTGATGGAGCAACAAGAATGACCGACCGTCACCAGCAAATCCGTTTAACACTGGACAATTCGCTCACTGAACTGGTCCGACTGAACGATATGTTGGAGCAGTTCAATAAAGATTGGCTGTTATCAGATAAACTCCTTTTGCAACTCAATCTTGTTCTCGAAGAGCTCTTTACCAATGCAGTCAGTTACGGCTATGAAGACGACTCGAAACAACAGATTGACTTTCACTTTCTGCTTAGTGCTGATGAAATTCAGATTACCATGTGCGATAATGGTCGACCTTTTGATCCAACCTTTCCAGAAGATCCGGATCTAGACGGGCCTCTGTCTGAAAAAGAGATAGGTGGACTAGGAATTTTTCTGGCTCGTCAATACACCGACACGCTTAACTACAGACGGGAAGAAAACAAAAATATCGTTACCCTGACAAAAAAAATCTGAAAAAATACTTATAATCACCCAATAGGAGGGTTTCTGATGGATATTCGCAAAACAGAAGAGCAGGGTGTGGTAATACTGGCACCCGACGGGAGGCTGGATTCGAACAGTGCCCCGTTACTGGAACAGGAAATAGGCTTGATCGGTTCCGATGATAACGGTCACCACCTGCTTCTTGATTTCAGCCGGGTTGAATATATTTCCAGTGCTGGACTACGGGTCGTATTGAAGACCGTAAAGGAGCGTCAGGCTGCCAGTAAATCCTTTGCGGTGAGCAATATGCAGGATCACGTCCGGGAGGTATTTGAGATTTCCGGTTTCGATTCCTATGTGACGATTCATCCCGACACCCCGCGAGCGCTTGAAAATTTCAAGTAGCAGGTGCCTCAGTGAGTGCCGATAAGCGAAAAGACGGCCGGGTCAGACTGGCCGAAGACATCATGTTTGCCAAGCGGTCAGACCACCCGTTCTGCTATTATGGTGCAAAAACAATAAATTACAGCCTGGGAGGCTTGTGCTTTCAAAGTCGATACCACGCCCTTCCCGGCGATAATCTCTGTGTGAGGATGATCGGCCGGCATCTGCAGTCCTTCAGTTCGCTCGAAGAGCTCACCTGTATTGCCGAAGTACGCTGGTGTTCCCAGATAAGTTCCCCGGATACACCAGCCTACCACATCGGTCTCCACTATCACGGTAACCTGATCCCGCCCTTGTTCAGACCCTGAAAGGCAACTTGATGTGTCTGTTCATGAGTCTGCAACAAGCGGCATGACTCAGACCGCAAATCTGATCAATAATTAATGCGTCCACGAACTGAAGTGCCTATCTATAAACGCTCACTACTTTCTTGGGTGTTCAAAACCAGCGTGTCGCTGCAATTTGTGCTGCTGCTGCTGATTCTCGGAGTAGTGTTTCTGCGGGTGCTGCCGCTTGAGATACAGAAGCGCATTATCAATGACGTGCTTGCCGTCGGCGATGTCAGCCAGCTCCTGGTCTACTGCCTGATTTTTCTGCTCGCGGTTGTCTTCTCAAGCCTGCTCAAACTCTCAGTCAATGGGGTGCAGACAATTATCGGTCAGCGGGCCCTGACCGATATGCGCAGAGAGCTGTATCAACACATCTTGCGTTTGCCACTCAGTTTTTTCAGGAAAACCCCTACAGGAACCGTGGTTGCCTGTCTGGTGAGCGAGCTTTCCGCCTCGGCCAATTTCGTCGGTGCCGCCATTGCGGTGCCCTTGAGCAATATACTCACCCTGGTGGCCATCGGTGCCTATCTTATCTGGCTTAATGCTTTGCTGGGCATCGTTACCCTCTCAATCTACCCGGTTGCCCTGTTTATCGTACCGCTGGTGCAACGCGGCGTGAATAACTGGAACAAGCGCCGGGTCGATTCCTCCAACAAGATGGCGAGCCGCATTACCGAATCGGTAAGCGGCATCAGTGAAATCCATGCCCAGGGATCATTTCAGGGCGAGGAGCGATCCTACAACAAGATCATCGAACGGTTGCTGAAAATCCGTATCATCTGGACCTTGTACCGATACGGGGTAAAGGTCACCAACAACCTGTTTGTCGGTTTGGGACCGGTGGTGGTCATGCTGCTTGGCGGCTATCTGCTGATGCAGGGCGAGACCGAGCTGGGTTCTATCGTGGCGTTTCTCTCCGCCCAGGAAAAACTTTATGATCCGTGGAAAGAGCTGATCGATTTCTATCAGACCCAACAGGACGCCTCGGTTCGCTATCAGAAAGTTATGCAGATTTTTACCGGCGAGACAGAATTCACCCTCATCGCTGAGCAGCGTTCGCCCCCCGCCATTCAGGGAGGTATAGAAATCCGGGATCTCGAGTTTGTCACACCGAATGGCATCAAGCTGCTGGATCAGGTAAACCTCTCCATCAAAGCCGGCGAACATCTGGCCCTTGTCGGTTTTTCCGGCTCGGGAAAATCGACTTTAGCCAAATGTATCGGGCAATTATATTCCTACACCGGTGGTGAATTGCTGATCGACGGCCGCTCCGTAGCCCAGATGTCGAAGGAGGAGGTTGTCCGCTCGGTCGGGCTTTATCTCCCAGGATCCTATCATTTTTTCGGGAACCATCAATGACAACCTCACCTATGCCTGCAACGCTCTTGCCGACTTCCCGGACCGTGATAACGACCAGGAACCAGTGAGTCTGGACGATAAAATTGCTGTGCTCCAACAAGCCGGAGTCTTTGTCGACACCCTGCGCTTTGGACTCAACACGATCCTCGATCATCAGCGCCATCCCGAACTCGAAGAGAGGTTTCTTAAGATTCGGGCAAATTTCCAGAAGAATTTCGGGGCTGAGTTGGCCGAACATGTTGAATTTTACTATCAGGACAACTATCTCTATCACTCGACAATTGTCGAAAACCTCATTTTTGGCTCGATTCAGAGTGATTTGACCCTCGACAGTCTGGAAGAGAACCGCGAGTTCCTTTCCTTTCTTGACAGTGTCAGCCTCAAACTGCCTCTGCTGGAAACCGGTGCCGAACTTCTCAAACAGACCGTCGACATTCTCGGCAGGGATGTGCCCAGGGACAATGTCTTTTTTGAACAGACTCCTGTCGAGCCGAACGAGTATGACCGCTATCTCGAACTTGCCGATCAACTGGGTACTGCTCCACTTGCCAAACTATCAAGCGAAAACCGGCGGCTTCTGAGGAAGGTGGCATTTCGCTATATCCCGGCCCGCCATAAGATTGTCGATCTGCAGCCGCTGCTGGAAAAATTGATTCTTGCCGGCCGAAATGAGTTTCTTTCCTGGTCTGGAGAGCATATGGCTGGAGCTGTGTCGTTTTACAAAGACACTGAGTATATCCGCAGCCAGTCAATTCTGAACAATATCTTCTACGGTAATCTGACCAGTGACTCACCCAAGGTCGAAGATCGGGTCAATCAGTGTATCGTTCAACTCCTTATCGAAGAAGATCTGCTGGAGCAGGTGGCAGCGATCGGCATGGAATTTGATGTGGGTAATCGAGGCGACAAGCTTTCCGGTGGTCAGCAGCAGAAACTCAGCATTGCCAGAGTCCTGCTGAAAAAACCGAAAGTGCTTATAATGGATGAGGCAACTTCGGCTCTGGATAATAATTCGCAGAGCAGAATCCAGAACCTCATAGAAAAATGGAAAGGAAGCCGTACAGTCATATCTGTCATTCACCGGCTCGATCTTTTACCGTCTTTCGATAAGGTGGCGGTGATGAAATCTGGAAGAATCATCGAATCCGGCGAACCACAAAAACTGTTGGCAGATCAGGGGGTGCTGCATGAACTCGTCCACGGAAAGAAACGTTGAGAGTGATAAGCGTACAGGATTCGAACAGGATCTTGATCACTTGCGTAAAGTGCTGTTGTTTCAGGGATTGGATTATGAATGTCTGAAGTTGCTTGTGTTGCTCTGCAAGCAGATCAACCTGATCGAAGGTGA
Organism: uncultured delta proteobacterium; assembly: GCA_963759125.1. Taxonomy (GTDB): domain Bacteria; phylum Desulfobacterota; class Desulfobulbia; order Desulfobulbales; family Desulfocapsaceae; genus JABDQA01. The sequence continues at coordinate 117,581 of CAVWXN010000005.1, forward strand.
TCAATTGATGGTTCAGGGCGAAGATGACGGTTGCGCCTATTATCTTGTAAGCGGAAGTCTGCAGGTTTTTCACCGACAAGATGAAGTCGACTACCCGCTGAAGACCCTCGAACCTGGACAGTTCATCGGCGGGCTGGCTCTTCTGGGTAAAACCATTCGCCTGTTCACCGTTCAGGCAAACGAAAAATCAACTCTTCTGAGGTTGCACAGAGACAACTTTCAGAAGGTCATGGAGCAGTTCGCCGGCAACATGACTAGAATCGCCGCCAATCTGGCCTCCGAACTTACCGACTGGGAAAAAGATATTTTGAATCTAACCGAGCGGAAAGAGCTGGAAGGCGGAAACCAGGTTTTGGGCATTTCTCTGCTGTGAGGCAACCGGCATGGGCATAGTAACCAGGGAGGCAACAATGCAACGCCTAGTGACACTTGTTTTTATAGCGACCCTGACTTTTCTTATTGAGCCGCTTCCCTTGCAGGCGGCATCCCCACCAAAAGCTCCCACGAGTGCAGGCGGGTTTTCCCTGAACACTCCGATCGAGAATTACCCAGTCGAAAGCCATGACAACTATCTCAACGAAGTGATAGTCACTGATTACAAAGGTTTTCGCAAAGGTTTTATCACCTATGGGACCTGCCGCAATCCAGGAAAGATCCTGAGGATTAAACTGAAGTATAACGACCGATCTTTCAAGTTTTTCCAGGAATTGCTGGAACGCTATAAGCATAAGTTCGGAGCGAAACCCAAGTTTTCCGGGGATCAGTTCGGCAATGTCAAGAGCTGGAAGTGGTCTTTCACCGATGAAAACGAGCAGCGGGTAACCCTAGTGCTGCAGCACAACCTTAAAGATACCGACGAGTCCGTCGGCAATATGGTCAAATTGAGTTTGCCTGATCTGATGGATGAGGAACGTCTCTGTTTCAACGAGCGCCATCACTCCAAAAGCACCACCAACACAAGCCAGTCAAAAAGTGATGCAAAACCTGACTGGCAGGTGCTTATACCGAATTAGGACGCACCGCCCGGTTTCTTTTCTGGTACATTTCCAAAAGCTTCCAGCGAATGACCGGTATGTCCTGTATATGTTCATGATGCAGACGATAGCCGCTGACCGGAGTCTGGATGATCAGTTCGCTCCCATAGTCATCACCGAATACGGCGCGATCCTCGTTGAAGAAATCTCCTGTTTCAAGCTGCTCGATAATTCGTCCGTCCAAAACCCGTGCCAGGGCGCCCCGTTCGATAAGGTATATAAATCTCTGGTCGACCTGTTCTAAAGGCTGGCCAGTATTTTCGAGCTGGAAAGGAATGAGGTGTTCAGAAATACTGGTCTGAACCCTGGGTGATAATGCTTCACCAAAAAGCCAGGTGTGCAGCAGGAATTCTTTTCTACTGAATAACTGGTTAAGTGATCTAAGCAGATGATGCTCCTCAACAAAGCGATAAAAGGCTGAAGCGGGAATCTTCAGGGCATGGACAAAGCTGATCGTACGATAGGTGGCATTTGAGAGGCTATTTTCATCACTATAGTTCTCCCCTATCAGCGCTCCTGACGAGAAGGTATTATAGACACCGGTTCTGACATTTATCATCTCGATAATACCGGTAAGGAGCAGATACAGATAGGTGGTGGGCATGTCCCGCTTGAGGATGATGGTACCCGGGTTGATATCGATGATCTGATTGTTCAGCAACTGTTTGAGATCATGTTCTTCAACCCCGGCCAGATAATCTGACAGGTAGAGATAGGCTTTCTCGTTCAGTGGATTGGCATGGCTTTTTACGAGCACATCAACCATCCCGAACGGTGCGCTTGAGCCGATCTCTTTTTGGTAATCGTTCAACGGTACAGAGGTATGGGCCAGAATGATCCTTCCGGAAGCATCGTTTTCAAAGTCGGATGCACGGCCATGCACCAAATCGGTACCAATATCTATTTTTTTCAAATCGGCCGGTTCCAGGTAGCCGTCTATGACCTTTTGCAGATAGCTTCCGGGGATAGTGGCCGAACTGGCTTCTTTTGCACGCAGGCTTTCGCAACCGATAATGTCAGTCAAGTGCGCATAAGTGTAATATCTCCCTCCCCAGAGAGTCCGGAAGGTCAGTGTCGTCGTCTCAACCGGATGGGGAGATAATAATGGTTTCACCTCGAGACCGTCGATATCGTTCCACTCTCCTTCCCGCAAATCATGCACCTCGAAGAACTCAAAGAAATCCTTTTCGGGTAATGACAAAAGTGCTGATATCTTCTTAAATACCGAGGCTCTCACGAAGGGTGTGGCAAAATACTTTATCCGATGATCGCTGAGCACCAGCGTCGGCAGACCGGCAAAGTGATCATCGTGACAATGGGTGTGAAAGATGCCCTCTATCTCATTTATACCGATCCCCAGAGCAATCAGGCAGTAGGCGATGTTGGGCCCGGCATCCACCAGATAGATTTTCCCCTGATAGACTATGATGCTGGCCATGCAAGGGCGGTTGATGTCCCAGCCATCCCCCTGACCCGAGTGAACCACACCAAAATATTCCCGTTTGATATCGTGGAAGCCAAGCGGGTAAGGAGCAGGGTAGCGCTGGGCAACGGGGATATTCAGATTTACCGAGGCGGATTCTCCCTTATAGGAAATGGTAAACTGATTGATGTCGTCACGTCTGATAAAGACGCCCTGGCGAATCTCCACCTCCTGGTTGGTGAGCACAATCGAATCGATCAGATAGTCGGTTTGTTTGATCTTTCCGTAGGCAAACTCCATCTTCAGATTCCAAACCAATTTTGCCTCTTCTTGACTCAACCCTGTCTCCAGCAGCTCATCCATAGAAATCAACCCGTAATTTCCACGGTGGATATATTCGAGTTGGGCTTTTATCTGCCCTGAATTGCCTATTAACAGTGGTTTTCTTCCAGTATTGTTGGGATGGTCCGGCAGACCCATTCCCTGTCGATAGAGCATTTGCAGAACCGGAAACTCCGCCAGATTGGAGAAATGTCCTCCCTGCAGCATAAGATCTGAGAGCAGGATCGTATTGGGCCCTGTCTCCCAGGCGACGCCATTCTTGTCCACAGGCGTTATTAAGCCGCGGCGGATCAGATGCTTCACCGAGTCTTCGACACAGCCGCACTGCAGGTAGAGATCTGCTTCGGGTATGGCGACCCAGTAGAGGCCGGGAGCGACCAGAGTTCTGGTAATTCGTTTCATCTGAAATATGCCCTTTTTTAGCCCGTTCTCTCGAAACCGACGCAGGTTATGTCATCGTATTGATCAGCATCGGAAATGTGGGTGGAGATTGCCTTTTTGAGATCCCCAAACCGTTTTTGAAGCGACTTTGACCCAGCCAGAACATCCAGGAGTCGTGCTTCACCAAAGGCGGTACCGTCCATTGATCTGGCATCGGTTACCCCATCGGTGTAAGCAACCACCGAGTCGCCCCGGTCCATGGCCAGGCGGGAAGATTTAAACTCCAGATCAGCGAACATGCCGATTGCGACACTGCCAGGAGTGAGCCTTTCGATCTTACCCGATCTACGAATCAGCACTGGTGAGTCATGTCCGCAGTTGATGTACCACAACTCGCTACTGTCCCGTTCCAGCACCGCAGAGAAAACGGTGGCGAACATACTTGCCCGGGCATGGTTGGTGGCGATATAGTTGTTGGTTTTGTCGACAGCCGATACCAGTATCTGTCCAGGATCGACATCTGCGTTCTCTGTCTGCTCAAACCCCTGGATCAGATTGGCTCGCAGCAGGCTGCGAAAAAGCACCATGAACAAGGCCGCCCCGACCCCCTTGTCGCAGACATCTGCAAGCACCAGTCCTAATTTCTTGCCATCTTCCAGTTCAAACACATCGTAAAAATCGCCGGCCACCTGGCGGGCGGATTGAAAATATGCAGCCAGTTCCCAACCATTGATTTCAGGAATTGATTCAGGGAAAAACGAGGTCTGAATCTGTCTGCCGATCTCGAGCTCCCTTTCTGCGACGTCTCTGGCCTGCTTCACGGACTGATGCAATCGGGCATTGTCGATGACGCTCGCCACCTGACCGGCAATGGTCTGGCTCAGCCTGACGTCGTCCTGGGAGAACACCTCCTGTGAGTTGGAAGGTATACCAATTGTGCCGATCACCTCCCCACGGGCCATTAGAGGCACCACCATAAGGCAGGAGGTGCCGCGCTGTCTCAGCACCTCATGCATTGACCTGGTGATGGGGTTCGTCTGGGCATCGGGAACCACGATCGGCTCACCAGTTTTAATCACGAACAGGCTGGCGTCGTTACCCTCAAGGCCGAATTCGAGGCCGGTCACATCTGTTTCGCCGGGCTGTTCTGTGTGAAAAGCGACGACCTTGAGACCGTCTTTCTTTTCATTTAGAAGGGCGATGCCTACATTTCTGGCATTTAATACCATCAGCATCTCGCGGCAGATGGAGTGCAGAATGTCGTCTAATTCCAGACTGGAACTTATTGCCTCCGCCAGGTGATTGAGGATCGTCAGTTCTTCAGCCCTGCGCTCAAGTGTTTTCTTAACATTGAAAAGATCAACGTGATCCTCTGATTTGACCTTACTCTGATTCATCTGGTTAGGATTTCAATTGTTCTCTGGCCCTTATTTTGGCATCGATCAGCTCTTTGTGGGTTAAACGAAGCAGGTTCGCCAGTTTGTGGGCGAAGTGATCCTCGTGCCCCTCGAGCCTCCCATCGATATGAATTACCCGCCAGACCGATTCCATAACCCCGAGCTTTTCCTCTTTGGAGTAGTTCTGATTCATATACCGGGTGAAACTAAACAGATCAATGGAGTCTTTTCTCTTTTGATAAGCCTGCTCGATCAATTCAGCGATATCCTCTTTTGAGGCGCCAAATTTTTCAGTAAGCGTAGCGATCACATGAGCCATTTCCTCGTCCGAACATTGACCGTCCACGTGAGCCGCTTCAATCATCAGCACGCACAGCGCGATATGGGTCTCTTCCTGGCTCTGCGTAGTTGCTTCCTGAGCATCATCGCCCAGTATTTTTTTTATTATTCCAATCATTTCTATTATTGCTTCCCCGGGAATATGTACTGGTAGTATTTTTTTTGTCCGAGCCCCCTCGGACTTCTGTTGACGACGATCAACCCGACCGTCACCAGAACGATTGAACCGATCAAGCCCATGGTCAGAGGTTCACCGAGCATCACCACTCCAAAGAATACACCGGAAATGGGCATAATGAAAATAAAACTATGGAGGGTGGTGGCGCCATATCGCTTTATCATCATGGTCCACCCGATCAGGCCGAAGGAAGCAGTTACAAAAGTCTGATAGGCCATGGACATGAGAATCGAACCATCTACAAAGCTGACCATTTCCGGATCCAGAAACAATGCAGTGAGCAGGAACAAGGGTGCCGAAATCGCCACTGGATAGAGGGTGATCTGGCTGGGCTGGAAGGAGCCGATAATGCGCTTGGTATAGATGGCATTCCCCCCCCAAATCAGCACTGCTGACAGGACAAAAAGATCCCCCACCAGGACGTCCCGATCCAGTTGGCCCGCATCTCCAAGCAGAAGCAGCACCCCGCAGAATCCAAGAATGAGGCCAAGTACCTTTTTCAGCGAGATAAATTCTTCTTCAATGAAATAATGGGCCAACACCAGAACCACAAAAGGCAGGATATTGGCAATGAGCGTCGCATGAGATGCGGTTGTCCTGCTGAGCCCGAGATAAAAGAGTGAGAGCTGAACATAGAAAATCAAGCCGAGGACCACCATTAGTTTAAACTGGTAAAAGCTTACCCGGACAGGTTTGCCGGTAAGCAGAGCCCAGAAAAGAATAACCACTGCCGCAAGGCCAAAGCGGATGCCGGCCGTGGTAAATACCCCCAGGCCGGCCAGACTGATTTTGATCGCCACCGCATTGGCACCGAACAGAACGCAGAGCAAAATCGTAAAAACTGCTGCTCTCGCATCCATTTCTTCTGAGAGGGCGGGCCCAACAGCGGAACTATCATGTTCTTTCAACTAAGTGTGACCCGCAGAGGGCCCCTCGCTATCTGCAGTGGTGCAGGAAATGCTTTATTTCTAGAGCCATTTGCAAAACGATCTTTTCGCCCAAACTCTGCGTTATGCTCGAAATTTTATCCTCGGAATATCAATCATATGCCTGTGGTAAAATTTCTCGCATGCCTTGATTTTGAACGAAAATCTTAGTTTTGCAAAAGGCTCTCTAGTCTGGTACTCCTAGATCTCAGAGCACTATCTCATCTCCGAATCCCATCACCACCGCCTGCTTGCCTATGGCTTCGACGCCTTTCTTGAACTCCTGGGGATCCGCCTCAATCACCGGAAAGGTGTTGTAGTGCATGGGGATGGCAAGGCCCGGGTTGGCAAGTTCAACCGCTTTGACCGCATCGACGATGCCCATGGTGAAGTTATCGCCGATGGGCACCAGCATGTAATCGAGCGGCGTCATTTCCCCGATCAGTTTCATATCGTAGAAGAGCCCGGTGTCGCCGGTATGATAGAGTGTTTTACCATCAATACTGAGTACCACCCCGGCCGGTTCACCACCATAGGTACCCTCCGGTGTCATTGAACCATGGTGGGCGATGGTGAACTTGAGGCTGCCAAAATCGAAGGCATAGGAACCACCGATGTGCATGTTGTGGGCCCTGAACCCTTTTTCACTGCAGTAGTTGGCGAGTTCGTTGACACAGATAAACAAGGGGTCGGTTCGGGCCGCTATTTTGAACCCATCGCCAAGATGGTCGCCGTGGGCATGGGTCAGCACTATGAAGTCGGCACCCACCTGGTCGGAGGTCACCGGCGATGTCGGATTGTCATCCAGGAATGGATCAATCAGCAGAACCAGGCCTGAATCAGTGGTAATCTGGAACGATGAATGGGAAAAATATTTCAGTTTCATGATAACCTCCATAGATTAGTTGAACTCACCCGACAAAAGAGCACTCATAAATCGCTTGGCGAATAAGAGCACTGTACCCTTAGATCTGTTAGTGAATTGTTGCAGTACGTCCCAACCGGTAAAGGCCGACTCCGATTCCCTTCACCTCCGAACCTGCCCCTTTCCAATTAATCTGTTATTGTACCTTTTGTCAGCAATAAAAGAATCCCCTTCCAGCGAGCAGCAATGATGGATAGATATCGGAATTTTGCAGAGCTGAACAGGCACGAAAATGGGTTCAGGGTGCAGGTCCGGGACCGAGCCAGCGAGGTGACTATTCTCGCCCCGCATGGCGGGAGGATTGAGCCAAACACCTCTGAAGTAGCCGCCCTTATCGCCGGTGATCACTATAACCTTTTTTGTTTCAACGGTTTGAAAGAAAACGGCAACCGCGACCTGCACATAACCAGCCATCGATTCGATCATCCCCAAGCCCTGAGTCTGGTCAGCACCTCATCCTATGTGGTCGCCGTACACGGCTGCACAGTCAACAAACCGATCGTCTATCTCGGAGGCCTCGATGATGAGTTGATCAGGCAGATCAGCTCTGAACTGGAAAATCTCCAGCTAAATTGTGAATGGGGCAACGACCGCTTTAAAGGAACGCATCGCAGCAACATCTGTAACCGCGGCAGATTAAAACGGGGCGTACAACTCGAACTATCACGAGGAGTGCGTGACAGTGGCTCAGCTCACATCAAAATTGGTCTGGCGGTGCGGTCAGCAATCTCGGCACTCAAAAAAAACCGGGAGAGGTAAGGGAGTTACCTCTCCCGTAAATGCTAGAAAAATACGGTTGATATGGCAGTCTTTCGCTTTCTAGCAAAATCAAACTTTTAAGGAGGGGGAAAACAATCTAGACCAATTTATAATCTCTCTACCAGATTTTGCAATCAGCCGATATCCTACCCAAAACTAGGCATATCTACCTACAGGATATTTTTTTTATTTAATTATCAAACACTTAGGGACCGATACCGAGACACGGCATGGCTAACCAGCGGGAAGGGCATGAACCGACCAGAGCCGGAAGCACTTTGTTCGTATTGTGCAAACCGAGCAGTCTTGCCCTTTAGCCGGTTCGAGGCCAACAACGAAGACGATGCCTAACCGCACCGATTAGTCTCTCTACTCACCCGCTTAGACGAGCCTCTGATTTCATGCCATGATGCCCAGCCAGCAAGACCACGCCCCGTATGCACTTTTCGCACCCGGCATTGTAGCTTTGGGTCCTTGAAAAAAAATCGAAAAAATTTCGCTTATTTTTCTATGGGATTGTGACAGGCTACCTCGGTCTCCCCGAGCTTACGCATATCGGGAAACACTTCGAGACACCGGGCGGTGGCTTTCGAGCAGCGTGGATTAAAAAAACAGCCTGGAGGAGGATCGATTGGTGATGGTAATTCGCCGTGCAGCACGATCCTCTGTTTCTCATGAAAAGGATCGGCAACTGGTGTTGCCGAAAGCAATGCCTGGGTGTAGGGGTGCCTGGGCTGATTAAATATCGTCTCACGGCTGCCCTTCTCTATGACCATACCGAGGTACATCACCATGATTTCATCGGCGATATGTCTGACCACGCTGAGGTCGTGACTGATAAACAAATAGGCGAGATCAAGCCGGTCCTGGAGTTCGGCCAGCAGATTGAGAATTTGAGCCTGGATGGACACATCGAGAGCCGAAACCGGCTCATCGAGCACCAAAACCTCAGGGTTGAGCATCAGGGCCCGGGCCACCGCGATCCGTTGCCGCTGGCCGCCTGAAAACATATGAGGATAGCGGTCATAGAGCTCGGGGCGAAGACCAACCAGATCCATCATCTCCAGGGCCGCCCGGCGTCGCTCCAGCTTGGTCATCGAAGTATTTACCAGCAGTGGCTCTTCCAGAGCATGGCCAATTTTCTGTCGAGGATTCAGCGACCCATAGGGATCCTGGAAAACGATCTGAACCTTGGATTTTAATTTTCTTCTCGTCGCCCGGTCAGAGGCCACAATATCGACCCCACGGATACTCAAGGCTCCGGAGGTCGGAGGCTCGATCATCGTCACCAGTCTGGCGAGAGTCGATTTGCCGCAGCCGGACTCACCGACCACGGCGAGCGTCCTGCCTTTCTCCAGGGTAAAGGTGGCGCCGTTTAAGGCCTTGAGCACCGATTTCGACTTGAAGGCGCCGCGGCTGACTTCGTAGAACCGTGTAAGATCAACAGCCTGCAGAATCATCTCGCCGCTCATTAGTCCTTGTCCTCGTTGTCCGGATGATTCATCGGTACTCCCTTATCCAGAGGATAGTGACACAGGGCCCGACCGTATCGTGCAGCCGCCTTCTCTGGCTCGCGCGCTCGGCAAAGGTCGGTGGCGTATTGGCAGCGGGGTGAAAAGAGACAGCCCTTGGGCCGGTCGAACTGCCCGGGAACCACCCCGGCAATGGAAGGCAGGTGTCTGCTTTGAGCCCTCTCGGGTAAGGCCGCCAGCAGGGCTGAGGTATAGGGATGATGGGGGTCGGCGAACAAACCCTTTATATTCTGCTGCTCCACCTGCTGGCCCGCATACTTGACCACGACTCTCTCAGCCGTTTCGGCAACCACCCCCATATCGTGGGTAATCAGCACCAGAGCCATGTTGGTGTCTTCCTGGAGCTTGAGCAGCAGATCGAGTATCTGGGCCTGGATGGTGACATCGAGCGCGGTGGTCGGCTCATCAGCGATCAACAGCCGGGGGTTGCAGGCGATGGCCATGGCGATCATCACCCGCTGGGACATGCCGCCCGAGAGCTGATGGGGAAAGGCCGACAGCCGCTTCAGCGGCTCCGGAATGCCCACCAGGTTAAGCAGGTCCACACAGCGTTCCCGCCGCTCTTTGCGGTCCATGTGCAAATGGGTTTTCAGGGCTTCACCAAGCTGAAAGCCGACCGTGAAACAGGGGTTCAGGCTGGTCATCGGTTCCTGAAAAATCATCGAGATCTCCTTGCCGATAATGGACCGGTGCTCCCTGCTCTCCATTTTCAGCAGATCTCTACCGTCAAAGGTCATTTTATCTGCGGTGACCTGGGCGGTCCACGGCAGAAGCCCCATCAAGGCCAGCATTGAAACGGATTTGCCGGACCCCGACTCACCGACAATGGAAAGAACCTCACCTCCATCAAGGTCGATAGACACCCTGTCGACGGCGGTAAAAAGACCGCCGGCAGTCTGAAAGGCGACAGAGAGGTTGTCAATTTCAAGCAGGGGCATGGCGTCTACGACCGTTTCAATTTAGGATCCAGGGCATCGCGCAAGCCGTCTCCCATCAGGTTGATGGCCAGCACAGTCAACAGGATGGCACAGCCGGGCAGAGTCACTACCCACCAGGCCCGCAGGATGAATTCTCTGGCCTCGGCCAGCATGGTCCCCCACTCCGGTGTCGGAGGCTGAGCGCCCATACCCAGAAAACCGAGGGCGGCGGCGTCGAGAATGGCGGTGGAAAAGCTCAGCGCTGCCTGAACGATGAGCGGCGCCATGCAGTTGGGCAGTATGGTCACAAACATCAGCCGCATTCTGCGCACGCCAATGACCCGGGCAGCGGTGACATAATCCTTGTTCATCTCGCCCATTACCGCTGCGCGGGTGAGACGCACATAGTGAGGCTGCTGGACAATGGCGATGGCAATCATCGCATTGATCAGACTGGGCCCGAGAATGGCAACCAGCACCAGGGCCAGCAGCAGACTCGGAAAGGAAAGAATTATATCCATCAGCCGCATGATTATGGTGTCAGTCCTGCCCCGGAAAAAACCGGCGATCAGGCCAAGAATGACACCAAAGACAAGGGCCACGGACACGACCACACAACCGATAAAAAGCGAATAACGGGCTCCGTGAATCAACCGGGAAAGAATATCCCGGCCGACCGCATCGGTACCAAGCGGGAAAGTCAGCGAGCCCCCTTCCTGCCAGAACGGCGGCTGGAGAAAGGCCTCGCGAAATTGCTGGTTGGGAAGATGGGGCGCGATAAAATCGGCGAAAATAGCGATGACGATAATGGCTATGAAAAAGAAGAGGCCGGTAACTGCTCCTCTATTCTCACTGAAATAAGACCAGAATTCCTTGAGCAGAGCAATCCTGCCAACTTCTCTGGAGTCTAGTTCCTGATCGTATAGCGCCTCAGTCATTTCTACTCCGTATGCCGAATCCGTGGGTTGATCAGGCCATAGAGCAGATCAACAAACAGGTTAACAATCATGATTATCACTGCAATCAAGAGCAGTCCACCCTGCACTGAGGCGTAATCCCGTCTGAAAATAGAATCGACCATCCATTTACCAACCCCTGGCCAGGAAAAAATCGTTTCGGTTAAAATTGCCCCGGCAAAGAGCACCCCGACCTGGAGGCCGATCACCGTGATTACCGGAATCATTGCATTGCGAAGGGCGTGCAGGCCAATAACCCGCGACGGCGGCAACCCCTTGGCCCGGGCGGTTCTGATATAATCTTCGCCAAGCACCTCGAGCATCGCCGAACGGGTCTGGCGGGCAATTACCGCCAGCGGAATGGTACCAAGGACTACGGTGGGAAGAATCAAATGACTCAGAGCTGAATTAAACGCACCTTGTTGCCCGGAGAGAAGGGAGTCAATCAGCATAAAGCCGGTTACCGGTTCAAAATAATACATCAGCGAAATCCGGCCTGAGACAGGTGTCCAGCCGAGTATCCCGGAAAAAAAGATAATGAGCAGCAATCCCCACCAGAAAATCGGCATCGAATAACCGGTTAGAGCCCCCGCCATAACTGTATGATCAAAAGGGGATCCGCGTTTTACCGCGGCAAGCATACCCACCGGCAGGCCGATAAAAACGGCAAATAAAATTCCACACAACGACAACTCAACCGTGGCCGGAAACAGGGTTATGAATTCCTCAAACACCGGCTGTTTCGTTACTATTGAAACACCAAAATTGCCATGTATGAGATCATTTAGATAATGACCGTATTGGACGATAATAGGTTTATCGAAACCATACTCGGCCATCAACCGGGCGTGCCGTTCCTCGGTCATACCCCTCTCACCTGCCATTATCAGCACGGGATCACCCGGCAGCATTCTGATAAAGGTAAAAGCTATCAGAGTTACACCCAGGAAGGTGGGGATAATCACACCAAACTTCTTGAGAATAAAGGTCAGCATTTGCGAAAAAGGTCAGGTAATACCTAGCTCAGGGAAACTAAAATTACTTCCGACAAATTACACACAAAAGGCCGGGCACCAAGACCCGGCCTTTTGCTCTTATTGGTCAAAGGCTATTTCAGGTCAACACCATAAAAAATATGGCCGCCGAAGGGATCTATCTTGAAATCGACCACTTCCTTGCGAATCGGCTTATAAACCACCGAATGGGCGATGGTTGCCCATGGAGCCTGCTCTTTGAAGACAACCTGAGCCTGCTCATACAGCTTGGTGCGTTCATTGACGTCGGAGACGATCTTGGCCTGCATGATCAGCTCATTGAAGGGCTCGTAGCACCAATTGGCGCGGTTGGAGCCGCCGACGGCGTCACAACCCAGCAGTACCGCCAGGAAGTTGTCCGGGTCGCCATTGTCGCCGGTCCAGCCCAGCAAGACAGCACCATCGCGATTCTTGTCTTTGGAACGATCCAGATACTCACCCCACTCGTAGGAGACGATCTCGGCGTCGACGCCAATTGCGGCGAAGTCTGCCTGCATGAGTTCGGCCATCCGGCGGGCATTCGGGTTGTAAGGACGCTGCACGGGCATCGCCCAGACTTTCATCTCCAGACCGCTGACCCCTTCAGCCTCGAGCATCGCCTTGGCTGCCTCAGGATCGTAGGGATCGTCTACTACCGCCTCGTTATAAGACCAGATGGTAGGAGGAATCGGGTTCTTGGCTACTTTTCCGGCACCCTGGAATACCGCATCGAGGATGGCTTCCTTGTTGATTGCCATATTCAGCGCCTTGCGCACCTTGGGGTTGTCAAATGGTGCCACCATGGTGTTGTAAGCCAGGTAACCGACATTGAGCCCTTCCTGCTGCATCAGGTTAACATCCGGATCAGTCGCCATCGCTTCCAGATCGGCCGGATTCGGGTACGGCATCACATGACATTCGCCGGCCTTAAGCTTCTGATAGCGAACTGAGGGGTCGGGCGTAATGGCAAAGACCAGATCATCGATAGCGGCCTTGCCGTCCCAGTAGTCCGGGTGGGCCTTGTAACGGATCACCGCATCCTTCTGATAAGCGACCAGCTGGAAAGGACCGGTGCCGACCGGCTTCTGATCGATGGCGGCAGGCATACCGGCAGCCATCATCTTGTCGGCATATTCCTTGGAGTGAATCGAAGCGAAATCCATGCCGAGGTTGGCGATCATCGGTGCCTCAGGGCGATTGAGCAGGAACTTGACCGTATAGTCATCAACTTTCACGACATCCTTGAGCAGATCAGGCATCGACATGCCATTGAAATACTCATACTCGGCTCCCTCGGTAACACTGTGGAAGGGATGCTCCTTGTCAAGCTGGCGCTTAAAGGAAAAAACCACGTCATCGGCATTGAAATCACGGGATGGGGTAAACTCCTTAGTCGTATGGAATTTAACGCCTTTTCTCAAGTGGAATGTGTACTCGAGACCATCGTCGGACACATCCCATTTCTCAGCCAGGGCTGGACCGATCTTGGTGGTGCCGCGCTCGAATTCGACCAGACGGTTGAAAATGGCGCGGGAGGAGGCGTCAAAGGTCGTACCGGCGGTGTAAAAAGCCGGATTAAAGCCTTCAGGGCTTCCTTCGGAACAGAATACGAGCGTCTTTGCCTGAACAGCTGCTGCGCCGGCAAAAAGAAGGGACGCACCGCAGACTGCAGCGAGCAATTTCCTTTTGTGTGGTGTCATGTCTTTATCTCCTGTTTTCGGGTTTTGGTTGGTCGGCGAACCATCGCCGTAACTTAAGGTCGTACCCCGTTAAAGGGGTGTTCCTCCTTCTCTTCTAAATCTTTGGTTCCACTGTCTAATTGTAAAGACATTAAAACAAAAACATAAACCTAAAAGAGCGAATGGCAACCTGTAGACAGCCAAATTCCGACAAGATTTTCCTATCTAACGCTCGAGCCAGATTCAAAATATTATTCACTCTTTTCCTGCGGAAGGATCAGATTAAGCAAAAACCCGAGAATCCCGGCCAGACCGATTTTCTCAATGGCGAAGGTACCGGCGGAGAATTTCATCCCGCCGATGCCGCACACCAGAATAACAGCGACAATTACGAGGCTCCGCGGAGTGGCCAGGTCTTTGCCGGCTCTGACCAGGGTATTGATGCCAATGACGGTGATCATACCGAAGAGTAGAATCATCACCCCGCCCATCACCGGGCCCGGGATGGTTGCTAGAAAAGCGCCGATTTTTCCCACAAAGGCCAGAAGAATTGCACTGATTGCCGCCCAGGTCATGATGGCCGGATTGAATGCCTTGGTAAGGGCAACCGCCCCGCTGACTTCGGAGTAGGTCGTGTTGGGTGGTCCACCGAAAAAGGCGGCCAGGGAGGTGGCAATGCCGTCGCCAAGCATGGTGTTTTCGACCCCGGGATCCTTGACATAATCCTTGCCGGTTATCGAGCCGACGGCCAGTACATCGCCCCAATGTTCAATTGCCGGAGCAATGGCGACGGGCACAATATAGATTATGGCATCGAGATTCCAGCTTGGAGCGGTAAAGTCAGGCACCTTGAACCAGGGCGCGTTGACCACCGGCGAAAAATCGATCAGCCCCAGCACCAGTGATACCACATAGCCGGCGGCAATACCGCAGAGAATGGGAATAAGCCTCAGAAAACCGCCGCCGAAAATAGACACGATCACCGTGGTGGCCAGGGCAACCATGGAGATGATCATCGCCTGGGAACCGACAATCCTGCCGTCGCCGATACTGCCGTTGGCCATGCCGACCGCCACAGGCGCCAGAACCAGACCGATGACCATGATCACCGGACCGGTAACCACCGGGGGCAGATAGCGCTCGAGTACCGAACTGCCCTTGATCCTGATGATAAAGCTCAGGATCACGTAAAGAACACCGGCAGCCGCCAGGCCGCAGAGCGTACCGGGAATACCCCAGGTCTTAACCCCATAGGATATCGGGGCGATGAAAGCAAATGAGGAGGCCAGAAAAACGGGGACTTTTCCTTTGGTGATGATCTGAAAGACGATGGTGCCGAGTCCCGCCGTAAACAAAGCCACGTTGGGGTCCAGGCCCGTGAGGATCGGGACCAGCACCAGGGCGCCAAAAGCCACGAAAAGCATCTGGGCTCCCAGCAGACTGTCTGCTATATTCAGGCGGTAACTGGTGTTATGCGTATCTAATGACATCTTCTACTCTCCCTTCGTGATGATATTTAAAAGATCTTCCTTCCTTCTCCAGTCTCCGATATTATGGGAAATTGTTCTTGACCTTGTCGCACCTTTATTTGGTTCCAAAAATCTTATCGCCCGCATCCCCGAGGCCTGGCAGGATATACCCCACCTCGTTGAGTCGCTCATCCACGGCAGCGACAAAGATGTCCACGTCAGGATGGGCCTCGGTCACTCTTTTGATGCCTTCGGGGGCCGCCACCAGAAACAGTCCTTTGATGGTTTTACAACCCACCCTCTTCAAGGTGTCAATGGTGGCAATCAGCGTCCCTCCAGTGGCCAGCATCGGATCCAGGATCAGAGCAATGCGCTTGTCCATTTCGCTGGTTGTTTTTACATAATACTCCACCGGCTGCAGGGTCTCCTCGTTGCGGTAGTAACCGACCACGCTGACTTTGGCGGTTGGAATCATGTCAAGTACTCCGTCCATCATCCCCAAACCGGCCCTGAGTATTGGTACGATGGTGATTTTCTTGCCTTTGATTTCCTCCACTTCGACTTTTCCTGCCCAACCTTCAATGGTCTTGGTCTGAGTCTCGAGGTCCTTGGTCGCCTCATAGGTCAACAGGCGGGCAACTTCCGAAGCCAGATCACGAAAATCTTTGGTATGAATATCTTTTTCACGCAACAGACCAATTTTGTGGTTGATGAGGGGATGATCAGCTACATGTACCGTCATAGCAGCCTCCTGGTTGCACTGCGGATCTTATAAGTGTTTGAAATATATAAACAAAAAAAGAAACGCCGCGCAAGGTTGGTTGACAGTGATAGGGCGGACGTTTGCAGATCATATGACGAATTAACGTAGTTGGACAAGTTGGAAAAAAAGAGAAATCGCCTCCCATTTATAGAAACAATCAGGGGTAAAAAGCAAGCAATTTAAGTCCTGTCGCTGGGGGCCAGCTGCCTGGCTCTGTTTCTCAGCATCGGCAGCAGCTGCACCGCTATAATTCCGACAAAAATCAGCGCAGCACCGGCTAGTTCAACAGAGGTCAAGCGCTCGCCCAGAAAGACAAATCCGGCCAGGGCTGCAAACACGGTTTCTGAGCTGAGAATGATCGCGGCATCGGCCTCATGAGTGAAGCGTTGGCCCACAACCTGAAGGGTAAAGCCGATTCCGGTGGACAACAGGCCGGCATAGAGGATGCCGAACAGACCGGTCTGCAGGTCGACCAGGCTTGGCTGCTCGATCGCAATTCCCAGAATGGTCCCGCACGTACCGCATATAACAAACTGTCCGCAGGCTACCACGAGCGGTGCCCTGGTCTTCACCGCCATGGTCCCCACCAGAATAACATGGCAGGCCCAGAACAGGCTTGAGGCGATAACCCAGAGATCTCCCATGCGCAGATCTATGGACTGGGCCCCGCTCATGATGTAGGTGCCGCCGAGACAGAGAACCGAGGCCGGCCAGGCCGACCAGTGAATCTTTCGTCTGAGTACCAGCAGAGAAATGATCGGTACCAGGGGTACATAGAGCGCTGTCAGGAACCCCGCATTGGTCACCGTGGTATGGAAGATTCCGTATTGCTGCAAGGCTGCAGCTGTGAACAATACCACCCCGGTGCAGAAGATCCCAAGCCATCCGGAAACACCCAAGGACTGCTCTGTGCTGGCGAGCCTTCGATACTGACGCAGGGCAAAAGGCAGGACGAAGCAGGCCCCGACCAGCATCCTGATGCCGGTGAAGCTCATGGTTTTCAGACCACCGGTGCCCACCTGCTGAACTACGAAGGTCGATCCCCAAATGACAGCGGCCAGCAACAGCAATCCATTAGCCTGTAATCTATTCATCTTCGTCTACTCTTTACCAAGAGATTTGATGCCTGGGTACGATCCCGTGTACCACCCACTCATCCCCCGCGAAAAGGCTGTTGGACTATACTTGCTATTGGCGATTTTGCAACCCAGTAGAGAGCACCGGAAAAGCTCTGCCAGTACCACTTTGTGGTTATTGCTAGTCATTAAAATCACTTGTAAAAGCAGGGTCGTAATGGTACTACGTTTGTCTCTTAAAAAGAGAAAGCCATAGTTAAAAAACAGAGTATCGAGGAGGATCAATGCAATTTAAAAAACCACACACTCCTGTGGGAATCAATTCTGACACCGATTCTTTGTGCAGCCCTTTTCTGCCTGCTATTGAGCACCAGCGCCTTCGGTGATGATTCCTGTATCACCTGCCATACCGATGAGGATCTACTCGAAGAGAACCTGGCCGAGGACAAGACAAAGAAATCGGCGATGCAGGCGGGCAGCGGCTGAGGCGGCGCCGTGGCTCCGTTGGAGCCGCAGGAAAAAGTACTGGTCTCAGAGGAATTCCTCGACTCGACCCATGGAGAACTGGCCTGTGTCGACTGTCACGGCGGCGATGATACTGCCGACGATAAAGAAGGGGCCCATGAGGGCTTCGATCCCCATCCATCCATTAACAACCCCCAGGAAACCTGTGGTGAGTGCCATGAAGAGGCTGAAACCGTGCCCCAGTCATTGCACATGACCTTGTCAACCTTTCCTGGCTACCTGGAAAAACGGGCCAGCGAAGACACCTGGGAGAAGGTGGATCACGGCCGGGAACGGCATTGCGCCTCCTGCCACACCAGTTGTGGTGGATGTCATGTCAGTAGACCCAAGTATTCTGGTAAGGGGTTCGTCAACGGACATATTTTCAGTGCAAAACCCGACCCAGTCAACCAGTGCACTGCCTGTCACGGCAGCCGGGTGGGCAACGAATTTTTTGGTGCCCGCGGACAGGGTGACGTCCATCTTGAAAAATTCAGCATGAGCTGTGAAGACTGCCACTCTGCCGAAGAGATGCATGCGGCCGCCCCAGAGGGACTGGAGAACCGCTACCATCTCGAGGAAGCGGCCAATTGCAAGGATTGTCATCAGGACCTGCAGTACGGCTCGGTGCGCGACCATCGTATTCACAATAACAAGGTTCAGTGCCAGGTCTGCCACTCCCAGAGCTATGTCAACTGCTATAGTTGCCATACCGGCACCGATGAGCAAGGCATTGCCTATTTCATTAACAACCACGAGTATGAAGGGATGAAGATCGGCTTCAATCCGGATCGCATTCCCAACAACAACTATGAGTATGTGATCCTCAGACATGTGCCGGTGGATCTCAAGCTGTTCGATTACTACATCAAGGACGGTTTCCCACGTTTCGACGTCGCCTCGACCTGGAAACGGGCCTCACCGCACAATATCCAGCGCCGCACCTGGCAGAATGCAAACTGCAACAACTGTCACGGTCAGCGTGACCTTTTCCTCGATGAAAGCGACCTGCTCGACTACGAGATAAAGGCCAATATCGGCGTCACCGTAGCCGATGACCAGATTCCACCCAAGCGGGCGCGAGTGATGCCGCTCGGTATCGACACCTCCAAGGTCAATGCCTCCCGAGTGGTCACTGTTGAGTGGCTCAATGAGCACCTCGATGACGACAATCTGGTGATCCTCGATGCAAGGAGTGAAAGCGAATACGAGCATGGCCACATTCCCGGCGCCATCAATCTGGACCCCAATGCCACCGAAGGCTTGAGGACCGATCCTTATGCCGATAGTGCATTAACCATCGAAGAGGATGAGACGCTGGCCGAGACACTAGGGGAATACGGCATCGCCGTTGACGATCATATCGTCGTCTACGCCAAACGGGGCATGGATGCCGGGTTCCTGCTCGGGCTTCTCGATTATGCCGGAGCCGAGAATATTTCCATTCTCAACGGCGGGATAATCGCCTGGGAGCTGGAGGAACTTGAGCTCTCCGATGAAGAACCGGATTGGGAAGAGAAGACCTTCGAGATAGCGTCCCGCAAGAATCTGATTGTCGATACCGATTATGTGAAGGAGAATCTCGACAATCCCGTTGTCAAGATTGTCGACGTCAGGGTTCTGCAGCAATCAACCGGGCTGACCGGACACGGTCTCGCGGATCGTCCGGGTAGCATCCCCGGCTCCGTGAAGTTCCCCCTGCCTGGCCTCTACATGGACGACTCCTACCTAAAGAGTGCCGAAGAGCTTCTCTGGGTGCTGCGGGAGAGAAACATCAGGCCCAACCAGACCATCGTCGTCTCCTGTAACACCGGCAACTGGGCAGCCGCGGCAATGTTCATGCTGCGTTATCTGGGCTACCCCGATGTCAAGCTCCACGACGAATCCTGGATCAACTGGGAAGACTGATATCGTTACCCCAGCATCACACCCGCACCCAAACAGAAGGGCCGGCCGGAATACAATCCGGTCGGCCCTCTTTCTCTGTTGACACCGGCTATCCGGCTAAACTGGAAATTTCACGAGTTGAGACGGCCTGCCAGCCAAGGAGACTTGGGGGAGGCTAAATCCCCTGCATGGTCTCCAGGATCTTGGGGTTGGCCTCATCCTCAGCGAGAATGATATGACAGGCCTCGCAATCCATCGAGATGGTTTCGCCGGCGCTGGTTTCGTGTTCATCGTCATGGCAGCGGAAACAACCCGAGTTGCCCTGATGTCCACGCAGACTCCGGTAGGTGTTCCAGCCGATCTTCATCTTCGGCCAGACGTTTTCCAAATAGGCTGCCTGCACCCCTGAAACCGCCTTATCGAGCATCGGCATATTGTTATTGACGACATTGGGGTACTTGAGCCGATACCAGGCCCGCAATTCGGTTGCTATCTTGTCCTTGGCCTCTTCGTGGCTGCCGTATTCTCTGGTGATCAGCTCGTAGCCGATTTTTCTGATATAGGGAAGTTCGGTTGGAATGGCTCCCAGCAGGAGCTTTTCGTCGATTGCATCTTCTGGCGTCTTGTAAATATGGGTGGGGCGGTTGTGACAGTCGACGCAATCCATTTCCCTGGCATAGGTCTGCTGTTCAGGCGGAACAGCACCGTCGTGCTTGTCAAAGACAACCTTGGTGCCGTCCGGCTTGGTGAGCGTCACCTGGCTGATTTCTTCCCGCTCCCAGTCGCTGTGGGTATAGGTGATCCTGTTTTCCTCGGCGACATGCCAGTGAATGCCGTGGGCCTCCGAGCCCAGATAACCTCCCGAGCCCACCTTCAGCAGCATGACGGTCTGAACATGGGTGTTATTCTCGTCGGAGAGAAACTTGTCCTTGATATAGAGCTTGTCACCGTGAAACAGCTCGGGACGATGGCACTCCTCACAGGTATCACGGGCCGGACGCAGACCGTGCACCGGAGTTTCGATCGGAGTGGCATAGGACTTGGCGACGACCGCAACCAACTGCCTGGTCCCCGACAGCTTAGCTTTGACGAACCATTGCGCTCCCGAACCGATATGGCACTCGACACACTTCACCCGGCTGTGGGGCGAATTCGAATAGGTCGCATACTCTGGCTCCATCACCGAGTGGCAGAGCTGGCCGCAGAACTCATTGGATTCGGTGTAGTGATAGCCGGTGTAGGCAAGCAGGACGATCACAAAGACATTAATAAAGGTCAGACTGGTGGCCAGAAATATGAGTTTCCTGACCTTGATGAAATTTTCCGGTACGGACAATTTGTCGCTCAGATATTCATGGGTGAATACGCCCACATCTTCCTTGCCCTTGAAGAAGAAGAGCCCGAGAAAAGTCAAAACCAGCCCGATGATGAAGGCCGGGGCGACAAACATGTAGAGCACGAAACCGAAATACTGGTTGTGGATGAACCCGAAGAGTTCGAGGAGAATTCCCACCAGGAGAATTGGAAATGATGCCGTGGTCATGGTCGCCCCGATCAACGACAGCTTGCTCCTGGCAATTCCGTTTATGAAAGCCCTGACGATTTGCGTAAACTTGACCAAAACAGATCCCTCCGTTGAATTTCTTTCTTCAATATCTTAACCCTGCAATAAAACACAAAGAGTACTACATTGTCTCGCAGATTTAAACGAATTTCAGCCACAATAGCTTGGCTATCCTTTTCCTAGTCAGGTAGAGTGCCGACAGGTGCCGGGTTACTGACTTGAAGCTGAAAGATATGCTGCGGGCAGATCTAGAACAGGAGATCAGTCACAATGGATTGATGCTCAAGTCACCATCGTGTGTAAAGCGGAAAAGAGATGAGAGTAGGAAGACGTACAACAATTGGAATCTTGTTGTCTCTATTGCTATTGACTGGCGGTTGCGGCGGAGAGCCCTATACCTACGTCCCGGAGAACGAATTAAAACCAGGTCCCGGCCTCTTCTCCGGAGAGGATGGTGAATTTAATCTGAGCAACGCCCCCAGGGAGGAAAAAGAAGAGGAGTCGGGTTGGGCACCTCAAAGGGCACGGCAATCAAGCCCATAGCCCGGTTTATGATCGGGCAGTTTCTGGGCGCAGAAACTGATCAGAAAGACGAGAGAGACGAGGAACCACCATTTATTTTTCAGCATCGGTCTTCGACTCTTCATCCTCAGCTGAATCCAGGTCGCCCAGTATCCGCTCACATTGATCGACATTGGCCTGTACCGTATCCACCAGTTTCTGGGCCAGAAATGACAGTCCGCCGGTTGCCACAAAGGCGGTGTATTCGCCGTATTTTTTCGCCACATCGGCAACATCAAGACCGATTTTGGGCTCGGCCAGGGTACCCCCGACATGGACCAGTGAGGCGAGACCTATGTTGGTGAGCCCGCTTATGGCCCCCCGCGGTTTGGGCGCAATACCCACATCCAACTCCTCGGTCTTCAGGTTGATTTCCCCTCCTCCCATCCAGGTTACTTCGGTGGTCTGGGCAGCAATCTTCTTATGGAAGTCGGCAATACCGTCTTCGATCTCGAAGCGGATTACGGCACACTCAAGCGTTGTCTTGTCGCTGTCCAGCGGATTCAGATTGGAAAGCAGCCCGGCCCCGAACTGGCTCATGAGTGTTTTATCCAATTCCACCTCTTTCAAAGCGGCGGCGAAATGACCGTTGAGACTTCCCATGAGAGCAGCCAATGATTCCCCTTTGCCGTCAAGATCAAGATCGAGATCAAATAGACCACCAAAACGCGGTGAGACAAAATTATCAAAGTCCAGAGCCGCGTCAAGCACGGCCTCCTGGTTTCTGGCATCGAGCTTGATATAGCCATTGCCCGACCCTCCGTTGGTCTGATCGAGAGCAAACGGATCCACCCGCAGAAGGCCGTCATCGAGGCTGATTGCAATTTTACCATTCATGTCGATGCCATTTTGGATCCTCGTATTAGTGAGATCGATTTTCAGATCGACATCGTAATCGCGCAGTACCCCAACAGCCAGGGGTTCATCGGAAAAAATCCGTTTGCCTGTGGACGGGGTTTGCTCAGCCTGCTGCTCCTCTGTAGACTGCTCGGCACATCTATTCCATCTCTTGATTCTCAACAGCCTCCGTCTCAGCATCGGAAGCCTGCTCAGTCTCCGATTTAACGGTCTCTTTTTGGGCGGCGAGATACTCCGTAAAATCAAAATTGTTTATGGTCAGATCTCCGATCAGGCTATTGCGCTCCGTATCAGCAGCCGGCGCAATGGTGTAGGCCAGGTTTGCCAGGATCTCACTTTCTTCTTCCCGCACCGTAAACTCTTCAAGATGATATTCTCCAGGTTTACCCCAGGCTTTGCCGGAGATCTTCATCGATTTGTCTGCGGGAATCTTCTTACCGAGAAGAGCTCCGACCCTGGTCAGCGACTCCACATCGACGGTGAGCTGCGTCTCAAAGGTCTGCGGTGCCATGAGATCGGGGAGCAGCGCCACAACTACGGTATTTATTCCTTCACCATCAAGCTGGGCAGCTATGTTTACAGGGCTTCCCGGGCTTTCTGTATCGGCCTTGATCTTTACAACCCAGGGACCGGTCTGCGGCAACTCCTTGTTGGCCAGCTCTGACAAGGTGGACAGCGAGTCCACATTACCATCGATAACCGCTTTGATGCCTGAGATCTTCAGGAGATCCTCGATCACCACATCTGCTTTCGTTTCTATGCCGTCCCGGGACAGAGAGGCCTTGAGCGTGTCGATCTTGAGTGAGGCCTCGGTCGAGCCGATATGCCCATCTAGCTCTAATGAGCCCAACTCGGGAAGATTGGTTCCAGGGCTCACCTTGTTAACTAAATTCGAAACCGAAGAGGTGCTGGCATCGAGCGTTATGTCTATACCAGCATATCCCAAACTCTTCCGATCCTGGGCAACACCTGTAAGGACCATAAGATCAGCCACTGCGGCCTTTACATTCGCCTCCACCTCGGCTCCTGTAAGGGCCAGATCGAGATGTTCCAGGGCCAGAGATTTTTCCGAAGAAGCCAGCTTGCCCTGGATGTTCAAGGTTCCCAAATCAGGGATCGTGTCCACTCCTGCCAGTTTTCCGATTTCAGCAAGCGCCCCCGTCTCCATGTCGATGGAGACATCGACACCGGCCTGAGCGTAAGCTTCGGTGCTTTCCGCAACCTTGGTCAGAGCCATCAGGTCGGCGATCGCTGCTGTCACCTTTGCCTGGATAAGGTCGCCGTCCAGCAGCAATTCGAGATCATCCAATCGGTAAAAGTCATCAGCCGAGGAAAGATTCGAGTTGAGATTCAGCGACCCCAGGGCCGGCACTTCCACCCCGGCGAACCTGGAAAGGGAAGCCGTGTCATCGATTATGGCGGTCAATTGGGCGGCGATACCCGACAAATCGCATAACGTTGTCTACTGTACCGCTGAGATTTACATCGAGCCCCGAATCCCTGACCGTGGCCAACAGATCGGTAATTGCCAGTTTGTCGAGACTGCCGGCTGAACCGACTTTAAGCTCAACTGTTGACGGCACTTCAGCGGGCACCTCTACACCTGCTCGGGCCAGAATTTCCCCGAGTTGTCCCGTGGCCGCTTCGGCGTTTATTTCTATGCCGCTGATTTCAAATTTATCATCAGCAGATCGACCAATCTGCTGAGCCGAACCAGCAATTGTTGCAGTCAGAGCGGGATCCTGCAGATCAATCTGCAGAGATTCAAGCTGCAGATTCTTATCGCCCGAAGAGAGTTTGGCCACGGCCTTGAAAGGACCGAAGGAGGGAAGTTCCTGCCCGATATATCCGCCAATGATCGAACTCGACTCCAGATTCACGGACAGATCCGCGTTGCCGCCTCCTGCTCCAAGCACGTTTTCCAGCGACCCGGTCAGACTGATATCAAGCCCCGAATCTTTGACCAGTAATTCAAGGTCACGGACCGAGAGTTGTTCCAGACTGCCATTCACCCCTGCTTGCAATTGCACCGTCTGGGGAAGGGTGTATTGCATGTCGAGATCCAAGCCTTTCATCAGCTCGGCAGCCTGCCCAGTGTTGATCTCGGCCTGCACATCAATTCCGGAAAGCTGTGCCAAATTTTCCACCAGACCCTCGGCCGCTATCTGCAGGCGCGGATCATTCAGAGCAAGTTTGATATTTTCCGTGCCCATGCGTCCGTCAGCAGCCAGAAATGTCAGTGATGCATTGAGGCCCTGCAGTTCAGGCAACACCATTCCGGCGAACGGTCCAAGAGTCGAGATATCGGCCGCCGTCAAAACAATATCAAGTTGAGCATTGGGCCTGGGCAGCAGGGGACCGGCGCTACCTTTGAGACTGAGATCGGCTTCATTTAACCGGCCCTGCAGAGAAACTGGAGTCGCTTCGTTGGCGTACCACTGCTCTATGTTACCCAGAGAGCCATCGAGTTCGATCGGAGCACCCTGATAGGTCGCCCTGAGAGTCAGGGGAATTTGCTCCCCGTCAACAAATAGTCGGAGCGTCTCCACCGCAGCTTCCAACTGCTTTTCTTTGGCGCCATCATTAAAGACAAAGACAAGGTCACTCACTTGAAAGTTGCGGACGTAGGGTTTCAGCGGCAGTTTGAAAGATCCCCCAGCAGCTTTCTTATCGGGAACCTCATCAGCTTCCTGGGTTTCGGACTTCTGCTCGCCAGTGCCAAACACCCAGTTGCCGGTCCCCTCTGAGTTAGTCTCCATCAATATGTCCGGTGCCTCGAGCTCCAAGGTAACATCAAGCATCCCCTTTAGAAGCGGCAGGAGTTTAAGCTGCACCAGTAAACGGTCGGCGGTGATCATCTCTGGTCTCGATCCCCATTCGGCATTGGCGAAACTTACATCATGTGCCGTCAGGCCAAGCTTCGAACCTATCTGGACATCGAAGATCCCATCGATCTCAAGCGCACGGCCGGTAGCCGACTCAGCCGCCCCGGTAAGCCATTTCTTATACTGGTCATCACTGATGACCTGCAAGGCGATGAAAGCCAGGACAATTAGTCCGACGAGCCCGATGAACGTATAACCAAAAATCTTGAGAACCAGTTTCATTGCATATCCCTGAGTTAATGTACTGTGGAGCCGGTAATATGAAGAATAAGCTCAAAGCGCAGCCAGGCAACCACAGAGGCATGATTGTCGGCTGCAGTTGTCCGCCGATGCTGCGAGGACAGGACCCAGCAGCACCCCACTGCTGATTACTTGGGACTAGGGGAATAGGGGTTGCCCCCAAGGACATTGGAGATGTCTGCTATCGCCTTCTGAGCCCGCACACTGTTTCCTGCTGCATCCAGCGGTGGTGATATCACCGCGATGCCGAATTTACCGGGAGAAACTGCCAGGATTCCCCCTCCCACTCCGCTCTTGGCGGGCAGACCAGTCTTGTAGAGCCATTTACCGGAATCATCGTAGAGCCCGGCAGTGGCCATCACCGCGAGAATTTCCGGAATATGCTCTGCCTCGATCACCGGTTTTTCAGTCACCGGATTTACCCCGCCGTTGGCCAGTGTTGCCGCCATATTTGCGAGGTCTTTGGCATTGACCCCCACCGAGCATTGCCTGGTATAGATGTCGGTTGCCTCCAGAGGGTTTTCCTTGATATGCCCATAGGCGTACATCAACATGCCGATCGCCTGGTTGCGCTGATTGGTGGCCGCTTCGGATTCATAGATGTCCTCGAGCACGGCAAGATCTCTACCGGCAAAATCACTGTAGGTGTTTATGATGTTCGCCCACTGGGCCTCACCGTTTTCACCCTGCACCATGCTGGTTGCCGTAATGGCACCGGGATTCACCATGGCGTTCATCTCACTGCCCTGGTATTGCTCGACGGCTACGATCGAGTTGAAAACCTGACCGGTCGCATCCACGCCCATGTTCGCAGCAATAACATCCGGGCCTGAATCCTGGATGACGCGGGCCATGGTGAACACCTTGGAAATTGACTGAATCGAAACCTCGGTAGTCACGTCACCAACTGTGTAGACGTCTCCATCCACAGTAATCAGGGCAATTCCGAAGAGGTCAGGATCGACCTCGGCCAGGGCCGGGATGTAATCGGCGTTGGCCCCTTCATGCAAATCTTTATATTTGTTATGGGCATCCTGCAGAGCCCTTGTAATTTCTTCGCCGGACTGCATGGCCTGCACCGTGTTCAGAGAACTGGCAAGCAGAAGCAAAACAACCAGATAAACCAATTTTTTAACGGTAGAGAACATGCTATCCCCCTTGTAAACATCGTTGTTATTCACCCTGAAAATGTAAGCATCAACACCTAAAAAGAAATGGAAAAGCGTTGATCGAAGCTGTATTTGAAGGTGAACTGAACATTGTGAGTTGAATGGTAGACCAATCCTTCATAAGGTAGAAAAATCACCTTAACAATGCAACTGAAAACAGCATCTTAACTCATACCACCCAAAAGTATGGTGAGTAAACGGGTTGCACCTGATGTCTACTGGAAAAACTTGACAGGCGTCCCCTGCCCCAGTTATTACGTTACTGATATCGAGCCATTGTAACCATTATTTAGAGATCCGCAGACGAGGAGAGAACAAATGCCGGGTACAATCAAGTATCTGAAAGCGGGTGCATTTACCGCCCTGATCATTTTTTGCTCGGTTCAGGCCTGCGCCGGCGGCGACGCCAAACTGGACAGTGACATGCTGCACGAACTCAAGCGGATGATCGAACAGCAGCAGGCCCAGATTGATCAGCAGGCTGCGGAGATCGCTGCACTGAAGGAGCAGCTTGGCGGCAATACCGAAGCCATTGCGGTCAAGGCTGACAAAGAGGATACTGCAGACCTGGACAAGGTGGCTTACTCCAGCTATTCAAATGTCAACGTCAGCCTCTACGGACAGTTGAATCCGGCAGCGCTCTATGTCAACAACGGCGACTCCTCGAAACTCTATGTGGTTGACAATACTCACTCCCAGTCAAGACTTGGCCTCAGGGCCCGGGTCGACACCACCAGCGGATGGCAGGTCGGCGGTCGCTTCGAGTTCGGGATTTCCGGCAACGCCTCCACCGATGTGAACAATTGGTACACCGAAAGCGCCTCCGAGGATTTTTTCAGGCTGCGCTGGGCTGAAATTTCCTTTACCAGGGACTCCTACGGTAAATTCTCGCTGGGCAAAGGAGACTCCGCCTCCAACAGTACCGCAGAAATAGATCTGTCCGGCACCGTGGTGGCCATGCAGGACAAGACCCTGTGGATGGCCAGTGGAACGCTCTGGTATGACGGCTCTACCGACATCTTATCGGAGCTCGAGGTTAAGGAAATTTACAACGGTTTCGACGGTCTGAGCCGGACCGACCGAATTCGTTATGACACGCCGGAATTTGGCGGCTTTTCGCTGGCCGGATCCTATTCCTCCGGTGACGCCTTTGACGGATCGGTTTGGTACAGTCGGGAGTTTTCGGGAACCAGAGTTGCTGCCGCCCTCGGGGTCGCCAATCCCGGTGATATCATGCTGGGGACTGATCTGCTTTATACAGGCTCAGCATCAATACTTTTTCCTTTGGGTATCAGCGCCACATTTTCCGGCAGCCTGATGGAAAAGAAAGAAGAAGGGCTTGACGATGCAACCGTCTGGTGGGCGAAACTGGGTTACAAAACCCGTTTCTATGAAGGAGCCACCACTGCATTTTCTCTAGACTACGGAGAGTCAGAGAATATCAGTGTCAACGATGAGCAGGGCAGCACCTGGGCTGTCGCCGCGGTTCATGATGTAACCGACTGGGGGACAGAATTTTACGCCATCTACCGCATGTACATGGCTGATTCCGAGCGCGGCGACTTTGACGACGTTAACTCGGTAATGGCTGGAGCCCGACTGAAATTTTGACCTCGTCCGCAGTCAGCCAAAGAAGTGGATAGACTATGTGTATCATGGCCAAATGATCGAAATATCCCAAAACCTCAACGGATACCAGAGCAGATGAAAATCAACTGGCTCATCAGCCTCCTCGCCGCAATTCTGATCGCCGGCTGCACAGGCATAGGCCCCTCGACGATTGAGAGGGATCGTTTTGAGTATTCATCCGCCATAGCAGAATCGTGGAAAGAGATGATGCTGCTCAACATCATCAAAATTCGCTACGGCGATACCCCGATGTTTCTCGAGGTCGGATCGGTGGTTAACCAGTACATCCTCGAGCGCGAACTCGAAGCAGTAGCCGGTTTACGATCCGGCGACCTGATCGGTGACGGACTTGAGTTAGGCGCCAGGGGAAAATATTCAGACCGGCCCACCATCACCTACAGCCCTCTGATCGGTGAAAAATTTTACAAAAGCCTGCTCACACCGATCCCGCCGCATGCCTTGTTTCTTCTGATCCAGTCCGGCTGGAACGCGGACTTTCTGCTGCGCGTCTGTCTGACTGCAATCAACGATTTATATAACAGCAGTGAAAGAAGGCTGAGTACGCATGAAGCCGACAAAGGTTTCGACCAGCTCCTGGAAATTCTAACCGAAATGCAGCACAGTGGAGGATTGGGCAGCCGTCTGGTCGAACGGCAGGGAGAAAAGACAATTATCTTTTTCCGCCAGAACCTGAGCGACAAGGTAAAGCAGAACAGCTTAAAAATTGTGGAACTCCTCGGTCTCGACCCGCAAGCCAGCGAGTTTCGCCTGGTCTACGGATCCTCCGCCTCAGATGATCGTGAAATAGCCATGCTGACCAGGTCGATGATCGATATCATCGCCGAACTGTCGCAATTTGTGCAGGTTCCAGACGCACCATATCGAGGAGAACAGGGCCAGCCCCGGGGCTATCGACAAGGCGACAAGCTTTGAAGAGATCCGTTCAAGAGTTTTCGTGAAGAGCGCTCCTAAAAAACCCAAGGACTCCTTTCTGGCTGTCAAATACAGGGATCACTGGTTTTATATCGAGGACACCGACTTCCGGTCCAAGCGTATGTTTTCGTTTCTGCTCTTCCTCCTGAGCCTCGCAGAAGGCGGAGGCGAGGGACTGGCACCGGTCCTGACCCTGCCCACGGGATAAGAGGCCAGAGGTGAGTTATCGATGGCAAGGAGTCGGCTACCTTGAAATTAGATTTCGTTCCAGATCAGGCGTGCGGGGAAATTTTGCCGCAGGTAGATAGGAGATATTCCGAGGAAAAATTTTCAAGGTAGCCATCAGAATTTAAAGATAGATTCGTAGGCTTCCTGGTCCTGCAGATAGCCCAGATCTATTTCAAACCTGGTCAGAATCCCCGGATTGAACTGGTGGTCGTATTCTTTCGGGAAGGTGATCAGCGGGGCCACCTCCAGGACCAGCCAGTCCCTGAAAAATCTTTGTCTATAGCGCAGTTTGATCTGAAAATCGGTGAGTTCCATCTCCGGCTCAGTATTAAAATAACCACCGATATCGTAAGCAATAGCCGAGTCGATATTGAACACCTGGTAGATTCTGGTAACCGCTGAAAAAGGTATCCCCTCTTCCGCCTCGGACAATAGCGCGGTAAAAATGGTTCGTGACAGGTAGCGCTCACCGAAGAATTTCTCTATGTCATAGGAGGCCTTGTTCTCCCAGCCGTCATCGGTGTAGTAGCGCAATCGATTGGTAAATCTTCCTGACCAGCCATCGTCTGACAGGGAGTGCAGATGGCGATAGCGAAGCCCGGCGAACAAGTAGTCCAGCGAAGCCCCCACCTCTGTGGAGAAATTGTATTTTTCGCCCATCGCCAGAAAATACTGGACACCGGCCGTTAACTTTTCTGAATCGTTTTTGTTCCCACCCTCGGTGTTCGCTATGGGGCTGGAATCGGCATCGAAATCACTGTCGTCATTGAGACGGAGAAACACGTTGGCTCGTTTTTCCAGCCTGGGCAGGTTGACCCGCAAATCTATCGCCCCATAGGTTTCAAGATCATACAGCTTGGAATAGCCGACCCCGATTTTCAGCTTGGCCCGGGTCCGGTTTTCCTCGGCCAGATACCTGGGATCGTCGAAAAAGGAATCTATCCACTCAGCGGCGCTGAGAACTATCGCACTTCCCTTCTTTTGCAGCGCGTCCAGTTGCGCTTGATTCTCTGAACTCAGATAGGGAATATCATCTCCCTGGGTAGATCTCTTATCGACTGTCTGTCCCTGTTCTTCGCTTAAGATTGGTATCCCGGCAGTACGTTCCGGCCGAATGATATTTGCCGGTGTGGCAGCGCCGCTTATCACCGGTGCGGGCAACACTTTTGGCGGCGCCTTTTTTAGCGGCGCCTCCGAGCCGAAAAGGCAGCCAACCGAAAAGAGCAGCACCCACAGCAGAGAAGAAAACAGGAGAATAAGCGCCCTGGATAAAGTCTCGGGCAGAGGCTGGATAACAAGTTGACGATCAGATAGAATCTGCAATGATCTCAATTACTGCTGAAATTAATTCAAGATCCTGAATTTTCAACACTATTTATTGACCACATCGCGGGATGTCAACAACTTTTATTACTATTTCAAATAAATACTCATCATAAAACCATGAACGAACCAGACGTCTCGACCAATTCAGCAGCAACAACTGGTAGCCCGGCCTGTCAATTTCTTTGCTCTGACAGGACCTTGCCCACGATTATTCGATACCGGCTTGGTCTGGGTCAGAACTTGTTCGCATCGCCCTATTGCTGTCGATTAGACATCAATGAGTGGAGGAGAAGAAACCGTTGCAGCCAGATTGAGCCGTAGCCGGTCACTGGGCCTTTCGATAGTTAACCAACGCCTCTTCAAGCCACTTACTGCTTGGCCTGGTTGTCTCGCCGCAGGTAACCTGGTAAGGCTTTCCAGTAATTGAACTTTTACTCGCCGCGTAAGTGATAAACTGCTCTGCCGTAGTTATCCTCTTCTTTACGTAATCATACTTCTTGCTGATATGCTCACGTGCCTGGGCAGAATCATAAACTTTGTCGTTGCGGGTAAAGCTGCAGCCGGATTGCTCAACATAGCTGAGAAGGTAGGCCACTTCATTCTGCCAGTCCGGCTCGGAACCGGCCGCAGGAACAACACAAAGGCCCGTCAGCAGCAGCGCCATGACGAATCTCTTGATCATCCTGCCGATCCTTCGCTCAGCCTGAAGTGGACTTCGAGTGGATTATGATCGGAACTCTCGACCTGATGGGACTGGGATTTCAGCACCTCCAATCCCCGGTAGTAGATACCGTCAACCTTGTGATTAAAAAAGCTCACCCGGTGATCGGGATCAAATGCTACCGGAATCATCCCCAGATCGGTCATTTTCTGCTGGACCAGAGCTTCGCGCTCATTGTTCCAGGTGTTGAAATCACCGGCCACGATCACCGGTCCTTGATGGGTTCTGACAATATGCTCCAAGGCTCCGATCTGACGCTGAACGGCGTCAACGTTGATGGTGTAGTTGACGATATGGATATTGACCACCAACAGCGATGTTTCCAGCCCGGCCAGCGGGTAGGAGGCAGCCAGCCCGATCTTGGGAATCTTGAACAGCGGTTCCGGCTCCCGGGTCACGCAATAGGCCTGGGCAGCCACACGAGCGGCGGACATGACGCCGATTTCCCGATCGTCGAGATTAAACGCCGTTGCCATCAGCCACTGATTTGCAGTCATATCGAGCTGGGTGTCGAGGACCGGATCAAGTGCTGCTTCCTGGAGAAGTATGATGTCCGCCCTGCTGCCAAGGGAAACCAGATCGTTGTTCCACTCCCGGTGGCCGCTGCGGTGTGAATTCCAGCTCAATACGGTGAACGCCGCAGGATCGAGCCCCCCGGTGCCCAGCCTTGAGACTTCAGGTTCCAGGGCAGAACCGCAGGACGCTGGCTGACGATGCATTTCCCTGTTCATGCTGCCGCTCGCCACAACCGCTTGGTCAGGAACGGCGACACAGCCGGAAAAATATAATAATAGCGGACCCCAGGCCAGAATGATCAGCAGATACGTGGCCGGAACAGGTGATTTTAGTGTAATTTTCATCGCAACCAGACGATATTCACTCTCGCGAATGTGGCAAGTGGTGGTTCCTGATCATTGGCCTGTTACTTCTGCAGGCCGAACCGGTACGTCGTCGTATGGTGGTAAAGGTCACCCGGCACAAGCACTGGCGAGGGAAACATCGGCTGGTTTGGACTGTCCGGATAATACTGGGTCTCAAGACAGAGGGCCGCATGCTTAAAAAAAGGTACCCCCCCACGTCCCGTCAGCCGCTCAGTCAGGAAGTTACCTGTATAGAACTGCATTCCCGGCTTGGTGGTGGAGACCTCCATGGTTCTGCCGGATTCCGGGTGGTAAAGCGAGGCGGCAACTCTATCGATATCGCCGTGGGTGTCCAGCACGTAGTTGTGGTCGAACCCCTCACCCGCTGTTTTCTGAGCATCCCCCTCGGCCATGGCCAGACCAATACGCCTCTTCGTTCTGAAGTCAAACGGACTGCCTTCTACCGCTGCCAGCTCGCCGGTTGGAATCAGATCGGGTCCGACCGGTGTATATTCAGAACCGCTGATCTCGATATAATGGCCGCTGATATCACCTTGACCGGCGAGATTGAAGTAGCTGTGCTGAGTCAAATTGACCACGGTCGTTCTATCAGTCTCAGCCTCATAGTCGATAATCAGTTCGTTGTCATCAGTAAGCATATAGCTGACCCCGACCTGCAGGTTTCCGGGATATCCTTCATCGCCGTCGGGGCTGATCAGTGAGAGCTTCAGCCCAAGTCCCCGCTCCTCCTGGATAGTTTCCGCCTCCCATATCTTCTTATTGAACCCCTCCTTGCCGCCGTGCAGATGAAGCCCCGGCCTGTTGCAGGTCAGTTGATAAGGTGTCTCTTCCAGGTAAAACAGACCACCGTTTATCCGGTTTGCATAGCGCCCGACAAGACTGCCTATATAGACCCCATCTTCGATATACTCCTGCAGCGTATCATAGCCGAGGACGACATCTGCCGGTTCACCCCGGCGATCCGGCACCTTCAGGGAGGAGATGAGCGCCCCAAAATTCAGTATAGCTACCGTCATCCCCGAATCATTGGAGATGGTGTAACGGTGAATGGTTGATTTTTTCCAGGTACCGAAAACTTCCCGAACAATATCCATTGAAACCTCCCTGGCCAGACGCTTCTCCTGATGAGTTTCCCCAGATAGAATCTCTACCTGTGTCTCTCTTCAACTGATGCCATTTGCCCAGGATCAAATAACGCCGGTTGACAAGGTAACCGGGGTGGTGAATAGTAATATCCTGGCAGATCAAACCGCTAATTTATGCATAGTAACACGATCGACAATATAGCCTAACGGCTGAAATCGACAATGAACATTTTTCGCGTCCACTTTACCTGGAAAGAGAAACAATACGAACTCAAGGCTCACAGCCTCGACATGACGCATCCCTATTTTGTATCCATCAAGGACCTCGTTCTGCCGGAAAAAAACAGTGTCCTCATCAATCCTGCTGACGATGAGTTAAGAAGGAATTTTTCAGAGGTCCGGCAACTGATGCTGCCGTTTCAGTCGGTATCTTTAATTGAGGAATTTACCGAAGATCCTGACGCCAAACGAGGGCTTCAGGAACCCCCCAAGGGCGAGGTGGTGGTCACCGACCGGTTCACCAAGCGCTCCTGAGTACCCTACACCCTCCACTCACAAACCAATAATCCTGGTGAATCCCAGGGCGGCAGAACGAAGTTAGCGCTGCTGAGAGCTCTGGATGTATTCCCTGAATTTCTCAGCAGGAATGGCCGGACTGAACAGATATCCCTGCACGACCTCTACTTTTCTACTCTTCAGGAAATCGAACTGCTCTCTGGTTTCCACTCCCTCAGCGACCAGCCGTAAATCGAGAATCTGGGCCATGGCGATGATCGCATCAACCAGAGACATATTGTACTGATTTTCCATCATATCGTTGATGAAACTGCGATCTATTTTCAAAACCTGCAGCGGAAACTGTTTCAGGTAGCTCAACGAAGAATATCCCGTACCGAAGTCATCCAGCGACAGGGTTATTTTTCTATCAATCAGTTGATTGAGGATCTCCAGTGGTTCCTGAGCATCCTGCATCAGAAGGTTCTCGGTGATCTCAATTTCCAGCATGCTTTCTTCGAGGCCGCTCAGTTCAAGGGCACGGTCGACGATACTTAAGAAATTGCTGGATCTGAACTGTCTGGGTGAGATATTCACCGCCACCTGGAGATTACAGTCTGAATGTTCTTTCCAAATGACAGCTTCCTTACAGGCGTTTTCGATGACCCAGGAGCCGATTTCCTCGATGAGTCCGTATTTTTCGGCAACGGGAATAAAGATGGAGGGCGGCACCATGCCCAGGTCAGAATTCTGCCAGCGAACCAGCGCTTCGGCACCGACAACTCTTTCGGTTTTGGTATCGATTTTGGGCTGATAGTAGACAAACAACTCATCGTTTTTAATGGCGTGTCTCAATCGATTCTCGATGGCAAGCTGCTCGTCAATGTAGGCACGCAGCTCATGCGAGAAGAAGCGGTAGTGGGTATTGCTGTCCTTTTTGGCATAATACATTGCCGTATCGGCATATTGCAGGAGCAGTTCCACCGAATTGCCGTCATCGGGATAGGTGCTGATGCCGATACTTGCAGAAGTGTAAATCTCGTTTGAATTGACGAAGAACGGTTCGGTGAAGGAGCTGATAATTTTATGAACCACCACTTCCGCCTGCTCTTGACGATCCAGACCCTCCAGCAGAACCAGAAATTCATCCCCTCCCATTCTGGCCGCCGTATCCGTCTCACGAAGCAGAAGCAGGATTCTATGGGCCACCAACTTCAGCAGTTCGTCGCCAGTCCCGTGCCCGAGAGTATCGTTGATGTCTTTGAAATTGTTCAGGTCGAGGTAAAGCAGCGCGACCTTGGAATTTTGCCGTTTAGCCCTGGCAAACGCGCTCCTGATATAACTGAGCATGTAATACCGGTTGGGCAGGTTGGTAAGCTGGTCGAAATTGGCCTGGTGAATGAGTTTTTTCTCGGCTTCATCCCGCTCGGTGATATCGAGGGCTGTCACCACATACACCGGTGGGTCCTCCTGAGCCGAAAACTGAATTCTGAGTTCCACCGGATAGGTGGTTCCATCTCTTCGTTTCTGCAACGTTTTATAGGTCAATGAATCTCTCGAACCTTGCTTGAGAGGAGTGACAAGAGAGAGAATTTCATCTCTGCTCAGATCGACAATGATGTCGTCCAGAGCCATCCTGGACAGTTCCTTCTCGTTGTAGCCCAGATTATCCAAGGCTCCCTTGTTGAACTGCAGACAGGTCAGGGTATCGGTGTCGACGATATAAAGTTCGTTGGAGCTGTCATTTAATATCCTGCCCAGCCGGTTATTGAGCTGGTTTTTTTCTTCCTCGAGATCTTCGACCAGGGAGAGGTTCTCGTATCTGAGCTGTAGTGAAGAAACCAGGACCTCATTGAGCCGCTTGCTGGCCCGGGCCAAGGTAAAGAGATAGACAAGAACCAGGAAAGCGACGAAAATATTAATCGTTTCAGGAGCAAAGAAGGCATAGATCACGACCGGAGCAAGCAGACAGACCGCATACCCTGTATAGCAGACATAATCTGCCACCAGCACCGTAAGGGCGCCGGCTGCCAGACCGGCAAGCAAGAGAACCGTAAACATCTGGTTGGGCACGCTGTCATACGGATGAAAGAAGACAATAGTGGAGCCAAATACCAGACCGACCGCCAGACTTGCAATCCGAAAACGTATCAACCACAGCGGCCTCTCTTTGAAGCCGACGCCCTTTTCGAAATACATCTTGACCAGTATATGGCGGAACAGAAAGACAAGTACTAGAACTCCGTACCAGATGACGAGCGAGTACGTATGATGATAGGTAAACTGGAAACAGACATAGACAAAGCCACAAAAAAGATGTGCTACCGTACTGAGAAGATTGCTCGAATAGAGCGTATCTATCTTATCGGCAAGTATCTTATTGGTAAAATTATTATGAGAACGATTGTGCTGAGAATTGGAGCTCGCCATCTGCTGTATAACTTGGTATTTCCCGATAATAAATCTATACACCTCTGATTGGAGGAACACGAGTCCAGCCAATCCCTTTAGTTAACAACCATCCTATCAGAATGACAAAGAAAAATAAAACATTCTTCCAGTATGTTAAGAAAAAAGGATAGCCGACTTCAGCTACTGATGTCCGCAGACGGAAACGTTCGGGAAGGATGGGCAGGAAAATATTGAGTCGGCTGCCAGCGCAGCCGACTACTAATTGCTGATCCCCATTATGTCGATCGCCCGGCGATCGTAGTTGGTTCTTCGCTCATAAAGAATGTGATTCCCACTGCTGTCAGTCAACGGGAAACTGTTGCCGATAGGATTGATGCGGCGATCCTGTTTGGTCCTGACCAGGTGAACCTTCTTCGGCTTGTGCTCCACTGTCATTTGCCCGCGATTCTGGGCCAGAACGAATCGGGCCATGGTCTTCAAGTCTTTTTCTTTCAACTGCAGCGCCGCGTCCACCCAAACTTTGGTTATCTCCATCAGTTCCTGGTAGGTTACGGGGTTAAAGAGCTGTCTTACCCTATGAACAGACTGCAGTCCGTTGGAGGCGCGCCGGTGTTTGCGTATAAAACAATCGACCGCTTCATACCCTTGCCCGGACTCGGCCAGAATATCAACTATTCCCATTTTATGAAGCTCCGGACCGCTATAGATCTTTCCTGTGGTGATCATCTCCTCGGCTTTTACCATTCCCACCTTTCTGCCAAGAAAACTATACGCTCCCATTCCCGGGAAGAGATTGAAACGGATTTCCGGTAATCCCATCTGGCTATGCTTTTCAGCAATAAGATAATTGCTCGACATGGCCGATTCAAAGCCACCCCCCAGAGCCGAACCTTCAACATAAGAGATGGTTGTCAGCGGCAGGTTAAGATTTACCATGTTCGTGTAACATATATCGATGCAATAGGTAGCATATTCGAGCAATTGCTGTCGATTGCAATTCTTTATTAAGTGTATGAAAAGCTCCAGGTCACCACCGAGATTGAATACTCCCGGAGTCTGGGAGGCCAGAATCATATACCTGATGGGAAACTCGTCCTGCCCTTTTCCGGATTCGAAATGTCTTATAACGGCTTGCTGAATCTGTTTGGATTCCTGCAGCATCAGAGGAGAAAAACAGGGGCGCAGCTGCGGCTTGAAATAACACCAGAGCGCTTCCTGATTTCGATCATAACGAACAGACATTTCCTTATAGGGGCCAAAAATCTCTCTAAATTGATCAGACATGCTTTTTCCTTTTCAAGACCGCGGGGCTTACAGTTAAAATTTTGACACATTATCCATGTTTTCGATTATCATCCCGAAGACAATTCGTGTTTTTCGCCCGTAAACCGGGGTGACTGGTCAAAATATTGTCATCTGGACAATACTCAATTGCTTGAGTTGCAAAAGAGAAGCCAGATTGGCTAGTGATAAAAAAAGCGCTAATTAAAGAATTACCTCACCGGAAGCCGCGAGATACCTGATGCCCACCGGAGCCTGCGGAATAAACTGTGATGCCTGCCGTCTGAACCACAGGGGTCTTTGCTCCAGCTGCGGCAGCGGGGCAAGTGAACAGGCACGGCTGAAGATTGAGGCCCAGCGGCGTCTACTGGGGGCTCCCTGTCCGATTCTTGCCTGCGCCCAGTTGAATCGTATTGACTATTGTTTGAGGGACTGCGATCAATTCCCCTGCGAGAATTTTTCCGGGAACGGTATCTCAGGCTTTCCGTTCAGCGAGGGCTATCTGAATATGCAAAAACGAAGGAGGGTTCTGTTGGAGGATACCAACCAAAACGAAGAGACGTTAGTAATACCGGATCAGCATTGGCAGGTACTAAGTGACAGGGGAACTGACGATATAGTTCGATGCTCGGGCGCCACACTTCTGGAAGACGGCTCGTTTCAGCTTGAGATGCTCGCCCGGCGTCTGCGGATTGACGTTGACCGCAGACTCGTTGAGGTAGATTACCAGGGCCATTGGCAACCGGCACCTCTGCTGGTTGCTTTTGTTGCCGTCGTCTATCTGGTCAACAGCAGGTCCGTTCCCCTGAGCGGACGCTGGGTCAGTGAAAAAGACCTGTCCTGCAGCGAGTTTTTTCGGGGGCCCCACCTATTGCGTATTGAACCGGTACTAAACAGATTTGGCCACGCTGCCGATGAGTTCATTATAGCAGCAAAAGCTTACGGTGGTGTTGAAACTGGTGATGTCGGGGATGCGGCCGTCAGGCTCTGGGTCTTTCCAGCCATCCCCCTCAAACTCATTCTCTGGTGCGGCGATGATGAGCTTGAACCGGCCCTGACCGTGATGTTTGACCAGTCGGTCGATGTATTGCTGCCCGGAGACGGAATCTGGGCTCTTGTTCAGATGGTGTGCGAAACACTCGCTGACCAGAGCCTATAGAGACCTTTGGGAAAGCCTTGCAAGGACGCGGAATTTGCGGGGACACAATTCGATTGTGTCCCCTCTTTCTTCCGTCCCCCTCCTTCAATCAAGTTCGACGATATCCAAGCTGTGATCCATTAAATCAGTGATCAACAGCCTGTTTCTGAGTCCCGACGGATCACCCACTGCCATGGCAACCACCTCGGCGCACTCCATGGCCGCCAGGGTAATGGCGGCAAAAGGCAGTGTTCCCAAGGTTTTTTCCACCCCCCTGTGAGATGCCTTTTCTGGCGGGCCGTAAATCCTGGACAGCCCCTGATCCCCCGGATAGATAACCGTGAGCTGGCCGGAGGTACCGCCGATGGCGGCCGACACCATGGTTATTGCCATTTTTCTGCAGGCCGCCTCCAGGGTGAACCGATCCGTTATCGAATCGAGGCAGTCGACGGCGATATCAGCTCCGCTCAGCAATCGCGGAGCATTCTCGGCAGTGAGAAAGGAGGACACCGATTGGGTTTCCACCGCCGGATTGACCGCTTTCACCCGTTTTGCTGCAACCGCAGCCTTTTGTTCCCCCAGCACCTCGGTGCTGCTCAGCAGCTGCCGGTTCAGGTTGGAATCATCGAAATGATCTCCATCCACCAGGATCAGACCGCCGATGCCTATCCGGGCCAGGATTTCGGTGACCGTTCCGCCGAGGCCGCCAAGTCCGATGACAGCGACACGGCTCTGTAAAAGTTTAATCTGATCCTCGCTGGAGAGCCGTTTCTGGTTTCTGGCATAGACCTCGGGGACAACTCCTTGCTGCAGCGCTGCGAGCTGAACCGCTTTATGGTCCGAGCCATGGCTGTCGGCCAGGCGGTGCTGATCCGCAAACGAAAGTGAGAGATAACTGCTGCCGTCGAGTCGCTCTTTTGGAGCCGCAGCCTCGGCAACCTTTTCGATCAAACCTTCCCGCATTTTCTCCTCCGTCTCGATGTCGCCTCACTGCAGAGCGGCATAGGCCTCCTTGTACTGATTGCGCTCGCGTGTCAAAAACATACTGGGGACACAATACAAATTGTGTCCCCTCTCGCTACTTTATCTTCGAGGTTATCTTGAAAAACTAGGGTTTTTGTTCAAAGTCGAGGAGTACGGGAAAATTGAACCGGAAGCGTATATTCAATACGCTGAGGACTCAATTTTGCCGCACAACTAAGAATTTTGGGCAAAAAGACAATTTTTCAAGGTGACCTCCAGCTCTTTTCCTCACCCCTGAGCAGCCTGGCGATGTTCTCATGATGCTTGATCCAGATCAGCAGCGCGATTGCTGCACCAGTTATAATCGCCCCAGCCGGTTCTCCCAGAACCCAGAGCCAGAGAGGGAACAGAGCTGAGGCCAGCAGCGATCCCGCAGAGACGAATCCGGACAGCCCCACCGTGGCCACGAAGACGACAAAACTGATGGCAATTGCCACGGGAGAGAGAAACAGAAACACTCCCAGCCCGGTGGCCACCCCCTTGCCGCCTTTAAATCCCAGGTAGACAGGGAACATATGGCCGACCACGGCGAGAATCCCGCAAAGCAGCAGCAATGTTTCCCGGTTTGGTCCTTCCGGCAGCAGCTTCGAAGCCAGATAGATCGGCAGAAACCCCTTCAGGCAATCCAGCACGAGGGTGATAATACCGAATTTTTTTCCGAGCAGGCGGGTAACATTGGTGGCCCCGATATTGCCGCTGCCCGAGGCGCGGACGTCGATGCCGACCAGTCTGCCGATCAGCAGACCAAAGGGAATAGCGCCGACAAGGTAACTTGCAATTGGCAACAGGATGTTCATAATGTAGCTGTATTTAATTTCAGATAGTAACTAGAAACGGCAGTGTAGCCTGTTCCCAGCGGCAACGCAAGAACGGGCAAGATCGCACCAATGAGCATTGGTCAAGAAGCACGGCCTGTGGTAAAGTGCAGCATTGACAGAGAATATCATCATATTTCATAGACATGGCAATCAGGAAAATAATCGAATACCCAGAGCCGCTGCTCAGGCTCAAAGCCAAAAAAGTAGATGTTTTCGACGATGAACTCAAGATTCTTACCGAGGACATGGCCGAGACCATGTGGGAGGCCCCCGGCATTGGCCTGGCGGCGCCGCAGGTGGCCCAGTCTTTAAGGGTCATTGTCGTCGATATCACAGAACCGGGTGAAGAGAAAAAACACCTGGCCCTGGTCAACCCGGAAATCGTCGAACACGAAGGCACCCAATTGGATGAGGAAGGCTGTCTGAGCGTACCGGAACTCACCGCTCAGGTGCAGCGCTACAAGAAGGTTACCGTCGATTACCAGGCCGAGGACGGAACCAGCAATCAACTGGTTGCCGAAGATCGGTTCGCCGTGGTTCTCCAACATGAGATAGACCACCTCAATGGCGTGCTGTTCATCGATCACCTCTCCCCGCTGAAGCGCAATCTCTACAAGAAAAAACGCAAAAAGATGCTGGCCCTGGAGCAGACCGGCTGATGGATCGGAAACCATTTCGCATCATCTTCATGGGCACACCCGATTTTGCGGTCCCCGCTCTGGAATCACTCATCCAGGGACCTGACGAGATCATTGCCGTAGTGAGCCAGCCAGACCGGCCAAAAGGCAGAGGCAGGAAACTGGTACCTCCCCCCGTCAAATTGCTCGCCCAGAAGTTTGGGATCGACCTCTACCAGCCGACGAGAATCAAATCTTCAGAATTTATAACCACCCTGAAGAGCTATGATCCGGATATAATTGTCGTAGCGGCCTACGGCAGGATTCTGCCCGAGACGATCATCGAACTTCCCCGGCACGGCTGTATCAATGTCCATGGTTCACTTCTGCCACGACACCGCGGGGCTGCCCCGATCCAATGGTCCATCATCAAAGGCGACCCCGAGGTCGGGGTGACCATCATGCAGATGGACAAGGGAATGGACACCGGCGATATCCTGATGAAAGCGGCCCTTGAGCCCAACCCAGATGAAACGTCCGGCACCCTCTTTCCCAAAATTGCCAGGCTCGGCAGCCAGACCTTGATGGATACCCTGGATATGCTGGCCCAAGGGGGCATGGCAATGATAAACCAGGATGGCAGCGAGGCTACCAGCGCCCCGATGCTGAGAAAAGATGACGGCCTCATCGACTGGTCCAGGCCGGCCCAGGAAATCCATTGCCTGATCCGGGGACTCGATCCATGGCCGACGGCGTTTTCTTTTCTCAAGGGCAGGAAATTTCAGTTTTTCAGCCCCGAAGTGGTTCATCAGAGCAGTACCCGGCAGCCCGGCACTCT
Source organism: uncultured delta proteobacterium (assembly GCA_963759125.1). Classification (GTDB taxonomy): domain Bacteria; phylum Desulfobacterota; class Desulfobulbia; order Desulfobulbales; family Desulfocapsaceae; genus JABDQA01. Next base: position 159,783 of record CAVWXN010000005.1, read on the forward strand.
GCTCCGCGCCGACCGAGAAGGACTGCTGATAGCGGCCGGCGGCACCTGTCTGTTAATCAAAGACATAAAGATGGAAGGGAAACGGCGCATGGCCGTTGCTGATTTTCTCAACGGTTTGCCACTTGAACTTGGCATCGTTTTCGGCTCCCAGAGCAATTAGCCATGGCCCAGGCTGCCAACACCGTCTATCTCGACTGTTTCTCAGGCATCAGCGGAGATATGCTGCTGGGCGCCCTGCTGGACTGCGGCCTCTCCGAGCGGGCGCTGCAGAACGAGCTGACCAAATTGGAGCTCGAGCCCTACCAGTTAAAGATTTCCAGGGAAACACGCCAGTCGATCTCTGCTCTATCGGTCCAGGTACACTCAACAACCAATCAGCGTTTCAGAAATCTTACCACGATCACTGATCTCCTTGAACGAAGCGGGCTCGAGACAGCCGTGGCCGAGCGGTCTCTGGCGGTCTTCAGAAGACTGGCCCGGGCCGAGGCAAAAGTGCACGGGAAGCCCATCGATGAAATTCACTTCCATGAAGTGGGCGCCCTCGACACCATCATCGACATTGTCGGCACCGTGGCCGGTTTTCATCTGCTTGGCCTGGGAACGGTCTACTGTTCTCCCCTTCCCTTGGGCCGGGGATTCGTCGACTGCGCCCATGGTTCCCTGCCGCTTCCCGCACCCGCGGTCTGCGAATTGCTGGAAGATATACCGGTGGTTGGTATCGAGACAGACCAGGAGTTGGTGACGCCCACCGGTGCTGCACTGGTTGCTGAACTCACGGATCATTTTGGTCCGTTACCACCCATGACGATCACCACGACCGGATACGGAGCGGGTGATGCCCCCGGCTCGGCAGACCGCCCCAATCTTCTGAGGCTCATCACCGGTCACCTGGAAACAGTGACAGAGGCCCAACAGGTGGAAGTAATTGAAACCAGTCTCGATGACTGGAACCCGGAAGGTTTTCCTTTTCTGTGCAGTAAGCTGCTTGACTGCAACGCCCTCGATGTAAATCTCGCCCCAATCCAAATGAAAAAAGGGCGGCCCGGGTTCAGACTGACAGTTGTCTGCAGAATTACTGATGCCCCAGCCATGAAAGAACTAATTCTCAGTGAAACATCGGCCATTGGTTTGCGCTTCAGGAGCGAACAACGAATGACGCTGCCGCGGGAAATAATTTCGGTCGAGACCCGCTGGGGCATGGTCCAGGCCAAACAGGTCGTGACTCCCGCCGGAGTCAAAATCTACCCGGAGTACGAATCCTGCAAGGACACGGCTGAGCAGCACAAGATCCCCCTAGATTTTGTCTACAGGGAAGTAATAAAAAAATCCGGGGATGACTGAGTGATGGACAAGCTGATCGTTGCCCTGGCAACCGGTTTATACAGCGGCAAAATTCCCTTTGCGCCGGGCACCTGGGGGTCGGCCTTCGCTCTCATTCCCTGGTACTTCTGCAGAGGCCTTTCACTGGTCAATTATCTGATCGTTCTGGCCGTGATTTTCGTGGTCGGTTTCCTGACTTCCGGTTCGGCTGAGAAGATAATCGACCGGCCGGACCCAGGCTGTATCGTCATCGATGAGATCCTGGGCATGTTCATTACCCTGACGCTCGCTCCCAGCCATCCGGCTGCCTGGCTGTTGGGGTTTTTACTGTTCAGAATATTTGACATCTTGAAGCCCTTTCCCGTGTCCTGGTTAGATACCCACCTGCACGGCGGCATCGGCATCATGATGGACGATGTGATGGCCGGGATCTACGCCCTCATCTGCCTGCAGCTCATCTGGCTGCTGATCGGCAAATTCTTTTAATGCCTTCAGAAGATGGCTTGATCTTTATCTGGGGGGGCCGATAAAAGTCTAAGGGAGCAAGGATGGCGGAGGGCGCATTAGCGGTAAGGCCCTGAAGGCCAATGAGAATAGGCCCGAAGGGTTGCGCAGCAACCGGCTGCCACAGGCCGAAGGCCGTCATCCAGCCGGCCCTCATTGGCCGTAAGATCAGGCCAGAGCGTAGCGCCCGGAGTCAACCTTGCTCCCTTTCTCGAATGATCAGAATGATAGAAGACTTTTGTAACACAGGTCTTGGTTATCTGTTGCTGCTGCGCTCGGCCTTTTCAACTCCGCGGCGAAAAACCGAACGGATGCCGGCCGCTGCGCGGCCTCTAGCGCTCGGTAATCATTTTCACCGCTGCGTTGGGCCTTCACAATGCAGCCCCAGACAACAAGACCTGCCTAAATACTTCTTCTCAAAATTGGGAATGTTGAGGTATGCCGAAAACCGACTCTCGCAGTCGAATCCTGCACTTTCTTGAGTATCTGAAAAATTAGGATTTTCGATCTAGATCGAGGCGTGGATGAAAATTGACCCGCAGGCGTACAAGTAATACGCCGAGGACTCAATTTCCATTCGCAACGAAGAGATTGATCGAAAAGACAATTTTTAGACAAACGATGGCAGCCTTTGATGCACCTCTTCGATGGCAGCCTCATTCTGCAGCAGCTCATCCAGCGTGTTCCAGGTCCCGGCCAGCAGTGCCGTTTTGGCGGCCGGATTGATGTCGACGGCGACACTCTTCCCCTCGAAACTGAGGGTTTCAGCCTCAAGATCGAGATCGAAATTTAGCTGCGGATTATTCTGCACCAGTTTCTGCAGTTCATCGATTGTCTGCTCATCGGCGGTGCAGACTGGTATACCGATGCTTGTGCAGTTGCCGGCGAAAATCTCACCAAACGATTCTCCGATAATCGCCTTGATGCCAGACCTCATGATTGCCTGGGGAGCATGCTCACGACTCGAACCGCAACCAAAATTGCGGCCAACAAGCAGAAGTGCGGCCCCCGCATATTTCTCCTCATTGAAGGGGTGCTCCTTTGGAGACCCGTCGTCGTTGAAACGCTCATCCTTGAATACCTCTGCGCCGAGCCCTTCGAAGGTGACGCTGCGCAAATATCTGGCTGGAATAATCCGATCGGTGTCCACATCATTGCCCGGAACCGGTATGGCTGTTCCCTGAACTGCTTTGATTGCTGCTGGATTATTACTCATTTCCTCTGTCCTTTAGATATAATTTCTAACATCGGCAACCGCACCCTCTACAGCGGCGGCGGCAACCATAGCCGGGCTCATCAGCATCGTCCGGCCAGTGGACGATCCCTGTCTGCCGATAAAATTTCGGTTCGAGGTACTGGCACTGAGTTGTCGCCCAACCAGTTTGTCGGGATTCATTGCCAGACACATGGAGCAGCCAGCCTCACGCCATTCGAAACCGGCTTCGGTGAAAATCCGATCAAGCCCCTCCGCTTCGGCCTGAAGTTTGACTTTTCTGGAACCGGGCACGGCCAGGGCTTTGACATGGGAGGCGACCTTTCTTCCCTTGACCACCTCGGCGGCCGCCCGGAAGTCTGAGATCCTGCCATTGGTACAGCTGCCGATAAAGGCCACATCGATCTTCTGTCCTTCGATTTTCTGCCCCTCGTCAAAACCCATGTGTTCGTATGCTTTCCGGGTGATTTCCACTTCTGTTTCATCTACCTCACTTAAGCGGGGCATGTTCTCGTCTACACCGATACCCTGCCCAGGAGTGATTCCCCAGGTGACCATCGGGCTCATGCTGGTTGCGTCGAGTTGATAGACATCGTCGTATTCTGCGTCAGGATCAGAGGCCATAGCCTGCCAATGAGCCACCGCTTCAGTGAATTTCTCACCTTTAGGGCTGAAGGGTCTGCCCTCGAGATAGTCAAAGGTGATCTGGTCCGGATTCACATAGCCGGCCCGGGCGCCGCCCTCGATGCTCATGTTGCAGACGGTCATTCTCTCTTCCATGGACAGGCCGTGAATTACCGGCCCGGCAAATTCGTAGGCATAGCCGAGACCCCCCATTACTCCAAGATCGGCAATGATCCTGAGGATAATATCCTTGGCGAAAATGCCATCGGGCCGGGATCCGACCACATCTATTTTCTTCACCTGAAGACGTTCGAAGGCAAGCGTCTGGGTAGCCAGTATGTCTCGGACCTGGGAGGTACCGACACCAAAAGCAAGTGCCCCAAAAGCACCATGGGTCGAGGTGTGGGAGTCGCCGCAGGCAATGGTTATGCCGGGCTGGGTAAAGCCGTTTTCCGGTCCGATGATATGAACGATCCCCTGGGAATCAGAGTCAAGACCGTAGAACCTCAGCCCGAAGTCGGAAGTGTTCTGTTCAATGGCCTGCAGCATCTGCTCGGCAAGATCATCCCGATAGGGCCTGATAAGCTGATTTTGGGTGGGTACGATATGATCGACCGTGGAGACGGTGCGCTGCGGATATTTTACCGACAGGCCACGCTCTCTGAGTTCTTGGAACGCCTGGGGTGAGGTGACTTCATGCACCAGATGGAGACCGATAAACAGCTGATCGCGGGTTTCCGAAAGCGATGCAACCTTGTGCAGGTCCCAGACTTTATTGAACAGATTTTTTCCCATTTCCTACTCCTTTTTCAGGATCTCTTTTAGATTTATTATCCGGATGTTGCGGATGGAGCACCAGAGGGCAGGTCTCTTGGACGCAGGGGTATTCTCATGCTTCAAACCGAGAGAGAGTATAACCACAAAAAAAGAAAACGGGAAGCCCCTCAAGGATCTTCCCGTCCATAAATCCGGTAGAAGAATCAGGAATCTACAATTTCCCTGCCTTCTCCAGAACCTTTACCGATAATTTATAGGAAACAACTATCAGGGCTACCCATGAAACAATGAGAAAAGGTACCATCTTGATCCTCCCGGTTCGTTAATAGGCTTTTGTATCGTTGATGTCTTCGACCCCGATCTTTCTCCCGTCCATCAGATACCAGACATAGGCGATATAGGCCAGTACGAGCGGAATCACAAATGCCACGTAAGTCATCGCCGTCAGGGTGTAATGACTCGAGGAGGCATTGAAAATCGTCAGGCTTGACTGCAGATCGGCCTTGGACGGATAGAATGGAGTGTTGTTGAACCCAGCTGTGAAGAACACCGCCAGCCCGACCAAAACCGTTCCCAGACCGCCAAACCAGATACCCCGGAAGCCGCCCAGAAAACTGGTTAAAATGACTCCCCAGACGACCAGAACCAGACCGGCCAGAAGCATTACGAGAACAGTCGGCATGGCCAGGAGATTGGCCAGATATTTGCCAGAAACCAGACTGACAACACCGTTTTCATCAAAGGAAAACCCCTGCATCAACAACAAACTGGCCAGTACGTAAAGCAGAAAAGGCAGGGCACAGACCAGACTGACCAGGCAGGACCGGCGCAGCCGCATCTCCATTTCCGGGGCCAGGGCAAAATCGATGTTGTTGATCAGATACATCGAACCCAGTACCCGGGCATTGAAAACCAGAAACAGCCCCAGAGACAGATTGAAAAGCGAGAAGGCAGCTTCCAGGCCCCGCAGCGGATGGGTCCAGGTTACCTGATTGAAAAGGTTCAGGGTGAAATTGGAGCCGGTAAAAAAGGTGCCGACGGCCGCCCCGATCAGCAGAATACCGACCGAGCCGTTAATGAACAGAAAAATTTCGTACACTTTGGCTCCCAGCAGGTTACTGGGTTTTTTCCGGAACTCATAACTCACCGCCTGAACGATAAAGGTAAACAGAATCAGCATCCATACCCAGTACGCACCACCGAAACTGGTTGCATAAAATTTCGGAAAGGCGGCAAACAGTGCCCCGCCAAAAAGAACCAGGGTGGTAAAGGTGAGTTCCCATTTGCGTCCCAGGGAATTGATCACCAGTCCTTTTTCAGTTTCGTTTTTGGCAACCTGCCAGAGCAGCGTCTGCCCCCCCTGAACAAAGGTCAGAAAGAGAAAGAGCGAGCCGACGGTTGCCGCAATTATCCACCAGATCTGCTGCAGAATCGCAGTATCCAAGCTACCTATCATTTATGCGCCCTCCGGTCCTTTGTTGATCTGGTTGAGCATGATCTTGACTTCTGCCAGCAGCAGCAAGGTGAAAAGTATGGCAAACATCCAGAAAGTTGTCATGACATTACCGACATCAAGGTTGCTTGTGGCCACACCTACCGGCAGCATATTCTGAATTGCCCAAGGCTGCCTGCCGACCTCGGCAACAACCCAGCCGGCCTGACTGGCGATCATGGCCAGAAAGAATGACAGCACGCCAAAAGGGAGCAGCCAGCGTTTTTCCGCGATGGTATCCTTGATGCCGTAAACCAGGTAAGCAAGGCAGATGAGACCGAAGAACACAGCCAGATAGACCATGATGTGAAAGGCGTAATAGGAAGTCTGAACCGGTGGAACCCCATCCTCGGGTTTCTCCAGATAGCCGAAGCCGAGATAATCCTGATTTTCCTTGAATTGAGCCAGGGAGACCTCGGCGGCGGCGGTATCACCCGCCTTTGTGGCATCCTTGTAGGCCGAAAGATCAGTTATTGCTTTTCTACCCCGTTCAATTTTCTGGTCATAGCCGACAATATTCTCGTCCGCATTGCCATAGACCAGGTCGTAAACCCCGGGAATAAAGGCGTCAAACTGTCGTTTTCCCATAAGTGACAGTCCTCTGGGAATTGCCACTTCGAACAGAAACGGATCCTGACCATCGCCTAGAGTTTTATTCGGGTTCATGATCCCGAAGGCCACTAGATCGGCACCTTTTTTACCCTCGAAAAGTCCCTCGTAGGCCGCCAGTTTCATCGGTTGCACCCGGGCATTGTTGAAGGCCGATTCATCTCCGGTAAGCCCGGCATAGGCGAAAGAGATCAGGCCGAAGACGGAGGCCACCAGAATGGAGCGCTTGGCCATTTCCACATGCCTGCGTTTGATCAGGTAATAGGAAGAAATAGCAAAAACGAACATCACGGCAACCAGGAAGCTGGAGCTGGTGGTGTGGGTGAATTTGGCAATCGCCACGGGTGAGAAGAGTACCTCCCAGAAGTTCTGCATCTCGAAACGGACGGTCTCGGGATTGAATTCCATACCGACCGGATACTGCATCCAGCCGTTAGCTACCAGAATCCATAAGGCAGAGAGATTGGAGCCGATGGCCACCATCCAGGTGGAAAAGAGATGGAAGCCTTTTGATACCCTGTCCCAGCCAAAAAACATGACAGCGAAAAAGGTGGCCTCGAGGAAAAAGGCCACAATTCCTTCGACAGCCAGTGGGGCGCCGAAGATATCGCCGACCATCCAGGAATAGTTGGACCAGTTGGTGCCGAATTCGAATTCGAGGATAATGCCGGTGGCAACACCAATCGCGAAGTTGATGCCGAACAGCGTCATCCAGAACCTGGTCAGCTGCTTCCATTCCTCGTTACCGGTCTTAACGTAGATGGTCTCATAAAAGGCACATAAGAACGACAACCCCAGCGTCAACGGCACAAACAGCCAGTGGTACATCGCGGTCAGTGCAAACTGAGCCCTGGACCAGTTGACCAGTGCCAGGTCTATCTCACCCATAGTTCCTCCTCTAATTGCTGTTCTGAGCGGGTGCGGTGATCTGCTCCATCACATAATCGGCCCGCTGTTCATCTGTTGAAAACTGAGTACTCAAAAAGTCAGGAAAGAAAAAGAGCTTCAAAACCGCAAACATTATAAACAATTTCACCAGAATGATTTTCCATAGTGTTTTGCCGAGGGTCATCGACCTGAACCCGTCCCGGTAAAACCTCACAACTCTGACCGGATATGATGCCATTAGCTCTTAGGTCCCTGAAATTTAATCTTTGCAGCCGGTTGAAACCGGACACCTTGATCTTGAGTCCCGTTTCATCGCCTGATTTTATCTTTGTTTTTTCCTGAGTCAATATCGGATTGCACTATATCGAAGGGTCGGATCCATGTCAATAATAATTCTCATTACTAAGTATATGGCTATTTCCTGCTATTACAGCTTGTTAGTCTACAAAACCTTCCCATGTTTATATTACAAGTTTTCAAATAAATAGTTACTTTCACAAGCTATAGATGAATTGCCTGTCACAATGCAAGACCCAACAAATGACTTGTATTTTTAACCTCAACCATCTATGTAGCAGTCTTCACCTTCAACCAGGAAACAATCGTGCCTTTTGTAGGAGAATTACTCGCACTTACCACGGTACTGTGCTGGAGTATCAGTGTTCAGTTTTTCGAAGCCGCCTCGAAACGAGTCGGTTCAGTACCGGTTAATATCATCAGAATCGGGGTCGCACTGATCTTGTTCAGCCTCTTTCTGATGATCCGTGATGGAACTATGTTCCCCGCCGAGTTTCCTGCGCACGCCTGGTTTTACCTGAGCCTTTCCGGCATTGTCGGTTTCTTTATCGGCGATATCTTTTTGTTCATGGCCCTGGTAAATCTTGGTCCCCGACTGGCAATGCTCATTCACAGCCTGGCGGCCCCGGCAACGGCAGTTATCGGCTGGCTGTTTCTGGATGAAAGCTACCGGATTACCCAGTGGCTTGGGATCTTCATCGCCCTCTCGGGTGTTTTTCTCGTTATCCTGGAGAGAAGCCCTGCCACTCCGGCCGAGAGCCTGCAGGTCCGAACCATTTCGCTCAAAGGCCTGGCCCTGGGGGCTGGCGCCCTGTTGGGCCAGGCGGTCGGCTATATTTTCAGTAAGGTGGGAATGCAGACCGAAACCGGTTATCTCGATGCCTTCGCTTCCACCCAGATCAGAGCCATCGCCGCCTTTATCTGCTTCACTGCCTTTTTGACCATAACCAATAGATGGGGGTCGGTGAAACAGGCCTTTCGCGATCCAAGAGCCCTCCTTTACACCTCGGCAGGATCTGTGGTCGGCCCGTTTTTGGGTGTTTCGCTATCGCTGTTGATTCTCCATTACCTGGCCGCCGGCGTTGCCGCCACCTTTTTATCACTGGTTCCGATATTCATGATCCCGTTTGCCCGGTTTCTGCATAAAGAGCATGTGTCACTGCGGGCTGTAATCGGAACCATTGTTGCCGTGTTTGGCATTTACCTGCTGGTCTCCTAGCCTGATGCGCATGAGTCGAGAAGAACTGCGACTCAAGGAGAGTTGGCGAAGTCAGGATGGCTGATGGTATCGGCTTGTGAATATCCAAGCTAGGAAACGTCAAGGTTGGTCATCTCCTGGGTGACTGAATACCCATAATCCGGATACTCATAAATCGGCAACCGGGGGTCAGTGAAGCCGATGGAATATCCGTATAATCCAGCATAATCCTTAGGATCCTCACCTAGCTCAGAGAGCTGCTCCAGATATTCGCTGACCGATTTTGATTCGATAATTATTATCTTGCCGAGTTTCTCGATGATCGGACTGTGTCGTCTGGTCGTATCGTGATCAAACTGCAGGATTCTTCTGCCATACCGGGTTATGCCTATAACCCGGAAACTCAAGCTCTTGCCGACGGCCGGCAGATTGAGGACATTTCGGTCTGAAGCCAGGAAGGGAATATTCTCCTTGTCTCGCAAGGCAGTGAGAAGAGATGCCATTTCCTCGGTTTGTTCAAGATACGAGCTGAGCTCATCGATTGCCGGCTGATTCAGTTTTCCGATCACCTTTTCTTCCATCTGTTCCTGGACGGCGCGGCTATTCAGGGCAAAATTATAGCTGTTTTCCATATAGCCCTTTACCAAAAAACTGTAGTAGGGAAGCACGCCGACATCGCCGAGGGTCTGGCGCAGCTTGGCGTTATGGCCCCGCCGCGAGGCTGCGGCAGTGAAAACATGCTGATTGATGATCAGCCAGCCGGCCCCCTGGAGTTTGACGAGCGAGTCTTTGACCTGGGGAGTGATTTCCATCGGCGACTCAAAATGGGTCTGGATATAAAACTGTCTGATACCTATCTGTTTGGCCTTTTTCTGAAAATTCAGCAGAACCTCAATCAGTTCGGGGGTAATCCGCTGCGGCAGATAGACAGGTAAACGGGTCCCGAGGCGAACCCGTACTATTTCAGCATATTTTTTATCCTCCGGGCGAGCCCTATTTGCCGCTCGCTTCCGTTTGGCCATCTGATAGACGCCATCGAGAATCTGCTTGAGCGCCACGTCCGAGCTCATCAGCGCATCACCACCGGTGATCAGGATATCTCGGAGCTGGGAATCCTGCTCGAAATAGTTCAATAGATCCCGCAGACGTTCCGGCCATTTTTTATTCGGCTGCAGCTTTTTCAGATCAAAGTTCAGCTTTCCTTTCTGAAACGAGTACATTCTCTGGCAGGAGGCACAGAGCCCGCCGCAGGCGCGCCCCGTTGTACCCGGGATGAGGATTGCGACTTCCGGGTACCTTCGGTGAATATGGTCTTCAGAAGGCAGGAGCCAGCCGGCAGCGTTGGGTTTTCCCGGTTCAACCTGGTCCTCCTTTTCCCAGGCCACAATATGACCGAATTCCTTAACCAGCTGCCTGCTGTAGATCACGTAATGGCGGATAGCCAGATCGGCACCAATGGCAAAATAGGGTACCCGGACATGCAGCAGGGAAAGGTAGTAGGGATTAACAAAGATCGGAATGGAGGCCTGCTCGGCTTCGTAAAGTATTTTCATGGTCTCGGGATCGAGTGAGTTGCCAAGCATCTCATTGAGCAGATCGGCTGAGCGAACGGCGAATTTGAGATGGAACCGATAATCATCCCACCACTGGAGCGCCTGCATAAATTTCTGCTCTGGCGAGAGATCCGATCCGAAGCAGTATTTTTGGTCAACGATTTCCCCAGACTCCATTTTATCGATGATCAGATTCAGAATGCGATCCCGGTTTTCTTCCCTGAGCTTGACGATGCGGGGATCGAGTCCGGACGGGAAATCTGGCCATCCATTTTTCAACCTGGTGCCGGTCGGGCAGCTCACGTGTTTCCACCCCCTCGAACTGACGGAACAGATGAACCATATCCTCAAAGAATGGGGGTCTGGCCCCACCGGTGCCATGATTGACCGCCAGCCAGATCATTTTGATCGGATTATTGACCGCTGCCATTCCACGCAGATTCTGATCCTGATAGGCCATCCCCGCATGATCGATATAGTCGAGCAGACGAATTGCAGCAAAGTCTCTTCCAGGAAAGCATTTCATAAGGATTTTCGAGAGCCAGGTCAGCTCGGTAGTAGGCGATGGCCCGCTGGTTATCTGCCAGCACCTCCAGCACCCAGGTCCTGACCCCGATCAGCGCCTCGATCTCTGTCTTGGCGTAACGCATTATTTTTTCCAGCTTCGGATTCTCAGACAAGAGCTGGTGCAGCAAGCGGTGGGACTTTACCGAGATCGCTACCCGGTCCAGATCCATCAGGTCAGGATCATGATTGTGGTCGCGTCGATTCTCACGGATAGGGCTGGGCATCGATCGATCCTCCCTTCCACATAGTTCAGATTTACCGCTGACAGGACATAGGGCTCTGCCAACAGGTCAGGCTCCTAAATAAATTATATATCTTAATCTGGCAGAGTAAAAGATTGGGAGGCAGCAGCGGCTATAAAATCACCCCCCATAGCCACTCAGGTCCTGCATCGCAGGCAGGCGGCTCTGAGGATGGCGCTGTTCGCCGGCACTGGTCACATAGATAGCACTGCGCCCGGGCAGAGGGCATTTGGTTTCACAAATTCCACAACCGATGCACAGTGCATCATCGATGAACGGTTGGCGCACCTGTCGCCTACCGCCCTTATCATCGACCACCTCAGTGTTTTTGAACTTGATCGCTTTTTCCGGCGTCGGGCAATGCTCCTCACAGACGATACACGGGATACCCTTGGCGAATGGCAGACAGCGATTCTTATCGAACCAGGCATGGCCGATCTTGAAGTGGTGTTTCTCAGCCATCCCAAGTACTTGTAAGGCTCCCGTTGGGCAAACCTGGCCACAGAGTGTGCAGTTGAATTCACAATAACCAGTCCGGGCAACCAGATAGGGTGTGAACATCCCCTCTATTCCGGCCCTGAGCATTACGGGCTGCAGGCCATTGGTGATGCAGACCTGCATGCACTGGCCACAGCGGACGCAGCGGTTGAGGAACTCGGGCTCAGCCAGGGCACCCGGAGGTCGAATCAACAGCGGATCGGCCTGGACATTAAGGGTCCGGACACCTAGTACCGTGGGGAGAACCAGCGACGCTGAGGCGGTGGCCAGAAAGCGCCTTCGAGAAAGTGAGGTTCCAGCGCCGGGGGAAATTGGCAGTACACCTTTGAAAGAAATGATCTGTCGTGGACACTGCTCAAAGCAATCAATACAAAGGATACAGGTTTGCGCATCGATCTTTCTCTGCTCATCGATGGCACCCATGCGGCAGATGCGGGCGCAATGGCGACAGGCTCCGCAGCTCTCGTCGCCACCGGACATATCCAGCAGCCCGACCCGGCTGAACCAGCCCAGCAATGCCCCAAGCGGACAGATATTGCGACAGAAAAAGCGCTGCTGGACATGCTCGGCGACGACCACCAGGCCCAAAACAAAGAGGCTGACCAGCCCGAACTGGTAAAACTTCTGTTCAAACGGCAGAATGGTGTGACGCAGGAACGAATAGACAGGTTCGGCAATCCGGTTGAGTGCATCCGGCAGATGCTGATAGGTGAAGGTAAAGAAAGAGACGGTCACCTCGTTGAGGCCCGGATATATGGCCTGTGAAAGTCCCCGCACCAGAATCGAAAAGGGATCGAGATAACCCGCCAGCGGCACCCCGAAAATCGCCGAAATGAGGATAAAGATCAGCAGTATTGAGGGCATAGAGGGGAATCTGGTGGCCTCATTTTTGCGGCCTCGTCCAAACAGACGGCGCCAGCCATCGAGCAATCCGCCCAGCGGGCAGAGCCAGCCGCAGAAAGAGCGGCCGAAGACAAGACTGAGAACCACTACCAGCAGTGCCGGCAGCATCAGGATAATTACGGTTTTCACTGCCAGCATGGTCGATAGCGCCAGCAGCGGATCAATCCGGAAAAGGATGTTTACCGCGTATTCAATGGAGTCCGAACCGGTGTAGTCTGTTTTGACAAACAGAAAGACAAAGAGCAGAAAACAAAACGCCTGAGAAACGATGCGCCCCTTTCTCAGCCATCGGTAGAAGGCACTCTGGGAAGCCTGTTCCACGGGTTATACGCTGCCAGAAATGATATTCATTTGGGCAGGATCCAATTGGCCAAGTCCCATTCGGTGCGCTGCCACGGTGGCAGAAATATCTTCGGGTTTCAAATCGAAGAGCGTCGTGGCCAGGGCATCGACAGCAACCGGATCAACCGATCCGATTAAAGTGTCCAGGCGCCTGACATCCTCGATCGAGCCCCCCTGCGGACCGTTATTGGTCAAAATTCTGGTGGCATCGATAATCGTCAGCTGGGGAGTAATGACGGTGGCAAGATCGGCCAGATTCTGTCCCAGATCATGGTGCAGCGCTCCCCGCCTGCCGCCGATGACGCCCATCGAATTTTTGAGGCCCAGGGTCAGGCGGCTTAATCCATGGTGTTTGGCCACCGGCACGTTGATGTAACAATCAGCAGTCAGGGCGTCTTTATAAATATCCCATTCTGTCAGAGAACGGCCTTTGGCTATTTTGACCGGAACGAACTTGCGCTGATCGACATGCACAAGACTGGCTTTTTTGCTGCCGATCGACTTAATTGCTTCGGTCATCCCGCTATTGTTGTAGCAGCGCCGCTTTTCATTGCAGGTATAATCGAACACTTTGACCTCGTCAGCCCCTGCCTCAAGAGCCAGCTCAACCAGGGCACGGACCACCTGTGGATGAGTATTGGCCGCCTGCTCAGGTTTACGGTCCCAGCCGATATTAGGTTTTACCACCACCTTGTATCCGGGCTTGACGAATCTACTCATGGTACCGAGCAGCTCGACTGTTTTTTTCACCAGGGCCGTATAATCTTCCCCCGTCACCCTGGCCACGTCGGGTACAGACCCGTTCAAGGCAAGACACTCAGGGATACGAAGGAGGGGAAGGGAGAGACTGAGACCACCGCTATAAAGCGCTACCTGCTTGAGAAATCGACGTCTGTTCATGAACCGCACCGCTGCTTTGTTGATTCTGCTGCTGCCTCGCCAGTCTACCACATCAGTCCTGCCGCTACCAGCACGTGATGTATCTTTGCCCATGAGCGCTAACGTTCAGCCCTGTTGAACGCTCATTCATTGTTAATTATCAAGAGCTTGGAAGAGGTTCCCCAGAACCAGACCTAGCAAAATAAGGTCGTAGAATGATTGATTTTTCGAGTATCCCATGTGCGAATATCCTTGACAAAATCATCCTAACACTGCACAAAGTAGTACTGACATTTGTGGTACATGATAATTAACCCGGCCCGGGCAGGTAAAACTTATGATGCTGCCAGGGTGAAGGAGAACAAGATCATAAATTCTCAGGCAGGTAGAAACGATGAATGAAGCATTGATTCTGGAGAAACTGGACCAGCTTTCCGCTGAAGTGAAGTCCCTCAAATCCGATGTCATGCAGGACATCAGGAAAGACCTCGAGCCGGTATTGAAAGACGCTATGCCAAGTCTTTCCAGCGTTCTTGAAGATATAGATGACCGATACACCAAAGAAAAGGCCATCCATCTCGCCCAGAATGTCCTCACCAGTCTGGATGAGTTGAACGACATCGTCGACACCGTCAAGGCCGGTATGGAACTGAAGAGCGACATGATGCCGGTGGTCAAGCAGATATACCCGTCAACGATCAATTTTTTCAATGATCTCAGTGGAGAATTCCACGTCGACGAGCTCACCATCCTGCTCAGGAAGCTGGTAACCAACCTGGACGCTCTCGGCGAGTCTATGGACATGCTCAAAGCCGGAGTCGAACTCAGGGATGAAATGATTCCCATCGTCAAGCTGATGTACCCGCGTATCATCCGCTTCATGAAATCGCTGCATGAAGGTGAATTCCAGGCTGAAAAACTCGGTGATCTGCTGCACATGATCCTGATCAATATCCATACCCTGAGCGATTTGCTGAACATGGTCCAGCCGATGACTGAATTCGTCAAGGAATTCACTGCTGTGATGAAGGGCTCCGACATCATGAATTCGGTGAATCTCTGGCTCGACAGTCTGCAGCAGAGCAGCGGCATCGTCAAAGTTGCCGGAGTCTCATGGACCCAACTGAAGCGACTCGATTACAACGAGAAACAGGTCGAGGAAATCTGCCAGCGCGATCTCGGGCCTCGACTTCAACAAAGCCGAACCGGTGGGCCCGTTCACCCTGATGAAAAAGATGAGGGACCCAAAAGTCCAGTCGGCACTGGGTTTCATGTTCATGATGCTGGAGACCAGTGGGCACAGTCGTACTGGCCTACCAGGAAGACAAGAGAGAACAAGCGAACAACAACACATAAGATGAGCAAACATACGGTTACACCGACTGTATCAATCTCGTACCTGTAAACCTGACCGCAAAGGAGGCAACAGAAAACATGAAAAAGCTAGTCATACTCGGTGGCGGCACCGGTGGTACCATGATGGCGAACAAGTTGAGGAAGGATCTGGACGATGACTGGATGATCACCATTATCGATAAAGATAACATCCATTATTACCAGCCCGGCTATCTTTTTGTTCCGTTCGACATCAACAAGCCGCGCGAGATAAGAAGAAGTAAGCGGGAGTTCATCAACCCGGGGATTGACTTTGTCATCAGCGATATCGCCAATGTCGACTGGGACAAGCAGGAGATTTCCACCGCCACCGAAGGTAAATTCAACTACGATATCCTGGTCATGGCCACCGGCTGTGATATTAGACCTGACGAAGTCGAAGGGCTTGAGGAAGGCTGGGGACACGACATCCATGGATATTACCGCTTCAACGACTGTCAGGAACTGGGTAAGGCGCTGAAGAGGTTTAAAGGTGGAAAAATCGTGGTCAATATCGCCGAAATGCCTATAAAATGCCCGGTTGCACCGCTTGAATTTGCCTTTCTGGCGGACTGGTATTTTCATGAGCGGGGAATCCGCGACGATGTCGAAATTGAATTCGTCACCCCCCTTTCAGGCGCCTTCACCAAACCGGTAGCCACCAAAGTCCTGACGGATGCCTGCGAGGATAAAAACATCAAGATCATACCGAACTTCGCGCTCGGCTCGGTCGATCACAAAGAGAAAGTCATCCAGGCCTTTGACGGCAGCGAAGTCAACTATGACATGCTGGTCTCCATTCCGCCCAACTTCGGGGCCCAGGTTATGATCGATTCCGGTATTGCCGACCCGATGGGCTATATCCCCGTCGACAAGCACACCCTGCAGCCCGAAGGCCACGACAACGTCTGGGTGCTGGGCGACGGAACCGACGTACCGACCTCGAAAGCTGGCGCAGTAGCCCATTTCCAGGGAGACGTGCTGCATGAGAATATCCTGGCCTATGTTTCGGGAGGTGAACAGCACGCCCGGTCGGACGGGCACGCGGTCTGATTCATCGAATCAGGCTTCGGGAAAGCCTACATAATCGACTTCAACTACGACCAGGAACCACTGACCGGAAAGTACCCCTTTCCAGCCATCGGACCAATGAGTCTGCTCAAAGACACGGAACTCAACCACATGGCAAAACTGATGTTCAAATGGGCCTACTTCAACCTGCTCCTCAAGGGGGCATGGCTTGGACCGCCCGACTTGATGATGGAAGGGAAAGTCAGATAACCTGCGGGATCGATCTCCACCTTTTTCGCAGCCGGCCGGGGTCGCAAGATCCCGGCCATTTTTTTTGTCCACTCCATCTCCTCTATCTCCCCCCTGGGCGAAAAACCTTTTGAAACCTCCGATCTTCTTTACTATACCTAGCGACAGAAATTGAGGGCGCCGTCCAGACAAGGCTGACCAGGAACCGGAGGAGCAGCCTGGTAGTGCGGTGAGCAGGCACCAGAGTCAGTAACGCTGTCTGGATGGTGTGGAATTGTGTCGTTAGGTATCAAAGGGATCATGAAAGATACTGGACATACGGTGATTTGGTCGATCTCGAATACTTCCTTGGTAGCGACCGGGAATCCCTTCAGGCCGATCTACACCAGAGAGACCGACAGATTTACCTGGACCTGGCTGAGGAAGATCAGCGAGCTGATCGAGGTCCACTGCTCCACCTCTGGCTGCGCCAGAGGAGGAGCCAGGTCTTCCCGGAGGGAAAAAGCCCGGGACAGGCTCTAGCCGAGGCCTTCATAACCTTCTGCTTAATACTGATGGTCGGCGGTGTTGTATTAGGGCTGACAAGCGGTTTAACGTTTTTCACCTATTCGGGATCAACCCCGGTCAACGTCATCAACTTTCTTTTTCTGTTCGTCTTCAGCCAGCTGCTGATGCTGTTCTTTCTTGTAATCGGAGCGGGACTCAGACTGGCAGGAGTGAATTTACTTCCGGCCCCGGTCGCCAGACTCTATGGGACAGCCGCAACCTGGTCCCTGAGCCGCTCCAAAAAGCTCCACCGTTACCTGCCGGAAGGGAGCAGCGCCGGCATCACCCAGCTTGAGGGACTGCTGAAAAAACAGAGAGAAACCTACGGATCGGTTTTCTACTGGCCACTCTTCGGCCTTTCTCAGCGGGTAATGGTGTGCTTCAACCTGGGGCTGCTCGCAGCGACTTGCTTCAGGATACTCACCAGCGATATTGCCTTCGGCTGGCAGTCAACGATTCAATTCAGCACCGAATTTATCGCCAGGTCAGTAAAAATTCTGGCGCTACCCTGGTCATGGTTTATCCCGGGCCACCATGGTTATCCCTCCGCTGCCCAGATCGAAGGCAGCAGAATCATTCTAAAGGACGGCATTTATCATTTGCAGACCCAGGATCTTATATCCTGGTGGCCATTTCTTGTGCTTTGCATACTCTTCTACGGTGTACTCGTCAGGCTGCTTCTGGTTGTGGTCGGCAAAGTCGGTCAAGGGCTGGCATTGCGGAATCTCAAGACCGACAGACCGGTGATTGTTCAGCTGGTCAATCGGATGAAAACCCCGCTGATGAAAAGTCAGGCAGTCACATCTGAGACTAACAGCGCTGTTAATGTCCGAGCTGAACATGGCACCCAGGGCAGAGCCGCAGAGCTCACCACTTCAACCTCAGCGGTGCTGCTGCTGCAGTCTACCGATATTGCCGAAAACTACGATCCTGCAGTCTTGGAACAATATCTCAGGGCCAGCGGTTTTTCCGTCTCCGGCCAGCCAGATCTATCACCAGGATCCGGGCGCTAACCGGACCCTGTTTGAAGGATTACTGGCAGATTCGAACAACGATAACGAAGGGATTATGCTGGTCATGGAATCATGGATGCCCCCCATCAATGAAACCCTGCAGCTCATTAAAGACATCCGCCTGTCTGGTGGCAAACAGGTCCCTATTTTTGTGGGGCTGGTGGGTCAGGGATCGGATTGGCACTCCATCTTTCAGCCTGCTCCGGTGGAACGGAAGATCTGGCGACAGAAACTCGACGGTCTGGCTGATCCTTATCTATCCCTGCACGATATTGGAGTCCAGAACCAAGATGCTAGCTGAAATTGCCATAATTGGGCATCCCAACGAAGGGAAGTCATCCGTTCTTTCTACCCTGGCCGAGGACGACTCTGTCCGCATCAGTCCCTATCCCGGCGAGACCACAGTGTGCCGGAGTTTTCCGGTGATGATCGACAACCGAGAAATCATCCGCTTTGTCGACACACCTGGATTTCAGAACCCAGCCAAGATACTGGCACAACTAAAAACCCTGGAAGGCAGCAGTGAGGCTCGTCTTCAGGAACTCCTCAATTACTGCCGCTCGATAGATGAATTAGCCGAGGATTACGAGCTTTTAAAACCGATAACCCGTGGAGCGGCAATTATTTATGTGGTGAACGGTGCCCGTCCTATCCGCAGCGTCGACCGGGACGAAATGGAAATTATTCGGCTCATCGGCAAGCCGAGGATGGCGGTTATCAACAGCAAAGAAGAAGACGACCGCTACCTGCCGCAATGGAAGGACGAACTCGCCAGACACTTCAACTCGATCAGGCTGTTCAACGCCCACCATGCTACCTACAGTGAGCGAATAGGGCTGCTGGAGGCCTTGAAATCGATCGACCAGGACTGGCAGCAGATCATGTCCGAGGTGGTGGAAACCATCAAGAAAGACTGGGACAACCGCACCAGGACCACGGCACATATTATCGGTTCGCTATTGACCGAGAGTCTCAGCTTGAAAATGAGCTCCCAGGTCAGCAAGAGAGCGGACGAACAACGGGTCAGTGCCAAATTGACCAAAAATTACACTAAAAAAATCGGGGAGTTGGAGAAAAATGCCCATGGGCAGATCAGAGCTCAGTTCAACCACAATCTCTACGATTATAGACTGCCGCCCTATTCGATTTTACATGAAGAGATATTCAGCGAAAAGACCTGGCAGTTTCTTGGACTCTCCAAGCGCCAATTCATGCTGCTCGGCGGGATCGGCGGTGGGGCAATCGGTGCAGGAGTAGATGTCGCTGCCCTCGGACACGGCCTCGGGCTTTTCACCGCCCTGGGAACCATCGGTGGAGCCCTGGGGGCTTTGGGCACCAGAAAGAACCTCGATTACGAAGCCTCGCTGCTGGGCATCAGGATCAGCGGCCCCCAAGTCACCATCGGACCGGCTGGCTCCATTGCCCTTCTTTTCGTGCTCACCAACCGGGCTCTTCATTTCTACAAACATATGGCCAATTGGTCCCATGGCCGTCGTGATCACGAATCGCCCCCGAATTCACTGGAGGAAACTGGTTCCGCCAATTACACCAGCGGCTGGTCGGCCTCGGAGCTTAAGGTTGCCCATGATTTCTTCAAAACGGTTGATCGGCCCGAGTCGGAAAAGCACCAGGCCGCGGCAGCTAAGCTCGAAGAAATCCTTATCAGTTCACTCACGAAGATATCTTCTGTCAACTGATCCATAGCTTGTCAAGCACCGCCAAGATGACTTCACGTTCCCCTGCACTGAACGAGGAAAAGAGTTCCGCCGGTGGAGGGCAGATCACTTCCAGTCTCGTCCTTTTCGTCGGATGAACCAACCGGATCCGATAAGAATGCAGGAGTATACGCCCGCTTCCGGTCTTAACCTCTGAACCATATTTCTGGTCGCCGCAAATGGGCCTATCAAGGGCTGCCAATTGGGCTCTGATCTGATGTTTACGGCCGCTAATCAGGCGGACGGCATGAAATCCCCACTCCCCGTTCACCAATATTGTTTTGAGTTTAAGACTTGCCGTCTGTCCTTTAGAAATATCATCATCGACAAAACTTTGGTCTTTTACCCGAGTCAGCCGGTGGGAGACCAGGCGCCAGTCTTCGGCTCCGCCATCTCTGGAAGGATCGTCATCGGGTCCGGCGGCCGTAACCGCCAGATAGCACTTGGACAACTGCCGTTCTCTGATCTGTTCGCTGATTCTTCCTGCGCCTTTCGAGGTTTTCGCGAAAACCAGGAGTCCTGAAACCGGTTTATCGAGCCTTTGCACCATTCCCAGATAGACGTTTCCCGGTTTGTTGTCGCGAACCTTGAGGTAGTTTTTGAGGTGTTCCAGAAGCGACATTCGGCCGCTGGCATCAGCCTGGGTGAGCATCCCTGCAGGCTTATTGACAAAGAGGAGATGATTGTCCTCATAGAGGATCTCGGGAGTAAATTCCTCCGGCCCCCCAGAGAGTCTGCCGGTATTGTTCTCCTTGGCCAATTCCAATATTCCTTTTTGAATATTTTTCGGTATTCAGTACAATACGCGTTGCAATTCTGAGGTTCTAAAGCTTTTTCTTTTCAGATAACCTATAGGTTTACATCATGCGCCCTGTCAAGAAGAGTTGCACCGTCATTGATAAATCATCCGGGTGCTTATGCCTGCCGAAACAGGGCCTCTTTCTATGAACAGCCGGTTGCGCACAACTTTTCATATACTGATCGCCATCACCGCCTTTGTGGCGATAAAAACGGCGGTCTCTTACACCGCCTTGTCGAGTTTCTCGATCATGTTTATCGAAGCCGAATTTGATCATGATGATGTGGTCGATGTCTATTTCGGAAGCACGGAAAAGGTTGGCTTTCGCGAAAAATTCAAGAAGCGATCCGAGAGCTTCGTTGGCGGCATAAAGAGCAGCAATCGAGTAGAGTTGAACAATCACGTGATCAGGAAACTACGGGTCGACACGGGCACTAAAGCCGGTCAGATAAAACTTTACTCGATCAAAATGATAAGCCATTTTGGGCCGGGTATTGAGCTTGACCATCAGGCCATTTATGAAAACTTTTCAGCCAATCGCGCCATCGGCGCCTTTCGCCTGAAGAAAGACCATGTCCTCATCATAATAGATGGTGAGGACCCTTTCATCACCTACAACGGAGAGCTGGTTCAGCGTAATTTTTTTCTCGAAATATTGCTGCCGCTCATTTTCGGTCTTTTCTGCTATCTGGCCTGCGGACGCTTCTCCTATCAGTCGATTCATGCCTTTAACGATATTGGCGCCAAACGCTCATCCACCGGTCTTAATTTTGGCTCACTTGACGGTGTCAGAGGGTTGGCCGCCCTTCTTGTCCTCGCCCAGCATAGCGGCCTGACGAGGACCGGTGGAATATTCGGAGTATGGCTCTTTTTTTGCCTCAGCGGATTTCTACTTTCCAGCCCTTTTGTCAGACAACCGGCCCTGGCGATTTCCAGGCCTTACATGACGAGCTATCTGTTCAGGCGTATAAAACGAATCGTTCCCATGTATTACGTGATGATCACCATCACTTTTCTGTTCGCTGGAAAAACGGTTGCGGCCATCCGACATTATCTTTTCCTGCAGGCCGACGGTCACTTCTGGTCCATCAGTCAGGAAATGTTCTTCTATCTGCTCCTGCCATTGGTTATGGCAAGCAGCTATCTGATCTGCCGAAATCGCGGGCTCCTTCATGTCGTCTTTCTCTCCCTCTGCGCCCTTGCCTCCCATCGCTTGCTCAGCACCGATATGGTAACGCTTTATGGCAACAATGCAGATCTAAAACCCATGGCCGGAATCTTCCTCACCGGTGTTGCTGCCGCCTTCGCCTATAACTTTCTCACCAGCCGTTTCGTATCTGCTCTGCAACTTCCTCTGAGTGCCACGCTCTTTTCGTTTACCGGTCTCCTGGTCCTTGGCACCTGTCTGTTCATGTCCGCCCATCCCTTCGAGCATCTCGCCCATTTCAACCCGTTGCAAAGTCCTGGAATTTTTGGTCTTGGTGCCGGCCTATTCATTCTCGCAACCCTGCTGGCCAGAAACTCGATCCTGGACAAAACAATGAATCTGCTGCCGCTCAAAGCGGTGGGAATTGTCGGCTACAGCTTCTATCTAGTCCACCCGAAGATCATCGACTGCGTCCGCAGTGCAACCGATTATTTTGGAAACTATTACCCAACCGGGATAATGCTGTTCATGCTGGCGGGTGTCGCAGCCTACCTGGTCTCGATATTCACCTATTCGTATATCGAGCGCCCATTTATCAGCAAGTAGGCCTGGCCTGTACCAGCACCCGACCCAGACTACCTATTATCTGCCATAACGATCGGTGTAATTTCTGAATATTTCCATAGCCTTAAGGGTCACAGGGCCCGGAGTTCGGTTGCCGATATCTGTGGTCATCGACCTGGACCACCGGGACCACCTCTTTGGTTGATGAGGCCATGAATACCTCATCGGACTCCAGAAGTTCCTGCCTGGGCACTGGTCGTAATTCAAGGGGAAGTTCCTGTTTTAAAAGCTCGAGGAGCACATCCCTGGTGATCCCGGGCAGGATTTCATCGGCGGGGGTGACGACCGAATTGTTACGGACTATGAAAAGATTCGAGGTCGTCCCTTCCAGCACCTGGTCGGCCTGGTTCACGTATATCGATTCAATGGCACCCGCCGCCTGGGCGTCCTGGAGGGTGACAATGGCTCTAATATAATCGGTGCTCTTGGCACCTGGTATATAACGGTTCATCCGGGTTGTTATGATCTTGATTCCATCCGTATACCAGCTCTCCGGAAAAGGTTTTACAGGACGCACCATTACCAGCAGCCGGGGATGCTGACCGGGCGAAATAGAGTCTTCACTGTCACCACCGGTGATCAGCAGCCGGATATTGGATTCAGCGTTGTTATTCCTGGCCAGGGTCTGGTCTACAATGGTGCTCAGATCCTCCAGACTCCACGGGCAGCCAAGACCGATCAGGGCGGCAGAGTTGCGCAGCCTCTTCAGGTGGGCCTCGAGATGAAACGGATGACCGTTGTAGGTCCGCAGAAAATCAAACACGGCGTAACCCCGCAGAATTGCCAGATCGGTTACCGGCAGTACCGCCTCAGATTCATCAACGAAGTTCCCATCAATGTAATAGATGCTCATATCTTTCTCCCTGCGGTTGCCCCGCCCCATTGAACATTTTCTCAAACCGTTGTGTTTAAACACTATAATATTGCCCTGCAGTTTACCACTAAATTTGCCGGGTTCGGATAAAGTGATGGGCAGGAAAGTGTGGTTGACATTAGTAGTTGACTGGTTAATAGTTGTCTGGTCAACATAACAGGACATTACCATGGGCACCTGCCACCACGATTCTTTAGGCCGCCGGATTTACCTCACCTCGCAGGCCATTCGCAATAATATTGATCGACTGCTCAAGCCATTCGATCTCACCAGAGAGCAGCTTCATCTGCTCAGCAACCTGGACCGGCAGAAGGGCATGACCCAAAGTGAAATTGGAGTTTTGATCGGAAAAAGTCCCGCCAATATGACCAGGATACTTGACAGGCTCGAAAAAAAGAATTTGATAGTCAGGCGTGATAATCCTGAAGATCGGCGTTCGCAACTGGTGCTCCTGACCATTGAAGGAGCCGAACTCAGCAGGGAAATGTCGCGTCTGATAAAGGCGCTTTCCAGCAGAATCGAAGAAAATATAGACAAGGAAGATAGGGCCGTGGTAGTCAAGGTGCTCGCCCAAATGGAAGCAAATCTTCTCCAAATATCCAAAGATCCAGGAGTTTGAAATGACTGGTAAACATCTTTTCACCGCTGCAGCAGCAATCATACTGCTCACGATTGGCCAGCCCGTTCTCGCGGCCGATGGTCCGCCGCCGGCCAATGTTAAGGTTGCTCCTGTGACCCAGGAAGAAGTGGCACAGACCAGGACAGTCATCGGGGTTCTCTACTACGAGCGGATTAGTCATATTTCAACAGAACTGGCCGCTCTCGTTGAAAGTGTTGAAGTGAATCAGGGGGATGTGGTCAAGAAAGGGGACCCGCTGGTAATTCTCAATACCGAGATTCTCGATGAGGAAATTGTTTTTCAGCAGGCCAAGCTCAAACAGATTGAGCTGCGCATTGCCAACGTCGAGAAAAATTACAAACGACTGGAACGACTCTTCGGCAAAGCCGGTGTATCGGAGAGGGAGCGGGATAACGCCCTGTTCGAGTATGAAAATGCCCAGATCGAGAAACAGGCCACTCAGGCAACCCTGCAGAAGCTTAAAATTCAGAAGAAGAGATCGGAAATTTCCGCTCCCTTCAACGGTATAATCCTGACCAAGGACGTCGATTCGGGAAGCTGGGTCCAACCTGGACGACAGCTCGTATCAATCGGCTCCAGCGAAGATCTGTTTATCAGGGCTCCCATTTCCGAGTCCATCCTCCAGTATATTGAACTGGGCCAAACGCTTCCCGTCACCATAACCGCTTTTGGAAAGGAACTGACCGGCACCTTGGAAGACATCGATCCCGTGGCCGATATGAAAACCAAAAACGTCTACCTCAAAATTTCCATCGAGCCTCAGGACCTGATCGCCCAGAATATGTCTGCCACCGTTTCCGTGCCTGCCAGCACCAGGCAGCAACTATCAATCATCAACCGCGCCTCGTTGGTGAAATTCCAGGGCAAGGACTTTGTTTATACGGTCAAGGAGGGCAAGGCCGCCATTCTTCCCGTCAACATCGTCGCCTATCTCGGCGATAAAGTGGGCGTCGACAACCCCTATATCGTCCCGGGCATGCCGGTGGTAACCGAGGGCAACGAACGGCTGCGTCCGGATCAGCCTGTGATTGTTGGAGAATAACATGGACATCGTCAGATACGCTCTCGACAAGCCGGTTTCCATCATCGTGGCGGTAATTCTCTTGATCACCTTTGGGCTCATAGGCCTCAACTCTCTGCCGGTCCAACTCACCCCTGACGTCGAAAAGCCGCAGATATCGGTACAGACCAGCTGGGGCGGGGCAACTCCCTACGAAATCGAAAAAGACATTGTTGAAAAACAGGAAGAGGTGCTCAAGGGACTGACCGGGCTCACCAAGATGGAGAGCTCCAGCTACAACAATTTCGGCGAAATCACCCTGACCTTTTCGCTCGGCACTGATCTCGACGACGCCTTGCTGCGGGTTTCCAACAAGCTCAATGAGGTGTCAGACTACCCCGAGAACGCCAAACGACCGCGCATCGATGCCTCGGGTGCCAGCAGCTCGCCAGTGATCTGGTCGGCCTTGAAGCCAACACCAGAAAACGAGGAACCCATCAATCACTACCGAACCTTTTTCGAGAACGAGATCAGGCAGAACCTGGAGCGGGTCGAGGGTGTCGGCTCCCTGCTGGTTTTCGGCGGCACCGAAGAAGAATTGCACGTGGAACTCGATATCAGGAAAATGGCCCGTTACAACATCACCTTCGACCAAGTTACCGGGGCGATCACCAGCTCCAATTCGACCATTTCGGCCGGCGTCATGGGGGTGGGGCGTAAGAACTATCGGATTCGGACAGTGGGTCAATTTCAATCACCGGCCGAAGCGCTCGATGTGGTGGTCTATGAAGATGGAATGTCGAGGGTTTATCTTGGAGACATCGTCAATGTCTCCAAAGGCTTCGCCAAGGAACAGGGGGCGGTCCTGCACAACGCCGAACAGATCCTTGTCGTCGGTATACAAAAAGAACAGGGCGCCAATGTCCTGGATATGACCGACAGTGTCGAGCGCGAGGTCAACCGCCTGAACGAAACCATCCTCAAGGATCAGGGGCTCTACCTGGAAATCCTCTACGACGAGAGGCCGTACATTAACACCGCCATTCGCCTGGTGAAGCAGAACGTGCTGATCGGCGGACTGCTGGCCATCGCCGTACTGATGACCTTTCTGCGCAGCGTCAGGTCGACGCTCACCACCGCCCTGGCGATACCGATTTCGGTCATCGGCTGCTTCATCTTTCTCTGGCTCAGCAATCGCAGCTTCAACGTGGTCAGCCTGGCGGGCATATCCTTCGCCGTCGGTATGCTGGTCGACAACTCCATTGTCGTGCTGGAAAATATCGATCGCCACCGTAACATGGGTAAGAACGCCTATCAGGCGGCCCTTGACGGCACCAAGGAAATATGGGGCGCAGTCTTCGCTTCCACGGCGACGACGGTGGCTGTATTTCTTCCGGTTATATTCATGCAGGAGGAAGCCGGACAGCTGTTTCGCGATATCGCCATCGCGATCACCTTTTCGATCATGATCAGCTTTCTGGTATCCATTACCGTGATACCAACTCTGATCAACCTGCTCTATAAAAGAAGCGAGAAGAAATCGGAAAACTGGCTGCAGAAATCAGTGGTCGGCCCGTTTTTCGTCAAAATCATTATGGGCTTTTCCAGCATCTGCCTGGCCAACGTGTTCACGCGGGTGGTTACCGTCGTACTGTTCACCGCCCTGTCCATCGGCATCGTCTTCTGGCTCCGCCCCAGTGCCGAGTATCTGCCCCAGGGCAACCGCAACTTCGTGCTCAATATCCTCATTCCTCCGCCCGGCTATTCGATCGAAAAATACAAAGAGATCGGCGCCCTTATTTTTGAGCAGGCCGCTCCTTTTTACGAGGAGAACAATCCCATGGGTATCGCGCCGATCAAGGATATGTTCTATGTCGGTGCCGACCGGATAACGCTGTTCGGAGCCCAGTCGATCTATGAAACCAGGGCCCGGGAAATGATGGGTCTGTTCATGAAGATCATGAACTCCATACCCGGCTATTTCGGGGTTTCCATCCAGGTTGGTATATTTCAGTCGGAACTGGGCGGCGGCCGTACAGTGGACGTCAACGTATCCGGTGAGAATATCGACACTATCGTCGCTGGTTCCCGGGCCATCTTCGGTGCCGTGGGGCAGAAAATTCCCGGTTCACAGACCAGGCCGATTCCCTCGCTGGAAACCAGCTATCCGGAAATTCGCGTGCTACCCGACAAGGAGCGACTGGCAGCCAACGGCCTCAGCGAGCGCGACCTCGGCATCTATGTCGATATCCTCATGGACGGCAGGAAAATAGATGATTATCGGCCGGCAGGGATCAAGCAGATTGATCTCGTCCTCAAAGGCAGTGACGAGCGGTTCGACTCTCCAGAAGAGTTGCTGAACGCTACCCTCGTCAACCGCTACGGCGATCTCATCAAGGTCGGTGATGTCGCCAGCCTCGCCTATGGTGAAGGCATGCCCCAGATACAACATCTCGAGCGCAAGCGCACCATCACCCTGCAAGTCACGCCACCCGCTGACCTGGCGCTGCAGGATGCAATCAACATCATAGAAAACGAAATCATCAGTACCCTGGAGCAGGCTGGTCAGCTCGAAGGTCTGCAGATAAGTATCGGCGGCAACGCCGATAAACTTTTGGAGACGGGTAAAGCGCTGCAGTGGAACCTGCTTCTGGCCCTGCTTATTACCTATCTTTTGATGGCAGCCCTGTTCGAAAATTTTATTTATCCATTCATAATTCTCTTTACCGTACCGCTGGCTGCAGCCGGCGGCTTCATCGGTCTGCTGGCGGTCAATACCTTCGTGGCCCCTCAGGGATTCGACATTCTCGCCATGCTGGGTTTTATCATCCTGATCGGTACCGTGGTCAACAACGCCATTCTGATCGTCCATCAATCACTGAACAACGTTCGTTATCACGGCCTGGCTGGCGTGCCGGCTGTGTCCGACGCAGTGAGAACCAGGATCAGGCCGATTTTCATGAGTGCCACGACCTCGATTCTGGCCATGAGCCCGCTGGTCATTGCCACCGGCTCCGGTTCAGAACTGTATCGCGGACTAGGCTCGATTCTTCTTGGAGGGCTCGCTCTCTCAACCGTCTTTACCCTGTTCGTAATTCCTGCGCTTCTGGCCTTTGTCATCGGTTTTGAAAAGAGCAGGACCGAGGAGCACGGATAGACAGGGTTGAACCAGGATAACTCAGACGGAACTGGGCTTTAGCTTTAATCGTGATTACAATCGGTATAACCCCAGCCGAATAGAGAGGAACAACATGAGTGAAAAGAAAAAGATCAGCAAACATTATCATTACCTGAAATCAAACTTTCCCGAGGTTCTCGACGCAGTGGAAAATCTCGGTTCCACTGTTCGTCAGGCAGGCCCGCTTGACAAGAAGACCACCGAACTGATCCAACTGGCGGTGGCTGCCGCTTCAGGATCCACCGGTGCGGTTAACTCCCATGCCAGACGTGCGCTGGCGGCAGGTGCCGATCGACAAGAGATCGAGCATGCCCTGCTGGTCCTGATATCCACCATCGGTTTTCCGAAAGTCGCGGCTGCCCTGTCCTGGATCCAGGAAGTGGTAGAGTAGATTTCCAGCCTAAGAAATTACCCCCTATTAGCCGGTTAAGTAGGAGATGTTGAGCCGGCTGAGGCTGCATTGTGAAGGCCCGACAGAGCGCTGAAAATGCTTACCGGTCGCAACAGGCCGCATAGCGGCCGTCATCCGATCGGTTTTTCAGGGTGAAGTCGATCAGGCCGAGCGCAGCAGCAACAGTTGGGTCGGCATCTCCTGTGTTTTCGATCGGCCGGAAGAAAGCTTGGTAAAGAATTTTACCGCAGACATCTTTACAGGTCTGAAAATGAAATTCTGAGCGCGGCAGAGAGTTAAGGGAAAGACGCCGTGTGCGGATGGACACAAGTTCACTCGCCCAGGTAGGCCTTGACGATCGACTCGTCCTCTCGCAGGGTCTGAGCGTCACCCTCGATGACGATCCTGCCGGTCTCAAGCACATAACCGTTGTCGGCCAGTTTAAGGGCCACCTTGGCATTCTGCTCGACAAGCAGGATGGTGACCCCCTCCTTGTTCAGGCGGACGATGATCCTCATGATCTCCTGGACCAGAAACGGGGCAAGTCCCATGGAGGGTTCATCGAGCAGCAGCAGCTTCGGGTCGGTCATCATCGAACGGCCGATGGCCAGCATCTGCTGCTCACCTCCGGACAGAAAAGCGGAATCCCTGTTCTTTCTTTCTTCAAGAACCGGAAATATCTCAAAAACATGATCCAGTCGTCTTTTTCTTTCCGCTTCATCCTCAAGGGTAAAACTGCCGAGTTCCAGATTCTCCAGAATAGTCATTCCTTTGAAAATTTTCCTGCCTTCCGGTACATGGATAAGCCCCATCTTGACGATTTCATGGGCCGGTTTCCTGGTGATGTCCTCTCCCATGAACCGGATGGACCCCGAGGTTGAGCGAATCAGGCCCGAAATGGTCCTCAGGGTGGAGCTTTTGCCGGCCCCATTGGCTCCCAGCAGGGTCACGATTTCTCCCGCCTTTACCGAAAAGGAGATACCTCTGAGCGCGTGTATCTTGCCGTAGTGGGTCTCAAGATCTTCAATTTCAAGAATGGCGCTGCTCATACGACCTCGTCCTCTTCCCTGCCCAGATATGCTTCGATAACCCTGGGATTGTTCTGCACATCCTCGGCACTTCCCTGGGCAATTTTCTGGCCGTAGTCGATCACGGTTATCATCTCAGAGACCTTCATGACCAGGCCCATGTCATGTTCGATGAGCAGGATGGTGATTTTGAGCTCATCGCGAATGCGTTTGATCAGCTCTATCAATTGCTGCTTTTCGTCAAAGTTGAGCCCGGCGGCAGGCTCGTCCAGCAACAGCAGTTTAGGCTTGGTTGCCAGCGCCCGGGCCCACTCGACCCGCCGCTGATGACCGTAGGGAAGGTTGGAGGCGGTGCGGTCTTTCTCATCGAGGATGCCGACAAAGTCGAGACAGGATTCGCAGAATTCTTTTATTGCAGCCTCTTCCCGCCGCTGGGACCCGGTCCGCAGGATTGCCCCGAGTGCACCGGATGGGTGCGGCAGTGCATGCCGGACATGACATTTTCGAGAACGGTCATACTCTTGAACAGTCTTAGATTCTGGAACGTACGGGCCATGCCGCGGCGGGTGATCTTATAGGGACGTTTTCGGGTTATCGGCCTGCCATTGAAGAGTATCTCGCCGCTGTTAGGTTTGTAAAAACCGGTCAGACAATTGAAAACCGAGGTTTTTCCGGCCCCGTTCGGGCCAATGAGGCTGGCGATGGAACCCTCGTCAACGGCAAAGCTCAGTTCTTTGATGACCTGCAGGCCGGCAAAGCTCAAACCCAAATTTTCAACATCCAGTAGTGCCATAAGATCTATTCTGCAATTATTTTTTTCTCACCACCTACGATTTCTTCCCGGGCCAGATGCCCTCGGGCCGGTAGAGCATGATGACCAGCATGACGATGGCAAACACCAGAATCCGCGAGGAGCCGAGATCACGGAATACCTCGGGAAAGAGGACCAGGGCAAAGGCGCCGATTATTACCCCGGGAATCTTACCCATACCGCCGAGCACCACCCCGAGCAGGATCAGCACCGACTGCTGAAACATGAAGGTTTCCGGAGAAATGGCGGTCATTTTGGCGGCAAAAAAGCAGCCGGCAACCCCGCCGAAAATAGCCCCGATTACATAGGCGTAGAGCTTTACCGCAACCCTGTCTATGCCCATCGCCTCAGCCGCATCTTCATCCTCCCGGACATACTGCCAGGCCCGCCCAAGCCGTGAATGCTGCAGCCGGTAGCTGACGAAACAGGCGAGGCAGGCCAAAATCAGAAACACATAGTAAAAATGGAAGATCTGGTTTAATTCAAACCCGAAGATGGAGGGTTTCTCGATGCCGATCAAGCCACTGGCGCCACCGGTGATCTCCAGATTCCTGGCTATGATTCTGACGATCTCGCCAAAGCCCAGAGTCACGATCGCCAGGTAGTCGCTGCGCAGCCGCAGGGTCGGACCGCCGATAATCACCCCGGCACAGATCGAGAACAGCACTGCTGCCGGGATGGTCAACCAGAAATTGACCCCGAAATGCGAGGTCAGTATTCCCGTGGTGTAGGCCCCAACCGCAAAAAAAGCGGCATAGCCGAGATCGAGCAGACCGGCATAACCGACGACGATATTGAGCCCCAGGCAGAGCATCACATAAAACCAGGCGGTGGTCATTACCTCGAGCACATAGTTGCTGGAAATGAGCGGCAGAAACATGGCCAGACCAGCCAGGATTGTCAGAACGATCAGCCTGTTCTTCTGAGAATCGAGCCACCTGAGAGGTCCCCCGGTTCCAACGTCATCTCCCGGTTTGGGTGCAGCAGAATCGGTCCGGGCCATGTCTACATCCTCTCGATCTCTGTTCTGCCCAGAATGCCGGTGGGCTTGAATACCAGCAGCAGGATCAGAATTCCAAACGAAAAGACATCTTTCCATTCGGTACCGATAAATGGAATCTGGGTGCCGAATGATTCGAGCAGGCCCAGCAGCAGACCGCCCAGCATGGCTCCGGGGATCGAGCCTATTCCGCCTATTACCGCAGCGGTGAAGGCTTTCAGGCCGATCACAAAGCCCATGAAGAAATGGATGGAACCATAATAGGTGCCGGCCATGATTCCGGCACTGGCGGCCAGCGAGGTGCCGATGAAAAAGGTAAGGGCAATGATCCGGTTGACGTGTATACCCATGAGCCGGCAGGCGTCCTGGTCGATGGCGATGGCCCGCATGGCCTTGCCATACATGGTCCGATGCACGAAGAGATAGAGTCCGGTCATCAGCAATGCTGCCGCACCGACCAGCACCATCTGGGTATAGGTGATAAAGACATTGCCAAACTCTAAGCCCTCATAACCGAGATCGGTACTGAAAGCCAGATACTCACCATCGGTGAAGGCCATTACCGCATTGGAGAGAATCATCGACACCGCCAGGGCGGTAATCAGGATCGACAGCCTGGGGGCTGAAAGCATGGGCTGATAGGCGATCCTCTGGATCAGTACGCCCAATAGTCCCACCGCTATCATGGCGAGCACCATGGAACAGAGAATCCCCACCCAGCTGTCGCCAATCAAAGGACTGAGAACCGAGAGGAAGAGAAAGCCGATAAAGGCGCCGATCATATAGAGATCGCCGTGGGCGAAATTCAACAGCTTGATGATTCCGTAGACCATGGTATAGCCAAGGGCGACCAGGGCATAGAACGAACCAAGTATCAGGCCGTTGGCGAGCTGTTGCAGTAAGATATCCTGGATTGACATGACAAATCAGGAGAAAAAAGAAAGAACTCCTGCGGTTGCCGGATTTTGCGCAGCAATCCGCAGGAGCATAAAACTCAGAGGAAGAATGCGTTAACGCATTCTTCCTCTTTGATGGTACCAAACGTTATAATTATAGACGATCTTTATTCACTCAGCGCCCATTTACCGTCCTTGGCGATAAGCGTAACAAAGTTGCTGCGTGCCAGGGTGTTCTTGTCGGTAAAGGAAACCGGTCCGGCGATTCCGGTGAATGAGGTGGTCTCGCCAAGTGCTTTAATGATCGCAGCCTTGTCGGTGGAGCCGGCCCGATTGATGGCGTCGGCCATCAGTTTCATGCCGTCATAGGCCAGTGCCGCATAGGCATCAGGCTCCTGATTAAAGGTTTTCTTGTAGTTGGCATGAAAATCCTTGGCAGCCGGCAGATAGTCGACGGTGGGGTTGGAAAAGCAGTAGACGCCTTCGGCGGCTTTGCCGGCAATCTCCAGCAGTTTCGGGGAATTGGAACCGTCGCCCACGGCAATCAGGTTGCGATAACCGGCCTGGCGAAGCTGTTTGATCAGCAGGGCGCCGTCGGCATAATAGGCAGTCCAGAATACCGCATCGGGAGCCTTGGACTTGATTCTGGTAACCAGTGCAGAATGATCCTGCTCACCCTTGTTTACCACTTCATAGGCCACGACTTCGTTGCCCATGGCCGTCCATTTCTCTCGGGTCAGTTTGGCCAGATCTTCTGAATAACCATCACCCTGATGGACAACGGCGATCTTTTTCGCGCCTTTCTTCTCGAACAGCGCAACCGCAGTGGCTACCTGATCAAAACCGGTGGAGTTGATCTGGTAAGCGTTGCCCATGTTGGCGTCGATCAGCTTGGTGGAGTTGGCGGCGGCAATGACGAAAGGCACATTGGCATCGCCATAGATCTTCAGTGTCGGCAGGGTGGCGCCTGAGCAGTAGCCCCCGACCACAGCTGCGACATCGGCGGAGACCAGTTTGGTGGCGGCTGCCGTACCCTGCTGCGGGTCACAGGCATCGTCACCGGTCATGGTGTCGATCTTCATGCCCAGTACACCACCG
This sequence comes from uncultured delta proteobacterium, assembly GCA_963759125.1. Taxonomy (GTDB): domain Bacteria; phylum Desulfobacterota; class Desulfobulbia; order Desulfobulbales; family Desulfocapsaceae; genus JABDQA01. The sequence goes on from CAVWXN010000005.1 coordinate 193,083, forward strand.
CCTTCATTGATTTCCATGGCAGCAAGCTTGATGGCATTTTCCATATCTTTGCCGGAAGTTGCCTCGGAACCGGTGGTTGGAACCATGATGCCGATCTTGAGATCGGCGGCCATCACCTGGCCGAACAGAAACATTCCTGCAACCGCACCGCTGATGGCGGTCAACATTAAAGATTTTCTCATGAGATTCTCCTTTTCGTAAGGTGGTTAACGATCATATCCCCGACGTCGTCAAACGGACAGCGGGAAAACCCTGCAGTGAAAGGGAATAGAAACAAGTAGACCTGCTATTGTCAAGAAGATCATCAGTTTTATTTTCCAAACGGCTGCTTATCTCCCCGCATTTCAGATTCAACCCTTGTCATCTTGCAGAAAAACCCTATCAACAAAAAGATTTGCATCAATTGCCCTGACCTGGATGGCGATTTCCATCATAGCCCGGTAATGGTTCTTCATTGCTGGATCCGGATTTTTTATGTTGTACTGCCGATAACGCCAGAACGAGGTAGCAGCGGCCCCATATTCTATATGCAGTTGCAGCAGCCGGCGCTCATCGGCTTCAAGCTTTCTGACACTCTGGTAACCGTCAATCAGAGCTGCGGTCATCTCAAGAGAGAGAATGCCCTCAGGAGCACAGCAGCCAACGGCAGTCATGCCGATATCGAAGATTAGGAAGTAATGACAAGCCTCTTCGAAATCCAGCAGGGCCGCCAGCGAACCATCGGCGAACACCATATTGTCAAAAAACAGATCGCCATGAACAAATCCTCTTGGCAGCATGGCAGTCCGGGCTTCTTCCAGCCGCTTCCCGCAGGTCGACAACCACTTATAATATGACTCTGCCGAAGCGCTGCCTTTGAGCTCGTCGAAACACTCTATTCCGTATGAAAATTGCTCCGGCAGACCGGGATAAGGTGGAATTTCATGCAGCCCGGCCAGCGCCGCCCCGACCTCGAAAAGCTGACGTCTACCGAGCTGTTTGACTACCCCGCCGTCAATGAAGTGTTTGATATAAAGCGGTTTTCCCTGATAGTCGATATAGTGTTCACCCTGCCTGGTGGCTACCACCCGGGTTGTTGGAAAATCATGTTTTTCAAGATAGTGAAGTAGTGAGCACAGACGGGAAATCTCAGCCATCCCTTTTTCATCACAGACCGAGAGAACATAGCGCCCGCACTCCGTCTCGATCTTCAAGCTGGAATTTGCCAACCCGCCGTCCAATGTCGCAGAGGAAACAAGCCTGCCGAGATTGTAGCGCTCAAGAATATGCTCAACTTGCTGACTGGTCAAAACCGTGAATTGTGCCATCTCCCTTCTCTGGTATATTAAAGGCCAGGATTTAAGTGCTTGAGGCTGGCATCGATTTCATCCACCAGAAGCCGCTCGAGTTCTTCATAGGTGCAGATCAGCACCTTCGTATCTGCTTTTTTTGCCTCTTCGATGGAGTGATGGAAGGCGGACTCAGGCAGTGATCGGCCCGCGGGCAGCGCCTTCTCTGATGACCCTGGGAAATTTCGCCGGATGGGCGGTTGCCACACTCACGCACGGGGTGTGCTCTGCAAAACCAGGTCTGCACTGCTCAGCTCCGGCGACGGCCACTGCCCCATGGGGGTCGAGAAGATAACCAGTCTGTTCGAAGATGTTGTGCTATGGATTCAAGCGTCTGCTCATCCGAGACCGAGGTCGAAACAACGCCCTGGCGCAGTTTGCTGTGCAAAATATCGTCAAACTGCACCGTGCCAAAATGTTCGAACTCCGTGACCGCCTTGTTGACCAGCGCCGTATCGCCGCTGCAGCGAAAGTAGAGGAAACGCCAAAAATTATAGGGAATAACGATATCGATGGCCGAGGAAAGGCTTTGTTGAAGCGGTGACTTTTCAAAGATGCCGTCACTGAAAATGCGGTGCAGCGTTCTATTTTTATTGGTCGCACAGATAAACTCAATCGGCAGCCCCATCAACCTGGCCAGCTCGCCGCCGCAGAGATTCCCGAAGGCCCCTGCCGGAATCGAAAAGACCAGCGGGTCGCCGAGCCGCTCAACGGTTCTAAAATAGGCGTAAAAGTAATGGACTGTCTGCATCAGCACCCGACCGATATTGATCGAGTTGACACTTGAGAGCTTCAGCCGTTTTTTGAGCTGCTCATTGCCGAACAAGCGGGCCACGACAACATCGAGGTCGTCGCCACCGTTCCTGCAGTCTTGTACTTCAACCGGACAGACGTTTCCGGCTCCGATGGTTGTCATCTGCAATTCCTGCTCCCGGGAAATCATCCCAGCCGGATAGAGCGGCCAACAGCAGATCCGTTTTTTACCCGCCACCGCATAGGCGGCTGCTGGACCGGTATCTCCGGTAGTAGCCAGGATCAGCGACAACCGATCATCCGACTTCTCGAGAAAGTAGTCCATCAGCTCGATCAGAAAGCCCATGGCCACGTCCTTGAACGACAGTGTCGGGCCGTGAAAGAGCTCCATGATCCAGTTTCGCCCATCCTGTCCCGGCGAGACAAGGGGAGGGTCAGTCTGCTCGAAGGGTGCGAAACTGGCAGCCAGGAGACGCTCCAGGTCCTGTTTCGGGACGATCTCCGGATCGATGTAACAACTCATCACTTCCCTGGCCAGGGCAACATAGCCAAGAGATTTCCATTGCTCCAGCCGAGGCCCGGGACAGCCGGGGGACTGGATGGGGCACAAACAGGCCTCCATCTCCGGCGAAGCCCTGCAATACTGCCTGGTCAAACGGAACCGGCGAAGAGCCGCCCCGGGTCGAGTGATACATGATCATGGGCCTACTCCCTCCTCCCCGAACCGTCAAGTCCCTCGCAAACCGCCTTGGCGATCTGGATGTCCTGAACCGCCACGCCGGTGAGATCGGCGACCGTGATCTGGTCTTTTGCGGTGCGCCCCGGAACGCTGCCGTTGATGATTTGGCCCAGTTCGAGGATATTCTGTTCCTGCAGCTTACCGGCCTCGAGCGCTTTGCAGATTTCACCCCGTTCCCGGCATTGGGAGATACTGTCGGCAACCACCAGGTCCGCCCTGGCAAGAATATCCGGATCGAGTTCCTGTTTGAGCGGTGTGTCAGAACCCATGGCCGTGATATGGGTTCCCGGACGGACCAGATCAGCGGTCAGCAACGGTGATGGTCGAAGGAGTGGCGGTAACGATCAGGTTGCAGACGGAAGCAACCGCTGCCGCCTCGGATGTCGTCGTCACCGAGAAATCCTTCTTTCTCGAGAGAGATCCGGTAGTCTTCCAGCCGTTCCTCGCTTCGTCCCCAGACCACCAGGTCTCTGCAGGGGGTGAGGCTTCTCAGTTCAAGGGCCTGCATGCGGGCCTGAATACCGGTTCCAAAGATGCCGATGACCTCTATTTCCGGGGGAGCCAGATATTTTGCCGCAATCCTTCCGGCCACGGCTGTCCGGACGTCGGTTAAATATCCCTCATCTAACAGAATGGTCTGCAGCAGCCCTGTTGTCTGGGAAAACACCAGCATCAGGCCGGAGTTGGAGGGCAGCCCGAGGGCAGGGTTCTCATAAAAACCGGAGGCTATTTTTACCACGAAACAATCGTCATTTTTAATATAGCCGTATTTGATATGGGTATCTCCCGGAGGAGCCGCAAATGACATCTCACCCACCGGTGGAACCACGACCCGGTCAGCTGAATAAGCCCTAAACCCCTCTTCAATGAGCGGTCCGAAATCAATGCTTGCACAGACTTCCTTGATCTGCTCGAGATTGATGATTCGTGTCATGTGACCCGTCCTATCGCAATTATTGTCGACCTATCGATCACTGCATTTTCTTGCGTTCCAGCTCATCCCACCTGAGGTAAAGCTGTTCTACCTCCCGCCGGGCCTGGTCAAGCTGCTCCCAGATCGATTGCAGTTTGGCGGGGTCTGCTGCCAGGGCAGGGTCTTCTATCTTTTTTTCCAGTTCCTCACAACTCTGTTCACCGGCAAGGATCATTTCTTCCATCCGGTCATATTCAAGCTGGTCCAGATAGGAGAGCCGTCCCGGTTTTCTGCTTTTTTCGGTCGGCTTCTTTTTCTTTTCAACCTTTATATCCTCTCCAGGTTTACCGGCTCCCCCACTCACCGCACTAAGCCACTGCAGATAGTCGCTGAACATGGTTATTGCCCCGTCTTCAATGAATCCCAGGACCGCATCGCAGACGCTATCGAGCAGATAACGGTCATGGGTGACCAGAATAACAGCTCCTTCGAACTCCCGCAGGCTCTCCTCCAGCACATCCAGAGAAGCGATATCGAGGTCGTTGGTCGGTTCGTCGAGCAGGAGGATATCTGCCGGCTGCCGCATCAGATCGGCAATCAGGATCCGGGCCTGCTCACCGCCTGAGAGGCTCCCGACCGGCGTGTCGAGCTGGTCCGGCCTGAACAAAAATCGTTTTGCCCAGGACACCACATGGACCGAGCGGTCCCTGAATACCACTGCATCACCCTCCGGAGCCAGCGCCCTGCGCAAAGAAACCTGTTTATCCACCGTCCTGCGATCCTGGGTAAAGTTGACCACTGCCAGGTTGTCAGCAACCCTTACACTCCCATGTTGCGCCTGCGTTTCGCCCCGGGCGCAGGCGTAGAGTAAATTCAACAGGCTCGACTTGCCGCACCCGTTTCTGCCCACCAGCCCGATTCTGGTACCCGGCGAAACGGTGAAACTGAGATCGCTGAACAGCTCCTTGCTGTCAACGGTCAAACTCAGGCTGTCGACTTCCATCAGCTTCTTGGTCTTTCTGCCGGTGGCGGTGAAATCGATACCAATATTGTGAGCCACACGATTTTGTTTTTTTACCGAATCAAGTTGGTCATGCAGGCGATAGGCCTCGTCAATGCGATATTTTGCCTTGGTAGTTCGGGCCTTGGGCCCCCTTCTCAGCCACTCCGTCTCACGCCTTAGCTTGTTGGCCAGCTTTTCTTCCAGTTTATGCTGTTGAGCCAGAAAATCTACTTTCTTCTCCAGAAAGCTGGAGTAGGTGCCATCAACCTGAAATGTCCCGGCAGGATAGGTCGCGGAAAGCTCGATAGTTCTGCTGGTGCAGTTCTCAAGAAACCGGCGGTCGTGGCTGACGACGATAAAGGTCGGGGGACTCAGGGGAGAATTGCTGCCAATAAGTCGCTCCAGCCAGAGGATGCCCTCGATGTCGAGGTGATTGGTTGGCTCGTCCATCACCAGCAGGTCAGGAGCAGTGGCAAGCGCACGACAAATTGAAAGCCTTTTGCGCCAGCCTCCCGACAACTGCGAAACCGGCATCTCCAGATCTTCGAGTTCAATCCTGCTGAGCAGCTCCTGGGCCCGGTTGAGTTTCTGGGCCTCTGGAAGCGGCGATGATTTCAGCGGTTCGAGCAGGTTGTCCAGGGGGCTCTGGTGCTCAAGAAATGTATCTTCCTGAGCCAGATAACTGACGATAACGTTATTGCGCCTGTCGATGATACCACTGTCCAGATCCTCAAGATCACTGAGAATCTTGAGCAATGTCGATTTACCAGAGCCATTCGGACCGATCAAGCCGACCCGGTCGCCATCATTGATGACCAGATCAAGATCTGAAAACAGTCTCTGAGCTCCGTAGGCCTTGCTTATTGATCTGCAGGAAAGTAGTGAGCCCATTATCTAAAAAAGTAACTGAAATATAAGCTTAAGGTTCGATTTCATTTGAAAATTTGTCTGTTTAAGTGTATAAATATAGAAATATTCTGCCTAAGAGAAGAGATTTTCACAAGATGTGGAATATACAGACAAAAACTATAATTAACAAGAACCAGCCTGATCATGGGTGATCGTTTCCATATTATCATCACCGGAGAAGACGGCCACTCATCCTCATTTCAGTTCTCTCGAAAGAAAACCCTCCTGACGGCGACGGCCACCATTATCTTCATTGTTACCATTACAATTGCGACCTTAATGGCAAGCGGATCGCTGTTCGAAAATCGCTATCTGAATCACAAGGTAGATGAACTCCAAAGCGATTTATCCGAGAAAGAACTTGTCGCCACTCATTACCAGAAGCAGATCGAGTCTTTGATGAAGGAATACGAGTACAAACTCAACAATCAAAAGACCCATTACGATCTCGAGAACACCAATCTTCAGCTCGAAAACGTCAAGCTGATGAACAGCGCCATTAGTGGTCTGAATGCCCGCAGCGAGTTGATCGAATCTGTCATGAACAACATCGGTGTGGAGATCATAAGAAGCAATCCTGAAACGTCTGAAAACAGCGGAGGGCCTTTTATACCGGCCAACGATCCTCCCTATGATCAACTGATGAAGAAGGTGGACAGCTACCTGCGTACCATTAAATATATGCCGCTGGGCAGACCCGTTGATGGGCTGATTACGTCAAAATATGGTAACAGAACCGATCCACTCAACAACAAGAAAGGCATCCATGAAGGGGTCGACATCAGAAGTAAACATGGTGAAAAAATCCGGGCCACCGCTGCTGGAGTCGTCGTCAAGGCTTTCAAAAACGGGGGCTACGGTAATTACGTGGAAATCGACCACGGCAACGGCTACCACACCGTCTACGCCCATATGCAGAACTACCTGGTAAAAAGCGGCGAATCAGTCCAGCAGGGGCAGATTATCGGTCAGGTAGGAAGTTCTGGACGCTCCACCGGTCCTCATCTCCACTATGAGATCCGCCTTCATCAACACCCCGTGAACCCCACGAAATTTTTAAATATTGCGGACCTTTCCCATACGTTGACACTCGTCAATTAGACCGATGTTCAAAACCAAGAACAACCTGGCAAAGCAGTTCCAGAAAGTTGAAAACGAAACCATCTCGTCCATCGTCGATCAGAACATGACGATTAACGGCGAGCTGATTTTCAAAGGCAAAACCAGGATAGATGGTACCGTTAACGGCAACATTACCGGTGAACATTTGATCTTGAGTCAGTCCGGCAGGGTCAATGGTGATATCGAGGTTGCAACTTTTATCTGTCACGGCATCATAGAGGGCAATGTGATCGCTGATATGGTAACCGCTAGAAAAGGCAGTTCCATTCATGGAAAAGTGGCGACAGCAAATCTTGTGGTCGAACCTGGTGTCGCCCTGGATGGTGAGGTCAAAACCATCTCCGAATCAGGCACTGGCGAAAAAAAAGCAAGGCCATCCACCTTGGAATGAGGGTAATTCTCTTCACCTGAAGAGATTATTATGCCAACCATGCATGCAACAGGAATCGCCAATCGGCTTGTCTGTCCCACCTGCGGCAATGACGAGGTCTTCTTCGAACTTGCCAACGATGTCCTGCTCACCTCGCATTACACTCAGAACAGTGACGGCAGTTTCAGCCACGACAGTGACACGACTCAGATCAACGGCGATGTGTTGCTTTTCTGCGGTACCTGTCAGGAAGATCTGACCAAATACCACCAGCGTTTCAGGGAGATGATCTTTTGACCGACCTGCCCCGGATCATCACTGACAACCAATCACTATTCGCCCACTACCAGGAACTGCAAGAAGGTGACATCATCTGCGGTCGGGTGCGCTTAAGACCGAAGGAGGAGTATCTGCTGCTTGATCTTTCCAGGCGCGGTATCATCGGCATTCCCTCCTTTATTTCCCAACTCTGCAGCAGATCCAAAACCTTACAGGCACGACTCTATGAGTGGGCCATGATTCCGGGAACCACAGTCATCTACACCATCCACGACCTGCTCGAAACGGTCAACCACTATGGTCGGGATGAAATCGATGAGGTGGTGGTCAAACTCGATGATAAAAACGGGGGACTCGGCATTTTCAAGTATCGATCAATCGAAGAGGTATATACCCAGTCGTCTCTGGGCCAGATTCCCTATCCGTATGTGGTACAGCCTTTTTTCGAAGCCTGCAGAGATGTGAGAATCATTGCCCTGGGCGACTACTGGGAAGCCTATGAGCGTCACAATACCGACAACTTCAGAAACAATCTGCATTGCGGGGGAGCAGCCAGGCCGGTGGAGATCACCGATGAACAGCACAATCTCTGCACCAGGGTTATGGCCCAGAACGATTTTTACTATGCCCACCTTGATCTGCTGGTTACAAAGAGTGGCAGGAGTTTTCTGGGAGAGATCAATCTGCGGGGAGGCCTGCGTGGAGCACGAATCGCTCCTGATGACTATCGGCGCAGAATCAGAGCGATCGAAAAGATTTTCTGCGAGCGGGCAGTGGCAAAACGAAGATAAAAAAAGGGGAGACCCGAAGCGGATCTCCCCTTTAAAATCGAAGGTGTATTTCTAATTATACACAACCCGTCGGTTTCGGAAGGCCAGCCATTTTACATGCTCCCTTGCCCGGTCCTGACGGGAAAAGCTCGTAGATCCGCTTTAGCGGAAAACCGGTGGTCTTGGACAGAATACGTACCATAGGAGCGATACCGTTCTTCTTGTAGTATTCCTGCAGGGCGTCGATAACTTTCTGATGCTCGTCGGTCAGATCAGAGATACCTTCAGAGTTCTTTACATAGTCAACCCACTCTGAGTTCCACTCGTCCATACCTTTGAGTAGGAAGCCGTCTTCATCTACCTGGAAGGATTTTCCATTGTGTTCTACTGTTGGCATTTCATACCTCCTTGATATTGTGATTCTTTAAGAACTAGCAAAATTACTAGTAACAAAAAACGATTACACATTAATAGTTACACATTAATAGTAATTGGCCTTAATACTATAGGCTCAACGGTTTGTCAAGTTAATGAGCAATCATCTGCTCTAAAATTGCACAAACCCTATAACTTACTAATATAGTTACTCATAATGGCTGAGTTATTGCAGTTGTTAGGAAAGACCGGATCAGGGAATGGCGGCCTTGAAATAGAGCCGGTCCGAGTTGACACAGAACCATGAAGTTGTGCGATTTTTCTTGCAGGATAACCTTATCCGAGGTAAATCCATCCCCGATCAACACCTTCTGGCAAGCTCTCATTTTCACTGTCAGTCTGCTCTTGAGATAGGGTCGCTGACCGAACATAACATATTTGAATTTCTATACTTATGCTTGAATTTCTAAGAAAACGAGCCCAATCAATCGTCATCCAGGCCATTGTCGTCATGATCGCCCTGGTCTTCATTTTCTGGGGCGTCGGTACCAACCTGATGAATAAACAGGAAGCCGCCATTGTTGTCGACGATGAAGAAATCAGCTTTCAGCAGTTTCAGCAGGCCTACGATCAAGCCTATACCCAACTCGCCCAGCAATTTGGAGGAACAGTGCCAAAAGGCCTGGCCGATAAGTCTCAATATCAAACAGCAGGTGATCAATCGGCTTACCCAGGAGGCGCTTCTCAGACAGGGCGGACAGGAAATGGGGGTGATGGTCAGCAGCCAGGAGATGCAGGAAGAGATCGAAAACATGATCCAATTTCAGGACAACGGCAGTTTCGATATCGAGCGTTACCGGACGATTTTGGCCTCCAATCGGCTTTCACCTGAAAAATACGAACAATCCCTGCGCTATGAACTGCTCGGTACGAAGACCATTGAAAATATTAGCGCCTTTTCCCAGACAGCCACCGAATTTGAGATAGAAGAACTCTACAACCTGGAGAAAGAGACGGTCTCGGTTTCCTACGCCGTGTTAGACCCCGACGCCTATGTTGACGCTGTCGAAGTAACCGAGGAGAACCTGGCAGAATGGTACGAGGCCAATGGCCAAAACTATAAAACCGAAAGAGAAGTCAAACTCGGCTACCTGCCGTTTCTCTACCAGGACATCGGCGCCAAAATAACCGTGGAAGATGACCAAATCAGCAGCTACTATGACCAGCATATAACCGAATACCAGATTCCTGAAAAGCGCCATGCCCGCCATATTCTCTTCAGGGCCAGCCCTGACGATCCAGAAGAGACCCATCAGCAACAGCAGGCCAAAGCAGAAGAAATTCTCGAAAAAGCAAGGAGCGGTGAGGACTTCGCCGAACTGGCCAAACTTCATTCTGAGGGGCCAACCGCGGTTACCGGTGGAGATCTCGGATTTTTCACCGAAGGTCAGATGGTCAAGCAATTCAATGATGCGGTCTTCTCGATGGATACCGGCCAGATAAGCGAAGTGGTCAAAACCGATTTCGGTTATCACATCATCAAGCTTGAGGAGATCCAGCTTGCCGGCGTCACCTCTCTAGAAGAGGCAAAGGAGCAGATCGTCAGCGCCCTGCAGCTCGAACAGGCCAAACCAATGGCCTTTCGATTGGCTAATTCGGCCTATGAATCAATTATCGTAGCAGGAAGCCTGGCGGCCTATCTGGAGCAACAATCGGATGCTCAGCTGGTTGAAACAGAGTTTTTCAAACGCAGCAGCCCTCCCTCGGGAGTCACCACCGATCCGGCCTTTCTAGACAGGGCATTCGAACTGCAGGAAAAGGAATTGAGTTCGATCATTGAAACCGGCGATGGCTATGTGATTATCACCGCCGAAGCGATCAAAGAACCTCAGACTCCTGCTCTGGCCGAGGTAAGAGGCGCGGTCGAGCAAGACTACCGGGCCGAGAAAGCCGCAGAAATGGCGAAACAAGAGGCGGAACAGCTGATCGCCGCAACCGGTGAGGACGCTTCGGCGTTCGAAAAGACTGCAGAAAGCAAGGGAATTGTTGTTGAAGAATCGGGATCGCTGCTGAAAAACGATCCGAACCATTCGTCATCCTTTCCCCAGGCCCTGGTGGGCGATGCCTTCAGGCTTTCGCTGTCGGCCCCGGTCTCATCTGAGCCAGGAATTGTCGACCGCAGCTATTATGTCTATCGTTTTAATGATCGGCGACCACCGGAAACTGCCATGAGCGCAGAAGATCGCGGCCGCTACAAAGAATTGCTCCTGCAATTCAAGCGGCAGCGGATTCTCGACGCCTGGCTGCGCAACAGACAGGCCGAAGCCGACATTCGCATCCATAAGAGTCTAGAAAATTATTGATACTTCCGCTGGGGCAATGGCACCATCTGCCGCTGCCCTCCCCTGGGCCCATGTATCTTCTGGGTCCGGTCATTGTTTTTTCGTTTATATCAGGTACAAACCGTGTTAAAGTAGCAGGTTGGCCCGATCTATTGATCGACTCAATTGCTATCTTCTAATCATCTGGGGTGATGGAAATTTTAGTGCCCGGTGTTGCAAACCCTCTTCAAGACTTTGAGCGTTTAAGTCCTTTCGAACAGACTCTGCTGCAAATTCTGTCGATCATCTATGAACCGGCCCATCCCACCATTATTCTTAATTGCCTGAAAAAACTTGAATTAAAGGGTCCGAGAGGCAACCGCCCCACCACTCCGCTGGTGAATCATTACATCGCCAAGCTCGAAGAAGCCGGTTTTCTCAACGAAAATAGACAATGCCGGCCTGATCTTGTTGAAACGATAGCCAGAAAATCTGTCCAATCCGGCACCTTTGCCCAATTTGCCGCTGCCATTAAGAAAGAGGCGCCGGCTTCCTACTATTATGGCAAATGGGCGACCCGCTGCTGGCGGGCCGTGCGGGAGCTGCGCATCGGTATTTACACCCAGGATTTTGAGATCATCGATCAGGCGCTACAATTTCTCAACAATCAATGTGAAGATCTGCCACTGCCACTGCCGCCAGTAGTACAAGTGGTGACGCACCCATTTGATCCGCAATGGTTCGGAGAGTTGCCCCCATCTTTTCAATTTTTTCTCCTCAACCATATCATCCTTTATGGACAGCGGCGGCTGGAGTCTTTCCCCGAAATTATCGGCTATCTCGAAGATCAATCAAATTTTGCCAGTCTGGACGAAGATGAGTTTCTGCCGTTTCAGCGGCTACTGCTCAATCAGTATATATTCCAGGGTTCTTGTACCAAAATCGAGGAACTGCTGAGCATAAATGACAACATCGGTCTGGCAACCGGAACTCGCGGTACCGTTTCCTTTCTCCAGGGGAACTATCAGGAGGCAGCAGACCTTTTCGATGAGGACCTGGCGGCCTTGCACTCGATCAATCAGACCGATGCAGCCGCCTTTGTAGGTGTTCAGGGGCTCTTTCATGTGCTCAGCAAGACAGCCCGAAACAACAGTGACTCGCAGGAGCAGGCTGCACGCCAAATCAGCATAGCTTTGAGCCTTTTCGAAGAGAGTGAAGAGCACGATGCCTACCTGTTTCTTCATACCCTCATCGACAGCCGGATACATCAGAAAGGTCACCCCCAGGAAATAGATCTGCCCGCATCACCCGCGCCCTCTGCCGTAACTGTTCTATTCGGGGCCCTTACCCAGTACTGGTTGACCGGAACCCTGGAACCTGAAGTGGAAAAGGCAGCCTACAGTTGTTGCCATAAGGCAGCCGAGCATGGCTACGCGATGTTCTCGGTCATTTTGTCCCGGCTACTGACACAAGTACGGCCCGATAAAGGTCTTGAGCTGCCGGTCGAGAATGGGGCTGCCCTAGAAGAACTGCAGCCCTTCATCGATCTGATCGAACCGGAGGAACCTTGGAAGCGAAGCCTGCAGGCCCTGATCAATATCTCATCCAGCGCCGTTCAGGATTACCAGGACCAGGACCGGCGGCTGATCTGGCTGCTCGGCTACGAAAATGAGGAACTCACGGTCCGTCCACGGGAGCAGAAACTTGCAGACGATGGCACCTGGAGCAAAGGGAGGCCCATTTCTCTGGCCCGCCTGCATGAATCCTCCGGAATGCCATTTCTCACCCTTCAGGATCGAAAAATATGTGTCGCCATTCGCAAGACCGACAGCGGGGAAGGCCAGCCCCACTACGGCTTCGACAGGGAAAAGCTGCTGCCCGCCCTGGTCGGACACCCACTGCTTTTTTTGAGTGATTACCCGACCACACCCATCGACGTAATCAGCGGTGAACCTGAACTGCTGGTCGAAAACAGAGGGGAGGAACTGCACATCAACTTCGCCCTTCCTGTAAGCGGCGAAAACATCCTGCTGGTAAGGGAAACCCAAACCCGCTTCAAGGTGGTGAAAATAAATGACAACCACCGACGCATCGCCGCCATCACAGGAAAAACGGGGCTAGTCGTCCCGGTCGAAGCAAGCGAAGAAGTGCTGACCGCCATCGGCAATATCTCCTCATTCATGACGGTGCATTCAGCCATCGGCGTCGATCGGTCGTCACGACATGCCGAAGACATCATTTTTGTCGAGGCTGATACGACTATCTATATTCATGTGCTGCCCTTTGGCAGCGGCTTCAGGCTGGAAATGCTGGTTAAGCCCTTTAAGGCGGGAAACCACTACGCGAAGCCTGGTCAAGGCGCCGAGAATATCATGGCGGAAATTGAAGGCAAGCGGGTGCAGACCAGAAGAGACCTGGCGAAAGAAGAACAGAAAGCTCAGGAAATAGAAGAGCAATGTCCGATTCTCGACCTGGCCGTCGATCTGGAGCAGGAACGTGACAGGGAATGGCACCTGCAGGACCCGGAAGACTGCCTCCAGGCACTGCTGGAACTGAAAGAAATAAGCGATCAGGTTGTTGTCGAATGGCCGGAAGGGGAAAAGCTCGCCATCAGCCATCAGGCCTCGCTCAAGAATTTAAATCTTAAAATTCGCACCAACCGACAGAACTGGTTCGGTCTGAGCGGAGAACTGGTGCTGGACCAGGATCTGGTCATCGATCTCAAAGATATTTTGAGTCGCATCCGTTCCAGCAGCGGCAGATTCATCGAGCTAGAAAACGGTCAATTCGTGGCCTTGACCCGAGAGTTCAGAAAACGTCTCGATGAGCTGAACACCTTCGGCGAAGATGACGCAAATGACGAAGAGATCAACGTCCATCCGCTGGCCATCCACTCTCTTGAAAAACTGGTTGAGCAGGCCAACACCCAAACCAACAAGGCCTGGGTCGAGCAGGTAGCCAGGATCGAGCAATCCCTGTCCTTTAACCCGGAACTCCCCTCAACCCTGAGGGCCGAACTCAGAGATTATCAGCTTGAGGGCTATCATTGGCTGGCCCGACTGGCGCACTGGGGAGTAGGCGGCTGTCTGGCTGACGACATGGGACTCGGCAAAACACTGCAGTCGCTGGCAATCATTCTCCATTACGCCTCCGACGGGCCTTCTCTGGTGGTTGCCCCGACCTCGGTTTCAACCAACTGGCTGACCGAGGTAGCCCGCTTCACCCCGACACTTAACATCAGACAGCTCGGCGGCAAGAATAGAAAAGAAGATATCGACAGGCTCGGAAAATTCGATCTCCTTATTACCACTTATACGCTGCTGCAGCAGGAGATCGACAATCTTTCCCAGGTCCAGTGGCAGACCATCGTGCTCGACGAGGCCCAGGCCATCAAAAATGCGGCCACCAAGAGATCTCAGGCAGCGATGTCTCTTAACGGACGGTTTCGGCTGATCACCACCGGAACACCGCTGGAGAATCATCTGGGCGAACTGTGGAACCTTTTACAGTTCATCAACCCCGGTCTGCTTGGTTCTCACAAACAATTCAACGAACGGTTCGCCATCCCGATAGAGCGTTTCAATAACCGCGAAGCCCGGCTCAGACTGAAAAAACTGATCCGCCCTTTCATCCTGCGGCGAATCAAATCCCAAGTCCTCGAGGAACTGCCGCCCAAGACCGACGTCACCCTTGAGGTGACCATGAGTCACGAAGAGCTTCATTTTTATGAGGCGCTGCGTCAAAACGCTCTGGACCAGCTCGAACAGGCCACCGACAACCGCGGCAAACACCTGCAGGTGCTAACCGAGATCATGCGGCTGCGCCAGGCCTGCTGCAATCCAAAACTGATTACCCCGGAGACTTCCATTCCAAGCTCCAAGCTCACCGTCTTTTCCCAGCTTATAGAAGAACTCATTGCCGGAGGACACAAGGTGCTGGTCTTCAGCCAGTTTATCGGTCATCTCAATATCATCAGGGGCTATCTCGATGAGAATGAGATCACCTACCAGTATCTCGACGGCAGCACCAGCAGCCGGCACCGCAAGGAACGGGTGGAATCATTTCAGTCCGGCTCAGGGGATCTGTTTCTTATCAGTTTGAAAGCCGGTGGACTCGGTCTCAACCTCACAGCTGCCGATTATGTCATTCACATGGACCCTTGGTGGAATCCGGCGGTTGAAGACCAGGCTTCGGACCGGGCCCACCGAATCGGCCAGACCCGGCCAGTGACCATTTACCGATTGGTCTGCAAACACACCATCGAGGAGAAAATTGTTAAGCTCCACCAGGAGAAGAGGGATCTGGCAGACAGTTTGCTGGAAGGCACTGACGTCAGCGGCAGACTCGGTACCCAGGAGTTAATTGACCTGATCAGAGAAAATTAGCAGACGGAATCAAGCTTACCCTTCGGTAAGAGAATTGACGACAAGCCCGAAGAACCGATCCTCGCCGCTGAACTTCCAACCCAGATGCTGTTGACAACTCAGACAGTAGACGACCTGCCAGGAATAGCCGCCAAACCAGGCAAACTCGCTGCTTGGAGAGCCAAACGCCAGGCAGCCGGGAGCTCGCCTGAAACAGCCTATTTCATAAACAATTCCGGCCGGATTGAAAAAGGTATGCAGATGTTTGCCGTCTTTTTCAATCCGCTCTCTTGAGGTGGTTATCAGCAGCTGGCAGACGCGGCAGAGCAGCCCTTTCTGCTGCTCTTTCTCGGACTCATCCTTTTCTATGCTCAGATTGTCACTGCCCGGATTACCTTTTGCACCTCTGAACAACAGTTCACTTGAGAGGGAACCTGGTCCGGAAAATCCGGGGTATGTTTCCCCACCTATCATGGCTGTCAGTGTGATTAGCTGCGATAGAAGCTTATGATTTCTCCTACCATCGCCTCAATGGTGTACCGTTCTGGCTGCACGTCAACTTTCAGACCGCTGTCGGTCACCGTTTTGGCAGTAATTGGCCCAATGGCAGCAATGCTCACTCCTGCCATCAGACGCTCCAATTCCTCTTGATCGGCCGCGTCAACCATGGTCAGAAAATTCCGCACCGTGGAAGAGCTGGTAAAAGTGACCATATCGACCTTACCACTTTCCAGCTCGGCTCTGAGCTCCTCGCGACGACCCGCCGGTGGTACATTCCGGTAAATCGGGGCGATCGTCACCTGGGCACCGCCTCCGCGTAAGGTCTCCGGCAGTAGTTCCCGTCCCTCAACCGCTCTCGGAATCAGCACGTTTCGCCCCTCGACCCCCTGATCCAGCAGACTCTCTGCCAACCCCTCGCCGGTGAAAACCGGGGGAATTAGATCAGCATTGATGCCGTATTCCAACAACAGTTCGGCGGTGCTCTTGCCGACCACGCCGATGTCGGGCCCCTTCAGGTCGCGGGCATCGAGCCCCTTCTCAAAGAGCCTCCTGAAAAAGTATTTAACGCCGTTCAGGGAAGTGAACAGCACCCAGTGATATTCATCGATTCGCTCCAGCGCTTCATCAAGAATATGGTAATCCTCAATCGGTTCGATGTTAATCGTGGCACACTCATAACAGCTCGCCCCGTTCTCCTCAAGGCCGGCGACCAGTTCACTCGCCTGTTCCCTGGTTCTGGTGACAATGATTCGTTTTCCGAACAACTCCCTTTTCTCGAACCAGTCTATGGTGTCGCGCAGGTTGACGACCTCGCCGATAATGATAAGGGCAGGTGGCTTGATGCCTGTGTCGGCGACAATATCGGCAATCGTTGCCAGGGTGCCGACCACTGACTTCTGCTCCGGTGTCGAGGCCCAACGGACAACAGCCACCGGGGTGGCCGGTGAACGGCCGTGGTCAATCAGGTTCCTGACGATATTCGGCAGGTTTTTTATACCCATGTAGACCACGATGGTGCCAATACCGGTGGCTATCTTTGACCAGTCTATATTACTCGATTCCTTGGTGGGATCCTCGTGGCCGGTGAGGAAGGCAACCGAGGCTGTGTAGCCGCGATGGGTGATCGGAATTCCAGCGTAGGTGGCAGCTGCGGTGGCAGATGTGACACCGGGGACGACCTCGAACTCGATATTGTTGCGAGCCAGGGTCTCGACCTCTTCTCCTCCCCTGCCAAAAATAAACGGGTCTCCCCCTTTGAGCCGGACCACCGTTTTTCCTTCCAGGGCGAAATCGACCAGCATCTGGTTGATCTCCTCCTGGGTATGGGTGTGCTTCACACCTCCACGTTTTCCGGCATAGACGAAACGGGCGTCGGCAGGGACATAGCGCAGCAGCCTTTTGCTCGCCAGGTAGTCGTAGACCAGCACTTCGGCTTTCTCGAGAAGATAGCGGCCGCGCACAGTGATCAGCCCCGGATCCCCGGGACCTGCCCCTACCAGGTAAACCTTGCCTTTTTTGGGATTGCTCTGTTGTTCTTCCATAAGTAAAAAGGGCCGATCCCTCGCGGGCGGCCGTATCTCTGTCTGATTCCTTATCTGTCTGGAGAGGCCGTCATTTCCTGGATCACCTGTGTTCCAGGGACTCCAGCCTGCTCCGAGCGGTCTTTCATCTCTGTTTTTTCAAGTCCACCACTATCAAGTGTAGCGAAAACCACCCGAAAAAGCAAAAGGGGCATGTTCAGCGCGAACATGCCCCGATACAGCTACATGATGTTGTCGTTCTCTTACACCAGACCGCTCATAATTGACTCGGTCACTTCTTGGATCGATTTTGAACCGTCGACCGAGATTACCTTGGGACCGCCAGCCTGTTTGAAATAATCAACCGCAGCCATGGTTCCGGTCTGGTTGTCGTAGTAGATGTTGTGGCGCTTGTCGATGGCCTCTTCATCCTGGTCATCGGCTCTGGTGTTCAGATCACCGCCGCAGACCCGGCAGACCAGCTTACCGTCTTTCTCCACCGGCTTGATGGCCTCGAAAGCAATATGGTTCGGGTGATTATTGTCATTGACACAGAGACGACGTCCCATGATCCGTTCTTTGGCAATCTGCCTGTCGAGCACGATCTCAATTACATAGTCCAGATCTATGCCGGCCTCTTTCAAATTCTTCGCCAGGGTGATGGCCTGATCCTTGGATCGGGGAAACCCGTCCAGTACCCAGCCTTCCTTGCAGTCATCTTTCTGGAGGCGTTCGATCATCATGGGGATGGTAATGTCGTCAGGCACCAGGTCCCCGCGCTCGATGTATTCCTTGGCTTTTTTTCCGAGCTCGGTACCGCCGCCGATGTGCTCTCTGAAAATCGCCCCGGACTCGATATGAGGGATGTTGTACTTGTCTTTGACGATTGCGCCCTGGGTGCCCTTACCGCTGCCGTTCGGCCCAAAGGCCAGAATATTCATACTCATTGATCTCTCCTTTTGTTTGAACTCGAGTTATCAATCAAAGCTCAGATGAGTGGCTCAATCATCTTGTTGATTGTGCTGATGAAACCAATACCTTGATCATCCCTAAAAAACGAGCTGTGATTATAGCCGAAATGGCAGGCCCGGGCCAGTAAAATATCTCTGCTATTTTTTTGACTTTCACCCTGATAATGGGTACTTTTGCCCAATCAATCGGCCGTGTGATTTCAGACAATTGGGTTCTGTTGTCAGTGACCGGTCCTAAATCCTCACAGTTTACTGCAGATCATGGAAAAAATTCGTGTCGGACTGATCGGTTTCGGAACCGTCGGCAGCGGCCTCGCCCAGACTCTGCTCTCGCAGCGCGAGAGATTGCAGCAGAAAGTTGGCCTACCCATCGAGCTCAGCCGGGTGGCCGACATCAATATAAGCGAGTTGCCTGCCGACTATGAAGATGTTGCCTTTAGCACAGATGCCGGCGATATCTTCAACGATCCGGAAATCGATATCGTGGTCGAGCTGATCGGCGGCACGGAACCCGCCAAATCATTCATGCTTGAAGCCATTAAGCGCGGCAAGCACGTGATAACAGCCAACAAGGCGTTGCTCTCGACGCACGGCAGGGAGATTTTTGAGGCGGCTGCGGCCCACCAGGTCGAAGTAGGCTTCGAAGCGAGCGTCGGCGGCGGTATCCCGGTAATCAAAGCGCTCAAGGAAGGGCTGGTGGCCAACCGGATCGAAGTGATCCGGGGCATCATGAACGGTACCGCCAACTATATCCTGACCATGATGACCGAACACGGCACCCCTTTCGAAGAAGTACTCAAGGATGCCCAGGAGAAGGGTTTCGCCGAGGCCGACCCGACATACGATGTGGAAGGAATAGACACGGCCCACAAACTGGCAATCCTGATGACCATCGCCTATGGACAGCATGTCCATCTGGACGATATTTCAGTGGAAGGAATCAGCAGCATCAAGCCGATAGATATCGATTTTGCCAAGGAATTCGGTTACCGGATCAAACTGCTGGCCATCAGCAGAAATCACGGTGACCACGTGGAGGCCCGGGTCCACCCGACCATGGTTCCCCAATCCTCGATGCTGGCCAGTATCAGCGGCTCCTTCAACGCCATACAGATCACCGGCGATACGGTCGGAGACACCCTGTTTTACGGCCACGGTGCCGGCATGATGCCGACCGGCAGCGCCGTGGCGGCAGACGTTGTTGACATTGCCCGAAATATTATTTCTGCGTCGATCAACCGGGTACCTCCGCTGTCCTATCTGCCGGAAAAATTTACCGCACCGTCCATTACCCCAATGGGTGAACTTACCTGCCCCTACTATTTCAGAGTTACCGTTTTGGACGAGCCCGGAGTGTTGTCGGCAATTTCGGGAATCCTTGGCAAACATGGGATTTCCATCCGGTCTGTGCTCCAGAAAGGTGAAAAGGCAGGGAAACCCGTTCATGTGGTGCTGCGCGCTCATATGGCCCTGGAATCGTCAGTGCAAAAGGCCGTCGCAGAAATTGACGCACTCGACTTCTGCACCGAACCGACGGTGATGATTCGTGTGCTCATCGACGAGGACTGATCCAGAGGATATCTGAGCCGCTCATGAAATATTTGATTCTCGTCGGTGACGGTATGGGTGACCACCCGATACCGGAACTCGGCAACAAAACGCCGCTCGAGGCGGCCTCCACTCCTGCCATGGACGAATTGTGTCGGCACAGCACCCTGTTCGAGGTCGCCACCGTACCCGATGGTTTTCATCCCGGCAGCGATGTCGCCAACATGTCCCTGCTGGGCTATGACCCGGCTCACTATTACACCGGCAGGGCGCCTCTTGAGGCGGCCAGCATGGGAATCGATCTGGCCCCTGATGAAACGGCATTTCGCTGTAATCTGGTGACGCTTGACTACGAAGATGAGCGAACCACCATGATCGATTTTTCCGCCGGCCACATCAGCAGTGAAGAGGCGGCGGAGTTAATCTCGGCAATTCAGCAGAAATGCGGCAGCGAACGATTTCGATTCTGCCCCGGCATCAGCTATCGCCATCTGCTGGTGGTGAAGGATTCAGTCGCCAACCTCAGCACCGTCCCGCCCCACGATTATATCGGTAGAGATGTAACGGATCACTTTGGAACCTACCTGGCAGCCCGGGACTGGGCCGCGCTGGTGCTCGAAGCCCGGAATATCCTGGCGGAGCATCCCGTAAATCTGGAGCGTATCGCCCAGGGAAAACGACCGGCCACCAGCATTTGGCCCTGGGGTTCAGGCAAAATGCCGGCCATGCCAACGCTTAAAAAACGATTCAACCTAAGCGGTACGATGATCTCAGCGGTCGATCTGCTCAATGGGCTTGGTGTCTGTGTCGGGCTCAACATTGCCAAGGTCGAGGGCGTTACCGGGTATATCGATACCAATTACGAAGGCAAGGCCACAGCAGCCATCGAAGCGCTTGAAGAGCAGGATTTCGTCTTTGTCCATCTGGAAGCCCCCGACGAGGCCGGCCACCAGGGAAGACTCGATCACAAGATTCAGGCCATCGAGGATTTTGACAAAAGGATTGTTGCCCCCATCACCGCTGCCCTTCGGGACCGCCAGCAAACGTTTCGGATGGTCGTCACCATGGATCACTTCACCCCGCTCTCACTGCAGACCCATACGGCAGAACCGGTTCCGGCCCTGATCTATGATTCGAGACAGTCCTCCAGAGTTTCAGACCATTCGCTTGACGAACGGCTGTTGAAAGGTGACAACGGTCTTCAACAGATTGACGGCCATACCTTGATCGAATTCCTGCTGGAAAAAGAAGCTCACCATGACTGATCCGGCTCCCTTTGTTTATACCATCCAGGTCCGGGTTCTCTATGGCGACACCGATGCCGGTGGAGTCGTCTACAACGCCAATTTTCTGCGCTATTTCGAACAGGGCAGAACCGAGCTGATGCGGGCCCATGTCTGTTCCTACAAAAAAATCGAAGAGCTGGGACTGATCCTGCCGGTCACTGAAGCCCATGCCCGCTACAAGGCACCGGCTTTCTATGACGACCTACTCACTATCGAAACTTCGATAAAAGAATTGACCAGGTATACCTGCAGGTTCAACTATCGAGTCACCAGGGAGGACCAGATCCGTCCCAGACCAACTCTGCTGGTCAAGGGCTACACGGTCCACGCCGCAGTTACCAGGGAAGGCAAACTGACCCGGCTCCCCGAAGATATCCTGGCCCGACTCCAATCGCTGGGTAGCTCGGCGAAACAATAGCGCCCCTTTAAAACAGATTGACTTTCTCAGACTCCGTGCTATATTTGCATCTCTCAACGCGGGGTGGAGCAGTTCGGTAGCTCGTCGGGCTCATAACCCGAAGGTCGGGGGTTCAAATCCCTCCCCCGCTACCAAATGATATCAAGCGGTTAGGCTAGACATTGCCTAACCGCTTTTTGCGTTTTTGCTAACTTATTGCTAACTGTCAGCGAGATATGGAGAATCAATATGGAAATAGCCGAGTGATTATTACAATCTCAAGAATCACATACCTACTATATGATGAGGGTTAACTCATGTCTCTTTGTCCCTTTCCATCACATCACCATAGATTTGAACTGGACAGCTGTTATGATAGAAAGAGATCAGGCTAGTAGATAATCAGAAACTCCGCGCAACATATTCTGTTTTATCTATTTATAATAATATGTTAAGCGGAGTTCCTTATTATCCCCAAATAGCTCGAGACTCGCCAGGCGAAGACTATCATTAACAAGTGTGCCATGAAGGTACACACTGGCAGCAGCGGCGAGTTGCCAGACATGCTGAACGAAATATAAGGGAAGGCCCCTCGAGGTTGGCTTGCAGGGGCAGGGAGCCTTTCACTAGGTAGACACTTGGCGCCTAACACGCCGATGTGTCAAGATCTATCAACCAGAACTCTTTAATCAGGAGTGCAATCTGTAGTCATCAGCACAAAAAACTTCTAATGTATCATATAGTTAAGGTGTTTAAACGAAAGTGGTTGATATTTTTCCCAAACACTTTTAGTCTGTATATGAAAACAAGTGTTTTTATATGTAAACTTTAACCAGGGGTTGCCCCAAGTTCTTGCAGAAAATGTTTTTGCCAATGGAGAAGGCCGCTTTCAAAGTCTTAACCGAACTAGATGGTTAAATGGTCAAGTCAGCAACGAGAACATTGCAAATTCTAAAAGCCGTCGGATCAACCCAAGAGGGTTTGAAACATTTTGAAATTGCAAAAGCTTTAAATATCCCAAAGGGAAGCTTATCTCTGCTTCTAACCGACCTTACTGCAGAAGGATTTCTTCGTACGGATGCAGCCGGCAAGTGTTATAAAATTGGTCCTCAGATACTTACTCTGGCTGGACATTATCTGTCCTCACTGGATGTTGTTAAGTTAAGTACTTCAATCATTCGAAATCTATCGGCCAACACAAACGAATCGGCCGGGCTGGCCGTAAAAATGGGCTGGGATGCCATGGTTGTTTGTAAAGAAAGCTCTCAAGAACCTTTTAAATGGGATCTTGAAATTGGTACCCGCTACCCCATGTACTCTACTGCGGCGGGGAAGGCCATACTGGCACATTTAACCGAAGAAGAGCTTCATAGTTTCTTTAAAAACGTATCTTTAGATGCTAAAACGTTTCACACAATAACCGACAAAAAAACACTATTAAAACAACTGGAAAAAATTCGTAGCGGCGCCCTGGCTTATGCGATCGAAGAACAGTATGACGGAATGATCGCGTTGGCGGGTCCTGTTTTCAACAATGAGGGAAGGGTTGTTGCTTCAATTGTTCAACCGATGCCGACTTTGAAATTTAACTCCGACAAAGAAAAAATAGTTACAAAAGAGATAAGGTTGGCATGCGAATCCCTTTCCATAGATATGGGATATCAAGGGAGCACAACATAATTGGTACCTGCTCAAATTATGAGTCAGAATATCAGATAAGCTCAAAAATAGGATTGAATTATGAAAAAAATCGATTTTGAAGCCCATTTCTTTTCAAGAGGACAGCTAAACGCCCTAGCCAAAAACGAAGATTACCCGCGCTTAATGGATGCCGATGACGCCACTAAAAGACGCTTATGGCACACCCACGATGTTCCGCAGCCATATGGAGATCCGCTGTTGAATTCCTTAACTGACATGGGTCAGAAAAGAATCGCGATAATGGATGACTGTGGCATCGATGTGCAAATCCTGAGTGTGACCGCGCCTAGTATTGATCAATTGGCGCCCGAAATCGGTGTAAATCTGGCCATTGAGGCCAACAATGAATTGGCGGATGTTATCAGACAGTACCCGGACCGATTCATGGGCTATGCTGTTCTAGCACCAAAATCACCGGAAGCCGCGGCTCAGGAGTTGGAAAGAGCGGTAACGAAACTTGGATTCGTGGGCTGGAATACCCATTCCAACATTGGGGGTGCATATCTTGATGAAGAGCGATTTATCCCTATCTTCAGCAAGGCGGAGCAGCTGGATATTCCAGTCTATCTGCATCCAACCATCCCTGCATTCTCTGAAACCCGAACCTATGGGTTCCCGTTGGCCGGCCCAGCTTTGGGTTTTGGTATGGAAGTCTGCATGACCCTAATGCGCTTAATCTACAGCGGATTATTTGACAAACATCCAGGGCTTAAAATTATCCTGGGTCATCTGGGAGAAGGTCTGCCTTTTATAATGGAGAGAATTGACTGGGCTTATGTGAGACCTTTTGCTTCCTCTTTAAGGCCCAAAAACCTAAAAAAACCAAGTGATTATCTTAGAAACAATGTCTGGGTCACAACGAGCGGTAATTATTATAAGCCCGCCTTTACATGTACTGCCGAAGCCTTCGGTTTGGACCGGATTCTGCTCGGCACCGATTACCCCTATGAAGAATCACGTGAATGTATTGATTTTATTGAGGGGTTGCAGCTCTCGAATGCGGAGAAGGGGAAAATCTATCATGAAAATGCAAAGCAACTTGGAATTGCAGTGTAACAAGCGTGCAGAGGCTGACTAATACCATTTGTGGCATGTAGCTTGAGGGCAATGGCTGATTAAGAGCTGTGGGCAGTAGGTTTAAAACCTAACACGGAAAGTATAACAAGAGGAGGAGATTGATCATGAACAAATGTCTGTGCAATTCGTTAATGGTGTTAATGGGTATAGCTGTTGGATTTACGTTTTTATTTTCCACTGGTGCTATGGCGTACGATGAAAAAAGCCCATTAGTTTTAAAAGCGGCCATCGATAATCCTCCCGGAGACATGAAGGCCCAGACCATAAAAAAAATGGGAGATATGATCGAGGATCAGACCAATGGTCGGGTTAAGTTCAAGTATTTTTATGGCAGTTCACTAATTAAAAAGCCGCAATTTGTTGATGCGGTTGGTAGGGGTATCGCTGATATTTCTACAGGGCCGGTCTCTTTTGTTACAGGTAAAATACCGGAGTTGAGCATTTTTGAACTCTACGGTGGTTATGCCCTGGATAAGTATGTGGAACTTCAAAAAGCAGTTTGGGACGACATGATAGAATTGTTTGAACCCAAAGGCATTTATCCTTTGATGTTCCAATTTAGTGGCCCAGCTATTTTCCCCCACAAAACTAAATTCCTAAAAACTCCTGCCGACTGGGAAGGCCAGAAAATGCGGCTGGCAGGACGCTGGCAATCGACTCTGGGAGAACAATGGGGAGCGAGCCCTCTGTTTGCACCGCCCAGCGATTTGTATCTGATGCTGCAACGGGGAGTCATCGACGGTTACATGCTAATCTGGGATATCGTCAATGGACTTAAATTATATGAAGTCTCCCCTTATATCGTGGATACCGGTTTTGGTGGCAATATTGAAGTGGTCACCATGAACTTAAAAAAATGGAAGACATTAACTGCTGAGGACCGTGAAATTTTTATTAACGTCGTCGAGGAGGTTACCCCTTGGACTTACAACGAAACCCTGAAACACTATGAAAACATTCGCAAGGACATTGTCGAAAAAGGTGGAAAGATCCATATGCTGACCGACGAAGAACGCGAACTCTATTTAAAAGATGTTCGGGCTTTGTATCCAGAGTTAAAGAAAATTTCGGGTACAATAGGCAACAAATTTATCGATACAATCGATACAAATAATTTGGGAGGCAAATAACCACGTTTGTCCGGCTGGAGAGTGGCGGTGTTTATCCCCCCACTCTCCGTCTAACCCAAGAAGGAATTCGTTTACTAATCGCTATCTTCACCTTAAAGAGGCACCCCACAATCCTGTCGTGAACATATTTTAATCTTCAATCCTAGTCCAAGGGATCAAGCCTGTTATGGAAAATAATAAACTCTGTCGAATCTACGGCGGCGTGAAAAGAATCAATACCATTTTAGCGTCGTTATCTGGGCTGATCCTGCTGTTTGTTACGTTCTCGATTTTTGTTGATGTCTTTTTACGCTATTTTTTTAACCAGCCCAGTACATGGATTACCGAAGTATCCACTTACTTGTTTTTGTATATAATCTTTCTAAGCACAAGTTATGCGCTGCAAACGGAGTTACATATCAAGGTCAATTTTCTTTCAACCTATCTACCGGATAGATACTCACACTGGATAGAACTCCTTACTTCTCTCTTCTGCATCATTTTTACCGCGGTTCTTTTATGGCAGACATCCATCATGACATGGGCCGCTTTTGCAGAAAAATGGACTACACCCACCATGCTAGGCGTGCCCAATGCATTGATCTATATAGTCATGGTCATTGGTTCGGCGTTTTTGCTGCTTACCTTCATCTTAAAAACTGCGTTGCAATTTATATCAGGAAAAAACCAATAATGAGTGTGGCCCGGATAATCCAAGCTTACCATTCTGGACCAACCTGCTGCCTACCCTAAATATGGAGTAAGCGATCTATGGACATTAGCATTATCGCCGCGCTGATTATTTTTATTCTGATTGTTTTATTGGGACTTGGAACCCCAATTGCGTTTTGTCTGGGGTTCATGGGAGTTGTCGGTGTTCTGAGTTTTGTGGATGTGGGCGCCTTGTATCAGATCGCCGAAATTGCAGCCGACTCGGGTACCAATCTTTTTATGTTGACTTTACCGCTGTTTATTCTCATGGCTGAAGTCGTTTCATTTGCTGGTGTTGGCGATGACCTATATGAAGCAACCCACGACTGGCTCAGTTGGCTGCCGGGCGGCTTGGCTATCAGCAGCATCGCAACTTGTACAGGTTTCGCTGCCATCAGTGGGTCCAGCCCTGCCACTGCCGCAACTGTAGGGTTGATAGCCATACCCGAAATGACTAAAAGAGGTTACAATCGCAAGTTGGCGGTAGGGGCAATAGCCGCTGGGGGAACTCTGGGTATTTTAATACCCCCAAGCATCACCATGATCATTTATGGGATCATCACAGAAGTTTCCATCGGCAAACTGTTTATTGCCGGTATCATACCGGGTATTTTACTAGCCTTGATACTGAGTGGTGCGATCGCTGGGGCTGTGACCCTAAATCCAAGTTTGGCTCCCCGCATTGCCAGCGTTTCCTGGAAACAAAGGTTCCGAAGTTTGAGCAAGGTGTGGGCGTTTGTGTTGCTTGCAATTAGTATTGTGGGAAGTATCTATGCGGGAATTGCGACGCCCACGGAATCGGCTGCCATTGGTGCGTCCTTGTCAATTTTTATCGCCTTGCTTTACCGGCGTCTCTCTATCAAAGCCCTCCATGGTGCTTTGCTGAGAACCGTTGGTGTTACCGCCATGATAATGTTCCTGGTCATCGGTGGTCACGTGATGGCGTTCTTGCTATCAACCCTAACCATTCCCCAATATGTAACCGAAGCTATAATGACTTTGAACGCCTCCAAATGGTTAGTGATGATCATCATAAATGCGGTCTTGCTGGTGATGGGATGTTTGTTAGACCCCATGGCTATAATGGTTATCACACTGCCTATACTGTTTCCAATTGTGACTCAGCTCGGTTTCGATCCGGTTTGGTTTGGTATTATTGTCACCATCAACGTTGAAATCGGAATGATTACACCGCCGGTGGGACTCAATCTATTTATCCTGAAGGGATCTGTTCCAGGTGTGACCATGAGGGACCTGGTGGGTGGTGCGCTGCCGTTTGCACTCCTGCTGGGTGTGGGTCTGTTATTGATTATGGTGTTCCCATCGCTGGCCACATGGCTACCGGGCCGGATGGGGTTTTGATAATCTTCTCGTTGCGGATAAGGGCGGATCCGCAATGCAGTCATCTGTGGACCGGAGCAACCATATCACAGACTTTGCCGCTTGGTGGTCCAAGAAAGTGGACCCACTTCTGTTTGATTAGAGGAGACACACAACTCGGATTCGGACCCATTGACTACGTAGTATCTGGTTGAAAGCAAGTACGAGAAGAGTGCTGATCTGCCTGGCGGGCTTGTCTTTGTCTTGGCTGCCTCCGTATAAGAGATCTTTTACATTTGAAATCTCAAAGGAATTGCAATTATTTTATGAGCAGATTGTCTCTATTAAAATGGCACATACCTCATAGGGGTTCATGTTAGCTGAAGGGCGGCGATCCTCCAGATACCCCTTGCCCTGGCTTACAGTGGGTAGCGGAATCCGGATGGAAGCGCTTCGATCGCTAACTCCATATCGGAACTCATGAATAGAGCAGGTCTCATGGCGGCCGGTAAGTCGTAAATCATTGTAGGCCCCATAAACAGATATATGCTCCTCATGCCTGCCGCCAAGTTTTTGGCAGGCAGCCTCAACTGCAACATATCCCCCATCTTCTCGCATCTCCTTGGTGCTAAAATTGGTATGGGCTCCTGCACCATTCCAGTCCCCTTGCACAGGTTTGGGGTGGAGTGTAGCGTTTACACCATGGTCTTCAGCTATACGGTACAGAAGCCAGCGGGCAATCCACAACTGATCGGAAACTTCTAGTGGGCTTAGTGGGCCGATTTGAAACTCCCACTGACCAGGCATAACCTCGGCATTTATCCCAGATATGCCAATACCGGCATGTAGACAGGCGTCCAGATGTTGTTCGACGATTTCACGACCAAAGACCTCATCGGCCCCAACACCGCAATAAAAAGGTCCTTGGGGTGCAGGGTAGCCTCCCTCAGGCCACCCGAGTGGTGATCTGCCTCGGAAGAAAGTATATTCTTGTTCAATCCCAAACCAAATTTCACGAGCCTCATGGTCTTTAGCAACTTTTGCTAAATGAACCCTTTTATTCGTTTCGTGAGCTCTACCATCAGGATAATACACCTCCGTCATAACGAGAACATGTTCTCCTCCACGAATAGGGTCCGGCAGAAATGCCACAGGTCGCATTGCGCGGTCGCTGTCATATCCTTCGCCCTGGAGAGTACTGGAACCATCAAATCCCCAGGCAGGTATCTGGGTAAGTTTAGTAATTGGACCATCAATGATTCTGGTTTTTGAACGCAATTTTGGTGTGGGGTTATGACCGTCGATCCATATGTATTCGGCTTTGATTTTTGTCACAGAAATGTCTCCAAGAATAAATTCGAATGTACAATGTATATGTTGCCTGTCAATCTGATGGACTTTTCTTTCGCCTAGGCATTAATGGCTGATATTGATTTCTCGATGTCTTTAGCTTCAGAAGTTCTGCTTCAACCAAAACTCACCTGACACGACGACATAATATTAAGTCACACTGCATATACGTGGAAATATTAATTGCCGCAAGCCCGATAATTACAGTATATATTAATATGTCGTGGCTGTATAAAGCAATGATCGGAGGCAAGGTAGGTATTAAAATATCATCTCTACTACTCCAAGAATGAGCCTTTATATGGTCTGACATAGCTACAAATTTCAAGCTTTTATTAAATGGATGCGCATTAATGCAAAGTGGTCAAAATAGATAATTTATTTGCGAGAAAATCTTAATCGAAACCTATGAGGTGCATATGTCACTGAGTAAATTTAGGCTTCAAGTGCTTGCCATTTTATCTGATAATCTTAAACAGACACCTCCTCAGCTGGTATCTTCCACCATTATCGCCGAACAGATGAATCTAAGTCTCTCGGAACTCAGGAAAGTACTCAAGAGCCTTGAAGGAATCGGGGAAATCGAGACTGATCCTGAGTTGCGCTATAATCTCATTACTCAAAAAGGTCTTAAGTTGTTGGGCGATCAAAACGTAACTCTCAGAACCTAATTTCAACCCCTGTATTTGCTGAGTTGAAAGTAGCTTTTAACGTTTAGAACCAATTTGTGATATTTTGTTATTTGTAACAATATCGATATATTATGTGGCATGCAAAATTCAAATTTAGAAACTTACGATCATTACATCAAAGCATTGATGAATATCAGTCAGGCTATTACCTCAGATCTTTTCCTAGAGGATTTGTTCAAGCTGATTGTTATGGTAACCGCCAAGGTTACGGGAGTGGAAATTTGTTCCTTGTGGCTTGTTGACGAGAACGAGAATCCACCCCTTATAAAACTGAAAGCAACCCAATCATTTGATCCTGATTACGTGCAGGACCGGGTACTCAAGGTGCACGAAGGAGTTGTCGGTTATGTGCTTTCTACACAGCGGCCGTATCTGATAGACAATGTTCTGATTGACGAGAGGTTTAAAGAAAAGGAGTTGGCAAGAAAGCTTGGATTAGTCTCTATGGCAAGTATTCCACTCCACGGAAAAGAGGGAAAGGTTATTGGGGTACTCAACTCTTTTACAGCAAAACCATATCTATTTTCAGAAACGGATATCAATATGTTGACGGCCGTTGCTAGTCAAGCTGCAGTAGCTATCCATAATACAGACCTGATCATTAAAACACGTATTGTCGAAAGGGAACTCCAAAACAGGAAGCAGATTGATCGTGCAAAAGAAATCCTGATGCAAAGACGTGATATGAAAGGTGAAGATGCTTATCGGTGGATTCAGAAAAGAAGTATGGACACCCGCAAATCCATGCTCGAAGTGGCAGAAGCACTTATCTTGTCCGATGAGATATAAAAGCCTGAAGGTGTATTTTCTCAAAGTGTTCTATTATTATTTACTCGACTTCATGGGCTAGTTTTTCTTGACAAGTTAGTTAAGTTTAACTAAATAAATTAAAAATTAGTTATTCAGGCCGCACAAAGGCGTGTGGTTTGTTCGATATATAGACAAAGGCGTCTGTTTCCTCTTAGGAGACAGGTGCCTTTTTTTTGTCCGCAATGAAGCCAAAGGAACAGATTGTTTTCATCAATTATTTCAATATTCATTCAACCAGAAAAGGAGACAACTAAATGATACAATGGCCGAAACATAATGATGCTCTTGGTACAGTCAACAGAGGCAATCCCTGTGAATCTGGATTGTGCACTCTTTGCAGTTCTGATTGTAAAGGCAAATGCGAAACCTGGATGTCGTCTTTAAGAGGCCGCAAAATGCTCTACCCCAGAAAATTCGGGAAAACTACTTCTGGGTCAAGCAATGTAACCTCTCTTGGCCTGGGCTATCATGCCTTGAGGATTCAGGGGTATGCCTATGGATCGACCGGATTAAATCCTGGAATGACCAAGGATCCCGATGACTGCGTTTTTCCAAACGTCAACACAGATGCTATTTTCGGGGCTGAAATTAAAGTAAAGTGTCGTGCCCCCATCATGACAGGGGCGCTGGGCTCAACCTTTATCGCTGCAAAATATTGGAATGCATTTGCCACCGGAGCCGCTATTTCCGGCTTTCCCATAGTCATAGGTGAGAATGTCGTCGGTGTTGACAAGGAATCAAAACTAGGTGAAGGCAAAATAACCTCGGCACCTGAACTTGATAGGCGTATTGAGATTTTTAAGCGTTATTCCGACGGACATGGAGCCATTTTCGTCCAACTCAACGTTGAAGACACCAGAAATGGGGTAGCAGAATATGTCCTTGATAAATATGGCGATGACGTAATTATTGAGCTGAAGTGGGGCCAGGGTGCAAAGGTTATTGGAGGTGAAATCCAGGTCACGTCACTAGAATATGCTATTTTCCTTAAAGAGCGTGGCTATGTTGTTGATCCTGACCCAACAGATCCTTCTGTACAGGCTGCATTTGAGCGCAGGGCAATTACCGCTTTTGCCAGGCATAGCAGGTTAGGGGCTACTGATTTGGATACAGTGGGGCAAGTTCGTGAATCCTTTATGGCATCAGTTGAATATCTCAGAGGCATTGGCTTCAAGAGAATATCGCTAAAAACTGGCTCCTACGGTATGGAGGCGCTTGCGATGGCAATTAGATACTCTGCAGATGCCAAGCTTGATCTGCTGACCATAGACGGTTCGGGCGGCGGTACAGGTATGAGTCCTTGGAATATGATGGAACACTGGGGGGTGCCCTCCCTGGCCTTGCATGCCAAAGCCTATGACTACTGTAAGATTCTCGATGATCAGGGAATCAAGGTTCCGGATATCTCTTTTGCTGGTGGTTTTGCCCGTGAGGATCATGTTTTTAAGGCTCTGGCTTTAGGGGCGCCCTATACAAAACTGGTTTGTATGGGCCGTGCGCCGATGATTCCTGGCTATCTAGGCAGCAACATTGAAGGAACCTTCTATCCTGAGAGAAAAATGGAAATAAATGGGAATTGGGACGAACTTCCCCAAACCGTAAAAAGCTTCGGCAAGTACCCGGAAGAAATCTTCTCAGCCTGGGAGGAAGTCAAGCAGAAAGTGGGTGCTGATGAAATGAAAAGAATTCCTTTTGGTGCTGTAGCCATGGCCGGTTATGTTGATAAGCTCACCTGCGGGTTGCAGCAGTTGATGGCCGGTGTAAGGAAATTCAGGTTATCAGAGATTTCAAGAAATGACTTGTTCAGCGCCAACCGTGAAACAGAAAGTGAAACCGGTATTCCGTTCCTGACAGAGGCTCAAAAAGAATCGGCTGAGGCAATTCTCAAAGCATGATAGGTTAAGATCATTTACAAGGCACATCGAGAGACCGACTCGATGTGCCTATATTCTTTCTTTGTTTTCTCAACATCAACTCCCCTATTTTATTTCTTAATCGGATTTTTCCGACGCCCTCATCAACAAACAGGCAGCGATATATTTCGCACCACATAAAAGCTGGCTTGGTAGTGATTGGTTTACCGCAGTAGCTGATAAGCAAAGAGATGGCGGTTGCTATTTTGGAAACTTCAACCAGATAAGCTCGGCTGTAGTGTCGCCTGTATTCCGCCATTTTCCTGGGGTGTCTTTGTTAAGATAAATAGTATCTCCGGGTTTAATCTCATAGACCTGACTGTCAACGGTCATCTCAAGATGGCCCGAAATGAGATATCCCATCTCTTTTCCCTTATGTGTGAAGAAATGGTTGGCTAGTTTCTTGTTCGGTCGTATCCTGATGATTGCAGCTTCCACGGGGCCATCGACATCAGGGGGAAGAAGCAATTCAGCATCGGCAGAGTCTTTGGAAATCCTTTCAAGCGTAATAACCGATCTTTGGTCTGCTGAATAGATAGGATCCGTTTTACTCAGATTATGGTCCCTCAAAAATGTTGCTGCCTCAACGGAGAGACTTTCTGCAATTCGAAATAGGGCTGGCAAAGAGGGGTAAATAGTGTTTTTTTCAACCTGTGAGATAGTACTGGGGGTCACGCCTGTCAGTTCTGCTAGCTTTTTTTGAGAAAAGCCTCTCTTAAGTCTGATACTCTTAATTTGGGCCCCTAGATCGAATTTGCCTTTGATCTCTCTTTGACTCTCAAAAACGATATCAGATGCTTCACACTGATACTCATGCTGTTCATTAAGAAATTTCGAATTACGTTTTTCTGCTTTCAGGATTTTGAGCGTAGACTTTCCCCGACGAACCGAGAGATCGATAGCTACTTGGGCAATTTTGTTGATATTTGCCTTTAGTTTGTTAGAGTGAGCTCCCTTTTCAATAAGCCAGTAAGCAATAGTATCTAGTTCATATAGCCTTGGGCAGGTTTTAGCATAGAAATCAATTACAGATTCCTCCCCACCCCATAAAGTCTGCATCCCCGTTAGGCTGTCTAATATGAAATGCACATCTCCTGATAGATTGCTATGTAAGCCATAGATGGCCTCACCAACATGGGTTGGATTTGTTGGATCATTTACTTTGATAACCTGGTAGGGCCAGACAGCTCCATCTTTTTCGTAAAACTTATTGAAAACCTCTGATCTATCCCCTTTACCATTCGTAAAACAGTCAAGAATAGTCAAGTTTTGGCTTTCGGCATGAGGGCCGAGGAAGGAAACTAAATTTTTGGGAGAACGATCGAAAGTAACATATATCAGAGGCTTTTTAAGGATCAGTGATTCTTTAATGAAACTTAGGCAGAAGACAGTTGAAAAGCTTCCAGCATCCTCATACCAGATGACATTATCACCTATAAAGAGGTCTCCTAGAAGCCTATCTAACTCAGAGATCCCTGAAGAAACACGTTTCTTTTTCAGGCTGCTAGTGGTTCTTGTGTCCAATGAAATATTTCCTGATAGCTCTAGCACCAATTACTGCAGGTACCAGAAAAATATTGCAAGATTGTAAATGATTATTGAAACATAGCCAATTCACAGTGACTTATCAATCTGTTTGCTCCCGAGTGAGGCGTGTTTCAGATTTCCTATCTGTCAATAATTATTAACATAACGGTTGGTTAACAGAGATAAGCATTCACCAATTTGACTTTCTCGACATTTTATTATCTTCCGTTGTTATTCAGAATATTACAGACCCTGCTGGTGGGGTGTTTCGGTAGTGGTAGTGGTAACCTGAGCCATATGGGATTTTGGCTCTGGGGGGCCTTCTTCCTGTCGTGCCGAGATAAATCCACAACCTCGGGAGTCCCGTTCGGGACAGAAACTGGTTATTGCCAGCCAGTGGGTGGAAGCTGCAATGGTTGTGAGTCCCACATGACCAGAGCCGAACCGCCAGATCAGTAGAGAAGTTTGCGGGTAAGCCCGGCAACGGGAGTCCGAAGCCAGACGGATAAAGAATGCAGGTATTTTGGAGAAGCGCCGGATAACCGGCGCTTCTCCCCGGAAATACACTCGCACTTCAATGTTTCTAATATTCTAATCTTGCCGAGGGACACCTCGAATTTGGTCCAATTTCCCAAATTCTCAGGTGATCAGGAAACGTATTAAGTTGAGGTGCTGGTCAATTTGTAAATCATTTCAACTGGCAATCTTCAAACATTGACCTTTAGAATTATTCAGACGACGCATTAGTTCCAAAAATAGTATGACCATTGCTCACCGCCTAACGATTTATTGGCACATACGACAACTTGATATTCCGGGTCGATAGTTTATATGTTGTATTATGATGTAACGATTTAATTAGATCGTTGGCTCTTTTATATCGTTACAATTAGTGGATCTTTCCTGCCTAATGCGTTCAGGGAGGGTTACGATGAAATGTTCCAAATGCGATTTTGAAAATTCCGCTGAAGCCATATTTTGTGGCAAATGTGGCAGCAAAATTGAACGCCTCTGCCCCGAATGTAAATCTCCCAATCCAGCAAGTCACGACTTCTGCAATAAATGTGGACAGACATTAACTGCTGACCAACAATCCCCAGAACCAATTCCCGAAACACTCTCAGATGATGATAAATTAGCAAAGATCCAGAAGTATCTTCCCAAAGGGATTGCAGAGAAAATACTTGCTCAAAAAGGCAGAATAGATGGCGAGCGAAAACAAGTAACAGTGATGTTTTGTGATTTGGTTGGCTTTACTTCTTTGTCTGAAAAATTAGACCCGGAAGAAATCTACCCTATCGTAGATAAGGTCCAAGAAATACTGATTCACAAGGTGCATGACTACGAAGGAATCGTAAATAAAATGATTGGTGATGGAATCATGGCCCTGTTTGGTGCTCCAATCGCTTTAGAAGACGCACCACAAAGGGCTATTCGTTCAGCTTTCTCAATCCACCGAGAAATAACCAAATACAGTGAGACACTCAAAGAACTTCAAAAGGACCTACCAAACCTGCAAATGAGAATAGGCATCCACACAGGACCGGTAGTTGTCGGGACAATTGGCAACGACCTCAGGGTAGAGTTTACTGCTGTGGGAAATACAGTCAATCTGGCATCTAGGATGGAATCCCTCGCTGCTCCAGGCACTACCTATGTATCGGAGGATACATTCAAATTGGCTGAGGGTCTTTTTCGATTTGAATATCAAGGTGGAAAACATATAAAAGGTGTTTCAGACCCAGTATCTGTCTATCGGCCGATTGTTCCCAGGACAAGGCGAACACGATTCGATGTTAGTACCGAAAAAGGGCTGACACCTTTTATAGGTAGGGAACGTGAACTGGAACTCCTGCTAGACGGATTTGAAAGAGTAAAAGCTGGTCGTGGACAAGCCTTCTCTATCGTGTCTGAAGCTGGTGTTGGTAAATCACGATTCTTGTACGAGTTTAGAAAGGCATTGGCCAATACTGACGTCACGTTTATTGAAGGCAGATGCCTCTCTTACAGTAGCGGAGTGGCATACCATCCGCTCATAGACATTTTAAAAGCAAACTTCGATGTACTCAGAGATGATGATGATCCGGTAATTATACGAAAGATTACAAAGGGACTGAAGATTCTCAACATGGATGAGCCTTCAACACTTCCATATCTTCTGGAACTTTTATCCGTTAAAGACATTTCGAGCGACAAAACTTCCATCAGTCCTAAAGGGAAGAAAGATCGGATCATGTCGATTTACAGAGAAATTGCGAGTAAAGGTTCGGAGATAAGGCCCTTGATCCTGGTATTTGAAGATCTGCATTGGGTTGACGAAAGTTCAGAAGAAGTATTGAAATATGTACTAGGGGGCATACTCGGGACAAGAGTCTTATTGCTATTTACCTATCGACCTGAATTTGTCCATACCTGGGGGGGGAAATCATATCATAGCCAAGTAAATCTTAATCGGCTCTCAAATAGAGAAAGTCTTACCATGGTAACAAACCTTTTGGGTACTGATCAAATTGAGAGTGCATTGGCAGAATTTATACTTGAAAAAACAGATGGAATTCCATTTTTTATCGAAGAACTTCTCAAGTCTCTTAAAGATCTCAATATCATAGAAAGAAAAAATGAAGTCTATCGTATTGCCAAGGACATTCAGGCTGTAACTATACCTGCAACGATTGAAGACGTTATCATGGCACGAGTGGATTCTTTACCTGAAGATGTCAAAAACGTTCTACAGATTAGCTCGGTCATTGGCAGAGAGTTCAGACACAAACTGATAAACAAACTGATTCCTCTATCAGAACAGGAGTTGCTGTCGCATCTCTCGGCATTAAAAAACTCTGAGCTTGTGTATGAAAGAGGGGTCTATCCCCAGTCAACCTATGTGTTCAAGCATGCCCTCACTCAAGAAGTCGCTTATAACAGTTTACTGGCAAGCAAAAGAAAACAAATCCACAAAAAGATAGGAACTGCCATTGAAGAGCTCTACCAGGATAGAATCGAAGAACATTACGAGTTGCTGGCTTACCACTATATTCGCAGTGATGAGGTTGGAAAGGCATTAGATTTCCTAGAGTTCGCCAATAAGAAAGCTTCTATGCTCAGTGCAATGGAAGAAGCTAAAGCATCTTTTCAAGATGCTCTGAAGCTTCTTGATCAGCTACCTGAGTCACATGAAAAACAGCAGAGAAGCATCTCCTTGATAGTAAATCAGGGTGCTGTTTTTATATTGCTGCTGAAGCTACCAGAATATTACAAGCTTCTGAGTCGTTTTGAACCGATGGCCATCGAACTGGAAAATCAATCGTTATTGGGAGCTTTCTATAGCCGGATGGGACTTTGTGAGTTTGGGCTTGGTCGTTTTGATCAGGCTATTAAAACGTTAACGAAAGCAGCAACACTTTGTGAAGAAGCAGATAATCCCGAAGATGCCGGATTTGCTTATACCTGGTTGGCGTGGAGTCTTCTATATAAGGGAGATTTTGAGCGGTTATTTACAACCGGGGCTAATTTATTACGCATGATGGACCGAAAGTTTAACCTTCACTGGTATGCTTGGGGTGTTTGTGCCATATCAAGAGCAAATACCTGTCTTGGACGATGGGATGAAGCTATCGAGGAAGCTTTAAAGGTGATAAAGCTTGCCGAGTCATATTCCGATAATAGTATGATATGCTGTGCAGGACGTGAGCTTTCGTTCGCTTATACTTCTAAAGGTGATTTACCTAAGGCTATTGAATATGGAGAGTTAATCTCTCAAAAGGCCATGACACCCGCTGACAAAGCATATGCACAAAGATCTTTGGGGTGGTCTTTGTGTCGGGCTGGTAGAACGAAACAGGGTATTGATCTTATGGTCGAGGCATTACCGCTTTTTCAAGCTGGAAAATGGTTGCCAGGTATCATTCCTATGGCATGTACACTTGGCGAAGCATATTTGCTCGCTGGAGATCACCAGAATGCACGACAGATGCTCGAAGAGGGAATTGAAACCTTAGAGTTATGCGGTACTCAATTTTATTTGGGTTGTGCCCATCGTCTATTGGGAGAAGTGTCATTAAAAGAGGATGTTCATCTAGCGGCTTCTCATCTTGAGAAAAGCATCAAAATCTTGCAGGAAATCAAAGCTGAAAACGAACTTGCCTTTGCTTACGCATGTTATGGGCGTCTTCACAAGTCTGAAGGTCGATCCAAGCAGGCAATAGAGTATATGACAAAAGCTCTTGAAATCTTTGAGCGAATCGACACTCTAATAGAGCCAGATAAGATCTTAGAGGAATTAGCTGATTGGGATAGACAATAAACCACCTGTCCTAATTACCTGCAATCCCTCCTGTTGACGGATCAAACGAACTCGCTCTCTTCCTGCTCGCCAACCAACTTCTTTAAGCTTGTCATATATCTTCCGATAACCAAACCGTGGATAACGGATTGATAATCGGTGGATCTCTTCTCTTAATTCCTGATCCTGTTTGGCTGTGGACTTATTCCTTTTTGTTGCTCGGTAAAGGTTTATGGTCCGGCATGAGCGTCTTTCACTGATCTTATGCGTGAATTGGAGGTAATCTGAAACGATGCGCTTGCTGGCAAGGCTTACCACTTTTTTGAAACAACATCCTTGAGCATACGATGGCTACCCAGCTGCTCAATAATGGTGCCGATATCGTCGCCATCCAGGAACTGCTTGGCCATGCAAAGATCGAGCTCACCATGCGCTACCGCAAGCTGTCCAGCCTGAAGGCCCAGAAAGATTATTACCAGGCGATGGAGAAGATCTCAGGAATCGGGGTGCGGGATCCGACCGCAGAAGTGCCGCCCATCAGGAACTAGTTCCTGATGGGCGCAGAAAAACCTTGACTCAGGGGAAGACAAAGGCCAAAATAATACCAGCTAACATATTAATATAAATAGATAAAAAAGAATATGTTACGCGGAGTTTCTGATATGCTAAGAAGAACCCTTTCTATGCAATTGAAGAGGCTTGTATTGGCAATATTGAGTTCACGACTCAGTCACAGGAAATGACCTATCACCAAGAATATCAAGATGCGAGATAGGCTCACTTTGGATAGAGTCGAAATGGCAATCTGTATTTTGATTTTTAAAACGCTTGTGCCATTTACCATTGCTGAAGAGGTGGATGCGTTATCAGCATCCACCTTTTCAGTCGCAACATATTGAAATTGAGTTGGTAGAATTATAGAAGCTCATCGATTGGTGTGTAATCCAGGTTGAATGCTTCGGCGACTGCCTTATAGGTGAGTAAACCATTGATCACGTTACCGCCTTTTTTAATCTCTTCACTTTCAGTCATTGCCTGCTTCCAGCCTTTGTTTGCGATCTCAAGCGCATAAGACAAGGTGGCGTTGGTAAGCGCCCGGGTGGAAGTTTTGGGCACGGCGCCTGGCATGTTGGCAACGCAATAGTGAACAACTCCATCGACCTCGTAAACCGGCTCATCATGCGTGGTAGCTTTTGAGGTCTCAAAACATCCCCCTTGATCAATCGCCACATCGACGACAACGGAGCCTTGTTTCATCTGCTTTATCATGCCTCTGGTAAGCAGTTTAGGAGCCTTGGCGCCGGGCACAAGCACGGCTCCAATGATCAGGTCGGCCTGGGGGACAAGTCGATTGAGAACCTCATCATTGGACATGAGCGGAAAGCAGTTGGCAGGCATAACATCATCAAGATAGGCGAGTCGCTCCAGGCTCCGGTCAAGGATATACACCTGTGCCCCCAGACCTGCTGCCATTTTAGCGGCGTTAACTCCCACAACACCGCCGCCTATAACAACCACTGTGGCCGGCTCCACCCCCTTTACACCGCCAAGCAGAATCCCCATTCCGCCGCTGGGAACCTCCAGGTATTTGGCTCCCTGCTGAGCAGCCATCCGGCCGGCGACTTCACTCATCGGGGTCAGCAACGGTAACGCCCCATTTCCTTTTTCAATGGTTTCATAGGCGATGGCAACGCAGTTCGAGGCTATTAATGCCCTGGTCAACTGCTCATCTGCCGCCAGATGCAGATAAGTAAACACGATCTGACCTGGCCGGATGAAATCATACTCCGATGGCTGCGGCTCTTTAACGTGCATCACCATGTCAGCTTGCTCGAATATCTCCTGCGGTGAATTAACTATCGCAGCCCCTGCGGATGAGTAATCATCGTCAGAATAACCGCTCCCTTCGCCGGCACTCTTTTCAACCAGCATAGTATGCCCCGCCCTGACCATTGCTCTGACTCCTGCCGGTGTCATACTCACCCGTTTCTCTTTCACCTTAATTTCTTTGAGCACTCCAACTTTCATGTCATCTCTCCTTATTATCTCATTTTTTTATGTGGAAAAGCCCATTCGCGCGCCTGCTGTGCACCACGATCTCTATGAAATAGCAAATTATGTGCCATTATTTTATCCAGGTAAGAAATTGATTTTATTGCAATAAATACACAATTGCGCAAGGCGGAATAAATGGCGCGCAAATGTGTCTCATTGTGAAACAAAAGATTGTGAAATGTATGACTGATATCCTATACTATCTTTGCTATCGTAGGGCATGTAACATTTTGCTACATGTTGTTAAACGCGACATAGATGAAGGGAGATTTTATGAATTTGGAAATTACCAGTGGAGGCATACCCACTGCAGAGCAAACAAAACAGGAGATTGAGAAATCTCATCAGCGCTCGAAATCCTATGGTATTTCCCTAGAAGAGCGCAACATTTCCCAGAAAAAACTGTCACCACTGGAGCTTGAAGAGCGTCGGCAGCACTCAGGCCATCTATTGGAAGTAGTCATTGCCCACATTGAGGAGTTCTACGAACTGCTTTCTCCAGAGGATTTCATGGTCGCCTTTGCCGACGAGGACGGCTATATCCTGCATCTGGCCGGGAGTGATGAAATAAAGCTCAAATTCTCAGAGCGAAACTGTGCGCCGGGTTACAGGTGGACAGAACGCGATGTAGGCACCACTGCGATTAGCTTGTGCCGAAAACTCAAGTACTCCATTCAACTCAACGATAAGGATCATTATTGCCGGAGGGCGCATGGTTTTACCAGCTCTGCTGCTCCAATTTTCGGCCCTCAGAGTGTCCTTGCGGGAGTGCTGGTAGTGTCTGGTGCCAGCAGTAAGACCCACCCCCATACGCTGCTTATGGTGACGATGGCGGCCCGATCGATTGAAAAGCACATGCGCCTTCTTAGACGAAACAATGAGATGTCGCTCTACATCGGCTTTCTTGACAGGGTCCTTGAAGCAGCAGGAACAGGTCTGATGACCATGGACAATGATATGCGTATCTGGAAGATCAACCGCAAAGGCAAAGAGATTCTCAAATCCGAAAGACTCGACGGCCAGCCGGTTTCAATCGTACAGGGACTGGAACTGGATCTTGACGACATTGCGGTTCATCCCGATAAGTGGAAGGGCAGAGAGGCTTCGTTGCACAATGACGTTCACTTTTATTACACGGCTCAGCCGGTGCTGTCTGAGAAAAATGATCTGCTTGGCGCGGTTATGGTCTTTGAAGAATTCAGCAATATCAGAAAATTGGCCGAGAGAATTACCGGGTCCGAGCCTTTTTTCATGTTCGAACATCTGATTGGCAGCTCACCTGCTTTTACCGAAGCCATACAACTAGCCCAAAAAGCGGCGGAAACTT
This sequence comes from uncultured delta proteobacterium, assembly GCA_963759125.1. GTDB lineage: Bacteria > Desulfobacterota > Desulfobulbia > Desulfobulbales > Desulfocapsaceae > JABDQA01. Next base: position 234,423 of record CAVWXN010000005.1, read on the forward strand.
CCTCGACCGTTCTCCTGCTTGGTGAAACCGGCACCGGCAAAGAGCTGTTTGCTCAGGCGATTCACAATGGCAGCCGAAGGCGCCAACAACCTTTTGTGCCCATCAATTGCGGCGCAATTCCAGGAGAATTGCTTGAAAGCGAGTTGTTCGGCTATGTCGACGGTGCCTTTACTGGCGCCTCCCGTGGCGGTCGCCCCGGCAAGTTCGAGCTGGCAGATGAAGGGACCATACTGCTGGATGAAATAGGGGATATGCCTCATGACATGCAGGTCAAACTGCTCCGGGTTCTGCAGACAGGTGAGATCCAGCGCATCGGCGCGCGGCGGACCATACGCACTGATACCAGAATCATCGCCGCAACCCATGTGGATCTCAATAAAATGATCGAACTCAACCGATTCCGTAAAGATCTGTTCTACCGCTTGAACATCATTCAGATCACCCTGCCGCCGCTTCGCCAGAGAGGGGCTGAAGATATAGAAGCTCTGGCGGCGCATTTCATCAACCGGTACGGGGGGGAAATCAGGCTCAGCGGTCCTGCTCTAGATGCACTTATCGGTTATGACTGGCCTGGAAACGTCCGGGAGCTCGAAAACGTGGTTCAGCGGGCAATGCATCTCTGCGGAGGAAGGACCATTAAACTTGAACATCTTGGGCTTCAGGCCCGTGCTAAAGCCAGGAGCGGACTCACTGGAGGAACCTTAAAAGAAATGGAGCAGAGATTGATTACTGATACCCTGGCTGAACTATCAGGCAACATGGCCCAGGCTGCAAAATCTCTGGGAATCTCTCGAGCTACGCTGTACAGGAAAGTAAAGGATTACGGAATCGCCGAATAGCTCAGGGAAATTATGGTCCGAGCCGCTTCGTGAGCAGCTTCAGTTGGTCGATTCGATAAACTGCACCACATCATCAAACGCCGGACCGATATCCTTTCGGAGTTGCGGCCATACGGTCTGCTTGATTTTACCGCGCATGGCTTCGTGCTCGGCCTCTTGCAGATCATAGACATTGACACCGAGTTCTCTGAGAGCGTCGAGATTCCGCTGTTCATCACTTTCGGCAACCTGATAACGATTGGCTTCCATCTGCTGGACCTGAGCGGTGATAATCTGCTGCTGCTCAGTCGGCAGACTATTCCACAATTCCAGGTTCATATAGACAAACCAATACTCAAAGTGATCCTTGACCGGGATATAATAGCTGATCAACTTACTGAGCCCTTTATAACCCTCTGCCCCACCACCTATCAATCCCTTTACCATTCCCGTTTTCAGGCCCATCCTGGCATACATCCAGGTGATTGGGTAAGGAGTATAACCAAGAGCCCTGGCGGTCAGCTCAAAACTTCTGATCGGCGGTACTCTGATAATCATATCCTTTGAAATATCCGGATTACCCGGCTCCTCAGGCTCATCAGTCAGAGCGATGCCGCCGAAATAGACTGGCCAGCCGCCGATGATTTTGATGTTAAGCGGTTCGAGAAAGCCCTGCAAATGGGTGATCAAAGGACTTGAAGCCGAGTAAAGGCGCTGCGCCTCCGGCCAGGTATCAACCAGAAAAGGGATAAAGGCCAGCATAAGCTTCTTGTCTACTGCGGTGCCGAAAGGGCCGACGTACATTTCAACTTCGCCAAACGAAACCCGCTCCTGGACAACTGAATAGTCTCCCAGTTTGTTGGCCGGGTAAATCGCGAAATCGATGGAACCGCCGGTTGAGGCCTTGATGCCTTCGGTCAGTTCTCTCACGTCAGTATCGATAGCAGATCCTGCCGGTCTGACATGGCCGATTTTCCAGGCCTGCTGTTTCGCAAAGCCCGACTGGGCATTGAAGACCATTGTCACCAGGCAGCAGCCAATTATCAGCAGCAGTTTTTTCATGGCATCATCCTTTGGGCAGGGTTTCGAGTTCCCCGGCAGCACTCAGACTGCCGGGGAATATGAAGAAGGAGGGTTACTCCACGATGGAGTCAAGAACTCCCTGGCCCCAGTCCTCTCCTACATCCTTGAGGACTTCCGGCCAGACTGTCTTATGGATTTTATCAGCAATGGCGGCAATTTCCTGTTCGCTGATATCTACAATGGTTGCACCATAATCGGCCAGCCGCTTTTCGTTTGCCGCCTGATCTGCTTCGGCAGACTCCCAGCGCCGCTGTTCAAACTGATTGGCGACTTCCTGGAGCTGTTGCTTCTGATCATCCGGCATTTTGTCAAAATATTTCTTGTTGATAATGAGATACCAGACTTCAAAATGGGTGTTCTGCGGAATGTAGTATTTGGTAACGTCACGAAACGATGCGTAATAACCCTCCGCACCAGAACCGATAACGCCGTCCACTACACCGGTCTGTACTGCAGTGAATGCGTCGGAAAACGGAATCGGGGTTCCCAGATAGCCGGTATTGTCAGCCAGGAGTTGAAAAGTCTTCATCGGCGGAACGCGCAGTTTTATACCTTTGGCCGCAGCGGGATCACCGGGTGAAACAGGTTCACGATTGAGTGCAACGCCTCCGAAATAGACCGGCCAGGCAGCCAGCAGCTGGATGCCCTGCTCCGCGTAAAGATCTGCGACTACCTTGCGCAGTGGGGCACCAGGGGAATAGTTTTTCTGGGCCTGGGCCCAGCTCTTTACCATGTAGGGGAAGTAGACGACCTGGAACCGCTTGTCAGCCGCCGAGGCAGGGGGCTGGCAGGCCATATCCACCGCCCCGAGACCGACCCGCTCCTGAACCACGGTATAGTCGCCCAGCGCGCTGGCTGGGTAAATCTTGGTTTTTACTTTGCCGCCTGAGGCTTCGTCAAGGGCTTCTGAAAACCAGCGAAGATCCTTGTCTATCGCCGTATCCTGTGGCCGAACATGGGAAATTTTCAAGGTCTTGGCCTGCACCATGCCGGCCAGGCAGAGGGCGCAAAGAAATGCTACCAGAATACTGAGTCTGCGTGTTGTCTTCATGTTGCAACTCCTTTTCATTTTGCTGGGATTAATATCCAAATAATCCGGGGAAAAATAACGATAGACTGGGCCACAGCGACGTTAAGAATACCACCGGTACGTACCCGAAGATGATCAGAATCATCGCGGGCTTGATCACCTCAGAAAACTCCACCTTGCCGATTCTCATGCCAAGATAGAGAATGCTGGCATACGGGGGGGTGACGCCTCCCATTGCCGTATTGACACCCATGATTGCTGCGAATTGCACCGGACTTACGCCGATCGCCTCCATCAGAGGCAGCAAAAGGGGTGCGATAAGGATGATTGCGGTAACATCATTGACAATCATGCCAACGAAAAAGAGGAGGAAATTAATGAGGATCAGGAGCAGGACTTTATTTTGGGTGATGGTAAACACTCCTTCGACCAGGGCCTGCGGTACATCTTCCATGACAAATATCTGGCTGAGCATCAGGCTGAAGACGATCATGACCATGATCGCCCCAACTGCCGTAGCGGAACTTTTTGCTGCCCTGAAAAACGTTTCTACATTCAATCCTCTGTAAATGAGAAAGCCGACCGGTATCGCGTAAATTACTGCGACCGCAGCGGCTTCCGTCGGAGTCATTATTCCGCCGTAAATTCCGCCCAGGATGATAAGAGGCATGACCAGGGCCGGTATTGCGCGGGTGGTGCACGCAACCCCTTCCTTGACAACCTCGGGAAGCTTCTTGGGTGGATCGAGAACGAGCGGAAACTTACGTGCCAAAACCAGGTTTACTATTGAGAAAAGAAACGTAATCAAAAGCCCTGGCCCGAGGGTGGCCAGAAAGCAGGCGAGGATCGATGTGTCGGTCACCCAGCCGTAGATGATCATGGTCACGCTGGGGGGGATGAGAAGCCCCAGAATCGAGGAATTGGCAACGAGCGCCGTGGCGTATCCGCGGGGATAGCCTTTTTCCGCCATTTCAGGAATCAGCAGCGGCCCAGTGGCGGCTACGCCGGTTAAGCCGCTTCCTGAAATCGCCCCGATGATGGCGCAGCTGACCGAAGCGACCACGCCAAGTCCGCCGCGAATCCTGCCGACAAAGATATTGACAAACTTCAAGAGACTGGCGGCGATTCCGCTTTCACTCATCACGGTGCCTGCGAAAACAAAAAGTGGAATACAGAGCAGTACGGGGTTGGCCAGCTGGGTGAAGCCCCAAACCATGGTCCCCTGCATGGTAGCTCCGCCAAACAGACACATAATCATCAGGGCACCGCCGAAGCAGTATGGCAGCGGCACGCCGAAGCTGAGCAGGAGTACTAATACGGCCAGAGCAATGAGGGAGATAGTTACGATTTCCATGGTTATGCTCCTTTTTTCGAACTGGGTTCGACAATTAGCCGTCGGGTGTTTTGAACCAGGTACCAGGCTGCGTAACAGGTCATCAACACGAGACCGATAAAGAGGGCACACTCGGCATAAAAAGTTGGTACGTAGAGGGTGGGACTCTCTTTCCAGACTCTCAAGGCATAACGGAAATAATCAAAGGCCCAGTAGGTAAGCCAGCTCGCAATAATCACGGAGAGAAAATCGGCTATTACCCTTACTATCAGCTTGGAGCGATCGGTTTTCAGGAAAACATCAAGTACGTTTGCTTTTATCTGGGTATCTTCACGGGAAGCGTTGACGCTGCCCAGAAAATAGAGCCACAAGGTTGGGTAGACAAGAAGCTCTTCCAACCCCATGACAGGCAGTTCCAGGATGTAACGCATAACCACCTGGTAAAATTCCATTGCCGCGACCGTACTTATGAGCACGGTAAGCGTGTACTTAAAAAATCGTTCCATGTTATACTCCTACAACTAGTCAGACTGTTTGCGCTTTTCCTGTCAGAAGCATTAGCCGCCTAGCGAATCCCCGTCTCAACATAGCTCATAAGATCCGCCAGCTTCATATCCTCTAAACCGAGATTTTTCAAAGTTCTGCCGGCGGTAAAAAAATCCTCTTCCACGAGATACTCACCCAGGGCGGCAATCACTTCCATCCGAGGGGTGGGAACCCCGCTGAGCCGTCCCAGCTCGATCATCGGCACCAGTCCTGTGGGGATGTCTTCAAGGATATAGCGGGTTCTCAGTTCCTTCTGACCGGCTATACCATCGTAGGCAGGATTGCTGCGCACTGCCTCGCTCAATGTCGGCTTGTCAATCCCGTAGGCAACTTTATACCATGTTAGTATCGGCAGCAGGTCAACTTCAAAGGCCTCGGCAAGGGCCATTCTTTCCGAGTCGAGCTTCTCGACAAAAGCCCCGATAGAGGGAGTAATTCCATCGTAATAGTAAGACCACTCATGGGCCGACTCGATAAGCGAGGTGTTAAGCAGGGTTGGTGCCGGGTGAACAATGGCATTGGCGTTGCCGAGGCTCGGTTGCAGCACGTTCTTGCCGGCAATCACTTGTGGGAATGCTTCATGAAAAAGTGAGGCGACCTTGGCGGTGTCTTTTGCAGGCAGGGCGGCAATGACTAGATCGTTTTTTATTCCGATAATCTTGGCATAGCCCGGTTTAGGACTCCGGCACGCATAAATCAAGGTGTTGGTCTCCGCCAGAGTGACTCGGGCGGTGCATCCCTGATCGGCGAGAACCTCCTTGAACTCGAGGGTGCCGCAGGTGGCACCGGGATGAAGTATCACTATCTGGCCGTCGGCAAGCACAGGAGCACAGCTTTGGGCAATTGCACGGTGAGCAGTTGCCGGCGCAACCACCATCACGACATCGGCACCATCCACCGCCTTGGCGATATCGGTGGTGGCGAACTCAAGCGCCCCGAAACCCTGAACTGCGCCCTCAACATGAATACCACCCTGCTCGGATATAGCCTGTATCGTCTTTTCGAAGATATCATAGAGCCGAACAGAAAACCCCATGAGCGCGAGATGACCAGCCAGAGACTGGCCCCCATTGCCTCCACCAACTATTGTCCACTTCGTCGTTTTAGCCATACGTACGTCCCCCTCACATGCTATTTATTTGGAGGTTTAATAGCAATGATTGTGCCAAACGAGAAAACCTTTGTAAAGGAACGTAATATCAGCATCATATGGGCAAATACTCACCAGCGACCAGGAGCACAACATGGGGTGTCGTCTTAATATGATACATTTGAGGATAAGGGGAGGAGCGGAAGTAGAGGCTATCACTTGAAAGGAAGAACGAGTGTACAAATTTGAATCATGACCAATTTTGAGACAAATCTTGGCATGCATGATGAAATAACTAATCTGACCTGGAAATAGACCGATACCCGGCGCCGATGTGGTGACCATCCAGTATCTGTTGGGGCATAGCCGGATCAAGACGACGCTGCGCTATGCCCGGCTGTCGAATCAGCGAGCTCGTATCGACTTCTACCAATCGATGGACAGAGTCATGGAGATAAAAGGCAATATGACCTCGTGGAACGTCCTCTGTTGATGTACGCCGTCCGGTACCGGACGGCGTGACCATGAAGAAAAACTTGACCTAAAAGCTGAAAATGAGAACTAATGGGGGCAACATAACTAATTAAAACAAATAGAAAAAACAGGATCTTTACGTATGCAAACCGAAAATCTTTACTTTGGGATAGTCAAGAAGCCACACGTTCAAGTTTGAGCAATATTATTTAGAGTTCCAGTGGAACCCAATCGCTGCTGAGGTCCCACCTCATTTTCCTGCAGTATTAATCGGCAGGGTCATGGTCAAGAATAAAGGATAAGCAATAAACAGCACTTATATTGGCCTTTCCAGCTCAACTGCCGGTTTTGAGGGCTGTCCTCAGCTTATCGTCGCGCCCGTATAAATCCTCACTGAAATGCAGTACCCCTTCTTCATCGTGCCAGGCGGTCAAATAGGCAAGGTGGACTGGAACCTTCTGATCAAGACTGACAATGGTGCGCTTGCCTGCTTTGACGATGCTGTCCACCCGAGTGCGGTCCCACGGCCCTTTCTGCTCACTCAGCAGAAATACTGCGAGCGCGGCGGGATCGCTGAGGCGGATGCAACCGTGGCTGAAGGCACGATTTGCCGCACTGAAAAGATCGTGGTTAGGTGTATCATGCAGATAAACCGAGTATTTGTTCGGAAAGACGAACTTCATCGTGCCGAGTGCATTCCAGACGCCGGGGTCCTGCCTGAGCTTGTAGCGGTTCATGGCCCGGGGGGTGACAGACTGCCAGTCGATGGTGCGCGGGTCGAGTTCTACCGCGTCGCTGCCCCAGCTGGAAAACAGCCTGATATTGTGCTCTGCCAGATAGCCGGGATCCTTGCGCAAGTGTGAAAGCGTCTCGGTTCGGGCGATATGCGGAGTCAGATTCCAGAACGGGTTGAACTCCGTATAGCGAATCCTGTCGCTGAAGACCGGGGTCTCATGGTGCAGCTTGCCGACGATGACCCGCATTTCCAGCTCGAGACGGTTTTGCCGGACCGCTTTAAGATCAAATCCTGCAATATTCACCAGTATATAAGTATCACCCAACTCCCTGTCATGCCAGCGCCAGCGCTCCAGATTGAGTTCCAGCTGCTCGATTCGCTCAGCAACCGGCACGTTCATCACTGCCAGGGTTTTTGGACCGATCACTCCGTCGGCGCTCAAACCGTGGCGCTGCTGGTAGCGCTTCACTGCGGCGACGGTTTCGGGATCGTAGAGATCGCCCTGCTCGCTAGCCCGCTCGAGGTCACCTGTTGTAATCAACAATTCTCTGAACTGGACAACCCGAGAGTCGGACTCTGCGGGATGCAGGGTGGGGCCATCTTCGATTGTCGGCCAGCCGCCCAGTTCGACAATTTTGCGATGTTCGGCCAGCGCCTCGGTCAGCTGCCGGTAGTAATGGTGTTGTGGACCAAGTGCGCTGAAATAGCCCTGCAACCCGCCCGGGTGACCTTCGAACTGGAAGGCCTTGAGCGGTGAAAACGCAGGAGACCCCGCTTCGCTGAACAACTCGGGAAAGGCCTTACGTGCCTTATTCTGCCCTTCACTGAGGTCATGAACATAGCGCAGGAATCCATCGGTCAGGGCCAGGTCGAGGCGGGTGCGCTCTGCAGAGCTGGAGGCGTCAAGCAGGGCCGTGATCGTCTCGGTATTGTAGGCCTGCGGAACAAGGCCGTGCTGATCTGCGTTCTCCAGCGTATCCAGCAAAACCATGGCCGCTTCGCTAAGACTGGTATCTGCGAGCCAGAACGGCTGAAACCCGTTTTCCCGGTAGACTTCAAACAGCCATTGCTGTTCGACCTCCAGTGCCTCGCCATACCAGGAGGCGCTGGCCAGCTCCGGTACATGATGCTCAAGTTCATTGAGCAGCGCTTCGTCGAATTCCTCACCTGTAGCCGACGAAGCCAGGCAAAACACCATAAAGAGCGCACTTATCAGCAGGATGCTGGCGCTATTGCCTAGGTTGCGTGTCATAATCTTCCTCTCTACAATTATGGGACTCTTGCTCTTGCTGTATGTCCTGATGTTGAGCACACCAAACCGCTCAACAGTCAGCTCGCAGCCGTCGAATTAAACGATCAATAGCTCAACCGCCGGTGATCACCGCCTCAGGGATCCGATAGTGCTCGTAGTCGTTGACCTCGATCAGCCACAGATCCCCTTTCTTTTCGGCCTTGACCGAACCATCCGCCTCAGAACTCACTTGTTCGCCGGTAAACTTCAGGACGCGTTCGAAACCGCCCGGCGGTGTCACATGGACTTGCGCATTACCAGGCTTACCGCGAACCACGCCGAAGTCACATTGCGCGGAACCCTGAGGCGCATCTCCCATCGAGCAGGGCACCTGGCCGGTGGCATGGTACGGCGTTCCCGCAACTTTAGCGTCAGTGGCAGGTGCGGATTCGACAGGTGCCGTCGCTGCCGGCTGGGTGTCGGCAGCGGTGATGATCATTTCCAGTCGGTAGTTGGCAGTTTCGTTTCGGCGTGCGGCACTGCGCATCATATAGACCCTGACCGTGTAGTCGCCTGACTCGGGCAATATGCCTTCGTATTGATTCTCGTTTATTGAACCGTTGAACATAGCGACCTGGTTCTCACCTGGGGCCAGGATATTGAAATAGTTGGCACCGTTGTCGGTGGCCATGCTGACATTCATATATTGCCCCTGGCGGGCGCCAAGGATATAGTCGATCACCGCATAGCCGGTTATCGAACTTTCGATGGTGGCGCTGTTCTTGCCGCGCTCAAAGCTGACCCGCTCAACTTTGATATCCTCACGGGCTGTCAATACTCCGCCTCCCAGGGCTAACAATAACGCTGAAAAAAGTGCTGCTATCATGATGCTGCGCATGGTTTGACTCTCTCCTGTGTATTTTAATTATGGGGTGCGACAGACTCACCGATAGACATTGCTTCATCATCCACCACACACAGATGTTTCCTCATTAAGGTAAAATCAAGCCTGCCCCGGTTAATTTATCAGAATCAGTTGTTTCATATTTCTCCGCACCAGATATGGACTTGACTGAAGAATACCGTTACTTAATGTTGCTCTATCTTTGTCTCAGATGAGACAGTAAAGTAATGATGATGAATGAGTGCACCAGGCCTATGCACGTGACCATAATTGTCACTCCTTTTACTACGACAAGAAACGCAGAGACTGCCGGCTGACGCAGCAATGGCAGAGATCCGGTCTCTACAGAGGAGTTGATTGATCATTATCAAAACAATGCAAGCACGCCAGGAGAGCCGAGTATTATGATGAGTTTCAGTGAAGCAGTAGGAACATGCCTGAAAAAAAACTACTTTAATTTCAACGACCGAGCACCGCGCTCCGAATATTGGTGGTTTGCCCTGTTTGCCTGGGCCGGGGCGATTGCCTTGTCTGTTCTTGATAACCTTATTTTCAACAATCCATCGGGTTACGGAGTTTTCAGCACCGTCTGGGGATTGGCCCTTTTACTGCCCTCCATAGGAGTGGGCGTTAGACGACTGCATGACCTGGATAAATCGGGCTGGTGGCTGCTGATCTCGTTTATCCCTATTATCGGGTTCATTATTCTGGTTTTCTGGTTTATCCAGCAGGGCACGGGGGGGCAGAACCGATTCGGTGCCGACCCGCTCAACTGAGTGACATGTAATCGGCAGGCGTTATCCAGAGCCAACGCGCCATCCTGACGAAGCCGGCCAGTAGATGGAGGATCAAATTTGAATTTTCTCTCCTCATTATTTGTTGCAAAGCCGCTCAATATTCTTGTCGTAGCCCTTTTCTTTCTTGCGGGATATCTCCTTTTGCGATTTACAGAACTCGGTGCTAAGCGAAAGCCTCGATCGCTGATAATCGCTTCCTGCGCTTGGGGTCTCTATGCAGCCTATGAGTTGCTGGTATTGATCAAGACCCCTGAGGCAAATATCCGGGTCGATCTGCTCGTGATCTGGCCTGCGCTGGCAATTCTCTCGATATGGGCGCTGTTCAGAATGTTTCGATAGATTTAGTGCTGATTCTAAGAGCTAGAAGAATTGTTGCCCATAATTTCCAACCAATCAGTTTTCACCCCCGACGATACACCCCTCACTCGATGTTGCTCAGTTATAAGGCCAGATTATATTGAATACGAACATGACTAAAAATATGGCCCCAAACAGCTTCCAATTCCATTGAAAGTGGCCTTTTTCTCGTTCTGTGACGATTCCGATCTTTCTCAGAACCCAGACGGTCAGATAGATCAGAATAACCGTTACCGCAGCATGCGCAAAATCAAAATGCATAGTGTCTCTCCGAAGATTTGGATCAGTATTTTTGTTTCAGGGTTTGTGCTTGCTCAAAGACTGAACTGGAAATTAACCGACCGGAATTTCGCATTCTTAACAGCCAAAGTGGTCAAGGCAATGCCGTGCTTACCGAGAATTGGGTCTAATTCCGATTCATCGAGGAGCGTCAAGGGACCGCAATGGCATGCGTATCCTTGCCGCTGGGATTAATGCTCCAACGGGCATTCACCGAGTAGGCTCGCACGACACCAGACCCTGCAGGTGCCGCGCTCACCATAGGGATTGACTCAATCTTCAATTGCTGTGAGGACCTTGTAAGTCATCACTTGCAGCCCTGAGGACAATCGAACAAGCACTCGCCCACTTCACGCTTGCCATTTGCTTGTCTGACGTAGCAGCGCTTCTTGGTTTTACAATTGCAATATTGCTGCAATTGCCATCCCTGGCTTGCGGGATAGTTAACATGCGGTTTATCGCCCCTGCTCTGGTGATGATTCTCATGGCCGGGGCGAATGATCTCTATTGACGACACCGCATGATCCAGCCCGTGACCGAGGTATTCATGGTCTTCCATCACGCGCAATGAACGTCCCCGGAAGTTGGAGTCTTCGTATAAAATCACCTCCATGTCTCTTTCAACCTCGATCGAGGCGATGGCATCGTTCCAGTTTTCATCTTTCAGATTGCGGATGCTGTCTGAGGTGCAGAACCGATCGCCTCTGTAGTCCTCCTGGTCGTAGAAGCACACTTCGTCGCGAGCCGAGGCCAGGCCGCAGGACAACCCAAAGATCAATACCAGGCTGAGCATTGTTACCCTAAAGAGGGGATTAATTGAGGTCTTCATGTTCAAGTCTCCTTATGCGTTACTAGTTGTTATTAATTGCTTTACGTCATGAGCGGACATATGAAACTCGGCTCTAGACGGCTGTACTCGAGGCAATGCTGAGTACTCTTAGTACGAACAGCACTGCTCAGGCGTTGTGCCCCGCACCGCTGCCCCTTTTTGCGCTGGTTAGTGATAAACGCTTGATAAGTAATCCATTTTTCAAGGGTGCCTCAAAGATTAATACCTCAACCTTCTGTAGGCAAGACTGCTAACCAAAAAGATGTGCTCCTCACACTATTTCGACTGATCAGCCTAAGAAACTGCTTCCAATTCGAACTTTGGGGATGCAGTAAATGACTAATAATTTTTCCGCCGGGCTGGGGCTAGAGATTTACTCTCTTTCTCTATGACTTCATAGACCTAAGGGTCGAATCTCAGAGAGAGGTGAATTGTTCCCTGGAAATCTCGAATTGACGACGGAAGATAGGGATTAGAAGTTTCCCGCTTGCTTTCGACTTCTATTTTGGCTAATCAGGTTACGATTATTCCTGCTGATCTCAGAATCTCATTCAGCGGCGCGTTGCGCCTTTGCAATCTGAAAATAGAGAAGAATAATCTGAACCTGATTAGCCTTGATCGAGTTCAGTGTGGTTCAGCAAACCTCTCCCACCCTTCCGGTATGTCCACTGGCCGTTTATTTTTCCTCGACCGGAAACTTGTTGCGCTGCCATTCACGCCATCCACCTTTAAGGGCATAAGCCTTGGTAAAACCATCACCACGTAATTTCCGTACCAGACCGGCACTAGTTGCTTCGTTCGGTCAAGCACAGTAAAGAACTAAAGTCTTATCCTTGGAATAAGATGCTGACCAGTCAGCATATTCTGCAGCAGGGGCCCGCACTGCACTTTTGATTTTGAACTCACTTGAGCTCCAATCTTGTCCGGTGCGAACATCAAGAACAACCAGATCGGGTGCAGCCAGCATGGCGTTGAGATCGTCCTTGTCAATAATCAAGTCATCTGACCAGACATTTGCTGCCGCTCCAAAGGTGATCATAAAGGCGAACAACAAAACAAGTCGTTTCATAAGTCTTTCTCCTTATCAGATTATCTATTTATTGCTGAAAATAATTTGACCATTGCTGGCCAAATTAACATTAACAGTAACGCACATATATATACTTGCAGGGAAAAAAATAATTGTTCCCTGGTGTACTCGGCGGCAGCTACCAATAGAAGGCTCAAAATCCCAATGATGCAGCCGATAGTAATGGCAACGAACGAGAATCTCCTGCGGGATGAATGCAAATACGCTGAGGTAAAGCAACGAAAAGTGAGCAGTACCAGCCACAGCACGAGGGCACCACGATAGTATAGGGCAAGCCTGTCTTCACCTGCGAGACCTGACATCAGGAGAATACCGATGGTTAGAGAGAGCAGTATAGTGGCCAGACGATGGAGCGTTTTTTTTCCTTTGAACCTCGGAATAAATTCATGTTCGGCAAGATCGCCTGCAGTCTGGCCCATATAGAGAAACAGGCCGTTAACAGCTGCTGTTGCCCCGCAGATAACAACTACTCCCATTAGTAGCCGGCCGTTCTGCCCCATTATTGCTCTGGCTGCCTTGAGGTGGGGCAGTGACGACTCGATAAGGGAGCTAGACGGTACGTACGCCCTTGATACCGCTCCCCATAAAATGAACAGGGTAAATATGGTACAGACAGCCGCAACGGCTGGTATAATCTTGTTTTTCACCTGGGAATTGACGATGAGATCAAACCCAAGAAAGAGCAAAAGAGCTCCGGATGCGGCAGCCAGACTGGTAAGCTCACGTGCCTGAGTATTAATATTCGCGGCAGGTGAGGAAAACAGGCCGACAAAGAGCAAAACAGAAAAACTTAACAGGGTACAGGTTATCAACAACAGTTGGAAATAAGCTGCCCATGATTTATCAATGATATTGAAGACAAGAATGAAACCAAGCAGAAGAAACGCAAATCCGAAGTTGGGAAACCAGTAGAGAAATATCTCATTAAAGGCAAAACCAGCGGTAACCAGGACGCTGGTTGCCACCAGCAGAGTCACTGAAAGTCGGGCTGAGACAACCAGGGCTGCTGCTGGAAATCTGCCGATAACCTTGGCCAACTGAGACAACTCATTTCCCTCTTCTGCCTGCCTTCCATGGTAAAATATGCTATACGCACATATGCAGGCGACCACTGCAGCGGTCGCCACGGATAAAAAAAAGACTATCCCATTGTATCCAGCACTGTTGCCAAGCAGTACTAAGGTCTCAGGTGATAACATCACACCTAGGGGAATTGCGAGGGAATAAAGGAACAACTTCATGGATCACAAGTCGACAATGTGGGCTGGCGATTTACCATTACAGATGTGTATCATTGTCGATGAAGTAAAGAAGGGTACCAGTCGAATCTGGTCTCTACTTCTTAGTATCAACCCAGGTTAATATGGCTTTCAGAAAACTCTTTACTTACCTAATTCTATTAATTGGCAGTCTCTGCGTAATAGTTGGCTTGGCATTTTTGGCCATGTATCTTTATGGAGCAGTTATTGCCCGTTGGGGTGAGGCCGATCAATCATTACTGTTCTGGCATCTTCCCATTCTGTTTTTTGGTATCTTTTCAGTCATTGCTGGATTGGCCATGTCCTTTTGGGGAATAAATCGGGTTAGATTTGATGATACTCCCCAGGATCGCTGATCTCGGCACGACCGGAAGAATCTTCGAATCGAGTGCAAGCTGGAATTCCAGATCCACAGATTACTCCATTCGCAGCTGCACAAGTGCTCATCAAATATTTGTAATCTTTGGATTATCCGAGAAGACAGGGGTTTACAACGTAACCACTGCTTTTCCTACTGTGCGTCCAGACTCGATCTGGGGAGGTAAGCCCACTAATTGATGCAGGTGTTATTTTGGCTTGATTTGTGTTAGCCTTCAGGCCATAAATTAACAGAACGAGGATTTGATTAATCTTAGTCGTCTTCTAAAAATCAAAGAGAATAGAAAATTATGGCATTTAGAAAAAATTTTAAAGTATCGTGGTCAGAGGAAAATCAGGAATACATTGGATTATGCCAGGAGTTTCCCAAATTATTCAGCTGCGCTGAATCTCCAGTCAGTGCTTTGAAGGGCATTCGTAGTCTCGTTGATAAAGAAAACATCCGGCAAGATACTAAAGAGAAGATTATCTGTTAAGATCCTTCTCTCCTTCCCTGAGTCTGCTTCTTATTATTGTTTCGATGGAGGATTTCCGAGTCTCGCAACCGACTCCACGGTCCAGCAGCAGGGTTAAGATTCTGCCAGCAGCTATTTTCACTGGCAATCTCAGCTTTAAAGCTTACCGGCTTCCGGTCTAGCAGCGCCTTATCAGCATACCTACCACAACTCCGGGTGGTTGAGAGAATCGACGCAAACTATTTCGCCAGATGGCTTTCCAATACTGCCTTCTTTGAGGCGGAGACCCTGCCATCCGAAGGGATAGTGCAGTTTATGCGGTGGCCTATAAGGTTCAGCAACATCGACTCGAAAACCAAACCTGCTGTAATATTCAGGGTCGCCATACACAAAGATAATGTGGACACCCATTGTCGATAGTTGCTGCACACCTCTTTCTACTAGTTTTGAGCCAATCCTGCACTTCTGATAATCCGGCTTTACTGCCAGAGGCGCTAAAATATATCCCAGGAAGTTCTCATTGTTGTGGCTGGTCACGGGACTGAAGGCCACGTGGCCAACTACGACTCCATCGTTTTCAGCCACCAGGGATAGTACCCGGGGAACTGCTTTCTCGGTGAGCAGATTGACAGCCAACTCAGCAACAAGCTCTCTTTCGCTTGATTCGAAGGCAGACCAATGGACCTTGTAGACATTGTCCCGATCAAGGTTTGTCGCTGCTCTTATATGCATGCTTTGCTGCAAACCATTGATAAAAATGACCGGTCCCCCTTGAGCCAGGTAATCAGGGCAGTGAAGATTGAGCCCTGCAAAACAATAACTCTGCCGGGATGGCAGTCAACCAAATGACCCGGCCGATCCTGAAAAACTTAAGGGAATGAAAGTGGGAAAAAAAATCAGGTAGAACACCAGAAAGAGTCAGGAAAGGCGAGAGGGCTGAAGGGAGTCAGCCCTCTCCATGCTAGAAAAGCGGTTGATATGGCATCAGATATTTCTAGCAGTGATAAAATCGTTCTGCATGGCCTTGCCTGTAGAGTTCGAGTCAAACTGTTGTCAGGCGGTCACGGAAACTTTTAACCGGCATTGATCGCTTTACTCTCTTGTCCTGCCACCGGCTTAAAAGCACCAAGCATGGAGTGCAATAACCCGAAACAAGCGACAAACAGTGGCAGAATAATAAAGCTTACAACGGGCAAAAACCACAGAGCAACAACAACCTGGTCAACTCCAATCATTATTGAATCCCCCATAATTACTTAACGTTAGTAAATAAACCTGAGAAGATCTTATCGTCACCGACATACCATTGCAATAGGCATAAATACCTAATTTCGAATACTTACGAGTATTTTACCACACCGTAGCACTAAATCTGATGAAATCTGATTATTTGTATACAATACGGATACTTATCGATTATTTTTTTAAAAAAATGTTAGATCGCTGTTGTGCGGTTTGTGCTCGCAGTGCCAAGCCAGGCCGGAGCCCCCTCCAGCAATCCGGGCCATCTGACAAAGCGCCCCAAGAACTTCCCAAATGGCGATAAATCGGAGCGCTGTAAATCAATCATGGGCTTAGGCCAACCAGATTTTTCTAAGTGTTTAGCAGAAAGATACCGCAGAAAGTAGCCGAAAAAGATGCCGACGGTATGCGATTTAGGCATCTTGTTCCTCTTGGCACTTTCTTTGTATGCAGAAAAAAATTTATTAATTTTTATAATAATTTTCTTGAATGTTAAATTTTAAGCGTTTTGGGTATCTCTATCATCTTCTTGTGGCCACGGGTTCATTGAACCAATGATTATCATCTGCACTGACTCTGGTCGGGTCGATCTGACCGTTTGCGGCGCGCTCGGCGTGCTCCTCAAAGATAATCTCCTAATCGTTTCCCAATTTGATTGAGGGGACAGTTTGCAAATTGATCCGCATTAGATATTGCACAATATCGGTTTACATATAATTCTGTCACTAGCCTGGTATTCTGAAGAACGGGTGAGATATTTCGGCTCTCATCCGCCGATTCTTCGTAACCACAAACCTCCCGGGAGCCAATGAAAATAGCAATCATCTCTGATATCCACGGGAACCTGGAGGCATTAAAGGCCGTTCTCTCGGATCTGGAGAAATTCCATCCTGACAGGATCGTCTGCCTCGGCGACTTGATCGGCTACGGTCCAGATCCGGAAGCTGTCATCAACACGATTGCCGAGCTGGGAATCACCTGTGTCCTGGGCAACCACGAGGCGGCACTGACCTCCGAGAAGGAATTGGGCTGGCTCAATTTTCTAGCCCGTGAAAACAATATTGACACCAAGGCCCTGCTTTCGGAGAAGAGCCTGGCTTTCTGCACCTCGCTGCCAAGATCGGTCAGTTTCGAAGATGCGCGCTTCGTACATGGCTGTCCCCCCGATTCGATTCTCAAATATCTCTATATGCTCGGAGATAAGGAGATAGCCGAACTGCTCAAAACATTACCGGAAAGTCGATTTTTTGTCGGTCACACCCATGAACTGCAGATAATCATGGTCGGCCGGAGCGAAATTTCCCGAACCAAACTCGCGGAAGGAAGCTTGAAACTAGATGAGGGCAAGACCTATCTGATCAATGTCGGCAGTGTCGGCCATCCCCGCGACGGTAACTACAAAGCAAAATACGTGCTCTGGGATAGCGATGAGGGGACTCTGGAGGTACGGGGCGTGCCCTACCCGGCCCAGCTGACGGCCCAAAAAATAATTGCCCGCGGATTTCCCAGGGCCTATGCCATGTGCATCTGTCCGTCGTTCTCGTCACCAGCAACGTAATGGTTGGAGTCGGAAAATTTCCAGGCCGACGCCCGCCTAAGACAGGAAAATACTTATGAAAACAAATGAATAAGATAGGTCGATACGAGATATGCGGCCGCCTTGGCCGGGGTGGGATGAGCACGGTTTACAAGGCCCGGGCCCCGATAACCCTGCGCATCGTTGCCCTTAAGGTACTGAAGCCGCGTGATGAAATATTCGAGGACCTGGTGGGCTGGCAGAAGCTCAAAGAACTTTTTATTGAAGAGGCCAAGATCATGGGGGCAATCACCCATGATCATATCGCCAAAGTAATTGATGCGGACCTCGCCGATGACACCCCTTTCATGGTCCTGGAATACTTCTCACACTCCATTGGCGACTTTATCGGTGAAGCCTATAAGGTTGAGCAGGATACTCGGGTGATCAGCATTCCGCGTTCCTACATGTACATCAGCCAGGCGCTCAAAGGACTGGAACGGCTGCATTTCGCTGGCGTCGTGCATCGGGATATCAAACCCTACAACATGATGATAACCAACGATGACCGGGTAAAAATCATAGACTTTGGGCTCTCCCGGGTCCGCGGAGAGGAGTCCCTGGCGATTCCGGGAATGCAGGTTGGCTCGCCCTACTACGCCGCGCCCGAGCAGATGACCGCTCCGGAAACTGCCGATGGCCGCGCAGACCTGTTCAGCCTGGGAGTTCTGATGTACCGTATGCTCACCGGAAAACTGGTTGAACTGACCCAAGGGCAAATCATTCCGCCGAGTCAGTTAAATCCTGATTTAAGTGAACCCTGGGATACATTTTTAGCAAAAGCCCTCGCCGCTAAAGTGGCCAACCGCTTTAACAGTGCCCAGGAGATGGCCCTGGCGCTGGATGAGCTCTTCAGCAAATGGCACACCGATTCAGCCGCAACCTGCCAGTGGTATAATCCGGGAACGCATGAACAGCCGCACTCCCCATGCTTGAGATCAGAACCAACCCGGTTGATGTTCAAGGACATCAGGCAGGAACTGCAGCTCGACAGCCTTTTCCGCCCCCTGCACTTTCATCAGCATCAGCTCCAGGTCATAAGCACCTTGATGCTCCATGATCCGTACACTGGCTTGCACTGGCAGCGCCAAGGGTCCGGTTATACTCTGGACTGGCACCAGGCTCACACCTACATAGACTACCTCAACAAGCAGAAATTTCAGGGCAAATCGACCTGGCGTCTACCGACCATGGAAGAGCTTCTCACCATTTTGCGGCCCCCCACTGTGGAGCGGGATATCTGTCTCGATCCAAGTTTCGCCCCCACCATTCACTGGCTCTGGTCCGCCGACTTCTGCAATAAAAAACAGGCCTGGATGGCAGATATTGTCGAGAGCTACATCGGCCGGCAGGATCTGGATGGCACCGCCTCGGTGTGTGCGGTAAGTAACTGATGATTTTCACTTCGGCCAAGCGCCAGCTAAAGGGCAGCTCGTTTTTCCGGTGAATTGTTCACCTTGGCAGGGCTTCTCGAGTCCTTGATGAAAGGTCTTTCGATATACGAGTAGGTGAAAGTCGATAAGGCATAACTGGCGAGACCCGCCATGATGAATAGCGGGATCTCGATGGGATAATAATCGGTGAAATAGGTCGATATTCCCCGGACAACGCTGATCATCATCGGGTGCACGAGGTAGAAGCTGAAACCGACCAGGCCGACCGCCCGGAGCGGCAGAAAATTCATAACCGAATCGAGCAGCGAATTTCCCGACAGCAGGGTGATAAGGATGAGCAGACCGGCTCCGAGACCGAACCAGCCGCTCCGGGTTACGGCATCTATATGTTCAAGGCCCGGTACCAGATGGGCCGACATCAGCAGACAGACAACGAGGAGCAGCAATCCGCTGCCGGACAGGATGCGCTTGACAGCGGGTCGAGCGAGCAGTTCACCAAGGGAATCCTGCAGCCAGTGGTACCCGTAGGCCATGCAGATCCCGGTGAGGAAGATGCCCAGCATCGGCCGCAACGTGACGTTGTCGCCATAGAGCGGAACAATGTCGATGGTGACATAACGGTTGGCAACAAAGGCGAGTAGTCCGATAAAGATGATCGACGGCCAGAGCCGCTTCCTGGCCAGGGGCACGTTGGCAATCATGACGAACGGCAGGAGCAGGTAGAAGAACATCTCCTGGGCAACGGTCCAGTAGTGTCCATCGGCCTGGAGAAACAGGTAGTGCCTGATGGCCACGTCAAACTTGCCGAGGAACAGGATTGTCACCGTAATCATGACATAGTACATGGGCACGATGCGCTTTATCCTGCGGGTGATGTAACGGCCCAGGTAGGCAGGAGAGAGGGCCCGGTCCGGCTGACGGATGAACGGGCTGGTCAACAGGAAGCCGCTCAGACAGAAAAACAGCCAGACACCGAAGATCCCGCTGCCCTTCAGCACACCGCTATGCTGGCCGAGGACAAGCAGGGCGGCCAGTCCCCTGATTCCGTCCAGGGCGCCGTAGTTCACTCCGGAGGAAGGCTTTTTATTGTTGATGTCGGTGAAGGCCGGGAAGGTCCTGAGTGTTTGCGTTGCAAGAAAAACATAGAACAGGACTGCCAGGATCAAAGGGAGGCCTGTCCCGATAAAGAAATTTGACAAAATGAGATCGTCTTTCAGGACCAGGTATGGATCTTCTGACCTTGTGCTGATGCGCACGTGGTCATCGGTCAGGGTAAATGAGTCTATATTGGCTCCGGGCGCGAATGAGCTAAAAATTTCGGTGTGGTCGAAATCTATGTCACTGCCATAGTAACTTCTCAGTACGACAGAATAAATTTTCACATTGCCGGGCTTGGATCCAGGGTCCAGCCGCAGCTTCCTGGCCACATTATCTTGAAGTTCAACCTTCCGGATGGCGCGTTGGCCGGCTCTAAACTCTTTGGAGCGTTTGCTCTGTTGCTCCTTAAAGCCCTTACCGTCGATCCCGCTGGAATAATAGATGGCGATGACATCGTCATGGTCGAATTCTGCATCGACCAAAACCTTGGTAAAACTTGACAGCGCGACATAGGAAAGCAGCATCTTCAGCGCGATAAAGATGCTGATCGAGACAACGATCCGGCTGCTTGTCATTACCCGCTGTAACATCGAATTAAACCCAGATCTCCTTGAGAACATGCATCTTTGGATGGTTCTTAACGGACGTGGTCAGCGTGAAAATATATAGCAGGCTGCTCAGCAAAACTCATCTGTTTTATCACCGGTCCACATTTTACCCTGGATTTTGGAAAACAACTTGGATGCTCGAACGGTAACGGATATATTCTCTTCCAACAAACGAACATTGGTAAGCGATCCTATGGGAACAATTCCGGAGAGTCCGTTTTAACTCCTCTTACTGCTGTCACCTGTAGTTATAGCGCCATTGTTCATCTTCTGGATCTAAGGAAACGAACGCTTCATCTTTAAGAATTATTGACCAGGGGACACTAGCAAGGGACAACAGAATGGCAAAGAACAAGACGGCACTGGTCTTCGGAGCCGGTCCTGCAGGACTGACCGTTGCTTACGAACTCCTGAAAAAGACCGACTATCTGCCGATAATATTTGAGGCAAGCGACGAGATTGGCGGCATATCCAAAACGGTCAACTACAAGGGAAACCGGATCGATATTGGCGGACACCGCTTCTTCTCAAAATCCGACCGGGTAATGGAGTGGTGGCTCAAGATTCTTCCTTTGGAGGAAATGGAAGGCGATCAACAAATCAGTACCACTATCAGCTATCACAACAAGAGCAGAACCATCGATCGGCAGGGAAGCCCCCTTACCCCCGAAGAAACAGATAAAATAATGCTCATCAGGAGTAGGCTGTCCAGAATATTTTTCCTGCGGAAGTTCTTTTCCTACCCGGTATCGCTGTCTTTTGAGACGTTCAATAACCTCGGCCTGGTCAGGATGGTCAAGATAGGCACGAGTTATATCCGGGCCCGTCTATTTCCCATTCGAAACGAGAAATCACTGGAAGATTTCTTTATCAATCGTTTCGGCAATCAATTGTATCTGACCTTTTTCAAGGACTATACCGAGAAAGTATGGGGCGTGCCCTGCAGCAAGATCACCGCAGAATGGGGAGCTCAGAGAATAAAAGGACTGTCAATTAGCAAAGCGGTCCTGCACGCCCTGAAAACACCCTTTAAAAAGACCAAAAGTATTGAGCAGAAAGACACCGAGACCAGCCTCATCGAACAATTCATGTACCCCAAGCTGGGTCCCGGTCAGCTCTGGGAGGAAGTGGCCCGCTTAATTGAAGAGCAGGGCGGCCAGATCCATTTCAACAAAAAAGTCACCAAAATCGTCTACAACGGTGAAGAAATCGATTCCATTACGGTAACCGATGGTATCTCAGGTGAGCAGGAAATACATGAAGGGGATCTGTATTTCTCAACCATGCCGGTCAAGGACCTGATCGATGGGATGGAAGGGAGTTTGCCGGAGCGGGTACGCGAGGTCGCAGGGAACCTTTCATATAGAGATTTTATAACCGTAGGCCTGCTCTTAAAGGAATTGAAAATCAAGAACAGCTACCGCGAGAAAAACAGCGAACGATATCATACCGGATAACTGGATATACATCCAGGAACGGGAGGTTAAACTCGGCAGGCTGCAGATTTTCAACAATTGGAGCCCCTATCTGGTTGCCGCCCCTGATACAGCCTGGATCGGCCTGGAGTATTTCTGCAGCGAAGGAGATGAATTGTGGGAAATGGCCGACGAGGACTTCATCAGTTTTGCCATAGACGAGCTTGCCAGCATTGACATCATAGAGAAAGACAAGGTCATCGACAGCACCCTGATACGTGTGCCAAAGACCTATCCCTCCTATTTCGGCGCCTATAATGACTTTGATGTAGTCAAGGATTTCGTCATGCAGATTGACAACCTGTTTCTTCTCGGCAGAAACGGAATGCACAAGTACAACAACCAGGACCACTCCATGTTGACCGCCATGGTGTCGGTCGATAATATCGTCGCCGGAATCACCTCAAAGAAAAACATCTGGGAGATCAATACCGAAGAGGATTACCACGAAAAGAAGGAGGAAGACGCCTGAAGGCGACACCTTTGTCTCTCCCTATTTATGACCGCAACAAAGCAGCTGAAGAGTTGGCCCTCTATTCAGTCTGCCACTGCTCGAAGGGCAGCATTGCTTCCTCCCTCTCCTGTTGCCGAGCCCGAAATAATAGTATTGCCACCAGAGCGATATAGAAGAGAGCCACCGGATAAGCAGAGAAGAGCGGCCGGGTGATGGGCCAGAGGGTTATGTAGACAAAGGTAAGAACACTTACCAGGGAGAAAAGACTGCCAAGGACGACAAATCCGTAGAGCACCTCGGCGCTGAACTGCCGCCTCCGAAACTCCCTGACAAAAAGCACGAGATGTATGAAAAACGCCAGGGCAAAAAGGTATACAACTACGGATTTATAAGCCTTTGCGATGTCACTGAGTATCCGGAACTTCTCGATGGTCATGTGCATATAATATTCCGGGTAATTCTCCATGACCTTTCTGCGTGAAGCCACTGGGGTCTCCAGGGTAACATAGGTATAATCTTCAACCATCTCCGTGGTGCCGGAGCTGATATATTTCTGCGCCAGAATAGAGTCTTCGTCCAGCTTTGAAAAGGTAATGGCTGACAGGAACACTTCCGAGAAGTACGGCCAGATAAATTCGTTATACTCGGCGCGCCATGGCGGCCGCAGGGATGGTTTTCTCGCAAGGCAAGGAAGGGACCCGTTTTCACATGCTTCTTTCAGCTCAGCTCCCATTTTTCCATAAAAACCGAGTGCATCCGCCAGGTTCCCCGAGTACCCGGCCATTTCCACCTTGTCTCTGAGGCGCCATATATAAAAGGAGTCGGGCCATCGCAAGGATCGATCTGCATCGAAAAGGGGTTTGAGAATACGAAAAGTAGGACTTACCGCATAGGCAAGTTTCTTTGCCTCAGGGCTCACCGGTACGTATCTCTTGCCATCCGGCGCCTCAATGTTCATCAGCCCGCCGAGGGCGGATTGAAAGTGAGGCGACTTGAGTTCGTTTACCAGGGCATGTCCGTAAACCCGGTAGTTAAGATAGACGATGGATCCATAAAAGCCGGCAAAAATCGCAGCTACCCAGATTAACAGCAGGCAGCGCTGGAATAATAATTTCCGGAAGAAACCGTTGTCGGTTATCAGGAAAATAAGGACAAAGAGTCCCAACCCGGGAAGGAGCCATATCCCTTCTTCGCGGGTAAACCAGAGCAGAGAGGCAAAAAAACCAAAGCCGCTGGCCCAGACAAATTTACTCCTGAACGATGCACCAATTCTGACAACCAGGCCCAGCATACAGGAGAACACAGCCAGAACCAGGGGCATGGACAGGCCCAATCTGAACGCCCGCCCGGTAGCGGGATAGGCATACATGAATGGGTTAAGCAACACAAAGGTAAAGATGGTTATCAAAAGCCAGCGGTTTTTCACCAGCGGTCTCACCGCCGAGATCATCATCACGCAAAACAACGAATAGAGTAACTGCTGCGCCAGTAGCAGCGGAATTCCGAGATGGTGGGCAAAGGCGATAAACAATGGGTATCCAGGCCCTTTAATGAGAGTGAGCTGGTCATAGGGTCCAAGCCACTCACCACTCAGGATACCTTTTGCCAGGCGAATAAACAGATAATCGTCATGCGGGGTGTAGGTGGCAAGGAAGCCTTGGGCCTGTACAAACCACAGGCGCACAAGGATCAGGATCAACATCCACCAGAACAGAACCCGATCTTCTGATATTTTTGCTTTCCGGTAACGTGGCGCCACAAATGAAAAAGACGCTATTTTCATTCCAGCCATCTCCCGTCGGTCATGCTAACAATTTGATATTTCATGTTTTCCATTGCTTCTGCTGTTAAACTGGGGCAAAAGAGGTGAAGCGCAACACGTTTCTGCGCATAAATAACCATTTCAAGATACTGGAAAAATGAAATGGCCGCACTCACGATGATTGTCTTTATACCGGGATGAGCCCCTATTGTTTCCCGGTCACCATATCCTTCACTCCCCTGAGCTTGAGAACCGGCAGCACTTTATAAACACCGTTAAAACACTTGATTAGATCCTGCTCAAATATATAGTTATGCGGATAAGTGCTTATTGATGAGACTTTCTGCGACTTCTTGAGGAACCTGCGGTAGATTTGACAATCACTTCTGATGATTTACGACGGTAAAGATGAGAGTATTGCTTGTAGAAGACGAGAAAAAAGTTGCAAGCTTTATCAAAAAAGGGCTTGAGGAACACGGCTATGCCGTCGATCTGGCCTCTGATGGAAAAATTGGCCTGGCAATGGCCCTGGACCAGCTTCATGACCTGGTAATTCTTGACATCAATCTTCCGGAAATTGATGGGCTCAGCGTATTACGGCAGATTCGTGAAAAACAGGTGGTCACTCCCGTGCTATTGCTGACCATCAGGGCAACCATCGAAGACAAGGTAATAGGCCTGGATACGGGAGCCGATGACTACCTTTCCAAACCTTTTTCCTTTGAAGAACTCCTGGCCAGAGTCCGGGCCCTGCTGCGGCGCCGATCAGACAGTAAAACACCGGTTCTCAAGGTAGCCGACCTGTCACTTGACCCGGCCACACGGCAGGTGTTCCGGGGTGGAAATCGAATCGAACTCACCTCTAAGGAGTTTGCCATCCTCGAGTATTTCATGCGCAATGCAGGACGTGTTCTGACCCGGTCCATGATTATCAATCATGCCTGGGATTATGACTACGAGGCCGAAACCAACCTGGTTGATGTGTATGTCAACTACCTGAGAAAGAAGATGGATGCAGCCTACCAGCCAAAACTCTTGCACACAATTCGGGGAACCGGGTATGTCATGAGGGAGGAGAAATAAATGCGGTTTCGCTCGATACGTTTAAAACTGACGTTCTGGTACACGGGGCTGCTCACCCTGACCTGCCTCCTGCTGGGCGTTCTTACATACGGCCTTCTGACCTACAGTCTCAATCGAGACATAGATTATGCCTTGAGAGGAATTGCCGATGTGCTGGCGACCACCGTGCAGCGCCGAAGCGATTCCATGCTGCCTGCAGAAATTGATGACATTTTTCGACAATTCTTCGGCTTCTCTCCACTCGAACGACACATCGATTTTTTCAACCCCTCAGGGCAACGTCAACGTGGACAGAGTCGGGAAAAATCACTCCTTGAAGTACCGCTCAGCGAGTCAGCTCTGAAGTCAGCAGCCCAAGGCCAGCAGGTTTTTGAGACCATCAGGGGAGAAGACTATCCTGCCCTGAGAGTGCTCACCACCCCGGTCGTCGACAACGGGCGCGTGATAAACGTGGTACGTGTTGGCATGTCTCTTGAAAACATGCATGAGACGAAAAAGCGCTATCTGCTGATAATGGCCGGTCTGCTGCCCATCACCCTGCTCTTGTCTGGAGGTGGTGGCTGGCTGCTGGCAGGCAGGGCCTTAAGCCCCATCGACTCGATGACCCGTTCGGCCAAGAGGATTTCCGCGGAACACCTGAGCCAACGCCTCAATATAAGCGGCAGCGACGATGAATTGGATCGACTGGCCCAGACAATCAATGAGATGCTCGATCGAATCGACGGCGCCGTCCAGGAAATGCGGCGCTTCAGCGCCGACGCTTCGCACGAATTACAGACGCCGCTGACTATTCTCAAAGGTGAAATAGAGGTGGCATTGCTCAAGCAACGCAGTCCGTCTGAATACCAGCAGGTGCTCCACAGCAGTCTTGAAGAAATCGACCGGATCAACAGCCTTGTCGAAGGGTTGCTGCTGCTCGCCCGGGCCGATGTCGGAGCCCTTAAGCTCGATCTTCAGCCAGTCGATCTGGCCCAGATCTGCCGCCAGCTCTGTGATCACCTGCAGCCCCTTGCCAGGCAACACAATATCGACTTGAGTCATGAAGATTTGGATTCTGTGGTCGTCGACGGCGACGAGCTGCAATTACAGAGAATGTTGATGAATCTCATCGATAATGGCATCAAATACACACCACCCGGCGGTCAAGTGAGCGTTTCTGTGGAAAGAGGCGATCACCACGCAGTAATTCAGGTACGGGATTCAGGCCCTGGTTTTTCCCCTGAGGAAGCAGAAAAAATCTTTGACAGATTTCATCGAACATCCCAGGCTCGCCAGCAAAATAGCAAGGGCTCGGGACTGGGCCTTAGTATTGCCCGCTCCATTGCCCTCGCCCACCGTGGGGACATCAAGGCTGAAAACATTCCCGGGGGCGGTTCAAGATTTTCGGTCTCTATCCCCTGCCTCAAGTCCAGCGCATATGATTCCTGAGGATTTCCAGCACGCATAGATAGCGAAGACCGGACCATTACCCGCTGCCCTGAATGAGAATCAGTCCCTGCTTCTGCCGGCCTGGTATTCAGGGTAAATCGCCCGATCCCCTCAGACGCAGGCCAGCAGAACACCTTGCGCCACTGTTGAAGGGGCCCGCGAACCATCAGCCAACGCTGATTGAACCACGTAAATCTTCTCTAATCACCTCAACATAGGCTGTGTTGACCGATTTTACCGGTCCGCCATTATTTCCCAATATTGCACACATATCATTTTCGGTTAATCCCCCTTTAATGTTGGTGTCCTACTATCTCAGACACGAGAATCAATACATACGAAGTAGGCCAAGGCACCCCTCAAGCCGGGTATCACTGTTCTCGCGGTTCCAGGCTGCTGCGCCGACTCCTCGGTCGCGCCGTACCTGAGAGGGCGCCTTGGGTGGCCTATCGACATGTATAAAATTTCTCATGACTCAAGGAGAAATCAATCTTAACAGGAGGTAGAAAATGGCTATCCAAGATAAACCCAAACTCTCGATTAAAAATTTTGGTCCCAGAAAGCTGCTGCTTGCCGGAATACCTTTTTTTGTGGCCGGGGCTCTGGTGGCCACAGGATTTAACGGAACAAGAACCCTCAGCGCAGGAGATACGGTTGCCGCCGAGCAAAACCGGGTGCTTGAATCTCCTTCAATGCCGACCTCGTTTGCGGAACTCGCCGACAAGCTCAGCCCAAGTGTCGTGAATGTAAAGGTGACCAAGGTTGCACAGGCTGCCTTCCAGGGACCCGAGATGCATGGAAACCCCTTTGGTGACCAGTTCGGTGACTTTTTCGGTCGATTTTTCGAGCAGATGCCCCAGGGGCCCAGAAGCCATCCTTCCCAGGGGGCCGGATCAGGAGTCATCATAAGTGAAGATGGCTACATCCTCTCTAATAATCACGTGGTTGAAGGTGCCAAAGAGGTCTCGGTAACCCTGGCAAACGAAAAAGAATATCCGGCCGAAGTGGTTGGCTTAGACCCTAAGACAGACCTCGCGGTCCTCAAGATCAAGGCCCCGGAAGATCTTCCCAAAGCCACACTGGGCGATTCCGAGAGCCTGAAAGTGGGTGACTGGGTGGTCGCCATCGGCAACCCCTTTGGCCTCAATCACACCGTTACCTCGGGAATCGTCAGTGCCAAGGGTAGAGTTATCGGGGCTGGACCGTACGACAATTTCATCCAGACCGATGCTTCCATCAATCCGGGCAATTCAGGCGGACCGCTGTTCAATATGAACGGCGAAGTGGTCGGTATCAACACGGCCATCATCCCCCAGGGCCAGGGAATCGGTTTCGCCATTCCGGTCAACACTGCCAAGCCGCTCATTCCCCAGTTGGTTGAGCACGGTGAAATCACCCGCGGCTACTTAGGGGTCAATATCCAGACGATTACTCCTGATCTGGCCAAGGCGCTTGAAGTGGAGGAGCACAGCGGGGCCCTGGTGGCCGACGTAACCCCTGACAGCCCTGCGGCGAAAGCGGGAATCGAACGGGGCGATATCATCATCGATTTCGACGACCAGAAGATCAAGGACAGCCATGATCTGCCAGCCAAGGTGGCCGCAACCCCGGTCGGGGAGGAAGTTGAATTAACGGTTCTCCGTGATGGACAGGAAAAACAGCTGAAGGTCAGCGTCGGTGAAC
The DNA here is from genome assembly GCA_963759125.1 of uncultured delta proteobacterium. Lineage (GTDB taxonomy): Bacteria > Desulfobacterota > Desulfobulbia > Desulfobulbales > Desulfocapsaceae > JABDQA01. Next base: position 262,915 of record CAVWXN010000005.1, read on the forward strand.
TTGCTGCAGATGCTTCTTTTCATGGTAAAGCTGACGACGCAGGCAAAGGAAAATGGGGCCTGCAACTGCATGATCTCGATGAGAATGTAGCCCAGCAGCTCCGGGTCGAAGCCCAGGACGGCGTGGCAATTGTCGGCGTCGAACCGGGCAGTGCTGCCTCCGAAGCCGGTCTGCGCAAAGGAGACGTCATTGTCGAAGTAAACCGCAAAGCAGTCGACTCGGTGAGCGAAGTTAAAAAGCAGCTTCGTGATTCTAAAGACCAGGACAAGCTCCTTCTGCTCGTCCAGAGAGAGAACGGCAAATTTTATGTGCCGCTGGAAGCGCAGGGATAATTAGCAGAGAACACGGGAGAGGTTGACGCCTCTCCCGCCAGAATGACACGCCACCCTCTTCGCTGCCAGTCCTACCATCATGCTCATCCTGTTCCTCCCCTTCTCTCCTATACACCTCCATGAGCATGGAGTCATGGTTTGTGCTGGCAGCGATGTTCGCGCTGCTTCGGGGATCCGGGGTACTACCCACTCAGATGGCTCCTTAAAAGGCGCGGCAGTGCTCAACCAAAAGAACTCAAACTGTCTCGCGCGCTTCCCTGGCAACCATTTCTGCCAGCCGTTCCTGGGTTTCCTCCCGCCGAACAATTTTAAAGAAGAGTGAAATCGGCCACCAGACGGCACCCACACACAAGGGCATGACGATAAAAAGAACCACAGGCAAAAACCACATATAGACGACGACTTGATCCAATCCGTTCATCTCACGACCCCCTTGTCATATTAATTACTGATTTTGCCACCGATCGGCAGCGCGTACCGGTCATCTTCTGGTTAGGACTCTATTTTGCCAGGAATGTGCCAGAAACATGTTGCCATCTATATTCTTTCGAACATCCACCTAAAAATTGATATTATGTAATAATATTAAAGTTTATGCCGCTTCTGCGGTACCACTGCTCAGATCTGGCACAGCCATCGATGTCCAGGATGTGGACACCTAACGAATAAGTGTACACTAGTTGGGCGGCCATCCCCCTAACTATCTTTTGATGGTCTGTCTCCAACGATTAATGGGACCAGCAGATGACTCAGCCACTGCCCATCGGCAGTGGCTGACAATATCATTGACAAGGTTACCCTATCTCGTTAATACTAGTGCAATTTCAGGTTCCATTAAGGTGGTGAAAAGGGAACCCGGTGCGAATCCGGGACGGGCCCGCCGCTGTAATCCTGCTCCTGTTCTCTGCTGCAAGGATGGGAGAACGCGTTCAACATTTCGTGCCACTGCCGTAAAGGCGGGAAGGCCGTTTGAAGGCGAAGGAAAGTCAGAAGACCTGCCTGGAAGAAAGGTGAATTATCTTGCGGACAAAGTAGTTCACACCGATACGAGATTAACAGGGCATCCCGGATCAGTAAATAAAATGGTCTGGGATTTTTTTATTTCAGACCGGAACAGGGGAGCAAGAGTTATGAAATCTATTTGCAATGTGTTCTTTCTGGTCATGATGATGTGCCTTTTGGGGGGAAGCGCCGCCTTTGGATCCGGTTCGATGGCCAAATCCGAAAACGGCAAGAGCGCTATTATTCTGGCCAGCTTCGGAACCACAGTACCAGAAGCTGTCGGGGCCATCACCAACATCACTGATACAGTGAGAAATGCCTACCCCGAGACGGAAATTCGGATTACCTTCACCTCAAATATCATTCGCTCGATCTGGAAAAAGCGACAGGCAGAGCCTGACACCTGGATCTCCCGGGGAATTCCCGAAGAAGTACTCTATGTGAAAAATTTTATAGCCACTGTCGGTGATCTGCTGGAGGACGGCTATACCAATATCGTCGTTCAGCCCACCCATATGTTTTTTATGGAACAGTCCCACGACCTTCAGCAGTATGTGAATGGACTCGCCTCGATACGGACCATGAAGCCCCGCTGGAAGCCAATCAACAAAATCGTCATGGGAAGACCCGCTCTGGGCAGGCCGGGGGATCTGTATCCCTATCATGACGATGTGGAGGCAGTCTGTGACAACACTGGCAAAAGACGCCGAGGAGGCCAGGCAAGCCGGTGCGTGCCTTGTCTACATGGGCCATGGCAATGAACACTGGTCAACCGGTATTTATGCGGAGACAGAAAAGAAGATGAGGGAGCTCTATCCTGAGATAAAAACCTTTATCGGCGTTGTCGAAGGTGCACCGGCACTGGATGACCTGATGTCCCGGATGAAACATCTGGAGAGTAAAAAGATCATTTTGCGGCCTTTCATGATTGTTGCCGGTGACCACGCAACCAATGATATGGCAGGGCCTGAAGTGGATTCCTGGAAATCAGTCCTGACCGGAGAAGGGTACACGGTTGATGCGAAACTTGAAGGTCTTGGCAGCAATGACCAATTTGCTGCGCTGTTTGTCGATCGTATCGCCGACGTGGCCAAAGATGCCGGGATTTTGCTGAAATAATGATTAGTCAGTCAACATCTTATCAAAACTTCATTCAACGCTTCACCAGGGGCGAAACGGCATGACCTGCACGGACTCTATGAAAAACTGCAAATTCGATGAACTGGAACTACAATTCCGGGAGATAGCCGCAGCCGACCAGGTCCCGATTGCCAAATTGGGACTGTATGCCACCGCCTCGATGAAACATCTCGTCGAATATGAACAATCCTTTCAGGAACTCAAGGATAGTGGCGATGTCTGCATCGGCTTTGGCGCAGATGAGGCGAACTGGTACTCAAGGGTGGTCGACTTATTTGCAGCCACCCTTGAGGAGGCCAGGCTTAACGGTACCATCAGAGCGGTCGATAATCATCGGGTTGGCACAATGTATCTCGATGCCATATTGAACCTGATGATGCACCGCGTCGGTTCCACGACCAAGGACGGCCTCGAGGATGACGTCCGGGTTCTGATGGATCTTTATCTGAACGGGCTGGCGATACACCGCTAGTGGGCAGCTTGAGCCGCCCTTAATTTCTGCAACGCCTGTTCAGCCGCAATGGTGATTGGCTCGGCACTGGGCTCAGAGCTGATATCGGGGTTGCAGGCCGAAGTAAAGGTAGTCAGGTCACGCATCGTTTTGCCTCCGAGTATAAATGCACTGATCGCATCGATCTCCCGGGCCGGAGCGACGGCATGGCGGCAACCTACTATGACGAGCTTTTCACCATTTTTCATCACCTTTCCTCCATCGACAGATACTGTCTTGAACAAAATACCGAGTCACCGGCAAGAGACTATTTAAGCCGCAGATTAATCACATATACCCAAAATAAACGACCTGTCAAATGAAATTGAGCTTGAAACAGCCAAGAAGTTTACGACACCGGCGGGAGTGGCCGGATAATTACATTAGATACCGGATGGTTAGGAGCAAAACACGAATAATTCCAAAGGCATACTGCAATGTAGGACAAGAGAAATCTTGTCTGAACTAATAAGCTGCCTGCTCCGAGATATTGGGCGGAACTACTCAGATCCTACCTTCGTGGAATGACCCAGCGGCCCTTTTCGTTCCTGCAGGCGATACCTGGGAATTCATAGGGCAGCCCTTCTTTGGCAAGCACCTGAAGGTATTGTCTGCAGATGCCACCATTGGGGTGTTTAAAAGATTTCAACGGGGTCACGCCGATGACCAGTTGCTGGTTGAAATTCTCCCAGACATTGGTGTCCCCAATCTGATTGGCCTCGAGAGCGTTCTGAAACTGTTTCTGAATGGAGAGAATATCGTTTTCATCGGCAGTGAAGGTCTGCAGATCCGGCAGCACAGCGATCAATTCTTTACTCCGATTTTCCCGGTAGCCGTTGTAATCACGATCTTCAACGACCCAGTGGTTAACTATCGGTGCGTAATACCAGGTTCGATATTCCCGTGTCTTGCTGGTGGCCCTGAATTTGTTCGGATATCTTTTGCAGGTGATCTTCCAGGTATCGAAGTCTCCGGCACCGACGCTCACCTTTTCAGTCCCTAATACTTCACAACTCCAGAAACTGTCATAGCGGCTCTCTACGCCCAGTTCATCAAACCAGCGTCCGCGTTCATCGAATCGGGTTTTGTTGCCCACTTCGAGCGGCCAGAGCGGCGGTGTCGCTGGGCTCATTATAAAGGTGGTCTGTTTGAATTCTCGATAGCCGTATCTTTTCTTAGTCTGCCATTTAAAGCGCTTGTAAATAAAATCCGGCGACCCGGTGGAAATCGAACCGAGGTGATTTCTCCAGGTAATGCCATCTGGACCAACTTTGATGACGGTTTCCCACGATCCATCTGAATACACAAAGGTGGTGCCGGCCTGGTACTTCGGCATCGGAGACGTTTTCAAACCCAAGGTATTGCCCAGTTTAGCAGCCTGAGAAAATTCACCGCAGAAGAACAGGACCAGAAGTAGGACATGGATACCGGCAAACACTTTCATCTGTTTAGAGAAACCACCGGTAATTCCTGAAACTCTCATAATTTCACCCGAGATGTCGTCAATGATGGAGTCGAAGTAAGCCGTTCAGTTTTCAAGAAGCATCCTCTCTTCCCGCTCGATCAGCGGAGTCAATTCACCACTTGAGCCCAGGCGGCGAAGGCTGCCTTCAACACTGTAACGATCATAACCTGACAACCTGTATTCCGGGCTCGCCTCACCATCTATATCATCTCTATTCTTCCCCGTATGAGCAACGTCTTCGCTCTCATCATCCTCACTTTCTTCACCATCGTCGTCGTCATCATACTGGTTATCGCGGTCCTGGTCGTCGCTCTCGTCGGCATCGTCGCGATCGTCCGCTTCATCTGCCTCATCCTGCTCCGGCTCTTGGTCTTCAGAGGCCTCTTCATCGGCTTCAGGCTCGTCTATCTCACCATCACCATCTTTGTCATACTCGGAGGCAAAGTCGGCTATATCCTGGGCACTGGGAGTATCGTCAGTGGCCTCATCGGCAGCAGTCGAACCCTGAGTATCGCCAGTTTGCGCCAGAACTGTATGCGCAGTAATCAAGATTCTATCCACGGATTGGTAATGGGGACCGAAAAGAAACAAGCCGAGACAGAGTGAGGCTATTACCAGTGTTCTCTGGGATTTCAGCCTTCTTTTCCCAACTACGTTTCGGCTTCTCTTATTTCTGTGTCTCATGATGTACACCTGTTTGACGCTTACTTGCGTTCGCTTCGGACCATTGTCTAGATTTTACCCGCAAAAGCAAGATAAATCATTAGAGATCCCCTTTCCAGAACTGTTTAAAATTTCCGCAGGTTCTCCGGTAAAGGTACCATCGCCCCTCTGTAACTGCAAACATGGGCGGCAACCCGGTTAGCCTGCTCATTAATCGACTCCAGAGAATAACCTTTCAGCATCCCAACCGCAGTGACCGCCGTAAAACTGTCGCCTGCACCTATGGTATCGACAACTTCAGCCTGATACCCCGGATGATCGGAAATAGCGGCAGAAGATACCAGCAGACTGCCGTCAGCTCCCCGGGTCAGAACCGCCAGGGAGAGTCGATAGCGTTCCACCAGCAGGCGCAACTGCTGATCGACAGATCCTTTGAGATTTTCCAGTCGGGCCAGCAATACGATCTCTTCGTCATTGAGCTTCAAGATATCTGCCAACTCCAGAGAGTCCCGAATTATCTCCCTGGAATAATACCCCTGACGAATATTGAGATCAAAAACCTTGAGGACCCCATAGCGTAGCGATTTTAAAAAACGTTGTATGGTTGAGCGGGAGTGAACCGATCGCTGAGCCAGACTTCCGAAACAGACCGCGTCCAGGCGAGGAACTATTGCCATGGTCCTGGAATCTATACGGATCCGGTCCCAGGCCACGCCATCGGGAAACACATAGGTCGCAACACCATCTGAATCCACCCTGGCTTGCACGTAACCCGTTGGGACCCCTTCAATGACGGTGATATGGTCGGTGGCAACCCGATATTCCCTAAGGGTACTTAGCGCCCTTTGGCCCCGTAAATCGTCGCCGATACTGGAAATCGCCAGCGCCGCAGCCCCCAATTGCCCGGCATGGTAGGCAAAGTTGACCGGAGCGCCTCCCAGGGTTTCGGTATCTCCCAGCACATCCCAGAGGACCTCGCCGATACCGGCAACCACAGGTTTTACATCAATCAGTTCAGACATGGCATACGTTCATACCCTGAAGCAGGTCCACCTAAACTCTGGCCCAATGTTCAACGAGCTCTCTCATTCCGGGGTCACGTAGGCAGCGGTAATCCCCCCATCTACCACGAATTCCGTACCGGTAACATAGGAAGCATCATCACTGGCCAGGAAAAGGGCGGCCTTGGCCATCTCGGCCGCTTCCCCGAATCGACCGGCAGGAATGTGGACCAGCCGCCGTTGGCGTTTTTCCTCACTATCGAGAAACTTCATTAACAGCTCTGTTCTCAGCGGCCCTGGGCAGAGTGCGTTAACCCTGATATTTTCCCGGGCGTGGATCACCGCCAGTTCTCTGGTCATGGACAGCACACCTCCCTTGGAAGCAGTGTAAGCTATCTGCGGCGTTGCCGCACCAAGCAAGGCAACGAAGGAGGCTGTATTGATGATGGATCCGCCCCCGGCCCGCTTGAGTGCCGGTATACCGTACTTGCAGCCGAGAAAGACCCCTTTGAGATTGATATTCATGGTCAGATCCCAGACATCTTCTTCGGTCACCTCGGCATTGTCGTCCCGGCTGTCCATGATACCGGCATTGTTGAAAAGTATATGCAGAGCACCGAATTCAGATTCGGCCTGCTCGACCATTCTGCGACAGTCCTCGGCCTTCGAGACATCGCTGTGAACATAGAGAGCCCTGCCGCCTGCCTGCTCTATATCAAGAACCGTGTCGGCACCCTTCTGATCGTCGATATCACAGGCGACCACAGAGGCACCCTCGCTGGCGAAGAGCAGGGCCGTCTCCCTGCCGATGCCGCTTGCCGCCCCAGTGATCAGCGCAACCTTCCCTGACAGTTTCATGTCCTCTCCTAGATGAATAATTTTCAAGATTCTTGCGACCCATATATTGACACATCACCTAATGTATCATAGTCTTATTTTCGTTGTCATCTTAGATTATTAATGATGACCTAATTGAAATACCGCAAGCCCTTCCGAACTGGTAATGACCGTGACCACGATCCTTTCCAAAACGTCTCCCTCTTCATTGTATAATATCGCTCATCGCGGTGCCCGCAGCCTGGCTCCCGAAAACACCATGACAGCTATCGAGAAAGCCTGGCAGATCGGAGCCCACGGTGTAGAAGTCGATATATCGGTCTCTGTCGATGGCGAGTTGATTCTTTTTCATGACGATTTGCTCGCCCGTACCACTGATGTGGGAGAGAAATTCCCCGATAGGGTAGATCAACCGATTACTACCTTTACTTTGCAGGAATTGCGCAGTCTCGACGCCGGCACCTGGTTTATTGAGGCAGACCCTTTGGGAGAAATTAGTGAGGGCAACGTATCGCTTGCCGAACAATCGGCGATGCAGGGGATACAAATCCCTCTTCTTGAAGATGTCCTGGACTATGTAAAAAGCAAACATTGGTATATCAACCTGGAACTGAAGAAATTGCCCCCGCCTCAAGTAGGTTTTCCGGTGGCTGAAAAAATGCTTCACTTACTTGGCCGGCTGCAATTTCCATCCGGGAATGTGGCGATATCCTCATTTGTTTTTGATTATTTACGACAAATTCAAAGGGCCAGGCCCGACCTGGAGGTCAACGCCCTGATTGGGATCCCCGGCTCCGGAGTACAAGACTGGGGAGACTATGAATTTAAAATATACAACGCCAATTCGGCTTATACCGATGAAGCGCAGATTCAAGATGCGCTGGCCCGGGGATGCCGGGTCAACCTCTTTACGGTGAATGATCCCCACGAGATGATTCGCTTTCGCAAGGCAGGAGTGGATAAACTGATTACCGATTATCCACAGATCTTAAAAAATTTAGATCTTTAGGGTACCCTTTAGTCACTCAGAGCTCAGGTGAACAGTTCATGATCACTACCAAGCAGCAGATTTCCATCTGTGTAATTAATGGCTATCCCAAGGAAAGCAGGGATAACTTCGACCTCACCGGGGTTGGTCATCCCCACAATTTCTTTATCGATTTTCTGGATAGATACCTTCCTTCCGCCCAGGTCACCCTCTGCTTTGCTGCAGATTCCGGGGATATCCTGCCGGATGGGCACACCATTGAGCACTTTGATGGCATCATCTGGACCGGCTCGGACCTGACCATCTTTCACCTCGATGACGAGCGCGTTACCAAGCAAATCGCTTTTGCCAAAGCCGTGTATGAATATGGCATCCCTTCCTACGGGAGTTGCTGGGGTATTCAGATGGCTGCCGTTGCAGCCGGTGGAGAAGTGGAGAAGAACCCCAGGGGCAGAGAGTGGTCGATCGGCCGGAATATTCATCTAACCGAGGAAGGGAAGCGGTCCCAGTTTCTGAGCGGTAAGCCGGAAGTCTACAACGGTTTTGTGATGCACCTTGATGAAGTAACTAAGATCCCTGAGGGAGGCACCATTCTCGCATATAACCAGCATTGCAAAGTTCAGGCCCTTGAAGTACATCATAAGAAGGGGACGTTTTGGGCCGCCCAGTATCATCCGGAATATAACCTCCTGGAAATGGGCAAGCTGATAGCCGCCAGGTCCACCCCCCTGATCGCCGAGGGATTTTTCACCCAGACCCAGGAGGTGTACCGCTATGCCGATGACATGATTGCACTTCACAACGACACCACCAACCAGCAGCTGAGAAAAAAACTCAGGATCGGGGATGATATCACCGACCCCCAGATACGGGAACAGGAGCTAAGAAACTGGATCGATCACCTGGTTATTCCCAATTTATAACAACGATTTAATGCGGATCTAATGCAGGTGGCCGGAAGCTGAACCGAACAACATCTGCCCGAAAGGCAGAAATCATTATCCCATCAACCCCATGGAGGACAAAATGAAGAAAAAAGTGCTTTCCCTAATGGTTGCAGGCGGATTTATTCTCGGCCTCGGTTCGGGCGTCAATGCAGAGACACTCGAGCTGCTCACCTGGAAAGGGTATGCCCCAAAGTCCCTGGTTGAGAAATTCGAAAAGGAAACGGGCATTACCGTAAATACCACCTTTTCCAACAATGAAGAAATGATCGCCAAACTGCGGGCCACCCGCGGTGCAGGATTTGACCTGGCCCAGCCCAGCCAGGACCGTATCTCATCGGTTCAGGAGAAATTCACTATCTATCAGCCGATTGATTATACAAAACTCGATGCCAACCTCATTGTCCCCTCGATGCTGGAAGCAGTCAAAAAGAACACCATGGTTGACGGAAAAAGCTATGGAGTGCCGCACGTTTATGGAACCTCAGGCTTGATCGTCAACAAGAAAACCGCAGCGGGTGCCGATGATTATACCGCGCTGCTGGATCCAAAATACGAAGGCCGCGTCAGCTATCGTCTGAAGCGCCCAACCCTTATCGCCATGGCCTTTGCTGAGGGAAAAGACCCGTTTGCCCTCTACGGTGATGCAGAAAAATACGAAGCTTTGATGGAGAGCATCGGCCAGAAGCTGATCGACGCCAAAGGGCTCGTCAAGACCTATTGGGCCAATGGCGATGCGCTGCTCCAGTCCATGCGTTCCGGAGAAGTTAATGTCGCCATGGCCTGGGACAATGGTGGCTGGAAACTCAATGCTGAAAATCCCGATATTGACTTCGTCGCCCCCAAAAGCGGGGCCCTGGGCTGGATAGATACTTTTACGATCCCGGCCAAGGCAAAAAATGTCGAAGGTGCCTACAAGTGGATTAATTTTATGATGCGGCCCGAAAATGCTGCGGTATTTACCAACGCAGAAAAATATGGAACCGCTTCTGCAGGTGCCATCGAGTTCTATGATGACGCGGTTAAAGCCAATTTTCAAAGAAGCTTCAGCCAGGCTGATGTCGACAATATTAAATGGTACCCGCCAGTCCCGGCCAAACTGGAAGCCATTGAGGGTAAAATTCTCGACAAGGTAAAAGCCTCACAATAGTGTCGCTGGCTCCTTAGAAAATTCCCGTTCAGGCACTGCCGCTGAGCGCTGCAGAATTGGCGGCGGTGCATCATGGAGATCTGGTCTCGATGTCATGGAAGTGGATTTATCCGTAAAAAGCGTCAGCAAACGATTCAAATCCTTCGTCGCGGTCGACGACGTCTCTTTTGAAGTAGAAAAAGGTAAATTCTTCTCAATTCTCGGGCCTTCGGGCTGTGGGAAGACGACTCTGTTGAGAATGATCGCGGGCTTTGAGGAGCCCAGTGAAGGCGCTATCTACATACGCTGCACAAAACATGGCGAATATCTCGCCGAACAGACGGCCCGTAAACCTCATTTTTCAACACCTTGCCTTGTTTCCGATGATGAATGTGGCCGATAACATTGGGTTTGGACTGGCCCGCAGAAACGAATCAAAAACCGAAATCAGGAAAAAAGTCTCTGATATTTTAGAACGTGTCAACCTTCCCGGGTTTGAGGCAAAAAAAATTCACCAACTGTCCGGAGGCCAGAAACAGCGTGTGGCTATTGCCCGCAGTCTGGTACTCGACCCCACAGTTCTGCTTCTTGACGAACCGCTCGGGGCACTCGACCTCAAACTGCGTGAACAGATGAAGATCGAACTAAAGAAATTGCAGATGGAGGTGGGCACGACCTTTGTCTATATCACCCATGACCAATCCGAGGCATTGGTCATGTCAGATCACGTGGCGGTCATGAACGAGGGCAGATTCGAGCAGATTGACAGCCCGCAGAATCTCTATAGCAAACCGGCTTCCCCTTTTGTGGCCCGGTTCGTGGGCGACAACAACCGCTTGCCCGGGACAATAGTTGGTTATGCCGATGGCACTGCTGAACTGCAGACAGCAAGCGGCGAAAAAATATTGATCAGAACAGACAGGCAGCTATCCCCAGGTGTCCAGGCCGAACTGTTTATCAGACCTGAATCATTTATCCTCGAACCGGCCCAGGAACTTCCTGAATTGAACAGGCTGAACGTTATGGTCAGCTCCATTCTCTTCGATGGAGCCAACAGCCAGCTGCTGGTGGAAAGCCCGGCCTCAGACGACGAACTGCTTATCAGCCTGCCACAAAACCGACAGTACGAGCACATCTCTGTAAAAGACCGTATTGAAATAGGTTGGGATGTCAAGGGCTGGCAACTGTTTTCCACTGCCATGAGCACCCTTGGTAAAGCAAGATCAAAACTGCCGCTTTTTATCTTTCTCACCCCCATACTGCTCTGGCTCTTCCTGCTCATTGTGCTGCCCCATATCGACCTGCTCCGAATGTCCTTTCGCATCGAAAACGACTATGGAGACATGGTCTGGTCGGTTTCAAATTATCTCGAATTCTTCCGGGAGCCGATCTACTGGCTGACATTCACCCGAACCGCACTATATGCGATCATCGTGACCTTTCTTACTCTCTGTATCTCACTGCCGGTGGCCTTTTATATTACCAAGGTTGCTCCACCTAAATTCAAAGGTTTCTTAAGTCTGCTGCTGCTTATGCCCTTCTGGGTCAGTGAACTGGTACGCATCTACGGGTGGATGATACTGCTGAGAGAAAGCGGCGTGATCAATCATTTTCTACTCGAGTGGGGAATCCTGCAGGAGCCGGTGGAAATGCTCTACAACGATGTGGCGATGACCATGGGCCTCGTCTATACCTCCATGCTCTTCATGGTCGTTCCCCTGCTGAGCGTCATGGACAGTTTGGATGACAGCCTGATAGAAGCTGCCTTCGATCTGGGTTCCAACATGTTTACCATAGTCTGGAAAATCATTATTCCCCATGCCATGCCCGGCATCGCCTCTGGCTCTATCGTGGTATTCATGCTGAGCCTGGGTAATTATCTGACTCCCAATCTCATGGGGGGCAAGAATTCTCTCTGGTTTACCGAGCAGATTTACAATCAGTTCATTGCCAGCTTTAACTGGAATCAGGGTTCAGCATTCGGATTTTTGCTGCTCGTCCTTTCCTCTCTGATCATTTTTATAGGTTTGAGATTGACCAATCAAAAACTCAGCAAGGTGGTCCAGTGATACGAACACTGCCGCAGAGCAGGGGCTACAGTATTGGCTTCAAAATCTACATTCTTTTGTTCTTTTTCTTTCTCTTTGCTCCTCTGCTGATCACCTGCGTACTGGCTTTTAACGACTCGTTATTCCCCGCCCTGCCCTGGAAGGGCTTTTCCCTGGACTGGTTTTTTTCAGACGGCCCCGAGCGCGTTGGAATTTTCCATGATCAGATCAATCTTACCTCAATCTGGGTGAGCTTTAAAACTGCCTTTTTCGTGGCCATCTTCTCAACTGTCGTCGGCACCTGCGGGGCCTTTCTCTTCGAGCAGGAAGAGTTTCGATTCAAACAGCTGCTTTATTTTTTGATGCTTGCTCCTCTGGTTATTCCCGGCGTCATCCTCGGTATATCCATACTGCTGTTCAGCAACACGCTCGGGCTTTTCTTCGAGGACCGGTTCGGTATTGATATTGGCCTGCTGCGGCCGGGATTCTGGCTTGTAGTGCTGGGGCAATTCTCCTTTATCACCACCCTGGTTACCCTGATCGTCTCGGCCCAATTGAAAAAATTCGATTATACCTTGGAGGAGGCGGCAATGAACCTCGGTGCCAACCGTTTCCAGGTCATCGTCTTCATCACCCTTCGATTTCTTAAACCGGCACTTCTAGGAGCGACAGCGGTTGCTTTTCTGATGTCATTCGAGAACTTCAACACCACTCTTTTCCTGGTTGGATCAGAAGCAACCCTGCCAATAAATCTGTACCTGCAGGTCCGAGACGGATCAACTCCGGTAATCAACGCAATCTCTTTTCTGTTGATCGTCGGTACCTCGACCCTTGCAGTTGTCAATTTATTTATTCAAAGAGATCGTTCCGAATGATCCGGATGGACCACCAGCAGCCAGAATTCGAAAGTATGATATGAGGTAACCATGCCCCCTTCCAGATCAGAAAACCAGGTCTGCAGCCACCGCCATTCATTCGCACTGGATAATCTATTCAGAAGGCTGATTCAATCTCCAAGAAAGATTATCGGCCCTTACCTCCGCAAAGGGGATACGGTTATCGATCTGGGCTGTGGACCGGGATATTTTACCCTGACCATGGCCGAGTTGGTGGGGTCATCAGGGAGAGTAATTGCGGTTGACCTGCAGGAGGAAATGCTTGCCAAGGTGCGCAGCAAACTGATGAATCAGCAGCGGCAATCGATGATGGCAAGCATAACACTGCACCAATGCAGCGAGCACGAAATCGGTCTGGACGAGTCCAGCAAAGCCGATTTTATTCTGGCCTGCTACGTGGTCCATGAAACTCCAGACCACTATCTGTTTTTTCAACAGGTCAGGAGACTGCTGAAATCGACCTCCACTTTTTTGGTTATCGAACCTCCTTTCCATGTGAGTAACAAGGATTTTGCCAAAATGCTGAGCAGGGCTGAACAGGCCGGCCTTACCGTCATCGACAGGCCAAAAGGAAAAGGCGGCAGAAGTGCGCTGCTCGTACCTCAAGCATGACCTTCTGAGCAGTCTGATTTTCCTCCACGATTAAGTATTTTGCATGGAAACACAAATAGTTGAGCCGGCACATTCGCCACCGATCAATTAAACTATTAAATTAATTACTTGACAAAAAGCCCGGCCCACATCAGTGTAGCATATGCACATAAAGGCTTTTTGCTTACGACTTTCACTACTCAGGGAATGCTGCCATGTGGAACTACCTCATTAGACTTAACAAGAACCTTATTGTTGCCATCCCCATCATGATGGTGGTGGGATTTGGGGTAGGTGTCTTGGCTGAGCAGCAGATCGTCAAAACACTCAAACATCTGATCGTTCCCCTGACCTTTCTGATGGTCTATCCGATGATGGTAACCCTGAATATCAAGCACCTCGCCCAGGGACTGAACCTCAAGCTCCAAGGTATGACCCAGCTCATTAATTTCGGGGTCATCCCGTTTATCGCCTACCTGCTGGGCCTGATGTTCTTTCCCGAGCAACCATATATGGCCCTCGGCCTGCTGCTGGCCGCACTCCTGCCCACCAGCGGGATGACCATCTCCTGGACGGGCTTCGCCCAAGGCAATATGGGAGCGGCAATCAATATGACCGTGATCGGCCTCATTGCCGGATCGCTGGCAACACCCTTCTACATAGACTGGCTTCTGGGAGCGGAGGTCGAGGTATCTGTTAGCAAAGTCATGCAGCAGATTCTCTTTGTTGTTTTCCTGCCAATGGCTGCAGGTTTTTTCACCAGGCAATTGCTGCTGAAAAAATATGGTACGGCCGAATTCAAGCAACGCATCGCTCCGCGATTCCCAGCCACCTCGACCATTGGGGTGCTTGGTATCGTGCTTGGTTGCCATGGCCCTGAAAGCCGGCACCATAGTTGCCAACCCGTCAGTGCTGTTGTCCATCTTCATACCTCTGCTCATCCTCTACGCGATCAATTACGGTCTGGCCACCGTTATCGGGGTAAAATTGTTTAGCAGAGGCGATGCAATTGCCCTGGTCTACGGCACGGTAATGAGAAACCTCTCCATTGCCCTCGCCATTGCCATCAACGCCTTCGGCGACGCCGGAACCAACGCGGCCCTGGTGATTGCCCTAGCCTATGTAATCCAAACTCAGTCAGCGGCCTGGTATGTCAAACTGACCACAAGAATCTTCGGCCCGCCCGCTACCTCTGGTTGATAGCAAAGATAGATCAATCTATATGGCACAACCCCACGGTTCGCTCCAGGCCTTCCTCGGTGAGAAGCAGCCGGGCCTCTTTGGGAGACGACAGCCACCTGGTTCTTACCCTGCAAAATCTCCTAAACTGAACAACCATATACAAGCTTGATATAATTGAAATTATACGTTTGGCAGAGAAACCATACTGCCACATTGTGGTATTTTCTTGACCTCCTAGGTGGTCAGGTATAATGTATATTTCATCTCATCAAAAATGAGATGTTTCAGATTTACATTCTTCAGGAGGGATGAGTATGGGGTCCCGAATCAATGAAAGAAGACGTTTTGAGCGATTCACCTTGGAAGGCAGCCTGCTGTTTTCCGATAGTAACAACATTATCGGCATGGCGCAGGTATTGGATATCAGTCAGGGAGGCGTGCGGTGCGTCTCGATTTCACCTGTTAACTGTACCATCGGTATGCTGAACAACATTGAACTGTTCGGTTCCGAAGACAATCTTGAGTTAACCGATTTAAGCGGAAGAATGACCAGATGCACAGATAATCTGCTCAATGGTGCTTCAGACTCTGGCGTTGGCTACTACGAGTTCGGTTTCGAGTTTTTCCCACGGCATTACCCCCAGATCGGCAGGCTTCAGAATTTTCTCTCGACCTCCAAGGTCAGCGACGCCTAGACTCGACAGGCACCATTTAAAGGGAGAACTTGGCCAGCGCCGCCACCGCGCTGTCCTGATATTACTGATACTCCAGGTGAATGATCAGGCAGTTCAAAGCTGACATGGTCCAACCGATTCAAGCAAAACTGCCGGCCATTTCCAGGATGGGAAAACTCAAGGTGAAGGTGGTACCGCCCTCGGGGGTTGAGCGCACATCAATGTAACCCTGATGAGCTTCAACAACCTCTTTTACCAGGGAAAGCCCGAGCCCGGAGCCGGTGATATGCCTGGTGGCCTTTCCCTTCACCCGATAGAAGCGGTCGAAAATATGGGGAAGATCATCTTTTGATATCCCGATTCCCGAATCCTGAAAAGTGAGATTGACAAATCCGCCGGTTACCGAGGTGGAGATGTTTACGTCCCCCCCTTCCGGCGTATATTTCACCGCGTTGGAGACGATATTCATGATGGCTGTCCGCATATGATCGTAATCGACATTGAACCACCAGTCATCCTGACAGGGATTGAAATTAACTGTAATTTCCTTGGCCTCTGCCTGCGGCCTGGCCACTTCCAGGATATCTTTAATGATCTCGTGCCCGTTGGTGCGTTCCAGGTTGAAGACCACGGTACCGCTTTCAAGCTTGGAGAGGTTCAATAGATTCTCTATAAGCCTCAGCAGATCTTTGGTACGTACCGTCATCCTGCCGTGCAGCCGGTTGCAGTTGTTGGCCTCCTCATGTTTGCAGTTGATCTGCAGGGCGTAGATCATTTGCTCGATGGAGGCCAGTGGTGATTTCAGCTCATGGGCGACCATGGCGACGAATTCGGACTTCATTTTGTCAATTTGCTTGTGGGTCGAGACATCTTCGAAGGTGGTCACCGATCCCAGAACCCTGTCGCCGTCGCTGGTAGAAGAGATCACGGGGGCACAATGGGCCCGGAGGTAACGCCTGGAGACCGTTCCCGGAGCAAACTCGCGGGTCACTACCCGATTGCTATCCATGGCCTCTCGAACCATCTGCACTGCAGCGCTGTCATTGATTGAGACTGACAGCGGTTTACCTATTACCGGATCAGTCTGGATATCGAGCATTTTTATCGCTGCAGGATTGTGATGGACGACCACTGACATGGGATCGGTAATCAAAACAGCCTCGACCATGCAGCCAAATACCGTTTTCAGCAGACTCTGCTCATTCTGGATCGCCTCCAGGCTCAGAATGCGCTCTTCACGCAGTACACGGGCTTCGGTCTCGAGACTGATCTTTTCCACCGCCCGCTGGACGACGATGCGAATGTAATCCGGGGTGAACGGTTTACCGACAAAATCGAAGGCACCCTGCTTCATCGCGCTTACCGCCTTGGAAACGGTGGCGAATCCAGTGATGACGATGACCTCGATGTGCGGCCGGTTCCCCTTGATCCATTCCAGCACCCCGAAGCCATCGATGCCCGGCATCATAAGATCGAGCAGCACGACATCAAAGCCGTTCTGCTCGATCATCTCAATGCCCGCTTCACCGCTCTCGGCCTTGGCAATCAGATAATTCTTGTCTGCCAGCGACCGCTCGACTCCGTCGCGGATTACCTTCTCGTCGTCGATGATCAATACACGCACAGCGTCGTCCATAGACATGCTCCGGTTCTGATTGTTACAGACCTGTCCGCCCCGCTAGTCCGTCGACGGACAACCGGCCGCAGCTCTGCAGCACAGCCGCTCAGCTTACCCAGCTTTTGATCCGATCCAGCAGCTCAGCCGGTTCCACCGGCTTGGGCATGTAATCTTCTGCCTCTGATTCCAGCATATCACGATGGGTATAGGTGGAGGTTGTGACTCTGTCAGCAACCGCCGTCAGCAGAATAATCGGAATGTCTTCCGTCTCCTTGCTGCCTTTGAGTTTGGCGCAAGCCTCATGGCCGTTCATCACCGGCATCATGACATCCAGTACGATCAGATCCGGCTTCCGCTCGGCCACTGCTTCCAGTCCTTCCTGGCCGTCGTAAGCGACCTCTACCTCATAGCCGCCGTTTTCGACAATGACACGTACCGCTTCGACGAAATCAGGATCGTCATCTACCAAAAGGATCAGCTTCTTGTCTGCCATCTGTGTCCTCCTTTAGACATGAAAGCTAGGTTACACTTCGTTATTGCTCGACCATCGGCCGAGGCAGCAAACCTGCTCCGCCGACAATTTCATTGAGCTTTTCTTCCCACTCAATCGCCATTACATGCACACCTGCGATACCTTCCATTTCCTTTAATTCCTGGATCTGTTCGATGCACATCTCGATACCCTTGGCCGCCTGCTTTTCCTTGGGTTCATCGGCGATGCGCTTGATGAACTCCTCGGGGATCTCGATACCGGCCACCATCCGGTTCATGAATTTGGCCATACCGGCCGATTTCAGCGGGGTGACCCCGGCCAGAATCTTGGTTCTCTCATGGAGCCCCTCTTTTATCGCCTCTTCCATAAAACGCTTGAACTTATCCATGTTATAGATGCACTGGGTCTGCACGAAATCAGCGCCGGCTTCGATTTTGAGCTTGAACCGGGGTACCCGTATTTCAAACGGATCGGCAAAGGGGTTGATAGCACAGCCGATATAGAACTTTGGCGCCCCCTCCAGCTTGTCACCGGAAGGAAACAGCCCTTCGTCCCGCATGGTCTTAACCATGTGGATGAGCTGGATCGAATCGATGTCGAACACGTTCTTGGCCTGGGGATCATCGCCAAATTTCTGATGGTCACCCGAGAGACAGAGTAAATTTCTGACTCCCAGTGCAGATGCCCCGAGCAGATCGGACTGCAGAGCAATCCGATTACGGTCCCTGACCACCATTTGAAGCAATGGCTCGGTACCGCTCTGCTTGACCAGCATACAGCCGGCAACTGAACTCATGCGGACCACCGAGGTCTGATTGTCGGTGACGTTGCAGGCATCCACGTTGCCCTTGACCAATGCCGCCTTTTTCAGAACTTTGTCCCCATCAGCCCCCCGGGGAGGCCCGCATTCAGCGGTAACGGCAAAATGTCCGGCTTCCAGCACTCTCTCAAGATTGCTTCCTGCTTTCATTACACCATATCCTCCCTGATAATGCGCCGCGGGCCGCCATCCCTTGATTTATCCCAGCCCTTATACGGCTTGAGTTTCCCATAGTTGTCCATCTGCCCAAGGCTGACGAGGCGGTCAATAATCAACTGCCAGCCGCATTTGACCTCTTTGTCCACCTCGCAGGTTCCCTGAACCGATCCGCCGCAAGGGCCGTGAAATATCGATTTGGCGCAGCGCGTGACCGGGCAGATCCCCCCGGTCAGATGCAGCACGCAATCACCACAGCCCTGGCAACGTTCGGTCCACTCCCCCTGTCGTTCAGTGACGCCTAAAAATCCGGTATTGATCCCCGGCAGCAGGGGCGATTTGGTGAATTTCTCGGCCATAAATTGAATCCCGGCACCGCAGGCGATTGACAGTACCGCCTGATAATCCTCGATGTAGGGACGCATTGGTTCGAGATATTCTGGATCGCACTGACGCTCGAGGCACACCTCTTTGATCTCAATTTTTTTCCCGGCTGCCTCACGGGCCAGCCGTAAAGTCGAGGAGAGCACCTGAACCTCCTTGTCACCTCCGACCCGACATACTGTCACACAGCCGAAGCACCCGGCCACGATGATATTATCGTAGGGTTCCAGCATTTCCAGGATTTCCTCGATGGGTTTGGGAGTTCCGGTAATCATGTCGCTTGCACCTCCTGTTCTGACTCCTTGGGTCCATTGCTTCTGGCCAGATTTATCGGGCTCGGCCCGAGTTCCTCCACCTGAGTGACAAACTCGCTGGTAAAGGCGGCAAATTTGGCCCCTTCACCGGCGCTCAGGTTATACATCCGAATACGCTCCGGCCCTATCTTAATCTGTTCGAGAATGTTGTATACACGCTCCACCCGTGCTCGAGCACGGATGTTGCCGTTGACGTAATGGCAATCGCCTTCGAGACAGCCGATAACCATAACACCGTCGGCCCCGTTCTCAAATGCCTTGAGCAACAATGATTCTTCTATCCTTCCCGTACAGGGCAGCATTACAATGCTGATCGAGGGTGGATAGGAACGTCTTTCCGAACCTGCCAGGTCCGCTGCGGTATAAGCTCAGTGCCGGCAGGCAAAGACGATTACACTGGCGCTGAAGTCACCCATCACGCTCCTCCTGTCTCTGCTACGGGTTCCATTTCACCATATGATTTCAACTTGGCATTGATGTTGTCATCCTGGAAGCGGCCCAGGGTAATGGTCTTGGCCGGACATTCGGCGACACAGATGCCGCAGCCCTGACACAGAGCCGGATTGATGTAGGCGGTATGTTCCTCATTTATCACCGGTATACCGTATGGACAGGCCCTGACGCAGGTCAGACAGACCGCACAGTTCTCGGGTATGACAGTGGAGAACACACCTGAAAGCTTGAGTTTTTCGTTGGCCAGAATCGTGGCTGCCCGACCGACGGCCGCCTGGGCCTGGGCAATGGTCTCACTGACGTTTTTGGGACCGTGGGCGGTGCCGGCCATGAATATTCCCTCGCTGGCCAGATCAACCGGTCTGAGCTTGGCATGGGCCTCTATGAAGAACCCGTTGTCGTTCCTCGGCACTCTCAGCATGGTCGCCAGTTCTTCCGTATCCCTGGGCACGATGCCGGTGGATAACACCAGCAGATCGGGATGCAGCTGCACCTCCATCTGAATTGACGGATCAACCACCGTCACCGCAATACCATCTTCTCCTGTTTGGATCGACGGTGCTTTGTCGGGATCAAAGCGGATAAAATTGACTCCCGCCTGCCTGGCCCTGCGGTAGTCGAGTTCGGTCAAACCGTAGCAGCGCATATCGCGGTAGAGCACATCAATGCGGGCTTCGGGATCCAGCTCTTTGAGTCTGAGGCTGTTTTTCACCGCCTGGTTACAGCAGATTCTCGAGCAGTAGTTGAGATGTTCCTCACAGCGCGAACCGGCGCATTGGACCATGACCACCGATTGGCAGGATGAAACCCGCTCAGGATCGTCAACGATCAGGGTTTCGAAGTCGGTCTGGCTGAGCACCGTCTCCAACTCGTTGAGGCCATAGATATCCGGGCGGTATTCCTCTGCTCCGGTGGCAATCAGGGTGGCGCCATGTTTGATCTTCCTGCTGCCGCCGGTGGGGGTCATTACCTCGCTTTCAAAGGAGCCGACAAACCCGCCCTGGTCGACCACCACCGAGCTGGTCAAGACCCTGATCTGCTGATCGGCCTCGACCCGGGCTTTCAGATCAGCAAGAAAGGGCCCGAAGTCCTGCCCGTCCCAGCTTCTCTTTAGTCGGTTCACCTGGCCGCCGAGCTCAGTTTCCTGTTCTACCAGATAGACCCCAAAGCCTTGCCCGGCCGCCTCGACGGCCGCAGTCATTCCGGCCACCCCGCCGCCGATGATCAACATCGTCGAGTCTACATCGAATTCAAGCTCGGTGAGCGGCTCCGCCTGGGAAACGTTGGCAACGGCCATGCGCATCAGCCGCTTGGCCTTTTCGGTGGCCTTCTCCGGTTCCAGGGGATGAACCCAGCTGCACTGATCACGGATATTGGCCATATCAAAGTAATATTTGTTGATGCCCGCCTGTTGCAGCGTGGACATGAACAGCGGCTCGTGAGTGGACGGTGAACAGGCGGAGACGACTACTCGATTGAGATCGTGCTCCTTGATCAGGTCCTTGATCGTTTCGACCGAATCCTGGGAACAGGTGTAGAGGGGATGATCGGCGAAGACGACGTTGGGAAGCGTGGCTGCATACTCGGTGACCGAAGCCACGTCAACCACCGAGGCGATGTTGGAGCCGCAATGGCAGACAAAGACACCGATTCTCAGCGGATCACCCGGCTCCTCGATCCGCTCCTGGGGCAGCACTTCCTCGGAAAGCAGAGTGTTTCTGGCAGTGGCCAGCCCAACCGAAGCTGCCTGGGCGGCACCGGAGGCCTCGCTCACCGTTTCAGGGATGTCCTTGGGACCGTTGAAGGCGCCGCTGACGAATACGCCCGGTCGCGAGGCAGCCATCGGCCTGAACCCGTCGGTCACGGCAAACCCGAAGTCATCCATCTCGATGTCCAGGGTTTCAGCGAGCTTTTTCGTCTGCTCGGGCACCTGGATTCCCACTGAGAGGACCACCATCTCAAAGATTTCGGACTGCCGTTCACCCTTGTCATCAATATAGCGCAGCTCCAAATCGCCGGTCTGCGGATCCTCGTAGATCCGGCTGATCATTGCCCTGACATAGCGGACCTTGTTGTCCTCGGCCCGGGTGATGTAACCATCGAAGTTCTTCCCGAACGAGCGCATGTCGATATAGAAGATCGTCGGTTCGATCGAAGAGTCATGCTCCCTGGCAATATAGGCCTCCTTGGTGGCGTACATGCAGCAGACCGACGAACAATAGTCACGACCGCAACTGTTATCCCGGGAACCAACGCACTGAATCCAGGCAATTTTATGCGGGTGCTTGCCGTCACCGGGACGCGACACCGTTCCCGAGGTGGGACCCGAGGCCGAGAGCAGCCGCTCAAACTCGATGGAGGTAACCACGTTTTTATGGATGCCGTAGCCGAATTCACCACGGATGGAAGGGTCGAATACTTCGATACCCGGCGAGAAAATCACCGAGCCGATCTCAATCTGTTTTTCTTTGACCGTATGGGTGTAGTCGATCGCGCCCACCCCGCAGACAGCCTGACAGGTGCCGCACTCACCGGTGTTGAGTTTGACGCAGCTGACCTCGTCGATGACCGGCACCCGAGGCACTGCCTGGGGATAGAAAATATTTATCGGTTTGCGCAGATTGAGGCCTTCGTTGAACTCATCGAGCAACGGTCGCGGCGTCTTGTCGGTGAGCTCCTCCACCGCCAGAAAATTGACCGGACAAACCGAGGCGCAGGCTCCGCAGACCTGACAGATGTCGAGACCTGCCTCGATACCGCCTTCGACCATTTTCAAGGCACCGATGCCCATCACCTTGGTGCACATCATCACACAGAGTCCACAACGGATACAATCTGACGGGCTTTGAACCTCGCCCTGCACTTTTTTTATTTCGTCCGAGCGGGCCCTGATGGCGGTGCCCAGATTTTTATCGAGATCCGCTGCCTCGCTGATGGTAATCGCCTGAAATTTTTCCGGGCAGGCAACATAGCAGGCTCCGCATCCCGTACATTTTTCCTGATCAATGGCGGCAATTTCCTTCTTCTGCCAGGATACCGCCCCATGCAGACAGGCCCGATGGCAGCCCCCGCACATGGAACATTTTTCCTCATCGACACTGAATTTCCACTTGCCCAGGCTGGTCGGCTGGGGTGCTCTGGGACCACTGATAATTCGCTTGTTTTTGGCCTTCAGTTTTTTCTTCTTCTCGCCCTCTTGCGGCTGCTCGGGAAACCAGGAAATCTGGGTTACCGGGCAGACCAACTCGCACAGACCGCAGCCGGTACATTTATCGACGTCAACATAGCGCGCCTGCTGGGTGATGCGGGCGCTGAAATTTCCGGCTTCGCCCTCGAGCGAGGCAACTTCACTGTGGGTAAGCAGTTCGATATTGCGGTGGCGCCCGACCTCAACCAGTTTAGGTGAGACGATGCACATCGAGCAATCGTTGGTCGGAAAAGTCTTGTCGAGCTGGGCCATCTTGCCGCCAATGGCCGGTGAGCTTTCAACCAGATATACTTTGAACCCCGAATTGGCCAGGTCAAGGGCTGACTGCATACCACTGATGCCGCCGCCGACCACCATGACCGCGCCGGTGGTTCCGTTGGACAGTTCTATTTGAGGATTTCCCGTCATACCGTTTCCTCCCTGATCTGAGGAGCCGCCTTCAGAACATCAGCCAAAATCGAGGCATCCACCAGATGTACCTTTTTCTGCTTGTCCGGATACTGTCCGCTCAAGGCGGCACTGATCAGTTCGGTGCCGAAAAAGACCGGCAGGTAGTCAGCACCGGCCAGATCGAGCTGCCGGCTCTCAACATTTGCCTGACACATGGGACAGTCGGTTACCATCCCGTCAGCACCTGCCCGTCTGGCGGCCGCGACAATGTCGCCGACCAGCCGGCGGGCAATATCAGGCCGGGCCATGGTCAGGGAACCGGAACAACATTCTGTCCGATGAGACCAGGAGACCGGCTCGGCCCCGACATTTCTGACGATTGTCTCCAGCGTAGTGGGCTGTTCGTAATTGAGCACTCCGGTAATTTTGGGGTGGCGCAGGGAAAGGCAGCCGTAATAGCAAGCCAGTTTAAGGCCTTCAAAACGGACCTGGAGCATCTCCCTGATCTTTTCTGTTATGCTTTCCTCGGCCAGCAACGAGGATATATGGACAATGTTGATATTTTCTGGATAGCCGTCGATGTCCCAATACTCCGGTTCCACCTTAAGACTCCTCTCGGCCGCTTTAAGTCTCTGAAAACAGGCGGCACAGGGCACCAGGATATCATGCCCAAGCTCGGCAGCGAGGAGCAGGTTGCGTATCGGCAGCCGCATGCCTATTTCGTGATTGGTCATATGTGCCGAGGAGGCGCCGCAGCAGTTCCAGTCGGGTATCTCCACCAGCTCAATCCCCAGCTTGGTGCAGACTTCCTGAACAGACTGGTCATAGTCGAGCGCCGTACCGTGCAGCGAGCAGCCAGGATAGTAGGATAGTTTCATCGCTCATACTCCTTGCCTTTCCCCGAAAAGATCTGTTTGATCTCCGCTTTACCTTTTATGGGATGGGGTTTGAGGCTTAACTTTCCCTTGGAAAACATTTTCATACCCAGTTTCATGTCGCCGGTCAGATCGCCAGAGCGCATCTTGTAACCGGCGATTAGACCCACTTCAAAAGCTCTGCCCCAGTGCTCAATGGAACTTAGAAAACATTGATGAAAGGTGGGAATTCTCGGTTCTGCGGGTTGCACTCCTTTTCTGAGGGCCAACTCGCGCAGCACGTCCATGAGCACGGCAATGTCGATGTCGTTGGGACAGCGGGTGGCACAGGTCTCGCAGGCGGCGCAGAGCCAGATGGCCTTTGAGCTGAGCAGCAGATCTTCCATACCGTAAGCGGCCAGCCTGACCACCTCCATAGTGGTCAGGTCAAAAAATTCTGTAATCGGGCAGCCCGCCGAGCAGCGCCCGCACTGGTAGCAGGCCTGCACATCGACGCCTCTCTCCTCGAGTTTCTGGAGGAACTTTTTATTCCCCTGCTGTGGTGAGATCGTGTTGTTGCTCATGGTTCTCTCCTATCAAAGTGTCCACAACCACAGGAAACCGCAGGGTGAACAGCGCCCCTTTACCTGGACTGGAGCTCACCTTGATTGTTCCCTGATGCTCTTTGACGATGGCGTAGGAAACCGAGAGCCCAAGCCCGGTTCCTTCGCCGGTGGTTTTGGTCGTGAAAAAAGGTTCGAAAATCTTCTCCTTCAGGTCCTCCTCAATGCCCGGACCGGTGTCGCTGAGTAAAATTTCATTGATGTCGTTTCC
Organism: uncultured delta proteobacterium; assembly: GCA_963759125.1. Lineage (GTDB taxonomy): Bacteria > Desulfobacterota > Desulfobulbia > Desulfobulbales > Desulfocapsaceae > JABDQA01. The sequence goes on from CAVWXN010000005.1 coordinate 287,821, forward strand.
AGCTCTTGCCCTGCTGGTGATGCTGATCGTCCCCTCTCCTTTCATTGCCTGGGCTGCATTGACCATCAGATTCATCATCACCTGGTTGAGCCGGATCGAATTCCCCAGAATGGGCGCCAGCCTTTCCGCCAGGTTCAGGTTGACCTTGATATTGTGATAAAGGGGCTGGTTGCTCAGTATTCCCAAAGTCTTCTGAATCACCTCGTTGATATCGATGGGCTCCATCTCATACCTGGTCTGATGAGAGAACTCGAGCAGATCGGCGACGATTACCTTGCAGCGCTCGGCCTCGTGAATGATGGTATCCAGATCGGGAGAGGCGGAATGATTTTCACCAAGATCCTCTTTGATCAGATTGGCATAGAGCATGATGCCCGACATCGGATTGTTTATCTCGTGGGCGACTCCGGCAGCCAGCCTGCCCAGCCCGGCCATTTTTTCAGACTGCATGAGCATATTGTGGGTCTGCTCCAGATCCTGTTCGATCTTGATGATGTCGCGCAGATCAGTGAATATGCCGAAGGTGGCGATCTCTTTGTCCTTGTCGTAGATAATACCGCCGGAAAACCTCACCGGGATCTCATGCCCGTCCTTGTGGCAGACACTGAGTTCATGATAGAGCAGCTTGCCCCTGCCGCCGAATTCGTCGCTGCGCATCCGCTCGATGATTTTGTAGGCCAGCCCATCCTGATAGAGACTGGTCACATGCAGTCGTTCCAGACTGGCATCATCGAGATAACCAAGCAGGGTCAGAGCGGCATCGTTGAAAAGGATCAGTTTGCCGTTCATATCAGCGGCAATGATCCCGTCAACCGATGAATTGATCAGGTTGTTGAAGAAGGTGTTGCGTCGTCTCAGCTCCCCCTCGAGTTTTTTCCGCTGGGTGATATCTATGAGATACATCAGGTAATAGGCGGGCGAGGCGGGCGGGTAGATAAGGACCGCATCGAGGATTTTTCGCTGATTCTCGCCGGTGGTTATTTCTATTTCATGCCTGATTTTGGTTCGATCCATCTCCGCCAGATTGTCGAAGAACTGGCCAATCTGATAGAAGAACCATTGATTCTCCTCACCCAGCAGCCGCTCCAGATCGGTATCGGTCAAATCTCGATAGCCGACCCCCAGGAACTGGTTGGCCGCCGGATTGGCATAGAGTACCTGATGATCGAGGCTGACCACCATTACTCCATTCGGTGTTTCTTCAAGAATCTGGTAGAGATAAAGATGAGAACCGAGCTCATTGGTTACCTCCGGCAGACTCTTGCGCAGGGGAGATCTTTCGTCGTCGCTCTTTAGCACGTTTGACTATCGTTCGATGAGGTCAAGAAAATCCGTCATTTTATCATGCAGCCCCAGTGACAGCAGTACCACTCCGTCGCTGATCTGGGCCAGCTCCCTGAGAAAATCCGCGGCAACTTCCATGCCTGCGTTTTTCTTGTCCGTCGCCCCCATCATTTTTTTTAGGAACTCCTGGGGTATGGACGGCACTCCGGGCAGATTGTTTAGATAACGGATCATGGTCACCGACTTGAGAAACATCAGCGAACTGTAGAGCTTTATCCCCGTCTGCTCGGCAAATGGCAGGAACTGTTCGATGATATTGAGATCGTAGGTGGGACCCAGGGTCACCGACTGAACGCCGAAGTCTTTGAGTTTCAGGAAGTATTCGGCCCGTTCCCGATTGAAATTGACGTCATCGGAGAGTTCATAATAGATGCCGATATTAAACTCGGTACCTCCATCCAGTTCCTCCCCGGCAAGGTCTCTGCCAGCGTTCATATTGGCAGCACAGGTCAGCATGGTTTCCAGATCAAGATCGCCGCTGGTTCTGGCCATGGGCTGATCTCCTTCCTTGGGATCATGGCCCTCTTTGAGAACAACATCATTGATTCCCATTGCCGCGGCGCACAACAGGTCACCCTGAAACGACAGCCTGTTTCGATCCCGGCCGTTGATTACCATACTTGGTTCAACGCCTTTCTCCTTAAGCGCCAGGCTCGGTGCCAGCGGCGACATGTGTAAAATTGCATGGTCATTGTCCGTTACTCTGACACGCGCCACCCGGCCTCTGATTTTCAGAGCCTTGCTAAGAAAGCTTTCAAGATTAGTTCCTTTGGGCGGGTCGATTTCTGCAATCAGGTGGGACGGGGGGGGGAAAGTACTGGTCGTGGCTTCCATTGAACCTCCTCTTGCTCACTTGAAATTGCCTCTCGAAGCAGTTCAAAACAGCATCAGAACACATATCTCAACCATGCGGACTCAAGGGCTTCCGCAGGCTAACAGGATATAAAAAAAGCGGCGCCATGTCGACGCCAACCCTACACAGTTTCAATCACAAAGCTGTTGTTCGGTCGTGCTCTATTTCAGGCTGCCAGTCGTTGTTGAAATGTCTTTGATCTGCAGCCGTTTACATCAAACAAAGCGAGAAAGATCAGTTAGTCGGATTGTCTATAATCAAACTTTTTTAAGACAATCTTAAATCATGCTTATATTACATTTACTCACGCCTTTTTGTCAATCGTCTATCTTTCAATTTTTCAAATTTCTGGACTTCCCCCGAAACGATCTCCATAAATTCGTAATTATTAATGTTTTTCAGCTGGCTGGAGAGGTCGCGAGAAAATACATTGGCAGATAAACGGGAAATGAAGGAAGGATCATATTTTTGACCTAAATCAAGGCAGGAAAGGTTTCAGACATTATTTTACAGATAGAATCATTTCTTCAGTGCAGAGAAAATCTCAAAAGAGGACGAGATCATGAAATGCCCCGGCCAAGATATGCAGTATTGGACATCGGAAGCCATCTATGAAGTCAACTGCCCGAAGTGCGGCAAAGCGGTCGAATTCTACAAAGATGACACGACCAGATCCTGCGGTCACTGCGCCCACCGGTTCGTCAATCCGCGAATGGATTTCGGCTGTGCGGCTTATTGCAAGTTTGCGGATCAATGTATCGGAACCCTGCCGGAAGAGTTCGTTGGTGCCCAGGAGAACCTGCTGAAGGACAAGGTGGCGGTCGCAATGAAACGCTACTACAAGACCGATTTCAAAAGGATCGGGCACCTCACCCGGATTGCCCGGCATGCTGAGCATATCGCTAAGCAGGAAGGCGTCAACCTCGCTGTCGTGCTTTGTGCCGCCTATCTGAAAGATATTGAACGAGACGATGCGGAAAACCACACAGCAGCAGAAAAGATCCTTGAAAACCTGGGAGCCAAAAAAGAGATCCGCACCGAGGTGTGCTCCCTGCTAGAAGCCCTCAAAGGCGGCCATAAAGACGTTTCCAGGGAAGCAGGCAGTCTGGCCGATGCGGCTTCGATTGCCCTGCTCGAGGAGAGAAACAAGGAGCAGGCCATCGACGAGAAGCAATTCGCAAACTTCATTTCCAATGAGATCGCCACCGAGGCCGGCAGAATGGTTGCCAAATCAGTTTTCAGTCATCTCGCCGTTTCCTGAGGCGGGTAAATCTTGATTGCTTATCTGAAAACCATGACAAAACCAATTGTCGGCCCGTCAATTCTGTGCTAATTCGTGCGGGATACCAAGAGACTTTAGACTTCCACCGACATCTGATTAGAGGCGCTCATGCACAACCAGCACACGCAGAAACTTGGCTTCATAGGATTAGGCCTGATGGGCAAGCCCATGTGTCGCAATCTCATCCAGGCGGGATTCGAGCTTTTTGTCACCAACCGTTCGGCCCAGCCGCGTGCGGAACTCGCAGCGGCAGGTGCGACACCGCTGGAAACTCCCGGCCAGGTAGCGGCCCGGGCCGATACCGTCATCCTTATGGTGGCCGACACTGCCGCAGTTGAGTCCACACTGCTGGGGGAGAACGGTGTAATCCACAGCCTGGGAGATACCAGTCTGGTGATCGATATGGGTACAACCTCGGTTACCGAGACCCGTCGCTTTGCTGAGTTGATCTCCAAAACAGGCGGCCTCTATGTCGACGCCCCGGTGTCCGGCGGTACCATCGGTGCCGAATCGGGCAACCTTACCATCATGGCTGGGGGCAGCGAAGAAGGGTATGACCGGGCCCTGCCAATCCTGCAGGTTCTGGGTGAGAGAATCACCCATGTCGGGACGTCAGGTGCGGGCCAGGTCGCCAAAGCAGCCAACCAGGTGATTGTCGGGCTCAATATCGGTGCAGCTGCAGAAGCTCTGGCGCTGGCCAAGGCAGCTGGGGTAGATCCAGCCAGGGTTCGTCAGGCCCTGCAGGGGGGATTTGCCGATTCACGGATTCTCGAAGTTCACGGCCAACGGATGGTTGACGGCGATTACTCACTCGGAGCACGATGCACTACCCAGCGCAAGGACATGCATCAAGCGATCGAATTAGCCGCCACACTGGGCCTTGATATGCCTGCCACTTCGCTTTCCCGTGACCTCTACGACAGGCTGATAGAAGACGGCGGTGCCGACCTCGATCACAGTGCCCTGTTCACCCTGCTGGATATCACCTGAGTAAACTCGGTTTCACTCCTTCGACTGGTGTCTGTTCAAGGTTGCTCTTCTCAGAGCAAGCATAGAATTGGCTCCGAAGATCAGCAGCGCCCCAATCCAGCCGCTCAGCACCAGGGGTGGATCGCCTACCAGAAAAGTGCCCAGAAGAGCCGCCAGCAGAATCCGGCTCGAGGAAATGATCGACCCTTCGACCGCAGTGACAAAAAGAAATCCATAGGTCAGCAGATATTGTCCCAGCACACCCGCTACCGAACACCAGAACAGATATTTAAACTCAAGGAAATCTGGCCAGAACATGGACTCTTTGAAAAACACAAAGATACATAATGCCCCCAGGCCGAACATAAAGAACAGGATCGTCTGGGAATCGTGGTGGCGTCTGCTCAGGTTCAGATATATCATGGCCCAGGCTGCACAGAATCCAGAACAAAGTCCCCAGAGGCTTTCCAGGCCGGTGGACATCGATCCCGGCGACAGGATCAGCCAGACACCGCAGAAGGCAACCCCGACTATCGCCAGGGCGATCGAATCACGTTGGTCTTTTACTAAAAACCAGGAAAAAAGGGCTACGAAGAGCGGGTAGGTCATATTGAGAATATTGGCCTCGGCCAGTGAGCCGACCTCCACCGCTTTGTAGAAACAGAACACCGCCACCGTGTTGGAAACAGTGCGGCCAATCAGATAGTGATAGCGCCTTGGCTTCAGGCGCTGACGGCCCATCAGCATGGTCAGGCAGACGACTATGAAACCGAGCAGAAATCTGCTGAAAGTAAAATAGGCACTGTCAATCGCTACTGCCCCGTCGGCCCAGCGGATTATCGCCGTGGCCAGATAGAAACAGAAGGCTGAGCCAAATACCGCCAGCCAGCCGAGAAGCTGGAGTGAAATTCTGGAGGAGGAAGCGGCCGAGGATAGTCCCATGATCTCGCCTATCTAAGCAGCTTTCCGGCCAGCAGAGTCCCGGTCATGGCCAGACATTCCATGTCGAGGAAATGTTCGGCCGATTCCTGGTAAAGAATCGAGCAGACGGCCGGAAACATATCGTCGGCATCGTTGAAGTTGAGGATCACCGGTATACGCGGCAAGGCATACAACCTGGCGGAAATGTCGTAGGAGCTGTTGGCCTCGAGGCGGGCACCAAGCTCTTTGCAGCGTTCTGCCAAACGGTCTGCTCCGCCGGAATAGTGCAGTTCTATGTTCTTGTTGGTGTTGCTGGTAAAGTAGGAGACCAATGGACCCGCATTACGAAACTCGCGGTAGGTCATCCATTTGGGCGACAACTCCGGAACCTCGGCGGGACAGGTCAGGACATACTTGGAAAGAATCACCCGGACCGCATCATTGACCACGGCGCCGCCCAGCCCCTCGATGCCCTGACTGGAAACCGAATAGGTCTGGTCGTAGAGAGCTATAACGAGGGCCTCACCGGCCACTTCCACCCCGAGCAGATTAGCTCGGGACAGGTAGTCGATCCGGCCAATTTCAGCCAGGTAACGCTGGTAGGTCTGGTCAAAAACAGTGGCTTTTTGCATGGCGGTCTCACTTCCGATGTCAGGTCACCCCGTTCGCCTCTTGGGGTGGTAGATAACCATCCTGATAAGAGCACAAACGGCCGGTCTCGATCGGATACTATACCATCGAGACCAGCCGCAGGGAAGGAGACCGCTGAACTTATGAAGTCTGAGTGAGCTATTATTCGTTGGCCGCCAGCGAGCGCCGATCCGACATATCCATCAGAACCCTCTCTCTGGCTTTGTCGATGCCAAGTTCGCTTCGTTTTTTATCGATATGGGCAATCATCAGCCGTGCCATTTCATGGGGGCTGTCAGCAAACCCCCACTTGCCGAAGCCTTTCTCCTCGAGACCGTTAAACAGCAGTTCCTGGAATTTGGTCTGCTGGGTGATCGGGAAGGTATGACCGAATACGGTATAGACACCGCTGGCGACAAAGTACTGGCCGATGGCAATGGCCTTCTCGCTCATCCACTCCGGAGCACAGCCGGCCACCGGCAAGTCGGCTATCGCCTCGCCCAGGCCGCCAGTTTTGACCATCTCCGAGACGGCCATCAGAATCCTGCTGTTGTCAACGCAGGCCCCGAGCCCCAGGATAGGAGGAATCCCCACCGTCTCACATACTTCCGCAAGGCCTGGTCCAGCCAGGGCAGAAGCTCCCGGTGTGGTGAGTCCGGCCTTGGCCAGGGCCATCTGCGAACAGCCCGTCTGAACCACGAGTATATCGTTCTTGATCAGCTCTTTGACCAGCTCGACATGCGAGAAATCCTGCTTGGAGCGGGGATTGGTGCAGCCGACCACACCGGCCACGCCCCTGATTCGGCCGTTGATGATATTGTCGTTGAGCGGTTCATAACCGCCCCTGAACGAACCCCCGAGCATGTATTTGATATACTCATGTGAAAATCCGTGGACTCCCTTGGCGGTGTGCGCCGGAATCTCTATTTTCTGGCCCCGGTTCTTGTAGCGCATGATGGCCTTGATGATGATCTGGTCGGTGCATTTCATCGGATCGTGCTCGTCGAGCTCGATATGCATCGCACCCTCGATCTTGGCCCGGTAATTGGTGGTGACAAAGACGGTGTCGTAGCAGCCCGCCACCTTGTGCAGATCCTGTTTGATGCACTGCACGTCTACCGTCATGGCGTCAACGGCCCCGGTAACCAGCGCAGCTTCAGTCGACGAGAAGTTACCGGCATGGGGTATGCCGTGGCGTGACAGTACATCGAGACCCGAGCAGCACATGCCGACCAGATTGATGCCCTTGGCGCCCGCTTCCCGGGCCATCTCCTTGATGGATGGAGCTGCAGCCGAAATGATCATGGCTTCGAGCAGAATCGGCTCATGACCGTGGACGATTATGTTTACCTGGTCTTCCTTGAGAACGCCCATATCCACGGTAACCTCGACCGGTACCGGGGTACCGAACAGGATATCGGAGATATCGGTGGAAACCATCGAGCCGCCCCAACCGTCAGCCAGCGCGGTACGGGAGATCTGTTTGGTGATGTTTTCGTAGTCCTGATCTACTCCCATGGCCGTTCGATGCATCATTTCCATGATTTCGCGCATCGCACCCCGGGGAACGATTCCTTCCTTGCGCCAGCTTTCCAGGGTCTTTTTGGGAACCCTTTTTACCAGCGGAATCTCACCATCTACCTGGGTGTAGGTCTTTTCCAGCTCCCGGTAGACATCGACGGCAACCTCTTTTATCTCCCTGCCTTTGGTTTCTATATCCAAAGATTCTGCCACCTCGAAAAGCTTGAGGTGATCCTTGATCTCAAAATCGATGACCGTCCCTTCGATAACTCCTCTGAAAAGATCGAGCATGGCCATACCATGATCAGTATGGGCGGCTGTGCCAGCGGCAACCATGCGGCCAAAATTTCTGGCGGCGATGGTGTCGATGTTAGCACCACAGACCCCGACATGTTTGTAAGGATCACTGGGGCTGATCCGGCAAGGTCCCATGGAGCAGTGTTTGCAGCAGGCGGAACTCGCACCGATTGGACACGGTTTGACTGCTTCCGCCCGATCAAAGAAAAGTTCTACCCCGTCTCGTCTCGCTTTGGCGATCATCTGCTGGGTGGATTCACAGGTAGTGATATCTTCGGGTCGAATTATCTCTTTCGGCTTAGCCATAACTCCTCCATGGTGTGGATTTGATTGCTGCGCTTCCCTCCTGAGATAGGGGGAAGGCATCATATAGGAATGATTCTCACCAACTCACCTTACCACCACATTGTGGTAATGTCAAGTCTGGAACGGATCGGCCGGAAACTAAAAAGATCTAAACTTCAAGCAAATAGAAGAGTTGAGAAAGCGCCCCCAAGAGGCTGAAAAAGACTGTATGATTATTAGAAACTATTGTCCTTATCCGGGTGCAGCGATTGTTTTAGAAAGTGGTTCTTTCCAGGGTTTTACCCGGTCGATGCCGGTATACGGGTTCTTATCGAGCCACTCCACCACGTCGACAGCCGGAAATTTTTCATTAATTGCCTTAATAGTTGAGCCTTTTGCAAAACTAAGATTTTCGTTCAAAATCAAGGCATGCGAGAAATTTTACCACAGGCATATGATTGATATTCCGAGGATAAAATTTCGAGCATAACGCAGAGTTTGGGCGAAAAGATCGTTTTGCAAATGGCTCAGTTGTTTTGGCCCGTCGACTCATGCCAAGCTCAGTTTGTGCCGCAGCCAGGACTACCTGGGCCTCAAGATTTTTTGGCTGGTATTCGAGCACCACCTCGGCAATCGTCATCGCCTCTTCAATCTGTTTACCAATAAAGAGAGAACAGGCTTTTACGGTGGGATACCAGGGTTTGTTGACGCCGGTCAGACGCATTGCCGTATCGAGCAGCTCCACCGACTGCTCCCATTGGCCAAGGTAGCGACGGATACTTCCTTCAAGACCATAAGTCACATCACAGGTAGGCCTGGTGATTTCCAACTGTTCAATCGCTGCCAGAGCTTCGTGGTGTCGGCCTTGCGACATGTAGACGGCACCTTCTATAGCCTGAGACATTCCTGTGGGGTCTCCGTTTTCCCTGGCTTTCCGAGCCTGCTGCTGCGCCCTGAGCAGAGCTTCATCGAGATTAGGAGACCAGCCGTTGGCTGCTCCGATCCAGTTGGCAAACGCAGAAAGAACGTGACCGTATGGCTGGTCCGGATGGGAGTCCGCCACTTGCCCAAAGAGCTCTAGAGCTTGGGACCAACCCTCACGGATATCAGATCTAAGGTGATACCATCCCAGGTAAATTTTCTCGATGGCTTCTGGATCGTCCAATTCGGCATACAATCCCGCCGGTTCGCCAACAATGAGCTCCACCTCTATTGATCTTGCCACATCTTCCGCCAGCCTCTCCGACAGTTCGACAAGACCATCAGCAGCTACAAACCATTTGTACGATTTGACTATGTTCATGGTGGTGACGTCAAAAAGGGTGGCAAACACACGCACCCTGTCCCCGTGCTGATGCACCCCTGTTTCAATATAATATCTTGCGGCCGTTAACCCTTGTTCCTGACCGACTTCAGATTTTGCGTTAACGACAGTGAGCTGGGGTACTGCCGTCAATCGGTGAACCAGTTCCTGCCGTAATATATCGGCCGCCTCTGCCACCAGATTGCTCGTATTTTTTATATGAATGGGTAATACCGCAATGGTCGGTGACTCAAGACCCAGCCCTGAGCTGCCAATGACAGTTGTCTCATCACTTGGAAAATCGACGAACTCATATATCTCTATCAACTCTGGAATGTTTTTCAGTTTGTGTTTTCCGATTGATCTGAAGCGCAGCGCTGGTTCGTCCAGATTTCGATAGACTTTTCCCGACACACAAATCCCACCGGCTTTTGCCATGCTTGTATTCTGGCCGTGATGTTAAGAACGTCTCCGTGATACTTATGATCAGCGATACTCACTTCTCCCGAATCCAATCCCATTCGAAATCTGACTTTTTCAGAGGAAGATATACACGGGTCTCGACGTCTCAATTTCCGAAGTAACCGATATGGCCGTTTGCAAAGCCTCGGATACGTTGGCAGAAGACGGCGATGAAATTATCGCCGACAAAATTTACAAGGGTTCCGTTGTTAGCGGAGATGTGCCCGGTAACTAATTGCTCGAAGGTCTCAACTATGGCTCTAGTCGAATCGTGATCTTCTGCCAATAATTGGCTGTAACTGACAATATCGCCATTTAGTGCTACCACACTTTTTTGTTGTTCCATTTTTGCTTTCGATTCCCTGCAATTAGATTTTTTCTAACTATTGAGCCTTTTGCAAAACTAAGATTTTCGTTCAAAATCAAGGCATGCGAGAAATTTTACCACAGGCATATGATTGATATTCCGAGGATAAAATTTTGAGCATAACGCAGAGTTTGGGCGAAAAGATTGTTTTGAAAATGGCTCTATTTTTCCCAAGTGACAGTTGGTTCCATCGTGCTCAACCGGAAGTTCTTTTGTTGATATTGGAGGTGGTGGTCTGCACCTCTAATCCTTCTCTGCAATAGTCGAGAATAGACTATTCGAGTTTAGTTCTTTACCGAAGGAAGGACAATTGACAAATTAGGTGATATACGATTCATTCACTTTGCTGCAATTGACCTTCATGCGCTATTTTTGCCTGGAAAACACAGGTATAAGGTCGCCATGTAGATCAACTGACAGAGCACCGCATTTTGAAACATCCAGAAATTTAGGTGTTTTAACCTGGGACACTGTTGAAGAACTGGCCTGAAATGGCTGGGATGTATAAAAAGGGTAGCGTTTATCGAGTAGAATTAAGTGAATATACCGAATGGGGGCATAGCAAGCAACAAGCCCTTCAAATCGAGGCAAGAAAACACTCTACTACAAGTAGATAGAAGAAATTTACCGATACTATACCATGACGATATAAGTTCTACACGCTTAATCAGGCAAGGATGGCGATTAGGCGACGGAGCAGCCAAATATTTTTCTACGCTTCACCCTTTTCGATTCCAGGCAGCAGTTTACCGAGCTCTCTTACCACACTATCGCGTTCATCCTCAAGGTCCAGCAAATCATGCATGACGGGAGGCTTGATCGAATGGGCGGGCAGACGTTTTTCGGTTTCTGCAATGGCTGCCTCCAGTTCGGCGAGCCTGGTTTTTAATGTTTGTATGCGGTTTATTGTCATCGTCAAGGAAACACTATGTGTAGGCCGGTAATGATCAAAGGGCCAGGTGTTCGAGATGTTCTTCTATCAGTTTCAATTCAATATCGGTGGGTAAACGTTTCTGAACACGGTAGAAGAAAACCTCCTTCAGTTTGGAATTTCTACTGTAGGCAATTACCTCATATTTCGTCTCGGGGGAGGGATTGACCTCCACCCATAGAGTTCGTTCGAGATCAATAGAAAAATCTTCGCACACATGCTTGGCAAATTTTTCCGGGTGAGCCGAGATCGAATGTCCCTTTCCCGTCTCCGAATAAAGGCAAAGGTGCTGCCTGAACGAGGTCACCTTGCCGTTGTCCTCCCCTATCGAACAGATATAGAGATGATAGGATCCAGGGAACCAGGCTATCGGGTCTCGGCCGTCACGTTTCTTGCCATCCCAACTGTATATTCCATTAAATAATTCCATTAGTACTCAGAATAGATGTCTCTACCGATCGGTTTATCAGTTTTCAGCTCTATACTTTATGGCCGATATTGAAAATGTCTCCCCGCCGCTGCTCAATTTTCCTCCCTTAATACTCTCCAACCGGCCTCACTAGCTGTTTTCCAACACCTGCCGACAGAAATATGGTAGGGTGATATTGATAACAATCAGGCCCCACAGAGGATCAATCTATTATGACTGAAACAACAACAAGCGTTGAGCGTTTTCTGCAAGGAAACGGCTGTTCCCAGGCCGTTCTGACCCAGTTCTGCGAGCAGTTGGGAATGGATCAACTGACCGCCCTGAAAATTTCCTCGGGTTTCCCCGCCGGTATGCAGATGGCAGGGGTCTGCGGGGCAGTAACCGGAGCTTACATGGTACTCGGCCTCAAATTCGCTGATCAGCAAAGCTCTGAGTCCGCCGGACGCAAGAAGGTGTACGAAGCCGTTGCCGAATTTACTCGCCGGTTCAAACAACGCAACAACACCCTGGACTGCAGTGAACTGCTGGGCTGTAACATCATGACCCCTGAAGGCAAAGAGATCGCCGCTCAAAAGAATCTCTTCAAGACGGTGTGCCCAAAGTTTGTTGAGGATGCGACGATGATTCTGCAGGAGATTATCGAACGCGCTGACCATGATCAACGAGAAGCTGGAGGTGACAGTATGAATCTCTATTCGATGCTGAAAAAAAGGGAGCAGGACAAAACGCCCGTCAAGGTTGGGGTTATCGGAGCAGGTAAATTCAGCTCCATGTTTCTCAACCAGGCCCGCTTCACCCCGGGTCTGCAGGTCGTCGGTATCGCCGAACTCTCAGCCCAGCGCGCCTACGAGGCTCTGGAAACGACCGGCTGGGGCAAAGATCGGCGCAGCGGCAGCATCACCGGCTGAGCATAAACGACACTGCGGCTTCCGGCAAGATAGCCATTACCGAAGATGCCATTGCCTTGATCGAATCCGAATGCGAGGTAATCCTGGAGATAACCGGCAGTCCGGAAGCGGGAACCAGTCATGCGGTCGCCGCCATCGAAGCGGCAAAACATGTGGTCATGGTCAACGTCGAGGCCGACTGCCTGCTCGGACCGGTCCTCTCGAAGAAAGCAGAAGACAACAATGTCGTCTATACCATGGCCTATGGCGACCAGCCGGCTCTCATCATGGAGCAGCTCGACTGGGCCCGGACGGTGGGCTTTGAAGTCGTCTGCACCGGCAAGGGAACCAGGTATCAGCCCGAGTATCATTACTCCACCCCTGAGACGGTCTGGGGTTACTACGGATTTTCCGAAGAACGGGTAGCCAGTGGCGATTACAACGCCCAGATGTTCAACTCCTTTCTCGACGGCTCCAAATCTGCGATCGAAATGTGCGCCGTGGCTAACGGCTCGGGACTCAGGCCCCAAAAGTGCGGCCTGCAATTCCCAGCTGTAGATGTGGAGGACCTGGCCGATGTGCTGAAACCCGCAGCTGAAGGCGGCATTCTCGAGCATTCCGGCACTGTGGAGGTGATTGCCAGTGAACAGCGTGACGGGTCTCCGATCGCCAGAGATTTGCGCTGGGGGGTCTATGTGGTATTCAGGGCTCCAAACGCCTACGCGGCACGCTGCTTTCAGGAATACGGCATGAAAACCGACGCCAGTGGTGTCTATTCCGCCCTTTACCGGCCCTACCACTATATCGGCCTGGAACTTGGCATCAGTGCGGTAAATGCGGTTTTAAGGAGTGAACCCACCGGCTGTTCCCGCCATTACCTGGCCGATGTCGGCGCATTCGCTAAAAAGGATCTGCGTCCGGGAGACCAGCCTCGATGGAGAGGGCGGCTACACAGTATTCGGCAAGCTGCATGAGCGCTGAAAAGAGTCTGTCGGGTTCTGTCCTGCCACTGGGCTTGACCGGCCAGGCACGAGTTGTCAAACCGGTGGCCAAAGATGCAGCCGCTCACCTATGACTGCGTGGAACTCGACACCTCGAACAACAGCCTATCGGTTGAGAAAGGAACTGGAATGCATCGGGGGAGCTACATAAACCTGCTGAGCAGCTCCGGGAGCTATGTCCAAGATCCCTATGTCCAAGATCGTCTGGGTTGGGTCAGACGTTGAAACGGATATTGAGAATATCGCCTTCCTCGACAATATAGTCCTTGCCCTGCACGTAGAGTTTGCCCTGTTTTTTCAATTCGGCCTCACTGCCGTACTCAAGCAACTCACCATATTTGATTACTTCGGCCCTGATAAATCCCTTCTGCAGATCCGAATGAATCGCTCCAGCTGCTTCGGGGGCGGTAGAACCGATCCGCACCAGCCACTGGTGTACCTCATCTTTGCCCACCGTGAAAAACGACATTCTTCCCAGTGCTTTTAAGCACAAACGGGTCAGGATGCCGAGTGCCGGCTCATCGATGCCCAGGTCGGTGCGAAATTCCTTTTTCTCCTCCTCGCTGTCGAGCTGGGCTATTTCCAACTCGACCTGCGCCGATACGGCCATCGCCTCCATTTTCTGCTCCCGGCAATGGCTGGCGACTCTTTCCAGAACAGTAGTGTCGCCGAGATCGTCTTCCGAGACGTTGAACACCAGGATCAGCTCTTTTCTGGTAATAAACGGATAACTGCGGATCAACAGATCCTCTTCCTCGCTGAACTCCATGAGCCGTAGCGGTTGCTCCTCTTCCAGGTGGGCCTGGATTCGCTGCATCAGGTCAAATTCCTTGGCCTGGCGTTCGTCCTTGATTTTTTTTAGGGCGGTTTCCAGCCGCTCGATCCGCTTTTCGACGAATATCTGATCGTGCATCAGGAACTCGGAATTGATCATTTCAACATCACGCACCGGATCCACCGACCCGGAGGCATGATAGACCGCTTCGTCCTCGAAAGACCGAACCACGTGACAGAGTGCATCGACATCGACGATGTGCTGGAAGATATCGCCTTTGGCAATGGTCTCCTGTTCGATTTTAGGCAGCAGGACCAGATCGATCCGGGCCCTGGTCTCCTTCTTTGGCCCATACATCTCCACCAGCTTGTCGAAGCGCTCATCAACGATATCGGCTGTACCGGGGAGCGGTTTGGACTGGCCGCCCTGATCAGCCACCTCGGAGCCGGTCAAAACTCGAAACAACGTCTTTTTACCGGTCTGCGGCAGACCGACAATGCCAACCTTCATCTGTTCCTCTTGGGTTAAATCCCTTGTTGATCCTGTAATACCTCGTGTCTCACAGGCCTGGCGACTCTACCACAGTTGAGAAAAGATTCACCATTTTCCGCCAGCCCTGTTGTGGTCTCTCGGATCTCCCTGCTTCTCTGCTTCATGCACCAGGCTGAATTAAAAGATAATAATTGACTGATCGCCGTTTGCATTTTATGACTATGTCCTGAAAACTGCTTTTGCTGAATCGTAAGCTTTTTTAACCTAAAAGTCATTGCTGGAACACAAACAAAGGAGCGTATGATGAAAGTGACCATTACCGATCAGTGCATGGGTGACCGTAACTGCAACAAACTCTGTCCCGAAATATTCGAATATGACGAAGATGCGCTTTTATCGATTGTCAAGATGGATGCAATCCCCGACCATTTGCAGGATGTGGTGCGCCGGGCAGCCCTCGAATGCGGTGCCGATGCCATCGAAATCGAAGAGTAGGGACGGCTGATCAAGATGACCAGCTTCAGGGAAAGCCGGACCGCCAAGAACCTGCAGATTTCATTCTCGGCCGAGGCCCAGGCCCGCTCCAGGTACAATTTCTTCGCCAGGAGGGCCGAGGACGACGGCTACATACAGATCGCCAGACTCTTCGATGAAACCGCCGATCAGGAATATGAGCATGCCCTGCGATTTTTCAAATTCTTCAACGGCGGCGAACTCGAAACAACCTGGCCATTCCCCACGGGCGTAATCGAAGACACCAGAGCCAACCTTCTCAGTTCGGCAGAGCTTGAACTCTACGTACATGACACCATGTACAAGGGTTTTGCTGATATCGCCCGGGAAGAGGGGTTCAAACGGGCAGCCGACACCTTCGACGCGATTATCGTGGCCGAGAAACACCACGAGGATATATTCAGGGAACTGGCGGCAAACATCGACAGCGGCCGAGTCTTCGCCAGAACCGAGGAACGAATCTGGAAGTGCCTCGGCTGCGGCTATCTGCACAAAGGAACGGAAGCTCCGGAAAAATGTCCGGCCTGCGTCAGAAAGCAGGCCTACTTCGAACTGCTGGGCAAAAACTGGTAGAGATCAAGCGCTGGCGTCCATCGGCTCACTGCCGCCGGACGCCAGCACTCTGCAC
This sequence comes from uncultured delta proteobacterium, assembly GCA_963759125.1. GTDB lineage: Bacteria > Desulfobacterota > Desulfobulbia > Desulfobulbales > Desulfocapsaceae > JABDQA01. The sequence goes on from CAVWXN010000005.1 coordinate 303,712, forward strand.
CCTATCCTGGCCTTGCCGGGCAGGGGTTTGGCCTCAGCGTTGAGCAAGCGGTACAAACGACCGGGTGGTCTCGCCGGTGTAAATCTGCCGCGGCCTGGAAATACGCTGGTTATGCTCCAGCAGTTCACGCCAGTTGGCGATCCAGCCCGGCATCCTGCCGATGGCAAACATCACCGTATACATATTGAGCGGAATGCCGATGGCCCGCAGCAGAATACCGCTGTAGAAATCGACGTTGGGGTAGAGGTTGCGCTCAACGAAGTAGTCGTCCTTGAGCGTCTTTTCTTCCAGTTCCAGCGCCACATCAAGCAGCGGGTCCTCCTGCTGCAGTTCTTCCAGTACCTCATAGACCCGCTTTTTCAGAATAATAGAGCGCGGATCGAAATTCTTATAGACCCGGTGCCCGAACCCCATCAACCGGTAATCGTTGTTCTTGTCCTTGGCCATGTCCAGATAATGGCTGATCGGCTTGCCCGAAGTTTTGATGTCTTCGAGCATCCTTATTACCGCCGCATTGGCGCCGCCGTGCAGGGGGCCCCAAAGGGCACAGACACCGGCCGACACCGAACTGAACAGATTGGCCCGGGAACTGCCAACCACGCGCACCGTCGAGGTCGAACAGTTCTGTTCGTGATCAGCGTGCAGGACCAGAAAAAGATTCAGGGCCCGCTCCACCACCGGAGTGGCAATATATTCGTGGTAAGGCTCGGAGAACATCATGTGCAGAAAATTCGAACAATAGCTCAGATTGGGGTTGGGGTGCATCAGGGGTTTGCCGGTGGCCATCCGATAGGAAAAGGCGGCAATTGCGCGAACTTTGGAGAGCAGCAGGGCAACGGTTCTGTCAAAACCCGGGCCCTCGGAGTGAACGTCGAGCACTTCGGGATGAAAACAGGAGACCAGGTTAAGCATGGCCGAGAGGATCGCCATCGGCGGGGCATCTTTCGGAAACCCGGAAAAGTGATGCTCAAGACTGGTATGCAGCTGGGCATGCTCGGCCAGGCTCGCTCTGAAATTGGCGAGCTGGCGAGGGTTGGGAAACTCCCCGTAGAGAATCAGGTAAGCGACCTCGACAAAGGTTGCCTGTTCAGCGATATCCTCGATCGGATATCCCCGATAGCGGAGAATTCCATTGGCACCATCTACGTACGTTATCGATGAGAAACAGGAACCGGTGTTGCCATAACCTTGGTCCATGGTGATATAGCCGGTCTGGGAACGCAGTTTCTGGAAGTCTATGGCTCGTTCATTCTCTGTTCCGGTATAAATCTCGAATTCATAATTCTTGCCGTCAATCGTCAAGGTGGCCGTGTTGTCAGTCATCGTCTCTCCTCGAGTGCAGGTAAAACTGGTTTGATCGCCAGATTAAATCTTCATCGATAGTAATAATAATTATTGTTCAAGGACGCAATCCACTGGTCAACTACAATAACCAGTCTGATCCGTTTGGCCAGAACGGGTCGATACATATTCATACCCACTTCGCGAGATACCAGCTTTTAATTGACTTTTTCAGAGGTGCTTATTTTTCAGAGGTGCTTATAAGTATCTTTATTATCGACCTTTGATACATCCAGTAATTTAATTACTAATCCCATCCCTTTGGATCATCCATGGAAGACCGGGTCGTTTCGGTAGCGCTTGATGAGATTCATAAACGTTTCGATGCCAATGAAGTATTGAAGGGAATTTCCCTGTCGGCCCACCATGGAGAGGTGATTTCAGTGCTTGGTCCGAGCGGCTCGGGCAAGTCTACCCTGCTCCGCTGCATCAATCTGCTGGAAGTACCGGACAGCGGCAGACTGTTTGTGTCAGGCGAAGAAGTGATCCTGAAGAAGACCAGAGACAATCGAACCGTGCCCGCCGATATGAAACAGGTGGAGCGCATCAGATCCAAGCTGGCGATGGTCTTCCAGCAGTTCAACCTGTGGTCGCATTTGACCATCCTCCAGAATGTGATCGAAGCACCGGTCCATGTTCTGAAAGTCCCCCGTCAGGAAGCGATCGACAGGGCCAAAATGTATCTCGATAAGGTCGGGATTCCCGATAAACTGGAAGCCTATCCGGCCCACCTTTCCGGCGGCCAGCAGCAGCGTGCAGCCATCGCCCGGGCCCTGGCCGTGGAACCCGAAGTCATCCTCTTTGACGAACCCACTTCAGCACTCGATCCCGAGCTGGTCGGAGAAGTGCTTCAAGTCATGAGAACCCTGGCCGAAGAGGGCCGAACGATGATTGTCGTGACCCATGAAATGGGATTTGCCCAGGAAGTATCCTCGCGGGTGATCTTTCTCGATGAAGGGTTGGTCATGGAGGATGGAGATCCACAGACAGTATTTAATAACCCGGAAACAGATCGATTCTCTACCTTTATCAAGGCGATGGTCTGATATTCTTGACTCAACAACAAACCACCAACCAGGAGGTGCCCCATGAAGAGACTCACCCTCGCACTAGTGCTCGTCATTTTTGCTCTGGCAGCGACCACGGCAGTCGCCAAGGACTGGAGTAAGGTCCGCATAGCCACCGAAGGCGCCTACCCGCCATTCAATTATGTCACACCCGCTGGGGATCTTGCCGGTTTCGATGTTGACATCGCCAAGGCACTGGGCGAGGCAATGGGTGTTGAAGTCGTTTTGGTTGGGCCTCAAGATTGGGATGGCATTATACCTGCATTATTAGCAAAGAAATATGATGCCATCATTGCCTCGATGTCTATCACCGAAGAACGTAAAATGAAGGTGGCATTCTCAAAAAAATATTACAATACACCGGCCAAATTCATCGCCAAGAAAGGAGATATGACAGAATTTTCTCGGGAGGCGATCAAAGGTAAAAAAATTGGCGTGCAGCGGGCCACCATTCATGACCGTTATCTGACCGACAATTACGGCAAGGACGTGGAAGTCAAACGTTACGGAACCCAGGACGAAGCCTACCTGGATCTGACCGCCGGTCGCGTCGACATGCTGCTGGCTGACAGCGTCGCCCTCTCCGACGGTTTTCTGAAGAAACCAGAAGGAGCGGACTATCAGTTTATCGGCCCGGATCTGAGCGACCCGAAATGGTTCGGTGATGGAGTAGGAGTTGCCATTCGTAAGGAGGACAAGGAGTTGGTCGACAAATTCAACATGGCCATCGACAAGATCCGCAGTGACGGCACCTACAAGGTCATCCAGGACAAATATTTCGATTTTAACGTCTACGGCGAATAATCTTTGAGTCCCGCCTCCTGCTCCAGGGCTTGAGGCGGGACATTCTCTGCCTATTCATGTTCTCACTGCATGGCTATGGACCCTCCATCTTCGAGGGCACGATCTTAACCCTTGAGGTTTCTCTCGCCTCACTTTTCATTGCCATGCTGCTTGGCATCTGCGGAGCCCTTGCCAAACTCTCCAGGGCCAGATCACTGCGGCTGATCGCCCAGATTTACACCACCATAATCAGGGGGATCCCAGATCTGGTACTGATGCTGCTGGTCTTCTACGGCGGTCAGATGTTTATAAACCAGCTCGGTCCAATGCTGGGCTATGACGGGTACATAGATATCAACCCATTTATTGCCGGGGTTTCCACCATCGGCTTTATCTTCGGTGCCTATATGACCGAGACCTTCCGGGGTGCTATCCTGGCCGTCAATAAAGGACAGCTCGAAGCCGGCACCGCCTACGGCATGTCAGCCTTCATGGTGTTCAGACGCATAACCCTGCCGCAGATGGTCCGCCATGCCCTGCCGGGCTTCGGCAACAACTGGCTGGTCCTGATCAAGACCACCGCCCTGGTCTCAATTATTGGACTCAATGATATGGTCAGAAAGGCGGGACTGGCTGCCGGCGCCACCAGAAAACCGTTTACCTTTTATCTGGTGGTGGCCATCAACTACCTGGTGATCACCTCGATATCGATATATATCCTCAAGCAGCTCGAGCGCCGCTACAGTGTCGGCGTCAGGGAGTTCTAGTATGGATCTGTCGATTATAGTCGAGAACCTGCCCATCTATTTCACCGGTTTGAAAAACACCGTCATCCTGGTCTCGATCTCACTCGTGCTGGGCCTGCTGCTGGCCGTCCCCCTGGCTATTTTGCGCAACTATGGGAATCCGCTGGTACAGCTGCCAATCAGGGCTTTCGTCTACTTTTTCAGGGGTACGCCCCTGCTCGTCCAGATGTTTCTGATCTACTACGGCTTCGGCCAGTTCGACCTGATCAAGGAGAGTCTGCTCTGGCCCTTTTTCCGCGAAGCCTACTTCTGCGCCCTGTTCGCTTTTACGCTGAACACCGCCGCCTATACCACTGAAATTTTGCGCGGTGCCATCAAAGCCACCCCCCACGGTGAGATTGAGGCGGCCATGGCCGCCGGCATGTCACGATTTCTGATGGTCCGGCGCATCATCCTGCCCAGCGCCTTTCGCCGTGCCCTGCCCGCCTACAGCAACGAGATTATCTTCATGCTGCACGGTTCATCTCTGGCCAGCGTCATCACCATTGTCGATATCACCGGGGCAGCTCGAATCATCAACTCACGATTCTACAGCCCTTACGAGGCCTTTTTAACTGCGGCCGTATTCTACTTGGCAATAACCTTTCTAATCGTATTTCTGGTAAAGAAGCTCGAGGTTCACTGGTTCGCTCATCTTCAGCCCCAATCTACTACCGAACAAGTCGTCGAGTCACCACCGTGAAAAAAGTCGAAACCAGGGTGCTTCCCCAGACCAGCCCCGGCACCAGAAGAACGCTGACAATTATTCGTTACGGAGTATCCGGCAGTCGGCCCAAGGCTTATCTCCAGGCCGGACTGCACGCCGACGAAGCGCCGGGTTATCCAGTGCTGCAGGCACTCATTGAAAAACTGGACGAATCAGCCGAACAGGGCGCCATCTCAGGAGAGATCATCGTCGTTCCAGCGGCCAATCCAATCGGTCTGGCCCAGTGGCGCGATGAGATGCTGCAGGGACGCTTCGACTTCGTTAACTCGGTCAACTTCAACCGTCAGCATCATGATCTCATTGACCAACTGATCGCTACCATCGGTTCGGAGTTAGGAGAGAGCGCCGAGGAAAACGTGGCAGCCGTGCGCAGATGCAGTGCCGAAATCCTCGCCAATATGCAGCCCGAAGACGAAGCATCGACGCTCAAGCTATTGCTGCTGTCGCTTTCCCATGATGCCGATATAGTGCTCGATCTGCACTGTGATCTCGAGGCCTTGATGCACCTTTATATCGGTACCCCGCTGTGGCCGGATGCAGAAGATCTTGCCGCCCAGATGGGTGCCGAGGCGACATTGCTGGCCGCCGACTCCGGGGGCACTCCCTTCGATGAGGCAAACAGCCGCCCCTGGTGGGTGCTGGCCGAGCGTTTCCCGGATCAGCCGATTCCGCCGGCCTGTATGGCCGCAACTGTCGAATTGCGGGGGCTGGCCGATACCGACCAGGAATTGATCGACCTCGACAGTTCTAATCTGTTCTTTTTTCTGCAGCGGCGCGGGCTGATATCGGGAACACCGGCCCCACAGCCGACGCTGATCAATCCATCAACACCGCTGACCGGGGTAGACTACGTCAAAGCTTTTTCGGCCGGCATCATCGTCTATCTGAAAAAACTCGGGGACTGGATCGAAGAGGGGGAAACGGTTGCCCGGGTCATCAATCCGCTGCCAGAAGGTGAGGATCAGAAGCTGGTTGAGGTAAAGAGTAGAACGGCTGGGCTGCTGTTCTCCCGCAATGTCGACCGCTTTGCCCGGCCCGGCAAGATCATCGCCAAAATTGCGGGCCGCAAGGCTCTAAGCGAGTCGGAAGGGAACCTATTGACTCTCTGACAGCTGCGAACAGGCCTCTTCCACCTGCTGGCGGACTTCTGCCAGCCAGTGCCGGCAAGAGTTTTCAGCACAACCCGGGCAATGCCATGGTTGAAACTGGCCGGATCAGGGTGGGCAAGTATCACGGAAACCTGCATGCTCAATAACCGATATTGTGCTCGAATTCCTTGAGTCGTTTATGGATCGAGCGCAGCTCGGTGATGGTGGTCCAGTTGCCGATAAAAATTGAAAACGACTCCCGGACCTTGCTGAAGGCATTGGAAACCTGAACCAGCACGCCCAGCGTGATCAATCCGGTAAACAATCCCGGCCCCATGATCAGGTAGGGTACGATGATCATCAGCTGTTCGAAGAAATTGAGCCAGATATCGAAATACCCGTAATGGAGAAACAGTCGGTGGTAGTTGAACTTGAGGCCGGTGAACAATTCGACGATGGTCTCGGTTTTGCCGAAATTGACCTTATCGTCCTCGGCATATACCAGTTCCTTTCTGAAGGCCGCCTCGACTTTCTGATTGTTGTATTCCAGACCGGGCAGCTTGATTCCCACGAACCATGAGATCAGCAGCCCTCCGACAGAGACGAGCAGCGCCACCCAGACCAGACTGCCTGGGATGTCTTTGATATGAGGAATATCCACCCCGCCGCTCAGCCCCCAGAGGATCGGCAGAAAGGCCACCAGAGTCAGGATCGCCCTGATCACCTGGAGCCCCAGGCTCTCGACTATTCGGGCAAAGCGATAAATGTCTTCCTGGATACGCTGGCTTGCACCTTCGACCTCCTCTTCAACCGTCTGCCATTGACTCACGTAGGAAAAGGTCATCGCTTCGCGCCACCTGAAGGCGTAAAGCCTGGTAAAATAGGAGGTCAGAGTGGCTATCAGGACATAGGGAAAAGCGATATAGCCAAAAATCAGCAATTCCTGCCAGAATTCCTGGAGTTGATGCTCGGTGGCCTTCTGCAGCATATTGTAAAATCTGCCGTACCATTCGTTGATCTTCACCGTCAACTCAACCTGGACGATCAGCGAGGCCAGCAGGAAGAGGCCCCCGCCCCAGGCCCAGGTAAACCATTTTCTGCTTTTGAAAAATGAACCAAACATTGACATCCCCGTGGCCGCCGAGATTTTACGGCGATTGAATTGCAGACAAATCCAATCTGCGAGTAGCTTCTAGACTATGCAGGTCTTCTGGAACTGTTCAGGAAGCTCGCAATTCAAACTCCGGTGGCTGGTGGATGTGCTTTTTGACGACGCACTGTTCCATGGCTTTGATGATCGCCGCCCTGTATTTGTCCGGAAACCCGTCGGGCAATTCCAGATCGATAACCATCTTTGGGTATCGTTTCTGATCTTTGTCCCATTCATACCGCATCTTCAAGCGCATGGTTGAGGTATCGATGTCGCGAGTCCGGCAGAATTTCAGGGCAAAATAACCGGCACAGGTGGCGATGGAGGTAAGAAAATACTCGGTCGGAGAGGGAGCCGAGTTGTCTCCACCAGACTTTTCAGGTTGATCGGTTACCACTGTAAAGTCGCCCACCGCTGCTTCGACTTTTAGATTTCCGGGAAAACTGACGTTTATTTCTGTCGTCAAAGTCGCACTCCTTATTTGATGCTGATGGTTTCAAGTTGTCTGTTGATTTCATCAAAATCGAACACATAGGGCCGATATCCCGTCAATTCGCCGATATCCATGCTGAGGTCAGCAAGATCGACACCACTTTCGTCGAGAACGGCCAGCATTGCCTGATATTGGTGGATGTCGCCTACCTCCTCGGGAGGGCTGCCGTTGGCACCGTCAAGCAACCGGGGAAAAGGCTCGATCCTGCCGGCCTCGAGAATCTCCTCGACGGCGATCTGCAGTTCCCAGCCATCACCGCCATCATACAGGTAGCTGAACAGAAACTGCATGCCATCCTCGAGCTGGTGGAGCTCAAAAGCTGCTTCGTCATATTCCGGTTTCCTCTTGAAATCCTCAATGCCGAAGCCTGGCTGATAAAATATTTTGCCGACCAGAAACTGGTGGCTATCACTATCCTGCCAGCCCATGCAGACCTGGATAACCCGGTGCATACCGGCCAGGGTCATCTGGCCCGGGACCTGGATACGGCGCCAAATCAGCGGATCGGAAAAGGGAATGGCCAGCTTCAGTTGATAACCCGGAATGGTTTTTTCAGCCTGGTCCGTACCCTTTCGGGCAGGCTTTGCTTTGCCGAATTCACCTTTGAGTATTTTGGCCATAATCACACTCCCCTGCCTGCTTCGTTGGCAACCTGCTATCCATTTCTGGTGATCTGGAATAGATAATCATTAATCACGATTAGACCATCTCGCCGTCCTCACTCAAAGAAGCGGGTAAAGGCCTCGACCGACAACCGCGGTGTCCGATAGCTGTTGACCAGCGCTTCGGTGTCCTCATAGCCAAGCGCCATGCCGCCCAGCAGAACCGAGTCGGCAGCATAGTCAAGTTCGCTTTTGACTATCTCCGGGAATTCCCCGAGCGCAGCCTGAGGGCAAGTGGCCAGCCCCTCCGCCATCGCCGCCAGCATGATGGACTGCATGAACATGCCATAATCCATGTAGGATCCGGTTTCCAAACCGGGATCCATGAAAAAGAGCAGCATCACCGGGGCATCGAAGGCGCGATAATTGGCCACCCACTGTTCCAGCCGGCGGTCCTTCTCCTGACGCTCGATACCCAGAGTCTCATAGAGCTGGATGCCGCAGGCAAAGCGTCTGGATTTGTAAGGCTCTGTCCACTTAAGCGGATAGTACTGAAAGTCCATTTGCGGCTTCTCTCCACCTCTGAACGCCGTTTCTATGCGCTCCTGCAGTCGCTTCTTAGTGGAGCCGGTGACCACCGCAACCTGCCAGGGCTGGGTGTTTACTCCCGAGGGAGAATGGCGAGCCGCCTCTAGCACAGCGACTACTTTCTCCTTGCTGACGTCTTTGTCCAGGAACGCTCTTGTCGATTTTCTCTTTTTCAATGCCTCACGAACATCCATAATTTCCCCCGCACCCAAAACCTTAGTCTGGTTAAAAGTAAATTTCGTTGTGGCCGACAAGACTCAAACGCTTTCTCAGCAGGTTGATATTGGCCAGTATTTTTTCCAACAGTTCCTTCTCCATATGACTTATCTCTTTGATGTGTACCTGGTTGTCCGGTTCCAGGCCCTCATCTATTCGCTTTATCTGATGCCTGAAGCGAAGCTGCATAAGATAATTGTAGGACTCGACAATCTCCTGGTGCACGTCAGGCTTCAGCACATCTGTTTCCAGAAGACGGTTGATCCGCTGCAGGGTGTTGGTAATTTCAAGACCGTAAAATATTGCATAGATTCGGGCAAAACCAACGATCTGGGCGATGACATGCTTGATATTGAAGGTATCGGCATGTTCCCCGCCCGATTCCACCGACAGATTTCCAAAAAAATCGAGGGGTACCTTGAACAGCAGGGTGTTCTGGGCCATCTGGTAGAGAAAGGCCTTCTGATTTTGGGCCCGGCTCCGGATATGCTCATGCAATTCGGAAGTGAACCGCTGGTCACCGTAAAGACAGCGAAAATCGAAAAAGATTGCGACTTCCATCAGGTCTTCGGGTGTCGACTTGCCAATCCAGCCGGTAAAATAGGATTTCCACACTGATATCGGTTGACACCATTTCGGCGTCATGGCCATAATCCCGCCTTTACAGAATTGGTAACCGACCTCGTCGAGCCAGGTACAGATCATGGTAGCGAATCGATGAAAATAGTCATGCACCTCGGCGGCCATGGATTCGTCGACGTCTTCAAAAATGATGGCGTTGTCCTGGTCAGTCACCAGGGTTTGCTCCCCCCGGCCCTCGCTGCCCACACTGATGAAGGCGAAACGGACCGGTGGCTCGCCTATTTCTTCGATGGCCCTATCCACCAGTTTTTCCAGCACCGTATCGGAAATTGTGGTGATAATTCTGGTGATATTTCGCGCATGTGCGCCGGAATCGTTCAACGCCTTGATAATTCGTGGTAAGCGATAATGGCTCTGGACGATCGCTTCGACGCTGCTACTGGTTCGGATCTGCTCAATCATGAAGTTGGCCGAATAACGGTGCACATCAAGCAGTTCCTCGTTACTTATCACGACTGACCACGTTGTCATGCTCGTCACGGACGACCAGGTAGTCAATATCCTTTTCCTGCAGAAGCATGGCGGCCTCGAAAATCAAGGCCCTGTCCTCGATGTAGACCAGGGGAGTCTTCATGACCTGCTCAACCGGTGTGGTGTCTGCCAGGTTTTTCGCCAGTACGCGTTCCCGCAGCAGCCTGTCTGAGATCAGGCCAACCATCATTTCACCGTTACTGACCAGGATGGCATTGGTTCTACTTTTCGCTCATCATCTCGGCCGCTTCTCGCACCGTGGTGGTGTGCTCACAACAGACATACGAACCAAGGAGCTGCCGATCGGCTGGTTCATGAACATCAGCGAAGTCTGCAGTTCCACTATCAAACGTTCCCGCTCGTCGGCCGTTTTCTGCTGACTGGAAACATCTTCGATGAGCCCGTCGCAGTACCTGACTCTGCCTTCCAGATCCCGCCCCTCTATCATCGACACCGAGACGGTTTCTGCTTCCCCCGAGCGATTTTTCACTCTGAAGATCAATTCTTTGGCGATGCCTTGTTGGTCGAACCCGGCTGACAGCGGCGGGGCCGATTTGTCCTGCTCCAGGTGGTCGAACAGATGGGAATCAATCAGTTCCTCCTCATGTTCGAGTCCGAACAGTTTCAGGGTGACCTGATTGGCCTCGAGGATCCTGAAGCGCGGCCCCGGCGTGGTCCTGAATATACCGATCCGCAACCGGTTGATGAGCTGTCGATAGCGCTCCCTGCTCTCATCGAGCTCCTCTTTGATCCGTTTGGTGGCACTGACATCCCTGGCGGTGAGAACCAGCACCTTCTGGCTGCCAAGATTTTTACGGCTGACACTGAGCATGACTTCCGTCTGCACGCCGTCCCGTCGGGTAAGAACAGCCTCCTGCTCAACCTCGACTATTGTGCCCTCGAGCACCCTCTCCACCAGACTGGACCCGCCATTCTTCCTGTTCTCTAAAGGGTTCTGAAAACAATTCGCCCGGATCCATCGACTCGAGTTGGCTACCGCTATAGCCGCTGAGCTGCTCCATACCGGTATTGGCATAGATGCAGGCGGCATCATGAATCATCATTATCGGATCCACCGCCGACTCAACCAGGGTTTTGTATTTGACTTGGGAATGGCGCAATTCCTCTTCGATATTCCTGCGTTTGCGCTCGGTAAGCATACTGCGGGCGACGACAAAGAGCAGCAGCACTGAAATGCAGAAGACCGTCAGATAGATCATCTGCGAAAGGCGGCGGGTGATCGCCAGCGTCTTGGCTTCCACATCATCAAGGAATACGCCGGTGCCGACTAGCCAACCCCAGGGTTCGAATTTTTTCACATAGGCGAGTTTGGGCACTACCCGGTCTTCCCCATATTTTCGATGCCAGACATACTCGACGTAGCCGCTGTCGGACTCGGACGCCGCCGCGATGAATTCCATGAAAATTTTCTTGCCGTCCACCCCTTGGTAATCACTGAGATCCCCGCCGATAAGATCCTTCGAGTAGGGATGCATGATCAATTGCGGCTGCAGATCGGAAATCCAGAAGTAGTCCCTGAATTCGTCGCCATAGCGCAGGTGCTCGATCTCACCAATAGCTTTGTTTTGAGCTTCTTCTCTGCTCATCCGACCGGCTCGTTCCTCCTCTTCGTAGAGAACCATTATAGACCAGGAGACATTCACCAGTTCCTTGATCATTGCCCGCTTGCTCTCTAAAAAACTCTCGGTGAAAATCGGGATGATGAACAGGTAGGTGGAACCGATAAGGGTGGCAATCGCCAACACGGTCGGCAGGATGATGCCGATGATGAATCTGAGCCAGGGCTTTGATCTGTTCCGCTTGGACATGAGTTAGCTAAGATCGGGCAATGGGAAGGTGGCGGTTCTCATAACAGCAGCAGCCTAGATAAACAGCTGCTGCTGTGGTGCCGCTCCGTTCATTTTCATCTTCTGCCGATAGTTTGCCAGACAATGACGTTCCGCCCCGTTGATCTGCACTTCGAACACTTCGGGCCTGGCTTCAAGCACAGTAAAAAACGCATCCACGACGACCGGATCGAAGTGGGAACCAGCTTCCTGGTGGAGATTGACAATCACATCCTCAAGTTTCATTCTGGCAAAATAGGTTCGTCCTGCCAGCATTGTCTCTACGGCGTCGCACAGTGTTAGAATCCTGGCACCGAGAGGGATTGCCGACCCCTTTAAACCGTCAGGATAGCCGCTGCCGTCGAACCGTTCATGGTGATGCAGAATAAGCGGTACCAGATCATTGAGGAAATTTAGAGGCTTGGCGATACGGGCACCGATTTCGGGATGCTGTTTGACGATATCCATCTCTTTGCGCGACAAGATGCCGAGCCGTTCGAGAATATCGTCGTTCATGCCGATCTTGCCGATATCGTGCAGCAGGCCACCGTGATAAATGGTCTCAAGGTCATTGGCCGACAGGTTCATTTCCTCGGCCACGACTTTGGCAAATCTAGCTACCCGGACACTATGGCCGTGAGTGGACTCGTCCTTGGCCTCGAGGGCCAGGGTGAAACCTTCGACCATCTGCCTGAGGTTCTGCAGCATCTTGTCATCGTAGCTGAAGGCCTTGTGCAGGGCGATAGCACCCTGCTCTCCCAGAGCCGTAAGGATTTCCGTCTCCTCGATGCTGAGTTTCTTGTGGGCATAAAAATAGACGGCCAGGATTCCCGAATATTTACCGATAATGTCGAAAAACATGCCGGTGATCGAGCCGACGCTCCTCTTGCCGATGGTGTCGAGGTCCGGAATTCTCTTATCCGTTTTGGCGTCTTCGATCCAGACAATCGGCCCCCGGTCGTTGTCAAAGAGATGGGTGAGTTCCCGGTAATTGACATTGCTGAGACTGCGATAGGGAAAGCCATCGGAGACCATGGTCTCGATTTTTTCCTGCTGCCGGTCAACAATCCAGTAGATGCATCCTTTGGCGCCCAGAATTTCTTTGATATTGCGTACGATTTGGCCAAGTATTTCGGTGGTATTCTCTCCGGAATGTATGGCTTTGCTCACCTGGCTGAAGACTTTAAAAAAGTCTTTGTAGTCACTGCTCATTGTGTTTCCTCATCCTTAGACCCGAATTTGCCATCGGGCTCAGATGACCTTGCGGCTCTTGAGATCCTCTATTTCCGCCTCACTATACCCAAGACCACTCAGAATTTCTCCATTATGCTCTCCGAAATGGGCCGGCGCAGATCGTATTGAACCGGGCGTTCCAGTTAATTTCACTGAAATTCCCAATGATTTCTGTTTCATACCATCCAATTGATCGAGCTCTACAATCATTTCGCGCTCCTTGAACAGGGGGTGGTCCAGCACCCCATTGAAATCCAGTACCCTGGTACAACAGACGTCGAGGTCCTGTAAATATTGCTCCCACTCCCAGCCACTTCTGCCGTGAAAAATATTCCTCAGCTTAGTCACGATCTCCTCTCGCTTGTGCTCGTCAAACTGCTGGTCGATATATTCCTCGACACCAAGAGCATGGCAGAGCTGCTTCCAGAATCTGTGTTCCAGAGCACCCACGGCGATTGCCGACCCATCTGCGGTCTCGTAGGTATTGTAGCAGCCGTATCGGTGGGAGAGCAGTTCATCTGAGCGCTTCGGAAGTTTTCCCGATTGAGAGTAAAAATAGTGGGGCAGACTCAGGAATCCAAGCAGACTGTCAGTCATGGAAATGTCTACATATTGCCCTTTTCCGCTCTGAGTTCTGGCCAGAAGGGCAAGCAGAATACCGATCACCGCATTCATGCTGCCGCCGATGTCAGCAATCTGAATGCCTGGGATCGAAGGCGGACCGGTAGCCGGGCCAATCAGGTCAAGTATACCGCTGGTGCTCAAATAATTGATATCGTGGCCGGCCTTATCGGCCCAAGATCCTTTTTGACCATAACCGCTGATCGAGCAATAGACAACGGCGGGAAAGCGCCTATGTATAGTCTCAAAATCCACGCCAAGGCGGCCAGCGACTCCCGGTCTGAACCCCTCGATCAGGACGTCACACCGTTCGGCAAGCTGAAAAAATATTGCTTTCCCCTCCTCGCTTTTCAGGTTGAGGCTCAAGTGCTTCTTGTTCCGGTAAAGACTGGTAAAAAAGAGATTGTCCGCCTCAAACCTTCGATCTTCGATGCTGATCACCTCCGCACCATGATCGGCCAAAAGCATTGAACAGTAGGGTCCCGGTAAAAGTCTGGATAGATCCAGTACTCTGATTCCCTGCAGACTTCCTATCATTTTTGCTCCCTTACCCTGGATTAGAATTCAATTCCTTTCTGCGCTTTAATTCCCTGTTGGTAGGCATGCTTCACCACTTTGACTTCCGAGACGGTATCGGCAATCTCAACCAGTTCAAGCGGTGCGTTGCGACCCGTGACAATAATATTCAACCGCTCCGGTTTGCTCTTCAGCGTCTCGACAATCCTCTCCGCGGCCAGAAAATCGAGAGCAGGCAGGTAGGTCAATTCATCCAGTACCACCAGATCATAGCGGTCGCTGGCGATAATTTCAGCCGCCAGCCTGAATCCCTCCTCGGCGATTCTTCTGTCTTCTTCAACATTCTCCTTTTTGAAGACAAATCCTTTACCGCATATATGCCAGTCGAGATTTTCAAGCTTTATCGGCGAAAATACGCTCTCCGTATTTCCCCTGGCCCTTAATGAATTGAATGACGCACACCTTCTGGCCATGGCCAAGGGCCCGGAATACCGTACCGAGTGCCGCAGTAGTTTTTCCTTTCCCCTCGCCGGTGTGGATGATAATTCGCCCTTTGGTCTTCATAGTGATGATCCGGTTCTCTGTATTCTCTGTATTCGCTAGAGTTGTCTATGGAACTGTCTGATTTATTTCCGCAAGCGCACCGGGAGGTCTGCCCCAAACCTGTTGATACGTTTGCCTGTAAGGGTTTCACATAAAAAAGATTGACAAAAGTCTTCGGGTGAATTTAAATTCAGCCCAATGAGAACGAGCGCTCGCTCAGTGTAGTTTTATTTACCCAGATTCAACCAAAAGCGCTCATGATTTTTTCTTTTCCGGGAGGAGTCAAAAGACTTAGAATCGAGCACTAACATCTCAACCCCCGCAAAGGTTCCGACTCCATCCGGCATTCCCCACTCAAACACCAGCGGATGAATCATTGAACCATTTTGCGAGCGAGCGCTCGATCTGGAAAAAGAATTGTCTATATATGCTGCTGGTCGACCCGGTCAGGACCTGTTTGCGGACGGGATGAGCGTCATATAAGAACGAAGCTTGTTCAGGCGAATGCCTGAGACCATTAAGGAACGTTACTTAAATAGATGTGACCGGTGGTTTCCGCTTTACGCAAACCGCTGTCCGCATAAAAAGCACGATTATTTACTGTTTCACCCTGCTGCAAGAAACCAAACGGGAGAGGTGGTGTCACACTCTCCCTGATTGTGGAGTGTGGGGAAACCAAAAAACGTTGTTTTTTTTATTAAAGGAGGAGAGCATGAATAGTGCGTACAAGAAGGAAATACGCTACACGCTGGTCTTCAGCGCCCTTTTACTTATCTGTGGCCACCTCGGCCTCCTGTTTGTCGCCTTTCCCGGCCTGCAGAACAAGATGGTCATGGGTTTCCCGTCGCAGTACATCGTCCCAATTGTATTCGGCTGGCTGGTGTTGATGGTGGTTGTCGGTTTCCAGGCGAAACTTACCAATGACCTGGATGACGAAATCGAAGAACTCAATGCCGGTTTATCGGAAACCGTAGAATAAGGAGACTGACATGGAACATGAAAAGTGGGTACTTGAGGATCCCATGCTCGGCATGATCTTTGTCGGTGCATCCTTCGTATTTTTCTATCTGATTGGCTGGTATTCCCAAAAAGCCGCTAAATCATCAACCGATTACTGGACAGCGGGCCGCTCCATCGGCTCAATTACCAACGGCCTCGGCATGGCCTCGAGCTACATGAGTCTGGCTACTTTCATGGGGGTCACGGCCCTGATCCTGAAGCTTAAAGTGCCGTTTGTCTACATGTGGATTCAGTTTGCCCTGTCCATTCCTCTGATCACCCTCTGGTACGGTACTCCCCTGCGCCGGATGGGGGCTTTCACTCCGGCCCATTTCGTTCGCGAACGGTATGGTCTGCGAACATCCTATGTAACCGTAATCTTCATGATCCTGATTATGGTCATGTACGCACTCGGCCAGATGATCGGTGTAGCCAAGGTTTTCGAGATGCTGTTCGGCATCAATTACAACCTGGCCCTGATCTGTGGTGGTGCGCTCATCGTTGGTTACGTTACCATCGGTGGTATGTATGGAACCTCCTACAATGCAGCCTTTCAGATGATCCTGATGGGCGTTGCCTTTATCGTCCCTCTGGGAGCGATCATGAAGGCCATGGGCGGCACCGGCTGGTATTTCCCGCCGCTTCTCTACTCCGATATGGTTCCGGCCATGCTCGAATCAGTACCGGATTTCTTTGATATGAAATATGGATTTAAATGGTACCTCTCGTTGATTCCGTGTTTCACCCTGGGTGCCATGGGCCTGCCCCATCTGGGTATGAGGGTCTATACCTCGTCAAATCTTAAAAGTGCCCGCGGAGCAATGGTCTGGTTCACCTTCTTCTGCGGTATCGTCTTCTGCTCAACCTATACAATGGGTTTTTCCGGGGTATACTTTCAGGCAACCTCAGGGTCAGCCATTGCCCCTACAGATTTTGACAAGATCACCCTGATCCTCAACTCGGTCTACAATCCGGCCTGGGTACTCGCTTTTGTCATCGCCGGTGCGATTGCTGCCGGTCTGTCCACAATCAGCGCCAACCTGATGGCTATCGGGGCGATGATTGCCCAAGACATTATCGCCACTATCAAACCCGATCTGACTGACAAGACCATGAAGGTCATCGGCTACCTGGCCATTGCCGGCGGTGGTGCAACAAGTATTCTCATCGCTCTCAACCCACCAGATTTTCTGGTTGTCAGTATCCTCTGGGCCTTTGGACTCGCCGGCGTAACCGTCGCGCCGCTGGTCATGCTCGGGGTCTGGTGGAAACCGGCTAACCGCTATGGAGCTACTACTGCCTGTCTGGTGTCCGGTCTAACCTATATTGTGGTTGCCCCTTACTTTTTTCCGAGTATTGTTGTCGGTGGAGGTCTTGAGGCCAAGGTGGGCATGACGGGATCCCTGCTCTGCGTACCGCTGTGCTTCTTCCTGCTGACCACCGTGTCGATGATCACCAATAAGATTCCGGCCCTGATGAATCGTTATGATTATCATAAAGATCATGTCCTGATCGACAAGATTCATGGCTGGGCTGATTACAGTGAAGAACGCTACAACTCCAACACCGCCGGCATCATCATTGCCGCGGTCAGCCTGTTCTTCTGCATCTATGCCGTATTGCCTGGCGGCTGGTAATCGGCTATAGTAGTATCTATTAACAACAACACACCCGCTTCATGATGCAGTTCATGGAGCGGGTGTCTTTTCTTTTACAGATAGCCAGACTGAGCCCATGAGTTTCGTTCGACTTCTTCCGCAACTGATCACCGGCCCCCCAGAACTGTTCGAATTGGCCCTGGAAGGAAAAGCACGCGCGCTGATGATGGCCAACCTGACCATCACCGGTATCACCTTCGGGCTCTCAAATCTCTACGGCACCTTGCTGCAGACTCCTGATCTGCCCATGCAGGGTAAATTCGCCCTGCTTACGCCGGCAATGTTCTGCATGTTCGGCATCTTTACCATGCTCGGAGCCATGCTCGGACTCACCATGATCTACTGGGCGGCGGCCAAAGCTTTCGGCGGACCCGGCGGCCTCGTTCTGGTAATGGATTTGATTGGTCTGGCGGGGGCCCCCTTCTGGTTTCTGGCCCCGCTCCTTAATCTGGCCTTGAATTTCAACCAGCAGGAATCGGTGCCGCTGATGCTGCTCATTTCTCTCGTTCTTGTCTTCATCTGGTCATTCAAACTGGTCAGGCAGAGTATGGTCACCGGTCAGGGCTTAACAGAGGGCAAGGCCACACTGGCACTTGGCTGCATGTGGATTTTCAGCATCAGCTCTATCTACGTGTTTCTGCCCTGAAGTCCATCTCTTTCTCTTTGTCCTGCCGGTCGTGGCCGTCTCCTACCCCGTTCCAACAACTACCATTACTTCCGAGCAGACCATAAAACAGTCCAGGTTCATCTGTCATCTAGGTCATGGGATGTCGGCCCCTCAGGTTCTCACAGAACTGGATCGGCTTCGTGCTGCCCACCCGAAGGCTGCTCATCTCTGCTGGGCCTATATAGCAGGACCACCAACAACCACCGAGAAAGGAATGAGTGATGATGGAGAGCCCAGGGGCATTGCCGGCAGACCGATGCTTACTCTGCTCGAGCACTCTGGATACGGGGAGATCTGGGCTGGCGTCATCAGGTATTTCGGCGGCGTCAAACTTGGCAAAGGCGGACTTATCCGGGCCTATACGTCTTCGGTGCAGCAGGCTCTGAGCCTCGTCGAATGGAGGACCAGACAATCTCTGTTGCATTGCCGGCTGCTCCTTGACTATAATCTGTTGCTCCTTGTCGAGCAGCTGTGTACTCAATACGGTGCGGAAATCAGCAACAGATACTATAGGGAACAAGTTGAGGTGGAAGTGCAGGTACCGGAATCCATAGTTACTGAATTCCAGAGAGAAATCACCCGGATCAGCAGCGTCCGCATTCGGCTTACGTTCCTCCAAAAGAAGTCTGATCAGGGCAGATACCCCCGCTGATATGGTCTTATCCCGCAGCCAACGTCAAGATCTCAGAGCCGGTTTCACTGCCAACCTGGTGGTTTCAGCCAGTGTGGCCGCCTACGGCAGCGTCCTTGGCCTGATGGCAGCCCAGAAAGGTTTGACCTGGTCTCAGTTGTTGGTCATGAATCTCAGTGTCTTCGCCGGATCCGCTCAGTTTGTAATGGTCGATATGTGGTTGCCGCCCCTGCCAGTGGCGGAAATTATCCTCGCCGTGCTGGTGATCAACATGCGCTATTTATTGATCGGCGCCTCACTCAGCCCATTGTTCCGTGGCACTTCGCTCAAACATAAATTTCTGTTCATGCACCTGGTGGCTGATGAGAACTGGGCCATGACCATGGCCAGGTTTTATAAGGGGCCAGCCACCACCTGGTTCCTGCTTGGCGGCGGACTCTGCGTCCAGGCCGCCTGGTGTTTCGGTACCCTGCTGGGACACCGGTTGGGGGCGGTGATCACCAATCCCGAGCGCTACGGGCTCGACTTTTCTTTCGTGGCCGTCTTTACCGCTTTGGTATTCAGCTTCTGGAAGGGTAGACAGGATGTTCTTCCCTGGTTGGCAGCCGCTGCCGTAGCAGCTGTTTCGGAAGCATTGATGCCGGGCAAATGGTATATCGTCTGCGGGGGAGTTGGGGGGGCCCTGGTTGCAGCTCTGATGCCCCCTCGAGGTGCGAGAAATGATTAGTCAAGACCCTGATATACTGGTCTGGCTGACCATATTTGGAGCCGCCGCGGTCACCTACAGTCTCAGGATCGGCGGCCTGCTCCTCGCCGGAAAATTGCCCAAAACCGGAAGATTCAAGCGCTTCATGGATGCCCTGCCCGGTACGATCCTGTTGTCGCTCATTGTCCCTGCTGCCCTCGCCGCTGGCCCGCTCGGCTGGCTGGCAACGCTCTGCACCGGTCTCTGCAGCCTGAAAACAGGCAATGTGTTTCTGTCGATGATCGTCGGTATCGTCATTGTCGCTGCCGGCCGGTTATACGGCTTTTAATCTCTCCCCAAACAACAATCTGAAATCTGCAGTTATAAGAGCGGAGGAGGATTAACTCATGTTGCATCGCGGAAGCCCGTCGTATCAATGAAAACGGTTGTCGATCGCCAATAGGCCGAAGGCCGTCATCCGATCGATTTTTCGCTGATACGGCGATAAAGGCGGAGAGCAGCAGCATGAGTTAATCCTCATCCGCTTCGCAATCAGGCCGTAGAAAACAAAAAAAGGGCTGCCCCGGCAACCGGGACAGCCCTTTTCATCTTTCTACACCTGTAGAATTTAACAGCCTTTGATTCCTCAGGATCCTGAAGACTTCAATTTTTTCGTCTTGCCGTCTTTGGCTGCTTTGGGGTCGTCTTTTACCTGGGGGCCGGCGATGGATTGACGGTCTACTTTGATCTGGATGTTATCGGCAATTTCCAGGGTCAGAACCGTATCGGTAATTCCGGTGATTTCCCCGTAAATTCCGCCTTTGGTGATAACCTTGTTACCTTTTTTCAAATCACCTAGAAAGGCCTGGTGCTGCTTGGCCTGTTTCTGCTGAGGTCTGATCAGCAGAAAATAGAAAACAACAAAAATCAGAATGAGCGGAAGAAACGAGGCAAATCCGCCTGCTCCTCCGGCCGCCGGAGCGGCTGCGTACGCTACTGAAGCCATGAAACTACCTCCACAATATTTAGTCGATTCGCGTACCCGGCTTTCAACCGGGCCACGGGTTACTTTGATTTCTGGGCCCTACCTTAATCATTCACCTTCGAGCCTGCCATAAAAATCGTTTCTAAACGAGGCGAAGCTATCCTTTCCAATGGCTCCTCTGATCTCCTGCATCAGATTCAAATAATAGTACAGATTATGAATGGTATTAAGATGATAGGCAAGGATTTCCCGGCTGACGAACAGATGCCGGAGATAGGCCCGCGAATAATTCCTGCAGGTATAGCAGCCGCATCGCTCATCGATCGGCGCCTGGTCTTCCCGGTGGCGTGAGTTTTTGATCACCACTTTTCCGCTAGAAGTAAACAGCGTGCCGTTTCTCGCGTTTCGGGTCGGCATCACACAGTCAAACATGTCGACCCCGCGCCACACTCCCTCCACCAGATCTTCAGGCGTGCCGACGCCCATCAGATAGACCGGCTGTTCATCCGGCAGGTGGGCCACGGTGGCTTCGGTCATGTCGTGCATCTGCTGTTTGGATTCGCCGACGCTGAGGCCGCCAATGGCATACCCGTCAAAGCCTATTTCGATCAGCGTTTGGGCCGACTCTTTGCGCAGCTCCGGATACATGCCGCCCTGGGTAATACCAAACAACAATTGCTCCTTCTGCCGCTGAGCCACCCGGCAGCGACGAGCCCAGCGGCCGGTGAGTGCGGTGGACTCGACCGTCTGATTCCGGTCGGCCGGATAGGGGATGCAGGTGTCGAGACACATCATGATATCCGACCCCAGCGCCTCCTGGACCTTTACCGCATCCTCGGGACTAAGAAACTTTTTGGAGCCGTCCAGATGGGACCTGAATGTTGCCCCTTCCTCGGTAATGGTTGCCAACTCCTTGAGGCTAAAAATCTGGAACCCTCCGCTGTCCGTTAATATCGGCCGGTCCCAGTTCATAAACCCGTGCAATCCGCCAAACCTCTCAATCAGCTCATGTCCCGGCCTGATAAACAGATGATAGGTGTTCCCGAGAATGATCTGGGCCCCGATATCGACGAGGTTCTCGACCGTTACCGCCTTGACGCTGGCCTGGGTACCGACCGGCATAAAGACCGGCGTCTGAACAACGCCATGTTTAGTTACCAACTCGCCTCTGCGGGCGTCGCATTGGCTTGATCTTTGGCGCTGAATAAAGATTGATTTGGACATTACCAACGTTGTTTTTTGAGTTGATTGGTCAGCAACACAATAGACGCTCTATATAATTTGTCATTATCTTTTGATTTCCTTGCTGATTTCATGCATACTAAAAAAAGTGAATGTTTTGAATTTTTACCATTATTTCAAACTGATCTGAGATCAAGCCTGATAAATCGAGGATCATTTCAGCCGCTATGAAAACTATTCTGATCATCGAACCGGTTGTCTCAGAGCTCGAAGCCCAGATGAATTTCTGTCGCCGAAGCTCCGATAGCCTGACGGTCGTGCCAGCCCGGGATTGTCAAAAAAGCCAGTCGATTATGCAGGAGAGACAGATCGATCTCATCCTCTGTTCCACCAGTTTTCCAGGGGAAGAGCGTTGTCAAACTTTGGAAACGCTGGCCAGGGAATTCCCCTATATTCCAATTCTCGGCATTTCCGAATCTCCCGACCAGGACAGTGAAACGGCCCAATCTGCCGGAGCCTGCGGCTGTTTTGAAAAACCACTTAAGGACAATTTTCATCTCGAAAAAATCTATGAGCTGGCCGAGGCTTCAAACGCCGGAACAATCCAGGGAATTCCTCTTCACTCCCTGCTGCAGATGCACGAAAACGACGGACAAACCTGTACGCTGCATATTTTTTCAGCAGCGGGTGAAGGCTATATTTACGTAGAGGATGGTAGCGTCATCAACGCGGAAGTTGAGGATTTAACCGGTGAAGAGGCATTTTACCAGTTGATCTCCTGGGATGAGGTGATCATCGACATCAAATATTATAACCGCACCCGACGACGTGAGATCGCCTCACCGCTGATCACCATGATCATGGAAGGGGTGCGCCGCAAGGACGAACGTGCAGAGCTTGACTCCCAGT
Source organism: uncultured delta proteobacterium (assembly GCA_963759125.1). GTDB lineage: Bacteria > Desulfobacterota > Desulfobulbia > Desulfobulbales > Desulfocapsaceae > JABDQA01. The sequence goes on from CAVWXN010000005.1 coordinate 326,141, forward strand.
CTCTTTCTCTGGCCAGACCGAAACAGAAACTGCAGCAGGCTTCAATGGCAGGCATGCGGCTGGCCTTAAACATCGGACAGAATTTGAGCATCGAATTCGATTCGATAGAAGGGGAACTTGAATCGCTGCTGGTGGGCATGATTCCCGATCATTTACTAATAATTACCACACCATCGCATTTTATCGTCACCGATACCGACGTCATAGTGGGACAGGTGATCGTCGTCAAATTCACTCACATGGAGAAGTTATTTCTCTTCAGGGCGCGGGTCTCCCGGGTACTCAACACCCCTCGGCACCTTATCTTCCTCGACTATCCCTCGGTAATCCACTTCCATGACATCCGCAAGGCCGAAAGAGCTGCGGCCTCTTTCCCCTGCTCGCTGAAAACCGAGGATGGAGCTGTTTTCAAAGGTCTGTTCAAGGATATAAGCAGCAGCGGTGCCCTTCTCAAAGTCCCTCAGCAAGAGAACGAAAAGCTGCCGGAGATTGACATCGCCCAGCGCCTCTGGTTGAGCTGTGCGCTGCCTGAAATAGACGAGCAGCTTGAGTTGGTGGGGATTGTCAAAAATTTCAAGAAAGACGAACGGGGGATTCAGGTCGGACTCGAATTCTCAACTACTCATCCCCAGCTTGATGAATCCATAAACCGCTACCTGAAAACGGTAAAACTGCAGCAGTCCTGAGAGTTATACATAACGACATAAGTTCAAGACGCCCTCTCAGGCAAGGCACGAGCGAGGAGCCGGCGGAGCAGCCTGGTAGCGCTGTGAGCAGGCACCACAGGGAGCAACGCAGCATGAGGGAATGGATTGGACTTATGTCGTCATGTATAGCTTACCCCGGCGGCTCGCTCTATCGCCGGACGCTGCTGTTCAATGCTCTCCAGGAGCTTGAACTGGACCCAGGCTCTATGCAGATTTTCCCCTTCCCGGGCAACCTTAAAATAGCTGTCATCGTTTAGATGATCGGTGAAAAATCTCAGGCCAAGCTCAAAAGTAAGCAGCCGCACTCCATGATAGATCAGATATCTTTCGGCCTGATTCAGTGCAAAGCCTTCTAGATAGCCGTTCAGCAATCGATCACAAATCTGACTGTCAAAGAGAATATCCGAGGAACCTTTTTCACCGGTAGGATTACAGAATGAGCGTAAACAGTCTCCCAGGTCAACGGCAAGCAAACCATTGGAAGTAGTATCCAGGTCAATGAGCGATACCGCCCTGTTGGTCGAAACATCGAAAAGAAAATTGTCACATTTCGGATCACCGTGGATGACCCGCGGAAAAACCCCTTCTTCTCTGGCCCGCTCATCGAGAGAACGGCTTTCCAGCCGATCCTCGATCATCCGCTGACAATAGTGGAACTCAGACGTCAGTGCTCGTCTGTGGCTGGCAATAGAGTGCAGGTATGATCTTTTGTAGGCGCCCAGATCATGAAATCCGGGCAGCGGTTCGCACAACAGCGAAGCGTCAAAATCTTCGAGAAGGGCATGAAAACAGCCGAGTAACCTGCCCGCTTCAGAAGATTGCTCGATCCTCACTACCGCGGGATAGGAAACCGCATTGTCAATATAGGTGAGGCAACGCCAGATCTCTCCGCTCTGGTCTTCAAACCAGCTCACTCCTTCTGCTGTCTCGAGGGCTTCAGGAAACCTGCAGGACTCGCCTCGAATTGCAGTGGATCTGAGGCGGGTTCTCAGATACGCGGTAACCATGGCAACGTTATCAGCAACGCAGCGCGGATCAGGAAACACTGCCGCATTGAGGCGCTGAACCACCAGGGGAGGACGCTCTCTGAAGCTAACCAGGTAAGTATCGTTGATATTGCCCACGCCAAGTGGTTCGGAGGAGACAACCTTATCCGGAGCAGCCAGGAATGAACTGGTAATCTCAGAAAGTCGGGACTGGTTCAGAGGCTTGTGGCCAGCGGCTCCGTCATCCATGAGAGGTCCCTAGGCAATCGGAAAACAGGGAATTGGTTAAGGGCCGGCCTGGCGCACCGGCCCTCGACATCTGCCAAACATTCCACGCCCAGGGCCGGTTAGGCGGCGTCCGCTTCCCCATTCTGAACCACTTGGTGCATGTGTACATCCTGCTGCGGAAAGGGAATGGAGATACCGGCCTCATCGAAGGCCAGCTTGATTTTTTCGGTCAGGGAGAACTTCACACCCCAATAATCATCCGTCTTTACCCAGGGTCGGACCACAAAGTTAACCGAGGAATCGGCCAGTTCGGCCACGGCAACGGTCGGCTCCGGATCGGTCAAAACGTTGGGCTCCGCCTTGACCAGGTCGATAAGCAGCCGTTCAGCAGCCTTGATATCATCGTCATAGCCAATGCCGAACACCATATCGATACGCCTGGTGTCATTGGCAGTGATGTTGGTAATCGTCCCGCTGGCCACTATTCCATTGGGAATAATCTTTTTCTGATTGTCTGCGGTATTCATCACCGTATTGAAAATCGTGATCTCTTCCACCGAGCCGGTTTCGCCGGCCACATTAATCACATCTCCCACCTTAAAAGGCCTGAACAGAATCAGCATGACCCCAGCCGAGAAATTGGCCAGCGAATCCTTCAGGGCCAGACCAATGGCCAGACCGGCGGCACCCACGACAGTCAGAAAGGAAGTGGTATTGATACCGAGCTGCCCGGCAGCGGCAATGACGACCGCGGTCAACAGGGCGTAGTAAATTATATTTTTCAGGAATTTAGTTAAGGTAATGTCAACTTCATTACGGTCCATCATCTTGACGAAGATTGCCGCAATCTTTTTGGCCAGCCAGTTCCCGATTACCAGTATGGCCAGTGCGGCCACAACTTTCACGGCCCACCCCACGATAAGACCATTGGCCAGCAGGTTTTCCATATTCATTTCCCTTCCTCCATTTCTCTAATTGTCGGATCAGATTTTGCTCACGTGTCGAGCAAAGTGATGTCTACCGCTTCAGTCCGGTTGTTGTTTTCCGGATTCTGGACGATGTCAAACTCAAATATATTACCTGAATCGAGAAATACCACATCGTTGGCAACATTGGATTTGGAGCAGTGGAAAAAAACCGTTTCGTTGCGCAGTCCGTCTTCTGTGAGGACATAATAGCGCATGAATCCGAACCCTCTGTCCTGATTGTAATTGGCGGGAGTACCTCTCTGCCGCCGGGAACCTTCCGACGATACCGGCAGCAGTCCGGGAATGAGAAATCCGGAGATATAGCTGTCGGCTGCCTCCTTCAGATCCTGACTGACATTGTTAAAGCCGATCACTTCAACCCTGCAGCCCATATTCTGCAGGGCGATTACCAGCCGGATAAAATCGCCGTCGCCGGTAAGCAGGATAAGGCGATCAAGGTTTCTGGCCTGCTGCAGTGCATCTATGGCCAAATCCATATCGGCATTGGCCTTGGTGGTTACAACTCCTTCGTCATCTACAAAGCGTTTGACATATTTCTTGATGATCTTGAAGCCGCATTGCCTGACGATATCGTGATAGTGGTAGAGTTTAAGCCGGTATTCGTCGTCTTCTCTGGTCCTGGTCCGATCCTCGGCCAGATACGAGTTGGCCCTGAGCAAGGTTGAATTACCAACGTTTGCCAATTCCACCAGGATATCATAGCGCATCCCATAGCCACCGCACAGCCTGACATTTTCGGCATCGACATAAATCCCGGTTTTCAGCATTGCTACTCCCACTCGATGGTGGCCGGAGGCTTGGAAGAAATGTCGTAGACAACCCGGTTAACGCCGCGCACCTCATTGATGATTCGGGTCGAAATTGTGCCCAGTATCTCGTATGGAACTTTCGACCAGTCGGCAGTCATCGCATCTCTCGAGTCGACGCAGCGAATGGCGATCACATGCTCATAGGTTCGCCCATCCCCCATGACGCCCACGGTCTGAATCGGCAGCAGCACCGCGAAAGATTGCCACACTTTGCGATACCAGCCGTTCTTTTTCATTTCGTCGAGAACGATGACATCGGCCTTGCGCAGTATGTCGAGGCGTTCCCGATCGACTCCCCCCATAATCCTTATACCCAGCCCGGGACCAGGAAACGGCTGCCGGTGGATGGCCTCAGCCGGCAGACCCAGCTCAAGACCGAGTTCCCTGACTTCATCCTTAAACAGCTCGCGCAGCGGTTCGATGAGATCGAGCTTCATAACTTCGGGCAGCCCGCCCACATTATGATGGGACTTGATGGGCGCTTCCCCGCGAAAAGAAACCGACTCAATCACATCCGGGTAGAGGGTTCCCTGGGCCAGATAACTGACATTACCGATCTTGGCCGCTTCCTCTTCGAAAATTTTAATGAATCCCAGACCGATCCTTTTTCTCTTTATCTCCGGATCGACGACTCCGTCCAACTCTGAGAGAAAAAAATCGGTGGCGTCAACATCGATAACATTGAGTTTGCTTTTTTCTCTGAAAAACCTGAGAATTGCCTCCGACTCGCCGGTTCTCATCAAACCGTTGTTGACATAAATGCAGGTGAGTTGATCGCCGACGGCCCGGTGCACGATCGCCGCGGTTACCGAAGAATCGACCCCCCCGGACAGTGCGCAGATTATCTGTTTATCTCCGACCTGGTCACGAATAAGGGAGACCTGCGTTTCGATGAATGAGTGCATGGTCCAGTCAGGCTTGCAGCCACAGAAACCGAAGATGAAATTGCGCAGCACATCGACCCCAATCAGCGTGTGGGCAACTTCGGGATGGAACTGTACCGCCACCATCGGTTTCTGCTGGTGACGAAGAGCTGCAAACGGGCTGTGACCACTCACGGCGCTGGCTTCGAAACCATCGGGTACCACCTCCACCCGGTCGCCATGGCTCATCCACACCTGATGATGGACCTCACCGGTTTCAAGACCGGCAAAGAGCCCGTCGGTGCTGAGTATCTGCAGTTCGGCTTTGCCGAATTCACGATTTTGCGCTTTTTCAACCTGCCCGCCGCTCTGCAGAATCATCAGCTGAGCGCCATAGCAGATGCCCAGAAGGGGAATTGAAAGATCCAAAATAGCCGGATCTGAGTGGGGGGCTCCACTATCGTATACCGAACAGGGACCACCAGACATTACGATTCCAGCCGGCTTCATTTCCTTGATTTTGTCGAGCGGGATCGAATAGGGATGAATCTCGCAGTAGACCTTTTGTTCCCTGATCCTCCGGGCAATGAGCTGGGTGGTCTGGGAACCGAAATCCAAAATGAGGATCATCTCGCCGATTTTCATAATCTCTCTGTTCTCAAGTTAGCGTTTTGAGTTATTCACCCGGTAGCTTTGCTCAGGCCATCCGATAGTTGGGCGCCTCTTTGGTGATGATTACGTCATGTACGTGGGACTCCCGAAGCCCTGCCGCTGAAATGCGGACAAACTGAGCCCTGTGCTGCAGTTCTTCGATGGTGGCCGCACCAACATAGCCCATACCGGAACGAAGTCCGCCAAGAAGCTGATAAATCACATTTGCCAGCGGGCCTCGATAAGGCACTTTGCCCTCGATTCCCTCGGGCACCAGTTTCGAGGTGGCGCTGGTCTCGGCCTGGAAGTAGCGGTCCGATGAGCCCTGCGACATGGCTCCGAGTGAACCCATGCCGCGGTATCCTTTGTAGGTCCGCCCCTGGTAGAGAAAGGTCTCGCCCGGGGTTTCATCAGTCCCGGCAAAGAGACTGCCTATCATAATCGTCGAGGCGCCGACACCTATTGCTTTGGCCAGGTCGCCGGAATGCTTGATCCCACCGTCGGCGATCACCGGTATATCATACTTGCTGCTCACCCTGACGCAATCGCGCAGAGCGGTGATCTGAGGTACGCCGACCCCGGCAACAATTCTGGTGGTACATATCGATCCCGGACCCACTCCCACCTTGATCGCATTCACTCCGGCTTTAATCAGATCCTCGGCAGCTTCTGCCGTGGCAATGTTGCCCGCCACGATTTGCAGATCGGGGAACGCTCCCCGCACCATTTCTATGGATCTGATCACGCCGGCGGAGTGGCCATGGGCGGAATCGAGAACCACCACATCGACACCCGCACTGACCAGTCTTGCCGTATGCTCTTCGACCTCCTCGCTCACACCGATGGCGGCGCCGACCAGCAGCCGACCAAACTCGTCCTTGGCGGCGTGGGGATATTTCTTGATCTTTTCCAGGTCCTTGATGGTGATCAGCCCCTGGAGAGCACCGTCATCATCGACCACCAGCAGCTTTTCGATACGGTGCTCGTGAAGCAGTGCCTTGGAATGTTCCAGATCGATGCCGACCTTGGCGGTGACCAGATTCTTGCTGGTCATCACATCCGCCACCCGCAGGTCGTTGTCGGAGACAAAGCGCAGATCACGATTGGTAACGATGCCGACCAGTTTCCCCTGATCAAGAACCGGCAGCCCTGAGATCTTGTAATGGGCCATGATTTCCTGTACTTCAGCCACCGATTGATCCTGCCTGACGACGATGGGATCGATGATCATCCCCGATTCCGATTTCTTCACCCGTTCGACCTCGAGCACCTGTTGATCAAGGCCCATATTCTTGTGAACGATACCGATTCCGCCTTCCCTGGCCATGGTTATCGCCGCAGCCGACTCGGTTACCGTATCCATGGCAGCACTGATCAACGGGGTATTCAAGCTGATCTTGTCGGTCAGCCGGGTTTGAAGGGAAACCTCATTGGGCAGCACCTTTGAGGCCGACGGTTTAAGCAGCAGATCATCAAAAGTTAGTGCCATTTCAATCTTATCTGGTAACATAGGTAACTCCTTTTACCGGGAACATGTTGCAAACCACTGAATAAATTAGAAATTATCGGATATTTTTCCGAGAAACAGGGTCTTAGTTTAAATATCTACCGCAAAATATTCCAGCATTTTAGATTCTCTGAGTCTGCCCGCACTACAACAGCTGATCAGCAACAGGCGACCCGAATCTGACAAGCCCTCATGATCCTAGAAATTAATCCGTATAATCCTCAGGTCCGACTGATCCGCAGGGTGGTCGAGCGAATTAAGCAGGGTGCCGTTATCTGTTATCCGACTGACACCGGATACGGTATAGGCTGTGATATTTTCAATCCGAAGGCTATCAAAAGGATGACCAGATTGAAAAAACGGCCGCCCAACAAACCGTTTTCATTCATGTGTTACGATTTGAAGAACATCAGTCAATATGCCCATGTATCGAACACGGCCTATCGTTTGTTGAAAAAAAATCTGCCCGGCCCCTATACCTTCGTTCTGCCCGGTACCAAGCTCGTTCCCAAAGTAATGACTACCAAACAGAAAACGGTCGGTATCAGAGTCCCGGAACATGTCATCTGCCAGTCGCTGCTGGAAGAGCTGAACTCACCGATCATCAACACCAGTATCCCTGTTGATGACTATACGGCGCCGCCCACCCAGGCATTCGAGATCGAAATGCTTCTCAACAATCACGTCGATCTAATCATCGACGGAGGGCCGGTGTATCCGGATCCCTCGTCGCTCATCGATCTGACTGGAGACCGCCCGGAAATACTCAGGGAAGGAAAAGGCGATGTCAGCCCTTTCCGTTAATGAGTGCCTCTTTCAGTGATTTACTCATGGTGAAGTGGATCGTTTTCCGCTCACCGATATCCATCATCACACCAGTTCGGGGATTTTTCGTCTGACGGGCCTTTCGGTTCCTCGTCGAAAAACTGCCAAACCCTCTCAGCTCGACCCTTCTGCCCTCGGCAAGTGCTTCAGCCATCGACTCAAGAATTATATCTACTGCGACATTGACATCCTGCTTATGGAGGGCAAGATTGTCGCTGATTTTATCAACCAGTTCTTTCTTTAACATGGACATTGACTTCCTAAACTTTTGAAATAAGATACAAAAAAAGGTTGCTCCGCAGTAAGGCGAAACAACCTTTTGTCACCATTGGGCGGCTGCCCTACTCTTCGGTCTTAGGCCCCCCCTCGGCGGCGGCCTTGAGCAGATCACCAAAGGTTGCTGGCGCAGCCTCGGCGATTTCTGCTTCCGCTTTCTTGATCTTCTCTACTGCCTCGGCTTCACCTTCGTCTTCAAGTGTTTTCACCGACAGACCGATTTTCCTGTCCTTGGCTGACACATTTATGACGATAGCCTTGAGGGTATCACCGACGTTGTAATGCTCTTCCGGATTCTTGACCTTATCCTTGGGAATTTCTGAAACGTGAACCAGACCTTCGATGCCTTCCTCGAGTTTCACAAAGACGCCGAAATCGGTAACATTGGTGATTTGACCCTCGACCACGGTGCCAGATGGATAATTGTTGTAGGCAGTCTGCCACGGATCCGGGGTAAGCTGTTTGACGCCCAGGGAGAAACGTTCGTTCTCTTTGTCGATCTTCAAAACGACAGCCTGAATCGTGTCGCCTTTGGCATATTTCTCGGCCGGATGCTTGATGCGTTCGGTCCAGGACAGATCAGAGACATGGATCAGCCCGTCAATACCTTCTTCTATACCTATGAATACACCGAAATCAGTGATGTTTTTGATCTTGCCTTCGATGATCGCCCCAACCGGATAGCTCTCGATGACCATATCCCAGGGATTTGGCTGAAGCTGCTTCATTCCCAGAGAAATGCGCTTGGTCTCCGGCTCGATGTTGAGCACCATAATCTCGATGGTGTCTCCAACCGCGACGATCTTGGACGGATGCCTCGGTTTTTTTGACCAGGTCATTTCGGAGACATGAATAAGTCCTTCGACCCCTTCCTCGAGCTCGACAAACACACCATAATCGGTAATTGAGACAACTTTGCCCACCGCTTTCTCACCCAGCGGATAGCGATCGCTGACGGTGGCCCAGGGATCGTCGCGCAGCTGCTTGATACCCAGGCTGACCCGATCGTTGTCACGGTCGTACTTGAGTACCTTGACTTCCACCTCCTGGCCCACCTTGTAAAGCTTGGCCGGATGGGAAACCCTTCCCCAACTGAGGTCGGTGATGTGACAGAGACCATCCATACCGCCCATATCGATGAACAGGCCGTAGTCGGTGATGTTGGTAATGGAACCGCTGATAATCTGGCCTTCCTCCAGACGGGAGCGCATCTCTTCACGCAACGCGTTGCGTTCTTCCTCGAGAATTGCCCGGCGGGAAATAACCACATTGTTGCGCTTGCGATTGAATTTGAGAATTTTGAAATCATATACTTGACCAATCAGACCGTCGAGATCCTTTACCGGCCGCAAATCGATCTGGGAATAAGGCAGGAAGGCAGGCACACCGATATCCACGGACATACCGCCTTTGACCCGGCTCTCAATATTACCCTGGATGGTACCGTCAGCTTCCTGAATTCTGGCAATGTCTTCCCAGACTTTGATGGCAATGGCCTTTTCACGAGACAGAAGCAGACCGCCTTCGTCCTTACGCCGCTCGACGAACACCTCGATGGTAGCTCCCACCTTGATCTCTTCAGCATCGTCCAGACGAAACTCGGATTTGGGAATGTAGCTCTCGGCTTTGTCCCCGACGTCCACAAGATAACAGTCGTCATGTTCGCCGATAATTGTTCCCATAGCGACATTGCCGACTTCGACGACCCGGTTGTTTTCTTCCATCTCGAAAAGCTCGGCAAAGCTGAGCTCTTCATTGTTCTCTGTTTGGTTTGATTGGTTGGTTTCTTCAGTCATTGGTTTACTCGTTGCGCGGGTATATCCCGCAAGGTTTTTTTATTGATCTCTGTCTGTTCTGCAACAGACGCCAAAAAACTGCTGGGCTGCACTCCAGGCTTCAGATGGCAAGCCCAACAGAAGAATTTCATCCTATACCATGAAAACGATGGAGGGACAAGGTTTTATTAAACTTTGACCAGCGACGACAACGGACTTGAACAGATTTCGTATAAACTGTATTTTCTGTTGAAATTACAGAAGGATAAGACTAGCGAGGGGGCTTTTCCGGACCGCTCTCAAGGGGAAAGCCGGCACGCCGCCATGATTCGATGCCCCCGTCGAGGTTGTAGATTTCGCGGTACCCTCTGGCGAACATTACTTTTCCGGCCACATAGCTGCGGCCACCAACGGCACAGATCAGCATCAGCGGTTGTTCGGGATCGGCTTCGAAAACCCCTCGGATCACATCACCCACCGGTACCAGTGTGCTGTCAGCGATACGAACTTGTTTTCGTTCCTGGGGCGTCCTGACATCAATTATCTGCAGATTTTCTTTAGTTTTGACCAGGTCAGCAGCTTCAGCGGCTGACACCGTCCTGAAAATTGGCGGAACCTCAGCTGCGGGTTTCCCACTTCCCTCCCCCTGAACAGACGGATACGCCTGCTGGTCGGCTTTGCTGATAGGGGGGGTAGGGCCTGAGAGCAAGAAGCCGATAAGGGGCAGTCCCAGGAGGGCGAGGAGGACAACAGGGAGAAAACGCTTCATGAGGTTAAGTTAGCTGGCTGACAGGAGGATTATCGATACCGGCCAGCCGCTGAAATCACCGGCGGCCAGCCGGTAGAGCTGATTGAGAGCAGTTATTTCCCCTGTATTTTCAGTTCATCCATATAGGGGCCAAACAGATGTTCATATTCCGGGATTGCCTTTCTCAATATCACTCCGAAATAGGGGATGTCACTGGAGTTGACCACCAGATTGGCGGAGTAGCTCAGGGCTTGCAAGTTGTAAAACGTCTTGAATTCAGGCCCCACGAGGACGTAGAGAATATAGCGCCGGCGTGCCATCTCCATAAAGCACATGAAGCGATGCAGCGGATCGTCCTCAAAACTCCCCTGAACACATTCGGTGTCGAGTACCACACAGGTGTAATTGTTGAACTGCATCTGGGTGATCACGTCGCCGGTCTGTTCGGCTGTTTCCGTCCGATATCCCAAACCGGAAAGGGCGCTGCTCATTTTGTCCCTGGTCTCTCCCGGCTTAGTCAGGATCAGCGCCTGGGGAATATCTGATACAACTTCATCGTCATCGAAGATCCCCTCTTTCAACCAGCTGGTATCGGGGGGTGTGGGCGGACTGATGTTGCTTGATCCGCCGCCCTGCAGGTCTGCCCTGCTGAGAGCTATGGGCTCCCCGCATTGACTGCATTTAAGACGGACTTTCTGACCCGGTTGAAGTTTTTCCAGGCTCGCTTCCAGTTTGGCATTGGATTTATGGGATTTACCGCAAGCGCTACATGTGATCTTCATAACCGTCTCTCTTGTGCTAATCTGCTGGGTTCAATTGCTGGCTCTGTCGTTACCCCTGGAAATCACCAATCACTGGTTAATATCCAAACGACTTATCTTCCTCGTCTTCCATGGCCAGGTCTCTGAGGCTCGAGGTTGCCTCGCCGCGGGCTGCCTTGATCTGATCGATACCACGGAAAATTTCATTGCGGTAGGAACAATACCTTACTGCCGTTTCTTCGGTGATCAGGCCGTGGCTGAACAACTCGAGTATGTGCTGGTCGAAGGTTCTCATCTCCAGCGCCGATCCTGCTTTGATGACCTCGTAAAAAGTCTTGTCTTCGGTTTCACCGTTGAGAATCAGATCTCTTACCCGGAGACTGGTACAGAGTATCTCCATGGCAGCAATCCGGCCACCGCCGATGCGCGGTAGCAACCGCTGGCTGACTACCCAGCGTATGGTATCGGACAGCCGGTGACGAATCTGAGGTTGCTCCTCCTGCTCAAACATACCCAGACACCGGTTAATGGCCTGACCGGCGTCAATGGTATGCAAGGTGGATAAAACCAGGTGACCGGTCTCAGCAGCGGTCAGCCCGATCTCCATGGTTTCCCTGTCACGCATCTCGCCGACCAGAATAACCTTCGGTGCCTGCCTGAGAGCCGCCCGCATGCCCATCGGATAGGTCGAGAAATCGTGCCCCAGCTCGCGCTGGTTGAAGGTGGCCTTGTTGTGGGTGTGCATATACTCGATAGGGTCTTCAAGTGTGACCACATGCACCGCCCGCTCCTGATTGATCCGGTTCAGCAGGGCCGCCAGCGAGGTCGTTTTACCTGTTCCGGTGGCACCGGTGAAAATTATGATACCGTTGAGTTCATTCGCCATTTTTGCGAAGGCTGAAGGAAAGTTCATGCTTTCAATGGAAGGCACCGCGGTCTCCAGCTTACGCATGACCGTGGTGATGTATCCTTTGGTCGTAAATATATTGACCCTGAAACGGGCCTCTTCACTGAATGCGTAAGATAGGTCGCAGGAGCCATTGGCGACCAGATCATTGAGCAACCGCTTGTTGTTGCCTATCAGGTTCAGGGCAAAGGTTTCAGACTGAAACGACGTCAACTCCCTGATTGGAGGCTCAACCTCGACCTCCTTCAGTACGCCCGCCGATTCTACCTGCAGAGTCTTGCCAACCGTGATATTTAAATCAGAAACATTGGGGTGGGAATCCAGCATTGCGGTGATCCAATAATCAATCTCCGTCTTTTTCATACCAACCTCCTGAAAAATTGTGCAATACTCTTCTGTTTCATTGTATACTGTAATAGATTTTTGAAAAAGTACAGTTTTTTCTAACATTTTCCGCTCATTCCGACGCATATCGGGGGCGGATTTTCTTTAAGTGAGGAACAAATATGGCTATCACCCTGCGCAGTGCCACCACAACCCAGGGCAGAAGAATGGCCGGGGCCCGCAGTCTCTGGCGGGCCAACGGTATGCGAGAAGAGCACATGGACAGGCCGGTCATTGGAATCGTCAATTCCTTCACCCAGTTTGTTCCGGGGCATATGCACCTGCATCAAATAGGCCAGCAGCTCAAGAAAATAATCGCTGACAAAGGCTGTTTCGCCGCCGAATTCAACACCATCGCTATCGATGACGGGATCGCCATGGGACATGACGGCATGCTCTATTCGCTGCCTTCACGTGACCTGATTGCCGACAGCGTTGAGTACATGTGCAATGCCCACACCGTTGACGCAATGATCTGCATCTCCAATTGCGACAAGATCACACCCGGCATGTTGATGGCCGCCATGCGGCTCAACATGCCGGCCATATTTGTCTCCGGGGGCCCGATGGAAGCCGGTGTCGACGGCGACAAAAAATACGATTTGATCGACGCCATGATCATGGCCGCCGACCAGACCATCTCCGATAGCGACATCGAATTGATCGAGCGCTGCGCCTGCCCGACCTGCGGCTCCTGCTCCGGTATGTTCACCGCCAACTCCATGAACTGTCTCAACGAAGCCCTGGGGCTGGCCCTGCCAGGCAATGGCACGGTGGTGGCCACCCATGCCAACCGAATCGGCCTTTTTGAGAAAGCGGCCGAAAGGATCGTTGAAATGGCGGAAGCCTATTACGGTAACGAAGACGATTCTGTGCTGCCCCGCTCAATCGGCTCCAAAGCCGCATTCATTAATGCCATGTCGCTCGATATCGCCATGGGCGGCTCGACCAATACGGTTCTCCATCTACTGGCCATCGCCCATGAAGCGAAGGTCGACTTCACCATGAAGGACATCGATGCCCTGTCGAGGAAAATTCCCAATCTGTGCAAAGTCTCCCCCTCATCATCTTATCACGTAGAAGATGTAAACCGAGCCGGCGGCATCATGGGGATCATGGCGGAACTGGATCGGGCCGGGCTGATCGACACCTCGGTGAGCAGAGTGGACAGTCCCACCCTTGAGGCCGTTCTGCAAGATTATGATATAACTTCATTTTCTGCTATCACCGAAGCCAAAGAACTGTATTTGAGTGCCCCGGGTGCCAGTGGCCGGAACCTGGTAATGGGATCGCAGAAGAACCGCTATAAAGAAGCTGATGTCGATCGCCAAAATGGCTGTATCCGGTCACTCGAACATGCCTACTCCAAAGATGGCGGTCTAGCCGTATTGTCCGGTAATATTGCCGAAAATGGCTGTATCGTCAAAACGGCGGGAGTTGATGAAAGCATCCTGGTTTTCAGCGGTACCGCCCGTGTCTGCGATTCCCAGGAAGATGCCTGTGAGGCAATACTTGAAGGTAGAATTAGCGCCGGTGATGTGGTCGTCATTCGCTACGAGGGACCGCGCGGTGGCCCAGGCATGCAGGAAATGCTCTACCCTACTTCCTACCTGAAATCGATGCATCTCGGTAAGGACTGTGCCCTGGTGACCGACGGCAGGTTCTCCGGAGGCACCTCCGGTCTGTCGATCGGCCATGTCAGTCCGGAAGCTGCGGCGGGCGGAGCAATCGGTCTGGTCAGAGACGGCGATACTATAAAAATTGATATTCCACGCCGGTCCATCGATGTGCTGATCAGCGACGACGAGCTGCAATCCAGAAGGGCCGAAGAAGAAAAACGAGGCGTCCAGGCCTTCAAACCGCCGCCTCGGCCCCGCAAGATCTCTACCGCGCTCAAAGCATACGCGCTGCTGGCATCATCCGCCGATCTTGGCGCCGTAAGGATAGTTCCCGAATAATTTTCCGATCCTGCTGCGGGGGAATGCAGAAATCTCTCGCAGCACCCGCCCGACCATTGCTAACTTGTTAGAATACAAATAAATTTCATTTTTACATATTTGTAAATATAGCTTGCTTTTCAGCCCGCAGGCATTATTTTTATAGGGTTGATAATGATTATCGTTGTTACTGTCTAACCTTCTGATACTCCGAATAAACTTGGCATTTATTTGACACTTTGCTAATAAGAACACGTCTGTTGCCCTTTTCCACCACCACTTTCTGAGAGCGGATCCTTGAAGCCGACTGACATCAAAAACCCAGAGTATTTTCACAAAGTTGTAGACTGCCAATATGCCTGCCCGGCCCACACACCGGTGCCCGAATACATCAGGCTTATTCTCCATGAACAATTCACCGAGGCCTACATGATCAACTGGGTCTCCAATGTCTTCCCCGGGATTCTGGGCAGAGTCTGCGACCGACCCTGCGAACCTGCCTGCAGGCGCGGCAGAGTTGAGGATAAACCGGTTGCTATCTGCCGCCTCAAGAGGGTCGCTGCAGACAATCGTGAGGACGTATCGGCCTTGCTTCCCAAGGCCCCAGAGAAAAAAAATGGTAAGAAAATCGCCTTGATCGGAGGAGGTCCCGCCTCACTCACGGTGGCCCGGGATCTTTCTCTTCTGGGCTATGAACTAGACCTTTTTGACGATCAGCCCCGGGCCGGAGGATTCATAAGAAGCCAGATTCCCTCCTTCAGGTTGCCCGAGAAGGTGCTGAACGAGGAAATTGACTGTATCCTCGAAATGGGGGGTATTACCAGACATTTCAACACCTACATATCGAGCCTCAAGGAAATCCTGGACAAGGATTACGATGCGGTGTTCGTCGGCTCCGGAGCACCCCGCGGACGCGACCTGCCCAATCTGCCAGGCCGGGAAGAAGGGGACAAATTCATCCACGTCGGTATCGACTGGCTTGCGGCTGTGGTATTCGACCACGTCGAGAAGGTCGGCAAACGGGTACTGGTGCTGGGTGGCGGCAATACCGCCATGGACTGCTGTCGCACCGCCCGGCGACTGGGCGGGGAAGACGTCAAAGTAATTGTCCGCAGTCCCCGCAGTGAAATGAAAGCCTCCGAATGGGAAATCGAGGACGCCCTTCATGAAGATATCCCGATTTTGGAAAATCTGACCCCACTGGAATTCATTATTGAAGACGACCGTTTGACCGGCATGAGTTTCGAGAAGGTAACACCGGTGTATGACGAACAGGGTAAAAGAAAACTGGTCCCCACCGGTGAGGAGCCCGTGATTCTTGAATGCGAGGAAGTGCTTCTGGCCATAGGTCAACAGAACGCCTTTCCGTTCATCGAGCCGGAGTCGAACATCGCCTTCAACGATTACGGACTGCCTGAACTGGATCCGGTTACTCTGCAGTCTTCGGTGCCAAACGTCTTTTTCGGTGGCGACTCGGCTTTTGGTCCTGGCAACATCATCATTGCCGTCGCCCATGGACATGAGGCGGCTATTTCCATAGATCTTCTCTGCCGGGGGGAAGACCTGCACAACAGACCCGAACCGGAGGTCACCCTTGCCGGCCAGAAACTCGGTTTTCACGACTGGCTCTACGACAGCCATGTAACCGAGGATCAACGTCAGCTGGTACCAATGGTCGACAAGGCCAAATCGCTGCGTGACCGGCTTGTCGAGGTTGAACTGGGCTTCGCTCAGGAGAGCGGTAAGGTTGAAGCCAAACGATGTCTGAACTGTGATGTCCAGACAGTATTCGACGGAGGTCTCTGCATCGAATGCGATGCCTGCGTCGACGCCTGTCCGACCAGCTGCATCAATTTCATCGAGAATGCAGAGGAGGAAGAACTGCGTGAACGGCTGCTCGTCCCGGCAACGAACAAAGAGCAGTCCCTCTATGTCTCGGATATCCTGTCCACGGGGCGGGTGATGATCAAAGATGAGGATGTCTGCCTGCATTGCGGCATGTGCGCTGAACGCTGCCCGACCGCAGCCTGGGAAATGATCAAATATGTCTATAAATCTGCAAAGGCCGGTGACCGATGAAACGTATCGAACGAACCAACGACTTTGTTGTCCGCTTTGCCAATGTCAACGGCTCGGGCTCTGCCAGCGCCAACAACCTTTTTGCCAAAGTCGTCTACCGGCTCGGGGTGCCGGTGAGCCCGAAAAATGTCTTCCCATCAAACATCCAGGGGTTGCCCACCTGGTACGAGGTGAGGATCAGCGACAAGGGTTATCTGGGCAGACGGGGCGGGGCCGACTTTATCATCGCGGTAAACGGTCAGACCCTGCGTGACGACTACGACATGGTGCTGCCCGGCGGTTATTTCCTCTATGACTCCTCCAGGGACCTGCCGCCCGGCTTCGACCGGGATGACATCACCGTCATCGACATCCCGCTGACCCAGCTCTGCAACGACGAGTTCAGCGACAACCGTATGCGGCAGTTGATGAAAAATATCATCTATATCGGGGCCATAGCCTACCTCCTTGATATCGGCCTTGGACCGGTCAGCGACTCGATAACAAAACAGTTTGCCAAAAAACCCAAGCTCGCTGAACCAAATATCAGGGCCCTGGAGATCGGCTATGAGTATGCCGAGAAGCACCACTCGGATGCCTGCGCCCTGTCCATCAAGCCGTCCGCTGCGGTGGGCGACAGAATCCTCATCGACGGCAACAGCGGCGCCGCTTTAGGTGCCCTGTTCGCCGGCGCCACCGTGGTCGGCTGGTATCCAATCACGCCATCTACCTCTGTGGTAGAAGCATTCGAGCGTTTTGCCAGCCGCTATCGCATTGACCCCGAAACCGGCAAGAAATATTACGCCGCCATTCAGGCCGAGGACGAACTGGCCGCCATCGGCATTGGCATCGGGGCAGGCTGGAACGGTGCAAGGGCTTTTACTGCTACCTCGGGGCCGGGAATCTCTCTGATGAGTGAATTTCTTGGTCTTGCCTACTTTACTGAAATTCCGGTTGTCCTGATAAATGTGCAGCGCAGCGGTCCCAGTACAGGTATGCCGACCAGAACCCAGCAGTCGGACCTGCTGGCCTGCGCCTATGCCTCCCACGGCGATACCAGAAATGTGCTGCTCTTTCCCAGCGATCCCCTGGAATGTTTCGAAATGACCGCCGACGCCTTCGATCTGGCGGACAGGCTGCAGACCCCGGTCATCGTCATGAGCGACCTCGATCTGGGTATGAACGATCACCTTTGCGCGCCCTTCTCCTGGGATGACCAGCGGCGCTATGACCGGGGCAAGGTTCTCAGCGGCGAAGAGCTTGATAAACTGGAAAAGAAATGGGGCCGCTATCTGGACATTGATAAAGACGGCATCTGTTACCGGACGCTGCCCGGTGCCCATCCTGAGAAAGGCGCCTATACCACCAGAGGTACTTCCCACAACGAATACGCTGCCTATACCGAAGGCAGTGCGGCCTATGAACGGGGTATGAACCGGCTGATGAGTAAATGGGAAACGGCCAGGCGGCTGGTCCCCATGCCGGAGATCGTCATTCGTGACGAAAACAAAAAACTCGGAGCTCTCTATTTCGGTTCCACCACAGCCTCGGCGGTTGAGGCTCTGGACCGGCTGGAAGAGAGTGGCATACCGATCAATAGCATGAGGGTCCGAGCCTTTCCCTTTCAGGCGGAAATCTTCGATTTCATCGCCGGGCATGACCTCGTCTTTGTCATCGAGCAGAACCGCGATTCTCAAATGGAGATCCTGCTGGCAGGAGAATGTCAGGTTGCACCGGGGAAAATGATACGGGTTACCAATTTCAATGGCCTGGCGATAACTGCCAGAATGATTACTAACCAGATACATACGGCACTGCTGGCCAAGGGAAAACCGTTTACCAGCCGGGTCTCGGCTGTTCAGGAGGAGAGGTCATGAGTTACGTCAGACCAACATTCAGACACCCGGATGCTCAGAAAAACAAACTGGGCTATACCCGAAAGGCCTATGAAGGAGCGATCTCAACCCTTTGTGCCGGCTGTGGTCACGATTCCATAGTCAGCTCCATCATTACTGCCTTTTTCGAAATGTCCATCGAACCGCACAAGGTGGTCAAATTATCCGGTATTGGCTGTTCATCAAAAACACCGGCCTATTTTCTAGGGCGTTCGCACGGCTTCAATTCGGTGCACGGACGTATGCCTTCAGTGGCCACCGGCGCCAATATGGCCAATAAGGACCTGGTCTATCTCGGTGTATCCGGCGACGGCGACACCGCCTCCATTGGTATGGGACAGTTCGCCCATGTGGTTCGACGCAACCTCAACATGATCTATGTGGTCATGAATAACGGCTGCTATGGTCTCACCAAGGGGCAGGACTCGGCCACCGCGGACAAAGGTTCGAAAAGCAGGAAAGGGGCGCCGGTCTCGTTTGAGTCGATCGATCTCTGTGAACTGGCCATCCTGATGGGTGCCGACTTTGTGGGTCGCGGGTTTTCGGGCGACAAAAAACAACTGCTGCCGATGCTCAAGGCAGCCATCAGCCACAAGGGAATGGCCTTTGTCGATGTCATCTCGCCCTGCGTTACCTTCAACAATGCCCCGACCTCGACCAAAAGCTATTCCTGGGTCAGGGACCACATGGAAGCCACCGCCACCTTCGACTTTATTCCGCTGCAGCAGGAAATCCTTACCGAATACGATCATGGCTCCACCATACCGGTGCCTTTACATGACGGCTCGATCATCACACTCCACAAGCGGGAAGACAAAGAAGTCCTCACCAACAAAAAAGACGCCATTGCCTCAATCGAAGAGGCCAAAATCAAAGACCATATCCTTACCGGCATTCTCTACCTGAAGCCGGACAGCGAGGATTTTCACGATATCAACCAGACCACGGACACACCGCTCAATCAGCTGACCGAAAAAGAGCTGTGTCCCGGCAACGAGGTACTGCAGGCCTTCAACGAAAGTCTTCGCTGAGCGGCAGCTGGCAGTTCTGCCCGACGCTCATAGAGGTGGCAGTCAGGCATCGACCCTGATACTGCAGTCCCTTGCTCGTCATTCTTTCCCGGTTGAATTATCGGGCAATGATGGCTACCATAGCCTTATTCCAGAACCAATCCTGTCCCTGAAACACCTTAGAATGGATTACAAGCCAGCGTGAAGCGCATTTTCTGCAGTTTCTGTATTTTTCTCATTCTTGCCGGAATCGACAAGGCTCCTGCCCAAGGAGCCAGTGCCCTGGACAGCCCGCTGGAAATTACCCTGGCAGCGTTTCGCGGGGTCGATTGTATGGATGATGAGCGCTACCGCTATTACAAGGACATCATCCGGTCACTCTCCTACACCAAAATGCGGGCCTTGAGAGCCTTCTGCTCCCTGGATGAGATTTACGCCGAAGAGGCAATCGAGACTCTCGATAAACTTGTTTTTGCCTCACTCAGCTTTGATCAGGTCCGTTTTTTCGAGGCCTTCGCCGGGCTCAAGGGGGCGTCGGTTACAAAAAGCTGGCAGCTTCTTGGGCTCACCTCAGGTCTTGAGTTCACCACCCTGCAAACGGTATCGTCGCTGGGCGCACTAAAAAACATTGACGCCGAAACGATGATCGATCTTGTCGAGCAGACCCTAGGACTCAACGACAACGGCCGCTGGGCAGCCCAAGCACTATTTGGTATTGAGGGGATCGACAGTGAGGCGGTGCAAAAGGCGCTGAGCCTGCTCAAAACGATGAGCAGCGTCCAGCAGTCGAGCGCCGAACAAAGTTTGTTGATTAAAGGTATGGACAGCCCGACTATCATGAAGATCCTGCCCCAGATAGCCGGACTGAATCGCACCGACAGTATAAACAGCAAGGGTTTGTTCGGACTCGAGACGACCACGCCCGACCAGGCTCTTTTCTGGCTTCAGAACTATTTCAACCTGCCGAAATCCGAGGAAGATAAAAAGTTCTATACGTTGTCCCCGAGTCAGCGTTCGACTCTTCTGGCCTCATTTGATTCAGGCGCCGATTATCTTATCCGCATCATCAATGACCTGCATGCGGTCACCAATCTCTATGGCTCTGAAATTAGTACGGGCACCCTGGCTGCAGGCGGGCCGCAGGTGGTGCTCAATCATTTTTCAAAACTCCACCCCGAAGCCAGAGATAATTATCGACAGAAGCTCAACGAGGCGCTGGATCAGAAGCAGATTTATCAGGCCATAAACACTCTTAAACAGGCAACCGCTTACGCCCGCAAACAGACGGCCAGAGACCTCACCACCGCCAACACCTATATCCTCCTCTCCCGAGGCAGCGAACTCTACGATTCTTCTTTCAGAGATATACTGGTGCCGGTTCTGCTCTCTCGCCTCAACAACTCATTCAGCGCCGATCTGCTTCTATTTTTCAAGAAAACCGATCCCGAAAACATCCATGTCTCCGATTTTATCATCAGCTGCGCCCAGAAAGGCAAACTGACAGCCTTTTTCCCTGAAGACAGCGGTGAACAGCGGGCCGTTCTCGATCTCATGGCCCAATCGGCTTTCCAGAACGAACAGAGCCTGATTCTGTTTTCCGCCACCTTTGCCGCCCTGCTTGACAAGCTCCAACCCGAGGCCAGGACCTATCTGCTCGAGAAGATGGTTGCCACTATTGGTGATCCGGACTCTACATTCTCACTTCAGTTGCGGGTAATTCTTCAGTATTACTATGAAAAAAACCAGCAGCTCCTGTCGGCAACGGATCGCAGACTGATCACTGATCTAATCGACCGTTACGGCTCCGTCGATCTGAGTTCATACACCGCCACCGATTTTGCCCGCTGGAAAGCGGACGGCAGATTGAGCAGTTTGTCCATATTCCAGGACGATGACGATGGCCGCATCTCCTATCTCTCCAACGCCAGGAATCTGCTCAACAACGGCTACCGGCCCAGGCTTCCTGAAACAATCAGCCTGCTTGATCAGTCCCGTCCGCTTCTGGCTCAGGCAAAACAACTGATGGCCCAGGGCAAGACGGCTGCACTCTACCGTTTGTCACTCAGCGCACCGCTGATTGTCGAATATTACAAGACGGTAAACGGGATCGAGCTGACTCACGCGGTTGCCGTCTACCATGATCGTTCAACCCAGCGCCGGCTTCTCAAACAGTTTCTGACCAGCGGTATGGAAATGTTTGCCCAGCGCGGCCACAGCTACTGGCGCGAGGAACAGCTTCTCGAACCGATGCGGGCATTGTTGAAGACTGGGGAAATTAAACGTGAGAACATCCCCGATATCAACCGTTTCCTGAGCATCGGATCCTGCGGAGGCATCAGAATTTACTCTGAATTAAACATGCTGTTTGACAACACCATCGATATTTTTGCCACCGTTGGAACCGGCAAAGCCATTGTCAATGATCCTTACAACCAAAGGCTTTTCGAAATCATTGCCAGCTCTTCGAATGGGCTCAGCTGGGATGAAGTCTCGGCCAAACTAACTCCTATTTTCGCCGACGGACGAGGCAGTGATTATCTGCAACCCGGCTCCCTGCCGGCTATCCTCCACAAGATGATGGATACCAGGAGCTGAAGCGGTGGGACTTTACAAACGCGCCGAGATAGGAGCACTGCTCGAAAAAATCACCCAGGGGAAGCGCTGCCAGGTTTACCTCTGCTTCGGTGAACGCTACCTTTGCCGACAGGCAGCCGAACAACTCGAGGAACGACTTCTGGCCGGAGGAGGAGCGGTGCACAGCCTCGACGGTGCCGTCGAAGATGGCTCCCGACTGCTTTCCAGACTGCTGAGTCATACGCTGCTGCCCGGGCTTCAGGTCTACAGGGTCACGGATACCACTTTGTTTCACAGCCGGGAGGTCGGTGAGCAGCTCTGGGACAAGGCCTGCAAAGCCAGGGAGAACGACAAGTCAAGGGCAGCGGAGAGGTATCTGTCGAGCCTGCTGCAGCTTGGCTCGGTGAACGTGCAGAGCCCCACTGTTTTTAGTGATATCTCGGTAGATCAGTGGCCGAAGCTCTTCGGTTTCCCACATCCCGGACAAAATTTAAGCTGGGCTGATGAACTGCTCGGTGGAGTCGAGCACCGGCCGGCCAACGCCAAGAATCCGGTGGACAAACTGATGACTGCCATCGAAGAGGGACTTCCACCGCAAAATTTGCTGCTGCTGACCGCAGAGCATGTGGATAAAAGAAAAAAACTTTTCACCCTGATCAAAAAACATGGGGAAATAATCGACTGCTCCGTCGCCGAGGGCAGCTCCCGCTCAGCGGTTCAGCAGCAGAAAGAGGTAATCAGGGAGATGGTCCAGGCAGTGCTGACCAAAATGAACAAAACCATCGAACCGCAAGCCCTGGAGACGCTGTTCGAACGGGTCGGCTTTCACCCTGTCGGGGCAGTTCTGGAAATCGAAAAGATTGCGCTCTACGTGGATGAACGCCAGAGAATCAGCCGCGATGATGTCGATCAAATGGTTGGGAGAACCAGAGAAGACGCTATTTTTGAGCTCACCGAAGCGCTGGGAAACAATAATCCCGCCCGGGTCATGATCGTGCTCGATCACCTGCTCAGCGACGCTGTCCACCCCCTGGCCATCATCGCTTCACTGCGCAATTATCTGCGCCGACTGCTGATCTTCAGATCGCTGCAGGCCAGGGAAAAACCGCTCTGGTCACCGATGTCGAGCAACGATTTCCAGAACATGTACCTGCCGGCTCTCAAAGAAACCGGCGTCTGGCCCGATCTGCTCAAAGGCCATCCTTACGCGCTCTATGTGGGTTTCAACAAGGCTTCCCAACAGTCGCCGGGAAACCTGAAAAAAGGGCTGACCCTGCTCCTGGAGGCCGAGTTTAAACTCAAGGGCAGCCCGGTACCAGGCCGTATTGTCATTGAAGAACTGCTGCTCAGCCTGGTGAAACTTCAGCGTCCATCTGCGGCCCCGAATTAAAACCTTGGCGAAGCTCATTTGAAAACCCGCTAATCGGGATTATTATTATGTGCAGACACAAAGCAGATGTAAGCACTCATTGATCAATTTACGTTAAGAACAAGAGATGGGAGACAAAAAAGGAGATCTTCAGGGCTCCGTATTGACTGAAGATTTGGTAGAGACCAGGGAGCCGCCGCGCTACAAGGTGCTGCTCCACAACGATGACTACACCACGATGGAATTTGTCGTCTCGGTTCTTGAAAACATCTTTCATAAATCGAGACACGAAGCAACCAAGATCATGCTCAACGTCCACAATGACGGCGTTGGTGTGGCCGGGATCTATACCCGTGAAATCTGTGAAACCAAGATCGCCGTTGTTCATGAACTGGCAAAAAGGAATGAATATCCGCTGCGCTGCAGCATTGAACGAGAATAGCACCAACGACATGTGAGCATAATGTTAAGCAAAACTCTTGAAGCATCGCTTATCCAAGCAATCAAGGAAGCAAAAAGTCACAATCATGAATTCGTCACCGTCGAGCATATGCTCTACGGGCTTCTTCACGATGAGCTGACCACTTATATCATCAGGGAGTGCGGGGGCTCGGTGGAGTCACTCAAGCAACGGCTTGAGTCATTTCTCCTAAAAGAAGTCCCCACCATTTCCGAAACCGCCGGCGCCGATCCGACTCAGACCATCGCGTTCAACCGGGTACTGCAGCGGGCTGTTGCCCATGTCCAGAGTTGCGGCAAAAAGGAGGTGGATTCAGGGGATGTGCTGGTCGCCATTTTCTCCGAAACTGAATCCCATGCTGTCTATTTTCTCGGCTCAATAGGTGTCGGGCGCATGGAGGTGGTCAATCTGGTTTCCCACGAGCTGCCCGAGGGACTGCAGCAGGAACCGCTGCCCCATCCTCCTGATTCAGGCTCGCATCCTGAGACAGGCGAAAAGGAAGACAAGGCGCTGAGAGACTACACCGTAAATTACGCCAACCTGGCTGAAGAGGGCAAACTCGATCCGCTGATCGGCCGCAACGATGAAATCAACCGGATGATGCAGGTGCTCTGTCGCCGTAAAAAGAATAACCCTCTGCTGGTCGGTGAACCGGGAGTCGGCAAGACGGCCATGGCCGAAGGACTGG
Organism: uncultured delta proteobacterium; assembly: GCA_963759125.1. Taxonomy (GTDB): domain Bacteria; phylum Desulfobacterota; class Desulfobulbia; order Desulfobulbales; family Desulfocapsaceae; genus JABDQA01. The sequence goes on from CAVWXN010000005.1 coordinate 350,548, forward strand.
CACTGCGTATTTACGAGGACAAGATAGCCCGCCAGGAGGGGAAAAAAGCCATTGTCCCCGAGCTCTTGCAGGATGTTGAAATCTATCAGCTTGAAATGGGCACCCTGGTAGCCGGCACCAAATATCGCGGTGATTTCGAGAAACGAATCAAGGGCGTGGTAGCCGCCATAGAGAAGAAGGAAAACGCCATTTTATTTATCGATGAGATGCACACCATCGTCGGCGCCGGCGCCACCAGCGGCGGTTCCATGGATGCTTCAAATCTGCTCAAACCGGCTTTGCAGGCGGGAATACTGCGCTGTATCGGCTCCACCACCTACGAGGAATACAAAAATCAGATTGAAAAAGATCGCGCTCTGTCGCGAAGGTTCCAGAAAATCGATATCGAGGAACCATCAGTCAAAGATACCTGCCAGATACTGAAAGGCTTGCAGCCACGCTACGAAGATCACCATCAGGTGCGCTATTCGAAAACGGCCGTACAGGCCATGGCCGAACTCTCAGACCGTTATATCAACGAACGATTCCTGCCCGACAAGGCTATCGATGTAATGGACGAAGTCGGCTCCCTGTTCCGTCTTGAAGGTAAACGGAATTCGACCGTAAAGATCAACGACGTCGAACGGGTGGTGTCGACAATCGCCCGTATCCCTGCCCGCACTAGAACGAGTTCAGAACTGGAATCGCTCAAGGGGCTCGAAATCAATATGAGATCGGTCATTTTCGGGCAGGATGAAGCGATAAATGTCATCGTCCAGGCCGTCAAGAGATCCCGGGCCGGACTTGGCAATCCCGACTCCCCGATGGGCAGCTTTCTCTTCGCCGGGCCGACCGGTGTCGGCAAAACCGAAGTGGCCCGACAACTGGCAAAATGCCTTGAGGTGCACTTCGAGCGCTTCGACATGAGCGAGTACATGGAAAAACATGCGGTGGCCCGTCTCATCGGTGCTCCCCCGGGCTATGTCGGCTTTGATCAGGGAGGATTGCTGACCGAGGCCATCCGCAAACACCCTTATTCCGTGTTACTGCTCGATGAAATAGAAAAGGCCCACATGGATATCTATTCCATTCTATTGCAGGTTATGGACCATTCGACGCTGACCGACAACAGCGGCCGAAAAGCCGACTTCAGAAACGTGGTCATCATCATGACCACCAATGCCGGTGCCAGAGAAATGGCAGCCAACACCATCGGCTTTGTCGGGGATAAAAAAGGCAAAAGTGACAAGGCCGTGGAAAAGCTCTTTTCTCCGGAATTCAGGAACCGACTTGACGCAACCGTCACTTTTGGCCCGCTCGATCATGATTCCATGCAGCAGGTGGTCGATAAACTGATCATCGAGCTTGAAGGCCAGTTGCTGGAGAAGAAAGTTAAAATCCAGCTCACCGACGCAGCCAGAAACTGGCTCGCAACCGAAGGATACGACCCGGACTTCGGAGCCCGCCCGTTGCGGCGGTTGATCATGAAAGAGATCGGTGACACCCTCTCAGAAGAGATTCTGTTTGGTCACTTGAGTGGTGGCGGAACCGCCCATATTGACATCGATGGCGACAAGCTGAGCTTCAGCTACCCAAAATAACAGTGGGTCGGCGAGACCTGCCTCGCTGCACCACTGAAAAAGCGTTCGGCTCGGGCGCTTTTTCAGTAGTGCAGAAACGGTGCGTGATTGGATCCAAAAACTCCCGGACTGCGGCGCTCGATCTCTCTGATCAGCCTGTCTTTACGAAAATCCTTGTGCAGAAAAGTACGCACCTTCTTCCGATCCCAGCCTTCGGGATGATCGAAATCACAATAGAGCGACAGGTCGCCATCGAAAAATCGGTTTTGCAGGTGCAGCGCTTCGGGGCTGCAGACCGGCATATTGAAGATCGCCAGATTGATATAGGTGATCGCTTCCCGATGTCGGCGCACAAAATCAAGGGTCAGCAGCGCCTCTGACTCCGTCTCTGCCGGCGTGCCAAAGAGCAGATATATATAGGTGGCAATGCCGGCCCGGCGGAGGTTGTTGAGGATGTCTGCCGCCCGCTTGAGATCGATCCCTTTGTTCAACTTGTCCAGTACCTGCTGCGAGCCCGATTCCAGACCCAGCTTGAGCATCACACAGCCCGATCTATGCAGCGCTGCACAAAAACTGAAGTCTTCCAGCTCTTTTTCAAAACGGGCAAATCCATACCAGGGGACCGAGAGCCCGGAGGCTGCCAGCTCTCTGAGCAGGGCCGGACTTATGGCATTATCAAGCAAATGGACCAGCACCGGATTGTGGAGTCCTGTCAGTTGACTGAGTTCAGCCACTGCTTCAGGAGCCGACCTGGCCAGATAACAGGATCCCTCGGCAAAGTCTGGGCAGAATTGACATTTTTGCCAATAACAGCCATGGGAGGCAGCATACGGCACTACAACACCCGGGGACAAATAGTCAGCCATAGCGAATCCGGCGTAGCTGAATCGTCCGAGCCCGGGTCTCGACTCTTTGCCCAGCAGCTGCAGCAGGCCATTTTCGCCAGGACCGGATAGGCAACAGTCGATCAGTCCTCTGAATGGATCGTTCCAGGCGGGACTGCTCATCCATGAGCTGATCAGGCCTCCTCCGGCAACAATCTTGATTTCCGGATAGTGGCGCCGGATAAAGCCGATGATGGCAAAGCCGGTCAGCGCCTGGCTGAGATAGCTTAGCGAGAGACCGACGTATTCCGGTTGTTGGGTCTCCAGGGCCTCTCTCAGGGGAGGGTTGAAGTGAGCATAAAAATGATTGGCTTCGCAACGTTCGGCACTGGCCAGCAGATCAGAACTACGCAGCGGTCTCTTCTCCAGATCGTTGTAATTGGCCAGGGTGATTTCGCAGCGGGATTTTCTGCCGGCCAGGCTCAGCACCCGTCCCAGGTCACTTACCACCCGCTGATAACGGTCAAATGACTGGTAGAGTTGCGGGGATCTCAGACTGGTCAAATTTCGCTGTCGGTTCTTTCCGGCCCTTCTGCTCCACTTGTCGTGCGACTCGACTTCATCATCAAACTCGGCCAGCAGACAGTGCAGGTTGAGATCAAGAACTTCACAGCCGACCCCATTGTCACGCAGAGCGCCGGCCAGCCTGGCGATACCGGCAGGTGGCTCTGAGGGCTTGGCAACCGGGGGATTGACCAGAAGAATTTGGGGCGATGTTGTTGTCCTCACCAGACGGGCACCCGTTTTATTCATGATTGATTGGTTCCTATGCGTCCATGAGCGCAAGAACCTACCAGCAGGCTGACGATTTCTCAAGTGGCGGAGCAAATTTCCACGTTGCACAAATCACCGGGTATAGTAAAAATATGCTCACCACCAATTCAGAAAAGGAGACCGACCATGAGCGACTGCCTGTTCTGTAAAATCATTTCCGGAGAGATCCCGGCCGAGACAATTTACGAAGATGATGATGTTCTGGCCTTCAGGGACATTTCTCCCCAGGCACCGACCCATTTCCTGGTAATACCCAAAAAGCATTACAGCGAGCTGAGCGAGATAACAGAAGCTGATGACGGGTTGCTTGGTAAACTCGTGCGTACAGGTGCCGAACTGGCGGCACAAGAGGGGCTCGACAATGGGTACCGGGTTATTTTCAATAACGGTCCGGATGGATGCCAAATTGTTTTTCACATTCACATGCACATTCTGGGTGGCAGAAAACTGAGAGGACCTCTGGGCTAATCGCCATTTCTCAGTGAAAGCCAAACGCCTTTCCGGTAGGGAAACACAGAAAAAGCTTTCTGAATATCTGAATGAAGTTTGCGGACAAACTAGGTCTCTACCTGGAATCACCGGTCTTTGATCAATTCCTGCCTTTGTTATGGGTCAGCCTGGGGGCTGTTGTCTGTTTTATTATCATGGAGTGGGTAGTTCTCAAGTGGAAGAGGCGCTACCGCGACCTTCTCGCCGAGCATAAAAATTTTATGAATCTGGTTGAACTTGAAAACAGGTTCAGAGAAGAAAAAATTGATCTGCTCAAACAGGCCGAGGATGGTATGCGCCTGCAGTTCAAAAACCTTGCTCATGAGATTTTTGATGAAAAAACCCAGATTCTCACCCGGCAGAACAGTGAAAAGATAGATTATCTGCTCAAACCTTACCAGGAACAATTGAGTGCTTTTCGTGACCGTATCGAGACAATTTTTCTGGAGGAATCCCGAGACCACTCCTCATTGAAACAGGAACTCCTTAACCTACGGCAGCTCAATGACAGGATAAACGATGAGGCGGTGAGGTTGAGCCGGGCGATTTCTGGTGACAACAGACAACAGGGAACCTGGGGTGAAATTATTCTTGAGCGGCTGCTCGAGCAATCGGGATTGAGAAATGGCCATGAATTCGAGACCCAGGCGGCATTAAGGGACGATACCAACCGTCTCTACAGACCCGACGTCATCATCCATCTGCCGGACGACAAGGATATTGTCATTGACTCGAAAGTATCACTGGCCGGCTGGTCGAAGTTTGTCAACGCCGACAATGAGTCGGAGCGTGAGCAAGCCTTAGGCGAGCATATCAGATCGATCCGCACGCATCTGAAAACCTTGAGTCAGAAGGATTACAGTTCACTCAAAGGGTTGCGGACACTTGATTTCGTCCTCATGTTCTTACCCATCGAAGGAGCCTTTACCACAGCCCTTCAGGCAGAAGAAAAGCTGCTGCCTGAAATGTATGCCAGGAAAGTGATTGTCGTCACCCCGACAACTTTACTTGCTACCCTGCGCATGGTCGAATATTTCTGGCAGCATGAGCGCCAGAACCGCAACGCGGTGGAAATTGCAGAAAGAGCCGGCTCCCTGTACAATAAATTACGAGGATTTCTGGCAGATATGGACAAACTCGGCCTCCAGCTCGACAATTGTAAAGACAGTTACGACATGGCCATAAACAAGCTGAGTCAGGGACGTGGCAATCTCATATCCCAGGCCGCCAGATTTCCTGATCTGGGAGTAAAAGTGAAAGAAGAATTACCTAATCTAACGGTCGGCGAGACCAAATGAGTGGTGAAACCCCGCTCACAACCTTTTGGGACCCATTATGCTTCTGCGTATCTTTATTTTGATGGTGTTTGTTCAACTCTTTTCCGGGCTGACGGTTGTTAACTGCCTGGCAGATGCTGCTGAAACGAATTCTTATACGGATGAGTTCCCTTCGATAAGCCAGGAATTTAGAGGTGATCTCGATGAGATGGCCGAGAAACGGCTTATCAGGGTGCTGATGCCCTACTCGAGGACTTTTTATTTTTTTGACGGTGCCCAGCCCCGCGGCATCAGTTACGATCTGGTCAAACTTTTCGATACCTTTATTAATGAGAAATTCAAGACCAAGACCTTGAAAATACATGTGTTGGTCCTCCCCACCGCCAGAGAAGATCTGCTGCCGCTTCTGGCAGCCGGCAAAGGAGATCTGGCAGTCGGCAACCTGACCATCACAAATGAGCGTTTAAAAAAGGCGGATTTCTCGGACCCAATCGGCAAAGGAATCGATGAAATTCTCGTTTCAAAAGCGGGCAAAGACGACCTGAATTCAATTTTCGATCTTGCCGGCAAAAAAATACACGTCAGAAAATCAAGTAGTTATTATGAAAGTCTGGTCAAGCTCAATGAATCTCTGAAATCTTTAAACAAAAAGAAAGTTAGGATTGTCGAAGCGGACGATCACCTCGAAGATGAAGATCTGCTCGAGATGCTCAACGCCGGCTTGATCGAATATATGGTCATCGACAGCCATAAAGGCGAATTATGGGCTCAGGTCTTCGACAAGATTCAGCTGCATCCGGAAATCAAGTTCCGTACCGAAGGAAAAATCGGCTGGGCAGTTCGTAAGAACACACCCAAACTGATGGCCGCGGTGAACGAGTTCATCAAAGATCATAAAGCGGGAACCCTGATGGGAAATATCCTCATCAAACGCTATCTGGAAGATTCAGACTATATCACCAACTCCATCTACAACGAGCATATGCAGCGCTTTAACCTCACCGTACGGTTCTTCAAAAAATATGGTGAACTATACGATTTCGACCACCTGATGCTCGCCGCCCTGGCCTACCAGGAGTCGAAGTTGGACCAGAACCTTAAGAGTCATGCCGGCGCCGTTGGCGTCATGCAGATTCTGCCCTCCACAGCCAAAGACAAAAATGTTGGAATTCCTGACATCTACGAACTCGACCCCAATATCCATGCGGGGACCAAATATTTGCGTTTCATGGCAGACAACTATTTTGCCAATGACCCCGATCTCGACGAAAAAAATCGTGCTCTGTTTTCCTTTGCCTCTTACAATGCCGGACCAGCCAAAGTGGCCAAGATGCGGGCCGAAGCCAAAAAGATGGGGCTTGATCCCAATCAGTGGTTCGGCAACGTCGAGGTTGTCGCCGCCAAACAGATTGGCCGGGAAACGGTGCAATACGTCAGCAACATACTGAAATACTACGTGGCATATAAACTGCTGGAAGACAAGATCGACACTGAGGAAGCGGTCCATTTGTCAGGGTCGTCCAAGAAGAAAAAGTAGATTGGGGGAGGCTCAGGTGCTGCTACATCATCGGTTTATCCAGATCGCCAAGCAACACGGCGATAAAATGGCCATCGAAGATTTTACCACCAACAGAAAACTGAGTTACTCCCGTGCTCTGATCGCCTCCATTCTGTTGGCCTCGATACTGAAAAAGTACGATCGCGGCTTCATCGGTATCATGCTGCCAACCTCAGCCGGCTGTATTCTGGCCAAAATAGGCACCCTGATGAGTGGTCGAACGCCGGTGATGATCAACTACTCCACCGGGGCCGATCAGAATGCCAAATACGCCCAGAAAAAATGCGGCTTCCGAACCATTATCACCTCCAAAGCGCTACTCGAGAAAATCGAATGCCCCTATGTGGATGGAATGGTCTACATCGAAGATATCATGGAATCGATCAGCGGGATTCAGAAGGTCAGGGCTGCTCTGCTCTCGAAGCTGCCAATACCGATGATCAACACCGTTGTGCACGGCGGCAAGGAGAACGATATCGCCGTTATTCTGTTCACCAGCGGCAGCGAGAAAGACCCCAAAGCGGTCCAGCTATCCCATAAGAATATTCTGGCCAACGTGGCCTCCTGTTCAGAGTGTTTCGCCTTCAACTCAGAGGACATATTTCTGTCCACCCTCCCTTATTTTCACGTCTTTGGACTGACGGTCAATTTCTGGATACCCATCTATCATGGGGCGAGAATCCTGACCTATGCCAATCCCCTGGAATATCGCAAGATCTGTGAAATCGCCAGAGACCACAAGGCCACGCTGCTGGTCGGCACCCCGGCCTTTTACTGGGGCTACCTGCGCAGATCCGAAAAAGGTGACTTCGACTCGCTCCGGGTTGCTCTGGTCGGTGCCGACAAGTGTCCGGAAGCGCTCCGGGAAGCTTACCGGGAGAAGCATGAGCAGACGCTTTTTGAAGGGTACGGAGCCACCGAATGTTCACCCGTCATCTCCACCAATATTCCTGGCAACAACCGCCCGGGCAGTGTCGGCAAGCCTATTCCCGGTGTTCAGGTCCGGATCGAGCATTATGAAACCGGAGTCGAATGCGGTCCCGGAGCAGACGGTCGTATCCTGGTAAAAGGCGACAACGTAATGATGGGCTATTACGACGATTTCGAGCAGACTTCCCTGCACATCCGCCAGGGCTGGTACGATACCGGCGACATGGGTAATCTCGACGAGGACGGCTATCTATGGCACGTTGGCCGGATTAAGCGTTTCGTGAAAATCGGCGGCGAGATGGTATCGCTGGTAAAAATTGAATCGGTGCTCGAAAAACTCCTCCCCGAAGACGCGCAGTGCTGTGTCGTCGAGGTGCCCGATTCGACCAAAGGAGCCCGCATCGTTGCCGTCACCACCGAGAAACTCGAACAGAAACCGATCCTCAAGCAGATGGCCGAACAACTTCCCAAAATCGCCTTGCCCAAGGAGTTTCTGGTCATCGAGGACCTGCCCAAAATGGGCAGTGGCAAGATAGATTTTCGCAAGCTCACAGAGACAGTCAAGGAAATGCGTGCCGAAAAGAAAAACAAGAAGTAGTTCCCGATGATCGTTCTGGCTTTGAGCCTCTTTGAGGGAGCCTATGGTTCGGAGATTTTCAGATCGGGCATACTGTCTGTTGAGCGGGGCCAGATAGAAGCTGCTGAAAGTCTCGGGCTCAACAGGTACCAGATATTTCGTCTGATTGTCCTGCCCCAGGTCATACGCCCAGTTTTGGAACCGTTAACCAGCCAGGCAATTTCCCTGATTAAAGATTCGGCTCTGGTATCCACCATTGCCATTTACGATCTGAGCCTGTCGGTTCTGGTCAATCATCTGGAATACCGGTCGAACACCTGCAACCGTTGCCCGGCCTGAGCCCCAGCCAATGACCACCTCATCGCCTTTCAAAATAAGAAACATCAGGCTGTTCATCGCTTTCAGGGTCTTTTTCAATGCCCGCTTTTACTATCCGGTCTTTACCATTTTATTTCTCGACTACGGGCTGACCATCGAGCAGTTTTCGATTCTCAATACCGTCTGGGCCATCACCATCGTCTGTGCCGAGGTTCCTTCCGGTGCGCTCGCCGACCTGCTCGGACGCAAACGGCTTCTGGTCCTTACCTCACTGCTTATGATCGTTGAACTGAGTGTCATCGCTTTTGTGCCGATCACCAATATGAGCATTGTCTTCTGGGCCTTTCTGGCGAACCGGGTGCTGAGCGGTCTGGCAGAGGCAATGGCCAGCGGAGCCGATGAGGCCATCGCCTACGATTCACTGATTGCCGAAGGGAACCCGGCCCAGTGGCCCCGGGTGCTCAGTGTCCAGATGCGGGTAAAAGCCATGGCCGGGGTCGTCTCCACCACCCTTGGCGCCATGGTCTATGACCCCTCCATCGTCAATCGCCTTCTGAGGCTGTTCGGAGTCCAGCAGGAGCTCAGCCAGCAGACAACCATGCGCTTCCCGGTCTACCTGACGCTTGTTCTGGCTTTTCTGGCGTTATGGAGCACGCTGCAGATGAGAGAAACAGACAAAGGCGGCTCACAGGATAAATCGCCGGTCACCCTGGCTACTATCTGGCAGGCCTGGCTGCTGACCCTTCAGGCCGGACGCTGGATCCTGAAGACGCCGCTGGCCCTCGCCGTCATCCTCTTCGGCATGATGTACGACCATGTACTGCGCCTGATCATCACCCTGACAAGTCAGTATTTCCGCCTGATCTCCCTGCCGGATGCCAGCTTTGGAGTCATCATGGCGACCCTGACCCTGCTGGGCCTGATCGTACCCAAGCTGGCCGAATTCATGACCACTAGATTCAGCCCTGCCCAGAACTGCGGCTGGCTGGCGCTGCTCACCATCCTGACCCTGCTGGGGCTGACCTGGTTCATTCCCTATCTGGGTATCATACCAATTGCCATGGTCATGATCGGTCTGATGCTCACCGCCTTTTTCACCAGCCACTACCTCAACGAGATAACCTCATCTGCACAGCGGGCGACGGTGCTCAGCTTCAAGGGGCTGGCTTTCAATCTGGCCTACGGCATCATCGGCATCCTGTTCGCCCAGCTCATCGTCTATCTGCGCGCTGACCTCAGCGCAGCCCATCCGGACTGGACCAGCCAACTCATCGAGAACCAGACATTCAAGGATTCATTTTTGTGGATGCCGGGTTATTTCCTGGTGCTGACCGCGGCAGTTGCCCTCTACAGCGCCCAGATTCTGAAAAAGGAGTCGGCCAAAGATTAATCTTCAGAGGACGGCACAAACAGCCCATTCGGCCATGAAGGCGTATGGATGGGGGTGCCGAGATTGTATTTGACCATCCTGGTTCTCAGTTCCAGCAGTTGCCGGACAAGTTCCGGTTCGGCCCTGGCATAAGCCTCTTCGTCGGAGATCCGTTTGACGACGATGCCGAGCAGCTCGGTAATGGCGTTGCCCACCGAATTCTGGCTGATGGTGACGATCAGCCGCCCCTCATCATCTCGATAGATGAGTTGTTTGTAGGCCGGTTGCCAGCGTATCTCATTGGCAAAGGTAGGATCTTCAGTGACCTGCAGGCGCAGCATCCGGGCAGCCTGATGAAAATCGTCGCTATAGAGGAGGATGTTCTCGATCTGATCCGGGAAGGTCGCTGCTGCCGGAATACGACTGTCCTCAGCTGACACCAGCGCAAAGAAGGCCCGATAAAAATCGAGAAATCCGAGCAGGATCAAGTCGTATTCCTTCCAGAACCGGCCATCATTGAGCGCCTCAGCTCCACCTTTTACTTCCCAGCTCGGCAGCCCCTGGGGGTAGCCGGTAATCGCCAGCCTTCCTGAATCGGTGGGCAGCGGCTGCAGCACTTCCAGATCCAGCACTTTGAAAAATCTCAGATAGACCTCGCTGAGATAATCCAGAAACAAGCCGTTATGCCCGCTATCGGTGAGATTAGGATTGTCGTCATCAGCGGGACCGGAAGCCCTGAGCATTTCGTTTTCAAAAACCATGAAATGATTGTGAATCATCCGGATACTTGGGACACCCGGCTTGTTCAGCGGCCAGGTCGCATCCAGGCTGGCTTCACCGCAGAAGACCAGGTGCCGCTGAGGATCAGGGTACTTTTCCAGCATATATTGGAGAGCCACCTTGGTCATCCGGCTGAAGACAATGTTATCCTCCCGGCTCAGCTGGTCACGACGGACCGGCCGCCCCATCGGGTCGAGTACCCGCTGCGAGGTATCGAAAATGATCGAGACATCGAACAGGTTCGAGTGCCCGATCGCTTTGCGATAGAGCAGAAAGCCCAGGGAGTTGCGCAACAGGCCGTTTTCCCGGGCCAGATGCCTGAGATTACAGGGGCTGTTGTAAAACTCAGTTGGAGCAACTCCTTCGGGAATATCAAGGGGAAGCTTGCGATGCTCGGTGATTACCTCACGCGGAGCGCTTGTCACTTCAGCCATGGGCGTAACTCCGGTAAAAGATTAATGTCTCAATCGTCTGGCAGAAACCGCTATCTAGCCGACGATGGCACCAGGCATGATACCGATACCGTGATCATATCATACCAGCTTGCGGCGCCGCCATTGTTAATCGGCCCAGCCGATGTAACACATTCAATCTACTGCAATCATTTCCGATTTGTCATCATTTATGCTATAGTCCCTGAACAGGAACGGCCACTATGGTTTTTGTGTTAAACACGGCAGTCCCAGCCCACTGACCTGGAATAGCGACCCGAGCAGATATGAAATTCCTCTTCGCCCAACTTCTCTATTTTTTCCAGCATAAAACCGCCCGGCGCAATCTGGTCGTGTTGTGGAAATTTTTCGCCTTTTTGTTTCTGATCGTCTGCCTTTATTCGATCAGCTTCCATCTTCTGATGATGTACGAGGACCGCTACTACAGCTGGTTCACCGGTTTTTACTGGACGATGACTGTCATGTCCACCCTGGGTTTCGGAGATATCACCTTCCACACCGATGTGGGACTGCTGTTTACCATGTTCGTTCTGGTCACTGGGATTCTTTTTCTGCTGATCATCCTGCCCTTTACCTTCATCCAGTTTTTCTACGCACCCTGGCTGGAGGCCCAGGAGCAGGCGCGCACCCCGACACGACTGCCGGAGGCAACTCAGGGCCATGTGATTATCACCAATGTCGACCCGGTCACCACCCGGCTCATCGAATACCTGAACCGGCAAAATATCCCCTATTATATCGTCACCGCCAGCTCCCAGGAAGCCAGCTCTCTGCTCTATCAAGGCTATAACGTGGTGGTAGGTGAGCCTGACAGGCCGGAAACCTACCGCCGTATCCAGGTGGACAAGGCGACCCTGGTGGTGATCACCAACGATGACCTGATCTCGACCAATATTTCCTTTACCATCAGGCAGGTAAGTCAGGACGTACCGATAGTAACCAACGCCAACGACGAATATTCAATCGACATTCTTGAGTTCTCCGGCAACATCAGTGTCTATGAATTCATGAAGATGCTCGGCGAATCCCTGAGTAGAGGGGCCTACGGCGTCGGTCAGGGTGCCAACGTGATCGGCAGGTTCGATGACCTGCTGATCTCGGAATTACCGGTGCGCTATACCGATATCGAAGGCAAGACCCTGGCCCAGGCCAATATAAGGAAATCCACCGGGGTCACGGTCATCGGCATCATGGATGAAGGTAAATTTTTGGCACCGTCTCCGCATGTCGGTGATCGAATCGCACGCCATCCTGATACTTGCCGGGTCGACCAGCCAGTTACAGGCATTTGACAAGGTCTACCCGGTCAGCTGTACCCAGGAACCGGATAAACCACAGGTGCTGATCCTGGGCGGGGGAAGAGTCGGGCAGGTGGCGGCCAGTACGCTGGCCGAGTACGGAATCAGTTATCGAATCGTCGAAAAACGCGCCATTCGCGTAGACGGGCCTCACAGTGAGTTCACCATCCTCGGTGACGCCGCCGACATCAAAACTCTCGAGGCCGCCGGCATCGATTCGGCCAAGTCGGTTATCGTCACCACCCACAGTGACGACATGAACATCTACCTGACCTTCTATTGCAGGCAGTTGCGCTCCGATATACAGATCATCAGCCGCTCGATCCTGGAACGCAACGTCTCCAAACTGCATATGGCCGGCGCCGATCAGGTAATGTCCTATTCTTCACTTGGGGCGGGAGTCATTTTTCAGCTGCTGCGCCCCAATGAAGTATCACTTTTTACCGAGGGTTTGATTGTCATGAACCGCAAGGTGGGCACCGACCTGGCCGGCAAAACCATAATGGATTCAGGCATCCGCGAGAAAACGGGATTTTCAATCATCGCCTTCAGAAGAGAAGAGCGGCTCACCGTCAGTCCTGACCCGCAAACGGAAATCAAAGAGCACGACGAACTGATCGTTATCGGGACGGCCGAAAACGAAAAGCTGTTCGCCGAACTCTAGCAGCTCCATCCCGTTCGATTATCCGCCTGTATCCGGCCAAACAACTACTTGTAGATCTCTGTTCAGGTCTTACCGTCTCTTAAAAATGTCAACGGTCCAACCCTTTAACTCTGGTCCCACGAAGTGGCGGGGGGAGAAAGCATCATGACTCATGCAGGCCTATGGGTTCCCGACGAACATCTCAATACCAATCTGTCCGGCTTAACCACCTCGGCAACAATTGCCATTCAGCAGCTCTGCCGCGATCTGACCGCTCAGGGCCGACAGATATTCAGACTTGGACTGGGACAGTCACCTTTTCCGGTGCCCGCTCCAGTGGTCAGGGCCCTGCAGGAGAACGCCCACCAGAAGGATTATCTGCCGGTGAAGGGTTTACCGGAACTGCGTCAGATTCTGACAGAGCACCACAAGCGGGAGTTCGGAATAGACTGCTCCACCGAGGATGTCATGGTCGGACCGGGCTCGAAGGAATTGATGTTCATTCTCCAGCTCGTCTACGACGGGGAGATTATCATACCCATGCCGGCCTGGGTATCCTACCTTCCCCAGGCCAGAATTGTTGGTCGTCCGGTGAACTCAATCATGACCACCTATGAAAGCGGCTGGAAAATCACCCCGGAGCAGCTCGATTCCATCTGCCGGCTTGATCCGACCCGGGCCCGCCTGTTGATTCTCAATTACCCCTCCAATCCAACCGGACAAACTTACTCTCGGGACGAACTCGAAGCACTGAGCGAAGTCTGCAGGAAATACAAACTGCTGGTCCTCAGCGATGAAATCTATGCCAAGACCACCTATGACCGGTCCCATCAGTCCTTGGTGACCACCTACCCCGAAGGCACCATCTTCAGCGGCGGCCTGAGCAAATGGTGCGGCGCCGGCGGCTGGCGCTTCGGCCTTTTCGTCGTGCCGTCCAGCGCCACCTGGCTCAGCGACGCCATGGCCACCGTGGCCAGCGAGACCTTCACTTCGACCAGCGCCCCGATTCAATATGCCGCCATGAGCGCCTTTACCCCGAATCCGCTGATAGACATCTATGTGGAGCAATGCAGATCGATTCTCGCCAAGCTCTCGGAAACGGTAATGGAGATGCTCAACGTCCTGGAAATCAAGGTCCATAATCCCCAGGGCGGCTTCTACGTATTTCCCGATTTCGAACCCTATCGCGAACGGTTGAGACGCTCCGATATATCGACAAGTAGAGAACTCTGCCGCCGTCTGCTGTCCGACACCGGTGTTGCCGTCCTGCCGGGAAGCGATTTCGGCAGACCCGAAGAGGTGCTCACGGTCCGCATCGCGTTTGTTGACTTCGACGGCTCGCAAGCGCTGGCCCACTATCCGGACGACAGGATCGTCGACCGGGCCTTCGTCGGCGAACATTGCAGTAAAACCATCGAGGCGGTACGCCGGGTTGTCGACTGGATATGCAGTTTCTGATCTCTTATCAAACAATTATCACCCTTATGGTCCATTGACACGGGGGAATTTGGTTACTACTCTGACCTGTGAAAAGAACTATCCACCAAAAAAATAATGAGGGAGGAATCCGTTATGGCCAGAAAAACCGTATCCATCAGTCTTGTTCAACCTAAAAAAGCATCCGAAGAAGCCTATTTTGCAGAGCGTGAAAAGAAGCTGATTGAGAAGCTGCGAGAAGACTCAGCCAAAGAGTCAGGGAAACAATACCGCGATGAGCATAAGTATCACTGCTTCCGCTGTGGAACTGCCAGTCTGGCAGAAGTCGATGAGGGTAACGTCAAGATAGATATCTGCGTCAACAAGGGCTGTGGGGCGGTGCATCTAGACCCGGGCGAGTTAAAGGAAATCCTGGCCTCCAATCAGCAGTCGCTCAAATCAACCAGAAGCGCCTTTCTCTCCCTTTTCAAGTAAGGGAAATCAAAAAACTTTAAAAGTTTGCCAATGGGGGGGGCGGCTGCTCATTAATAGCCGGCCCCTTCCATTGCTGAACGGGCCTGGCTGGTGTAGCGGGCCAGCAGCCCTTTTCTTTGGGGTCGCGGGATGATGCCGGCCTTGGCTCGCTCTGAGAGGATAGACTCAATGCGGTCGCCGGCCTGTTTTTCTCCGTTAATTCCCACCAGATTGATTGTCCGCTCCATACTGCTGTAGGAGATGATATCGCCTTCCTCGATGAAGGCAATCGGCCCTCCCGCGGCCGCCTCGGGTGAGACGTGACCGATGGCGGCGCCCTTGGTGCCGCCCGAGAATCTGCCGTCGGTGATCAAAGCCACCTGGCCGTTGAGACGCTGATCGCAGACGAGCGCCTCCATGGTGATGTACATTTCAGGCATTCCCGAGCCCCGTGGACCTTCATAGCGAATGATGATTACATCTCCCGGCCGAATGTTACCCTCGACCACGGCTTTGTAGGCCTCTTCCTCGCTGTCGAACACCCGGGCGGGTCCTTCATGGGAGCGCATTTCCTCGACACAGGCGGAATATTTGATCACCGCCCCCTGGGGGGCGATATTGCCTTTCAAGATCGCTACGGAGCCCACGCCCGTTGCCTTTTCCGCCGGCGATATCACCTCTTCCCTGGTGATCCCATGGTTATTCAGATAACCGAGGTTGCGCTCGAAAAAATTCTCCTGCTGCAAATCCTCTAAGTTTTCACCCAAGGTTTTCCCGGTGACGGTCATGACATCGAGATTGAGCATATCTGCCAGTATCTGCTGCACCATCGGTATACCTCCGGCAAACCAGAAAATCTCGGTCAGGAAGGGACCGCTGGGAATGACATGGGCGATGTGGGGGATGCGATGGTTGATCTCGTCGAAGAGCTCAGGTTCGACGGTTATTGCCAGTTCTCTGGCTATCGAGGGCAGGTGCAGCAGCGCATTGGTGGAGCCGCCGATGGCGCTGTGGATGATGATAGCATTCTCGAAGGCCTCACGGGTCATGATGTTGCTCGGTTTGATGTCGCGGGCCGCCAGGGCCAGAATGGCTCTGCCTGCAGTGCGTGCGCCCTGCAGGATATCTCTCATGGTCGCCGGCATCAGTGCTGCACCCGGCAACGCCATGCCCAGTGCCTCGGCCATACACTGCATGGTGCTGGCGGTCCCCAGAAAGGCGCAGGCCCCCTGGGAGGGGCAGCCGGTGAGCTTGTAGTCTCTGATCTCCCTCTCAGTGATTGCTCCCACCTTTTTCTGGCGCAGCGAAATATCGCCGGCCACCAGAGAGGTGGTCATATTCGGCCCCGGTCGCATACTGCCGCCCGGAATAAAGATGGTCGGGATATCAAGTCTGGCGGCCGCCTGCAGATGTGCGGGCACCGACTTATCACAGGAGGATGAAAGTATCATGCCATCCCAGGGACTGACGCTTCCGTGAATCTCGACCATGTCGCAGATTGCCTCACGGGAGGGCAGAATGTAGTTCATCCCATCATGCCCCTGACCGCATCCGTCACAGATGTCGGTGGTGTGAAAACGGGCCGGAAATCCGCCCCGTTCGAAGACGCCGAAGCTGGCCTGCTCCATCAACTTATCGAGGTGAACACTGCCGGGATGGCTGTCTCCGTAAACATCCTCCAGCAGGATCTGTGGTTTTTTTACATCCTCCTCATCCCAACCAGAGCCCATTTGCAGGGCGTCAAATTGCGCCCAGAACTGCCTTTGCGGTTTACTTTTCTGCTTTATTCCGGACATAAAAACTTATGCTTCTTAATTAAAGGAATATGGTGGTAATCTCAGGCACCAGCAGAATCAGTGCGAGAATCATGAGCTGCATGCATATAAACGGCAGAAAACCACGGAAAATATCAGGCAGAGTGATGTGCGGCGGGGCCACCGATTTCAGATAGAAGGCAGCCGGACCAAACGGCGGCGACAAAAAACTCACCTGCATATTGACGCAGAACAGAATGCCGAACCAGACCCTTACCATCGTCTCAGAATCGAGACCACCGGTAAGGCCAAGCTCATTCATCGGCAGTTTCAGAACGATCGGCAGGAACACCGGCATAACCAGCAGCACGATGCCCGTCCAGTCCATAAAAGCACCGAGGAAGAGGAAGATCACCATCATCACCAGCAGAACTCCCAGGGTCGGCAGCTCAGATCCAACGATCAGGTTGGCCACATAGGCCGGGCCGCCGGCAATCGTGTAGGCGCCGGCCAGCGCCGTAGCACCCAGGGTCACCCAGATAATCGTGCCGGTCGACTTGAAGGTCCGCATCGAGGCTTCACGCAGCAACTTAAACGAGAACTCCTTGCGGATCCAGATCAGGGTCAGGACCGCCAGCGATCCCATCGCCGCGGCTTCGGTGATGCCGGTTATGCCGCCATAGATAGAACCAAGTACGACGAAGACAATAAGCAGCGGCGCCACCATTCCTTTGGTCTTCTGCCAGGCTTCCCTGGCGGTTTTAACACCGACAAGCAGAAAGATGAATACAATGGCCAGTGCCACGATCGCCAAACCTATCCACAGTACCGAATCGCCGATCAGTTTGGTGTTTTCATCGATCATCTTCGGATTAATCGTTGCCCCGACCTTTATATAGATCCAGCGCAGTGTAACGATCGCTGCACCAACACCGGCCAGCATGATTAACATCGTTGGACCCAACCTGAGTTTGTCCCTCATCGTCATGGTGTCGGGTGACGGCTCGGGCAGCGGCGCAAGCTCGGGGTTCAGGCGCGTACGCACAAGGACGTATATAATGTAAAGACCTGCCAGCATAAAACCGGGCAGAAAGGCCGCCTTGAACAAGGCATGGATGGACGTTTCTGTAATCAGGCCGTAAAAAATCAGCACGATGGATGGCGGGATCATCGTTCCCAAAGAGCCGGAGGCGCAAATGGTGCCGATGGCGAGATTTTGATTATAACCAAGCCGCAACATCTGTGGTAATGCGATGAGACCGAGCAGTACGACTTCGCCGCCGATGATGCCGGACATGGCTGCCATGACGATGGCCATCAAGGCGGTGACGACCGCGATGCCACCCCGGGTACGCGCCATCCACATATTCAGGCAGGAGTACATGTCGCGGGCGATGCCGGAGCGCTCCAGCAGCGTTGCCATGAAAATGAACAGCGGCACCGAGATCAGCACGTAATTGACCATAATACCGTATAGCCGCTGGGCCAGAATATTCATTGGCCCGGTACCGAAAGACCTTGACAGGACTCCGCTGCCCACCGTCCATTGGGCAAAATCGAAGCCGTAGATAAAGGGATCGGTGATCAGGGTCGGTTCGAATTTCATCACCATGACAACCACGGCAAGGAAGCCGGAGGCGAATCCCAGGGGCATGCCGATGGCCAGCAAGGTCAGCATGCCGATCAATAATACGAGAGATATTGTTCCTATATCCATGATGCTGTCCTAAGATTTCGTTTTGGGAGGATCTCCAGACAGGATTTCATCGGGAACACCACCCGTCTGTCGTTTCATTATCTCAGCTTCCTCTGCGATTTCGTCCATCTCGCTGATCGGTACTGGCGTCTTGTTGAAATCACGGATTAACCCGTAGATAACAAGAAGAACGGCTCCCCCAAGAAAGATCCCGATCCCGATTTGCCACCTAAGCGGAACAGCGTTTCCTTCCGGCGGCACAATAAAGAGTCTGTAGGCTGCCGTCGATGCCAACCCGACGATAACGACACTTACGAACACATCGAACAGCTTGCGTACCCAGGCAGCTGCGGGCCAGTCGCGGACCAGGTTGGAGACAGCCTGCAGCCCCAGGAATAGCAGCATGGTCAGAATCAGCGGTTTGTTGGTCGCCGGTATTGGCGGATCAAAAGCGGTGCCGAATGTTTCCCAACGCCAGAACTTGGCTTTTGCCTCCCCGAAACCACCCCAGATCACGGCAAAGGCGAAGATGCCGACACAGAGAGTAGACAGAAGATCGAATACCCGACGCAGCCAGAGCGGCGCCATATCGTAAATGATAAAAATGCGGATATGGCTGCGCTGCAGCATAGCGTAGAGGCCTGCCGACAGATAGATGCCGCCGGCAATCCAGAGTGACATTTCATTGACCCATAAGGTTGCCGCCGCGAAAAAATAGCGCATGACGACTTCATACAGGATAATCAGGACGATAAAGAATGGTGCCCACATCATGATCCGACTAAAGGTGTGGGTCACCATATCAAGGGGGCCGGAGCCCTGGTGTTCTTTCATTTTTCCTTTCCTGCTTCCTTGTTCATTTTGACCAGGCTTCGTTTAGATCCATGCAGCCCGGTGAAACCTGCATCCCGGATCACTGCAGGTTTTTTCTTGCTCTGTCCTCCTGCTCTAGCAACTCCCAATTTTTCAACATCGTTTCAGAATAGCAATCAGACAGTCAGTAACAGTGGTTATAATCTGGAATTTCGCCCAGAGGAAATCCTGGCGGGCGGTGGAAGTAGACCATAGATGGCTGACAGTCAACCCCGCCGGCTTATGCAGCTGGGGACTGGGTTTCCAAATCCACTAAATTCTACGATTAAATTTTCGGGGGTACCTGCGAGAGATACCCCCGTTTGATCTATTCTGCCAGACCGAGTTGCTTGAGATATGCCATATGGCTTTCTACCAGAGCCTTTGCTTCCGGAGTGGTGGCAAACTCAGGCCAAGAAGCCAGGGCGGCAGCGCGGAACTTCGCGCGTTCTTCTGGCGACCAGTTGTGAAGCGTGACACCCTGCCCCTTCAATTTTGCAGCAGCTTCTAAGTTGAGGACATCGTTGGCCAGAGCGGTACGCAGTGCCAGCGATTCCATCGCCACTTTCATGATTCTCTGGTGCTTCTCAGGCATTGCATCCCATACGGCTTTGTTGCAGGCCAGGTGATCCGACGGCATGGAGTGAAAGCCCGGATAGGTGGCGTGCTTGACGATGTCATAGAGGCCAAGGCCGGTATTGTTGGCCAGACTCGATGCGTCCGAACCATCAATGATACCGGATTCCAACGCAGTAAAGATCTCGGTGAAATCCATTACGATGGGCTTGGCGCCGAGTTTTTCAAAGATTTTGGTCTCCAAACCTGGCGGTGAGCGGAATTTCCAGTCTTTCAGGTCTTCGACCGTGCGAATGGGCTTGGACGAAGACAGCGATTCCTGACCATACACCCACCAGCCGATGAGTTCCATATCGAACTTGTTGTATAGCTGCTGAGCAGCTTCCAGACCACCGCCGTAATAGAGCCATGAGAGCTGCTGATACGGGGTGTCGTAACCGCCCATGATATCGCCGACGAACTGAAAGGCCGGGTTCTTGCCGGTCTGATAGGCGCCGCCGGTGAAATCGCAATCGAGGATACCGGTTGCAGCCGCATCAAAAGTTTCAACAGTTTTGACGACAGAGGACGAATAGAATAATTCCACTTCGATCTCTCCACCGGACATGGTCTGGATGTTGTCGACATATTCCGCCGCCAGTTTTCCGGAGAGCTGCTCCGGCGCGTAGTGTGACTGGATGCGCAGTTTCGTCTGATCTGCTGCTACTGCCGCGGTAGCAAGGCACAATGTGGCCATCGCAACGCCGCCGACCATCAGCGACTTTTTCAATGTGTTTAACATAAACCCCTCCTATTATTGATTTTTATCCCAGAAACAGGGATATGCGAAGATGCTGCCATATTGTGGCAACCTCTGAAAAATAAACACAATTTTGCTCTTACGGTCAACAATTGTTTATCACGGTACTACTGGTTTGTCGTACGTCTTGACAGAAACCACAGCAGGTTGCCGGATTTCTCCAGCCTTGACTCAGGACAGGCAACTTACCCCCGCAGATTCGAGTTCCCTTATAGTCGCCTCAACGGTCGCCGGGTCGACCGATCGGGTTCCCGGCAGCAGCACCTTGGTATCATATCCCAGTGAAGCCGCGTCCAGGGCCGTGAATTTGACACAATAGTCAAAAGCCAGGCCGACAATATCTATCTTTTCGATTTCGTAGGACTGCAGCGCCCGGTGAAGCCCGGTATCGTGCCTGCGGGCGTTATCGAAAAAGGCCGAATAGCTGTCGACCTCACCATCTTGACCCTTTTTGATGATCAGGGTGCGCTGTCCCGTTTCCGTTATTTTTATCAGCCGCTGCAGCATATCGCGGTGAACTCTGGCCCCCTCTTCCCCCTGAACGCAGTGATCCGGCCAGAGCATCTGTTCAAGGCCGCTCAACTCACCCATTTCGAAAGGCTTGCCGCCGGGGTGTGCCGAAGCAAACGACCCATGGTCCGGAGGGTGCCAGTCCTGAGTCGCAACTATCAATTCGTAGTGGGCCTCCTGGTTAATCAGATCGATGACAAAGGGTATAATCTCGTCTCCCTTCGCAACCGCCAGGCTGCCGCCAGGCAGAAAATCGTACTGGATGTCCACGATAAGCAGTGCTTTTTTCATGTTTTAGATCCCGAGGTGGAATTACTGTCGTTGTGCCCATTTGCATCCAGGGCACTGAGCCGTTCCTTGATGATCTCAAATTCGTGGATCCGCATCTCCTCCCGATGATCAAAAAGGTCCTGGGACAGTCCGGCCGGGTAGCCGTGCGGGTTTTCAAAACGAAAAATAGCCCGATCAAAACCACCCAGTCCGCCAAGAGTTCTCTGGCGCATGGCCGCCACAGATTCTTTCTCTCCAACCCTGCAGCCGCTGTCGAACAACGGTTTGAGAAGACAGTGGACGCTGATGTTTTTGGTGGGGATAATTTTTCTCTTCCAGGGGTCTTCGGGGCTGATGATGGTAAGGACCTTTTCCTTGGTTGACGGGGGTTTTTCTGTCAGGGTATCGAAAATAACGTCTCCGACGTTGATGTCGCCCTGCTGCAGGCGCGCTATATCGAGACAGCCAGGCAGTGAGCTTTTAGCGGCCTGCTCGGAGAGTTTTATCCGTTCCACCGTCTCCCCGTCCCGGTTCTCGATTGCCGCCAGTTTGTACACTCCGCCCAGTGCCGGTTCGTCGAAGGCGGTGGCCAGCTTGGTGCCCACCCCCCAGACATCGATCGGGGCACCCTGACTCTTGAGGCTGGTGATCAACCGTTCGTCCAGATCGTTGGAGGCAACAATCCAGGTATCCGTGAAGCCCTGCTCGTCCAGCAACTGTCGCGCCTGGCTGGACAGATAAGCGAGATCGCCGGAATCGAGCCGTATGCCCATCAAGTCGCTCCCCCTCTGCCTGAGCTGTCGTCCGGCTTCGATGGCGTTCCTGACCCCTTCCAGGGTATTGTAGGTGTCCACCAGCAGTACCGAATTATGGGGGAAAAGATTGCTGTAGGCCTCAAAAGCCTCTGGTTCGCTGTCGAAGGCCATGACCCAGCTATGGGCATGGGTTCCTCGTACCGGGATGCCGAAGCGGGCTCCGGCCAGGACATTCGAGGTGGCATTCACACCTCCGATAAATGCAGCCCGGCTGGCGGACAACCCTCCGTCGAATCCGTGGGCCCGCCGAAGTCCGAATTCGAGCACCTCGTCATTGCCCGCCGCCAGACGAACCCGTGAAGCTTTGGTGGCCACCAGAGTTTGGAAATTCATCAGGGTCAGCAGGGTCGTCTCGATGATCTGGCCATCCAGCAGCGGCCCCCGAACCCGGACCATGGGTTCATGCGGAAAGATTATGGTACCTTCGGGAATGGCTTCAATCGAACCGCGGAACCTCCAGGCGCTGAGATAGGCAAGAAAATCTTTGGAAAAAAGTGGCGAGCCGTCTCTACCCGTTAAGGACGAGAGATAATCGATATCATCGGGATTGAACGAGTGCTGCTCCAGCCAGTCGGCGAAACTCTGCAGGCCCGCGGCAACCACGTACCTGCCGCCAAATGGCGGCGTCCGATAGAACATGTGGAAGATCGACTGACGCTCGCTGAGCCCGGTGCTGAAATAGCCCTGGGCCATGGTCAGTTGGTAGAGATCCGTAGCCAGGGCCCGGGAGGTCCCGGAATAGATCCTGGTATTTACATCGTCATCCGGCATGGACTTATGCGTAGAATTGAGGTTCCGGTATACCCGGTAAAACACTAATCTCTTTTACGGTTTATGCAAAAAACGGTTCTCAACAGGCAACTATCGGCCGTCTGCGGTGATGGCCAGCATCGTGTTCCAGAGCGAATCACTCTGCCACTGTTTCAACACGACCGCATCGAGTTCCGCCAGAATCTTGATGATCTTCTCCGCTTCTCTGTTTTGCAGGCCCGAGAGGACCAGCCAGCGATGATGGCGCAGATGTTCAGCGCTCAGCAGATCCTTCAGTACCGGGTAGCCGATGTTGGCGACCAGGAGATCCGAGGGCAGCTCAGCGAAGCTCTGGGCCCGACCGTTGACGGCCAGCACCTGCTGCTCCAGATTGTTAATTCGGATATTGGCTGCCGCCGTTGTCGCGGCCAGCATATTGTTGTCAACCGCAAGCACCTGTCGACAGCCAAGGCTGGCCCCGGCTAGAGCCAGCAGGCCTGTACCGGTGCCCAGATCGAGCAGGCGCTCAACCTTGCCTCCGGCACAGGCAATCTCGATTGCCGTCAGACAGGCAAGGGTGGTTGGATGGGTACCATTGCCAAAAACCAGCCCCGGATCAAATCTCAAAGAAATCTCATCATCTGCAGCAACCTTTTTTAGCCAGGGAGGAGTGAGCAGAAAGCGTCCGATTTTCACCGGACCCTCAAAACCACCCTGCCACTCCCGGTAAGTCATTTCAAATTGATCCTCCAGCCTGATATCCGGGTTTCCTCCTACCAGGTTTTCTATGATGTCATCCGCCGGTTGCCGGAAGAAAAGAAAGCAATAGCCATCATCTTCCCAATTGCCGATAAACCCTTCCACATCGAGGTCGATAGCGGCTGGGTCGCCTTTGAGACAGTAAATGCTCAACACGGTATCGGGCAGAAGCGGTTGATGTCTGGCTGGCGTCAAGGGTCTACATCATGTTAGAAAGGGGTTGTCGGCAGCGACCGGGCAGGTCTGTTTTCCTCGCTTTTTTTAACAGTTTATTGCACAATGGACAATTAAATCTTAGTCTTTCGTAAATCATAGTCTTTCTTTACCGAGCACCACGGCTTCGCCGTCAAGATAATGTGGAATCAGCGCTACAGCGAACCGGGCTTCGCCTACGGAACAGACCCCAACGACTTTCTGGTAGCCTCATCTATGCTGCTGCAGCCGGAATCTGAGGTGCTCTGCCTGGCCGAAGGGGAGGGCCGAAACGCTGTCTACCTGGCAACTCTCGGACACCGGGTTACTGCGGTCGATTCATCCGTTGTGGGTCTTGAAAAGGCCCGCTCACTGGCCCGGGAGTACGCGGTAACCATACGGACCATAGAGGCCGACCTTGACGATTTCAGCATCGAACCCGGCTCATTCCAGGCCATCGTCTCGATCTTCTGCCAGCTGCCGCCTGCTGTTCGAAAAAGGCTTCATCAAAAGGTCTGCGAAGGCCTGGTTCCCGGCGGGATCTTCATCCTCGAGGGCTATGCCAAACGGCAGGTCAAGCTCGGCACCGGCGGTCCCCGCAGCATCGATCTGCTGATGGATCTCGAGGAGTTGAAGCGAGAACTCGATCAACTGGAACTCCATCAGGCGATTGAGATCGAACGCGCTGTGCATGAGGGGAGTTATCACGACGGTACCGGTGCAGTGGTGCAGATAGTAGGAACCAGACCGAGGTGAGATGAACCCATTTCAGGGGGGAAAACAATGACCATGACCATCCTCTGGTACCACTGGCTTATTCTGGGAATGCTGCTGCTCATCGGCGAAATGCTGCTGCCCAGCTTTACCCTGCTCTGGTTTGGTCTGGCGGCTCTGCTCACCGGACTTCTTCTGCTTCTCATGCCAACTCTTGCCCTGAGTGGGCAGCTGCTGTTCTGGGCCGCAGCCTCGATCGTCTTCACCGTCTTATGGTTCAAGTTTTTCAAACCAACCATGACCGACAAGACCAAGGCCGGCATATCCCGGGAGGCAGTAATTGGAGAGACTGGCTTCGTCATCAAGGTTCCTTATGATGAAATTCGGGGAACAGTCCGTTTTTCAATGCCGCTGCTCGGCGCCGATGAATGGGAGTTTATCTGTAACCAGGACTGTAAGGTCGGCGACCGGGTCGAAGTGGTCGATGTCTCGGGCAACACACTGGTGGTTAACCTTAAAAACTAATACTTCTCAGAAAGGGGAGGGCTGATCATGGAATTCGGCATCTTATATTCATCGTTCATTCTGGTTCTGATCGTGGTCTTCACGGTTTTTAAAGGAGTTAAGATCGTACCGCAGGGTTCGAAATGGGTGGTTCAGCGGCTGGGAAAATACCATTCCACCCTGATGCCCGGCCTCAATTTCATCATCCCCTATTTCGACCGGGTGGCCCACAAGGTGACCACCAAGGACATCGTTTTGGATATCCCGAGCCAGGACGTCATCACCAAAGACAACGTGGTGATTATCGCCAATGCGGTGGCCTTTATAAACATTGTCCATCCGGAAAAAGCGATGTACGGCGTCGAGAATTACAGGATAGCCATCCAAAATCTGGTCCAGACCTCGCTGCGCTCGATCATCGGCGAAATGCAGCTCGACGCTGCCTTGTCCAGCCGCGATACCATCAAAGCCACCTTGAAGGCCTCGATTTCCGACGACATTTCAGACTGGGGCATCACTCTGAAAACTGTGGAAATCCAGGATATCAACCCCAGTTCGACGATGCAAACGGCGATGGAGGAACAGGCAGCGGCGGAACGCCAGCGGCGGGCAACCGTAACCCGGGCCGACGGCGAAAAGCAGGCCGCCATTCTGGAAGCCGAGGGTCGCCTGGAAGCCTCCACCCGCGACGCCAAGGCCAAGATTGTCCTGGCCGATGCCAGCCAGCAGGCCATCGAAAAGGTCACCACCGCCATCAAGGACCAGGAATTGCCGGTTATGTACCTGCTCGGTGAGAAATATATCGAATCGATCAAAGCTATATCAACGAGCGAAAACGGTAAAACCGTTGTCCTGCCCGCTGATATTCCGGCGGCGGTCCGTGGCATCATGGGAAGCCTGAACAAGTAAATTGTCCATCCGTACCTTATACCCGATCAGGGGCTTATCCGGCCTGGCCGCAATTGTCTGTTTGGTCAGCAGCCTGCTGTTCGTTCTTCCGGTTCGAGCAGCGGCACAATTGTCTGCTTCTCCCATCATTCTCGGCCAGTCCAGCGCCCTCACGGGACCGGCCAAGAACCTCGGTCTCGAAATGCGGGCCGGATTACTCGCCGCTTTCGCCCATATCAACGATCTGGGAGGCATCAAAGGCAGGCCCATCCACCTGCTCAGTCTCGATGACGGTTATGAACCGGATAAAGCGGTCCGAAATACCCTGAGACTGATCAACGACGATAATGTATTTCTGCTGATCGGGGAAGTCGGCACCCCCACCTCCAAAGCGGTCATTCCAATCATCGAACAATACAAGATCCCTTTTTTCGCACCTTTTTCCGGAGCAGAACTGCTGCGCACCCCGTTCAGGAGATATGTGATAAACGTTCGGGCGAGTTACTACCAGGAGATGGAAAAGCTGGCCTCCTATCTGGTGGATAATCAGAAAATCGAACGGATATCTTGTTTTTATCAAAACGACAGTTACGGTTTCGACGGCCTCAACGGTCTCGAGCTGGCCCTTGCCCGGCGGGGAATGAAGCTGGTCTCCAAGGGGACTTACGAGCGTAACACCCTGGCCGTGATGGGCAGCCTCAGCGACATCTACCAGGGTGACCCGCAGGCCGTCGTGCTGGTGGGAGCCTACCCCGCCTGTGCCGAGTTTATCAAGCTGAGCAAGACCAAGGTCGACGCTGATCTGGGTTTCTACAACATCAGCTTCGTTGGTACCGAAAGTTTGCGCCAGGCCCTGGGCGGTTACGGCGACAATGTGGTGGTCTCCCAGGTAGTTCCAAACCCGGAAAACGATTCGATTCCGCTGATCCGTGAGTACAAGGACTCGATGAAGCGCTACCAGCATGACGCCCCGGTCACCTTTACCAGTCTCGAGGGTTATATCGCCGGCAAGCTCTTTGCCAAAATCGGCAGAGCCGTCACCGGCGGATTGACCAGAGAATCGTTTATCACCACCATGCAGCAGACAGGCACCTTCGATCTGGGCGGCATCGTGCTCCAATTCGGCCCCAGCGATCACCAGGGCCTCGACGACACCCACCTGACCACCATCTATCCGGTTATCGTCGAACTCGATTATCAGACGCCAGGTTCAACCAGATAGATAGTCCCTTCCATGGCTGCCTCACCAACCACATCCCTGCTTGCCCGGCTCAAAACCCAGAAAATCTCCCTGTCGGCAGCACCTTTCTATGCGTCGCTGCTGGTCATACTGGCCCTGGCCATTTTCATCGGTATCTTCTGGGCCATCAACGAGTATCAGGCCTACCAGGAAAGTATCGAAAGCATCAAGCGCACTTACAACCAGCAATACCAGGACCGGGTCAAAGAAGAACTCGATAAAGTGATCGATTTCATCGACTACACCCGCGATCAGGCCACCAACGAAGCCGAAATGGAAATCAGGAACAGGGTCCAGTCGGCCTACTCCATCGCCTCTCACCTCTTTTCAATGTACAAAGATGAGATGGAGGTGGATGAAATCAGATCGATGACAGTGGAGCTACTCAGACCGGTGCGCTGGTTCGGAGAGCGGGGCTATTACTTTGCCGGTCGAACCGACACCGGTTTTATTGATCTGTTTGCCGATGAACCCTTTTTCGAAGGGAAAACCAGACTCTCGACGCCCTTGGCCTCTGACCGGGTCGTCGCCGATATGATCGAAATCGTCCGTGAGAAAGGTGCCGGACTATATCGCTACAACCTTGTCAAACCGGCCTATCCCGATCAGGTCTTCTCGAAAATCTCCTTCGTCAAATATTTCGAGCCCTTCGATTGGTTTTTAGGGGCGGGAATCTACGACAACGACATGGCCACCATGAATCAGTCGGCCGCCCTGGAACGCATCGGGCAGATCAGTTTCGGCCAGGGGGGCGAGTTTTTTATCTTCCGGGCTGACGGCACCATAATCTCCCACAACGATAGCCAACTCCTCGGGCGTTCGATTCGCACCATTGTCGACAGCGACAACTTCAAGGTAGGAGAGAAGCTTTATGAGACCGGCAGCACCGGTGGTAAAGAGGGATTCGTGGTTTATAGGGATTTCAACACCCGGGAACCGCAGCAGCAGAAACTCTGTTTCATAAAAGCCTACGAAGACTGGGGCTGGGTAATAGGGGCGGCTATTTCCATGAACGATATGGAGAAACTGATTGTCGGTGCCACCGAAACCTACCGCAGAATTTCGTTTAGGAATGTCTCAACCTTCATTTTCCTCTTCTCGGTCGCCGTTTCTCTGCTGCTTTTTGTGGCCTATTACTACACGACCAAGATCAAGCAGGGATTCAGTTTCTTCACCGACTTTTTCCGCCGGGCGGCAAACGAAAAAATAAAGATCGAATCCAGGGATCTGATTTTTACCGAATTTGAAGACCTGGCCGGGCTGGCCAACGAAATGGTGGAAGACCGTATTGCCAAAGAATCTCTGCTGCACCGCGACGAACTGCGTCTGGATACCTTGCTGCATCTGGGCATGATGGACGAATATTCACTGAAGGATAAATATGAGTTCACCCTCAGACGCATCATCGAAATCACCCGGTCTGAGCAGGGCTACCTGGCCCTGGTCAATAAACCGCAGCGTCACGTGACGATCATTTCGCACCAGAGGACGGGCCGCGAAAAGGTCCACTATGCCAATAAGCGACAATTGTCCAGCAGCGTTGAAAAAGGAGGCCTGGCGGGACGGGCTGTGGTGGACCAGGAGGCGATTATCTGCAACGACTGCGAGAAAAAAGACGCATCCCTGCTCTATCCTTATCAGGGTAAGGTAGTAAGGCATATTGACGTACCCGTCTACAACAGCGGCTTGATCGTTCTGGTCGCCGGTGTCTGCAACAACGCCATCGACTACGACGAGGCCGACGTCCGCCAGATGACCATGGTTCTCGAAGGGATGTGGCTGCACATACTAAAGACCAGATCAGAAAAGAAAATGGGCCGGCTGGAGCGACAGATCATGGCGGTCCGGGAGGCGGAGCGCGCCAATATAGGCAGGGTTCTGCATGACGATCTGGGCTCCCATCTGAGCGGCGTCGAACTGCTCTCCAAAGCCCTTAAGCGCAACCTCGAAAAGGAAAACCCGAAACGGGCCGAACAGCTCGAATCGATCCGGGAACTGATCGTCGATGCCACCGAGAAGACCCGCCGTCTCGCCCGGGGTCTCTATCCGGTCCACATCATTGAAAACGGCCTGGAAGCGGCAATCGAGGAATTGGCGGTGGAAATCGAAACCATGTTCGGGGTCAAGTGCGAACTATCCTTCAGCGGAGCCGCCGAGTATCTTGACAACAGTGTCACCGGGCACATTTATTATATAATCAGAGAAGCTGCCGTCAATGCGGCACGGCACGGCCGACCCAACCATATCGGCATCACCATGCACAGCGGCGAAGATCTACTGGAAGTAAAGATTATTGACAACGGAGAGGGCTTTGATACTCTATCTACCAGAAAAGGCATGGGGCTGCACACCATGGAGTATCGGGCCAAAGCCATCGGCGCCGACCTGCGCATCGAATCGACCGGATATTCAGGGACGGCCATCTCCGTTTCCCGGGAAATGACAGGCTGATGAAAAAGATATTGATCGTTGACGATCACCCCATTTTCAGAATGGGCATGAAAGAACTGCTGAACCAGGAAGATGATCTGACGGTCTGCAGTGTAGCGGAAGATTTTACCAGCGCCCGCAAATCACTCAGCGAAGACCAGCCGGACCTGGCCATCATCGACATCTCCCTGGCGGAGGAAAACGGACTCGACCTGGTCAAGGAAATCACCCTCAACTACAGCGGTCTGCCAATCCTCGTCCTGTCGCTGCACGATGAATCGGTCTGGGCTGAGCGGGCCATCCGGGCTGGTGCCCGGGGCTACGTGATGAAAAAAGAAGCCTCCGAATCGGTGATTTCGGCGATCAGAAATATCCTCAACGGTAAGATTCACGTGAGCCCCGATATGATGGCTCACCTGCTCGATAAATTCCAGGGAAATCCCAATGCCCAGGGAGCCCCGACGGTAGACATATTGACCGATCGCGAACTCGAGGTTTTCAGGCTTATCGGTTCAGGACTTTCTACCAGGGAGATCGCCCAACGCATGAAACTCGGGATCAAGACCATCGGCACCTACCGTGACAGGATCAAACAGAAACTCTGCCTTAAAAGCGCCACAGAGCTCACCAGACACGCAGTGATCTGGAAGGAAAAAGAACACTTCCCCACTCCCGAGTAGCCACCTCCTGCGACCCTCCGCTGGTCAGTTACCCTCCAGAACTGCTACCGTCAAGCAATTTCTTTGTTGCCCGGTGAGGGGAAGATGTCGTCCTGCCCCCCAGAGATCGTCTGGCAATCATTGACCAGGCCGAACGATCTGAAAAGTCCTGGAGAATCACCACAACCGGACTTCCTGTGTGGAATTTCCCTACATGGATTAGCTCTTCAGTCCTACATGATCGAATTCGTCTTTCCTACAGGACAAAAGGACCTGCGCTGATTTTTTTCTGGCTCTTCTTCATCTATTGTAGGTCTGTTAGAGAATCTGCAGTAACAAACCTAATTGTGCAACCATTGTTAAATGGCCGGGCAGTCTGACAGCCGTTTCAGAGATTAACAACTCATCAGGAGGGTGGAGGATGGAAAAAGACAAGAAAGAACGGCGTTCGTTTCTTAAGCACCTCCTTGCCGGTTCGGCAGTACTGGCAGGTACTGCTTCTGCGATAAAACCGGCACGGGCGGAAACGTCACCGCAGGTCACAGGTGATGATGAAATTCTGTACAAGGAAACCGAATCGTTCAAGAAGTATTACAAATCACTTCGTTCGTAGGCGCTTGCGTCTGTGAGAACAAAAGCTTCAGAGAAGGAGGCATGTAATTATGGCCATTAGCAAGAACCTAAAACCCTCTCCGGGTAAAACGGTTTCCAGCGGCCGGCGGGTGACACTCAACCCGAAAGTCGCCAGAAGATCGTTTCTGAAACTGTCGGCTGCCACCGCGGCTCTGTCCGGTGCGGCGATGACGACAAAATTAACGGGCAAGGCGGTAGCCGCTGAAAAAAACGTGCCCTACGCCGATTCAACAACGGTACGTACCATTTGTACTTACTGTGCCGTAGGCTGCGGCATCGAAGCCGAAGTACAGAACGGTGTCTGGGTTCGCCAGGAAGTCGCCGAAGATCATCCGGTATCCCGCGGTGCCCATTGTTGTAAAGGTGCCGGCGCCATCGACATGGTGATCAGCGAAAAACGTCTGAAAAGCCCTATGAAACGGGTGAACGGCAAATGGACCACCATCTCCTGGGATCAGGCGATCGACGAAATCGGCAATAAACTGACCGAGCTGCGCGAAAACGACGGTCCCGACGCCCTGCATTTTAACGGCAGCGCCAAAGTCTCCACGGAGATGGCCTACCTGCAGCGGAAATTTGCTGCCTTCTGGGGGTCGAACAACATAGACCACCAGGCCCGTATCTGACACTCCACAACGGTGGCAGGTGTCGCCAATACATGGGGTTACGGAGCAATGACCAACAGCCTGAACGATATCAGGCATGCCAAAAGCATGATCTTCATCGGCTCCAACGCCACGGAGAGCTCATCCCGTTTCCATGCAGCATATCCTGCATGCCAAAGAGGTGAACAACGCTCCGATCATCGTCGTTGATCCACGCTTTACCAAGCTGGCCGCCAAGGCCACTGAATTTGTACGAATTAGACCCGGCTCCGACTGCTGCATTCATCATGGGGCTGATCAATGAAGTTATCGCCAACGGCTGGGAAGACAAGGAATTTATCCGCACCCGCGTCTCCGGTTATCAGGAGATGGTCGAGGTGGCCAAGCATTACACTGCCGGAAGTAGTCGAAGACATCACCGGTATTCCGGCCGAGCAGACCAAACGAGTCGCTAAAATCCTGGCCGAGAACAGGCCGACCTCTCTGACCTGGTGCATGGGCGGTACCCAGCATCATATCGGATCATCCATTACCCGGGCCTTCTGTATCCTGCAGCTGGTACTCGGCAATATGGGCAAGTCCGGCGGCGGAACCAATATTTTCCGCGGCCACGACAATGTTCAGGGCGCAACCGATATGTGCGTTCTGGCCGACAATCTGCCGGGCTATTACGGGCTTGCCGAAGGCTGCCTGGAAGCACTGGTGCCGCGTCTGGGATGTGGATTATGACTACATCGTCGGCAGATTTCCCGACAAAGAGTGGATGGGCAAGAAAGGCTTCACCCTGGCCCGCTGGTACGAAGGTGTACTGGGTGAAGAGGAAATCGAAACCCCTACACCGATAAAAGCAATGATCCAGTGGGGCTGCGGTTCCAACTCCAACTCCCAGTACAACCGGGTAGTCAAGGCGTTGAACAAGCTCGAACTGCTGGTCATCGTCGATCCCTTCCCGACCATTGCCGCGGCAGTCACCAAGACGGATAACGTCTACCTGCTGCCGTGTTCCAGCCAGTACGAGACCTCCGGCTCGGTGACCTCGACCTCACGCCAGATCCAGTGGCGTTACAAGGTCGTTGATCCGGTTTACGACTCAAAAGATGATTACCAGATCATGGAACTGCTGGTGAAAAAGCTCGGTTTTGCCGACGAATTTTACAAAAATATCAAGGAAGTTCCGGAAGACATCACCCGCGAAATCAATAAGGGCATGCTGACCATCGGCTACAACGGTCAGACGCCCGAGCGGATCAAGAAGCACATGGAAAACTGGCACACCTTTGATATCGACGACCTGCAGGCCAAGGGCGGCCCCTGCGACGGTGAATACTACGGCATGCCGTGGCCCTGCTGGACCGAAGAACATCCCGGTACTCCGATTCTCTACGATATTTCCAAGCCGGTGGCCGAAGGCGGTCTGCCGTTCAGAAATCGTTTCGGCATTGAAAAGACCTATGACTCCAGCGGCCGCACCGAAAATCAGCTGGCTGCCGAAGGTGTTTACAATCCGGGCAGTGAGGTCAAAGGCGGTTATCCTGAATTCAAGGACGTGGTTCCCGGTACCAACTGGAAGACCGACCTGACCCAGGAAACACTGAAAACCGCCATCAAGCGCGGTATGGCACCGTTCGGCAATGCCCGGGCCCGCTGTGTGGTCTGGAACTTCCCGGATCAGGTGCCGATCCACCGCGAACCGCTGCATTCGCCACGTCCGGACCTGATCGACAAATATCCGACCTACGAAGACAAGCCAAACCATTTCCGGGTTCTTACCAGATATAAGAGTGAGCAGAATCCGGACCTGGCGAAAGAGTTCCCTACGTTCTGACCACCGGCCGTATGGTTGAGCACATGGGTGGCGGTGCCGAAACCAGAAGCAACAAGTACCTCTCCGAACTGCAGCCGGAGATGTATGCAGAAATCAATCCCCGTCTGGCCAACAACCTGGGAATCCGCAAGGACGACATGGTGATCATCGAGTCGCCCGAAGGAGCGCAAAATCAAGGTCAAGGCATTCATCACCCCGCGTGTTGACGATAAAACCATATTCCTGCCATTCCATTTTGCCGGCACCCTGATGGGTGAATCGTACCTGAAGGATTATCCGGAAGGATCACGAGCCCTATGTTATCGGCGATCCCGGCAATACCGTGACAAACTATGGTTATGACATCATCACACAGATTCAGGCCACCAAGGATGGTCTGTGTAAAGTCACCCGAGCCTAAACGGTCGACTGAGGAGGAATAAAAAATGGCACGAATGAGATTTTTATGTGACATCGAACGCTGTATTGACTGCAGCGGGTGTGTAATTGCCTGTAAAGAAGGCAACCATGTCCCGGTCGGCATAAACCGCCGGCGGGTAATAACCATGAAACAGGGTGAACCGGGAGAAAAATCGATCTCGGTTGCCTGCATGCACTGCTCGGATGCCCCCTGTATCGCGGTATGTCCGGTTGATGCGATTTATCAGCGGGATGACGGTATGGTGCTGGTCAGCAAGAAGACCTGTATCGGCTGCGGTTACTGCTTCATGGCCTGCCCGTTCGGTGCTCCGCAGTTTCCCAAAGGAAGTGTTTTTGGGGCCCGCGGTGCCATGGACAAATGTACATTCTGTGCCGGCGGCCCGGAAGAGAACTTCAGCAAGGAAGAGAAGAAGCTCTACGGCCAGAACCGGATTGCCGAAGGCAAGGTGCCGCTCTGTGCGTCGATGTGCGCAACCAAAGCGCTGCTGGCAGGTGATGGCGATGTGGTAGCCGACGTCTTCCGAGAGCGTGTGTTCCAGCGCGGTTCAGGCGTCAACGCCTGGGGCTGGGATAAAGCCTACAAAAAAAGCTGACGCTTAAACTATCCAAACGGCAACCGGATCCTCGAATTGCTCTGTTGATCCGGTTGCCGACGTAATGAAGGAGGAACCTATGCGCAGACTCATAGCGTCCGGGGTTCTGATTATGATTGTGTATGCGGTGGTCATGGTTATTTCAACCGCGATCGCTGCGCCTGCCTCGATAGACGGTTTTCCCAGTTCTTTCGCCGGAGCACTACGGTGAACTCTACAGTGGCATCACCGGAGACTGGCAGAAGCTGGGACAGCCTTTCACCCAGCTTCAGTCCGAGTTGTTCTGGAAGATTTTTCTAGGGGTTATCACGGTCATACCAGGTGTTTTTCTATTGCATTTTCTGATCGTCGGGGCCAAATCATTTGCCCATGACGGTCCGCAAGTACTGTTTTTTAACTTCTTTACCAGAATCGTTCACTGGATTGGGGCAATATCATTTGCCCTGCTGGTAATCACCGGACTGTTGATTATCTTCGGGGCGATTTTTGGCGGCGGAGCCCCCATCCGTCTCGCCCGCCACACCCATATCATCAATGCCATGATTTTTGCGGTCATTGCGGTATTCATGTTTCTGATCTGGGTCAAAGACATGTTCCCGACTTTTTACGATATTAGGTGGATATTTATTCTGGGCGGGTACCTCAGCAAAAAGAAAAAACCGGTACCGGCCGGCAAATTTAATGCCGGTCAGAAGGCCTGGTTCTGGCTCGCCACGGTTGGCGGGGGTGTCATGGCCTATACCGGCTATGTCATCTGGGGGATGAACGGAGACCTCGATACGGTAAGACTCTACACGATCGTTCATAACGTGCTGGGCATGGTACTGATCTCGCTTTTTCTGACCCACCTCTATATGTCGCTGTTTGCCATAAAAGGGTCATTGCACAGCATGATCAGCGGCTACAAACCCAAAGAGGAAGTCGACATCCTGCACAGCCGCTATAAGTATGAGTAAATCCTGAAGTTCAGGAGCCGGACCAGCCACCACTCAGCCATTAAAAAGGGGCGGAGGATATTTCCTCTGCCCCTTTTTTTCCTCTTCTCCGAAGCACTTCTGCTGATAGACTTGAAGATCTCTGCTGCTTCTCTCAGGCTGCCACTTCAAGTTTAAAGAGTTCCTCCGCCATACGGTCCGCAACGACACTAGTTGGTCTAGTGCTGGTGGCTGACCGGTCCAGTATCTCAGTTACCGTTTCTCCAATCCGGGCGATTCGTTTTCTGGCCAGCGCTTCGTCATAACTGCCATCAAGCTCACAGCTTATGTTGATAATACCACCTGCATTTGCCGCATAGTCAGGGATATAGACAATACCGAGACGATCCAGCAGATGCCCGTCCAAGGGGTCGAGCAATTGGTTATTGGCGCTGCCCGCCACCATTACACACTGCAGTTCGGGGATGGTTCTGTAATTTAGCGTTCCCCCCAGTGCGCACGGACTGAATATATCACAGGGGCAGCGATGGATATCAGCGGGATCGATCACCTGAACATCCACATCCCTGCTCAGCTCATTAAGATTCGCCGGGTTCAGATCTGCGACCATCAGGATGCAACCTTCTGAAGCGAGCATTCTCGCCAGTCTCCCTCCCGTTTCACCAACGCCCTGAATGGCCACCCGAAGTCCAGCTAAGACTAATGCTGCCGCTGATATGGTGAAGCCCTGCCTGGATGGCGCAGTAGACGCCAAAGGCGGTGAAGGGACTGGGATTGCCCGAGGCGCCGACGGTCGCCACGTGAGTGGTTGAGCGCTGCACGTGGACCATGTCTGCAAGGGTTGAATTGACATCCTCGGCGGTGATATATCTGCCCTCAAGGGTTTCGACAAACTTGCCGACCGACTCGAACAGAGCAGCCCGGTCAACTTTTTTGAGATTGGCCCTTACTACGCATTTTCCGCCCCCCAAGGGCAATCGGGCGAGACTGTTCTTATAGGTCATGCCCTTGCTCAGGCGCAGCACGTCCGTCAGGGCATCCTCTGCAGTCGAATAATTCCAGACCCGACAGCCGCCCAGGGCTGGCCCTCGATTTGTATTGTGGACAGCAATCCAGGCGGAGAAGCCTACCTGCTCGTTGTCACAGCGTACCACTTCCTCATAACCGGTTATCGTCAATGTTCGGTAGCTGTTCATCCTAGATAATTCCCCTCTGGGTCCTCTGTGAGCAGGTCCCTGGGCAGGCGACTGTCCCTAAGCTGCTTTCCTGGTTTCCGCCACTTTGCCTACCGCCTCCATACCCCTGCGCACCGCTTTCATATTCTGGTTGAACAGGGTCGAGGATCCTTCACTGAACACCTTCTTCATAGCCTTCGCGACATGGTCCAGTCGCGGTGCCCCCTTCAGTCCCATATAGGCGCCCAGCATAACCATATTGGCTGCCTTAGGATTGGCGCACTCGGCGGCAAGCTCATTGGCTGCCAGCGGCTGAGCCACTACATCCAGCCGCTCGACCTGCCGGTCGATCAGTGATGTGTTGAAGAGGATAAGTCCGCCGGAAATGACGCTATGCTGGAATCTTTCAAATGAAGGCAGATTCATGACGATCAGGCTCGTGGCATTTGCCGTAACGATCGGTGAGCCTATCGGTTGATCAGCCACCACCACACTGCAATTTGCCGTTCCACCCCGCATCTCAGGGCCGTAAGACGGCATCCAGGTAACCTGTCTGCCATCGAGCATGCCGGCATAGGCAATCATTTTACCCAATGACATGACCCCCTGGCCACCAAATCCTGCACAAAGAATTCTTTCGTTATACATTCAGACCTCCTCCGGTGCTTTTAATACACCGAGCGGGTAGTAAGGAATCATATTGGCCTCGAGCCACTCCAGCGCAGCGATCGGATCAAGTCCCCAGCCTGTTGGACAGGTCGAGAGCACTTCCACCATCGAAAAGCCTCTGTGTTCCATCTGACACCTAAACCCCCGGAGAATTGCTTTTTTGGCTTTCCGTATGTATTTGGGGTGGTGGAGAGAAACACGCTCCACATAGGACGCACTGGGAACCTGGGCCAGCATTTCAGACATTTTCAGCGGCAAGCCACTGAACTCAGGTTGTCTCCCTTTGGGTGCCGTTGTGGTTTTTTGACCAGGAAGGGTGGTCGGGGCCATCTGTCCGCCCGTCATACCGTAAATAGCATTGTTTACGAATATAACGGTTATGTTTTCTCCCCGGTGGGCGGCGTGAACTATCTCCGCGGTGCCGATTGAGGCGAGATCACCATCTCCCTGGTAGGTGAAGACCGTTTTCTCGGGTACGGTTCGTTTTATTCCAGTGGCCACCGCAGGAGCTCTGCCGTGGGAACACTCTATCATATCGACGTTCAGGTAATTGTAGGACAGGATGGAACAGCCCACCGAAGCACAACCGATTGTCTCGCCTAACAGCCCGAGTTCCTCAAGCGCCTCTCCCACCAGTCGATGGGCAATGCCGTGGGTACACCCCGGACAGTAGTGGGTGGCAGTCTCGGTAAGTCCAGAGGTTTTTGAGAAAATCACACTCATTGCGCATCTCCCGACAAAATGTCCAGGGCTCTGGCGGTGAGTTCTTCCGGTTCCGGTATCATACCGCCGCAGCGGCCGTAAAAGTGCACCGGCACCCTGCCCTCCACCGCCAGCTTGACGTCGTCGAGCATCTGCCCGCAGCTCATTTCAACACAGATTACCGCTTTGCAGCTCTTGGGCAGTGAGCTGAAGGCCAGAGAGGGGAAAGGCCAGAGTGTTTGAGGACGAATCAGACCGGCGCGACAGCCCTTTTGATGTAAATCGTCGATGCTGTTTTTTACGATCCTGGCGGTTGAACCGAAAGCGCAGAAAAGCAGCTCCGCATCATCCTCCCGGTACGCTTCAAACCGCACTTCTGCCTGGCTTATCCGTTGATATTTTTCCTGCAGCTGGAGGTTGTGGATCTCCAGTTCTGCCGGGTCAAGTCGCAATGATTTGATGGTTCTCGGAGATCGGTTGTTGCGGTGCCCAGTAAGAATCCACGGTTGCTCCGCCACCCTCTCTTTGCTGCGGCTCTTGTTTAACTCGACCGGCTCCATCATCTGGCCCAGTATTCCGTCGCTGACTATGAATACCGGGGTGCGGTACTTTTGCGCCAGTTCGAAGGCCTCCTGCATCATCTCGGCTGACTCCTGCAGCGTTGCCGGAGCCAGAGAGAGGATCCGGTAATCGCCGTTGCCGCCCCCACGGGTCATCTGAAAGTAATCGGACTGGGCGGGCTGGATGCCCCCAAGACCAGGCCCCCCGCGCATTACGTTGACGATGACCGAGGGGATCTCGGTTGCGGCCAGCATCGAAATACCCTCCTGCATAAGAGCTAATCCAGGCGATGATGAAGAGATCATGGCCCGGGCCCCAGCCGCCGCAGCTCCGTAGAGCATATTTACAGCGGCTATCTCACTTTCAGCCTGCAGAAACAGCCCACCGGCTTTCGGCAACTCGCGGGCCAGAAATTCCGGAATCTCATTTTGAGGAGTAATCGGATAACCAAAGAAATGGGTGCAGCCCCCGTGGATTGCAGCCAGCGCCAGCACCTCATTACCCTTCATCAGTGTCCTGGTCATCTTATCCCCCCTCCTGGTCGACAACTCGCTCGATGGTGAATACCACATCGGGACAGATCAGGGCGCAATTGAGACAGGCAATGCAGTTCTCGACAGCCTCCACGGCTACTGGATAATAGCCTTTGACATTGACCCGGGAAGCATCGATGGTGAGAACCGATTCGGGGCAGACGGAGACGCAAAGACCACAGCCTTTACAGCTGTTGACTGCTATATGCGGTATACCCCTTCTGCCAGCCATGACCGCCTCCTCGCCAGATGGCAACGACACTTATCTTTATTTTATTATATCAAATATTTTTAAATATAGCCAAACACTTCATGGCCCTGAAACTTCTGAAATATATTTATATATAATTATTAATAACAAACATTTAAAAGCATATTTTATTTTAAAAGGAGTCTTTTCAATGGTGAAAAAATAATTTGGTGGTATTGAAACAAATGCGGTACAAACCGACATATGGATCTACCCTTATTTCCATCCATGAAATTTACGGGATTTCAGCTGAGTGTTGAGAGTAATTGTGGCCGGATAAAACGCATACCGCAGAAGGCGATGGAAAGAGACTACAAACTTCTGTATTGTGGGATCTTTCTTACTGGGGTCTATAAATAACAACGAGGGTTTTGGCTGGCCCTCCTATACCACGATAGCCATGGGGAATTATCGAATCAAAATAAAGGCTGTCGCCTTCCTTAAGGGTCACGCTGTCATCCCCGTAGCAAAATTCCAGGCTTCCCCGGAGAACGAAGAGGAACTCTTCCCCGCGGTGGTTGTTGAAAACGATATCGCTGGTCTCACGCTCCTCCATTTCGACAATAAAGGGCTCCATTGATTTATCTATTTTGGGATAGGCGAGCGGTTCGTACTGATAGCCTATATGGGAGATGTGCGGGCCCTTGGCAATCCCGTATCTATCCTCCTTGCGAACCACAATCATATTTCGCTGCTGGGGAGATTCCTGGAAGAAATAGCCGATGGGCACCCCCAGAGCAGTGGCAATCTTCAAAAGCGTGGCAATGGGCGGGGTAACGAGATTGTTTTCAATCTGGGACAGATTGGGCTTGGACAGGCCTGTGAGACCGGCAAGATCCTGCAGGGTCAGGCTTCGCTCGTTTCGGAGCTTTCTGACTTGGTTGCCAAGGTCGAGCAGGGCGAGAGATTGTTTCATATCCCTGGTATATTCATGAAGGCAGTTGCCTGATCATTGGTAAACGCTCACGACTACTCTGATTCAAAGCCTATTATACAGGCATCGTCCCACCTAATCACCACTTTCTTTGCTGTAAAAATCGTAACCCTGCCTGACCCAGCAGCAATGGAAAGCCAGATCATTGTTGGTATTTATCCAATTAAATCCCCCAATTTTTACCGGAAAAGGTGACTTGGCGTGAGTTGTTCCAGGCGCGCTGGACGGCTATACCGGCAACAGAGATGTAGAGCAAAACCAACGGGTAGGCTGAAAACAATGGGCGGGTAATCGGCCAGAGGGTGATTTTCACAAAAGTCAGCACCGACACCAGTGAGATCAAACCGCCGAGGATGACGAAAAGCATCCAGATCTCAATGGAACACTGTTTTTTGACCGTCTCTCTGACAAACAAGAGCAGATGGGCAAGAACACCGAGGACGAAGAGAATTGGAGTAAGCCACTTATAGGTTGCAGCAATGTCGATCAGGATCCGGAATTTCTCAGTCTTCATATGGGTGTAGTAACTTGGCTGGTTGTTCAGCACACTTCTTCGTGACGGCACGAGATGTTCGCCGGTGACGAAGATATAGTCTTCCATGATTTCCTTCGCCCCATCGCTGATTCGGCCATTGACCTTCATTCGTTCTTCATCAAACATAGAAAAGGTGACCGCATCGGTAAATATCTTTGAGAAGACCGGCCAGATATTTCGATTATAGGCGGCGTGCCAGGGCGGCCGGAGTGTCGGTTTTCTATCATAGCATGGTATGGTTCCGGCATCGCAGGCCTGCTGGATATCCGCACCAATCTGGCCGTAAAATTCCAAGGCATCCGTTAAGGTATCAACGTGACCGCCATGGCCGGCTGCGGCTCTGAGCTTCCAGATGTAAAAGGAATCAGGCCAGGCGGAAGATCTACTTTTGTCAAATATCGGCTTGAGCTTAGCAAAGTTTGGACTGACCGAAAAGGCAAGTTCCTGGGCTTCGCTGCTCACCGGCGCATAGCGCCGAATGTCACCGACTTCGATATTCATCAGCGAGCCCAGCGCGGTGCTGAACTGGGGTGATTTCAGTTCATTAATGATCTGGTGGCCATAATGCTTTTCGTTCAGATGGGCAAAGGTAGTCTGCAGTCCCCAGAAAATGCAGCCAACCCAGGCAACCACAAGAAACCTCGATAATAATTCTTTTTTGGAGTAGACGGCATCAGCCAGAAAGAACAGCAGAATCGTCAACCCCAGCGAGGGCACCATCCAAATCCCTTCTTCTCGGGTAAACCACAGATAGGAAAAGAAAAATCCAAGACCACTACTCCACATCATCTTGCTTTTCCAGGAACCGCGCACTCTGCTCACCAGTGCGAACATGCAGGTAAAGGTAGCCAGAACCAGCGGCATCGACAGCCCTAACCGAAAGACCCGGGCCACCCCAGGATACATATACATAAACGGGTTCAGCAGAACCAGGGCAAAAACAGCCAGCAGCAGCCAGCGACCGGTTACCAGGGGGCGCAGAGCAACCACAACCAGGAGACTGAACAGCGAATAGAGCAGTTGTTGGGCAAACAGCAGCGGCAGGCCAAGATGGTGGACTGCCGCTAAAAAAAGTGGAAAGCCGGGACCTTTGATAAGTGTGTAATCATCATATGGTCCAAGCCATTGACCACTCAGGATATTTTTCGCCAGCCTGATAAAAAGATAATCGTCATGCGGTGTCCGGGTGGCGATCAGATCCATGGAATCCACCAGCCAGAAGCGAACCAGAATCAAGATAATAATCGACCAGAACAGAACCTTGTCATCCGACACCCGACGCTCATTCAGCTCAGGTGCCAGCAGTCTGTAGGGGAAATATTTCATGGTAGATGATAGTACCCTATAGCCGTGCAGGTGCCAAATATTGCTGTGAGTTTTTAAATGAGCGATAAAGATAGAACCTGCTGGTATCAGCTCATCCCTGGCATTTCATCTCGGCGCATAGTTACCTTTGTTTATTTGTAATTACCAAAATATATCAAATAATTAAAGGATGCATTAGGCGAAAAGAGCATCTTACAGCAGTTAATCTATACCCTGATAAAAATAGATAGAGTTATAAGTAGAGCGAGGGAGTTGAAGATGGATGAGCGCAATATAATGATGTCCGGTTGGCTCAGCCGTTGAAGGTGTATAGAGCAGGTTTAACTGCATTAGTTCAGACTTAATCTGAGACAAACCTGGCTTTTCTTGAAATTCTTGCTGGTAATCTCAGAGTGACCGCACGAGCCCGGGTCTACTTAATGAGGGCAGGTCGAGATTAAATGCAGTGGCCTACGGATATGCTGCCCTCCCCGCTATTTCCGAGGAGGGCAACTCATAATAGGGTAAGCCTCAGCCTGCCTTAATCTCTACCTGCTTAGGCTTTGCCGCTTCTGACTTGGGCAGGTGCAGGGCAAGTATTCCGTCCTTTAATTCTGCACTCACCTTATTGACATCGATGGACTGCGGTACTGAGAAGGCTCTTTGATACTCAACATTGCCAAACTCTTCCCACTCAGCCGCACCATCCTTTGCCATTGACCTTACGCCTGTCAATGTCAGATTGCCATTGTCGATGTTGACGGTTATGTCATCTTTTGTGACACCAGGCATTTCAGCATGCAGCAGGATTTCATCGTCATTCTCATAGATATCAACCAGCGGAGTCACCTGACGCAGGCTCCTGGTTGACTCGACTGCCCCTTGTTCCTTCTTGGTTATATCTTTGCCGTCCATAGCGCCCTCCGTTTATCTATATTCAGTGTTTAGATATCCCTTGCTGAGTCCTATTTGATAGAAATCTGTCTTGGTTTAGCCGCTTCTGACTTTGGCAGAGTCAAAACCAAAATTCCGTCTTTCAAACTTGCTGACACCTTACTGGAATCTACATCTGACGGCAGTGTCAGGCTTCTGGTAAACGAAGTCGAGCCGCGCTCACTGCGGTGTGCTCGATAACCTTCCGGCGCTAAAACCTCGCTTTTT
This sequence comes from uncultured delta proteobacterium, assembly GCA_963759125.1. Taxonomy (GTDB): domain Bacteria; phylum Desulfobacterota; class Desulfobulbia; order Desulfobulbales; family Desulfocapsaceae; genus JABDQA01. The sequence goes on from CAVWXN010000005.1 coordinate 393,590, forward strand.
CCGCTGATTTCCAGGTAGTTTCCTTGGATTTTCACATCCAGATCGTTTTTGGACAATCCTGGTACCTCGGCAACCAGCTCAAATTGGTCTCCTTTATCATACAGATTTGTTCGCGGATAGTTGCTGATTACAGACCATCTCGGCTCATAGCCCGCAGTCCGATCGAATTCGCTGAAGATATTGTCGAACCGGCTCCTGAGCAGCCCCATGGCGTCAAACATTCTGTCAAGATCACTTACTCTTGCAAACATGACACACCTCCTATTTGACGTGTTTTTTTAATGTAACCGAGACGATTACCTACGTCCCGAACCGTTACCACCTATAGATTTATCGGAAAAATAATTACGATAAATTTCATGTCAATAAAAAATGTATTAAATATTATTATCGAGTATATTACTAATAATTTAAATCTTGATAAAGTAATTAATTTGCCTTAGTATAATAGCACAGGAGGTATGCCATGGAAGTTGACAAAACCATACTGGCAGGAAGCACAGAGCTCAGCGCCCGGCAGCTAAAAGGAAAGCAGTCGGTAAGAGCGACTTTCAGGCTGTCTGACCAGATGATCGATTTACTGAAAGTGGCTGCCACCCATCTCGAAGTGCAGCAGAAGTCACTAATAGACGAATTGGTGCAGAGTCGTGAGATGCTTGATCGAGTCGCCAGTGAATCTCAGGACGTTCTGCAGAAGTTGGAGGAGCGTCGACAGAAGACTTTTATTTTGAGCCGGAACTCATTGAACCTGCTTGATGATATATCGGATAAATACAATCTATCCCGGGACTACCTTGTCGAACTCTGTATCAGCAGATTAATTCCATTTGTTGATGCTGAACAAGAGAAGCACAAACAGCGGCGACAGTTGATCAAGGAGGTGAACTGCTACCTGGAGGAAGGAAAAAATCTGCTAGAAAAGGCAGACCGTATGCTGGGAGCGGATGACCGGTTCCGGGTCCAGCTCGAGAAAATTATCAATTATACGGATCGAAACGTGGGTGAACTCAGAAAGTTCGTCAAAGAGAAAAAGACACTGATGTACTAGAACCATAGACGTAATTTATATTAAAACAGAAGAGACTATTAAAGAAGAGAGAACTAATACACGAACACATCGTATGTCAGCAGCTAGTGATTGTCTGAATGGTTGGCGTGGTAGGGGGTAAAAATATGGAATATATCGATTATTACAAGGTACTTGGTGTTCCCAGAAATGCGACGCAGGAAGAGATCCAGCGGGCCTACCGCAAACGTGCGCGCAAATATCACCCTGATGTCAACAAGGACAAAAACGCCGAAGCGGAGTTTAAGAGAATAAACGAGGCCAATGAAGTTCTGAAAGATCCTGAGAAACGAAAGCTCTACGATACCTATGGCAAGGATTGGCAGAATGGTACTCACTATAAGAATGCGTCCAACTGGGAAGCAGATGTTCCGCCAAGGAAACCGGCGGTCAGGGGATACCGGGACTTTCAGGTTAGCTGGTAACGGTTCATTCGGCGAGACGAACGGGTTCAGTGATTTTTTCCATAGTCTCTTTGGCCAGGAATTTAGCGAGCACCAGCCACGCAGGCGGAATTTCGATCGGCCAGGACGGTCGCATGAAGCCGATATAACTGTTACCCTGCGAGAGCTCATTACCGGTGCCCGCAAATCCATCTCCCTGCAGTCCTACGAATATGATGCAGCCGGTCAGGCCCATCCAACTACCAGGACATTTCAAGTTAAAATCCCCAAGGGGGTAACCGAAGGTTCGGTTATCCGGCTTCCTGGTCAAGGTGAAAATGGCGCGGGCAGTGGTGCGACTGGAGACTTGCTGCTGCGCATCCATATTGCTGCCGATTCACGGTTTTCCATAGACGGTTATGACCTGCACACCACGGTTACCGTCGCTCCATGGGAGGCAGTGCTCGGAGCCAAGGTTGACCTACAAACTGTAGATGGTTCAGTAACTCTGGAGCTCCCCAAAGGTTCGCAAAATGGTAGAAAGATGCGAATAAGGGGAAAAGGTTTGCCGAAAAAAAATGGACAGCCAGGCAACATCATTGCCACACTCCAAATCCAGGTACCCACCACCCTGAGCAAAGAGGAAAAACAGCTGTTTGAAGAGCTGGCAGCTAAGTCGCGGTTCAATCCGCGCATGAAAATGCATCAGCGGGCCAATTGAAAAGGGCCTAGAAACTAAACAAAGAGAAAAAGAGCGGGCCGAAAGTATATCAAACTATACATAACGACATAAGTTCAAGACGCCCTCTCAGGCAAGGCACGAGCGAGGAGCCGGCGGAGCAGCCTGGTAGTGCTGTGAGCAGGCACCACAGCGAGCAGCGCAGCATGAGGGAATGGATTGGACTTATGTCGTTATGTATAGATGGGATAGCGGATCATTTTTAATGCTTGCAAAGGTGAAGGAGGATCTGTCATGCCAAAAAATTACTACATCGTCTTGGGTATTCCTGCTGCCTCAAGCCAGGAAGATATAAAAGCAGCCTACCGCCAGCTGGCGAAAGAGTTCCATCCCGACCGTTACGGTGAGGGACATTCGCCGTTCCAAACCATTCAGGAAGCGTATTCGGTGCTCAGTGATCCAGCAAGGCGCCGAGCCTATGATGATAGAAGAGAGCACCAGCGATTGACGGGCCCTTATGGGGTCAAAGCAGCTTCGATGAGTGAACGAATCGTACCGGAACCCTTGGTGCCAGAGCAAGGTCCGGTTGATCTGGGGGAAGCTTCGTTGACCAGATCGTTTGAGAGCTATAGGCCATCATTTGATGCGCTGTTTGACCGCATATTAACTAATTTTGAAGAAAGCAGACGAGCCAAGGCCGAGCGTCCAGAGCCGGTCACCGTCGTGGTCCACCTCACCCCTGACCAGGCTTTCCGGGGCGGCCATGTCCGCCTTACCGTTCCGGCTCGGATTCGCTGTCCGAACTGTAGAGGTGCCGGCGGTCTTGGCTATTACGAATGCTGGCGCTGCGGTGGAGCCGGTTTTATGACCGGAGAATACCCTGTAATGGTCAGCTACCCGCCCGGTATTTCCGACAGCCACACCGTCCAGCTCTCGGTGGATCGGTTTGGGATACTAAATCTCTACCTCAATCTGAGGTTCAGGATTAGTGATTTGATTTAGAGACACGGTTTCCATTATAGGCAAAGGTATCCCTATGTATCTTATCAGGAACATGGAATGGTTTCGGCGAAGAGCAGGGCATAAAACGAAGGCTGATATATCCTCAAAAGTCCATTAAATGATTATTATAAGGATAGGAGATGTCGCTTAATTTAAAAATGCAAATGTAAAGGCAGTAAGCACTGATGATTTATGCAAATCCCGTGATAATGTATGAGGTGGAATGCCCTCAGTGCAAGAGTCAATTGATACTCTTTCGAGAAGACCTTTCTCATCTTGTTGTTTGTGACACATGCGACTTGGAAATCCAGGTCTCCCTGCCAGCCGAAGAAGTCGGCGAAATAATTTATGAGCCTGCAGCCAGGACAGCAAGTGATTAGGAGTCCTCAGCTGGCTTTTTGAATATCCACCTGTCGCAGCAGTCGCATAATCTCGCTTTTCAAGCGAATATGGAGGCGATCATGACATGAGATGCCCTGTGGGAAGCTCTTAATAGAGTTTAATCTAATGTCGGCCGGGTCGAGATTAAATGTAGTGGCCTAGGGATATTTGAGAGGCGGCCATGCGTCATCATCGACTCTTTCTACTGCTGCATGAAACCAGGTCCAATCTGTTTCTTTTGTAACCTGCCAGGCAATGCGCTTTATCAGCCAGCGTTCTAGAGGGAGATCATAACGATCATGATAGAGAATCTCATCTCCAACTCTGGGTGGTGTTTGCATTGTTATTGTCCTGACAAGATCGTTTTTAACGTATAATCTTCCCTTGAATCGTTGCTCTCTGAAATTACACACATTGGTTTTCTGTGTATCTGCCATGTTACTACCCCCTCAAATTGAAATGAGTTCAAATCTGGTATAATCAAATAATAAGCATTTCTCAGGCCTCAGCATCAACTGCCGCATAAACCCCCTTCACTTATAATAATCTAGAAAAGGCGGCAGAAATAAGATAGGTATTTAGAAATCTCAGCGGCGTGAAAGTAGCAGATATATTTCAACAGAGACGCCTCAATAGTGTTGTCCGGAGCCCTCGAACAAGACCTACTGAAGCCAATTAAACAGGTAAAGGTGGATTATAATGAAAAATGACCTGCGCCATATCATTGATATTTTTGATCTGCTGGCCGATGGAGTGTGCCTCGTCAATAAAGACCTTACCATCGAATACATGAACTCAGTGATGGTCAAGGATTTTGGCGCCGGCGTTGGTAAAAAGTGTTACGAGATTTTGGAAAATAGCCCTGATATCTGTTCCCGTTGCCAGGCGACCAGCGTATTTAACGGGGAGAAGCTTCGTCGGCAAATATTCAACAGGAGTGCAAACAAATTCTACGATATAGTTGAAGTCCCCTTTGAGAATGAAGATGGAATTATTTCCAAATTGAGCATTTACCGGGACGTCTCGGCTAAGAAAAGACAAGATGAGAGATTAAGGGCTTCAGAAGAACAGTATAGGAACCTATTTGAACATGTCGGCTGCGGTGTTTTTATAAGCAGCAAGGAGGGGAAATTTCTCGATGCCAATCACGCACTGCAGCAAATGCTGGGATATCCGAGCAGGGAAGAACTTCTGAAAATCGATCTGCCAAACGATCTCTACCTAAGGCCTGAAGACCGTTCTGAATTTGTAGAAACCATCGAACGGGAAGGACATGTCATCAACCGTGAAGTTGAATTCAAGAAAAAGGATGGCACGCCGATTCCGGTGCTGTTAACCGGGCATGTGCGCTATGATTCAAAAGGAAAAGTAGCAGGATATGAGGGAATAAATGTAGACCAGACCCAAACCAAGCAGATGGAGCGGGAGATCAGAAAGACAAACGATTTCCTCAATAATATTATCCACAACTCAGCCAACGCCATTATGGCAGCAGACATGACGGGGACTATTATTCTCTGGAATCAGGCCGCCGAAGAGATCCTCGGATACAAAACCAATGATGTCGTGGGTAAGCTCAATATTACCCAGGTATATCCGGAAGGTATGGCCAAGAAGGTGATGGGCAAGCTTCGCGAAGGCAATGTAAGGCGTAAGGGAAGATTGAAATTTTATCCCGTGGTTTTGTTGAAAAAGGACGGACAGATCGCCGAGGGAAATATTTCAGCCTCTATCGTTTACGACGAGAACCGGCAAGAGATTGCTACGGTTGGGATATTCATGGACCTCAAAGAACGGCTGGAGATGGAGAGGAGATTGAAAACGACGCAGGAACAGCTGCTTCAATCTGAAAAGCTGGCCGCAATGGGTCGCCTTACCTCGCAGATTGCCCACGAGTTGAATAATCCATTATATGGGATAATGAACACTCTCGAGTTGATGAAAACCGAAATCTCTCCTGGCAACAATCGAAGGAAAATATTGGAAATGGCGCTGTCTGAAACGGTCCGACTCAGTGAATTGCTTCATAAAATGTTGACGTTCTCCAAACCCGACCAGAAAGAAAAACAGCCCGTCGACATCAACACGATACTTGATGAGATCCTTCTTCTGCATGAGAAACAGTTTCGTGAGAATAATATTATTATAGAGATTCATCTGGCCGATGGGATGCCTTCTGTTCTGGCATCAAAAAATCAGTTGCGGCAGGTTTTTCTTAATATGTTTCACAATGCTGGAGACGCCATGCCTGACGGCGGAATCCTAACCGTCAAGACTGCTGTCGAAGACAGGGAGATTGCCATAGAGATATCCGACAATGGTATCGGGATCAACGAAAAAGATATCACCAATATATTCGATGCATTTTTTACCACCAAAAGCAGCGTCAAAGGCGTTGGCCTGGGGCTCTCGGTCTGCTATGGCTTCATCGCCGAGCATGGTGGAGACATACAGGTAACAAGCGAACAGGGAGTCGGCACCTGTTTCTCGATCACCCTTCCTATCTACGCTCAATCCCTTTAGCCGAACCGTTCATTGCTAGACTCACAGGCCGCATCTGCCGCTTTTGGGTAAATCAACTCATAGTCATCTGCCTGTGGCACACTTTGCTGGTGTTCGAGCCCACCAGCCAGTTTCCACCGAACAAATACCGAACAAACTTCATCTCCTTCCCAGTCATCTCCCGGAAAATAATATTTGACATTAACTATAAATTCTGAAATAACTATAATTAAGAGGGTGGCCCTCCCCGCTCTTCAAATATTTTGTTATATTATTGATATATAATGTTAATTTGATAATTAAAAAGGTAAAGCGGAAAAAAATCCCGGAATTTGAAAACTGTAATATCTATAAATTCTATATTTACTATAATATTAAATATGAGACCAAGGGAACAAGAATGAAAGATATATTTACCGTTGCCAAAGCCAGCGAATATTGCGGTGTCTCTCCCAAAACGATCATTAATTGGGTTGAATCAGGCTATATCGAAGCTTACAAAACGGTTGGCGGACACCGCCGCATCAAGAAGAAAAATCTTGAAACCTTTATGGAAGAGCAGGGTATTCCGATTCCTGAAAAAGATGACCAGCAGGATAAAAGGATCAAAATACTGGTGGTGGACGATGACCCCATTATTGTTGAAACCATTGTGCTCGCTTTTGAAGAAGACGAGTTTGACTACGAAGTGATTTCGGCTTCCGATGGCTTTGAAGCAGGACTCCAGGTTGAGCACTTCAAACCCGACCTGTTGATTCTCGATATCATGATGCCTGATATCAAGGGCTATGAGGTCTGCAAACGAGTCAAGTCGAATCCGCAAACGAAAGACACTCGAATTATCGTTCTTTCTGCATATCTGGATGAAGAGAAGTTCAAGAAGATGAAGGATTATGGCGCCGATGCCTGTTATTCAAAGCCCCTGCCGTTACCTCAGCTCAAGGATGAAGCGGCCCGCCTCTTGGGACTGAAATGAGGTGACTGAATAACATTTCTTCAGTTTAATTTTTTCAGGGCCCGGCATAACCTTCGATACACCTGAGGAGGTAGTATGAAGCTCAAGGATGCGCTGAAAAAAAACAAGTTCGCGGTTACCTCCGAAGTTCAGCCGCCGATTGATACGGATCCGGACGAATTCATAGACAGGTTGAAGCTCATTAGAGGTCGAGTTGATGGATTTTCCCTGTCGGAGATAGAGATTGAAGGCGTGGTCGGGGATACCATAAAGACCTGCGATCTGCTGAAAAAAAATAAGTTCGATCCGATTTATCAGACCACAACCCGCCAGAAAAACCGGCTGCAGCTGCAGCAGGACCTCATCCATGCCCACCAGGCCGGCGTTGAAAACCTGCTTGTCTTCACTGAAGATTACCGCCTTACCGGAGACAGCCTCCAGGAAATGATGTTTTTTCATGTCGATGCCGGAAAGCTCTCCTCGGTTCTTGATCACCTCAAAGAAGGGCATACGGTGGAGGGAGATTCAATTCCCGATAAAACAGAATTTTTACTTGGTTCCGGTGTGGATTCTTCCTGGGGGAAAAACATCCCTGAATTGGAAATGGTGGAAATGGAGGAAATGACCAAAATAGGAACCGGGTATTTCCTTACCACCCCGGTGTTTGACCTGGATTCATTTGAAAAATTTCTCAAAAGCGTCAACACCTTCGGAGTTCCTGTCATCGCAGAAGTCCTGATTATCAGAAATGCCAGCATGGGCCAGTTTCTCAATAGGCATGTGAAACCGGGTATGGTGCCGGACTGGGTCATCAAGAAACTGCTGCGGGCACCGGAAAAGAAAAAAGCGAGCATTGAAATCTTTGCCGATCTTGCCACTGGCCTCAAAGACCTCTGCCAGGGAATTCATATTATCTCAATCGGTGGAGAGGAACACCTGAGGCATTACCTGGATGCGGCAGATTTATATTGACCGTTGTTAACCGATATAAGGACCTAATATGTCGTGTTAAAATAACTACAGGTGAGGAGCCTGTCTCATGGAATCCATCAGCCTAACAATCAACGGGACCAAGATCAGCTGTGCCGATGGGCAAAGCATCCTCCAGGCAGCGGAAGCGCATCAGATAAAGATTCCCAAATTGTGTTACCATCATAGCCTCAAACCCTTTGGCGCCTGCCGGCTCTGTCTTGTAGAAGACCGAAAAGAGCTGGCAGAATTTTCGCCTCATGCGTCACTCCCGCAGCTCCGGATATGGCGATCCAGACGCATTCGCCTCAGATCATCACGCACAGGCGTAACATCGTCTCTCTGATGATGGCCGAACATCCAGAATCATGCATTGTCTGCAACAAAGGAAACCGCTGCCAACTGCGGCTGATTGCCGCAGATCTTGGCATTGGCGCCAACGCGCTTTATCCGATGCCGAATTTTGCCCCGCTGGAACAAACGAATCCTTTCATTACCAGAGACTTGTCCAAATGTGTTCTTTGCGGCAAATGCATTCGTGCGGATCACGAACTGGTGTGTGCCGGAGCTATCGATTACAATTCGCGGGGTTTCAATTCCCGCCCGGTAACCCTGCATGAACTTCCCTTGGAAAAATCATCCTGTACTTTCTGTGGCACATGCGTCTCCATCTGTCCCACCGGCGCTCTATCGGCTAACAATGAATTTGTTGGTACCCCGGAAAAAGAGTCGACATCCATCTGCGGGTTCTGCGGGGTCGGCTGCAGCCTGGACCTGGGTGTAGCCGGAAATAAGGTTGTGGACGTCAATCCCTCCCACCTCAAAAACAGCGTGAATGACGCCACACTTTGTGTCCGTGGCCATTTTGGCCATGATTATTTAAACTCGGAGAAAAGACTGACGCACCCCCTTATTCGCAACTGAAGACGAACTGGTGCCGGCCACCTGGGACGCTGCCCTTGAAACCGCGGCAAAGCGGATTGTGGAGATCAAAAATCTGCACGGTCCGGACAGTATAGCGTTTCTCGGGTCCTCGAAATGTTCCAATGAGGAAAACTACCTTTTCCAGAAAATTGCCCGCACGCTTATACAGACAAACAATATAGATAATGGCGGCTATATGTCCGGCAGACTGTTTCTTGACCTGGTTGACAAACGAACAGACCAGGCCGGCCGCTTTAACTTTTTTGCCGGCCCCTTCTCGGGACTTGAGCAGGCGGAAGTGGTTTTTGTGTTGGGAGCTGAACCGGCCCACACTGCCCCGGTTTTCGACTATTATCTTAAAAGAAGCGCGAGAAAGGGTATACCGCTGATTGTTGCACACCATAGAAAAACCGATCTGACCGGTTTTGATTCGTGCTGGATCAATCCTTATGGCTCCCCGCCAGCTGCAAGGAATGTTGTCGACACCTTTTATCTTGAACTCATCAATGTAATTTCGGCCCGGCTTCTTGCTGCAGAAAGGCTTGAAACCTCGTTTATTTCCCGTTTCACCAGCGACTTCGAAAAATTTCAGGAAGACCTTTTAGCGCTCGACCAGGAGGCTTCTTTGAGGAAGGCGAATCTCGATACCGAAACAATTGCAGAGGCGGTTGAACTGCTGGCGGGAAAGAAAATAACCTTTGTGGTCGGTGATGGGCTGATGCTCCAGCGACATGGCAAAGAGGCCATGGAGGCCCTCTTAAACCTGGCTCTTATGACCGGCAGCATTGGCTACAACGGAGCTGGATTTCATGTTCTGTCAAAAGAAAATAACCTTGTCGGAGCCTGGGATATGGGGGCTGTTCCAGATGCCCTTCCTGGCCGCCTGAGGGTTGACAACCAGAACGACCGGACTAAATGGGAAAGAGCCTGGGGGGCAGAGATTCCGAAGTCCAGGGGACTGGATCTTTTTCAGATGATACAAAGCGCTGAAGAGGGGCGGCTCAAGGCCTTATATATCATGGGAGAGAACCCATTGAGAGCTCTGCCTCAGTCAGACCTTGTTTTGAACTCACTGAAATCCCTTGAATTGATTATCGTCCAAGACATCCTGTTCAGTGAAACGGTTGACATTGCCGACGTGGTGTTGCCCGCTGCTGCTTTTTCAGAAAAATCCGGCAGCTTTACCAATATGGAGGGAAAAATTCAGTGTTTCTCCCCCGCCGTATCGCCGCCCGGGCAGGCCAAATCAGATCTTGAAATTCTGGGACTGTTTGCCGAAAAACTGGATGCTTCCGGCTACAAGCGCAACCACGAAGAAATCAGGCAGGAAATCAGCAGGACTATCACCAGCTTCTCAGATTCCGCCGCCTGTAAACACCCGATCTGGATAAGAGAAGAGACGCAGGCAGAGGAAAGCCTGGCCGAGGAACAGATCCGGTTTTCCCCGGTAAGCTCAAGCAAAGAAACAGAACCTGATGACCAGTACCCGTTTATCGCCCTCTTCGGTTCGCTTAGAATTCATCTTGGAAGCGGCACCAGAACGGGGCAATCCACTCGAATCAGGCACTGTGATGTAAAAGGAGAAATTGAAGTCTCGTCCGCTGATGCGGAGAAAATGAGCTGGGTTGACAACGACAGGATCAGAATCAGATCAGCGGCCGGAAAAATAGAAAGAAATATCAGATTAAGCCGTTCTGTCGAGCCCGGATACATCTATGTCCCCACCGCTTTCAATGGTAACGATGCGCGGAACCTGCTTCAACTGGCGCCTCTTGTTGAGACCGACTCAAGCGGCTGGGATTCATGCCCGGTTGCGATTGAGAAAGCTGAAACCGCGACGGCGGATAAATGAGAAAGGTTAAAGATATGAAAACGACTGAAGTTGACTGGGAAAAATTTTCAGAAATCATAACCGCACATAAACAGAAAAAATGGGGCTTGATCCCTCTCCTGCAAAAAGTTCAGGAGAGTATTGGCTATATCCCTCCGGAATCGATGGAAGCCATCGCCGAAGCCCTCGATCTTTATCCCAGCCAGGTCCAGGGAGTCGTCACCTTTTATGCAGGTTTTTCTACCGAGCCAAGAGGCAAATGCGTTTTGAAGGTTTGCCGGGGCACAGCCTGTCACGTCAAGGGAGGCAAAAGTATTTTACGAGTAATCCAGAAAGACCTTGACCTGGAAGAGGGAGAAACTAGCCCGGATTATCAGTTCACCCTTGAAACCGCAGCCTGTCTGGGAGCCTGTTTCCTGGCACCTGCCATGATGGTCGATCGTGAATATTACGGTAAGCTGAACCCGACCAAGGTTACCAGTGTTCTCGGTGAGTACCGAAAACAAAAGGGAGAAGATTAAGACATGGAGAAGCTTTCATCCATCGGACAATTTGAGTGGCTTCGGAACGGAATCCTGTCAAAAACCACCCGGGATAAACCTGTGGTACACGTTTGCATGACCGGTTGTCGAGCCTATGGCGCAGCTTCAGTAAAAGATGCGCTTGTCGAACAAGTCACTAAGCAGGGCATCTCAGACAGTGTTGAGATCCGCTCTACCGGCTGTCATGGTTTCTGTGCAAAAGCACCGGTTATCGCTATCGAACCCCTGGGCATCCAATACCAGGAAGTGACCCCTGAAGATGCTGAAGAGATCGTGGCGCTGACGCTTAAAAAGAACCAGCTGATCGAAAGATTGGCCTACCGGGACCCAAAGTCGGATGCTCCGATCTATTATCTCAATCAGATCCCGTTTTATGCAAAACAGGAGAAAAGGGTTCTGAAACGTTGTGGACGGATTGATCCGACCAGAGTGGAAGACTATATCGCCGCGGGCGGCTATCAGGCCATTGTCAAAGTTTTGTCAAAAATGAATCCGGAACAGGTGATCGAAGAGGTGCTCGCTGCCGGTATAGGGGGCCGCGGCGGCGCCGGGTTTCCGACCGGACTCAAATGGAAGTTTGCCCGTCAGGCGGAAGGCCAGCCCAAATATATCATCTGCAATGCCGATGAAGGTGATCCCGGCGCCTTTATGGACCGGGCCATGCTGGAAGGTGATCCCCATGCCGTGCTGGAAGGAATGTTGATTGGCGCCTATGCCATAGGCGCCCGTTACGGATATATCTATGTAAGGGAAGAATACCCGATCGCAGTTGAACATCTCACCATTGCGATCGATCAGCTCGAGGAACTGGGTCTTCTCGGTGAGAACATTCTGGGCCTGGGTTTTGATTTCGAACTGTCCCTGAAAATGGGGGCAGGTGCCTTTGTCTGCGGCGAGGAAACAGCCCTGATGGCATCCATTGAGGGGAAGCGCGGCATGCCCACGGCAAGGCCACCGTTTCCAGCCCAGCAGGGATTGGACAGAAAACCGTCCAATATCAACAATGTGGAAACCTTTGCCAATATTCCCCTGATCATCAGTAACGGGGCTGCCTGGTATGCAGAGGTCGGCACTGAAAAAAGCAAGGGCACCAAGATTTTTTCTCTGGCGGGAAAGGTAAATAATACCGGCCTGGTTGAGGTTCCCATTGGGGTTACCATAAAAGATGTGGTGTACGACATCGGAGGCGGTATTCCACAAGGCAGAGAATTTAAAGCAGTCCAGATGGGAGGGCCTTCAGGCGGCTGTGTGCCAAAACAGTTTCTTAATCTGCCAATCGATTATGACACCCTCCAGAGAATCGGTGCGATCATGGGTTCCGGCGGTATGGTGGTGATGGATGAAAACAATTGCATGGTTGAAATCGCCCGTTTCTTCCTGAGTTTTACCCAGTCCGAATCATGCGGAAAATGTGCGCCCTGCCGTTTAGGAACCACCCAGCTCTTGAAGATATTGACCAAGATCACCGATGGTGAAGGCAGAATGGAAGATATTCAGGCCATCAAAGATCTCGGTGAGACCATTACTGCCACGTCTCTCTGCGGGCTCGGCCAGACCTGCGCCAAACCTGCCATCTCCACATTGAAATATTTCACCAAGGAATACGAAGACCATATCAAGGAAAATCGTTGTTCCGGGGCGGTGTGCGATTCCATGGTGATATCGGCCTGCCAGCATGCCTGTCCCGCCGGCATCGACGTTCCCAACTATGTTGCCGCCATCGCCTGCGGTAACTACGGTCAAGCCGTTGATATCATAAGAGAGCGAAATCCGTTCCCGGCGGTCTGCGGTCGAATCTGCATCCATCCCTGTGAAACAAAATGCCGGCGAGGGGAGCTTGACGAAGCTATCGCCATCAGGACACTCAAACGGTTTGCCTCGGACTGGTATTTTGAAAATATCGGCATGGCTCAAGAACCATTCCCGGTCACCAATTCTCAAAAGGTTGCCGTTGTCGGTGCCGGACCGGCAGGGCTGACCTGTGCCTATTTTCTCAACCGGATGGGATATAAAACGACGTGTCTTCGAGTCCCAGGAGATTGCCGGGGGCATGCTGGGTATCGCCGTGCCCGAATTCCGACTGCCCCGGGAAATCATAGAGGAGGAAGTCAGATATATTGAAAGCTGCGGGATTGATATTCACTACAATGCTCCCATAGATGCCTCGCATACGGTAAATGAGCTCCTGCCAGGAAGGGTTCAGCGCGGTGTTCATCGCCGCCGGGGCTCAAGCCAGCAAACAAATGGGAATCCCCGGCGAAGAACTGGCTCTTGACGGACTTTACTACGGCCTCCCGTTTTTAACAGATATCCGCTGCGGAGAAAAAATAAGGCTGCATGGCAAGGTGATTGTCATTGGCGGTGGAAACGTGGCCTTCGATACCGCCAGAACAGCTTTGAGAGTGGGTGCCCAGGACGTTCATATCTATTACCGACGGGGCATTGAAGAGATGCCCGCCTGGAAAAAAGATATCGAGGAAGCCATCGAAGAAGGCGTCATCATTAAGCCCTTCTGGTCACCCGGGAAAATCCTCCACGATAACAAAAAGGTGACCGGTATAGAATTCGTGGGAAGCAAAACCATCTTTGAACAGGACGGCACTTCACTATGTAAAGGAAGACCCGGAGCAACTTCTGAAAGTGGACGCCGACGCCGTTATCATCGCCGTCGGCCAGGCCCCGGATGCCTCTTTTTTAACAAAAGAGAGCCAGTTGGAGCGATCTCTGTGGGGCAGTCTTGAAGTGGACCGGAACAGCTTGACGACAAATGTTGATGGAATCTTTGCAGGGGGCGATTTTATCACCGGCCCGACCACGGTGATCTCTGCGATTGCCTCAGGCAGAAGGGCTGCGATTGCCATCGATCATTACCTGTCCGGCATAAAAGGCCCGATCAAAATTGTTGATGAGAAAACACAATTTCAAGAAACCGCCGGACTTGCGCTTGAAACAGAGTCGACAGAGGAAATGCCGAGAATTCAGATAAAGATTGAAAATCCGGCACTCAGGTCGAAAGATTTCCGTGAAGTAGAAAAAGGGTTCACCGAAGAACAGGCCCGTATCGAAGCTGCACGCTGCTTAAGATGTGATCTGGAGGAGAGATAATCATGATCAGGTCGATCACTAAACCAAAGACAGAAGAAGAGATTTACCGCCTGCTTGAAGGGCAAGATCGAATTTTCATCATAGGCTGCGGAACGTGTGTAACCCTGACCCGCACCGGTGGCACCCCTGAAGTGGAGGCGATGAAGGAGACCCTCCTCGAAGCCGGCAAACTCGTTACCGGCTGGGTCGTTGTTCCGGTGGCCTGTGACAACCTGACAGCTGAAATCCTGCGGGAGGAAATCGGCAGAATCGAGCAGGCGGATGCCCTTCTGATCATGACCTGCGCCTTTGGGGTCCAGACCGTTTCAAGCCAGCTGAAAAGAATGGTGGTTCCGGCACTCGATACCCTCTTCATCGGCAAAGAAAGCGGGTCTGGGCAGTTCAATGAGATTTGTACCCAATGCGGCACCTGCGTGATAGGTGAAACCGGGGGAATATGTCCGGTAACCTCCTGCCACAAAGGGCTGATAAACGGACCATGCGGCGGCACAAATCAGGGCAAGTGTGAGATAGACAGCAACAAGGACTGTGCCTGGACTCTGATATACAACAGGCTGAGTGAGCTCGGCCAATTGGCTTCCATGCGGAAACTTCAGGGCCCGAGAAATTTTCTGGGTGAGCCGACACCCGGGAAATATGAAATGTCGAAATCATAAGGCTGCCTTGAAATATCAGGAGTTTGGGCAAAATGACCATTTTTCAAGATAGCAATAATAAAAGCTCCCCAAAAGGACGATATGGCTATGATCTCCTCATTTAAAGAAGCACTTGATTCAGGAAAGTTTATCGTGACCTGCGAAGTGGCTCCCCCGAAAGGCATGAACCTGGAGCAGACCGCCCACCATATCGATTTGCTGAAAGACAAAGTCGATGCCATGAATCTCACGGATCATCAGAGTTCCGTTATGCGTTTCCCCTCAATTGGCGGCGCGCTCATGGTCAAGGAAATGGGGGGCGAACCCATACTGCAGATGACCTGCAGGGATCGTAACAGGCTGGCATTGCAGGCAGACCTTCTATTTGCAGCAAGCCGGGGGATCAACAACGTTCTCTGTCTTACCGGTGATTCGGTCATGCTGGGCGATCACAAGACGGCCAAAGGCGTTTTCGATCTTGACTCCAGCCAGCTGGTGGCTGCCGTCAGAACCCTGGAGCAAGGGAAGAGATCTGGGCGGCAACGACCTGGATGGCTCCCCCTCTTTTTGTGCCGGCGCTATTGTCACACCTGAAGCGAATCCCCTTGAACCGCAGCTTATAAAATTTGAGAAGAAAATAGAGGCCGGCGCTGAATTTATTCAGACCCAGGCGGTTTATGACCTTGATAAACTGAAAGACTTCATGGACTATGCGCGACAATTCAAGGTCAAGATACTAGCTGGTATAATTTTGCTGACATCTGCTCCGATGGCAAGATTTATGAATAAAAACATTGCCGGTGTCAACGTCCCCCAGCCCTTGATAGATGAAATATCCCAGGCGCCCAAGGGGGGGGCAATAGCCAAGGGGATTGAAATTGCCGGGCGCATGATTAAACAGATTCACTCCGAAAATATCTGTGACGGGGTGCATATCATGGCCATTGGCAAAGAAGAGTTGGTGCCGGAAATTATGGCTGCGGCTGGATTGGCCCCGACTGCGTCGTAATCTTTTCTTTGTTTTTAGGTCAACTAAGCCCAATGAATATTCCCCTCTGAAATCCCTATTTGCGTGTCTGATCAGGAGAATCGAGATTCTCCCGATGAAGTATGCATTCAATAATTGCCAGTCTTAAGAACTTATTAATAGACCAAATCCCTGCCCCACCGAGATTCTCTGTTAGTATTCTAATTTATTAGAGTGCATTGAATAACTGAAGGTGAATAAATATTGTTTAATTGAGGCCCTACCTAACAACAGCTAGGCATGAAAAGGGGGAAGCTATGACTCTTAAGGTTTTCATAAATCGAACTGTGACTGACAGTTCCATCGAAGGACTGGACTACCTGTTGAGACGAATGAGAGGTGCCTGCCTGACGCAACCCGGGTATATTTCCGGGCAAACCCTGAAGAGACTGGATAAACCGGGAGAATTTCTGGTGATAAGTACATGGGAATCTCTTGAATCCTGGGAGAACTGGTTCAACAGTTCTGAGCGGAGGGAGATCCAACTGGAGATAGATCTCTTACTTGATGAAGAAACCAGATATGAGATCTACAATTAGATCTAACGTTGGTAATTAAGGTGGCCCCTCATCTTTCCTGCAGCATGGCTTGCATCTGGCAGTAACTGCCAGGGCGTGCCTTTGTGGCACTTTACTGTTTATCTCAAAGTTCTGCTCGAATCTTAGCTTATGAGATTGCCTATCCAAAACCCAAAATGGTCTTGCTGTTGAGTGCCACTTGCACTCAGGGAGGCTTTGACATACTATGAGAGTCTGTCGTCTAGAGAATCTGATTTACCGGCGCCACCCATTAGGCGGATTGAACAGGGTGGCAATCTAATCTTGTCGTCTAACAAAGAAAACGGGGGGAAATCATGAAAGCTGAAGAAACGGCGGTAGTATTGATCGAATTTCAAAATGAATTTTGCAAAGAGGGGGGGAAACTCAACCCCGGTGTCAACAGTGAGATCTCCAGGCAAGGTACAATTGAGAACGCGGTGAAACTGTCACGGGGAGCGCGCGAGAAGGGTGCGATGGTAATCCACGCTCCCTTTATATTCAACCCCGCTTACTACGAAGAACATCAGATGGTGGGTATTGTTAAAGCTGTCGCTGACGCGGATGCCTTTAAAGAAAAGACGTGGGGTGCAGAGATCATCGCTGAATTAAAACCTGCGGAAAGCGACAGAGTTGTTGGCGGGAAATGCACATTATGCGGCTTTAACAACACCGACTTAGGTCAGATAATAAAAGACAGTGGGGTCAAAAATGTAGTTACGGCAGGTTTTTTAACCAATTTTTGCGTTGAGTCGACTTCTCGAACCGCCTACGATAAAGGATACTCGGTTACCATCATCAAGGACGCCACTGCTGCCACATCTCCTGAGGAGCAGCAACATGCCGAGGAGAAAATTTTTCCGGCAATTGGGCAGGTGATGACGACTGATGAATTTTTAGCCCAGCTCGATTGATAGCTCTGGATTTACTTCGCATTTATCGGCAACCCCATCTGGAAAGGTCTTCCATACCCGCTAAGCGGTTAGGTCAATCAACCTGGCCGCTTTGGTCTTTTGACTGATGAACTCCTCATTTGTTGAAGAAATCCACATTAGGTCTTAGCCGTTAACTTCGATACTGCAGTTTAGACGTTTCCTGAGAACTGGATCGAGGCTCACCGCTATCTGGATATGAGTTTACTCAAAGAACAAAAGAAACCAAAGTCGTTGGAAGCCAGGGTCTCACTTTCCGGTGGCAGCTCAATTACCTGGTCTTGATAGCTTACCGGAACAGCAAAAAAATCGCGCTCAGGGTTCATCCACCCCTTGTGTTCCTGTATCTGAGACACTTGAACGCCAATCCCCCAGCCTCGCTCTGATTGTTTGACCCTGCCTCCCAGAGACTCTGCGATGAGTTGATGGCCAAAGCATATGCCGACAAACCGTTTGCCTGTTGAGTAAAGCAGCCGCACGTAACATTTGAGTTCAGTAATCCAATCCTCATTATCATAGACAGAGGCCCTGCTGCCGGGACAGATAAATACGTCATATTCATTGTTCAGATCAGGTAACTTTCCTGCCCTGACATCAAAGGTAGTTATTTTGACACCGCAATTATCCGCCGCAAGAAGTCGTCCGTACATTTCTGGAAAGTCTCCTTCAATATGCTGAAAACGTTCATCTACCGAATCACATTTTAAAAGTGCGACATGCATTCTGATTAAGCGCTTATTTTTAAGGCTGCCTTGCTAAGGTTACTTTGGAAATTATCCCCGCTTTAAAACCCAATGGTTAACACTATTCTCCATCGAGGTGAGGGAACGCATCTGTCATGTGAGGAAATTGGGTCGCTCCCACCAGTTCGCCCTGAAAATTTTCCTCAAGGGTCAATTCAAGATAGTCGATGCTGCGGCACAGCCTGTCAGCTTCCTTTCGCTTCTCCCTGTTCAACAGTGCTGCTCGACACCCGTCACCGGCAGCGTTACCCACGCTGGATACGGTTTCTGAAGAGCAATCCGGAATCAACCCAATCACCCGGGCGAGATGTTTGTCAATATGGGTCCCGAAAGCCCCAGCGATTTTTATACTGTCCAGGTGGGTAATTCCCATGTGCAGCATCATCAGTTTGGATCCCGTATAAATTGATGCTTTTGCCATCTGAATCTGACGAATATCCTTTTGGGTAATTACAATATCTTTACCAATGCTTGTCTCAGGAGCCCAGGCCAATACGAATTCTTTCATTCCCGTTTCAGGGTTTTCACGAAAACGGTCAGAGGCTTGTGCCTGTTTGCTGAAAGCACCGCTCTTGGAGACTATTCCAGCAAGAAGAAGCTCCCCCACTGCATCGAGAATACCGGAGCCGCAGATCCCTTTTGTTTTCATTTCCTCCGGTTTCGAGTAACGTCTCCAGGCTTTTCTGCCGATGACCTTATAATCAACATCGGCGGTGTCGGGGTCTACCTTTACCCGTTCAATGGCTCCCGGTGCTGCACGCATGCCAAACTCGATCTGAGCACCTTCAAGTGCGGGTCCGGTTGCACAGGAAGAACAGAGCAATTTTTGCACGATTACCCAATACCAGTTCTCCGTTGGTTCCGATGTCTATAATCAGTTGCGTCTTCTCCGAGTTTTGTGGAGTTTCAGCGAGCATGACGCCAACGGTATCCCCCCCGACATAGCCGGCAATACTTGGCAGAAAGAATGCATTTGCTGCTGGATGCACATGCAGACCAAGGTCCCTGCATTTAACGTTGATACCGCCGTGGATCGCGGGGGTAAAAGGTATTGCCCCCAGGGGCTCGGGATCAAGCTGCAGAAGAATATGGTGCATGGCCGTATTTGAACAAAATGAAATCTCAAGGATGTCCTCGGCTGTGATGATGCGGGATTCTGACTGCCCCGCTTCTGAATCCTCAGCGCTGCTTTTTCCCTCCAGAGCTTCATCGATCAACCCGTTGACCGCGGTGATGATATCTGAGCTCATCCTGGCTAAGCCACCGGGATCTCCCATATGGTAAGATATCCGTGACACCACATCTTCACCATATCGCACCTGCGGATTCATCGTTGAGCAGGTGTCAACAACCTTCCCTGTGCCCAGGTCACACAAATATCCGGCGATGGTCGTCGTGCCGATATCAAAAGCAAACCCATATCCGCTGCCGTCCGATCCAGGTCTGATTCGGATAATTTCTTTATCCATCCAGACACTTACCGTAATTTCCCAGTCACTGGATCGCAATGTTCTTGAAAGAGCTCTGAGCGCAAAAATATCAATTGTCAGGGATGCAAGGCCATATTGATCTGCAAGTGCCTGGGTGACCCTTTCAAAGTCCGCCGCGCCATCTTCCAAAGTCGGTGCTTCCACCTTGACAACGTATTGTTTCACTCCCGGATTGAGTTCGATGTCAATCTCCCGCGCAGCTTTGCTCACAACTTGTTTGCCCGCTCTGGATGATTCAGGAACATAAAGCAACAGATCACCCTGAATTGTTGCCGTGCAGCCAAGCCTCATGCCTTCGAGTTTTTCTTCTGCCGTCAGTATGGCTTCTTCAGAATCTCCGCTTGTTCCGGCATGATCCGGAGTGGAATAAATAGCATACTTTTCAAAACGTCCATCCTCAACACGCACTTTGCATTTACCGCATACCTGGTGTTCACCGCAGGGCGCTTCGATATCGACGCCAAGAAGACGGGAGGCTTCAACAAAGGTAACGCCCAGCGGAACTTGACCTCTTCTGCCAGAGGGTTGGAATATAACAGTCGCTGTCTTCTGTGCCATCCTGATACCATTTATTGCAAAGGGTTATGGAGATAGATAATCCTGTTCTTAAGTGTTTTGCAGGAGATCCAAGCTCTTGTAGACACAACAAAAAAACTTTTCCCAGGTTTCTATGGTTTATGTTTCAAAACTTATCCCTTGAAGCTTGCCGACGGCTTCTTCTCTCATGGCCTCGAGCTTTTCCTGAACGCCGTCACCCAGGGATGTGACCTTGTCCTCTTTCAATATCGCTCTCGTACGCTCTATGGCCTTATCAGCGAGGGTTTGCCGACCGGTTTTTTCCCAGAATGCCAGAGGGTATCTGTTGCTGAGTTCGGGAAACCAATGTTCAGTTTTATAATTTTTGACCGTATGGGGAGTGCTGAGAAACTGCCCTTGGGGTCCAGCTTTTCTAATGACATCCATGCTGATATCAATATCGTCGATACCAAATCCGACGGATAAACCGCTTCACATAGCTGATAATTTCAGCACAAATAACGATGGCAGCCGGGTGGCCAATTAAGCCCTGCCCCAGATAGCCCACATCATGAATCAGGTTTGATCCGTCGAGGGCAGCTGTCAGCAGCGAGATCCCCCACTCCATTCCAGCTTGCTCATCGAGACATTGGGCGTCGCTCACACCGGCGGTCCCCCACATGGGTATGCCGTAATAATGGTAGAGATCGGCACAGGCCGAAAGTGCCAGTCGATATTCCGGGCAGGCGTAAATACAGGCTGCCGTCTTCATATCCAGAGTAGACATACCGAACCCTGATATTATAGGGGCACCTTTCCTGCGCAGCTGATGCATGACGATGCCGGAGAGCGCTTCAGCATTCCCCACCGTGATGGCTCCAGCCAACGTTATCGGGGCAGTTCCTCCAGACATCATACCCGGCGTATAATTCACAGGAATCAGATTATCGGCGCAATAGAACAGCTTTTTGACAGCCCCGGATGTGTGAGACAAGGGAGTCAATGGTTCGGAATAATGGATGCTGATCGGCTTTTCTTTAAGAACATCAGCTCCACCGACCACCGCAGCGGCCATATCGTTGATAATAGCCAGATCCTCCAGTCCGGCAGCAGTATAGAAAATCGGTTTAACGGAATTTTCGAGTTGTGCTTTGAACGAATCGATATAACCCATATTCCGGGGTGAATCGTAGGGCAGCGCATATGATCCTATAAAGTCAATCTCCTCTCGTGAGTCAGCCACTTTCGCGGCATTGGCAACATCTTTCAGCTGGGACTGACGCAATTCACCGGTGTCGATATCATAGGAGTTCACCAGGTCTGTTCCCAATCCAAAATGAATGCGATTGCTCTCGAGGCGCATGGCCTCTTCCCCCAATCTATTGTAAATCGTAATCCTGGAGGGCGCGCTTCTGATACAGTCCTCAACCAGCCAATTGGGGAAGAGGACAATATTGTCAGACTTGATCCGACACCCTGATTCGCTGAGCATCTCAACCGCCTCTTCATCCATCACCCTGGTCCCTACCGTTTCCAGAAGCTCCAGAGTAGCACAGTGGATACGTTTGATCTGAGTATCCTGTAAAAGACGGTACGCGGGGACGCATTGTGATTTAAACCCTGAATTCATTGCACTCAACTCCTTTGTCAGAAGGCTCTATGCGATAATGGTATTGACCGTAAACTATTTGCTCGACCACTGCAGCAATTGGCGTTCTTCACCGCTGCGAAACGACAGAAAACAATAAATTTCACCCCTCGTTTTTCATTTCTGGCCCCGTGGGTTTATTATAACCAGTCGGAAATCTAAAGTTAAAAATCGCGAATAGATGGATGGATCGGCACACTTATCCTGTATATACAGATGAGACTTTATTTTTTAATTGACATCATTTACCCTGTCAAGCACTAACCTTAGGGATACTTATTGAACGATAACGCACCCTGTGCCTATCCTGCTCTATCACCTTACTGTTTAGTATCATTCAGTTTATATATATTTATTTGCAAACAGAAAACAACAGCCAGCTGGAAACAAAGCCAAACCACACCTGTATAGACAGACACACCATGGCAACCAAACAGCCCCGCAAGGATTCGAGTAAACCGACCATGCCGAAATACAAAAAGATCAAGGCCTATATCCTGGAAGGGATCGCATCCCACAGTTTCACCGATGCCCTGCCGTCGGAGAACCGGTTGGCTGATTTTTTTTCCGTGAGCCGGATGACTGCTCGAAAAGCGATGGATGAGCTGGAGAGAGAAGGACATATCAGCCGGGTCAACGGCAAAGGCTCATTCGTAAAAACCCAGAAGCACTACTCCGGATTTTTTCGTGTACGCCCCTTCAAACTTTGGGCAGAAGACCTCAATGTCAAACCATCTGCAGAGGTACTCAAAGCAGGTGTCATTGAAACGCCGAAAGAGGTTGGGGGTGTCCTGGGTTTTCCTGAGCAGGTAATTCTCATAAAACGTTTGAATTACTTTGACAATCTACCCGTACGGTATGCAGTCCACTATCTGCGTATAGAAATAGCCGCCGGTATACTGATGGACGACCTGGAGAAGGAATCGATCTACGAACTGCTGGCCAATAAATACAGGGTAGACCTTACCAAAATATCCCAGGATCTCATGGCGGTGAACCTTTCAGAAGAAATTGCCTCCATCTTCAAAGTTCAGACCGGGTACCCGGCATTTCATTTTAAACGAACAGAATATTCAAATGACCAGCCTGTCTGTTATGTAGAATATTTCATGCGTGGGGAAATGTCCTTTCGCGATGTTTTTTCACCAAAACTCGAGCGATCCCTGCTGGACGAATAAAGGTATCGAGTACCTGAAAACAAAGCCCGGTGTTCCGCTGAAATTTGACTCTGAATCTGGGCTGTTACGGAATCACAATTAGCTTGACAAGGTCAATAACCGTATAATATAAAACTATGCGACCTGTATATACTGGTTATAACTGGTCAGGATTGACTATACAGGCTACAGACCATGAATTCCTGTATTGAGAAAATATTAACAAACAACGTGGAGCTTTCTTATGTCTCTGGAAAATTTATGTAAACTGGTCGAAGAAGGTGATGCCGAGGAAGCAAAAGTACTCGCTGAGAAACTTTTACAAGATGGCCTCAATCCCCTTGAAATGATCGACTCACTGACCAAGACCATGGCCCATGTGGGAGATCTCTTTGCCAAACTCGAAATCTTCCTTCCTGAAATCATGCTCTCAGGAGAGGCGTTGAGTGCCGCCGTTGAGGTTCTTGAACCTTATCTCGAAGCCTCCGGCGGACGCCAGGTAAAAGGCAAGGTCGTCCTTGGAGTGGTTAAAGGGGATCTACACGAAATAGGCAAAAACATTGTTAAGCTGATACTCGAGACAAACGGCTTTGTCGTCAAAGACCTGGGCTACAACGTCGACTCTCTGGCCTTTGTCAAAGAAGCCGAAGCCATGGGTGCTGATTTCATTGCCTCTTCCTCCCTGATGACAACCACCATGCCTCGTCAGAAAGAGATTATTGAGATCCTTAATTCAAAGGGAATTCGGGACAACTACAAAGTCGTTATCGGCGGTGCCCCCACATCCCAGATGTGGGCTGACAAAATTGGTGCAGACCTGTATTGCTATGATGCCAAATCAGCACCGGAACTTTTTTCTGCTATGCTGGCCGGCGAATAGGTTGTTCATTGCTTACAGCTAACCATCGAAGTCATGACATAATCTGGAGGTAATACATGTCAACACCTTATCGTCACTGGGAAATAATTGATCGTGGTCGTACTGGAAAATTCATTGACGAAGACGACTTTCTGCCCAGACATTTTTCCCCGACCTTGAAAAAACTCATAAAGAAATATGAAATCAAATATGATCCCCAAAATCCTTGCCCAAGTGATGAGGCCATGGCGGATCGAATCTGGCAGGCTGCGTGGGATTTGTTCAGAGAGGTGGGATATTACAATACCGACTCTCACCGGGTTATAGAAGTCACCGACGAAGAGATCAGAGAAGCCCTTTATTTCGCCAAGGACCAGTATAGCGTCGGCGCCGGCAAGGACGCCAGGATCATGAAGCACCGCTGTATTGAAGATACGGAACCGCCGTTCTGTATCCTGAGCCCCGATATCACCGTCGACGAAAAATACCACCAGTCGATGTGCATGGCGTACCTCAAGGAGCCGATTCTTGATGGCCTCTGCGGCCCAATCCTGGAAGAGACGTTCGGGCACTTAATCGAGTCCGGCGGACCAAGTGAAATCTCAGGCTGTATCCAGCATATCCAAAACCAGAAAATGGCCGCCCGGCTGGTTGGACGGCCCGGGGTGTTCATGGTGGCGGTCGGAACTGCTGAACACGACTCTGGGCAGATCGCTGTTTCAGATAATGAATGGGGTGTGCAAAAGAGCGATGCCCGACTCGTCGGCTCATTAACCGAGTTCAAGACCGCAGATACATTGTTAAACAGATCCCTCCACTATGCCCAGTATGGTTCCTATACAGGAAATCTTACCGGAGCGATTTATGGCGGCTGGTGCGGCGGTTCTGAAGGTACAGCTGTTGCGACCGTTGCCTATAGCCTCATTGGGCTGGTTATCCATGGAGCCATGTTCAACCAGCATTTTCCATTTCACCTCAATTATGGATCGAATACGACCCGCGAACTCCTCTGGTCAATTTCCATGGCTGGGCAGGCGCTATCCCGAAACAGCAATTTGCTCTACACATCAAACGGGTTTGCCAATGCAGGCCCAATGACCGAAATGCTGTTCAGGGAGACCGCTGTTCATGCAATGGTCTCAACGGTCACAAGCTGGCACCTCTGGGAAATGGCTTCCACTCGAAACAAATACCGCAATCGGGCAACTCCACTTGAAGCTCGTCTGGGATGCGAAGTTGGTCATGCCGTGGCACGACAGAAAATGTCTCGAGAACAAGCCAACGAGATTGCCAACCGGCTGCTGGCAAAATACGAGGACAACGCCGCAGATGCGCCAATGGGCTCGGAGTACCAGGAGTGTTATGATGTTGCCAAAGCCCTGCCGACGGATGAACATAGGGACATGTTTCGTCGAATTAAGGATGAAATTGCTGAGATGGGTGTGGAGTTTCCCTACTAAAGAGGAGGAACCTTTTTCTCTTATTCTAATCTCTGAGCAACAACCTGTTTGTCGGGATGTTGCTCAGAGATGCAAAAAATCAATCTTCGGGCCGATGAAGACTTCTGTTTTCATCGGCCCAAGAGTTTAGGCATGGTCTCCTGCCTTGTACGCATATGGCTGAAAAAACACACAAAAATGCCATTCAAAACGACCATCACTCTTCCCTGCTTGAGCTTTCCCCAGGTGATCTGGCCGCTCATCATATCACCGAGATACCCCGGGCCATAACCGATCTCACGATCGAGTCTGTCAGCCGCTATTTCGGTGGCAACAAATACAGACCGGACAATTCGACAATCCAGCGGATTCAACACGGTATCGATGAGGCATCAAAAATCGTCACTCCTCAGGCAAGCTTTCGCCTTTATAAAGTTCTACAGACCATCCAGGGGGAGAAAATCATTCTCGAGGAAGGATCACAGGTAAGTGTTCCGGATTGTCTTGAAGTTTCTGGGGCCCAATTGGTAGGTGTGGTTATCGGAACGCTAGGAGTTGGCCTGGAGGAACATTGCAGACATCTGGCAGCGAAAAATGAGATTTATCAGTCTACCCTCTTTGATGCAGTCGGCACAGCCATGCTGGATCTGTTGAGCGAGCAGGTCAGCAGCAGCATTTCAGATCGGGGTTCCCCTTACGGCCTTACCGCAGGACCACGTTTTGCCCCCGGCCTTGACGGCTATCCGCTCGAACAGCAGCAGGTGCTTTTCAAACTTGGTGACAACACCTCAGTGGGTGTATCTCTCAACTCAGCAGACATCATGGAACCGACAAAATCAATCTCGTTCTTCCAGACACTGACCAAACGTTCCGCTAAACAGGGGCTTGAAAATAAATGCAGCCAATGTCAAATGATGAACTGCCAATTTCGCCTGAACCATGGACGAACAAAGCGGTGGGACGAACTCCGATAGTTATCTGAGGTGAAAAGAAAGTAAAACATGGTTAGTCCTCTCAACAAACCGTCATTTCAACAGAAATCAGATGGGAAATGCTAAAGGCCATTTTGGCGCAATATTTCTCGCAGCACCATCAAGCATTTGTTAAATAGTACTGGCTGGAAATGAGGATCTATCTTCTCTGTGAATAACAATTAACACTATCGATAGGCACATCATTCAACTATGGGGAATAGTACCGGGAATACAGAACATTTTACTTCCTTATGCCGGATGTGTGACAACATGTGCGGGATCAATGTCTATGTTGAAAATGGCACCATAGTTAAAGTCACCGGACTCAAAGAGCATAAATGGAACCGCGGCCGGCTGTGCTTCAAAGGCAGGCTTGCCGTAGATATGGTAAACGCTCCTGATCGAATTATCAAACCGCTCAAACGAAATGGCCAGACATGGGAGGAAATTAACCTCGACCAAGCGTACGATGAGATTGCTGAAAAAATAACAAAGATCCAGTCAACCTGGGGTGAGCGGGCTATGAGCGTATGGAAAGGTGAGGCGCTTGGGTTTATGACCCAGGAAGATCTGTATCGCCGTTTTATCCACGCCATAGGCTCTCCCAATTACTTCTCCAATGATTCTGCATGTT
Source organism: uncultured delta proteobacterium (assembly GCA_963759125.1). Taxonomy (GTDB): domain Bacteria; phylum Desulfobacterota; class Desulfobulbia; order Desulfobulbales; family Desulfocapsaceae; genus JABDQA01. The sequence continues at coordinate 420,519 of CAVWXN010000005.1, forward strand.
ATGTCGGCAGGTGGCTTGGTTATGCACTGGTAACCGGCGATTGGGCAACCCAGGATTTCGTCAAGACACAATGTGCGGTCATCTGGGGCAGTAACCCACCCTACTCACAGCCAAACCTAACACCATCTATTCTCAGCGTCAGGGAACGAGATGGAAAACTGGTCGTTATTGATGTCAGGCGTTCAGCTATCGCCCGACGGGCAGATGAGTTTGTACAGATACAGCCAGGCACTGACGGAGCCCTTGCACACGGCATTGCCCGGCAACTGATCGTAGATGACACGATTGCTCATAGTTTCATAGACGAATACACAACCGGCTTTGAAGCCTACGCTGAGTACGTAAAAAAATTCACCCCGGAACGCGTGGAGCAAGAGACCGGGGTCCCGGCTGAGACCGTTGTGCACATTGCCCGAGAACTCGGAAGGTTTAGACCGAAGGTAGCCTTTTATGCTGGAAACGGTCTCGAACACCATGAAAACGGGATCAACAATGTTCGGGCAATTGCCTGCCTGGACGGATTACTTGGCAATCTCGACCATGAGGGGGGAAATTTTACCGCGGAAAAACCGGCCCTGAGGGACCTGACGCTCTATAAAGAAAAACCCCTGCGACACCTTGGTCCTATTGGGGCAGACAAATATCCGGCAGTGTATGAATTTCGCAAGGAATGTCACAACATGACCGGCATCGATACCATTTTGACTGACAAACCATACCCGCTCAAAGGCATGATTCTGTCCGGGGCAAACCCCGTTCTGACCAATCCGAACAGCCAGAAGGTAAGCAAAGCATTCAGGGCTCTGGAGCTTTTTGTTGTGCGGGATTTGTTCATGACGGAAACGGCAAAACTCGCAGATTATGTTTTGCCGGCAGCAGCCTTTTTCGAAGATCCAAAACTCCATTGTCACCCAATCCATCAGATCATCAGTCTGTCAAAGAAAATTGTCACCTTCCCCGGGTGCGACAGCGAGTATATCTTCCTCAAAAAACTCGCAGCCAGATTGGGGGCAGAAAGCTATTTCCCATGGAAAGATAAAGATGAACTCAACAGCTGGCTGCTTCAGGATACCGGTATTACTCTCGAAACATTGCACAATCATCCAGAGGGTTATGAATATAAGCCAAAACGTTACCTCAAATACCAAACAGAGGGATTAGCAACATCATCAGGGAAATTTGAATTTGTTTCGAATTACCTGAAGGACCATGGATATATAGGACTCCCTGAATATTTCCCGCCTGCCTACAAAAGTTCCCCCAACCCCGAATTCCCCTTTGTTATGGTAACAGGCGCCAGAAAAGCTTTTTACACCCATGGCCGAAATCGTAATTTTCAACGATGTCGATCGGCCATTCCAAACCCGGACATAGAAATGCACCCGAGTGATGCCGAGATGCTCGGGGTAACAACAGGTGATATCGTCACGGTAACATCTACCGTCGGATCTGTAGACATTCCAGTCAAAGTCGTCGACAAATCGAGCATTTTGCCAGGTGTAACCCAGGTGACCCACGGCTGGAAAGAAAGTAATATCAATTTGATAACTCCAGATGATCGCAACGACCCTATTAATGGGTTCCCTCTGATGAAGTCTGTGGAGGTCAAAATTACACCCAAGCTGGACAGCAACACCAACGATTGAATAAAGATTGATTGTGCAGCAGCTGATTCTCGATTCAGCCCCAACCATGCCCCGGCGATGATCAGTATGGTAATTGACAGACAAGCCGAATTTCAGGACGCCAGTTTCAGGGACCAGCACCTGACAATCTGACAAAAACAGGTAATTGCTAGAAAATCCAACTCAGTAGGGTATAGTTACACCCAGGACTAATGAGACAATATGCACTTTTAATGAGTGTATGTTGAATTTCCTTTCTAAACTCCGAAGAGATAATAATGAATAATGGCCGAACACAGGATGTGAGGCTTTCCCCTTCCAGCGCAGGGAATCGTTTCTTATCAACCTCCCGGCTACCAGTCAAAGATATTATTGTCTACGTCGTTATCATGGCCGGTATTGTTTGGGTTATTCTCCGAGGCGCATCAGAGCAGGGATACAATTGGCAATGGTACCGAATTCCTCAATTCCTCTATACCAATAAAGACGGTGTATTCACCTTAGGCCCCCTGCTTGAAGGGTTGAAGATTACCCTCCATATCACCTGGATCAGCATGATCCTGACCTATATTATCGGGTTGGCAACTGCGCTTTTGCGGCTGTCTGATTCACTAATCGGGCGGGCCGTTGCCCGTGTCTATCTTGAGATAGCCAGAAATACCCCGCTTATTGTTCAGCTTTTTTTCATCTATTTTGTCGTGGCTCCGGTTCTGGGAATTGATCGTCTGTTTGCAGCCATCCTCGCTCTGAGCCTTTTTGAAGGAGCCTATGCTTCTGAAGTTTACCGATCCGGGATTGTCTCAATCGACAAGGGCCAGTGGGAAGCATCCCACAGCCTGGGCCTCACCACCTTCGATACATACCGTAAAGTTATTCTTCCGCAGGCAATCCGAAGGGTTCTGCCACCGCTAACCAGCCAGACAATTTCCCTGATCAAGGATTCATCACTGGTCAGTGTTATTGCTGTTTATGAAATGACAATGCAGGCCAACGCTATCGTAGCCGAGACTTTTTTAACGTTTGAAGTCTATTTCACCATTGCCGGCATCTACCTCGTAATAACGGTGATTTTATCCCAGTTCGTGGCCCTGATGGAACGGAAATTCAAAGTTCACCACTAATTATCTCATTATTGAGAGTGAGGCTATGGCAGAAAAAAAGTTGGGCGACTACATCATCAATGTAAAAAATATCTCCAAGACCTTTCCGAATGGGGTCAGGGCGCTCTGTGATTTTTCTACCAATATCCGCCGGGCCGAGGTCGTGGTCGTTATTGGTCCATCGGGGTCTGGAAAATCGACCTTTCTCAGATGCCTGAACGGACTTGAAGAGATCGATTCGGGAGAAATCATATTTGACGGCATACCGCTTGATGACAACAAAAAAAACAGATTAAAGATTCGTCGTGAAATGGGTATGGTATTTCAATTGTTTAACCTGTTTCCGCATCTGACAGTCCTGCAGAACGTGATGCTTGCCCAGCAACTCGTCCGAAAAAGCTCGGCAAGTATCGCTCGGTCGGTTTCCATGGAACTGCTTGAAAAAGTCGGTATCGACGACAAAGTAGACTCCTACCCCAATCAACTCTCCGGCGGTCAGCAGCAGCGGGTTGCCATCGCTCGAGCACTGGCCATGAAACCCAAGGTGATGCTCTTTGACGAAGCAACAAGTGCGCTGGACCCTGAGATGATCGGTGAAGTGCTCGATGTTATGAGAACATTGGCAAAAGAAGGTATGACCATGATCTGTGTCACCCATGAGCTTGGGTTTGCCCAGGAAGTGAGTGACTGGGTCATTTTTATGGATGAAGGAAAGATTGTAGAGGGAGGGACTGCTGAACATTTCTTCAACAACCCGCAGGAAGAAAGGACAAAGCTTTTTCTTAGTCAGATTTTATAACTACTTGAATCCAACAGGAAAGGAGGTGGAAAACAGGTTGTATTGATTGGTAAGGATTAGAGATTAACAGTCAAACTATGGGAGATAGATATGAAACCTCGTTTAGCCGGAATTATTATCGCGTTAACACTGTTGCTGGCATTTATCGTACAGCCGGCATCTGCAGCATCAGATGCGCAAAAGGAACTTGCCGCAAACAGTACAATTGAAAATGTTCTCCGCAGTGGAAAGCTCAGGGTCGGTATGTCAACCTTTATCCCTTGGGCCATGCAGTCCAAAACCGGAGAATGGGTAGGATTTGAAATTGATGTCGCCAAACGTCTGGCCCAAGACATGGGTGTTGAGGTTGAATTTATTCCGACCAAGTGGGAGGGATTAATCCCATCTCTTCTCACCGGAAAATTTGATCTTGTCATCGCTGGTATGACGGGGACCCCGCAGCGGGCATTGAAAATCAATTTCACCCAGCCCTACGACTTCACCGGCACCCAGATCTGCATCAACAAGAAATTTGCTGACAAGGTCAAAATGCCGATGGATCTGAACGATCCTCAATTTACCGTCTTGTCTCGTGTTGGTGTTACCGCTGCTGAGACGGCCAAAAGGCTCCTGCCCAAGGCTGAAAAAAGATTATTCTCCGACAACGGCTCCATGGTTCAGGAATTGTTGAACGGTAATGCAACGGCGATCATTCAATCATTGCCTGAACCAGCCCAGCTGGTTGCAAAAAATCCTGAGACCCTGGCCCTTCTGCCTGGAACGCTTACCAAAGAGCCCATCAGCATGGGCGTCCGCAAAGGCGATCCAGACACCCTGGCTTATCTCAACAACTGGATTGAGGTAGTAAGGGCTGAGGGTTTTCTCGAGGAGAAGGCCGATTACTGGTGGCGAAGCATGGAATGGGCATCACTGCTTGAATAACAACCCGTAACAAACCAGTTCGATGATCCTGGATGTGGTGCTGCAAACCACAGTGCCACATCCTCTTTTTGATTGTCCCGGAGATTGCCTGAATAGATGCGTAAGAGAAGATTCCGTCTGACCGTCACTGATTTTGTGGTCTTTTCACTTCTTGTGCTCCTTTGTGTGTTTTTTGCCTATCGCATCAAGGTCGGCTTAAACTATAACTGGGCCTGGGACCTGATCCCCCAGTTTATCTTCCGCCAGGACAACAAGACTGGAGAATGGGTTTCCGGACTGCTGATGACCGGATTTTACACAACCATCCGCCTGAGTTTCTGGGGAATCATTCTGGCAACGATCTTTGGCGTTTTAAGCGGGATTGCCAAAACCAGCAACATCCTCTTTTTCAGGTGGCTGGCCACGACCTATGTCGAGACAATGCGCAATCTCCCGCCCCTGGTAATTATCTTTATCGCCTATTTCTTTGTCGGTGACCAATTACTCTATCCATTGGGGATCGACGAGTGGGCCTATTCCCTCTCCCCGACGAGTCAAAATATCTTATCAACGCTGTTCGCCAAACCCGGGTATCTCACCGCATTTTGTGCCGCACTCATAACGCTGGCAATATTTGAGGGTGCCTACATTACTGAAATAGTCAGAGCAGGAATTGAGTCCATCCACAGTGGGCAGTGGGAAGCTTCCCATGCATTAGGGTTTACCCGCTATCAGCAGATGCGGCACATCATTCTGCCCCAGACCTTCCAACGCATCATGCCGCCTATGGCCGGGCAATTTATCTCCCTGATCAAGGATTCTTCTATTGTCTCTGTTATTTCCATCCAGGAGCTGTGTTTCCAGGGTATTGAACTCATGACCAGCACCTTGCACACAATCGAAATCTGGACTGTCGTCACCCTGATGTATCTGGCTTTGACGCTGCCGTGTTCCTTGCTGGTGGAAAAACTTGAGAACCGATTGACCCTGAGCATCAAATAAAAAAACGTGCAACAATGTCATTTTTATAGCGTCAGGAAAGTCATTCAATCATTTTGAATTACCACTATAATTTCTAAATATTTTAAGTGTTTTTAAGGATATGGTGACTATATTTACCTGGGTCAAATATTATTACCATCCTAAAGAATCGTGGAGAAATCATTTCCCATCACTAGCAAAGGCGCACCGCCGCCACCACCGATAACAAGAAGACTCAAAGCTAGGTGCGTAACTGGAGATATTAAATGGCAAAACAGAAATTAATTGACGCGGTTAGAGGTAAAAAAACCGAGAATGCACCGTGGGTGCCCTATGCCGGTGTTCATTGCGGATTTGTGATCAACGAGCCGGCAGACAAGTATTTACAAAATCCTGAACTCCTTGCCAAAGGCCTCGTTGAGACCGCCAGGAAATACAAAGCCGACGGTATCCCGCTGGCATTTGATCTCTCGATCGAAGCCCACTCACTCGGGTGTGATCTGGAGTGGTGGGAAGACAATGTACCATCCGTGTGCAGTCATCCCTGCTCGGACAAAACTCCAAGTGAAGCAGAAATCGTATTGCCAACAAGAGAATCCGGTCGCTGGCCGATTCTGTTCGAAGCGGCAAAAATTGCCAAACCGCAGCTTGATGAACTTGACTGTGCCCTGATCGGGGCCGTCTGCGGACCCTTGACCCTTGCCTCACATCTTGCCGGCGTTCGCATCTTTACAGACGTATACAAGAACAAAGACTTCGTACATGAAGTCATCGACTGTGCAGGCAAAGCAGCCGCAGTGGCCGCCCAATTCTACATAGATATGGGGTGCGAAGTCATCGCCATAGTCGATCCCGTGGCCTCCCAGATAAAGCCTGAAACATTCAGGGAATTTGTGAGCCCTTATGTAAAAGACGCAATACGGGTAATCAACGATGCGGGATGCACGTCCTCGTTTTTTATATGCGGTAATGCGACCAAAGTTTTACGGGACGTCTGTGAACTCGATACCCACGGGTTTGCCATTGACGAGCAACTCAACATGAGCTTCGTCCGTGACCTTGCCCGTAAATATGGCAAAGGTTTTGGCGGCAATTTAAAGCTGACCCTAGCCTTGAGCCTGGGACTTCTCTCTCCACGCGAGGACGCACTCGTGAGCCTGGCGGCGGGAGGCAACATCGGTTTCACCTTTGCCCCCGGCTGAGACATGCCCTACGATGTTCCGGAGGAACATGTAATGCAAGTCCTTGAAGCAAAAGAATGGTTTGATGAACATTATGCCAAATATCCTGAGTCTTGGTAGATTTCAGCAGTTAGGAGGAGCAACTATGGCAGATAAAATAACGATTGATGTCCTCACCTTGGACAGCGTTCAGTGTGCCGCCTGCGGGTACATGATGGAATCCATTGCGGCCTTGCCCGATGAAGTACAGTCCATGATCAATTATCGGGAGTGGTCGATAAAAACCAAGGAAGGCATCGGTAAATTTACCGAACTCAAAGGCAAGGTTCTGCCCACGATCTGCATTGAAGGTGACCTTGTATTTGAAAGCCTTATCCCGCAATATGAAGAGCTTATCGATGAGATGGCAAAACGAGCCCCCGAATCGATGGTCAACAGCCTTCAGGCAGCCCGTGACAAGGGTTTTGACTTCAGCAAGCTCAACGAAAACCTCAAAAAAGCCGGTGCCGGTCTCAATACAAAAATCGGCTGATTCTCACAGGAGTCGAAGCGAACTGGAGACTGGCCGTTAGCTGGTTTGCAGTTTTATTGCAATGACGGCATCCGAGGCAATATGAGCGAAAAGACCATAGTGCTCCTCATCACCGGTTTTCTGGGGAGTGGCAAGACTACTTTTTTAAACAACATCATCAACCATTTTCCCGAAGATCTCAAACTCACCATCCTGATGAATGAGTTTGGCGAAATCGGTATCGATGGCACCCTTGTTGAAGGTGATGATATAGACATGGTGGAAATCAGTCGAGGTTCCATTTTCTGTGTCTGTGTCAAAACCGATTTTATCAAAGGACTTTACGAGCTGAACACCAAAACAAAACCTGATGTTCTGATCATTGAATCAACCGGTGTAGCAAATCCGTCCGATTTAAAACGTGATCTTAAATTATCAATTTTTGACAACCGCTTTGAGTTCACGGAACAATTCTGTATCATCGATGCAGCCCATTTTCTAGACGCGTTCGAAGTTTTTGCATCGGTCGAAATACAGTTGGAAACCTCTACCGTCTTCCTCATTAATAAGTGCGATCTGGTATCGAGGCAGACGTTGGAAAAAATTAAGAGCCTGGTTCGAGAGTCCCATCCCGATCCTCACTTTTTTGAGACGAACTATGCAAAGATTCCTTTTGATAGTTTCCCCTATCTAGGCCTCAAAGAAGACACCACCCAAAGCAGTGCACCAGTCGCCCCCCGGAAATTATTGTCAACCAGAGAACTCGATGAATTCATACGTGAATCATTGGAGAATCCTGAACTTGAGACAACCCCGCCCGACCAACTCGCTTCCGTCACCTACCTATGGCACGGGGACGATCTCGAAGAGATTAGAGAAATGGCAAATGCTCTTCCAGCAGGTGTTGTGCGTGCAAAAGGGTTCGCCCGGGAAAATAGCCAGATCTATTTATTCAGCTATGTCATGGGGGATTGGACGATCGAAGCCTCCGGCCCTGATGCAGGCGATATTAAACATCTCAATATGATTGTTTTCATTGGAAGTTTTAAGGCTATAAAAGCGATCGCCGGTACCATTTCAGCCCCCAGCTGGTCAGCACGAGAAGTAGTTCAACCCTTTGGCCAGATCAGTAAGATGTGAGGTGCTTGAAAAGGCAATTAATTCAGTCATTGAGAAGCCATTCTCCAGAAACAATGATGCGAAAAGTAAGAGTTGATGTTTTGCTAACTGATTTCAGGCAATGACTTGCTTGTGTCTATATGGCAAAATCGGTACAGGAGCTGCCGATAGAGATACAGGGATTCATCGAGATTCACAAATGGGATATGCGAACCCTGGAAGGAAATGCTCGATTCCGTGAACTTAAAGGGAAAAGTCTCCCCTCGATTGCCCTGGATGATGAGCTGGTGTATGAATCTGATAATTCCTGGCCAGGAAGAACTCATCGCGGAAATCACCAGGCGCTGGCAGATGAAAAACAACTGAGGATACTTATGGCTACCTTATGAAAACGTTTTGTTTGAATGTCGATCCGGGAATTTGTGGATTCACCTGCGAAGTGAAATCTACATGCAATAGAGGAAAAACAGCCCGGATTGATATCACGGGTTCCGGCTGCAGTATGATCCAGGAATTTGCAGGCTTGGTTTCGGAAATCACATTTCAGGATTTTTTTGTTCCTTTAACCCAGAATAAGATTTTTGCTAGGTGCCGAAAAGGCCGGGTGCCATCTGGCCTGTCCCGTTCCGGTTGCAGTTGTAAAAGCCTCCGAAGCGGCACTGACTCTCGCCCTGCCAAAAGATGTATCGATGAATTTCGAATGATACACAAGACGAGGTGGGTCACTGCTTTGTATCTGAGCGATAAGGCAGCTTAAGCTTATGCGCAATTACGCTAGGTTTCTTCAGTATCAAGTATCGCCAAGACTTCTGAGCATTTCACTTTTGCACGCTGCATGATTTTCTTCGCCTCTGCCATAATCTCTCGCCTGTAATCCTGGTCGTGGATACCTTCCATATTAATCAGCACATTCTGGTACGCCCCCCAGATTCCCGTTTCCAGAGCCCTCGCCCCAACCTGGGTATCCGATCGGGAGGCAGGATTGCCATACTGGGCAACGATACATAAGGCGTCCCATGCCTGGTCCCCAAGGCGCATCGTATTGAGGGGAACCTGTATGGCGGTCTTCAAACCTGACTGCATTTTAGCGGTGCGGACCGATTTCTCTTCTTCTGTGCTTCTGGGCATCTTCAATCCTTCCATATATTCGTTGAAAGCGGAAGTATCGGCATCAATCATCGGAATAAGGTTTGCGGTAAGCTCATGCAATACCGGGATTACCTTATCATGTGAGGCTGTACTTCTTCAAATTTGCGAACTCCCCAGGTAAGTTTTGCAACCATCGAACCAAGACCCGTTCCCATGGCAGCAATCGCTGCAGAAGAGGAACCGCCGCCGGGAGCGGAGGTACGTGCGGCAACTTCTTCGATAAAGCCCCTGACTGACAATGATGCAAGAGGTTCTGATGGTTCTTCAGCTACGATATATTCGATGATTTTTTCCTTGGGATTAAAAGTTGAGATAGAGTTGAGCCCCATTCGTTCAATGGCAAGACGAATCTTCTGTTGCTCCTGATAGATAAAGAGATTCTCTTTTTCAATATAATAATCGGCAGCCATCAGCATCGCTTCCAGCGGAACGACGCCAACGATTTCTGAACCGGCCACGGCAAGGTTAAGGGCTTCAGCCTCTATTTTTGCCGCTTCAAAGAGTAGATGGATTGGGGTCACTCGATAATCATTAAGATTAACGGTCACCTGAGCCATGTTATACTCGTCAACAAACCACCCCATTCCCTTGACATCTTTCAGTTTACCCGGCTCGTCCTCCCCTCTTCCCGCTTCCCTGAGATTAAGGGCAATACGGTGGGCCTGATTGGGACTTCCGAGGATATTCACATTGTAGGCAATGAGAAACATACGCGCGCCGGTTGCCGTTATCCCCCATTCAGCCACAAATTCCCCGGGCCCGTAATCAGGTTTCCACCGTTCATCCTGCAGACGGAATGGTAACGCTTCATACTCTCCGTCACGGATATCAGGCAAACTCCGGCGGTAATCAAACTCAGCTGATTCCTCATAAAGATAGAGAGGAATCCCTAATTCATCCGCCGCCCGCGCAGCAAATTTTTTAGAAACGGTCACGCACTCTTCCATTGTGACATTTGCAACCGGTATAAAAGGGCATACATCCATTGCTCCAAAGCGGGGATGTTCCCCCTTGTGCTTTCGCATATCAATGCGCTGCCGGGCAACTTTTGCCGAAGCAAGGGCCCCTTCTACCACACTCTCCGGATCACCGACAAAGGTAAAGACCGTGCGGTTGGTGGAAGAGCCGGGATCGAAGTCAATGAGCGTACACCCCGGGGTATTTCTAATTGATTCGGCAATTGCTTCTATTACCTCGCCATCTCTTCCCTCTGAAAAATTGGGGACACACTCTATTATCTTTTTCATTGGTTTTTCCTTACTTCCTATTTTCGCCATAACCCTGGAGTGGCTTAAACGGCGCGCCTGCCTTTCTTATACACCTCAACCACAGGAGAAACACCTGCATGATAGGCGATGATAGCCGGAGTCTCGCCATCAAGTATCAAAAAATCCGCCTGTTTGCCGATATCGAGGCTGCCGACCTTCTCTGCCAGGCCAATCGCATAGGCGGCGTTAAGTGTTGCCCCGACAAGTGCCTCAGCTGGTGTCATCATCATGTTGAGAACCGCCAGCCCAATAATAAACGGCATGGATTCCGTGTAGCTCGACCCCGGGTTGCAATCAGTGGCGAGCGCTACCGGTAAATCATTTTCGATCATGAAACGCGCTCTTGCATATGGTTTTCGCAAGCTATAGGCTGTTGCAGGCAGCAAATTGGCGACAACTCCCGCTTTTGCCATCGCCCGGATGTTTTCGTCACTGGCTGCCAGAAGATGATCTGCAGAACATGCTCCAAGATCAGCTGCCAGCCCCGCTCCACCAAGATCATTAACTTCATCGGCATGGAGTTTGACCTGCATCCCTCTTATTTTTGCAGCAGCCAGGAGTTTTCGACTCTGCTCAATAGTGAACACGCCCTCTTCACAGAAAATATCACAATGGTGAGCAATCCCCTGCTCTTGAACCGCCGGCAGCATCTTCTCTATCACGTATTCAATAAATTCATCCGGTCTATCTTTGTACTGACTTGGAAGTGCATGCGCCCCCAGAAAGGTGGCGACAATATCCTGCGGGCCCTCTTGTGCCAGCCTGCCGATGACGCGCAGCATTTTTAATTCATTTTCGGTGTCGAGACCATACCCGCTCTTTATCTCCAGGGTAGTTGTTCCCGTCTTTAATGCCGTTTGCACATGACTGCGGGACACTTCAAAAAGGGCATCTTCGCTGGCTGCCGCCACCTCTTTTACCGATGAGAGGATCCCGCCGCCCTGTTTGAGTATCTCCAGGTACGGCGTTCCACCAATTCGCCGTGCAAACTCGGCTTCACGCCTGACGGCGAAACACATATGAGTATGTGGATCCACAAAGCCCGGGATCAAACATCTTCCTTGAACATCAATTTCTTCAATAGCGGCGCTGTTATCGATATGTTTTTCAACTTCATAGCGACTGCCTGCGGCCGCTATCTTCCCATTTTCTACGAGCAGTGAACCCTTGTGATAGTGGAGTAATATATCCTGCTTTTTGCCACCTTGAGCTTGTCCCGTATCAACCGGCGTGAACATATTGGCATTTTTGAAAAGTGCTTGAGACATCACTCCCCCCTATGCGCTTGGCGGCTTTAAAGCCGCAAAAAGTTCGTCAACAGCTTCGCTAACAGATTCTTCATCAGCCTCATAGGGAATCGTTATCGTATCACCATTGTCGTTGTCCCGATTATAGGCCAGAGCAACCTCTTTTGCATTTGGATTCCCGGCCCAGTTTCGACGCGCAACTCCCCCCATGACATCCCAGGACATGGCAGATCTCAAAATTGTGTCCACCCGTTCGCTCCCGTCCAGCACCATGCCAAACCCTCCATTGATGGCCTTCCCGATCCCGGTGCCACCGCCATTATGCAAAGCAACCAGCGACATACCCCGGGCAGCGTTACCGGCAAAACAATGGGTTGCCATGTCTGCACAGACATTGCTCCCATCCTTGATATTTGCCGTCTCCCTGAAAGGAGAGTCGGTGCCTCCCGGGTCATGGTGATCACGGCCCAAAATGATGGGGCCTACCTCGCCGTCTCTTACCATCTTATTAAACTTCAGGGCGATATCCGTGCGACCTTCTGCATCCGAGTAGAGAATACGAGCCTGACTGCCAACCACCAGCCTGTTTTGTTCAGCGTCACGAATCCAGATGTAGTTGTCCCGGTCTTCTGCTCTTCGATCGGGCGAGATGCACGACATGGCTGCTTTATCTGTTTTTCTCAGATCGTCTGGGCTGCCACTCAGACATACCCAGCGAAATGGCCCATAGCCATAATCAAAAATCGGGCCCATGATGTCTTCAAAATAGGACGGGTAAATGAAACCGTCCTTTGCATCGACCCCATTTTTGGCTACTTCGATTACACCTGCATCAAACACCGCTTTGAGAAATGCGTTCCCATAATCAAAGAAATAGGTCCCCTGATTCTTAAGCTTTTGCACCGCCTCAATGTGCCGCCGTAAACTCGCGTCAACAAGCTCCTTAAAGTGGAGCCTGTCGGCTGCCAGCAAATGCGTTCGCTCTTTAAAACTTATGCCGGCCGGGCAATATCCGCCGTCATAGACAACATGACATGACGTCTGGTCAGAGAGAAGGTCTACATGAAATCCAGACGCCGACATATACTCCAACAGGTCCACGACATTTCCGTGATAAGCTATTGACAGGTTATTCTTTTCTTTCCGAGCCCGCGAAGCCAGCTCGAGCACTTCATCGATATCGTCTGACACCACATCTACCCACCCCTGTTCATGCCTGGTGGTAATTCTTGAAAGATCGACTTCTGCAATAATTGAAATAGCTCCAGCAATTTTCGCAGCCTTTGGTTGGGCCCCACTCATACCGCCCAGTCCAGAAGAAACGAAGAGCAATCCCGCCAGGTTCCCTTGGGCCGGCACACCGCACATTTTCCTCCCTGCATTGAGCAGGGTATTGTAGGTGCCATGAACAATTCCTTGTGGTCCAATATACATCCAGCCGCCGGCGGTCATCTGACCATATGAAGACACACCCATCTGGGCGGCAATCTCCCAATCATCTGGATTGTCGTAGAGTCCCACCATGAGACCGTTGGTGATTATCACCCGTGATTGCTGCGGGCTTGATTTGAACAAACCAAGCGGATGCCCGGACTGCATTACCAGTGTCTGCTCATCGGTCATTGCCTGGAGGTATTTTTTTATCAATCGATACTGCATCCAGTTCTGGCAAACTGATCCCGTTTCACCGTAAGTGACAAGCTCATAGGGGTAGAGTGCTACCTCGAAATCGAGATTGTTATCGATCATGAGTTGAAAAGACCTCCCGGCCAGACAATTGCCTTTGTACGTATCAATAGGCAGTGCCTGAATTCTCCCACTGGGCCGAAATCGGTACCCATATATACGACCGTGTTTTTGTAGTTCTTCAAGAAATTCAGGAATCAGGATGTTGTGATGCTGCTCCGGCACATATCGAAGCGCATTCTTAAGTGCCACAGCAGTCTGGGATTGGGTCAATCGAAATCCGCGATCGGGTGCCCGTCTGATTCCTTCCTGAAATTGTTCTTTTTCAGGCAGTTCATCATCCAATCTGATCTTCATAATATCTGCCATCTTTTCACTTGTAAGCATTGTCAGCTCCTGCCTTTTTTGACTCTTCCCAACCTTAAAATATGCATTTCAAATCCAATCTGTTGTAGAAACACGCTCATGCAAAAATTTTATCTGCTCATGATACCAGCGAGAACTTGTCTATACAAGTTATTAATACCTGTGCTAAACGATTAAGGTTTTTCATTCCTGTTGACATGCAGGATAAAAAGACTGTTTGACTAATTGCCGCTAAAACTTGTATATACAACACAAGACTCAAATAAAATATTTCCACCTATTCACTCCTCTCAACCAGTCAAAACCTATGCAAAATCTCGAAATAATACCCGGCAGGCTTACCATCCAGAATCTTCGCGCCCTCAGCAGGGATCAGATCAGTATCAGTCTTTGGAGCGATTGCAAAGCAGGCGTAGACAAGTCGGTGGCAACCGTTAAAAATCTGATTGAAAACGGACGTGTCATTTACGGCATTAATACCGGCTTCGGGCTATTGGCCAAAACGATAATCCCCCACGAAGAGCTGGAACACCTGCAGAGATCCATCGTTTTATCCCATGCTGCAGGGGTCGGCAGCCTGATGTCAGAGTCCACCGTCCGCCTTATGATGGCTCTGAAAATCAACAGTCTGGCGCGTGGCTATTCAGGTATCCGCTATGAGGTAATTGATGCCCTGGTAAAGCTCTTAAATGCCGGGGTATTTCCCTGCATTCCGGTAAAAGGTTCTGTGGGGGCTTCCGGTGACCTCGCCCCCCTGGCTCACATGAGCACTTTACTGCTTGGTGAAGGGGAAGCTCTCCACAAGAACAAACGACTCAGCGGTAAAGAGGGCCTTGCCATCGCCGGGCTTGAGCCGATCACCCTGGGGCCCAAAGAAGGCCTGGCTTTGCTCAACGGCACCCAGGCCTCCACAGCGCTGGCTCTTCAGGGATTATTTGCTGCAGAAGATATCTTTGCAGCAGCGCTCGTCACCGGAAGTTTGAGCGTGGAAGCTGCACTTGGCAGCAGGAGTCCATTTGACCCATTAATCCATGAAGTAAGGGGGCATAAGTCTCAGATAGATGTCGCAGCTGCTTACCGCACCTTACTGCACCACAGTGAAATAGAACAATCCCACCTGGATTGTGAGGCGGTTCAAGATCCATACTCGTTGAGATGCCAGCCACAGGTAATGGGAGCATGCCTCACCCAGATAAGAAACAGCGCCGACATCCTCCTTACGGAGGCCAATGCCGTCTCAGATAATCCACTGGTATTTTCCACTGAGGAGAACATCTTATCCGGGGGCAACTTTCACGCTGAACCAGTCGCCATGGCAGCCGACAACCTGGCCCTTGCAATTGCAGAGATCGGTGCAATATCCGAGAGAAGAATGGCCTTGCTGATTGACAGCAATATGAGCAAACTTCCCCCGTTCCTCGTTGAGAAAGGGGGGCTTAATTCTGGGTTTATGATTGCCCAGGTTACCTCAGCTGCCCTTGCCAGTGAAAATAAATCGCTTGCCCATCCTGCTTCTGTGGACAGCCTTCCAACCTCTGCAAATCAGGAAGATCACGTATCAATGGCAACATTTGCCGCCCGCAGACTTTCTGAGATGGCTGATAATAGCGCCACCATTGTGGCAATTGAACTCCTGGCCGCCTGCCAGGGATTGGACTTTCGCTCCCCGCTGGCTAGTTCTGCATCACTCGAAGCGGCAAAAAAACTCGTCCGTTCAGAAGTTCCATTCTATGACCAGGACCGATATTTTGCGCCTGACATAGAAAAAATTTATTCATTAATAAAAGCTGGCCGCCTCAATTTTTTAGTTCCTGCGTCATTGCTCCCCAGCTTTTAAATCGGCTCATTTACCATCATGAAACTATCAAAAGATACCGCAAAACTGGACAAAAACAACGGATCCAGTCCGCTCTATCAACAAGTTAAACAATACATCCTGGAGAAGATTGAAAACGGTGAATGGAAGGCCAGGGTGAAAATTCAGTCAGAATCGGAACTCGTTGCCGCCACTGGATTCTCTCGGATGACAGTCAATCGTGCACTCAGAGAACTGACAGCTGAAGGAAGACTGACACGCCGCCAGGGGCAAGGCACCTTTGTCGCTGAAAAAAAGCCCCAGTCAGCTCTGCTTGAGATCCATTCAATTGCCGATGAGATTTCAGCTCGAGGTGGCGACCACTCCTGCGAGGTACACCTTCTCCAGGAGGAAAAAGCTCGCCCCGAACTTGCTCAATCAATGGGGCTGAAACCGTATGACACGGTTTTTCATTCCGTTATCGTACACAAAGACGCGGGAGTCCCTATCCAGTTGAGCAGCAGATTCATCAACCCGCTTGTCGCCCCACACTATTTACAGCAGGATTTCACGACTATTACCCCCAGTGAGTATCTGCTCAATATTGCTCCAATTTCTGCTGTAGAACATGTTGTTGAAGCGTTGATACCGGATGTCTGGATACGTGAACTCCTCCAGGTCAACAGCGCTGAGCCGTGTCTGGCCCTCTATCGCAAAACCTGGGTTGAGGAGTTTGCAGCGACGAACTCCACCTTTTATTACCCCGGCTCCCGCTACACCCTTGGCAGCAGATTCATTCCAGGCTCTGCCGGAGTTATCCAGATCAGCTGAAGCCTGGGTGTTCGATGATGGCGGCAGGTTACCCATCTCAAAAAATTAGGTTTGGGGCTGACGCTGAATGCGGAAGCAGGTTAAAAATAGAGTTCTGGGGAACCGTTTCTGGAGTAGTTCATGAAAAGCTCAAGCCTACCGAGAGGAGATAAAATGACCATTTCCCTGGATGATAAGATCGAAAAGCACAAACAATACTGGAATAGAAAGGATACGGGAAGGCCGCTCATATCGGTAACAATTGCAGAGGATTTTTTCTTCAGCCGGCACTATCGCAATGCCCAACACCTGCTTGAACCAGGTAAGGTGATAACTCCGGATATGCTTGATGCAGCATCTTTCATGGCCGACTATGAACGCATGTACCAAGAATCTCTGCTTGTTGAGCAGGATGGTTTCTGGGTCGCCACCCCTTACACAGGAATCCCCTGGATGGAAGCAATGCTCGGCTGCGAAGTGGTAGCTATGGAAGCCAGCTTCGTTTCCAAACCCACTGGTGCAACCATTGAGAATCTGGAACCAATAGAATTAACCCTGGACAATGAGTGGTGGGCAAAGTACCTCGAATTTACCAGACACCTCGTTGAATTGTCAGATGACAGGTTCCCTGTTGGTATGCCCATAATGAGAGGCCCCTCAGACATGTTGGGCAGTCTTTTAGGACAGCAGGAAATGGTACTGGCGCTGATGCAGCAGCCCGAAAAATCGGCCAGAGCTTTGAACAATGTCACCGAATGCTTCCTGAAGGTGATCAAAGCGCAGGAGGATCTCTGCAGAGATTTTCATGGCGGCCGTTCACTGGGATTCTATAATGTCTGGTCTCCGGGGAAATGCATTTGGTATCAGGAAGATTTATCCGCCTTGCTGTCGCCCACACTTTTCAAGCAGATGTTGCGCCCCTGCGGTGAATATATTTGCAGGGATTACGACTATACGGCCATTCACCTGCATCCCTCATCCTTTTTTATAGTCGATGAATTACTGGAAATGGAGCAGCTCAAAGTTATCGAGATCAATAAAGATATTGGCGGGCCCTCTATTGAGGAAATGATGGGCTTGTTTAAAAAGATAGTGGCAAGAAAGAACATTATTATCTGGGGTGACCTGCACGAAGAGGAGCTGAAATGCATACAAAATCAGTTACCTTCCAGGGGTCTATATATTCACCTCATCGCGGAGAGCGTTGATCGGGCTAACCAGTTGATCGGTTGTCTTCACTGAAACGCTCAGGTGTTGTGACAAACCAGTATCCAGGGAAATAGGATAAAATAATGCAACATTCAGCCTGACGACCACCAAGGTCAGATCGGGTTTCTATTTGTTCTATGGCACTATGCAGGTGAAAGAAGAGGTGCGAGGGTAAGGATGGATAACGCTGCACGCCTAGTCACTGTTTTTAACACGTAGTAACGGTTTTGCTGCCATCATCGCGCAGGATGATCTTAAACGGCATGCTCAGTTCATATGTCTTGTTGGTTCTTACCTGCGCGTCGTGAAATCGATTCTCAACCTCGTCATCAAGGTTTTCGGCCAGATCTTCATTAACCGCAAACGCTTCAGGGTCGATTTCAGCGAGAACCTTTCCTCGATCAATTTCGATTGCCCCCCCTGCACATGAGATAGTTACAGGAGCCTCGAAAAAGTTTTCCGGTGTGTAAACCCATTCCAAATATATTGAGACGATCTTGCCCATGCGCCGTATCCTGACCTGTTATTGGCTGAACTGTAATACAGCACCACTATCTACAAAGCTTTTCCTGGAAGGTAAAGCGGTTTTTTCAGCCTACCACTTTGTAGTAAATTGATATTATAAGAAATAATTACTCGGACTCTTGAATTTTGTGGTCTGCTATAATAAGATAATTCCAGTTACTATTTTACTATCAGGCATTCTATTTCCACCTAGTTTGTTATATAGGAATTCATGCCCCCGGAAAATGACACCAGACTATTCGACCAACTAAAAGCTCGAATAGAGGAATATAATCAGAAAGATCGCCAGGCTGTTGACCGTGCCAAGGAAGAACGGGACAAGTGGCTTCAGACGAAAAGCGACGCGCAAGAGGAAGACCTCTCCAACCAGTAACTTGCGGATCAGCTCAGCATCGATTCCTCTGCCAGCGCCCCGCAACCAAAGCCACTTACCAGTGCTGCCCACATCAACAGAGAGAGGATTATCTTTATCATCTCAGCACCCCCAGAGCCAATTCATGAGATTGAGGTGTCTCCGGATAAAATTAGGCATCTACCAATACTTCCGCAAGACTGCTGCCAATTGATGGTCGCATCTGTAACCCTTTCCTGACAATTCATCACAGGAAGTTTTATTTTCGCCGGACAGCTGGCATTCGAGCTGCGGTTACTTTATTCTTTAGCTTAGCCGACTTATTTTATCCGAGGAGTTTAGACTGGCAGGTGCAGGACGCGGCAGCAACGCTCCCGGTTCCACGATTTCGCGACCATCATTGAACGAAAATATCTTATTATTCTGATGGTTTAGAATTATTTTTCAGGCCCTCAAGGAGACCCCATGCAGACCTTCGACGTTGTGGTAATTGGCGCAGGAACAGGCGGCCAGACCGCCGCTTTGGAATTGGCAGTTGAAGGGCTCCGAGTCGCAGTTGTCGAACAGAGCGACACCCCCGGCGGCATCTGTGCGCTGCACGGCTGTCAGGCCAAAAAGTACTTTTACGAGGTGGCGGAAATCGCCGCCAAATCGAGCCACCTGGAGGGGCTGGGCATCACTGGACAGCCGCGCCTGAGCTGGGCCCAAATTACCGCCGCCAAAAATGAGTTCACGGCCGGAGTGCCGGAAAGTACCGTGGCCAATCTGAAAGGCAACAACATCAGTTACCTGAGGGGAACGGCATCCTTTCAAAGCCGTGGCCGTGTAAGGGTCGGAGAACAGGAACTTGAGGCCGAATTCTTCATCATCGCCACCGGCGCCCAGCCCATGCAGCTGCCCATCAAGGGAAGTGAATACCTGCTGACCAGCAACGAGTTCCTGGCACTAGAGGTACTGCCGCCGCGTCTTGTCTTCGTTGGCGGCGGCTTCATCTCGTTTGAATTCGCCCATTTCGCCGCCCGGCTGGGCAACGAACCCACCGAAATCACCATTCTCGAGGCCATGGAGCGCCCTCTGGGCCCCTTTGACAGCGACATGGTCAGACAACTCGTAGCCGCCTCCGCCGAGGATGGCATCAACGTCAAGTGCGGGGTAAAGATATCGGCCATTGAGAAAAAGGGTGACACTTTCTCAGTCCACCTCGACGGTGGTGAACAGATCAGTGGTGATCTGGTCATCAATGGGGCCGGCCGAGTTCCGGCCATCGATACTCTGCAGCTTGAAAAGGCAGGGGTTCAATTTTCCCGCAAAGGCATTCACGTCGACAAGGGGATGAGAAGCTCGGTGGACACTATTTTCGCCGTGGGCGACTGTGCCGATACGCTTCAGCTGGCCCGTGTGGCAGATCGTGAAGCCCTGGCGGCGGTCAACAACATTCTTGCAGCCAAAGGAGAGGGCGAGCCTGACTTGATGAGTTATGAGCAAGCCCCGGCTGTCCTGTTCACCTACCCGCAGCTGGCCATGGTCGGAAAAACCGAAGATCAGCTCAAATCCGAACAGCTCCGCTACTGGAAAAGCACCGATATCAATCTCGGCTGGCCGACTTACCGAAGAATCGGTCTGCGTCATGCTGCCTACAAAATACTGGTGGATGACAACGATCTCATTCTCGGAGCTCACATCCTCTCCGACAATGCCACCGGCCTGATCAACACCTTTCGAATGGCCATGCTCAATGGTATCGATGTCAGAAAGCTTCGTCAGGACTCCATAATGACCCCGTATCCTTCAAGGGAAAGTGACCTGCTCTACATGCTTGATCCCCTGGTTCAGTGAGCCGGACCCATGACTCTCCGCTTGAC
The DNA here is from genome assembly GCA_963759125.1 of uncultured delta proteobacterium. GTDB lineage: Bacteria > Desulfobacterota > Desulfobulbia > Desulfobulbales > Desulfocapsaceae > JABDQA01. The sequence continues at coordinate 441,004 of CAVWXN010000005.1, forward strand.
AAAACGAATATATGCACCATGTTAAGCCATAAGCGCTTATTTAAATCAAATTGCGAGCGCCCTATAAATGCAGCTAAATCGATGCTTCGACCACCAGTTTCGCTGGTGGTTTTTATTTTTACTACCGCCAAGCTAGATTTGAGTGACCAGTTGCAGGTAATTCCCTATGAAGAAAACCATATTTGTCTATTCGGGTGAGGGTGCGAGAAGCAGCGAGAGCGGCTCCAGACTGTTGCAAACCTCTCGACGCTGGAATGAAATAGCTGAGATTCTCAAAGATCGTTTGAGCATCGATCTGGAGGAAATCTGGGCCGATCACCAGAATATGCACCGCTGTCCGCACAGCCCCCTGATAACCGTTACGGCGGGAATCTGCCTGGCCGACATCTGGGAAAGCTGGGGCTACCATCCGGACATCGTGCTCGGCCACAGTATCGGCGAGCTGGCAGCCGCCTGCCAGGCGGGTATGTACAACCTTGAAGAGATACTCCTTCTCACCTATGAAATTGGGCGGGCAGCACAAAATCTCGAAGGCATGATGCTCCACGGATTTCAGAACGAAGTCGAAATGGGCGGCCTTGACGTATGTCTGTCATCGAAGAATTTTCTTTCCGGTAACAGAACCCATGTCACCGTGAGCGGCAGTCGGACCGAAATGCGTAGCTTTCTGGAGAACCACGCCGATTTTACCGAAATGAAGCCGGAACATCCCTGGCATCATCGGGATTACCAACAGTTTGCAGCAGCTCTTACCTCACCGCCTTCCTCCCCAGCCGACCGCGCTTCCTTCGTTTCCGGAGTGAGTGGACAATTTGAACAACAGCTCGAGGAAGGGCACTGGCGGAAATGGCTGGCGGAACCCATGGATTTCCTGGCAGCGGTGCAATCAATTCAGGATGCAATTGGCAACCAGGAGATAGAAATTATCGAAATCGGCTTTCACCCGGTGCTTAAGCACTCCTTCAAGGGTTTCGATAAATATCGTTATGTCTCATCACTGTATCGGGGCCAGGATGACGTCAAATGGATCCTGAACCAGCGGAAAAAACTGGATCAAGCTCCATTTCTCGGCAAGCTCAGCACCGATATCGAGTCTTTCAGACCAGGGCTCGACTTCGATGTGGAACTCGCTTACCAGGATTTCACCTCGCTGGTATTCGTCCAGTTCAGCGCCCTGCTCGAGCCCTATTTCCCCTCACTGGCACCCCAGGATTTCTACCGCTACAAGAGCGTCAGGCAATTACTGGATCGCTTCGGGGAAACGGCTGATCACTCAGAAACGGCGGCCCAAAGAAGTTACCGGCGCAACCGGGTGGCGATCGCCGCAATGAGTTGCAGATTCCCCTCTTCCGCACAGACCCTCAAGCAGTTCTGGGAATCGCTGCTGGCCGGTCGGGATGAGGTCCAGGCGGACCCAGACCGGGGCGATTTTGAGGCTGGTTTTCTGGACCGCCTATCCTCCACCTTCGATCACCACTATTTCAACATTCCCGAAGCCGAGGCCAAAACCATGGACCCGCAGCAGATCCTGGCCCTCGAGCTGACCGAGATGCTCTTTAAGGATGCGGGACTGGATCCGGCCGCCCTCGATAAAAGTCGGGTCGGGGTTTACCTCGGGGCTTGGAATGAAGAATACCGCGGCCACAAGGATTCGGTCTTCTACCCGACCGGCACCAACCCCAGTATCATCGCCTCGCGGATCAGCTACCACTACGATCTGCGCGGCCCGAGCTGGGTTGCCAATGCGGCCTGCTCCTCTTCTCTTTTGGCTGTCCACTATGCCGCCAAAGACATTGAAGCGGGCAGGGTCGATTACGCCATAGCCGGCGGCGTCAACATGATTCTCGGCAACAGCTTTACCCACTCCATGCGCGACTCTGGTTTCCTTTCCAAGGATCAGCGCTGCAAGACTTTTGACGATTCGGCCAATGGCTATGTTCGGGCCGAGGGCGGTGGACTCGTCCTGCTGGTGAACAGAGATCTGGTCGAAAACTTCTACGCCGAACTACTGGGCTCCTCAATCAACCAGAACGGCGGCCGAACCCAGGTCATCACCGCTCCGCATCCTGATGCCCAGGAGGAGCTGATTCTAGCGGCCTGCCGCGATGCCGGAGTGGAGCCGGCCGATATCGCCTATGTCGAATGTCACGGTACCGGCACCAAGATCGGCGATCCCATCGAGATATCCGCCCTGCAGAACACCGTGGCCCGAAACAGAAACTCCACCTGTTATCTGGGGTCGGTGAAGTCGAACATGGGCCATCTCGAATCAGCCGCAGGCATTGCCGGACTTATCAAGGCGGTCCTGGCACTCAATCAGGGTAAGATTCCCGCCAACATACATTTCGAGACCCCCAACACCTTCATCGATTTCGCTTCATTCAAACTCCGAGTGGTGGACCAACCGACCCCGATCGCCCACACCGCCCTGGCCGGGATCAGCAGTTTCGGTTTCGGCGGTGCCAATGCTCATGTCATCATGGGCGGGGCAGACGACTCGGCCCGCAAAGCGCTGTCCGAGATACATCCTCCATTTGACCGCAACCGGGGCATAGCCCTGAAGCGCTATTTCTCCCTCGATTCTGGTGATGAACCTGGAAACTCCCGGCACTCAGGGAAAACAGAAATAAACGGCGTCCGCGAACTGATCCGCAAGACATTTGCCGAGCTGACTGGCGTCGACACCATTGAACCGGATATCGCCCTTACCGACCAGGGGCTGGATTCCCTGAGTGCGACCGATTTTCTCTCAACCCTGCAGAAGAATCTCGATATCGAGCTCGATACCGACCTGTTGTTTGACTACCCTCTCTTCGATTCACTCGCGCTCTACCTGGAAGAACAAAGCGGGATTGAGTTTGTCAATAAGAGCAATGGTGGCAGCGGCGGCACTGGAGAATTGGATGCGCGGGTCAGAGCTCTGCTGCAGGAACTGACCAACGTTTCAGAGATTGATCCCGACATCGAATTGACCGATCAGGGGCTGGACTCATTGAGCGCCACCCAGTTGATCTCCCAGCTCGAGACCGAACTGGGTATTGAACTGGGGGCCGATATCCTGTTCGACTATCCGCTCTATGAGCAGTTTGTTGCCGAGGTCGAACGCCGTCTGCAGAAAGAACCTGCCTGACGGCAGGCGACCGGCGTCGAATTGGCCTTAGAGGCGTGCATCCGCCAGTCGGGCCCCCTCGACCATGGACTGCAGCTTGAGCCAGGCAACTTCTCCCGACACCGAAGCAGCCGATGCTGTCGAGGCGAACCCGCAGTCGGTCGAGGCGATGACCCGCTCGGGACCGAGGATTTTGACAAATTCCTTTAACCGGTTGGCCACAACTTCGGGGTGTTCGACCGTGTTGGAGGTGGTGTCAATGACGCCGGGCATAAGAATCTTGTCTTCAGGGAGTGTTTTTCTCGAGAGTACTTCGTATTCGTGGGCGTGACGATGATTGCACGATTCCAGCGAAAGATATGAGGGGCGCAACTTGGTTATATTGGTAAAGATCGTCTCGAGCTCGATGTCACAATGATGGGTCCCGGGGTAGTTGCCCCAGCAGATATGGGCCCGGCATTTGTGCGGATCTATGTTTTCCAGGGCCTGGTTGAGCACGGCGATATTGGTGTCGATCAGGGTCAGGAACTGACTGTCGCTCAAATGTTTGTACCTGGTGTGCCGTCCCATCGCCAGATCCGGGCAGTCGATCTGCAGCAGCACACCGTAATCCGCGATAATCTCATACTCTTGCTGCAATACCCGGCCGAGCTGCTGAACATAGGTTTGGTAGTCCGCATAATGACGGTTCTCCATGAACAGGGCGATTGTCCCCGGCGACGGCGCGGTAAAAAAGAGTGCGGAATCTGAAGATTCATTAGATGATACGCTCTCCTGATAGGTGAGCGTCATCATTTCGAGCTCTTGTTTCAGAGACGATTCCCCGGTATAGGACAGCGCCGAGGAGCAGGCCGGCAATTTTACCGGGGCCTTCGGATTCAAAGTAATCAGGCCGTTCCTGCCGCTGAAACGCCGGGCGTATTCGGGGAGTTCCTCGAGATCCTTGGGCAGTGGCGCGGTACCGCTTTGATTGAAGCCGGCGATCCTCTCAACCGTCGAGGAAATGTAGTCGAGGCGGGGCAGTTCACCATTATTGATAAAGTTCAGGCCGATCGAGAGCTGTCTGTCGATAAGTTCCCTCAGGTAGCCCCTCAGGTCCGCATCGGTTAGCTGTTCTTTTCTGAGCTGCTGGGCGATCATCGCCGCGGGACGCGGCAGAGATCCCACATGGGTGGTTTTAATCATGTTTTTCTGCCCTCATGGTCAATTTTATTTGAACAGGCGATGGGTAATAGTTAGTGTCGAGAACTTGAGCTGAAAGCACTATAATACATCAGAACCTTAATGAAACGGGTACGACTTGTTACCCCGCACAACAACAATCGATATGGTAGGTGACCCGGTGAGTGATACGATTATCAACCCCCTCTTGTCTCAGCCGCGCATAATCAATTTCAGCGGCGTCGAAATCGACAGTCCCCTTCTGCTGCAGGTGGAGCTGGAAAGCGGCAGACTGATTGAAACCATAAGACTCTACGGTGATCGCCCCTTTGTTTACATCGTAGCTTCGGGGCAGGAAGCACTGGTGGCTGAGACCCTGGAGGCGCTGGCGAAGATCAGGTCGACCTGCTATCCACACGCCCTGTTCGTCCTCAGCGGGGATTACAGTAAAATGGCTGATGACTGATCTGGAGGCCATTGCCATCGAGACAACTCAACCCGAAGATATTCTCCAGGCAATCGAAGATTTTTGCCGGCAGCGCTTCTCTTTCGACCGCACGGCGCTGGACAACCGTAACCAGAACGCTCTGCCGGATAAAACCGAGGTACTCATCGTCGGCGGCGGCATTACCGGGCTCTATGGCGCCCATCGGTTGCGGGCAGCGGGAGTCTCCTGCCACGTGGTTGAAGCCCGTGACATTGTTGGCGGTATCTGGAGCCAATACGCCAACGCCACTTCCCAGGTTAACACCTCCGAAGGGGCCTACCGGCTGATCGAAAGGGAAATAAGAGCCAACCGTGATCACTCAACGACGGCAGAAATTCTCAGAGATATGAGCCTGATCGTCGCCCGGATTAAGGACAATCTTTTCACCCGTAGCCGGGCAACACGGATAGAGGGCCGTAACGGCGCTTATACCGTTACCGTTGAGCGGGATGGTACTTCCCATACCATCGCCTGCAAGGGTGTCATACTGGCGATCAATGACCGTATCGGACCCCCCCGGGAAATAAAGTGGAGGAACCAGGATCAGTTCAACGGCCTGGTCTGCCAGGGAATCTCCGATCAGGCCCGGGATTTAGACTGGCAGGGCAAGAAAGTCGCGGTGATCGGGATGGGCGCTTTTGCGGTGGAAAATGTCCGGACTGCTCTGGAAAACGGTGCTGAACATGTCACCGTCGTCTGCCGCAGGCACGGTACAGTGTGCCCCAAAATCATTGACTACCTGAATTTTGCAACTCCCTACGATGAAAATTTCCTGCACGACAGAAAGAGCAATATCAGAAACATGATGCTCTGGAAAAAACTCTACGATCTCAGCGGGGCTGCCCAGCCCGAATGCTGGATGGGAAAAATCAAACACGAAGGTCACACCATCAGCGTCTCGGATATCTGGTTCATTGCTCATTTTCTTGGCAAACTGGCAAGCCAACCAGGCAGTGTCACCGGGCTCTATGATCACGGCCTCGTGGTCGACTACGATACCCGCATCGAGGCGGACGTCATCGTCAACTGCGTCGGTTTCCACCGCAACTCTCCGGTGGTCAAGCAACTCTGCGGCCGCGATACCATGTATAATAATAACTACATCGACAAGGATCTTATGTATCTGGCCGATGCCTACATCGACGATGATGTGTTCAACTCCTTTTTCGGCTCATCCGTTCTGGAGATGACCAAGTTCTACATGGACGTGTTCATCCATTTTTTCAACAACCCGGAATTCGAGACGATGATCAACTCCGCAGGCATCGGGCAGATTGACATCAACGACCGGCGCTGGTCCCACTACATTGCCGGGGCTGAGTCATTGATCAGAAATTATCCGACATTTCATGAGGCGGCACGAAAACAGATAGATGAGAGGACTGCCAATTTCCTCGAGGCCCACGATCTGGAAACTTACGTTGCCGCCAACCGCAGGGAGTGGCACGACCTGCACGAAATGCTCAACGGCAGGCGAATGAAAGAAGCGGAATGTCTGCCCTATGTGTTCGATAAACTAGTGGCCTGAACTGCTGGTTGCCAGATTACTTGCTCTCCAGGGTGAGAAGAAATGACCTGAGATTTTTCTTGGAGTTGGCCAGCCCGAGTTTCTGCCGCAACCGCTTTCGGTGAAAATCGACACCGGCCACCGAGAGGGACATTATATCGGCAATCTCCTTGCTCGATCTGCCGTTGCGAACCAGATTGGCTACCTCAATTTCCTGCGGGGTCAGCAACAGCCCCAGCGAAGAAAGCGTTCTCAGAAACGGGGAGATTATATCTCTGAGATTGTTGTCGGCAATTTCGGCCAGGGTCCGATGGTTGTCCGCCAGTCTGCCCTGCAGCAGCTTCTCGATATAGGGCAGAACCAGTCGATCAACATTGTTGTAGACCGTTTCTTCCAGTCTGGTTCGGTCTTCATCGCGCTGCCTCAGAAGCACTCTGAGTGCCGTGTTGGTTTCTTCCAGTTTTTCCCTTTCCTGGGTAAGCTCTGCCTCTTTTTGCTTGAGGGCTTCCTGCATTTCCATGATCGGGGTAATGTTCTCATGGGTGACGATTGCCTTGGCCTTCTGCTCTTCCCGAAAGGGTACCACCCGAACCATGAACCAGCGCTTTTTGTCCGGTGAGTGACAGGGGTAATGGGTTACAAACTCGGGAAGTTTTCCCTTCAGTACTTGGCGAATGCCGTGAGCAACCAGAGTGGCCTCTGCGGCCTCTTCATCCCCATCATCTGCCGCCACTTCACAGATGTTGAGATAACTGCTCCCGACACTCTGATAGGTATCCTGCATATCATTGTCATTGGCAAACTGTTCCCAGGCCTGATTGGTTTCCAGGATCACCCCTTTCTTATCGATTATTGCCACATGAGCGGAAATTGAGTTAACCACTTCTCTGTAAAGATTGGTCGCAGCCATAACTCACCTTGTAATTGATAGTTTCAGCTATCAATAATACACCATTTATCCTTTATTGTGTCAAGTTGTTTCAGGCATATCTTTACAACAAATGATGGCCACCACCATCTCATTTCATATAGCCTATCTAGGGAGGTAGATAATTGAAAGGCGGCATTGCATCGCTCACTTGGATTACCGATAAGAACGGCAAAGAATATGTATGCTCGTTGAAAAACAGCGAAAAAAAACGCTACGAAGATCTGAGTGAAAAAGAAAAACAACGCTGTACCGACGTTAATCAGATCATTGGTACGGAGCGTTGGTAATCACAGACTCCTCCCTGTTCTTTTTCCCTAAGCGCAGTGAACGACACCCCCCTGGGGCGCCATCCCTGGCGATGGTGCTCCAGCCAGGGTGAATTTTCTCCATTCTCCCCGCCCTGACCATCCGCTCCTATGTTTTTGTAAGGCAGTACATGGACCTTGGGGGCCAGAGTACCTATATTTTATCTAACCGGTATAGTTCGAACCGGTTTCCCACCTTTCCCAACCCTTTTCAAGGAGGATTGCCATGTCTGAAAGTGTCTACAAGATTATCGAGATGGTCGGATCGAGCACTGTTTCCTGGGAGGAAGCCGCACAGTCAGCCGTAAGATCAGCAGGGTTGAGTTTGAGGGACCTGCGTATAGCCGAAGTGGTCAAGCTTGATATGATCATCGAGGACGGTAAGGCCGCCATCTACAGAGCCAGGGTACACCTGTCGTTCAAGATTCTTTCCGACTAAAACGATAGAATCATCAAGCAGCGGAGTAACGAGATTCCATAATTGACCAGGGGTCATGCCCTGGTGAGGGAAAATGATTTTGCAGTTTCATAAAACTGGGCCGCTCTGGCCCCTCGTGGATTAGTGTGTCCGGGACACGCTGCCCCGTATCACACCCGTTTCTGCGGCAACTCTCTGATCGATAGTGGTTCAGGCACGCCGACACCTGCTGATGAGCCCATAGATCAGTAGTGGAGATCGAATTGAGTCGTCTACTCTTCGATTTTTTCGGGCGGGAAGAGCCGTGATATCATCGACCGTTTCTGCACCGGCTGATTCATCAGGATGGCCAGATTATCCTGGGCGGTGTAATTGCGATCCCAGAGTTCGATGGCGGCTTCGTAATTCTTCTTGGCCTCGTCCAGATCTCCCAGGTAGCGATTGATCATGCCAAGGTTGGTCAGCGAGACAGATATCCTTCTCGGTGTCTCTATCTGGGCATCGAGGATCATCTCCACCCGTTTGTCCATGACCCTCTGCGCATCCATACCTGCCAAGCCAGGGTCGTCTGCTCTGAAATAGGGCGCAATCCTCTGCCTGACCTGTTCCTCCGACAAAGATCCCATGTCAGCCATCCAGGCCTCATAGATAGCGATGGCCTGACGGGTATATTCTTCCGCCGCTAGCAGGCTTTTCTGCATCGATGGCTTGCTGACAGAGCCGGCGGTTAAGATCTCTGTCTCCAACTCAACCAGATAGACCGTGGCCGTATTGTTCAACAACACCCCTATCTCGTATGAATTTTCATACCCCGGGGTGGAACGATAGATGGTCAGCATCTGGTCCAGAAGACTCAGCGACTGCACATATTCATGGCTTTCCAGTTCCTTGTCATAGACCTGGAACAACTCCTTGGCCGGCAGGATACGCGGATCTTCAGCCTTGTTGATCTGGTCGTAATAGAAATATGAACCGATAAATATCGAAGCCGTAATAGTAAGAACGACAGCGAGGACCTTCTTCGTGCCTGATTGCATGTAAGGGGAAAGTGGTAGAGGTTTCGGTCTCCGCCCGATAACAGACGGAGACCGAAAAAGTGCTGTTATCTGACGCCGTGTACTTCCGAGGCCAGATGTTTTCTGATTTCTTCAGGTGTATCCGGCGTCGCCAAGGATACTACGATATTGGCAACAATTGCAAGCGGTGCGGCGATCCAGGCAAAATACCAGGGATTCAGCCAGTAGCCGACAAATGCTGCGCCGGGAAGTGCAACTCCAAATTTACCGCAGATAAAGTATACCAATGCAATCGCGGTAAAGGCGGCACCGACGAGGATGCTCGCCCAGGCTCCTTCACGGTTCGAGCGACTCCACCAGATGCCCATCAGGAACAATGGGAAGATGGTGCAGCCGGCGATGGAGAAGGCCAGGGCAACAAGCTGGGCAACCAGGGCCAGCTTCAGCAGGGCAACCACCATGACGCCTATTGCCATGGCAATGGTTGCTACACGGGCCGCAAGTATTTGTGACTTGCCTGATGCCTCCGGATTGAAAACCCGGTAGTAGATATCGTTGGAAAAGGCCGACGATCCTGCTACCAACAATCCTGAAACCGTTGAGAATGCCGCTGAGACAGCACCGGCGGCAAGGAATCCAACGATAACCGGATTTACGTTTCCAAGTTGAGCGGTGTACACAACGATCGCATCTGAGGCCAGCTTTCCAACTTCAGGGTTGGCAGACAGGATTCTACCGAAAGCGGCATACAGGGGCGCGGTCCAGTAGAGCAGACAGATGAAGAACAGACCCCAGGTAACCGACCAGCGGGCATCACTGGGCTTGGGCACAACATAGAACTTCTGGATAACATGCGGCAGACCGGCCGTACCAATCATCAGGGCAAAACAGGTTGCCATCCATTGGAAAAAGGTCTTGCCCGTTGCCGGATCCCAGGGCATTGCATACTCTGGCTGGGGCACCGTCTGCATCGCATGCCCGAGAGAGGTGACGAATGGTGTCGCATTACCGGCAACGATATCCGATACCACCCTCCCGTAGCCGAGTTGCGGAAGCAGCCAGAAATAGTCGAACTTGAAAGTCAGGATAAAGGCCGGAATCAGAAAGGCAGTAATCAGGATGATGTATTGAACGATCTGATTCTTGGTAACCCCCAGCATGCCTGAAATGATAACGTAACCGAGAACGACCGTACCACCGACAATAACCGAGGTGGAATAATTCATCCCCATGATCCACTTGAACATCAGACCGATACCGCCAAACTGGCCGACGCAATAGCAGAACGATATGAAAATTGCAATCAACGCGGTGAATACCCGCAGGCCTGACGAGTAGTAACGATCGCCGATAAAGTCAGTGGCTGTGTATTTACCGAATCTTCTGATCTGCGAGGCCATCAGCAGCAGCAGCAGACAGTAGCCGCCGGTCCAGCCGACCACGTAGGAGAGGCCGTGATAACCCGAGCCGTACATGATTCCCGCCATCCCCAGAAATGAGGCGGCCGACATCCAGTTCGAGGCGATGGCCGCGCCCGAACCGACACGCGATATGGATCGGCCCGCAGCGTAGTAGCCTTCTGTTCCCTCGGCTTTGTTCATGAATCCGACAACAATGAATAATAAAATCGTTGCCAGCAGAATGATTGCCGGTATCGTTTTGAATCCACCCTCGAGGGCCGCGCCGCTCGCGGCAAAAGCTGGAATCGCAACGAGTAGGATCGCCGACAAAAAGATAAAAAACGATAGTGCTCTAAATGTGATTCTTTTCATTTTCGGTTCCTCCTATTCGAATGACTGTTCCATTCCGTGCTTTTTCATCATCTTGTCCATCACTCCGCAGTACCAAAGGCAGATAAGAACAAAGACCGTCAGGGTGACGAGTGCGGTGAAAAAGTAATGAAACGGGAAACCGAAAACGATTGAATCGGTGAGTACCGATTGATTGTGAATGAAGTACTTATCCATCAGGGGCTTTGTCGCCGGATCATACATGACCAATTTATCCGGGGTAACAGCGGTCAACGCAAAAGGTACAACAGCCATCATGGCCTTGTTCTCAGCTATCCCCAAGGCCGCATGAATAAACCCGGCTTCCATGGCCTCGCCGGAACCCGCCTTACCTGCCAGGTCAAGCAGCATTTGCTGCTCGGCGCCGGCAAGCGCGTTGTGAGCTGTTGAGGTGAAGGCCACTTTCAACTGCTCGTTCTGCAGCAGTGCAGCGCTTTTGCCAAGCATGGCCAGGTAGAAACTGGCTGCCTTGGCCATTTCCTCTGGTGATGCACTCCCATCGGTGAGTTTGGGAGCAATCTCCTGGAATTCAACATAAACGGCCTCGGGGGTCGGGGTTTCCATTATTCTGAGGAGAATCTGGAACCCATACGTTACAACACCCCAGATGACCAGCCCAATGACAATTGCGCGGATATTCTCCTTTAGGAATGGTGTTGATGGTTTGAAAAAGTTAACGTTATAACTCTTACTTTCTTCCATTTTTCTCCTCCTTTTGAATGACTGCGTTCCATGCTCCCGGTCAACTCGCGTTTCCCGGAAAACAGCCTGCTCCCCGAACAGCGTTTATGTAAAGATGTCCGGAAGACCAATGGGCGCTCGTACTCCGTCCTTTCAGTCTGCCGGACAGGCCACGCAATAGAAAAATGTCAGACAACCCGGTGCGCTTCTCCACCCTTATCCCAGTATCGTGGTAAAAGCATCTGGATGGGTAATTATCCACCCATCCAGTAACAACAGTTTAGAATAATAAATGATATTATTCATCACTTTTTTTTATCATGAGCGATTTTGTTGCTTCCCAACAACAAAATTTATATATTCTGATGCAAATAAACCCTTTTATTACAGATAATTAAAGACAAACAATCGAAAGGTTAAAAAAATCACTTTTTAGAGCCGCAATGATATATCCACAACGTAGGAATCTGCTAGAATTACCTTTCCGTGCCATTGATATCTGCGTAGCAAATTCAGCCAACCGTCAGTATCGTCAGATACTGGTCATGAGTTCTGGAAGCGTCTGAGTAAAAATGAATGGGAAATTCTTTACGATCTTCTGATTGATCGTGTTTAAGCAGTCCTGCCGGTGAAATCCATGCTCATCTTCTGTTGAATCCCCTCGATCCGTTTGAAGATCTCTTTGAGCATGGTCTGGTCTATCCGGGTGAGATTTTTGGGGTTGATGAAGTTGTCGGCGCGGCCCCCTTCCTCGGCGATCGCGGTAATCTGACGAATAAAGCGAAGATTCATAAGGTACTGATAAGACTGGACTATATCCTCGTATTCCTCTTTGGTTAAAACCCGTTTGTCACGGATTTTTTCGAGCCGCTCCAGCGTGTTGGTCTCCCGGATGCCGTGCTTGAGTGCATAGAGCCTGGCAAAATCGATGATCGGCATCATGGCCCGTTTGATGTCAAAGGTATCCTTCTGTTCACCCTTGGACTGGACCACGATATTTCTGAAAAAACCCAGTGGGGGCCTGATATTTAGTGCGTTCTCAGCCATATATTTAAAAAAGAAGCCGGTCCATTTATCCAGGGATGCGTAAAGAAAATCACTCAACTCGGCCGTCAATTCCCTGGATCCCCAGGCCCACCTGAAATCGAAAAAGATTGATGAATAAAGCAGAACTTCAGGTGTTTCGGCATCTATCCATCTGGCAAAATAATCTTTCCAAACCGAGAGAGGCTGACACCAGTCGGGATTCTGGGCCATGTTGTTGCCCTCACAGAAGTCGAAGCCGGCCTGATCGAGCCAGCCGCAGATATCTGCGGCCAGGTCGAGGAAATATCTGCTGGCCAGCTCCCTCTGCTGATCATCTTCGGGATCCTCATAAATGATGGCATTGTCCTGGTCGGTCTTCAGGGTCTGTTCGTTGCGCCCTTCACTGCCCATGACGACAAAGGCAAAACGACATGGGGGCGGACCGGCTTTATCGACCGCAAAACCGACGATCTTCTCCAGAACGGCATCGGCCACCTTGGTGATGAGGCTGGTCAGTGTTTCCGGCTGGGCTCCGTTCTTGATTGGCTCGAAGAGCAGGCCGGGCAGCCGGCTGTGAATATTTATTAGCTGGTCCGGCGACGAGGCGTGGTTGATTTCCTGAATCAGGAAATAGGAAGATCTGCTTTGTTCGGTGATGATCCTCCGATAGTTGAGCATGCCGGAAATATCGTCATTGTCGTTCGAGACAGGCAGATGGGATATTCCTTTCTGGACCATCAAAAGGTATGCCTCGAAGAGTTGCGCATCCTCCGGCAGGGTGATGAGCGGCGCCGACATAATCTCCGATACGGTCGCATCCTTGCTGAAATCGGTGGCCACCACCCGCTTCCTTAGATCCTCATCGGTGATGATGCCCTGAAAACTTCCCTGGTCGTTCTGGACCAGCAGATACCCCGTGTTCTCCTCGGTCATCTTGCCGGCGGCGTCCCTGATGCTCATCGCCGCGGGACAGCTCAGAAGGATTGGATTATGAATCGAATAGATACGCTGCTGAAAAAAAGGTGAAGTTCTCTCGGTGGGCTCCACCTGCCGGGAGATCATTTCTGCATACGATCTGTCCAGCATCTTCTTGCCGAAGGTGTTGGTAAAAAATTCCTTGAAATCCTCGAATTCTTCGCAAAGCTCGAGAAAGATCGCGGCCGGGAGTTTATAAAACGTCGTGTCCTCGGTAATTTTCATGGTTCTGACGGCCCGGGCTCTGTTGAGCAGAATCGAGATACCGCCGAAGCAATCCCCCTCGGACAGTATGCGGCGCAGGGTCTTCTCGCCGTCTTTCTCGTAGTAGATTTCAGCCGAGCCTTCGGCCACCACCCAGAGCGAGGTTACTTTGGTTTTCCCGCGGATGAATCTAACTTCGTTTCTCTCAGCTTTTTCCTCGGAAAAATGTTGGCGCAGCTCGTCCATCTTCTGCGCCGGCAGAAAGGAAAACGGGGGCGCCTGGGCTATGGCGGTCAGGTCGATATTCACCATGTCAGCAGATACATTCTCAGCGCTGCAGAACTATTGTCGGTCTGCATAAAGGATTCAAAATTCCCTGGTTGTTTCCTGAGCCATTTGCAAAACGATCTTTTCGCCCAAACTCTGCGTTATGCTCGAAATTTTATCCTCGAAATATCAATCATATGCCTGTGGTAAAATTTCTCGCATACCTTGATTTTGAACTAAAATCTTAGTTTTGCAAAAGGCTCTCCTTATAAAGATATATTTTTCATCAGGGGTCAACAAATCAGTGGCCGTCGACTCCAAATCCGCCATCGACTTTCAGTCCTCTTCCAGGGTTTGCCTGATTGCCCTGCTCACCACCGGCAGGGTCACCGGTTTTTCAAGAATAGTCTTAATTCCCAGCGCTTTGGCCTCAGAAACCTGCTGACTCTCTGAGAAACCGCTGACCACCAGGGCTTTTTGGGCGGGATTGATGTCGAGTATTTTTCGATAGAGCTGACAACCGTCGATGTCGCCTTCCATAATCATGTCGAGGATCACCAGGTCGACCCGGCAGGAACGCAGAAACCCCAACGCCTGTTCGCTGCTGGTCGCGCCAAAAGCCTTGTAGCCCAAGCTACCCAGCATTTTCTGCATGGTCTGGTTCTGCTCCGCCTCATCGTCCACCAGCAGAATGGTCTCTCCTCCGCCATTTTCCTGCTTTCTCTGCTCAAGCAATTGGGCGGCTGGCTCTTGGCCGGAGGCCGGCAGGTAGACATCAAAGCGGGTGCCGCGCTCATCGCTGGAGGCCTCCACCCAGCCGTCGCTCTCCATTGCACTATTCCATACAATGGCAAGACCGAGCCCGGTTCCGCTGCGACCGCTTTTTTTGGTGGAGTAGAAAGGATCGAATATGTGTTCGAGATCTTCAGCGTTGATGCCTTCGCCGTTGTCGGAAATGGTCATTTTGACATAGTTGCCGACCCGCATCGACTGATCCCGCATCACCGGATTGGCAAACCTGCAGTTTTCGGTGCTGATCCGGATAATACCATCGTGGCCGATCGCCTCCAGTCCATTGCCGATCAAATTGAGCAATATTTTATGGATGCGCGGGGCGGAGCAGAGGCAGCTGTGCAGATCGGTCTGCAGTCCGGTGTCGATTATTACTCCGGGGTAGGCCGAGAGCCGCTCGTTATGTTCGATCGATTCCAGATGGGAGATGATCTGCTCGTTGAGGTCAATGGGCGGCGGTTTGGTCTTCTTGCCCCGGGCCACCGATACCAGGTCCGCAACCACTGCCACGGCGCGTTTTCCGGCTTCCTGAATTTTCTTGATTTCCTGGTAATAGGGATCCTGTTCGCGCATCTGTTTGAGCAGGATTTCCGGGTAACTGACTACCGCAGTGAGGATATTGTTCAGATCATGGGCCACTGAACCGGCCATCAACCCAAGGGCCTCCAGTCTGTTCGCCCTGGCCAGTTTCTCCTGCAGAGCCAGCTTCTCCTTCTCATTGCGGACCCGCTCGCTGATGTCCCTGAGTACCCATATTCTGGCCGGCCGACCGAGATATTCCATCGATCGGTGTCTCACTTCAACCGGAAAATTTGAGCCGCTTTTTCTCAGCCCCGTGGCTTCAGCGCTGTATGCTGCATCCTCAGTAGAATCTCCATCCATTTCCTGCAAGGAGCCCCCGACCATGAGCGATTCCGGAAAAGGCTGGTCGATTAACTCCTCTTTGGTGTAGCCAAACATCTGAAAAAATTGGCTGTTGCCCTCGATGAGCACATCATTTTCGACCACCGCGATCCCTTCCCACCCGGCTTCCGCCAGCACCTGGAATCTGGCCTCGCTAAGTCTCAGATCTTTGCGCAGCCGGTTGTGCGCGACCGCCTTGTCGAGGACTTTGAGCAGATGCTCGTGGTTGATCGGTTTGGCGAGAAAATCGTAGGCACCCTGCTTCATTGCCTGGACTGCTGTTTCCACCGTATTGAGACCGGTGAGCATGATGGCACTGGTGTCTGGACAGTCGGTGGTAATGAACTCAGCCAAATCGCAGCCCGACATGTCGGGCAGGCCGACATCAAGCAGGGCTATATCGAAATCTTTTTCCTCAAGCAGCTGCTTGGCTGCAGAGCCGGTAAGCGCCCGAGCGCAGGAGTACTCGTAATGATCGAGCACACTCTGCAGGCCATCGATGAACCTCTCTTCATCATCAACCAGCAATATCGCAACTTTATCCTTCATAACAAGACGATTCGGCTTACTCCTTTCTGGTGGGTAGGACGATTTCAAACACGGTTCCCCGGTCCGCTTCACTGGTGCAGATTATCCTGCCGCCCAGATCACCAACTGCCTTACTGACAATGGACAGACCAAGTCCGGAATGACCGATGCCCTTGGTGGAGATAAAGGGGGTATAGAGATTGTCTTTGACCACCTCGGGCAGACCCGGGCCGTTATCCTCCACCCTGATGATGATGTCGCCCTCAGCCTCGCTGCCGGACCGCTTGTCATAGCTCGTCGTAACGACCACCCTGCCGCTGCCGCCCATCGCTTCGCTGGCATTCTTCAGCAGATTGATGACGATCTGTTTGATCCCGTCCGGCGATGTCCTGATCAGCGGCAGCTCGGCCTCGGGGGTGAACACGACTTCGGTTGCCGAGGCGCTGAGAAAGGAGGATTTGACGAGTTGCACAATGTCTGAGACGATGTTGTTGACATTGGTCAGATCGGAGGTTGAAAATGAAGCCTGGGCAAAGGTGTCGAGTTGATTGATCATCGCCGAAATACGGTCGATCTCCTCCGAGATGATGCCCAGTTCCTTTTTTATGTTATCCTCATCGGCCACCTTCAGCTTCAGCGTGGCCAGATAATTGTGAATTATACCCAGGGGATTGTTGACCTCATGGGCAAATTTTCTGGCCGTCATGGAAATGGCCGCCTGGCGTTCGGCCTCTACATCTTCGACTTTCCTGGCCTTTATTTGATCAAGGTAAAGACTCATGCCGGCCTGCTGAGCAATGGTCTTGAGCAGCCGGTAGTCGTTTTTCGACAATTCACTCATTGGTTCGGGCAAGCCGACCAGCACCAGACCTACTTCCTGCTTTTCAGCCGCCAGCGGAATCAGCGCCACAACCCGGCAGCCGAGGGCGGAAAGCACCTGTCGATCGGCAAGATTCTCCTGCTCATCGCTTTCTTTGAGGTAGTCAAGCGAGCGGAAACGGAAGGCCTTGACAATTCGGCTGCTGCTTTTCTGAATCGGCAGGATCAATTCCAGGCTGAGGCTGTACAGCTTGTTCGAAGACGAAGTCCGGCCGCTCAGCAGGACCTCGTCCCGGTCCGGCAAAAGCAGTAAGGTTCGGTCAAAGCCGAAGAGTACGTTCAGCGACTGCTCAAAGGCCCTGATCATCGCGTCGCTGTCTTCCGCCTGGGTCATATTCTCAAGAAAGCCGGAAAGCAGGGATATGCCTTTAATCCGCGAGGCCAGAGTGGTATGAAGGGTGGCGCCGTCCTCGGCCACGATTATTGTTCTCCCCTCCGGCCCGTCAGCGGCTGAGGATGATTGCACGACTATTCCCAGCTCAGAACTGATCTGCTGGATCTCTTCATTGGCTCCGTCGATTATTCGATCCAGCTCTTCACCACCGAGATCGAGCAGCAGGTCGACAACCTCCCGGGCTCGATTCTGATCTCCATCTTTGCTGAGCTCGTTGGCCGCATAAACGATCTTGACCAGCGGGAACGCGCCCTTCACTCTGTCCGCGGTCTCGTGATGATAGCTGATGGCATCGCCTATCAGTGAGTTAAGGTGCCAGTCGGCCACCAGCCAGGCCCCAATCTCGGGGTGGGTCGCGCCGATATGGTTCTGCTCGGCTTCAAGCAAATCCTGCTGCTGCAGGGATTCGGCGACCACCGATTCATATTGTTCAGGATAGGCGGAAACCAGTACCAGCTTGCCGAGATCATGCAGCAATCCGCCCAGATAGGCGTCATCAGGGTTCGCCTGTCCGGTATGATCAGCCATCCGCCGTGACAGGCTGGCACATTTGAGGCTATGGTGCCAGAAGGTGTGAATGTTGAAATATTTTAGCTCGTTGAAGCGTTCGCTGTTGAATACCTGATGGACGGCTGCGGTCACCGCCATGTTCTTCACTGAATTGGCGCCGAGATAGACCACCGCCTGGTCCACCCCGCTGTAGGTGGTTTTCAGTCCGAAGTAAGCGGAATTGACCAGCTGCAGTACCTTGTAGCTCAGGGAGGGGTCCTTGTCGATCAAAGAGGCAACCTGGGTCAGTGGGGTTGCTTCGTTATCGCACGCTTCCAGAAGCCTGACGAGTATTTCCGGCAGGACCGGCACATGACCCGACTCCTTTATCCTGTAAAAGAGTGTTTCCCTGGTGGACATAGAGGATAGAGAGCAGCTTCAGCGTTATCGGTTTATAGGTGAGGTTCCCTCTGCCGCTTGAACAACACGGTTGTGTTACCATTAATAGCATAATTTACAAACCCTTTCTATATCTTAGCCGCCCCCGGGGAAATGGCGGTAAAACTTTAGCCTCAGAGAGGTATCGTTGCACCCGGATCCGAAACCGGCCGACAATCAGTCGCTTGCCTGTTGATGAATCGGGCGTAAAAGTTGCATGTTTTTCAGCAAAGCGAAGCAATCAGGATCACGCCACATAATTGTGGTATAATTAGTCAGGAAACGTCCGGGCAGAGAGATACTCGCCACACAAGTGGTGCATTGTCTGAAACTTCAAAAGCTGGGTACCAACCATGATTCCTGCCTCAGAATCCACTTCATTGGTCTGCAGCGATTCACTTATCAGGCGATCCAATATTCTCCAGGCCATAATCCGTTTGAGCAATGAGCAGTTGTCCGGCCTGACCCGCAACGAACTGCTTCTCAGGTGTGCGGAAATATTACTCACATATAGCAATTTCAGCGCTGGCTGGATCGGTAGATGCGTCCCCGAAACGGCTGAAATTGCGCCGCTTGCCTTTCTGCAGCCCGGCCCGGGCGGTAAGGATAACCAAGAGGTTTCAAGAAAGCTTATCCTGCTCGACGGCCCGCTGATCGAATCGATACAGGAAACGGCGGAATCGGGAAAACCGGCCCTGTTTACCGACCTTGATCCCCCGGTCAGCCTGCCGCTGGCCCTCCAAAGAGTAACTTACAGGTCATGCACCATCTGGCCGTTCAGTCATCATGATTTCGTCTACGGAGTGGTGACGATTTTTTCTGAACAAGCCGACGGATTTCCACCGGATGAGCTCAAATTCCTGGAAACCACGGTGGCAGACCTGTCGCTCACCTTATATGCCCACGATGTTTCCGTGCAACTTCAGTTCGAACGGGATTTCAATAACGAAATCATCGATTCAATCCAGGCTCTGATGGTGTCGATAACACCCTGCGGAAAAATTTTGCGTTTCAATGCCGAGGCCGAGAAAGTGACCGGCCATAACCAGGAGGATGTGCTGGACAGCTATTGGGTAGATATCCTGCTCTCGCCGGAACACCGCCTGCACTATCAGAATGTCATCTCCAGACTGCTGAAAACAAATGCTGGGAATCTCAGTTTCAGGGCCTCCCTGCGCACCAAAAATGGAGACTTGAGAACCATAGACTGGCACAGCTCGATTAAACCCGACATTGACCAGGGATCGGTGGGCATGGTGCTGTTCGGCCTCGATATCACCGACAGGCTGGCCGCCGACCAAAAGTATGACAGTGCCGTCGCCAAGTGGGAAAACATTTTCGCCACCATTCAAGACCCGGCGCTGATCACCACCAGAGACGGCATCATTATCGATGCCAACCATGCGACCTTCAGCGCTGCCCGAAAATCCAGAGACGAGGTGATCGGCAGGAGCGTCTGTCTGATTCTGCACGGGGGCAGGAAAGAAGGCAGTGTCTGTCCCCTGGAAGACCAGATCCAAAGCGGTGAAAGCCGGATACTGCACACCGAACTAAGCGGTTTGCACGGCGACTATCTGCTCACTGTCAGCCCCCTGGCGGATACGGCGGGATCAGATGAGGCCACGCTGCTGGTGGCCAGGGACATGACCGAGGAAGAACGCCATAAAGCCGAAGCCCTGCGGGCCGCCCAGCTCGCCTCGATCGGCGAACTGGCGGCCGGTGTTGCCCATGAGATCAATAATCCAATCAACGGCATACTCAACTACGCCCAGATGCTCAACGACCTCGCTCAGGACAACCGCAGCGAGGAGGTGATCGGCCGCATCAACGCCGAAGCCAAAAGGATCGCTTCAATCGTCCGCAATCTGCTTGATTTCAGTCGACACCGGGTCGAAGAGCCGGAACCGGTGGATGGCGGCGCGCTGCTCGACGACTGCCTTGAACTGGTCCAGCACCAATTATTGAAAGATCATGTAATCATTGAAGAATCAATGGAGAAAAATCTACCGTTGACGTTCTGCAACCGGTCACAGGTTCAGCAGGTGTTTCTCAATGTCATCTCCAACAGCCGCTACGCACTGAATGAAAAGTATCAGGGTCATCACCCGGACAAAAAACTGCATTTCGACATATCCCTGGTCCATCATACCAATACGCCCTATGTCCGATTTACCATGACCGATTATGGCACCGGCATTGAACACCATCTGATAAACCGCGTATTCGACCCCTTCTTTTCGACTAAACCCAACGGCGAAGGGACGGGACTCGGCCTCAGTATCTCCTACGGCCTGATCAGAGATAACGGCGGCTATATGCGCATCAAGAGTCTGCTGAACGAATATACGGCGCTCATCATTGATCTTCCTGCGGCCAAAAACAGGAGGGGAAAAAATGGCTGAACCATACCGGAATTACCCACTTATCTCGATGGTACTCTTTGTATATACCCTCATAATTGCGGCTCCGTACGCCTTTTATCGTCAGTGGCAGCCGCCCTCGCTGGTCTGGACGCTGACCGGAATCGGAGTGTTGTTTGGTGTGGTGCTCTATATCATCATCTGGCTCCACGACGATCAGAACCGAAAAAAGCTTACCGCCCTTGAAGAACGCCTGGCCGAAGCCGAAAGAAACAAGGTGGATGCGAAGCACGGCCATGACAAAGTTTTGGAAAAGAAGCTCTTTGAGATAAATATCATTAATGCCTCGCTGAACAGGGAGATTGCCGAACGAATGCAAGCGGAAACCGAGAGCAGAGAACTGCAGAAAAAGATGGAGCTGATACTCAACTCGGCAGGCGAGGGGATTTTCGGCCTCGATATCACCGGCAACGTCACTTTCGTCAATACCGCAGCTTCCCTGATGACCGGCTGGGAACGGGATGAAATGCTCGGCAAGCCGCACCACGAGCTCGTCCACCACAGCCACCCCGACGGTTCCCCCCATCCACCTGAGCAGTGTCTGATCACTCAGGCCTGCACTGACGGTCAGGTCCATATCAGCTCAGAAGATTGTTTCTGGACCAAGGAAGGTGAGAGCTTCCCGGTCGAGTATGTGAGTACGCCGATTCTTGACAACAGCAGGTTGTGCGGAGCAGTAGTAGTATTCAGGGACAAAAGCACGTTCAGTTGATTCGGCCCCTGAGGAGTCGGATCAGCCAATGGAGACAGACCAATGATGCCCACTACACCCAGTGAAGGATCCATTCTGGTCGTCGACGACGAAACGAGCCTGAGGGAGACCTTCCATTTCTTTCTGACCAGAGAAGGATACGCTCCTGTTCTGACCGCCGCCGGATACGAGCAAGCCCTGGCGCTGATCAGGACCGAGAAGATTGACCTGATTATCAGCGATATCGTGTTAGAAAAGTCTTCCGGGATAGATCTGCTGAAATATACCCGGCAAAACAATATCGACTGCCCCTTCATCATCATCACCGGTTTTCCCGATGTCAGTACCGCCGCCGAATCTCTGAGATTCGGCGCCTTTGACTACATCGTCAAACCAGTCGATAAGGAGGCCCTGCTGCGTTCCGTACGCCTGGCCCTGCAGCAGAGAAATCTTGAGTTGAGTCGCCGGCAGGCCGAGGAAGAAAGAGAGCGTTACAGAATTTTTCTGGATGCGGTATTCAAGAGTGCCGGCGATGGAATCATCATCATCGACGAGCAGCAGAACATCGTCAAGATTAACGAGGCGGCCCAAAGTCTTTTTGACACCTTTATACCGGGACTGGGAGTAGGCTCCCAGCTCGGATCTGAAATAGTCGATTCCGAATTCGCATCTCTGGGTGACGACCTGCTCCGGGTGCTGCGCACTCAAAAAGAGGTGACAGAGCATCGCTTCGAATGCAGAACATCCGACAACAATTTAAAAATTTTAAGTATTTGCGCATCCCCACTGATGATGGACGGCGACACCTTAAACGGCGCGGTGATTGTCATTCGTGACATGTCTCTGCCCCCTGGGGCGCCCCATGGCAACAGGAACAGATTCCACCGGTTCATAGGCGGCAGCCTCTCCATGCAGGCCCTTTATACCCTGATCGAAAACGTCGGCCGAGTCGACACCACGGTGCTGGTAACCGGAGAATCGGGGACCGGTAAGGAATTGGCGGCTGAGGCGCTGCATCAGGAATCGCCCCGAAGCAGCCGCCCGCTTATCAAGGTCGATTGCACCGCGATTCCTGAAAATCTGCTTGAAAGCGAACTGTTCGGTCACAAAAAAGGTTCCTTCACCGGTGCCGATAAGGACAGAAAGGGGCTCCTGCTTCAGGCTGACGGCGGCACCCTGTTCCTAGATGAGATCGGCGAAATATCACCAATGACCCAACTACGACTGCTCCGTTTTCTGCAGGAACGAACCTTTTATCCGGTGGGCAGCGACACACCGATTGTGGTCGACACCAGAATTATTACCGCAACCAATGTAGATCTCAAAGAAAAGGTGCAATCAGGCAGTTTCCGTGAAGATCTTTACTTCAGGCTTAAGGTGATAGACCTGATCCTGCCGCCGCTGAGAAAGCGAATGGACGACGTACCGCTGCTGGTCAATCATTTCATTAAAAAGTACAACAGCGCTCTGGAGAAGAAAATCTACGGAATCTCAGATAACGCCCTGTCCCTCCTGAAGAGCTACCACTGGCCCGGAAACGTCAGGGAATTAGAGCATCTGATCGAGAGGGCCGTTGTTCTCTGTCCGGGTACAACCATCAGCACCAGTGAACTGCCCCATGATCTGATCTTGTCAGGATTTCCGCTGAGCGAAACTGAGCCCGCCCCAATGGCAACGAGCGCTGAAGAAACTGATTTGCTGAAACCCCACTCTATCCATAGGGGAGAACAGCCCAACGTTGAAGCAGCCAGAATTTTAGAAACACTGGCAAAATGCGGGGGCAACAAAGCCAAGGCTGCTCGTCTTCTGGGTATGGATCGGTCCACCCTGTATCGGAAAATCCGGGATCTTGACCTCGATCTGTCGGTCATCGCTCTTGAGTAAAAGCCACATAAGTGTTGTATCACTTTCGTTTCTCCGCCACACTTGTGTGGTGTCCTGCAATGACAGCTGTTCTTCTCGGGTGTAGTTCCTGCCCTCTGACGCCCTCCGCCACCTGCCGATCCCTTCCTTTGGCAACCGGAAAATCCGACCCAGCCGCCAGTCATAAACGTAACTATCCGAATATAATATCATTTGTTGTCCTTTCCTGAGTGCGCACTCATATCCCTTGCCTGGCGCACAAACCGTCGCATCCTTAGAGCCGATCGGGCATCCTACATGCATTGCAGTTTGTGAAGGGCGATTCCAGACGAACCCGAAGACCTGGGAGCCGAGATGACTGGATCAATCATCGACAGACCGAAGACAGCCGCTGAGTTGGCTATCCTGCTTGAGGATGTATCCTGGTGCACTTCATATGCTTCCAGGATCAGGTGGCCGCAGGGATTTGTCTGCCCGACCTGCGGCGCCTGTCACCCTGAATCCATGTTCCAGAGTAAAACTCTCTGCCGGGCCTGTGGTCGCTGCAG
Organism: uncultured delta proteobacterium; assembly: GCA_963759125.1. Classification (GTDB taxonomy): domain Bacteria; phylum Desulfobacterota; class Desulfobulbia; order Desulfobulbales; family Desulfocapsaceae; genus JABDQA01. Next base: position 464,826 of record CAVWXN010000005.1, read on the forward strand.
TTCCATTACTGCCGGAACCCTGCTGCACGGCAGCAAGAAAAGTCTCACTACCTGGCTGCGAGCCCTCTGGTGGGTAAGTGGCGAGTGCTCCTCGATAAGCATCATGAAATTGAGGAACTATCTCGGTTTCTCCAGCTGCCAGACGGGTTGGGCCTGGATGAAAAAGCTGCGCCAGATCATAGAACTGGTCAACCGGAAAAAATGCCGGGGTATTACGCTTGTCGATGCTGCGCCGGAAAGGGATCCGGCGCAGGGCAACCAGCTCCTCGTCGCCGTTGAGTCAATCGCCCGCGGCAGAACAACCGGCAGGCTGCGAATGAAGCTCTACCAGTCGTTGACCCAGGATCTTATCTCCCAATTCTGCTCCGACAGTGTAGCAGGAGGCAGTATCGTTATCTTTCCGAGGCGCAAACCATTCACCTCCATTCACCTGCAGGAGATACTCTACACCGTTGACGAATCATCATCTTCTCATGAGGATATTGAAAAAATCTGTGCCTCCTATCGCCGCTGGCGGCGCCACGAGAAATCGAGGTGGTCACACCTCTGCTGCAGCCAGGATCTGGTGGAGGAGTTCTGCTTTTTCCATAACGGGGTACTCGCTGCGGACCGGGTAGATATTTTCGAAACCCTTGTTGCTGCGGCACTCACCAGCCAGTCGGCCGGTTTGGCTGACTTCACAGAGATGCAGGCCCACCCTGGAGCTGCGCCATGAACCTCAGCCGACCCGTCCTGATCATCATCAGCATCGCCTTATTAAGTCTAATTGGTATCGGTTTTTTCCAGGCCGGTCAGGAAACTACCGGAATCGGCCTACAGCGAGTTCCTCGCGGACCTTGAAGCAGGCCGGCTGCAGGAGACGTCGATCAAGGGCAATACGATTATTGCGACCGATCGGACCGGAACTCAATACACCACATTCTCCCCCGACCTCAGCTCTCTGATGTCCCTCCTCCAAGCTTCCGAGGTGACCATCAGAACCCACCCGGCTCCGGTGTTGACCCCGCTCCTCAGGGACATGTTGATCATTGTTCTACTGCTGGGAGGCTGGATGATATTCAGCAGAGGATCCCCAGCCTCGTCGAAACGATTTCTTCATACCGGTACTACGAGTAAGGCCTCTAAGACAAAAACCGGGGTCACTTTCAATGATGTGGCCGGTATCTCGGAAGCACGCGATGAATTGAAAGAAATCATCGATTTTCTGAAACATCCCTCCAGATACAGCCGGCTTGGCGGACAGATACCCAAAGGGGTGCTGCTCGAAGGCCTTCCGGGCACCGGAAAAACACTGCTTGCCAAAGCCATAGCCGGGGAGGCGTCGGTGCCATTCTTCTCCATGGGCGGGTCGGACTTCGTTGAAATGTTTGCCGGCCTTGGCGCCTCGAGGGTCAGAAAACTTTTCGAAGAAGCCAAAAAACAGGCGCCCTGTATCATCTTCATCGATGAAATTGATGCCATCGGCGGTAAACGCTCTGCCGATTATCGCAACGGTTCCAATGACGAACGGGAACAAACTCTCAATGCGCTGCTCGTGGAGATGGACGGGTTTGAAACCAGTGAAACGATCATCGTCGTCGCGGCCACCAATCGTTCCGATATTCTCGATTCAGCCCTGCTCAGACCCGGCAGGTTCGACCGGCGGATTACTCTAAACTTGCCCGATATCACGGGAAGATTAAAGATTCTCAAAGTCCACACTGCAGGTACCGCAATCAGCCCAACTGTCGATTTGACCACCATCGCCCGGTCCATCCCGGGATTCACCGGGGCGGAAATTGCCAACCTTGTCAATGAGGCCGCCCTGCTTGCCGCCAGAAAAGGAAAGCAGCACATCGAGCAGGCAGATTTTGAAGACGCCCAGGATAAGATATCCATGGGGCTCGAGCGCAAAAACCTGGTAATCGATCAGCGGGCCAGAAGGCTGACGGCTTACCATGAGGCCGGCCATACCGTCGTCGCCAAGCTGCTGCCTGAGTCCGACCCCCTGCACAAGACCACGATAATTCCCCGCGGAAGATCACTCGGTCATACCCAGCAACTGCCCATCGACGAACATCAGGCCTATACCAGATCCTACCTGTTCACCCGGATCAAAATCCTGCTCGGTGGCCGATTAGCCGAGGAGCTTATTTTCGGCCGCTTGACCACCGGCGCCAGCAACGATCTTCTGGGTGCAACCCGGATCGCCCATCGGCTGGTCTGCGAATTCGGTATGAGCGAGCAGCTCGGGCCGGTTTCCCGAATGGGCAATGGGCCACCAGATGGCGACGGTGCCAGTGGAGGTTTCTGGCAGCAGAGCGAGCAGACCCGGCGGGAGATCGATATGGAAATTCTGAGAATAGTGCAACACTGCTACGAAGAAGCCAAAGAGCTGCTCAAGGCGCACGACGATCTGCTGCACATGCTGGCAGAGTCCCTGCTTGCCCATGAGACACTGGACGGCGAGGAGGTCGATATCGTCTATCGCTGTTATCTCAACCATCGTCACCTCGAAGAACATCAGCGCCAAGATGAGGGAGGAAATTAGCATGAGAATCTTATTGTTCCTGCTCTTTGGGTGGGCCTCGGCGTCCGCATTTTCGTTCGCTGCCAGCGTTACGCTGCCTTCTGGAGAAATGATGGAGGCGCCGGACTCCCTCCTGCTCAATTCGATAACTGGTATTTATGAGGAGGTGCGCTTCGATCATGTTCTGCATGACTCTTACGCCTCCTGTGTCGAGTGTCACCATCATCTCACGGGCAAACCTTCCGCAGAGCCTGGCTGCAACTATTGCCATCGCTTCGGGACCAGTGCCAGTCCGATTGACTGCAAGAGCTGTCATCTCGTCGACCGTTTTTCAGAAGAGTCGCTGTCAGGGCAGAGAAACCAGACCAACTACCATATCGATATCGCTGGTCTGATCGGCGCCTACCACTTGCAATGTGTGGGGTGTCACCTGTCCATCACCGCCGGTCCCACCGGCTGCCAGGACTGTCACCGCAAAAAGGAGAACAGCGTTTCGCCCTGAGGCGCGGCGGCCGCAAGAGGCAGGGTAACGGACCATTGAGAAAGGAGAAGAATATGGGAGCCAAATTTTCCAGACGGACCTTGTTGAAAGGAGTGCTCGCCACAGCGGCTTCAACAATATCGATGCAGCCCTTCAAAAAAACCCTGGCTCATGATTTTCAGGGTTACCAGTCAAACCGGGGGGTGTTGGTCGATCTCAGCAGATGTATCGGCTGCCGCAGTTGCGAAGCGGCCTGCAGCCGGGAGCATGGACTTGCCCCCCCCGATGAACCGCCCGAGAACTTTCAGTTACTCGAGCAGCCGGCGCAGGGGGTGCGCAGGCCCGATCAGAACGCTTTTACCGTGGTCAACAGCTATGAATCAGCACTTTCTGACCACCCGCTGTTCAAAAAAATTCAATGCAACCACTGCCTGGAGCCGGCCTGTCTGACAGCCTGTTTCGTCAATGCCTATACAAAAACGCCGGAGGGTGCGGTGATTTATGATGCTGATGTCTGTGTAGGCTGCAGAACCTGCATGGTTGCCTGTCCCTTTTCAATGCCGGCATTCAGGTATGACAGTGCCTTCGAAGCCCGGATCATGAAATGCAATTTCTGCTTTGACAGCCGCCTCAGCAGGCACAAACCGCCGGCCTGTGTCGAGGCCTGCCCCATGGAAGCACTGACCTTCGGCTACAGAAATGAGCTGCTCCGGGTTGCCAGAAAAAGGATACGGGATGCTCCCGGTAAATACCAGAACGCCATCTATGGGGAATTCGAGGCCGGAGGTACCTCCTGGCTCTATATTTCCCCGGTGCCTTTTGAACAGGCTGGGTTCGACCTGCAGGTTCCCCGGCAGCCAATTCTTAATTACGTCAAAGATTTTCTGGCAGTAGTGCCAATGGTCCTGACCATCTGGCCTGGCCTTTTTGCCGGAATATACCTGTTAGCCCGAACCAGAAAGATAACCGATGATTCTTCTAATCATGAGGATATGTGCGATGAAACCATTGAGCGGTAACCTTACAGATGCGGTAGGTCGAGCCCCCGTCATTTCCGGAGGTGATCAGCGCTTACTGGACAAACTTTTTCTGGGGCTGTCGGGCCGTGACTACTTGACCCGGGTGTGGACAAATCCACTGAACTGGGTCATAGGCCTCATCCTTGTTATCGGCATTCCTTTGCTCTGCCAACGCTATCTCTATGGCCTTCAGGCTATCACCCACGGCTCCCAGGATTACCCCTGGGGGGTTCTGCTCGGCTTCGGTCTTTTTGGCATGGTACCGCTGTCGGCCTCCGGTTTTCTCCTGAGCACAACCGTGGAGATTTTCCAGCGGGATGATTTCCGTCCCATTGAGAGGCTGGCACTGCTCAACGGGCTGCTCGGCTACTTCTTTGCCGTGGTCTTTCTGCTTGTCGATCTGGGTATGCCCTGGCGGCTGACCTATCCGATGGTGGTGTCGTTTGGTCCTGCGGCAGTTCTCTTTCTCGTCGCCTGGCACGTAGCCACCTACCTCTCAGTCCAGGTTGCGGAGATACTGCCAGCCGTTTCAGAATGGGCCGGCTGGCCTGGACTCAAGAGGTTCATCAAGAGAATCACCCTGGGACTCACCATCGCCGGCATTATCCTCTCAACTCTGCACCAGGGTGCGCTCGGCGCCCTGTTCTGCTATGCGCCCGCCAAAATTCATCCCCTCTGGATCTCCCCTGAGTTTCAGTGGCTGCATTTCTTCGTATCTTCTATTTTTGCAGGATTATCCATGGTTATCATCATTTCCTGGCTGGTCACAAAGACCATGGCCTGGCGTTGTGATAACCGTTTTCTCAACTCTCTCGACAACATCACCCTGGGACTGGCAAAAGGCGGTGCCACGGCGATGATCACCTACCTGGTGATTAAAGTCGTCGCCGTCGCCCATGACCAGGAGTGGCTTTTGCTGGTCTCCGGCTGGGGTTTCTATTATCTGTTAGAAATCGCCTTGGGTACCCTGGTACCGCTGGTGGCCTTTGCCTACGGCGTGCGCCACCGTCGGGTCGCCCTGGTGCGCTGGGGAGCCCTTCTGGCAGTTGCTGGTATTATCTGGAATCGTCTAAATACGGTCATGTTCTGTTACAACTATCGTCTGCACCAGGAAGTACCGCACTGGAAAGAGTTGTGGGTCGTGGTCACGCTGCTCTGTTTCTATTTTATTGTCTATCGATTTATCCTCTATCGAATTCCAGTGCTGTTCCGCTGGCGAGAATAACTACCGCAGACACCTATCCAGAACGGCCACCCACACAAGTGTGGTAAATCATGCGACGGTTTTAGCTCTGCTGAAACATTGATGGCGGATTTCCGAATCGATTGTTCAAGCCGCTTCCCACCCACCTTGATAACTTTAATTAAATAACATGATTACAGTTATTTAAGTAAATCAACGGTGATCTTTATCCAGGCTGCAAACTGGCATCCCTGATGCAACTACCCAGGTAAGCACAGGATCTGAATCCTGCGGCAGCAATCTCAACAAGCGGAGGATGTCATGAAAACCGTAGTTGAATCGACCAGAACCACTGAAACTGAGGTAACCCACGATGTACTGAGCATCTTGATGACCATGGTGTCAGCCTCGGCCCTGATCATCGGAATCTGGGCCATTGCCAGTTTTTTCGCCGCGCTCGTGAACCATGGCCTGACAGCACTGGTAAGAGGTTATATTACCGCCATTACCGGCTTCTAGGCCAGTGCCACAGGAGACCTCTATGAAAACTGCCATCAAAGCCTCCCTGTTTGCTATGCTGCTCATTTTTGGAGTCGGCATCGGCTGCTGGTCGCTGCTTGCCTTTACGGCCGGTCTGAAGCAGGCCGACTGGCAGCTCAGCGAACTGCTCAGACAATACCTGGTCGCCACCGGTGTGGTCAAACCCACACACACCCTGGTTGACTTTTACAGCCACATCAAAGGCGTCGAATATTTGATCTGTGTGGGATTTTTTGTGGCCTTTCCACTGTTCTATAAATATGTGAACAGTGATGTGAAAAAGGTAGAGACCAGGGGTTGAAAGCGGGGCTGAGGGTATCAGGAGCTTGCGGCTCTGAGCGCCTCGAGATCCTCAGCGGCCCGGGTGCCCAGAGTCAGCAGCGTACTCATTTGTCTATCAACCGCCGCCGCCTGCCCCTCATCTGGGGTGTAAACCATCAGGGCTGTCGATTTTCCTCTAGATTTCAGCGGGATGCAAATCATCGTCCTGCCGCCCAATAGACTTCCCAACTGTCGGTCACCAAGATTGAGCGTCGACTCCCGATGCAGATCACCTATCAGTGGGGTGCCGGTCATATGAACTTTGCTTATCAGACTGGTGCTGCTGTCCACCGGGATGACGATATTCTCCAGATATTCAGCGCAGAAGCAGCCGTCGAAACCAATTGCGGTGAGGTGTTTTCCGCTCTCATCGGCCACCAGGCAGATAAGGTGCCTGACCCCGGTCAGCAGCGTACAGCTCCGGTGAAAATTGCGAACCCATTCCTCCAGCGAGGAGGGCCGGCTCAGCGGTGACATGATGGTCCGAGTCAGCAAATTATCGAGCAGGTAGCCATAGAGGCTGTCGCTTTTCTGGGCCGCGTTGTCGATGGCGGCAGTGGTTGAAATATCGAGGTCGAGCCAGGCTGCTGTCCGGGCTGTGATCTCGTTTACTTTTGCCAGCAGCTCAAGGGCCTGCTCTTTGCTCAAGTCGATTAGCCCGTCCGGGAAATCGATTGTTTCAGCCAGTTGCTCACCAGGTTCAGCGCCATAAACCAGGGAGTGTGCCGCATAGACGATTCTGACCAGATTGAAGGCGGTGCTCACCTGAGATGGCGGATGATGGTGAAAGCGCACCGCATCGCAAATCATCGGGTTGAGACCCAGGGACTGGAGCAGCCTGGCACCCAGGTCGGCATGATCAACCGTCTCCTCCTGGCCCTCAGCCTCTGCTGTTCCTGGGCGAGCGATATCGAGCAGCAGGCCGCCGAGGTAGGCCTCGTCCGGAAATCCAAATGAAATCGCCTGGCTTATTTCACGGGCCAGAACAGCACAGCGGTAACTGCCCAGCCACCGAGTCAATGCAGCTCCGCCCTCTTCATCCTTAGCCGCTGCTCCGCCGCTTCTGAGCGCCGCCTTGAGCAGCATGGGCTGAATATCTTCGTCGGGCAAACAGCCGATGACCGCCTCCAGGCTCTCGATATGGCTCTGAACTGCAATTTCTTCAAGATTGAGCAGCCGCAGAGCCTGTACCATCAGACCCGGATCGACGATGATGAGCTGCCGCAGTTCGGCGGCAGAGATCCCCCCCTGATTCAGGCGCTTGAAAATGGGGGCGAGAAATGCTGGAGCACTGAACCCGATATCCGGAAACGCCTCGGCCCGAAACATTGCGGCCGCAACGTCGCCTGGTTTGACAGTGCCCGGTTGATCGAACCGAAGCGGAGAGACCTGAATTGCCTCAGTAACGGATCCAGGGGCTGGCTCCGAAGCAGTATCTGCACGCTCATCCCCGGGGCGGCCTGCAGACGCGGTTTCGATGATCTGGTCCAGGTAGCGCTGCCAGAATTCAGAGAGCCCTTCGCCTCCCGGGTCAGGCCCTTTTTCACCGACCAGGTTGGCGACAAACGCCCTTATGCACTGGGCGCCGATCGAATCGGGGTAGAGTTCGAGCAGCGGTTTTTGCTGCACCACCGCCCGTTCAAAGTGATCATCATGCAGTACGATCCCAGCCGGAGTAATATGGATATCGAGATGCTTATCGACCACCTTTTTGTATCTGAGATAGGTGCTCTTGGCCTGGGGTATGGATTCGCAATCGTTGATCAACACCCTGACCATACCCTGATAACCGTTAACGCTGAGAATTTTCAGCAAGGCATAGGCGTCGGTCAGAGAGGTGGCCTCGTGAGTGATGACGATGATCGTCTGGCGGGCGGCCATACAGAAAGAAATGACGCTTCTGGAGATTCCCGAGGCGGTATCGATCAGGAAGTAATCGTAGTCATCGACACTGGTCAATGCCGTGATCAGGGTGTGGAGCTGGTCGGCGCTAAGATTGGCGATCTGTTCGACGCCGGAACTGCCCGGAATGATATCGAAACCGTAGCCGGTCTGGACCAGTATCTCATCGATCGTTTTGTTGTTGAAAACGACATCATCGAGGGTGTATTCCTGATCGATGCCAAGCAGAATATTGACATTGGCCAGTCCCAGATCCCCATCGAAAAGACAGCTCCGGTACTGGAGAGCAGCGAGCTGCAGGACGGTATTGAGGCAGAGATTGGACTTGCCGACCCCTCCCTTGCCGCTGGTAAAGACAATGACTTCAGACATCTACCGATCCGCTCCCGAATTTGTTATAAAATAATCGCTTGCAAAACGTACAAAAGTTTAGGGCCCCGAACAAGGAAAAACAGAAGCCCCGTTGTTCACCTCACAACAGGGCGGCGAGAACCCGTGCCGCTTTTTCCGCCCCACCCAGATTCACCGGGATTTCAAACGGATCATTGCCGGTTTTCATAAGCTCGGTAAGCATGGTGTAAAGCTGCTCAACACTGCACTCATTTTCCATGACAACACTCAGCCTGTTGCCTACAGACCGGCTCAGGGCCGCAAGATGGTCCTGCTGCTCTCTGTCCTGCATATTGCGCATCACCGCCAGGGCAGGAATACCCATGGAGAGGACGTCGACCAGCGAATTATAGCCGCCGAACACGAGTGCGCTTTTGGATCTGCACAGCGTCTCGACATATTGCGGTCCGAAGCGTTCCAGGGTGCAGAAATCGAGCCCTTCGAGTCTCTGCTTGTGGGACAATATATCATCGCTCCCCAGAAAAATTCGAAATGGTCCGTAATCGGGACCCACCAATCCCAGGGCCTCTGTGAGCCGTTCGAAAAAAGCATCAGTGTGCTCCCCAAACCAGGGAATCGACACGGTGCATCCATAGCGGCGGACACCTGAGGGGTGAGACAGTGAGATCAGCTCGATCAAGCGGGAGACATAGCCGCACTCTATGGGTTCACAGGCGAAGCGATGGCCTAGTATCTCCAGGTGGTCTGGGCCAAGAACCGAACTGTCGCCATACCAGAGCAGTCCGTTGTAGTAGCGCCGATAAAGTTCAGTCGCTAACTCGGAGCCCGCCTGGGAGACCGAACCGACGACACCGCGCATGCCCAGTATCCATTGAGGTCGCTCTGCAGTTTCGGCAGTCAGAGCTGGTACCAGTTCCCGATGTTTTCCCTGGGGGGTGTGATCGGCCAGAATCAGCCGCGGTCGATAAAGGGCGACAAGTTGCCGGATCTGTTCAGCCCTAAGATGCCCAAGTTCTTGGTCCTCGAACCCGCAGGGGCCATCTGTTCCCGTTGATTTGCCATCGATCACCACCGTATCGTAGGCCGGCAATTTGAGCCAATCCAGCGGGACATCGCCGATGAGTTCCTGGGCCTGACGGCAGCCGGTGAGAAGGCAGACGTTGAGATGAGGATAGAGCCGCCGCAAAGCCATGCCGATGGCCGCCGATCTGCTCACATGCCCAAGTCCCCGGCCGTCATGGCCGTAGATCATAATGTCCAGTCGCGATTGCTCCATTTTCAGGGACACCTAATTAAATATTCGCCGCGCCTGCCAGTATCTCTCATACCAGTAAGGATCGGTTATTTTTGAGATGGTCACGCCGATGCTGGTTGAGACATGGATGAATTGATATTTTTCCAGGTAGATGCCGATATGACGGTCGTTCCAGCCGGTCTTGAACAGAATCAAATCACCCGGACGCAGTCCCGAAGTAGTAATCAGGCCGCCCTGAGCTGCCTGTTCTCTGGTGGTTCTGGGAAGTTTCACCCCGAACTTCTGCTGATAGGTGAGCTGCACGAAGGCCGAGCAGTCGAGGCCTTTTCTGCTCTGGCCCCCGCTACGATACGGCACCCCCTGCCAGGTAATATACTGGCTCAACAAACGGGTTTTGACTTCAGACTGAGTCAATCCCAGAGAGGGAAGACTTAGCGGCGGCTCTACTACGGTCTGCCTGCCACAACCTCCAACCAGAGCAAGCAGAAACAAGACCAGCAGCCCCCCTGTGAGCCTGCCCCGCCCTGCCAGATCCGGATTAAGCGAAGAGCTGGCTGGCCGTACCATTTTTTCTGATCTCAATTATCATCTCTTGCCGCAACAAGGGACAGGTGCAGATCGCAGACATTGGTATTGGTCGGACCGGTCTTCAGCAGACCATCTATTTTTTCATAAAAATGGTATGAATCATTATTGTTCAGATAGGCTCCGAGATCGAGCTTGGCCGCTCTCGCCCTGTCCAGCAACCCCAGGTCGGCAAAAGCCCCTGCGGCGTCCGTGGGACCGTCATTACCGTCGGTTGAAGCGGCCAGAAACGATACCTCCCGGCACAATTCTTCGTGCCGCTCCAATTCCATCAGATACGCAAGGGCCATTTCCTGGTTGCGTCCCCCTTTTCCTGCACCCCTGATCTGCACCACCGGCTCTCCTCCGGACAAAATGCAGACCGGGGGACTGGCGATGGTAGACTGAACCGCGCAGTCGACCGCAATTCCCGCCAGAATCTTGGCAACTTCTCTGGCTTCACCGACGATTCTGCTGGTCAGCTTTACCACTTCATAGCCCCTTTTTCGGGCTTCGTCGGCCGCGGCATTCAAGGCCCCTCTATTGGTTCCGATGAGGATGTTCTCGGTCAGGGCCAGGGATGGATGACCCGGTTTCAGTGTTTCCGGCACATCTCCCCTGATGCCGCTCTGAAGCACCTGGCGCACCGGTTCTGGTATCCGGGTTTCTATCTGGTATTTTTTTAGAATCCGCCAGGCATCGCCAAAGGTCGTCGGATCACTGCAGGTGACCCCTGAAGCGATGCTGCTGAGCGCATCACCAACCACATCAGATAAAATGAAGTTGACCGAGCGGGCCGGCGCCAGCCTCTCTAACAGGCGCCCCCCCTTGATCATCGACAGATGTTTGCGAATGCAGTTGATTTCTTCTATATCGGCACCGCACGACAGCAGCAGACTGGTGGTCTTCTGTTTATCCTCGAGACTCAAAGAATAAGGGCCTCCCGGGTCGGAGGAGCTGAAGGGCAGTGGGATCAGGGCCGACCCCCCGCCGGATATAAGTGAGATAACCAGGGTCGTCTCATCGGCCTGGTCGGCCACCGACATGATTCTCTCGGCCCCGCGACGGCCGTTTTCATCGGGTACCGGATGATCTGCCTCAACGGTCTCGATCTTCTCAAGTTTCTCCACATGACCATATTTCACCACGATCAGACCGCCGTCCAGACGCTCGCCGAGGATTTGTTCCAGGGCCAGGGCCATCGGGGCCGTCGCTTTGCCCGCGCCGATCACCACTATTTTACGATAGCCCTCCAGGTTAATGGAGTGTTGGCTGTCATCGAGCCTGACGTTCAGAGTGTCGCCTTCCAGGCTGACATGGTCGATGAGCATGCGATAGGGATCGACCCGTTCCAAACCGGCTTTGAAGATGGCGGCAAGATCTTTTCTTCTTGATGAATACACCCAAGGCTCCTTGTAGAGATCCACTCTGAACTACCTGAAAGATTAGTTTGTTGTCACACTATACAGTTATTCTAAACCTTTATCCAGTGAAGGAAGCCGTGCTATTTGCTTCACTTTCGATTTTGCTTGCGGTAGAGTGACCAGGACCGAGCCTCCCGATTGGCGGGCGCTCTGTAGCCGCTGCCGAGCCACGGACGATGAAAATAGCCTATTACATGCCCTTCAAGCCGCCCGGCCATGCCAACCCGTCGGGTGATCTGATTACCGGCCGGGAGCTGCGAGAGTTTCTGACGGGGCAAGGCCATCAGGTCGAACTGGTCAGCTCCCTGAGAAGCCGCTGGATATATCTGAAACCTTACGGATTTTATCAGCATCGGGCAGAGATAGGAAAAATCTGCAGTCTTTTGCAACGGGAACCCACCGATCTCTGGCTCACCTACCACACCTACTACAAAGCGCCCGATCTTCTCGGGCCCGCCTGCGCAAAAAAACTACAGATACCCTACGTCATATTCCAGGGAATCTACTCCACCAAACGCAGACGAAGCCTTAAAACCCTGCCCGGATTCCTGCTCAATCGCAAGGCACTAAGGTCGGCCCGGGTGGTCTATACCAACAAAAAAAAGGATGAAACAAATCTGCGCCGCCTGTTGCCCCAGAACCAGATACTTTATGTCGCTCCCGGCATACGGCCGGAGCTTTTTTCCTTCGATCCGGAGATGCGGCTTACCTTGAGGAACCACTGGCAGGTGGGAGACAGGCAGGTGATTCTGACCACCGCCATGCTGCGGCCCGGGGTCAAGACGGAAGGCATCCGTCAGGTCATACAGAGTTGTGGCGATCTCCACCGTTCAGGGCATAAAATTCTGCTCGTCGTCATCGGTGACGGCCAGAACCGCCAGCTTCTCGAGGCTGAAGCCCGGCAGCACCTCGGGTCCGCCTGTCTGTTTCTTGGCAAAATCCAGCGACCGGATCTGTTCCGCTACTACAGCGCCGCCGACCTGTTCGCCTTTCCCGGGATCCAGGAATCTCTTGGCATGGTCTACCTCGAAGCTCAGTCCGTTGGTTTGCCTGTTGCAGCTTATCGTGATTGGGGAGCTTCCGAGGCGGTAGTCAATGGACAGACCGGTATCCTGACCCCAGCCTCCAGGCCGGAAGAATTCACCGCTTCGATCAAGTCTCTGTTGACCAACCTGGAACTGAGAACCACCATGGGCGATTCAGCCAAAGTACATATCCGCACCAACCACGACCTGCGAAAAAATTATCTTTTTCTCTCCAGGAGCCTGCAGGAGGTCGTCCATGCCTATCAAGGCGATCGAGAAACCGCCACCTGAACCACTACCTGGCTCCTAATATTTCCTATGACTTTCATTACAAGAGGCTGACCTGCGATCTCTATCTTTCAGTGGAAAACTGCATTTTGCTGCTGGGCAGTGTGCTGAGCGAGAAAAACCAGATTGCCGCCGAGAAAATTCTGCGCTATGAGAGTAAAATCAGGCCAATCCAGCATGAGCTGATGGTACGGAAAACGAGGCTGCTCTGAAAACAGCCCGGATCGAGGTATCCATGTCCGACCAACTGGTCAGGAGGTACAGTCTGATAAAACGGATCAGCGAGGAAAATCTAACTCGTTTCCGGATGGAAACTAACTCCCTATCAGTCCTCCTGAGCAGGCAGCACTGGTGGCTCTGTTTCTTCCAGGGGTTAGCGCACCAATTTTTTCACCGCCGCGGAAGCGGAAATCTCCCCATTTCGATAGGCTTCATGCTGTTTTTCGATGGACGGCAGGTCGTAGAGATAGTTCACCATCATCCCCAGTGATTGTTCGACCCCATTATCGGACAGGTTTGCCGCCCAATTTATCTGCTTGATCAAAGCACCGTTGGTCAGGTGAAAGTGGGCCACCCGATCGGCGACCTGACTGCCTCTTTTGGCCCTGAGAAGATAGGTGGCGCACAGTGACAGCAACTGCTGCTGGAGCCGGCGGGCAAGTTCTGCCCGCTTACTTTTTCCAGCAGTTGAGTTCAGGAGATCACCAATATTTTTCTGCTCTGCCAGAGTCCCGATTACCTCGGCCGCCGCCTTACTGACCCTCGACTCCTCATCGTCTGAACTCTCAATGTTTTCAGCCTGCCGGTTCAACCAGGAGGTGAACCCGGGCAGGGGAGAGAGGGTGGCGAAATTCTTCAGGCCAGGCAGACTGGAGGCCAGGTCGGCCACCACCCGTTTGATCAGGAAATTGCCGAAGCTGACGCCCGCGAGCCCGTCCTGACAGTTGGATATCGAATAGAATATCGCGGTGTCGGCGTTATTAGGATCGATCATTGGGGCTTTCTCATCAAGCAGTTCGTGGACGTCGGTGGAGATACCGTTGACCAGCGCCACTTCCACAAAAATGAGCGGTTCATTGGGCATACTCGGGTGAAAAAACGCATAGCAGCGACGGTCTTCTTCGAGACGGTTTTTTAAATCCTTCCAGGATCTTATCTCATGCACGGCCTCATACTGGATAAATTTTTCCAGAAGCTCGGCCGAACTCTTCCAGGTAATTCGCTGAAGATCTAGAAAACCGATATCGAACCAGGAGACCAGCAGCCGATAGACATCTTTGTCAAGATCCTGCAAAGCCGGGTTATCCTCCGCCCAGCGCATGAGTTCGGATCTCAGGTCGACCAGAAATTTCACCCCGCCCCGGAGCCCGTTGAACTGTCTCAGAATTTTTGCCCGGGGAGGTTCCAGGAGGTTGCGCAGATCCATAGATAGTTGTTGCCTGTTCTGGGGATCATCCGATTCACGCAGGGCGGTCATGGCCAGGTCAACCGCCTCGGGGTCCATATCGTATTCCTCAGCCAGCAGGGTGAGGAAACGGCGCCGACCGTTGGCATTGAGCACCAGATAAGCCTCCCCAAGTTCCGCCGCCCGGGCCCGGGCAGAAACTTCACCCCCCTTGCCCTCCAGACAGGCATCGATCTTCCGCCGGACTTTACCCAGATCTCCTTTCGGCAGATTGACGCCGATCACATCTTTCAGGGCCACCGGGTCTCCGAGCGGCCAGTATTCGCGAATCAGCTTTCTGGTTCTATCCCATAATGGTTCCTGCGCTTCAGCCATGATTGTTCAGCCTCTTTTCATGCTCATATTCAATGAGTCCTGGCTTCAGGGACATACGTTCAAAGCACCCCTCCAGCAAGGCCCGGGCGAGGAGCCGGCGGAGCAGTCAGGCAGCGCGGTGGGCAACCAGCGCAGCGAGCAGCACAGCAGGAGGGGCTGGATTGAACCTATGTCTCTCTATATAACAGATTGTTTAGGCTAGAGAATACACTTTGAAACCGAGTTTTTGCAAGGGTGCCCGGTGGAATAGATAGGTGAAGTGAGACGTTGTCCTGATCAAAAAGGCCCCGCAGATTATCCGCGAGGCCTTTGCGAGGTTGAATGAACTCTGTTTACGCTAGATCTGCTTCATGGCTCCCATGTAGCCCCGCAGCTCGGCGCCGATCGCCTCGACAATGGTATAACGAATCGCCTCATTGACATCGATCAGGTCAAGATTGTCGACGGCACAGTCCTGAAGTTCTAGCCCTCTGCCGATCACATCGGTATCGATCGATTTCATGAAATCACCAAGCAGCGGAACCGCCTGGTGGGAAAAGAGGTAGCAACCGTATTCTGCGGTATCGGAGATAACCACATTCATTTCATAAAGCTTCTTGCGGGCAACCAGATTGGCGATCAGAGGAACTTCGTGCAGCGATTCATAGTAGGCTGACTCTTCCTTGATACCCGAATCAACCATGGTATCGAAGGCCAGTTCAACACCCGCCTTGACGAAGGCGATCATCAGTATGCCGTGGTCGAAATATTCCTGCTCGCTGATATCATCAGCCATCGATTCAGCTTTTTCAAACGCGGTTTCGCCGGTGGCCTTGCGCCAGCCAAGCAGATCGGCATCGCTGTTGGCCCAATCCTCCATCATGGTCTTCGAGAAGGTACCCGACATGATATCATCCATGTGTTTCTCGAACAGCGGAGTGAGGATATTTTTCAACTCTTCTGAAAGGATGTGCGCCTTGATCTTGGCCGGATTGGACAACCGGTCCATCATATTGGTGATACCACCGTGCTTCAGTGCTTCGGTTATCACTTCCCAGCCGTATTGAACCAACTTGGAGGCATAGCCCGAATCGATGCCCTTCTCGATCATCTTGTCGAAGCACAGCAGGGAACCGGCCTGCAGCAGACCGCAGAGAATGGTCTGCTCGCCCATCAGATCTGATTTCACCTCGGCTACAAAAGAGGACTGCAGAACGCCCGCCCGATCACCGCCTGTAGCGCAAGCGTAGGCCTTGGCGATCTCCAGACCGATCCCCTCGGGGTCGTTTTCCCGGTGCACGGCAATCAGGGTGGGAATACCGAATCCTCTCATATATTCGGTCCGTACCTCGGTTCCGGGACCCTTCGGAGCGACCATGATAACGGTTATGTCCTCCCTGATCTTGATTCCTTCCTCGACAATATTGAAGCCGTGGGAATAGGAGAGGCAGGCCCCCTTTTTCATCAATGGCATGATAGCCGACACCACCGCCGTGTGCTGCTTGTCGGGAGTCAGGTTGATCACCAGGTCGGCGGTCGGCAGCAACTCTTCATAGGTACCGACGGTGAAGCCCTGTTCGGTGGCATTCTTCCACGACTGACGCTTTTCCTTGATCGCCGATTCACGAAGCGTATAGGACACGTCGAGTCCGGAATCCCTCAAATTCAAGCCCTGATTGAGCCCCTGGGCGCCGCAGCCGACGATAACTATCTTCTTGCCTCGCAAGGCCTCAACCCCATTGAATTCATCGCTTTCCATAAAACGGCATTGACCGAGTTCCTCTATCTGCAGCCGCAACGGCAACGAGTTGAAATAATTTTCAGCCATCATCTATCTCCTTTTGGTTGTGATCTTTTTTGGTAGTGAGGTGGATACAATGCTCAAACACCATATAGATATAAAGTTTTATTGCGTCAAGTGATTTATTTGTGATATTATGTTGCAAATTTTGCAACATAATCTGAGACGTTATGGCCGCATGGATATCCGCTCCTTGAACTTATTTCTGCATCTGGCCGATACCCTGCACTTCGGACGCACCAGCAGAGCCTGTAACATCACCAGATCAGGTCTTACCAGGACCATCCAGAGGCTCGAACAGGAGCTGGGTGAACAACTCTTTTTCAGAAACAACCGCTCGGTCCGCCTCACTGAAACCGGAAGACTTTTCAGGGAATATGCTTCGGACGTGGTCGGCCGCTATCGCACTCTGCAGAATCGGATCACTTCGGAAAACCGGCTGCGGGGCGAATTATCGATCTATTGCTCGGTGACGGCAATCCTCTCCATTCTGCCCGAGATAATCAGCGAGTTCCGCAACGATTACCCTGACGTCAACCTCAAGCTCTCCACCGGCGACGCCGCCATGGCTCTGGCGCGGCTGGAAAACGGCGAGGCCGATGTTACCATAGCCGCACTGCCGGAGCATCTGCCGCAGCACATCCGGTTTCTGAAATTGCTGAGGACCCCTCTGATCTTCATTGCCCCCCGCGGTCAGGAATCAGACTTGTCGGTCAGCGTCGACAAGCTGCTGCAGAAAGGAGTGATTATGCCGGAGCGCGGCTTGAGCCGGGTACGGTGTGAACGCTGGTTTTCTGAAAAGCAGATCAACCCGCAGATCTATTCCTACGTTGCCGGCAATGAGGCAATGATCGCCATGGTCGCCATGGGTTGCGGCATCGGGGTGGTTCCCCGGCTGGTTCTGGACAATTCACCGCTGCAGAATCAGGTAGCAGTGCTCGACGCGAGACCCGAACTGGAGCCCTTCGATGTAGGCATCTGTGCCACCAAAAGCAGCATCAGCAACCCGATAATAGAGCCTTTCTGGCGAATCACCGAATTGAAATCCATAGAGAATTTTGGAGATACCCATGTACACTATTCTAATTACCAATGATGACGGGATACACAGCCATGGACTCAAGGCCCTGAAAGAGTCACTGGCTCCGCTCGGCAGGGTCGTCACCGTCGCGCCTGACCGGGACAACTCGGCGATATCACATGCGCTGACAATGAACCGTCCGCTGCGACTTGACCAAACTCGACGAGGACGTCTATACCCTGGACGGGACTCCCACCGACTGCGTCTCCATCGCCCTGGGAAAAGTGTTGGACAGGCTTCCCGATCTGCTGGTTTCAGGGATCAACAACGGCCCCAACATCGGCGACGATATCACCTACTCGGGCACCGTCTCCGCGGCCATAGAAGGAACCATGTACGCAGTTTCTTCCATGGCCGTGTCAATGGCCGGTGAGCCGCCCCTTGACTACGCCCGGGCAGACAACCTCGTCAGGGAACTGGCGCTTCGAGTCATCGACCAGGGACTGCCCGCCAATACCCTTATGAATGTCAACGTGCCGGCTGATAGTGAATTGCGAGGCCTGAGGATAACCAGGCAGGGACGCAGAATATGGAAGCAGGCGGTCCAGGAGGTAAGGGATCCCCGGGGCCGGGTCCATTATTGGATCGGCGGCGGTACACCGCTTCTGGATAGCGGCAGAGACACCGATGTCCGGGCGCTGGGTGAAGGCTTTGTCTCCATCTCCCCGATCCACCTCGATCTCACCAACCACGAAGGCATCAGTTATTTCAGAGACGATCTGCAGCTGGAAACGCTGGTGGGCGGTGCAGAGAATTTATAGACCCGCCGTTATTCTCACCGGTTTCCGACCATAATCAGCGGGGACACACCAGCGGGGACACAATAAGTATTGTGTCCCCATCCCTTTGTATGCCGTTATTCATAGTTTCCATCTAGAAACGAAGAATTTTGCTTCAAGATCGAGGCGTGCGAGAAATTTTACCACAGGCATATAATTAATATTCCGAGGATAAAATTTCGAGCGCAACGAAGATTTTGAGCAAATGGGCCGTTTCTGGATGGAAACTAATTTAGCAGCAGCCCTTGGACTTAATCCCTATCTTGTTCAGCCACCGGCTGACCACAAGGGAGGCTCAGCCGACGCCGGGGTTCACGCTCACCGCCCCCACCGGGCAATTGACGCCGCAGGCGCCGCACTCCATGCAGCCGTCGTGATCCTGAATGGCTGCTTTGTCGTTGTGGTGGGAAAAGACAGCCTGGGGACAGACCCGGGAACACATTTTACAGCCGATACAAAGGCTCTGATCCAGGGAGAGGCTTGACACACCGGGTATATATCTGAATTCTTTCATGACTTATCCTCAGTTTCAGGAGAGCACCAGCGGGGCTCCCACCCAGAGCAGCAGAGCGCCGACCGAAAAGCAGAACTGGACCGGGATAGCTCTTCTCATCTCCCACTCGACGCCCGACGGGGAGGTATAGGGGGTCGAACCGGTGAAATTCATCCCCAGATAAGAACTCATTACCACAACAAGGACGAGAAGCGCCCCCGACTCCAGCAGGTTCAATCCTGTCTCGGCCCAGAAGAGCAACAGCAGACCAGAAATGAGACCGGCAATGGCACCTTTGAGTGCAAAGGAACGACCCGGCAGCCAGGGCAGCAGCAGCGGCACCAGGATGAGTCCCGAACCGATCCCGATCAACAGGGCAGAAACCATCCACACTCCCCTGCTCATCAGCCGGCTGGTGAACTCCAGATCCGGCCCTATGCCGCTTACCAGAAACAGCAGCGGAAACAGCCACCACATAGATTTGAGCACCAGATGAAATTCGACGGGAATAAGCTCAGCCCGCTCTTTCAGAGTGAAAGTGACATCTCTCATACCCGCAAATTCGCGAGCGCCATTATCCAACCAGGTGCTGATGTCTGAGGCCCTGAGGGGACCGAATTGCACCGAGAAACCACTCTGCTTCTTCACCTGGTGGGCTGATACCCCTGTTGCGCCAAGCTGCGGCACGATCAGTCGGCGATGATCCACCAGTTTTTCAAGTCCGCTGGCTTTCACCCTGTGCACCAGCTCTTCGGTGGAAAACGTTCCTTTGCCGGCCGCACACCAGACGTTGATTCCGCAGGTATCAAGGACAAGCAGCCAGACGTTCAGGCCCGGCAGCGCAAAACGCAGGGTGTCAAAGCTGAGCTTGTAATTGGCCGTCACCAGTACCGGCGCAGCACGGTCTGGTGCGCCAATGGCGTAAAGGCCCGGCGCCACCAGATAGCTGTCGCGATTCAATCCTAGTCGTGCTGCCGCACCCCCGGCCCAATCATAAACCGACCTGCTGGTCGACACCACCGGCACCGGTCCGGTTTCGGTGGATTTGTATTTCTTCAACATATCGGCACAAGGTATAGCCGGGCCGGGCATAAGGCGAACTCTTGGGCGGAGGAGGGCTGCCACAGCAGACTTGTTCTGCTTCTTCTTTGTAGATGGGGAATTCAACCGAACCGGTGGAACAATCGCTGTCTCAGCCAGTGGGCCGGTTTTCATGTCGGGGTAATGAATCCATCAGGGTACCTGTCATTATTACAGCCGTTAATCCTCGGTTAATCAAATAGTAACGCAGGCCCGCCTTAAAGCAAAGGTCATATCGACAGACCAATCCCAACCTTCTTCTGCACTGGTGCATTATAAAAAGCTTCGTGGTAGTCTAGCGAGCATCCAGCCTCTTAAACCAAAGGAAAATTCCATGCAGATCACCTCACACGGCGCTGCCGGTTTTGTCACCGGCTCATGCCACCTTGTCGAAACCGCCACTTGCCGGTTTTTAATCGATTGCGGCATGTACCAGGGTAGCAAGGCAATGAACAGGCTCAATTACGAACCTTTTGAGTTCGACCCCAACAGCATCGACTTCGTTATCAACACCCATGGTCATATTGACCACTGCGGTCTCTTGCCCAAACTGGTCAAGCATGGCTTCTCCGGCACTATATACGCCAGCCCGCCCACCGCCGATCTATTGCCGATAATGCTCGCCGATTCTGCCTATATTCAGGAAAAAGATACCGAGCATGAAAATAGAAGGCGGCTCCGAAAGGGGCTGGAACCAAGGCAGCCGCTCTATACCGAGGCAGACGTGGATAAGACCGTGTCGCTTATCCGGGTCGTTAACTACGAAGAATCGATGCAGGCTGGCGAGGACGTTACTTTCAGACTTCGTGATGCGGGACACGTGATTGGCTCTTCAATCGTTGAGCTGTTCGTAGCAAATGAAGATTCCGGTGAGACCAAAATCGTCTTTTCAGGCGACCTCGGCCAGTGGGACGTACCCATCATCGAGGACCCGACTTTCATCTTGAACAGCGACTACGTGTTTATCGAATCCACCTATGGAGACAGGGTGCACCAGAAAGATCTGCCGAGGAAAGAGGAACTTTTCGACGCATATCCTGCGCACCTGCGGCAGAGGCGGAAAACTGCTGATTCCCTGCTTCGCCCTGGAGAGAACCCAGGAACTGCTCTACGTTCTCAGTGCTCTGAAAAACGAGGAGCCGGACTTTCCGCCGGTGAACATTTATCTGGACAGTCCTCTGGCGATTAAAATCACCGAAGTCTTCAAAAAGCATCCCGACACCTATGACGAGGAAGCCCGAGCCAGAACCGACCAGCCATTCGATTTTCCCGGGCTGATCTGTACGCCAAGCGTCGATGAATCACGCCGGGTAAACGAAATGGACGGTCCGGCCATTGTCATAGCCGGGAGCGGCATGTGTACCGCCGGCCGCATACGCCATCATCTCAAACACGGGATCTGGGATCCAAGAAACACGGTGCTTTTCGTGGGTTACCAAGCTCCGGGAACTTTGGGCCGGATACTTCTGGACGGGGCTGAAGAGATTAAAATGATGGGCTCGGAGTTCGTGGTAAAAGCTGAGATCGCCAAAATCGGCTCCTTCTCCGCCCATGCCGATAAAGATGAGCTGATCAACTGGCTCACCCGGTTCAAGGAAAAGCCGAAAACCGTCTTTCTGATTCATGGAGAACCGGAGACCCTGGAGACCTTCAGCGCCAGCCTGAACAGTCTGGGGTTCACGACCAAAATCGCTGCCAAGGGTATCCCGCTTTTCGACTAGGAAACAACCGGAAAAAAACAACCCGGATGGTTCGGAGCATACCCCAACCATCCGGGTTTATTAGTTTTTCTATCTAGTTAACGCCCGGGGACGAGTCTTTTTATTGCTGGATCACCCACTGCCCCTGATCGGTTCTGCAGGCTGTCGTCATTGTTTTCTGTGGCTGACCATCGATGGTGGCCATGACCTCCGCCTGGCGGCAGACCTGATTGGTACTGCTGTTCTGGTAAGCAGGCTGCGGCACCACCTGGTAGTTGGATCCGGAATCGGGGTTCACCCAGCTCACCGGCTGACCCGAGGGACCGGTTTCATAGGCCTGGTTGAGCTGCGTTCGGTCATATTTATCCATTTCGTTACCGACGATATAACCGAGCATCGTGCCGATGGCCGTACCGATCAAAGTTGCCTCGGTATTGCGGCCGATTGCCTGGCCAATTACTGCGCCGCTTGCGGCGCCGCCCACCGCTCCCTGCTGGCCCTTGGTGAGATTGGTATCGGCACATGACGCCAAGGCCAGCATCAGCGCACCAATTACCATAGTCGTTATAATCCTCATCATATCCTCCGCTTGTCTTATGGTTTTTTTAGAAAGATTTCAAAGTATCTTAAAGCAAACACTAATAAACTATGGAGAGCTGTCAATTATCAGGCTTGTCTCGACTGTATTTCCTGAAGCTCTGCCACTCAACCCCCCTCTGCGACAATCTCGGCCTGCATCGCCTCAATCACTTTAATCGGATCTTCGGACCTGGTGATGGGCCGGCCGACCACCAGATGATCGGCCCCGGCCTTCACGGCCCTGCCGGCGGTCATCACCCGCTTCTGGTCGTCATCCGTTTTGAGGTTGGCCCCCGGCCTTATGCCGGGCGTCACAATCAGTAATTTGGTGCCAAGCTCGGATCTCAACCTTTCTGCTTCAAGCCCGGAGGAAACAACACCGTCGCAGCCAAGCTCGAGTGCCCGCCTGGCGCGGAACATGACCAGTTCCGCCAGCGAGCCGGTCAGGCCCATGGCCCGCATGTCATCTTCCCCGAAGCTGGTCAGCACCGTTACCGCCAGCAGCTTCATATCGCCCCTGGCCTCGAGTGCCGCCCGGATAATCGGATCGTTGCCATGGATGGTGAGCAGGCTGACGCCGCGGTTATTCACCTGCTCCACCGCCAGCTTGACGGTCTCAGGTATATCGAAAAATTTCAGATCGAGCATTACTTTGTGACCCCGGTCGAGCAGCCAGTCGACCGTGTTGAAATAGTCGGCCATGAAAAGCTGTAAACCGACCTTGAAAAAACCGATATGTGATTCACAGGCCCTGACCATGGCCTGGGCCTTTTCCCGCTGATCAACATCGAGTGCCACGATAATTCGATCTTTCAGGGCTATTTCTTTTTTCATTCCTGCTCCCTGGTGGTGGTTGTCAAGGACCTGCTTTATCCATCTCTGCCGTCACCTTACTGGTTTGCCTGCAGAGCTCATCGAGCTCCGTATCTTTAACAGGTTCTTTCTGAGCCAGCAATTGAACGATTTCCCTTATGAGATCCTTGTAGGGTAGTTCCATGGTCTCCTCGGACTCGAGCAGGGCTCGCCCCTGTTCTGCCGTGTTCGTCAAATCCGCTCCCTGAGCCCCGCCCGCTTCCCGGCTCTCACAAAAAGATGAAAACGACTCGAAAAATGCTTCCAACGGCTCCTGAA
The DNA here is from genome assembly GCA_963759125.1 of uncultured delta proteobacterium. Taxonomy (GTDB): domain Bacteria; phylum Desulfobacterota; class Desulfobulbia; order Desulfobulbales; family Desulfocapsaceae; genus JABDQA01. Next base: position 488,091 of record CAVWXN010000005.1, read on the forward strand.
ATTCCAGCGCTTCTGCTTTGGCGGAGAGGCCTTCTGCCTCGTGTGCCGGCCCAGCCTTCTTCGAGCTGGTTTGCATTCCAAGTGCTTTGGCAGGGGCTGAGGCTGCTTTAGGCGCTGACTCAACAGACATCAGCATCCGAGACTCCTTACGGTCTGAAACCACCTCGGGTGCTGGTTCAGCAGTGTCGGCTTCTGCCAGCTCTTCAACCCGTGATTTTTTCCTCGCCAGCTCATCGGTGTCGGTAACTGCAACCTGGTTCAGTTCCTGATCCACTGGCGCTTCCCGGGCCTCCTCAGGAGCCGGAGACTCCCGCAACAGTAAGAGGAGTGGGGCGATAATCGATGGCCAGATAGAGCATCACTCCTGCTGCCAGGGCAAAGGCGGAACCGACCACACTCAGCAGGCCTCGATGACCGTACCAGGCGCCAGTTTTGGTCATTTTTCCGTCGGTCTCGACCAGTTCTTCAGACAAAACCAGCCACTTTTGACGACAGGATTCGCAGACGGCCAGATGTGTAACAAAGCTCTGCTGCTCCGGCGAAGCGAGGTCGGCCTCAAGAAATTCGGCAAAACGCTCATCGCCGGGACATGATTCCGTCGCAGTATTCCGGTCCGCTGCCAGCCCTGCCAAGGCCAGCCGCTCCCGTTTTCCTGCATCATTCAGATAGCTGTCTTTTTTGCTCATTTTCCCTGACCGTACATCTAGTAAATAGCCCTGTCTGATATGACGGACCGATCACTTTTTTGTGTCTCCATTCTCTTCAAGCAGCAGTCGCAGTGCTTCACTGCAGCCCGCCGATTCAAATTGTTGTCTGAGACGGCCATAGAGTCGTCGAAGTTTGCCATGGGCCTGGAAGCGGTTTAAACCAAGTTTTTTACCTGCCTCTGAGACCGAATACCCCTCCACATGACAGAGAGTAAGCAGCAATCGTTCCTCCGCCTCCAATTGCACCCCACAACCGAGAAGCTCTCTCAGGGGGGGCGCTCTAGTCAGATCGGGGTCCGGTCCGAAAAATTGATCGTGCAGCGCTTTCAATATCCGCTCACCTTCTTTTTCTTCAGCGATGCTCTGACTGGTACGCGTGGTAGACAAGTTCACGTAACCATGCTCATCGAGCGATTGTTCACGATACTGCGTTTTGCCGCAGTTTGGAATTTCTCCTAGTATCCGGTCGGCCATCACCTCTATCTGGCTGAGATGAAACTGTTGATACCTGTCCACAGCCAGGTTGGTTGCCTCGGAATAGCTATATCGTTCCAGGCACATCAGTCTATAGAGCAGAAGCCAGATGCCGCCCAACTTTCTCAGCCACAGCGGCGGCCTGACCCGGCCGAACCTCTCCCTGGCAAAGTCCTCCAGAAGATTGTAGACCACCGATGAGAAATAGGTCTTTAGACGAGCGCTGCCGCGGTAATTTCGCAACAGTCCCCAATCGTCTCCCTCCAACCGGTTCATTACGAACAAGGCAGCTTCCTCACTGAGGGTCTCCCCGCTGAACCGGCGTCGCGCCAGCCTGTCTATCAGCTCCCAGTGCTCAAGAACCCAGTTTCGAAAGAAGTGCTGATCGTATCGTTGATCTGCGCTCACCAGCCAGTCCTTAACCAGTTTTCCTTATTAATTTCAATTAGCTAAATTATTTATCAGGTCTGCTGAAAAAAAATATCAACTGCTGCGACACAATGCACTGTCGCGTCCGTCAGACAGGATAACAGACGGTCGTCATCAACAAATCATACATTCTGAAAAGGAGAATATCATGGACAAAAAAGGTGTCATTATTACTGATTCTGTTTTTTCTGCTGCCTGCAGCCTGTGGTGAAAATCCTCTCCAGACTGGTGCTGAAGAAGCCCCTGTCGATAGTGATCGGGAGAAAATCGCTCAACTGCTGACGCCGAATAGCAAAAAAGAGCTCGAGCACCATACCGACGCAGCCTCACCTGCTGAGGGGGCCTCCTACCTGCACAAGAATCAGGCCCCTGCGAGGCTGGCCGAATCAGCCATGGTCATGGATCAGCGTTATTACCCAACTCCCTATCCAGGGCCTGATCTCAGGCCGCCGGGAAGATGGAACCGGGAGTCTTATGATCCGATTGAGGATAACCGCTTCATCAATAGTCTCAATGACCCGCTGTCGACCTTTTCAATCGATGTGGACACTGCTTCCTACGCCAATGTCAGACGCTTTATCACCGGCGGTTCACTGCCTCCCAGTGGTGCTGTCCGCACTGAAGAGATGATCAACTATTTCACCTACGCGATGCCGGAACCTGAAAAAAATCAACCTTTTTCGCTCCAGGTAGAGACCGGTCCGAGCCCTTTTCATGGGGATTATAGACTGGTCAAAATCGGCCTCAAAGCCAGGGATGCCGCACGCGAAAAACTGCCGCCTTCCAACCTGGTTTTTCTCATAGATGTTTCCGGTTCAATGAATCAGCCCAACAAACTGCCGCTGCTGAAACAATCATTGAAACTTCTGGCCGGACAGCTCTCCCGACAGGACCGGGTGTCCATAGTCGTATATGCCGGAAGCGACCGGGTGGTGCTGCAGCCGACACCGGGCAATGAAACCGAAACCATAAAAGAGGCCATCGACAATCTGCAGAGCGGAGGTTCCACCCATGGTTCGAGCGGCATCATCACCGCCTACGAACTGGCCACCCGCTCCTACATGCCCGGCGCCAACAACCGGGTCATTCTGGTCTCGGACGGAGATTTCAATGTCGGCATCACCAGTCGTTCGGAGCTGCAGACGCTGATCGAGGAAAAACGGAAAAGCGGAGTTTATCTAACCGTACTCGGCTTTGGCAACTCCAATTATCAAGATGACACCATGGAGACGCTGGCCGACAAGGGCAACGGCAATTACGCCTATATCGACAGTCTGCTGGAAGCCAAAAAAGTCCTGATCAAAGAGCGCAGCGGAACCCTGTTCACCCTGGCCAATGACGTCAAGATCCAGGTGGAATTCAACCCGGCGCTGGTCGGAGCTTACCGTCTCATCGGCTATGAAAACAGGGCGCTTGAAGATGAGGATTTTCGCGACGATGCTAAAGACGCCGGGGAAATAGGAATGGGTCATCGCGTCACGGCCCTTTACGAGATAATTCCTGCGGGAAGTGCTGACATTCCAGAAGTCGACATGCTGAAATACCAGCACCCGGGCTCTCGGCAGGCCTCCGCTTCGGAAGAGCTGCTCACCGTGAAACTACGCTACAAGCCGAAGGGGGCAGAGATGTCGACCCAGATCGAGAAGGCGGTACAAGACAGTGCTGCAACGCTTGAGCAGACCAGCACCGATTTCAGATTTGCCGCCTCGGTTGCCGGCTTCGCCATGCTGCTTAGAGAATCAGAGTATCTCGGCAGCTTCGATTGGGACGATTGTCTGGCTTTGGCAAAACAGGCCAGAGGCCAGGACGAACAAGGTTACCGGGCCGAATTTACCCGCCTCGTCGAAATGGCTCAGCTCCTGCGGGAACAGAGCTGAACTGAGAGTGGAAACCTTGGCTTTGTTGGCTGAACAGGGGACCTTAACTCGCCGAAACAGCTGGGACCGGGGTTGAAAGGTGATTCTCGAGGAAGCAACATCAGTTGCTTCCTCGAGGAGCGGCGTGTGCTCTAGCCCTGGAAAATGAAAAATTTCCTGACGGCATAATTGATCAGCACCGCTGAGACGATATTGGCGGCAAAGGCATAGGTGGTCAACAGGCCGAACCTCTTGATCAGCAGTCCCATAAGCAGCGTACCGATGAGCATGCTCAGTCCGGAAACACAGTAGAAGAGAAATATTTCCACCAGAAAAGGATGCCTCCCGGCCTTAAACACCCACATCACATTAGTCACGTAGGCCACCATATTGGAAACGAGAAAGGCCAGGACGTTGCAGATCATCGAGTTTCTGGCCCGATGGTGTTCGTGGATGGGGCGCAGCTGCAGATCGAACAGCCTGACCAGATGATCCTTCTGCTGCAGGGCCGGAAACAGCTTCCAGGCAGCCAGATGAAACACCATTATATGGGTGATGGTTGCCAGGCCACCGGCCAGCCCATATTTGATGAATTGGATGAGATTGTCGTAGTCGAACATGGTCGATCCTTCGCTCAGCAAGTTATTAAACAGATGGTCTGGGTAAGGCGTCCGGACTCCGCTGGGAGGAAGACGAATCCTGGCTGCCATGTGGTGGCAAGGAAAACAGACTGATCGGTGGGACGCAAGGACTTTTTGAAAATCCAGCCGTGGCCACTTTCAGCTACTACATCTCACTTTTACTGAGTTCTGAAAATTTTATCTGGTCGGACCAACTGCCAAAAGTTATGGGTAATCGCCCTGTGAATAAGGCTAAGGCGTGGTCGATTTTGGGCGTGCCCAGAACTCTAGCACTGTAAAATATGGCCTCTTACTTGCTTTTGATCTTGAAATATTTCTCCTTGCTGTTAATCATTAATGATTATGCAAGCGCTCAGCCAAAGTGATCTAGTCTGGCTTGACCAACAATCCAGAAATTTCTTTTTACAATAAATCTCAGGATTTAGGGAAAGAATCGTTTTCAGGCTGAAATTTCTTAATAATTATTTATAGTTCAGTTGTAGAGGGCCAACCGCATTTTATCTTTACAAAAAAAAAACTTCCCATATACTCATGATGCGATACAAAAACGGGTGCTTCGATCCGAATTCTATGGGAACCCATTAGCCGAGCCAGTCATCTGACAGACGATATCAATTGAAGCGGCACCCGGGGAGTTGAATATGGCAGTGAAAATACTGATCAAGCGTATAGGGGTGGATAAGAACATCATTGAGCTTACCGTGCTTCTGAAAAAAATGCGGACGCTCACCCTCAACCAGCCAGGCTATATATTCGGTGAAACCCTGAGAAGGATTGATCAGACCGACGAGTGTATGGTTGTCTCGACCTGGCGGTCGCTGGCCGATTGGACCAACTGGTTCGAACATGAAGAACGAAAAGCGCTGCAGAGCGAGATCGACCTTCTGCTGGGCAACGAGACCCACTATGCAGTGTACGAAGAATAAAAATTAAACCCAAAAATCAGGGACCTGTAATGATCGTTGAAGGTTTGAAATTGATGGTTGTCGGCATGACAACCGTGCTGCTGTTTCTGACGTTTATGATTCTGCTCATTCAGCTTTCGGCCCGGCTCACCAAAGATGTGACCGCCCGGGAACTGCAGGCTATCGAGGGTGAAAAAACTCGGCTGAGACAACAGCGAGAAAGGGAAAAGCTGGCCGCTGAAGAAGGCAATGACGACATTGCCGTTATCACCGCCGCAATTGCCGCTTTCGAAGCGGATCGAGCTGCTGCTTAACAAAAAGTTTATAGGATGAAACCAAGGCTCTAACAAGGTCTTTCCGACCCAATCTAACGTAAGGAGAAGTAGTTGTGGGTACAAAAGTAATCAAATTTATGGATACGTCGTTTCGGGACGGTTTTCAGTCAGTTTTTGGTGCCCGGGTTTTCACTAAAGACTTTCTTCCGGCCTTGGAGGCTAGTGTTGAGGCAGGTCTTACCCACTTTGAAGCCGGTGGCGGAGCCCGCTTCCAGAGTCTGTTTTTCTATTGTGGCGAATCCGCCTTTGATATGATGGATAGCTTCAGAGAAATTGCCGGACCTGACGCCAATCTGCAGACCCTGGCCCGTGGTATCAACGTTGTGGCGCTCAGTCAGCAGCCGAGAGACATCATTGATCTGCATGCCAAGATGTTCAAGAAACACGGCATGACGACGATCCGCAATTTCGATGCTCTGAACGACACCCGGAATCTCGAGTATTCAGGAGAGCGCATCGCCCATCATGGGCTGCATCACCAGATTGTGGTAACCGTAATGGATCTGCCCCCGGGCTGCGAGGGCTCTCATACAAAGGAGTTCTATCTCGACCGGCTCAAAGCAATCCTGGACTCTGATATCCCCTACCATTCAATCTGCTTCAAGGATGCTACCGGTACTGCCAATCCCAAGAAGATATATGAGACCTTCAAGGGAGCCCGTAAAATGGTATCGGAAGATACTGTTCTGTGGTTTCACACCCATGATACCGCCGGAATCGGCATCTCTCAGAACCTGGCCGCCATCGAAGGCGGCGCCGACGGAATCGACCTGGCCAAAAGCCCGGTCAGCGGCGGTACCTGTCAGCCCGACATTCTGTCCATGATGCATGTCCTGAAGGGAACCGATTTCACCCTCGACCTGGATTACGAGAAGGTGCTTACCGCCGAAGAGGCCTTCGAGGAGGCCATGAGCGACTACTTTTTCCCGCCTGAAGCCAAAATGGTCTCACCGACCATCACCCTGTCGCCGATGCCTGGCGGTGCCCTGACTGCCAACACCATGATGATGCGCGACACCGGTACCCTGCAATATTATCCTGCGGTCATCAAGGAGATGGCAGAGGTTGTCCGGCTTGGCGGCTTCGGTTCTTCAGTTACCCCGGTTTCCCAATTCTATTTCCAGCAGGCCTACCTGAACGTCACCCAGGGCAAGTGGAAAGTGATCAACCCCAGCTACGGCAACATGGTGCTCGGCTATTTCGGGCGCACCCCGGCACCGCCCGATCCGGAAATCGTCAAGCTGGCTTCCGAGCAGCTCGGCAAACCGGTATTCACCGATGATCCACTCGATATCCTCGAGCCCGGGATTCCCAAGGCGACGAAGATCCTCGAGGAGAACAACCTCGAGGTCAGCGACGAAAATATTTTCATCGTGGCCAGCTGTGAGCAGAAAGGGCTTGATTACCTGCTCGGCAACGCCAAAACCAACATCAGAAAGAAAACAGACGTCGAAGCAGCCCCGGCCAAACCGGCCGCCGCGGCTAAACCGGCGGCTGCTCCTCCGACGGGACCGCGTTCTTATGCAATCACCGTAAACAACCGGATCTACGACGTCACCGTGGCAGAGGGTGGCGGTGCGGTACAGGCTGTCCCAGCTGCTGCCCCAGCCCCCGCAGCCGAAGCGCCGGTTACCGGTGGTACCGAAATCGAGGCGCCGACGCCCGGAAACGTCGTGAAAATTATGGTCAAGGTCGGTGACTCTGTCACCAAGGATCAGCCGCTTCTGGTTCTGGAAGCCATGAAAATGGAGTCCGAAGTAAAATCGCCAAGCGACGGTAAGATACTGGCGGTAAATGTCTCAACCGGAGACACCGTGCAGGCTTCGGATGCATTGTTCACCCTCGGTTAACCACGCAGATTTCTGCTTTATTCTCTGTCGCCGCTCTGTTGTGCGGCGACAGATTTTGTCTCAATGATGGAATTACTATGAAAACGAAGACAATTCTGTTCCTGCTCTTGGGATTCTGCCTGGGGTTGGCCGCCTTCGTCCAGGCATCCGGGGACATGGTCTCGATCGTCTCGCCCGCCGACGGTAAGATTGTCCGTCTGGATGTCGCTCCCGGCGACAAGGTGTATAGCGGCGACACACTGGCTATCGTCAAAGCCGATGACGGAACGACGATAATTCTCAAGGCCGGGGTTTCGGGTACCATCGCAACCATTGACGTCGGCTCCTACGAGAAGGTTAAAAAGGATACGCAGGTCGGCACTATCAGCACGGCTGCGATCATCGCCGAACAGCCTGTCGCCGGCGAAGCCCAGGAATTGCCAGGCATCGGTGCGCTGGTCGGCAACCTGTTCAGGACCACCGGCGTCTACGGCATTATCGACGGTCAATTAAGCAAGGACTGGACCGTCGGCATCGGCCGAATTCTGATGATCTGTGTGGGCCTGACCCTGCTCTTCCTGGGCATCTTCAAGCAGTTCGAACCGCTGCTGCTGATTCCTATCGGTTATGGCGCCATTCTCGCCAACATTCCGCTGGCCGGCATCGCTGAACCCGGCGGTATTCTCTACTACATCTATGACGTCGGGATTGTCACAGGAATCTTTCCGCTGCTGATTTTCATGGGCGTCGGGGCTCTAACCGACTTCGGACCGATGATCGCCAACCCAAAGACCATTCTCTTGGGCGGCGCCGCTCAGATCGGTATTTTCGTCACCCTGCTGGGAGCATTGTTCCTGACCGATCTGGTTCCGGGCATCAACTTCTCTCTGCGTGATGCCGCCTCGATTGGCATCATTGGCGGTGCTGACGGACCGACGGCCATCTTTCTGTCGAGTCAGCTATCACCACGACTGCTCGGTTCGATTGCCATTGCAGCCTACTCCTATATGGCTCTGGTGCCGATCATCCAGCCCCCGATCATGAAATGGCTGACCTCCGAGGAAGAGCGCCGGATCAAAATGGTTCAGCTCCGCCACGTATCGAAGCTGGAGAAAATGATTCTCCCCCTGCTGGTGCTCGGCATCTGTGCGTTTCTGCTGCCCACCGCAGCGCCGCTGATCGGCATGTTTATGCTGGGCAACCTGGCCAAGGAATGTGGCGTTGTCGACCGTCTCAGCGATGTCATCAAGGGTGCGCTGATGTACACCGTCACCATTTTTCTGGGACTCGGTGTGGGCAGCAAGCTCTCCGCCGACAAGTTCCTCAACCTGGAAACACTGGGCATCCTGGCTCTTGGCATGATCGCCTTTGCCATCGGCACCGCCGGCGGTGTGTTAATGGCCAAGGCCATGAACAGGCTTTCCAAGACACCGGTCAATCCGCTCATCGGGGCCGCTGGGGTTTCCGCCGTACCGATGGCAGCCCGGGTGGTCAACAAGGTCGGTCTCGAGGCCAACCCGCAGAATCACCTGATTATGCATGCCATGGGGGCAAACGTCTCCGGCGTCATTGGCTCTGCGGTCGCGGCGGGCGTTTTACTGGCTCTGCTCTAATTTTGTCCCATCTCTGCAAAAAGCCTGGAGCCAACCGCTCCGGGCTTTTTGTTTTTCGAGGGCCCTGAAGATGATACAGGTAACCGAGGAAGCCTTGACGAAACTCGAAGAATTGCTCCGCAGCGAAGGCGGTGAACAATCGGCAATACGGGTTGCCGTCATGGGCGGGGGCAGCCAGAGCCCCGGGCTTGGTCTGGTCGTGGATGAAGCGGGTGCTGAAGATATGAGCTATGATGTCGGCGGTATTCCTCTGATCATCGATCGCGGTCTGATCGACTATTGCCGTTCAGTCACCATCGATTTCACCATCGGGGCCGAAGGAAGATGCGGCGGCGCCAGCGGCAGCGGTTTTCTGATTATCCCCGAGAATCCAGTGAACTTCTGACTCACCTACTCTACTACTCTTACCAGTGGTTCATACTGGACCGAACGGGCATAGCTGACCTCTGGTCTACCGAAACTCATGGTGAACCCGATCAGGGTCTGCTCGGGAACCTTCAGCGGGATTTTCAGCTCGGGAAGCAGGGTGATCGACATTTTCGCCAACCCGTTCCACAGAGTTCCCAGCCCGAGGCCCTGGGCTGCGATCTCGAAGTGGCTGAGGGCGATAATGGTATCGACTTCCGCCGCTGGACTGTCAATTGGTGCGGTGGCCACAACCAGGTGCGGGGCCCAGCGAAAGAGCACATCGACCTGGTACATCGTCCAGCCGTTGACGATGTCGACAAAGAATTCATACCCTGCCGGCAGTTCATTGTTTTTCACCAGTTCAGCAAGACCATCGTAAGTCCGTTCCCTAAAACGATTCATGATCTCGCGCCGATCGATTACCGAAAACGACAGGCGCCGGTCATTTCTGCCCGACGGGGCATGAAAAGCGGTCTGCAGAAGTTTTACGATGACCGTTGAATCGACATCCTCATCGAGATATCTCCTCACCGAACGCCTGCCTCTCAAAAGTCGGTCAAGCTGCAGATAGGATGGCATCTCAGTACCATCGAGCTGATAAGAATCTTCGGGTTTGAGCCCCAGGACAGATACGGCCCCTTCCGGACAGACAGCGAGACAATGTTGGCAGCCAATGCAATCCCCGCCCCGCCCCTCGGCAACGAAGGGAACGGTGTCGCCGATTACCAGGATATTGACCGGGCACTCATTGACGCATTCGCCACAACGGATGCACTTTGCCTGATCGACATGAAACTGATTCCCGTTGAACTGGTCCATAGGGGTGCCTGCCTGGTTTCAGGAACCAATGGTCCCTTTAATAATGTCCCGGTCGAAATAGTTGACCGCCATCCCGCCGTCCACCACCACGGTCTGACAATTGATTCCGGAAGCCCGTTCCGACAGCAGAAAGACTGCCGTATCAGCCGCCTCCCTGGTGCTCAGCGCCCTTTTTCGCAGCATTGCTCTTTCAGCAAAAAGATAGCTGTCGACGTAACCGGGGATACCGGCGGAAGCCGAGGTCTTGAGCAGCGATGGGGCAACAGCGTTGAAGCGAATTTCTGAAAATTCCGAGAAACTCTTGGCCAAAAAACAGAGCGACGAGTCGAGAGCCGCCTTGACCGGTGCCATGTAACCATAATTGGTCGCTGCCATCCGGGTGGTGGAGATGGAGATAGTTACCACCGCCCCGCTGGGGCTCAACAAGTCTTTAAAATTATTTGCGATAGATATCAGAGAAAAGCAGGAGATATTGACTGCCTGCAAAAAATCCTCCCTGTCGGTTTCGTGGAACGGCTTCATCCCCCTGCTGTAATTGGCAAAAGCGATCGAATGAACGATACCCGCCAGTGACGCCACCTGATGTTCCTGCATCCACCGTCCAATTTCCTCTTTGACCCGGACAATCTGCTGCTCAACCTCCACATCACAGATAAAGGCAGGGCACTGCGGGAAAAGTTTGCCTGCCGTCTCCTGTCTCTTTTTGGAGCGCACCACCAGGATAACTTCGCCGCCCTGTTGGAGGAGTGTCGAAGCGATGGCAGCGGCGACCGACTTCTTGTTTGCCAGGCCGAATATGACAAAATATTTGCCAGAAATGTTCAAATAATCCATAGTCTCAGATGGGTGATGATAGTGTGGTTCTCAATGCCGAAAAGAAGCCGCAGTTTACAACACTGCCCCCCGCCGCACAAGGGGCAACAAGCAGCCGCTTCGGCTCGATTTGGGCAGGGTCACTTTGCTTTCAGCCTTTCTTCAGAGATCAATCTATTGTAGTTTCCACTCTGAGACGATTAATTCATTCCTCCATCGAGGCGCGCGAAGAATTTTACCCCAGGCATCGCCCCCATATGGTTATGTCCGAGGATAAAATTTTGCAGGCAACGAATAAGGGGGGGGGAAACCAGCGAAGATCTTAGCGGGAGTATGAAGAAGCAGATCCTGGAAATAATTTTCGCCCGTTTTGAAAACTGGTCGAAACGGTTTGGCTTCGCCTGTAATAAAGGCTGCGCGGTATGCTGCACCACCGATGTATCAATTACGGCGCCTGAAGGTGAACTTCTGCTCGATTATATCCTCCGTCAGCACGGAGTTGCGTGGCTGTCTGACAAACTTGACACCACACCGACTCACCGGCCGCTGTCCCAGACAACCAATGAATACGCCAAGGCTTGTCTGGAAGGCAGGGAAGTGGAGGTAAACGAGAAACTTCTGGGCGGGGTCTGTCCCTTCCTGGTGGAGAATATCTGTACGGTCTATCCGGCGAGACCTTTTTCCTGTCGCTGTTTCGCCTCGACCGTCTGCTGCCGCCATGGTGGAAATGCCCTGTTGCCGCCGGAATACCTGTCGGCCGCCACGGCAGTGTCACAGATCATCGAACATCTCGGCCAGTTCAGCCTCTGGGGGACATTGCTCGATGTGGTCTCACTGCAGGCTGCGGCGGCCGGCCATATTCCCGATGGTGGCCGTCACCAGGAGAGTTTGGCTGCGGCCCGCGGCAACTGCCTCACCGCCCGACCGCTGCCCGGCTTTCTCATCGAAGATACCGTCGCTGACCAGGTCATTCCCCTACTTGAAGAGATCTTCGCCTCGCCAATCGACGGACGGTCCGTTGAAGATGTGCTCAACAATCGGTGAGAGAGCACGCCGACCTGTGGGCGGGGTTCGACAGAAGCTTATTTAAACAGATCGAGATATTCTTCGTATCCCTCTTGCTCGAGATTATCGACATCAACGAAGCGCAGGGCTGCTGAATTGATGCAGTAGCGCAAATTGGTGGGCGGAGGACCATCTTCGAACACATGACCCAGGTGGGAATCTGCCCCCTTGCTGCGGACCTCCGTCCGTACCATGAACAGTGACCGGTCTTTGTGTTCAACAATGTTTTCCGACTCCAGCGGTCGGGTGAAACTTGGCCAGCCGGTGCCCGAATCGAATTTGTCCAGGGAACTGAAGAGCGGTTCTCCGGAAACCACATCGACATAAATACCCTTCCCCTTGCTGTTCCAGTAGTCATTGTTGAACGGCGGTTCGGTTCCATCTTTCTGGGTAACCGTATACTGCATCGGCGTCAGCTTCTGCTTGAGTTCCTGATCGCTTGGCTTGACGTACCCGTTGCCACCCTTTTTATCCGTCTCTTTTCCCCAGACGCGCTCGATAAATGGCTGTCTGCCCGAGCCTTGTTTGTACCTGGAATAATGCTGCACGTTCTTCAGGTAGTAATCCTGATGATACTCTTCGGCGAGGTAGAATGGTTTTGCCGGAACAATCGCGGTTACCACCGGACGATCAAATATTTTTGATTCATCAAGCTCCTTTTTGGACATTTCGGCAACGGCACGCTGCTCTTCTGTGCTGTAGAAAATAGCTGTCTTGTAGTGCTCGCCCCGGTCGGCAAACTGACCGCCGTCATCGGTGGGATCGATCTGCCGCCAGAATGTCTCAACCAGTTCCTTATAGGAAACCTTTTCCGGGTCGTAGATAACCCTGACGGCCTCATAATGATCCGTCCTGCCGGCTGATACTTTCCCGTAATCCGCGTCTTCCTCGGTTCCTCCGGTATAACCGGCCACCACCTCGATCACTCCGTCGAGCTGTTCAAACGGTGGTTCCATGCACCAGAAACAGCCGCCTCCGAAAATTGCGGTTTCCTCTTTGGCCACTGCAGCGGATGCAAACATGGTCAGCCCCAGCACTGCTAACACACCTGATATCAGTAAATAATTCATGACTTATCCTATTTGGGAATTATTCTCATTTACTTCTAAAGTATGCACCCTTGCAGGCAGTGACAAGGGCCCGGTGATTTGGCACCGTTATGCCCGGATGGGCGGTTGCCTCAGGTGTAAATAAGGTGTATAAAAGAGCCGACAACACTTTTCCTCAAGGGGCCCCAAATGCAGAGACCAGCAAGCAACACCAAACGGACTAAATTTATCTTCGTTACCGGCGGAGTTCTTTCCTCCCTGGGCAAGGGCCTCGCCGCCGCATCCATTGGTGCGCTGCTGGAAAGCCGGGGGCTGACCGTGACCTTTCAGAAACTCGACCCCTACATAAATGTAGACCCCGGTACCATGAACCCGTTTCAGCACGGTGAAGTTTACGTCACCGACGATGGTGCCGAGACCGACCTGGACATGGGCCACTACGAGCGCTACACCGATGCCGTAATGGCCCAGGTCAACAATTACACTTCGGGCAGAATTTACTATTCGGTCATAACAAAGGAACGCAGGGGCGAATACCTGGGCGGCACCGTTCAGGTGATTCCCCACATCACCGATGAAATAAAGGCCGCTGTGCTTCAGCTCGACGGCAGTGTCGATATTGCCATCATCGAAATCGGCGGCACCATTGGCGACATCGAGGGGTTGCCGTTCGTCGAGGCGATCAGGCAGCTGCGCGGCGATCTCGGCAAGGAATATTCCCTGTTTATCCACCTGACCCTGGTACCCTATATCAAGGCGGCCGGCGAAGTGAAAACCAAACCGACCCAGCACTCGGTCAGAGAACTGCGGGCTGACGGCATCCAGCCTGATATTCTGGTCTGCCGGACTGAAGTACCACTCAGCTCCGAACTCAAAGCCAAGATCGCCTTGTTCTGCAACGTACCCCAGGACGCGGTGATCACCGCTATTGACGTCGATACGATTTACGAGGTTCCGCTTCATTTTCACGAGGAAGGACTGGACGCCAAAATCCTGGAACTGCTCAATGTCTGGACCGGGCAGCCCAATATAGAACCTTGGAAGAAACTGGTTTACGACCTGAAGAACCCCAAACATACGGTCACCATAGCCATCACCGGCAAATATGTCGATTTGACCGAATCCTACAAGAGCCTCCACGAAGCGCTGATTCACGGCGGCATCGGCAACCAGGCCAAAGTTGAGCTGAAATACCTCAGCGCCGAAGAACTCGAAAACGGAGATCCGGCTGAGCTGCTCGAGGGCTGTGATGGCATTCTGGTACCCGGCGGCTTCGGTAAGCGCGGAGCGGAAGGCAAGATCAGAGCGATCACCCACGCCCGGGAAAACAAGATCCCGTTTTTCGGTATCTGTCTGGGCATGCAACTGGCGGTGGTCGAATACAGCCGGTCAGTGCTGGGAATCAAAACAGCCCACAGCTCTGAGCTCGATCCATTGACACCTGACCCGGTCATCTATCTCTGCAAGGAGTGGTTTGACTATCGCAACAACCAGGTGCAGGTGCGCGACGAGAACTCCGACATGGGCGGCACCCTGCGTCTCGGCGCCTATCCCTGTACGCTCAAACCTGATACCCTAGCCGCAGCCGCTTACCGGGCCGATGAAATTTCGGAACGGCATCGCCACCGTTATGAGTATAACAACGACTACCGCCAGCAGCTCGAGGATGGAGGGTTGAAGGTTTCTGGTACTTCACCGGACAACAACCTGGTGGAAATCGTCGAGATAGAAGATCATCCCTGGTTTCTTGGCTGCCAGTTTCATCCGGAATTCAAGTCCAAGCCAATGAAGCCCCACCCCCTGTTCCGGGATTTCATCAAGGCTGCCCTGACCCATAGCACAAAAAACTGATGAACGTCACCCCCGTATCGGTAAGCTGCCCAGACGGATCAACCATTGAAGTTGGCTCAGAGCGCCCCCTGCTCCTCATAGCCGGTCCCTGCGTTTTGGAGTCGGAAGAGCTTGGTCTTCAGGTAGCTTCGACCATGCAGAAGATCTGCCAATCATTGGGCATTTCATATGTCTTCAAGGCCTCTTTCGATAAAGCCAACCGAACCTCGATTTCCTCCTACAGAGGCCCCGGCCTCGATCGCGGGCTGGCCTCACTCAAACGGATAAAGCAGGAACTCGGGGTCCCGGTGATTTCCGATATCCACGAACCCGGCCAGGCCGGAGCGGCAGCCGAAGTCCTCGACATTATCCAGATTCCCGCCTTCCTGTGCCGGCAGACCGATCTGTTGACCGCCGCAGCGGCCACCGGCAAACCGATCAATCTGAAAAAAGGGCAGTTCGTCTCTCCCTGGGAAATAAAAAACGGGGTAAACAAGATACGCAGCAGCGGCACCAGCCAGGTAATGCTGGTCGAGCGCGGCGCCAGCTTCGGCTACAACAATCTGGTGGTCGACATGCGCGCTTTCCCGGTGATGCGCGGATTTGACTGTCCGGTGATCTACGATGCCACGCACTCGGTTCAGCTTCCCGGAGGAGCAGGAACGTCTTCGGGTGGGCAGCGGGAATTTATCGCGCCGCTGTCCCGGGCTGCCGTCGGTGCAGGTATCGACGGCTTATTCATGGAAGTGCACCCGGATCCCGACCAGGCCCTCTGCGATGGCCCAAACTCCATCGCCTTAGATGATATCGAAGCGCTGCTCAGGCAGCTCGTCTCAATCCGTGCCGCCCTCGGCTGATCAGCCAACCGCCATGACCGACAATGCCAAACAATGCGCCAGCGGGGGATCCCACCCCTCGGACTGTGAGATTCTTGAGGGCTATCGTCGCCGGGCCCGGGAGAAAAACCGTCAGCCGTCGGAGGAGGAGCGGATGATGCTGGCCAAGGCCGAGCCGATCCGTCTATTGTTGCTCGATGTGGACGGCGTGCTCACCGACGGTACCTTGATCTACTCAGACGAAGGAGTCGAGTCGAAAGCGTTCCACACCCAGGACGGCCTCGGTATCAGGCTCGTTCAGCAGGCCCAGGTGATGACAGGTATAATTACCGCCCGGACCTCACATCTGGTCGCCCGACGCGCCGAAGAATTGGACATGGACTACATTAGACAGGGAGTCCACAACAAACTTGAGGAATTCAAGTCTATTCTCGGCGACACCGGTCTAAAACCTTACCAGGTCTGTTACATGGGGGACGATCTTATCGACCTGGGTTTGCTCGCCCGGGTTGGTCTTGCCGCCTGCCCTGCCAATGCGGTTGAGGCCGTCAAAGACGCCTGCCACTTCATTGCCAGTCGTTCAGGTGGCGCCGGTGCGGTCAGGGAAACCTGTGATCTGATCATCCAGGCCAAAGGGCTGCATGATACACTGCTGCAGCAATTTTTATGATAACGCTCAACCGCCGCAACCTGGTCTGGCTCATACCAGTCCTGATAATCCTAACCTTTCCTGTGTGGCGACTGCCGGTTTCTTCTTTTCTTGCGCCCCGCGGACTCGAGGAGGAGAGCAGCATTGAGTCCGGTCCTCAAAAAGAGCATGATTTCGTCATGCAGAAGGTGCTTATCACCCAGAATCAGGCGGGCCAGACGACAGCTGAAATACGGGCCAGACAGGCCTACACCAGTGATAAACCCGACGAGTTCGTGCTGGTGGATATCGATTCAGATCTGTTTGACGAACAGGGCGATATGGTCAATGTCAAAGCCGATTCAGGGATCTACAACACCCAGACAAGACACTTGATCTTAAACAAAAACGTGGTCGTCAACCGGGCATCCCAGCAGCAGAAGCTGTTCACCGATCTCCTTCATTATTATGACGATAAACGGATCATCGATTCGCCCGTTGCCACCCGGATGGTTGCCGAGGGGGCCGAGATCAAAGGCTCCAGCCTCAGGTATGATATCGTCACGGGACAATACCTTGTCGGCGGCCGGGTCTATTGCATTCTGCAAACCGAATAGTCCCTATCCCACCTTCTCGCAGGAACTTACTCTGCAGGTAGCAGCTCTGACCTGCCAACGTACGTTGACATCGTAGAGCCGCATGCCAAACGTCTCTTTTTTTTCACGCTGTGCGGGCGGCCGTGGATCTTCTCTAAGTATCTCGGTGATGAGCTGCTGCAAGGGAACACCTGTTTCATTTTCATAGGCACTGCAGAATTGAACCGCCGGGGGCAGAAACTCAATGTCCAGCTTTTCGAAAGCACGGTCCGCCCACCCCTCGGACGCCTCATCAAGGCTGTCGCTTGATGGCAGGTACGGTTTAATATCAACTACCGGTGTTCCGTCCAGCAGGTCCACTCCGGCCAGAACCAGCTCCACCCCGTTGTCAACATCGATGTGCTTGAGCTGCACCGCAGAGAGTCCCATGAAATTGGGCCGGTGGGGACTCCTGGTGGCCCAGATACCCTTCCGCTCGATGCCTCCCAGCCGTGGTGGACGTACTGTTGTTTTCCAGCCTTCCGCCCTGGCCTGATGAAAGAGAAACTGGATCCAGACGTGGCTGAATTCTTCCAGCCCGCGCACCATTTCCCGACGATTGAACGGCTCAACCAGCCTGAGTCGTGCCTCGGCTGAAGGGGCCAGCCCGGATTGCCGGGGCGTACCGAATTTTTCACTGAAACAGGAATTGATATAACCAATGACCTCTATGGGCACCTTCTCTATCATCTTCGCACCTGAGTTTTTGCTTTTGCTCATTTTAGGGTGTAGGCTTCAAGCTCAAAAGTGTTGACGGAGAAATAGGGGCACGCTAACCTAGCCCTACATTCGACGAACTTTCGATTCCCTGGACCTTACTCTGCTACTCTAAATGGGTTATCCGGAAATTTCGATACTTGAAAGTGCACGGCAGCCTTGCGTGCTTGCCTCTCTGCTGAGCCGGCTCTGCCGCAGCAGCGTTTCGACTACCCCTGAAGTAAACAGGAAAAATCATGTTAAAACGTTTCACCATCTCACTCGATGAAAAGCTGCTCGAAAGGTTCGACACCGTTATCAAACAGCAGAAGTATGTCAATCGTTCAGAGGCGATCAGGGACCTGATCCGCTCTTCTTTTGTCGAGGAGGAATGGCAGGCTGACAAAGATGTCGTCGGGGTCATTTCCATGGTCTATGACCATCATCAGCCCAAACTGCAGGAAAAGGTGACCGAGATTCAGCATGATTATCACCACCAGATCGTCTCCGCCACCCATATTCACATGGATCATCACAACTGTCTCGAGGTCGTCATCGTCAAGGGTAAAGCCGGATCAGTCCATGAACTTGCCGACCGGCTCCGTTCTCTGCGCGGAGTTCGAAACTGCAAAATGGCAATGAGCACCACCGGTAAGGATCTGCATTGAACTATAACCCGACCCGGGGGAAATAAAAGAAACTCTCGAGTCCTTTCTTCCCAGAGCTACCTCTCTGATCGATGACCACTGAACTGGCCTGCTTCATATCTCCTCACGGTTTCGGCCATGCCACCCGGACCATCGGGCTGCTTCAGGCCCTGCAGGATCGAATTCCGGAGCTAAGGGCCAGGATTTTTACCACGCTGCCGCAGTCACTGTTTGAGACGTCTGAGGTGGACTTTTCGTATCATTTTATGAATACCGACGTAGGTCTCGTCCAACATGATGCCTTCACGGAAGATCGCCAGAAGTCGATTCAGAACCTGGCTGAACTCCTTCCTTTTGGGACTTCACTCCTAAACCGCTGCGCCGAATTATGCCGCTCATGCCGGCTGATCATCTGCGATATCAGTTCTCTTGGGATAGAGGTCGGACAGGCGGCACACATCCCATCGCTGCTGGTCGAAAACTTCACCTGGGACTGGATCTATTCTCAAATGGGCCCGGAATCGGGGTATGAGCCCTTCAGTGAAATTTTATCAACCTCCTACGATAAAGCCGATTACAGAGTCCAGACCGATCCGGTCTGCAACCCGGTTCCCTGTGATCTTCATTGTGCACCGATAGCCAGGAAACAGGTAATGACGCCTACCAGGGTGAAAGAGGAGATCGCTGCCGGTCGGCGTAAAATCGTACTTATTTCCATGGGCGGATTTGCCTTCGACCCGCCTTTTATCAGTGACCTGCAGCACCATAAAGACTATTATTTTGTCGTTGCAGGTCAGAGCAAAAGCGAGACAAGGAGTGACAACATCAGACTGCTGGGTACCCACTCAGCGCTGCACCATCCCGACCTGATAAACAGCGCCGACCTGCTGATCTGCAAAAGCGGCTATTCCACTATTGCTGAGTGCCAGCAGACCGCCACGCCGATCTGCTGTGTCACTACGAAGCGCTTTGCCGAATCGGAGGTGATAGAACACTACGTCAGTGAAGAGATGAATGGGGAAGTTATTGAGCAGAGTTACTTTCTCGACGGCACCTGGATCAAAAACCTGGAAGAGATGATGCTGCGCAGACGGGAGCCGCTGCCGCTCAACGGGGCCGACCAGGCGGCCGAATTCATTTATTCTCTTCTTTGATTGGGGTACGCTCAGGGAAGCTCAATCTCAAGGGGATCGTCTTCCTGGGCCACGATCTGCCACTGTTCACCTTCGAAATCGTCTTCGGTGATATTGGCCAGCGACATCTTCAGATAACGGCCCTTACCTTCAACCGCAACCGTCCCGTCGGCCAGAACAATTTCGCCCGTTCCCTCAAAGGTTCTTTTATTCTCGAAAGTCACCCTGGCCCTGACCAGCACTTCCTGGTCCAGCGGCACCGGTTTTCTGAACTTCATCGAAAATTCAAGGGTGACGCCCCAGACCCCGGACCCCTCATGATTGATAACTAATCTGCCCAGGGTCTCATCGAGGATGGCCGCTGATATGCCGCCATGCAGCCGGCCGGGATAACTCTGATGGGCTTCGGCCGGAAAGAACCTGGCAAGCAGTTCACCGTTCTCCAGCTCATAAAAATCACTTTTCAAACCAAAATCATTTTCCAGCCCGCAGACGAAGCAATCTCTTGAGTTGGGCTGTTTTCCTGTCACTTTCAGCTTCAAGGCAGACTCCAGTCACTGTGTTTTTGGAAAATTTTGCTTACGGTCTTGTGGGGCGATCCGAGCACTGGGGCAGATCCGGTGGACCGCTGATCAGCATTGAAGCAATCGTCCGCTTGACCTTGGGTACCAGGTGTCTCTTTCCGGCCAGAAACTCATGTTCCAGCAGAACCAAGCGTTTGAGCAGATCGGTACGCTCCATGAGAGGAACTTCATTTTCTGCAAGCCCTTGCCCCTCAACCAGATCCTGGCATCTGAAGCAGCCCGGAAATCGCAACTGCTGGCCGTCCGGCCGGGTCATCGAGGCGGGAACCCCGTGGGTACGGCAGACCATCAGCCGATGCCTGTAGAGTGAGCATCTGCCTTCCTGGTTGACCGGACACATGATCCTGGGCCTCTCACCGGCACCAATCAGCTTGTGGGCTTCGAGTTCATAAGCTTTAGCCCTGGACAGCAAGGCCTCTCGGTCTTGGTCCGGAAGCGCGGCGACCCCCTCCCAGAGATAGGCCCACTCGATATAGGTGTGGTGCAGAAAGTATGAATCGCAGCAATTATCCGGGCAGCCGTCGCAGCCATGTCCCAGCACCCCAGCAACTGCGTCGTAAGCTTTCTCCATATCCTCGTAGAGGATTCCGAGCTCTTCAGTCAGCCCGGGGGTAAGATTCAACAGCATCTGTCTCCTCGTTAAAACTCTGAACCTGGTATAAATAAATTTCGATATCCCTGTCCCGCCAGGCCGTCGGCAACAAGCCTGCTTTGCGGCAAAGATGTTCCATGAATTGCTGGGGCTCGGGCAGCTGCTTCCAGACCTGGGGGAGAAATGTTACCCGGGCTTTGCCCTTTTTCAGTATTACCCCATCCGTGCCGGGGCGCAGTTTGGCCAGCAGGTCGTTTCCGTCCTCAAAGTGGAGTCGAGCCGGTCTGCTCAGAACCGAAATATCGATCCGAACCCGTTCAAACTCCTCCTTGCTGAGCGGCGAGAAACGGTGATCGTTGAAGGCGGCGTGCCGGGCATTCTGGGCGAGTGACTCGAGCAGGGGGCCGGTAGCTTCCAGGTTGCCAATGCAGCCCCGCAACTGACCGTCCTTCTTCAGGGTTATGAAGGTTGCCAGATCCTGTTTCAGTACCTCATCCTCAAGGCCACGCTGGTCCACCGCCTCAACCAGACCCAACTGCTGAGCTATGGTTTCACGGGCCAGTTTCAATAATCTTCGGCCGTGTACTACGGGTATTTGATTCGACATCATTGCACCTACCAGGTAACGCCGAGCATCAAGCAGTTGATTCCACTTCCGATTCCCAGCATTGCGCCCTTCATTCCCGGGGCAAAACGTTGCTTTTCAATGGCCATGGCCATGGTCACAGGGGCAGACACCGAACCGACATTACCAAGAAAAGGCAGGGTCTCGAAATTTTTCTCGGCCGTCAGTGCCAACCGCTCGAACAGCAGTCTGGCATGGGCGGAGCCAACCTGATGGCAGCAATAACAGTCGATATCTTCATCTTGCCAACCGCTTGCCGATGAGAAAAGCTCCCAGGTCCGCTTAGCGGTTTCAATTCCCTGGATAAGCAGCTCTTCGGAATCGGTGGCCATCAGGGTAGTCTCCGGTGCCGACTGCCCTCCCAGGCAGAGGTCGGAAAAATCGGTGTTGGCCAACCAGGCACAATGGGCCAGCTGGGGTCTGTCTGCGGTTGCCCCTGAACTGCGGCACATGTAGAGTCCCACGGCACCAGAACCGATGGTCAGGGAGGCAAAGGCAGGTTTGATCGACTTGCGGGTCAGCGACCTGTCGGTGAGTAAGGTCTGGATGGTCGACTCGATAAGCGCTTCCGCTGTTTCCCCTGAAACCACCAGCCCATTCTCGACCTGGCCCTGCTCGATCATGCTGCCCAGCAGCACCATGCCGTCCAGAAACCCCAGACAGGCATTGGAGATATCGAGCACCAGGCAACCCGGGGACAAGCCCAGAGAGTGATGCACGAAAGAGGCCGTGGCCGGCTCCATCATATCCCTCGACACCGAAGTGAAGAGCAGGGATTGAATCTCTGCCGGGTCGATTCCCGCCTTTTTGATGGTTGCCCGCCCCGCCATTGAAGCGGCCTGGCTCGGCTTGGTTCCGGGCTCCCATAGGCGGCGCTCCCGGATTCCGCTCATCATCTCCAGTCTTCCGTCCGGCAGCCTGAGGCGTTCGTAAACCGCAGCCAGTCGCTGTTCGACAGCCTCGGAACTCAGTGTCCTCGGCGGCATTTCATAACCAAAGGTGTGCAGGCAGACGTTGGTAAAAGACGACATGGGAAATTACGGGAAGCTTATCCTTACCAGCGGGTGATTGTTGTGAGCGAACACCTCATGTGGCGGCTGCGCTAAATTCATCTTCTTTATCAGCTGTAGATTCGAGTTCGCCTTCATTGGTCCAAGTCAGGATTTACAAACAAGGCACTATATCACGAAGTCCCCGATTCATCCACCTCAGACCTGGTGATTTCCCAGCACCTGAAGTTTCTTCCCACCCCTGGCAGATCGGGCGACGACATTGTCCGACTGATATCCCTGCAGTTATATTTTTTCAGCACCGTCGAATCGAGCTCAAACCCGGGTATGAGAGATGACACGAGCAGCCGCCCTCCGTCAGTCAGAGCAGCGAGTACCCGGCCAAGAAGATGGGGGTGCCCCGACGACACATCAAAAGTTGAAGACTTTGACAGCCTGTACCTCTTCTGGCGCAAACAGACATAGATGAGGTCGAATGGTTCACTGTTATTTTTCAACCAGGCCATCACATCATCTGTAACAATAGCATGGTTCCCAGGATACAGACCGTTACGGCTGAAGTTCATCGACAGCGTCTCCTCATCTCTAGCGGACACCCCGATGGCTACCGTTTTTCTCGCCCCTCCGAGAACGGCGCTGACTATTGCCCCACCGCTGGAATCGTAGATACTGAGAAATCTTCCCTGGCCGACTGTTTCGCCGATCAGCTGCCTGACGAACCTCTGCTCCGGAAAAAACGGCAACCGCCGATCATTTACTGAACCGACCAGAAATTTTGAGGTCCCCTCCCCTAGTTCGAACAGGTTTTGACGCCCGCTCCCTTTCTTCGGTGCAGCCTGCGGGGCCCGGCTGCGGTTGACCGCCACCCGGTCCCGGCTGAGGTCGAATAAGCTGCGCACGGTATGTGTTACCTGGCTGAATCGTTCGTCCGCCAGGCGGGTGTTTTTTCCTGGCGGCGGCCGAAATTCCTTGATGTAGAGTTGATTGCCCACCATATCTATGGCCACATTGAATTGGGGGAGATCACGGTCATAAAGTCTGAACCAGTCAAGATTCCGGGCAACAGCCCAGGGGTGAAGTTTGCGGAAATTTTTTTTCAAGCGGTTGCTCAGCTCCGTCCTCTCTTCCTCAGCCAGCCTGTCTTGCAACCGCCAATCCTTGAGCTCGGTGTGTTCTTGTATTGGCAGTGGGGTGCCGCTGAACAGCCGGCAGGCAAGGGGACCATTGAAAATTTTAGTACTCGAGTCGAACCCTATTTTGAAGCGGTCCGCATAGTCGGGTGCAGCCGTAAACAGAGTGATTCTCCAGTCTGAAAATTCCCGCTGGAAGCATTCCCCCATATGCCGGTAGAGATGTTTCACCGCTTGGCTGTCCGATAGACGTTCACCGTACGGGGGATTGCAGACCAGAAATCCGGGCTGCTCCAGCGTGTTTTTCAAGCCATGTATTTCCTGCTGCTCAACGCTTATTCTGTCCTCAAAACCTGCCCTGCTGATATTTTTTCGGGCCGCCCGAACCGCTGTACGATCGCCATCATAGCCAAGCAAAGGCGGCCAGTTTTGCTGCTGGGAGACGGCCTCGCGCTCCATTGCCTCAGCAATCAGTTCTTCCCAGAGCTCCCTCTGGTGACCTCCCCAGCCGGTCACCCCGAAATAGGACCGGCCCAGCCCCGGCGCCGAGTCAGCCCTCATCAGGGCCGCTTCTATCAACAGCGTTGCCGAACCGCACATCGGGTCAAGCAGAGGGGTCTCGCCATCCCAGCCACTGAGAGCGATAATCGCCGCTGCCAGGTTTTCCTTCAGCGGGGCAGGTCCGGATGCCGCCCGATAGCCGCGCCGATGCAGCCCTTCGCCCGACAGATCAAGACCAATCAAAGCCCGATCCCCATGAACCTGCAGGTAAACCCTGACAGATGGGCGCTGTACCTGCACGCTGGGTCTTGTCCCTTGACGTTCCCGGAAGCGGTCAGCAATGGCATCCTTGATTCGGAGCGCTCCAAACATACTGTTGGTAACCGGGCCTGGGGCTGACAAAATACAATCCACCGCAAAACTATCCCGGGTGGAAAAATGATCTTCCCAGATGATAGACTTCGCCCCCTCATAAAGATCATCTGTATCCCCGATGTCGAACTCGGAAAGAACCAGGACCACGCGGGAGGAAAACCGGGACCAGAGACAGGCACGATAGCCAGCTTCGAGCGGGCCGACCCAGCGAATCATCCCCCTTGATGAGCTGGTTATCCCGGCTCTGAAGTTCTTTAATTCGTCAACGACCAGATCTTCCAGGCCGGCCCCGCAGGTTGAGATAAAATGCATATGCCCTCAATTTAATGATATAAACAAAACTAATGGTATCAGACACATAGATGATCTTTGTCAGCGCTTGCTTCGGTCCCCAAAATCGCTCTCAGCCACCATAAAAACCTTGACCTCAGTAGCAATCAGGCTAGAATAGATAATCGGTTCAAAATCCACTAACTCCCAAAATCAACCAGAGCAAGAGGAGCAGAGATGAAAAAGGTCGTCACCAGGCTCTTTGTAATTGTCGCCGTCACCGCACTAGTAGCTGTCTTTACCGGAGGCTGTACCAAGAAGCCTGTCATCCCGCCCGAGTCAGACAGCCAGGCGAGCAGCTCAACAAGTTCAGGTTCTTCCTCGACTGCTGATGGTACCTATTCCGAGAACAGTCTTGCCATTGAAGGAACACTCGACGACGGCAGCACCGGAGGCGACACCGCCGGGATGGATCAGCAGAGCGATGAGTACAAGCAGATGCATGGGCGTTCTTCCAGTGGGCTCGTTCCGGTCTATTTTGATTTCGACCAGGCCATTATCCGACCCGACATGGCCGACCGGATGATCCAGAATGCCGAGTATCTCAATCAGATTCCCAACACCGTAATCGTCGAAGGTAATTGCGATGACCGCGGCACCAAGGAATACAACCTGGCCCTGGGTGAGAAACGGGCAATCAACGTCCGCGATTATCTTATCGATCTTGGTGTCCAACCCGGCAGAATCAGAACGGTTAGCTACGGTGAAGAAAAACCTCTTTTCTATGAACAGACCGATTTTGCCTGGAGCCAGAACCGCCGGGCGGATTTCGTAATCGAATAACTGCCAGCTCTTGTCCCTGGTGTTCCTCCCGGATCCCCCGGTTGGAATACCAGGTCTCTCCTGTCAGTCTATTAACTCAGTAATCGCTTTAAAAACCTGATCGGCAGTCAGGTCCGTGGTATCGATAAGGACCGCATCATCGGCCTTTTTCAACGGTGCGATCTCACGTTCGCTGTCTTGCTTGTCACGGGCGATGGTCATCTCCAGCAGTTTCTTTTCATTCACCGCTTCGCCCCGCTCCCGCAACTGCAGAGCCCTTCTCCCGGCCCGCGCTTCGGGCCTGGCATCGAGATAGAATTTATTACTGGCTTGCGGAAAGACCACCGTACCCGTATCTCTGCCCTCGGCAACCACGCAGCCCTGAGCGCCAATCTGCCTCTGCATGGCGGTTAACTTCTGGCGTACAGCCGGCAGTGCCGATACCGTGGAGGCAATCATGGAGATCTCCGGTGTCCTTATCTGGGCCGATATATTCTCACCGTTGAGCAGCACCCCGACATCGTCGCCTTCATTTTGGGCGGGCAGCAAGGTGATGGTAATATCATCCAGAACAGACTCGACGTCTGCACTGTTGTCAATATCGATACCATATTTCACCAGATACCAGGCCACAGCCCGGTACATGGCCCCGGTATCCAGGTAAGTAAAGCCATAACGCGCCGCCACCTTGCGGCTGATGGTCGATTTGCCGACTCCCGAGGGACCGTCAATGGTGATGATGGGACCGGCCGTTTCAGCCATGACCACACTCCGCCAAAGCCTCTTTGAGCGCTGCCAGAAAGCGGTTGTTCTCTTCACCTGTGCCCACGTTGATTCGAATATAACTCTCAAAACCGTAGGCTTTCATGGACCTGACGATCACCCCTTTGCGGAGCATCGTTTCGTACAAGGTGGTCGCGTCGGTATGCACATCGATCAGAAAAAAGTTGGTCTGTGACGGAAAAGGGTTACAGCCCAGCTCCTGCACCGCTTCAATCAGATAGCGTTTTCCGGCGGCGGTCTGGCGCAGGGTAAGCTGATAGAAGTCCCGATCGCCCAGGGCGGCAAGGGCACCATGCTGGGCAAGCAGGTTGATATTGAACGGCTGGCGGACCTTGTGCAGGCAGTCGGCCACCGCTCCGGCCATGATCCCGAAACCTATTCGCAGCCCTGCCAGGCCGTAAGCCTTTGAAAAGGTTCTCAAAAGTACCACCCCGCAGCGGCCCTCCTGAGCCTCAATCAGAGAAAGGGTATCATAAGATTGATCTTCGTCGACAAAATCGATGTAGGCTTCATCGAGAACGACGATCAGGTGATCAGGCAGCTTCGCCAGAAAAGATTTCAACCGATCCCAGGGCAACAGTGTACCGGTGGGGTTGTTGGGGTTGTCGATGAAAATCAGTCTCGTCGCCGGAGATACCAGTGCACCAATGGCATCCAGGTCGTGGTGCATATCTTTGAGATCCACCACATGGTTACGACCACCGCGTATCTGAACGAACTTCTGATACATTAGAAAGGATGGGTGGCTGGTGATCACCTCATCTTCTTCTTTGACGAACGCCTTGACCAGAAACTCTATGATTTCATTTGAGCCGTTACCAAAAACCAGCTGTTCGGGAGCAACACCGAGGTGCTCGGCCACTGCCTGGTTCAGGTAGTAGCAGGAACCGTCGGGGTAGCGGTGCAGGTTCTCGAGACTGCTGCGCATGGCTTTCAAGGCAGCAGGTGATGGCCCGAAAGGATTCTCGTTGGAGGCCAGCTTGATGGAGCCGCTGATACCGTACTCCCTTTCCAGCTCTTCGATGGGCTTGCCAGGGGGATACGGAGTAATTTCCCTTATGTTTTCAGGTATCTGTAGTTTCACTAGGGGACCTCGGCGAGTATGGGAGACATCCGGGTTAGGCGGAAATCACAGGAATTTTACGCTCAAGGCTCAATCCCCTCTCAAGGTTGAACCCGCACTTGAGCAGACTACCCTCGTGAAAGTGCGGCCCCTGGAGCTGGATCCCGATCGGCAGACCGCTGCTGCTGTAGCCGCCTGGCACCGACAGGCCCGGCAGACCGGCCAGGTTGGTGGAGAGGGTAAAGATGTCGGAGAGGTACATGGCCAGAGGATCGTCAGCTTTTTCGCCTTTCTTCCAGGCCGGCGTTGGCGAGACCGGCGAGATCAGCAAATCACACGACTCCCAGGCTCGCTTGAAATCATTGAGGATCAGGGTCCTGACCTGGGATGCTTTCTTGTAGTAAGCATCATAATATCCCGACGATAAGGCATAGGTACCGATCAAAATTCGTCTTTTGACCTCCGGCCCAAACCCCTGTGAGCGGGTATCCTTATACATGTCAATCAGATCGTGGGCCCCCTCTTTGCGAAACCCATAGGCGACGCCATCGTAGCGGGCCAGGTTGGAACTGGCCTCGGCCGGGGCGATCAGGTAGTAAACAGCGACGCAATAATCGATATGCGGAATTGACACCTCGACGATTTCCGCCCCCGCCGATTTCAGCACATCGACGCCACTCATCACCACCTGGTTCACCTCCGGATCGAGTCCCTCGGTGAAATACTCCCGGGGCACGCCAACCCGCACCCCCTGCAAGCCTTCGGTTAGAAAGCTGTGATAATCCTCCACCGGCTGCTCGACCGAAGTGGAATCACGCCTGTCATAGCCGCAAATGGCCTGCATCATCGTGGCACAATCCGTCACATCCCTGGTCAAGGGACCGATCTGATCCAGAGACGAGGCGAAAGCAACCAGCCCATATCTCGATACCCGTCCATAGGTGGGCTTCATTCCGACAATACCGCACAGTGCTGCCGGTTGTCGGATCGAACCGCCGGTGTCGGAGCCCAGCGAACCGAGCACCTGTCCTGAAGCCACCGAAGCGGCGGACCCTCCGGATGACCCGCCGGCAACACAGTCGATGTCCCAGGGATTGGAAGGAACTTTGTAGGCGCAGTTCTCCGAGGTGGAGCCCATGGCGAATTCATCCATCGCTGCCTTGCCCACAATCACCGCCCCGCGCTCGTTGAGTTTTTCCACCACCGTTGCATCGTAGGGTGGTTTGAAGTTTTGCAGAATTTTGGAACCACAGGTCGTCGTTCTGTCCTTCGTACAGAGCAGATCCTTGATCGACAAGGGGATTCCACACAGTGGTCCGCCGTCACCCCGTTCCCGGCGACGATCGGCTCGCTCTGCGGTCTGCAGCGCCAGATCGGGATCGAGCGAGATGAATGAGCAGAGGGCTTCCTCGGTGCACTCGATACGCGCGAGGCAACTCCTGGTCAACTCAACGGAGGATAATTTTTTTTCGGCCAGCAGGGAATCGGCCTCGGTAATGGTCAGCTCGTAAGGCTCCATGAAACTCCTCAAATACAAAGGGCTGGTTATATCGCCCTGTTTGATCTTGTAAAACGTACCTGGATTGAAATGGGTCAGATGACCCGGGGAACTACAAAAGAATCGTCACTGTGATCCGGACCGTTTGCCAAAGCCTTATCCTGATCCAGTGAGGTCTCAATGATATCTTCCCTAAACGCATTGGTGATCGAAAAGGCGTGGGTTGTCGGTTCGATTCCATCGGTGTCAAGTTCGTCGAGCTTGGCAACGTAGGAGAGGATCATATCGAGCTGCTCGGTCATCAGATCCAGTTCCTCGCTGTCCAGGTGGAGCCTCGCGAGGTGGGCGACATGTTCAACTTCTTTGCTGGTTATTCGCATGGTTTTTCAGTTTATAAGATTGTTCTGGCTGAAGCCTTCCGTTCCCGCCGAGACAGCCAGATATTCCGGGCTGAACCGGGAGATGTGCTCGGTGAATACAGCGACGATCTCGGTGTCGAACTGCGTTCCTGCGCAGCGGTGAAGCTCTGCGATGGCTTCGTCCATATTCATGTTTCGTCGATAATTTCTGCTTGATGTCATCGCGTCATAGCTGTCTGCCACTGTAATGATTTTGGTTAGCTCGTCAAGCTCTCCGCCTCCAAGGCCATCGGGATATCCTGTCCCGTCTATGCGCTCGTGATGGTGGCGAATGATGAACTGCTCGCGCTCCATGAACCCCAGTGGTTTGATGATGTTAGCACCGACACTGGGATGTTCGTTGATCAATTGTCGTTCCTCGTCGCTCAACGGTCCTTTTTTCTGGATGCAGGAAAGGTCGATTACCAGTTTTCCGATGTCATGAAACTGGGCTGCCCGCCGCAGGACGATGAGATCCTGACTGTCGAGCCCCATGGCCGTTCCCAACAGGGCCGCATAGCTGGTGACCCGCATGGTATGGCCGGCCGTGTAATAATCCTTCTCCTCCATGGCCCGCTGCAGACTGCTCATCAGCTGGACGGTGGCATTTTCGAGACTGTCGCTGTAGGCCCGGAGCAGTTTATTCTGTTCTTCAAGCTGCAGCGTCTTGCGCCTGACATCATCTTCGAGCGACTGCTTATATCTTCGCTCCTGCAGCACATAGTTCCGCTTTTCCACCGCCCGCCTGATCTTGACATTGAAAATATCCAGGTCTTCTATGGGCTTACAAAGAAAATCGTAGACCCCCATGTTGATCGCCTTGACGGCGTCGGCCATCGAGCCCGACCCGGTCAACAAGACGATCGGAACATCAGATCCTCGCCGATTGAGTTCTTCAATGGCTTCAAAACCGTTGAGATCAGGCATATGGATATCGAGCAGCACGACATCAAAAGATTCGTCCACCGTCTTCAGCAGCTCCAGGCCGCCCTGAACCCCCACTGCCCGATAGCCGAACATTTCAAGAATCTGCACCACTGCGTCGCAGACCAGGTTATCGTCATCGGCGACGATGATCTTTGCTGTTCTTCCCTGCTCCACCGGTATCACCCGTTCACCCTATATTCCAGTAGCTGCTGGTTGTTTCGATGGCTCGCCCGATGGCATCGTGGGAGTTGTGGCTGGTGCTGAATAATTCAGCCGTTTCGTCATCGAGGTAGAATTCACTGTCGTCATCCGTAAGGGGCCCGCCGCGCAGCTCAGATAAAACAGCCAGGGCACCGTCACGCTGTCCTTTGAGGTTGTAGCCGCCCTCCAGAGTAACCAGCAGTCGTCCCTGACAAACCTCCTGGGCGAGACCGAGGAGCGATCTGGTCATATAGGCAAAACCTGCCGGCCCAACCGACATGGAACCCAGTGGATCGCCATGATAAATATCAAACCCGGCAGAGACCAGAATGAGTTCAGGCCGATAGGCGCGTCCCACCGGAATGACGATATCATTGAAAATGGCTGCATACTCGTTATCGCCAAAACCGCCCGGCAGCGGGATATTGACGGTGTAGCCCTCACCTTCGCCTATACCGGTTTCCTGCAGAGCACCGGTGCCCGGATAGTAAGGAAACTGATGGGTTGAAAGATACAGGACCCTGCTGCTGTCGTAAAACGAAAACTGGGTACCGTTGCCATGATGCAGGTCCCAGTCGATGATCATTATCCTTTCCAGTTTATGGCTGGTTGCAGCATGGCAGGCGGCCACGGCAATGTTGTTGAACAGACAGAATCCCATTGACCGGTCACGCTCGGCATGGTGACCCGGCGGCCTTACCAGGGCAAAACCGTTGTCAATCTCATTGTCTATCAGCAGGTCGACCCCGGTTATCACCGAACCCGCCGCCAGCAGGGCTGCCTCGTAAGACCGTGGTGAAGTGGCCGTATCCTGATCGAGATAATCGTAGCGCCGGCCTGAAGTCTCCGACACCCGCCGGATCAGAGCTTCCCCATGATTTTTTTCGAGATGGCCTGTATCGGCCGGGGCAAAGTCGGGAAACAAGAATTTCCTTTTGTGCTCGGGTTTTTCAATGAAATCATAGATGACCCTGAGGCGATCGATTCGTTCCGGATGGTTGGGCCCGGGATCGTGCATCAAAAACAGATCGTCCTTGAATATAGCCGTTTTTCTCATATCCTTTCCCTTGGGGTGCCTCAATTATACCCTAACGCCAGTTCCTGCTGCAGCCGGGCTGTTTTTATCTGCTCACCGCAGAAAATCTCACCCCGTTTGGTTCCTTCTCCCCGGATTTATCATAACTCAAAACCAGAACGTCGAGGGTATAATAAAAAAAAAGGCCGTATTCTCCAAAAGGAAAATGCGGCCTTCTCATTTCAATGAAGTAAATCAGCCTACATGGGCACGATCAGTTTGTTGGTTTCTTCATTCCAGGTCACCACCAGATACCAGATCAGCATGGCCAGAGCGATCAGGAGCAAGGTCGGGCCATAGCCCATGACCTCGGGCAAGTAGACATATTTTCCGAGAACGCCGTCGGCCTCGAACTCATAGTCACGGAACCAGGAGGTCATGATAGACGAGGCAATACCAAAAAATGGCACCACAATCATCAGCTTGACCTGCCCTTCTCCAACCCGCCACAGGGTTCCCGATCCACAACCTCCAGCAAACATGGCGCCAAGGCCGAAGATGAAGCCGCCGACCACGCCGCTCCAGCCGAACGTTCCCCGGACATAGTTGATCGGCGCCAGAACCGCTTCACCATCGGCCCGAGCCGGAACCTCATATTTGAGGATCGCCGCACCGATGGCAACCACCAGAATTGACAGCATCACCGACCTGGCCATGGTCGTGTCACCGGTCATATGCGGTTCACGAAACCCCTGAACCATACACCAGCGGCCCCGCTGCATCGAATAACCCAGTGCCGCGGCTATGAGAATCAGACCACTCAGAGAAGCAACATAATCACTGTCCTCATTGGCCGCGAACCCATAGGCAGCATAGATCAGGAAGAGGACTCCAGCGATCCCGAACAGGTAGACTATCGGGGTCGGAAAGCCGATGGTTTTGGCACCGCCGTCTCCCCAACTGATGTGCTCCATCTCCAGATAGAGAAGTTTCAAACCCAGTATGACCCCGAATATCAAGCCAAACATCATTGAAAACCCGTTGGCCCCAAGGTTGCCTATGGCGTTGTAAAAGCCGCCCACGTTACAGCCGCCGGCCAGGGTCGCACCGATACCCATCAGGATTCCGGCGATTACGGCCTTGACCATTTCCCGGTAAGGCGGAATACGCAATGCGAATTCTTTGCCGACGCAGGCGGAAACAAACGCACCGACCACGAAACCAATGCCGATCACCGATCCGGTGTTGGCCATAATAGCGCGGGGAGCTTCCTCATAGTAGGCAAAGAAGCCGGCCTCGGCACCAAGTACCGAGGTGATCGAGTACATGATCCAGTCACCCCAGTTGCGAATCGCACCAACCGCTCCCCAGGGCCTCCACCAGGCCATAATCATCACCGAGAAGAAGCCGACCACCAACCCGGTCACGGTTGCGTTCCACTCGGTTTCACAGAAGGCCTTGTAAAGACCTCTGGCCTTTTCTGCCAGCACACTCTGTTCACTCATAGATTCCTCCTGAAAATTCAGTTCTTAAAGAAAATTTTTGTTTCCTTGCTTTACCTTTGCTTTTTCAATTTGTCAACAGTGCGACAACGTAGTACCTCTTTGTTTCTACGTTGTTATTTTACCTGCCAATTTGGTTTGACATAGCAATTTATTATGCTAAAAACTAGTATGGATGTGGTACAGTAGTTGGGTTCAAATTTTACTCTTTGTAGAGGGAGTAAATTCTCGAACAAAATACCCGATTCCGATGAATCATGAAACATTATCAGGAGGCTTGACATGAGC
Organism: uncultured delta proteobacterium; assembly: GCA_963759125.1. Classification (GTDB taxonomy): domain Bacteria; phylum Desulfobacterota; class Desulfobulbia; order Desulfobulbales; family Desulfocapsaceae; genus JABDQA01. Next base: position 521,023 of record CAVWXN010000005.1, read on the forward strand.
GATGTAAAACAAGTTGCAGCAGATGTAGTAGCCAATTCAGTTCTCGACGCCAAAGGATTGAGCTGCCCGATGCCGCTTCTTCGCACCAAAAAAGAAATCGGTAAATTGAAGAGCGGTGAAGTTCTACAGGTTGACGGCACCGATCCGGGCTCGCGAAACGATATTCCCGGCTGGTGTGATCGTGCCGGCCATGAATATCTGGGTGAAAAGGAAGAGAGCGGATATTTCAGTTTCTTTATTAAAAAGGGCTGAGTTTAGCTGATATTTTTCGTATTTAGAAAGACCCCTGGTGCCCTCCAAAACACCAGGGGTCCTCTTTTAGCGGACGTCTGTTAATACACGGACAAGGAGGCAGAAGATGGCAAAAAGTCTTGGTATTTTCGTAACCAACCCCGACAATTTCGCCCATGTGCTCGGCATCACCAAAGCGGCCAAGGCGAAAGGCTCCAAGGTAAAAGTATTTTTTACCTGGACAGCAACACATAACTGCAAAAGATCCTGCATTTCCGGAACTTTGCGAACTGGCTGACGATGTATCGATCTGTGTTGACAGTTATAAAAAGCAGGGATATGACATCGAGGACGTTCCCCAGGGCCTGACCAGCAAAGAAATGGCAACCCAGGCACAGCATGGGATTATTATCGAAGATTATGACTGTTATATAAGCCTATAGAGGGGGGTGTGATGGAATATAAAAAAGTCTGTTTCATGTACAGAAACAAAGATTACGCCGTCGACGGCATGCGCTCAGCTCTTGGTTTGGCTGTGGAAAATATGTATTCCTACGGGGTCGTCATGGACTCCGAGATGGAACAACTTGACGAGCACAATTTGGAAAGCCTCGAGATGCTTAGAGACATGGAAGGAGATATTTATTCAACCGTGCCGGCCAACGTCGACAAGAACGGTCTCGAGCCCATAGATATCGAAGAGCTTGGTGAAAAACTCAGGGACATGGACATCATCGTTCCCTACGGACTAAAATAAAGGAGGGATCATGAAAATATTAAACGTTTATCGCTCCGAACCCGATGAGACGGTTAAAAAGCTCGTGGAAATAGTCACCAGGGATCGGGAAAGCGACAGTTTCGATCTGGCGGATGCGAGCCCCGACTACGATGCCTTAGTCGATAAAATTTTCGCAGCAGATCAGACAATCTGCTGGTGGTAATCAGCTATCCCCCGGTTCTGCCGGGGGATTTTTTTTACTCTCCAGGCAGCACACCACCAGATCGTGCAGCACCGGCCGCACCTCTTTTATCCCCCTCATATCATCTCCTTGTCTAACCCGGTTGGTAAGCAACGAAACCACCACCTGTTTATCCACATCTATCCAGAACGAGACACCGGTAAAACCCAGGTGCCCTAAACTCCTTTTTGAAAAATAACTGCCGCTGCTTGAACCGGAAGACGACACCAAATTAAAACCACAACTCCACTCCGAATCCTCCACCTGGCTGAAAGCCCTTTTAAAGGTTTCCGCCGAGATGGGTAGCTCGCTCTTGCGGTGATGATAGGTGTTTAAATATTCTTTACAGAGTTTCAGGACCCCTTCCGAGGTGCCAAATAAACCAGCATGACCGGCCACTCCTCCCAGTGCACGACAATTATCGTCGTGCACCAGGCCTATTAACGGCCTCCTGGTCCAACGACAATGACCTGTTTGTACCCACGCCCCAAAATTTTCCTCTTCCTTCTGGGCAGCGAAAAACAGCGTTTCTTTAACCCCTGCCGGTTCGGCAACCCTATCCCGCCAGTATTGATCAAGGCTAACACCCGTTTTCTTCTCGACCACATAACCTAACAAAATATACCCCACGTCACTGTATACATGACCAGCCCCGGTCTCATACTCGAGACCTTCTTCAAGAATACAATCGAGGAGCCACTTTTTTTTCTTGTCCTCTTCCATTGACTTGAGACTCTTCCAGAAATTTCTATGGGAGGTAAATCCCGAGTTATGACACAGAAGACTTTGCAGATCTACCTTGGCGAACCTATTATCCAGCGCTGTTTCAAGCAGTGAATCAAGCGGTTCATCCCAGGAAATCTTGCCCTGGTCGACAAGAAGAAGCACGGAAGGCAGGGTGACAAACGGTTTGGTCAGAGAAGCCAGGTCAAAAAAAGTTGTCTGGTCTACTTCATACTCATCATTGAGGCCAGCTGTCCCGACACCGATAAAGCAATCCTCGAAAATCTCTTCCCTGTAGGTGGACACAGCCAGACTTGCAGCTGAATAAACCTTGTTGATGAGATATTTAAGAAGATATTTTTTTACTTCTTCTTGAATACAATGAAGCCCTTTTTCATCCACCTTTCTGAAACCATTATTTTATTGAAATTTTTCGTCTTTTCAACTAGATTAAGGTGAGTTTCTGATACATCTTTATTTAGCTGTTTTTATTATAAAAAAATTCTTCTCTTTTGGTCCTTCATTCCGTTTTCAACAATTCGTCAACACTGCCTTGTTAAATAGACATTCATGAGCTGTTGATAACGGTGTTGATAACTGCTTTTAAACAAAAAAGTCCTCTTATCAAAAGCCACCTTGTTGATAAATTTTCAAGCAATATAAAGATCTTATCCTTTTGATCAACAAATAGACACCATTAATAATAATAATAACTACTTAATTATACTAAAAAAGGATACAAACCATGAGTCTTAAATGCAACGTCCAGAGAAACGATCTGATCGAAGGTTTGAGCAGTCTGCAGAATATAACCAGCAAACGGGGAACGCTTGCTGTCTTATCCAATATTATGATCGAGGCAACAAGTAACGGACTGATACTCACCGGCACAGACCTGGAGGTTGGTTTGAGGCTTTTTGTTCCGGCGGAGGTGGACAGTATAGGTTCACTGACGCTGCCATCCAAGAAGATATTCGAGATCGTCCGTGAATCTGGCTCTGAAAGTATTTTCCTGGAAGAAACCGAGAACAGCTGGGTGAATATACAAGCCGGGGCCAGCACTTACAATCTGGCGGGAATAAAGAGTGACGAATTTCCTGCTTTCCCCGAATTCGATGAAGACAGCTTTACCTCGTTTGAGGCTTTTATCTTCTTGGATTTAATAGATAAAGTTATTTTTTCAATTGCCGGGGAGCAGGAGAATATCTATTCGCTCACCTCGGTTCTTATGGAAAAAGAGAAGCGCGAAGGGGTCTCTTACCTGAAAATGATTTCTTCGGATGGTCATCGACTTTCAATCATGGAGAAAGACGTCGCGATCGACGTTGACGACTTTTCCCTCAATGAGGTGACGCTGATTCCTAAAAAAGGAATTCAGGAACTCAGGAAGTTCTGTGAAAACAGAGATACCATAGATCTCTCATTTGAAAAGAAGCAGATGGTGGTAAGGGATGGGGATGCGGTCATGGTAATTCGTCTCAAACAGGGGGAATTTCCGCACTACAAGGCAATCGTCGATTCGGTATCGCTTGATAATTGTATAAAGATTAATAGGGTACCGTTCCTGGAGTCGCTGAAAAGAATAAATCTGTTCACCGAAGATATCTTTCATACCATTCAATTGCAGCTCGACGGCCAGAAGATGGTTTTGACCTCTCAGAATGCGGATCTTGGCAACGCCAAAGATGAACAGAAAATAGACTACTCGGGAGTACCGCTTACTCTTGGCTTCAACTGCCGCTACTTCATTGAGACACTGCAGGTTATGGAGTGCGAGACGGTGGAGGCATATATCAGCTCGGAAAACAGTCCTTGTCTGATGAAATCGGATGATGACATGGGATTTATAAGTATTGTCATGCCTATGCAACTGTAAAAATTCAGTTCTTGAAGGCAGACAAAAAGATGACAAAGGAAAATAGCGTGACTGAAGAATTTCAATATGATGCCGACCAGATAAAAGTACTTGACGGTCTCGAGGCTGTTCGGAAAAGACCGTCGATGTATATAGGCAACACCGCGGTTGAAGGACTGCATCATCTGGTTTGGGAAGTTGTCGACAACAGTATTGATGAAGCACTGGCAGGCTACTGTCAGAGAATAAGGGTGACTATACACGAGGACAACTCGGTAACGGTCAAAGATGATGGGCGGGGAATCCCGGTCGATATGCACCCTACTGAAAAGGTTCCGGCCCTTGAACTGGTTATGACCACCCTTCATGCTGGAGGTAAGTTTGACCATTCCACCTACAAGGTCTCTGGTGGTCTGCACGGCGTCGGCGTCTCGGTGGTTAACGCACTCTCCATGGAAGCAATGGCCGAGGTAAGGAGAGACGGAAAAGTCTACCGTCAGACCTATCGCTACGGTGAAAAGGCGAGTGAGCTTGAAATTATTGGAAAAACAGAGAAAACCGGAACGACAATCACCTTCAAGGCCGACCCGGAGATTTTTTCCGAGACCACTGCGTATGACTACGAAACGGTTAAAAACAGGTTGCGGGAACTCAGTTTTCTGAACAAGGACGTGCGTATCTATCTCAAGGATGAGCGCAGCGGCGAAGAGGATAAGTTTCACGCCTCAGGTGGGGTGGTTTCCTATGTGGAGTGGCTCAACAGGAACAGAACTCCCGTCTTCAATGAGCCCATTCATCTTACCGGTGAGAGGGAGCAGGTAGAGGTGGAAATAGCTTTTCAATATTATGACGGCTATTCGGAGCGGCTTTTCTCTTTCGTCAACAACATCAATACCAGGGAGGGAGGGACCCATGTGGCCGGCTTCAGGGCCGCCTTGACCAAGTGCATCAACCGCTACGCCAGCGATGATATAATCCCTAAAAATCTCAAGGAAAAGATGGGTGGTGATGATGTTCGGGAGGGGATCACCTGTGTTATATCCACCCATGTTCCCAACCCCCAGTTCGAAGGCCAGACCAAGACCAAACTGGGTAATTCCGAAGTGAAGTCGATCGTCGAGTCTGTCTGCAACGAAAAACTTACCATTTTTCTTGAGCAGAACCCCCAGATAGCCAAACGGATTCTCACCAAGGTGGTTGAAGCCGCCAGGGCCCGTGAAGCGGCAAAAAAGGCCAGGGATCTGTCCCGGAAAAAGGGTTCAACCAGTTTGTTGATGGCCGGAAAATTGGCCGAATGCCAGGAAAAAGATCCCAGCAAACGTGAGATCTTTATCGTCGAGGGTGACTCGGCGGGCGGTTCTGCAAAACAGGGCCGCGACCGTGCCGTTCAGGCCATTTTACCGCTGCGCGGCAAAATTATGAATGTGGAGAAGGCGCGCTTTGACAAGATTCTGGGCAGTGAGGAAATAAAGCAGCTTATCGCCGCGCTGGGCTGTGGCATAGGCATGGACGAGTTCGACATCGAAAACCTGCGCTACCACAAGATAATAATTATGACCGATGCCGATGTTGACGGCGCCCATATTCGCACGCTGCTGCTGACCTTTTTGTATCGCCAGATGCTGCCGCTTATCCAAGGCGGGTATGTCTATATAGGTCAACCTCCACTCTACCGGCTCGGCAAGGGTAAGAAAGAAACCTATTTTCTCGACGAAGACGAACTAAACAACCATCTCTTTACCCAGGCCAGTAAGAAAGTAAAGGTCGTTGCCAGCGGAAACGAGGAGGAGATTCTCGAGGGACAAGAACTTGTTAAGGTTCTCCAGAACCTTTCTGTCTATCAGCGTCTTGTTTCCTTCCTGGAACGTATGAATATCTGGGAATCGCTGCTCTACTTTCTGCTCGATAAAAACATCCGCAAGGCAGATCAATTTACCGAGAAAGAGCTGGTAGAATCTCTGGTTGAAGAACTTTCAGCCGACGACTCAATGATCGTTGGTGCGGTCAGGTCCTGCAGATGGCGCGCCGACTGCTATGAAGTGGATGTGGCCGTCAAGGGAAAAGCCCAGATATCCACCACTCTCGGTCCTCAGATTCCGCTGATAAATGAGTATCGAACAGCATTGAGGTTTTTCCCGCAGGTAAAGCGGTTTCTGAATGCCACCTTTACCGTCACAAGTATGGCCCCTGCCGACCAAGAGGTTGAGATGAAGGCGGAGAACTGGATAGAAATGGTTCAAATGGTCCGCAATGAATCCTTCAAAGGCAGCCATCTTCAGCGCTATAAAGGGCTTGGAGAAATGAACCCTGAGCAACTCTGGGAAACGACGATGAACCCTGAGAACAGGACCTTGCTGCAGGTAAAGATAAACGATGCCGAGTCAGCTGACGAAATGTTCACCACCTTGATGGGTGATAAGGTCGAGCCACGGCGCGAATTCATCCAGAATCATGCACTGGAAGTAACCGAATTAGACATATAACAACAGACAGCAGATATTATGACAACAACCACGGAAACCGGTGTGCAAGAAGAGAACTCCCCTTCTGTATCCGTTGAAAAAGAATTAAAGAAATCTTATCTCGACTATGCCATGTCGGTTATTGTCGGCCGGGCTTTACCGGATGTGCGCGACGGTCTTAAACCGGTGCACAGGCGAGTACTCTACGCGATGAGAGAGCTCGGGGTCTTTTACAACCGACCCTATGTCAAATCGGCCAGGATTGTCGGTGACGTTATCGGTAAATATCACCCCCATGGTGATACGGCAGCCTACGATACCCTGGTGCGCATGGCGCAGAACTTTGCAATGCGCTACCCGCTGGTGAACGGCCAGGGCAATTTCGGTTCCATGGACGGTGATGCTCCAGCGGCCATGCGTTACACCGAAGCCAGGATGACCCGGATTGACCGGGAGATTGTCGCCGATCTCGACAAAGAAACGGTGGACTTCGTACCCAACTACGACAACTCCCAGACCGAGCCCGCGGTGATGCCGAGCCGGGTTCCCACCCTGCTTGTCAACGGCTCATCGGGAATCGCCGTCGGTATGGCAACCAACATCCCGCCGCACAACCTGAGTGAGGTGATCGACGGACTTATCGGCCTGATCGATGATCCGAATATGACGGTGCATCAGCTGTTCTCCATCATCCAGGGACCCGATTTTCCAACCGGTGGCCTGATCTGCGGGCGGGCCGGCATTAGAGAGGCCTACGAAACCGGCCGCGGCGTGGTGCTGATGCGGGCCAAGACCAGTATCGAGAAATCCAAAGACGGTAGAAAAGAGAGCATCATTGTCGAGGAAATTCCCTATCAGCAGAACAAGGCAATGCTCGTTGAACGCATCGCTCAGCTGATAAAAGACAAGAAAATTACCGCGATCTCGGAGATCCGTGACGAATCTGACCGCCAGGGTCTGCGCATCGTCATGGAATTAAAGAGGGATGAAATCGCCGAGGTGGTGATCAACCAGCTCTATAAGATGACCCCGATGCAGAAATCCTTCGGGATCATTTTTCTGGCCATTGTCAACAACAAGCCAGAGGTCCTCAATATCAAGCAGATCCTCGAACATTTCATTCAGCATCGCCGGGTGGTCGTCTATCGCCGCACTGCTTTCGAGCTTAGAAAAGCAGAGGAAAAGGCCCATATTCTGGAGGGCTTGACCATCGCCATCAACAACCTCGATGAGGTTGTCAAGTTGATCAGGGCAGCCAGAACCCCGGCCGAAGCCAAAGAACAGCTCATCGAAAGATTCGAACTCTCGGCCATCCAGGCCCAGACCATCCTCGATATGCGGCTGCAGCGGCTGACCGGCCTCGAAAGAGAGAAGATAACCAGCGATTATGAGGAAATACTGGCAGTAATCAAAGAGCTCAGTGCCATCCTTAACGATGAAGAACTGGTAATGAACATCATTAAGGAAGAATTTATTGAAATTAAGGAAACCTACGGTGATGAGCGCAGAACGGAAATAATTGATGCGATCGATGAAATTCTTCCCGAAGATATGATCACACCCGAGGATATGGCCGTCACTGTCACCCACAGCGGCTATATCAAGAGAAATCCAGTCAGTCTTTATAGGTCTCAACATCGAGGTGGCAAGGGGGTCAAGGGGGTAACCAACATCGAGGAGGATTTCGTCGCCAATCTCTACGTGGCCTCGACCCTGGATACCTTCCTGTTCTTTACCAATTATGGCAAAGTGTTCTGGCGTAAAGTCTACCAGCTGCCGCTGGTGGGTAGAACCGCGCGGGGTAAGGCGATTGTCAACCTGCTGGAGCTGACCGAAGGCGAAAAGGTGGCGGCAATCCTGCCCGTTTCCAATTTTGAGGACGAACACGGCACCAAAACAATCATGATGGTCACCAAGTATGGCCGGGTCAAGAAGACCAGCCTCAAAGAGTTTAATCGACCACTGCGCAAGGGTAAGCGAGCCCTGACTATCAATGAGGGTGATGAAATAATCACCGCCCATATGCTGCGTGGAAACGATACGGTGTTCATGATTTCAAGAGACGGCATGTCGATTAGATTCCACGAGTCCGATGTCCGGACCATGGGTCGAACGGCTGCCGGCGTCAGAGGCATCAACCTCAAGGGTGACGATTTCGTTGTCGGTGCCAATGTCTTAAGGGAGGACAGTATTAAAACCGTGCTGACAGTGACCGCCAACGGTTATGGGAAACGCAGCCAGGCAGAGGATTACCGGATACAGCACCGGGGCGGCAAGGGAATAATGGCCATTAAGAAAAGTGAGCGTAATGGCGATGTGATTGGGTCTAAAATCGTCGATGACGGTTTCGAGGTGATTCTGATTGCTGACAGCGGCAAGATGATCAGAATGCCGCTCGATACGGTACGGGTCATTGGACGTACGACCCAGGGGGTCAGGCTGATTAACCTGGAGCAGGACGAGCAGGTTGTCGGCATGGCTGTGGTCGAAGTGGATCAAAGCGAAGAACCAGATATCGACGAATCGACGGATGAATAGCGGACGGGCCGCGATAATCGGTGCCGGTTCATGGGGAACGGCGCTGGCCCTGCTTCTCGCTGAAAAAGGCATCGATACCTCTCTTTGGGGCCATCGGGCCGAACATGTCCTCGCTTTAAAACAAGATCGGGAAAACCGGGCCTACCTGCCCGGTTTTCTTTTTCCTCCCGATCTTCGGCCGACGGAATCGATGCAAGAGGCGGTTTCTGCAGCCGAAGTGATCTGTGTGGTAGTTCCTTCCCATGCCTACCGGCAGGTATTCACCAGGATCCAAGACGTTGCCCCGGAAGGGGCGATTTTCGTTTCGGCAACCAAAGGAATCGAGAACCAGAGCCTGAAAACCATGACCCAGGTAATGGCTGACTGTCTGGACGAGAAGGGTACCCCCCCTTCCTCGCTTGGTGTCCTGTCTGGACCGTCTTTTGCCAGGGAGGTGGCTGGCAGGGTTCCCACAGCCATTACCATTGGTTGTAAAAACACTGCCATCGCGCGCTTTCTTCAGAACTTTTTTTCCACAGACTACTTCAGGGTTTATACGAGCACCGATATTGTGGGACTTGAGATCAGCGCCGCCTTGAAGAATATCATCGCCATCGCAGCAGGCATCTGCGACGGGCTTGCCTTCGGGTCCAACGCCCGAGCCGCCCTGATCACCAGAGGACTCGCCGAGATGACTCGTCTGGGGGTAATGATGGGTGCCCGGCAGGAGACCTTCTTTGGCTTGAGCGGGTTGGGAGATCTGGTGCTCACCTGCACCGGGGAGTTGAGCCGAAACCGGTATGTGGGAATCGAACTCGGCCAAGGAAAATCGCTGGATGATATCCTCGATTCCATGAACATGGTAGCCGAGGGCATAAAAACGACCAGATCGGTGTATGATCTGGTCAATAAGCTTGGGGCGGATATGCCTATCCTGGAGCAGGTCTACGAGGTGCTCTACCGGGGAAAAGACTGCACCACAGCGGTAAGGGATCTTCTCAACAGGGACCTCAAACCAGAAAACGAGTGACTAGCGGGACCAGTCATTGTCTTCGAATTCGGCTGTGGTCAGGCTGTTCGGGCATCTCTTCCAGCATTCTCTGTTCCAGCCACTTCATAACCCTATCGAACTCAGCACTGAGTTCCATGAGAACCTTACCGCGGTGGCTCACTTTGTTTTTTTCTTCCATACTGATTTCGGCAAAGGTCTCTGCCCAAGGGTTCATAGTAGAACAGCGGGTCGTAGCCAAAACCGTTGCTGCCGCGGGGAGATTCAAGAATCGTACCTTCACAGGAAGCTTCATAGGTCAATGCAGGTCCTGAGGGCACCGCAATGGAGAGCACACAGACAAAGGCAGCTTTTCGGTTGGTCTCCCCTTTCATCTCCGCCAGAAGCTTGCGGCAGTTATCCTGGTCAGTGGCGTCGTCCCCTGCATAGCGGGCAGAGCGGACACCCGGAGCACCGGATAGTGCCTCAACAACCAAGCCTGAATCGTCCGCAATAGCGGGGATACCTAGCACTTTTGAGTAGTGAAGAGCCTTTTTGTAGGCGTTCTCATCAAAAGTGGAGCCGTCTTCGATAACACCCGGAAGGGGACCGAAATCACTAAGGCTTTTGATCTCGACCGGAAAATCGGCTACAAATTGTTTGAATTCCCTTACTTTATTTTGATTGGTCGTGGCCAGAACGAGGAGGTTGAACATCGCTTTTAATCTTCCTTTTTAATTGTTTTTTCAGTCGGTTATCGTATCTTTCCTGCTCGCTGAATAGACAGCCGCAATAGCTCTGCCGATAGAGGTTGCACTCTATTGATTCATCGATTCCCTGCTGCCAGCCGACCCTGAAATCATAATAGACAAAGGGAATCGAGTGGTTTTCAGAGGCCACGGCGGCTTCTTTCCGGAGCAAAGAGTGATTCTGATAGGTGCTGTAGAGCAGCGTGGTTGAAAACCCGTGATGACCTTTCTCTGCCGCCAGTTTTGCCGTATTCCCCAGTCTCATCTGATAACAGAATTTACAGCGCTGATCTTCGTTGAAAACCACCCGGCGAAGAAACATCTTCAGTCCGTAGTCTTTGTCTATGATATATTTATACTTTCTTGAATCAGCCAACTCTTGAAAGGTGTTGAGCCGCTTTCTAAATTCGCGGTAGGGGTGAATGTTCGGGTTGTAGAAATAGCAGGTGAAATCGGTCCCCTCCCCTTCTAAAATCCCAGCTGGGTAGAGAAGGCACGGGCCGCAACAGGCATGGAGCAGAATGGACATCTTCTCAGATCTTGTATTGTTTGGGATCGATGCCGTATTGATGGATCTTGTAATTGATAATGCGCAGGCTGGTATCGAGGTAGCCAGCTGTTTTGGTTTGATTTCCGTTGTTTTTCTTCAGCGCGTCAATAATAAGCTCTTTTTCAAAATTTTCCACCGCTGTTGAAAATGACAAAGGGTTTGAACAGGAAGAGGCCTCGCCAGCCTGGAGGGTTGGGGGCAGGTGGATACCCTTGATTGCATCGCCGTCACAGATCAGCACCGCCCTTTCCATGCAGTTTTGAAGTTCCCTGACGTTTCCAGGCCAGTGATACTGGATGAGCAGATCGATGGCCGAAGTGGAAATCCGGTTGATTTGCTTTTTATTTTCTCCGGCAAACTTTTCCAGAAAAAATTCGGCCAGAAGCAGAATATCGGTCCTTCGTGTTCTTAACGGTGGCATATAGATCGGAAAGACATTCAGGCGATAATAGAGATCTTCCCTGAAAGAACCGCTGGAGACCGCCTCTTCGAGATCCCTGTTGGTGGCAGCTACGAGCCGTACATCACAGGAAATGGACTTGGTCGATCCGAGACGCTGGAAACTTCTCTCCTGCACAACGTTGAGCAGCTTTACCTGGACCGAATGGGATATCTCGCCAATTTCGTCAAGGAACAGTGTGCCCCCTTCGGCATGTTCGAACCTGCCGATTTTTCTCTCATTTGCTCCGGTGAAAGCTCCTTTCTCGTGGCCGAAAAGCTCGCTCTCCAGAAGGGTTTCCGGCAGTGCTGAGCAGTTTACCACGACGAATGGCTTGTCTTTTCTCTTGCCATTGTAGTGCAGGGCCTTGGCGACCAGAGTTTTACCCGTTCCCGACTCTCCTCTGAGCAATACCGTGGCGTTGGAGTCCACAACTCGGTGAACCATTTCAAAGACATCCTGCATCCGGCTGGAGTTGCCGATTATGTCGTTGATCCGGTTTTTTTCGGAGAGTTCACGCTTGAGTTTGAGGTTTTCTGTCCGCAGATTCTCCTTTTCACGGTTGACGATTTGCACCCGACGGACGGTTTGGGCAACGATGCTTGACAAGACGGTGAGAAACTGCAGGTCGTCGTTGGCCTGACGGCCAAATCCGTCTGTATAAATGCGGTCGACACTTAGAGCGCCGATAACCTGCTTGCCGTCCTTGATCGGTACACAGAGAAAAGAACGGTCACGGTCGGCGATATCACCGCGGGATCGGGTTCTATTGAGAAACAGAGGTTCTTCCGCTATATGGGGCACAATAATTGGTTCGCCGGAAGCGACGACACGACCAGTAATCCCCTCCCCTATCTTATATTTACCTCTTCTTCTCCCTTCCGCAGTAAGACCATGGGCTACCTCGATTTCAAGCTTGCCGGTGAGCGGGTTAACAATGGTAACCGTACCGTTTTCCATGTTTTTATATTCGGAAAGCAGAGCCATTGCTTTTTCAAGACAATCACTGAGTATGAATGATGAAGCGAGTTCTTTTGTTATTTCGTAAAGACAAGTTAAATCGTGTAGTTGGCTTTCTGTTTCTATGTGGTCGACCATTGTTGCAACACTTCCTGAGGGTGATCATATCTTTCAAAATTGTTTTTGTTGTTTATGTTTGTGTTACAAAAATGTACTATACAGTAAGGGTCGGGGTATGGCAATGACATAATATTGACAGAATATTTATGAGATGGTACAAGGAAAATCTTTCGGAGGGATGGCCGAGTGGTTTAAGGCGGCGGTCTTGAAAACCGTTGTACGAAAGTACCGTGGGTTCGAATCCTACTCCCTCCGCCAGAACACAACAAGATTCTGGAGAGATGACCGAGCTGGCCGATGGTGCTCGCCTGCTAAGCGAGTGTGGGGATAAAACTCCACCGAGGGTTCGAATCCCTCTCTCTCCGCCATTGCTAAAACCTGGCTGATCTGATCAGCCAGGTTTTTCTGTTTGACGTCTAGAACCCCCAGAGTAGTGATCTTTTGATCCACCCTTCCAGACCACTGTCATGTTTGACCTGAGCCCAGCCGTTCTGTTGCTTAATTGTTTTGAAAACAACCCCGTAATATGCTTTGCCGACAACTGGGTATTTGGTACCAGGCCCGTTTCTGATATTCACCTTCTTGTTTTCATTCTTATGGACCTTGACGATCATATGGCCGGTTCTGGAGGTGAGTTTTTGGTATAACCAGCCAGTGTCACCCTCAAAATCCTCCACCTTCAGCCATCCCCCTTTCTCCTGCACAACCTTCAAAGGAAAACCGCTCCCATATTTCCATTTAACGGAGTATTTGGTTCCAGGTCCAGACCGGAGGTTAACGTTATCTCCAACTACGCTGACCATTTTTGCTAAAGCTGTTGAGGCCGAGAAAATCAGAGAAAGCAGTAAAATGAAGATAATAGTAGTTTTTTTAATCATAACTTTGCATTGTGAAATAATTATAAATCAGGAGGACTCTCCGCTTAGCATCATACCGATGATACGTTCAAGATCATCATAAGAGTAGTATTCAATTTCAATTTTCCCGCGGCTGCCTTTCTGATTAATGAGCACCTGGGAGCTGAGCCGGTTGGTCAGCTGGTTCTCAAAAGCCATTTTCACCGAGCCGGAGAATTCTTTTTCCTTTCTTCGACTGGGTTCTTTGGTGGAAACATCACGAGTTATGTCTTTGATGAGTTTTTCGGTTTGCCGGACAGACAATTGTCTGGCAATGATTTTGTCGCGAATTTCCTTCAGGGTAGCCGGGCTTGATAAAACAGCCAGAAGCGCCCTGGCGTGACCTTCGCTGAGTTGGCCAGAGAGGAGGTCATCCTTTATATATTGGGGAAGTTGAAGAAGTCTCAACGAGTTAGCAACTGTTGACCTGTTCTTTCCGACCTTCTGTGAGGCCTCTTCCTGGGTGAGACCGAATTTATCGATCAGCTTTCGATAGGCTTCGGCTTCTTCAAGCGGGTTAAGATCCGTTCTCTGAATGTTTTCAATCAGAGCGAATTCGAGCAGTTCGTCATCGCTGCTGAGTTCACGCACAACGACTGGAACAGTTTTTAAGCCTGCCATCTTGGAAGCGCGAAGTCGTCGCTCCCCCGCTATCAGGGTATATTTTTTTTTGGACACCCTGGAAACGATCAGTGGTTGGATGATTCCGTTGACCCGTATCGATTCGGCCAACTCGGTGAGTTCCTCTTGATCGAACATCAACCTGGGTTGGTGTTTATTGGGGGTAATCTGGTTGATATTGCACTCGAAAAACGTTTCTTCGGTGCTTTGTTCACCAAAAAGGGCACTGATCCCCTGCCCGTCAAGTCCTGTCAATTTTGCCACTTTTCACACCTGTCGTTTAAGGAATTCAAGCGCCAGAGCTTTATAGGCCAGAGCGCCGGTGGACTTGATATCGTATTCCATAATGGTCTTGCCATGACTTGGGCTTTCACTGAGTCGTACATTGCGCGGTATACGAGTTGTGAACACCTGGTCGCCAAAATGATTATGAATTTCTGCCGCCACTTGATGAGACAAACGATTTCGTTTATCGAACATGGTGAGCAGCAGTCCCTCTATGTATAGTTTTTTGTTGAAAGACTGCTTTACAGATCTAACCGTATTGATCAGCTGCGCCAATCCCTCCATAGCATAATACTCGCATTGCATCGGGATGAGTATGGAGTGGGCTGCGGTAAGTGCATTAAGGGTGAGAAGTCCAAGAGAGGGAGGACAATCGACAATGATGTAGTCGAACTCGTTAAGAAGTGGTTTCAGAGATTTTTTTAAAAACTTTTCTCTATTTTTCTGACTGATCAGCTCTAACTCTGCCGCCACCAGATCAATGTTCGAGGGTAGGACGGAAAGGTTTTTTACATTGGTGTTGAGGATGACATCACCGACCGAAGCATCTCCGCAGAGTACCTGGTAGAGATTTTTATTTCTGTTAGCTACTTTGACGCCAACCCCACTGGAGGCATTTCCCTGAGGGTCTGAGTCCACAAGCAGTATCTGCTTTTTTCTTAGAGCGAGTGCACAGGAGAGGTTGACCGCAGTAGTCGTCTTGCCCACCCCACCCTTCTGATTAGCAACAGCAATAACTGTTGAGTTATTTTCCATTGTGATATACCCTCGTTTCAAATATGATCAGTTCCCATACGTCTATATAAACCAGGAGAAATGAACGCTCAATGATTATTTGCTCTCACCAGTCTCAAGCTTGTCACGTTTAATCCTATAAATTTTCTTGGTGTTTCACGTGAAACATGTGACATTTAGCCGAGGAAGATTCTGATATGAAGCTTCTAGTTATTGGCAGCGGTATCGCCGGGTTATCCTTCGCTCTCAGAGCTGCCAAGCTTGGGTGAGGTCGTCGTGATCACCAAGAAAGGGATGGCGGATACAGCGACCAACCTTGCCCAAGGGGGGATAGCTGCAGTTCTTGACCAAGAAAACGATTCCATAAGCGCCCATATTGCCGATACTCTGACTGCCGGCGGCGGTCTTTGTGATTACACGACTGTCCAGGAGGTGGTCACCAGAGGCTACGATAGAGTTAAAGATCTTGATCTCTTATGGTGTTGATTTTGTTGTTAATACTGATGGGAGTCGCTAAGTCTTGGGGCGCGAGGGGGGCACAGTCACCGAAGGGTTGCCCACGCCTATGACCTTACCGGAAGAGCCATCGAGACAACACTGCTGGAGTTGGTACGGGAAGCTCCGTCAATAACTCTTTTTGAAGATCATATGGTGGTCGACCTGATGGTAACGGCCAATGAAGGTCGAAGTCGCTGCCGTGGAGCATTTGTGCTTGATGAAGGTGGTGAGATACATCGTTTTGTTGCGGACCAGACGATTTTATGTACTGGTGGTACCGGAAAAGTCTATCTCTATACGAGTAATCCCGATATCGCCACTGGTGACGGGGTCGCAGCTGCCTGCAGGGCCGGTGCACAGCATCGCAAATATGGAGTTCGTGCAGTTTCACCCGACCTGTCTGTTTCATCCTCAAGCAAAGAACTTTCTTATTTCCGAGGCGGTGAGGGGTGAAGGCGGGCTGCTTTTCAACCGGCGATGGGGAGCGTTTTATGGATAAATATGATTCCAGGGCCGAACTGGCCACCCGAGACATGGTGGCCCGTTCGATAGACCGGGAAATGAAGGAGAGCGGTGACGATTCCGTGTTCCTTGATATCAGCCATAAAGATGCGTCCTTTATTAAAACGAGATTTCCCGGGATTTACTCCGAGTGTCTGAAATATGGGATTGATATTACTAAAGAGGCAATACCTGTGGTTCCTGCTGCGCACTATATGTGCGGCGGCGTTCTGGTCGATGAGTTTGGAAACAGCTCAATTGAAGGGCTTATGGCAATTGGTGAACCGCCTGCACAGGATTGCACGGTGCCAACAGGCTGGCCAGCAATTCCTTGTTGGAGGCGGTGGTTTTTGCAGAAAAAGCAGCGACTTACTGCAAGGAAAACCTGGAAAGAATCAAAGACCGGGGGCAGGGGACCGATGAATTTCCAGATCCCATTCAGCCGACTCAAGAGTTGGACGAAAACATCCTGATCAATCACAATTGGGATGTGCTGCGCAGGACCATGTGGAACTATGTCGGTATTGTCAGAAACAGTAAACGGCTCGAACTGGCACGACAAAGGATTATCTCGATTACCCGGGAAATAGAATCCCTCTACGCAAACCATAAAATAACCCGAAATATGGTGGAGTTGAGAAATATCGCCCAGGTGTCGCAACTGATTGTTGAGTCGGCAATGCTGAGAAAGGAATCACGAGGATTGCATTATACCACCGACTACCCGGAATCGGACTCTGAGCAGATGTATTGGCTTGTGTTATCCCGGCAACCAAAGACCCAATCCTGGGAATTCACCGTTGAGCATCATCCATTTACCCGAGCCGGATAGGCGATTTTCTTCTTTCCCTTTTTGTACCTACAACTCTATTTTCACCGACCAGATGCTGAGGCTAAACGTTCCGCATTTGGGGTATCGGTTGTAGTTTTCTACATTTACTCTTCAGCTAAAACGGCCCCCCAGACAGAACAAATGAGCTAGAACGGATATTTCACGAGTTGAGGCGGCCTGCCAGCCAAGGAGACTGGGGGAGGCTATATCTTTAATATGCCTTTCCCAAAAGCGACGCGGGATGGCGGGCCGTATCGACTCGCCCGCAGGGTGGAAACTCTGTTGTTTCATCGTTGAACCTAAAAAGTACAAACTGTATCATTAGGCTAAGGGGAAGGGCTGTTCCTGATCTTGCTGATATTGTATCTATAATTGAATTGTGTTGTTGTTTTTTCATGAACTATCCGGGCTAGAACCGATCCGGCGAAAACATGCCAGTGTCAATGGAAGAGGGGAGGTCGAGCATATGATCTGCCAGCAGTTCTCCAAGCACCGGCGCAAATTTAAAACCGTGGCCGGCAAGAGCCACACCAAACACATTTTCTGAACCGGGCCTTTTTCCAAGGTAAAAATCTTTATCTGGTGTCAGGTTATAAAAGCAGGTGTTTGAATGAATAGGGCAGCCAGCCAGCCCGGGCAGGTAGGTTGAAATCACCTCTTTTATTGACGCAGTTTCGTCAATGTGTACCTCTCGGGACATGGTGTCGGGATCGCAATCACTCAGACCATTATGAAATGCGACCTTTATCTGACCGTTTGGCTCAAGCGATGGCAATGAATAGAATTCTTTGTATCCGTCTGGGAACGTGGAGTCATTTACCACCGGAACCTGCCAGAAATTTACAGGAAAGTGGTTCAAAAGAGTATGATTTGTCAGGCGGTGAGGCAAGCCAGTGTACCACCACCCGCTTTGGTTGGAGCACGTTGCTCTGCAGCTTGAGCAATTTCTTTGCCCAGGCTCCGGCAGCAATCAAGATCCGGCCGGCTTCATAGGTGCTGCTGATCGTCCGGACCTTCACCGAGGAGCTGTGTACAGCCCACCAATCTTCCACTCGTTCACCAAAGTGCAGCTCTGCTCCCGCCTTGCGGGCCTCATCGAGGAATGCAGTTACGCCCTTTTCAGGAAATACGATACCAGCTTCTTCTTCCAACCCGGCATAGAAACCATCGGGTGGAGCCAACTGCGGCCAGTGCTTTCGAATTTCCCGGGCATCGAGATACTGGTGAGGTAATTGATGCGCCCGGGCGCTTCTCAAGAATCCAGAAAGGGCGGGGCTATCTGAAGGTCCGAGGGTGAGATTGCCGGTTTTGATCAGGAGTTGTTGCCCGTGATCTTTCTCCAATTGGCGCCAGAGTTTCCAGGACTTCAGGGCCATCACCACATAAGAGTTGCCTTCAGGATAGGCTCTGCGCACACTTCTCGACAGGCCATGATGGCTGCCCATGGTGTGAGGCGGGGCGTATTGATCAAGGCCCAGGACTTTATAGCCTCTGCGGGCCAAATTCATACAGGTCGATGAACCGGCTGTCCCTAGACCAACAATAATAAAGTCGTAGTTGCGCATTCCTGTTGTCGTTGAACTTGTTGGTGACTTGTCTCCCACGGGGAGGGGATGTTTGCACTCAGGTTGGATCAGCGTATCATTTTTCAGAGATCACAGTCCTTTGGGAAAGCATACTATATTTTCACTCGTGCGGGTATGTTGGACTGAATTTCAAAGAGAGGCAGTTTTGAGGGGAGGGAATAAAGGTATAAACGAAAAACGGGCAGCTGGAATTTTCCTGGCTGCCCGTTTTTATTATATGGCGTCCCCAACCGGATTTGAACCGGTGTTGCCGGCGTGAAAGGCCGGTGTCCTGGACCTGACTAGACGATGGGGACCTCAAATTTCTGGTGGGTCGTGTTGGGCTCGAACCAACGACTCTCTGCTTAAAAGGCAGATACTCTACCGACTGAGTTAACGACCCCGCGAAACGCAGACATATACAATTTCCGACAATTGGTGTCAAGAAAAAATATTCTCCTATTTAGTATCATCTGAAGGCGCTTAGGTCAAGTATATCACGGTCGATAGCCGAGCAGTAGAGACGGACCGGTAAGGTCTCTGTTTGACCGGCATAGTAAATTAACCTTTGTGGCAATCGAATACGGATGCTATAAAAGAGTCCTTGTTTCGGCAACCGGTTTTTTCCCGGGCCGGTGATTTCAGACATTAACAGGTGGAGCCCATGAGTTTTTTAGCAGGATCAGCGAGCTTTGTCCGATTCTCAATAGAAGGCGAGCTGCCGGAAAATCCCCTCGATTTCATTTCGGACCGCATCAAATCATTTGTTTTTGAAGATATAGACGACAACTTCGAGGAATATTCGATCGGCTGGGTGTCGGTGCTCAGTATGTTCGATTCGGCTTTTGATTATGGTACTCACCTGTACGGTGACTATGTAGTGTTGTCGCTCAGGGTTGACGAGAGAAAGGTCTCTCCGTCGATTCTGAAAAAATTCACCCAGAAGGAAGAGGAAAGAATTAAAAAAGAGAAACAGGTTCCCAAGCTGAGCAGAACACTCAAGCTGGAAATCAAGGAGCGGATCAGAACCGAGCTGACCAGGAAGGCAATGCCGGTACCGGCTGTATACGATTTGGTCTGGAGCCTGAGTGAATCATCGCTCTACTTTTTTTCGACCAATAAAAAAGCGCATATGCTGCTCGAGGACTTTTTTAAAGACTGTTTCGGACTGCTTCTGATGCTGCAGATCCCTTATACCACTGCTGTACAGCTCTTGTCCGATGATGATCGGGCAGGCCCGGCTGGAACAGATCACACCCGAAATTTTCGTTTAAAGGCTGGCCGCTATGGATCTGGTTGATCTCATCACAGAAAAAAGATTTATCGGGCAGGAATTTCTCACCTGGCTCTGGTGGAAAAGTGAAGAACGGGGTGGTTCCGTCGAGCTGGAAGGGCAGGGTGACATCATCGTCGTTTTCGAAAAACATATGCTGCTCGAGTATGGGGAGGCGGATTATAATGAACGCCTTGTCTGCTCCGGTCTGCAGACCGAACTCAAAGAGGCCAGAACCGGACTTCGAACCGGGAAGAAACTTGAGCAGGCCAGGCTCCAGATCATCAAGAATGAAATGGAGTATAATCTGACCCTTGGAGCAACCTCTCTCGAGTTTAGAAATGTCAAGCTGCCGAAGACCGAAGGTGCCGATCCATCAGCCGATTCAGCCGATGCCGAGATGGAGGGGGCGGTGCTGGAGAGGATTTATCTGTTTGAAGAACTTGTTAAGATAGTTAACGATCTGTTGCGCATGTTTATAGAGGTGCGGACCTCTGAAAAGTGGCCTGAGGAGTTGGCCAGGGTGCGGGCATGGGTGCATAAATCCGCTGACAGTGTATAAAAATTGTCTTTCTGTCCAGGCTCTGCGTTGCGCATGAAAATTCTATCCTCAACATATTAAATATATGCCTGCGGTATAATTTCCATGCGCGCCTTGATCCTGGTCGAAAATTTCAATTTTTGAAGAATTCCTTACTACTTTAAAATCTCGAAAAGATGCTTAAGCCTTGATTCGATCGAAAAGTTCAACTTTTAAAAGACGAAGAAATTAGAAAAAGAAAGACAAAATAACCAGAAAAGGGCCATGGAGTTTGAAACGGTAATAGGGCTGGAAATTCATGCCCAGATGAAGACAGATTCGAAAATTTTCTGCGGCTGCTCGACTGAGTTCGGCGCCCCGCCGAATACACATACCTGCCCGGTCTGCCTTGGAATGCCGGGCAGCCTGCCGGTATTGAACAAACGGGTGCTGGACTTTGCCATCAAGGTTGGATTATCCACCAACAGCAGAATCAACCCGGTAAATCAGTTTGCCAGAAAGAACTATTTTTATCCCGATCTTCCCAAAGGGTACCAGACGTCGCAATATGACAAGCCGATCATCGAAGACGGGTTCATCGATATCGAGGTCGACGGCGAGCAGAAACGGATAGGTATTACCAGGATTCATATGGAAGAAGACGCCGGCAAATTGATCCACAATGAGATGGAACCGGTATCGTACGTTGATCTGAACAGAACGGGCACGCCCCTGCTGGAAATAGTCTCGGAGCCCGATCTGCGGTCGCCGCAGGAGGCTTATGCATATCTGAAGAAGATACACGCCATCCTGCGCTATCTCGATGTCTGCGACGGCAACATGCAGGAAGGCAGTTTTCGCTGTGATGCCAATATCTCACTGAGGCCGCAGGGCCAGCAGGAGTTAGGCACCCGCACCGAACTGAAGAATATGAACTCCTTCAGAAACGTGCAGGCGGCCCTCGAATTTGAGGTGCGTCGCCAGCGGGATCTGCTGCTGGAGGGGGACAAGGTCATTCAACAGACTCTGCTGTGGAACCCCGACACCGGTAAAACGGAGCCGATGCGCGGTAAAGAGGATGCCCATGACTACCGCTATTTTCCCTGCCCGGATCTGATACCGGTGGAGATTGATGAGCTGTGGATAGATAAGATCGGAAAGGGACTGCCCGAGCTGCCCGATCAGAAGAGACAACGGTTCATCGATGAATTCAGTCTGCCCGAATATGATGCGGTCATCCTCACTGAATCAAAAGAACTGGCCGATTATTTTGAAGCGGCGGTAGCGGTATGTGTGCAGCCCAAAAAGGTTTCCAACTGGATGATGACCGAAATGCTCCGGGAGCTGAAAGGGGCGGACATCGATCAATGTCTGGTCCAGCCGAATCAGCTCGGCACTCTTCTCAACATGGTGGAGGAGGGGACCATCAGCGGCAAAATAGCCAAAACCGTATTCTTTGACATGCTCGAAACCGGCAAAGATCCGCAACAGATCGTCAAGGAAAAGAATCTGGTCCAGGTCTCCGACGAGTCGGAACTGCTGGCCCTGGTCAGGGAAATAATCGAGCAGAATCCCAGCCAGGCAGAAGAATTCCGAGGCGGCAAGACCAAGGTGATGGGTTATTTTGTCGGCCAGCTCATGCAGAAAACCAAAGGTAAGGCCAACCCCAAACTTGCCAACCAGCTCTTCAACCAGGAGCTGTCAGGCTGATCTGAACACGGATGGATAAAGCGCAGTGGCAGGAGAGGGGAAGGGGACACCGAAACCGTCTGCGACAGCGTTTTCTCGACCGTGGCCTCAGCGGCTTTAGCGACGCTGAAATACTCGAGATCCTGCTCAGTTTCGGCACTCCCAGAAAAGATTGTAAAGACCAGGCTCGTGCCCTGTTGCAGCGCTTCGGAACATTCCCGGGAGTGCTCGACGCCGACCGAAAGGACCTGCTCGAGGTAAAAGGAGTTGGACCGAAGAATAGTTTTGCTCTGGGGTTTATAAAATCGGCCGCGGACCATTATTTGAAACAGCGGCTTAAATCCCGCCATTACCTTAAATCCTCGGGACAGGTGACCGATTTTCTGACCCACTCGCTGCGCGGTCTTCAGGTTGAGGTCATGTCCGCCATCTATCTCGACTCGTCCCTCGCCATCATTGATTCGGAAAAGGTGGCCGAGGGTACGGTCAACGTCAATACGGTCTACCCAAGAGAAATCATTAAAAAAGCACTCAGCCATAACGCCTCGGCGCTGATTGTCGCCCACAACCACCCCTCAGGCTCGCTTACCCCGTCAGCACAGGATCGTCAGATGACCAGACAGCTTTACCTCGCCTGTTCGATGATGCACATCAGGTTGCTGGATCATTTGATCATTGGCGATGGACACTTCAGTTTTGCTGACGCCGGCATCATCGATCAGATTGCCGACTGGTGCACATCAATTACCGGTCCCTCAGAGACATGAGCTGCCTGTATCTGCATATCCCGTTCTGCCGGACCAAGTGCCAGTACTGCTCGTTCAATTCTCAGGCCCGCCTCGATTCACTCTACCCCCGCTACAACCAGGCGCTTATAGCCGAACTCCTCTCGATCAAGAGTGACAAAACGGTGCTGGAAACGCTGTTCATCGGTGGCGGAACACCGACGGTGCTGCAGGTTGAAGACCTGGCAGTTTTGGTGGAAACCAGCAGGGATCGGTTTGGTTTCACCAGACGGGCGGAAATAAGCCTGGAAGCCAATCCCGAAAGTATCGACTATGGGCGTCTCTCCGCCCTTAGGGAGGCAGGCTTCAATCGGCTCTCAATCGGTATCCAGAGCCTGAACGATGATGAATTGAAAAAGCTGGGCCGCATCCATGATGCTGCCATGGCCCGGGAGGCCATCATCGATGCCCGCAGGGCCGGATTCGATAACCTGAGCATCGATCTGATGTATGGCCTGCCCGGGCAGAGTGCAAAAAGCTGGAGCCACACACTGCAAGGTGTTCTGGAACTATGCCCCCGCCATCTGTCCGCCTATCAGCTCACCATCGAGGAACATACTGGTTTTCATTGGCTGGAGGCGGAAGGACGGTTGGCTCTGCCGGCGGAAGATTCTTTGCTTGAAATGGATGAAATAACCCAGGAATTATGCAAAATAGCTGGTTTGCAGCAGTACGAAATCTCAAACTTCGCTGAGCCGGGCTATGAGTGCAGGCACAACCTCAACTACTGGCGCAATGACGAATACTTTGCCTGCGGCGCAGGTGCGGTCAGCTATGTCGGCGGAGTTCGGGAGAGAAGGGTTGATGATCCCCTGAAATATTGCGAGGCCGTCGAACAGAGCGGCGATCTGATCGAAGAGCGGGAAAAGCTCACAACCCGCGACTCCTTCAAAGAGACGGTGGTGATGGGCTTGCGTCTCGGCGCCGGGATTTCCGACCGGCGACTGCAGCAGCGTTATGGGGTGAGCATTGCTGAGGTATACGGCCAAACGCTGGGAAAACTCGTCGAACGGGGTCTGATCAGCTATGACGGTACGCAGTTGGCCCTGACCGAAACGGGCAGGCGATTTGCCAATCAAGTTATGGCAGAACTAGTGTAGTTCCCATCCTAAAACTGACCTTTTGGCCGATCTCTTCGTTATGCTCAATATTCTATCCTCAAAATATTGGATATATGCCTGCGGTAAAATTTTTCGCACACCCTGATCTGAACCAGAAAATCAGCAGTTTTATGACGGAAACTCGCTCAGGAATATAGCTCAGCGGGGAGCTCTGGTGCGGGACAGCTCGACCGCCGAAAAGTTCAGTGCCGCATGCACGGTGAACAGCGGAAAGATGAAAGCGAGCAGAAACACATTCAGCAGCGGGACCATCGAGACGGCGGCCGGGATCAGCCCGAGACGCAGGGTGTGACCACTGTAGTGCCGGAGCCAGAGCAGTTTTTTCCCCAGTCGCCAGCGTCGGCGTGAAGCCGGGTAATCGACGAACATCAGAGCCGAGTAATAGGTGTAGATGAGAAAAACCGCTATCTGGCCGATGACAGGAACAAAGCCTACGGCCAGGGCGACGATGGTAACCAGGATGCCGAACAGCGCGATTTTTAATCCCTCAAACAGATCTTTGGCGATGCCGATCAGGCTGAAACCGTCATCTTCCTGAAATTCCTTGCCCCAGAAAATTTTTTCGGCGCTGTTGCTCAGAAAGCTGTAGAAAGGTGTTGTGAGGGTATAGGCCAGCAGAAAGGCGAGGAAGAAAGCGATGATTCTCGACATCAGCACATAGAGGTATTTGGTTACCAGCCAGCCGCCATACTTGATCCAGCCCCACCAGCTTTGATGGGACGGTCCGTCGGTGAAAAAGGAAGCGGTGAAATGATCGATGGTGCCGGTAGTTAAAAGAAAGCCTGTCCAGGTGAGTACCACGGTGACCACGATCAGGATAATTGACCAGCCTAGCAACTGCTTTCTGCCCAATAAAAATGAGATAGAGGTGGACAGGGGGATCGTCGGGGCAACCGGGGGCTGTGACTTGGTGTGCTGCATAAATGAATTAGAACCAACTGGGATTATAAGGAAAAATCTTAACAAGCAGGGGTTGAGTTGTTACTGTTGTTAAGGACCTCTTGAAAAAATTACCGATTATTCAAAGTAGTCTTAAAATAGGCACGGAGCCCAGCGAGTAAAGGGCAATTTACCACAGTCACTATTATGGCGGTAAAAAAGACCAGAAGTAATAAACAGTTTACCTGTACAGAATGCGGCTTTGTCAGCGTCAAGTGGCTGGGGCGCTGTCCCGATTGCGGTCAGTGGGACAGCCTGGTCGAGCGGCGGGCACCGACGACAGACGCAGCAAAACCTGTCGATTTTGCTACCCCTCAGCCGCTGAGCAGACCGGCTGAGCAAAACCTGGCCAGAGTGGTCACCAACATCGAAGAGCTCGACCGGGTTCTCGGGGGAGGGATTGTCCCGGGAGCGGTAATACTCATCGGTGGGGACCCGGGAATCGGTAAATCGACCCTGCTGCTTCATATGCTTTCTGCACTCGCCTCTCAGGGCTCCAGAGTACTCTATGTATCCGGGGAGGAATCTGCCCACCAGATAGGCATCAGGGCCAAGCGACTGGGGGCATTGCACGACAATCATTATCTGGCAACAGAGAGTTCTGTTGAGGCGATACTGGCCATGGCCAGGGAGATGAAGCCGGCGCTGCTGGCCGTTGATTCCATCCAGACCCTCACTTCTGCTGATCACCCGTCGGCTGCCGGCTCGATTACCCAGGTACGGGAGTCATCGGCCCGGCTCGTGGAAATGGCCAAGCAGGAGAATATACCGGTGGTTCTGGTCGGCCATGTGACCAAGGAAGGAACCCTTGCCGGTCCGAGGATGCTTGAGCATATGGTTGATACGGTCCTATATTTCGAAGGGGATCGCAACCATGTCTATAGAATATTGAGAACGGTAAAGAACCGGTTCGGTTCCACCAACGAAATCGGGGTGTTCGAAATGAAAGAGCAGGGGCTGGTACAGGTGACCAACCCGTCGGAGATTTTTCTGGCCGAGAGGCCGCTTGATGTAGCCGGTTCAGTAGTGCTGGCCTCGATGGAGGGAACCCGGCCAATTCTCGTCGAGGTGCAGGCCTTGGTCAGTCCCACCAATCTCGGAACGGCCAGGAGAACGGCAATCGGCGCCGATCCCCAGCGCCTGTCACTACTTTGTGCAATCCTCGAGAAGAAGGCCGGAATGGATCTCTATGGGCATGATATTTTTCTC
Source organism: uncultured delta proteobacterium (assembly GCA_963759125.1). GTDB lineage: Bacteria > Desulfobacterota > Desulfobulbia > Desulfobulbales > Desulfocapsaceae > JABDQA01. The sequence goes on from CAVWXN010000005.1 coordinate 547,045, forward strand.
AACATTGCCGGTGGAATTCGTATCGACGAACCGGCGCTGGATCTCGCGGTCATCTGTGCGCTGAGCTCATCGATGCTTGAAAAACCGGTGGCTCCCGACACGGCCGTCTGCGGCGAGGTGGGGTTGGCAGGAGAAATACGCGCGGTTGCCAATATCGAATTGAGAATCCGAGAAGCCGAGCGGCTCGGCTTTTCTCGCATCATCGTGCCCAAGACCAATTTCGACCGTTTCACCGGCCGCACCCGGATTGAGAGGCTTGGGGTTGCCTCGATTCATGAATTTCTTGAAAACTTAGATTGATGAGGGGGAAACGACCATGGATTTCAAGGATCTGATCGTCAGAAGCTGGCATAATACCCTGAACCATATAGGGCCGTTGCTGCTGATAACTTTTGTCCAGCTCGTGTTGATCATCATTACCCTGGGCATTCTGGCGCCGGTCACCACGGCCGGATATGTGAATGCGCTGATGCAGGTGGTTAATGACGATCGAAAACCGGAGGTCGGCGATCTGTTTTCCCAGATGCGGCTGTTTTTTCCTCTTTTTGTCCTTTCGATCCTGGCAGCAGTGGCGGCGTTCATCGGCTTTTCCCTGCTGGTGCTGCCCGGTTTTGCGGTAATTGCCTTTATTTCCTTTGCCGCATTTTACCTGCTGCCCTTCATGGTAGATCAGGAACTGGGCCTCTTCGATGCCCTCAAGGCATCGTGGCAGGCGGCTGTCAAGGCTCCGGTGAGCGATCACATCATCGTGGTGATCATCTATGTGGCAATTATGTCTCTGGGGTCCTCGCTCTGGTTTGCCTTTCTCATTACCCAGCCGATGGCCACCTTTATCATGATAGAAGCCTATGATTCAAGGGTGCTGGGTAGAAAACCGGAGACTAGAGTCGAGGATCAACACCTCGGGGATGAAGCGGCAGCTCCAAGTGTTTCTGAAGACAAGAGTGAAACGGCGGAAGAAGAATCTGAATAGCAGGGAGGGAATTATGGATACTCACCACCACCATCAGGAAGACGACAACTCCAGCTTCACCGTTGGCATTATCTTCATCGCGGTACTGGTCATCATTTTTCTGATCGGTCTGACTAAATGAAGAGAAGACGTTTCTAAAAAAGAAGACTTTTAAATACGGATTTGTGTTTCGACTGACCTGACTTGCCGTGTGTTTTGAGTCGGCTTAGTACGGTGCCTTGCCGCACAGGATCAGGTAGTGGACAAAATCAGTGTATCTGCCGGTTGCCAATTTCTGTTTCAGTCATACAATTTTCATTTATAATCGAGCTATTATGGACCTAAATCAAAGTGAATAAGGAGCGTAATTCATGGCAGATAAACCAACCATTGTTACCCAGGACGGCGATGTAGAATTGGAACAGGAGAACGAAGAACAGGAAGCGCAGAAGCTGCTGCCGGCCCAGGACGTTCTACCCGAATCGCTTATGATCATCCCGCTCTACGACCGGCCGATGTTTCCCAAGATGATGGGTCCGATCATGGTAGAGGATCCCCGCATTCAACAGATGATTCTCCAGGCCCAGGAAAAAGGACTGGTCATCCACCTGGGTATGTTGCTGGTGAAACAGACAGACAGCAGCGTCTCCGAAGCACCGCAGTCAATTGATGATTTCCATACCATCGGTGTAGCTGCCAAGGTAGTTCAGGTATCTCCCCCGAGCCAGGGGCAGCCGCTGCAGCTGGTAGCCCAGGCCCTGGAACGATTCGAGGTCAGGGAACTGATCCGCCAGCAGCCTATTTTCAAAGCACTGGTCAAATATATTCCGGAGGAGAAGGGTGAATCCAGCGATGAAATAAAAGCCTATTCAGTGGCCATTATCGACTGCATCAAAGAACTGGTCACCCTCAACCCGCTGTTCAAGGAAGGGCTCGGGCTTCTGCTGGATCGCATCAACGTCAGCGATCCCAGCGCCCTGGCCGATTTTGCCGCATCGATGACCACCTCGTCGGGTTCAGAGCTGCAGGAGATACTGGAAACCGCCTCTATTCAAAAGCGCCTGGAGCGGGTACTGATTCTGCTGAAAAAGGAAATCGAGATTTCCAAGATCAAGGCCGATATCTCCAAACGGATCGAAGAGCGTCTTTCCAAACAGCAGAGAGAATTTTTCCTCAAGCAGCAGCTCAAAGAGATCAAGCATGAGCTGGGCATTGCCAAGGATGACACCGAAAGCGAAGTCGAAAAATTTGAAAAACGGCTGAAAAAACTCACCCCGTCCGAGGAGGCCAAAGAGCGCATCGATGAGGAGCTCGAAAAACTCAAGCTCCTCGAACCCTCGTCGGCTGAATTCAATGTTACCCGGGCCTATCTGGACTGGCTGACGGTGTTGCCCTGGGGGGTGTATACCGAAGACAACTACGACATCGCCAAAGCCGAACGTATTCTCAATCGCGACCACTACGGACTGGAAGAAGTCAAGGAGCGAATTCTGGAGTTGATATCGGTCGGCATTGTCAAGGGTGACCTGTCAGGCTCAATTATCCTGTTGATCGGTCCGCCGGGTGTCGGTAAAACCTCGGTCGGCCAGTCGATTGCCCGCAGTCTCGGCCGGGAATTTTTCAGATTTTCGCTGGGCGGCATGCGTGACGAAGCGGAAATCAAGGGGCATCGAAGGACCTACATCGGCGCCCTTCCGGGTAAATTCATTCAGGCCATCAAGACCTGTAAGACCGCCAATCCGCTCATCATGCTCGACGAGATAGACAAGATCGGCGCCAGCTTCAGAGGGGATCCGGCTTCGGCCCTGCTGGAGGTACTCGATCCGGAGCAGAATAGGGATTTTCTCGATCATTACCTGGATGTGCGCTTCGATCTTTCCAAGGTATTGTTTATCTGCACCGCCAATCAGATGGAAACGATTCCCAGCCCGCTGATCGACCGCATGGAAGTAATCAGCCTGCCTGGCTATATCCAGGCAGAAAAGGTCGAGATTGCCCGGCGCCACCTGCTGCCCAAGCAGCTCAAACATCATGGCCTGACCAAGAGTCAGGTGAGTATCGGCAAACCGGTGCTGCGGGAGATCGCCGAAGGCTATGCCCGGGAGGCCGGAGTCAGGAATCTGGAGAATCGAATCAAGAAAATCCTGCGTAAGGTTGCCAAGGAACTGGTCAGCGATCCCAGTCGAAAGGTGACGATCAAGAAGAGTGATTTGCCCGACCTGCTTGGCAAAAGGGTGTTTTCCGATGAAAAGATCTTCTCCAGGCCCCGGGTCGGGGTCATCACCGGGCTGGCCTACACCAGCCTGGGCGGAACCACTCTGTATATCGAAGCGGCCGGGGTCATGACCGGCAACCCCGGATTCAAACAGACCGGGCAGCTCGGCCAGGTGATGGTGGAGTCTTCAGAGATTGCCTACAGCTATATTCGTTCTCTGCTCGCCAATAAAGACCCCAAGAACGAGTTCTTCAGGAAAAATTTCATTCATCTCCACGTCCCGGCGGGCGCTACCCCTAAAGACGGGCCTTCGGCCGGCATAACCATGGCTTGCGCCCTTTACTCCCTGGCAACGAATAGAGCGATCATCGCCGATACGGCTATGACCGGGGAACTGAGCTTGACCGGCATGGTAATGCCCATAGGCGGAGTCAAGGAGAAATTGATCGCGGCAACCAGAGCAAAACTCAAGCAGGTGATTCTGCCGGCCGACAATAAGGAGGACTATGAGCTGCTGCCCGAACATATCCGGGAAGGGATAACCGCCTTGTTTGTCAAGACCTTCGAAGACGTGCGGAGAATCTGTTTTCCAGATGAAGACTAAGGCGGGAATAGGAAGCCGGACGGGTAGAGCACCGCCCGGCTTTTATCTTTAAATCCAGGGCTGGCCTGGAAACAATGTTGTTAACGTTCGTGCTGAAACGAGTCATTATTCCTTAAATCGAGGCGCGCCAAGAATTTTACCGCAGGCCTATAAATTTGGGCCGAGGAAATAATTCAGAGCGCAACGAAGAGTTAAGGGATAATCGCCGTTTTCAGTTGGACGTTAATTGTTCTTCAGCACCACATAACGGCTGTTCTGACCAACCCGGACACGCAACAGAACGCGGTCCGAAGCGCCGCTCTGCTCCATGACCTGCCGCAGTTCTTCAAGGCTGGTTACCCTTACCTTTTGCACTTCTTCGATCAGAAAGCCCGATTTGAGGCCGATCTCCGCTGCCGGGCTGCCCGGCTCGACTTCGCTGATGACCAGACCCTGCCGGCCCTTATAGCCAAGCTGCTCGGCAAGATCGGGCGTCAGTTCCTGGACCACCAGTCCAAAAGAGGAAAGAGGATTCTGATCGGAACTACCCTGGGCAGCGATGCCGAAATCGGCCGGTTGTTCACCGATTTTGACTTTCAGCTCAACCGGTTTTCCGTCTCTGATGATATCGAGGACCACCGTAGTTCCCGGAATGGTCTGAGCAATACGGTTGCGCAGATCCTGGGTGTCCTGCAGCTCAATGCCATTGAGTTTGACCAGGACATCCTGGTCTTTAACGCCGGCCTTGCTGGCCGGGGTGTCATCCTGGACATCGGTAATCAGCACACCACCGGCCTTTTCAAGGCCAAATGATTCTGCCAGAGCCTCGTCCACATCCTGGATGCCGACGCCAAGATAACCTCTGGTTACTTTACCGTTGTCCATCAGCTGCTCGTTGATGAACTTGGCCATGTTGATCGGAATCGCAAAGCCGATGCCCATGTAGCCGCCGGTTCTACTGTAAAGGGCCGAATTTATGCCAACCACTTGACCGTGAATGTTGAGCAGCGGTCCGCCGGAATTGCCGGGATTGATCGCCGCGTCGGTCTGGATGAAATTCTCGTATTCGTTGATGCCGACCCGGCTTCTTCCTGTGGCGCTCACCACGCCAACCGTGACGGTCTGGCTCAGGCCGAATGGATTGCCGATGGCTATTACCCATTCGCCAACTTCCAAGGCCGCACTGTCACCCAGTTCGACCACCGGCAGATCGTGATCGACAACGATCTTGATCAGGGCCACATCAGATTTGGGATCGCTACCGATCAGCGTGGCTTCGACGACAGAGTTGTCATTCAGGGTGACGGTTATCTTATCTGCCTTTTCAACCACGTGATTGTTGGTGAGTATGTGACCTTCCTTGTCGATGATGAAACCCGACCCGGCACCCTGCTGCTGTCTTTTGCGTCGCTGAGGATCCTGAAAACGATATTCGGGACCGAAGAACCTTTCAAAAAACGGATTATTAAAAAACTGTTCGTACTCAGAATTGGTTTCGACCGTGCTGGTCACGGCAATGTGGACAACCGCCGGTTTGACGTCTTTGACCACCCGGGTAAAGGCCTTGGCCGAGCGGTCGAGCAGTTCAATATCCTGCGAGTTGTCTGCCCGGACCACAAAGGGGGCTAACAACAGAATTGAGACTGCGATTAGAATCACTCGCAGATGGATCTGTCTGGTTTTCATCACTATGGAGCTCCTTAATTTTAGATAGCTTTAATCTGTGCACTCTGCCCTAGAATGTAAGCGGCTAAAGGACAGGGTCAAGATGTATCGGCTAATATTACTAAAATGTAATGAGTCGCAAGGACAGCAATGCAGCAGTGCGAAAGGGAGAGGGGGCGACCGGGATCAAGCTGAGACCCCGGTCGGGACGGCTGTGTCAGGACCGTATCATTTCGGCTATCTGAAAGGCTACCTCGAGGCTCTGTTCCGCGTTAAGTCGCGGATCGCAGGTGGTCTCGTAATTGATATCAAGATCTTTGTCCTCGATATCTCTGGCGCCGCCGATACATTCCGTCACATTCTCACCGGTGAGTTCGAAATGGACGCCTCCGGGAACGGTATCTTCGGCCCAATGGGTTTCGAAAAAGCTCGTGACTTCAGAGAGAATATCCGAAAAGTTCCTGGTTTTACGTCCTCCTGCGGCGGTAATGGTATTGGCGTGCATCGGATCGCAGCTCCAGACGATATGACGTCCTTCGCGCTTCAATTCCCTGAGCAGCGGGGGCAGCATCTTCTCTATCTTGTCTTTTCCGAATCTGGTAATCAAGGTCAGGCGCCCGGGTTCGTTTTCCGGATTGAGAATTTCCACGAGTTCTTTGATATTGTCGAGATCGTAATCCGGGCCAACTTTGACGCCGATGGGATTGAGTACGCCACGCAGAAATTCGACATGGGCGCCGTCAACCTGTCGAGTCCGCTCGCCGATCCAGAGCAGGTGGGCGGAACAGTCGTAACAGTCCCCGGTGGTGGAGTCGATCCGGGTCAGGGCCTGTTCGTAGCCGAGCAGCAGCGCTTCATGCGAGGTGAAGACCTGAGCCTGATTGATCTGCGGCGTATCCATCGAAATGCCGATGGTCTCCATGAAACGGATGGCCTGATCGATTTGTCCGGCCATACGTTCATAGGTGCGGCCCATCGGAGATTGCAGGACGAACTCCTGATTCCAGGCCTGCACCCGATGCAGAGCAGCAAATCCCCCCCGGGTATAGGCCCGTAGCAGGTTCAGGGTCGAGGCGGCCATGTTGTAGCCCTTGAGCATCCGTTTTGGGTTTGGCAGCCGGGCCTCCAGCGAGGGTTCAGCGGCGTTAACCATGTCGCCGCGATAGGATGGCAGCGTCAGATCTCCGATGGTTTCGGTAGCGGACGAGCGGGGCTTGGCAAACTGGCCGGCAATACGGCCAACCTTAATGACTGGTACACCGCCGGCGTAAGTAAGCGTAACTGCCATCTGCAGTAGAACCTTGAGCGTTTCTCTGATCCTGGGGGCGGTGACATGGGAGAAATTTTCAGAACAATCGCCGCCCTGGAGCAGAAAAGCGTCGCCTTCAACCGCCTTGGCGAGCAATGCCTTGAGAGATCTGATTTCACCTGCAAAGACGAGGGGGGGCAGGGTTTTCAGCTCGTTCAGAACCTTGTTGACGGCAGCTTCATCGGGCCAGTTTGGTTGCTGATGGGCGGTGAACTCTTTCCAGCTCGATTTACTCCAGTTGTCGGTTTCTGATGTCATAAGGGCAACTCCTGATTAAATTATATTCCTATACAACAGCGTTCCAGGTCGAAGGCGTTGAGAATCCGTTTTTCCCGCAGCCGTTTCTCCTGGTCCTGGGGCGGCAGAAAGATCAGAGAGGGAAGCATCTCAAGAGCCTTCTGTCGATCCGGAATAGCCTGCATGCCCTGCTCGAGCACTTTGGTCGTGATGGTGTCGAGCAGCAGCGCATCCCTGCCATTGGTCACCACCGCAAGCGGAATTCTGTAGTCCTCGTTGAGCACTCTGGCAGCAGCCAGAGCCGAACGTTCACGGCTCACCAGTGAGCCGGGGCCGTAGCGGATAATCATGATCTGCTTGTGGGCCAATTCTACCGTCAGATCGATGGTCGAGGTGACGAAATTACGGGTAAACAGAGTTTCGATGCATAATCTCGGCAGTAATTCTTCCCGCTTATAGCCTCGTTCTTCCACCATGAGCCGGCTGATCTGCTGCCGAATGCGCTCATCATCGGTATCGACCAGCTCTTCGCCGGTGAGGAAGTCGTTCAGGGTGCCATATACCAGATGATGAGACGGGTGATCGGACATAGACTATTCTGGCCGCTCATAGTGTTGATAAAAAGATGGTGTGTCAATAAAAATTTTGCCTGTAATCGGGATTTTGGATAACACTAATGCATTTTAACCCACTGGCAATCTTATATCCGACGGTCACACGAACCTTACTGTTCAGCGGGCATAACGGTCATGTCATAATCGACGAGCTCCGGCGTGACGCCGACAGCCCGGTCGATTCGGGCCAGGGCGGTGAGATAGTTATAGTAGGTGATAACCAGGTTTGACTGGTTCTGGGTGTAGAGCAGCTGGGCGTCATTGAATTCGAGCAGATCGCCGATCCCTGCCTTGTAGCGTCCCTCTGCCAGGCGCAGGTTCTCTTCAGCAAGCTCGACGGTCTGGTCGGCAATATCGACGCCTTCACGATTCTCGTCCGCTCGCAGATAACTGTCGGTGACGTCGCTGGTGACTTCGAGCTGAAAATCACGCAGACCGGCCTTAACCTCTCGCAGTTGAGCAGATGCTTCGGCCACCTTGCCCTCGGTTTCAAATCCGGAAAAGAACTCCCAGTTGAGCCGGGCGGTGATCTGCCATTGGTCTGAGAGACTGGGCAGATCCGTTTCGAACTGGTTATAACCGCCAACCGCATCGATGGTCGGCCAGTAGTCGCCTTTGGCCTGGGTGACTGAGGCTTCAGCGGCCTGGATCAGAAATTCGAACTGTTTGAGTCCGGGCCTGCTTTCTTCCGCAGTCTGCAGCAAGGTGTCCAGTGAATCGGCCATTTCCGGTTTCTGAGAGGCAAGCTCCTCGAGTGGCGGCTCACTGCTTACCGGCTCGTAATCTCTGTTGTTAGGTGCCAGGCCGATAATTTGCTCGAGGCGTACCAAGGTAGTCTTATAGTTGGCGTTGGCCCGCAACAGGTTCAATTTCTGGTTCGCAAGATTGACCTCGGCATTGGTCACGTCGATTTTCGTCCGTACACCAGACTCGTAGAATCTCTGAGCCCGATAGAGCTGTTGCTCAAAGTTGGAAACGGCCTGCTCGGCGACGCCAATGAGCCGTTTGCTTTCTAGCACCGAGTAGAAGCTGCTCTTTACGCTGAAGACCAGGTCATGGTAGGTCTGGGCCAGGTTCTCTGCCGAAGCGGACAGGTTGAACGAGCTGGCATCGATCAGGCCGGTGGTCTTGCCAAAGTCGAAAATCAGCTGCGACGCCTGCAGCAGTCCGGAGGCGACGTTGTCCTCATCAATCTGGCTCCGGGTATCAATGGACTGATTGGAGGTATCGATATATTGACGTCCGTAACCGACTCCGCCCGAGAAGTGCGGCCAATAAAAGGACTTGGCCTGGGTAAGGACACCTTTGTTAGCCAGGTATTGTTGCCTGGCAATCTCGATCTGGGGATTGTTTTCCAGGGCGATCTCGATGCAGTCATCAAGGGTGAGCTGCTGGGTCTCAGCCTGACTGATGTGGACAGGTAAAAAACAGAACAGGCAGACAGTTAAAAGAAGCCTGACAAAAAAATTACACATTCCAGATTCCTCTCATTTAGAAGCGTTCTTATATATCTGGGTAAATAGTCGATTGTGAATAGGAAAATAAATCATTTAGATTACAATTAATACCACAATACACGCAATAACAGCTTGTTTTTATCAGCATAACGATTATTGACATTTAATACATCGCCTCCTCCCCAAGCTTAAGGGAACTATGATCATTGACCAGAAAAGGACACTGCCATGTTTAGACTGTTCACCCTTGTATGCTTCGCTCTAAGTCTTTTCATCTCCTCCTGCAGCGAGGACAAAAAAGAAGAAGCTGCAGTCGAGAAAAAAGCTCCCCCGCCATTGTCGGTCGAGGTTATTACCGTAAATGATGAGTCGGTGCCGTTGTGGATCAGTTTCACGGGGAGAACAGAAGCGACAAAACGGGTTGAGGTCCGGGCACGGATAGCAGGCAGGCTGGATCAGGTGCTGTTTACCGAGGGTGATTATGTAGAAGAGGGCGACACTCTTTTTGTGATCGAAAAAGATACCTATGAGGCGGCCCTTGCCCAGGCCCAGGCGCAGCTTCAGATGAACCAGGCCAGTCTGAAGCTGGCCCGCGCCGATGTCGAGCGCTATAAACCTCTGGTGGCCGAAGATCTTGCTCCCCGCGCCCAGCTGGAGCAGTACGAGGCGCGGGAAGGTGAGCTGATTGCCGCGATCAAGGCCAATGAAGCATCGATCCAGGACGCGGAACTCAATCTGAGTTATACCGAAGTGACCGCACCAATTTCAGGCAGAGTCAGCCGCAAGATGGTCGATGTCGGCAATATTGTCGGCTATGGCGAACAGACCGTATTGACGACCATCGTTTCGGACAACCCGATGTACGCCTATTTCAATCCCACCGAATCCCAGTTTCAGGCCATGAGGGTTCACAAGTCCCAGGATCAAATGCCTGCCATGGTCGCTGTTTCAGAGGACAAGCAGGGGCTGGTACAGCGGGAGCCTTTGAAGGGAAAAGTCGATTTTTCCGACAACCGGGTCGACAATACCACCGGGACCATCTCCATGCGGGCACAAGTCGCCAATGACGATCACTCGTTGCTCGAGGGAACCTTTGTCTACGTTGAAGTGATGATCACCGATCAGGCTTCGTTCATTCTGATACCTCCCGGCGTGGTCCAGGAAGATCAGCAGGGCAGCTATGTCTACGTTTTAGACGAAAACAATAGTGCCAAACGGGTCGACATCAAAAGCGGTTACCAGAGCCGCTACTATATGCTCGTGGTCGAAGGACTTGAAGGGGGCGAAAAAATTATCATCTCCGGGTTCGCCAAGCTGCGGCAGGGAGTACCGCTTGATCCAACAGACGTTACCGACACCAAGGGGGTCAAAGCTACCCTCCAGAAACAGGGTATGATGGATACAGGGGCCTGATTATGTTTTCGATTTTCTTTATCAAAAGACCCATCTTCGCGATGGTCATCTCGCTGTTGATTGTGCTGGCGGGTACCGTTTCCATATTCATTCTGCCAATCCAGGAATATCCCGAGGTGGCGCCGCCGACGGTGCTGGTTTCTGCCACCTATGTCGGGGCCAATGCATTCAGTGTGGAAGAGTCGGTGACTCGTCCGCTGGAGGATCGTATCAACGGCGTGCAGGGTATGATCTATATGACCAGCTCGAGCACCAGCGCCGGTACCTCGAGCATCAGTGTATTTTTTGAACCGGGCTACAGCCTGGACATCGCGGCGGTGGATGTACAGAACAAAGTATCCATGGCGACCCCGCAGCTGCCGAGCGAAGTGCGCCAGCAGGGAGTGATTGTCGACAAACAGTCTCCTTCCATCGTCTGTTTCATTGCCCTTACCGGAGACGAACGATTCGACGAAGGGTTTCTGAGCAACTACGTCACCATCAATATCCTCGATGAACTGCGCAGGATTCCCGGGGTGGGCAAAGCTGAGGCCCTTGGTGAAAAAAAATATTCGATGCGTATCTGGCTCGATCCCGACCGGATAAAGTCGATGGGTATGAGCCCCAATGATATCATCAGCGCCGTGCAGTCCCAGAACCGGCAGGCGGCCCTTGGCAGACTGGGCGCGCCGCCGACCTACGACGACCAGCAGATCCAGTTTACCCTGACCACCCGGGGGCAGCTCAATGATGTTAAAGAGTTCGAAGACATAATCATAAATCAACGTAGCGACGGTACCCTGGTATATCTGCGCGATGTGGCGACCATCGAATTAGGGGCTGAGAAATATGACTGGAATGCCCGGGTAAACCAGAAACCTGCCGCCTCGGTTGCAATTTACCAGCTCCCCGGCGCCAATGCCCTGGATATCAAGAAAAAGGCAGTGGCGAAAATGGAGGAGTTGAGCCAACGCTTTCCGGACGGGATCGAATACTCAATACCTTACGATACGACCCTGTTCGTCGATGTGGCCATCGACAATGTGGTTCAGAATCTCGTTATTGCCGTTGGACTTGTCATCCTGATTGTCTTCATCTTTCTGGGCTCATGGCGACCGACAATTATTGCGGCGGTAGCTATTCCGGTGTCGCTGGTGGGCACTTTCGGAGTCATGCTGGCAGCCGGGTTCTCGATTAACTTCCTGACCCTGTTCGGTCTCATCCTGGCCATTGGTATCGTGGTTGACGACGTGATCCTGGTGGTGGAAAACGTCGAGAACATCATGAACAAGGATAAGGAGTTGACCATCCCGCAGGTGGTTAAAAAAGCAATGCTGCAGCTTATTGGGCCTATCATTGCGACAACACTGGTTCTGGTGGCGGTATTCGTGCCGGTCTCGATGATGCCGGGGTTGACCGGCAGCGTCTATCGTCAGTTCTCGCTGACCATCTCCTTCGCCGTATTGATCTCCTCGCTCAATGCGATGACGCTTTCTCCGGCCTTGTCGGCAATTGTCATCAGGAGATTTGAGGAAGGTAAGGGAAAATTCATACTGTTTCGAAAATTCGATCAGTTTTTTGACTGGCTGACCAGAGGCTATACGGCTCTGGTGACATTTCTGATCAAGGTCAGATACCTTGTGGTTCTGGTCTTTATCGGTCTGCTGGTCGCCACCTGGTGGGTTTTCAAAATCACTCCGACCGGCTTTGTCCCCGAAGAGGACAAGGGGGCGTTCATGGTGATGTTCAACCTCAAACCGGGAACGGCGTTGAGCCAGACAAGCGCGGTCCGGGCCGAGGTTGAAGAGATAATCAAGGGTGTCGACGGGGTCAAGGATCTGGTTCTTATTGACGGCTACAATCTGCTCAGCTCGACGCTTGACTCCAGCGCCGGGGCCGGCTTTGTGTCCCTGACCCACTGGAGTGAGCGAACCGCACCGGGGATGGATGCCGATTCGATCATCAAAAAGGTCAATGCCCAGAGTGCAGTGATTTCTGACGCCAATGTCGTTGCCTTCAATCTCCCTGGTATACCCGGCATCGGCACGGTCGGCGGCTTTGATTTCCGTCTTCAGGATTACCTCTCGGGTGACCTCAACACCTTCGTCAACTACGCCGGTCAGCTGATCGCCGAGGCCAACCAGGATCCGCGCATCGGCCTGGCCTATACGACCTATGCCCCGAACTATCCGTTCGTGACCATCGATATCGATCGGTTGAAAGCCGCGGCTCTGGGGGTCGATCTCGCCGAGCTATTTGTCACCCTGCAGACCTACCTGGGATCATTTTATATCAATGATTTCAATAAGTTCGGTAAGGTGTTTCGGGTTTACGTGCAGGCCGACAAAGCGTTTCGGAGCGAGATCAAAGATATTTCAGACCTCTATGTCAGAAACCGCGATGGCGGCATGGTGCCGGTTTCCGCCCTGGTAACTCTGGAAAAGACGATTGGGCCCTCTGATCTCTCGCACTACAACATGTACCGGTCGATCACCATAAATGGTTCCGCGGCCCCGGGCTACAGTTCCGGTCAGGCGATGAACGCCATGGAGGAGGTCGCTGCCAAAGTGCTGCCGGAGACCAACGCCTATGGTTTCGAGTGGTCGGGAATGTCGTACCAGGAGCGACTGGCGGGGAACTCAAAAATCTATGTATTCGCCTTTGCCCTGATAGTCGTCTACCTGGTACTTGCCGCTCAATATGAGAGCTGGGTGCTGCCGATCATGATCATGATTTCCGTACCCCTGGTCATGCTCGGTGCGCTTATCGGTCAGAATCTGGCCGGCCTCGATAACAACCTGTTCGCCCAGATTGGTCTGGTTCTGCTGATCGGTCTGTCGTCCAAAAACGCCATCCTGATTGTCGAGGTGGCCAAGGAGCAGCGCGAGCAGGGGGTGCCGATCAAGGAGGCGGCTCTGCATGCCGCCAAAGCGCGTTTCAGGGCCATCATGATGACCATTCTCTCCTTTGTCTTTGGCGTCATACCCCTGGCGGTGGCTTCCGGTGCCGGAGCAATGACAATGAAATCCATCGGTGTGATCGTGCTTGGTGGGATGATTGCTGCAACGTTCATCTCCACCATGCTCGTTCCGGTTGTCTATGTACTGCTCGAAACCATGCGGGAGCTGGTGGTCGATGTTGAGGAGGAAGTGAAGAACCGGGAAATGATTTAATGGGGACACGATAAGTATTGTGACCCCGGGTTTCTGACCTCATAATTTGCGCTGATCAGCGGGTCGGCTTTCTTTTCTCCTCCTCAACCACAAATATCTCGGGACTCCAGTCAAGCCAGCCTTCCTCGGCTTTTTCATGGAGGGTGAAACGATATCCGGTCTCGACCCTGCCGCCCATCTCGCCTTTGCCCGGAGTTGCCAGGGCGATGCCCCCGGCCATGAGGGCTTCGACCGATTGGGTGGAGACTGTGATGCCCGAGAAGACCCCGCCGGTCACCTTGACACCTGAGGCATTCCAGAATTTGGTGTTTTTACGGATCAGGGGTGCATAACGCTGTTCGATGGTGATGTAAACCAGCACATCCTTGAAATTGTAGGCCAGGTCGTAGCCGGTTACTTCACCGACCTTTACCCGCCGATAATAGACGGGCGAACCGATATCGAGCGAGTTGAGCTGATTGGTTTCCAGGATCAGCCCCAGCCCCTGAAATGAGGTGAAAAACGGATGGGGCGGTCTGACAAGCCCTTTGAACTCAGTTTTTAATATACCGCTGCCCGGTTCGATGATCACCGAAAGACCGAACAGACTTTCAATATTTTCGATCTTGTTCAGCTTAATGGTAGGCCGGGAAAGCCAGATCTTGGTGTCTTTTCTGAAAAAGCCTTCATAGCGCTTTTCTACGTTCAGAGTGGCGACGATGGTTCTCAGATCCTTGCCGAAAGAAGTTTTCTCGACCCGTCCGATTTTAACCCCTCGATACTTCACTTCTGCACCATTCTTCAGCTGACCGATATTTTCGAACTGTACAGTGATCTCCACATGATCTGAGGTCTGGGCTGCGTATAACGATTCGAAGATATGAAACGGGTAGTCGTTTCTAATCGGGCCACCGCCAGGTTCGGTTATAAAGCCGATACCTCCGGCAATGATCGACTCGAGCGACTCGGTCTCCACGGAGATTCCCGAAAGACTGCCCTGTACCCGTATACCACTGACGTTGTAGAACTTGGATGCCGAGGTGATGAGGTCACGATACTTGTCGTCAATGAAGCAGGCCAGGCGGACTAGTTTTTCTTCTTTTGAATATTCATAGCCGATGATCTGCCCCACCTTGATCTTCTTGAATAAAATAGGCGTGCCAACCCGATACGAACCAAGATCCTCGGTGGTCAGCTTGAGGTAAAGTCCTGCGGGCATCAGCGCAGGCAGATCTTCTACCGCAGCGTTGTAGTCATGGTAGAGAGGAAAGAGTTTGTCAGTGCTTGGGGCTACTGGGGTCTTGCTGGCTCGCACCGGGGGCAGGACCAGGTCAATGCCGCCTCTAAAAGTGGAGACCAGCGGCTCCATCTTGAAAGAAAAACCGGACAGATCGGCATTGATGGATACCCCTCCGGATTCAATAAACACGGCATCATCTGACACCAGCTCTTGGTAGCGTTGGTATATGTATATTGAAGTGAGGACGGATTTGTTGTCCATGGTCAGTTCGCTGCCGAGCAGTTCGCCAATCTGCATCTTTTTGTAATAGATGGGTGCTCCAATCGCTGATTTTGGTGTTTCTTCTGAGCTGAGTCGAAAAAGGGTTCCCGGCTCCAGAGGGATGTTGAGTGGTGGCTGGGGGAGAATCTCGAAGCTGTCCTTGAATTCACCGTCTCCCGGTTCGAAGGTGATGTAGGGTCCCGAGAGAATGGTTCCCAGGTTTTTAACACCGCCGACCGACACCTCCGGTTTGACCAGCCAGAATTTGGTTTTTTCACGCAGGATGATCTCGGCCCGGGGATCCAGCAGGATATGGGCGGTCACGGATCGGCGGCTGTCGTCGTTGATCGATATCTCCTGGACGATGCCGGCTTCAATGCCGCGGTATATGACTCTGGTAGAGCCTTCATTTATGCTGGTTCCCGAGGCCAGCTTCAGTTTCATTGGCACGCCGTACTCGGCCGCAAAAAAATCTTCGTAGAGGGGAAACGAGTCTCCGGATTGGGCCTGCGGGGTTTCTCTCAGCGAGTCAGGAGTGGAGACGACGATGCCGCCGATAAAGAGTGCTGAGACCGATTCCATCCGAATTTTGACGTCCGGCAGTTTTCCCGACACGGTGATCCCGCTCGCATTATAGAATCGACTGCCGGAGCGGATAAGCCGGCTGTATTCCGGCTGGATAAAACACTGGAGTAAGATGGACTCATCTTCCTCGAGACTGAATGTCTTTACATTGCCGATCTGTATATTTTTGAAATAGATCGCTGACCCTTCCTGGATCGATTTCAGTTCTTTGGAGCGCAGCTGAATGTGCAGCCCCGGTGTTTCGCTGTGCATTGGCGGGGTTCTGTCAAGGGCCGTGAACACTCGGCCGGGAGTCGTTGAGTCACCGCGCTGAACAGCGATATAACTGCCGGACAAAATAGTTTCGAGCCCGCGTACCTGTTTGGCGGATATCTCTGGTTTGACCAGCCAGAATTTAAGGTCTTCCACCAAAAAGGGTTCAGTGGACCTATCCATCTCAATTACGACCCTGACCTTGCGGTTTTCGAGGTCGGGCTCCAAGGACTTCACTTTTCCAAGTGGAATGCCCATGGACATGACCTGAGTCTTCTCCGGGACGATACCTGAGGCATCTGAAAAATAGACCTCGACGTCAATACCCGACTCCATATAGCCTTTATAGAGCAGCCACCCGCAGATGGCGACGGCAACAATCGGCAAAATCCAGACCGGTGAGATTCCCCGTTTCTTTTTGACGACTGGTTGATGTTCCATAATATCCTCGTACAAAGGTTCAGGTTGGTCTGACCGGTTTTACAGGATCACAGCTATCCCAGAGAATTCGTGGATCGAAGACGATTGCGGCGCACATGGTGGCAATCACCACCAGACAGAAATAGGTGGCTCCCGGTGCCGTATGTATGGAGGTCAAAAAGCCGAAATCGACAAGGACACTCAGCAGGGCGACAACAAAAATGTCGAGCATCGACCAGCGGCCGATGAACTCGATAAAGCGAAACATTTTCGATTTCTGTTTTAAATTTTGGTTTTTGCCAGAGCGGATCGACAATAGAATGATTGCCAGGCCGATGATTTTATAAAGCGGCACCAGAATGGAGGCGATGAAGATAATCAGGCCGATGCCGATGGAGCCGTGCGTGAAAAAGTAGATGATGCCGTCGAGTATGGTTGAGCGGTCCGGCACCCCCAGAAAATCGACTCGCATGATCGGCAAAATATTGGCAGGGAAAAAAAGAATCAGCGAGGTTATCACCAAGGCCCAGGTTATTCCCAGTGAGCCTCTGGTACGAAAATGCAGGGGTGAATCGCAGCGGGGGCATTCCTGATCGTCATGCTCCAATTTCACCAGCTTTCCACAATCGTGGCAGCGCACCAGGCCAAGATTTGCCGCGGTCTGGACCATTTCAGGCGAATCATTCAAGAGGGCGCCGAACCGCTGTATATCCCGGTCAGTCTCTGATGGTGGGGTGCGATCAAGATGATACCAGAAGAGGCGGCGATCCATGCAGACGGAAACAGCGATGGAGAGCAGGACCAGACCGATAAAACAGAAGAATCCGAGATTGAAATCGATGCTTGCCACATCGCCCATCTTGATCAGGGTGATAAGGATGCCGAGCAGGTATATCTCTACCATGCCCCATTCTTCGAGATGTTTGTGGAATTTGAATAGAGGAATCAAGAAGGGTCTGTTGTGCCCCAGTTTGATGCTCAGGGCTATTACAAAGGGCAGAAAAAATTTCAGGAAAGGGACGACAACGGCGGTAACAAAGGTGATAACCGAAACCAGGACATAGCCGTTTTGATAAAAACCGAAGCAGGTGTCCACGACGCTGCCCTTTTCCTTCAAACCAAGAGAGGAGAGGGTCATGAGCGGCAGGAACATGGCCGGCAGATAAAGCAGAAGACCAGCAAAACTTAGAGATAGCACCCGGTCGATGCTGTCAACATACGATTTTGACAGGGTTGCCTCGCAGCGGCCGCAGGCGATATAGTGACCATCCGGAACTTCCGGGACCGGGATCAGCAGGTCACAGTCGGGGCAGGCTGTTATCGATGATTTAACTTTTGCGTTAGATACCATTTAAACTAGTAGTGGGTTGTCGCTGATATTAGAGAAGGATCCAAATCTCTGAGTCTGGACTACTGAATCTTGGAATTATGGCAATAATAGTCAGGTAAGACTCTTCTGTCATACGATTTGTATGATTTTTTTTTCATCTTATGATTAGATAAAAACATTGAATAATATCAGAGTGTTTATCAGCCATTTTAGAGGAGATGCCTACTGATGGATGGAAAATTATCTATAATAATTCCAGTTTTCAATGAAATCTCCACCCTTGAAAGCCTAATCTCCAAGGTGGAGGCCGTGGCTTTGACGTTGGAAAAAGAGATTATTCTCATTGATGATGCGTCCACCGATGGGACAACACAACTGATAGAAAACAATTTCAATAAATCTCATTTTATCTTTGCGCCCCTTCTTTCCTTCGAACTGATGACGTCTTTGGGGCGTAACAAAAAAGCGAAACGTGTCGCGGAGCAGCGGAAAACGCTTTTCTTGCTGCAGTCTCCCTAACACAAAGGCATCCAGTTTACTGCGAATGAGCAAATCAGTTCATTTACCTCCTAAATAATCGTTGTACACATCTTCATGATGATTGTATTGTAACACTGATGTTACGACCATTTTCGAAGTTGTGAAGTGTGATCTGCATCATCAATAATACAACTAAACTACATACTTTCATTAACACTATGATTGCAATGTGAAAAGAGCGATTCATG
This sequence comes from uncultured delta proteobacterium, assembly GCA_963759125.1. Classification (GTDB taxonomy): domain Bacteria; phylum Desulfobacterota; class Desulfobulbia; order Desulfobulbales; family Desulfocapsaceae; genus JABDQA01. Next base: position 565,437 of record CAVWXN010000005.1, read on the forward strand.
GACATATATTCGTGAGCTCAAAACATTTGCCGCGGTATTGGCTGATTCAGTTTTCGTTTCAACAACCGTTTTCATATGGGTCGATATTATTATCTTAACAAGCAACCAAACAAATCCTTTCTTAATGAAATTGGAGGAAGGGGACAAAAAAGTATCATCAGACCAACCAGGGCAAGGGCGCAGCGTTGAGGACCGGATTTTCATACGCCACAGGGGATATCATCATCATCCAGGACGCTGATCTCGAGTATGATCCCGAGGAGTACCCAAAGCTGCTTGCCCCGATATTGTCCGGTAAAGCTGATGTGGTATACGGTTCGAGATTCATGGGGGGAGATGCTCACCGGGTTCTTTATTTCTGGCACTATGCGGGAAACAGATTTCTCACCATGATTTCAAATATATTCACGAATCTTAACCTTAGTGATATGGAAACCTGTTACAAGGTTTTCAGGAAATCAGTAATTGAAAGACTGACGATTACTGAGAACAGATTTGGATTTGAGCCGGAGATTACGGCAAAAATAGCCAAGCTGCGCTGCCGAGTTTACGAGGTTGGAATTTCCTATAGCGGGCGAACTTACAACGAGGGAAAAAAGATCGGTTGGAGGGATGGTGTGAGAGCTATAATCTGCGTCATCAAATACAATTTATTTAGCGTTAAGCAATAGGGTGGTTAAAGGGGGACACGATGAGTATTGTATCCCCGGCATTTCCGTAAGCTATCGTACACATTGAAAATATTGAAATTCACCATAAACCTCGATTCGAGACTGGTAGATTCTTTGAGCGATTTTCTCATCGGGGTTCACGGTGCAGCGATCGAGTCAGCTGTACCTGATGAGGAGGGGCCGAGAGAGTCTCCGGCAGTACTTCAGGCCTTTTTGGAAAAGAGTCTTGTATCTATTGCAGAGGCGGAGTTGCTGGCCGCACAGATCAGTGAATACGGCGCTGAGTTGGCCCGGATATTTTCCTGTGCATCGCCGTCCGTATCAGTGGAGATTCTCGAAGATCAGGACTGGTCTGAGACCTGGAAGGTTCATTTCAAACCGTTTGCCATCGTTCCGGGTCTGGTGATCGCTCCTACCTGGGAGCAGTATGAGGCAGGCATGGACGAACAGGTAATTGTGATGGATCCGGGCATGGCCTTTGGCACCGGACACCACGAAACGACCCGGCTCTGTCTGGAACTGCTGCGCGAGGCTGAACCAATCTCCTCGGGCGGCACCATGCTCGATGTCGGCACCGGTACCGGTATCCTGTCAATGGCGGCGCTTCTCTTTGGTGCTTCCCGTGCGGTTGGTATCGACAACGATCCTGAAGCAGTAAAAACAGCCCAGGCGAACTGCCTTCTCAACGGTCTATTGGAGCGCATGGAAGTATCAGGCAGGGATCTGAAAGAGATCAAGGCCACCTTCGATCTTGTCACCGCCAACATCGTGCATGACGTGTTGCTGGAACTGTCAAACGATCTGGCCAGAGTGACAGGAGATGGGGGGGCGCTTCTGTTGTCGGGCCTGATTGACGGCCGGCAGAGCGAAAATATTGCCCAGTGTTTCGAGGGCAAGGGATTGTGGCTGATCGAAAAGCGGACGGACGGTCAGTGGTGTGCGCTTCTGCTGAAAAAAGCAGCTACAGCGGAGCAGTAGGGATGAGAAGGTTTTTTGTGTTACCTGGGGCGGTGACCGGCGATCACGCTATTCTCGATCAGGAGGAATCGCATCATCTGGTTCGTGTTCTGAGGCTTCAGCAGGGAGAAACCGTCGAACTGTTCGACGGTACCGGGGCGCTTTACATTGCAAGAATTGAGCAACTCGGTAAACAGGTGGAAGTGAGCCTGAAGTCTCGGCAACAGCCTGCGGAGGGGAAACAGGGTGGAGTTACTCTCTGCCAGGGGGAGTTGAAAGGCGGGAAGATGGATTTCCTGGTGGAAAAATGCACCGAACTGGGGGTGGAACGTTTCATCCCATTTTCCGCCGGCAGAAGCCAGGGCAGGCTTGATGAGGCAAGATTGAGGCAGCGCCAGCAGCGCCGAATGTCTATTGTTAAAAAGGCCTGCAAGCAATCCGGCCGCTTGCGTTTCATGAGGGTCGAAGAAGAAGTAAACTTTGGTGAGTTGCTGCGCCTGGACTTCGATTCTTCGCAAAGGAAAATTTTCCTCTGGGAAAAAGCTGAGGGTTCAACCCTGGCAGAAGCAGTCGACAAAGACAGGGAATCCCCGGTCTGTTTGATGATCGGCCCGGAAGGAGGATTCTCTGATGAGGAAGCAGAGCAGGCTCTTGCATCCGGCTGGCAGCAGGTCAGCCTCGGCGATCAAATTCTGCGGGCCGAAACGGCGGCGCTTTCTGCAGTCGCTATTGTCAACCATCTGCTGGGACGAATGTGAGGGATAAAAATTGTCTTTTCGCTCAATCTCTGCGTTGCATGCGATAATTTTATCCTCGACATATGACCAATATGCCTGCGGTAAAATCATCGCATGTGCCTTGATCTTGGGCGAAAATCATAATTTTTCAATGTATCCAATAAGGCTCCTTCATAACTAAGTTGCAAAAGAGCAGATTACCTGAGCCTGCTCCCTAAAATCCCATGATTCTAATCTCTATTATTTGCCTGTCTTTGACAGCAATTGTGATCGTCGAACTGAGCATCGGCTTCGCCAGTCTTGCGGATCTAAATGACCAGCATTATGAGTCGAATTCGGCGACCACCGTATCTGTCATCGTGCCGGCCTGCAACGAAGAGGAGAAGATCGAAGCCGGACTTCGATCATTGGCCGCCCAGAAGCATGAGCAGTTAGAGATCATAGTGGTGAACGATCGATCGACCGATGGGACCGGTGAGGTGATCGACCGGGTCAGAGGCGAATTTCCACAAATCAGGCGGATCGACATAGAAGATCTGCCTCCGGGCTGGCTTGGAAAACCCCATGCCCTGCAGCGGGGAGCTGAGGCAGCGACCGGTGATTACCTGATATTTACCGACGCCGATGTGGTGCTGGAAACGACAACTATTTCCAGAGCGGTTACGGCCATGAAGCAGGAGAATCTTGATCACCTTGCTCTGGTGTTTAAAAACAGCACCAGTGGAGGGTTGCTGAACGCGATCGTAGCGGATATCGGTGCCGGGCTCTTGTGGTTGATCAAACCGTGGCGGGCGCTCGTTCGAGCGAGCAGATTTTTCGTTGGTGTCGGTGCGTTCAACATGGTGCGAGCCGATGTCTACCGAACAATCGGACAACACGAACAGATCCGCATGCAGGTGATCGACGATCTGTTTCTCGGCAAGCTCATCAAGCGTGGGGGCTATCGTCAGGAGTGCATGGATGGCCGGGGATTCGTGGAGGTGCCATGGTACCTGTCGGTCAGCGAATTGATATCCGGGCTGATGAAAAATGTCTTTGCTTTTTTCAACTACAATCTCTGGTACATGCTGCTCGGGTTGCTGGCCTTGGGACTGGTTGTCGTTCTTCCCTATTGGGGTGCCTTGTTTTGCGAGGGATCGGTTCGGTGGTTTTTTATTGGCGCCATTACCGTTCGAGTCTTGGGAATAGGTGTCGGGCTGATCTCATCCGGTGTTGAAAAACGAGCCCTATGCTGGCTGCTGGTTACACCGTTTATAGTTCTCTATATCATCATGCGAGCCACCGTGAGCGCCATTGTTCAGGGTGGTATCTCCTGGCGCGGCAGCTTCTATCCGCTGGACCAGCTCAGGAAACAGGAATGGGTTTTGTCGGGGTTGTTCAGGATAAGATGACAGGCTACTTTGAAAGTGAGGGGACACAATACTTATTGTGTCCCCCTGGCTTGAATCTTATTTATCAAGATACTCGCTGGCATTACCGGAGAATTAAAAAACTCTTAATATAATGAGAAACCTCATTGAAATTGAAATATCAAAGTAATGACAGGGCTAAGTGATGGATTATGAAAACGGTGGGGACGGAAAGAAAATGGTGGATCAGGGAATTGACAAAGAGTTCATCTCAGCTCTGGAAATAGAGCAGACGGTCGCCCGCCTTGGGCGTCAAATCAACGATTATTATTCTGAGAAACCGGACCTGAATCTGCTGGTGATCGGACTTCTGCGTGGTTCGTTTGTGTTCATGGCCGATCTGATACGGCAGATCGAGCTGCCATTGACCGTTGATTTCATGACCGTATCGAGCTACGGCGATGCCACCACCAGCACCGGCAACGTCAAAGTGGTGATGGATCTTGATGAACCGGTGGAGGGCAAGGATGTGCTGATGGTTGAGGATATCATCGATACCGGCAATACCTTCAATAAGGTAATTGGCCTGATCAGATATCGAAAACCCCGGAGCCTGAAAATCTGTACCTTTCTGAGTAAACCGTCCCGCCGCCAGGTAGAGGTGCCAATCGACTTCTGCGGCAGGGAGATTCCCGATGAGTTTGTTTGCGGTTATGGACTCGATTATGCCCAGAAATACAGAAACTTACCTTATGTCGGTATTTTGAAAAAAGAAGAGTTTTCTAAGATATAAGGATAATACGAAAAATGAGGATTTTCGCTCAAGATCGAGACCTGGAAGGAAATTTTACTACAGGCATATAAAAAGATATTCCGAGGATAGAATGTCCTGCCAGAACGAAGAGATGGAGCGAAAAGACCATTTTTCTTCTTACCTGCCGCCTGGCCCACCCAGCGCCAGCAACACCCAGCCAAGCAGAAACATCAGCCCGCCTAGAGGGGTGATATATCCTGCCTCGAATGGGGTGAACGTCATCACATAAAGGCTTCCTGAAAAACAGACAATACCACCAATAAAGCAGCATCCGGCGGCTACGGTCAGAGTCTTGAACTTGCGCCTGTTCGCCAAGGCAAGCCCTGCCAGGATCAAGCCGAAAGCGTGGTATATTTGATAGCGGGCTCCTTTTTCAAGCCATAGGAGCTGGACTTCGTCAAAGGTTGAAGTATGAGCGCTGTAGGCTCCAATTGCCACCGCAAGGCCAGCCAGGACTGCCCCGAGAAAAAAGAAGATATGCGCCATTGAGCTCTCTTGGGATCGATTTTCTTTTGTGTTGTTTGTTGTTGGTGGTGCTGCCTGGAGCTATGCTTCATGGGTCAGGATGAAATGAAGCGCTCGACATGTCAATAGATTTCTGTAAGGCATGGGGACACAATGAGTATTGTGTCCCCGTTATTCCCGATATTCCCTACCCAAACCACTCCACCAGCGCCAGACTCAACCAGGGAAAGTAGGTGATCAGCACCAGGGTTATCATGAGCAGGCCGAGAAAGGGAAGGGAGGCCCGGTAGAGCTCAAAAATAGGTCGTTTGAATCGGTAGGAAGCGAGGAAGAGGTTAAGTCCAACCGGCGGTGTACAATAGCCGATCTGCAGATTGGTCAGGAAGATGATTCCCAGATGGATCGGATTGACATCGTAGCCGGCGGCGATCGGCAGGATCAGCGGAACAACCAGTACCAGGGCAGAAAAAATATCGAGCATGGAGCCGACAATCAGCAAAAAGACATTGAGCAGCAGCAAAAAAGTGTATTTCGAATCGATGTAGGTGTTGATCAGCGTGAAGAGCTTGGCAGGGACCTCCTGATCAATCAGATAATTGGTGGAGGCCATCGAGACGGCCAGGATGACGAGAATTCCGCCGAACAGGGTCATTGACCGGCCCATGATTTTAGGGATCTGGGATATTTTGATATCGCGGTAGATGAAAACTTCAACGACCAGCACATAAAGCGCCGTCACCGCAGCGGCCTCCCCGGCCACCAGATACCCGCCATAGATGCCGATAATGATGATGAAGGGCAACGGCAGTTCCCAGGCTGTCTCCTTGAGAATTTTCAGCGGATGTTGGCCGGCGAGTTCCTCTCTGGTATGCACGACTCCGGACCTGACAGCATATACACTGAGAAGGATCAGCATAAGAAATCCCGGGATAATGCCGGCCAGAAACAGATGATCTATCCTGGTTTCCGCTATCACGCCATAGAGAATAAGCGGCAGACTTGGTGGGAAGAGCAGCCCCAGGCTGCCTGAGGAGGTGATGAGCCCCATGGAGAAGCGCTCGCTGTAGCCGTCTTTGAGCATTGCCGGCAGCAGCAGGCCGCCGAGTGCGAAGATGGTCACGCCGGAGGCGCCGGTAAAGGCGGTGAAAACCGCACAGACCAGCAGGGCGATAACAGCCAGCCCTCCCGGCAGCCAACCAAGCAGCAGCCTCGATATTTTGAGTATACGTTCAGGAGCGCTGCTTTCCGAGAGCATGGTGCCGGCGAAGATGAACAGGGGCAGCGATATCAGCAGGGGCGTATCACCGAGTCTGGTCATTTCGATGACGACAACCGAGGGGTCGATGTCGACGGAATGAAAAGAGAGAAGCGCCAGTGCACCAATGACGATGAAAAGCGGGGTGCCGATCAGGGCAAAGACAATGGCAATCAGTTTCGCTATCATCGCTTGTCAGGCCGTGTTCGTTTCAACAAATCCCACACGGTGGCCACACCATCGATGGTGAAATGCAGCAGGATCATGCCGAAGGCAATCGGAAATACCAGGTACCAGAGCCAGGATTCGACCCCGAACAGACCGGACACGGGGAATTCGTATTCACTTCTGATGAAAAGTATCGTAGCTCTGAAAAGAAAGAAGCTGACCGCCACGCAAAAAACAGTGGTCAGCAGGTGGACCCAGAGCTTGAGTCGGCGGTGCAAAAGGTAGCCGATGGCATCCAGGGCGATATGGTTGTCTTTGGCAGTGGCCAGGACCGCTCCCAGAAGACCGCTCCAGAGCACCAGGTATCTGAGCAGCGGATCAATCCAGGGAAGCCCCCCGGAGGTGAACCAGCGCAGCCCGATTTGATAACAGGCCAGTATTATCATGGCCGTCAGAAGGATCGAGAGAAGCACCTCTTCCAGCTTGATGATGCCGGTCAGGATTCGTCTGAAGGAAGGTGGTGCGGTTTCGGTTTCAGCTATCCCCATCTTTTGCACTGCGCAGAGCTTCCAGGGTTTGATTCAACGTCTGATAGATTTCTTCTGAAAAGGCCTTGCCTTTTACTTCATCTATGGTCTGGTCCCGGTATTTTTCCAGCGTTGCCAATACCTCGGGGGTGGTGGCGACAAATTTGACTCCCTGGGAAATCAGCACGGCTCTGGATTCTTCATTCGATTGCCTGGTTTTCTGGATCAGCTCACCGAAGTGTTTTTCTGCCGCTTCCTCGATGACGCCCAATTGAGCGTCCGATAGCTTGGCGATGGCTTTACCGCTCAATATAAAGCATCCATAGGCATAGCCATAGGGCGCGTCGGTGACGTACGGGGCCTTGGTGAACCATTGGAGAATAATGGATCCGTAGAGGGAGTTAAAGGCGGTGTCGATCAAGCCGGTCTGAAGGGAGGAGAGCACATCGGGAATGGTCAGGGCGATGGGGCTTATGTTGAGGTTTTTCAGAAAGGCCGAAGTGAGCGGGTCGTCTGTGGGACCCCAGGTTTTGGCCTGCTGCAGGTCGGCAATGGTGAGCCGCGGCTTGTTTGAAAAGGTGTAGACAAATCCCACTTCGGTCATGGCCACCAGATGCAGTCCCTTCTCTGAAAACCGCTTTCTGAAAAGAGGCTGCAGCTCAGCGCTGACCTTGTCCATCTCTTCATAAGAGTGGAAGAGAAATGGAATTGCCATTACTCTGAAATCATCGACGACTTCGGCGATTCCCGTCATGGTAAAACCGCCGCCGTGCAACTGACCGACCCGCATTTTTCGGTACATGGCCCGGTCGTCCCCCATGATGCCGCCTGGATAAATGCGAAAGCCGACCTCACCGCCAGTTTTTTCAGTAACTTCAGCAGCGAATTCCTTGAATGAATCGACCCAGACCGATCCTTCCGGGGCCAGGCTGGCAATTTTGAATTCGTATTTCGGCTTGGCCTGCAGATCAAGAGGAGTCAAGAACAGACAGAGAAATATCAAAAGACTCAAGGGGGCTATTTTCATTAGTGAAATCTCCGGATGTTGTGAGATGAATAGTAGATAAAATATTCATCAACATGGATTCACGCTACTAAATAGCAAGCCATTGCCTGGTAGATTAAGTGTGGTCGCGGCAACCAGAGGGGACACAATACTAATTGTGTCTCCAGCCCCCTGCTGTCCCCGGCCCCCCGCGGGCAAGGCGGACTGAGAGAGGGATTATTTTAAGCCAATGAATCGCTAGTCGCCAAAAAAGTTTTCCTCGAGCAGTTCCTCAGCCCGTCGTTTGGCAATCTGGTTTGAGAGTCTGTTGTCAGGGGCCTGATCGAGCTCGAAGTCGATGACTTCCTCGAGCAGGCTGTCGTGCAGCTCCCGATTGAATACCATGCGGCTGTAGGTTGCTGCATAAAGCGTCTGGGCCATGAGAAAGGATCGGTTGGAGATCTCCAGGGCCCGTTCAAAATGGGAACGGCTGCGTTCCGGATCGCCGCCGATCATTTTGGGTTTTGATCCGTAAAGCACACCGAAAAACAAGTGTGAACCGCCCTGTTCGACCGTATCATCAATTTCCAGCAGCCGCTCCATTATCTTTTCGATGGTCACCAGATCGGCCATTGCTGCCGGAGAACCCTGCTGCTGCTCGATCCAGGTGAGCCAGCCATAACTGCCCCAGAAAAGGGAATATGCGTCTGCGGCAGACCTTTTCTTAAGTTCAGCATCGAAAAACTCTGAGTTGCCTTCACCGATTGGCAGCATCGTCGACAGCAGGGTTTTGCCATAGCGGCCAGCCTTTTCACTGAGCGTTTTGAGCCTTTCAGGCGGGGCGCCGCAGGAATTAAGCGCAGCGATGCTGCCGCTGTAGGACTGAGTACCGATTTTGAGCAGCTCTTTGTTAGTGGGATCTGACTCGATCAGTGAGTCTATCATCAGCAGATAGGAAGAGGCTCCCTCGCAGACCAGATTGATATCGGACTGCTTCTGCAGGTTTGATACCGCCGGCTTGATCGCCACTGAAGTTATCAGCGATGTGCAGGAACTGGTGAGGAGGACGAGCCCCAGCAGAATCACTAGCGAAATTCTCTGCGAATGGATCGGTGATGGAGTCATAAAAAAGAGATTATCAGCAATATGAAATTGATCAATGATTATCTTTAATTTGCTCTTTCGATTTCTTTGAGAAGTGTATCAATCAAATTCTCGATATTATCCTCTAAGGATTTCAATTTATTATTCTCATTTTGGGAGGCGGCAGACATTTCTAGACTTTCTGTCAAATCTAAGTTGATATAGCCTTTAGAAAGTTTCTTGTTATCCTCGTGATACAAAGCGAGAACTGAAGAATAAAAATCTGGATCGAAAAGAGTGTATTCTCTCCTGTGTTTCACAGGAATTCGATTTGACGATAATCCCTGAAGCACCTGACTCAGAAGGGCCTGAAGTTCTCTGTTCAAATTCATATCTATTGTTTTTTGCATTAGAGCCGCGGATTTTCTAGAAAGTTTTGCATTAACGAGGTCTTGAGTTTTCATTGGTTGGCTAAGAGATTGGGGATTGATACCTGCAATTATGATAAAATCTTTTACTACATCTCCATCGAGGAGATGGTCGTAATTACGAACGACTAGATTGTCTTTTCCAAAATACTCAGCCCAGATTGCAAGGTTGGCGTGATACAAGAGATAGTTTTTTACCCCAATGAGTAGCTCATTCGCAGAAGGTATAGGAAAGCCGTCTTTTAATTGTTGGTTAAAGAAAGAGTCAAACCATTCATCTTGTCTGCGGAGATAAACAACGATCTTTATCTTGTCGAAAATACAAAAGATATCACGACAAGACCGGATAAAACTAGTAATATAGTCAAAGTTTTCAGGGCTTGGTAAATGGTAGGCTGGTCCTGCTTGCATTGAGGGAGATGCCCAAAAGTACTCAGAGCTTAAAATGACCTTATTGAATCCATTGATCTCACAATTCCTTAAAATATCGACTACGTATTGATTTGCGTCAAATTGGTCGATCGCTTTATTGAAGTGAGCCCAGTCAAATAGAGGGGATGCAATAGATTTCACCAGAGCAGTATGTTGGTTTTCTGGAACACCACATTCTGGATAAAGGACTTTCTGCTGGATCAAATTTTTCCTATTGTGTGCGAGGAATCCTTGAATAGCAGTGGTTCCAGTTTTAGGCATACCAATATGCAGGACAAGAGATTTTATTTTTCTTGAGTGTCGCTTGAAAAGTTCAGTTAGTTTCATGTACCGGTGCTCTACTCTGAAAATCCATTATTGATGGGTTTTAGGATAATTACAGCAGTCTTATCTTAAAGCCATGGAGCCAGCCAAACATCTTTTACCTACCATAACTTGGAAAATTAAATAACGGATTGTTTTGTTATTTAATTTGTTCATTGGCTCAGATAGTGCGTTTTAATTGACCAGCCCTGGCTATAAGAATCTGGGTAATTTTCTAAGTAGATTTCTAAATGGTTAGAGGCCATGCGGTAGAGTTTGATTGATCATTTAATATCATTGCTAAATTCTGTGAAGCATATGTCTCAAACACTATGGATCAAAGGTTATTATTTAGTTTCCATCCGGAAACGGCCCTTTTGTCCGCGCTTCATTGTACTCGAAATTTTATCCTCGGAATATCAACTCGGCCTGCGGTAAAATTTCTCGCACGCCTCGATCTTGAAGAAAATTGCTCGTTTCCGGATGGAAACTATTTAGTAATCTCTACTGGGGTGAATCATTCCCCAGAACTAGGATTACTAGGGTTTATCTGTAACTAACGATAATCTTATTATTATTTTCGGCTATGAAGGTGACTTGGTTGAGTTTCCAGTCTAAGGTTGTGTTTAGTCTCTGACCGCGTTACCTGTAAATCATGTTTTCAAGACTTCTTATATCGATCGGCATATCCATCGGTTTGCTGGGTATCCTGATTCACTTCACGCTTGCTTCGGCTGAACCAGCCCTCTGGTCAAGTCTGATCAATGCTCTGCTCGCTTTTCCTCTCGCCTATCTGCTGCTCTATTTTGTGGCCTCACTGATACGCACTCTGCTGCAATCCTTGCGTTACCGGATGCTCTTGAGCACCTCAGAGGAGGTGGTGCCAACGCTGTTTCATGTCTACCTGGTCACCCTGAGTCGTAACATGTTCGTGGATATGCTGCCGGCGCGGCTCGGAGAGTTGAGCTATATCGCCATGCTTAACAGGGGGTACAAGGTGAGTGGCGAATCCTGCGTATCATCGCTGGCCATTTCCTTTGTGTTCGACCTGATTGCCCTGGGTGTTCTTATGGCGTTACTTTTTGTTCTTCAGGCAGTTGGGGGTGATTTTCAAAGCTGGATGGCGGGAGCGGTACTGGTGCTTGTCCTGCTGATACTGTTTCTTATTTTTCTTCTCTATCCGGCAATCGCTTTGGCGAACAAGGTGATTGCCAGGATAGCGTGGCTGCAGCGCGGAATTGCCGGCAAAGTTTCGAATCTGCTTTCTAGAATCGAGGGGGCCCTCGATGACAGCCGAAAGGCGGGTATCACTGGACATTTGTTGGGATTATCGGTAGGAGTTCGCGCCACTAAATATTTTGGTCTCTACTGTTTGTTCGTAGGTGTTGCAGCACAATTTCCGGAAATGAACACTTCTGTTGCACGGGTATTGCCAGCCTTGATCAGTGCCGAAGCCGGTGCCAGCCTGCCTGTCCCTGCTTTTATGGGGTTTGGCACCTATGAAGCCGGGGGAACCCTGGCTTTGACGGTGCTTGGTGCCAGCGCCTCAATGTCTCTTATGGTAATGCTGGCCATGCACGTGCTCAGCCAGATAATCGATTACCTGCTCGGCGGAATCGGACTTGTGCTCTTCATCATGAAAACAGGAGGAGGCGTGTTCGAGACAAGCTCAGCCAGGAGGATATCATGGAGAGCAGGGGTGGCAGCTGTTGCCCTGCTGGTGATCACCAGCCTCTTTGTTGTCTATCAGATCAGGGCGGTCAAAAAACGTGGTTCGCTTGTGCCGCCCGGGCAGGGTCAGCCAGTTGCTTCTGTATCATTGACTCAAAGCGATGTGTTGAAGCAGTTGGAAGGTTTTCTGGTCTGGAGTTCGAACCGATCTGGCAACCATGACATCTATCTGCGATCTTTTCCAGATGGCAGTGTAAGGCAACTTACCAGTCACCCCCACACGGAGTATTTTCCGCGCATATCCCCAGACGGCCGCAGGGTGGTTTTTGCCCGCTCTCACCAACCATGGGTGTCACAGAGAAATGTATTTGCCTGGGATGTCTGGATGATTGACCTGCGATCCGGAGAAGAGCGCCTGCTTGCGAGGGACGGCAATGTACCCACCTGGTCGGCTGACGGCAGGGCCGTCTTTTTTCAGCGAAACGCCAACCAGGTGGTGAGGATCAACGTCTCTTCCGGCAAAGAAAAAATTGTCTTCCAGTCGGGTTCCAACCTTGATGTGCCACCTAAAACAGAGCTGCAAACACCAAATGTAAATGGTGACGGCAGACTGGCGGTGACCTTCAGGAGAGCCTTGCGGGCAACGGCGGTGGTCGATAGTAGAGGATCTGTCAAAAAAACTGGCAATGGGTGTCAATTGACTTGGGCACCGGGAGACCAATCTCTGGTAAAAGTCGATGATGGCGGAAACATGGGGAACACCATTTTCAAAGTCGATGCCTCAACTCTGGCGGTGGAAAAACTGTTCGATGCCCCGGGCGACTACAGCCACGAATATTTTCCCATGATTGCCAATACGGGAGATGTGCTCGTCTACGGGGCGAGCAGCGGTGGTCACGAACATGACACTGCCGACTATGAAATCTTTCTATGGGCTATCGGTGCGCCAGCCACGGAGGCAGTCAGATTGACCCATCACACCGGCAACGACTGCTGGCCGGATCTTTACCTGCGCAGGCCCCTGTGATAGTCAACCTGCTCAAACCAGAGGCCGATTGCCTTTTAACCTTTAATGGTATATGTTTCGCTGCTTCGCATGAGTGAAATTTAAAAAGAGGCTATTGCTGGAGAAATCAGAATGACAACACACAAAAGGATTGCCATCACGGGCGGTGCCGGCTTTCTCGGTTCCCATCTGTGCGAAAAATTGATCGACCAGGGGCACGAGGTGCTGTGTATCGACAATTTTTTTACCGGAAACAAACAGAATATTCTTCAGCTGCTGGACAATCCATTGTTCGAGTTGATCCGTCATGACGTGACCTTTCCACTCTATCTGGAGGTTGATGAAATCTACAACCTGGCCTGCCCGGCCTCGCCGATCCATTATCAGTTCGATCCGGTGCAGACCACCAAAACCTCGGTACATGGCGCCATCAATATGCTGGGGCTGGCCAAGCGCATCAAGGCAAAGATTTTGCAAGCTTCGACTAGTGAAGTATATGGCGACCCACAGGTTCACCCGCAGCCCGAATCATATTGGGGCCATGTCAACCCCCATGGCATTCGGGCCTGTTACGACGAAGGAAAACGCTGTGCAGAGACGCTTTTCTTCGATTATTATCGCCAGCACAAGTTGAAGATCAAGATTGCCCGTATCTTCAACACCTATGGACCCCGCATGCATCCAGATGACGGCCGGGTGGTCTCCAATTTCATAGTTCAGGCACTTAAGGGAGATCCCATTACCGTCTACGGCGACGGCAGCCAGAGCCGCTCCTTCTGCTACGTGGACGATTTGATCGAAGCCTTCGTCAGGCTGATGGACACCGAGGATGACTTCACCGGGCCGGTCAACCTGGGTAATCCAAGAGAATTTACTATCCTGGAACTAGCCAAAAAAGTTATCGGGCTCACCGGATCGGCTTCAGATATAGTTTTCGTGCCGCTGCCAGGCGACGACCCGAAGCAACGGCAGCCTGAAATCTCCCTTGCAAGAGAAAAGCTAAATTGGGAGCCTGGCATAGAATTGGAAGCGGGGTTAACCCCCACCATTAGTTACTTTTCAGAACTCTTAAGAGTTTAGTAACGACCAATGATCGGAGCTGGGGTAGTAAAACTAGCCAAGGACATTGTTCAGTATAGGCAGATGCTCCAGGCACTCGCCAAGCGTGAAGTGGCGAGCATGTATGTAGGCTCGTTTCTTGGCTTCGTCTGGACCTTTATTCACCCAGCCGTGATGATTCTGGTGTTCTGGTTTGTGTTCAGTGTCGGATTCCGGGCCAAACCGATGCAAGACGTGCCGTTTGTGGTATGGCTTACCTGTGGTATGGCTCCATGGTTTCTATTTGCTTCGATACTCACTTCAACAACATCGGTCATCATTCAATACGGTCATCTGATAAAAAAGACAGTATTCCCGTCTCAGATCCTGGTTGTAGTTAAGATCTTATCAAACATGGCGGGCCACTTGGCTTTTATCTCCCTGGTTATCGTATTAATAATTTTTAATCAGATGCCAGTCAGTATTTACTATCTGCAGGCCTTCTATTATTTGTTCTGTCTGCTGGTTCTGGCCAGTGGCCTGGGCTGGCTCCTGTCATCATTGAATGTGTATGCACGTGATGTTGGGCAGCTGGTGCCGGTTATTGTCCAGGTGGGTTTCTGGGGGTCCGCTATCTTTTGGGATATCTCAATTATGTCACCAACGATCCAGCTGGTTCTGAAACTCAACCCGGTGTACTATATAATCCAGGGTTACCGAGATTCGTTCATCTATTTCGTGCCATTCTGGCATCATGGTGCCTACACCATCTATTTTTGGGTCTTTGCCCTGTTCTTTTTACTTACCGGCGGCTGGGTCTTCAGGAGGCTAAAGCCACAATTTGCAGATGTGTTATAAGGACTGGCTGACGAAATGAATATTACCTCGATCTCCGCTCAGCATATCAACAAAACCTACCGCCTCTACACCCGAAACTCGCATCGGATTCTGGAGACCTTTCATCCGCGCAGAAAGCAGTATCATAAGCCGTTTGTGGCGCTCGATGATGTATCTTTTACGGTAAATCGCGGGGAGTCGGTCGGTATTATCGGCAAGAACGGCAGCGGCAAGTCCACCCTGCTGCAAATCCTTTGCGGGGTGCTGCAGCCAACGGCAGGTGAAGTGAAGGTACGAGGTCGAATTTCAGCTTTGCTTGAACTTGGGGCTGGTTTTAATCCGGAGTTTACAGGCCGTGAGAATATATATCTCAGCGGCACAATTATGGGTTTGCCCAGGGACTACATTGATAAGAATATTGTCAATATTTTGGCTTTTGCCGACATTGGTGAATACGTCGATCAACCGGTCAAGCTCTATTCGAGTGGAATGTATGTTCGGCTTGCCTTTGCTACCGCAATCAGTGTTGAACCGGAGATCTTGATAGTTGACGAGGCCCTGGCGGTTGGAGATATCTTTTTTCAGCAGAAATGCATAGCCCACATGAAAGAGATGCGCAAGAATGCCACCATTGTTTTTGTGACCCATGACATGCACGCGGTGACCAATCTTTGTGAACGAGTCATTTTGCTGGAGAGGGGTAAAGTAATCTTTGATGGTGAACCGATCGACGGGGTGTCCGAGTACACCAAGATGATTCATAACGACCGTTTCAGGGAAGTCGACGGCCTAGTCGGAAAAGCTGTTGACATAGAAAGAACCTCGCCTGATGAAACCGTTGAGACTTCCACATCAGTGACGGAGGAGGAAGGCTGGCTGATAGTAACGGAAGACGACAAGGGTGGAGCGCTCGAAGTTGAGATCAACAAAATCCAAATCGTTGATAAAGCCGGAAAACCGATTGTTACGGTAGTTAAAGGGGATGTGGTTACCATTCAGCTGATTCTCGAGGCCAAACGCGCAATAAATGATTTGATCATTGGCTACACGGTCAAAGATCGAATCGGCAACTCAATCTTTGGCGAAAACACCTGCTCATCACTGTCAGAGTCATTCTCCATCAAAGCAGGCCGCTCAATCGTGCAGTACGATTTTACCTGGCCCGAAGTCTACCCAGAGACCTACACGATGACGGTTGGCATCGGTGAAGGTACAGACCCTTTTGTACACACGATTCACTGCTGGGCCCACAATATCGTCTCGGTGGAAGCGCTGAGCCCCGGTCGAGGGATTCATGGTATTTTCAACAACCCCATCCAGTCTTGTGAGATCAGAGAACTGACAGGTGGACATCAATCTTGAATGCTCACATTCTTCCTGCATCAGAATTAATTGACAATGTAAAGCAGATTATTGGCGATATGACACCACTGCCTGCTGTTGTCTGCTTCGATTTTTTCGATACTCTGGTTCTCAGAACGGTATCTCCTGAAGATACCAAAAGGCTTGCGGCAGAGAAGCTTTCTGGAGAAATCAAGACCAATTTAAACGCTGATGAGATTTATCAGCTGCGCAATATGCTGGAGCTCCGGTTTTGCCGGGAGAACCTGGAAGCCGGCAATGATCCTGAATTCAACCTGGTGGAGCTTGCCGGCGCCATGCATAACCGGCTCTACACGTTTGGTTTGTTCGAGGGTGAAGAGGATAGTAACAAGTTTAGCAACCGTATTATTGAGATAGAACTGGCTGTAGAAAAAAAAGTACAGCGGATTAATAAAGACGTGGCCGATCTCTTAAAATACTGCCATGACAAAGGGGTCACTACCGCCATAATCTCTGATTTTTATCTTCCCCAAAAATACTTCCTTGAGCTTTTGAACCATCACGGTCTCAGAGATCAGGTCGACCATTTGTTTGTCTCTGCAGATCAAAGGCTGACTAAGGGGCATAGCGGCAGGCTCTATCGCTTTGCGGCGAAAGCGATTGGGTGTAACCCTGAACAAATGATCATGATCGGTGACAACCCTCAAGCAGATGTCTCCCAGGCCACTGCCCAGGGGTTGACAGCCTATTGTCTAGAGGCTCCTTTGTCGATTAGTCGTAAGAAATCAGAGAATTTTGGGCAATATGAAGAGGCTTTGCAAAACAATAAGGCACCGTTTTTTGCGGAAATGGGTTTGAGTTTGCACTGGTTTATCCGCCGTTTGTTTCTTACGGCCTTGGTTGACGGTCGCCAAGATCTGTTTTTCTGTTCGAAAGAAGGAGAATTTTTACAGAAATTATTTATAGATTACCAACAACTGAAGTTCGGCAGACAAGTTATTGACAGCCATTATCTCTATGTCTCGCGCAAGGCCACTTTTGTCTGCTCCCTGAAACGGCTTGAGCGGGAATCATTTGACAGGCTCTTTGTTCATTATCGAGACTTGTCATTGATCGAGTTTTTGCAAAGTCTTAATTTTTTTGAAAAACAAGCAATTAAGATATGCTCAGAACTGCAGCTCGATTATAGAACCAGGCACTTCGATCTAAAAAACCACGCCGACTTTAAACGGCTGGTTCAGTCGCCACTATTTAACGATCAGTATGATCGCCTGCGCACGCAACAGCGCCAGAATTTTTTAAGATATCTGTCCCATTTTAATGTGGATCTCCAAAGAGATGGGCTTGCCCTGGTTGATGTGGGATGGAAGGGATCAATTCAAAACAACATTTATTATGCTTTAGGCGAGCAGGTTGCGGTGCATGGCTACTATCTCGGCTTGTTGAGTCCGACCGAGATCAGGAAAAAGAACCAAAAAAGCGGCATCTTGTTTCACGATGTGCCGGCTCACTCCGAATACATCCATGTCTTTAATAACAACCGATCGTTGTTCGAAATGATGCTGGGGGCTTCGCACGGCAGTGCGGCCGGCTATTACTTTGGCGAGCAGTTTGAGCAGGAGGAGCGAGATGCCAATATAACGCTTATCTCGGTAGGCGATGAGCCGGAGATGCCGCAAATTGCCCTGGTCGACCTACCTGACGAACGTGAGTTGTATACCACACAGATTGAGCCGCTCCAGGAATTTTATGCCCGGTTGCACGAGGCTATGACAAAACTTTCCAGAACAAGTGCAGAAGAATCTCCTGACTTTGCCTGGGTCGCCAGGAAGCATGCCAGGATGGTATTCAAACCACGGGGAAGGGAAGTCGATCTGTTCTCGAAACTCTATCATCTTGAGAATTTTGGCCTTTTCGAGTTTACTGCCTTTGATAATCCTGATCGAATCTCTTTCGTGAAGAGGTTGAAAAATCTCTGGGCCCTGAAGAAAGACCCGGCAGCATTTCTGGAGACGGGTATCTGGCCGCCGATCATCTTACGGCGGCTTGGCCTCGGTTTTCTGACACCACTTGACGGGCAGAAGAGATTCAACCGAATTTTCGGATCTACCAGATGAAGATCGGCTTTCTGCTTTGCTCACCAGATATCAGCGGCGGCACCAACGTCATTTTAGAACACGGTGCCGGTCTGAAGGCGTGTGATCACGAGGTGAGCATAATCACGCAACAAGTTGTAGAGCCGGAAGAATACGCCTGGCATCCAAAAGGTCATCAGTTAAGATGGTGCACCTTCGCTGAAGCTGTAGAAGAGCGGTTTGACTGCCTGATCGCTACCTGGTGGGAAAGCCCGTATCTATTGCATCGGTTTCATGCAAAGCAATACGTCTATTTCGTTCAATCGATTGAATCCCGCTTTTTTGAAGAAGACAAGCCCGCCAATATGGATCTGCGAGACCATTCTGTTGGGGCAACGCGTTGCGACCACAGCTACTTCTTCTCACTGCCGATGATCACAGAGGCAACCTGGATCAAGCACTATCTGGAAGAAAATTGTAATCAGAAAACCTATCTGGTGAGAAATGGTATTCGCAAGGAACTGTATTCTGACGACACTGTTCTGAGCAAAAAACCAAGTGAGGGATTACGTGTTCTGATCGAAGGTCCAGTAGATGTGTTCCATAAAAATGTTCCGAAAACAATCGCCCTTTGCCGAGAGGCTGGGGTTAAGGAAATATGGCTCTTGACCTCGTCTAAAGTTTCTGGGTTCGAGGGTGTAGACCGGGTATTTTCACAAATCCCGCTGGAGCAGACTCCGCCGATCTACCGCTCCAGTCATTTGTTGGTTAAGCTTTCTGCCGTTGAGGGGATGTTTGCCCCGCCGCTGGAGATGTTTCATTGCGGCGGTACCGCTATAGTATATGACGTAACCGGCCATGACGAATATATTGAACATGAGGTTAACGGCCTGGTGGTGAAGCAGGATGATGAAGCTCAAGTGATTGAGTATTTAAAAATGCTCAGCGACAATCCTGGTTATCTGGAAAGACTTTGTCAGGGTGCAACCGACACAGCTGCTCAGTGGCCCGACTGGCAGCAATCCAGCCAGGAATTTGAAGGAGCGCTGCAGGCAATCATGGGTCAACCCCATGTCCGTCGGCACTATCTTCAGAATATTTCCACAATTTTCATGTCTTATCAGGCTTTGCAGCTCGAAACCCGGGAGTTGCAGCGCCATGCCGAGCGAGAGGGTGGTGCAGGGGACATAACCCACCATAACTTTGTGCAGGCATATGCCTTGGCCACCGACGAAATAATCGATCAGACCTGGTGTCACTACGTGAGTGGCAAGCCTGCAAATCTTGTGTGCAATCTGTCAGTGACCGCCCAAGATATTCAGATTCGACTGGATCCCAGTGTGAGGATCGGGATTATCTGCCTGCATAAGATTTTACTTACAGCTGAAGATGGAGAGGAACTGGTCAGCTATACGCCGACCTTTTTCGACCGACTATTTATCACCGGGACAGCTCAGTGGTTGACAAAGCACGGTGATTTCTGGGTGATCCAATCCTATGGTAATGATCCGCAGATTTTCCTGCCACGCTTGCAATCATGGCCAGGAGACACCGTGAAGATTGAGATAACTCTGCGTGAACTGGGAATCGAGCAATACATACGCGAACTTGAAGAGCAACATTCTCCGGGTAATAGGGGGGGACGGCTGCTCTCATCTCTGCGCAAAGCATTGGGTCCATGAGACAGAGAATTTTCCTATTTGTGTTCCTGTTCCTGCTTTTCGCAACCAGTGTCCAGGGGCAGCAGGTATCTCCGAGAATAATACTGGACACAGATATCTCCTCGGATGTCGATGATGTGGGCGCCGTTGCCGTGCTGCATGCACTTGCAGGCCAGGGAAATGTTGATATCCTGGCCATGATGGTCTCCTCTGGGGACCCGTGGAGCGGTCCCTGCCTTGATGCTCTGAATACCTGGTTTGGTCGTCCTGATATCCCCATTGGTGTGATAAAGAAGCCGACAGTCACTCACGAATCCAAGTATACAAAAGAGATTGCCTCGACTTATCCCCACGATCTGCAAACGGGGGAAAACGCACCGGATGCGGTTGAGTTGTACAGGCAGGTTTTAGCAAGCCAGCCTGACAATAGCGTGATCATCGTCACCGTAGGCTATTTGACCAATCTCAAAGACCTTTTGAATTCAGACCCTGATTCAATCAGCCCGCTGAGCGGCGCAGAACTGGTTCGGAACAAGGTGCAGCGGCTTGTCTGTATGGGAGGTAAATATCCGGAAGGGCGGGAGTGGAATTTCTATCAGGATAGCAGGGCAACTTCAGAGGTAGTAGAAAGTTGGCCTCGCCCTATTTTCTTTATTGGCTATGAAACCGGTTTGTCCGTCAAGACCGGCAGCATCTTAATACGAATCAAAGAGCCAAATCCGATTAGAAGATCATATGAGCTCTACAACAATGTAAGTGATCGACCGAGTTGGGATCAGTTAGCTGTGTTATACGCTGGATTGGATAAATGGGACAGAAAGCCAGTATTCAAAATTTCCAAAACAGGTCTTAACAAAGTCAGTGAAAATGGTTCAAACCATTGGCAGCCAGATCACACCGGAAATCATTATGTCGTTAGCCTGAGACAGGACAGCAAAGCAGTTGCAGAAAGGATAAACCAGATGATGTTGAACCGATAACCCTGAAAACATACGTCTCTTCTTAATTTCAGATCTATGGTCTCAGATCACCGCTTCTATAAGCCACTTCTAAGTATCATTTTTTTGATACTTACTGGCTATTTCGTCTGGAACGGTTCTTGGTACGATCCGGCTGTACTTGAGATCAGAGGAAGTCTCTCCTCTTGGCCGACAGGTCTTGATGTTGCCTGGGATTCTGGGAGCGGGTTGAATAAATATGAGCGCTCTAAAATAGTACTCAATACGGTTTCAATGCAGCCTGTCAATCAGGTGCAAATAAGCTATACAGGAAGGAGAAGTGGCGCGTCGTTAAACAAAAACATCGTTTGCCGCAGAATCGTTGCTGATGGCCAGGAGGTTGCTGGAAGTTGGGTCGAACTGAGTGAGGACAATCCGAGGGTTGCCTTCAATATAGCTGCCAATCATAGTATTGCGATTGAGTTGGAGACAAACAACAAGTCAGGTCTCGCAAAGATCGAAGTCAATGGTGTTTCCCAAGAGCGTGATCTTTATATTGCCAATGTCGAAGCCAAAAGCCGAACCTATGATTTCTGGTTGATAGACCCACAAAAACAATTCATTGTCACATCACCACTTCCACGATACCAGATTACAGATCTGATATTACAAAAAAGAAAAGATGGGCGGCCGCTCAGACTTGATGCAATACACCTGTTGTTTGGGAACAGAGAGCCCATCCCGTTGCTAAATCAGCCGCAGATGCTGTCTGAATTGAACTTGGGCAGTATCAGTCATTACCAGAAACGCTATTTCAGCTGGGGACGTTTTATCCAGCAGTTACTGTTCGCCGCGATTTCCACCTGGCTCATTTCGGCTTTGTTGAGGCTATACCACTCTTCCGGCGGTTTATTGGAGATTTTTAGAGGAAAGAAGCGCGTATTTATTTTCTTTTTTCTAGGAGCTGTGTGCTGCTACCTGATTTGGCTGTTGATATTCTGGCCTGGCGTGATGTCGGTGGATTCCTTGAAGGTCTGGAGGGCGGCCCAACTGCCCGAGGTATATCTTAACGATCACCCCATCATCAATGTTTTCCTTTACATGTTCCTCTACCATATCTGGAACAATCCTGCAGTGGTGCCACTGTTCCATATTCTGGCTACTTCGCTCCTGGTGTCGACAGTCTTTTTTACGATTTATCGGAATAATGTGTCCCTGTTGATTCTTCTTCCTTTCTATCTATTTACCGTGCTGTCCATACCGATAGGCCTTTATAATACGGTACTATGGAAGGACATTCCATTTGCCTTGTTGATCGTATTCTGGGGTTTTATTTCTGCCCTACTATTTCAGCAAAAGCATAACAATAGCCTCAACCTTTCCGCGGAAAAGATACTGGCTCTCATCCTGTTGTTGTTATCATTGGGACTTATACGCCACAATGGTTTGATTTACCTGGTATTTATCCCTTTGTTATACCTAATGCTAGGGGTGGTTCGTCTGGATAAGCGAGTGTGGCTGGCAATTCTGGGTCTCGGGCTGCTCGTTGTAGTCGGTGTTGTTTTTGTTAATAGCTCTCTTGTGACCGACTCAGGCTACCTTTTCACCCAGGGGAAGGTGTATTTGCAAGGTATTTTAACCAGCTCACCGGTCGAGCTTATGCAACGGACCTGGCAGAATTATTGGGGAATACTCAACATAAACCAGACAAACTCAAGCTGGGATAAGTTTCATTATTTTTTCCGAGATCGGTTCGCCTACAATTTTTTGCAGCATGCCCGCTGGCAAGACGTTTATCCATATGTTCAGACCGGGGATGGACTGCTGCCCTTTCTCAGAGACCCCGCGATGGCTCTATACTGGAAAAGTTACCAGGTGCCGTTTGTGTATTTAAGTTGGAATCCAATCTGGGCGCTAGTGCTTTTTCCCTTGTCAATCGTTCTCCTCAGGTTGCTTACCTTGAGCGCAATTTTCAGCTCTGTGGTCCTTGTCCAAGTGCTAACGCTAACCACAATGCTCAATATCATGAATTGGCGGTATTACTATTTTGTCTGCGTCGCAAGTTGCTTCATTATCCCCATTATCTGTTTAGATATAGTCAGAATGAGGAAAGGGGGAAATAATGAAGTTTAGCGTGATTACCCCTAATTTTAATGGTGAGAGATACCTTGAAGCAACAATTCTTAGTGTACTGGAGCAGCGGAAGGCTGGCGTGTCTCTCGAATATATCGTGGTAGATGGCAATTCAACAGATGGTTCACTTAACATCCTCAAGCGTTATGAAAAAGAGATAGACATGCTTGTCCGAGAAGATGATACCGGACCCGCCAACGCCTTGAACAAAGGTCTGAAATTAGCAACGGGAGAGGTGATTTCATGGCTGAATAGCGATGATATCTATTATCCCAATACAATCAAACGAGTTGAAGAGTGCCTTGGGGAAAATGCTACAGCGTCCTTCTGTTTTGGAGGGTGCCCGATAATCAACGAGCAGGGCGAAGAAATTCGTCAGTCAATAACCAGGTTCAAAGAACTGTTTTTTCCCATCTCATCAAGATTCGTTTACCAGTCGATCAACTATATGTCGCAGCCGGCACTTTTTTTTCGTAGAGAAATCATTGATAACGAGCAGTCACTGCTGCGCGAAGATATGATTGCTGCCTGGGATTATGAGTTGTTTCTGCGTTTATGGCATTACGGGAAGGCCATTTTTATCCCTGGTGATCCTTTGGCCGCTTTTCGCTGGTACGGTGACTCCATCAGCGGCCAGAATTTCTCGATTCAATTTAAAGAAGAGCTTGAAGCGGCAATGGCCGACGCAGGTAGATGGTCATTGCAGGCAATCTTTCACCGCGGGGTGCGTCTCGGTATTGTTGGCGCATATAGTGCAATGGCAATGATGCGAGGGAGCGAGAATAGCGACTCATGACAGCCATGCACCTAGGGGTAAACACCCTCTTTCTTGTGCCAGGCGATGTTGGTGGCACGGAGACCTATTTGCGGGAGATATTGCAGGCACTTGTGGCAAAGCATAAAGATCACCGTATCACCCTATTTACCCACAGCGACAACGATGACGTGCTGCGAGACTGGCTTGGAGAGCGGACGAATATTATCTACTGCCGCGTGCCGGTGAAAGCTCACGTCAGGCCGATGAGAATCCTGGCAGAACAGTTTTTGCTACCTGAGTATGTTAGGAGATCCAAGGTGGAGTTACTCTGGTCGCCGGGATATACCGCACCTTATGTTTCCAATTGCCCGCAGGTGGTGACTATTCACGACCTCCAGTACAGGAATTACCCGCAAGATATGAGGTGGCTGGAGCGTATAACCTTGGATCAACTTGTCAAAATCGCCTGTAGACGCTGCCGTGGAGTTATAACTGTCTCCAGGTTTGCTCGTAGCGAGATTATAAACAGTGGATTTGCACCCAGTGATAAGGTACATGCCATTTTAGAAGGCGTCAGCCCCTTATTTGCGGTTCCTGTTGATGACCCAGAAATAGAGAAGGAACTGAGACGGCAGATTCCGCAGAACAAACCGTTCATTCTCTGCGTAGCCCATACTTATCCGCACAAGAATGTCAATTTGCTTGTTGAGGCGTTCAGGCATGTCGAGAATAAAATACCTCACAACCTTGTATTGGTTGGCAAGCCAAGACTCGGAGAGCCGCAAGTTGAGGAAGCGATAGATAAATTAGACCAACCACAGCGGCTTTATAGATTTAAGGGCGGGGTCTGCTTTGATTTACTGAGGCTCTTGTATCAAAAGTCCGATCTATTTGTTCTGCCATCCGGCTATGAGGGGTTTGGTCTTCCGATCCTGGAAGCGATGATGGCCGGAGCACTTGTGGTCTGCTCGAAGGAGGCGTCATTGCCCGAAGTAGGTGGTGACCATGCAATCTACACGGGAAAATTGACAGCGCAAGCCGTGGCTGATCAGATAATGACCGCTTTGGAAATGACCGCAGAGGAGAAAACAGAACGGCGCAGAGAGGCAAAAAAGTGGGCGGAAGGGTTTTCATGGCAGCGTTCAGCTCGGGAAACTTTAACCTTTCTCGAATCCATGAAATAAGAACAATGCTGCCGGTAGCGACCTGGAATCCCGATAGCAAGGCAGCGCCTTTACCCTTTCCCATCGGGAAAAATACGGTAACTATATAATATTATATAAATTTATTCGGATAAGCTCTGCTGTTCAGTCGGTTGAGGCATCATCAACCAGAATTATCTCCTTCTCGATCCCGATTGCCTTAGCACTACCTGCCATCACAACCTTTTCCAGAGAGCTAATTCGTTAAATATCGGGATAACTATTGATAGTATTAAAACATCTGTTTTATCCGTATCCATAATATCCCTAAGTTCTCGTATATAACCGATCTTGCCAAGGCGAGATTCTGAGGACTCGGTAAAACGTTGGCAGCCGGTCTGACATGATGATTTTTGATGATGTAATCGGTAGGCGCTGGTATAGGATTCATTCCCAGCCGTTCACAGAGAGAAATAGCCCTGTTCATATGGTTTGCTGATGTCACCAAAACAAAAGGCTCTTCCCTCACAATCTCGAACAATGCAAACGCTTCTTGCTCGGTGTCTCTGGGGTCTTCACGGGTGATGATTCTTTGCGGTGGAATATCGATGAGCAATGCAACTTGCTCAACTATTCGGGCATTTGGTATGGGGTCATAACCAATCCCACCAAGAATAATCACATCTGTCTTGGGAAGGAGCTTTGATAGCCGCTTTGCCTCCACGATCCGATAAAGAGATGCTCCTCCGATTTGGCTGGTGACAGGCAAACTGCTTTCAGACACGTGACCGCTTCCCAGCACAGCAATATAGTTAACTGAACCAATTTGATGGTTGAGCAGAAAATCAGTCGTCAAAGGCTCATGGGCTCGTTCGTTTGTCTTGATATAGCTACTTGACCATCCGCCGTAGCCGAAAAAAAGCAATATGGCTACCCCGACAACGGAGCTCAATAGCCCCAATTGTTTACGGTTGAACGTTGTTAGCAGTATACTCAAGAGTAGAAGAATGAGTGCCATTATGAGTGGAGTACATATTTCAACACCCAGCCGTGCTAGATAGTACATTTTCAAACCTTATTTCCGCCTTGTTTGAGCTTGCTCAGTGTTATCAGAATAAGCACCAGCATAACCTGAAGTGTTAGGCGATTCCAGGCCGTACCGATTTGCCAATATATCTCGGCCGGGTGCAGGATGATTACCACCAGATATCCGACCAACAGAAGTAATGGAACTAAAAAGTCAATCTTTTGCTTGTCTTTGAGGAAGGTAACCATCATTAAGAGCATGCAGAGATAAAAAGCTGCGCCCCACTGTCTTACGTCAGCCCACATCGTCATGATTGCCTCTAGGGCGTGCGGCAGACGATCAACACCCCGGGCAATATCGAGATTCACCAGGCCTAACCCATCCGTGGCGTGGGAACCGAGTTGTAGGTAGATCTTTATCCAATAGAGCCATGGTGCCATACTTACCAGAAAAATCAGAGCAAAGACAGATATGGCGCGCAAATTATTTCGATAGCACGTTGCAGTGAGCCAAAGCATGACTACACAAAATAATAACATACCCTCATTTTTAGTATAAGCCGCCCCGGCAATGAGCAGTGAACCAATACCTACATAAGCGAGTCCGCCGGCTTTACGCCACCGAAAAAGACAGCCTAACCCGGTGATCGTGAACAACCAAAAGGAAGTCTCGGCATAACTCCAAGACACGACAAGGGGCGTCATCGGCATCGTTGCAAAAAGTACGGCACCGAAAAGACCGTAGAAGACACTCCTGGTTGATTGATTGATTACAATAATCAGTTCCCAAAGTACCAGTGCGTAGAGAATGGCTCCCCAACCTCTACTCCACAACTCCTCCCAGCCTCCGGAAAACCAAGCGGAATAGGCCCACAGGATTGGCCAGATGAGCGGATAGTCGGCATGCCCTACCTCAGTGACATCCATGAGTGGACCGCTGCCCAGAAGAAGCAGTTTCGCTTTCGCTCCCCAAATAGCCCAGGCATCCCAATCATCTGGAACAACCACGACCGCCATGAGGAAGCTCCAACCAATACTTAGCAGCAAGAGGGTCACCATCAGCGCTGTAAATATTCGTATAATGGTGTTCGAGGGATACTGCACTGAATTTCCTGATTGATAGCTCATCCGCCCGATGTTAGGAGATTTATCCCTCTGGCACCAGAGGGACAGGAACCCCGCCCCACCGAGAATAATCGTCGCAACGAACCCGGGAACAATCGATTGAAATACCAGCTTAGCCAGCAAACCCAATATCATGAGTGTGAAAATGGCTATTGCATAACACTCTGGAAAACTGAGGGGTAAGCATCTAGAAACGTATCTGACGAGCAGGCTTATTCCCGTCAGCGTCAGCATTGAACCTATCAGACCAAACAAGCCCCTGTAACCCTGTCCACCGGTATCGTCAGACTTGGTTTTTAGAAGATCAGAGGGTCGAAAGGAACCATCCGTGTGGACATGATAATTATCCGATCCTGAGGGAATTCTCGGCAAAAGGAGATATTCGGCATAAGATTTTTTATTGTGCTCACCGGAAAAAGCGTAGCTTACGTCTTCAGGCCACAGTTGCTGAATAGCGTATACCGAGTCAAGCAATTCGGCAGGTAAACCGGCATTTTGCCAAACCTTCAGACGTTGCTCATTGACCGGTTTGCCCAAATACTCAACTCGTTCACGTTGCCACCAGAGGCCATACATTGCGGCAAAAGCCCCACAACTTACCAAAAGCCAAACAAAGATAATGAGTAGTGAAGATACGGAAAGAAAGCTTGAGCTATTAACCTTGATCATCCAGTTCTATCTGTTCGATTTTTTCATCAAGGTCTTTTAGAGCATCCCGCCTGGTGAGTTCAGAAATATTCTGTTCGATTTTTTCGATCGCCGACATCAACTTGAAGATGATTAAAAATATCAGAAGAAATCCTATCATGATCGCCGCATTTATATTGTCGACAATACCGATGGCCCTAGCAACGACCCAGGTGCTGTTCGGGTATATGGCGATAACGGCCATACCGCCCCAGACGATGAGTCGTACTGCAAGTTTCAAGAAAGTCTGGCCTGTCTCACGCTTGACGAAATCCTTGATGCCCATGAACAGCATCACAGAAGAAATAGCCACGATAACAATCTGATAAATTTGTATTTTCATGAGATTTCCCGTAGTAAACTAGACGAGCATTTGCCAGATCATCCGGACAATTGTTTTCACCCCGTTCACAAAGCCCTGCTTCTGGGGCTTACCCATCGAGTGTTCAGTATAGCGCACCTTAATGGGAACTTCGGTAAATTTTAGCCTGTTATTCTTGATTTCTCTGATAACCTTACTGTCGTATTCATACTTATCCGCCTTGGTATCGATCTTGGAGGTGGCAAAATGCGAATAGGCCCGAAACCCCGATTGACTGTCTGAGACATAGATTCCATAGAGCATCAGCGTAATTAGGTTACCTATCTTGTTGGCAAGCACCTTGAAAAGCGGCATGCCGTCGGGCAGGGTCAGCCGCGTCCCGAGAACCACATCATAGCCTTCACATATGATGGGTTGGGCGAGACACTCGATATCGGCCGGATCGTGCTGACCGTCACCGTCGAGGGTGACGATGATGTCGGCCATCAAGATGTTGGCCGCTACGATGCCTGTCCTGGTGGCAGCACCCTTGCCGCGATTTATTTTGTGGCGTAAGGCGATGACACCGTCAAGATCCTTGACCTCGGAATAGGTATTGTCGGAACTGCCGTCGTCGACAACAGTGACCAAATAATCGCCGGCAGTCTGAATTTCTTCGACTACCTGCCGTATCACGGCACCCTCGTTGAAGGCGGGTACCACTACGAAAACCCTGTGTTCCATCAGAAGAGAATCCTCAACAAACTGTTATTCCATACAAGAAAGTATAACATCAAAGGGCAACTATACGACGGATTTCGAAACTCTGAATCGAATAGGTGGCCGGTCGTAGCCCTGGATCAATTCTCAACGAACTGAGGCTGATGTCACCCGGAGCCTGAAAATATAAAACATTGCTTCCGGGATCAATCATTTTTCGAAAAACGTTATTTTCGCTATATTGTTCATTTGTAATGGTTTGATAATACAGCTTGAATTCGGTTTGCACCGGGGAATTCATAGCGATTCTGATAACACTTCCCTCTCCCTGATCTCCGGAAAAACCAGGCAAAATGATGTATGGATCCTTATCTTCTGCGATTATCAGGATTTGCCCACCCTGATAGTCCAATTCAATTGGGCCCGCACTATGTTTCAGGTCAAGCTCTTCAGGCCATCTGTCCACCTTTGCCACAACCTCTGATGACAGTTCGAACTCGTATTCTAAATCTCGGATCAATGTGTGCGAATCTCCGACTTCGACCCAGCGCATGCCACGCCCGGGGACGTAGGGTGTCTCAGGTTCCGCAGTATCTGCGTACAGCATGCACGGCCAGGCGTCGATATACTCTCTATAGGAATGACGCATTCGGATGCCCGCTTCCATTGCCCTCCAGGTCAGCGGATACTCAGGGTAGTCACCAGAGAGGAGCAGGTAGGCCTGCCGGCAATTTTGCTCCCGGGCCACTCGCAGAAAATTATTATGTTCCTTTATCTTATTGATATCGCGGTAGTAGTTTTCAGTGGCGGTTGGCACGCCTCCCCAGAAAAACCTGATTTCAAGCGGCCGTGTTGGGTTCAACGAGACAACTTTCATTGCGTATGAATAGGAAAACAATGAGATAACCACGAGCATGAAATATCTCAGACCTAAGGTGCCCCGATCGAGCCAGCGGGAAAAAAACAAGGCCAGGCTGAATGGCAGCAGAAAAAAGAGCGGGAGTTGCAACCGGGTTATCCAAGCTTGATTTTTAACAATCCAGGCAAAGGCACACCAGGAAGCTAACGGTAACAGGGTGAGAAGCAGCAGTGTCAATCGTTGTCTCGATCGGGAAATAAGCACAAACGGCAACCATAAAAAGGCAAAAAGGACTGGTAGAAAAAGCAGCATGAGTTGAACCGGGTTGCCGATAAAGTCCTCGTGTATGTGAAATACGGCCCGATTGAACAAATGAAGAGGAAGAGCCAAATCCTTGATAAATTCAGTAAATATTTCAGAATAGGGAAAATTTGGTGCGATAAAGGCCACAGGATTATAAAACCTGGTGGCGTCCCAGCCACTAAACAACGGATACACTTCTGACCGTGAAAACCCACCCTCCCCGACTTTTCTGATGATGTCGGGACTGCAGACTATGGCAATTAAAATCAGGGAGGCAAATAGGCCATAAAATCCTCTTGGACTTCTGAGCAGTTGAATAATCCTTTTATACTGCAGTAGGCTACCGACAAGGATGAAAGGAAAGGCCACAATCAGTGAAATCGGTTTCACAAGAAATCCGGCGGAGCAACACATAGCCGCTAGAATGATATCATTACGCTTCATGCGCAGAGCGTTGCCTAACAGCAGGCGAGAGCCTATCAGTATAATGCTGAGGGTAATCAGAGCATCTACCAGATCGTTTTGCGTGCTTGAGGCCTGGAGAACCGCCATAGGCGTCGTCATGCATACCAAAATGATCCAGGGGATTAATTTCCTGTCGATCCTGATGACCCTCATCAGATAGTAGAGACTAATCGGGATCAACAGGTACGAGAAAAATTGCACTGCGTTGGCAAGTCTGTCAGAACCGGAAAGGAGTTGAAAAAAAAGGATGAGATATTCTGCTCCGGGACCCATCTGGTTTTGCCGTCCAATATGTGTCAGATAATAGCCGACACTCTCGTTTTGAATCCAATGGGCAACCCGCGCCATGTGATATGTCATGCTGTCATAGGTGTTTGGTACATAGAGAAATGTCGTCAGGCTGATAATCAACAACAACGGCAACAGCAGAATAAAGGGAGGAGATGCCTTTCTGAATAGTTGCCGAACCCTGCTCAGCACGCGATGCCAAAGATTTCCTGCAACATGGCGATTCATTCCAACGTGAATTACTACGCCGAGACAGAACAGCAGATGTGTTCCAATGAGCCAAGGTGGCTTGACTGCATGGAATATGCTCAGACCGTTTAACAGTATCGATTCCAGACAAATGAAAGCCGGATAGGCAAGAACAAGAGGCAGAAGAGCACTATTTTTCCGAAGGTAAAATACGAGGTAGACGAGACTGAGGTAAACAGCGATAAATAAACTGAGTGACAGAAAAATGATCAAAGCTTCACTCCTTTATTTTCAATGGCCGAGCCGCATCATCTTTCATCACGCATTCCTTTTTCCGCCAGGCCGCCAAGAACCCCGCAATGATAGACAATTCTGCTGACCAACAAGATAGGAAAATAGAGGAGTACCTTTGGGTCATAGCGAACAAAATGAAGCGATTGGGACGTGCAGACTATCAGAGAATATGGCAGTATCAACAACCAGTACAGCCAGGGCGAGCACAGGACAAGGGAAAGGCGGGCCAGCAGCGACATCTGGTCTCTGTGCCTCTGTTGTACCACCAGGCGGCTTCTCAGGCCATAGAGATGCGCCTTTTTGATTATCGTGGCAAATGAATTGCACCCATGCTGGTGCTTGATTTCGACTCCTGGCTCAAATCGGCAGGTCCAGCCGCGAGCAAACAATTTCAGACTGAAATCCCAATCTTCAGATGCGAGCAGCACCTCATCAAAGCCGCCTACTATTTTGAACGCCTCTTTTTTGACCATGATAGCCGCGGAACCAAGGGCTGTTTTTCTGTTGGAAAATTGCTGGTACGCTGAGAAAAGGGAATAGTCGGCACAGCGTACCCAGAACCCGCCTGGCACCCCTACCACGCGACAGCCAACCGCACCGGTGGATATTGAAGTTTCCAGAACCCGCAGAGACGCTGACAGCCAATCGGCCGGGGCCAGGCAATCGTCATCTATAAAGGCGAGAAATTTTCCCATGGCCACTGCTGCCCCGAGGTTACGCATCTTGCCTGGGGCATGGAGCGTCTCCGTGCTGACTAAGATTACCTTGGGAGAAACCTGATGAACCGTGTCAGGAGCCGTCGGGCTTACAATCACCAATTCGATCATATCCGAGGCGAAATCCTGGTTCTCGAGAGATCTGAGGGTGTTTTGCACTATGTCCGGTCGACCGGAAGGAATGATAACACTAATAAGAGGTCTCATCCGTTCGTCTTCCTGGGCCAGCCGACATTATTTTGGGTTGACGGTTACTACTAGGACTAAACCCAAACTCATGATATTCATTTGATAAGAGGTTTGACAATTGTTTATAAGTCAGCCTAGATGCTCTTTTCGCCTTTTCGCTTCGCCAGCGCTGAGGAAATCCGGTATCCAGCGGGGGCGCAGCCGATGCCAAATGATGGAACCAACAAGACGCGACATATCTGGCCAAGGCGCGGCATAGTGTTCTCTTAACGGGGAGTTTTGCCATTGACTCCATACAATCGTACCAAGCGGTGCTGAGTTGATGCAAAAGCGCAGCCAAATCCGGCCCGCGACTGAAGCAAAAACGGGATCGTGTGCAAATCCTGTGGCCTTGTTGCAGCGGCACAGATACAGAAGCCAACGCTCGGCTTCTTGCAGAGTAGCTATTTCCTGTTGACGGTATCCGCGTCCCACTTGATGATGGAGACTCTGCTTGTCAGGATCAGGGGTTATTCCCAGAAAGCTCAACAGTCCGGCTTGAATTGCTTCAGTTTGGGTTGCCATCTCCTGCCATTTTGACAGTGTCACACTTGCAGGGTGCTGGCGGGCCTTGACCAGTACTTTGCCGATATTGGCCAGGGGAAAACAATGCAAGGCACGGCTCCAGAGCTCATAATCTTCAGACCTGCTGAAAGTAGTGTCGTAGAGTAAATTATGGGTCTGCATCATCTCTCTGCGCATGATCACCGCCATGTGGCAGAACGGATTTTCAAATAAAGCGAAGCAGCGCAGTTCCTCCGGTTCACAGGGAGGTCGAATGGTGCAGGACACACCTGTACCAAAACAGCGCACCCAAGCACCGGAGATTCCCACCTCTGGATGGTCGTCCATAAACTGCACCTGTCGCTGAAGACGGTCCGGCAGGCTGATGTCGTCCGCATCCATACGGACGACATATTTTCCCCGAGCAACAGCCAAACCGCGGTTCAGGGTGGCAGCTACCCCTATGTTGCTAGGATTGCGCAGAAATACAATTCGCTCATCTTTAATGGCAGTGACAATCTCAGGCCCTGAATCATCGGAGCCGTCATCGATTATCAGGAACTCAAAATCACGGTAGCTCTGGTCAAGGATGCTCTTGACTGCCTGGTAAACAAATGCCTGGCAATTAAATAGTGGCATTAGGACGGTTATCATGACTATTTTACCGAAACATTTTCATCAATAAGCATTGCCCCGTGCTTAATTCAAGTTTGTAGAATGAATCTGAATTTTCTTCAAAAAATTGATTCACTGCCAGACGAACACCTGGACAGGTATTGAACCCAAAATCGTCGACGAGCAATATTCCACCGTGCTGCAATTTTGAAGAAAACAAATATAAGGAAAACAGCATTGGCTCATACAGATCCACATCCAAATGTGCAAAATGTATTTTTTTTCCTTCAAATACGGATTCACAATCCTGTATTCTTCCTTTAATAACTTCTATAAAGTCAAAATCCTCAAGGTACGATTTTACACTCTCGTAAGTCGTGTCGCTGAACCATCTCGGGCAGTGAACGTCATGGTTACTGTTAATCAGGTCTTTTTTACTATGCCCCTCGAAAGTATCGACACAATATATATTTATTTTATCGGTTAATTCTTTCAATATCGAAGCAATGAAATAACTTCCGCCACCCTTGTATACCCCAACCTCAACAATATTCAGCGGTTCTTGATCATTACCACACTGATTATAAATATTTTTTAGGGATTGGTAGATTACGTGCAATCTATCATAATATAACAATGTCCTTTTATCGTTTATGACGCTTCTTGCCGTTTTATAAAAAAAATCATCATCTCGAATGTCATACATTTTTATACTGCTCTTTCCATAGATATCAGGAACGTAATGATATCCATCTTTCAGTAAATACATATCGATGCCGCATTTTCTGGCGGAAAAAAGAACAACTGCCTTAAACTTGAGCACCAAAGCTGAAAAAAACTTCACACTAACCCCCAATAGCTTTTCATTTATTTCCTGTAAATTATCAACGAACCAAACGATACATTATCTCTTCATGCCGGTCCAGCCACGGGCGAACATCGAACCTTCGCACAGCTCGGCTTCTGGCCTGTTGAGCATAGCGGGCCAACGCTCCAGCGACCTTGGAGAGCGCCTGGGCCAGTGCGACAGGGTCCGGCGGGTGATCCTGTTCCCAGTCACGAGCTGCCGCACAGCCGACCCCTCCTTCATCGCCAACCAGTTCCGGCACGCCGCCGCTTGCAGAATAGACCACCGGCAGGCCGCAGGCCATGGCTTCCACCACCAGCCGCGGGCAGGGATCATTGTATTTGGTGTGCAGCAGGATGTGGTGGCTCTGGAAAAGCTTTGGCGCCGCCTCCTGACTATAGGGGCCAGCTAGTATTACGCGGTTCGATATTCCTAAATGACTAGCCATTTCGTTCACTTTTTCCAGGCATTTTCTTTCTTCAGGATGAAACGTCAGGCGGCCGGCAATGGTAAGCCTGACAGCTGGTAAACGACCAATGGTCTCCAAGGCTGTGCGGACACGATACCAGTGCTGATGGCTCCCCGCTAGAAGGATTCGTAATCCCTCTGATTGACTGGGGGCAGGGACAAAGACATCGGTGTCTACCGGATTTGCAAGAATTTCCCAGGGAGCCTGACAAACGCCTGCGAATCTATCAGCACTTTCCTTGCAGAAGCTGCTCTGGTAGATGACGTAATTGGCCTGCCGCAGCAAACTCCGCATAGGGTGATTGGTTTTTTCCCAGCCCGGGCCATGCCAGCCCGGATAGGCCACCCCGTTTTGATTCACCACCAATAAAGCGCCGCGCCGTTTGGCCATCCGCACCATCATCTCGGGAAACAACGGCAGCGCGCTGGAAACCAGGTAAAGTATATTGGGCTGATAGACAGTATTGGGAAAACGGTCATGCAGGTCCTGCAGCTTTATCATAGCCCCCCCGGAGAACTCGTGCCGACCGGGAATTTGCTCATGACCATAAAAGACACGCAAATTACGACCAGGAGCGTTATCCTGGCCACGTGCTCTCCGCCAGCGCTGTGTTTCCGTGACGAGTCTGCCACCAAATAGCAGGGAAAGGTGCAGAAAGGACTTCACTCGTCGCAACATGATTTCATCCCTGCCTATCTGTAATCATAGTGGCCAGCCAATCGGCATGGGTTTTTGCCACCACCGAGGTTGCATAGAATCGCCGCACTACCTCAGTTGCCTGACGCTGCTCCTTTTCCCAGTGGAAATTCCCCGAGAGCATGCTGTCTAGAACGTTCTCCCACTCCTCCTCCTTGTTACAAATTCTCACACCCTGCCCACCGGCTCTTTCGTAGACGTCGCAATAACTCGGTTGTGGACTGGCAAGGGTAACACGGCCTCTGGCCATGGCAAGGCTTATCTTCCACTCCGTGTGTCCCATATTGTAGGAGTTGTCGAGAAAACGTGGAGAAATACAGACCCCTCCTTGGTCGTACAGCGCCAGCAAGGCCGGTATATCCTGAAAGGGCATAACTTCGCAGTTCAACTCTGTCAGCAAACGACGCAAACGATTCTGCCACGGTTCGTGGATTTGTGACAATGCGTCCAGATTTCCAGTGACCAGGCGCAATTGAATGGCACCTTGGAAACGGCGCAACACCGGCTCTATCCGCAGCAACTCGAAGAGCTTCACCGCTTCGCCGGACCAGAGTAGCGGCAACCTTGCCCCTGGTTGGGGGTTCCAGTCACTTCGCTCGGCTATCGAGGCGTCTGGTATATTGTCAGGTATCCAAATCGCACGGGAATTATAAGGGAGTACTTTTTCAAGCAGATGCCTTGAGTCGGCGATCACCGCATCGCAAGTTTTGACCATAGCCTGACTCTCATCACGCTGCTGCGGTGTGGGGGCCATGCCGTCGTAATACCAGGTGCCGGCGGCCGGGGTAAAATAATCCACATTGGCGTCGAACACCGCGCATCCTCCATTTTCCTGGAGGGCTGCTGCCAACTGCCGGCATTCTTCATCCATTGACTTGACGAATACAATTACCTGGTAGGAACGCCATGGGCGGTAAAGCTCATAAATCCATTGCCTCTCCGGCAACTGATTAACATGCTGTGCCACCCACCCGAAACGCATGACTGTCCCTGGGGTGTTGCTGGACCAGCCAGTCATCAGGGGACGCAATGTCCTTCGTCGCAGGCAGCCATTCCATGAAGGCAGAAGTCCATCGACAACGAAACCGACCCTAATGGTGTTGTTGTAGACCCCCTTAAGACTGGGATAGGACACGGTAAACCGCCCGGACATAGTCCATTGCCATCGACAGGCCGTCGGGCATGGCTGTGAGAACCCGCTGGCGCATTTCCCGATAGTCACCGCGCATTTGCTTAACTGCGGCCGGCAGCGATTCCTCCCGAAAGCCTATCCCGTAGCGCCGACCTGCCTCGACGATGCCACCGCCATCCTCGTGGTACAGCAGGGGGAGGCCGCATTGTGCGCCCTCGACGTGATGCATGCCGCATGGTTCCCAGAGACTGGCCGTGATGTAGACGTGACACTGGCGTAGCAGGTTAGCTAGTTCGCCGCCGGCAGCCGGGGCGAAAAGCCTGGCTGCCCGCCAGTGCATTTCCGGTGGTCGGCCACCGATAATCCATAGTTCCGTGTCCGGAAGTCTGCCCTGAGCAATCATGTCATCGACTTGCTGATAGACACCAAATCCTTTCATCGGGTTGGAGGACCAGTGATGAGTGACAAGACGTAAGATACCTCCATCAAAACGAAGGGCATCCAGAGGATGAAAAATGGCCGGATCTGCACCATTGTAAATCACTTCGTGTGAATTGTCCTGATCAAACCACCGCTCTATAAAATAATCCTGCAGCCATTGTGAGATAAAGATTGTGTGATCGGCGATGCCGTTAGCCTTGCGCAGAAATTCGTCCATAAAGGCGCTGGCCTTGCGCTGGTCACACTCGTTGATTCGGTGGATAATCCGTACTTGCGGGTGCTGTTCTTTATAGCGGATTATTTCGGCCATGCCAAAGGCCTTGTTCAGCAGATCCTCTCTGGGATCGATAATTACAATGACATCTACCGGACCGTTCAGATCGAAAACCGGACGGATGCCGCAGCGACGAAGGGCGGTCATAAACTGGTGGACAAAGACACTGCTGCCTCCCCAAGCACCGGCAGCCGGAAACATGTTGATGGCCACCATGGGCGTATTGTCAGCCAACCCAATTTTTTTTGAGGTAAGGGGAATATGGCGTGCTTGCAGGCAAAGCCGTTTATGCCTGAGGGTTTGTCGGACCCGTCCGAGCAGGTGGAGCAATTTATCACGCATCAGTCGGTCTTCCTCGTCAAAAAACCGTCACACGCCTGCCCACCCGGGAAAAAATCCTGGACGTCCTCACGAACCAGCTCCCCAAGGCAGTATTTCTTTAGCTTCCAGGGAACAAAATTCTTGTCCCGGCGCAGCAAGCGGCGCCACCAAGGCATTTCCGTTCGGTCGGAAATATTCCAGCGGACAGATTGAATCCTCTTTTCAGCCCGGCTACGGGTGATAAAACAGGCATGCAAACAACGGAAATCGGCCTCGCGCCAATCTACAGTCTCATGAATATCGCAGCGTAAACGCTCATCATATCCGGGCCGAAACCGAATCGTCCCTCCGTGCAGCCGTTCGTCGCAAGGTCCGTCCCAGGCGTCGATGGCTGCGAAGTTATAGAGTTTCGTCATGCTGCGGCAGGGCGGGGCCAGGTAACCCTTGACAACTCCTGTAGCCAGATCAAAGGTTTTTACATTCAACACATTGCCGAAAATACACCACCACTTGTCGAATTCCCCGGCTTCCAGGCGGGGACGAAAACGACGCAATCCCTCAGGGTCGTAAATTTCATCTCCATCGACGGCAAAGATCCAGGTGTCGGAACCGGCATATTTCTCGATCATCTTATGAGATTCGCCTGGGTGCTTAGTCAGCACATAGCTGATCTTATCGTGAGTTTTCATCATCTCACGAACAATGACTCCCGTGTCATCCCTGGTCTTTACATCATCCACCACAATAATTTTATCGCAAAAATCCAGGATGTTTCCCAGAATCGTGGCTATAAAACGCTCTTCGTTTCTAACCAGCACGACACATACGATATGCATACCTAACCCGAATATAATTTTAATCCCGTATTGCTAGACATTAACGCTTGAGAAAACCCCAATAGAACTAAAAGGACCATAATTTGTTCCATTGGGCCTCAGCAAGAACAGAAATTTCCACATAGACTTCTAAGTAGAGGAACCACCAAGAAGAACATTGCGGAATCGAATGATATTTGTCACTAGGGCTGAGCCTCTTTATTCTGTTCTGGCTTTGTGTTTTTCCTGTATTCATTCAGTAATCTGCCTTACAAAAGCCTCAAGACGTGAGGCAAACAGCGAAATGCAGGCCTGCTCGCAGACCGTTTGCCGAGCGTTTTCTCCGAGGCGTGTTCGGTCCTCCGGGCTGGCGATTAAACGTGACACCGCGCTGTCCAGTGCTTCGAGATCTTCTGGCGGAACTAGCAGCACATTATAATCGTTCTGCATCATCTCCTGTGACCAAAGCCCTCTCGTTCTGGTCAGCACCACCGATTTGCCGCAGGCCATGGCCTGAAGACAAACGCTCTGCCCCGAAGGCTGCACCGAATCTGTCAGCGGGGTAACAACCAGCATGGCCCCCTGATACAAGTTCCGCAACCCCTCATCGTTCAAGGCCTGAGCGTGCCAGTCCCCCCGCACCTGTTCAACATTGGGGGGGAGTTTACCTAGTTCCTGGCGGCTTACCACAATAAAACGCTCTTTCATTTGCTCGGCGAGTCTAAGCAGAAGATTGTAATCCCTTCGAACATCGTTGCCCACTGCCAGGATATATTTCTCGTTTTTTCGCCAATGGGGCTGCCAAAACGACGTATCCACCCCGAATTGATTGACCCGCAAACGATTCGCCGGTAGGCCGAACATCTGCTGAACCGGCTCAACCTCTCCGTCGCCGTAGAGCATGGTCCAGGTGCGGCGGAGGAGCAATCCATTGATCACCCTGCGGCGGCGGCGCAAAGCATGGTTGGCGATACCGCAGTGAATGGCAATAAGCGGGACCCGCAATTGTCCGCAGGCCGCCAGCAGAGCAAGGCCGTAGGCGGGACCGGATGCCGTTGCCACTACCGCATCGCTTGAATTGAGATCAGGCAGCATCGCCCGAAGCTGCCGAATCAGGGAAGCATTAGTTTTGCTTGGTGTCAAGTGCAGTTTGTACAGCGTTTCAATCAATACCGAGCCGGCAGGCGCTTCCGGCCCGATATCGACCTCGTGCAGCGACACTAAATCCCCCTGTTCTTCGAGTTCCAGGGCCCCATAAAAAAATTCCCGAGCGGCGATACCGGCGCGGGTGTCGGCGAGCCGTGCGAGGCGGCCCCGCACATAGACAAAAGCAATTTTCATGTCAAGCCGGGCTCTTCTCCAGTTGTTTTGACTTGGCCTCCATGCAGCAGTCGACCATCCGCTGGATTACCCGGCCGTCAAGCACGCCCATTTCCTCCTCCACAGCCTTGCGGCGCTGGGCTTGGTACTTGTCAGGCTGCGCCACAGCTTCACGAATAGCAGCAAGCAGTTCCGCCCGATCATTTACCCGCTGCACCGCTCCGTAAGTGCACAACCGCATGTTGTGTGGCAGGCCAGGATGATCGGCATACACGGGCGGGTAGAGCCAGCCGTAGTTGTGCATGGGCCGGTAGAGGATGGAGATGACAGGCCGGTCGAAAACGCAGGACTCGAGGGCGACGGTGGAAAAATAGTTGATCACTACATCGCTGTATTGAAAGGCATGCCAGAGCTCGAACTGCTCGATCTGCATCACTGCCTTGTCCTTGCTGCCAACTCGATAATCGGGGTCGCCGATGCTCACATAGACGCTGGGAAGTGATTGCGCGTAGTGAATAATGGGCTTGGCATAGGGTGAGGCCATGAAATTCTTGCCCGGGTACATGCGGAAGATCATCTGGTAGCCATTATCCTCTGCAAGCAGTTCCTCATAGGCCTGCAGCATTTCGAAATACTGGTCCTCGCTGAGCGGCCCGGCAAAGAGGATCGTCTTTTTATCGGGGGCAAGGCCCAGATGACCAAAAAACTCCTCCCGTGTCTGATGTATCGCCTCATGCAGGCGATCGTAGCGGATGGAGCCGATCATGCGGATATTGGCAGCTGGGATATCGTGCAGATTGACCGCATCTCCTTTCATCACTGGTCCCCAGACTAGCAGCATTGAAACCTGGACCCCAGGGTATCCCTTGGAGGTGAGGGTATCCCAGTTGCCGATCATATGGACCACCGAAATTTGGTGTTGCCGAGCCCACCAGGTCAATTTTGTCTCATGTTCGGCTCCATCCGCCCCCACTCCGAGTAGGAGCAATTGGTCTGTTTCTGTACCGTCAAGCCCCTCGATCTTTTCCTGCCGATAAAGATAGCTCTCGCACCAGGCGATCAGACGCATAAAAATTTGAAAACGGCCTATCCACTCAGTTAATGCGTTCAGGGCCTTCATGCGCAGACGTTGCTCAGGCGGTCTGGTTTGTCGCCGACCGATGGCGCCCACGGGATATAGACTTCGCAGGTAACGAAGAACTTTGCGCAAAAAACCTTTCGCACCTGTTTCTTCAGGAAAACTACAGGTGAGATAACGGCATCCCTCAATCTGGTGCAGCAGTGACAGATAATCTTTTCTGACCAAAAAACTGACTTCCACTCCTTTTGCCCGGAATGCATCGACGATATCTGACCGATGAAGGTTGTTCATCGATCCTTTGGCAATCAAGGCTATGAGAAGACGGTAGCCCGGGGAAAATGAATCATTAAGATGAGGCATATCGTTTAAGACCAGACTGTGTTATGAGAGCTATGACAGTTTGTTATCAACTTATAAAATTTTGCTTTCCAACAATGTTCTGGTATAGAGATCAGCGATTTTGTCTGGCGAATAGCAGGCTTGAGCCTTTTCCTGACCGCTCCTACCGACCTGCATCCGCTTACCTGAATCACTAAGCAACTCAACAACAGCATCAGCGAACCCCGCTTTCGAGGGATCACACACAGGGATATCGGATCCCTTTACCATTTCAGGGATGCCGCCCTTATCACTTACAACCAGGGCTTTGCGCCTTGCCATTGACTCAAGCAGCACGGTTGGGAAAGTATCCCAGCGGGAGGGTACAACCACCACCCAGGCATTATCAATTGCCGAATTCACTTCGGTTTCTGTTAATAAACCACGCCAAATAATATTATTTCCGTCTTCACCAAATTGTCCCTCTAACCATTTTTGCAGTGATCCCAATCCTCTTGCGTAACTATCGCCCCCTGCGATTTCCAATTTTACCGTTGGATGCTTTTCTCTGACTTTTCTCAGTATCTCAGGCAAGAATTGTATTCCCTTGCCTATATCAAGACGACCAATGAACAATATTTTGGGTTCTGACGATTCTTGGGATTCAAAACGGCCTATTTCTATTGGATTTGGAATAACTAACTGTTTTTCAGGCAACCGCAACCCCTGATTTCTCATTTCCTCTATAATTTTAAAAGATGGCGCCATAAGCAAATCAGCATGTTCTATACTTCGACGCTCATGCAACGCCTGGCGATAATTTTTCAGTCTGGCTAATTTTATAAGATATTTTTGCCAGGGATACACGGTATGAGCTTTTTCATGAGCGGCATAAAGAATCGTACAACTGTGACACTTGATGACCACTGGAGGCCGATCACGTCTGGCAACAAGTCTAGAACTAGATCCCAGATGGTCCGCACCTTCGATCACTTCTATAAAATTCTTTTCAGCGATCGCCAAAATCCTATCTGAACACTTGAGAGTGTATATTTCCTCTTTCTGGATAACACGATGAATATGCACCCCATTGGTCACTTCGTGTTCTGGTACCCCGTTGGCAGTCCCTGAGGCTATCACTACGTGATTACCAGCTTTTACCAGGGCTTCAGACATGTTACGAATATATCGACCTACGCCGCCGCCGTGGGGGGGATATTGCCAGCAATGAAAAAGTATGTTCATCACCAATTCTTAGAGATTGCTGCCGTGAAAAGATTTTACCAAATCAGTCGGCTGTGAATAAGTTGGCGCTTCAAGCTGTGCGACTTACTCTGATCCAAACTGCCGAGATAGTGCAGAGGAAAAAACCTCCAGTCAGCCCCAGACCACATCCTCGTCATTGAAGCACTCTCTGTAGTTGAGATAATATAGCACTCCCATCAATTTGTTTTCCTTGTTGATCTTGGTTGTGTGATATACAAACACCACCTGGATTTTGGCTGTCACGCTCCAGAAGCATTATCTTACTCCAGGATACGATCCACCAGAGAGGTGCCGTCCAGCCGGTGATAGCGAAGGGCCTCGGTCGGGGTGCCACAAGCTGGATAGCCATCAACGCCAAACTTTTGAAAAGAGCGTCCCTCAAGCAGACCTTGCTCCTGTAGGTGCGGCAGCAGAAAATCCGCCAGCCCACCAACGGTGCAATGATCCTCGAGAACGAACACTTCACTATGAAGAGCCAGTATCTGCGCCAGCCAGGCATCATTTACTCTGTTCAGCCAGGGCATATTGATCACCTGAAGACCAAACCCTCGATCCTGCAGTATTTCGGCAGCAGACAAGGCCTCGTGCAGCATGACAGGACCATACGCGAAAAGCACAGCATCTTTTCCAGTTGTCAACGAAACGCCCCGGCCAAGCGTAAACCGGTATCCAGAAGGTAGCTCAATATGACGCGGGCAAGGACCGATCGTCAGTCGGAGCAGACAGTTATCCGTTGACTCGCGTACGGTAAATTCCAACACCATTCGTGTTTCCTCTGGTGTTCCTGGCTGTAATACGGTCATATTGGGCAGTGAACTGACCAGGGCGATATCCCTTAGACTCTGATGCGATTTACCCGGACCGGCCGGAATCAAGCCGGCGTAATGGTTGACATAGATTATTTTAGTTTTCTCGGTCGCATTGTTGTAAATTTGCTCATTGGCGCGCGAGGTGAGAAAGCTCGCAAAGGAATTCACCACCGGCAACAACCCTTGCCGGGCGAGCCCACCAGCCATGGAGACCATGTCCTGTTCGGCTATGCCGCATTCGATAAAGCGGTCAGGAAAGGTCAGCTCGAACTGGCGAACGCGGCAGTCAGCAGCAAGATCCGCATCAAGCACCACGATGTCGGATCTTTCCCCGGCCAAGTCGATCAATGCATCACCATAAGCATCCGCCACAAATTCGGCCTGTGACTTTAGGGTCGGCTTGGAGTCTCCCTTGCTGTCTGTTTCTCCCACCAGGGAAACATTGGGGCCTATCGTACCATCGGGCTGCACCGCCCTGGTAT
This sequence comes from uncultured delta proteobacterium, assembly GCA_963759125.1. GTDB lineage: Bacteria > Desulfobacterota > Desulfobulbia > Desulfobulbales > Desulfocapsaceae > JABDQA01. The sequence goes on from CAVWXN010000005.1 coordinate 608,783, forward strand.
CGACCTCGCCAAGGCCCAATTCCTGAAATGAAACGTTTATTCTGGAGAGAATCTCGTTATAAGCAAGGGCGAATGGTTCATCGGAAGGGGCACCGGAATGGTAGAGATAATATCCGTTGCCGCCCTTTAGGGCCTGTGGGTGTTCCATGAAGGAAACGCCCTTACCCTTGATAGTGTCGGCGATAAGGATTTTTGGTTTGTCTTCTATGTCGCGGAATTCAGCAAACACCTCGGTCAGTGCCGCATGATCATGTCCATCACAGCGGGCAACATGCCACCCAAACGTGCGAAGTTTTGATTCCAGGTCGCCGAGACAGACGATTTGATCTACCTCCTTGTCAGATTGCACCTTATTGTGGTCGATAATTACCACGAGATTTCCAATTTTTTGTGCAGCAGCACCCTGCAGGGCTTCAAAATTCTGCCCCTCCTGCCACTCGCCGTCTCCGGTGAGGACAAAGACTCTTCCTTCGTGTCCGGAATATCTCTTTGCCCAGGCCATGCCACGCGCTTTGGAGATGCCCATCCCCAGAGACCCGGAATTAGCCTCGATTCCAGGAACCCCAATATCTGGATGCCCATCAAGCCCTTCAAATCGGCGTAGGGCAAGAAGTTTTTCAGCCGGAATACACCCTGCTGAATAGAGTAGCGCATACAGGCCGGGCACATCATGCCCTTTGGACGAAAAATAGATATCGCGGTCCTGGCTTGAAAAGCCTTTGGTCAAGGTATTCAGTTCCTTGTGATAAAGATGAGTCACGATATCCATGGCACTGAAACTGGAGCCAAGATGACCGGAACCAGCTCGTTTCACCGCCACTAAGGCGTTGGCCCGATTCATATCAGATAGTAAGGGCAGCAAATTTTCAACAGCGTCTCGACTCTTAATGAGACGATGAAATTCACTTTTAGTGATCAATTGAAGAAGCATTATAAATCCATTTGGCTAAATGATTGCGTTACTTTTCATTTGCATGAGTTAAAAAACTGGTTTTTCTGCAACTAGATTCAAACTTGTCCTATATCCATTTAATGCGTCAAAACTGTCATCCCTGTATAAGCCAATTTCATCTGGATCCCACTCACGAATACTAACAAACCCAGAATCTACAAGGCATTTTTCTAAGAATACTCTGTCAAAGACACACTTATGTAGATTTTCCGAATAATTCTGTTCACCACAAATTCTCCCAGATATTCTCGGATACAATGGCATTTCTTTATTCTGGTACAAATACGAAAGCTTAGAAAAGTCTGGCACAGCGAGCCTGATATGTCCTCCAGGAGTCAACATATTAAAAACACAGTCTAGAGCATAATTAACAGTTCCATTTCTTCTGCTCATGGACCTACCAGGATAACGATAATGCTCTAGCACATGAGAAAGATACACTTCTGTACAGCATTCTTTAAGATTACTTCTGCACCATCGTAAATCAGCAATTATATCAATTGCTTTGGTGTATCTAATGTCAATATTTAAATAACCTTTCTGCGCGACTTCTCCGCAACCATAGTTAACTTTACGTAAATCACCACTTTCTTTAATCTTAACAATCAACAATCTACGAATTAACAATTTGTAGGAGTAAAGTATTGCAACGATACACCTTGTATATACTCTTTTTAACAATTGCATAAAGTTTTCAATTAATTGATTTTTCTTCATCATTCATGTAACTTCCTTTATCGCCCATCTTTATCAATTTTACACAGTGCTCTTATCCACTGTCTATCGCCACCGTATTTTTGAAACTCACTATTGTGACGCATTGACAATTGATATAAAAACCGTCGTAATGAAAACACCAGGCTGCGGGAAATCAAGCCGCTATCTGCCTTAAGCTTCCAAACAGAATGGCCACATGTTGCTATACGTAAGGCTTTAAACCCCTGCCTAGTGATTAATTGCGATAAAGAACCGGGCGAAAAAAAAAGCACATGAGGTTCATTACGTTTTTTGAATCTAAAATCCAAGCAGGGCACTTCAACAAACAAACAGCCATGGGGTTTGCTCAATAACGACTTAATTTTTGATAAAAAATCAGCCGGCTCAGTAATATGTTCAAGAATATGAGATAATACAACAATATCAAATTCACCATAAATATCATCGAGGCTATTGAAAACATGATTAACACCTGGGTCTGCGTGCAGGAACTTCAGTGCAGCAGGATTTACCTCAATTGCTGTGTATTCTGTTTCTACATCTGACCAAACTTCTCGAAAACCCCAGTTCATATAGCCGACACCTGCACCAACATCGAGCACCCTCAGAGGACTGTTAAAGTAAATTCCAGAGGACATAAAGGAACACCGGGCATATGCTTGAGCTCTAAGAGAAGGAGAACGACGAGCGAATTTTTCATCTGTCCAGTATTGCATCTCATAATATTCCTCAGGCGTACTCTCGATCACACATGGATGCATGCTAATGGTACTGCACTTTGAACACTCAACAATACTTCTATCCTTGAGATGGTCTGTGATTGCCAAATAAGGTCTCACAAATGAGCAGTCTCCGGAGCGACATATTGGGCATGAAAAATCAACTAGTCTATCATTCATAGGGTCGATGTAACCAAAATAAGCTTCACTCAATATTTTATTCTTTAAACAATAGATACTTGGATTTAAATACGACAACTGACGAAAGAATAACCATTATAATTATTGATAGAAATTCAAGATATTTTCTGATATCGTCGTGGTACTCCAATATGATCGTTTTAGCTCCACTAGGTAGCCTTAGTCCGATAAAAAAATTAGCAATTTTTTCAATTTTCACATCACCACTTTCTTGCTCGCCATACCACGTACCACTCCATCCAGCGTGAGCAAATTCGGATACCATTAGAATGTTTTTGTGATCATATGAATCAGGCAAACTTATTGAAATTTTATTAACATCCCGGCTTAGTGTAATATTATCTTGGTCTATCAAATAATCGTATAAAACAGAAAGGTCTGAACACCCTAAAGATTTATCATCGCAATTTGTTGCACTCGAAATATCCGCAAATAATACCTTTGGAGAGAGAAAGACAGCGTCGTTCCAAGATGCACCATTTCTATAAAGTCCAATACTCCCATGGGGACCTGTTCCGATATCAATGAGTTTCTCTAAATGATTGTATGTGTAATCATGTTCATTGTATTTCATCACATAATCGACTGATCCTATATTTAGAAAATAATGATTTTCTATCCGACAATTTTCACTATCAAACAACTTTCCGTACATATATGGTCCTTTGCATACATCCTCATAAAAAATACCTTTAAAATATCCATCGACAAGCGGAATCCCATAGAATGGCAATGAATTTGCTGAGACTCCTAAATCACTGAGTTTCTTGGATCGAAAATCGGCAGCAACTTTGTTAGTTATATAAACTCTGTCGTTGCTATCGCCGATTGTGTCGATAATTTTCTGAATTGAAGGAGGCTTACCAAGCAAATTTTTTAAAACCATTGGATAGTCAGGATTTTGCTGAGATATTCTAACTAAAGAATACCAATAAGGTAAAACTCCTAGGAATACGAAGAGTAATTGGGCCCAGAGAATTATTTTTGATGAAACTTTAGCAGGTACAGAAATTAATGAGAACCTATTAATCCCAATTACTGCCAGAACGATAACTATAATTATAAGAGGCTCACGAAACACATTAGCAGTTGAGACAAAAGAATATAGAAAATCAGGACGAATTACATATATTGACCCAAGAACTATAAGATTATAGCTTAACCTCCTGACATCCGATTTCTTTTGGCATAACAATGATGTCAGTAACGCCGTAAGAACGAATATTCCTCCGACAAAAAATCCACGACCTCCCTGTTGCAGATTATACTGCACAATTTCGGATGGATTGGCAAAGATAAAAGGCCTAAGCAAAATACTCCACACGTCATTTGAAGAGAATGGTTCTTTAAAGATTACAAAATCTGACGTGAATTTCGAAGCTTCTGAATAAGTAAAAAAGATTTTGCCAGCCACGGTCAGTGGCAATAAGATACCTATAATGACAAAGTATTTAAACTTTCCTAAAATTCTATCTATAGATGTCAGGAGGAAGAGAAAAAATGCCAGAAAATAAACAAGCGCTTGACTCGGATGTGAGTTAAGAACCAAAAATGACAAAAGGAATGATAATAAAAAAGACAAATACAGGCTCTCATATTTTTCAGATGTGAGGATAAGCCTTACACCTGTGTAGTAAATCCAAGGTAATAATGACCATCCAACGAAAGTTGTGATCCAGAAATCAGTGTATAAGTAATTAATTGTTGGCGACGAAAAAATGAAAGTGATTGAACCGACAAGCGAAATCCATTTCGACGCAAAAATCCTGCATAACAAATACATACCTATAGAACCAATCATCAGGTGTAGTAAATAAAAGCATTGAATAGCGATGTTTGGATCAAAATAAAATAATGGTAATAAAGGATGATAGTTAAAATTTATCAAGAAAGGATGCGGCATCCCAAACCCCAAAAGAGAGGTCCATAGAGGGTAATGACCAGCCGCCAATGCCTTGACATGAATAACCGTTGAAACGACAGCATATCTAAACTCTTCTTCATCAATGGAGGTCAAAATCCATAACGGAAAAAGAAAAAACGTGATAATACTCGCAAGTGAAATGGTAATAGGCAAATTTCTGTTAGAAAACATTTCCGTACAAGTTATATAATTGATGCTTTTCTTCGACAGCCTCTGAAAGGCTGTCCGTTTTTTTGAATCAATTACGCAACGATATCATTGATGACCTGATTCATTTTCTGAATTATCTCATCCTGATGAGCCTCAATTCCGATCCAAAATGGAAGACGTACCAGTCTTTCACTTATATCATTTGTAACGGTCAGTTCATCAGGTATGCGACATCTGGTCACTCCATACGGTGAAGAATGTAGTGGAATATAATGAAATAAACAATAGATCTGCATTTTTTTGAGTCGCTCGATAAAAGCTCCTCTAAAGTGCAAGTTCGGTAGGACCAGATAGTATATGTGCCCGTTGTGAGTGCACGCATCAGGAACAACCGGACGCCTGATATCCATTTTCTTTTCAATATCAGAAAATCCAGAATCATAATGGTGCCAAATGGCCTGTCGTCTTGTTGTAATCGAGGTAGACTCCCCCAATTGGGCCCATAAAAAGGCGGCTGTTAGCTCGCTCGGGAGGTATGATGAGCCAATATCCTTCCATGTATATTTGTCAACCTGGCCTCGAAAAAACTGTGAACGGTTTGTTCCTTTTTCCCATATTATTTCAGCTCGTTCAATCAATTGTGCATCATTTAAGAGCAAAGCGCCCCCTTCACCTGAGATAATATTTTTAGTTTCATGGAAAGACAATGTTCCCAAATGCCCGATACTGCCCAAAGGTCTTCCCTTATACTTTGCCAATAGCCCCTGCGCGGCATCTTCAATCACAATGAGTCCATGTTTATAAGCGAGAGCCATGATAGCATCCATCTCGCATCCCACGCCTGCATAATGCACAGCTACAATAGCTTTCGTTTTTTTTGAAATAGCCGGCTCAATCTTTGTTTCATCGATATTCATTGTATCAGGCCTGATATCAATAAACACCGGGATGGCACCACGCAGAACAAACGCATTGGCAGTAGAGACAAAAGTGTAAGATGGCATTATCACTTCATCTCCTGGCTGAATTTCGGCTAATATCGCCGCCATCTCCAACGCAGCTGTGCAGGAATGAGTGAGAAGTGCTTTGCTTGCCCCTGTCCTGGTCTCTAACCATTTGTGGCATTGCTTGGTAAAAAAGCCGTCACCGGCGAGATGGCCGTTCACGTGGGCTTGGGCGATATACCAAAGCTCTTTGCCAGTCATGTAAGGCCTATTAAACGGAATCATTTTATTTTCCATTTTTCGCGATTATTATAGAGGAGCCGCCTACCGGAAAATGAACACCGAGTTTTATGAGCTGTCTTTCAAAAGCCATAGTCCCCGAAAAAAGTGTATTCACTAATCCGGGAAGACGGAGTTCTGGCTTTTGATCTCGATTTGAAAATGTGAATCGTGAGAAAAGGCGCGACATATACATTATCGGCAGAAGAAGGCTGACAAATGATGTTTGGAAAACAACCTTAAAACCATTTTGATGAAGTTTCCCTCGCAACTCGCCCACATGGTAGCGTCGAATATGGCCAGCATAGTTATCTTGCCTGCTCCATAGCCAAGGATGCTGCGGCACCGTTAGAATTACGCCACCATGTGGACGAATTGCGCGAAACATCTCGGCCAGCACGCTATCATCATCTTCAATGTGCTCCAACACATCGAAGGCGGCTATCACGTCGAATTCATCTGTATAAGGGATATCACGAGCATCCATTACCATTAGCTCAGCTTTTTTAACACGTTCTGCTGCGAAAATAAGACCAGAAGCATACACCTCGCTTCCGCTAATTTTTGCTCCAGGAAAAGACTCTGAAACACCTTGTAGAACGTATCCTGTTCCGCATCCAATCTCCAAATATCTTTGTATGGATGAAAAATGAGTCTTCAAGGCCCACAGGATAAGCTGATTACGAGCCCTAAACCAAAAACTTTTCCCTTCAAGAACTGCTAACTCTGCGTGAGCATCTTCAGGGAAATTAATTCCATCCCGGCCAGCTTTAGACGTCAAAACCGGAAATCCAAGCTGAGCATCTGGAACATAGGCGCAGCCAGGACACTGCCAACCGTTCGATGTATATTCCTCCCTGCAGTTAGGACAACGTTTCATCTTATTTCACTGCAGAAAAGATGTTGAAAATAGGTGGTCAAATCGTGGCATTGTCAGATCATATAAATTAAATTAAAATCAGCCTGATGTTACTAGTTTTAAGCAGCTATCAGTTTCTTTTTACTAACTCATTAAAGTGGATTAGACCTTCGTACGGGAAAAGCACTAATGTTTCATGAAATAATTTGAGTTAAAAGCCGCTCTAAATACCTGCCCGAGAACTCATTAGAAGTGACTTTTATCTGATCTATAACAGCTGATTCAATTATCTCTGACCCAATGCAAAGTCATCAGCGGCGGCGGGAACCGAAATCCCAGGCTAATGTAGAGATTTAGAACTCGATAATTTCGAGCCGAGATACACGAGCGAACACTGTCAACGCCAGATTCTTTCAGCATACTCAGCATCGCCAGCCATACCCGCCTGCCAATACCTTTTCCCTGAACATCTGGAGACACTGCAGTGAGATGCCAATACCAAGTGCCGTTGTCGAGGACCTCCGTCACAAAAAAACCTACAGTTTTTCCTTTTTGGCTGAATGAATATAATTTTTGTGATTGATGCTGCTGGCTATCTCGCACCCAGTTAATGTAACGTTGATCGCCTAGTGACGAATCGAGACGTGGATCAACATGAAAACGATCATCACGAAAAGCATTGCCCGCTATCTTGAGTATCGCCTCAAGGTCTTGGTTATCGGCAGGGTAAACGTCAACATTGCCAGGTTGCCCCAATTCTCTAGCCTGAAGACCGTTTAATTCGGGTTGGTAGAGCATCTCTATTAAGCGGAATCCATTTTCTTCAAGAAAAATTGACTCTGATAAGCATTGATGAGGTAACCGACAGCTAACCAAACCTGCCTGTAATCCATCGCGTTCATTCTCAAAAAGAGCAAAATCATTTTTTGCCAGCTGATCCTTAATTTTAAGACGAGTTATCTGCAGAACCGGATTGCCCAAAATTGCTGAATCCCAATAATTTTCTCTCCATTCAAGATAAAGTCGCGATGTATCGATAACACGACATTGATCGGTTCTACAACTCTGAGTTATTATGGATTTATCTGGCATAGAACATGCTCAATTATCATTATCAGTACTCCCTTTTGTTTCCTCATAAATGGTGTAAGAAGGACTTTCCATTGATCGAAAATGGATACGAGCCAGATACTCACCAAAAATTCCCAGCGCAATCAATTGTACCGCTGAAAAGATAACAACAATGGAGGCCAAAAATGGAAATCCCGGGACCGGATTTCCCTCAATAAAATATCTTCCTAATATATAGAGCAATAAAAACAACCCTATAAAAGCAAATACAAACCCAGTGACACTAGCCATCTGCAACGGTAATATTGTAAACCCTGTCATCATATTCATCGTATGATGAAACAATTTGCGCAGAGTATAACCGGAACCGCCGCTAATCCTTTCATCCTGCCGAACCCTTACAGAGGCAAACCGAGCAGTACTCCAGGTAAGTAAGACATCAATGTTGACTGTAGGTCCGTGATAATCAACAAAAGCGTTACGCAAGTGTGTTCTAAATGCCCTGAAAGCACTTATTTGCCTGGCAGTTTCAGCGCCCATGGCATTTGTAAGCGCAAGTTTGGTTATACGTGAGGCAATATTGCGCAGCAAGCCATGAGTCTCACTGATCGGGGTTCCGTAGACGACATCGACGCCTTCTTTAAGTTTCTGCAGGAGCTTAGGGATTTCTTCAGGCGGATTCTGCAGATCATCGTCGCATGTAACAATAATTTCACCTCTGGCAGCACGAATACCACAAAGCAACGCGTTGTGCTGTCCGAAGTTACGAGCCAGTTTTATTCCTCGAACGTTAGAGTGGAGCATTGTCAACTCTTGAATTCTGTTCCATGAATCATCACCTCCACCATCCTCCACGAGAATTATCTCGAAACTAATATTAAGAGGTTGAATGGATTCGACAACTCGTCGGTACAATTCGGCAATCGTATCTTGTGATTGATACACCGGGACAACTATTGTTAGCTCCATGTCAAACCTATCTCGAATATTGGTATTTCTTTGAAATCAATAATCGTCTTCCTCATCTTCAGGGACATTTTCAAACAATGCCTTCTCATCAGAGTAAGTTAGTTTTCAGAACCGAACTGCAGTTGACACAGCTCTATATATTCTTCCGATTTGGACATTAATTCATCATGAGTTCCACTAGCCGATATCTGACCTTCTTTGATTAAAACAATTTTGTCAGCATGTCTAACAGTCGATAATCGATGCGCTACGACTATTGTCGTCAATCCCTGGGTTGCTTTCTCGATAGCCTCCTGAACCAAACGCTCGGATACACTATCCAGTGCACTTGTAGCTTCATCGAGGATCAGAATTTCCGGTTGTCCGTAAACTGCACGAGCAATTGCAAGTCGCTGTCGCTGCCCACCTGACAACAATACTCCTCTATCACCGACCAACGTCTCTTCTTTATTGGGCAACGTTTCTATGAACTCTGAAGCATTAGCTGTAGCAACTGCATAGTGAAAGCGATTTGCATCCCATGGTCGTCCATAAAGTACATTTTCTCGTACGCTACTGTTCAAAAGGAGGTTCTCTTGAGGTACTACTCCAAAATGCTTGATATAGCTGGAACGTTCAAAATCGCGAATATCTGTTTCATCGTAAATGATCTGCCCTGTATCTGGGTCATGAAGTCGGAGCAATAAATCACATAAAGTTGATTTGCCACCACCGCTTGGCCCGACGAGGGCAACCATTTCACCCTTTTTTATTTCCAATTCAATATTTTTTAGAACTTTAATATTATTTTCATGAGAGAAAGATACCATTTCACAATGAATTGACTGCTGCAACTTCCCCACTTTTATTTTTCCATCCACCATGTTCGTCTGAATTCCAAAAAGCTCAAGAATCCTATCGGCACTGCCCCCAACAGCGAATACTGACAGAAGATGTTTAGAAAACTCAGAGATAGGCACAACGACTCGGCTGGTCAAAAAGATAAACAGACCGAATCCGCTTTTGCTAAGATGACCAGAACTCATGGCATAGTAGGCAAGAAAGAGCATGGCGCTGATCGACAAAGCGTCTGCTACCATACGCAACGGATCTTCGGCAAATCTTGCGACTCTAAAGCGAAACAAGCTCTGCTTGACAGATCGCGCCTCATTTGCGAGCCGGTTGTGATCAAACGGTTCCGCCGCAAAACATTTCGTAACCCGGATGTTTTGCAAGGATTCCTGAAGAGCAGCGGTCATACGTCCTAAAAAATCATAGACTTTTTTAATCCGCTTGCGAACCCAGCCACCAAGTACCTTAGTGATGAGAAAATGGCCGCCTCCGATACCAATTGTTGCTAAAGACAAATACGGGTCGGTACGGAAGAGAATGATCAGGAGAAATAGCGCCTGTATCATCGTCTGCAGGATGCCTCTAATAAGTGCATCCAACAGACTAATTGTTGCTGATGTATCAGAAACAAACCGACTGATTAGATCCCCCTCCTGTTTTGAATGAAAAAAAGATAGAGGGAGGCTTAGAACGTGAGCATGCAGCGCAATGATTAAATCTGACATTGCCGTACCGGTCACCCATGAGGATAAAACGTGGGCAACGGTTCTCAAAGTGGCAACTAACAATGTCACTCCAACATAAAGAGACGCAACAATCACCATTACCATAAAAAAATCATTTGGGTCGCTTCCCAGCCATGCCATAATCGTTGGGCCAAGATTATCGAGGGTTATTCCACTCCAGGAAGCCGCGGGCTGAGGATGTTCCCCAAGAATCATATTGACTGCGGGCGCTACGGAAAGTGGCAGAAGCGCCTGTAGAATGCCGGTGACAACATTCAGAGCTACCAGTAGACCAATCACAAGTGAATATGGTTGGAAGAATCTTCTAAATAGGTAATAAACACTGGAGATATCTTTTATAAATGAAGGTTTTTGAGTCATCAGAGTGTCCCTATCCGGGATGGTTGAGTCCACTCGCCTTTAGGCGAAGAAAAGTTCTATTATGTTGTTATGAGACGTTACAGGATTGGAGACCATACCAAAAACTAATCTATAAGTGCATCTGGCCAGGAACCCAAAATACCGCAAAAAGACATTGACTGAAAAAGTAACGGTCCGTAAGCGGGGATATGCTCAGGCAGATTGTTATTGAGCATGAGATCGAGATATTTACCGGAAAAGTAGTGAGCGATCATGTCCACGGGTTTATCGACTACCGACCTCCTCAGAATGTCAGTAAAATTGTTAGATGGCTAAGAGAAATCAGATCGCAGATACTGTTGGCTGAATTTCCCCTGATGAAGAAGAGATTCTGGGGCCGGCATTTGTGGGTCCGTGCAAATTTAGCCGTGAGTTCTGGCAACATAACTGACAAAATGATTTAATAACATACAGAATATTGAATAAAGAGAGGAGCGCCGATAGTTGACGACAGTCGATTTTATCGCGACCCCTCTTGAACCCCTTGTCATATAGATGTGTATTTTATTGTTTATGTTACGAAATTTCGCTCTGCGACAAGACCTGACGGCAAGCGTGCAACAAACGTTGAATTGCCTGACCATCCAGCGTTCCGCACTCTCTTTCGACTAATCGTTTCCTAGCCTCTGACTGTATTTTCGGTTTCTTGAACGCCCCTTGTATTGCTGCCATCAATTCCTGCCGTGAATGTGCAACCTGTACAGCACCGCTTTTTATAATTCTTCTGTTGTGTATCTGATCCCATGTCGGAAGCTGGATTGGTTTTTTAACATATCGTTGCGCGGTTCGCGGAAGGTAATGCATATGAATGATCGGCTTGTCGAAAATTGCCCCCTCCAGAGTAATTGTCGAATAGTAATCGACAAGCACATCACATGAATTCAACATATTCCATAGTTCGTCTTCCTCCAGCTGTAGGACTTCCTTGTCCCTGACACCGTGCCGGTAATGCGGATCAGCAAAGCTTATATGGGTATGGGGAAGTGAAGCGGTGTAATGAACTAAGGGTTCCAGATATACAGAATTCATAAGAGACTTGTTTGGATACAAACGCAGGATCAGCTGGCACTGCTCACCAGAATCTAAAAGATCTCGATACATATCAAGGACTTCAAAGTATTGCGAGGCAAATACATTGCCGGCGAAGACTATGGTTTTTCTACCTGCTTCCAGTCCGATACTTTTTAGAAATGTTTTGTGATCCTGAAGCTCTTTCTTGTTAATGGAGTTGTAACGCAATGATCCAATGGCCTGGATTCTGGTGCGTGGTATACCCTGATATACTAGAGCGTCCTCAATCATTTGAGGTCCCCATACCATTAATTTTTCTGGAGTTATGAGCCGAAATCCCTTGGAAGACACATGATCATAATTTCCGATAACATGCAGACATGGCAGCTTATGGCGGTTCGTCCAGTTGGTCACGGCGCCTTCCAGTTCCGAGTTAACGGTTCCGATACCCAGCAAAATCAGGAGATCGAAATGGTCCGCATCTATTCCCTGTACCAACTCAGCACGTGCGAGATGGTTCTCTATCCAGGCCGCCAGCATCGCACACCATCGATATCTCGCAGCCAGACGGTTAAAACACAGATACAGCGGACTCCAGGGGCGCAGCTCTGGAGGTGCATATCGAGCCTCATGCACTTTGAGTTGTCCCTTATCATTTGCAGGATAGAGCTTCCTGATATTCTTACATGCACCAATAGTCGGACTCCGCCACCACCCATCTTCCTCAAGGATCCGGCAGAGGATATAATCGCAACCATTAATTCTGGTTAACAGGTCGAAATAATCCTCTCTCACGATAAAGCTGAGTTGATAACCTTCGGCTTTAAACGCTGCAACTAGTTCGGGACGATGTAGATGATTTGTGGAGCCCTTGCCAAAAAGGCCGATGCCAATTCTTGTTTTTTGTTTGGAATTCGACACGTTACTTCAACTCATCTCAAAATGATGTTCGTGGTTTTGGTAAAATGATAGATTTTGTCTTTCATAGTGAAGAAAAAGTTTGTAGGAGTAAAAAGGTAAAGAATATCTGGGAAAACGAGCGATTTGAAGACAATGAATCTTTCATGTTTCGTCATGCAGGGCAACAGGAGGTAAGCCGATCTTCGGTAGACAGGCTTCCTCTGTATCAAGCAGCCGTTCCGCCAGCCACCAGTCTTCGGGCTCGTTGATGTCGAATCCATCGTACCCCAGGCTGACGAAGGGGATGATGGACTCGCCGGCGATACTGTTCTGCTCCAGGGGCACCCGGCTCCAGGCTATCTCGAGGCTGGCGTTCTGGACATAAATTTCCGGCAAGGCGGCATACTGGCTGCTGTGCCATGGTGTTGTCCCGTCGCTGAAGGGCAGTAAAGGCAACATGCGCTGACCGCGGACAACCCACATCTTGCCGGGATGCTGACCGCATTTTTCAATGGCCCGCAGGGAATCGGCCTGGGGGTCGTCATGGAACATCTTCCAGGCCCGGCGTATGGTCTCCGGCTGCCGAAATGGGCTGGTGGGGCGCAGAATGCTGAGTATCTCAAATTTCCGGCCGTTATCCAGCAGCTTATTCAGCATCCAAAAAACCCACTCGATATCCGGGGATGTGTCCCCTGATATCTCGGCAGAGCGCAGGAAGGGAACCTCAGCGCCATAATACCGGGCAATGTCGGCGTATAATTCACTGTCGGTGGCGCAGATCACCGCGTCGTAGACGCCGCTGTCAAGTGCCGCTCGGACGGTATAGGCCAGGAGCGGGTGGCCGGCCAGCGGGCGGATATTTTTGTGCGCCACCCGCTTGGAACCGGATCGGGCTGGAATAAAGGCTACGGCACGGGTTTTCATGTTTTATCAGAGCTGATCCGGACGTACCAGAAAGGAGATGTTTTTGAGTTCGGAATAGACGTCCAGAGCCTCGACCCCAGGCTCGCGGGTGCCGTTGCCGGAGACGCCGAAACCGCCGAAAGGCATGTGCGGCTCACTGCCATAAGTGCCCATGTTGACATTGGCGACCCCAGCCTTGACCCGTTGGGCAAACCACATGGCCCGATCGACGCTGCGGGTATGAATTGCAGAGGTAAGTCCGTAGTCGGTAGCATTGGCCATCTCCAGTGCCTCACTCAGATCGTCAACCGCATGCAGGGTGGTGACCGGTCCAAAAACCTCCTGACAGCAATGCTCGGCAGTCGGCGGCAGTCCCTCGATGACGGTCGGTTGAATATAATATCCTTTGGCTAAATTCTCGTCCTCCGGCCCCCTCCCACCGCAGAGGACACGTCCTCCTTCTGTCCTGGCCGTATCGATGGCGGCCAGAATGCTATCCCGCTGGCGCCGATTGATGACCGGACCGAGGTCAGAGTCGGCTGCCACACCGAGCTTAAGTTCCTTTGCCCGGGCAACCAGACGATCGCGGAACTCATCATACACCGCCTTGAAAACAATCAACCGGCTCCCTGAGGCGCAGCGTTGACCTGCATTGCTGAAGGCGGAGAGGGCAGCCCAATGCACTGCCTGTCCCAGATCGGCGTCATCACAGACGACCAGCGGATTCTTTCCACCAAGTTCGAGTGAGACCCGGGCCAGGCGGCGCCCGGCAACTTCGGCGATCCAACGCCCAACCGAAGTGGACCCGGTGAAGCTGAGCACCGCAACTCCGGGGTTGGCAACCAGCGCAGCACCGGCCGGCTGCCCCAGCCCCTGGACAACATTGAACACACCGTCTGGCAACCCGGCCTCTTTCATAAGCTGGGCGACGAGCAGGGCTATCCGTGGTGCGTCCTCGGCAGCCTTTAGCACCACCGTGTTTCCGCAGACAAGCGCAGGAAAACTTTTCCAGGCGATATTGGCGATCGGAGTGTTGGCCGGCACGATCAAACCAGCAACACCCCGTGGTTGGCGAACGGTATGACTGTATTTGCCTGGCATGCCCGAGGTAAGCGACCGCCCATACAGCCGCATGCCCTCGCCGGCAAAGAATTCTGCCAACTGGATGGCGCCAGCCGTCTCTCCACGTGCATCCTGAGGCGGCTTGCCGGTCTCGATCGCGATGCACTCGGCAAGCTCGTCTGCATGCTGCTTCATGGCAGACACGATATCGGTAAGAATCTGGCCGCGTCGCACTGGAGTCAACTCAGCCCAGGCTGAGAACGCCTGTTGAGCGGCATCTACCGCCTGGTCAATGTCAAACTCTGATGAAGCCGCCACTTTGCCCAGCAACGTGCCATCGTGGGGATTAAATTTATCCAGCCAATTGTCAGATTGAGGTGAGCACTCCTGTCCGTTGATCCAGTTGCTGATCCGCTTCGGTTCCTGATGTGAATTCATATTGCCGTCCACCCTCCGTCAATGACGAGATTGGCTCCCGTCATGTATTGTGATGCAGCGCTGGCAAGAAAAATCACCGCACCGTTGTATTCACTCTGTTGCGCCATACGCCCCATTGGGATGCGCCCGCAATAAGCATCTAGAAAATCCTGCTCCTGATGATTGAAAACACCGGCGATGGTAAGTGAATTGACGCGCACGCCCTGTTTTGCCCAGTAGACTGACAGGTAACGGGACAGATTGTATACCCCAGATTTTGAAACAGCATAAGCGACAGGTTTGAAAAATATCTCGCCGCGTTGACGCCGGTAATCATAAAGATTCTGGTCAGGCGCCACCATGCCGTACGTGGAGGCGACATTGATGATCGACCCGCGGCTCTCCCGTGCCATAGCCGCCCCGAAAACCTGACAGCAGAGATACATGCCCTTGAGGTTCACATCGAGCACTCTGTCCCAGGAGCTTTCGGGGTACTCCTCAAACGGGCCATTTTCTTCCAATGGCGCTGATGGTGGCGAGTCAATGGCGGCATTGTTGATCAATACACTTGGCGGGCCAAAATGACTTGTTATGTCTCTCAAGGCATCCTGAAGCGATTTTTTAACTGTGACATCCGCGGGGCAGAACTGATAACGCACGCCATACTCGGCAGCCAATGCTTCACTGCCGGTTGACGGTTTAATATCTATCCCAACGACCCTGGAGCCGCGCTGCAAAAATGCCCGGGCATACTCGCCGCCAAGCTGGCCCGACACACCGGTGACCAGGACTGTCTCACCGCTGACATCGAACAGCTGATCGGGATGGGCGTGTGCGGATACGGGGCTGTCCATCACTCCTCCACGAGGTCAGTGAATTGAATCGGTTCGCCTTGAGCAATATCGCGCCTGGCTAAGCGCCCAATAACCAGGTTCGCTTTCCGTACCGGGAGATATTGCTGCCTGAAGATCCTGCCTGACAACGAATCGAGTGTGATTTTTTCGCCATTTCGGATGTTACGTGCGGCAATGATTGATTTCCCGAGTTTCTGGAAAACATATTCATTACCCAGCTCTTCCGCCGGCTTGGGGGTCATCATATGACGCACCCGTTGTGTATCGCGCACAAACTTACGGAAACCTTCAGGCTCGAGAGCGAAACTGTGATCTGTCCCCCGCCAGGCCCGGTTCAGCGTAACATGCTTTTCGAATACCCGTGCCCCCTTGAGATAGGCAACCGGCCCGGACAGAATCCCGTTGTAATGATCCGATGAACCTATGACACAATCGGGAAATTCACGAATCAAGAATTCAATAGCATCCAGTCCGAGCCGGTTGTATTCGCAGGGATACTCTGAAACACAGTGCAGCAGAGCAACCTCGTCGTTGTGTTCAAGAAGGATTTTTACACTGGAGCTGATCTGCTCGCCGTTGCCTCCCCCAACGCTCATGACGACCGGTTTTCCTGCCTGGGCAATTTTATGAATAAACGGCAGGTTGCCCAAGTCAAACGAGGCGACTTTCAAAATGTCAATACCGAACCTACACAAAAGCTCAAGGCTTGGCTCATCAAATGGTGTCGACATAAATTTCATGCCGAACTTCTGGCAGTCCTCTTTTAACAGCGGCAGCCATTCAGGTTTTAATTCGAGCTTTTCCCGGTGTTCGCCGTAAGTCGGGGCGAAGGCATTCTCACTTGCGTACTCCGCATCGTACGCATCATCAGAAAACAGGTACTTATTGTTGCGCGTTTGGAATTTAACCGCATCAGCGCCCGCCATGGCGAATATGCGGATATATTCCCTTGCTGTTTCCAGGCTGCCTTGATGATTCTGTCCAACCTCGGCAATAAAAAAAGGTTCATCTCCATTTCCACCTTTGAACATAAAAATTCTCCTTCTTTGAATACCTAAAACCTGCTTAAAAAAATCTTATTTATAAAGGCAGACAAAAATGTTTCATCCTGCAGCTCTCGAGATCAACTGTTTATTTTCGCCAGCAACGTTAGCAATGGATTACCGAGGATCTTCTCGAGGCCGATCTGTAATTTTTTTGCTCTTGCGATGCGCTGCTGAAGAAATGCCAACTCGCTATTCCGATCCGACTCACCCGATACATCGGATATCATCTTCAGGCTGTCATCCAATTCGTCTCCGAAGATCTGGATCTTTTGTCGAAGCATAAGCAAAATTCCCTGCTGCAAGGCCTTGGCAATGTTTTCCGCACTCCGGTAATATTTACGTTTGTCGCCGCTTTTCCAGATATTCCTGACCAGTCCCAGCTGCTCGAGCCTCCTGACAGCTATGGAGATGGATGGCTTGCTAAGACCCAGATCACCGGCAATGTCGTCCAGCGAACACTCGCTTTCCTGGAGATAGAGGTACACCAGTATCTGGCCGGTGATTCTGCCGGTGCCGAGATCCTGTGATGCCCTGCCACCCGCTTCAATGAGTCGCAGCCTAGCAGTTAATAGTGCTTCCTTTTCTTCCATTATTATCTTTTATAATTCTGTAAAACATACAACACGTGTAAAAATTTGGCAAGAACTAACAGCAATCTCGATTACTGACCAGCTTTGGAGGCAGATGGAATACGGTAGATTACTACATCATTGTTCTCAAATTCCCTGGCAAAGCGATCATCGTTTTGAATTTCAGAGACAAAATCGGGGGGATACACACCAAGGTTTGTGATATCCTCATCGACTGGTGCAATCAGGTGTTTTTTTATGACAATCGCACCAACCCCATAGCGATGGAGCATTGCAATCCTCTGCTCATTGCCAGCTCTCCAGAATTCACGCAACCGATACCCCAGGTACCACTCGTGAGTAACAGGAAAAAGCCTGTAGTTGCCTTCGGGGTACATGAATATCCTTCTCGGCTGTGGAGGATTTTTGGACAAATATTCGATAGCCTCCCACAATCCTGGGGAAACCGATCTTAACCGATACGTTTTTGCCAGAACATAACCGCCCTGCAACAACGCAAGTATTGCAATAATGCTGATAAGTATTTTGGGTTTGGGTAAACGTACGAACCGTTCTGCTATCGGTAAGAGAATAAATACCAATCCAGGGAGAAAAAAACGGGCATCGGGAGCTGATCTGATCAGATACGCCGTTAGAATAATGTATGATCCTCCTGTCAGCCAAAGCCACATCTCGGAGGCCTTCTTCCTTCTATCCTTATGCGCTTTATCTTCCATTGCACCGTAAAGAGTCCCAACCAGCGACCCTGTGATAAGTATCCATAGGACTATCCCACCATAAATCAGGTAGTTGATTTTAATTCTCAGGTCACCGGGGTGATTAGCGATGATGACTGGTGCAGTCTCTTTATGAGACTCTCCGCCGGAGATCTGAGCCGGTTTTGTGTTTTTAGAATCGAGAGTCTGTTTTTGGACCGGATTTTGGTTGTTACCCTTGATGAAGAAATGATCTGCTTTTTCCCGAGCAATATCAAAGAACTTTTGCAGCTGTTCTTGAGGATAAAAGGTTGAATCAGTATATAAATTTATCGCTTTGCCCATAGACCATGTGCTGCCGAACACGACCAGCAAGGAACATAAAAGAATGGCTGTTCCTTTACCAAGCGTTTCATAGAAAAAAAGTCGGTAGGTTAATAGCAGAAAGAATGGAGGGAAGAATAAAATCGCAGTTACCTTGAATCCCATGGCCAGCGCCATGAACATTGAGGCCCACAGCCATTTGTGGCGGTCGAGCAAATAAAAAGCTGTTACAACTTGAGCAGTCATCGGAACGTCCTGGTAAAACACAACTGAAAACATCAGGGTAATCGGCAAAGAAGCTGCAGCAAGCATGTAGACAAGCGCGGACCTCGTTTCTACTCCACCGCGGTGATACGCTATCAGGAAAGCGAAAAACAGTAATTGAAACAAAAAGACAGCCTGATATAGTTGCACTGCATAAAAAGACTCGCCACTCAGCCGGTAAACAATGGCGCCAAAATAATGCCAGAGAAAGGAATGCGGGTAACAGCGAATATCTATGTATTCATCAGCAGATGGGATATGAGAAAAAAAATTTGGCTGGCTTATATCCTCCGCCTGTTTCGTGAGCATGAAGTAGTGTGTGACTTCATCGCCAACCATGGGTTCCGGAGTAAAGCTTCCGGTGAGAAAGACGGCGAGGGTCGCAATAATAATAACCAAAGGAGCTCCGATTTTCGTGCCCCTGGTTGTTCTCTTCTCGGCCGAGATCAACGCTTCACCCGCTGCTTCATGGGTTACTATTTCTCGTTTCATCTCATGCTCTCTCAACATTACGGCAATGACGAGAACACTAAGAAATAGCAGGCTAAAGCCAGCTGGAGCTACATCGTAGACGAGACCAGTCCTAGTAAAATATTGATTTAGTTCGTCAGGAAACAGGGTCAACAGCACTGCTGGGATGAACAGGGAAACGATGACATAAACAAGTTTCCGGCTTATCTTCCCTGTGGCCATGTTACGGGCATATAGAGTTACTACCAGAAGAGGTCCTGTCAGCAACAAATAGTGAAAAGACGAACTAATCGGCAGAAAATACAGAAATCTCAGTACTTGTTGATGAAAAACCAAACTGAGCGCCAGCAGAACTCCAACTATCGTTTCAGGTAAACGGACCAACCTCTCCCAAAACGCAAAAACGCACAGCACACAGGCAGAAACACCGAAAAAGACAATGGAAACCTCCAACAACGAACCCAGCCATTGCTCAACAAACAAAAATAGATTGTTCAGATATGTCATCATGATTGGGTTGCTTCCATTCCGGTGGCATTATTATGCAGGCTGGGTGCAATAAGAGAGCGCCGCTATCCGGGAACGTTTATTGAATATATAAATTCAATTTAGAAATTTGCGATGATCAAGCCTGGAATTTTTAATAACTCGAAATTGATGGTAAAAACTCTACAATTGCGCTGGAACACACTCCGCCCAAAGATCTCCCCAGCGTATTTCACTATGGATGATCTCCAATCCAGATGTAGACATTTCTTCTGTAAAAGTCTCAGGCGAATACTCAAGTCGATGGTCCGGGTCTGTATAGGCAAATAAACCAAGTCTCTTTTTAAGTGGAGCATAATAGTGACGATCGAATAATGGTACTCTGATTAAAAACTTTTCCGGTTTGTATCGTGCTGTCAGAGATTTTATGAATTCTGGTCGCTCATCTATATGCTCTAACAAACTTGACAGTACGATGACATCAAATGACTCATCCGGCAGATTTGTTGTCGCATCTCCTCTAATAAATTTTAAATTTGGATTAGAGAAATATCTCTTGCTAAAGGAAATGCTTGCTGAACTGGTATCTATTCCCGTAACGTGTGCACCTGCTTTTGACGCTATAGCGTTTGCTACTGCACCAGTGCCGCAACCCACATCTAAAACTCTCGCTTTCGGCTTAATTCTTTCATAAAAAAAGGAGTGAATACCTGACATTATTTCATGTTTAACATGAATTCCATTTCCCATAGCGATACAATGCTTGTCGATGGTATCATCAATAAAATCATTTATCTCAAGCAACCAAGGAAGAGATTCATAAGGATTCTCTTTTGGCTCCGCTAATATGAGTGCTTTTATCATGTCTTTTCTTAATTTGGTAAATGGGCCGAAGATAAAAACTGCGATTTTAAGCAAAATATTTTTCATATTAATAAATTCCATCAATCCTCAGCAAGCTTGAGTTGATGCTGGGGGATAGCTTTGAGTAAATTGCAGCACTGATCAACAAGTTGATCATCTGGTCCATACGAAAATGACGATTGGATCGATAACAGACCTCTGCCAGATACTGGGGTAAATGTTTCTAGCTGAACGCATGACAGGTGCCATGCTTAACACACTCGACATCACCGGACCAGGTTTTGAGCCAGACAAAATCTCTTATACTCATGGCATAACTACTACCATTGGCTACAAAACTATGATGAAAGACGCCAACTCATATAAAATACATCAAATTTGAACTTTGGTGGTAATTAGATATTGATTAACAATTTTTTGTCCTTCCAAATAAATTTTTAGTGCTAATTCTTCAGGATATAAAACTCTCGACCGGGCTCCGAATTGCAGCACTTTCATCATAATTTCCCGATCATCGTGAACCGGAATTTTGAGGATAGTGCTCTCATCTTGTTCGATAATTTCCTGATCTTTATGCCAGATCTGATGTTTCACCAGTTCCGCAGCGGTTCCGGTGAATAATATCTCCGCAGTATAGCGCGGGGGGCCCTTGAAAATACCAAACGACCTGTCCAGCTCGTGATCTGCGAGATCGTGAGTCTCTCGGTTGTGTTCTGTCAGTTTCGCGTTGACAATCCTGGCCACATGAAAGGTACGGTGGCCGCCTCTGAGCAAACACCAGGCAGAGAGGTACCAGCGGCCCTGGTAATTGATCAGTTTCAGTGGTTCGATGTTTCTGGTTGTGTTTTCTTTTGCTGGAGATCGATAGGATATGGTCAACTGACGCTTTCTTGACGATGGCCTCGATGATGGTATCGAAAATATCCGGGTCGGGATATTCCACCTCCACCCATTCGCAGTGGATCGAGTCGCTGAGGTGTGCATATTCCTGACCGACCATGGATGAAAGACGCATTTCCAGCTGCTTTATTTCCGGTAAATCGCGCAGGCCGGTCTCTTCGGCCAGGCGGCCCAGCATACCGAGCAGAAAGATGATGCGCGGGCTGTTCTCAAAGGGCAGGTTAAAGTTATCTTCGGTGTAGTAGAATCCGTTTTTCTGCTGGTCAAATTCGATGGGAGCCAGAAGGCGATCTCGCAGGTAGGCAAAATCGCGGCGGGCAGTCGGTTGCGAGATCTCGAATTCCTCCATCAGTGTGCGGGAATTCGGATAGCGATTTTGGCTTAATTGACTGTGGAGAAAGTAGACGCGCTCTAACAGGCTCATTACTGTTTTCAGCGTGGACTTCGGCGATGTTTGACCGGCGGAATCTTCATCTGCTCCCGATACTTGGCCACCGTCCGGCGGGCGATCCTGATATCCTGGTCGGCGAGCTTGTCGGCCAGCGCACTGTCACTGAGTGGTTTGGCCTTGTCTTCTTCCTGGATCAGGTGCCGGATGCGGGTCTTTATCGACTCGGATGCCAGGGCTTCTTTGCCTTCCCGGGGAATTGCCGTGGAGAAGAAGAATTTCAGTTCGTAGATGCCCTGCGGCGTATGGGTATATTTATTTGAGGTAACCCGGCTGATGGTCGATTCGTGCATACCGATGTCTTCCGCCACATCACGCAGGATCAGCGGTTTGAGATAGGCCGAACCGCGCTCGAAGAAATCGAGTTGAAATTTCAGGATTGACTCCATCACCCGGTAGATGGTCCGCTGGCGCTGATGCAGTGATTTGATGAACCACTCGGCGTTTTTTACTTTTTCGGTGATGTAGTTTTTCGATTCCTTCGATGTCGAAGGGGCCCCTGCTTCCAGCAGTGTTCGATAGTAATTCGAAATCCTCAGCCGTGGAATATCGTCGTCGTTGAGTCGAATCACATACTCGCCGTCAACCTTCTGCACGTAGACGTCGGGTACTACGTAGTTGGTTGCTTCCTCGGCATAGGGCAGGCCAGGATAGGGGGTGAGATTCTCGGTGATGTAATTGACCGCCTCAATAATTTCCGTCCGCTTGCGGCCGGTGAGTCGGGTCAGCATCTTATAGTTTCTGCTCTCCAGCAGATTGAGATGGTCCCTGACGATCAACATCGACAGCGAGTCTTTCATGTCCAGCCGTTCGAGCTGAAGCTGCAGCGATTCTGCCACCGTGCGGGCACCAATACCGGGGGGATCGAGCTCCTGGATAACCTCCAGAACGTAATCGGCGTCGTCGTAGGTGCAGCCCACATTCTCAACGACCTCATCGAGGCTGGTTTCAAGAAATCCGTAACGATTCAGATTGCCTATAATATAGCGGGCGATTTCCCATTCATCCGGGTCCAGTTGATCGTGGGCAAGCTGCCACTGCAGGTAGGCGGAAAGTCCTGGCTTTTCAGAAATAAAGTCGAACTGGCTGGGAGCGTCCTCCTGCGGCCTCTCCCGGGAGAAGGAGAACTGGGTTTCGTAGGTGTTGGCGTATTCATCCCAGTTGGTTTCAGCCATCGCATCTTTCTGGGAAACCGGCGGGGTGATCTCCTGTTCCTTGGTCGAGCTGTCTGGCTCGACCGTAGAGGACAGCCCAAAATCCTTATCTTCGGCATCGGCCTCAGTTTCACGGTCTATCTCAAGGGCGGGGTTCTGTTCGATTTCCGCCTGAAGCGCCTGGCTCAGGTCGAGGCGATTGAGCTGCAGCAGCTTGATGGCCTGGCGCAGCTGTGGTGTCATCACCAGTTTCTGGGCCAGTTTTAGCTGTTGTCGTAACTCAAGTGCCATCGCTTAGGACCAATCCGTTTTAACCGGGGACACAATAAGTATTGTGTCCCTAGGCAGTTATGGCTATGCATATTTTAAATAGCTATCACAAGTCTCCTCGGCTAGCGACTTGTCTCGATTCGTGAAATATTGTTTTGAAACATCTCTTTGCTGCCAAGTCATCTTGTCAACTGTCCGCTTCCAGATCTTACATCGAAAAATTCTCACCAAGATACATTTTCCGGGCGATCTGACTCTCGATGATATCGTTGGCCACCCCACTGGTCAGGATCGTGCCGTTGTTGACGATATAGGCAAAATCGCAGACCTGAAGGGTTTCTCTGACGTTATGATCCGAGATCAGAATCCCAAGTCCACGGTCTTTCAGTCCGTAGATGATCTTCTGCAGTTCACCCACCGCCAGCGGGTCGATGCCGGCAAACGGTTCATCGAGCAGGATGAACTGAGGCTTGGTGGCCAGCGCCCGCATGATTTCCACCCGCCGCCGTTCTCCGCCCGACAGGGCATGTCCTTTGTTGTCCCGCAGATATTCGATTTTCAGATCACTCAACAGTTCTTCGATCCTGTTGTTGATCTCGTTGGTGGTCAGACCCAGCGGTTCAAGCACGATGCGGACATTCTCCTCGACGGTCAGCTTCTTGAACACGGACGGTTCCTGCGCCAGGTAGGTGATTCCTTTCAGGGCCCTTTGGTGGATGGGCAGATAGGTAATGATTTCACCATTCAGCAGGACATTGCCCTCGTTTGGTTTGATAAAACCGACGATGGAGTAGAAGGTGGTGGTTTTCCCCGCCCCGTTGGGGCCCAGCAGGCCTACAACCGTGCCGGTTTCGACTTTCAGGCTGATGCCGTCGACGACGGTGCGACTGCCGTAGATCTTTACGATATTTCTTGTTTCAAGCTCTGCCATAGTCGGTGCGGTCTCGGGTGCTTCTGCCTATTTCTGCATGATGGTCATCTTGACCCGGGTTTTCTTCTCTTCCTTCTTTTCCCCTTCACCTATCACCGTGGTGGTACCGCCGACCACTTCCGATCTGCCCTCGTCAATGTAGTAAACGATCTTTTCCCCGGAGACCATATTGTCACCCTGCCAGGCTTTGGCGTTGCCGACCAGTAATACTTTGCGGTTATCGGAGTAAAAGATCATCTGGTCAGAGGTACCCAGCCATTCAGCCGAGCTTAACTCGACGTTGCCCACACAGACCAGCTTTTCGATTTTCTGCTCGGTGCTGGCGTTCTCGTCCTCGGTGGCGACATCATGATAATAGACGGTCATTTCATCCGACAATATCCTAAGATCCCCTTGTTTGGCATCTACGTTACCGAGAAACAAGACGGTATTGCTTTCCTCGGTCGAGGACATCTGGTCGGCTTCTACAACGACCGGCGGTTCCTTTTTCTCAGCTCCTACAACAGGCTGAAAAGCGCCTAAGGCAAAGAACAGCAAGATAGCTGAAACACTAAATATTTTTAATTTTCCCATGATGATCTCCGGGTCTGGAACATGGCAGTAATGCAATTTACGAGCCATTTATAACGTACCATGCAGCGAATGTAAAGCAAAGCGCTAATGAGTGTCCATCCTGAAACGGTCCTTCTGCTCAATATCATTGATGTGCTCTAAATTTTATCCTCGGAATATCGATACTATGCTGTGGTAAAATTTCTCCACATCTCGATCTTGAAGCAAATTCCTCGTTCGGATTGACCTCATGAGGCCCTAAATGAGTACTTTACTATGATGGGGTATGTCATTAATATTGAAACGATTTAGAGGCCGGCATCAAACGCCGGCAAGTCACAGAGGGAAACCCATGAAAGAAAATGTTGAACGAGCCAAGGTTCTGATCGAGTCGCTGCCCTATTTTCAGCAGTTCCGACACAAGACGGTGGTGATAAAGTACGGCGGGCATGCGATGGTGGACGAGCATTTGAAAAAGCAGTTTGCCCTTGATGTGATTCTGCTCAACCAGATCGGTGTCAACGTGGTGATCATCCATGGCGGCGGGCCTCAGATCAACCAGCTGCTCGACCGTCTCAAGATCAAGCCCAGCTATGTTCAGGGAATGCGGGTCACTGACGGTGAAACCATGAATGTGGTTGAGATGGTGCTGGTGGGGCGGGTGAACAAGGAGATCGTCGGCCTGATCAATCACAGCGGCGGCCGGGCGGTAGGACTGTCGGGCCGCGACGGCGATCTGGTCTGTGCCAGAAAGATGCAGATCAACGTCAGTTCCAGCGATGAGATGATCGAAAATGCCCCGCCGGAACTAATTGATCTGGGCCGGGTTGGTGAAGTGACCCAGGTCAACGTCGATGTCCTGGAGACCCTGAAAAAGGAAGACTTCATTCCAGTGATAGCCCCGGTGGGGGTTGGTGAGGAGGGACAGGCGCTCAATATCAATGCCGACCTGGTGGCTGGCGCCATTGCCGGCGCCCTGAAAGCCGAGAAACTGATCCTGCTTACCGATGTAGAAGGCGTCAAGACCAAGGATGGAAAACTGCTGCGATCACTGAACGAGATGAGCTTGATGGTTTGATCGAGGACGGCACCATCAGCGGCGGCATGATTCCCAAAGTAAACTGCTGCCGTGAGGCTTTGCAGCATGGTGTCAACAAGACTTATATCGTCGATGGCAGAGTTGAGCACGCCATCCTCTTGGAGATGTTTACCCATGAAGGAGTTGGTACGGAAATTGTCAGATGGAAAACGCGAACCAGTCAATAAAGAATAGAGCAGACGAAGTATTCATCGGCAACTACCTCCGCTATCCGGCCGCCATGGTCAGTGGGGCGGGATGTGAACTCATCGATGCGGACGGAAAAAGATATCTCGACTTCCTGTCGGGCATTGCCGTCTGCGCCCTGGGGCACTGTCACCCGGCGGTCACCCTGGCCATTTCGGAGCAGGCCGCGAGACTGGTGCATGTCTCCAATCTTTACTACACAGAGCCGCAGACCGAGCTCGCTGAATTGCTGGTGCACAACACCTTTGCGGACAAGGTCTTCATGGCCAACAGCGGCGCCGAGGTCAATGAGGCGGCCATCAAACTGGCCCGAATCGCTTCGGGCCAGGGACGCTACGAGATCATCACCCTGAAAGGCTCTTTTCACGGCAGAACCCTGGCCACCGTAGCGGCC
This sequence comes from uncultured delta proteobacterium, assembly GCA_963759125.1. Taxonomy (GTDB): domain Bacteria; phylum Desulfobacterota; class Desulfobulbia; order Desulfobulbales; family Desulfocapsaceae; genus JABDQA01. Next base: position 635,365 of record CAVWXN010000005.1, read on the forward strand.
ACTGCCCAGCCCAAATTTCATCAAGGTTTCGAGCCGCTGCCGGAAGGCTTTGTCTATGCCGAGTTCGGAGACCAGAAAGCGCTAGAGAAGTGCATTACTCCTCGGACCTGTGCGATCATGTGCGAACCGCTGCAGGGCGAGGGCGGGGTCCGGCCGTTGCCCGGAGAATACCTGCAGTTTCTCCGAAAGATCTGTGATCAGCACGATCTGCTGCTGATTTTTGACGAAGTACAGACCGGCATGGGCCGGACGGGGACCCTGTTCGCCTATCAGCAGCTCGGCGTGGTTCCCGATATCATGACGGTTGCCAAGGCGCTTGGCAATGGCCTGCCGATCGGGGCGATGCTGACCAGCGAGAAATTGGCCGCCGCTTTTGTCCCCGGCACCCATGCCTCGACCTTTGGCGGTAACCCGGTGGCCTGCGCGGCTGCGGTGGCAACGCTTAAGGTCATGCTGGCAGACGGTTTTCTCGACGATGTCCAGGCCAAAGGTGAATACTTTCGGAGCCGATTAGAAGAGGTGCAGCAGAAGCACCCGCAGATCGGCTCCCAGGTCAGGGGGATGGGGCTGTTGAACGGTCTGGTACTGACCGAGAAAGGGTGTGAACATGGCACCGCCATCGTCAACGCCCTCTACGATGAAAGAATCCTGATCAACTTTGCCGGCAACTGCGCCCTTCGCTTTGCGCCGCCGCTGATCGTCGACAGGACAGAAATCGATCGGGTTGTTGGAGCGCTGGACGAAGTACTGTCTTCGCTCTCTATCTGAACTTGCCACGCTTCGGGCGGCCCAGCCCGGTCGAGGGCCAAATTTCTTTGCAAATAACTACTTATCAAGTAATAATATCAGGCTATTTTGAAAAAGTGTCTTTTGGCTAAATCTCTGCGTTGCGATCGAAAATTTTATCCTCGGACGTTTTTATATGCCTGCGGAAATTTTCCAGCGCGCCTGGATCTTGAACCCAAATCCAAATTTTTCAAAATACCTGATATTTTCTTGAAATCTGGTGGTTAGCGATCAAAGAAGCAGTGGGCCGTCTGCAGAATGCGGCCCATCCAAAAGTAAGAGGAAGTGAATGAGTGTGAATAAAATAGTGCTTGCCTACTCAGGTGGGCTCGATACCTCGGTTATTCTCAAATGGCTGGCCGAGGAGTACGGCTGCCCTGTGATTGCCTATTGCGCCGATATCGGCCAGGAAGAAGACTGGCAGGCGGTGATTGACAAGGGTATGGCAACCGGAGCGGAAAAGGTGGTGATTTCCGATCTCAAGGAATGTTTTGTCGAAGACTACATTTTCCCGGCCTTCAGGGCCAATGCCATCTACGAAGGATCCTATCTGCTCGGCACCTCTCTGGCCCGGCCGCTGATCGCCAAGGAGCAGGTCAGGATCGCCCGGGCCGAGGGAGCTGATGCGGTGAGTCACGGCGCCACCGGCAAGGGCAACGATCAGGTCCGCTTTGAACTCGGTTATATCGGGCTTGACCCGGGACTGAAGATCATCGCACCATGGCGGGTCTGGGATCTGGATTCGAGAACCAAACTGGTTGAATTCGCCAAGCAACATGATATCCCGGTACCGGTAACCAAGAAAAAGCCCTACAGCTGTGATGAAAACCTGCTGCATATCAGTTTCGAGGGCGGAATTCTCGAGGACCCCTGGAAAGAGCCCGATGAAACCATGTTCAAATTTAGTGTTTCCCCGGAGAACGCTCCTGATAAGCCAACCTATATCGAGCTGGAGTTTCAGGGCGGCAACCCGGTGGCCATCAACGGTGAAAAAATGACCCCGTTCGCCCTGTTTTCAATGCTCAATCAATTGGGCGGCGAAAATGGCATCGGCCGTTTGGACATGGTAGAAAATCGCTACGTCGGGATGAAATCCCGGGGTGTCTACGAGACCCCAGGCGGTACGGTACTGCGTGCGGCCCACAGGGATCTCGAGACCATCACCCTGGACCGCGAGGTGATGAAAATTCGCGATAGCCTGATCCCGACCTACGCCGATTTGGTGTACAACGGCTTCTGGTTCTCGCCGGAACGGGAACTTGTGCAGACCACCATGGATGAGGCCCAGAAAACGGTCAACGGCACGGTTCGCCTCAAGCTCTACAAAGGTAACTGCATACCGGTGGGCAGAAAATCGGATCAGTCACTGTACCAGGAGAGCTTTGCTACCTTCGAGGAAGACGATGTCTACGATCAGGGTGACGCCACCGGTTTCATTCGGCTGAATGGGCTGCGTTTACGACTTCAAACATTACAAAATAAAAAAATCTGAGAAGATAATGGCAGCAAAGCCAGATTCAAAGAAAAGCCCCTCCTCCAAGCTTTGGGGCGGTAGGTTTGCAGAGTCGACCGCCGCCTCGGTGGAGGCGTTCAGCGCCTCGATCGACTGCGATTCGCGCCTCTACCGCTATGATATCGCCGGCAGCAAGGCCCATGCGACCATGCTGGCCGACAACGGGCTGCTCTCAAAAGATGAGTTGAAGGCAATTATCGACGGGCTTTCGGCGATAGAAAAAGAAATCGACAACGGCGAATTCCAATTTCTGCAGGAGCTCGAAGATGTTCATATGAATATCGAGAAAGCGCTCGCCGACAGGATCGGTCCCGCCGGAGCCAAATTGCACTCGGCCAGAAGCAGAAACGACCAGGTAGCACTGGATCTGAAGCTCTACCTGCGCGATCAATGCGACCTTCTTGTCGAGCTGCTGGACAGCGTCCGTCATGGGTTCATTCGTCTGGCACGGACCTACCTGGGAAACATCATGCCCGGCTATACCCATATGCAGCGGGCCCAACCGGTCCTGGTTTCCCACCATCTGCTGGCCTATTTCGAGATGTTTTCAAGAGACCGCGGCCGCCTGCTCGACTGCCGTCGCAGGATAAACCTCTGTCCGCTGGGCGGGGCGGCCATGGCCGGTACAGGTCTGCCGATCGAGCGGGAGCAGGTTGCTGAACTTCTCGGCTTCGACGGGGTTACCGCCAATTCAATGGATACGGCCGGTGATCGCGATTTTGCCATCGAATTCGTCAGCTGTTGTGCGCAGATCCAGCTTCATCTCTCGCGTCTCTGCGAAGAGCTGGTGCTGTGGGCCGGCAGTGAGTTCGATTTTGTGGTGATCGGAGATAGGTTCTGCACCGGCTCGTCGATCATGCCGCAGAAGAAAAATCCCGACATCGCTGAGCTGGTTCGCGGCAAAAGCGGCCGGGTGGTCGGTTCACTGATGACGCTTCTGACCATCATGAAAGGGCTGCCGCTGACCTACAACCGTGATCTCCAGGAAGACAAGGAGCCGGTCTTCGATGCCGTCGACACGGTGTCGGCATCTCTGTCGATCATTGCGGAGTTGCTTGAAAACCTGAAATTTAATACCGAAAAGATGAGCGCCGCGACCAAAAGCGGCTTCATGACCGCCACCGATCTGGCCGATTATCTGGTGCTGAAAGATGTACCATTCCGGGAGGCTCATGGTATAGTTGGCAGAATCGTCGGATATTGTATCGATAAAGGCTGTGAACTGGTGGATTTAACTGTGCAGGACATGCAGCAGTTTTCACCGGTTATCGAGAAGGACGTATACGAGGTAATCAGTATTGACGGCTCGGTGCAGAGCCGTATATCAACTGGGGGCACAAGTCTGCAGCGCGTTGAGGAAGCGCTTCGTGCTGCCGAAAAACAAGTGGGGATTGCATGATGAGATTCGGATTTGCATCAGCGGTTTTGTTTGCGGTGGTTGTGAGTGTGGCTGGGTGCGGTTTCAAAACTGATCCTGTTCCTCCTCAGAACGTTGTTCCCAGGCCGATCGATGATCTGACTTATTCGATCGACGAGACCGGGGTGACCTTGCGATGGACCTATCCAGAGAAGTCGGTCAACGGAGATGAACTGACTGAGGTCTACTCTTTTGATGTCTACCGGGCGGCGGTACCTATCGCCGATCTTTGTGAGAATTGTCCTATTCCATTTGCTGAGCCGACAGAGATACCTGGCGGTGAAACAGCCGATAGCGGCAAAAGGAAAGTTGGAGAGTACAATACCTCGCTGCTGCGTCCCGATCATAAATATTTCTTTAAAATGACCTCCAGAATAAGCTGGTGGGCTGCCAGCACCGATTCCAATATCGTCTCATTTGTCTGGCAGATTCCCCCGTCTGTGCCTGCCGCGTTAAGTGTTGAGGGAGGTGATTCCAAGATCATGCTGAGCTGGCAGCCGGTTACTACGTTGATTGACGGTTCCGCCGCGAAAAAGAAGATTCTTTACCAGGTGTCACGGAGCGAGGGAGGTAAGGAATTCATACCTCTTGGAGATCCGATCAGCACAACCGGGTATGTGGACAGCGACGTGCTCAATGGCAAGACCTATTTTTACCAGGTGCAGAGTCTGATGATGCTGGGCCGTGATAAAGTCACCGGGGGGGTGTCGGACATTGGTGATGCGACACCGGTCGACCGCACGCCGCCGGGCACACCGATCGGGGTCCGGGCCTCGGCAACGGCCGCGGGTAACAAGATCTTCTGGGATCGCCCCGATGATCCCGAAGTAGCTGGCCACCGGGTCTATCGCCGGATCAAAGGTCAGAGCGTGGCTGAAATGATCGGCGAAGTCAATATGCCGTCATCCATTTTCGTCGATAAGTCGGCTCCGGAAGACAGTAGACCTTTCTACACCGTGACAGCGATCGACGCTGCTGAGCCAGCCAATGAGTCAAAGCCATCGCCAGAGGCGACGGTCAGATAAAAAATCGACAGTGCTGTCCCAATGAAGCTGGATTTCCCGATTTCAATTACCAAGATGAGCGGGGCCGGCAACGATTTTATTATCATCGATCATCGTGCCGGATTCATTCCAGAGCCATATCAGCCGCAATTTGCCCAGCTCGTTTGCAGGCACAGTTTCTCGGTGGGGGCCGACGGCCTGATTCTAATCGAGGACAGTGCGACCGAAGACTTTGAGTGGCGGTTTTACAACAAGGACGGCTCGGTTGCCGAGATGTGCGGCAACGGCGCTCGCTGTGCCGCTCGTTTTGCCTGGCGGCGGGGCATTGCCGGCCGCAACATGCGTTTTGCAACCCTGGCCGGGGTGATCGAAGCTGAACTCATCGGGGAACAGGAGCATGTCAGGATCGGTATGACCGAACCGTTCGATTATCGGGATTCCATACTGATTCAACTGGGTGAAAGTGAGAAGGAAGTGTTTTTCGTTAATACCGGAGTTCCCCATGCGGTGGTTTTTGTCGATTCCGACAACACTCCAGTAGAGAAATGGGGCCGGACGCTGCGATACCACGAACAGTTCGAACCGGCCGGCACAAACGCCAACTTCGTCAAGATAATTGAAGATGGACAGCTGCTGGTGAGGACCTATGAACGTGGTGTTGAAGCCGAAACCATGGCCTGCGGTACAGGTGTGGTGGCGGCCGCCATCGTTGCCGCCAGGCAGGGACTGGCCGAGTCGCCCGTGGACGTGACCACATCCGGCGGCGAACAGCTGGTCGTCCAGTTCAGACTGGAGGACACTGGAATTTTTGACGTCTACCTGCAGGGACCGGCCAGGATTATTTACGAGGCCGACCTGTCGGCGGAAGCTCTCTTGTGAGAATGTCTCCTGAGGGGACGAAGGCACTGAAAATAGAGCCAACAACATTTTTGGAGGTGATGCCATGGAACGCTTTCATGGTGCAATAACTGCCCTGGTAACCCCTTTCATCGACGGAGAACTGGACGAGAAGGGGTTGGTCGATCTGATCGAATTTCAGGTCGAAAACGGAATTCACGGTATCGTTCCCTGCGGCACGACCGGTGAATCGGCAACCCTCGGTTTCGATGAGCACAAGCGGGTTATCGACCTGACGGTGAAAACCGTGAAGGGCCGGGTTCCGGTGATTGCTGGCACGGGTGCCAACAATACACTGGAGGCAATCGAACTTACCGAGAGCGCCAAAGACAGCGGCGCCGATGCGGTCCTGTCAGTCGCCCCCTACTACAACAAACCGAATCAGGAAGGTCTGTATCTCCATTTCAAGGCAATCGCTGAAGCGGTGGATATCCCGATGGTACTCTACAACGTACCGGGCAGAACGGTTATCCATATTCTGCCTGAGACGGTGGCCCGGCTGGCAACAATCGATAATATCATCGGCATCAAAGAGGCCTGCGGCAGTCTCGAGCAGATCAGTGACGTTATTCGCTTCTGTCCCGACGACTTTATCCTGCTTTCCGGCGACGATTTCACTTCGATGCCCACTGCACTGATCGGCGGTAAAGGGGTGATCTCGGTAATTTCCAATGTTGACCCGGCCGGCATGTCAAGGATGATGGAGGCGGCCCTGAGCGGTAATCTCAGTGAGGCAAATAAAGAACATTACCGGCTCTTTACGATGATGAAGCTGATGTTCAAGTCGCCGAGCCCCGGTCCTGCCAAAAAAGCGCTGGAGATGCTCGGCCGTATCCAGGATGGTACGCCAAGGCTGCCGATGACCCCCGCCGATGACCAGACCACCCAGGCGTTGGTTGAGGAGATGAGCAGGCTGGGCATGCTTTAGAAACGAGCCCTTTGGGTCAATCTCTTCGTTGCGCGAAGAGATTTTATACTCGGAATATTAGGTATATGCCTGCGTTAAAATTCTTCGCGCGCCTTGATCTCGAGCAAAATGACTCGTTTCTGGCGTAGGAGTGAGAATCATTATGGGATACGATAAGTATTGTGTCCCTCTATAGAGGAGCAGACGATGATGAAGGTAATCGTTGCCGGTGCCGCAGGCAGAATGGGAAGAAGGGTCGGCTATATGGTCGATCAGCATCCCGCCCTTGTCTATGGCGGTGCCTTTGAGGCACCGGGAAGTGAGCATATCGGCAGTGATGCCGGCGAGCTTGCAGGGATTGGTGCCAGCAATGTGATTATTGGAGAGGGGCTCGAATCGGTTATTGACTCTGGAGATGTAATAATTGATTTCACCTTCCACCGGGCCACGATGGATTTTGCCCGGCTGGCGGCGAGCAGAAATAAAGCCATGGTCATAGGTACCACCGGGTTGAGTTCAGATGAGCTTGCAGAATTGTCGGAGTTGTCCGCCAATTTCCCCTGCGTTCAGGCGCCCAATATGTCGGTCTGCGTCAACGTACTGTTTAAATTGGTCCAGAAGACGGCAGCCCTCCTGGGCGCCGATTATGACATCGAAATCATCGAGGCCCACCATAACAAGAAAAAAGATGCTCCCAGCGGTACCGCCCTGAAACTCGGCGAACTCGCTGCCGAAGGTGTGGGCAGCAGGCTCGAAGAAGTCGGCGTTTTTGAGCGATCGGGTATGGTCGGCGAGCGCAAGTCTGGAGAAATCGGGATTCAGACCATCAGGGCTGCGGATATCGTCGGTGAGCATACGGTCTATTTTGCCGGTCCCGGCGAGCGGATTGAGCTCACCCACCGGGCCCAGACCAGAGACCACTTTGCCAGGGGTGCGACCGTTGCTGCGGCTTGGCTAGAGGGCAAATCCAACGGTCTGTATTCGATGTTCGATGTCCTCGACCTGCAGAATTTTTAATACCTTTCGCCCTTGAAATAATAGATTGAGATGACCGAAACGGTTTTTATCGGATTGGGCTCGAATCTGGGTGACAGCTCGCACCTGCTTCTGGAAGGCTGGGAACTTATGGGCCGTTATCAGGGCGTCACCCTGGAAACAATATCTCTTCCCTTTCTTTCATCGCCAGTAGGAATGGCAAGCAACTTCTGGTTCACCAACGCCGTCGGCAAACTGCAGACTTCGTGCTCAGCCGGCGAGATTCTCGAGCTTCTGTTGGGCACCGAAAAGCGCCTGGGCCGGGTCAGAGACAAAAAAAAACAGGGATATCAGGATCGTGAAATAGATCTCGATCTACTCTATTTTGGTGCTGAGGTTATTGATACCCCGTGGCTGACGGTGCCCCATCCACACAGAAAGGACAGGCTTTTCGTACTCGAACCCCTGGCGACGATCGCTCCCGACTTTATCGATCCCGAGACCGGGAAGTCCATCGCGGAAATGTATCGGCAGCTCAAGAGCAGGATTGAATCGGGTAGTATCGAACCCCAGGAAATCTCCACAGGGGGTTGGCCTCTTTAGGGATTAATTAAGGTGCCTGCAAGCGTCGAGAATATTTTACATTTTCAGCACAGCGAATATAATACAGGTGACCGAAGAGGTAAAAACCGTTGCTAATGGTTGTTGCCCCAAACTAAACGAAGAGGCGCGAACGTGGGTCCACTGAGAATTCTGATTCTGGCTGGCCTTGTCTATCTTGGCTACCGCTTGATCAAGGCCAATTTCAGTAAATCCGGCGGGAATGAAAAGAATGACGATGATAAACCACCTCGTCCCGGAGGAGCAATCACCGACGTGCTCATTGAAGATCCGGTATGCCGAAAGCTGATACCGAAGCAACAGGCCTATACCTTGGAAGCAGACGATGGTCCCCACTATTTTTGCAGTAAGGAATGTGGTGACAAGTTCGCTGCCGATCGAGAAAAAAGTGATCAAAACCCGTCGTCCGATCAATAATCAGAAACCTGGGGTGTTGAGTGGCTAATAAGAGGGGGGGGCGAGTTACTGTTCTTGCACCGGCTGCAATGTTGACAGCAATCATGGTGCTGTTAATCTGTCAGACTGCGGTTGCCTCATCCCTTTATTTGTGCAGGGATGCTCAAGGGAAAAAATATTTCTCCAACATGCCCGAGTCCGGGCGTTGCGTCTCCTACTCCACCAAAAAACTCGGATCCATTTCGTTCTCCGGTAAATGGCCGGGTTATTCCGGAAATTCGTATAAAAATGTCCGCTACCACAAGCAGATCGATTATTGGGGAAAGCGTTACAACATAGATCCCAATCTGATCAAGGCAATCATCAAGGCTGAATCGGGGTTCGACCGTTATGCCGTCTCCAAAAAGGGCGCCCAGGGCTTGATGCAGCTGATGCCGGACACTGCCAGGGAGATGAGGGTTTCGGATCCGTTCAACCCGGAACAGAATATTGCCGGAGGGGTGCGTTACCTGCGCAAGCTTCTGAAGATGTTCAACGGAGACCTGGTGCTCAGCCTGGCGGCTTACAATGCCGGGCCTGGCCAGGTTAGAAGATCCGGAGGGGTCCCGCAAATCAGCGAAACAAAAAGTTATATTAAACGGGTACTGAGCTATTATGATCGCTTTGCCAAGGCCTGAGATCGCTGCTCGGCACCAGCCGCCAACAGCCGTCGTTGCTCCTGCAGCAGCCTGAGCCGTGATCGTACTCAACGCCCTTTTTCCTATTTTCGGGCTGCTCATTCTGGGCAGCCTGCTCAAGAATTTCGGACTGACCAGCGAATCTTACCTCAAAGTTTCGGATAAGCTGGTCTACTTCATTTTTTTCCCAATCATGCTGTTCTGGAAGGTTGGCGGCGCTCCCCAGGGTGGAGGCGATCAGGTTCAGTTTGTGGCTGTAACGCTGCTTGCACTTGTCTCCATGTTTGTGCTCAGCGCCCTGGTAATTAAATTCGGCCCGGTTTCATCGTTTGAGGCCGGCTCATTTTCTCAGAGCTGCTATCGTTTCAATACTTACATTGGCGTGGCAGTAATTCTCAACTCCCTGGGGGAAGCGGGGATTGCTTACTTCGGGATTTTAATCGCGATTACCATCCCGCTGGTCAATGTTTTCGCGGTGGCCACCCTGATCTGGCATTCCGGCTACGAGGGCGACGTCAGAAAACGGGGCATGATCTTTATCAAGGCTTTGATCGGCAACCCCCTTATCATCGGCAGCCTTGCCGGGGCAATCTATGCACGGCTGGTGGGCGGATTTCCTGAATTCATCGACAATACCCTGCAGCTCATGTCCATGGTCACCCTGCCGCTGGCGCTTCTTTCCATAGGCGGCGCCCTGTCGTTTAAAGGGATACGGAAGTATCTGCCGCTTTCCTTGCTGGGGGCCTGTTTGAAGCTGGCAATTTTTCCTTCTCTCGGTTTTCTTTTCTACTATCTGTTCCAGATCGATGGGGTTGCCTTTAAAACCGGCATGATATTTTTCTGCCTGCCGGCCTCGACCACCATCTATGTTCTTTCCTCCCAACTCAACAGCGACACCGAGCTGGCTTCTGCTTCCATCGTTGTTTCAACATTGCTCTCTTTTGGTTCACTGTCTGTTGCCCTTCTTCTTTAGGTCGTAACGGCTAAAGATTAACGTAGAATAGCTCCTGTTTTCAGTTAATCATTTATCAACCTTGGCAGCAAAGCGGCTCCGGGTGCTACGCTCCGGCCTGATCCTCCGGCCGATGAGGCCGGCTGGATGACGGCTGCTTCGCAGCCTGTGGCAGCCGGTTGCTGCGCAACCCTGCGGGCCTGATTCATCGGCCTCCGGGGCCTGCCGCTGATGCACACTCCGCCGCTTTCTGCCCCTTGAGCAGACAAATGACATAGCTCTGATCGAGCGGGAATGGGTTGGTTGGGGCTGCATTGTGAAGGCCCGACGCAGCGCTGAAAACGCTTACCGATCGCAACAGGCCGCTTTACCGCCGTCATCCGATCGGTTTTTCAGCGCGCAGTCGATCAGGCCGAGCGTCGCAGACCCGGCCAACCCTTTCCTGCTGCCAGACCTGTTTAGTTTACAGAGAAGGACTGCTGATCGGAAAATCGCATCATGTGTATAGAACTGCAGTAGCCTGATCAGGAACTGCAGGAGAGCATGGAGCAGCCGGGTTTGTGGCGGGCCCATTCCGGTCTTTTGGCTGCGTAATGGTGGCGCTCGGGCTGCTCGTCATAAGGGTTTCTGAACAGCTCAAGAAGTTCTTCAACCTCTGAATAGTCGCCTTCTTGGACTTTGTCGATGGCCTGCTGGGCCAGGTAATTCCTGAACACATACTTCGGGTTGGCCCGGTTCATCTGTTGCTTTCGCTGTTCGTCCGCCAAGTCGTTACGCAACAATCTCAGCCGGTAGAGGTGAAGCCAGCTTTTCAGATTGCTGAGGTGCTCCTGATCGATTGCGTCAGGGCTGTAAAAAGATTCTGAGACGATATGGAGCAGCTTGTCTCCATCTTTTTCAGAGACATCGACATTGGCCAGGTCTCTGAAGAAAATCGTCATGTCCGTTTCGGTTTTGGTCAACAGCTCGAGCAGCGATGAGATCAGTTGATCATCGTGTTTTTCGTCCGTGTGCAGTCCCAGCTTGGCCCTTACTGTCTGCTGCCACTCTTTCTGAAAGGTTAATCGATAACTCTCCAGGGCTTCCTGCAGCACTTTTTCCTCCTTGATCAGCGGATAGATCGCATTGGCAAGCTGCATGAGGTTCCATTGGGCCATGTAGGGCTGGTTGCCGTAACAGTAGCGCCGTCCCTGTGCATCGGTGGTGTTGGGCGTCCAGGTGGGGTCATAGCCCTCAAGCCAGCCGTAGGGGCCATAGTCAATGGTCAGACCGAGCACCGACATATTGTCGCTGTTCATGACTCCATGGACGAAGCCGACCCGCATCCAGTGAACGATCATCTGGGCCGTCTTCCGGCAGACTTCTGTGAACCACTGCAGATACCTGTCCACATCAGAGGAACCGTGTATCTCGGGAAAATCATTTTTTATGGTGAAGCGGAGGAGTTGTTCAAGCAGGTCGTATTCCTTTCGGGACGAGAGAATCTCAAAGTTGCCGAATCTGATGAACGAGGGTGATGTTCTGCAGACCACCGCTCCAGGTTCCAGTTCTGGATGACCGTCGTAAAACATATCCCGCAGCACTTGATCACCGGTCAGTATCAGGCTGAGTGCCCGGGTTGTGGGAATGCCCAGGTGAAACATGGCCTCGCTGCAGACGAACTCGCGTAATGATGAGCGCAGCACCGCAAGCCCGTCGGCAGAACGGGAGTAGGGCGTTGGTCCTGCCCCTTTGAGTTGAAGCGTCCAGCGCTGGTTGGCAGCGTTGACGATTTCGCCGAGATTTATGGCCCTGCCGTCACCGAGCTGACCGGCCCAGTTGCCGAACTGGTGACCGCCGTAGCACATGGCATAGGGCTTCATGTCGTCCAGGATCAGGTTGCCGGAGAGCACATCTTTGAACCAGGGAGCGCGGCATTCTTCTTCGCTGAGCCCCAATTCGGCTGCGGCTTCTTTTGAATAGGCCACTAGAGCCGGTGCCGAAACCGGAGTAGGGGCCACGAAAGAGTAGCAGGCACCGGTGACCTGGCGTCTGGTATTCTCCAGATCCTGATCGCCGGGAAGCTCACTGGCAAATCGGTTCTCAAATGATAAGGCGACTTCGCTGTGGTCGGTGACTGTTGTCTGCATGCAAATATACGAACCTCGGTGCGGGTGATTCTGTTAAGCCATCTCTACATCTAGATAATCATGCCACATAGTGGTTGCAAGGAAGATGCGTCAAGCCAGCGATTGGTGAGAGCCCGATAATTAACAGGATTGCCATCGGGCAGGATTGGTTCGGTAAATTATGCCCTGCAATGAAAAAGATCAGAACACGAGTTGAATGGAACCGGCAACGCTGACCCGGAGTTTCGATTCCCCGGCCTCCACACTGGGTGCAGCTGCCCGGGCGACCATCGCCTCGGCCTGGACAACGCCCCGATAGGGCATGGGGAATCCGTTTTCATCGATGGACACATTGACAAGCCTATAGTCTTTGGCTTTCATCGTCCGGGTGACCAGCGCCGCTTTGGTGTTAAATGCTTCGAGGGCCTCGACAATCAAGGTTTCGAGTTCCTCAGCGCGTCTCTCAGGGCTGACCTGAAAACCCATGGAAACAATCTGCAACTGTTGCTGAAGGGAACCAGCAATTTCCGTCAAGGCTTCGATGTCGTGGCTTTGCAGCTCTAGCTGCTGGCTTGCGGTCCAGCCGGTGACGCTCTTGTTCTGGTAGATTGGCCTGGTCTGGTAATTGAGGGTCTTATGTTTTATCCTCTGGTCGGCAGCGATAATTGTGTCGGCCCAGCCCATATTCTCGTTTACACTCTGTGCCGCTTCGCCACTATCGTTCTTCTGGGCTGTTGCCTGCATGATTACAACCATGACATCGTTGGCCACCTCTCTGGATTGTTCGACTCTAAGATTGACGATGTTGAATTGAACCTGTTCGTCGGCAATAGCAAGTGATGAGATGGTGACCACCAGGGCGGCGGCACAGGCAACAAATGTTTTCATGGCAAATCCTTTTTCGGTTAGATTTAATCTGAGCCATTTCAAAATCTTTTCGCCCAAACTACGTTATGCTCAAAATTTTATCCTCGAATCGGCCTGTGAAATTTCCTTGATTTTAAGAAATCTAGTTTGCAAAACTCATCTTGACTGACATTAACTTAACATAACTACAATAGTGTCTAATTCCAATTATAGGTAATGACATTACTCCAACCCATCCCTTCATGCAGCGTTGCCCACAGCGCTGCCAGGCTGCTCTGCCGGCTTCTCAATCGACCCTTGCCTAAATGGATGCCTTGAACTAATGTCGCTAAGAAAAATAATTGAGCAGCGACCGGCGAAGTTTTCAAAATCTTTACAGTCCGCACAACCACAACAGTAAAGGAGAATGAAATGACGATCGAACTACCGATGAGCAACGGTGAAACCTATCGGGTTCAACCGCAGAAAATAATTTGCCTGGGCCTCAACTACCGTGCGCACATCACAGAAAGTGCCGAGATCGACAGTGAACGCTTCAAGGATGAGATCCCGGCTGAGCCGATTCTGTTTCCCAAAACTCAAAATACCCTGATCGGCCCGGATCAGCCGATTGTCATTCCCGCTTATCTGGATGACTACGGGTTCAGGACCTGCCGGACCGACTTCGAGGGTGAACTCTGCGCCATCATCAGCAAGGGGGGTAAAAGCATTGCCCCAGACGATGCCTACGATCATATCCTGGGCTATACCTGCTTCAATGACGTGAGTCAGCGAAATTTCCAGAAGCATGACAAGTCAGGTTGGTTTCGCGGCAAATCACTCGATACTTTCGGCCCGATAGGCCCGCTGGTCGTCACCCAGGAGGACATCGGCGATCCTCAGAATCTGTCTATTCAGACCAGGTTGAACGGTGAGGTCGTGCAGGATGCCAACACCAGCTTGATGATCTTTTCAATTCGCGAGACCATCGCTTTTATCTCCAAACATTTCACTCTGGTTGAGGGAGACCTGATCATTACCGGAACGCCTGAAGGGGTCGGCCCCCTCGTCCCGGGGGACGTGGTAGAAGTTGAGATTGAGAAGATAGGAACTTTGAGAAATCCGGTCGAACGCCGGTAACTATACATAGCGACATAAGCCCAAGCCATCCCATCATGCTGCGATGCTCGCTGTGGTGCCTGCTCACAGGGCTACCAGGCTGCTGCGCCGGCTCCTCGCTCGCCCCTTGCCTGGATGAGCGCCCTTGACTTATGTCGCCAGGCATAGAAAAAGTTGGTTTAATTCAAACGTGTCTCTTCTGGTTAATTGATAATTGTTCCAGGACCTTATGCCACACTGTCGTAATTGATCGCTGCGTTGAATTTTAGTAAGTTAGCCTCACAATCAAAACCCAATGTGAGGAGCGGTGATGAATTATCCAGTGTGGTATTTGCCGGAAATTGGCGGTGGATTGCTGATCGCAGCAATCGCGGTTCTGCATGTGTTTGTGTCCCATTTTGCGGTGGGCGGCGGACTTTACCTGATCTATGCGGAAAAGAAGGGTCTGCGGGAAAGTTCCGAGGCAATTCTTGACTTCACCAAGCGCCACGCCCGGTTCTTTCTTTTGCTCACCATGGTCTTCGGCTCCATCACCGGAGTGGGGATCTGGTTCATCATTGCCCTGGTCAACCCGGCCGCAACCTCTCTTCTTATCCACATCTTCGTCTTTGGCTGGGCCGCTGAGTGGGTGTTTTTCGTGGTCGAAATCAGCGCAGCCTTCGTCTATTTCTATATGTTTGGCAGAATGGACAGCGCCACTCACCTCAAGGTCGGTTGGGTCTACTTCATCAGCGCCTGGATATCGCTGTTTCTGATCAACGGCATCATCTGTTTCATGCTCACTCCCGGCAGCTGGCTTGAAAACCAGAACTTCTGGATCGGTTTCTTCAATCCCAGTTTTTGGCCCTCATTGATATTCAGAACCTGTATTGCGGTGATGCTTGCCGGTGTCTATGGCTATCTCAGTGCTTCGTTCAGCCGCGACGACTCCGTACGCATTTCCATGACCAGGTTTTCAGCCAAGTGGTCATTGCTGGCCCTGGTGGGAGCACTTCCATCTGCCGTCTGGTACGTCATGGTCTTGCCGGAACCAGCCAGGGAACTGGTGCTCGGCAAGTCGCCGACCATTGTCGCCGCAGGCCAATGGGGCGTTGCGTCGGTGATCGTGGTGCTGGCCCTGAGTCTGATTTTCGGTTTCTTCAGACCGGCATTTAACACCAGGACCACCGCAATGCTCGCCATGCTGGGAGCACTGGTTCTGATGGGTTCCTTTGAATGGATACGTGAGGCGGCGAGAAGACCGTATGCGATCAATGAAGTGGTCTACTCCAACATGATCTTCAAAGATGACCTCGCGGCCCTGGATGAGAAGGGATATTTAAAGACAGCTCTGTGGGTGGAGGATCGTGATATCGGCC
Source organism: uncultured delta proteobacterium (assembly GCA_963759125.1). Classification (GTDB taxonomy): domain Bacteria; phylum Desulfobacterota; class Desulfobulbia; order Desulfobulbales; family Desulfocapsaceae; genus JABDQA01. The sequence continues at coordinate 650,941 of CAVWXN010000005.1, forward strand.
CTGAGAATCAACTGGAGGCAGGTCGTGAACTCTTCATCCAGCAATGTTATGCCTGCCACAGCCTGAATGGTTTAAATAACGACCTGATGCCTCTGACCTCGCATATGAGTCACCAAGCTCTGGTCTCCTATATCGGCAAGATTCACAAGATACGATACTTCATGCCGCCCTTTGCCGGTACTCAGGAAGAGGCCTCAATGTTGGCAACCTTTATTGCCTCGGGGCTTCATGGCAAGGAACTCGTTGCCGACGCTGCAACCTCCACGGTGGACCCCGGCCAGGAGCTGTTTGACAGCCATTGTGCCTCCTGTCATGCGGCGGAGGATCTCGGACCGGCAACCGAGGAGATGGATAAAGATGGGATTGTCGCCATGCTGGAGACCCTCGACGAGCTTTCCGATGAAATGGTACCGTTCGAGGGAAGTGAGGAGGAGGCCGCTCGCCTGGCAGCCTTTATCTATTTCCTGAGCGAGCGTGATGAGGCGCCGTCCCCGCCGGCTGCTGTCGACGGTGCAGCGCTTTTCGAGTCCGAGTGTACTGCCTGTCATGCGGCTGAGGATATGGCGGCCGCGCTCGAGGGCTGGAAACCAGCTGAAATCAAGGAGGCCCTGGACAAGCTTGATGAGCTCAATGATGAGATGGTACCTTTCGAAGGCTCGCCCGAAGAAAAGGACGCCTTGACAAATTTCCTGCATAAACTCGGGAGGGAGAACTGATGCAACCCATTATACCTTCGGCAGACACGATCCCCGTCGCCTGGGGCTGGTTTCAATTTTTGCTTCTGCTCACCTTTCCCCTCCACCTGCTGGCCATGAACGCGATGGTGGGCGGTCTGGCGATCGGGGTGGTGCAGCATTTCAGGGGCGGCGATAGCCGCCGTCGTCTGGCCCATAGAATTGCGATTATTTTGCCCCTGGTTATCGCCTTTGCGGTCAATTTCGGCGTCGCTCCGCTGCTCTTTCTGCAGGTGCTATATGGTCATTTCGTCTACACCAGTTCGATTCTGATGGGCCTGTTCTGGATTTCGGTGGTGCCGATCCTGATCATCGCCTATTACGGGGCCTATCTCTATGATTTTAAATTCAAAGGGCTTGGTTCCGCCGGCAAATGGCTTGCCCTTGCCGTGTTGCTGCTGCTCTTCTGCATCGGTTACTTCTTTTCCAACAATATGCTGCTGATGTCCCTGCCTGAAAGATTTTCCGAGTATTTCCAGCATCGTGACGGTAGCCTGCTGGTCTCGGGACAGAGCGAATTTCTGCCCCGTTATCTGCACATGATGACCGGCGCCCTTGCCGTCGGTGGGCTTTTTGTCGCCCTGCTCGGCAGATTTGGGGCCAAAGCTACCCCTGAACTGGCCGCTCTTGCCACTGCCGTGGGTATGAGAACATTTTTCTTTATGACCATAGTCAATGTCGGAGTGGGCACCTGGTACCTTACCTCGCTGCCTAAGCAGCAGATGCTGCTGTTCATGGGCAGGGATCTGGCCGCTACCATCTGCTTCATACTTGCTCTGCTGCTGGTGATCGGTGTGCTGGTGAGTTCTTTCAGACAGCAGTTGATGACAACTTTAATCGGCACGGTAGTGCTCGTCTATTTGATGAGTTTCCTCAGGTCCTGGTTGCGGACCGACCTGCTGGCCGACTATTTCAACCTTTCACAGCTTCAGGTTGAACCGCAGTACAGTTCAATGTTTCTTTTCCTTATCTGTCTGGCCGGGGGTGTGGTCTGTGTCGGCTGGCTAATCGCCAAAACCGTCAAAGTGCTGAAGTCTGAAACTTGAGAAAATCAGGCCCACTTCAAAAGAAATTCTCGGTTTGACTCATTTCTGTTAATCACTCTAAGCAAACAGCTTAGAGTGAAAAACCTTGACATGGCAGGGTTTTTTTCTATAACTGCAGGCAATGCTCTAACTTATTGAGATTCTGGAGACTTAAAAGAGGAAGATCCAATGCGTCTAATTGTTTTTCTGATGGTTTCATCATTTATCGTCGGCTGCTCGTCTTTTAAGGCAGAGCATCATCGAACCCTGTTAATGGACCGGTCGACTGGAGAAACAAAGGGTTGCGAGGTCGGCATGGCTCGCAATGAAAAAGCCTATGAGAAATATGAAGAGTGTATCCGTGCACTTGAGGAGCAGGGCTATACGATCTGGAGTCAATATTAGTCTTTGGAAGTCTCTGGGAATTATTTCAATTCGGCCGAAATGGAGTTCGATAAGCATTTTCATCAACTTCGATGAGCTCCTGCCAGGGGATAGAATGAATCGTGTAATCGTCTTGCTCTTTTTCATATTGTTGTTGTCTGGATGTGCCTCAGTTATCTCCAAGCATTCCCGCACGATCCTGATGAATTCGGAAGGAGACCGGCAGGAGTGCACCGTCGATATGCTTCGTACCCAGGTGGCTTATGACAGGTATGAGAAGTGCATTACGTCCCACGAGGAACAGGGATACAAGATCTGGGGCCAGTACTGAGATTCCGCCCACACATTATTCACCTTCATCAACTTGAGTCATGCCGCCTAGCGCCCATAAAGATAGGAATTGGACCCTGACCGAGGGGTGGGTATCCATCTGTGGGAATATCCTTCTGTTTTTTCTCAAGCTCTGGGTTGGGCTGATAACCGGCTCTGTGGCCTTGACCGCGGATGCCTACCATACGCTTACCGATTCGATAAGCTCCGGAATTGTCATAGTCAGCGGGTGGGTGAGTAGTAAGCCGGCCGACGAAAAGCATCCGTTCGGGCATGGCAGAAGCGATCTGATCAGTTCGGTGATCATCGGTGTACTGCTGGCGCTGATCGGTTTTGAGTTCATCCTAAAGTCGGTGGAGCAGATCCAAAGCGGGACCGGCGTCGATTATGGAAAGGCGGCAATCATCGTCACCGTGATCTCGATCCTGGTCAAAGAAGCGATGGCCCAATTCGCTTTCTGGGCTGCCCGCAAGAGTGAAAACACCATTCTCAAGGCAGATGGCTGGCATCACCGGACGGACGCGCTCTCTTCGGTGGTGATTTTGATTGGTATTCTCTGTGGCTCGTTTGCCGACTGGATCGATGGGGCACTGGGTATTCTGGTGTCGCTGATGATCTTTTATGCCTCCTACGAAATCTTGAGAGACTCGGTAAGCCGTTTGATTGGTGAAACACCTGACCGTAAAGTTGTTGACAAGATAGATGCTCTGATTGAGAAAATGGATCTCAATGTTCGGCCTCACCATTTTCACCTGCACCGTTACGGCGAACATATTGAACTCACTTTTCATCTCAGCATGGACGGTGATCTGACCCTCGAACAGGCCCACGACCAGGCCCACCGGATCGAACAGGCGTTGCGTGATCAGATGAGAATCGAAGCAACCATACATATGGAACCCCAGGGATAAAAACAATGAGACAGATAGATTTGAGAAGCGATACGGTGACCAGACCCACCCAGAAAATGCGCGAGATCATGGCCGGCGCACCGGTGGGTGACGACGTCTTTGGGGACGACCCGACAGTAAACAGGCTCGAGGAATCAGCCGCTGCCATGCTTGGCAAAGAGGCGGCGATTTTTGCGCCCAGCGGTACCCAGACCAACCTGATTGCTTTGCTGGCGCATTGTCAGCGCGGCGATGAATACATTGTCGGTCAGGTGGCGCACACCTATCGGTACGAAGCAGGCGGGGCCGCCGTTCTCGGCTCTATCCAGCCCCAGCCGCTCGATTTCAATCCCGACGGCACCTTTGATCTGAATCGTGTCGAACAGGTGATCAAACCAGACGATTATCATTTTGCCAGATCGAAGCTGCTCTGTGTGGAAAATACGCACAACGGGCTGGCGCTGCCGCTCGACTATTTTCCCAGGGTTGCAGAGTTCAGCGCTGATTACGGGTTGAGTCTGCATCTTGATGGCGCCAGGATATTCAACGCTGCAGTCAAAGGCGCTGTCGATGTCGCCGAGATTGCCCAATATTTTGATACCGTGTCCGTCTGTCTGTCAAAGGGGCTCGGCGCCCCGGTAGGCTCCGTATTGTGTGGTGATGAACCTACCATCGCCCGGGCCAGGCGCTGGCGAAAGATGGTGGGCGGGGGCATGCGCCAGGCGGGCATCATTGCCGCAGCGGGTATTTTCGCCCTCGAGAACCATGTCGAACGGCTGCAGACAGATCATGATCACGCCCATCTGCTGGCTGCGGGATTGGGCACGATTGACGGCTATAAGGTTGAATACCCTGAGGCCCAGACCAATATGGTTTTTCTCTCGCCGCCGCCCGACAAGGCGTCGGGACTGCAGAGCTATCTGGCTGATCACCAGGTGAAGATACTCGGCGGCAGTAGAATCAGGCTGGTCACTCATCTGGATATCAACCGGGAAGATGTTGAACGAGTCATCGATCTGATCAAGTCCTACGGAGGTTGAACGACCGAGTGGACCAGGACTGTTAACTCGGTTTATCAGTTCTGGTTGATCTATTGTTACATATTACTGATTAGAGGAGTGAGCAATAGCGCTGACCGCCCTTGCGGTGTGCGTGTTGTGCCAACAGTTCTTGCGGTGATGTGTTTTCTCGTTTTTTTGGGCTTCCTGTTCTCGTTTTTAAGGATTTATCTTCTCTTTTTGGCTCTATTCGCCTACCATGCACAAATGATGGTGGCCGCTGGCTGGGGTGGTCTCGGAAGCGGCCGTTATGTGAATAAACACGAAACCCACCTTTGCTTGACAGGGGGCTGTTATGCTTGGTAATTCTTGCAAAGTTTGATTTTAACGGGTTGCCAAGTATAACAAATTAATGTAGTTAGAGCCCTGTGTGAGGTGCCCTGATGTCTGCAGAATTGGTTCTCTCCGGCGCGATTTTCATCGGACTTTGCCTCCTGATTCCCACCATCATGCTATTGACCGCGGTTTTCGGGCCCCGGTCAGGCGGCGACGCCAAAAATGCTCCATACGAGAGTGGTATCGAGCAGGTGGTCGGTATGGCCGACCAGAAATTCAGTGTCAAATTCTACCTGCTGGCAATTCTTTTTCTGATTTTCGATATCGAAGCGGTGTTCATGTATCCGTGGGCGGTCAGTCTGCGGGAGCTGGGTGTGTTTGGTTTCGTTGAGATGGTCGTGTTCATTCTCCTGCTTCTCACCGGATTGATTTACATCTTAAGAAAAGGGGTGCTCAATTGGCGTTAGGATTAGAAGCCGGTCTCGGTGATTCGGTATTGACGACTAGACTGGATGAGATCATCAATTGGGGCCGGCAATACTCGCTCTGGCCCATGGTCTTCGGCACGGCCTGCTGTGCAATCGAGTTCATGAGCGCAGCCGCGTCCCAGCACGATATTTCCAGGTTCGGGGCCGAGGTGGTCCGTTTTTCCCCGCGGCAGGCAGATCTGATGCTGGTCTGCGGCACCATCAGTTATAAACAGGCGCCTATACTCAAGCGCATCTACGAGCAGATGCCTGATCCTCGCTGGGTCGTTTCCATGGGTGCATGTGCAAGTTCAGGCGGGATTTACGACAACTACTGCACGGTGCAGGGTATCGACACCGTGATACCGGTGGATGTCTACATTTCGGGCTGTCCCCCTCGACCCGAGGCGGTGCTTGACGCCCTGATAAAGATTCAGGAAAAGATACAGACCGAAAGCGTGTTAGTTGACCGACATATAGATTTCAAAGGAATCCTCGACTGATTATGACTGATTCGCTGACCGACAAACTGCAGGTAATTTTCCCCGATTTTGAGCTCAGAACGGTGCTGGATTACACGGTATTGGATGTGGATTCAGAGGCGATACCACAGGTAATGAAGCGGCTCAAAACCTACCCGGATCTTGGCTTTTCCATCCTGCTCGATATCACTGGCATAGACTATCTCACCTATCCGCAGCGACCCGCTGCCAGATTCTGCGTCGTCTATACACTGCGCAACTGGAAAAGAAACTGGCTGCTCCAGGTTCGTACCCCGGTGGCTGACCCGGACCGGGGAGTGGAGTCCGTTGCCCATCTCTGGGGTTCAGCTGACTGGGCGGAGCGTGAGGTCTACGATCAATACGGCATCATCTTCAGAAACCATCCCGACCTTAGACGGATACTCAACCATTGGCAGTTCGAGGGGCATCCGTTGCGCAAAGACTACGATATCTTCAAAGGCCAGGTCTGCTACCAGGCTGACAGTCTCGAGAAGGAGATCAGGGCCCGGCTGACGGCCAAAGGTATCGATGAGAGCACCATGCAGGACATCAACACCGAGATAATGTTTCTCAATCTCGGCCCGTCTCATCCCGCAACTCACGGAGCGATTCGGATATTCACCGCCCTCGATGGCGAGACCATCATTGCCAATGTCAACGAGATCGGCTACCTGCATCGAGGTTTCGAGAAAACGGCGGAAAACCGTACCTATAACCAGATCATCCCGCTGACCGACCGGCTCAATTACTGCTCTGCATTGATGAACAACATTGGCTACGTCAAGGCGGTTGAATCGTGGCTCGGTCTCGAGATCACCGAGCGGGCCATGTTCATGCGGGTGATTCTTTCCGAGTTTTTCAGGGTCCAGGATCATCTTGTCTGTCTGGCGGCAAACCTGGTCGATATGGGCGGGCTGACCAACTACTGGTATCTCTACAACGAAAAAGAAGCCTCCTATGATTTTATCTCCCGGTTGACCGGGGCTCGGCTGACCAGTTCATTTACCCGGATCGGAGGTATGTACCGCGATTTTTATGAGGGCTGGGAAAATGATATGGAGCGCCAGCTCAAGGATATCGAAAAAGGGGTAAACGACTCGCTCAAGCTGGTGCTGCAGAATCGTATCGTTCACGACCGGACTCAGGGTACCTGTGTCCTCACCCCTGAAACGGCGCTCTCCTATGGCTATACCGGCCCCAATCTGCGCTCAACGGGAATTTCTTTTGATCTGAGAAAGGACGATCCCTACTACAATTACGAGGCCTTCGATTTCTGCGTGCCGGTCGGCAGTTACGGCGACATTTATGACCGCATGATGGTCCGTTTCGAAGAGATTTTCGAGTCGATAAAGATCATTCGTCAGGCCATGAAGATGATTCCCGACGGACCCGTATTTGTCGATGACCACCGGGTTGCCCTGCCTCCCAAAGATCAGGTCTATAACAAGATCGAAGGGCTGGCCAATCACTTCAAACTTATTTTTGAAGGGGTAAAGACGCCTGCCGGCGAGTGGTACGATGGTTATGAAGCCGCCAACGGCGAGCTGGGCTTCCATTTTGTCTCCGACGGTTCGGGCACCCCTTATAAACTGAAGGTTCGCCCTCCCTGTTTTTATGCGATGGGTGGGTTCCACGAGATGATCGAAGGGGAGATGATCGCCGACGCGGTCATCAATCTCGGCAGCATCAATATCATAGGCGGAGAGCTGGACAGATGAGTGATCGTTCAGAGTTGCTAATCACTGGGGAACCTTTCGAGTTCGATGCAGAGCGGGATGCGGAGTTCGAACGGCAGATCGTGCGCTACCCGATCAGGGAATCGATGATCATGCCGGCGCTGTGGATGGCTCAGGAACAGCAGGGATGGATCAGCGCCGAGGCGATCGAGTACATCGCCGAGCGGATAGGCACTTTTCCGGCCAAAGTCTTTGAGCTGGCAACCTTTTACACCATGTATCACCTCAAACCGGTGGGCAAGAACCATATTTGCGTCTGCCGGACCCTGTCCTGCTGGCTGCGCGACAAACAGGCGATCGTTGACTATCTGGCTGAAGAAATTGGGATCAAACCGGGGCAGATCAGCGAAGACGGTCGCTTCAGCCTGGAAGAGGTCGAGTGTCTGGGGCATTGCGGGACCGCACCGGTGGTCCAGGTCAACGGCGATTTCCACGAAGAAATGGATCTGGATAAATTCAAAGCGCTGCTGGCGACGCTCGAATAGGGGAGGGTGGACGAAGATGGAAGTGAAGATTCTCAGCGCCAAATTCGACATCGAAAACGCTCATCTTATCGATGTGGCCAAGAGCCATGGTGCCTATCAGACGCTGGACAAACTCTTTTCGATGACGCCCGAGGATGTCATCAACGAGGTCAAGGACAGCGGTCTCAGAGGACGCGGCGGGGCAGGGTTTCCGGCCGGGGTGAAATGGAGTTTTCTGCCCAAGGATCTGGACAAGCCAACGTATCTGGCGGTCAACTCAGACGAATCGGAACCGGCCACCTTCAAGGATCGCTATATTCTGGTCAAGGATCCGCATCTGATGATCGAAGGCATCATCATCTGCTGCTATGCAATTGGCTGCCACGAGGCCTATATCTATATCCGCGGAGAATATACTTCCCAGGTCAAAGCCCTGCAGCGGGCCATCGATGAGGCCTATGAGGCGGGATATCTGGGCGAGACCGTTGACGGGAAAGATTTCCGACTCGATGTCACCGTTCACCGGGGAGCGGGCGCCTATGTCTGCGGCGAGGAGACGGCGCTGCTCGAGTCGATTGAAGGCAAGAAGGGACAACCCCGCTCAAAACCACCGTTTCCCGCCGTCGTCGGGCTTTACGATTGCCCCACCATTATCAACAACGTCCAGACCATTGCCTCGCTGCCTTTCATTATCCAGGAAGGGGCCGATGCCTATAAAGTGCACGGCACCGAAAAGAGCTGCGGAACACACCTGTTCGGTATCTCCGGCCATGTGGAGAAACCGGGCATGTATGAATTGCCGCTTGGTCTTCCACTCATGGAAGTGCTCGAAAAAGTGGCGGGCGGCGTCTGGAAGGGCAGAAAGCTCAAGGGAGTGATACCGGGAGGCAGTTCGACACCGGTGCTGACGCCCGAGGAGGCGAAGACGGTCAGCCTTGATTACGAATCGATGGCCGAGCACAAAACCATGTTCGGATCAGGCGGTATCGTGGTCCTCGATGAAACGGTTGATATCGTCAAACTGGTTGAAAACCTGATTTATTTTTACCACCACGAATCGTGCGGCCAGTGCACCCCCTGTCGGGAAGGGCTGGGCTGGATGCTGAAAATTGTCAAGAAGCTGCTGGCCGGCGAAGGTTCGATGGCGGACATCGACCTGCTTGTCGAGCTCTGTGACAATATCGAGATGAAAACGGTCTGCGTGCTGTCGGCAGCCTGTACGATGCCGGTGCGCAGTTACCTAAACAAGTTTAGACATGAGTTTGAGGCCTACGTCTCCGATGCTGCCTCGTAAATCAGTATGAAAAGGACGATCCATGGCTGAAATGGTGAAGCTCTTCGTAAACGGCCAGGAAGTGGAGGTCGAATCGGGTAAGAACCTGATCGATGCCCTCAAAGTGGTGGGCATCGAAATTCCGCACTTCTGCTATCATCCGGCTCTTGGAGCCGACGGCAACTGCCGTATGTGCCTGGTGGGCATTGAGGACGGCAGACCGCCGCTGGTCCCGGCCTGTAAAACACCGGTCCAGGAAGGGATGAAAGTGCAGCTCGATGCCGAGCATATCAAGAAGATCCAGCGGGATGTACTTGAATTCGAGCTGATCAACCACCCCGTCGACTGTCCGGTCTGCGATCAGGCTGGTGAGTGCGCCCTGCAGGACTATTATATGAATTACAGCCTGGACGACAGCCGCATGCAGGTCGACCAGGTTACCAAGGGCAAGCGCATGGACTTTGGCTCGGGGGTGGTGCACGATCAGGAACGCTGTGTGCTTTGCGGTCGCTGTGTGCGTTTCACCCGGCAGATCACCAAAACCGGCGAGCTGGGCATCGTCAATCGGACCGATGCCGCCCGGGTGTCGATTTTCCCCGGCAGACCGCTTAACAACCGCTACGCCCTGAATATCGTTGACATCTGCCCGGTCGGGGCAATGACCTCGAGTGATTTCAGGTTCAAGCAGCGGGTCTGGTTTCTGAAAAAGGATCCGGGCATCTGTCACGGCTGCAGCAGGGGCTGCAACATCTATATCGATCATCATCGGGAAAAATATAAAGACGACGTCATCTACCGCTACAGAGCCCGCACCAACCTCAATGTAAACGGCTATTTTATCTGCGATCCCGGAAGGTTGAGTTACGCTGGCGAGAATGAAAACCGGCAAACCACCACCGTGGTGGACGGCCGCATTAGCGGTTTCGAAGCGGGCATAGAAGCCCTGCGCGAGCGGCTCGACCGGGCCCGCAAGCCGCTGATGCTCATCTCTCCGGACTGTTCACTGGAACAGATGTGGGCGGTTAAAAGAATTGCCGCCCTCTACGGCGCCGATCTGTCCGGCTACAGCGACAGCTATGTTGTCGACGGTGATGGTGATGACTATCTGATCAATGACGATAAGGCGGCCAACCGCAGAGGTTTGGAGCTGCTCGATATCGATTTCAGCAGGGAGCAGTTCATCGCCGATCTGCAGCATACGGACCTGCTGGTCAACTTCAATAACGATCTGTTTTTCGGTGGCGTCGACGAGGAGCTCAAGTCGCTGCTCGACAAGACCCAGTCCATTGCCGTGTGCAGTCATCAACTGCCGGTCTATGAGTCCACCGCAGTGCTGCTGCCAACGGCATCCTACAGCGAGTATGGCGGTACCATCGTCAACGAGGATTACGTGCTGCAGCGTTTCGAAAAGGCCTTGTTCAAGAACAAAGACCCCAAAGATATTCTCGAGATCACCAGGCTGCTCGGTGGCGCGATCATCGACGCTGCCCACGCCTGGCCGGGAATCAGGCAATCGGTTGCCCGTCTGGCCGATATCGACCCTGGAGCGATACCTGCCGAGGGCATAAATCTGCAAAACAGCGAGGATACCAATGTCGGCGCTTGATATTCTGCTCGTCATTTTACGAATCGCCTTCGGGGCGTTTGTACCGCTCAGCTTTGTGGCGATACTGGTGTGGATGGAACGGAGGGGTGCCGCTTTCTTTCAGGACCGGGCCGGTCCCAACCGCGCCAATGTCTTGGGGTTCAGAGCCGGTGGACTGATCCAGAACGCCGCCGATGGCATCAAGCTGGCGTTCAAGGAAGATATCGTTCCGGGCCACGTCAAGCACAAGTTCTATTTCATCCTGGCGCCGATGCTGGTCTTTATCACCGCCCTGCTCTGTTTTGCGGTCATCCCCTTTGCCGATGTGCTGATTCTTGGGGATAAACATTACATCATGCAGGCCGTACCGATGGATATCGGTATTCTCTGGTTTCTGGCCGTGGTTGGCTTCGGGGTCTACGGCATAATTCTGGCTGGCTGGTCCTCCCATAATAAATACGGAATGCTGGGCGGCTTGAGAGCCGCCGCTCAGGTGATCAGCTACGAAATTCCGATGGGCTTGGCGCTGGTCAGCCTGCTGGCCGTGTATGGGACCGTGAATCTGACCGAAATGGCTCAGTTCCAGGGGAAATTGTTGTTCGGCTTCATCCCCATGTGGGGAGTGGTTCTGCAGCCCCTGGGAGTGATCATCTTTATCGTTGCCGCCTTTGCCGAGACCAATCGGACGCCCTTTGATCTGGCCGAGGGTGAGAGTGAGATCGTCGCCGGCTTCCACGTCGAGTACAGCGCGATGAAGTTCGCCCTGTTCTTCATGGGTGAATATGTGGCGATGTTCGTCTCCTCGGCGTTGATCGTTACCCTCTATTTCGGCAGCTTCCAGATTCCCTGGCTGAACACCGAAACCCTGGTTGCCTATGCCCGACCGGTGGTCATACTGATAATGCTGGGCCTGCCGGTGATCGGCTATTTCTTCGGAGCCTGGATAAAGAAGAACAACCGCAGCCACTATTACCGGGAAAATGATCCGCGTAAAAAGGAGACGGCCGTTTACATCAGCCTGCTCTGGTCGCTGGTGGCGGTGACCGAGATCGTGCTGCTCGCCTATCTGGTCTTTGCTCACGGCGGGGTGGCGGATAGGATCCTGGTGGCCCTGCTGCAGATTGGCACCTTTCTTTGCAAAACTTTTCTGATGTGCTTCGTCTATGTCTGGGTCAGGTGGACGTTGCCGCGCTTCCGTTATGATCAGCTGCAGAAGATCGGCTGGGAGAAATTGCTGCCGCTGGCCCTGTTGAACATATTCATCACCAGCGCGATCATAGTTTCGTTTGGCTGAGGGAATCCGTTATGAGCATCAAAGTACGCACCGTTGAACGAAAAGGCAGATCTTTCCTGGAGCAGCTCTACCTGGTTGAAGTGGTCAAGGGTATGACCGTGACGCTGGGTCACTTTTTCAGGAACCTGCTCGACAACTCAAGGCTGTATGTCCGGCACTATCCGGAGGTGCAACCGGAAATCACCGCCCGCTGGCGCGGACGGCATCGCCTCACCAAGCATGAGGATGGCAGTGTCAAATGCGTAGCCTGTTTCATGTGCCAGACCAACTGCCCGTCCAATTGCATCATGATCGAGGCGGGAGAGCGCTTAGACGGCAGATCGGAGAAGATGCCCACTCGCTTCGACATTGATCTTCTCGAGTGTATTTACTGTGGCTACTGTGTGGAGGCCTGCCCGATGGACGCGATCAGAATGGATACCGGCATTTTTTCAGTGACCAGCTATTCCCGTGAATCAATGCTCATGAGACTGGAGGATCTGCTGGAGACGCCCGGTGCTTTCGCTGAAGACGAATATAAAAAGGGAGGGGGCTGATCGATGCTTACTACCTACTTGTTCTTTGGGCTTGCTTTGCTGGCAGTACTCGGCGCGCTGGGTTTGATAATTTTTAAGCATCCGATGAACGGGGCGATGAGCTTTGTCGTGACCCTGATCTCCCTGGCCGGTCTCTATGCCCTGCTGTCGGCCAAACTGATCTTTGCCATCCAACTCATCGTCTATGCCGGGGCCATTATGTCGCTGATCGTGTTCATCATCATGTTTTTGAACATTCAGGAAAAAGATCTGCCCCTGGACCCCAATCGCTGGTTCTATGTGGCCGGAGGGATCGTCGTGGTGGCGCCGATTGCCGGGTTGCTGCTCAAAATTTCCAGGACTCTGCCGGCGACCGAGGTAACGGTGTTTGATGATGGATTCGGCAGCGTCAAGGAAGTCGGACAACTTCTTTTCACCCAATGGCTGCTGCCCTTTGAAATCGTTTCGATTCTGCTGCTGGTCGCCCTTGTGGGGGCAGTGGTGCTGGCAGGTAAACGGGGGGTGAACTGATGGTTACACACTATCTTTTCTTGAGCGTCATCCTTTTCTGCCTGGGGATTCTGGGGGTCGTCTCGAGAAGAAACGTCTTCATCGTCTTCATGTCCATAGAACTGATGCTCAATGCCGCCAACCTGGGCTTTGTGGCACTTAGCCGACTGCATGTCAATATGGACGGCCACGTACTGGCCCTGATGGTGATGGCCGTGGCCGCAGCAGAAGCGGCCCTGGCTCTGGCGGTGATAATTCTTCTGCATAAGCACAAGGGCAACCTTGACACCAATATTTTCAGTCTGTTGAAGGGGTAATCGAATGACACACACTGTCACCTACCTTGGCTTCATTCCTCTGCTGCCGCTGGCAGGAGCCCTGGTCTTAGGACTGATGTATCTGTCTACCTGTCAGGGCAAACAGATTTCGGAGCGAATCTATGGGATCCTGGGCTGCGTTGGCCCGGTGCTTTCCTTTCTGATGGCCGTAAAGGTATTCTTTGCACTGATGTCTCTGCCTGCCCAGGAGCGCTTTTTAACTCACAAAGCCTTCACCTGGTTTGCCGTCGGCGACTTGAATGTGTCGATGGGTTTTCTGGCCGATCCGCTCAGCTCTCTGATGCTGCTCTTCGTTACCTTTGTCGGCTCGTTGATCCACATCTATTCCATCGGCTATATGGCCGGTGACAAGAACTTCGGCAAATTCTTCGCCTATCTCAATCTCTTTCTCGGGTCGATGCTGATTCTGGTGCTCGGAGACGGTCCGGTGGTCATGTTCGTCGGCTGGGAGGGCGTTGGTCTCTGTTCTTACCTGCTTATCAGCTTCTACAGCGCTGACCCGGAAAACGTGGTGGCCGGCAACAAGGCCTTTATAGTCAACAGGATCGGCGATCTCGGCTTCGTCCTGGGAATGGCTTTTCTGTTCTGGGGGATCGGGGCCGACGGCTTTGATTATCTCTCCCTGAAAGCCAATGCGCACCACCTTACTGCACCGATGGGACTAACCGTCTGCCTGCTCCTGTTTGTCGGCGCTACGGGCAAATCGGCCCAGATTCCACTCTACGTCTGGCTGCCCGATGCGATGGCTGGTCCAACACCGGTTTCCGCCCTCATCCATGCGGCCACGATGGTGACCGCTGGTGTCTACATGGTTGCCCGTTTCAGCTTTATCTATGCCCACGTCCCTGCTGCCGGCGAGGTGGTGGCCTGGGTCGGCATACTCACCGCCCTGTTGGCCGCAATATTCGCCATGTTTCAGAGTGACATCAAGAAGATCCTGGCCTATTCGACCGTCTCCCAGCTCGGCTATATGTTTGCCGGCGTTGGCGTGGCAGCCTATTCGGCCGGTATTTTCCACGTCTTCACCCACTCCTTTTTCAAAGCCCTGCTCTTTCTCGGAGCCGGTTCAGTGATTCTGGCCCTGCACCATCAGCAGAACATCTGGAAGATGGGCGGCCTGCAGTCCAAGCTGCCGATCACCTACTGGACCATGCTGATCGGTGGTCTTGCCTTGGCCGGCTGCCCGCCGTTTGCCGGCTTTATCTCCAAGGATGAGATTCTCTATTCGGCTCTGGCCACGGGCCATGTAGGCATCTGGGCGATCGGTGTGGTGGTGGCCGGGATGACAGCCTACTACACCTTCCGCATGATCTTTGTGGTCTTTCACGGCAGTCCGCGTGACCAGGAGGCCTACGATCATGCCCACGAGTCACCCAAAGTGATTACCATCCCCCTGCTGATCCTGGCCGCCGGATCCCTGTTCGCGGGATCCGCCAATATTCCGGCCATCTTTGGTGGTCATCAGCGGGTATCCCACTGGCTGGCACCGAGCCTCGTTGAACACCATCCCCATGGCGGGCTCGGTTTGGAAATCCTGGCCATCGGGGCATCTATCCTGGCCTTTGTGATCGGCATCAGCATCGCTTACCGCAAATTTACCGTCAAGGTCGACGAGCCTGATTACCAAGGTATTTACAAGTTTTGCTACCACAAATTCTATGTCGATGAGCTCTACCACTGGGTTATCGTGGCGCCGTACCAGTTTGCCGGCAAGGCGATCAGCCGGGTGCTGGAGCCCTACGTCACCGATGCTCCGGTTCAGGCCAGCGGCTGGCTCTACCGTATCTTCGGGGTGGCGTTTAAGGTCGTGCAGGTCGGTTATGTGAGGATCTATGCGGTCTATATGGTTATCGGTCTGTCGATTTTGAGCCTGCTGGTCTCTCGGTCATTGAACTTCTAAGGGTGAATCGATGTTTGAACACTTGATCTCAATCATGATTTTTGTCCCCATCATCGCCGGGCTGGCGACCTTTGTCCTGCCGCTCAGCAGAGAGGCGGCCAGGATAGTCGGGCTGGCGGTTTCGGTGGTCGTGGTGCTGCTGGGGCTTAAATTGTTCCTATCCTTCAGCGGAGCGAGCGGCTCGTTCGAATTCGTCGAGTATGCTCCGATCAATGATTCACTGGGCATTGCTTACAGTCTTGGAATTGACGGCATCTCCATTCTGGTGCTGGCCGCCGCCGCGCTGCTGTTCCCGATGGTTTACCTGCTTTTTCAGACCAAAGCCAAAGGCTACTATGGTAATCTGCTGATTGTTCAGGGAGCCATGATTGGGGCGGTAGCCGCAACCGACATGGTGCTCTTTTATGTATTCTGGGAGGTCATGCTGCTGCCGGTCTTTTTTATGATCGGTCTGTATGGCGGGCCCAATCGGCTGCCAGCCACGATAAAGATAACCATTTACACCATAGCCGGTTCATTGTTGATGCTCGCTTCCCTCATCTATATTGGGATTTCCTACCATGCCCAGAGCGGAGAATGGAGCTTCGCGATGACCAATCTGAGCGAGATGTCGCTGACGGGCCCCACCGCAACTCTGGCTTTTGTCGGCTTCATGATTGCCTTCGCCATCAAGATCCCATTGTTTCCCTTTCATACCTGGCTGCCCGATGCCTATACCGAGGCCCCCACGGCGACGACCTTTGTCCTGTCCGCGGTCATGGCCAAAATCGGCGTCTACGGGGTGATTCGCTTTGTGGTTCCGGTGTTCGATGAGAGTTTTGCCCGTTATGCCCTGATTCTTGCCTGCTCAGGGGTGATCGGCATGATGTACTGCGGTATTGCTGCTCTGGCCCAGAAGGATTTCAAGCGCATGCTGGCTTTTTCCTCGGCCTCGCACATGGGCATCATCGCTCTGGGTATTTTCTGTATGAACATTCAGGCGCTGACCGGAACGCTCTACCAGATCGTGGCCCACGCCACCAGTACGGGTGTTCTCTTCCTGTTGCTCGGTATTATCGAGGAGCGCACCGAGAGTAGAAACATCGATGATTTTGGCGGCCTGGCCGCCAAGGCCCCGGTCTTTGCCTTCTTTTTCGCAGTGGCCATGCTGGCCTCGGTCGGTCTGCCCGGCACCTCCGGTTTCATTGGAGAATTTCTGATAATTCTCGGAGCGGTCAAATTTAATCCGATAATTGCCGTGTTTGCCGGAACCACCCTGATCATAGGGGTGTGCTATATGCTGTGGCTCTTTCAGCGTGTCTTTTTCGAGAAGCCTTCAAGCAAGCTGGCAGGTTTCAGCGATCTGACGGCCATCGAGACCCTGACCATCCTGCCCATTGTCATCCTGATCGTGGTCATGGGCATCTACCCACAGCCCTTCATTGCCAAGATCGAACCTTCGGCCGAGCGGCAGATGGCGGTTATTGAAAAAGTTCAGCAGATAGTTGATTATCGGATCGATCCACTAAAACCAGGCCAAGAATTGAAGACGGGAGACCTGTAATGCACGATTTCATGGCGATTCTTCCACTTGTTGCAACCGGCGCTGGCGCCATTCTGGTAATGTTGGCGGCGGCGTTTGAGAGTTTCAAGAAGGAAGGGATTTCTATTCTTGGCATCGGCCTATTCGCGTTTGCGTTTTTCGTTCAGCTCACAGTGGAGAGCGGGGCACCCATCACGCCATACGGATCAGTGTTCAACGGCATGCTGGTCACCTCTACCTTCACCAAAGGGGCCGGTCTGATCATACTGGCCTGCGGCTTTTTCTCGGCCATCGCTTCCCAGACCTATTTCACCCACAATGAGGGATTCGTCCTCGAGTATTACTGCATGATGCTGTTTGCCGCCTGCGGCATGCTGCTGCTGACCATGGCTGCCGAACTTATTACCGTCTTTATTGCCCTGGAAATTATGTCGCTGGCCATCTACACTTTGATAGCAAGTGACCGCAGATCGGTAGTGCGCTCCGAAGCGGTGTTCAAATATCTGATGCTTGGTGCCTTTGCCGGAGCCTTTTTCGTCATGGGCTCGGTATTTATTTATGCAGGTGCCAAGAGCACAAAGTTTGCAGACATCGGGCGGGTGGTAGCAGAAACCGGATTCATCACCAACCCGGCTCTGGTCGGCGGATCACTGCTGATTCTTGTGGCCTTTCTATTCAAAGCAGCGGCGTTTCCCTTCCATGCCTGGGTGGTCGATGTCTATGACGGCGCCCCGGTACCGGTAACGGGCTTTATGGCCACAGCGGTAAAAACCGCAGTATTTGCGGTATTTGCCAATTTCCTGGTGATCAACGGCCAATTGCAGGAAGGCTGGGTCAACTAC
Source organism: uncultured delta proteobacterium (assembly GCA_963759125.1). Lineage (GTDB taxonomy): Bacteria > Desulfobacterota > Desulfobulbia > Desulfobulbales > Desulfocapsaceae > JABDQA01. The sequence continues at coordinate 668,587 of CAVWXN010000005.1, forward strand.
CTGTTCTATATTTCCGTGCTGACCATGTTTGTCGGCAACCTAATCGCCATCGGTCAGAACAACCTCAAACGGATGCTGGCGGCTTCGGGTATAGTCCATACCGGATATCTGATTATCGCCCTGGTGGCCCTCAACAGCGAGGGTTTCACCGGTTCGATCATCATCTTTTATCTGGCAGCCTATGCGGCTTCAACCCTGGGCATCTTTGCGGCGCTCTCCTACCTTGGAGGAAAAGGGGAAAAGCGGAATTCCTTTGAAGACTTCAATGGCCTGGCCAAAGTCAGGCCCTATTCGGCCGCCTGCATCGCCATCTTTCTGCTGAGTATGGCGGGGATTCCGCCCACTGCCGGCTTTATGGGTAAGTTTTACATCATTACCGGGGCCTTCCAGGGAGGCTACATCAGTCTTGGTATATTGGGCATTTTCAGTTCTATTCTGTCAATGTGGTATTACTTGCGGCTGATAATTGCCATGTATTTCAAGGAACCCGAGGACGATTTCGAGGTGGCGGAGATGACGCTTGCGCCCCTGGGGACCTTTGTCCTGGCATTGTCGGTCTTTGCCATCAGTTTCATTCCCGTTGTCATCTGAAGAAAAGTGCTGCAGATCTGAGAATAAACCGAGATTTAACAGAGGAGTTGCACGATGAAAGCCAAAGATATTCTTGACGATAAAGGAACCAGGGTCGTCACCATCCATATGGAGAACCTGCTGGTGGATGTGATGTCACATTTCCTGGTTAACCGGGTCGGCTCGCTGGTGGTGGTTGACAAGTTTGACAAGATCCTGGGCATTGTCGCCCCCGGCGACGTGCTGCAGGCGGTCCATAAGGATCCGGAGAGCATATCTACAATGACGGTTCGGGAGGTGATGAGCGAAGATGTCATTGTTGCCGGCCCCGACGAATCCATCGAAAGATTGATGGCGATCATGACCGAAAATCGGATAAGGCACATTCCGATAATCGAGAAAGGGAAACTGGCCGGAATTGTCTCGATCGGTGACGCGGTCAAGGCCCAGCTGACCGTCCACGAGGTCCAGATCAGCTACCTCAAGGATTATATCGAGGGGAAATACCCGGCCTGATCAACAGGTTCCCATACTCTTTTAAGACCCCGAACAGCCATCCGGCTGCTCGGGGTCTTTTTTTGCAACCTAACTATTGTTTTTTTGCAGCCGTGCCCAACGGGCAGCGATTCCCTGAACGTTGATTTCAATGTCACCGGCCAGAAAATCAACGAATTTACTTTTTTTCAGTCTGCTGTTCCCGAAGTTCAGGTAGCTTTTATAGAGTATGTCCTGGAGTCGGGCTGTGGTTGCATCATGATCGAACGCTGTTTCAACTTCCGCACATCTGCCGTGCTCCTCAATCAGTTCGATGAGTGCATCGATCGATTGCCGGTTGGCGGATACAGGGCCGAAATGCGGCAGGTAGAGAAAATCAGGATCAAGTTCAAGCAGCCGTCTGATCGAGGTGATCATCTCAGCGGGTTCGAAGGCGGTGGGGGCGGTGGCAGGCATCAGAAAGGGCCTGGTCTTGTCTTTTTGCAGGAACGGATAAGCCATGCCGCAGGTATCGCCGCTGAACAGCCCGCCGCTCTTAGGGTCCCAGATGCAGCAGTGATGGCGGGCATGGCCAGGTGTAGCGTAGAAGTGCAGGGGACGGCCATTGAAATCGAGCACGAAGCCCTCTGACACTGTTTTAACGCGGTGCTCGTCAATGGAACCTATTTCACCGTAAAGTTTTCTGAAGAGCTTTTCGCCGTATACTTCAGCCGTGGCTTTCACCAGCCGCTCCGGCTCGATCATGTGTCCTGCGCCCCTGGGATGGACCAGCAGGGTGGCCTCGGGGCAATACTGCATGAGCTGGGAGGCTCCGCCACCATGATCGAGATGAATATGGGTGAGAACGATATAGCGAACCTGCTCAGGCTGGAGCCCCTGCCTGACCACTTCCTCGAGCAGTAGACCGCAGGCCGGCGAGGTTCCCACATCGATGAAGAGGGCCTCGCCCTTTTCTATCATCAGGTGGCTGGCGACCATCTGATCGCTGAGGTAATGCGTATCTATCGTCTTGATTTGGAGTGGAAAACTAGAGCTGAAATCATTCATTGCGAGCCTTGTTCAACACGGCACTTTCTAGCGATCTGGTGTAGCATCATGATTCTTCACGGTCTACTTTTTTTCGAGGTGCCACATAAGTACCCATTATAGTTTGTTATGGGGGGAAATGATAAGAATTAAACAACAGGAAGTCTTTCAAATATTGTCGGATAGTACAGGAACAAATGTGGGCATGTGAAGCATCGCAAATCCGCTGAAAAATCGAGTTCTAAGCAGATTAAAGATTGAGAGATGATGGAAATTTGGTATAGTAGTATTACTACATTGTAGTAGTGTATTGGTTGCGCCTAAATTTTTAAGAGGAAACCTGAAGGGATTAGATGCATAATTGCTAAAGGAGGCTCTCATGGGAGAACAATCTGACAGTCAAATTGTAGTGGATGTTGGAAAATGGGAATGGTCGGAGCTGATCAAGAAAGAAGATTGGTGGGCCATCTGGCTTGGCTTTTTTATCCTTTTGATGGGGGTTTTTATCTATTTTCCCCACGCAGGCGAGATGAAGGCCAAGCTCACCGAAATAGAGGGTAAATACCTGGCAGAAGCCGAAAAAACGGACAAGTTCAAGACCATCGGCTGGTATCAGCTCAATGATGCCAGAGCGGGGGTTAAAGTAAACAGCATTCCGGCCGGCAAGTGGTTGAAGAAATTTTCCACGAAGCCGCACGGCTGGAAGTCGAACCCGCTGGATGCATTTTTTATGACTCAGGAAACAGCGGATGCCAAAATGGCATCCGCTGTTGCAAAGTACGAAAAAGTCAAGGTCACCGAGGAGGCAACTCTGGCGGCGGCCCAGGCCGCTGAGGCCTCTGCGGAGGCAGCCGGCTTCAACGACACGGCACTGAACGAGGCGGCCAAAACGTCGATCGCCGACTGGCGCAATGCCTGGCTCAGCTCCAGTAAGGCGAAAGCCAAAACCAAGGTAAGCCCTTACAATCAGGTGGGGTGGCTGATTCTTCTGGGCATCTGCTTTGCCGTGTTCTTTGGGGTTGGCATGGCAGCCATGGGGAAATCGTTCAAAGAATTCGTGATTGGCTTCAGCTTTGTTTATCTGGTGGCTGTGCTGGCCTATCTGGCGAGTTCGCAGGCAACGATGAAGACCTATGGTGTCGGTTACGCATTCTGGGCGATCTTTGGTGGCATGCTGATTTCCAATACGGTCGGAACCCCCAAATGGGCCATGCCGGCAGTGCAGACCGAATATTACATCAAAACCGGTCTGGTGCTGCTTGGTGCCTCGATCCTGTTCGAGAAGATCATCACCATAGGTACCGCCGGCATCTTCGTCGCCTGGGTGGTGACGCCCACCGTCTGGCTGGTTACTTACTGGTTCGGTCAGAAAATCGTTAAAATGCCGTCCAAGCGATTGAATGCGACGATTTGTTCGGATATGAGCGTCTGCGGGGTCAGTGCGGCAATTGCCACCGCCGCAGCCTGTAAGGCGAAAAAAGAGGAACTTACGTTGGCGGTCGGTTTGTCGCTGGTGTTCACCTCGATTATGATGATCGTTATGCCGGCCATCATCAAAGCGACCTTCCCGGTCGACAAGCAACTTATCCTGGGCGGCGCCTGGATGGGCGGTACCATCGATGCCACCGGAGCCGTTGCGGCGGCAGGGGCGTTCCTCGGTGAGAAAGCTCTCTACGTTGCGGCCACCATCAAGATGATCCAGAACGTACTGATAGGGGTGATCGCCTTCTGCGTGGCACTCTATTTCACCACCAGGGTAGAGGTGGAAGAGACCGGAAGAAAAGTCGGGGCGATTGAGATCTGGTATCGGTTTCCGAAATTCGTCCTGGGCTTTATTGGAGCTTCGATCATTTTTTCATTGATTTACACTTCGTTCAATGGTCAGGTTGCGGGTCTTGGCCCGGCCATGATCGACCAGGGCGTGGTTAAGGGAATGGGTGATCTTTTCAGGGGCTGGTTCTTTGCCCTCTCTTTTGTCAGTATTGGTCTGGCCACCAATTTCCGTGAGCTCAAGGAGCATTTTGTCGGCGGCAAGCCATTAATCCTTTATGCGTTTGGACAGTCATTCAACCTCTGTCTGACCTTGATCGTTGCCTACATCATGTTCTATCTGGTATTTCCGGAACTGACTGCAACAATTTAGGCTGAAATCTCCCGCCCGGGCTCTGCCCGGGCGGGGCAAAAGAGCAAAAAATGAACAGCAACGACAAACCACAGATGGGGCTAATTAAAGGCTGGGCCGTTCTCTTGTCAGTGTGCTGTTTTGTTTATCTGTTTGCGGTGAAAATCGGACCTTGGCTGCTGCCCCATATCTGGGGCCTGGAAAAGATCGCTGAGGTCGTCGAGGAGCAAAACATCGATGCCGGTGCCTACTACTACACTGAAATCGAAGGTGCCTATCAGGGGCAGCAGTATCTGAGCCAATCACTGCAACTCATGGCACCGGATCAGTACGGTTTGACCCTGCCGTTTCTCCTGGGTATCGCTCTCTGTCTGCTCATTCTCTATTTCGGCATGAAGTCGCTTCCCCGCTGAGTGGAAATGGATGCCGATCTTGATTTGAACCAGGATCTGATCCTGGCCCACGAGCGTCAATTTGCCGGCAAAGTGGCTGGTGAGGTGGTGGACAGACCGGTCCTGGCAATGTGGATGATACTCATTCCGATCTTTTTCGTCTTCTATTTTTTTCAACTGAAACGGTACAAAAACGGTTTGAAGGAGTTCTCCAAGAACTATCTGATCACCCGTGAGCGGACGCTTGAGGCGGTCTGCACGGCGCGCAGCAATCGTGCGGATGTCGATATCGATGATTTGGTGGCAATGAGTGACTCACCGGCCGAGGTAAAGGGTGAATACCGTCTCTGGATTGAAGCCCTGGCCGACCACTTTCAGGCGCTCATCCGGGTTTCTGGCTCCAGCTACGAAGAACTGGTAAGAGGCGCCTACCGGAAAAAGTCGAATTACCAGCTTGCCCTCAACCGGCTCACCCTTACGGAAAATGATTTTAACCGGGCCCTGACCGATTATCTGCCGGGAGATCAGCAAAGCCTTGATCAGGTAGTAGAGGCCATGGGCAAAAGCGTCATAGAGATTAGGCGCTCCCAGGCTGCCGAAATATTCTCCTGAGGAAGATCACTCCCGCTCTCTCCTGTTTCTGCTTAGGCTTTTCCGGCTTTGCCGGTCGTATCGTCAGCGAAACCCACTTCAGGCAGTTCCCTCTGGGTGGCCAGATCGAGTGAAAAATAACTCTGCTTCTGGAAGTCGAATTTGCCGGCGATGAAACTGGCCGGAAATGACTCCACCAGGGTGTTGAGTCGGGCGACATAACCGTTATAACGATGACGGGCGCTTTGAATATCCGTTTCAATTTCTGCCAGGCTCTTCTGCAGCTCGAGAAAGTTGACGCTGGCCTTGAGGTCCGGGTAGGCTTCGGCCACCGCCAGAAGATTGCTCAGCGAGTGAGTGACCTGACTCTCGCTTTCCATCCGTCCGTCCACCGAACCGTCGGGTTTCATCTGGTTAGTCTTGTTCTCGAAGATCTCGCTTTCATGCTCGCTGTAGCCCTTGATTGCCGATACCAGGTTGGGAATCAGGTTGAATCTTCTTTTCAGGGCCACATCGATGGAACTCCAGGCTTCTTCGATAAGGTTCTGGTACTTGATAAATTTATTGTAGGTGCCGATCAGCCAGCCGCAGATGACGATGGTAAAAAAAACAATGGGAATGATGAATTCTGGTCTCATGGTTATTCCTTTGTGTCTTGGGGTTGTCGATGTACCAAACTTTTTATGGGTTTCCCGGACGTTCAGGCCTGCGGGTAAAGTGATTCGCCTGTTGTGCTGTCAGCTTCATTCTGCTGTTCAAGCCCCAGCCAGCCCCTTCAAGAATGGTACTTAAATCTCGCCGGGAGAGACGTACATAGGCCGAGATGGCGGTCGGTACGACGATCAGCGCGGCGATCAGCAGCAGGGCAGAGAGAACTGTCTTGGCGCTCATCGTAGATACCGTCTGGGTGATAAACGCAAGCGCTGAGCCAAGCGCGGCCAGAGCTACACCTCCTATTCCAAACAAGGTGCCTGCACTGACTTCCGTTTTCTTATCCTTGTCCTTCTGCTTGAATAGATGTTCCTCTGCTGTTGAAGAGAACTCTTCGAGTCGCGAGAAGAAAGTTTTTTTGATCCGGATAAACGGGTCCGCAACTGCTTCGCTCACACTGATAGGGTTCTCGACGATATCCACTACCCTGGCATGCAGTTCGTTGCCGTTCAGGTCGTTGAAAATTCCCCATTTATTGAGATGAAGTGTGCCCCGGTTACCGGCGGTGACCGGAACGGCGATTTCGTGCATCTTCGCACTATCAGAGCCGAACAATTCACAATAAAGCACGAAAATATTCGAGTTTCTGCAGGTTTCGATGTGATGCTGGCGGTCTGCCACCTTCACGGCCATGGTGAAATGCCGCCCATCCATTACCAGCGTACCTTCCTCGAACAGTGCCCGCCGGGCAGGGTCATAGAGGTGCGGAAAACTGACAAAGCTGTTGACCAGTGGCAGCATGTAGGCCTGGTAGAGGGTCAACCGTTCCACTTCACAAAGGTTTTCCAGGATAATTGCTGTCTGGTGACTCTTGTCTATGAGTTCTTCAAGGCTGGCTTTGAAACCTGGGTCGGCTATATAGTCTCGGATCGATTCATCGCCAAGCTTCTCGACGCTGACGCCGGGTTTACGCTTTTTCCATTTCGCATAGGGTCTGAAGAGCTGCTGCAAAGTTGAAAAACCGTCCTTATCCAGCGTGGCAGTGTTTTCTCCAAGCAGAGGTTTGACGATCTGACTGACAAAATTCTGCAGATCCCCGGCGAAATAGGGGTTGATTTTTCCGGTCAGATCAAGGCGGCCGTCATCACTCAGGAGCGCAATCGGGGCGGTACTGAGATACGCTTCGGCATCCTCGATATTGATCAGGTTGTAAGCAAGGTTTGCTTCGGGATTGTTCATGGCGCGATCCAGCAATTCCGGATTGAGCCGCTTGATGTCGCAGAGCAGAAAATATTGGTAGAATTTGTCCCTTAATTTATGGAAGAGCTCATAGCCATTTTTTGTGGCGGGGCCAAGCACCAGTATCTCAGTGGCCTCATCAACTCCGATTTCACCAGCCTCCAGCCGCCAAGCCAGGTAACCTTCACACTGATCGAGAAAGGTCGCCAGTGAATCTTTGTCCACCCCGACACGACCGCCACGATGATTTACTCCGCCCACGGTGGAAACGATATCGACAATGAAGGATTTAATTCTTTCATCATCTGCTGCTTCGGGCAGTACGATGCCGGCCTGGTCGAGTCCCCCCTCCAGTACTTCTTTCTTGATGGTTCTGACCTGGGGCAGGGTGATGAAATCCGAGGTTTGGTTGAGCCGCTTTAGTACTTTTTCTGCGGAAGATCTAATTTGCCGACCCGCGTTGCTGACTTCGCTGACTGCGGCTAACGGCAGACTGGTGTTGTTTTCCTGAATGGAGCTATAATCGTTGAGATTTTCGAGCAGATAACGTATTCCGTCCTTGATTTCTTCAGCCCGTAGACGCTCATCACAATCGGAGTCGAGGAACTCAAGGAATACTTTGTCGGTTTTCAGCGTTGAGCATGGTGCTGTTGTGGCAATCCACAGAGCCTCATCGAGTTCCAGAATTTCTTCGAGGTCCTGGTGATTCTCAATGCTGAAGTGATAAGAGTCGCCTAACCTTTTAAAAGAGGAATTTTTTTCGCTAGCCGTGTCCCTTGGCATTATTTTGTCAGCCCCCGGCATGCCGGATCTGTGCTTTTGTGGGTTGAGGTGGAGAATCGATCCTCGAAGCGCGTACTTAAGCTATACATTTTTACCATCATGTGCAAGCTTACCGCTACTTTCCTGGCGACATTTTCCCGGTTTAGTGATAGTCTTGGTTCCGAAAAAATTGTCGGGTTCCAGGCTGTGAACAAGTGTTGGAAAGATCCTGAATGACTCTTTGCTGAGGCTCGGTAAATAATTGAAACAAGAGGAAATTATGGGCCAATCCATAAAACATTTATATCGCCGTGTTGATGCAGGTCGGGAGTATTGTTTCAACATTGCCTTGTCAGAGCAGCTAAGTGCAGAAGAGCTCGACTGTCTGCGTCTGATTCTGGCCGACGGCTTTTTAATCGAGACGGTGCGCGAAGAAGCATCCCTGACCGGCGAACGTGTGGTTGAGGTAGGCCCACGGCTCAATTTTGCCACCGCCTGGTCTTCGAATCTGGTTTCCATCTGTCAGGCAACCGGTCTGAGTAAGGTGGTCCGGGTAGAGCGTTCACGGCGCTACCTGGTGGCGGACGGCGCAGATATCGAAGATTTTGTGGACAACGCCCATGACCGGATGACCGAGTGTCGCTACTTGGAACCACTCACCACTTTCGAGACCGGCGTTATACCTGAGGCAGTGTACGAAGTCGATTTGATATCCACAGGACCGAACGGGCTGCTGGATATACCGGGAATATCGATGGATGAGTTCGACCGCAAGCTCTACTACGACTATTTCGTCAATCAGCAGGGTCGAAACCCCACCATCGTCGAGATCATGGACCTCAACAATGCCAATTCAGAGCATTCCAGGCATGGTTTTTTCAAAGGCCTTCAGGTGGTAGACGGGGTCGAGATGAAATCGACGCTGCTGGAACTGGTCAGCGATACCCTGGAGGCAAATCCGAAAGGTTCGATCATCGCCTTCAAGGACAACTCCAGTGTCATCGAGGGGTATCAGATCACTACAATAAGTCCCGAGAAACCTGGGGAACCGTCGCCGTTTACCTCGGTGAATGCCACCTATCATCCGCTGCTGACCGCGGAGACGCATAATTTCCCCACCGGGGTAGCACCTTTTCCGGGTGCTGAAACGGGAACCGGCGGCAGGATCCGCGACGTCCAGGGTACCGGCCGTGGTGCTTACGTGGTGGCAGGCACCGCCGGATACTGTGTCGGCAGCCTTAAGATTCCCGGCTACCCGCTTGATTGGGAAAAGGAAAACAAACAGCCCGCCAACCTGGCCACTCCGCTGGAGATAGAAATAGAGGCCAGCAACGGGGCTTCAGACTACGGCAACAAGTTTGGTGAACCGCTGATCCAGGGATTTACCCGCTCATTCGACATGCGTCTGGAAAACGGCGAGCGCTGGGGCTTTCTGAAGCCGATCATGTTCACCGGCGGGGTGGGACAGATCGATGCTCGTCTGACCGAAAAGAAAGCCCAGGAAAAGGGTATGCTCATCGTCCAGATCGGCGGGCCCGCCTACCGGGTGGGATTCGGCGGAGGTGCCGCTTCGAGCATGCTGCAGGGCGAGAATGTCTCTGCTTTGGATTTTGATGCGGTGCAGCGCGGCGATGCCGAGATGGAGCAGAAGATGAACCGGGTAATCCGGGCCTGCAACGAGATGGGCGGCAAAAGCATCATCGACGTGATCCATGATCAGGGTGCCGGCGGTCCGGCGAACGTTCTCAAGGAACTGGTGGAAGAGTCCGGCGGCAGAATTGATATCAGGAAAATTAATGTCGGCGACCCAACCATGTCGGTACTCGAAATCTATGTTGCCGAGTACCAGGAACGGGCCGGTCTGCTGATAAGCCCTGAAAATATTGGACAATTCCAGGAGATATGCCGACGCGAGAAGGTCAATTGTGAAGTGCTTGGCGAGGTGACGGGCGATCTGCGCTTTGTCGTTCACGACAGCCAGGACGGCACCATTCCGGTGGACATTGATCTCGATGCACTGCTCGGCTCCATACCCCAGAAGACCTTTATCGACGCCCACAGCAACGGCCGGACCAAGCCGGTGCTGCTGCCCAGGGACATCACTGTCAAAAAGGCGCTGGCCAAAGTTTTTAAACTCGTCTCGGTGGGTTCCAAGCGATTTCTGACCAACAAGGTCGACCGGGCAGTAACCGGTCTTATCGCCCAGCAGCAATGCTGTGGCCCTCTGCAGCTCACCGTTGCCGATGCGGCGGTCATCGCCCAGAGTCACTTTGGCCACACCGGGGTCGGTACCGCCATCGGTGAACAGTCGATCAAGATGCTGGTGGATCCTGCCGCCGGTTCCCGGATGGCGGTCGGCGAGGCGCTGACCAACCTGGCGTCGGTGGTGGTGGAGGATATTGAGCGGATCAAATGCTCGGCAAACTGGATGTGGGCGCCGAAACTGCCTGGTGAAGGTGTGGCCATAAGAGATGCGGTCAAAGCCATGCGCGATGCAATGATAGAGATCGGCATCGGCGTCGACGGTGGTAAGGACAGTCTGTCGATGGCCACCATGGTAGGCGACGAGACGGTTAAATCGCCGCGGCAACTGGTTATCTCGCTTTACGCGGCAGTGCCTGACATACGCAAGAAAGTGACCCCGGACATCAAACAGCCGGGATCGGCCCTGGTCTTCATCGAATTATCGAGCGGCAGGGAGCGTCTCGGCGGTTCAGCCCTGGCCCAGGTATTCAGCCAGATCGGCGAGATCTCACCGGACATGGAAGATGGCCAGTTGGTCAGAAAGGGGTTTGAAGCAATTCAGAACCTCATCAGTAAGGAACTGATTAGCGCGGGGCATGATCGCTCAGACGGCGGTCTTATCACTACCGTTCTGGAAATGGCTTTTGCCGGAAATTGCGGCCTGTCCATCGACCTGGAAGGAGAGAGCTCGGTAATCAAGACCCTTTTCTCAGAGGAATTGGGGTATGTAATAGAATGCTCGAAGAGTAATGTTGATCGAATAATAGCCCTGCTGGCCGATGCCGGGGTCGCCGCAGTCGGGATCGGTGAAACAACAGAAACACCGCAGATACAGGTGACTTTTAACGGTCAGCAGGTACTCGATGAACCGATGGTGGAGTTGCGCCAGCTCTGGGAGGAAACCAGTTATCAGCTCGAAAGACTGCAGGCAGATCCGACCTGCGTGGACCAGGAGAAAGAGCAGATCTACCAGCGTTCGGGGCCGCGCTACCACCTCAGTTTCAAACCTGAACTGCCAGCCGGGGATCGGCAGCAAAAGTCTGACAAACCCAAAGTGGCAATCCTGCGCGATGAAGGCTCCAACTCGGATCGGGAAATGAGTTCGGCTTTTTATCTGGCTGGATTTGAAGTCTGGGATATTAGCATGACCGATCTGCTGGACGGACGGGCCGTACTAGACGATTTTCGCGGCCTGGCCGCGGTGGGTGGATTCTCTTACGCCGATGTCCCGGAGTCGGCCAAAGGCTGGGCGGCTACGATACGCTTCAACGATCGGCTCAGAGAGCAGTTCGAAACATTCTATAACCGGCCAGACACGTTTTCCCTGGGCATCTGCAACGGCTGCCAGTTGTTCGGCCTGATCGGCTGGGTGCCATGGGCCGGGCTTGAGCCGCAGGATCAACCCCGGTTTGTCCGCAACAATTCAGGACGATTCGAATCCCGCTGGGTGACCGTCAAGGTGAACAAAAGTCCGGCGATCATGCTTGGGGGCATGGACGATCTTGTGTTCGGCATTCATGTGGACCACGGTGAGGGGCGGCTCCACTTTCCCAACCACGATATCGAGCGGCAGATCCTCGACCAGTCTCTGGTTCCGCTGGCCTATGTCGATGACAACAGCGAGGCCACAGAAGTCTACCCGTTCAACCCGAACGGCTCGCCACATGGTATTGCCGGTCTCTGCTCTCCGGATGGCAGGCATCTGGCCATGATGCCTCACCCTGAACGGGTCTTTCTACCCTGGCAGGCCCACTGGCTGCCTGAGGACATGAAGGATATTGAAGCCAGCCCATGGCTGAAGATGTTCTGCAATGCCTATGAATGGTGTACTACAGAGTGACCCCTTTTAATTGGCATGCCAAAGTTGCCAATAAACAGGAATGGAAGCGAGAGAGTGTTGCCTGCGGCTGCTGTGCGACCTGTTGCGATCGGTAATCATTTTCACCGCTTTGTCGGGCCTTCACAATGCAGCCCAGCCAACACACCTTCGCTTAAGGAGTCTATACGGGCTGAAAATTGGCGGAGTGTGCATCAGCGGCAGACCCTGGAGGCCAATGAAATAGGCCCGCAGGGTTGCGCAGCAACCGGCTGCCATAGGCCGAAGGCCGTCATCCAGCCGGCCTCATTGGCCGGAAGATCAGGTCGAAGCGTCGCACATGGAGCCAATTTGTTGCCCGGGTTTCAAACGCAGTTCTACCTTTGCCTGCCTGTTGATAGAAAAGAAATACTCATAGAGCGCTGCTGAAGAAGCTATTTTCTGTCCTTCTCCTTTTCTCGCATGATCTGCAGAATAGTGCGGTCGGTCTCGACCATACCCTGGTGGCTCAGAGTGCCAATGTTTTTTACCGTTTGCTCGGTGGACTGGCCGATGATGCCATCGGTGTCCTGGACGTTGATGCCCTGTAGCGAGAAGAGAGCAGCCTGTACGGCAGCTCCGGCGGCGGTGTTGAGTTTCAGGGCGCAACCTGCTTTGGCACCGTCGCAGATGACGCCGGCCAGATCTTCCATGATGTTCTTGATGGCTCCGGCCATGTGTTCCACATCGCCTCCGACCAGATAGGTGATGCCGGCCGTAGCTCCAGCTCCGGCTGCCACGGAACAGCCGCAGACCGCTGAGAGCCGGCCTGTATGGGCTTTCACATAGGCGGTGATGACGTGGCTCAGGCCTATGGCTCTGAGTACGGTTTCCTCGTCGTGAGCGACGAAATCCTTGATCGCCCAGATCGGCAGGATCGCGGTGAGACCATGGTTACCGCTGCCGGCCGAACTCATCGCCGGCAGGTTGACCCCGCTCATCCTCGCATCGGCGGCGGCGGAGGTCAGGATCCGCGCAGAGGTGGCCATATCCTTGACCAGCAATTTCTGTTTCAGAAGCCTTTCGATGGCTTTGCCGATTCCCAGACCACTGCCGTACTTGAGACCGTACTCGGCCAGCGCGACGTTAAATTCGACCCCTTTTTTCAAAAACGCCAGATCTTCCTCGTCGATTTCATCGATCATTTCGTAAATATCATCGAGCTTCAGGTCAATGAGCCACTCTTCAAGCAGGGCCATGGCCGACTTGCCTGAGCTGCCGGCCGCTTTGGACAAAAGGCTCGAATCAGTAATTTCACTGTCATTGAGGGCCAAGTAAACGATATTGTTATGCAACTCCTTGATCTCGGCAACCGCGCGGTCGCTGCCGCTGCTGATGACAGCTTTGACATGCAGCCCAGTTTCTTCAAAGAGATGGACGTCCACTCCTTTGCTGTCGATCAACGCTTTCGTCTTATCGATGGCTTTCTGGTCAACCGTATCGAAGACTTCCAGCCCAATCGAAGGATTTCCTCCAAAGGCGCCGACTCCGGCCGCCACATCGAGACCGGTCATACCATTGGTGCCCGGGATTGCAACCGCCGTACCGTTTTTGTAGATGTTGGGATCGACCCACAGCTCCAGTCGATCGATTTCCTTACCCTCCAGCAGCGAGGCCGCGGCAGCGCAGGCCAGGGCAATGGCAGCCGGTTCGGTGCAGCCCAGAGCCGGTGTGACTTCCATCTGAAGGATATCTTTTACAGTGAACGACATGGTGGACTCCCTGTTTATAAATGATTGATTGCCTGTTTGGCATGTATCTTCTTGAGATAATTGTAAATCGTGTATTTCGACACGCCGGCGAGCAGGGCAATCTGCTCGACCGCCCCTTTGAACTGCAAGGCGCCGTTTCGTTCGAGGATTTCGACCAGGTCAGTTTTCTCTTCGGTGGTCATGGTCGCGGGTTGTTTTCCAATTTCCAGAACCGCCTGTTGAAAAAGGGCCTCTATGGTTTCCGAGGGAGAATGGGCGAAGGTTTCCGATGAGTGTGAAAGGGGCTCATTTTGCTCGGGCAGCAGAAATTGATGCAGCGCCTGGCTGGCGTTGAAGTATTCTGTGGTATCGAAGTTTATGCAAAAAGCAAAGATCGGTTTGCCAGTGCTGTCTGAGATAAAGGTGGTTGATGACTTGAGAGTTCTGCCGTCCCCGGAAACGGTGCGGTAATTGTGAAGATCCTCTGGTTTGTCGCTGGCGTTTTTCAGCATCTTAACCAGCAGATCGGTGGCTGGCGCGCCTATTTCTCTGCCGGTGACCGTGCCGTTTATGCAGATCAGAGAATTGTGAAGATCGGTGAGATCGTGGATGCAGGTTTCGCAGTTTCTGCCAAACATCGAGACGATCGATTCTCCGATTTGATGCAGTTGTTCGAGAATCAAGTTCTCGTTCTTTCATCATTAGCCGCCTTTCATATGGTTTAGTGTGTATATGTTCATATTATAACAAAGCTTAATAAGCCGTCAACCAAATTTTGTGTAAAGACTAAAATATTTGTTGAAAAGCATTTGTTGAAAAGCTTTGGGGTGGACTGGAATTGAAGCTTGATGCTGAAACGTGAATGCGATTCAGGCAGCTATCGAATCAAAGGCAGATTGGATGTGATCACAAAATATTTCGTCAATTCCTGACAGATAGGCCAATCCCCGGTCGTGGAGATCGATTTCGATTTGCTGTGCTTTCAGCAGGTTACGCCAGGAAGAATGGTGATTCCCATCGATATCTCTGAAAAAATGCATGCCGGCAACCATCAGGAAGGGCACACAGAAGACTTTTTTGTAACCCGCGTCACGAATCTTTTGGATTATCAACTCAGGTGGATCGGCAGATTTTTCGATGGTGGCAAAGAAAACGTGGGGTCCGATCTGTTTATGCAGTTCGGCTTGGAGGGTGGCATAGGAAGTGCGACAGGGATGATCGGTGCCGTGCCCCAGGATCAGCGCTGCCCCATGACCTGAGGTTTCAACAAGATCCTTCAAGGCGCGGGCAACACGGATGAAATCATCGTTCCCGTGCAGCAGCGGCATCCCGATTGCCGCAGAAACCGGTAGTTTGCCAGCTTCTGAAACAATCCTTTCAAACTCATGCCCTGGAAGTACATGCAGGGACTGGATGACGATTTTGCCGGGATCCTTCAGCTGAGAGACAATTTCGACAAGAGAAGCCGGCAGTGCGGCTCCTTGTTGAGCAGAGTTTCTGCGTACCGTCGGAGAGGAGAAGGCCCAGTGAATGTGGCATCCGGGAAAACGAGGGGCAATTCGTTTTTCCAGGTAGCCATAGGTTTCTTGAGCTCTTGTGGTTGTCCCGAAGGCGGTCAATATGATATGATTGGTCATAACCTTGTGTGTGAGATTAAGAGAGCACCTGTAAAGTCACATCTTAGCGGATTACCATGTGCTTGGTGTAAAAAAAATGATTTTTTTTGGGGTGAATCGTCCGCGGACCAGGCTGTCGCCATGTGAGAGCGTGATCATTGGACGTCGGCTGATGCTTGACAAAAATAATATGATAGGCTAGAAATTAAGACTTAAATAAAATACTTATTTCACCGGTGTCTGGTAAGCGCCGGTTGCCACATCAGTTAACACAATCGAGGAGGAGAGAATGGTAAAGAAAATTTCGGTTCTGGCTCTGGCTGGTCTGATTGCTTTTCCGGCCATGTCGCTGGCAGGCGGCAGCGGCAAAGGCGGAGCGGCAAATGTTGACGACCTGGAGCGTAAAATTGAGGAACTGAGCAGGCAGCTCGATGAACTCAAGGCCCAAATGGGCAAGCAGGGAGAGGTGGACTCAGCCACCTCGCAGCAGCTCTCGGATCTTGCTGACAGCCTTGAAGGCTTTGATGAGCGCGCCGATGCCTGGGATCTGGCGGCCCGATTCAATTTCTATGGGGATTTCAGGACCCGTCTTGATTATTACAATGCTAATACGGTATCTGGCGGAACCCTCGAAAACGACACCTTGTGGACCAACCGATTCCGGCTGAACATGCGGGTCAAGGCCACCGAGAACGTGGAATTCAAAGGGCGTCTGGCAATGTTCAAGGCCTATGGTATGCAGGCACCTTTTGAGAATAACACCAGTGACCCCATGCCATTTCCGGTTTTTGACGGCAACGTGACCAGAACAACCGACGACAGTGCCCTTTATGTCGATCGGGCCTATGTGAACTGGAACAATATCGCTGGCGCACCGGTTTGGCTCTCGTTTGGCCGCCGGCCAACCACCGATGGCCCTCCGTCGCAGATCAGGATGGCTGAGGATGAGCGTCTGGGCACCCCGGTTGCTGCCTTCAACTATGCCTTTGACGGGATCACCGCGGGGTATGGCTACAACTGGGGCAGCGAGGATCTTGGCGCCGGTAAGGTCAGGTTCTGCTACGGCCGCGGTTTCGAGGACGGACTGCTGGAGGAAGTCGGCAGTATCAACGATAACGATTTTGCCGGGATTAACTGGGATATCCTCGGTAGGGGTCGACGGCTGCTTAATTTACAGGCTTTCGGGGTATTTAATGCCGTCAGCTATCCCCAATTCAAAGATATACCGGATCAGATCGCCGCTGAAGCCTTTGGTGAGAGGCTAAACCTGGGCAACATCTGGCATACCGACGTGGTCTGGCAGGATGAAGTGGCCAACTTCAACTACTTTGTTGAGGGCGGCTGGTCGAATACTCAGCCCAACGACAACGGTATGTTCAACGATTTTGCTGGAATTTTCGCGGGGCAGACCGGGTCCAATACCAGTAGCGAGAACGGTTATTTGATCTATGGTGGTGTACGCTACGATATGGATGATATCCGGTTGAAGATCGGCGCCGAATATAACTACGGCTCACAATACTGGATCGCCTTTACTCCGGCGCATGACGATATCTACCAGTCCAAGCTGGCCACCCGCGGCCATGTCTTCGAGCTCTATTCGATCTACGATATTCCCGCCGGCGAGGCTATCTCCAAGTATGGCAGAGCTTTCATCAGGCTGGGCTATCAGTACTACGATTATACCTATTCTGGTTCGGGTACCTGGTACGGGCCTGCGTATGATTTGGGCAATGCCAATGACCTGGCGAAACTGGAGGCAATGGGCATGGACTCGATCGATGATGCTCATCAGATCTATCTGACTTTCGAGGCCTATTTCTAGACTGTAACGAAGATTTATCATTCTCTCGGGGGTATGCTTCATAATGAGGCATACCCCTTTTTTGTTGAATTTTCCAAGATCCTGCTTTATCCATGATAACCGGCAAGGTACAGCCAAGGACTATTCTTTCGGCGGGAACGAACACTGCCGCCAGACAGAAGAAAGGGTGCCGAATCGATGGTTTCCTATCACTTTTTCACTAGACACGGCGGGGTCAGCAGCGGTAGGCACACGAGTCTCAATGTGAGCTTCGGTACCGGCGACAATCCTGCAAATATCGATAAAAACCGCTCCAGAGTCAGACGCAGGGTCGGAACCCAACGACTGATCAGCGCCCATCAGATACATTCCAATAGGGTGTATGTGGACACCGGCGCAACAGAGGACTCGCATGAAGTTGAGGGCTATGATGCGCTGATCAGCAATCAGCCGGGCACGGCGCTAATGATTCAGCAGGCCGACTGTCAGGCGGTACTTCTTTTCGATCCAGTCAAAAATGTTATTGGGGCCGTCCACAGCGGCTGGCGCGGCACTGTGGCTAATATCATCGGCGAAACCATCATGCAGATGGAACGACACTACGGCACCGATCCGAAAAATTTGCAGGCCGGTATCAGTCCTTCGCTGGGGCCGTGCTGCGCCGAATTCGTCAACTACCAGGAGGAGCTGCCGGCAGCCTTTCAGCGCTATCAGGTGAAGAACAATCATTTCGACTTCTGGCAGATATCTGTCACGCAGCTGTTGGAGGCAGGGTTAAGGCCCGTATCGATTCGCACGCCGGATGTCTGTACAAGCTGCTCCGAGGACTATTTCAGCTATCGTCGAGCAGTAAGAGAAGGTGATTCTGTCTGCGGTCGTCATGCCTCTGTAATTTGTCTCGATGCATTCGGGTAGAAGGTGGTTCGGATGAAACTCTTGATTGTCGAAGACGATGCCAAGATAGCCGCTTTGATTGAAAAGGGCATGCGCGAGGCCGGATTTGAGGTTGAGGTCTGCCATGATGGGAACTCCGGGCTGGCGCGAGGGTTGACAGGCCACTACGATGCCGCCGTAATCGATATAATGCTGCCGGGTTTGGACGGACTGCAGGTGATAGAAAAGCTCCGTGAACAGCGAGTCTCAACCCCGGTTCTGATTCTCAGTGCCAGGCAATCGGTGGATGATCGAATCAGGGGCCTGCAGAGGGGTGGAGACGATTACATGGTCAAGCCCTTTTCGTTCAATGAACTGCTGGCCAGAATCCAGGCCCTGATTCGCAGAGATAAGAAGCACGGTGAACCCACCACACTGGAATATGAAGATCTGAGCATGGACCTTCTGCGCCGGGAGGTTCGCCGGCAGGGAGAAAAGATAGAGTTGCCCGCCAAGGAGTATGCGCTGCTCGAATATCTAATGCGTCACCCGGAAAACATTGTCTCTAAAACATCCATACTGGAACAAGTTTACGACTATTCATTCGACCCGCAAACCAATGTGGTCGACGTGCTGGTCTGTCGTCTGCGCAACAAAATCGATCGGGATTTTCAGCAGAAATTGATACATACCGTCAGGGGTATGGGGTATGTGCTCAAATCCGACACCTAGCGACTTAATTTTAATCCATCTCATCATGCAGCGACAGTTCGGGGATGCACTCAACTTGCGTCCCCGAAATAGCGATTACTTTACTGCTGTGGTAAGGTGCCCTCCGATACTCAACAGATTTTTCATAAGGACGTGAGCATGACGACCATCACCGTAGGCAGCCGCAAGAGCAAGCTTGCCATGTGGCAGACAGAAGCGGTCTGCAGGATGTTAAACGAACGTGGAATTACAACCGTCATTTCAGCGATGGAGACCAAAGGGGATAAAATTCTCGACCGATCCATTGCCAAGATCGGCTCCAAAGGAGTGTTCACTGAAGAGCTCGAAGAGCAACTCGCTGACGGTTCAGTAGATATTGCCGTACATTCGGCCAAGGATATGCAGTCAACCCTGCCAGATGAATTCGAGTTGATTGCCTATACCGAGCGCGAGAAAAGCCACGATGTGCTGCTGGGCTTTGCAGAGGTTGATCTGGAAAACAGGGAAAGACCGCTCACCGTTGGTACCTCATCAGTCCGCAGAGTTGCCATGCTCAACCATTTTTACCCGCACCTGAGAGCGGTACCGATGCGGGGGAATCTACAGACCCGAATCACTAAACTCGAGGCCGGGGACTGCGACGTCCTGATGCTTGCCTTTGCCGGTGTGACCCGCATGGGCTACGATGATCTGATCATCCATCAATTCGACATCCGGCAGTTCACCCCACCGGTGGGCCAGGGGTGCATTGCCATTGAAGCGGCAATGAGCTTGTCGGCCGAGAAAAGGATCTTGATCAGAGATAGTCTCAATAACAGGGAAAGCGAGTGCTGCCTGAGAGCCGAGCGGGCGTTTCTGAGGAAGCTGGAAGGCGGCTGCTCGATTCCAGCCTTCGGGCATGCGGTCTTAAGGGGCGATTCTGTGGAGCTGACCGCAGGGCTGGCCAATCTGGACGGCAGCTGGCTGCTGAAAAAAACGCTGAGCGGTTCGGTCGACGACCCGGAGAAGATGGGCAGTGAATTGGGTGAATTCATCCTCGCCAACAATGGCAGAGAGACCTTGGCCGCCATAAAGGCGGAACTCAACGGATAAGCGATAAGGGAATGAGCGGGGACACGATACCTATCGTGTCCCCATTATGGCCAATAACTATTTACTTTCCTTTTTCTCCCGCACCAGCTCCCGCAGATAGTCAAGCCAGGCCTCGAAGCCTTCACCACCGGTGGTCGACGAAAAGTCCATCACCTGCAGGGCGGGATTGAGGCTGAGTGCCTCTTTGCTTGCTTCCGCCACTTCAAAATCGAAATAGGGAAGCAGATCCGTTTTGGTGATCAGAAACAGCTGTGAACTGGTAAAGGCCTTGGGGTATTTTGCCGGTTTATCGGGTCCTTCGGGAACGGACACGAGAACCACCCGTTTATGCTCGCCCAGATCGAAGGTGGCCGGACAGACCAGATTGCCCACATTTTCAATGACCAGCAGGTCGATGGCGTCTCCTCCGGGCTCTTTCTGAAGCTGGTGAAAGCCTCGGTGAATCATCGAAGCGTCCAGATGGCAGGCGCCGCCGGTGGTCAGCTGAATGGCCGGTACCCCCTTGGCTCTAATGCGTTCGGCATCGCGTTCTGTTTCGATATCACCCTCGATCACGCCAATACTTATCTCGTCGCCGATTCTGTCGATGGTGTGTTCGAGCAGGGTTGTTTTTCCAGAGCCGGGGCTTGAAATGAGATTGAGTACGACGATATTCTCCTCGTCAAAATGTTCCCGGTTTGAACGAGCCATCGCATCGTTTGCTGCGAACAGCGACCGGTTTATGTCGACGATCACTGATTCGTCGTGGCCATGTCCATGATCATGATCGTGAGCATGATCGTGAGTATGAGTCTGACAACCGCATGCATCACACATTAGTTCACCTTTATTTCATTTTAAGCGTTTCAATCTTCAGATTAACGAGCTGTGACGACCTGCCAGTCAAGGAAAAATTCGAAAGGAAATAGTTCTCACTATCTCCCGACAAGGCGACGCCGGACAGCTGGTCATCCCAGTTCGTGAAAATTATTCCATTTCAACCTGTTGCAGTATCAAATCATTGCCTCCCTCGGCAATAAGCAGATTATCACCACACTCCGCGCACTCGTGGGGACGCTTTCCTGCCGTTTTCTGCACACCTTGACAATTGCTGCAGCGGTAACTGACTTCAGGGATGATGATTTCGAGTTTGGCATCTTTGACCAGTTCATCTTCTTTGGTCAGTATATCAAAGCCAAACTTGAACGAATCAACCACTACCCCGGAGAGCGGACCGATCACCATGGTGACCTTCAGTATCCGGCTCGTCTTATGTTGACCGGCTATATCGTGGAGCTGGCCGAGCAGCCCCTGAACAAGCGATATCTCATGCATGACGCAGCGTCCGATCAGCTTGTCCGCCGTTTTGCCTCGACGCCCAGTTCGGCCAGACGTTTGAGCACGATTTCACAAATCTCCTTGACCCGAGGCGCCACCACATCGGAGAGTTCGGTACTGGTGATGAGGTCTTTGGGAACCACGCAGTAAAATTCAAGGGTTTCAGGCGCTGCATCCCGCAGCTTGCAGATCTCGAGAATTTCCAGCAGTCCAAGCTGGTGGGGCGACATGCGGGTGCTGATTTTGCCGGCTTTGACGTCTTCGTTCGAGTAATAGTGCATCGAGCCCGGTTCGGCATCAATGTCGACCACATCGATCACCAGCACCGGGTCACACTCTTCCAGGAACGGGCTCATGTATATCCCGGCGGTGCCGCCGTCTATGATCAGCACACTGTCGGGGAATTCGTAGTTTTCTTCCAGGTAGCGCACGGCATGGACACCAAATCCCTCGTCGCCGACGATCAGGTTGCCAATTCCGAGAATGCCAATTTTCTTTTTATCTTCCATAACTCGCCGTTAACAGATTCTGGGGAGGGGTTCTCCGTGCAGCGGGGTGATGACCCGTGAACCGCCGATGGGAGTGTTGATCAGAACGCGGCCGGCCTTGCCCTCTTCGAGTCTGCCTATGATCACCGCCTCCTTTCCTTCTTCCTGCTGTTTCATCAATTCGAGAATATTGTCTGCATCTTTGCCATCTACCACTGCCAGACATTTACCCTCGTTGGCCAGGTAGAGCGGTTCCAGACCCAGAATTTCGCAGGCGGCCCTGACTTCTGCCCTGATCGGCAGCGCCTCTTCCTGCAGGACAATGGAAAGGGAGCTGGCCGCGGCAATCTCGTTGAGCGTGGTGGCCACCCCACCTCTGGTGGGATCGCGAAACGTCCTTACCGAGTCGGGGTAGCGGTTGAGTATGGTGGCGACCAAACGATGCAGGGGCATGGTGTCGCTTCTGAGATTTCCCTCCAGAGCGATGCCGGCCCTGCGGGTCATGATAGTGATGCCATGGTCTCCCATGGTGCCCGATAAAATGATCGCATCGCCGGGAGTCCCGTTTTGGGACGAGAGCGACAGCGAGGTATCGACAACCCCTATACCGGAGGTGTTGATGAACACCTTGTCAGCTTTTCCTCGGGGAACCACCTTGGTGTCCCCGGTAACGATGGGTACACCAGATTCCTTGGCAGCCTGGGCAACCGAGATGATGATTCTTTCGAGATCTTCGATGGGCATTCCTTCTTCGAGAATCAAAGCTAGACTCAGGCACAGTGGCCTGCCGCCCCGCATGGCTAGATCGTTGATGGTGCCGTGGACAGCGAGTTTACCGATGTCGCCGCCGGGAAAAAAGAGCGGGTCGACCACGTAGCTGTCGGTGGTGAACACCAGTTTGCCTGGTTGGTTGTCGATCACCGCGCTGTCTTCAAGGCCTTTGAGCACCGGGCTGTCGAGATATTTAAGGAAAAGACCGCTGATCAGTTCCTGGCTGGCAAGTCCGCCGCTGCCGTGGTCGAGAAGAATGGTGTCGTCTGCCATGTTGGTTGATTTGCTCATTAATTCCTGGAACTGGTTGCCGGCTATCCTAGCTGTCCTGCCCGTACTTGTAATAGGCAGCACAGGTGCCTTCACTGGAGACCATACACGGACCCACCGGTGTGGAAGGTGTGCAGCGGCTGCCAAAAAGCGGGCATTGGGGAGGAACGGTCTGGCCTTTTAAAATTTCGCCGCAGAGGCAGCCTTTGGGTTCCTCCGTCGGAACAAGTTCTATATCGAAGCGCTTCTGCGCATCGAATTTCTGATATTTTTCCCTGATTGCCAGGCCGCTGTTTTCTATCACACCCAGGCCCCGCCATTCCATGTCGGTGGGCTCGAAGATTTGATCGACCATGGCCAGGGCGCGCCGGTTGCCTTCCCAGGAGACCACCCGGGGATAGAGGTTCTCGACCTTAGGTGTGTTGGAGCCCACCTGCTTGGCCAACAAAATCAGGCCATTGACCAGATCGGCCGGCTCGAATCCGGCCACGACACAGGCCAGCCCCTGATCGACAAAGGGCTGATAGGCTCCGGCCCCGATGATGGCCGAGACATGGCCGGGACAGAGCAGTCCATTGATGTTGAGCTGGGGGTCCTGCATCAGCGCTTCGAGCGGGCCAGGAATTACTTTCTGGGTAGAAAAAACGCAAAAATTATCGATATCTTCATGGGAGGCGGCCAGAATCGTTGCCGCAATCCCAGGGGTGGTCGTTTCAAATCCAACACCAAGAAAAACCACTGTATCGTCCGGGTTATTGCGGGCCAGTTCCAAAGCGTCCATAGGGGAATAGACCACCTCAACCAGGGCGCCTCGGGCGGTGGCATTGGCCAGGGAGCCGTTGCTTCCCGGCACTCTGAAAAGGTCGCCGAAGATGGCCACCCTGACTCCGGGAATTTCGGCCATGGCGATGAAGGCGTCCATATGGGAGGCGGAGGTGACGCAGACCGGACAGCCTGGTCCTGAGACAATCTCCATCCCTGCGGGCAGAATCGACCTGATACCGTTACGGAAGATGGCCATGGTGTGGGTGCCGCACACTTCCATCAGCCTTACCGGTTTGGTGACCGACCTCTTCAGTTCTTCAACCAGAGGCTTTACCAGGCTGCTGTCACGGTATTCATCGATATATTTCACGAATCATCCCCGGCCAGCAGCAATTCTTCGGGCATATGTGAGGCCAGTTCCCTGATCAACTCGATGTTTTTCTTGGCTTCCTCTTCAACCAGCGAATGGATGGCAAAGCCGGCGTGGACAATCACATAGTCGCCAATTTCAGGCCACCGATCAACGACGTCGAGTCGGATCTTCCTGCTCACTCCATCCATATTGACGACGGCAATCTGATCCTGGGTAAAATCGTCGGGATCGCCTTCAATCTGTTCAACTCTCATTGGTACTGCGAGACACATGTTGCCTACCTCCTATCAACGCCTGACCGATGGAAACGCCTCCGTCATTTATCGGAATACGAGCCCCGGTGTATGGGGTCAACCCCATCTCGGTCAGACAAAATATCAATCCTTCCAGCAGAATTCCATTCTGCATCGAGCCGCCAGAAAGCACGACATCACGAATTCCTGTGGTTCCAGAGAGTTTCTCGACGAGGCGGGAAATACAACTGATCAGCCAGCAGTGAAACTGCAGTGCGATTGCGGACCGGTCCATGCCGGAAGAAATATCGTCTAGGCTTTTCTTAACAAATTTTGAAGAATTTATCTCCCATCTTTGTTCTTTTTCTTCTTTCAAATAGTGTTCGGCGTCTTCGATCTCTTCAACCAATATATCTTTCCAACGGGTTGTCAACGAGCTGCGGGCCAGGGCCTCGAGCTGCATGGCAGCCTGTCCTTCGAAGGTGGAAACCGTATTGAGCCCGAGCAGAGCGGCGAAACCATCGAACAGGCGGCCGCAACTCGAAGTCAACGGGGTGTTGAATCGGCTCTGCAGCATCTGCACAAGAATGTTTTTAGAGGCCTGATCGACACTGCTCAACAAGTCCATCATCCTGCACTCTTCTCCAAAAAGACGATAGAGCAGAGACAACCCCATGCGCCAGGGCTCCTGGGCCGCTGCGTCGCCGCCGGGCAGGGGCAGGGGTTCCAGATGGCCGAGCCGCGAGAAACTCCGCAGATCGGCCTGCAGGATCTCGCCTCCCCAGATGGTCCCGTCGGTTCCATAGCCAGTGCCGTCCAGCACCACAGCCAATACCGGACCCTCCAGGTTGTGTTCGGCCATCACCGCCGCGGCATGGGCATGGTGATGCTGAATCTTGTACAACGGCAGACCGAGCTCAACGGCAAAATGCGAACTCAGGTAGTCGGGGTGCAGATCGCAGGCGGCAGCAACCGGTTCGATCTCGTAGAGCCGTTTGAGGTTGTCCACCGATTCGCTGTAAAAGGCGAGCGAAGCAGTGTTGAACAGATCACCGATATGCTGGCTTGGGTAGATCGAAGTGGAGCGGGCCAGGCTGAAAGTGGACTTCAGGCCGCCTCCGCAGCCAATGAATTCGGGCAGCTCCTGGGAAATATGTAGTGGTTCAGGGGCGTATCCCCTGGCTCTGCGAAAAGCTCTGATCTCTCCGGCCACACGCTTGACCACCGAATCGTCCACCCGGGTGACAATGTCACGGTTGTGCAGAATAAAAAGATCGGCGATTCCCGCCAATCGATCGAGCGCGTCCTCGTTGGAGGTGCAGATCGGTTCCCCGCTGATGTTGCCGCTGGTCATTACCAGTGCCGCCGGACAATCCGGCTGGGCGAACAGCAGGTGGTGCAGCGGCGTATAGGGAAGCATCAGGCCGATATCGCTCATCTCGGGAGCCAGATTAGGGGCCAGCGGTGAGTCCGGTCTGGGCTTGAGCAAGACGATCGGGTGCTGGGGCGCGTTGAGGGTTCGTTTTTCCTGGTCGTCAAGCACACAGAGTTTCTCGGCCTGCAGCAGATCCTTGACCATGATCGCCAGCGGCTTGTCTGGCCGGTTTTTCCGGTCGCGAAGTGTCGCGACGGCGGCGGCTGAACAACCGCTGACACAGAGATGGAATCCCCCAAGCCCGCGTATTGCCAAGACCTTATTCTGGATGATGGCGGTGATGGCTGCCGCTACCACGTCTGTAGAGTTAAGGGGGCGTCCCTGGCTGTCGTGCAGCGATATGGTAGGGCCGCAGACAGGGCAGGCATTGGGCTGGGCATGAAAGCGCCGATCCATGGGATCGAGATATTCCCGGCTGCAGTCCCCGCACATCGCAAAGTCTTTCATCGAGGTCTTGGGACGGTCGTAGGGAATGGTTTCGATGATGGAAAACCTTGGCCCGCAATTGGTGCAGTTGATAAAGGGGTAGCCGAACCTGCGATCGGCCGGGTCGGTCAGTTCTTCGAAACAATCCTGGCAAACTGAAATGTCTGGCGGAATATTGGCCCTGGAAGAGGCGCTGGAACGGCTGGCCACGATGGTAAACGAGTCCGCCTGCAACTGTTTTTCGAGAGGACGGTGAAAAAGCGCTTCGATCCTGGCAAGCGGCGGAGCTTCGGCGCTGAGTGCTTCGATAAAAGAGAAGATCTGCGGACCGGCGGCCTGGATAACAACACCTTCGCTGGTATTGGTAACCGTGCCGGCGATGGAAAAGTGGCAGGCAAGCTTAAAAACGAAGGGTCGAAACCCCACGCCCTGGACAGTGCCCTGGACGAGAATTTCGACCCCGTTTTTTAGTGATTTACGCCTTGTGGGTGAATTTGACACCGGTGAATATGGAAGAAATCAATCCTTCCGGTTGCTTCACGTCGTTCCAGATTACCAGATAGACATGAATAAAGGCGAAAATCATAAACCACCACATCAGCAGATGATGAATATAGCGAGCCATCTGCTGGCTGCCGAAAATCATCACTCCGTATTTTTCCCAGATGGCGATTTCAGGGAACAGCATGTAGAAACCGCTGACCAGTTGAAATACGGCTGCAGCAATGGTGATTACGTAGGTGATGCCGGCCAGAATGTTGTGACCCAATCTGTCGGGATCATGACTGTCCTTGATATAGCTGTACTGCAATATCGTGCTGAACAGATTTTTGATATTGCGTGGCGTAACCGGGAGGTGCTCGAGAATCCGCTCCTGCTTGTTGCCAAACAGATAGAGAAAGATCCTGGTCAACACCGCGGCGGTAAACACATAGCCGGCGACAAAATGTACGAAACGCATATAGGCCATGGGCCATGAAGCGCTGCCTTCCGTCATGGAGTTGGTCCACGGGCTGTTGATGTAGAAGCCGGTGATACACAAGGTAACGATTGACAGAGCAAATGCCCAGTGATAGAGCCGAAGCAGGATGCTCCAGCATTTCTTCTTTTCATATGCCATAATTACCTCCTGTCGGTTGGGGCCGAAAGTTGAAAGTTGTCGTCATTTTTACGATTACAGAGCCTTGACTTTCATCACTTCACGGCCTTCCGGATCCAGCATATGTACAGCACAGGCTATACAAGGATCGAAGGAGTGAATGGTGCGCAGAACCTCGAGCGGACGTTCCGGATCGGCAATCGGATTCTCGAGCAGCGAGGCCTCGTAGGGTCCGAGTTGATCCTGGGCGTCACGAGGACCGGCGTTCCAGGTGGACGGTACGACCGCCTGGTAATTCTTGATCTTACCATCCTGGATTACGATCCAGTGAGACAGAATGTCCGCGCGGCGCTTCATGGACACCGACACCTTTCTGCTCGCCTTTCGGGAAGGTCGGCGGATTGAAGATTTCCAGGTCGCCGCTGCCGATGTTGTCCACCAGCAGTTCCCAGTGTTTGAGGGTCAGATCGGCCATCAATGAACAGCGGACAGCCCTGGCGGCGTGACGGCCAAGCGTACCGAACAGCGCTTCGGGACCGACTTTGGTGCCGGCAATCTTGCTGACCAGATCGAGGGCGCCGTTAACGCCGTTGACGATTCCTTCGTGACCCTGGGCGTAGCCAACCAGCATCTGGGCAAGGGGACCGACCTGCATCGGTTTGCCTTGGAAACGCGGAGCTTTGAGCCAACTGTATTTGCCGTCTGCGTCGAAATCCTGGGCTGCCGGTACGGTCTCTGATTCCCAGGGATGTTTCTGCCAGTCGCCGTCATAGAAGCCGCGGGCAATCGATTCCTGGACGTTGTCCTTGAAGAATGGATCGCTGAGATTCTTGATCGCTGTGACGCCGGCCAGATCGCCGCCCATGATGGTACCGCCGGGCAGATCGAACTTGGTGGCGGCGGCATCCAGCGGCATATCCGGTGCAGCCAGGTAGTTGGTAACGCCGTGGCCGTAAGGCAGCCATTCAGCATAGAGAGCGCCGACGGCGGCCAGGTCGACCAGGTAGACGTTGTTGATGAAACCGCGGACCTCTTGTAATCAGATCCTTGACCCGGAAGAGGCGCTCCATGTTCAGCGTAGCTTCGTTGTCCGGATTGATAGCGGCGGTCACACCACCGACGGAGAGATTCTGGACATGCGGGTTTTTACCGGAAATAATACCCAGAGCCGTGGTGGCTTTACGCTGATAGTCGAGTGCTTCAAGATAATGGGATACCGCCATGAGATTGGCCTCGGGCGGCAGTTTCATGGCCGAGTGGCCCCAGTAGGCGTTGGCGAACGGTCCGAGCTGTCCGCTCTCAACCAGTGCCTTGACCTTGGCCTTGACTGCGGCGAAACGCTTGGCGCTGTTGCCCGGCCAGTCGGACAGGGACTCTGCCAGCTGCTGGGTCTTGACCGGGTCCGCATCGAGGGCGGAAACGACATCAACCCAGTCAAGGGCTGAAAGTGCATAGAAATGAACAATATGGTCATGCAGGCAGTGGATACCCTGAACCAGGTTCCTGATCAGCTGGGCATTCAGGGGAATCGGCAGCTTTAAAGCATCTTCGACGGCGCGGACCGAGGCCAGTGCATGCACCGTGGTGCAGACCCCGCAGATACGCTGGACAAAATGCCAGGCGTCACGCGGGTCCCTGCCCTGCAGGATAATTTCCAACCCCCGGAACATCTGACCGGAGGACCAGGCGTTGGTAACCGCTCCACCGTCGACTTCCACATCTATTCTTAAGTGACCTTCGATCCTGGTAATAGGATCAATGGTGATTTTCTGAGCCATCTGTTAAACCTCCAAAAGTGGTTGTTTGCGTTGGTAAATGAGAATCAGCAATTAACCTCATCGCTGTCGGATTTGCCTTTGATCAATCTTTTTCCTATTCCGACAACGGCGTGGATACCGACTGCAGCAGCAGTCACACCGAGCACCTTGGTACCGATCTTGTCGGCATCATCGACGATTCCGGCGCCGGGGATCTTGACGTTCGGAATTCTGTCATAAAACGGTGTCATGGTATCCCAGAAGTCGGGCTCAGTGCAGCCTATGCAGCCATGGCCAACGGAGACCGGCCAGACGCCTGCTTCGTTGAAGCGGGCAACCGGACAGTTGGCGAAGGTTTCAGGACCTTTGCAGCCGACTTTGTAGAGGCAGTAGCCCAGTTTATGGTACTCATCACCGAACTGCTCGACGAAACGGCCTTCATCGAAATGAGCGCGTCGTTCACAATGATCGTGAATACGGCGGCCATAGGCGAATTTAGGACGTTTGAGGCTATCGACAGCCGGGAGTCTCTGGAAGGTGAGGTAATGTAGAACAGTCCCCAGGAAGTTAACCGGGTTCGGCGGACAACCCGAAATGTTGATGATCGGCTTATCGTGAACCAGCTTGTCAACACCAACCGCGCCGGTTGGATTTGGCTTGGCGGCCTGCACGCCGCCAAAGGTGGCGCAGGTGCCATAGGCAATAACCGCAGCTGCTTTGGAGGAAACCTCTTCAAGCAGTTCCATGGCCGTTTTACCCGAGATCTTGCAGTAAACGCCGTTCAACGCGGTGGGAATACCGCCTTCGACGACCAGGATGTATTTCCCGGCATTTTTCTCCATCGAATCATGCAGCGCCTGCTCGGCCTGATAGCCGGCAGCTGCCATGATCGTCTCATGATAATCCAGGGAGATGATGTCGAGAATTAGCTGGGCAATGTCCGGATGGGCTCCTCGAAGCAGCGTCTCTGTACATCCGGTACATTCCTGAAAGTGGAGCCAGATTACCGGCGGACGCTGAGCCGAAGTCGCAGCCTCCACCATTTTGGGGACCATGGATTCGGACAGTCCAAGAGCGGCCGCTGCCATGGTGCATCCCTTCAGGAAGCCGCGTCGGTTCACGCGCGGATCCAAGGTTTTGTTTACCGTGTCTGCCATATCAACCTCCTAATGTTGAAACAACAATTTGGCGCAATGCGCTGTTATCTACCTCTAAAATTAAAGGTTATAAATTAAAAACCTGAACCCTCGAGCGCTGTCGGATGCTCCCTTTTTTCATCCTCTAGCAGCCGGATTTCAAGTCCATGTTACCAATGACACAAAAGGTATAATTAGAGGAAACAGTATTGAATGTCAATTCATTTTGCCAGCAGGCTGATAAGAATAATTCCGGGTCACATCTGAGTGACAGTTCCAATCGGTCAGGAGGCCGAAGAAAAACGGGTTTGAATAGGTGAGCTGCTGGCTTTTATTGTAAGCAAAACCAGATTCTGAAAAGATACGTCGGCAGCAGGTTTTCAGCGCTTGAAACCGAAGACTCCGCCTTGCTTGCCGCCACTGAAGGCGGGGCGGCCTTTGCGGCGCGACTTTTTCGATCTTCTCTGTTGCCGGGGGGGGGGCTGTGCTGTGGCTTCATCGCTGGCCTGATGAATTTCGTCTTCTACCTCTATGCCCTCGAGCGCTTCCCTGTAGAACAGATAGAGCAATCTGCATTTTTTGAAATAGCTTTTACGTTTCAGCCATTTGGGCCAGCTCTGCTGGGTTTGGTTCTGCAGCAGCAGCGGCAGATGGGCCAAAAGGGTGGTGATTTCCTGACGGCTGGATCGCCTCAGGTTGAAATCAAGGCCGATGGTCCTGTTAATTTCTTCGCGGATGCGTTTGGCAAGCTGGTAGAGTTGAGGGCCTTTGAGTTTCTGCTCGAACAAGTTGAAGTTGAGGTCTGCCCAGGGAATGAGCAGAAAGGCAAGCAGAAAATAGTCCGGCTGGCGATGGTTGCCGCTGGCGACCGCCTGCTTGTTCAGCCGGTCGATGGTAGAAAAGATCTTGGCAAGGTGTTCGCGGCAGCTCCCACCATCGTGCAGCAGCGCTGTCATATGTCCCTGGTAGACGGGAAA
Organism: uncultured delta proteobacterium; assembly: GCA_963759125.1. Lineage (GTDB taxonomy): Bacteria > Desulfobacterota > Desulfobulbia > Desulfobulbales > Desulfocapsaceae > JABDQA01. The sequence goes on from CAVWXN010000005.1 coordinate 699,368, forward strand.
CAGCTCAGTGAATAGATTGCCGTCCAGACTGAGCTCGAACCATTCGGCAGCAGCGGAACTGTAGATATCTTTGAGCGTTTCATCCCTGAGTCTTGAGGGCGGGCACAGTCTGAGCAGATGATGATTCTTGCAAATTGCCGCCCAGCTCTGTTCCTCGATGATGAAATTGTTGCGTACGCTGTGCCTGACAGCCCGCATCATGCGCACCGGATCGTGGGTTATACGCCTCTCTGGTGAGCCGAGTATTCTGACGATACCTCTGTCCAGGTCGTCAACGCCGCCGACATAGTCGATGATTGTGCGATTTTCTATTTCATAGAACAGGGCATTGATGGTGAGATCGCGGCGCAGGGCATCTTCGTCAGGTGTGCCGTAAGTATTGTTGGGTGCAAGAATTGCTTCCGGTCCGTCGATGTCGTGCTCGCTGAGCGATCGAAGGGTCGAAACTTCAATGGTTTTTCTGTTTTTGAAGAATACCTGAACGAGCCTGAAGCGTCGGCCAATAGTACGGCTGTTGTTAAATAGTCTGCGTATTTGCCCCGGCCGGGCATCGGTGCCGATGTCAAAATCTTTCGGGGTTTTTCCGAGGTATAAATCCCGAACTCCACCGCCGACCAGATAACTGGAAAATCCGGCCCGGTTAAGTTTGCGCATGACATACAGCGCCTCGTCATCGATCATGTCCGGCCTGATTGGATGCTCGGACGGCTCGATGATATTCTCCATTGGGGTCATCGTCGGTTCAGGTGGTGTTATCACACAAACGGGCTAAATATTCTATTCGGCAGGGGGAGAAAAGCCGCGCTTTTCCTTGTAGACGGATTCGGCCTGGTTGATGAACTGTTTGAAAATCTCGGCGACGGGCAGGATCGATTTCATCTTGTAGGTATTTTCACCGGAGAAGAAGAGCCCCTCCTCGACATTTCCGTTTTTGGCAGCATTGAGTCGATCATTGATACAGTAGTGGTAATCGCATTTTTTCAGGCACTTGAGCTTGCATTTCTCGGCCTTGACGTCCTCGCCCTTGGCAATTGCCCTGACGAAGGGCGAGTTGAGGGCTCGACCGGGAAGCCCGACTGGCGAAGAGGTAAGAACGATGTCCTCTTTTTTGGCGTCCAGATAGGCCTGCTTGAATTCATCGGCCACGGGGCATTCCTCACTCAGCACAAACCGGGAGGCAATTTGGATGCCGTCTGCCCCATATTCGTCCATCAGTTCAGCCATTTCGTAGCCATTGGTGATGCCGCCGGCGGCAATGAGCGGGATTTTTTTAACCACTTCCCTGATCGGAGGCAAGATGGTGCGCAGGGGCTTATCTGTACCGAGGTGCCCTCCGGCTTCCTTGGCCTCGACGATAATTGCAGCGGCCCCGAGCTTTTCCGCCAGTCTGGCCAGTGTCGGTGAAGAAACGATCATGGCGATCGGTACGTTGTACTTTTTGCCGATCTTGAATATGTCTCTTGAAAATCCAGCCCCGGTGATAATCAGGTCCACCCCGGACTCGATGGAAGCGATGACCAGCTCATAGAAATTTTTTACCGCGTACATGATGTTGACCCCGACAATTCCGTCGGTGGCGGCCTTGGCCCTGAGAACGTCTTCTTTGAGCTCCTCAGCGAGGATGCCGGAACCGCCGATAACACCAATCCCACCACAATCGGCAACGGGGACGGCAAGCGCGGAAGTGGACACGCGAATGGACATGCCGCCCTGAATCAGGGGGATTTTTGCTTTAAGATTGCCGATTTGAAGTGATGGTAATTTCATAATAAGGGTTACTCCTTCAACCGTTAGCTAACTAGTTTCCATCCGGAAACGGCCCTTTTGTCCACGCTTCGTTGTGCTCGAAATTTTATCCTCGGAATATCAACTATATGCCTACGGTAAAATTTCTCGCACGCCTCGATCTTGAAGAAAATTCCTCGTTTCCGGATGGAAACTAACCATATAAAGCAACGATAATGCCTATTGCGGCGGTTTTTGTCAAGCAATGTCTCTTTGATTATGCCGGCTGAGCAGTGGTAAAGATGGTTGCCAGGATCCTTCCTGATCTGTCAAAAACAACATTATTACAGAGGTATAGATGATGACGACCAGGGCTATGGTGAGCTCTTCAGGGTTCTCCGCTGATGCTTGACAAAAATATCTGTTTGAGGTTAACTTATCTGTTTTTCAATTAATATCTGGAGGCAACCAATTGAAAGTAAAAGCCTTGAACGGCTTTAAGGATATACTTCCCGACGATGTGCTTATCTGGAGGCGGGTGGAAGAAACTGCCAGGAATGTTCTTGAGCGGTTTCATTTTGCCGAGATCCGGCTTCCAGTTCTGGAAAAGACAGAACTCTTCGCGCGCTCTATTGGTAGCGATACCGATATTGTCGAAAAGGAGATGTACACCTTCGTCGATAAACAGATCACCATGCGTCCGGAAGCCACCGCATCACTGATGCGGTCCTATATTGAACACAATATGCATGGTCTCAGACCGGTGCAAAGGCTTTTCACAATCGGTCCCATGTTCAGGCATGAACGTCCTCAGAAGGGGCGGCTGCGCCAGTTTCATCAACTTGATGTCGAGGTACTCGGAGCGGCGAGTCCGCGACTCGATGCTGAGCTCATGAGCCTGGGCGAGAGTTTATTCTCAGAGCTTGGTGTGGCAACTTCGCTGGAGATCAACTCGCTTGGCTGCCCTGACTGCAGACCGGGCTATCGCCAGGTGCTGCTGTCCTTCATAAATGAACGGATCGACCAGTTGTGTGAAGACTGCCGGCGGCGAAGTGTGACTAACCCGCTGCGGGTCCTCGACTGCAAAAAGCCAGGATGTCGTAAGCAGGTCGAAGATGCCCCTTCGGTGATTGAACATCTATGTGAGAATTGTTCTACCCATTTCACCGAGGTCAGGAAGAATCTGGACCTTCTTGGGGTCGAGTATAGGGTAAATAAATTTATGGTGCGCGGACTCGATTATTACGTTCGCACCACCTTCGAATTCATTACTGACCAGCTTGGGGCCCAGTCTGCGGTTTGTGCCGGCGGGCGTTACGACGGGCTGATCGAGATGCTCGGCGGGCCGAAAGTGCCGGGCATCGGTTTCGCCATGGGTATAGAAAGGCTTGTTCTGTTGTTGAAACAAGGTGATGGCCTTGAGGAAAAAATGGAGGAGCTCGATCTTTTCATTGCCGGTCTGGGCGATGAGGCGTCAGATTACTCCTTTAAATTGATGCATGAGCTGAGAGAAAGAGGGCTTCGGGTGGATATGGATCTTGACTCCAAAAGTCTTAAGAGTCAGATGAAACAAGCTGACAGGGCCGGTGCCCGGTTTGTGGTAATTATCGGTAGTCAGGAACTAGAAAATAAACAGGCGCCTCTGCGCAATATGAAGACAGGCGAACAGACCGATCTGAATTTGACTGCGATCGGTGACTTTCTCGCCAATGCGGTTGAGTAGCAAGAGGCGGGACCATTTTTTTTTAACGAGTACATAGCGGGTTGCACAAACCCGGACAGGAATGAGCATGATTGATTCAATGGGGACAATGCGCAGGACGCACCACAATAATGAATTAAACCTTGCCCAGGTCGGCGAAACCGTGACCCTGATGGGCTGGGTGCTTCGCAGGCGTGATCATGGAGGGGTGATCTTTATCGACTTGAGAGACCGCCGCGGGTTGACCCAGGTGGTCTTCAACCCTGAGGTGAATCCCGAAGTCCATGCCAAGGCCCACCAGCTCCGCAGTGAGTGGGTTATCGCCGTGCAGGGAAGAGTTGAGCCCCGCCCCGGCGACATGGCCAACCCGAAACTGGCCACCGGTGATATTGAGGTCCTGGTCGACACACTTAAGATTCTCAATACCAGCGAGACTCCGCCATTTCCTCTGGACGAGGATACCGAAGTCTCCGACAACCTGCGTCTGCAGTACCGCTACCTGGATCTGAGAAAGCCGGAAATGACTGCCAACCTGATAATCAGGCATCAGGCGGTGCAAACCATCAGGCACTATCTTAACGACCAGGGGTTCATCGATATTGAAACCCCAATGCTGACCAAATCGACCCCCGAAGGAGCCCGGGACTACCTGGTGCCGAGCCGGGTCAACGCCGGCCGTTTCTTCGCGCTTCCGCAGTCACCCCAGCTCTTCAAGCAGTTGCTGATGATTGCCGGCATGGATCGTTATTATCAGATTGTCAAATGCTTCAGAGATGAGGATCTGCGTGCCGATCGGCAGCCGGAGTTCACCCAGATCGATATTGAGATGTCCTTCGTCGATGAGGAGCAGGTGATAGAGGTCGTCGAGGGAATGATTGCAGCTCTTTTCGAACAGACCCGCTCCCTCGATGTGAAGCCTCCTTTTGGCCGGATCAGTTTTGATGAAGCGTTGGCCCGCTTTGGCACCGACAGGCCGGACACCAGGTTCGGTCTGGAACTGGTCGACCTGACCGCTATTGCCGCCGAATGCGATTTCAAGGTGTTCAGATCGGCAGCGGACAGCGGCGGCACGGTGCGGGCAATCAATGCCAAAGGCTGTGGTTCGTTCACCCGCAAGGAGCTTGACGATCTGACCGAATTTGCCATCCACTTCGGCGCCAAGGGACTGGCCTGGGTGAAAGTTAAAGAGGACGGCAGCTGGCAGTCGCCGATCGCCAAATTTTTCTCCGCCGAGGAGCGGCAGAAAATCGACGCCCGCCTCGGCTCGGAACCCGGGGACCTTCTCTTTTTTGGCGCGGACAAGAGCTCGATCGTCTTTCAGGTGCTCGGTGAACTGCGCAACGAGCTGGCCCGCCGCCTTGAGCTGCTTGACAAGGACCGCTTCGATTTCGTCTGGATTACCGACTTCCCGCTGGTAGAATATGACGACAAGGAGAAGCGCTACCAGGCCCTGCATCATCCCTTTACCGCCCCCCGAGAAGAAGACATCGATAAATTGGCGCAGGATCCCGGAGCCGTTTATTCTCGGGCCTACGACCTGGTGCTCAATGGCAATGAGATTGGCGGCGGCTCGATCCGTATTCACGATTCCGAAGTCCAGATGCAGGTCCTCAAGGCCTTGTCTATCAGCGAGGAAGAGGCCGAGGAAAAGTTCGGATTCCTGCTCAAGTCCCTGCAGTATGGGGCTCCGCCTCACGGCGGTATCGCCTTTGGTCTGGACCGGTTATTAATGCTGATCACCGGCAGCGATTCGATCAGAAATGTAATCGCCTTCCCCAAAACCCAGAAAGCCACCTGCCCGCTGACCGAGGCGCCGTCTCCGGTAGCCCGCAGGCAGCTTACCGAGCTGCATATCAGGCCGGACTGGAAAGAGTAGCCTCTAACCTAGCCCCTACCAGCCATAGGCAGCGAGCTGGACTAAGAAGAGATAGCTGACCAGCAGCACCGACAGACCGATGCCGCAGGTGGCCGCCGAGGAAATGAGCAATTCCCGGCGGTTGGCAGACAGTCGCTGGATCCGCCTGGTCAGCTGCTGCAGCAAGCGATTGACAAGAGCGCTCTCTATCCTTGCCGGGGCGCCCAAAGAGAACTCCGCCGGCACACTTACATCCTGCATCTGTTTCATAATCTTTCTCCTCTTTGTTGCGTTGTTGAGGATAAGAATAACGGCAGGGGGGTATCACAGAGTGATCGCCCCCCTGTTTTTTATTGCTTTTGTCCGCTTTTTTTGTTTCCACAGAAGATAGGAGCTAGTAAACGAAGTTAAATGGGTAGTTCGGAGAGCTGAGGAGGGTGAAATGATGAAAAAGTTTTTTATCACACTGGCATTTTTGTGTTTTTGTTCTTACCCGGTAGCGGCCCTGGAGATCGCCGGGGTGGCCATTGACGAGCAGATCACCCAGGCCAACGGTACCGTATTGAAATTCAATGGTGCCGGCATCAGGTCGAAGCTGGTGATCAAAGTTTACCTGGCCATGCTCTATCTGGAGAATCCGAGCACTGAGAGGGACCAGGTGATCGGTGATCCCGGTGCCAAACAGCTTATCATGCACTTTCTTTATAAAGAAGTTGGCAGAGATGCCTTGATCAAGGCCTGGAATGAAGGGTTCTCCGGCAATGGCAGTGCCGATCAGCTTGAGGCGCTGAAGACGGAAATAGCGGCTTTTAATGAGATGTCCGACACGGTGAAAGAAGGGGACCGGATTGTGCTGGACTATGTACCCGGCACAGGAACCACCGTTTCGATAAATTCAGTGCCGAAGGGCACCATTGCCGGCAAAGAGTTCAACGACCTGCTCCTCTCTATCTGGCTGGGTGATAAGCCGGTCGGTAAAAAGTTGCGGGATGGCCTGCTCGGCAAATAGTCCTCATCAGAAAACGGCCTTTTTGTTCAATTTCATCGTTGTGCTCGAAATTTTATCCTCGGAATATCAGCTCGGCCTGCGGTAAAATTTCTCGCACGCCTCGATCTTGAAGCAAAACGGCTCGTTTCCGAATTGAAACTAGATAATCGCTAACTGTGTATAAAAGGTGGCCTGGTTTACAGCTCGGGTGCACCTTTGGGTATCAGGCAGGCAAAGACCAAGTCAACTGCGGAATTGTTGCGGAACTGATGTTCTTCGTTGCCTGGTATGAATACCACCGAGCCGGCGTTGACATCTGTCCATTCACCCTCTCTCAGCACCTGTCCTGAACCTGAGTGGACGAGGATCTCATGTTCCCAGTCGTGGGAGTGACGTGGGGTGAAGCCGCCGGGGCTGATGGTGAAGATTCTCATGCAGAAGTTTGGGGCACCGTCGTCCTGGCCAATGGCAATGCGGCCGGTAACTCCCTTGACCACGTCGCCGTCGAACTGCTGGCAAGCGACTGAATCGTAATGTGAAATGACTTTCATGATGCTCTATCCTCTTACTCAAATAGTTATTTTCAGAAAACTATAGTCCTGCTGCCCTACTTTTGCCATAGTAATCCTGGCAGACCCGCACCATGTCGCCGCTCAATAATCCCTTTCAGGATCCGTTTCTCGTCGAAGTCGCACCGAGGTAAATGGCCGCCAGAACGACGAGCACCCCGACCCACTGAACCGCGGAAGTGGGCCTAGCGAAAAGGAGCACATCCCAGAGGAAGGCCAGTGCCGGCTGCAACAGCAGGATAAGACCGGCCAGCGAGGGCAGGAGATTGGGGAGGCTCCTGGCGATAAAGGCCCAGCCAATGGTTTGGCTGAACAGAGCCAGACAGACCAGTGAAACCAGAGAGCCAGGGCCCGGAATAGCAAAGCTTTTACCGCTGAAGCTGACCAGCGGGCCAAGAATGATGGCGGTGGCTATGGAGATCAGCAGAAGGGTGTAGATAAATGAAAGATCTCCCTCCAGCCGTTGGATTTTTCTTAAAGTGAGGATGAAAAAGGCATATAAGAGTGCGGTGATCAGCCCGAAGAACACGCCGAGCCGGTAGTCGTCGGGCAGAGCCTCCCAGTTTGCGCCGATAATTAGAAAAAGTCCGATAAAGGCCAGCAACAGTGAGAGAATAAAGATGACCCGGAGCTGCTGTCCAAAAAAGATCAGGGAAATTAAGGTCAAGACAAAGACCTGGAAATTTCCGAGAATGGTGGCCAGTCCCGGGCCCACATAGAGTATGGAGAGATGCCAGGAATAGAGGTCGCCAGCGAAGCACAACCCGCATAACGCACAATAGGCAAGGGTCTTTGAAGAAACGGGTCGAATCGATTTCGTCAACAGACAGCCAAGCAGCAGAAACAGGGAGCCGAAAAGGACGCGATAAAAGGCGGAAACGCTAGGGTCGACCTGGGACCAGGCCACCCAGATGCTGGAAAAACTGATGAAGATGGCCCCGGTCAGAATATGGGTGGCATCTTTGTAGTGCTCCGGAAGTTTGGGCTTCATTTTCTTTGCTCTGGATGATTGAAATTCAGATTAATTGGCGATCATAGCAGCCCCGGGTTGGAGCGCAATATAAAAAACAAAAGGGCCGACTAATCCTTGCAACGGGTTCTGACCGCCGCGATCATTGCGGGGCAAGACGGCGATTTTTCATGTTTCTTGAGCGCTGCTTCGGGAGCGTTACGGTAAATCCGGCTTGCATTTTCGCAAACTATTTGGTATTGAGACGAGCTTTAGGTTTTTGTGGGAATGCACAAATCGTGCTTCATGTTGTGCGGGTTGTGCCGTGACGGGAACGGCGTGTTGTATGCGCCCTCATCAGAAGAGACAGGAATATGAAAGATCTGACAACCAACTACCTTGGGCTCACCTTGAAGAACCCCATCGTAGCCGGAAGCTGTGGTCTGACAGGCTCGGCATCGAAGATCGTGGAACTGGCCGAGGCGGGCGTCGGCGCGGTTGTGTTGAAATCTTTGTTCGAGGAGCAGATTGAGGCAGAACTGCAGCAGAACTTGGACGACTACCAGACCGATTACCCGGACGCCTACGACTATGTCAAACAGTATACCAGAGAATCGGCTGTTACCGATTATCTGGATATGATCCGGGACGTAAAAAAACGGATCGACATTCCGGTCATCGCCAGTCTCAACTGTGTCACCGCTGAAGAGTGGACCACCTTCGCCGGCAAGTTTGAGAAAGCCGGGGCTGACGGGTTGGAGATCAATGTTTCGCTGTTGCCCAGTAACCCGAAGAAGGAAGCCGACAGTTACGAACAGGTCTACTTTGACGTGCTCAACAAGGTCAATGGTGTCGTGTCGATTCCTATTGCCCTGAAAATGAGCAGATACTCTTCATCCCTTGCCAGCTTGATATCACGCCTCCACTGGACCGGCAGGGTGGGCGGGTTTGTACTGTTCAACCGCTACTACCAGCCCGACATCAACATCGAAAAAATGGAAATGATCTCGGCAGGCGTCTTCAGTCATCCGTCGGAGATCTCTCTCCCGCTGCGCTGGATTGCATTGCTTTCAGGTATGATAGAAAGCGATTTTGCTGCCTCCACCGGTGTTCATGACGGAGAGGGGGCGGTGAAAATGCTACTGGCTGGAGCCAAGGCGGTACAAGTGGTGTCGACCCTCTATGAAAACGGGGTTGAGCAGGCCGGGAAGATTATCGCCGACCTTGAAGCCTGGATGGATCGGCAGTCGTTTGCCTCGGTGAATGAGTTCAGGGGAAGACTTGCCTACCGGTTTGAAGATGACCAGTCAGCCTTTGAACGCATCCAGTTCATGAAACATTATTCTGGAATTTCATAGAAAGCGCTGCGCAATAGTCAACGAGCAGTCAAAAAGTTTTGGAAATCGAAATATGTCAGCACACTTAACCTTTCCAAAGGGCGGTGTTCATCCGCCGGAACGAAAAGAATTGACCGAAAAACTTGTGGTTGAAACCATGCCGCTGCCCGCCGAGTTGGAGCTTATTCTCGGCCAGCATATAGGTGCTCCCTGCAGCCCTGTGGTCAAACGCAAGGAAGAAGTCGCTGCAGGCGGTCTGCTCGGCGAGGTGAAGAGGGGCCTGGGTGTCCCTCTGCATGCCCCGGCGGCTGGTTCGATCAAGGCGGTCGGCAGTTCTGCCCATCCGATCAGGGTCAGTGCTCCATCGATAACCATAAAAACGGATCCTGAGGCTGAGTCACCGACCTGGGAGCCGTCGCCAGACTGGCAGCAATACTCTTCCGAAGAACTGCTCGAAAAGGTTCACCAGGCCGGAATAATTGGAATTGGCGGCGCCGGGTTCCCGACCCATGTGAAGCTTAAGCCGCCGGCCGAAACCCCGGTCGATACCCTGCTGCTCAACGGGGCGGAATGTGAGCCCTACATCACCGCAGATCACCGGATGATGCTCGAAAAGGCCGAAGAAATCGTGGAAGGAGCCAAAATTCTGCTCAAGATTCTTGGCATAGAAGCTTGTGCCATAGGTATTGAAAGCAACAAACCGGATGCCATCAGCGTTATGAAGGCAGCGGTTGAAAAGTTGCAGGAGCCGGGGTTCAAAATCGGCGTGGAAACTCTCACGGTCAAATACCCGCAGGGCTCTGAAAAACAATTGATCCAAGCGATCACGGGCAGGAAGGTGCCGGCCATGGCACTGCCTTCTGCCGTCGGTGTGGTGGTCCATAACGTGTCGACGACCAAGGCCGTGTATGATGCAGTGGTACTGAGCAAACCCCTGATCGAAAAGGTGATCACCGTGTCAGGGCGGGGCATCAAAAAACCGGCCAACCTGCTGGTCAAAATAGGCACAAAAGTAAAAGACATTGTCGACTACTGCGGAGGTACTACAGACGATCTGGCCAGGGTTGTGCTGGGCGGACCGATGATGGGGTTTGCCGTCTCGACACTTGACATACCCATAACCAAAACGACCTCTTCGATACTATTTCTCAGCGAAGATGAGATCGATACCAATGAGCTGTCAAACTGCATCCGCTGCGGCTGGTGCCTGGAAGCCTGCCCCATGGGGCTCGAGCCAAAGGAAATTGGTATCTATGTAGAGGCCAACAGGGCAGAGGATACCGAGCAGTTTGGTGTTTTCGAATGTTTTGAATGCGGAAGCTGTGCCTATGTGTGCCCGGCCAAACGTCCGCTTGTGCAGTTTGTCCGGCTGGCGAAGATGAAGGCGAAGCGCTCGTAACCAGCGGGAATGATTAATTAAGGGAGCAAGGAGTATCGTCATCGAACCGAAAGTAACCGAGAACCAGGCGCCGGCAGCGGCTGCCATGTGGAATGTGTCAGTATCTCCGCATGTGCGCAGCAACGAGTCGGTGGACAAAATTATGTGGACCGTGGTGGCTTGTCTGGTGCCGCCGCTCGTATTGTCGATGTTTGTGTTTGGTATCCAGGTGCTGCTGATTACTGCAGTATCGGTGGCCAGCTGTATGGCCGTCGAGGCAATCAGCCAGAAAATGCTGGGCCGGCCGGTCACGGTGAGAGACGGCAGTGCCGCGCTTACCGGCATGCTGATGGCTTTTATCATTCCCCCGGGCGTATCTTTTCTGATACCGATTCTGGGGGCGGTCATGGCCATTTATATCGGCAAGCATCTGCTGGGAGGATTGGGTTACAACATCTTTAACCCGGCTCTGCTGGGACGTGCCTTCCTGCTGGCCACCTTCCCGGTGGCCATGACCTCTGCCTGGCTGCCGCCTCTGACTGATGGGGTGATGTTTACCTATTTCAGCGGGGGTATCGATGCGATTACCACGGCGACCCCTCTGGCGGTGATGAAGGAACAGGGCATGGCTGCCTTCAGGGAGGCTTTCGGGAGCCCCGCCACGGTCTACCCTACCTTTTTTCTTGGACTGCGGCCCGGCTCAATCGGTGAGACTTCGGGACTGCTGATTTTGCTCGGTGGTCTCTACCTGATGTACCGGCGTTATATCACCTGGCATATTCCGGTTTCTTTGTTGAGCAGCCTGGCGCTTTTAAGCTGGGTGTTCGGCGGCGAAACGTTGTTTGGCGGTGATCCGCTGCTTGCCATCTTGACCGGAGGAGCGATGCTGGGCGCCTTTTATATGGCCACCGACTATGTCACTTCACCTTCGACCAGGACAGCGCAGCTTGTCTATGGTGCAGGAATAGGTGCTCTGACTGCGCTGATCAGAATCAAGGGCGGTTACCCCGAGGGCATTTGTTATGCCATTCTTTTAATGAATCCCCTCAGCCCGGTGCTGGACGGCTGGTTTAAGCCCAAGCGTTTTGCCCTGCCGGCGGGAGGTGAATAATGAAGATGATCCTTACCATCATATTTCGGCTGACGGTGTCATGCCTGATTGCGGGTACGATCATGGGGATGACCTTTATCGTCACCAACAAAGCCAAAAAAGCCAATGAATTTGCCCGGGAGGAGAAGGTTGTTTATTCCCTGCTGGGTTATTCACAGGACAATCCGAGCCCTGACTCGATGGGGATGCACGAAGTGTTTCGCTATGTGGTCAGCGAAGGTGAGCAGCAGTCGATCGGTTATCTGGTGCCCATGGGAGCTCATGGTGAAGGGGGAGGATTTTCTTTTATCAGAATCAGCCTTGACGGCACTTTTATCGATCAGACCGCAGTCGTGCTGGGCGAGGATAAAGTGCGTGAGACAGGAGACCGTGACGCGGCCATTCAGGCAGCCGTCGGGGACTCCAGACAGATTCGTTTTACTGACCAGACCATCGTCGTCACCGATCACGGCAAGCGGATGGCCTACCTGCTGCACGGCAAATTCCCAGGATTCAAAACCAACATCGCTGTTATGCTGGCGCTTGATCCAGCCTACTCGATGATCGGGCTCGAGGTTATGGAGCACGAGGAGGATCCCGGACTGGGTGCTGAGATCGAGCAGGATTATTTCAAAAACCAGTTCAAGTATAAAGCATTTGACAAGATCAAGTCCCTTGAAGTGGTCAAGGCGCCAATGCCGGGCGAATACGTCGATGCCCTTGAAGGGCGGATCGATGAGGCAGATGCCTTGAAGATTATGGAACAGTACAAGGATCAGGATATCTACGCCCTTACCGGTGCAACCATATCTTCGGACGCCGTCAGTTCGGGGGTCAAGGGGATAACCAAAAAATTCGCCTATCGTCTCGATATCCTGGATAACGTGCTCGAAGGACAGCAAATCGAAGTACCTTTTTAAGGGAGAGGAATTTAGAGTGGCTAACGAAAACTCCAGTATTCAACTAGTTACCAACGGGATTCTGAAAGAGAATCCGATATTCAAGCTGGCGCTCTCCATGTGTCCTGCGGTTGGTATTTCCACCACGGTGATGAATGGGGTGATGCTGGGCATCGCTGTATTATTTGTGCAGGTGTTCTCCAGTGTCACCATTTCGCTGTTGAAGAATTTTATTCATCCCCGTATCCGCATCCCCACTTATACATTGACCATTGCCACTTGGGTAACGGTCATCGATCTCACCCTGGCGGCTTATTTTCCCGCCGCCTATGCCCAGATGGGTATCTTCGTGAAAATCATCGTTGCTTTCGCGATTATAACCATGCGGCTGGAGATGTTCGCCTGTAAAGAGCCGGTCAGCGCCTCTTTCTGGGATGGCCTTGGTATGGGGCTCGGATTTCTGCTGGGCATGGTGGTGATCGGCTTTGTCCGTGAACTGCTCGGGTCCGGCGCAATTCTGGGCTATGATGTACTCGGCTTCAAACCGCTGCTTTTCTTTATTCTGCCGAGTGCCGGATTTTTTGTGGTCGGACTGATGATGGGCTTTTTCAACTGGATTGAAGCGTTCTACGCAGAACGGAAGAAGAGGTAATAGATGAACCGAATTAAATATCTTATCTCGCTGATCTGCCTTCTAGGCCTGGTCGGTTTCGCCGCCTCCGCTCTGGCGGCCGGTACCGAATTTGCTGGTGATAATGAGATCATTGTCCAATTCAGCACCCCGGTCGACAAAGTTGAAGCTGCAGATCCCGAGCGTTACGTTGTCTTTGAGGAGTCTGACCCCGATATCAGGCTCAGTATTACTTCCGTTGAGGTGACTGACGATGGCCGTCAGGCAAAACTGACCTTTGCCGACCCACTCAATACCACCAAAACACACATAGTCAATACGACCAATATAGGCGGTGTTGCCCAAGGCTCCTTTTCGGTCTCTAAATCTTATCTCGGTTATCTGATCTCGATTTTGATCTCCGCTTTGGTGATCAACAATTTCGTCTTCACCAAATACCTTGGCCTCTGCGTCTTCTTCGGTACGGCAAAGCGAAAACAGACTGCCAAGGGGATGGGCGTGGTATTTACCATCGTCATTGTGGTGGCCGTGTCGATGAGCTGGGTATTGTTCCAATATGTGCTCAAGCCGTTTAGTCTTGACTATCTGCAGATAGTCATTTTTATCGGTTTGACTTCCCTCACCGTTCAGGCGGTGGATACGGTATTGCGCAAAGTGAACCCGGTACTGTTCAAATCGTTCGGTGTCTATCTGGTCTTAGTCATTGCCAACTGTGTCATCATTGCCGTGCCGCTGCTGATGGCCAGTAATGGGTACAACTATTTCGAGACTTTCATGCTGAGCCTCGGGGCCGGCGGCGGATTTCTGTTGGCACTTTACCTGATGAGTTCGGTGAGTGAACGGGTTGAGTTGGCCAAGGTACCGCCTTCATTTAAAGGGCTGCCAATTGCCTTCATCGTGGCTGGGCAGTTTGCCATGGCTTTCTTGGGATTTTCCGGATTGCAGTTGTTTTGAGCAGAGCAGTTGAATTATCGTCTGAACAGGAGTTGTAAAAAATATGGATCCTGAATTGATTAAACTGGCCGTCGGAGGCCTCGTTCTTCTTGGCTGTATCGGCCTGTTTTTTGGCATTGGCCTGGCCCTTGCAGCCCACAAATTTGCAGTGGAATCGAATCCGCTGATCGAAGAAGTGCTTGAATCCCTGCCCTTGGCGAACTGCGGCGGCTGCGGCTATCCGGGTTGTGAAGGTTATGCCATCGAGGTGGTGACTGATCCCGATGTCCCTCCCAACCTCTGCTTCCCTGGTAAAGAGGCGGTAGCTGAGCGGGTGGCGTCGCTGACCGGCAAGAAGATGATAGCGGTTGAGGACACCATGGCGGTGGTACGCTGTTCCAGAATCGAAGGAAGGGTCAGCCACAAACATCGCTATATAGGCTTTTCTTCATGTACGGCTGCGAATCTTGGTTATGGGGGCCCCTCGGCCTGCCAGTTTGCCTGCATAGGCCTTGGTGAGTGTGCGGAGGCTTGCCCATTTGGGGCCATCGACATGGTGGAAAATTTTCCGGTGGTAGATGCAGACAAGTGTGTGAGCTGTGGAGTCTGTGTAAAGACCTGTCCCAAGAATATCATCGAGGTCCAGACCATGAAGGCTCGAGTCTGGGTACCCTGCTCGACCAAGGATCTGGGTAAGGCCGTCATGGGCGTATGTAAGGTGGGCTGCATCGGCTGTAAGATGTGCGTCAAGGTCTGTCCTGCCGATGCGGTGACCTATGAGAACAATTTGGTCAAGATCGATCACAAAGCCTGCATCGAATATGGTCCTTCCTGCGAGGAGATCTGTGTGACCAAGTGTCCCCGCGATATTTTCATTCCCTATCAGGGGCGTGACGTCGTTGCCAGAGAAGCCGCCAGCGGGCTGAAAATGGCCGGGTAGGCCAGCCCCGGTTTCCCCTCATGAAATCCGTTTCCGACGCCCGGTTAGGAGTCAGCTGCTGCACCAGGCGTCGGAAACTGCTGAAACTCTCAGGGCTGCTAGGGCTGGCGGTCCTGGGCTCCCCCCTGCTGCCAGCGGAGAGTGCAGAAGCGCTCTGGTTCAACCGGAAAAACTACAAGGTCTCGAAGACCAGGCTGTCCATGGGGACCTTCGTTTCGATGACCGCCATCCACCATTCCAAAGACCAGGCTGAAGAGGCTTTTGCGGCTGCCTTTAGTGAAATTCGAGAGCTGTCCTCGATACTCAGCCGCCATGACGAGACATCGCCGGTTGCCGAGTTGAATCGAACCGGGCTGCTCGAAAATGTCCGGCATGACCTGGATCTGGTTGCTTCCCGTTCCCTCTACTATCATCAATTGACCGGTGGTGCCTTTGATATCACCGTAAAGCCCCTGATGGATCTCTATCAGCAGAGTTTCGCTGCCGGTCAGAAGCCAACCGAGCAGGAAATTGACAAGGTTTTAGTTAGCATCGGTTCAGCGGCTCTGCAGCTGGACCCCAATCGAATTTCTTTTAAGCGCCCCGGTATGGGAATAACGCTGGATGGCATTGCCAAGGGCTACATCGTCGATCGGGCCTCCAAGGTACTCGGAGATCACGGCGTTACAAATCATCTGGTCAATGCTGGAGGCGACATTCGTACTTCCGGTTCTGCGGCTGATGATAAGAAGTGGACCATCGCAATCCAGGATCCGGCTAAGAAAAGAGAATTTCCCGACATTATCAAATTGGCTGATGGAGCAGTGGCAACTTCTGGCAATTATGAAGCTTACTACGACCAGGAAAAGCTGTTTCACCATATCGTCGATCCCCATACGGGCCACTCCCCCCAACTGTCCTCCAGTATCAGTGTGACCGCACCCACTGTCATGGACGCCGATGCACTGGCAACCGCGCTCTTCGTTCTGCAGCCGGATGAGGCTGTCAATCTGATTGAAACGCTGCCCGACAGTGAATGCTTTATCATCAATCGGGATGCAACAATTAATAAATCGTCATCCTGGCAGGGTTGACAGAAATTTTCAGATTAGGCTAGATCGTTACCGGGTGAAAACTAGATAGAGAAGGAGTATAGTTTAATTTCTCTATCTCGTGCCTGAGCACGCATCTTGTTGGAAACCTGCGACCAGTGGAGGAAGATATGGCCGTACATCTCATCATTGAGAAACATGATCATTTCGTCGGTTCGATTACCATGAACCGGCCGGAAAGCCTCAATACCTTTACTACCCCGATGGCCGGGGAACTGGCCCGAGCCTTGCTCGATATGGACGATGATCCGGAGGTCAGGGTGATCCTGATCAAGGGGGCGGGTAAGGCCTTCTGTGCCGGTATCGATGTCAACGAGTTGGAAGGCAAGACGACCCTGGAATACCAGGCCTGGATCGAGCACATGGAACAGCCGCTGGTGTCCATTGCCAAAATGAAAAAACCGGTAATAGCCCAGGTGCAGGGAGTTGCAGCGGCCAATGGCATGGGACTGGTGGCTGCTGCTGACCTAGTTATAGCGGCGTCAAATACCAAAATGGGACTGACCGCCATCAATGTCGGACTCAACTGTGTCGGTCCTGTCATACCGGTGGCCCGCTGTGTGGGCAGGAAAAAAGCGCTGGAGCTGCTGCTCTATGGTGATCTGATCAAGGCAGATGAGGCCCAGCGGTTGGGGCTGATAAACCGGATTGCGGCCAAAGAAGAGCTGGAAAGCGAAGCGATGGCCTGGGCCGTCGAGTTGGCCAGGAAGAGTCCCATAGCCGTGCAGATCGCCAAGAAAAGCTTCTATTCAGCTGAAGATATGAATTATTTTCAGCAATTTGATCTGATGAATGAGGCTTTCGCCAGGTTGTGTTCCAGTAGTGATGCCAAGGAAGGGGTTAAGGCCTTTTTTGAAAAGCGTCGACCCGAGTGGCAGGAGTGCTGAGATAGATGTTGGGCAGAAGCTCGTTACTTATCGGTTTACTCGTGACAGGCCTAGTCATCAGCCTGCCACCTCAGGTCTTTGGTGCCACCTGTTCGGGCGCTACCTACAAAGGCCCTGACTTCGATCAGGAAGTTACCGAGTTTTCACCTTTTGACACCATCTACCTGATCCTCGACTGCAGCGGCCTCAGGCCAGGTGAACATGTTATGCATGCCAACTGGCTGCACAGCCAACGTGGAATGATTCGCTCCGACAGCCATACATTCACCAGCGAAGATGGGAGCAAAAGAGGACTCTACTTCTGGTTTAAACTGAGCAAGAAAGGGCCAATGGCTTCAATACTGAGCAACCAGGATTTCCATGAAGAAAACTTCGGCGATTGGACAGTGGAAGCATATCTTGATGATACCAAGGTGGTTGAGCGTCGCTTCAGTATAACTGACTGAGCGCAAGAGGCCAGATTGCCAATAGAAAAAGGCTGAAGTTACGCAGAGAGCGTTACTTCAGCCTTCTTTCGCAAGACTTTTATCTGGTAATACTAGTCGCTTAATAGGGAGGTGGATTATCTAGTCTGCATTCCTTAAAAATCTCATTCACCAGAGCAATCTCGGTACTACACGTTGTAGGGATTGTTTCTATCCCTGTTACTGGATCAACCGTTACCTCACCTTCCTCTCTGCAAATAGTTGACTCATCGAACCAGAGTTGCACATAGCGCGGTTTGTCTTTCTGATAAAACGCGCAATTCCAGATGCAGGTCTACTCTTGTCGTAATGGTATTGCTGTCGGCATTGTAGCAAACTACGTCGTCAACGACACCATCATTATCAGTATCTTGGAGTTGGAAACTGACCGTACGGCCATCTGCCCGGGCCACCCGAAGAACCTCCGTCATCGCCATTATCACAACCGGTAAGCAATACCAATACACAAAGACAGCAAAACACAGAAAGAACCGTTTTCATGGAAAGCCTCACAATCTTCTTGATTCTTAGCTTCGTCCCGTCTCTCCTGGTGATGAGCCAGAAAAACCTTTTTGTCCAACAATGTTAAAAGACTAGCACGTTCATTACGCATAAATCAAGTAAATTCCAATACTCAGATATCCATTAAATGAAAAATATTTTAAAAAAGTATAAAAAATTGAACAGCAAAGACCGCATATATATACGATTATAGCAATAATATCAATTGCATATCGATCAATGCCGGGATGGACTCCCAAACCGGTAAAAATAATTTAACTTTCGGTGGTTTTAGCTGGTTTGGGCCGGTCTTTTCTTTCGAACATATAAAATTTTGTCTACCCGACAGACCAGCTTGTTTTTTTCATCCACCACTTGGATGCTGAATTCGGGTTGATATTTCCGCTGCACGGCAACCGCCTCCTCAATGGTTTGAACCGTCTCGGCATCGATGCGGATGGTGGCCGATACTTTACCGGTTCCGGGTCGAACGAAATCGATCGAGGCCGACTTGTCCCAGACCATATAGCTGGGCCCGAGCAATTTCATCAGCATCAGCATCAGATGCGGATCGACCATCGCATAGAGACTCCCGCCAAAATGGACTCCGACCGCATTCTTGTTGTACCAGCGCAATTTCATTGACACTCTTGTTTCGCTGAAATCCTTGGCGATGTAGTCAACCTTGACCGCTGCTCCGAGGTAAGGGCCATAGATGTTTAACAGGCGCCGCAGGCTGCCGGCAGAATAGTCCATGCTCACTGCTGCTCCCCGTCGGCAGGCACAGGCGGCTCTTTGAGCACAAAAATCAGCACAATGAAGATGAGGTAGTCGATAATCGAGGCCAAGAAATAGACAAGAAAATCGACCACGATAAATACTATACCCCGATCGACACTGAACACGCTTCTCTGATACTGAAGTAGCAGCATGCAAGTTTCGAGCAGCAGTACCGCAAGGATGATCGGAGTGGCAGAAGAGAGATGTTTACTAAGATAGAGGATACCCTCGCTGATCACTCCCTGTCCCTTGCCATTGATATAATACTTTGGAATAACAAACAGATAAATAAGGCTGAAAAAAACCAGCGTCAATTCAAGGATTCCTCCGCCGCCGAAGGCGGGAATGGAGCCGGCCAGCAGCGAGATCAGCATGCTGGCCAGAACGATCGGCGGCAGATACATGCGAATTATAAGCCAGAGATAGCCAGGAACATAAGTTCGGGCGATGCGGGGGATAGAGCTGTATCTGTCTTCGATAAGCTCGAAATAGATGCCGTAAATTATCGGGGTCGAGAGAATTGAGAGCAAGGTGACGGTCACATTCAGTGGCCAGAATGCAGGGCTGTCCTTGAGCAGCAGCGTCACCGCGCTTAACAGGCCGATCAGGCCAATCCACCAGAGTACTATCGTATTGATCCTGACGATTTGCAGCCCATAGTTCAGATATTGTTTCAGATTCCAGGAATTCATGGTGTTGGTCGCAGGGGGTTAATACCCCAGATCGAAATCGACGGGATAGTTCAGGGGTGAATCAGCCAGATAACGAGCATAGTTGGCGCAAAAAATCTCAGTCACCTGATCGGGGAATGAATAGGCTGAATTGTGGGGGGTTATCACTACATTGTCCATGGTCCAGAGCGGATTCTCAACAGGCAGGGGTTCCTGTTCGAAGACGTCGAGCACTGCACCGCTTATCTGTCCCTGCTCCAGGGCCCGGATAAGGTCCTGCTCTTTGACGCTGCTGCCCCTGCCGACGTTGATTAACACGGACCGAGAATTCATCATACGCAATTCTTTTTCGCTAATGATGTGCCTGCTCTCGGCGGTATCGGGAAGGACGAGAACCAGATAATCCAGCTGGGGCAGGAATTCTTCAATTTCTCCAACCATAAAGAGACGATCAACGCAATCAAGCTGCCCGGGGGTCCGCTTCAGTCCGAGGACCCGCATCTTGAAATGACGGGCGGTCCTGGCTATTTCTCTGCCAATCGAACCGAGTCCGATTATACCGATGGTAACCTCGGCAAGACTTCGGTAGCTGATCCGTGACCAGACCTTGTCCATCTGGTTGCGATGGACCGGGAGGAGGGACCGCTCGCTGGCCAGGATATAGGTGAACACATATTCGCACATGAACCTGCCGAAAAGATTCTTGATTCCGGTGAGCAGGTAGGTTCGGGGCAGGTCGGGTCGACACAGCTGTTCAATCCCGGCATAGGTGGACTGAACCCACCTCAGGCGAGGAGCTCTAGCGACTACCCCGGCAACCAGTAGCGGTTTTCCGAAGATGATTTCCACCTCTGACAGATATGGTTCTGCCTCCAATTCGTTGACTGCGGTGACGATGTCCAAGTCGGGAAGATTTCTCTTGCGCAGCTCCGCTTCGTACACCGGAGCCTCATCATCGAGTAAAAGGAGCCTGTTCATAACCTTTCAGACAGCCGCTCTCAAGTGGTGTAAGGGGTCGAGGTGGTGTCGCCCCCGCTGCCCGTCCAGTCGGTGTGAAAAAACTCTCCGCGGGGACGGTCGATGCGCTCGTAGGTATGGGCGCCAAAATAGTCACGCTGGGCCTGCAGCAGATTGGCCGACAGACGGCCGCTGCGCAGCCCGTCGTAATAGGCCAGGGCGGAACTCAGACAGGGTACAGAGATGCCGGCCGTGGCCGCGGTTGAAATGATCTCGCGCAGATCTGCCTGGACATCGGTGCTGGTGCTGGAGAAGTAGTCGTCGAACAACATGTTTTCAAGTCCGGGATCGCGGTCGTAGGCGACCGCGATCTTGTCGAGAAATACTGGAGCGGATTATACAGCCGCCCCGCCAGATTCTGGCGATCAGCGCCAGGTCGAGATCCCAGCCGAACTGCTTGGAGGCCCCCGACATCAGTGAAAAGCCCTGGGTATAGGAGATGATTTTGGCGCCGTAAAGAGCCCGTTCAAGGGCTTTGATCACCGCTTTGGGGTCTCCTTGGAAGGTGGGGTTCGGCCCCCCGAGTTTCTGCGCAGCGCTCACCCGGAGATCCTTGAATGATGAGAGGCAGCGGGCAAATACCGATTCGCTGATCAGCGACAGAACGATGCCTTGATCCAGGGCCGCGTTGACCGTCCATTTGCCGGTTCCTTTCTGACCGGCGGCATCGAGGATCTTTTCAACCAGTGGGGCACCGTCCGCATCTTTATGGGCGAAAATGTCGGCGGTGATTTCGATCAGGTAACTGTCGAGGTCACCCCGGTTCCAGTCGGCAAAGATGCGGCCGATCTCATCGCTGTTCAAGCCGAGCAGTTCCTTCATTATCTGGTACGATTCGCAAATCAGCTGCATGTCGCCGTATTCGATGCCGTTGTGCACCATCTTGACGAAATGGCCGGCCCCACCAGGTCCAATCCAGCCGCAGCAGGGCTCATCGTCGCCTGCTTTGGCGGCGATGGCGGTGAACACCGGTTCCACATGCTGCCAGGCAGCATGGCTGCCGCCGGGCATTATCGAAGGTCCCTTGAGGGCGCCCTCTTCACCACCGGAAACCCCGGTGCCGATATAACAGAGCCCTTTTGCCTCAACCTCCTGGACCCGGCGGATCGTGTCCTCAAAATTGGAGTTGCCGCCATCGATGATGATATCGCCCGGCTCCATGCAGCGGTATAAGCTGGTCGATAAAATCATCGACCACTTTTCCCGCCTTGAGCATCATCATCACCCGGCGCGGTCGTTCAAGACCACCGACGAATTCCTCGAGGCTGTAGTATCCCTCTACGGAATGGCCCTGGGCTCTGCCCTCTGTAAAGGCTTTGGTTTTGCTCGATGTCCGATTGTAGACGGCCACCTCGAATCCCCTGGAAGCCATGTTCATTGCCAGGTTCTCACCCATAACGGCGAGCCCTGCGATACCTATCTGTGATTTCTTCATGATTGTATTCCAAGCTCATTGATAATTTCGCTGCAGATCATCTCCGGTGTCTGATCGATGGAAACGATCAGCCCCCCGAAAGGCTCCTCCATAGTCTGCAGCTGGCTCTGGAGCAGCGATTCGTTCATGTACTGGTGACTTCTTTTTGCTATTCTCTCCTGCAGCAGTTCGAATGATCCCTTGAGATAGACGGAAACGATCCGTTTCTGATCGATACCCAGTATCTCACGGTAGGACTGTTTCAAAGCCGAACAGGCCAAAATGAGATTTTCACCCCGCTGCATCTGCCCTTCCATATGACCGCGCAGAGCGGTCAGCCAGCCAAAACGATCATCGTCATCGAGCGGAATTCCCTGCCGCATCTTTTCGACATTTTCCGGCGGATGAAAATCATCGGCGTCGGCAAAGGTCCAGTTCAATCTCTCGGCCAGCAGTTCACCAACCGTGGTTTTTCCGCAGCCCATCGGGCCTATGATGACGATA
Source organism: uncultured delta proteobacterium (assembly GCA_963759125.1). Classification (GTDB taxonomy): domain Bacteria; phylum Desulfobacterota; class Desulfobulbia; order Desulfobulbales; family Desulfocapsaceae; genus JABDQA01. The sequence continues at coordinate 721,693 of CAVWXN010000005.1, forward strand.
ATCATGATTTCTATTCAGGGTCGATACCGAAATAGCTGACTGCATTTCGGTAACAGATATCTCCGATAATCCTTCCCACCAGCTCGAAATCTGAGGGCAACTCCCCGTTCTCCATGTCGCGTCCGAAAAGATTGCAGAGGATGCGACGGAAATATTCGTGGCGCGGATAGCTCAGAAACGAGCGTGAGTCGGTGAGCATGCCAACGAAACGGGAGAGCAATCCCAGGTTGGACAGTGCGTTGATCTGCCTCTCCATGCCGTCTTTCTGGTCGTTGTACCACCAGCCGGAGCCAAACTGCATTTTCCCGGGGACACTGGAGTCCTGAAAATTACCGATCATGGCAGCAATCATTTCATTGTCCCGGGGGTTGATATTGTATAATACCGTTTTGGCCAGTTTCTCATGCTCTTCGAGGCGGTCGAGAAAGCGGGCCAGTGAGACCGCCATGTCAAAATCGCCGATTGAATCGTAACCGGTATCGGGACCGAGCTTGTTGAAGGCCCGGGTATTGACATTTCTGATGGCGCCAAAGTGAAACTGCTGAGTCCACCCTTTTTCAGCGTCCATCACGGCCAGCTCAAAGAGCATTGCCGATTTGAACTTCATAATCTCATCTGCCTCAAGGCTTTTGTTCTGGCGTGCCTTTATAAAAATATCTGCAATTTCTGCCTCAGTGGCGTTTTCACAATAGGGTTGTTCGATACCGTGGTCAGAAAGCCGGCAGCCCATCTCATGGAAAAATTGGTGGCGGACGGCCAGTGCCTCCAGAAGCTGACTGTAGCTGGCGATATCACTACCGGTAAGGAGACCGAGGGCATCGAGCCATTGATTGAAGCTGTGCAACTCCTCGACCGCCATGGCCTTGTCCGGTCGGTAGGCGGGCAGTACCTTTATGGTAAAGGACGGGTCGTCGGCGATTTGCCGGTGAAACTGCAGGTTGTCCAGTGGATCGTCGGTGGTGCACACCACCCTGACGTTCATCTGGGTGAGGATTCCGCGGGTTGAAAATTCATCACCTTGAAGGAGCTCCGCGCAGCGATCGTAGACAGCATCGGCGCTCTCACCATCGAGCAGGACATCGGTGATGCCAAACGGCTTTTTCAGCTCGAGATGGGTCCAGTGATAGAGCGGATTTCTCAGGGTTTGGGGGACCGTTTCTGCCCAGGCCCGGAATTTTTCTCGATCAGAAGCGGCGCCGGTGATGTAGTGTTCGTCGACGCCGTTGGCCCTCATGGCCCGCCACTTATAGTGATCTCCGTTGAGCCAGATGGCGGTCAAATTGTCGAACTTTTTATTCTCAGCGATTTCCTGCACCGGCAGGTGGCAGTGGTAATCGAAAATGGGCATGGAGGCGGCAAATTCGTGATAGAGCCTTTGTCCACTCTCGGTTTCAAGCAGGAAATCTTCAGAAAGAAATGGTTTCATAACTTCTCCACTAAAGGCTTTTTTTCACCCGATGCAGAATTTCTCCGGCCTTCTCGACAAAGAGGACGCCTTCCGCTTCGCGGTTTCTGAATTCGTCGGGGTTGATACTGTCAGGGTCCAGATACCCGAGGTTTATCTTCGCACAGGTTTCAGGGGGTATTCGGGAGGCGATAATGACCTCGATCCGCGGTTTTTCAATACCGTCTTTCATTACCCCCGTACCCCTCACGTGGGTCGAGTGGGCCAGCACGCCGCGGGGGATGTCGAAGAATTTGCCGGGTTGTTCCAGAAAATAGTCGACGATATGATAGCCGATCCGTTCGATATCCGCTCCCCAGGTTCTTGAAACTTCGGTTATGTGGGGGGCGTAAATTATCAGTTTGCCGCCGTCCGCCACCACCTGCTCGAGCTTGTACATGACTTTTCCGCCGGTCCAGATCTCATCGTACATCGGCGGACAGACCCCGAACACAGTCGGATAGGCCCGTTGCTTTTCAACCACATGGACCTGCTCGGAGAGATCAGCGGCAGCAGACCATGCCTCTCTATAGTCCCCGGCGTAAAGCCCGTACAGTTCACCCTGGGATTTGACCACCATCGACAGGCAGCAGACCTCCGTATCTATCAGGTCCATGGCTCTGTTTATCACTTCGCGCACCGGTGTGTGTTTAATGCCGATGGTTCCGGCACAGGTCACCACCGCACCGAGCCAGTGGAAGGCGTGGAGAAATTCTCCACCGGAAATTCCGGGGAAGAGATATTTGGCTCCGCCCGAATAACCAACGACTTCATGCGGGAATACCGGGCCGCAGATTACTATCAGGTCGTAGTCGAAAATGGCCCGATTGATGTCCACGGGCACCCTTTCTTTGAGCCTGCCGCCGGATAAGTGCTCGATCTCTTCTGGCTCGATCCAGCCGATTCGGGTCATGGTCTCGTCGAGGTCCCAGCGGTGGTTGAGAAATGCACTGTTGGTAAAGCTGCTCCGCTGGTCCTCCGCGATTCCGTAGAGTTTCAGGATCTTCTCTTCGGCCAGGGGAGTGTGGGTGCCCAGGGCGATCATAAAATCAAGTCGAGCTGCAACACTGCCGGCGACCTCGTGCAGGGCCCGCACCATTTCAGGCAATGGGCAGGTTCGAGTCGTGTCCGGGGTCAGAACCAGCAGCCGCTGATCGCGGGTTTTGCTCTCGGGCAGTGCGGCGGCGACGATTTCTCTTATCTCTTCAGAAGACAGTAGTGCCTCGGCTGACCCGAATCCAGATGTCATGATCTTACCCCCTCTTGTGAATCGACCTTTGGTTTACCGACAGAAAGCAGACTGACTCAAGCGACCAGCCCATTTCTTCATTAGTAATCACAGCATTGATGGTACTCATCGACCATGGCCATAAAATTGTCATAGTTGGAGCCTACGGCGATGGTATGAGTGGTACCCAATATAAACCGGCCGTTATCCTTGGCCTTGTCCATAGCCGTACTTACCTCTCGCCGAACCTCATCCATGGTGCCGCCGATAATGAGTTCTACGGGAACCCCTCCCCAGAGGACCATTTTATCGCCGATCCGTTCTTTGACATCCCCAAGATCCATTCCAGCCGACTGCTGGATCGACTGATAGCAGTCGTAGCCGAGTTCGACGAACAGGTCGAGGAACTGATTGACGTTGCCGCAACAATGCTTGACCACATATTTGCCGTGTTGCTCTTTGACGTTGTCAACCCTGGCCTTGTTGGCCGCGAAAAACAGGTCGCGAAACATCTGTGGACTTATGAAGCCACCCGAGTTGAAAGCAAAATCAGCACCCCAGATGATCGCATCGCTCTTCGGGTGAATCATCTTTCGGTCCAGTCGGTTCTGCTTTTCGAGGAGATATTTTGTCGCTGATTCAATAAAATCCCTTTTCGTGATCAGGGCCATCATGCCCTGTTCCATTCCGCCTTGCAGGACGATACCGATCTCCCCGCCCGAAGGGCCGATGATGAACTTGCGGCCGGCAAAATGTCCGATCACGGTGTCGAGAATTTCCCACGAGCGTGGATCAATCCCAGCCGGTTCATCGGGCAGCAGCAAGCGGTCCACATCCTCAACCTCGGCCAGCACTTCGTGATCCATGGTGTACAGAGTCTTTTCGGCAAGCGGGTCCTTGACGCAGACCACGTCGTGGGTGATTTCCGAGTATTTGAAAACTCTGCCTTCCCTGTCTTCCCAGGTGTTGGCGTTCAGTTGTTTGGGCGGTGGGGCCTCGGTGGGAGCGGGAATCGCCCAGGTTGCCATGGGAAAATTGATGATATCAAAGCCTAGCTTTTCATGAAGTTCGATATGGTCCTTGGTATAGCTTTCTATCACTTCATCATGCCGGTTTTCCCAGAAGGCGACCTTGGATTTGGCTTTAGCCCTCAAGTAGGTGGGACGGCCGATGATTTTCTCGATGGTATCGAAATCAATGGCGAATTCACCGATTGGCACGCGATCGGGAACTTCACCTGCAAAGACCTTGGCCACTCGTTGATGGGAGTTCATTGTTCCATTTCTCCGTTAATCCTTCCAGATGATGTAAGATCAGGCTTATTTTGAAATTTCGGTTCGATGGCGAACTGGGGGTGAAGCAGAAATGCGGGTCTCTGCCAGATGAAAAATGGTGTATCAATACTATTAATTTCTATACTATATGGGCTGAGATTGCTATGATATTTTCCGCTCCTGCTCCTATAGGCGCAGCGGAGCCGCTGTACTTTGAGCTCAAAATTATTTCATCCCAAACGGGAACAATTGGACGAGGAGGAAGAGATGGGATTCATCAAGCAAGAAAAAGAAGTGCGAGAGTCGATCGCTGAGAGACGTGAACGCTACCTGGGACATACCGACAAGTTGATGATGGTGGTCATCGATTTCAATGACGGGCCGACCTCCGAGCCTGATCCGCCCCATTCTCACCCGCATGAACAGCTGTCCTATGTGGTGACCGGCGAACTTGTTGTACATCTCGGGGACGAACAAGAAAAGCTCGGTCCGGGCGACATGTTCACCGTACCACCGGACGTGCCTCACACCGTGCAGCTCCTGACAGAGCATGTCAGGCTGGTGGACTGTTTTACGCCGCTGCGGGAGGATTTTTTGAAGTAAGCCGGCAGCCGGCAGAAGAATTTTATTACTCTCTATATGGAGACCAAGATGGAAATCAGACACCCGGTCCATCCGGATCATTTCCAGATGTTTGACACCGAAGAGGTCAGGGATCAATTCCTTATTACCGATCTGTTCATCCCGGATTGGCCGAAACTGGTCTATTCGTTTTTCGACCGTCTCATCATTGGCGGTATCTGCCCTCTGAACCCCCTGAGTCTGGACATCGATCCCGAAATAATAGGCGCCTCCTACCTGCTTGAACGCAGGGAACTGGGACTGATCAATGTCGGAGGTGACGGTATTGTAAAAGGTGATGGTGTGGACTTCGAAATAGCTAACCGAGATGGTCTCTATCTGGGTATGGGGGTTGAGTCAATTGAGTTCAGCAGCGTCGACAGTGGCAACCCGGCCCGCTTCTATATACTCAGTGCGCCGGCCCATAAGCACTATGAATCGGTGAAAATCAATGCTGCCGATGTTGAACCGGTGGTACTGGGCGAACCACTCACCAGCAACCACCGGACAATCAACAAATACATCTATCCCGGCGGGGTCAAAAGCTGTCAGCTGGTAATGGGTATGACTGTGTTGGAGACGGGCTCGGTCTGGAATACCATGCCGACCCATACCCACCAGCGGCGCATGGAGGCTTATTTCTATTTTGACATGGAAGAGGGCCAGTGTGTCTTCCACCTGATGGGTGAGCCGAATGAAACGAGACACGTGGTTTTGAGGAATCACCAGGCGGTAATCTCGCCGAGCTGGTCAATCCATAGCGGTGTCGGTACAGCCGCCTACTCGTTTATCTGGGGAATGGCGGGCGAGAATCAGGATTTCGACGATATGGACCATGTTGCCATGGAGACTTTGAGATAATGGCAGCGCCTAAAAGCAGTTCTTTACCGGGCCTGAAAAGTGATGATATCAGAACGCCGATGATTACCGATTTCTTAAGCGAAGATCAGCAGCAGCGGCTGCTGGGACAGATTCCCGTGGGCCGCTTCTGTGATCCGGAAGAGGTGGCTCATGTGGTCAGTTCTCTCCACTCTCTGGTTTTATCACCGGGGAAATCATTGACATCAATGGCGGGCTCCATATGGACTGAGGACCCCTTAGTAGAATTGTCGCCCGCACCTTGAGCGTGAAAGATAACCCCAGTTTTCCAGGGTGCCCATGAGAAAACCCAAACCATCTGGAGTGGATCGGGATTTGTCTCCCAGCCGCTACATATCGATATCCTGAATCAGTTGACTAGATTCGGCAGGGTCATCGAAATGGCGGGTACGAACGAGACGAGCATCAAGGCCACCAGAATGCCGATATAAAACGGCCAGATAGTCTTTACCGCATCCTCCAGCTTCACCTTACCAACCGCACAGCCTACAAACAGACAGGCCCCCACCGGCGGGGTGCAGAGCCCGAGTCCCAGGTTGATCAGCAGGATCATACCGAACTGATAGGGATCGATGCCGATCGAGATGGCGACCGGCAGAAATATCGGAGTGCAGATCAGGATCAGTGCGGCCATATCCATAATCATGCCGAGCAGCAGCAGCACCAGGTTGATCATTAAAAGGATGGCAATCGGGTTTTCTGAAATACTCGTCAACAACCCGGCCATCTTTTCAGGCACCTGGTAGAAGGTCAGCAGGTAGGCGAAGGCGCCGGCGCAGGCAATCAGAATCATCACCATCGAGGTGGTCTTGACCGAATTGACCACCGCCAGCTTGAATTTCTCCCAGGTCAATGAACGGTAGACGATGATCGTCACCAGAAAGGCGTAGATTGTTCCAAAGGCGCCGGATTCGGTGACGGTAAAGATACCGCTGAGTACGCCGCCGACGATGATTACCGCAGTCATCAGCCCGGGCAGGGCCAGAAAGAAGTGCTGGACCAGGATGAGCATTCCGGGAAAGGTTTCGGCTGAATATCCCCGCTTGACGGCCACAAAATAGGCAACCACCGCAAGACACAGACACATCAGCACCCCGGGAACGAATCCCGCCAGAAACAGCTTTGATATGGAGATTCCACCGCCGGCCGCCACCGCGTAAATGATCATGTTGTGGCTCGGCGGGATGATTATTCCGGCCAGCGATGAGGTTACGGTGACATTGACGGCGTAATCGTCATCATAGCCTTTTTCCTTCATCACCGGGATCAGGATGGAGCCCAGGGCGGAGATGTCGGCAATTGCAGAACCTGAGATACCGCCAAAGAGCATTGAGGAAAACACATTGACGATACCGAGACCGCCCCGCATGGAGCCGACGGCACTTGAGGCAAAGCGGACCAGCCGCATGGCAATGCCGCCATGGAACATCAACTCACCGGCAAAAATAAAAAACGGAATCGCCATCAGAGCAAAAATCGATATACCGGAGATGATACGCTGGAAGGCGATCATCATCGGCAAGCCTTCGTAGAAAAAGGCGGATACCGCGGCAACCCCGAATGCAAAGGCCACCGGCATGCCGATTACCACACAAAACGCAAATATTCCTAATAAGATAAACAGGCCCATATGGCAGAAAACTCCGGTTTATAATGTTTCTTCTGTGTCGGTTCCGTTAAAAAAATGGATGAGATGACCGACGGAAAAAAGCACGATGAAAACACCGCTTATCATGATCGGTATGGCTCGTAAACCATCTGTCACATGGATCAGAGGGATTTCATTCGGCCACCGGAACAGGGTCAGTTTGTAACCGTAGAAGGCCATCGTCAGGCCGAATGCGGTCATGATTATATATGATAAAAACTCGAAAATCCGCTGTACCGGACGCGGACTGAGCTCGCGAAACATCGACACGCCCAGGTGGGTTTTTTTATGGATGCCGACTGAGGCGCCGAGAAAACCGATATAGACGATCAGGAGCAGTGACACCTGTTCGACCCAGGTCGGGGTGGCATTGAGTACGTATCTGCCAAACACCAGCCAGCCGAAAATCACGGTCAAGGTGACCAGCATCACACTGCAGACTGCAATATTAATATCACTGATCAGGTTCAATAATCTGTCGTAGGCAGAAAGAGAACCGGAGTTTGAGGAATTGTCGGTGGTCATGCGTTGGTACCCGAGAAAATTTTTCTTTTATCCGTGTTGATCAGAAAAAACATCGATACCCCCTCGAACTGAAAGCAGGAGGTATCGATGCAACGGATGTCGTCTGAACTATATCACGGAGTGTTCTGGATCATCTCGACCAGCGGTTTCAGGTTGGGGTTGTCAGCCAGGAATTTGTCATAAACCGGCTTCATGGCTGCCTGGAACCCACTCTTGTCGGGGATCTCATTGACCGTGGAGCCGCCTGCTTCAACCTTCATCTTGCTGGCTTTCTCCCGCTCTTTCCAGAGCTGGCGCTGCAGCATTGCAGATTCAACAGCTGCTTCCTTCAGGATTTTCTGATCTTCCGGGGAGAGAGAGTTGTACACGTCGGTATTGATGCACAGGGTCTCAGGGATGATCAGATGCTGGGAGTTTGAGTAAAACTTGGCCACCTCGAAATGACCGGTTGATTCATAGGACGGATAGTTGTTCTCCGCGCCATCGACAACACCGGTTTTCAGAGACTGGTATACTTCTGCAAAAGCCATCGGGGAGGGATTGCCGCCCAGGGCTGCAATCATTCCGGAATACAGATCGTTGTTCATTACCCGGACTTTAAGGCCGGTCACATCTTCGGGCTTCATGATGGGCTTTTTGGAGTTGTAGAATGAACGCGCACCGGCATCATACCAGGCCAGTGGGACGATACCGTACTTGGACATGCCTTCGTTGATCATATCGCCGGCTTTACCATCGAGTACCCGCCACATGTGATCGACGTCTTTGAAAATGAAAGGCAGTGAAACAACATTTGCCTCGGGCACGATCGGACCCAGCGGCCCGAGGTTGAAGTTGCCTATCTCAAGTGCTCCGGCCCGGACCTGCTCGATGGCGTCCGGCTGGCTGCCAAGCGTTCCAGCGTGATACATCTTAACAGTCATTTTGCCGCCGGATTTTTCTTTCAGAAGCTCAGCAAATTTGTCCATTGCCACCGTGTTCGGATAGCCGGCGACGTGGATGTTCCAGCCGCGCCATTCCTTTGCTTGAGCGGAAAACGAGAAACTAATTAGCAGTGCCGTTGCGGCGATTGCAAGGGTAATTTTTGACATACAATCTCATAATCTCCTCCATTTGTTATGAGGGGAGTCCCCCAGTTTGGGAATTGAAAACGATCCCTGTTCAACTATGGTCGATCGAACAGCTGCGTGCAACAGAATTTACAACTTTACAACCCTGATATTCCCTCCTTTTTTTGAGTGTTGGTATTCTGCGGCCCCCACTGATTAGTCATTTTATCGGAGTTGGATCCTGATAAACGGGTGGGGTAGACCTGGCTGAGTCCGGGGTCCACCGCTGTTTCAGTCAACAATCTCTTATATCTTCAACGGGCCGGCCTCCCTGTATAAGCGGGTGGTCGACTCGCGCACAATCAGGCTGGATGGAAGCATCAGGTGGACGGGCTCCTGCGCTCGGTCATTTTCCAGTCGATCGATTAGCCGCTCCACCGACAGGCGGGCGATATCGCGAATTGGTTGTTTTATAGTGGTCAACGGGGTAACCGAAACAGCTGATAACATAATATCGTCAATACCTGCCACCGAAAGATCTTCTGGAATTTTGACGCCCAGATCCCGGGCCCCGGCATATACCCCGAAGGCGTGCATATCGTTGATGGCGATAATAGCCGATGGGGGGGCGGGCAGACTGAGCAGATAGTGGGCACCCTGCCTGCCGAGTTCTATGAATGAGGTGGAGCCAAAATCGCCGTTTACTCCTTCCCAGACGAGCTGTTTGTCGATACTGATATTTGTTTCCTCGAGAGTTTTGTAATAACCCTCGAGGCGGTCCAGGCGACAGATCATATCGGTCGGGCCCGAAACAAAGCCGATTCTCCGGTGACCAAGCGCCAGAAGGTGTTTGGTCAGCAGCCGGGTTGCCTGAATATTGTCTACCCCAATGCTGTCGGCAATGAACTGAGCACCACTGTGTGCCGATCGGTAAAAGGAAACGAAGTGCATTCCTTCCCGGTAGAGATCGGCGAGATGATCGAACTTAACCAGTGAAGAGCCGAAGATGATACCGCGTACTCCAGAGCCCCACAACATTTCTGCATACTTTCTTTCACGATCACTGTTGCGGTCGCTGTTGCCCAAAAGTACCTGGTAGCCTTTTTCAGATGCCTCTTCTTCGACATATCGGGCAAAGGATCCAAAAAATGGATCGGCCACGGAGGGGACGATGAGACCGATGAAAGGGGAGTGCCCGGTTTTAAGTTGCCGGGCTGCCAGACTGGGGGTAAAACCAAGGGTTTCAATGGCATCCTGAATACGTTCCCGGGTGGCCGGCCGCATGCGCTGCGATCTGCCGTTCAATAAATTGGAAACACTGCTTGCAGAAACATCTGCCAGACGGGCGACGTCGGCAATGGTTGTTTTGGCCATACCGGTTTCCCAGGGTGAAAGATAAGGCTTAGTGTATCGATACACTAATAGGGCTGTTTTTGTTTGTCAATCAGGTTTTCAACCGGAGGCTCAGGAGACCTTGCTGGTAGGGTGTATAAATATCTAATTGGCTAATTTAAGGAGCAACCAGACGGCTTGAAGAACAGCCAAAGAGCTTTATATGGGGTGGGTGCAGACAAGTACTACACGGTGGTTTAACGGTTTACCGCTCATCTCCTTTGCTGTTCATGCGTCGACCTGCTCAAGCTGTCTGCCCCATCTCACTGCCATCAAAGGGTTTTTCCTGGTCTGTGGTATTAAATTCGCTCGTATCTGAGGATTTGGTAGGGTTCCTCTTCGTCACAGTGCTGCTGGTCGACAATTTTGAACTGGCTGGGATCGATGGGGTCGAGATAGACATCACCTTCCACGTCCCTCTCCAGGGCGGTGACGATGATGGTATCGGTCATCGGCAGGGCGATCCTGAAAATTTCAGCCCCGCCGATGATGAAGACTTTCTTTTCACCGCGACAGTGTTCGATGGCTTCTGCCAGCGAGTGCACCACAACACATCCCGGTAATTCAAGCGACGGGTCTCGGGTCAGGACCACGTTGTCCCGGCCAGGCAGTGGCCTGCCGATTGATTCATAGGTCTTGCGGCCCATGATCAGGGGACATCCCATGGTCGTCTTTTTAAAATGGAGCAGGTCCGAAGGCAGGTGCCAGGGCAGGGTGCCATCACGGCCGATGACGTTGTTTTGGGCTACCGCAACTATTATGATAACTTCCGCCATAATTCTCTCTCCCGGATTTAAGACAGCTCAGATTCTCTTTTGCAGATTGAACAATGTCTTTTACTATAGTGTCAGACGGTATCTGACGCAATGTTGACCATAGGGCAGAAAAACCTCGATTCTCATTCAGTGCACATTTTCAACCTGATGCTCCCTCCATGAAAATCCCCCAGAAACCTTTTCAGGCCCGCGTCCATCTGCTCTTATTGTTCAGCACTGCGCTGGTTTCGACCTCTTTCATCGTGGCTGAAATTATCACCGATACCCTCGATCCAATCGCTCTGACCTTTATAAGATTTCTCCTGGCATCAATACTCCTGCTGCCGCTTATCTGGGTGAAGCACGGCTTGGCGATCTCGATGTCCTCCCTGGGACGCTATGCGGCAATCAGCGGTTGTCTGGTTCTGTTCTTCTGGGCCATGTTCTATTCACTGCGCTTTACCACTTCGCTCAATATCAGTGTCCTCTTCACCCTGGTTCCGGCAATCTCAGCAGTGTATGCGGGGATTATCAATCGTGAACGGCTGAGCCTGAGCCTGCTGCTTGCTCTTATCACTGGTCTTATTGGGGCGATTTGGGTAATTTTTGAGGGTGATCTGCAGCAGCTGAGAGCACTGGCCTGGAACCGTGGGGATCTTATTTTTTTCGCGGGCTGCCTGGCCATGGCCCTCTACACGCCACTGGTCAAAATCTTGCATCGTGATGAGCCGATCGAGGTGATGACCTTCTGGGTGCTGGTGAGCGGCTGTCTCTGGCTGCTGCCGGTCACGGTAAAGATTCTGGCCCGGGTTACACTGACCGGGGTCCCCTCATCAACCTGGCTGTGGATTGTCTACCTGGCCCTGTTCACCACGGTGATCAGCTTTTATTCTACCCAATATGCAACCAGAATTATCGGTCCGACCCGGACGATATCATACTCCTACCTCTACCCTTTACTGGTAATGGTGTTGAATTATCTGCTCGGCCGTGGTTGGCCGCCTCTGATCGTTATTCCAGGAGTTCTGCTGACGCTGGCGGCGATGTTGTTATTGCTGCCGTCCTCGCCCGAAAGAGGCGAAAGGGCCGTTGATAATCAGGGGCCGGCCAGGGGATAGACCGCTTCGACACGGTGCAGAGCGCCCTTGGGGTAGAGGGTGCTTGAATAGAGATGGACCTGGTCCACCCTGAATGGAGGCGACTGCAGCTGCGCGTTGGCGGCCAGGAAACCGGCAACCCTCTTTGGTGGGCTGTTCTTCAGTCTGGCCAGGGTAACATGGGGGTGAAATTTTCGCTGCTCAGGTTTAATTCCGCAAAGCCTGAGTCGATTATTGATGCGGTTGCGCAGAATGATGACATCCCCGGCCGGATCGATTCCCGCCCACAGCACCCTGGGCTGACCCCGGGGGGGAAAATGGCCCGCACCGTTGATGCTCAGCGTCAAAGATGGGGCCTCAAGTCCCTCGAGGCTGTCTTTGATGTCGCCAAAGGTGAGGGCATCGACTTCGCCGATAAATCGCAGGGTAAGATGGATCTGGTCCTCAGGGACCGCCCTGGCCCCCGGTATGGTTGCCCCGAGGCTGCTCAGAAGTTGGCGGACATGGGAAGCGATGGGTAGGCCGATGAAAAGTCTGATCATGATCTGGTGCTTAGCAGTCTGATTACCTCATTGGCCAGAACCAGACCGAAAATCGCGGTAATCGTCGGCAGGCTGCCCAGAGTATTTCTCTTTCTGCCCCTGTCCATACCGGTTTCGATCTGGGCCGGCTCGATCTCCTGGCGATAGTCGAAATCGACCTTCTCGGTAGAGTACACGCAGGTGATGCCCGAGACGATATTGTCCTTTCTGAGTCGTTTTCTGATCCTCTTGGCCAGTGGACAATGATTCGATTCGGACAGATCGCCGACCCGAATGGCCAGCGGGTCTTTCCGCAAAGCGGCGCCCATTGAGGAAAATGTCGGTATACCGCTCAAATAGCTGGATCTAAGAAGCTGAACCTTAGGATTCATCGAGTCGATAGCATCAACAATAATATCGGGGCTGCGGCGGAAGATTTCCTCAACTGTGATATCATCGATAAACAGTTCGAGGGGCTCGACCCGACAGGAGGGGTTGATGTCGCGCACTCGATCGGCTGCTGCAGCCACTTTTTTCTTTCCCAGGGTCGACTCCATGGCCAAAATTTGACGGTTGATATTGGTGGGTTGTATGGTGTCGAAATCGACTACGGTCAGCCGCCCGACCCCCGTCCTCGCCAGGGCTTCCAGCACATAACCGCCGACGGCTCCGAGCCCGACCACGGCCACATGGCTTTGGTTGAGGCGCTGGAAGGACTCAGCGCCCAGCAGCATTCTGGTTCGTGAAAATCGTTGCATTGTTCCAGACTCGAGTAATTAGTTTATCAATATCTACCTGCAGCAGTCTGGCGGCGTGGCTGTAGAGTTCCACCATGTCGGACGGCTCATTGACCGTATCCTTGTCAGGTCCTTTTTGCCGATCAGGGTTTTTGGCATAGGGGGCATCCGTCTCCAGCAGCAGATACTCAGGCGGCGTCCGGGTGAATGTGTGGTGGAGCTTTGTCTGCTGCTGGGCCAGCGCCTCAGAATAGGAAATATAGCAGCCGAGTTCAGTCAACCTTTTCATCATCTCGGTTGAGCCGTTGAAGGAGTGAATCAGCACCGGCGGCAGGGGCTGCCGAAGACTGAATGTGCTCAGCATATCGGCCAGTGCACCCCAGGCGCGCACACAGTGAACCGACAGCGGCCAATTCCGATCGGCGGCCACTTCCAAATGGTCGGCAAACAGACACCGCTGAATGTCGAAGTCGATCCGGCAACTCCGGTCCAGGCCGGTTTCGCCTATGCCAATGGTCTGGTCGAGGGTTTCGGCTATTGCCGTCAGTCTTTGCTGCCAGCCCCTGGCGGCAGTGTCGCTGAACCAGGGGTGAATTCCTAAAAAAGGCACGATCTCCCGGTGGGCGGCAGCCAGAGCGGTGACCTCCGACCAATCTTCCTCTTTGATGGCGTTGCAGAAGAACAGGCCAACACCGGCGTTCTTGGCTCGCCCTATTACTTCGTTGACCTTACCCTTGAACCGGGGGTCCTGCAGATGGAGATGGGCATCGACGAAGGGCATCTGCATGGCTACTCCACCCATGAGAAGATGCGGGCGGCCACTGCCAGAAACAGCATCGTGGTGAGGACCATCAGGCCGCATTCAAGTTGGATATCGATCAGCGCTGCGCCCTCGTTCATTACCTTTCGGGCCGCTTTGAGAAGATGGGTAAGGGGAAATAACCAGGAAAGCTGCTGGACCCAATGGGGTGCTCCTTCCAGGGAAAACCATACCTCCGAGAGAAACATCATGGGCCAGGAAATAAAATTGAGCGCACCGCTGGTAAATTCCTCGCTGGTTCCCCGGGCAGCGAGGAACAGACCGATTGAACAGAGGCTGAGACCTCCGAGGAAAAAGGTGAAGAGAAACAGCAGCAGTGAGCCCTGCATGCGGAAATCAAAGATCAGGTCTGAGCCGAACCAGACGACGGAAAAGGTGAACATCAGCAGAAAAATACGCGACAGCATCTGGGCAGTGAGAAACTCGAAGGCGGTCAGCGGTGTGGCCTTGAGGCGTTTTAAGGCACCGTTCTTGCGATAGCGTACCACCACGTAGCCGACACCCCAGAGGGCCGAGAACATCATGTTCATGGCCATGATTCCCGGAAAAAACCAGTCGATATAACGGGCCCTGGTACCATCGATTGAGTTTCGCTGGGCAACATGGCTGTCTTCGGGCACCAGAGCCGCCTGATAAAGCTGTTCGACGATACCCCCTTTGGGAGAAGCGTCATTGACCCAGTAGCGCTGCTGACTGGAGAGCCCATCGATCAACAGGTCGATTTTATGCTGGGTCAGTTTCTGCAGACCTTCCTCGAGATTGGCGACAGGGATGAAATCAACCGCAGGGTCGTTCTGGAAGTGGACAGGAATTGTCGTACCTTCAAAGACTACACTGGCGCCCGGTTGCGGAAACAGGCCAATTTTGTAACCCTGCATGTTTTCGCCGCTGAAGATGATGCCAAAGCCGATGATGATCAGAAATGGAAAGGCGAAATTCCAGCCGAAGGCAGCCCGGTCGCGGAAAAACTCCTTGTTCCTGGCTCGAAAGATTACCCAGATTCGCTGCAGGCTTGCCATACTCAATCCCTCAACTGTTTTCCCGTCAGTCTCAGAAAGACGTCTTCAAGGTTGGGCGACTGGACGCTCATTTCAGAGAGTTCGATCCCGGCGTCAATGAGCTGGGACAAGACCCCGTCAACGTTGGCGGTTTGTATAAAGACCGAGGAATCGTTCGCCTGGTAGTCAAGATCTAGGTCGGAGAGCACATTCTCGACGGACTTTTTGGGCAGGGTGATGGTGTTGGTATGGCAGTGGGCGGCGATCAACTCCGCGGGGCTGCCTTCAGCGATTATCTTGCCGCCATCCATGATGGCGATAGTATCACAGAGATACTGGGCCTCCTCCATTGAGTGGGTCGTCATGATGACGGTCTTGCCATCCGCTTTTATCTCATCGACAATGTCCCATAAGTAGCGTCGAGACTGGGGGTCAAGACCGGTTGAAGGTTCGTCGAGAAAGATCAGTTCGGGCCGGTTGACCAGAGCCAGAGCAAGCATCAGCCGCTGACGCTGACCGCCGGATAACTGGTTATTGCGTTGCTTAGTATGGGCTCGAGATTGCATCGTTCTATCAACCAGTCGATCTCTTCGGGATTTTTGTAGAGTTGGCGATAGCATCGCAGAGTTTCTTTGACCGTCAAAAAATTTAACAGCGAGGTGTGCTGAAACTGAATACCGACTTGCTGCCTGAACGATTCATCGCGGGGATTTCCGTGGTAAAAAATCAGTCCGCCGGTGGGGTCGATGATGTTTTCGATGATCTCCATGGTTGTGGTTTTGCCGGCCCCGTTGGGGCCCAGCAAACCGAAGCAACTGCCCTGCTCGACCCGGAAAGACACGTCTTCCACCGCAACCACATTCCTGTAATACTTTTTTAAATTTTTGACTTCGAGGATCGACATAAACACTACGATAAGTAGGAAATTGATTTTGACGAATATGGTTAGTTTATTTCATTGTTTTCATTAAATTTTCAAGCCTATTTTAAGAGCCGCCAGACGATATTGACATGGTAGTGATAATTAATTACAATTGATAATCATTATTAACAGGGGTGATTCATGCACATGAGAATGACAAGCCAGCGAGAGATCATTCTTCAAGAGCTGCAGGACAGCCATCAGCATCTCACTGCCGATGAGCTGTATGAGCGGGTCAAGAAATTCATGCCTCGTATCAGTCTGGCAACAGTCTACAGAAACCTGGAGACCCTGTCGGAGGCTGGGATAATCGGCAAGCTGGAAATCAGTGGCCGTCAGAAACGGTTCGATTCAGACGTTCATCCGCACGATCATATCTTCTGTCTGCAATGCCATCGAGTGGATAATATCGAATTTGACCGAAACCTGGTCAATCCTGCGGCTGTCGCCTCGGACAAAGGGTACCGGATAACCGGTTATCGGGTGGAGTTCAAAGGCATCTGCTCTTCATGCAGAACTAACCAAGAGAAGAAAAGAGATGGAGATGAGCAATGAGTGAATTGACAGGAGAACAGAAAAAGATTTTGGAAGCCTTGGCCGGCTCCGATGCGCCATGCGGCTCAAAAGATATAGTGTCCGCAACCGGGCTCGACAAAAAAGTGGTCAGCAATAAGATCGCGGCGCTGAAAAAAGCTGGGCTGGTGGATAGCCCGGTTCGCTGTAAATATGGCGTAACTGACGCCGGGAGAAAGGCTATTTCCTGAGTGCAGTAAGGTGGTTGTCGTCTGTTCCCAGATTCAGGCCCACGGCTGCCTTGGTCGCGGGCTTTCTGTTATCGAAGTTTCTGATTATTTACTTATCGATCCATCCGATCTTCCAATTTGATTTGACCCGCTCGGGCCATTAACCTTGCTCGAGTCGATCAAACATTGGAAGGTTATCATGTATCTGTTTCCCGAGAACACTCTAAATTCGCCTCCATCGCCATCTCCAGAACAGCCCGATCCTGGCTTTCTGGTTAATGAAACAATTCTTGAACAGGGTAGTGGCCCGGTCAATGAGGATATGCTGGCTGCGGTCAATCGGCTCAGCATCGTCTGCGATGGTGCGACAACGCTCTACTCTGCTCAGCGCCAGTCGGCAGCGCAGCTAACCAGCGGCGGCCAGAAAGCGGCTGGGATAACTGCCTCGGTATTTTCCGCTGAGCCGGAGCGGAATCTTCTCGACTCAGCCCGCCGGGCCAACGAGCTCATAAGAGAAGCAATGATCGATACAGGGCTTGAGCTTGTTAAACGCGAGCAGCTCTGGTCCACCAGTTTCGCCGCGGTGCAGGTCAACGATGATTCGATAGCCTGGTGCCAGACCGGCGATTGCATGATTCTTCTTATCCACAGAGACGGCGGCGGGCAATTGCTGACCGAACTGCCTGGTCAGGACCGTGAGGTACTCAAGACCTGGCAGCAGATCGGTGCTCGATCCAGTGGCACAATTCAACAGAACCTGGCCGGGGAGATCGCTGCTGTGAGAGGAAAGATGAACAGAGAATTCGGAGTTCTGAACGGTGAGAATGAAGCTCTGGAATTCGTTTCTTCCGGCTCCGTTGAGGCCGATAAGGTCTCTGATGTGCTGCTCTTCTCGGACGGTCTCTTCCCCCCCAGCATCAACCCCGATAATTTGTTTGACCTGGAGCTCTTTGTGCAGCTTTATAAATGCGGCGGGTTAAGGCAGGTCAGAAATCATGTTCGATCGCTGCAGAAAGATGATCCGGGCTGCTACCGTTATCCGCGCTTCAAAATGTATGACGATATCAGTGGAGTTGCCTTGAAGAGACAGGCCGATCAATCGGGAAGCAGGTTGTAGAGGTAGGTCAAGATGTCGGTGCGGGTGACAATGCCGATTATCTTGTCGTTATGGCTTACCGGCAGGTGACCGATATTTTTTTCGATCATTAACTGAGCAGCCTGTGCCGGTTTGTAGTAGGGCGGAATCGTTGCCACATCTCGTCCCATGAAGGCTTTGACCGGGCTTTTCCACTGTTTGTCCAGCTTCAATTTTTTCAGATCCCAGAGTACGATAATACCTTCCAGGTGGTCTTCATTGCCGACCAGGATTCCTCTGATCTTTTGATTCTGCATCATATCCCTGATCTTGTGCATCGGCGTCGAACCTTTAACGAAGGTTACCGGAAATGACATCAGATCGGCAATGGTGACCCCGCCTACTTTGGTTTTTTTGATGAGCTCTATGAGTTTCTCCTTTATCTGACTGGGCGGGTACTCACCGTTTCTGGTGGTGGCCGAGCCTGCTCCGGGATGGCCTCCGCCGCCAAAGTGTTTGAGGATTTTCCCGACATTGATCATCCGAGTGGCACCGCTGCGCCCTATGATGGTGCACGATTTTTCGTCGTTCACACAAATGACGAACACAGCATCGGCATTAATGATAGTGCGGTACATGCTGACAATGGCAGCCAGCATCGGAACTTTTTTGTCTGGTTTGAGAATGTTTATGCCGATGGTCAGGTGGTTAAGCGTTATCTTTTCGGTATCCCGCATCATGGAGAGCAGAATATCACGCTGCACTTCTTCATAAGGTGGATTCAGAAAAAATGCGGCGACGTTGAGATCGGCCCCATTCTCGAGCAAATAGGAAGCAGCTGCGGCGTCTTCGGCGGTGGTGGACGGATAACTGAGATGGCCGGTATCCTCATAAAGGCCAATCAGCAATACAGTTGAGACAAGCGGATTGAGATCCATCTGCCGGCTCTTCATCTCCCTGACCAGAAGCGTAACGGTGGCGCCGACCGGCTCCTGGCAGCGAAAGTCAGCTTCGATATCACCTCCGTTCGTATGGTGGTCCCAAAGGAGGATTTCCACATCGTCACGATCCCTGAGTTTTTCCATCCGGTCCAGGCGCCGCCACTGATCGGTGTCGACGACAATCAGCCGGCTGACCTGATCGAACTTGACTTCACTGGGAAGGATAATGTTAAAGGCCGTTTTATGGGTGGAAAGAAATTTGGCAACGTTGTTGTTGACCGAGGTTGGTATTACCCCCACCGAATTCGGATAGAGCATGGTTGCCCCGATGACCGAGGCGAGGGCGTCGAAATCGCTGTTTTTGTGGGTGGTGACGACTTGCATTTATAATAGCCGTCTAATCCTTAAATTGATAAACAGGCCTGGGTTTTGGATCCAGGTAGAGAACCATATACTCCGGGGCGGCCATCTTCAGACTATTCTGTCTGTTTCCCGGCGACGGATGGGTTGAGAGAAACTCCGCCGGTCCGCTGCCGCCTGCCTTTTCCATCTTCTGCCAGAGTGTAGCCGCGGCCCTGGGGTCGTAACCGGCCCGGGCGGCCAGCTCCAGTCCCATCATATCGGCCTCTGTTTCAGAAGACCTGCTGTTCGGCAGTTGAATGGCAAGCGCTGCCGCCAAGGCACTGCCCGTTAATGCAGCTCTGCCGTAATCATTGTTTCTGGTTGCTATGCCGATGCCCATAATTCCGAGCTGGGAGGCCATGGCCACAGACATCCTTTCTGCCGTGTGATTGGCCAGCGCATGGGAGATTTCATGGGCCAGCACCTGGGCCAGCTCATCATCGGTGGGGTCGACTTTGTCAAGTAGTCCCGTGTAGATAGCCATCTTCCCTCCAGCCATGCACCAGGCATTGATCATTTCGGGATCGTCTATCACTTTGATGGACCAGTCCCAGTTTCGGGTATGGGGGTAGAGTTCTATGGCCTGATAGATGATGCGACCGGTGATGGTTTCGACTCGATCAGCAACCACCGGATTGGAGTTTATTTTGCCCTTTTTTTCCAGTGGCTGAATGGTCTGAGTATAGGCTTCCCGGGAGCCGACAATGGCCTGTTCGGGCGATACGAGCATGAGCTGGCTGCGGCCGGTGGGACTGGTTGCACAGCCGCCCAGGATGAGCGCCAGGATAAGTAGATTCAAGAAATACTTCATATGCACCAATATAACAGAAATGGCTTGAAAAATACATGCAATTGACCCAAACTGGCTCTAGTCGAGGAAGATCTGTAGATTCTTACCGGTTCATCCGTTCGCCAGTCAAATTGTCATACGTGTAGTATAGCTAATTACGAAGAAGTCATATTTGTACCATCAAATCAATCAGCGGGAGGACAGCTATGGATCTGAAAGATAAGATAATGGTGATTACCGGAGCAAGCTCGGGTATCGGCAGGGCCACTGCCAGAAGACTGAATCAGGCCGGGGTGAAATTTGTCCTCAATGCAAGAAGCAAAGACAAGCTGGAGGATTTGGCTGCAGAACTCGAGAGCGCTGTCTGCGTGGTCGGGGATATGATCGATCCGGAGA
This sequence comes from uncultured delta proteobacterium, assembly GCA_963759125.1. Lineage (GTDB taxonomy): Bacteria > Desulfobacterota > Desulfobulbia > Desulfobulbales > Desulfocapsaceae > JABDQA01. Next base: position 741,950 of record CAVWXN010000005.1, read on the forward strand.
CGCCGCAGCAGATTCTGGACAAGGCCTTCTCAGAGTTCGGCAGGGTCGACATCGTCTTCAACAACGCCGGGGTCATGCAGATCGGTGCCATCGACGAGGTCGATATCGAGGTGCTGTGTGAAATGGTCCGTCTCAATTTCGAGTCGGTGGTGCGCATGAGTTACCTGGCTCTTCGTCCTATGAAGAAACAGGGCAGCGGATTTCTGATCAACTCCTCCAGCCTGGCTGGATTGAAAGCCTTTGCGGAAATCGGTGCCTACAATGGAACAAAATTTGCGGTCGAGGCACTGACCGACGCCCTGAGAATGGAGCTTGCCGGCACCGGGGTAAAAGTAACGGCCATCGAGCCCGGTAGAACCAAGACGGAACTGTTTAGCCACTGGCCCGAAGAAAAGAAATTCAAGCCTGAAAACGGCCTGATTGAAGCCGACGATATCGCCCGCTGCATCGAGTTCATTCTGGTGCAGCCCCAGGAGGTCTTGATTCCCCGTCTGCTGGTGGTGCCGGCCAGGCAGGAGCGCTAGGCCGCAGACCATCACCAGCGGTGAATTCGGGGGAGGTTGCCAGGGAAGGGCTGGCGTTTCTGTAGCCAGCCCAATTACCAGCTATCGGCCGCTGCTGTCGCTTAGGCCTTGATCTGTTCTTCGGCCAGCATTCTATCTATGAAAGCGAGGACGAATTCTCTTTGGACCGGGGTGGCGTAGGCGATACAGGTACAGTGCAGGTTGGTTTTCGAGCGCACCAGCAGCTCGAAACAGATCCGTTTCTCCTCAATCTCCACCGCCAGGTAGAAAGGGCCGCACTGTTCATGTCCGCGCTGCGCTTCAGCCAAAAGATCGTCGGGCAGCTTGATCCAGAAAATGCCGGCCATCGGCCCTGGTGCGAGGGTTCTTTTCAGATAGGAATCTAGATTATCTCGTTCCAGTATCGATAACTCATCAATTACGAATTGTCTCATATTGACTGACTTTGTCTCTAAGGTGAGTCTTCTCTGTTGCAGCAGCTTATATATCGAGAAAGGTGGTATCGTTATTCAGCAATTCACAGCCATCTTCACGAACCACAACCATATTTTCCAGCCGTACCCCGCCCCAGCCCGGTATGTAGATTCCCGGCTCGACGGTGATGATCATTCCCGGTTTGAGTTGTCGTCGGCTTCTGAAAGAAAGGCTCGGAGCTTCATGGACGGCAAGCCCGACGCCGTGCCCGAGCGCATGCCCGAAATATTTACCATGACCGCTGTCGGCAATGATTTTCCTGGCGGCCCGGTCCACGTCTTTCATCTGGATTCCGGGCTTTATTGCAGCAATGCCGGCCAACTGGGCTTTTCTTACAATTCTGTGGATTTTCGTGTAGGTCTTGTCAGGGTTGCCGACCACGAAATTTCTTGTCATGTCCGAGCAATAGCCATCCAGAACCAGGCCCATATCGATGGTGACGGCAGAATGTTGACCAATGACCTTCTCCGACGGGACTGCATGGGGTAAGGCGCCGTTTTCCCCGGAAGCAACAATGGTGCTAAAGCTCGGCCCCTCCGCCCCTAACTGACGCATCCTCGACTCGATGGCCGAGGCCGTCTCTACCTCTGTCATATCGGCAGTGATCCGATCATAGATGAAGAGAAAAACGTCCTCATTCAGCGCTGTAGAACGCCGCATCAACTTTATTTCTTCTTCGCTCTTTATAATCCGCTGCCGTTCTATCAAATCGGTGACAGGCACCAGCTCTATTTTGTGTTTCTCCGCCAGTGTCGAAAGTTTGAGACTGAAGCTATGCAGGGTGTAGTGGCTCTCAAAGGCGAAACGTTTGGCTTTGCTTTGGCTGACAAGGTCGTTAAGCAGTCCAATCACGCCCTTCTGGTAGAGGGTGACAGTAAGTGATGTTTCTGCCTCGGCCTGCAGTTGGTAACGGAAATCGGTGAGCAGCCGGGCACGGCCCCGGGCTGGGATAAACAGCAATCCCGAAGTTTCATTGATGCCGTGATCAGGTGGTCTGTAACCACTGAGATAGCGCCGGTTTTCAGGCCGGCTGATCAGGATAGCATCGATCTTTTTTCTTCTCAGACGGGTTTTGAGCGTTTCAATTCGAGATTCGTAATCGATCGTTACCGCTGTTCTAGGGCGTGGTGACATTTTAAATCCCGAAACGCTGGCCGATCAGCTCTTTGCGCTGATCCAGGGCATCGTTGTACTGGTTGTTCAACTCAGCTGAAGTCCGGGACCATTCCTCCTGGTATTGCGGGTGCATGGTCGGATTCAGTGCCATCTCATCATCTACCGCCAACCCCTGCTGTTGGAGCTGCATCTTGAGCTGATTGAGGATCGATTCGTCAAATTGCTGTTTCACCTGCTCGCGGTGCTGCCCATATTGCTCGAGAATCTGTTTGAGTTCCGAGCAGATGGTTGCGATATCCGTGGAGTTGCCGCTGAGTTCCTGCAGGCCGTTGAGACTGAGCAGGGTTTGCTCGGAAATCTCTTGATCACGGGGCAGCACAATATTTCTCAGCATTGTTCTCGCCATTCCGCCCCGAATGATCATCTGTTCTTCCGGAGCTTTGCTTTTCAGCTGTTCCAGCAGATTTTCCCCTTCTCCGTTGAGATAGGCTGCCGCCATGCGCATCCCTTCATTTGCGAGAGCCTCGTCCCCGGAACTCTCTTCTGCTTCGGCGGCAAGCCGGGCTGCTCTTTCCATGACCATGTCTATGGTGCTTCTTATTTCTGCCATGATGTTTCAACTCTCAGTAGATGTTTAGCTGCTGCGTTACCCAGGGGCAAGAGTCCAATCCATCCCATCAGTAGGCGTTGTTCGCTGCGGTGGTTGCTCCCCGCGTTCGCCGGCTCATCACTGGCGCCTAAACCGGCTGGGCGCCTTGGACTTATGTGGCAATGAATATCGATAAAATAAGACCGAATGTACTCCAGGATAATGGCGACCGTAAAGAAAAAACGAATTATCACTTTTTGCTCAAGCGAGCACAGAAAAAACCATCGATACCCCAATCTGGCAGCGGGGCAAAATAGCCGTTACGGATCAGGTTTTTACACGAGGGCGGAAGTATTTCGCCACAATCGGTTCGGGTAAAGTCAGGATTGGCGGTTAAAAACTGCTCGACCACACTTGTATTTTCCTCAGCTTCGATGGAGCAGGTGGCATACACCATGATTCCACCGGGAGAGAGCAGTTGAGCGGCCAGATTCAGCAACTCGATTTGCCTGGCGTGATTGGCGAGTAATTCATCCTCGCGTCTGTTCCAGCGAATTTCAGGGTTTTTGCCTATGACTCCGGTTCCCGAACAGGGGGCATCAATGAGCAGACGATCAAAAGCGGCGGGTCCGGTCCCGGCGAACTCTTGCAGACTCTGGTTACAGGTAATCACCCGGCAGTGGTGGTGCCGGTTCTGGAGGTTCTGCTCAAGCAGTCGGTAGCGGCGCGGGTCCGGTTCGACAGCGGTCAGCTTGCTTGTTTCGCTGTTCAGAAGAGACGCCAGGTGGGTGGTTTTCCCACCCACCCCGGCACAGCCATCCAGACAGGAGAGGCCAGGGGGAAATGGGGCCAGCAACAGTGAGGCGAGTTGGGAAGCCTGGCCCTGTACCTGGACGATGCCCTGGTCTATGCCGATGATATCATTTGTCTTTCCGCGGTATGTGGGGAGAATTAGACAATTCGGGGCGTAGCTGCCATTGACCGCTTCGATGCCTTGGCTGGTGAGTTTTTGGCGCAGTCGTGCTTGATCTTCGCCTGAGTCGGTCCTGAGACAGAGCAGAGGTTCGAGGTTGTTGTGACGGCAGATCCTTATCATCTCGTCTCTGCCATACTGTTTTTGCCAGCGGTCGGTCAGCCAGGGCGGATGGTTTAATACCGGCCGACCGGCGGCGTCTGACTCCCCCGGTCCGGGCAGGTCAGTTTTCCGGCGGATTGATTCCCGCAATAGGCCGTTAACGAATCCCTGCACCTGAGTAGGAAATCTTTTGCTTTTCACCGCCTTCACCGTTTCGTTCACTGCGGCAGAGGGGGGGATTCTGTCGAGAAAAAAAATCTGAAACAGGCCGCTGCGCAGGGCCTGAAGAACAAACGGTTTCGTTTTATTCAGCGGTTGTCGGCACAACAGCTCGAGTAGATAATCCAGATAGTCTCGGTTTCTCAGGACCCCGTAGACTATCTTCCTGGTCAGTTGCCTGTCTTTTGGTTCGAGATCTGTGGAGCGATCGATCTTCTCGAAAAATACGGATACCGGTAGCCTTGTTTTGTCTAGTTCGCAAAGAATTGTAATCGCGGCGATCCGTGGATTAGCTCTCATACAGATGGTTCTGAAAGTCAAATTGTGAGTGAAGTGAAAGGTGCCGCTGATGTTGGCTTCGACAGTCTTCTTCGCTCCTTATGCAAAGTGGGCAGGACATTGGTGGTCCAGTATAATCATTAATTGGAGATACGGCGAGCACCCCATCGACAACCAGCATCAGAAAATGGCCGCTGCTTCTGGACAGCAGTCCTTCTTGCTGTTAAGTTTAGCAGTGGACAAAAATGAGTCACAGGTAGGAGATTCGGGTAAATGATGAGGATGGGAAACCGAGGCCGCACTGTGCGGCTGGTCATCGCGGCAGCACTCACGCTGCTGCTGTCGGAGGTTGCGGCATCGGCATTTACGCTGGAACAGGTGCGACTCCGTGATGAATTGCTCTGCGGGGTGTCGTCCGATCTGCCCGGATTTTCAAAAGCCGACCCGGAGGGCACCTGGCAAGGTCTCAATGTCGATATCTGCCGAGCCGTAGCCGCCGCCATTTTTGGCGACGGTAGCAAGGTCAGGTTTGTGCCGCTCAATAAAAATGACTCTATCACGTCGATACTCTCCGGTGAAGTCGATCTTCTGTCGATGAATATGGAGTGGAACCTGAGTTATGACACCTCCGTCGGTATCGATTTCTGCGGCGTCAGTTTTTATGACGGTGAGGGATTTATGGTGCCGGTGGAAGAAGGGGTTAGCAGTGTGCTGGAGCTTGACAACAGCTCCATCTGCCGTGACCCTGAGGATCCTGAGTACGGTGAACTCGAGGACTTTTTTTCAAGCCACAACCTGGTATACAGGAATGTTGAGTTCAATGGTCCGGATGGTTTTTTCGATGCCGTCCAGTCGGGCCAGTGTAAGGTGGTTAGCGGCAACCTGTCGCGGTTGCTTTTTCTGCGGATGCAGTTAGCGAAGCCCGAAAATTTCCGGATCCTCCCGGAAACTGTTACCAGAAGACCGCTGGGGCCGGCGGTACGTCAAGGCGATGACGGCTGGTTCAATATCATCCGCTGGGTTCTATTCATCCTTAAAATTTCAGAAGACGAAGGTTTGACCTCTGCCAATATCGAGGCCATGAAAGCAAGTACCAACCCTGCTATCAGGAAGTTGCTCGGTCTCGAAGGCATTAAAGGAAAAGGGCTCGGACTGTCCGATGACTGGGTACTCCGGGTTATCAACCAGGTCGGTAATTATGGTGAAATTTTCGAACGTAACCTCGGCAGCGGCTCGCCAATAAATACCGAGCGTAATCTCAACAAGCTCTGGAGCCGTGGCGGGCTCCATTATGGTCCTGCCGTCAACTGACCCCCGTCCCTTTACAAAAATGCATATTCACTGGCTGCAGCGCGTCCCTTTTGAGGGGCGTGGCATGATAAGCAGATGGGCTGCCCAACGAGTTTACACTCTGAGCTGCACGAGATTCTGGGCCGCTGATGAACTGCCGGAACCTGACGCGACTGATATGCTCGTGATTATGGAAGGACCGATGGGGGTCCATGATGAACGGATCTATCCGTGGCTGGTGAAGGAGAAGAAGTTTATCCGCCGGGCAGCGAAAAACTGAAACTATTCTCAGAGTTCCAAAATCGAATCGAATAGATCGCTGTCAGCCTCAATTTTTGCCCGATTGCCGATGATAGCCCGGTACCGATTCTCTGTCATTACCCCCATCTGAGCAGCGAATGATCGCAGGTCCTCAATGGTGGTGGCGGTGATTTCCTGCAGTCGCTGTCTTTTTTGTTCGGGGGTGATCCCGCACAAATACTCGTTTCGTGCGGTTATACCTTTGGCGGCAGCGCTCTGATGGGGATCAAAATTCCCATATGTGCCGATGATCAGCTGCTCGAGAGCCGGTCGGGAGAGTTGTATGTCCGAGACCACCTGGGGAAGTCGATCGTAGGCTTCATAAGTTTTCCTGACCTGGGGGTCGCGATAACTTATCATCGCCAGGTTGCCGGTGATCGAGCTGAACTGGATGAAACAGCCATAGGCACCGCCGATCTGGCGGACACTGTTCCACAGATAGTCACGGGAGAGGTAGGTTTTAAGGACTTCAAAAGAGCCTTTGTAGCCGCTGCCCGACTCGAACAGATTGCCACCCTGGACCGCGAAGACAACTTCGGCGGCGGTAATGAAGGCCTCGTTGCGCGCAGATTCGAGAGCAGGTGGAAGACTAGTTTCACGAGACTGATCGGGAAGCGCGTCGACAAAACGCTGGCCGACGGTCTTGAAGCGCTCGATTTCTGCGTTCTCTCCGGTAAAGGAGATAACCATATTGGCCCGGTTGAGCACTATCCGAGCCGTCTGCTCGAGCAGGGCCAGAAATGACTCTTCCTGGCTCTGAAAATTGAGGGCCAGCTCTTTGAGGATGCGGTAGGCGGTAACACCGCTGTATTGCTCCTGATATCTGCCTGCCGGGCTGAGGTGTGAAAAAACGCGAGTCGATGCCAGCCCATAGCCCTCGCTCTGGGCACTGTGTTCAGCCCAGGCAAATTCCCGCCGAACGATTTCAGCAATGCGAACCCGATCTCGCAGAGATAAATCGGAGAAAAGTTCGGTGAGGAGATCGATCCCTCTTTCCAGATATTCCGGCAACATCTTTGCGTTGATCCACAATATGGGCCTCACCGACTCCGGCTTGCCGAAGGTCGTATAGGTGTTGATCGAATGGTTAAGGCCGCCGGTGCAGGTTGCGATTTCTTTGGCAAACTGCATATAGTCGAGCCGACTGGTGCCAATTTCAGTGATGATCGTGCCAAAAATATCGAGCATGGGAAGATAGTCGGCGGGCAGGCTGGAGAGATCGAAACCAATGTCTAGATAGGAAATGCGATGGGTCGGCAGTTCGTTGATAAGGGTCTGCCGGCCAAACAGCTCTTCAGGCCTGGTTGTGTGAAATTCAACTTTGTCTGGCAGATCACCCAGTTTTAGCTGCGGAAGTCTGGCCAGGGTTTCATCGTCATTGGCCTGTTGCTGTCTTGCTATGAGTTCGTTGGTACGCGCCACCAGTGATTCAAGGGCCTCGGATTCCAGTCCGCTCTCGTATTTATCGATGCGCTCCTGCTCTTGCAGTGCCGTCCGCCTGATTTTCTCGGGATCGGGCTCAAGCACTACGGTTACCGTTGCCGGGTTGTCAACCAGGTAAGCTTCAATCAGTTCTTCGAAGTAACCTTCATTCAGAGCCTTTTCACGGATAGATCTGAGCACCTCTTCGGTCTGCAGTGCTTCGAATGGGTCGGTGCCGTATTTGAAGGCGGCCAGGGATTTGCTGAGCAGATCGAGGCCGCGCTGGGCCTTGCTCGCATCCTCGCGGACACCAAACTCATATTTGTTCAGTTCGGCCACCAGCAGATCCTGGGCCAGGCCCGATTTGACCAAGTCTTCCAAGGCCTGTTGATACAACGAGGTAAAGGTCTGCAGATGTTTTTTTTCACTGCCCACCAGATAGGTGATCATCACCGTATTGAAACATGAGGAAGACAGATAGAGGCCACCAAAATCCTTGCAGATCCCGCTGGAGAGAATTTTGTTCTTGAGCGGTGATCCATCCGAGTTGAAAAGGATGTTGGCGATGATCTGGAAGGCTCCGTTCTGCTCCCGGTCAGCCACCGTCCCGACATGAGTCCCGACTGCCAGGTAGGTACGATCGTCCAGGTCGGCCGATTCGACACCGTAGCAGTCATCAATGGTCACCGGACTTTTGATCATGGCCCCAAGGTCGACCTGGGATCGCTCTTCCCTGGATTGATAACGGCTGAGAAAACGGTCATTGAGAAAATTGAGCTCATCTTCCAGTGGGGCGTCCCCATAGACAAAAAGGGTGCAGTTGCTGGGGTGATAATGATTCCGATGGAAGTCGCAGAATTGTTCATAGCTGAGATCGGGGATGACACTGGGGTCTCCACCGGACTCATGGGCATAGGTGGATCCAGGCATCAGGCCACCGAAGATATGATGGAATATGAGCCTGATCGGATCCGAGAAGGCCCCTTTCATTTCATTGAATACCACGCCCTGAAACTGCAGTGGACTCTGCAGGCTTTCCTTGTGATAGTGCCAGCCCTCTTGCTCGAAGGTTTCGGGATCAAGCAGCGGATTAAAAACCACGTCGCAATAGACATCCATCAGGTTGAAGTATTCCTTCAGATTGCGTGTGGCGAAGGGGTAGTAGGTAATGTCAGACCCGGTCATGGCGTTCAGAAAGGTCATCAATCCACCTTTATTCATTTCGCCAAACACGTCTTTGACCGGATATTTCTGCGACCCCATCAGTACCGAATGCTCGAGAATATGGGCCACTCCCGTGGAGTCAGTCGGGGTGGTGTTGAAAGCTGCCGCAAAGGTCTTGTTGGTGTCGCTGTTTTTTATGGCGACCAGCGGGCAGCCAAGCGCCAGGTGTTCGAACAGGTGAACATCAGAGCCTATCTCTTCGATGTATTCGTGGCGTTGCAGCTTAAAGCCGGCGATGGATGATTCCATAGTGTTCTGCATGACTGTCTTCTCAGGTTTGTCGGTTGAGCGGCTCAGAATAATTTGTCGGAATCGAGCAGCAGGGTAACCGGGCCACTGTTGGTGATGCTTACTTCCATAATCGCCTGGAATCGGCCCGATGCAACTTTGATTCCGTGATTCTTCACCAGTTCGATGAAATAATGGTAAACTGGTTCAGCCTTTTCAGGCGGAGCTGCAGTCGAGTAGCCTGGCCGCCGGCCCTTTCTGCAGTCCCCGTAAAGGGTGAATTGCGAGACAATAAGCATCTCTTTACCGATATCGACCAGGGAGCGGTTCATTTTACCGCCTTCATCAGCAAATATTCTCAGGTTGACTATTTTATCTGCCATCCAGCGGGCTTCTTGGTCGCCGTCATCTGTATGGATCCCCAGCAGAACGACAAGGCCGTCACCAATTGACCCGACTGTTTGGTCCTGCACCAAGACGGCTGCCCGGGAAACTCTCTGCACTACAGCTCTCATGACTATGGCTCGTCCTATTTTTGGGGTGGTGAGGTAGGATTAGAAAACGAAGGGTTCAAAACATCTTCCTACCCAATAGCGACGAGGCTGTCAATCTCGGCATCGGTCAACTTGGGGGTGCTTGTTGTTTGCTAAGCAGACGAGTAAGATTGGATCTGAACTAACTATACATGGCGTCATATGTTCAAGGCGCCCATTCCGGCAAGGCGCGAGCGAGGAGCCGGCGGAGGTTGTGAGCAACCACCGCCTGATGGGATTGATTGGACTTGTGACGCTGTGTATAACGACCATCCGGAGATAAAAGACATGCGGATTCAGGCGCTTGATCATTTTGTTTTGACAGTAAAGGATATTGCCGCAACCTGCGAGTTCTATCGCCGGGTTCTCGGACTCGAGGTCATTACCTTCGGTGACAAGCGAAAAAGTCTGAAACTCGGCAATCAGAAAATTTATCTACACCAGTCCGGTGCAGAGTTTCAACCATGTGCCAGGCGTCCAACAACTGGTTCGGCGGATCTCTGCTTTATTGCCGAAACTCCAATCGAGACCCTGGTCGAACGCCTGCTTAGGTGCGGTGTTTCGGTGGAGGAGGGGCCTGTGCAACGAAACGGTGCCAGGGGGCCGATAGTCTCGGTGTATATCCGCGATCCAGACGGTAATTTGATCGAGCTTAGCAATTACCTGTAGTTGCCTTTAAAATTGATTATTCACTCCAGTCAGGAAGAAAGGGGCTGCGGCTGCACCACTAGGGAGTGCTGAATTGGACCAGGACAGCGGTTATATTGTCTTTGCCTCCATTGCTGTTGGCCTGGTCAATTAACATGGTCGCTTTGATCTCGGGAACCAACTCGTAAGAAAGAATTTCCACCAGCTGTTCCTTGGCCACCATCGAAGACAGACCGTCGGTGCAGAGCAAAAAGACGTCGCCGGACTGTATGTCGCTGCCGATCATGTCGACTTCCAGCTTCTCACCACTGCCGACCACCCTGAGGATAAGGTTTTTCAGGGCATGGTTGTCAACCTGTTCCTGGCTGATTATGCCAAGATCAGCCTGTTCCTGTACAAATGAATGATCGGTGGTGAGCTGGACGAGCTCCGAGTTGCGCAGCCGATAGGTCCTGCTGTCGCCGACATGGCCAATGACGATGCGGTTGTTCTGGAAGACCAGCAGTTCAGCAGTGCACCCCATGCCTTTGTGCGAGGGCTCCTGGTCGACATGGGACAAGATTCGCTCATGGGCTGATTGAAAACATTCTACAACCAGCTCGTTTAAAGAGTCATCGGTAAGGCAGTGTTTCGGAGTGGCGGAGAAAAGTTCGACAACCGTATCCCGAAAAAAGGCGCTCGCCAGTTCTCCGGCAGCTTCGCCCCCCATACCGTCGGCTACCAGGAAGTAGCCATCATCATTATTGACAAGACAGGCATCCTCATTATAAGAACGTACTAATCCCCTGTCACTTTCACAACAAGCGCTGACTTGAAAGGCTGGTTTCATTGTCCGGGGTTATCAGATCAGCAGGTGTTGCGCCGCAATTTGAAATTTGAGTGTATAAGATTGAAAACGTTGTTATTATCGACGAAATGATAATAGAAATGGATGATGCGGGCAATCATTTTATACACTGTTTCACCCGGGTGACCATGACCGACTGGATTGGGAGCGCGCCTTCCTCCTGGCATCGGCGGAGTAGCGGATGAGTGTGGTAAAGCCGAGACGCTTCGGTGACAAATACCTGCTGCTTGATCAGATTGGTGCCGGTGGCGTGGCCGAAGTGTTTCGCGGTATGCTGACCAGGGACAAGGGTTTCGAGAAACTTATAGTTATCAAGAAACTTCTGGCAGAGCACAATAGCGACCGGGAAATGGTCGATATCTTCATCAGGGAAGCCCGTCTGGCGGCCCTGCTCCAGCACGATAACATTGCAGCCACCTACGATTTCGGTGAGATCGACGGCGAATATTTTCTGGCCATGGAGTACCTGTTCGGCAAGAACCTGCACTCGGTGATGGTTCGGGCCAGGGAATACGGAGAACTTTTTGGACTGGGTGAGGCGCTGGTTATAGGCTCGAAAATCTGTGAGGGAATGGAATATGCCCATAACCTGAATGATCTGCAGCATAGACCACTCAATATCGTACACCGGGACCTGACCCCTCATAACATATTCATCACCTATGACGGTAAGGTAAAAATCCTCGATTTCGGCGTCGCCAAGGCAGAGCTGTTCGATAACAAAACCAGAGAAGGAGTGGTAAAGGGTAAGATTTCCTATATGTCGCCGGAACGGCTCTCCGGTGAACATGTTGACTCCCGATCGGATATCTTTTCAATCGGCATTCTGCTCTATGAAATGGTAAGCAGGCGGAGGATGTATCAAGGCGACACCGCCGAGCTGATCAGAAAGTGTTTGACCGCCGAATATGACAACCTGAAAGCCATTCTGCCTGAGTTGGACCCTGCGCTTCACCATATTCTCGACAAGGCGCTTGCGGTTGAGGTCGACCGGAGGTATCAGAGCTGTGCTCAGATGCAGTCCGATATCGATGATCTTCTCTTTAAAATGCAGCAGCGGAGCGGCTATCGGCTGCTGAAGGGATCGATAAGGGGGCTCTTTGCAGAAGAGTATGAAACTGAGCATAAACAGGTTGGTGAGGTGCTCAGAATCGAAGGGGAGGGACACTACCAGCGCGACCAGGCCAATATCTCCATCGTCCGGGAAGGTCGACCCCAGGAAGGTCAGAGGCCGGAAGATAAGACAGCGATGTTGCTGCATCGCCCACCATCGCACTTTATCAAGCTCTACTGGTCGAGGGGTAGACAATGGCTGCTTGATAAGTATCTGTTGATCCGGGAGGCACCGGACCGGAGACGGGTTGCTATTCCTTTTGTGGTTGCCGGAGCAGCCTTAATGCTGCTTGTCTCAATTATATTTATTCGCACCTCACCGGATCAACAAGACGAGGTGACACCATCGTCGGTGACCCAAGAGGTGGTGAAAAAGCCGATTCTGGAAGAAATGAGACCTGCAGCCGAGATTGTTGAGCGCCAGGAGATTGTAGAGGAAAAGGTCGATGCTGAGGCACTGGCGGGTGCTGCAGTGGGGCCGGAACCAGAGTCGGCTGCCGATACTCTTGAGCGCCAGGAGATTGTAGAAGAAAAGGTCGACGCTGAGGCACTGTCAGGCGCTGCAGTGGGGCCGGAAACAAAGTCGGCTGCCCCCAAACCCCTGGAATCTGAGCTGGATGAGATAGTACAAACTGTACCTGAATCATTTAAGCCGGCGGCTGAGGAAGCTCCGCCAGCCCAGAACCTGGCACTGAAATCCAACAAGGTGCCGGTTCTCAAGAAAAAGGAGTTGAAAAAAAAGAAGAACCTGTCTGAATCCACTCAGGGTGTGGGGTCAAGGCCGGTTCTGTCCCAGGACGAAGCACCTGGTTCGCCGGGCTCGAGATCCTCTCAGACCACTCAGCTCGAGGTGGGCGCCCGGACCCTCGGTTTCGAAGCACAAGCCGACGACCTGGCAAAACAAAAACAGCTGAGTTCTCTGCACGCCAGAGCCTGGGAAGCCATGCGGCAGGGGCGCCTGATTCAGCCGGAGGGACAGAGCGCCCAGGCCTATTTCAATGAGATTTTGTTTCTTGCCCCTGATGACAATGTTGCGATTAAAGGACTTACAATGATTTGCGAAAAATACAGCCAGCTGGCAGAAGAATCCCTTGCTGACAAGGAGTTCGGTAGGGCCGAAGAATACGCTGCCGACGGGTTGAGTGTCATTCCCAATTATCGGCGCCTGATCGAGGTCAGAAACCGCATCGAGCGAGAGCGTCAGGAGCATATTTTCGAGCTCTCCGAGAAAGCCCGACTGTGCCTGGAGGCGAACAAATTATCCACCCCTGCCAATGATTCAGCCTATTTCTATTACCAGGAGATAGCCCGCCTGGAGCCGAACAACGCGCTGGTCCGTAAAGGGTATAAAGATATTGCCGATGGCTATGCAAAGATGGCCGATGAGGCCTTTCGCGGTTTTGATTATAAAACGGCGGAGGTATATGTCAGACGCGGACTGCAGATCGTTCCGGATCACTACTATCTGTTGTCATTGAAAGAGGAACTTGGGCGCAGTGACCTTGGCCGATTCGGCCACAGCGTCAAGAAGAAGCTCAACAGGTTTTTGTCTGAGTAGCGCTCAGCCGAAGATTCTTCGCCAGATCCTGGAAAACAGGCCGCCGCTGTAGTCGCGGCTCACCGCTGTGCCCATGTAGGAGGGGCTATGCTTGGGGTCTCCCTTCGCCTTTTCTATCAGCTTACGATACTCGGCAGTGTCTAGGTAACGGGTTTTCTCATCGAGATCTTCAGTCTCTTGGTGATCAGTCTGCTGATCGAGGTCGGATCGATCAAAGAGCAGCGTGTGTTTACCGATCAGGATGATGTCATTATTTCTCAGACCGTGGGCGGAAACCAGTTTTTCATTGACGAAGGTGCCGTTGGTACTCTGCAGATCTTTGATGATAAAGCTGGCGGATACCGATTCGATTCTCGCGTGGTTTGAAGAGACAGCCAGGTTGTCTATGACGATGTCATTGGACTCATTTCTCCCAATGCTAAGGGTTTGGCCGATTCCAATCTGATATCTGTCCAGCACCGTATCTTTGTATTTGAGCGTGATTACCGGCATGTTGACTCCCCATCGAAGCTGTTGATGAATGTCTGCTGTCAGGATCCGCTTTAGATAACGCCTGTATCAGCCTAACATATTTGCGATTGTCATAAAAGAAAAGATGTCTAACTTCTTTAGTGTTTCAATGAATTGACCTCGGGATACCCATGTTGTACCTTGGCCGGAGCAGCTCCCTGGACAAATGCCTAGGGAGGGGTGTCGAAAAAGAAATAAAAAATCAGATAATTAGACTGAACAAATATGACTGATCATAAAAATGTATTGGGAACCCCTCTGCAGATCTGCAGTTTGGACCCGCTTACCGGGTTTACCCGGGAGGGCAGTTGCAAAGTAACTGCGGAAGACGTCGGGGTACACGGGGTCTGCGTAGTGGTGTCCGAGGAATTTCTAGATTTCTCAAAACGGGTTGGCAACGATCTGAGCACCCCGATGCCGCTCTACGGATTTGAGGGACTAAAGCCAGGGGATCGCTGGTGCCTCTGTGCGCCACGCTGGCGCGAGGCACTTGAGCACGGGATGGCGCCGCCAGTGGACTTGATGGCCACCCATGAATCTGCCCTCGACTATGCAACTCTGGAAGATTTGCTGCTTCATTCCATAGGCTCGACCACCTGAGATCATCCTGAAAGCTCAGATGGAATTAACCGATGAAAACAGCAATAGAGACCGACCTCCTCTTGCTTAAGCAAAGCTGAAGAGACGATAACGCAACGACATAACGACATGGAAAGAATTTCAGTCATTATATTTGCAGTGCTGCTGGGAGTCGGATTTTACATCTGGTTTTCACGGGCGATCAATAAAAAGCCGCTGCAGGACTTCGTTCACAACCATCTTTGGCTGCTGCATCCCAACTCGGTCTGCTACTGGCGAACGGTCATGGCTATGATCGGTCTGTTTCTCTATTTTTTCGGCGGACATGAAAACATTGCCATCATCATCTTCACTTTCGCTGCCATACTCGACGGTGTTGACGGAGTCATTGCCAGACAGTGCAATCTTGGTTCAAAACTTGGAGAGTGGCTCGATCCGCTCTGTGACAAACTGACCTACCTGCCGCCGTTGATTGCTTTTGCCTACAAAGGAATCATTTCAGTCAAATTGATCTGGGTGCTGGTGATCATCGAGCTCTTAGGTCAGTTTCTGGCTCGCCGGGTTCTGACTATGCTGAAGACCTCAGGTGCTGCCAATAATTTCGGCAAGATCAAGACGATAATCTGTTTCGGGCTGGTCATTTTCTGTGCGTTGCTCGATAGTATTGTCGATATTCCAACGATATATAATATCAGCGATGAGGTGCTGGTGGGCGTCATCATCCTGGCCACGGCATCCATCGTCTTCAAGTTCGTCCCCAACCGGCTCTATGCCGATATCCTCTCAACCCTGAATTTTATCTGCGGTATTACCAGCCTGGTGTTGACCTATCAAAACTACTTTGCCTGGGCCATCTGTGTAATTATCATGGGGCAGCTGTTCGATCTATTCGACGGCAGAATGGCAGAAAAGCATGGCGGCACCCAAATTGGCCCGTTGATGGACGATGTTGCCGATTTCGTCAGTTTCGGACTGGCGCCAGCCTATATGATCGTCAAATCAGGAGGCTCGCTGGCCTGGTTGTTTGCGCTCATCTATCTTGCCGGGGTGGCCTTCAGGCTCATTCGCTTCGTGGCCGTTGACAAGAAGCGGACGGATCTTCCCGAAGGTATATTCAACGGTCTTCCCAGCCCGGCCGGCGCGCTTATCGTCCTCGGCAGTGCCCTAGTGGTAGACCATCCACCGCTGCTCTGGGGAGGGGCCGCAGTTTCGGTGGGATTGATGGTGAGTCACCTGCAGTTTGCCCATTTTGGCAGGGTTATCATCAAGCAGGTTCCGCGGCCGCTGTTTTTCACCATGTGCGCTTTTATGGTCGTTGCCCTTTCCTTCGTTTTCAGGACCAAGAACGTGGAGATGTTCGGCTATGTCATTCTCTGCTCGGTGTCTCTCTACATGGTTGTCGGCAAAAAGTTGCGAAGTCCGGTGAAGGAGCAGGTCTAGGGCCAAATAACTGAACATAGAACTGCAGATTGAGCTCAACGGCTCTAGATTCAAATGAGATGCGGCGAGTTTAAGATCGATCCGCACTGGAAAGAAGACAACAAAAGTACAGGAGAGAAATGTGCCTTGAGCTTCAGATAAGACCCCAGCGACCCGGGTTGGGTCCAAAGAGTTCCCAGTCGTCTTCCTGGAATTCGGCAAACCACTTCTGAAATGTGAGGTCTGGCCGGTTTTCTGAAAATGGGAAACTGAGATAGAAGCGGGCACAACCCAGTCTATCCGGTTTCCTGCTTACCCGCATGGCGCTATAATTCCGGCCCGCTCGATCAAGCAGATCCTGCACTTTGTCAAGGTCATCTTGGGGAACCGTGAGATTGAAACAATATTCTCTGCTCATAATCTTCTCTGATTAATCGCATTGAGGCCAGCCGTATCCCCAACGCCAGGGCAGCCCTGAGCATGGCACGCCGCCAATGCGAACGGCTCTGTACATCAAATCGCCGATGATCTGATAGACCTGCCCCATCTCCTCGACTGACAGCTCATATTGCCCAGAAAGTTCGGGGGCCCGGCTGAGACCGACCTCGATTACACAACTGCGCAACGCTTCATCAGCCTGTCGGCGTGCCGCAAAGCTCCTCTCGGCTGTGATGGTACGCTCTCCAGCCGCATGATAGAGGCGATCGTGGCTGACGCAGCAGGATTCCCAGGGGGGAAGGTCACCGTGAACTGTTTTTAGAAACTTGATCTTCTCCGACAAGTATTGCCAGCCCACCGAAAGCCCACCGCTGCAGCCATCGGTGGTGAAGGGAGAGAGGCTGTGGTCAGGATTTTGTATTTCAACCAGGAGACGTTCGTGCCTGCCCAGTTCCAGTGAGCGTTCGAGCCCATCGAGCCTCGATTCGGAGGGGGCCGGCTCTGTCCCATATCCCCATGTAGCGCTAATGACAAACAATGCCACGGCAGGTATAATGCTATAATAACATTTTTTTAGCATCTTCCCCATATCATGGTGATTGATCGCGGTACTTTTTCTGGGGCAGTGGTTTACCCAGCATAACCGCTGTGTGGATCAACAACCGCTCGACCGAGTTAAGTTCGGAGCGCTCGGCCATCACCTGGCGGGCCAGGGCGGGCTCGTCGGTAATGATGCCATCAACGCCCTGAGACATCATCCGAAACATCGACATCTTATCATTTACGGTCCAGACAAACACCCGTTTTCCTGCCGCCTGATTGGTCCGAATGAATGCGGGGCTGGCCATTGCCATATTGACTGCCAGAAAATCAACATCGAGTTTACTCATATTGCCGAGAACCTGGGCCGACAGAAGGCCGGTTTCCCATTCGGGACGAAGCTTGCGGACTTTCTGAACACTGTCGTATTTAAGTGACATGATAGCGATTTCCTCGGCCATACCCAGCTGTTCGACGATATCGATTACCCGTTGTTCCAATTGCTGATCGTGACCGTAGTACTTTAGCTCTATCACCACCTGGGCTTTGCCTTTGGCTTCCTGCAGTACATCGATCAGGGCCGGCGCCCTCTGGTCGGCAAACTCTGGGGCAAACCAGCTGCCCACATCGATGGCTTGGATCTGTTCCAGCGTGCCATCCCAGACTTTGAGATCAACCCCGGCCAGTTTCATAAAGTCGCTGTCGTGAACCACTACCACCTGACCGTCAATAGTTTCCTGGACATCAATCTCAACCCAGTCAGTATTATCCTCAATCGCTGCTTGGATCGAAGCCATCGTATTCTCCGGTGCTCTTCCTGCTGCCCCACGGTGGGCAACGATGGTGAGATCGTCGATGGGCTGAATGGAGTCGATCAGCCAGGTGCCGATCAGAAATGAAATGAGGATGCCGCCAATAGCGGCTAGAACGATCCGGGACCTCGTCAAACGAAGCTGCCAGGATTTCTTCGTTCCACCCAAACCTTTAACGGAGGTCTCCACCCCAAAGTGACGGGACAGTTCTATAAGTAGGCCGGCGAAACTGCCTGAGGCAAGCGTGGTGATCAGGAAATTACCCAGTATCAGAAGCGTTACCAGAAAGCCGATAACCACAAGGAGCAGGGTCATCTTGTCATAGAACAGCGGTATAATGTTAGTTGTCAGCAGCTGTACCAGGCCGAATACCATGATGGACAAAATGAAGATGCTGGCCCCCCAGCCGATGAGGACAAAGGCGACGAGTTTTTTATTGCCACTGACAAGCGCAGCGCTTTCCTTGAAGGATTGTTTTGGGGAGGTGCCGCCAAACAGAATCAACGGCAGGGTTAATGACCATAACAACAGTTTTCTGATCAGCACCAAGGCCATTATCAGCAGAATCACTCCTATCAGAGCTGCAGCAGCAAAGAATATGGGCGGTTTGTGGGCCAGGTAGTAGTTGATGTCGTACTTGGTAAGGGCCAGCCAGGCCACCAATCCGCCAGCGGCCAGAAACGGCAGGGTGATGATGAGCAGGCGCAGCACCAGCAATACGGAAAATTTGAAAATTGCCAATGCCCTGGCGGCAGTATAACCAAGGATCTGGATGAGATCTTCGTTAAGATCTTCGGTTACGGCGATATAGGTGATCATCATGGCGGCCTGCTCGAAGATCAGAATAGTAATCAGCAGCGCACCGAACAGCACCAGTGCGGTCATCCCAAAAGGAGAGAGCAGGAAGAAAATGATGTCGGTGTCGGCCAGGACTTCTTGTGAGGAGAAAGATAGAAGCAGCTGGCCCAGACCTCCAAGCAGCGGGGTAAAGAGGATAAAGCCAAGAGTGATGAAAACGAGGTGAATGAAAAGTACTGACAGCATATTGGCGCGCAGTACTGTCCTGACGTTTTTTCCCAAGCTCAAGACGATATCCTTCATAGGTTGCCTCGTATACATCCCTTTGGGTTATCAGTTTCCACCACTGACCACACTTTCATAACATTTCACTGCGGCTGCCAGATCTTCGACAGCGGTTCCCACCGATTTGAACAGGGTGATTTCCTGATCACCGGTTCTGCCGGGATGGTGTGCTGAAACAAGCTCGCTTAACTCTGCTGCAACATCGTCGCGGCCGATCACCCCACTTGCCATGGGGATCAGCAGATCTCCCGCTTCAGACAGGGCACCGACCCTGGTGTCAACGAATAGCGTCGATCTGGCCACCGCCTGGTCGTCGGATTCCCTCATCTCGGGTTTGAATCCTCCGATCAGGTCGATATGAGTCCCCGGGCTCAGCCATTTGCCGGAAATCAGAGGATCGCCGGACATGGTTGCAGAGCTGATGATATCGGCGCCGGCGCAACCAGATTCAAGATCATCTGTGACCGCACAGTCGAAACCGGCCCTGCTGTAGAGATCAGCCACTTCGAGCGCTTTCTGACGATTTCTTGCCCAGATGGAAAGCTTTTTCAGGCTGCGTACCGCACCATGGGCAAAGCCAAGATAGCGTGCCAGCCTGCCGCTGCCGACTATGAGCAGACTGGAGGCGTCAGTTCTGCTGAGATATTTCGAGGCCAGGGCCGAGGCGCAGACAGTCCTTCGGGCGGTGAGCTCGGCACCATCCAATTGGGCGAGCACATCACCTGTCGCTCCATCCATCAGCAGGTAGGTTCCCAGGATTGTCGGCAGTCCCTTGTCGGGGTTGCCTGGGTAGACGTTGACCAGTTTAACCCCGCTGTATTTACCAGCGATCCAGGCAGGCATCAGCAGCATCGTTGCATCCGGCTGATTATCCAGAGATATGGTGTAATGCTGACGCCTTGGCACGGTGCAGGCTTCGGCAAAGAAACGCTCGAGGGAGTTGATGGTTCCAGGCCAGTCCAGGTGCTTCCTGATTTGATCGGCGTCAATGATGAGCATGGCAACGTCCGGCAGTTAGCATAGCGATTAACGGGTAAACATAGGCCAGGTATCAGCTACTTTATAACCCTCGGGCCAGGGGTCGGTAGGATCCAGAAAATACTGGTAGGTTCCGGTTATCCAGGCCTGGCCGGAGATGCGCGGATAGATAGCCGATTTTGACCCCACCGAAGTCTCACCATCTATCGTACAGTCAAAGCGGGAACCGATGATCGATTCACCTATGTAGCGGTCGCCAATCGCTAATTTACCCTGCTGGTGAAGCAGGGCCATGCGCGCCGAACAGCCGGTTCCGGTGGGGCAGCGGTCCAGTTTGCCTGGCTGGATGGCCACGGTGTTACGGCCGATCAGGCTGCCGCCCTCACTTTTCAGCGGGGCGGTAATCTGACAGAATGAGAGGTGGGTCCAGTCCGGGTTTTCGGGATGACAGAAGCCGAGCTGTTCATTGGCAGCATTGGTGATTCGTATGCCGGTCTCGGCAAGTTCCCGAGCTTCGTCGGTTGTCAGGCCGAAGCCGAGCTGCGAGGCTTCGACAATGACGAAACTGTCACCGCCATAGGCCGTGTCGACCAGCAGCGTTCCAAGACCTGGAACTTCTATCGTTTGATCACGCTTGTCCACGAAAGAGGCCACGTTCTTCACCGAGACACTGGTAACTTTGCCGTTTTTACAGTGCGCAGTGACCTCGATCAAACCGCCAGGCGGCTCTAAAACGAGCGAGGTGACCGGTTCGGTCATCGGCAATATCCCGGTTTCCAGCAGCACCGTGACCACGCAGATCGAGTTGGAGCCGGACATCGGGGGCGTGTCTTCAGGCTCCATGATAATCCAGCCCATCTGGGCTTGGGGATTTTGGGCCGGCACCAGAAGGTTGAAATGGCGAAAAACGCCGCCCCGGGGTTCATTCAGGAGGAAGTTGCGCAAACGCTGATCCCTGGCAATCCAGCGGGACTGTTCCCAGACCGTCTCCCCCGGAGGAGGTGCGACACCACCGACAATGACGTCACCTACTTCTCCTTCAGCATGGCAGCCGACAACGTGTATGACCTTTGCAGTCCGCATTTCAACTCTCTCCTTCTACCAGGATAGTCAGTAAACCTATACTACACCCATTTCTCGGGAAGAGAAACCGTTGGTTTTTTCGGGATCACCGCTTTATTGGCAAGTTTGTGAAGCTACCGCAGATGTAAAAAGAACGCGACCTAAAAGTTGGTATAGGTAATTTATGGTTAATTGTTTTCTTGTGAGAGGGTTATATTGACAAATTAGGCCATAGGTAGCAGTAAGTATCCCTGCAATTTGATCAGAAATGGGAAAGTCATCATGTCTTCATCGAAACGATATTTGAATACCAAAGAAGTTGCCCAGTTACTCCAGGTGAATGAAAAAGGGGTGTATGCGCTGGTCAGTGACAAGGGGTTGCCTGCCACCAAGGTTACGGGAAAGTGGCTGTTTCCCAAACATTTTGTTGAGGAGTGGCTCGATCTATCCATCGTCAATCTGCCCGCCGCCGCCAATCCGTCGCTGGACAGCGGCAGATTGTTTATTGCCGGCAGCGACGACCTTCTCTTTCAACGGGCCATCGGCCTTTACAACAGCCACAATCAGGACAGCGTCGTGTTTTTTGCCAACATCGGCAGCATGGGAGGTTTACGGGCTTTGCGGCAGCGCAGCTGCCATATCGGTGTCTGTCATCTTCTTCAGGACGACAACGAGGAGTACAATTTCCGCTTTGCCGAGCAGGAAATGGCCCAGGCTCCGGTGTTTATAAATTTCAGCAAGCGTGAACAGGGCATCGTCATCGCTGCAGGAAATCCGAAGAATATCCATTCGGTGTCGGATCTGGCTCAAGAGGGGGTGCGGATCGTCAATCGACCGCTGAATACGGGAACTCGTCTGCTGCTCGATTATGAGATCAGTAAATCAGAAATCAGCGCCGACGATATCGCCGGTTATGATCTGGAGGTAGGCAGACATCTGGAGGCGGGGCTCGCTGTTCTCGGAGGAAAAGCAGATGCAGCACCGGTGATCAGACCGGTGGCGGAGCTGCTGGGTCTTGATTTCATTCCTCTGCGCTGGGAGCGCTTCGATCTGCTGATCAACCGGGACCGTTTTTTTGAACCGCCGGTGCAGCGCTTCATCAACCTTCTGCACGATCCTTCGTTTAAGGAAATCGCCAAAGAATTTGTTGGGTACGATCTTTCGGTCTGCGGCAAAATGATCTATCCCGACAATCTGAAAATATAATTCATCATCAAGGAGAGAGAGATGTTCAAGAAAGTATTGGTTGTAGCGGTGGCTCTGGTGGTTACCTTTTGCGGTATCTCGGCGGCGGCCGACCAAGTACTGACGATGTCAACCACCACTTCCACCCAGGCCTCCGGGCTTCTGGATGTCCTGCTGCCGGAGTTCACGTCCGATACCGGTATTGAGGTAAAGGTAATTGCCAAAGGTACCGGCGCGGCAATACGTGACGGCATGGACGGAAATGTTGACATCATTTTCGTGCACGCCAAGGCAAGGGAGGAACAGTTCGTTGCCGAAGGATACGGAACCAAGCGCTACGCGGTGATGCACAACGATTTTATCGTTATCGGCCCCGACGAAGATCCGGCAGCTGTCGGTAAAACCGCTGACGTATATGCAGGACTCAAGAGTATCGCTACTGCCAAGGCAGAGTTCATCTCCCGTGGCGACGATTCGGGAACCCATACCAAAGAACAGTTTCTCTGGGAAAAATCCGGTGTCAAAGTGGTCACCAACAAGAGGGAAATAGTAAAGAAAGGAGAGAAAGTAGCGGTTCAATTTAGCGAGCCGGCGGATTCGGCGGACTGGTATAAATCAATCGGTCAGGGAATGGGCAAAACATTGACCTATGCCGACGAAAAAGGCGCCTACACAATGACCGATCGCGGTACCTATCTCAAATACAAATATGGCAAGACTCCGCCGATCGAGCTCTCGATCCTCAGCGAAGGATCCAAAGCGCTGGCAAACCCGTACGGCATTATCCCGGTTAATCCCAAGAAATTCGACGAGGTGAAATACGACCTGGCCAAAACCTTCGCCCAGTGGATTACCTCGGAGAGGGGACAGAAACTGATTGGTGACTATCGTGTGCTTGATAATCAGCTTTTTTACCCGGATGCACTACCGCAGTAAATTGTCTATGCTGTAATCGCATCTCCCTGTGCCGCCGGAATGAGGGGTCGTTCCGGCGGCCGATTATATTTTTAACCCTGATCAGGTATTGATTTGGATTTACTTGTCGACAGCCTTAAATCGGCGCTTTTGCTTCTCCTCTCATTCGATCCCGAACTCTTTGAAATCGTGGGAGTCTCACTCAACGTCAGTTTCTTTTCGACTCTTTTTGCCGCGCTCTTTGGTCTTCCTGCCGGCTTTTTCATCGCCTTCAACAGCTTCCGCGGAAAACGGTTGGTGATGACCTGCCTCAATACCCTGCTGGCGCTCCCAACCGTGGTAATCGGCCTGGTCGTCTATTCCTTAATCTCGAGACGAGGTATTTTCGGGCCGCTCGAACTTCTCTATACCCAGAAGGCAATAATCATAGGGCAGATTATTCTGATTGTGCCGCTGATTACCACCCTTACCATTGCCGCCATCAGCCGGATAGATCGACGCTACCGCAATACCGCGCTGACTCTTGGCGCCACCTATTATCAGATGGGCTGGGTCGTTTTTCTGGAAGCCCGTTTTGGCATCATGGCAGCCTTGATTGCCGCTTTCGGACGGGTGATTGCCGAAGTCGGCATATCGATGATGCTGGGCGGCAACGCCAAAGGCTTCACCCGGACTATGACCACTGCCATGGCCCTGGAGTACGACAAGGGGGAATTCGTTCTGGCTGTTGCCCTGGGCATGGTGCTTATGACCTTTGCCTTCGCCATCAATATGGTCTTTCATTTCCTTCAGGGACGCCTCAAATCAGATGCTCTATGAACTGAACAAGGTGATTAGATTGTTCGGTTCCCGAACGGTTCTTGATATTGATTCCCTGTCGTTTGAGGCTCGAAAAATTTATGCGCTCATTGGCCCCAACGGAGCTGGCAAGACGACCCTGCTCAACCAGTTGGCCTTTCTTGACCAGCCCAGCAGCGGTGAGATACGTTTCCGGTCCGCTCCGGTCAGCTATGACCATTCATCGCTGACCCGGCTGCGTCGGCAGGTGGTACTGGTAGACCAGAGTCCGATACTTTTTTCCGGCAGCGTCTGGAAAAATATCGAATTTGGACTCAAGGTACGTAAGATTCCCAAGAAGGAGCGGGCCGTCAGAATTGAGCATGCCCTGGAAAGGGTTACCATGTCCGATTTCGCCCATCGGGACGTCTATGGTCTTTCCGGCGGTGAGGTCAAGCGGGTGGCACTGGCCCGGGCCCTGGCTCTGGAGCCCGAAGTACTGCTTTGCGACGAGCCGACTGCCAATGTCGACCGGGAACACCAGGAGATTATTCTGAAAATACTTTCCCACGCCAACAGTGTCAGGCATACGACGATCATCTTTTCCACCCACTATCTGTCACAGAGTCGGCAGCTTGCCCATCGGACGCTGCTGCTGCATAGTGGTCGATTGTCGAAAAATATCGAGGAAAACATTTTTCAGGCCAGAATCATCAGGCGTGACGAGGAGTTGAAATGTCTTGTTAACGGTCTCTTGATCCCGTTTTGCGATCCTGAAGGTCTGGCCAGTGATAACCGGCAGCTTCGGGTGCATATTGACCCACAGAAGGTGAAACTCAAAGCATTTGAGCAGAAGCCCGTCCCGTCTCCCTGGATCCCCGGAAAAATAACCTCGCTAAGCAAAGAAAACGGAAATATAAGAATTACGGTCGATATTGGTTTGAAACTTCAGATACTGCTAAGCGAGGATGAATTCATTGCTCACCCCTACCAGGTGCTGCAGCAAGTAGGGGTGGGGCTTGATGGGCTGGGCGTGACGCTCCTGCCTTAAGCGAATCGCAGGAGTGTAGTTGCCGGCAGCTCAGTTGAAGTTTCCCGGCTTAGAATCCAGGGTCGTACTTGTGGCTGGTCCGGTACAGTGGTCGCTGCTTCTTGGCCTCGACCATTCGTCGCAGCTGGTCACACTCGGCGCTGGCGGTGCGCAGTTCCTGCCTAAGTGAATCTTTTTCTGAAAGGGGTGCCTCTTCAAGCTGCTCCTGCAGCGTGTGAACTTTTTGCTGAGCACGATAAAGTTCAATCGCAAGGGCTCTTATCACCATGATGTTCTCCTCACTTTACACTCATTTTTTCCTTGCCATCAGGGAGGCATAGGCACCGTTCAGTTCGATGAATTGCTCATGGTTTCCACCACTGTCCGGGTGCAACTCTTTGGCACGTTCGCGATAAAGGCGGGTCAGTTCCCGGCGGCTCATTTTTTGAAGTTTCTGCCACTTTCTCTGAAATATTTTCTCCGCCTGCCCGGTGCTTACCGTTGGTTTTTTCTCGGGCCAGGAAAAGGCCCGGTGGCGGCCCATAAATTCCCGGACGAAGTCGTCGAACAACGACCTTCGGCCGTAGCCATGGTCGAAGAACATGATCATATAGCGAATCAGGTGATCGTGCAGGCTGGTCCCACCAGTACCTGTTCTCCAGAAACTTTTATCATCGTTCAGTGAGCAGATTTCCTCGATGAAAAAGTCGGCGATGTCGGTCTGGTTGAGGGCCTCCGGCATGGTCGCTGAGAACGATTCGGTGAAATGACGCTGGAGATCGAAAATAGCGAAGACATAAGTTCTCAGTTCGTTGTGCTGCAGAGCTTTTTCGAGATCGAGCAGGTAGAATTCGCGTTCGTCTCGGCACTTGTTGAGCAGTGGTCGGTAGAGTTTGGGATTCAGTCTGAAGATCCGGCTCTGATCAACACCACCGTAGCGGAGGTAATAGAGACGTCGACGGTCAAAAAGGTGTATATCCTTTTCAATCGCCAACCGCTCCCCTTCCGAAAGAGCTGAAACCCGAGCCTTCCCCCGGTACCGGAATATGCTCAGGCGGGTCTGTTCTTCGGCAGGCAGAAAATCCCAGAGAAGCTCTTCCAGAATCAAGGACGCATCTTCAGAGGTTTCCTGCTGCAGCCTCTCTTCGAGTTCGGCGGAGAAATAGCAGATGTCATCGGAAAGACGCTCGATATAACGGCAGGGATCGCCTCCCAGGTCAAACACTACTTGATAGTCGAGGTAGCGGTGGTCATCTCCGGGGAGCGACTGGCGAATTTCGTAACTTTTTGTCTGGCCTCTGGTCAGGGTGGCAAGGTACATGAATTACTATCCATACAGTGATAAGCGGATTTCCGGGTTGCAGCAGACAGGTTTGTAAATATATGGTATGGATCCGTTTGTCCAGCATATACGTAGCGACATAAGTCCAATCCAGCCAGGCAGGCCAGGTTACTTGCTGCGGCTGTTGCTCACAGCCTCGGTTGGCTCCTCACCATTCTTGCCTGACGGGACACTTATGACTTATGTGGCTATGTATAGCGATGGTTTAGTTTTTCATACCAGGTTAATATAATCATCTGCTCGTGTAATGGAGGAGTAATATGGTGGTCAAGATTCCCGTTTCCTGGGGAGAGCTGTTTGACAAGCTGACAATTCTGGAGATAAAGCAGGCGCGGATCGACAACCAACAGAAGCTGGCAAATATCAACAAGGAACTGAAGGCCCTCCGCCGGGTCCGCAGCGACCATCAGCTTCCAGAGGAAGCTCTGCAGGAAATGATTGATGAGTTGCGGCGGACAAATGAATCTCTCTGGGAAATAGAAGACGACATCCGCAGCTGTGAGCGCCATAAGGATTTCTCCGATGCATTTGTCAAGCTGGCTCGTGCGGTCTATAAAACCAATGACAGAAGAGCCGAGATCAAGCTCAGAATTAACCGGCTGCTCGGCTCGGAGTTGATTGAGGAGAAATCTTACGAAGCGTACTAATGGCCGACATTCTTATCATCAAGCTCAGCGCCCTGGGCGATCTCGTCCAGGCCGACGGTGCTATCCGAGACATTCGAAACTTTCATCCGGACGCCCGCCTTACCTTGATGACGACCCCATCTTATCACCGCTATATGGAGCGCTGCCCGTGGGTTGATGAGGTTTTTATAGATCCCCGGGCCTCCCGGCTGAACCTTCCACAGCTGCTTGCCCTCCGAAAAAGACTGAAGCAGAAACGATTCGACCGGGTTTACGATTTGCAGCAGGTAGGTAGAACCCGGTTTTATTATCGCTACCTTTTTCCACCTACCTGGTGGCTCGGTGATGCGCCGGGCTGTAATCTGTTCCTGGAGCGGCCAGATGATGTCTGTGCCGCCGATCATTTTCATAATCATCTGCAGCTGGCGGGAATTCCCACCAGCCACACGTTGCACTGCGATGTTTCCTGGCTAGCCGATGAGGTTGATGAGATGTTGGATCGACACGGTATAGATCCAGGCTTCGTGCTGTTGATACCTGGTGCGTCCGCTGCCCATGATGTCAAGCGCTGGCCAGGGTTTGGCCAACTGGCCGAACGGCTGATCGGACTCGGCCGGCAACCGGTTACTGTTCCCGGCCCGGCGGAAATCGAGCAGTGGAGCTCGATGCCTGGAAAAATGCTGGTTGCAGACGACGGTTATCTCGACTATTTCGCTTTGGCAGGGGTCGCCCGCCGGGCAGCCTTTGTGATTGGCAACGATACCGGTCCGACCCATATTGCCGCCCATCTTGGCTGTCGGGGACTGGCTTTATACGGCGGCCACACACCGGCACAGACAACCGGAGTACAGCACACTCGATTCAGCTGGCTGGAAGTGGCAGATCTGGCAGATCTCTCACTTGAACGAGTTTGGGCTAAAGTAACGTCTGCTATCGGAGAAGATTGTGAGTAACGGCGACTACGACTATATTCAATTACCCGGCTACGAAAAATTACTGCCTGAGGAAATGCTGCTAAGGGCCCAATCCTTTTATGAGCTGATGAAGTCGAGGCGTTCTGTCAGGTCATTTTCCAGTCGTCCGGTGGATCGTAAAGTTATCGAATTGTGCATTCAGACGGCCGGCAGGGCCCCGAGCGGTGCCAATCAGCAACCCTGGAAATTCGTGGTGGTCTCCGATCCTGAGGTAAAACGTCGAATCCGGCAGGCGGCCGAAAATGAGGAGCGGGCCTTCTATGAGAGCAGAGCTTCAGACCAATGGCTCGAGGCGCTGAAGCCGCTGGGAACCGATGCCGAGAAACCCTTTTTAGAAAGCGCCCCTTATCTAATAGTGGTGTTTTGTGAAAACTATCGGTTGGATGAAAACGGAAAAAAGATCAAGCATTACTACGTTCGTGATTCGGTCGGGATAGCCATCGGCATACTGATCACCGCTCTGCACCATGCTGGTCTGGCCTGTTTGACCCATACGCCAAGCCCGATGCAGTTTCTCAGGAAGATACTCAAGCGCCCTGAAAATGAAACGGCAGTGATGATTCTGATTGCGGGCTACCCAGCAAAGGGTGTGATGGTGCCGGATCTTGGTAAAAAGAGGCTGGAAGAAATAGCCCTGTTCGTTTGAACCGGTGACCTCCTGAGCTTTTAGTAGGTTTCTTTTTCGGATTCCTTTGCTTTGGGATATTTCAGCCATGAAGGAACTTGTTTAGGTCTCCAGCGCTTACCGTATATGAGGTTGTCAACAGCAGGAAACCAGCGTCTGGCGACCAGAGATCTTTCCAGCATGGTTCGCACAAGTTTATGTGAGAATGTATCGGGGCGGCTGAAAGGGCAGACAGCCATGCAGATTGAGCAGTCTGTCCCTACTTTACTCCAATACTCAAAGCAGCTGTCTTCATCGAGTTTCCACCTTCGGATACCGTTTGTAATCGTTTTTTCCCCTGCAGGGATTGATCGTGACGGACAGGTATCGGAACATTTTTTACAGCGTTGGCAGAACTCATCAATTCCCAATGATACGGCTTGTCAGGGACCAGTTCCATATCAGTGAGGGTTGCAAATACACGTACCCTGGCCCCGAATCGAGGAGCGATCAGATAGCCCTGCCGGCCGACTTCTCCCAACCCTGAGTCCACAGCAAGTGGAACAAGCACGGTATCATAGTTTCTGGTATTCTGAGCAATTCCCCGGTACCCCATATGGGCAAACCAGCGGCCCATTACCGTAGACAGATAGGCTCCTTTGGCATAGTCGTTGGCACTCTCGGCGACCGACGGGCTGTGCGGAGCAGCACTGACATGATCCCAGCTCATTTCGGTCAGCAGGACCACGGCGTAGGCGGGAAAATCGTCCAATGGTTCGCCCCATTCGTGATAGTTCCCGTAGTGGATTTCCCCTCGGTGGGAATAAACCCATAGTGGATTTACTTTGCAGATACCAACCATGTCGGCGCCGATATGCAGGCCGAATTGTTTGACCAGTTCAGTGGCCTGAACCGGATCCATGCGCTTACGTTCCTCCCCTTCAACCGGGGACGACTTTGCACTTCGACCGAGAATGTCAGGAATATCAAATGCGGCGTGAATCATCGCATTCAACGGCTGATATGAATTGTCAATCGATCCCAGTTTACCGAGCAGTCCTTTTGCTCGACGCTGGGCGTCCGCTTCTTCCTGGTCCGGACGCTCAGCGTAATAGTTGCGGTAATAGGGTTCCTTATCCGGCGATAGTCTGACCCTGGCGAAGACCGCATCACGCTCGTCAAACCGTTTTACCTCTCCCCTCAGATGACCGGCTGCTCCAGCCAAAGCCTCCCGGTTTGCCCGCGCTGGTATGAGAAGCGACAGTGCCAGACAGATGAGCAGGCCGACAACAATGTCCGGTATAAAGCGAAGAGGTGGGTTCCAGAGGATCACCGGGATCAGGACCACAAAGAAGATAAGGATGGCTGCGGCCACCTTGGTAGCCCTTTGTTCGTTTTCACGGAAACATTCCGTAAGAAATAGTGCACTCAGGACAAGGACACCAAGATTGCAAAGAAGAAGAACGAGGGTGTGCATGGGAGGCCTCTGGGTTAATTCATTGAGTTGGGCAGGAAGGTCACAATTTGGGGAAAAATGATGAGGATAACGATACAAACCAGCATGGCCCCCCAAAAAGGAATTACTCCTTTGAACATGGTGTTCATAGGGATGTCCCGCGCAACTCCGTGGAGTACGAAGACGTTGACGCCAACCGGCGGGGTAATAAGACTCATCTCCATGGTCAAGGTAATGATGATGCCGAACCAGACCGGGTCGAATCCGAGCTGAACAATGATCGGAAAGACAATTGGAACGGCCAGCACCATGATTGAGAGCCCTTCCATAAAACAGCCGAGAATGATGAAGACCCCTATGATCAGTGACAGTACCACATAGCGATTCAGATTCATGTCAACCACTGTACGGGCAAGCTGATCGGGAATCTGACTCAGAGTGAGAAAATATTGAAAGATCATGGCTCCAATCAAGATGGCGAAAATCATTGCCGTGGCAGAGGTTGTGTCTTTCAGGGAGCCAACGAAATTTGACCAGTTCAATCGTTTTTTCAGTGCCATAAGCACAAAAGCCCCAAATGCTCCGGCACCAGCTGCCTCGGTTGGGGTCAGCCAGCCGGTGTATAAACCTCCTATGACCGCAATAAAGAGTGCAAAGGGGCCCAGGGTTGATTTCAAGGCGATAAGTTTTTCGGCTGGCGCAAATTTCGGCCCAGGGGCTCCAATCTCCGGTCTGAGGCGCACCAGGATATAGATGGTAAGAATAAATAATAGGGTGAGCACGATTCCAGGAATGATACCAGCTATAAAAAGAGCGCTGATGCTCTGTTCGGTCAGAATTCCGTATAAGATCAACACTGAACTCGGCGGAATCAGGATTCCCAGGGTTCCGCCCGCGGCGATGCAGCCTGTGGCCAAGGCATCCGAGTACTTTAATTTTTGCATCTCAGGCAGGGCGATGGTGCCAAACATGGCAGCCGTTGCCAGTGAAGATCCTGAAATGGCGGCGAAACAGGCACAGGCGCCAACGGTTGCCATGGACAGTCCGCCGGGTAGATAACCGATCCAGCGGTAGAGCATTGCATATATCTCAGAGCCCAATCGGGCATGGTTGGCAAACTGACCCATCAGCAGAAAGAGAGGGATAACACTCAAGGTATAATGGGCGGCGGTTTTGTAGGGTTCGATTCCGAGGACAGCGAGGCCGGATTCAAATGAATTGAGAATCCAGAAGCCTAGAAATCCGACCAGGGCCATGGCGAAGCCTATCTGCATCCTGAGGGCGAGCAGGATGAACAGGAAGATGATGCCTAGGATTCCAATCCAGATCGGGTCCACAGGGCCAACTACCTCAGACAGGCAGGAAATTGTTTTACTCAGCAGGATCAAAGCCAGCAGCGCAGAGCCAAAAGCGGCAATAAAGACAAAAGGATAAATCGGTATGGCCAGGTCGATGGATACTTCCTGCCATTCTCTGATTTCGATTCCATGCCTGAAGGTCGAGAAGGCAACCAGGCAGAAAAGAATGAAACTGAGAGATTGGGTCAGGGTATCGGCAAGAGCTTGTACTTTCGGGCTGCACCGGCCCATGATCAGGTCAATCTTGATATGACCGTCCTGTACCTGGCATTGAGCCAATGAGCAGAACACCACGATGGCCATCATCATCTCGGTCATTTCTCCGCAGCCAATGATGGTCATGTTGGTAAACTTTCTCAGCAGAACGTCGACCATGGTCATGACCATCATCCCAAAGAGTACCGCCCAGGAAATCCGGTCCAGGCCGGCAGCGAGACGAAGCAATCCCGTTTTGAGTCCTGAACTTGGTTTAATCACCTCTTTATCTGACATTTACAAGCGGGTGTTGCTACTTGGCGGCTGCCGCAACCACATCGTCGAGAATCTGCCGGGCATTCATGTTTTTTTCATTATTAGCCACCCAGTCTTCACGCATAGCCATGGTTCCTTCCCTCAGTTTGGCTTTCTCTTCATCGCTGAAGGTGTGGAAGCTGATGCCATTGGTGATGGCCATCTTGAAATTTTCCAGATCTTCGTAATCAAATGCCCGAGCCGCAGCTATACCGAAACTGGGAGGTGTTGCCTGGTCAATAGCTTTTTTGGCATCCTCCGGCAGGGAGTCCCACTTCTTTTTGTTCATCAGCACGACCATCAGAGCTCCGGAGTAATTGAGCTCGGTCATATGGTTGACGACACCAACAAGTTTGTAGCGATTAAGGGCTGAGTAAGCGGTAAAAGCGCCATCGACAACCCCTTTCTGGAGCATGATGTTGAGTTCATCCACCGTCTTGCCAACCGGGTTGCCACCCAGCATTTTCACGCCTTCGGTTTCGACCGCGTTGCCGGTGCGAATTTTCAATCCTTTGAAATCTGCGGCTGAAGCAATCGGCTGTTTGACCGTAAAGACCTGGCTCATCGGCGCGGCGGTGAACCAGAGCACCTTGAATTGCTGGTAATCCTCGGCAAAATCTTTTTCGAAGAGCTCATACATTACTTCGGTCTGCTGAACGGCATTGGCAAACAGAAAGGGCAGGTCGAACACGCTACTCCTCTGAAACCGGCCCCTGACGTAGGCGGGAATAACAAAGCCTATATCGGTTATGCCGTTGCTTATGGAGTCAACCATGGTTTTGGGATTGCCCAAGGTACCGCCGGGGAAGATTTTCACTGTAACTTTTCCGTCCGTCAATTCAGCGACCTTTTCGGCGAATGGTTCGAATGCCATGCGGTGCTGAACATGCATGGTCGGCATGAAGTGGGCCAGTTTCAATTCGATCGTTTCAGCGAACCCAGTCCCCGGGATGGAGACAATCATGCCAAGAAAAACGATTACTGGGACAAACAGGGGGACAAGCTTCCTCATGATGATACCTCCCTCAGATTTAGTGAATGTCGGTAACACGGGGCTTCTAATGAGGAACCGGTCAAATATGGAAGTGAACTGGCAATATGAACGGCTCCTTGCTGCATGAGTCAGGAACTACAACGAAAACACGGGATGTGTCAAGATTAAACAAGGTTGGTGCGCTGTTGCAGTAAATGAATTTTTTACTGTCAGGCAGCTTTGGATTCCCCCGGGTTTTTGCCCAGGATAATCATGCCGAGAACTTCGTCTTTGGTGACCTGGCTGGTCTGCTGAGTTCCCACTAGTTTGCCGTTTTTGATAACCGATACCCGGTCTGCCAGATCGAAGACATCGTGCAGGTCATGACTGATAAGGAAGATGCCGATGCCTTCACTTTTTAATTGTTTGATCAACTCGGCTACCATCGCTGTTTCATGGGGGCCGAGAGCCGCGGTCGGTTCATCCATGATCAGTATTTTGGCATTGAAATAGATGGCTCGGGCAATGGCCACCGACTGCCGCTGGCCGCCCGACATATTGCGAACAGGATCCTTGATGTTGGTAAAATTGGGGTTGAGGCGCTGGATCACCTTGCGGGCCTCGTTCTCCATGGCCCCGTCATCGAGGGTGCCGTACCCCGTCATGATTTCTCTACCGAGAAACAGGTTTGCCGGTGCGTCGAGATTGTCCGACAGGGCAAGGGTCTGGTAGATGGTTTCAATTCCATGGTGGCGGGAGTCACGGGGACGTCTGATGTCGACCTTCTGGCCATTGATCAAAATGTCGCCCTCGTCGCAGGGAATGGCGCCTGAGAGGCTCTTCATCAGGACGGTTTTGCCCGCGCCGTTGTGACCCAGAACCCCCACTACTTCCCCGGGCATCAAGTCTATGGAAACACCCTGCACTGCATGAACACCGCCGAAACGTTTGTGGATATTGCGCATTTCCACGAGTGGAACTTGAGTATTCACCGCTGCCTCTACCGTTTATTTTTATTGTACATGACGTCAAACCATACGGCCAGAACCAGGACCAGCCCGATGACGACCTGCCGCATGGCACTGGTCACTCCCATAAGAACCATGCCCGACTCGAGCGACTGCATGATCACCGCCCCCAGAATGGCCCCGGTTATGGTACCGACTCCTCCCGCCAGAGAGGTGCCGCCGATAACCGCAGCGGCAATGACGTTTAATTCGGCCATGGTTCCCATCGAGTTGGCGCCGGCATTTAAACGGGCGGTGGTAATCACCGCTGCAACGCCGCAGAGGATTCCCATGACCATGAAGATATACATGGTGACTCTGGGTACATTTATGCCTGATAGCTCAGCCGCTTCAGGGTTGCCGCCAATGGCAAAGACATAACGCCCGAATTTGGTAACCTTGGTCAGCAGGGTCATGATCACCACGACTCCGATCAGGATAAGCACCGGGATGGGTATGCCCCGTGGGATTTCGGTACGAGGTTTGTAGTACGAGTTCATCACCATGACGAACCCGCAGACCAGTCCGACGCCGATAAGCAGCATGACCAGTTCAGCCCAGCGGGCTTTGGGTTTGAATCCGTATTTTTTCCTTCGGGCTCTGCTCCTGAAGGTACCCAATATCATCAACAGGATACAGGCGAGTCCGAATACCCAGCTCCAGGTGGCCCCGATCGAACCGTTAATGCCTCCACCCAGAAGTTGATATGTTTTATCCATCGGCGCCACTGTTCTGCCGTCGGTTACCAGATAAGCCCCACCACGGAATATCAGAAGGCCGCCAAGGGTCACGACAAAGGCCGGCACACCTCGATATGCCACCCACCATCCCTGCCAGAGACCGACAACCGCCCCCAGGGCCAGCCCGCAGAGGACGGTCAGAGGCCAGTTCCAGGCAGCTCCAAGGGTGAAGACATGCACCTGCAGGTAGGCGATGACCATTCCGGTGAAGCCCATCAGAGAGCCGACCGACAGATCTATATGTCGGGCTACTATCACCAGTACCATTCCGGTTGCCATGATTCCGACGACACTGGTCTGGACGGCAAGATTGTAGAGATTTCTGGCGGTGAAGAAAATTCCGTTGGTCAGAACAGTCAAGACGACCCAGATTACGATCAAGGCACCGATCATGGCCAGCATGCGAGTATCTATCTCGAGCTCTGTACTGAGCCGGTGAAAGAGCGATGTCTTGGGAGCCTCTTTGGGTTGGGGGGTCATAACGATGCCGGGTGGTAAATTTTCTAAAAGGGTTCAGGTAATCATTCTTATGTACAACAGGTATCGTCGAATTGCTTATAGAAATTTGGGGGCACCCAGACAAAGTGCCCCCGAAGTGGTTGTTTTGTTGCAGCGTTTACGGGCACATGCCGTCGACGCCCTGGCAGAGAACATCTTTTTTGATCCAGCCGGCATCCACGACAACACTGAGTTTGTCTTTGGTGATCGGAACCGGGGCCAGGAGAATGGCGTCCATCTCGACTCCTTTGGCGCCGCCGGACCATTTAATGGTGCCGGATGGCGTTTTTCCATTGGCCAGATCAACGGCGATCTTGGCTGCAGCCTTGCCGAGTTCGCGGGCATCTTTCCAGACTGAGACGGTCTGCAGTCCGCGGGCAACCCGGTTCAGGGCGGCATGGTCACCGTCCTGGCCGGATACCGGGGTGATACCTTCCATTCCCTGAGCGGTCAGAGCGGCGACCACACCACCTGCGGTTCCGTCATTTGAAGCGACGACGGCATCGACCTTGTTGTTCTGGGCGGTGAGGATCTGCTCCATGTTGCGTTGGGCCACTTCCGGTTTCCAGCCATCGGTACCCTGGGCTGCGACATTTTTGATTTTACCGGCCTTGATTGCCTCGTCCAGAACCTCGAGCTGTCCTTCATAGAGGAATTCGGCATTGGGATCGGTCGGAGCGCCTTTGATAAACACATAGTTGCCTTCCGGCTTGGCCGCGAAGACGGCCCGGGCCTGCATCCGGCCTACTTCTTTGTTGTCAAAAGTAAGATAGAACACACCCTCTTTTTCGATCAATCGGTCATAGCCGACCACAGGGATACCTTCGGCTTCGGCTTTGGCAATGGCCGGTAGCACGGCATCAGCGTCCCAGGCCAAGACGATCAGGGCACTGGCACCACGGGCGATCAGGTTTTCGATATCAGAGATCTGTTTTTCGGCGCTGGCCTGGGCATCTGCCATGATGTACTTGGCGCCATGGCTTTCCAGCTCCCCCTTCATTGCTGCTTCATCTGTTTTCCAGCGTTCTTCCTGAAAGTTCGACCAGGAAACGCCAACCACCAGCTCTTTTGCAAATACTGCAGAACTGAAAACTGCAACCATCAGAACAGCTAAAACGGGAATAACGGTTTTCTTCAACATGTGAAATTCCTCCAGAGCACAAAGAGTTGATTTTTCGACAGGCAGCGATTCAGAGTCTTGCCCGAGCAGTCACGCCGCTGTCCGTTTCTACTTGCATGGTTTGGATATGCACCGATCGGTTCTCCCTAGCAAGCAGATCGGTGGTATTTCACCTCGCAGAATGCCAAACTTTAATGGTGAAGGCAAGAATTAATTTACTCGATGAATAAAAAATAATATACCATATTGTGGTAATTGGAATACGAGAAAATTGTTTATAAACATTGATATAATATAAATAAAAAACAGATAATATTGAAGAATTTATTGATTATCGATAATAAATAAAAAAGAGGGGTTTGTCGTTCTTTCCTTGATTTCGGAAGTGTTACTTGTTACTAAAATTAATTATCGGTTGATGATATTTCTGGAAATCAATATTTTGCCCAATTAATGGTTGTAATTACTTAATATTATATATACTTCCTCGATTTCTTTAAATCCTCTTGAGAAGGGGTTAAGAGTTATCTTATGTTTTCTAAGTGAATTAAAGAAACGGAACTTATGAAAGCTGCCAACCGTGATTTCACGCGAGAACTGAACCTCTTCAATATCCTCAACAGTATCCGGGAAGCGGGAAGTATCTCGCGCGTCGAAATTGCCGAGAAAACTGGCCAGAGCAAGGCTTCCGTGACCAATATAACCGCTCTGTTAATAGAGCGGGGACTGATTTACGAGGATCAGGTTGAGTCATCCACCAGCCGGGGAAGGCGCCGCATCATGTTGATGCTCAACCCGGATGCGGCATATACGGTGGGTATCAAGATCGCAGCTTTTCGCCTGAGTTTCGCCGTGGTGGATTTTGTCGGTCAGGTAAAATCGACCCTGTCGATTCCGTTCAGGGTTGGTGAGCGATCGGCGGCAATGTTGGCCGCTGTTGCCGAGGACGGAATTTTACACTGTCTTGAGGATGCCAGGCTGAAACTTGAAGACTTGTCTGGCTGCGGCGTGGCAATCCCAGGTTTCGTTGATTCAGCATCGGGAACCTGCTATTGGACACCAATTCAAAACGGTTCATCTAATATCCGTGATCTCCTTGCTCAGCGACTCGATATGGATGTCTATCTGGAAAACGACGCCAATTCTTTTACCGTAGCCTCGCAATGGTTTGGGCTTGGAAAGGGAATAAGAAATTTTCTGGTAGTCACCATCGAGGAAGGGATAGGCATGGGTATCGTTGTTGACGGCAAGCTCTATCAGGGAGCAACCGGAATAGCGGCAGAGTTCGGTCATATGGTGATTGTCCCGGACGGGGAGCCCTGCCGGTGTGGCAAATTGGGTTGTTTTGAGGCCTATTCGGCCGACTCCGGTATTCTGCAGCAGGCTCGAAAACTGTTGAAGCGCAGGAAGAATGGCCCGGATCAGGATATGCTGACCATTGAAGAAGTCACCCGCTGGGCCCGGGAGGGAGACAGGGGGCTGCGCAAAATATTTCAGCAGAGCGGAGAATTTCTGGCCCGCGGCGTGGCCGGGTTGATTCAGATCTTCAATCCCGAGAGAGTGATCATCACCGGCGAGGGGGTAAGGGCCGGCGACCTGGTATTTGACCCGATGCATAAGCTGCTCGGGAAATATCTCAACCGCGAACAGGCCAATTCCACTCAAATTCTGATTCAGGAGTGGAACGACCATGACTGGGCTCAGGGGGCAGCGGGGTTTGTCTTTGGTGAGATATACAAATCGCCGCTGAACAAGATTCAGAGAAGCGGTTAGTAACATTATAGCAAGATCTTTCAGGAGGAAGCGAGGTGAACACTTATTTTCCAGAAGTTAAAAATATCCAATACGAGGGGAGAGAGTCATCCAATCCCCTGGCTTTTAAGTGGTATGACAAAGACCGGGTAGTGCTGGGAAAATCGATGGGGGATCATCTCCGTTTTGGTGTCGCTTATTGGCATACCTTGAAAAATCAGGGAGCGGACCCTTTTGGTGAATCCACCATGGATCGACGCTGGAATCACTACCATGAGCCGTTGGATCGAGCCAGGGCTACCTGTGATGCGGCCTTTGAATTCATCTCGAAACTGGGTGTAGATTATTATTGTTTCCATGACCGTGATCTGGCACCTGAGGGGAGCAGTTTCGCCGAATCCTGCGCTAACCTGGAAGCGATGGTGACCCATGCGAAACAATTGCAACAGACCAGCCGGAATCAAACTACTCTGGGGAACAGCGAATTTGTTCTCTCACCCCCGATACGTGCACGGAGCCGGGACAAATCCCGACTATCATGTGTTCGCCTACGCGGCAGCCCAGGTGAAGCAGGCGCTCGCCGCCACCCAGGAGCTGGGGGGGAGAACTATGTGTTCTGGGGTGGCCGGGAAGGGTATGAGACCCTGCTGAACACCAGGATGAAGCAGGAACAGGAACAAATGGCGGCCTTTTTCAGAATGTGTGTGGAATATGCCAGGAAGATCGGTTTCAGCGGTCAGTTTCTGATCGAACCAAAACCCAAGGAGCCAACCAAGCACCAGTATGACTTTGATAGTGCGACCATACTCAACTTTCTGCAGACCTATGAGCTGATCGATTATTTCAAATTGAACATAGAGGCCAACCATGCAACTCTTGCCGGTCATACCTTCGAGCATGAACTGGCGGTGGCCGCGGCGGCCGGCAAACTCGGCAGCATGGACGTCAACCGGGGCGATCCACTACTGGGCTGGGATACCGATCAATTCCCCACCGATCTCTACTCGGCAATATACGCGATGCTCGAACTGCTTGGTGCGGGTGGCCTCGGCTCCGGGGGAATGAATTTTGATGCCAAAGTGCGGCGGGGATCGTTTGAGCCGGTCGATCTCTTCCATGCCCACATCGGGGGTATGGATGCCTTCGCGCGCGGTCTGGTCATTGCCTCTGCCATTATCGAAGATGGATTCCTGGAAGATTTCAAAAAGCAGCGCTACAGTTCATGGGAAGGAGCAGGAGCCGCGGCATTGGCCGGTAGATCCAGCCTCGAAAACTGCGAGTCGTTCATCAGAGAACATGGTGAACCTCAGGTGCCAAGCGGCAGGCAGGAATACCTCGAAAACCTGATTAACAGCTTTATCTGACTTTTCCACCCATTACCAACGGTAAATGGTGATGGCTGATCAATTGTACATAGGTATCGACAGTGGAACCCAGGGCACCAAAGGGGTGCTCTTGAGCGCTCAATCGGGAGAGCTGATTGGTGAAAGCTACCATGGCTACGAACTCATTGAAAATGAGCGGGGTGGCCGGGAACAGCACCCGGATTCCTGGGTTGAGGCCTGTGAACAGGTACTCTCGGACCTGCTTTCCCCCAGCCATGTGAGCCCCTCTGAAGTGAGGGCAATCGGTGTGTCCGGTCAACAGCATGGCATGGTTCCCCTCGATCGACATGGAAAGGTGATCAGGCCGGCGAAGCTCTGGTGTGATACGGAAACCACCCGTCAATGCGCCACCATCACCAGCCGTGCCGGTGGACAAGAGGCGGTCCTCAAAGCGATCGGCAACCAGGTTGCGGTGGGATTTACCGCTTCCAAGGTCCTCTGGTTGAGGGACAATGATCCAGAAGGATACGAGCGTCTGGCAACGGTTCTGCTTCCCCATGATTATATCAACTTCTGGCTCACCGGTGAGCGGGTTACTGAATTTGGCGATGCCTCAGGCACTGCCTATTTCGATGTGGTTCACCGCTGCTGGTCGGAGACCCTGCTTGAGGCGATCGATCCGTCGGGCAAGTTGTCGTCGACTGTCTCCCCGGCTTCGTGGCAGCCGATGAACCGGCCGGCAGAGTGCGGAAGGAGATCTGTGAAAGGTTTGGCCTGTCAGCCGATGTGGTCGTCTCCTCCGGCGGAGGTGACAATATGATGGCTGCGATCGGCACCGGCAATGTGGTTCCCGGGGTGGTCACCGCCAGCCTCGGCACTTCCGGCACCATTTATGCCTATTCCGACACAGCCGGTGGTTGACGACAGCGGTGAGTTGGCTTCCTTCTGTTCTTCCAGTGGTGGCTGGCTGCCGCTGGTGTGCACCATGAATGTGACGGTGACCACCGAGCTCGTTCGTTCGCTTTTCGGTCTTAGTCTCGAGGAGATGAATCTGCTGGCCGAATCGGTTCCGCCGGGGGCGGAAGGATTGCTGCTGCTGCCTTACTTCAACGGCGAGAGAACCCCTCCGCTTCCCGAGTCCACGGCTAATCTTGGAGGTATGACAGGCTTAAACATGACTCCGCAGAACTTCTGCCGGGCAGCCATGGAAGGTGCGACCTTCGGACTCCGCTACGGGCTTGAGGTGATCCGCAGAAACGGTATAGAGCCCAGGCAGATAAGATTGACGGGGGGAGGCGCCAAGAGCGGACTTTGGCGGCAGCTGGTGGCGGACATTTTCAATTGTGAAGTGGTCTGTGTCCAGCAGGAGGAAGCAGGGGCAGCGGGAGCAGCCCTGCAGGCGCTCTGGTGTGCTGAAAAAGTGGCAGGCAGGCAGACAACCCTGGAGGACATCACGGCGCAGTTCGTCGCTCTTGATGAGCAGACCAGGTGTGAACCCGACCAGGGATCTGTGGCCAGGTACGAGGAACTTTATGCGAACTACCTGAGCTACGATCAGGCCCTGCGACCCTTGAACGGCGCCTGATCGGTTCTCCACTGAGTTGTCATCGGTCCGGACTCAAAGCGACGCTAATATGTCTTCGGCGATCTCCTGAACCTGGAGATCGCCATCATCGAGCATCCTCATGGCCTGACTGCGCAGGCTCTGATCATTAATAATCGCCAGGACGCTCAAGGCTTCGCCCCGGATAAGCGGTTTTTCCGATGACAGAAGACTGGCGAGCGATGGTACGGCGAGATGCATGGTGGCGCATTCCCTGGCCCGCAACTCCTCGAACAGCACGGACACCCCCAGCCGGACAGCGAAGCGCTCGTCATCCAAGATGGCGCCTGTCCAACTGAAGTAGCGGGACTCTCGATCGAACATGGCGACGATGTTGTCGACATGACCCATTTCCAGAAAGTCTTTGATTACCTTCAGGAGTTCAGCATCGCTTACCTCGGCCATGATCCGGTTTACTCCAATGTTGATGGGTTGTTGATTAACAGTGCTGCGTTAGACTGAGCACCATCCTGCCCTGGCCGGAATGTAAAGAGATTGGCGTCAATTTACAACGATATTCTCTGCTGCCGAAGCGGGGATTTGGCAGGCAGTGGATGGGAGTACACCGCTTACCCTGAAGATCTGTGACTATGGCACAGCTGATCTGGCCCTCTCTTGGCTGCCACCACATGAAATGTTGTAAACTGCCATTAGTGACTAATTAATTGTCGGAATCGATATTTTAGCAACTGATATTTGACATGATTGGCAGTGTGCTCTAAAATTAATCATAAAGAATCCTAAGAGGCGCCTATGGATACCACCGATATTGCCATTATCACCGAACTCAGGGACGGCAGGACCTCATTCAAAACCATTGCTGACCGGCTGAATCTTGCCGAAGGCACGGTGCGAAACCGTTTCAGGAAACTGAAGAAGCAGGGCATTCTCGATGTCACAGGGCTGGTTGACCCAGAGGCCCTGCCTGAACATTCGGTGGTGATGATCGGTGTTCAGGTCCGGGACATGGACCTGGTGAAAAAGGCGGAGGAATTCAGCAGATTGCGCGGCGTCATCTCGGTGTGCGTGGTCACCGGTAGATTCGATCTGATCGTCACGGTCATGCTTGCAAAGGACTTCACCATCCTTAAGTTCTACACCGAGGAAGCGGTCAAGGTCACAAATATCAGATCAGTCGAAACCTTTGTTGTTTATAAAAGCTTCAATCTCAAAGTACCGCTGCAGATTCAATCAGACGATGAGGTGGCATGATGACCGAAGCGGAAGAGCTGAAAACGACGGTCCTTCACTCATACCATCTCGAGCAGAGCGCCAACATGGCCGAGTTCGGCGGCTACGACATGCCGCTCTGGTATCCCTCCGGCACCAAGGCCGAGCATCTGGCAGTGATTACTCAGGCGGGACTTTTCGATACTTCACACATGGCGGTCATAACAGTCGAAGGGAGCGGCACCTTCGATCTTCTGCAGCATAGTTTCAGCAAAGATCTGCTGCGCTGTCAGAACAGAGGGGGGGCACCGCTGACCGAGGGCAGAAGTGTCTATGGTCTGTTGCTGAACAGCGACGGCACCGTGCTGGACGATGCCATCATCGGGCAGCTCGGTGAAGACCGCTACATGATTGTGGTGAATAGTGGCATGGGTTCGGCTGTCGGCGCCCATCTCAGGGAACTGGCACAGGGCGAGGTGACAATCACCGATCACAGCGACAGGCTGGGCAAAATTGATCTGCAAGGGCCTGCGTCCGCCCGCATCCTGGAAAACCTGTTCAGTGATCCTGATTCGGTTTTGACCGATATGGCTTATTTTTCGTTCAAAGGCGATATCTTTCCAGGCG
Organism: uncultured delta proteobacterium; assembly: GCA_963759125.1. Taxonomy (GTDB): domain Bacteria; phylum Desulfobacterota; class Desulfobulbia; order Desulfobulbales; family Desulfocapsaceae; genus JABDQA01. The sequence continues at coordinate 784,402 of CAVWXN010000005.1, forward strand.
GCTCTGCAGCGCTGGAACTCAAAGACGGTACCAGGGTAATCCTGTCCCGTACCGGCTATACCGGCGAATTCGGTTTTGAGCTATTCACGGAAAAGGCCAAGGCGCTGAACCTCTGGCAGATGATTCTTGCCGCTGGCCAACCTTTTGGTTTACTGCCCTGCGGGCTGGCTGCCCGCGATTCCCTGAGGGCTGGGGCAATGCTGCCGCTGTCTCATCAGGATATCGGCAATTGGGTATTTGGTCATACCCCCTGGTCCTTCGTTCTGCCCTGGGACAACGACGGCGAAAGCTGGACAAAATCGTTTGTCGGAGCTCAGCGGCTGCTGCAGTCTGAGCGGGATTATACCTATGGCTTTGCCGGTTACGACCCGCGAAAGATCTCAGCGGGCAGCACCAGCGAGGTGAAAGCCGAAGACGGCACCACCATCGGCAAGGTTCTGACCTGCACCACCGACATGGCCATCGGCCGGGTCGAGGAGCGGATCGTGAGTATTGCCACGCCAGTATCCAAGGGGCGACCAGAAGCGTATCAGCCCCGGGGACTGAGCTGCGGTTTTGTGAGAGTTGACCGACCCTGTCTACCGGGTGAGCTGGTCTGGCTGGTGGAGGGCAAACGGAAGTTGAAAGTAGAGATAAGAAAAAGTATCAGGCCTGATCGGACGGCGCGCGCGCCGATGGCTCAGATGAGATCAAGTTAACAGGAGAGGGGGTACTATGAAAGAAATCGAAGAGTTGAATCTACCGGGAGATATCTACTACAGCAAAGAGCACGAATGGGCCGCCAAAGATGGTGATCTAATCAGAATCGGCATAAGCGATTACGCCCAGGACCAGCTTGGCGACATCGTTTTTGTTGAGCTGCCTGAACCGGGAGCGAGCTTCGAGCGTGATGAGGAGTTTGGTACGCTCGAGTCGGTGAAAGCGGTGTCGGAGATTTACCTGCCGGTGAGCGGGGAAATCGTCGCGGTGAACACCGAACTGGAGGACGCCCCGGAACTGCTCAACGAGGATCCTTACCTGAATTGGATTGTTGAGGTTCGTCCAAACGACATCGATCAATATGACGAACTGCTCAGCAGAGACGACTATCTGGCGATGTTGAAGGGATAAACAGATGCGCTATCTGCCTCATACGGAAGAAGAAATTGCTGAAATGCTGGCCGTGATCGGTCAGCAATCGCTTGCTGACCTGTTCGCCCATATACCTGCTGACACCAGGTTTCAGGGGGAGCTCGACATACCAGGCCCGCTCTCGGAGTGGGACTTGACTACCCATCTCGAGGCGTTGGGCCATTCGATGTTCACCGGCTCCAGCCGTGCGGTATTGATCGGGGCGGGCAGTTATGACCATCATATACCGGAAATTGTCCGCAGCCTCTCCGGCCGTTCGGAGTTTTTGACGGCTTACACTCCCTATCAGCCGGAAATGGCCCAGGGCACATTGCAGGGAATTTTCGAATTTCAGACACTTACCGCCCGCCTGCTGGGTACGGAAGTGGCCAACGCTTCCATGTATGACGGTGCATCGGCACTTGCAGAAGCGCTGCTGATGGCACTGCGGATCGGTAAGAAGAAACGCACGGTGGCGATATCGTCGGCGATCCATCCGCATTACCGGGAGGTGGTACAGACCTACCTTGAGCCGGGTCCATTTGAGATCGTCGAGCTTTCTCTGGGTGACGACGGTAGAACCGATTTGTCCGCCTTGAGCGATATTGATGATCTGGCAGGGGTGGCAATTCAATCGCCGAACTTCTTTGGAATCATAGAGGATCATCAGCGAGGCGCCGATTTTGTGCACGGCCTCGGAGCGCTGTATATTGCCTGTTTCAGCGAGCCTCTGACCTTTGGGTTGTTTAAAAATCCAGGCTCGGCCGGGGCCGATATTGTCTGCGGGGAAGGGCAAAGTTTCGGCATGAAACAGTCGTTTGGCGGTTCCGGGCTAGGTATGTTCGGCTGCAAGCAGGAGTTTGTCAGAAACATGCCCGGGCGGGTGGTCGGCCAGACCGTCGACAAAGACGGTAAACGAGGTTTCGTGCTCACCCTTTCGACCCGTGAGCAGCATATCCGCAGGGAAAAGGCAACTTCAAATATCTGCTCCAATCAGGGACTCTGCGCAATGACAGCAGCCATCTACATGGCCACCCTGGGCCATACCGGCATGCGGCAACTGGCCAGGCTCAATTATGATAAAGCCGCTTATCTGCGAAAAGGGTTGCTGGCGGCCGGAGCCAAACCATTGTTCAGCGGTCCGGTTTTCAACGAGTTTGCGGTTGTCTTTGAAAAAGATTTCACCCCGGTACGTCAACGGCTGCTGGACCAGGGGATTGCAGCCGGGCTGTCGCTTGAGCCCTACTTTCCCGATCTTGGCAATGCGTTTCTGTTCTGTGCCACTGAAACCGTTTCCAGAGCGCTAATTGATGAACTTCTCGAAGAGGTGCGCCGATGACACACGGACCTGGAACCAATGGACTCATACTCGAAGAACCTCTGTTGTGGGAAAAAGGAAAACCGGGCAGAGTGGGCTATAGTTTACCGCACCGCGATGTCCCGGAGGAAACGGTAGACCAGAACCTGCTGGGTGACGGACCGGAATTTACCGATCTGGGTGAACTGGATGTGGTGCGGCATTATACCCGTCTCAGCCAATGGAATTTCGGCATCGATACCGGTATGTACCCACTCGGCTCCTGCACCATGAAGTACAATCCCAAAATCAACGAGAAGATGGCTGCAACGGCCGGCCTGGCATCTGCCCATCCGCTTCTTGAAGCAGACCTGTCGCAGGGGATCCTTAAACTGCAGTATGAGCTGGAGCAGTTTCTGTCCGCCATCACCGGGATGGATGCCGTCTCTTTGCAGCCTTCCGCTGGTGCCCAGGGAGAGCTGACAGCGATGCTCATGTTTGCCGCCTATTTCCGCAAAAAGGGCGAACAGCGCACCAAAATACTGATTCCCGATACCGCCCATGGTACCAATCCGGCCAGTGCCGCGCTCTGCGGTTTCACTGCCATACCTCTCGCCTCAGGGAAACATGGAATCCTCGATCCGACAGCGGTTGAAGAGTTGATGGACGACGAGACGGTGGGAATCATGGTAACGAACCCCAATACCCTTGGACTTTTTGAGGAGCATATCAGGGAAATTACCGACATTGTCCATAGTCGCAGGAGGCCTGGTCTACGGAGACGGCGCCAATATGAACGCCATCATGGGTGTGGTCGATATCAAGCGCTGCGGCATCGACGCTGTCCACCTGAATCTTCACAAGACTTTTTCTACGCCCCACGGCGGAGGAGGTCCCGGGTCGGGACCCGTCTGCGTTACCGCCGAACTGGCTCCTTATCTGCCAGTCCCCCGGGTGGCCAGGACTGATGAGGGCTATGTGCTCGAGACTCAAAGTGCGGAGTCGATCGGCAGGGTGCACGGCTTCTTCGGCAATGTCAGTGTACTGATCAGGGCCTACAGCTATATTCTGTCGATGGGACCGGAGAATCTCAAAAAGGCCAGCCAGCTGGCCGTCTTGAACGGGGCCTATGTTAAAGCGAGGCTCCTGGACACCTTCGATTTGGCTTATGACCGACCGTGCATGCATGAGTGCGTCTTTTCAGACGCCAGACAGCTGCCTTTCAAGATAACCACTCTGGATATGGCCAAACGGCTGATCGATCACGGCTACCATCCCCCAACCATCTACTTTCCGCTGGTGGTGTCCGGAGCTATAATGATCGAGCCGACGGAGACCGAATGCAAAGACGATCTGGACTCTTTCATCGAGGTCTTCCAGGCAATCGCCCAAGAGGCCGAAAATGACGGCGAACGACTGCGCCAGGCTCCGGTCATTACTAAAGTCCGACGTCTCGATGAAACCCAGGCAGCCCGAAAGCCTTGTCTGAGGGGCTAATGGTCAGACTAGATGATTGAGATTCAGTCATGCGGGCTTGTCGGTTACCGGGAGGCGCACCAGCAGCAGCTCGAGCTGGTCAAGAGGCTGCAGAACAATCAAAAGGAACACGACACCTGCCTGGTTCTCGAGCACCCGCCGGTTTTCACCTTGGGCCGCAATGGGTCGGCCAGCCATATAGGGATTGGTGAAGATTTTCTAGCCAGGAAAAATATCGAAGTCGTCAGGGTCGAGCGTGGCGGTGAAGTCACCTACCATGGTCCGGGGCAGCTGGTCTGCTATCCGGTGGTCAACCTCAAGCGCAGGGGATTGAGTGTTATCGATTTCGTCGCTCTGCTTGAATCGATTATGCGGTCCGTAGTCTCTGAATTTGGTATAGAAGCGGTGGCAGATTCGCGGAATCGGGGGATCTGGGTCGGTGCCAACAAAATCGGCAGCATCGGTATCGCGGTCAAACGAGGAGTATCATTTCACGGGCTGGCCCTGAATGTAAATCTAGATCTCACTCCGTTTTCCTGGATCAATCCCTGTGGCTTGAAAGGGGTGGCAATGACGTCGATGGCGCGCGAACTCTCAGGCGGGATCGATATTGAGCGTGTCCGGCAGGTGCTGCTTCAGACCATTGAGCGGGCCTTCCAGGAGGAATTCATCCCCCCCAAAAAGGGGCTTCGTCGGTCCGCACCAAGCGAAGGCTTCAGCCCCTGTCCATCAGCCGAAACCAAAGTGGCTGAAGAAGCGCCTGCCGACCGGACCCGAATATGAGCGGGTCAGGCGTCTGGTGGGCACCACCAATCTCCATACGGTCTGCAGCGAAGCCCGCTGTCCCAATCAGTTCGAGTGTTATGGCAAAGGTACGGCGACCTTTATGATCATGGGGGACCGCTGTACCAGAAACTGTCGGTTCTGTGCGGTGCAGCACGGCCAATTGGCAGGCCTCGACCTGGGTGAACCGGAGCGGATCGCGGCCGCGGTGGCCGAAATGAAGCTCGACTATGCGGTGCTGACCTCGGTTACCAGGGATGATCTCCCCGACGGAGGGGCCGCTCATTTTGTGGCGACAATTCAGGCGATCCGGGTTCGCTGTCCAGGCACCCTTGTGGAAGTTCTGATACCCGACCTGCAGGGAGATCTCGCTGCCCTTGAGTCGGTATGCAGAGGCAGACCTGCCGTTCTCAACCACAATATTGAGACCGTAGCAGAACTCTATCCCTTGGTACGGCCGCAGGCCATTTACCAGCGTTCGCTGGAGCTGTTAAGCCGGGCGCTCACCTTCGATGCGTCCCTGGCGACCAAATCAGGGATAATGGTCGGTCTGGGTGAAAGCAGAGAGGCGCTCGTCGAGACCATGCGTGATCTTCGTGAAGCGGGCTGCCAAATTCTCACCATCGGACAGTATCTCCAGCCGACCAGTAAGCATCTGCCGGTCACCCGGTTTGTCCCTCCGGAGGAGTTCGAGGAACTTAAAAAAATTGGACGGCAGCTCGGTTTTGGCGCCATTGCCGCTGGCCCGCACGTTCGCAGTTCATACCGGGCGGGACATCTTTTCCATAGTCTGCAGAACCGAGTGGCCAAGGTCTGAATCAATGCTCCTCATTACCTAAGTCTGGGCATTGCTCATATGAGATCGCAGTACTATCCTTTAGCAGAGGCAGGAAAAAGTGGACAACAGCGGTGAAGTTATCCCTATTGAGCCATTTGCAAAACGATCTTTTCGCCCAAACTCTGCGTTATGCTCGAAATTTTATCCTCGGAATATCAATCATATGCCTGTGGTAAAATTTCTCGCATGCCTTGATTTTGAACGAAAATCTTAGTTTTGCAAGAGGCTCTATTCAAAAGGAAATTAGATGACGGGCGGATTATTTGCAGTTCTGGATGATATTGCCTTACTCTTGGACGATGCGGCAGTAATGAGTAAAGTGGCAGCCAAAAAGACAGCCGGCATTCTTGGCGATGATCTGGCTGTCAATGCCGAACGAGCCACCGGCTTTCGCGCCTCACGGGAACTGCCGGTGCTTTGGGCGATTACCAAAGGATCGTTTATCAATAAATTGATAATCGTTCCGCTGGCACTGCTGCTCAGCGCCTACGCTTCCTGGCTGATTATCCCTATTCTTCTTCTGGGCGGCTGCTACCTGAGTTATGAAGGGGTAGAGAAAATTGTTCACTACTTCAACCACAAAGGGCACGCGAGAGCCTCAATCGAGCAGGTGACCAGCGAGAAAGAGCTGCTCCAGAAAGAGAAAGCCAAAATCAAGTCGGCGGTGCGCACCGATTTTATTCTCTCCATAGAGATTATCATGATCGCGCTGGGCACGGTTATGGAGCAGCCGCTGAGCCTGCAGGTTATCGTCGTCAGCCTGATCGCGATCCTGGCGACGGTTGGCGTCTACGGCGTGGTGGCGTTGATCGTCAGGATGGATGATATGGGGCTTTTCCTCCTTGCCCGGGCGGAACAATTGAAAGGGTTGCTGGCCAGAATGCTCAAGGCCTTGGGTGCGCTTCTGGTCGCCTCACTGCCGTGGGTTATCCGGGCACTGGGAGTGATCGGCACCATCGCCATGCTGTTGGTTGGGGGCGGAATGTTTACCCATAACCTGCATGCCCTGCATCGCGCTGCCGAGGTGATGCCGGCCTTTTTCATCAATCTTCTGATCGGTGGAGTGGTCGGCCTTGTCCTGGTGGGCGCTCAGCAACTGGTACGGAAAATTCGATCTTAAATGAGTGGTTACCATGAGTTCTGAAGCTGGTTCCATAATCTCCACTGAGACGCGCGAGAGGGGTTCAACCTATGGCCAGTCCTGGTCTGAACTGCTCGAGAATAGGGGGATCTGCTCGGAAACTCTTGAGGCGTTCAGCACAAAGGTACTCAACTTTTACGACCAAGAGGGCAGAAAGTTCAGTTGGCGAGCAGAGATTTCTCCCTACCGGGTCCTCGTTTCTGAAATCATGCTCCAGCAGACCCAAACCGGACGGGTGGAGGAGAAGTTTGTTGCCTTTATGGGGAGATTTCCAGGATTCCAGGACTTGGCGGCCGCTGAATTCAGTGAGGTCCTGCGCTACTGGAAGGGCCTTGGCTACAACCGCAGGGCCAAGTATCTGCATGATATATCGCGCACTGTAGTTGCAGAGTTTGACTCGGCCTTGCCGGATGATCCGGAAATTCTGGTGCGCTTTTCGGGCATAGGCAAAGCGACGGCTGCTTCCATCTGTGTGTTTGCCTTTAACAAATCTTATGCCTTCATCGAAACCAATATCAGAACTGTGTTCATCCATTTCTTTTTCCCCGATCAGCTTAGGGTAAGTGATACGGAAATCTTCGTTTTGGTTGAAAAGACCATGGACAGAGAGAATCCGCGCCGCTGGTTTTATGCACTCATGGACTATGGGGTAATGCTCAAAAAGACGGTGGGCAACCTCAGCCGAAAAAGCAGCACGTATAGGAAACAACCCCAATTCGAAGGTTCCGATCGCCAACTGCGCGGCAGAATCCTCGATCTGCTTCTGAGTCACCCCCGTGTTGATGTGGCCACCGCGGCAATAATGCTCGAGCAACCCGAAGACCGGGTCCGTGCCCAGACCGCAGCGCTCCACTCCGAAGGCCTGTTAGTCGAGGACAACGGCTGGTTCAAGCTGGTCTAGGAGGGGGGTGAGAGGTCTTGTTCTGTGAGTATGCCGGCGTTGTTTTCGGCGAAGTAAAGGTGCAGAAACAGGCAGAAGGATATCAGCGAAACCACCGCGATCAAAACGTTGCTCTTACCCAGTGGTGCAAGAATACCGACGACCAGCCAGTGAAAGGAAATGATAGCCCAAGAATTGAGCTTGAGGGGGAAATTGTTCCAGCGAATGAGAATCAGCAGGCCGCTGAGACTCCAGCCATAGAGGGACAGGTAGGCATGGCTGTCGAGCAGAAGTCTGCCCCAACGAGCATAGATCTCCTGGTAATTGGCCAGTTCAATATAGAATATTCCGGTGATGCCGGTGAAAACCAGAAATATCATTCCTGAGAGCAGAAAATATTTCTGCTGAAGGTTGACGCCCAGCGCTAAAAAGAAAGAGAAGATCATCAGTACGGTGATAAAGAGGAGGGTGGCGATCAGAAATTTGGCGATAGGCATTTCAAAAATAATAAACAGGAAGAAAATTATCACGCCCAGGTTGACGAGCCAGAAAAACGATTGCTTGAGGTAGCGCAATTGCTGGGAAATATCTCTTCTGATAAAGGAGAACATCACCGACATGGTTATCAATGAAACGGGAAAGGAGTAACCTAAAAAAAAGACATTGAGGGTCAAGTTCTTGTAGGGCAGCCAGTGCAGGGAGGTGTCGTTGAGCAGCACAAAAGTGGCGATGAAGAGCGCCAGTGAGAGGCAGAGTATGGAGGCGTGATGAAACTTGTCGACCACCGACACCCTGAGATCAAACAACTCCAGCGGCAGAAACGAGAACGCCCGTATGCGGATTGATTCGACCAGTATCCCGAGAACAAAGGAAATCAGCGCTGCCGCCGGATATATATTGAAAAAAGCGAGAACGGCGTAAATCAGGCTGAGCGCCAGGAACAGATAACAGCGGGGTGATGGTGACGGCGAATTCTCCGTATGGTAGAGAATCGTGAATCCGCCGGCGCAGAGGTTGAACAGAAAGATGTGCAGCCGCTCAAAATTCTTGTCCCAGACCTGATCGGCGAACCCGAACATGAAGGCCGTCACCATCAGGGCAAGGACAAAGAAGCGCAGTCGTTTGTCGAGAAAGAACTCTCTATTTATGGGTTGATCTATGCGCATGGCAGTTGGTAGGCGATAAAGTAATGGTGTGAACTATTGAACAATTATGTACTAATTGCAACACTGGTGAGAGAAAGTCCGAAAAATTTTCGTCCCCAAGGATCTTAAAGGAACGTTAGGCATGAAGATTTTGAGTGTGGATATCGGTACCACCGCCATGAAAATGGGGGTCTACGAGGGATCTGACAACGGGCCCGAGCTGCTCGACAGCTTTTCCTGTGATTATGCAATCAACACCTATAACGATGGGCTCTATGGAGACATTGAGCCGGAAAAGTGGCAGGCAGCCTTTCAGCAGGGCTGCAGCTATTTTGGCGACTTGACTGCTCAGATTGAGGTGATCTGCCCGTCTGGCACCACCCCGGGTCTAACCGCCATGGATGAAAGTGGCAAAGCACTTGCGCCGGCCATCCTGATGCTTGATCAGCGCTCGAGGTCGCAGGCCCGGGAGATCATCGATCTGCTTGGCCGGCAGTACCTGCTCGATCATACCGCAAACGTGCCGGTGGCGGGCGGCTGTTCGCTGGCGTCCATCCTTTGGATAAGAGAAAATCTCCCCGAGGTTTATCGAAAAACCAGAACGTTTGGCCACTCCAACACCTTCTTCTGCAAATGGCTGACGGGTGAAAGCGCCATCGATCCCTCCTCCGCCTCCCTCACCGCCCTCTACAACACCACCGCCAACGATTTGAGCTGGAATCGCTCCATTCTTGATACCTTTGATCTGTCTGAAGACCAGCTACCGCGCTTGCTCCGGGCCTATGAGAGCCCCGGGCGTCTGCAGCCGGAGCTTGCCGCCCAGACCGGTCTGCGCCAGGAGCCAGCGGTACTCATCGGGGGCAATGATGCGGTGCTGGCGGCCTATTCGGTGGAGATCGACAGCCCCGGCCAAATATTCAATATCAATGGGACCTGTGAAATAACCATGGTCTGCCTGGATCAATGTGTACCTTCCAGGAACTATAATATCCGCACCCATGTGCTGCCTGAGCGCTGGTTCTCATTCTATGTCATGAATGCCGGCGGCAAGGCTTTCGAGTGGTTCAAGGAGTTGTTCTGCAGCGAAATGGACAACGACAGGTTTTTCAATGAATTTCTCCCCGCTGCCGTCGACAGGTGGCTGGATAGAGACAGCGGGGTCTGTTATATACCCTATCTGATGGGCTCGCGCTACTCGCTGCAGCCGCTCAAGGCAGAATTTCTCGGTTTGACCCAGGAGACGACCCGGGCAGAAATGCTGGCTGCGCTGGTTAGGGGGCTTTGTCAATATCAGCGCGAGAACCTCAAGGAGATAGGTCTCGAGCTGCCTCTTGACAATAAAATAGTAGTCTCGGGAGGGGCGGTCAATGAAGCGATATTGCGAGCAAAAAAGCGCTGGATGCGCAACTGCGAGTATCAGTTCGAAGCGGAATCGTCGATGCGGGGAGCAGCGATGCTCGGCTGGAAATATCTGCATTCGTCATCCTAAGGTCCGCTGATCGCCAGTCGGGAGGATACTCTCCACCACAATGGTGCCCTTGTTGGGCACCTACACTACAACGAGCGAGGTAAGGATATGTCCTATTACATCCTTCAGTATGCAGATCTGCCAGCAGATCTCGAAGAAAAACTGCATCAGCATTGTCGAATTACCAGGGTCGAGTCGCTGGATCCTGACCAGGGAGATGATTTTAGATCGATTTTGGCTGAAACAGAAGGGCTGATCGGGGTAGGTCAGGAGGTCGGAGCTGAGTTTCTCAGCCACACACCGAGGTTGCAGGTGGCCTCCACTATTTCGGTGGGCTATGACCATTTTGATGTGGCTGAGCTGACCCGCCGGGGTGTTATGCTGATGCATACTCCCGAGGTCCTGACCGAGACCACCGCCGATATGATTTTTACTCTGATTCTCTGCGCCGGACGGCGGGCTGCCGAGCTCCATATGATGGTCAAACAGGGGGACTGGCAGGCCGCGGTCGGCCCTGAACATTTCGGCACAGACGTGTACGGAAAGACCCTGGGCATCATAGGGTTGGGCCGTATCGGTGAGGCAGTTGCCCGGCGGGCGCATCACGGTTTCAACATGAACATCCTTTACCACAACCGATCAGTCAACAGGGCGGCGGAGGATCAGTTTGGAGCCAGGCATTGCAGCCTCGATGAGCTTCTGGGACAGAGCGATTATGTCTGCCTGGTGCTGCCCTTATCAAACCAGACGCACAAACTGATCGGTCCAGATGAACTGCGAAAAATGAGAGCGGATGCTTTCCTGATAAATGGCGGTCGTGGGCCGGTGATTGATGAACAGGCACTGATCGAGGCGCTTGAAAATGGAACCATAAGGGGAGCCGGGCTGGATGTATACGAACAGGAACCGCTGCCGACAGATTCACCACTGCTGCGCCTGCCCAATGTCGTTACCTTGCCCCATATCGGGTCGGCCACCCATGAAACCCGCTACGCCATGGCTGAGCTGGCAGTTGATAATCTGTTGGCGGCGCTGCAGCAACGGGCAACCCGCAACTGCGTGAACCCCGAAGTTCTCAATAGAGATGATCAATGAAATACATTGGTGTTTGAACCAGTTGGCTTCTGCCAATCGGTTCAAAATAAGAATCCTGCTAGAACATCAGCCGGTTGGCTCAGTATGAACAAAGACTTCCTGCTGCGGCAAGGACATCGATATACTCTCATCGACGTTGAAAGTAGCTACCAGCTTTTGCCATAGATCAGTGCGGGTGGCAGCCAGTCCTCAATCTTTACCCAGCAGTAAGCCACCATATCGACACCGGATGCAGTGGCATTTACTAGGTGGGTGAACGGGGGCATGGTGAGCTGGCTTGAAGCCCTATTTTTCAGGCAGGCTGATACCTTTAAAGATTTTTATTACGGCACTGTCGTCTTCACTGCCGTGTCCGTCGTTGCTGGCCGATGTAAACATTTGATAGGCTGTTGCTCCCAGGTAGAGCGGAAACTTCAGGGATTGAGCAGTATCAGTCACGATACCGAGGTCTTTGACAAATATATCAACCATTGATTTGGGCGAATAGTCCCCTTCTACCACATGCTGCATGCGGTTCTCGAACATCCATGAGTTGCCTGCTGCGTTGGTCACCACCTCGTACATCAGATCCAGAGGTATACCCGCCTTGGCGGCCATTGCCATTGCTTCTGCACCGGCGGCGATATGAACTCCGGCCAGCAGCTGATGGATTATTTTTACCATCGACCCCAGGCCGATTTCCTTGCCTATCCGAAATACCTTTATCGCGGTTGCCTCGAGAACGGGCTGCAATCGTTCAAACGCCAGATCGGAGCCGGAAGCCATCACGGTCATCTCGCCCTGATTCGCTTTTGCCGCACCGCCCGAGACCGGAGCGTCAATCATGAGCAGATCTTTCTGTGCCAGGCGCGATTCGATTTCCCGGGCATCTTGAGCCGCAATGGTAGCCGATACCATAACTGCCGTACCGGGACGCAGATGATCGATCAGTTCATTCTCGAAAAGCACCTGCTTGACCTGGGCAGCGTTGACCACCAGGAGGACTATTGAATCAAGCTCTTCGGCAAAATCCTGACAGTTTCTGGAAACACCGGCAGCGCCCGCCTCCGAGAGAGCTTGCAAGGAGTCCGGACTGATATCAATGCCGTAGGTTCTCAAGCCGGCCCTGATACAGGAGCGGGCCGCACCCATCCCCATTGAGCCAAGACCGATCACTGCAACCGAGTGGGTTTGTTCTTTCACATGTCACCTCTCATTCTCATATAATTTTTTCTGCTCGGCAAGGGAAAGCGGCAAAAAATCACCCGCTGCTGCTGGACCGTGCCCGGTTTGGTAGTTTTTACTCGCCGTTGCCTGGAGAAGCGTTGTGGGGTGTGATTGAGTCTCTGGATACAAAAATAGATCAGAACATCTCTTTTACAACCAAAAGATGAGCCAAAACATTTGTTATCGCGTCACATTATCCCATCAGCTCAGTTCCGAGAGCATCGATATGAGGGGACTGGTCTCGTTTTAGAACCGGTATCCGTAGCGGAGCCCCAGAGTGTCAAGCCCTTCATTGGGCTCTGTCAGATAGCCGTTGGAGATATGATCGAACATGATTGAAATGAGATGATGGCGACCAAAAGCAAAACCTGTCTCTATTGCCAATCGAAAGAGCACCGGTGACCCAAGCTGATTCATGTTTGCCACATCTTCCTCGTCGGTTTCACCATCGTGAACGGCAAGCCCCAGAGCCAGATCGAGGAAGTAGCCTTTGGGCCAGCGGTATTCCCAGACGCCTCCTCCGTAAATTTTGGAAGTATCGCCGGTGGTATTCAGCGAAAAACCGAGGTTTGGCCTCAGCATCCCGCTGAAGAGCTCCAGGGAAGGGGAAAACACAAGTTCTGCGTTGACATCGAATCCCCCTTCATTGCTCGATCCACCCCAGACACCGAGATCGTGATACAATACACCAAAACGAATCTCATCAATCGGTTCCGCAGAACAGATCGATGCGGGAAGTAGAATGGCAGCTGCCAAAAGGAACCCGAGCAGACTGCGTCCAGGGGCAGTCCGGCTGCGGGACCTACTTGGGGTGACTGGCCGAGTTTTCACCATCGTTTTTGTCGAGATATCTGAGCAGCTGGCTGGCTGCACTGGTTGGTGAAATTGCCTGCCGGGCGATGGCGGCGGTTAGTTTAGGAAGATTGGACTCGATATCGGGATGGGTGAAAAACCAAATCCTCAGTCCTTCTTCGAGCAGGAAATACATCCAGTCCAAGGCCTGTTTTTTCCTTTTTGAGTCCAGTTCCCCAGCCGCCTGCAGGGCGGTTCGATGCTGGTTGACGGTCTCCCATATTTCAGCGAGACCGATCTTCTTGAGCGCGCTGCAGGTCAGTACCTGGGGCGACCAATTGGCGCTGCCCGGAGTCAGTATGTGCAGGGCCGCTTCATATTCCCTGCGGGCCCGCTCAGCCCGGGGCACATTATCGCCGTCGGCTTTGTTGATGACGATAGTATCGGCGACCTCGAGTATGCCTTTCTTGATACCCTGCAATTCGTCGCCGGCCCCGGCAATCATCAGGACCAGAAAAAAATCGACCATCGAAGCCACGGCAGTTTCTGATTGTCCAACTCCTACCGTTTCGATGATGATCACGTCGAAACCGGCCGCCTCACAGGCCAGCATCGTCTCTCTCGTCTTTCGGGCCACGCCGCCCAGAGTGCCGCCCGATGGTGAGGGGCGGATGAAGGCATTGTCGTTTACCGAAAGCTCAAGCATTCTAGTTTTATCACCGAGCACAGAGCCTCCGCTCCGGGCGCTCGATGGGTCAATGGCAAGGACCGCCACCCGGTGGCCAAGATCGGTCAAAAGGGTTCCGAAGCTTTCGATAAAGGTCGATTTTCCGGCTCCCGGAACACCGGTGATGCCAAGGCGGATGGCCTTGCCGGTGTGGGGCAGCAGCTTTTCGATGATGGTCGCAGCCATCTCCTGATGGCTCGGCAGGGAGCTTTCAATCAGGGTGATGGTTCTCGACAGCATGAGCCGGTTGGCGTCGAGTACACCTTGAATGTAATAGTCGGGATCTTTCTGCATGGAGGTTGTGAGCTAACCTATCAGCGTATCTGTTCTCTGTCTTTAACAACCAAACGGGAGCCGGTGGACCGGACTCCCGTTGATAGTCACTGGTGCCATATCGGCGGGCGGCTTTTAGGCCGCCGCTTCAATGAGATCAAGGGTTCGGTTTGCCGAATCGATAACCGAGGTGCCTGGCCCAAACACCGCCTGGACTCCACGTTCAAAAAGGTAATCATAATCCTTTGGCGGAATGATGCCACCAGCCACTACCTTAATATCCTCTCCGCCCTGCTTTTTCAATTCTTCCACCAGGCCAGGAACCAGGGTCTTATGACCGGCAGTCAGGCTGGAGGCGCCGACCACGTGGACATCGTTTTCGATGGCCATTTTCGCAGCCTCCTCCGGCGTCTGGAACAGCGGGCCGATATCAACATCGAAGCCGATATCGGCGAAGGCGCTGGCAATTACTTTGATTCCCCGGTCATGCCCGTCCTGACCCATCTTGGTGACCAGCATGCGGGGACGTCGGCCGTGGTTCTTGAGGAAATTTTCGGTCCGCTGGCGAAGCTGGAGAAGGCTCTTGGAGTCTGAGGCAAATTCCGAGGCATAGGCACCGGAGATACATCTGGTGTTGGCGACGAACCGTCCGAAGACCTTCTCCATTGCATCGGACACCTCGCCGACGGTTGCCCTGGCCCGCATTGCCGGCAGGGCGGCCTCGAGCAGGTTTCCTCCCTCTTTGGAGATCCTGGTAATCTCTGCCAGCGCTGCATCAACCGCAGCCTGGTCTCGGGTTGCTCTGATCTGATTTATTCTGGCCACCTGGTCATCGCGAACCGAGGCGGGGACTTCTCTGATCTCGAAATCGATCTGTTCGTCTTTGAGCTGATATTTATTGACGCCGACAATCACGTCAAGGCCCTGGTCGATGCGGGCCTGCTTCCGGGCTGCCGACTCTTCGATGCGCATTTTCGGCATCCCCGATTCAATGGCTTTGGCCATGCCGCCCAATTCCTCGACCTCGTTGATGATCTTCATCGCCGAGTCAGCAATTGAATTGGTCAGCGATTCGACATAATAGGAACCGCCCAGCGGATCGATCACGTGGCAGACTTCAGACTCTTCCTGAATGATGATCTGAGTATTGCGGGCGATTCGGGCGGAAAAATCGGTGGGCAGTCCGATCGCTTCATCGAACGAGTTGGTGTGCAGCGACTGGGTGCCGCCGAGTACTGAGGTCAGTGCCTCCAGCGTGGTTCTGATGACATTGTTGTAGGGATCCTGTTCGGTCAGGCTCCAGCCGGAAGTCTGGCAATGGGTTCTGAGCATCGCTGAACGCGGATTCTTGGGATTGAACTGCTGCATCAGGTTATGCCAGAGGAGGCGGGCGGCCCTGAGCATGGCGATATCCATGAAAAAATTCATGCCGATGCCGAAAAAGAAGGAAAGCCGCGGCGCGAATTCGTCGATATCCATACCGGCATTCAGCGCTGTTCTCACGTATTCAAGACCGTCGGCCATGGTGAAGGCGACCTGGAGTACCGAATTGGCGCCTGCCTCCATCATGTGATAGCCGGAGATACTGATACTGTTGTAGCGCGGCATATTCTTTGAACAGAATTCGATGATGTCGGAGACGATGCGCATCGAGGGGGTCGGTGGATAAATGAAGGTGTTTCTGGTCAGATACTCCTTCAGAATATCGTTCTGAATGGTGCCGGTCAGCTTTTCGTGGGCTACTCCCTGTTCCTCGGCCGCGACGATGTAGCTGGCCAGGATGGGGATGACGGCACCGTTCATGGTCATGGAGACAGACATTT
The DNA here is from genome assembly GCA_963759125.1 of uncultured delta proteobacterium. Classification (GTDB taxonomy): domain Bacteria; phylum Desulfobacterota; class Desulfobulbia; order Desulfobulbales; family Desulfocapsaceae; genus JABDQA01. The sequence goes on from CAVWXN010000005.1 coordinate 800,456, forward strand.
TGTCAAGCGGGATTCCGTCGAATAAAATCTTCATGTCCTCGACTGAATCGATGGCCACCCCTGCTTTGCCAACATCGCCGGTCACCCGGGGATGGTCAGAATCGTAGCCCCGGTGGGTGGCCAGGTCGAAGGCCACCGAAAGTCCTTTCTGTCCGGCAGTCAGGGCTTTGCGGTAAAATTCGTTGGATTCTTTGGCGGTGGAAAAACCGGCGTACTGCCTGATGGTCCAGGGCCGGCCGGCATACATGGTGGCCATCGGTCCCCTGACATAGGGAGCGAGGCCCGGCAGGGTGTTGACGGTCTCTAGCCCTTCGATATCTTCGGCCGTATAGAGCGGCTTGACCTTGATCCCTTCGGGGGTCTGCCAGTCGAGAGAGTCGAGCGGCTTACCTTTCATCAGTTTAGTTGCAAGCTCCTGCCATTTCTCATATTCCGGGTGTTGTGACATGGTTGACTCCTTATGAGTGACGGTCCGGTGGTGTGTCGATGCGTTTATGAACGTTCACAGAGTTCGACCAGGATGCCGCCGGTGGCCTTGGGATGCAGAAAGGCGATACGGGCTCCTCCTGCCCCGATTCTCGGGGTCTGATCGATGAGCTGGACATTCTTTTCCTTGAGCTCTGCAAGCGCCGCATCGATGTCGGCGACCCGAAAGGCAATATGCTGAAACCCTGTACCTTTTTTCTCGATGAATTTGGCGACGGGACCGTCGGGAGCAGTCGATTCGAGCAGTTCTACCTCACTCTCACCAACCGGGAAGAAGGCAGTGGTCACTTTCTGCTCGGCGACTGTCTCGGCGCCCTCGAACTCGAGGCCGAGCACGTCAGTCCAGAAATTTTTCCCCTCGTCGATACTGTTTACGGCAATTCCAAGATGATCAATCTTGAGTATCTTCATGTGTGCCCTCCAGTTTATCTCTATGATTTAGATCAAGTTTCAGTCGTTTAGTGGTTGCTCTGGCCGTTTTTATAGTCAGGGTTGAGCATGCCCCGCCAGACCATTTCAAACATGGCGTTGGCCTGGGCCGACAAGCTTTCCTGCTGGCCTCGCAGGATCCACATGAAAAAGGATCGCTGGACGAAGCCCATCAAGAAGTCGAGCAGGGTGCCGGCCCTGACATCGGGATTCAAAATACCCTCTTTCTGGCCCTGCCTGAGCACATCGATCATCAGCCCCATCATTCTGGGCTGAGCAAAGGTCTTGTCAGCCATCCAGGTGTTCATCGGCAGGGTCATGAAGACGATGCGGCCGAGTCCCACATGGCGTTCGTAATAGTCGAGTTGCAGCCAGAAGACCTTGCGGAGTTTCTCCTTAAGGTCTTCTATGCCCTGCAAATGATCAACGATACGATCAGTGAGCTTGCCCATCCACACATCGACGAAGGCAAAGACCAGCCGCTCTTTACTGCCGTAATGTTTATAGATAGTAGTGAAACTGACCCCGGCCTGCTCAGCGACATCTCTGATGCTGGCCTTGTGGAAGTCGGAGTTTGAAAAAATCTCCAAAACCACCTTTTCCAGCCGCTGATGGACGTCGGGACGAAATGTTTCTGCCATGATCAGTCGTTAGTCGTCAATTCCTAAATTTCAGCCAATTACGCAGAGAACGGCACCTTTGGTAATCGTATCTCCGCTGTCAAAGTCGATGGCTTTGATGGTGCCGTCACAGGGTGCCGGCAGTGCATTTTCCATCTTCATGGCCTCCAGGACGACAACCGTATCACCCTGCTTGACACTGTCGCCAACCTTCTTCTCATATTTGACGATCATGCCGGGCATGGGCGCCATTAGCAGGGTGCCGGAAGGCGAAGCTGCAGGTGCGGGGGCCGCTGGTTGCGGATTCGAGGCCGGTGGTGCCGGCGCCGCCGGAGCGGGGGCAGCGGGAGCCGCTGCGGCTACCGGGGCAGAGAACATCGCCGGTCCGCCGACCGGATCGACATCGACACTGAAGAACTCCTGGTCGACAAAGACATTGAAGGTTCGGGCCGATTCACTCTTGGCCGGGGCATCCTGCTTTTTCTCTACCAGTTCGCCGGCCTTGGCCTTCTTCAGTATTTCATCTTTCGTCTTTACTTCTTCCAGGGTAATCGGCTTGACATTGTCCGGTACGGGGGTGATGCCGTATTTCCATTCGAGGAACTTCTTGCCGGTGACCGGAAACTGGGCATAAAGGATCACATCGTCCAGATCCTTGGCCAGATCGCCGACCTCGTCTCTGGCTTTGTCAAGTTCCGGCTCGAGTACCTCGGCCGGGCGACAGGTGATCGGTTCCTCTCCTCGCGGGTAACCTTTGAGCGCTTTTTTCTGAACTTCCGGATTGATCGGTGTGGCGGTTTTACCGTAAAGCCCGTAGCAGAGATCCTTGACCTGGCCGGTGATCATCTTGTAGCGCTCGTCGGGGGTGTCGTGCAGCACGTTGTTGACCGTCTGCACGCCAACGATCTGAGAGGTCGGGGTGACCAGCGGAATCTGGCCGAGATCCTTACGAACGCGGGGCAGCTCTTTGTAGACCTCGTCGATCTTGTCCAGTGCGTCCATTTCGCGGAGCTGGTTGACCAGGTTGGAGAGCATACCGCCCGGAGTCTGGTGCAGCAGCACATTGATGTCGATGATCGATACCTTCGAATCATCAAGCAGGTGCTTGTACTTGGGCAGCACCTCTTTTTCCAGGATTTCGTTGATTCGGGCCAGCTTTTTGATATCGAAACCGGTGTCACGGTTGGTACCGAGCAGGGTCATGACCAGAGGCTCCACCGCCGCATGGGATGTTCGGTAGGCATAGGGCGTCATACAGGTGTCTATGATGTCGACTCCAGCCTCGATGGCTTTGAGATGCGTCATTGGTGACATGCCTGAAGTGAAATGGCTGTGCAGGTGAAGCGGAATCGAGACAGCCTCTTTCATCGTTGTAATCAGATTATAGGCGTCGTAGGGAGCCAGCAGTCCGGCCATGTCCTTGATGCAGATTGAATCAGCACCCATCGACTCAAGATCTTTGGCCTTGGTGAGATAATAGTCAAGATTGTAAACGTCGCCTCCCAGCCGGGGCTCGGTCATCGTGTAACAGATACAGCCCTGAAAGTGCTTGCCGCTTTTCTTGATTTGGCTGACCACTGTCTCAAAATTGCGATAGTCGTTGAGGGCGTCGAAGGTGCGAAAAACATCCATACCGTTTTCCGCAGCTCTGTCAACGAAGGCCAGGGCCAGATCATCGGCATAGTTGCGGTAGCCCACCAGGTTCTGGGCTCTCAGCAGCATCGAAAACGGGGTTTTCTTGATGTAGCGTTTTAAGGTTCGGAGGCGCTCCCACGGGTCTTCGTTGAGAAAGCGGTGCATGGTATCAAACGTTGCACCACCCCAGGTTTCAACGGCCCAGAAACCGACTTCGTCAATCAGTTCGGCCACCGGTATCATATCCTCGGTTCTGCCGCGGGTGGCAAATAGGGACTGATGCCCATCGCGCAGAGACAGATCCATGATTTTTACCGGATTTTCCGCTGCCGGGCGGTCACTGTCATAATTCATTTCAGTCATTTGAACTTGGTCGCTCATCGTCTCTATCTCCTTATGCCTGTTCGTTGGCTTTTGTTAGCTTAGCGAAAGCTGGTAAATGTCCGCAGCTGAACGAGCCTGCGCATGGTCATCATGTCCTGTCGGCCGCTCTGGCTCCATAAACTCTGAGACTGGCGGGCCGCCTGATCTTGCTGCTCTGCGGTAGCATCCGCCGCTGCCTGCTCTTCCATTTGCAGGTAAGCATTTACCGCTGCCAGGGCCGCTGCCATTTTCTTTTGCATGTCTGCCATTGTCTTCTCGATTACCTTCAGTTTTCAGGTCTTGATTCCTTCGGATGGCCTCGGGTCACACCGGTGGGTATGAAGGCTGGAATCACTCATATATTTCATATACCGTTTCAACACCGAGGAGGGTGTCTATCTCTTTCTGAATGGCAATCCGCTTGTCGTTCTTCACCCAGTCGTTCCAGTCCTCGATTGAGCGCCAGGTGCTGATCACCATACATTCCTTCGGTTGGTCCAGTCGTTTGAGGGTCTGGCCGGAGATGTAGCCTGGCTGCATCAAGGGTGACGCTTCTCAAGCGTTTGAGCAGAACAGTGAGTTCCGGAATATTGCCTTCGGATACGCTACGTTTGATAAAAATTTTAACGCTCATTGTTATCCCCTTCTGATTTTTATAATGGAATGTTCCCGTGTTTCTTCATCGGGTTGGTATCACGTTTGGTCTCAACGATTTTCAGGGCGTTGATAATTCTGATCCGGGTGCGGGCCGGCTCGATAATGTCATCGATATAGCCCCGCTGCGCAGCGACATAGGGGTTTGCCACGGCGTCCTGATACTCCTGCTCACGTTCCTGCAGGTACTTCTCAGGATCATCCTCTTTTTTTGCCTGTCTGCCATAAAGTACTTCAACGGCACCTTTGGCCCCCATCACGGCAATCTCGGCTGTCGGCCAGGCGTAATTGATATCGCCCCGCAGATGTTTGGAGGACATCACGCAATAGGCGCCGCCATATGCTTTACGAGTGATAACAGTGACTTTGGGGATGGTTGCCTCGGCGTAAGCATAAAGAATCTTGGCCCCGTTTCGGATGACGCCGCCATACTCCTGAGCGGTGCCGGGCAGAAAGCCGGGCACGTCAACGAAGGTGACGACAGGGATGTTGAAGCAGTCGCAGAACCTTACAAAGCGGGCCCCCTTGACCGAGCTGTCAATGTCGAGCACACCCGAGTAGTGGGCCGGCTGGTTGGCCACGATGCCGACGCTTCTGCCATGGTAGCGACCAAAACCGACAATCAGATTCGGAGCGAAGCTTTCCTTGATTTCGAAGAAATCACCGTTATCGACCGTCTGCCAGGATGATTTCCTTCATGTCGTAGGCTTCGTTGGGATTGGTCGGTATTATGGTGTTGAGTTCCTCGGCACGGCGCTCAGCTGGATCCGCACAGGGGATCATTGGCGGATCTTCCATGTTGTTCTGCGGCAGAAAAGAGACCAGCTTGCGTACGTAAGCAATGGCATCCGCCCCTGTCTCGGCGGCGAAGTCGGAAACCCCGCTGCGTGAGGAATGCATATCTGCACCCCCCAGTTCCTCAACAGTCACATCTTCGTGAGTTACCGATTTCACCACTTTGGGGCCGGTCAGAAACATATAGGAATTGTTCTTCACCATGACCACAAAGTCGGTCAGTGCTGGTGAATAAACTGCACCACCGGCACAAGGACCGAAGATTGCTGAAATCTGCGGGATGACGCCTGAAGACATGACATTTCTGAGAAAGATGTCGGTATAGCCCGCCAGGCTTTCTATCCCCTCTTGAATCCTGGCACCACCGCTGTCATTCAGCCCGATAACCGGGGCCCCGTTCTTCATTGCCAGGTCCATGATTTTGCAGATTTTCTCGGCAAATGTCTCCGACAGCGATCCACCCAGAACGGTAAAATCCTGGGCAAACACATAGACGATACGTCCATCGATGGTGCCATGACCGGTGACCACGCCGTCACCCGGGTATTTTTGTTGATCCATACCAAAATCGGTGCATCGATGGGTTTTGAACATGTCGAATTCTTCAAACGACCCCTTATCCAAGAGAAGATCGATTCGTTCTCTGGCGGTCATTCTGCCGAGCGAATGCAGTTTGTCGATTCGCTTCTGACCACCGCCGAGTTTGGCCTCGGCCCTGAGCTTTTTCAGATATTCGAGTCTTTCGATGGTATCCATGGGTTCTCCTTAGCGAAATGAATGCGGGTAATGGGGGTGAGACAGGGGGATTGGCTGGAGTTGTTTTAGCATCTTTACTAGCCGTAATTATCTGTATTAACAGTTAAAAAGTAAAAATAATTGCCCAATAACCAAGGTTTAAAAAGAACAATGTTACTCTGGTATTTTTATGTAATTATTCAGAACTTGTCAAGAAAAAAGATGGGTCGGTCGATGTTACTATTAATTAAATCAGTTAAAGCAAGAAGATAGAGGTATTGACAATATTATATATACTATAGAAAATCAGCAGACGGCGGAAAGTCAGGATGAAACGCCTCACAATGACAATGGTCATTAAAGGGTCGTAAAATAACAACGTTATTATTTCAATTGAAGAGGTGTAAAGTAAGTAATATTAGAATGATGAGTAGATTGCGGTGTGTTGATCAAGGCGACCACACACCGCAATACTTCGGTTACCAATACAATTCGATACGGATGTTACTCGTAGACTTCTTTGCAGAGTCGTCCCAGGGTGCCGAGATCGCGGCAGACATAGATACCAGCAGCCTCCATGGCCTCGATCTTGGCCGCTGCAGTGCCCGAACCGCCGCTGACAATGGCTCCGGCATGACCCATTCTTCGGCCCGGAGGTGCGGTCAGCCCGGCAATGAAACCCACCACTGGTTTACTCATATGGGCTTTGATCCAGGCAGCGGCTTCCTCTTCGGCGCTGCCGCCGATTTCACCGACCATTACCACCGCCTTGGTGTCGGCATCGGCTTCGAATGCTTCGAGGCAATCGATAAAGCCTGTTCCGTTTACGGGATCGCCGCCGATTCCCACACAGGTCGTCTGGCCGAATTCCTCCTGGCTGAGTTGATGAACCACTTCATAGGTCAGGGTGCCTGAGCGGGACACAACCCCGAAAGGGCCACCCTCCTGGTGAATTGAGGCGGGCATAATGCCGATCTTGCAGGCACCAGGGGTAATAATCCCGGGACAGTTAGGTCCGATGAGCCGGCTGCTCGTGGTAGCCAGGTAATTCTTGACCCGGAGCATATCCATGACGGGGATGCCTTCGGTGATACAGACAATCAGCTCTATGCCGGCATCGGCCGCTTCGAGAATCGCCTCAGCTGCAAACGGTGGCGGAACAAATATCATCGAAGTATTGGCGCCGGTTGCCTGGCGCGCTTCGTGGACAGAATTGAAAACGCCCACTTCATCCATTTTCTGGCCGCCTTTGCCCGGGGTAACACCGGCGACCACGTTGGTTCCATAATCAATGCACTGCCTGGTGTGAAACTGTCCTTCCTGGCCGGTGATGCCCTGCACAATCAATCGTGTCGAACTGTTTGCGAAAATAGCCATGAGTTTCTTCCGCCTTCTATAAATTTACATGGTTGCATCCGATTCAACCGGTTTCGGCGGCTTGCTGCCGCTTTCCTCGACCCGATCAATCAGACGTTCTATTATTGTATTCTGTTCGTAACTGGGGGGTGCCCTTCGATTCTCTAGCCAGTTACGCGCCAAGCGGTCCAGGCCGGTGACAATACCGTCAAAACCGATGGTAAACAGCAGGTGTTCAAACAGCGCTTCCGGGCCTGAACCTTGCGGCTACGGAAACGGGAGGGATTGAATCAACCCGGCAGCAGACAATCTGGAGCCCAAGAGTGTGCGCATCATCGAGGAATTGTGGCCGGTTGAGAGCAGCCGAATCATCCATGACCGCCTGAGGGTCCAGGCCGATACTGCCAGCATAGCTGGAGACCGATTTGAGACCGAATCGGGTAAACAGCAGATCGTAGCTGTAGGGTTGGAGGGTGCCGAATTCGAGCCTTTGTACCTCTTCACCGTTATTACTTCCGATAAGCTGCATGAAGCCGATATCCTCCGCCAGTCCGGGGCCTCTGCCCTGAGCAAGCTGCTGCAGTTCCTCTGGGTCGTAGGAAGCAATCACCAGGGAAGCGTTGGCCGAGGATGACTGGTAGTCTTTAAGTGCCTGCAGGACAATGGCTCCCAGGTTCTTGTCTTCCTGTTGATGCAGCCAGCCGTGCTTCAGGGTGCAAATGAGGGTGGGCCTGGCAGCGCGCTCGGTGAAAACATTATCCAGGTAGCCTAAAGGAAGTCATCAAGAGCCGTAACCGGCAGGTGTGACCGGAACAGCGAGGCGGCGCTGACGCCCCCCACAGGCGCAGCCGGTAGATGAGACAAGCCGCGCAATTCCTCAAGAGTGAAGTCGAAACTATAGTAGCTGCCGTCTGGCCGGGATCGGTCGGGATAAATCTCTTTGACATCGGTCAGTTGATCGATTCTGGTATCGGCCAGCAGGACGATCTGGTTATCTTTTGATAAGACCAGATCAAGCCATACGGCTTCAGCCCCTCGTTCCAGGGCGAGCACCAGGGAGAGCATGCTGCCGGACGGCAGATTTGCTGTGCTGCCGCTGCTGATTATCCATTTCGCCTGGTCGGTGGCGACGCCGGTTCCGGTCTGAGCCATAATTGGCAGGCCAGGAAAGCTCAGCACAACCAGCAGGATCGGCGTCATCAGCGTCTGGATAAAGCGCCTGCCCATGATTAACCCTTTTAGCTGCCGCTGATGGCAGCCACCTTCTCTGCGGCGTCTGAGAGGGTCACCGCGTTGATCAGATCCAGCCCTGACTCGGCCAGAATCCTGCGTCCTTCTTCGACGTTGGTACCTTCCATTCGGACAACCACGGGAACCTCGAGGCCGATCGATTGGGCGGCCTGGACCACGCCCTGGGCAAGCACATCGCAGCGTAAAATCCCGCCGAAAATGTTGATCAATATACCTTTGACATTGGGGTCGCTGAGGATGATTCGAAAACCGTTTTCGACTTTCTCGGCATCGGCGCCGCCGCCTACATCAAGGAAATTTGCCGGCTCAGCTCCAGCCTGCTTGATGATATCCATGGTGGCCATGGCCAGTCCGGCACCGTTCACCATGTTGCCAATAGTACCATCGAGTTTGATGTAGTTCAGATCGTATTTGGCCGCCTCAAGCTCGTTGGGGTCCTCTTCGAGTGGATCCCGCATGGCGGCGATGTCCTTATGCCGGTAAAGCGCATTGGAGTCAATGTCGATTTTGGCGTCCAGGGCGATTATTTCGTCTTCTTCGGTGATGATTAAAGGATTTATTTCCAGTAGAGAACAGTCGGCACTGGTGAAGAGTCGGTAGAGATTTCTTAGCATCGCCCCGCATTTCTTGGCAACCGCAGGTTCGAGTGCCAATCCCAGACAGACAAGGCGAACATGATAGCCCTGGATGCCAAGCAGCGGATTGATGCCGACCTTTATGATGCGCTCGGGTGTGGCGGCCGCAACTTCTTCGATATCCATGCCTCCGTCCCGGCTCGCCATGATGGTGACGGTGGCGTCATCTCGATTGACGATAAAAGAGAGATAAAGCTCGTTTTTGATCGACACGCCTTCCTCAGCCAGCACCTTGTTAACAGTTCTGCCTTCTGCTCCGGTCTGCAGAGTGACGAGTTTCATACCAAGAATTGCCTCTGCCGCTTCTCTTGCTTCTTCGGGAGTTCTGGCCACCCGGACTCCGCCGCCCTTGCCGCGGCCGCCGGCATGGACCTGGGCCTTGACTGCCAGTGGCAGTCCCAGCTGCTCGACCGCCTGGTCTATGGCCTCCGGTGTTTCGCATAAAACTCCGGCCGGCACGGGAATGTCATACGATCTGAATAGTTCCTTAGCCTGGTATTCATGGATTTTCATGGTAGCAACACACTCCTTGAAGTTCAGAAGACAAGACCAGCCTTGTCAATTGTTGTCGTGTGGGATCATCGGTGGCTCCGAAGACGGCCCCGCTGAAGAGACCGGGCCGTCTTCGGGGTGGAAAAGATCGATTATTTGGGCGGGTATCCCATTTCGTTCAAAGATTCGGTAATCTCATCGAGAATCGTCGGATCGTCGATGGTGGAGGGCATGCGGTATTCCTTGCCGGCAGCAATTGAGCGCATGGTTCCGCGCAGAATCTTGCCCGACCTGGTTTTCGGCAGCCTGGCCACGCAGCTGGACTCGCGGAAGCAGGCAATGGCCCCGATTTTTTCTCTTACCATCTTGACCAGTTCGGTCTGGATTTCCTCCACGTCCCTGTCCACCCCCGACTTGAGGACGAAGAGACCGACAGGCAACTGCCCTTTGAGTTGATCATCGGTACCGATAACAGCGCATTCGGCAATATCGGGATGGGTGGCGATAACCTCTTCCATGGCCCCGGTGGAAAGGCGGTGGCCAGCGATATTGATGACATCGTCCATACGGCCCATGACATAGACATAGCCGTCCTCGTCAATGTACCCGCCGTCACTGGTTTCGTAGTAGCCGGGAAAGGTGGACATGTAGGATTCGATAAACCGTTTCTCGTTCTTCCACAGGGTGGGCAGGGTTCCCGGCGGCAACGGTAGTTTGATAACGATATTGCCTTCGGTGTTGGGACCGACTTCATTGCCCTCGTCATCGAGGACCATCACATTGTAGCCCGGTACCGCCTTGGTGGGTGATCCGGCCTTGACCGGCAGTTCTTCAATGCCGCGGCAGTTGGCAACGATTGCCCAACCGGTTTCAGTCTGCCACCAGTGATCGATGACCGGCACTTTGAGCAGGTTTGAAGCCCAGAAATAGGTGTCTGGATCGAGCCGCTCGCCAGCCAGGTAAAGACACTCGAAGCAGGAAATGTCATACTTGCCGATAAATACGCCGTCAGGATCTTCCTTCTTGATGGCCCGGAAGGCGGTAGGGGCGGTGAACAGCGATTTGACCTGATGTTCTGAAATGAGGCGCCAGAACGCTCCGGCATCTGGGGTGCCAATGGGTTTGCCTTCATAGAAAACCGTGGTGGCTCCTTTGAGCAATGGACCGTAGACGATATAGGAGTGACCGACCACCCAGCCGACGTCGGAGGCTGACCACCACACATCGCCGGCATCAATATCGTAAATTGCCTTCATACTCCAGTGCAGCGACACCGCATGGCCGCCGTTGTCTCGAATGACTCCTTTGGGCATGCCGGTGGTGCCGGAAGTGTATAGAATGTAGAGCGGATCGGTGGCATCGACCGGAACGCAGTCGGCCAGAGGAGCGTCGGAAACGAAATCGCTCCAGTCTATATCGCGGCCTTCCTGCATATCAGCTTGCAGAAACGGGCGCTGGAAGAGAACGACTTTTTCAATTTTGTGGTCGGCGATTTCAACGGCTTCGTCGACGATGGGCTTGTAGGCGAGTGTCTTGGCGCCCTCAATGGCTCCAGAGGCGGTGATGATAATTTTGGGCTCAGCGTGGTTGATCCTAATGGCCAGCTCGTTGGCAGCGAAACCGCCGAAAACCACTGAGTGGATAGCTCCGATTCTGGCACAGGCGAGCATCGCATAGGCTGCCTCAAGAATCATCGGCATGTAGATGATGACCGTATCGCCTTTGGTGATGCCGATTGACTGCAGGGCCCCGGCAAATTGGGCCACTTTTTGCTGAAGTTCTTTATAGGTTACCTTGGTAATGGTGTCGGTAACCGGACTGTCGTGGATGATGGCAACCTGGTCTCCTCGGCCGCCCTCAACATGGCGATCGATCGCATTGTAGCAAGTGTTCATTTTGCCGCCGGGAAACCAGCGGTAAAAGGGAGGATTGGAATCGTCAAGCACTTTGTCCCATTTCTGATACCAGTCGATTCCTTCTGCAGCTTCCGCCCAGAATCCTTCTGGATTTTCAACACTTTTTGCAAAGACGTCGTTATAATTCGCCATGTTCCACCTCATATTAAGGTTTGTGGGTTGTGATGGTTTTAACGCTTGTTACATCCGTTACAGGCCTCCTGGTCAATGAAAAAATAGCTATGACCCAACCACATATACTAAATATTTACAAGGACTTCAAGTCTTTGGGGAAAAAATAATCACCACGGTGTGATTGTCAGAAAAGTTCTGTAATACAAGTGATCTATGGAAAAAAAAGAACATTGTTCTGCTTTGTTGATGAGTCAGAAGTGCAGGGCTGTACCTCAGTTTTTGTAAGGTTTCGGAACAGATTGATGAAAACCTCAGTCTAGACGGGTGTACTTATTCGAATGACAGAAAAACCAGTTCGTTGCGCCAATCACTTCTCTTCCTAAGAGCAGGAAAAATCGATCTCAGATTAATTTTTCCTGGCACCGATGGGATTCGCAAACGGAGTTAGCAGCTCGTCAAAGGCGCCTACTGAGGTGAACTCGTCGCTATAGCTGGTCGGTTGCCGAGAGCTTGGCTTGGCGATATGCAGCAAATATCTGATACCGTGGCTGCGGGCCGCTCTGAGGACATTGACATTGTCGTCAACGAAGAGGGTGTGATCCCGCTCGAAGCCAAGTCTTTCCTCAAGGATGCTCCAGAACCTGACATCCTCTTTGGGCCTGCCCAGTTCCTCGGCACAGATCAAATCTTGGAAGTAGCTTCGTAGATCAACCCTGTTCATTTTTATATCCAGGGCAGAGCGGTGAGCGGCGGTTACCAGATAGACTGATTTGCGCTGGCTTTGGAGAAACTGGAGAAAGTCAATCACGTGTGGATTTACGCTGATCAAATGATCAACCTGTTTTTTCAGACCGATTATATCAAGCTCGAGTTCTTCTGACCAATAGTTCAAGTCCGTCCACATCAGGGTTTTTTCGACCGATCGATAACGATGAAACAGCTCCGTTTGGGCCGCTTTTTCATTGAGGCCCTTCTGTTTTCCATAGACCAGCGGGAGAAACTGCTCCCAGAAATAATCATCGTAATATTTGTCCAGTAAGGTGCCGTCCATATCGAGCAGCACGGTGGTGATCTTCTGCCACCGCAGAGGAGGATTCGTTTCTTCAGTGTACATGTTCTTCAGTCAGTTTGTGCAATTGGGCGATTATCTTTTCAATCTTCGCAAAAAGCTTGGTGTCAGTTTCCTGGTCCACCGCCACGATCAACCGTCCTTCCGGGGTCAGGCGCAGGGTCTTGGGGGCGCCGGCCACCAACGCCAGCATTAGTTCCGGTTTGACGGGAGTATCGGTCATGAAGGAAAAAACCAGCTTGCCTGGACCCCTCTCCAGTTTTTCGATTCTCAGTGGAATCAACGCTTTTTTGATGGTTACCACCTGGAAAAGGTTAAGCACTTCATCGGGCAGTGTACCGTAGCGGTCTGTCAGTTCTTCGCGCAGGTCCGCATCTTCCTCAACACTGTTACGACTCTGCTGGGCTATGCGCCGGTACATGATATAACGCTGTTCGATATCGGCGATGTAGCTCTCCGGTATATAGGCCGAAACCTTGAGATGGATTTCGGGATCGATATCGTCGGACAGGCCGCTGGGGTTGTGGCCGCTTATCTCCGCCTTGAGATCGGAGACAGTTTTCTGCAGCAGATCGAGATAGAGATCGTAACCGATGGCGGCAATGTGGCCGCTTTGCGACACACCGAGGAGATTTCCCCCGCCCCGTATCTGCAGATCGGACATGGCCAGTTTAAAGCCGCCACCCAACTCATTATATTCCATCAGCGCCTTGAGCCGCTCCCGCGAATCTTTGGAGAGATGATCGACAGAAGGGACCAGTAGATAGGCGAACGACTGGGTCGAGCTGCGACCCACCCGGCCGCGCAGCTGATAAATCTCGGCCAGCCCGAGACGGTCGGCTCGGTTGATGATGATGGTGTTGGCGCTGGGAATGTCGAGCCCCGATTCGATGATGGTGGTGCTGATCAACACATCGATTGTATTGTTCACGAAAGCCACCATGATATCTTCGAGTTCTCTGCCGGCCATCTGGCCATGGGCTATTGCAATCCTGGCCTGGGGCACGAGTTGCTGTACGGTCTGGGCCATCCGGTGAATTGATTTGACCCGGTTGTGGACGACAAACACCTGACCGCCCCTCAACAGCTCACGATTGACCGCCTCTTTGATAACCAGGTCGTCGTAGCGGGCCACAAATGTTTTAACCGGCCGCCGGTGCTCAGGCGGAGTGGAAATTACAGAAAGATCACGAATACCGAGCAGCGAGAGCTGCAAGGTTCTGGGGATCGGAGTTGCGGTCAGGGTCAACACATCTACTTCGGCCTTGATCCGTTTAATTTTCTCTTTGTGGGCAACACCGAAGCGGTGTTCTTCATCAATGATAAGCAACCCGAGGTTGCCAAAGCGAACGTCCTTGGAGAGCAGTCGGTGGGTAGCGATAACGATATCGATCGATGAATCTTTCAAGCCGGCGATGATCTCTTTCTGTTCCTTCTGGGATCTGAAACGGTTCAGACAGGCGATCTTGACCGGGAAGTCCTTGAGCCGCTCCCTGAAAGTTTTGACGTGTTGTTCCGCCAGCACCGTGGTCGGCACCAGGATGGCAACCTGGCAGGAATCCTCTACAACCTTGAAAGCGGCCCTGACAGCCACTTCAGTTTTCCCATAGCCAACGTCACCGCAGATCAGCCTGTCCATAGGCTGGGCGGTGGTGAGGTCGGTGATGGTATCGTTGATGGCCTGGTATTGACCTGGGGTCTCATCGTATGAGAATGATTCTTCAAGTTCCCTGAAAAATTCTCCCGGAGGCGAGAATGCCCTGCCGCTACGTATCTCTCTCTGGGCGTAGATGTCGAGGAGCTCCAAGGCCACTTTCCAGACCTCGTCGGACACTTTCTGTTTAATGGTTTTCCAGGACTGGCTGCCGAGTCTGTCGATTTTGGGCACTTTATCGGAGAGCCCTTCGTAGCGGCTGACAAGGTTGAGACGGTCAACCGGTACATAAAGTTTATCGCCATCACGATATTCGAGCAGGAGATAATCGTTGGTGATCCGCTGCAGCTCGATGGTCTCCAGGCCACGGTAGATGCCCAGGCCATGCTCCCGATGAACGACCACATCTCCCTGTTGCAGCTGGGCAAAAGAAATTGGTTCGCCGACAGCCTTTTGGGTTCGTTTCTTGTAACCGATTCTCCTCTCGCCGAACAGTTCGCTTTCTGAGATCAGATGCAGCCGTTTTTCTTCCAGGCTGAAGCCGCTTTGAAGCGGGTATTCGCAGAGATAAACGCAACGCTCTCCCTGCGGCTTCAAGCGATCCAGATCAAGCGGCGGGGTAAGCAGCTCAAAGGAGAAATCGAACCTGCTCAAAAGCTCCGCCAGATTTTTACAGCGTTGGGCCGAGCGGCAGCAGATCACCACCAAGTCTGATCGTTCGAGCCAGTTGTCTATTTTGGAGGCGAGAACCTTGAGCAGACCGTGCTGCTTTCTGCTATAGGCTATTTCCTGTTTAAGCAGCTGATGGTTGCTCGTTCTGACGGAGAGGGCAGCCCCTTCATCGGCGTAGAAATCGGTGATCCCAAACTGCTCGAATTTTTCCAGATAGCCGCTCAGCTGATCTTCCATTATAAAAAGATCCCCTGGGGGAAGACATGGCTGTCTGTTTTCAACACCGCTTTTATAATTGGCCGCGATTCTTTCGTGTATGAGTTTGGCCTGGCCGCTTATCGCCTCCGGTTCGATAATCAGCAGACCACTGTTGTCGGGTAAAAAATCAAGTACCGTGGCACTTGCTTCGGGTCCGCAGAAAAGGGGCAGGAAAAATTCGATACCGGCGAAGCGCCGACCGCTTCTAATCCGCTCAGCCAGTTCGTGAGATTTTTCAGACGACCAACCGCTGCTCTCCGACAACTCAAGCCACTGGTTGCTGAGCTTGCGTAAAGCGGACTCATCATCAACCGGCAGCAGCGCATCACTGACCGGCAGGATCACCGCTTCCTCACAGCGGCCCTGCGAACGCTGGCTGAGAGGGTCGAAAGGTTTAATGGACTCGATGAAATCACCAAAAAAATCGAGCCGGACGGGACTGTCCAGAAGTGACCCGTCAGGCAGATAAAAAGGAGGTGGGTAGATATCGACTACCCCACCTCTGATGGAGAAATCACCATAGCTTTTCACCAGAGACACCGATTCATAGCCCATGGTGACAAGAGAAGTCTGCAGATCGGAGAGGTCACATTCCTCACCCTCCATAATCAACTCCGCCTGGTTCTGCAGCATCGTTTTGCCCATGACCCGGCGCAGTAGTGCTTCAATGGAAATTACCAGGATAAATGGATCGTTGCTCTGGGTCAGGTGAAACAGGGTTGAAATTCTGGATGCGGTGGTGTGCTGGTCGGGGGAAAGCGGTGTATAGGGCGGTATCTCATAACCAGGATAGGAGAAGACCGGGCGGTCGGCAAAAAGCGTAAGATCGCGCTCCAGTCCATCGGTCATCTGTTCGTCAGGTACGATGCAGCAGACAGGCCTGTGGGGATCTGTGGCTGCACAGAACCAGGCAACCGCAGATCCTCTCAGACCGCTGATGATACGGGCGTCCTGGTTAAGTAGTGGTGAAAATACAGTCATGAAAAAAAAGAGCCGGCTGCAGTAATGCAGCCGGCACCTGATGTTGAATAAATCGGGGAATCGGTATCAGAACGACCCTCCAATGCTGAAATCCCAGACACTTGTGTCTTCATCTTCCAGCGGATCGGGATTGTAACCCCAGACCAGCCGCAGCGGCCCCATCGGGGAAAGCCAGCGAATCTCAAGACCGGTGCCGACGGCAACGTCGGCGCTGTCCCAGTCGACTTCTGTGGCAATGGAGTCGCCGGCATCCAGGAATATTACCCCGTAAAAGCCTTGTTCCTTGAGCAGAGGTATGACGATTTCAGTATTGACATACCACATCTGATCACCGCCGACCCGGTCTCCGGTAAGCGGATCGATCGGACTGACCTTTCCGAATTCGTGTCCTCTGATTGTATTGATGCCGCCCAGATAGAAGCGCTCGTAGACCGGCAGTTTTCCGGTCTCATTTTCCCAGGCCTGGCCGGCAGCACCAAGGATATGAAAGACCGTGCCGTAGGCGATTGGAAAATACCAGCTCGAACTGGCTTCGCCTTTGGTAAACTGGGAATCACCACCAAGCGGGCCACCGGCGTATTTGACGGACAGTGAATTTCTCGATCCTTCAGTGGCACCGTACAGACGATCTCTGGAGTCTCTGATGAAGGAGACTTTGACGGCAGAGGTAACGGGCACATTCTGAGATTCCCTGATAATAAAGGAAGCATCGTCGGCCACGTCGGTCAACTCGGTATCGGTATAACTGTAAGCCTCAAACATACGCCACTTTTCCCAGAGAGGATGGCCGAAGCGGATGGCGCCACCTCTGGAATCCTTGGTATAATCGTCAAATTCCCGGGTCCAGTTAAACAGATCTACACCTGTTGATACCCGAGAATCGTTGATTCTGGGGTTGGTCCAGCTCAAATTATACCTGCTGCTTTTGCCGCCGATGTTAGCGCTCAGTGCCAATCGGTGGCCCATGCCGAGAAAGTTGTTCTCGGATATCTCGCCCATCAGGATAACGCTGTCCACCGACGAATAGCCTGCACCGATACTGAACTGGCCGGTACTTTTTTCTTTGACATTGACCGTGACATTCATCTTGGAGGGATCCAGCGCCGGTTCGGGTGTTATGTCGACCTCCTCGAAAAAATCGACCCGCTGCAAATTCCTGGAACTGTCCCTTATTCCTTTGGTGTTGAAGACACCGCCCTCGGCGATCTCCAGTTCGCGGCGGATTACATTGTCACGGGTTCTGGAATTGCCCCGAATGGCAATTCTGTTGATATAGACCAGATCACCCCGTTCGACATTGAGAGTGATGTCGACCCGTGAGCCCGACTGGGAGATGTCCATCATGGGGCGGGCTTCGGCAAAGGCATACCCCTGTTCGGCATAGTAGTCCTGGAGCCTCATGATGTCGTCGCGCAGAGTTTTGCGGCTCAAATATTCTTCGCTTCTGATAGCAAGCATATCCAGGAACACATCCTTGTCGGCAATGAGATCACCCTCGAGGCTGACGGTGCCGACCTTGAAGCGGGGGCCTTCCTCAATTATAAATTTGACATAGAGCCATTCCTCTTCCTGGGTAATTATCGGTTCGCCTACTTTGGCCTCAAGGTAGCCGTTGTTGTTGTAGAAGGCGACAATTCTGGCTGAATCCTGGTCCAGCATATCCCGGTTGAGCAGCCCCGATTCGGTCAGCCAGGAGAGGAACCCTTTGGTCGAGGTTTCAATGACATCCTCGAGATCGTCACTGTCAAAGCTGCTGTTGCCCTCGAAACTGATCTCCTTGATATAGATCTTCTGACCTTCTTCAATAACGAAACGAACGGCAGCGGTCTCGGGAGTTGGGTAACTGATATTGGGGGTGACGGTTGTATTGTAATAACCCTTTGACTTATACAATGTCAGAATTGCCGCTGCCGCTTCGTTGACCCGGGCCGGGTTGAGAATCGAATTCTCCTTAATGCCGACTACTTCTGTGACATCGTCGTCATCCAGTTCATCGATACCTGCGTAACTGATCGAAGAGATTGCCGGTTTTTCGACAACTCTGAAAGTTACTATTTTGCCATTGTCACCATCTCTGACGTCGATCTGAACGTCATCGAAATAACCCATCGTGTAGATGTCTTTAAGGTCATCGCGCAGGATTGCAGGGTCATAAACATCACCGACTTTGGACTGGATCTTTCTGAGGATCGCTCCGGAGTCGATGCGAGTATTGCCTTCAGGGGCAATGACCCCGATGAACTGGTCTCGTTCCGCGTAGGTGATGACCTCGTCCATCACCTGATCGATAATCAGTCCGAGTTCCGCTATCGATCCGGCTTCTTTGTAGAAATATCTGGGATTATCCGGGTTAAGCACATCATAGACTTTGACATCGACACTTATCTGACTGCCGATAATAGTGACTGACCCGGCGGCCACACTGTCTAAACCTGTGGCTTTGGCGATTGAGTCAAGAGCCTCGGTTCCGGGTGGCCATTTATTGTAGTCCACCAGATCTTCTGCGAGGGCCCGGTCCAGCAACTGAAAATTATTGCGCTGCAGCACCGTGGTAAGATTGTCGTCAACCTTTGCGGTTAAGCTCTCATCAACGCTCTGGGCAATGATCTGAAACGGCAGAAAGGCCGTGTTCTGATCAACTGCTGAGGCAGGTGCAGCCGCAAGGAAGACCATCACCCAACAGGAAACAGCAATGGCGAGAAAGAGACAATACGCGGATGGACAAATCCTCGAGAAATTTCTGGGTGCGGTCATGTGCTGTTCCTTTTGCAGTTATGAGCCACGCTTTCGCAGTAATCGATTTTCAGCTATATCAGCTTGATAATCAAATGAAAATATAAAAAAGAACCTGAAAGAGAACATTATGCCATGTTTGCTGAAAAATGCAACGCGGGGGACGTCCCTCTCAGCCATAAACGAGAGCTGAGAATTCCGTACACTGTGGCGCGTGGGTTGACGAGTGGGCAGCGCTAACAATGACGGAGCGCGCTGTATGAATGGAAGGATAAATCATCTGCCAGGTCAGATCTGGGCAAACCTGATGCTCATCCTTTTTCCCCCAAAATGCTGTGGCTGCGGTGATCCGATTCCCCTGCAGAAAAACCGGAACTTCTGCTCCTTCTGCGCGGCCCGGGTGGTATTTATAATCTCCCCCTTATGCCCTGTCTGTGGAATCGGCTTGAGCAGTGATGGTGGTGGCGAAGATCGGTTCTGTCATGGTTGTCTGCGGCGCCGGCCGGTATTTGATTCGGCCCGATCCCTAGTCTATTATCGTGATCCGGTACGCACCCTGCTGCATCAACTTAAGTTCAGAGCTGACACCAGGGCAGTGCCCGGGCTGCGCAGTGTGATATATGAAGGTGGCGACTGGTATAGGAAAGAGGATTATGATCTCATTATTCCTGTACCGCTTTTTCCTGCCCGCCTGAAAGCGCGGGGCCTGAACCAGGCCCTGGTGCTGGCTCGCTTATTCTTTATCAAGGAATCGGAGAAAATCGATTCGACTGCACTTATAAAGGTCGAAAACACGCCAGCCCAGAGTGAGCTTAGCGGGATTGACAGGAGGAAAAACCTCGCCGGTACTATCCAGGCGAGACCAGACGCAGACCTGGTCGGCAGGAGGATATGTCTGGTCGATGACATCCTCACTACTGGCGCGACGGTGTCTGAGTGCAGCTTGATTTTAAAGGAAAATGGCGCCAAGATCGTCGACGTGTTAACTTTTGCCCGGGCCTGATAATCATCAGGCAGGCCCAGGGAATTTTTTTTTAAAAATCCTTTGTACCGAATTTGGCCTGATACCCCCGCGAATAGTAAGGGAGCTGTCACATGATATAGGGATATGAAGAAATATGTATCTATTTCTATCAAATTTTCATTATATTGAATTTAATATTATTATTAAGTTGTTGAAAAGTCGTTCACTATATTTCTAAAATGTTAGGATAGCGTTGAAAAACCCGGTCGGTTACAAATCCTCTCACACCATAAGATTGACGACCTGCAGAGTTGTGATCCCAGCACCTTTGCGTCTTTAAGAGTAGTGTTGTTAACACTCCTTCATCTCAGAAAAATCTTCATAAATCGTCTTTGACCTTAACTTTAAAATAGAGTTTATCAGCAGACATATTCTTATTCCTTGGTTGTGTTCTTGGAGAGAAGCACATCTGTTGTCGATACCTGTTGGTGTATTTGTGATCGGCGGGGTTTTGATTAGTCCTGCTCTGAATGATTTGAGATCCGTTTCCGGTTAAATGGCCTGAAATAGCGATAATTGATTATTTTTGTGTGCGATGATGGTCTGGGAAAAAGCGAAAATAGCCTTACACGATGTACTATCAGAGTCGGTTTACAGTCTCTGGATCGAACCGCTCGATCTGCACTGCAAGGATGACTCGAAGCTTGTGCTGTCCTGCCCAGATCGCTACTTTGGTGCCTATGTAAATCAAAACTATCTCGATTTGATCAGTCGGAAAATCGGGGAGATTGACGCTTCGATAAAGACGGTTGTGGTCAAGGACTGTGGCCTGTCTCCCGCCGGTGTTCAGCCGGTTCAAATGCGATTACCGTCAGTTCCGGCGGGTAAATCGGCAGTGCGCGCTCTTCATCCGCGCTACACCTTCGATGATTTCATGGTCGGCCAATCCAATATCCTGGCCCAATCGGCCTGCCGCTCGATGTCACTGCTCGATGACGCCATCGGTCCCTGCCTGTATATCAACAGCAGTACAGGACTGGGGAAAACCCATCTGACTCATGCCATCGCCCATCAACTCCTCGAGACCCAGCCACTGGTCCGGCTTCATTATCTGACTGCCCAGCAGTTCGCCTCGGAAATGGTCATGAACATCAAGACCAACGCGATGGACCGGTTCAAACGGAAGTACCAGGAACAGTGTGATGTTCTGCTGGTGGAGGATATGCAAAGCCTGACCGGCAAGAACAAGACCCAAGAAGAGCTAAACGAAGTCCTTGACTGTCTGATCAAGTCGGGCAAACGGGTCGTCATGACTGCCAATACAGCACCGAGAGAACTCACGGGAATTGACGATGATTTCATCTCCCGGATGTCCTCGGGGCTTGTCACTTCGATTCAGAAACCGGACCTGGAAACCAGACGGCGGATCATCAGCAGGAAAGCCCAGCAGCAAAATATTGCGCTCTCCCAGGTGTTTATCGATTATCTGGCCAGGCATGTAAAAGGGGACGTCCGTAGAATTGAGTCGACCATCATCGCCATCGGGGCCCGGGCAGCGCTCAACAACAATGAGGTCGATGAAAAACTGGTGGAGGAGGTGGTAAAATTTCTCACCGGCTCTACCCCCGAGGTGACCTCCCGGGCTGTCAGCGAACTGGTCTCGGCCCAATACAAGCTTAGCCTTGACGATCTGCGTTCGAGATCAAGAAAACGGGCGATCGCTTTTCCGCGCCAGGTGGCCATGTACTTGTGCCGCAAACATACGGAAGAGACCCTTGCTGACATAGGCAAGCTGTTTAACCGCGATCATTCTACCGTCATGCATGCGGTGAACGTGGTCAGTACCATGAACAGGCGTGATACCTCAGTCGCTGCACAATTAAAGCTTCTCAGCGACAAACTTAAGCAGCTCTGAGCGCCAACAATTCTGATTAAAAATAGATCTTTTTTGCCTCTGCCAGCTCCTGAGTTTGTACTTCCTCGGAGAGGATCGTGTCACCTACCAGGCAGGCGGTCTTAATCATATCGTTGAGACCGATTCCCTCCCAGCCAAAGCCGCAGACATAAAGTCCGGGGTTCTTATGGACCAGCTCGTTGCGCCATTGCAGCAGGCGACTGTAACCTTTTTCCAGTTGAGGAATCCCGCCGGAGGGGCGCAGTACCCTGCTGAATAGAGGGGTGTCAGGAAGCTCGATCAGCGCTTTGACATCGGCCAGCGCTTGCTCTATCAGGGTTTCATCGTCAAGTTCGAGACGCTCGGGATGCCTTCTGCCGCCGATCAGTGTCTCGAAGACTACGTGGCCGTCTGGAGCCCGATTGGGGAACATGTTCGAGGAGAATAAGGTACCCAGGGTGAAGCGCTGTTCCCGTTCCGGGACCAGGTATCCGAAGCCGGGCGGCAGTGCAGTCTGGTCGAAGCCGAATACGACGGTGGCGATCCAGGCTTCTGGAATCATTTTGAGAGGCGGTTCGCCAGCGAATGTGCTTAGAAGGTTCAGGCTTTGATTGACTGGAAGCGCCAGGACCAGATTGGCAGCCCGAAAGGTTTCCTGCGCCCGTTTCAACCCGCCATTCTCCCTGAGGGCTTTTTTGAATGGCGGTTACCTCGCAATTGAGACGGATTCTCTCTTGACCCAGCAGCTCCGTCAGGCGCTGGGGCAGCCGCTGCATTCCAGCGGGGAAACTGGTCATTGAGGGCATCTGCAGTTTCTGCCCCTTGCTCCTGGTTTTCCGAGCCTGTCGGGCCTTGGCGATCGCCCCCCGGATAATCGAGCCGTGCTCCTTTTCCATCTGGCGCAGACCAGGCATCACCGCATCGATTTTAAGCTCATTGTAATCGCCCGCATAAGTTCCGGTGAAGACTGCATCGACATAGGGGAGCAAAGCACTGCCAAAACGATATTCCGCCCATTTGGCAACGGTCGGTTCTCCTGACAGAGGTTTTTTGAATAACTCACCGACGACCCTGAACTTGTCCGCCCAGGGAATCAATGGCGCCTTGATGATTTTCAGTGGTGACTGGGGTATCAGCATCAATTTTGAATTGATGCTGACATAACGGACAAAGGTTTTCAGCGGGGCCCGGACACATTCGGCTTCAAGGCCGGTTTCCTCGAGCAGTTCCCTGCTTTCCGCACAATTGTCCAGAAAGCCGTGGGGGCCGTACTCGGCCAGATAGCCGCTCTCGCTGAATGAGCTGATAACACCACCGGTGGAGGCCGATTTCTCTAGTAAAAGAAATTGATGTTCCGGATGACGCCTTTTGATTTTATGGCCAATGACCAGCCCGGTGAGGCCGGCGCCGATGATGATGGTATCTTTAAAATGATTCATGCAGTGTGGCTCGAAGCTCCGAGTTTAGGATATCGATGTTCCGCCAGCCGCCACTGATCAGCGTACCCGGGTTGTAGATCGCGGTCCGGCCGCTATACTCAGATCCGGCCGCTTCGCGGATGTGGCCGCAGACGCGCAGATCGGGCTGGTTGTTCTCGATGAAATTTCTGATTGCCTGCGACCCGACCGAAGTGGTGCTGTGCAGTCGGTCGAGTCTGGTGCCGATTGCAGGCGTATGGCTGACCAGAATAAGAGGAATTATATTTTTTGCAACCGTTGTTGGGGTTTCGAGCAAGGCTCGGGCTTGTTGCTCTGCCAGGTCAGCGTCGGCCGCATCTGCCGGAATTGGTTAAATCTCCTTTTAAAACGAGTACATCTGCCTTCCTGGACGGGCTCGGCCGGGGATAGCAATGGCCAGCCATGTGGCTGTCGCCCAGCGCCATAATCTTCACTTGTTCAGGCTCCGAAAAGATCTACATGAATGAGGTTCAAAACCTTTCAAACCGGTGGTTGACAGCGATTCATACATGGTTAACATGTTGGCCGACTTTGGTGAAAATTTCGGGTGCGGCCGAGGTGGCCGGAACCCGGGTAATGTTATGAAAGTACAATAAGAGGTGAATATGAGCAAAGCAACAACCCACGAATTTCAGGCGGAAACAAAGAAGCTACTCGATATTGTCATCAATTCGCTCTATACCGAGCGCGATGTGTTCATTCGAGAGCTGATATCAAATGGGGCAGACGCTCTGGAGAAGTATCGGCACGAGAGCCTGACCAGGGACCATGAAGATCTCTTCGATTCCCATGTACCGCTGGAGATCACCATGGATCTTGATGAGAAAAAGAATGAGCTGACCATAACCGATACCGGCATAGGTATGACCGGAGATGAGCTCATCGCCAACCTGGGAACCATTGCCCACTCTGGTTCCAACAGTTTTCTGGCCGACCTGGCTGAGGCGGCCCGCAAGGACGTCACCCTCATCGGTCAGTTCGGGGTCGGATTTTACTCGGCCTTTATGGCCGGGTCCAAGGTGCGTGTACAGAGTCGCTCCTGGGATGGCACGGAAGGGCATGAATGGGTGTCCGACGGCACCGGTTCATTTGCAATCAGCGAGTGTCCGGGACTCCATCGAGGCACGAAAATAATCATCTCGCTCAAAGAGGGATGCGAGGATTATGCCAAAAAGTGGAAAGTGGAATCAATCATCAAACAGTATTCCTCCTTCGTCCCGTTTCCCATAAAACTGGAAGGAGATACGGTCAATACCGTTCAAGCTCTGTGGGCCAGGAACAAATCGGAAATAAGTGACGATGAGTATCTCGAGTTCTACAAATTCATTGCCAACGCAGCCGATGATCCGCTCTACCGGCTTCATTTTTCCACCGATGCACCGCTGGCTATTAATTCCCTGCTGTTCGTCCCCAAAGAAAACTTCGAAATCATGGGGTTCGGCCGGGTCAGTCCGGGGGTCAATCTCTATTGCCAGCGGATTCTCATCGACCAGCATTCGGAATCGATTCTGCCCGAGTGGCTCAGGTTTCTCAAAGGTGTCGTCGACAGTGAGGATCTGCCGCTCAATATCTCCCGGCAGGCATTGCAGGACAATGCTCTGGTGGCCAAGATCAGGAGGGTGCTTACCAAAAGGTTCCTTAAATTTCTGGCCGAAGAGGCCAAAAAGGACGAGGAGGGCTACCTGAAGTTCTGGGAGACCTTCGGCATCTACCTGAAAGAGGGGGTGGCCAGTGATTTCCAGTATCGAAACGAGCTTGGTAAGTTGCTGCGTTTTGAGTCATCAAAATCGAAAGAATCGACGCCTGTCGGTCTGGACGAGTATCTCCTTCGCATGAGTCCCGACCAGGAGGAAATCTACTATATAAACGGTTCCAGTCGGGCGGCCATCGAAGCTGGTCCCTATGTGGAGATGTTCAAGAAGAAGGACATAGAAATCATCTACACCACTGAGCCGATTGACGATTTCGTGCTCAGTCATCTGGCTGAGTATGAGGGCAAGAAGTTCGTCTCGGCCGACCGGGCCGACCTGTCGCTTGACGATAAAAGCGAATCCAAAGAGGAGGAGCAGGAAAAGAGCGGGCAGCAGCTTGATGATAAAAAGAGTGAAGAACTGATAAGCTGGCTCAAGAAGACCTTGAACGACAAAGTAGCCGACGTGTCAAAATCATCCCGGCTGGTCGAGTCCCCGGCAATGATCGTCAATCCCGATGGCTATATGACTTCATCGATGGAGCGGGTCATGGCCGCCGGACGGATGGAAAAAGGTTTGACCGGGGAAATTTCCAAGAAAAATCTGGAGATCAATACTGCTAATACGCTGATTTGCAGACTGGCAGAGTTGATTGACTCAGATGAAATTTTTGCTGCAGAGGTTGCTTTGCAGATTTACGACAACGCCATGATTCAAGCCGGTCTGAGTGTGGATCCTCAGGAAATGGTTGAGCGCAATTACCGGATCCTGCAGAAGGCCGTGGCCTGAGATCAGCAGGTCTAAAATCACCTGAAGCGCCGAGAGATCTCCTTGCAGCAAAGGGATCTTCGGCGCTTTTCCATCTTCCGCGCCAACTCATATTAGAGTTGAAAAATGCGCTGCTACAGGCTATAGAGCGTGTGTATTTGCAGATCTGCTCACTGAGCCTCGGGCTGTCGGTCCGCAGGGTACAGCCCCACGGCTTGACCTCCGCGCTAAAAGTGCGGCCAGAGGAATTTCCCGGAGATCGTGTATGGCGGTAGTAAAGAGAATTGTCCTGTTCTGCCTGGCAGCGCTGATGTTGTCGGGCTGTGTCCACCAGCCGGTCAGGCATCTGGCTTCCGATGCCAGCCTGATCACTCCCGGGAGGTCGACCAAAACCGACGTCCTGACCTATCTCGGCGACCCTGATGAACGGCAGGAAAGCGGATCGGAGCCAGAGCGCTGGCTCTATTACGAAGAACACCTCAGCGCCGTGCAGCGCACCTTTTACGTGGGGAAATGGTTTGGCGCCAAAAGCGTCAGTCGAATCATCGTTATTTTTGACGGTGAGACGGTCTCCGATATCCAGTACAATGCCTCAGAGTCCGGCGAGTTCAAGCAGGACGGCGGCAAGCCCGGACAAGAGCAAGCGCAGTGAACGACAGATTCGCGACCATTCGAGACCGAATGGTGCAGGAACAGCTTATTCCGCGGGGAATTTCAGACCCGCGGGTTATTGATGCCATGCGGGAGGTGCCCAGGCATTGTTTTGTGGATGATGCCCTGCAATCCCGCGCCTACGGTGATTTCCCTCTGCCAATTTCCGCAGGCCAGACAATCTCCCAACCTTATATCGTTGCCTTGATGACCGAGGCGCTGGGGCTTACCGGGTCGGAACGGGTACTCGAGATAGGCACCGGCTCTGGGTATCAGGCAGCGGTTCTTTCCCGACTCTGCAGTCAGGTCTATACGGTGGAGCGGATAAATGTGCTGCTGGCCGGGTCGCGAAGGGTATTCGATCAGCTCAGATATTTTAATATCATCGCCAAACTGGATGACGGTACTCTGGGTTGGCCCGAGCACGGTCCTTATGATGCGATCATCGTTACCGCCGGGGGGCCGGACGATACCTGAGCCTCTGGTCGAACAACTGGGTGCTGGGGGACGGCTGGTGATCCCGGTTGGCGACCAGCATCTACAGGCACTGCAAGTGCTTGAGAAAGGAGAAGATGAAGTGCAGGTGCGGGAGCTTGAGAAAGTGCGATTCGTCGACTTGGTTGGTGAGCATGGCTGGAAATAGCGTTACGGATACGGCCGGCGGCCCGCTGAAGCGGATCTATGACTATTGCATGGAATGGATTGCCGGACCCTATGGGGCCTGGACCCTGTTCATCATTGCCTTTGTTGAGTCATCTTTTTTCCCGATACCGCCGGATGTTTTTCTCATCGCCATGTGCATATCGGCTCCCACCCGCGCCTTCAAGTACGCAGCGATTTGCGCGGCCGGTTCCGTACTTGGCGGGATGCTGGGCTACGGGCTTGGTTTCTGGTTCATGGAGTCGCTGGGACAGCAGATAATTGGCTGGTACGGACTCGAAGACAAATATATGAGTGTCCAGGATCTTTACCAGAAATATGACGCCTGGGCGGTGGGAACGGCCGGTTTTACGCCTTTGCCATACAAATTGTTCACTATCACCGCCGGTGCCTTCGAGATAAATTTCATAACTTTTGTGTTGGCCTCTTTGATCTCACGTTCGGCCCGGTTCTTCCTCGTTGCCGCCTTTATCTGGAAATTTGGTGCCCCGGTGAAAGGGTTTATTGACAGATATTTCAATATTATTTCCATCGTCTTCATGATCCTTCTGGTCGGCGGCTTCGTGCTGATAAAATACCTGCTTTGATAGTGCTGGATCTCTTCTGGGTATCCTTTAAGCTCTGACCGCAACTGTGCTATACTGGGGTAGACCTGATGCTGCAGCAGTCTCGCTGTTCTCTTCTTGGCTCGCTGTCTGCGGCTTCTGATTGCAACGATTAAAGGGATTTGGTGGCACCATAAATGAAACGACTTGTTGCCCTGAGCATCATTCTGCTGCTCCTGGCTGTGCCGATGTCCGCAGCGCCCCATGAACTGCACCTTAAGGATGGCAGAATCATCCATACCGATTCGATCACCAGAGAAGGTCCCCGACTGAGTTATCAGCAATTCGGCGGCACGATCACCATCGACCTTTCCGAGGTCGAGAAAATTCAATACGATCGGTTGCCAACGTCCAGGGACAGAGGTGTCAAAGACTCTGAGAATGGCGGCGTCCGGGGATGCGCCAGATGGCAATGATCTGATTCAGGTCCTCCAGACAAAACTCGACCCGTCAACTCCTATAGAGACCGCCAATCTTGCAGTGGTTACCATCGTCACCGAGGCCGGTTACGGATCGGGATTCTTTGTCAGCGATGACGGCCTGATCGTCACTAACCGCCATGTGGTTCGGGGCAGCCGGACCACCGATCAGAAGATCAGGGGAAAGATGAGTGAGTCGGCCCAGCGTCTACAAAAACTGCAGACCAGCCTGGATCAGGAAAAAGTCCGGCTTGATAATTACAAGAAGGAAATAGACGACTACAAAAAACGTTTCAGTCAGGTAGTGGCGGATAGCCAGAACCGGATTGATCCAAATCAGAAGGCCGAAGTCGAATCAGATCTTAAACAGCATGAGCGTAGATTCAACCAGTGGTACTCGGATTTTGCGAGCAGGAGGCAAACCTACCAGAAGGCTCTGACGGAGTTTAAGCGTAACCAGAGAGATTATAGCCAGACCTCCCAAAAACTTGCAGCCCAGACCAGGTTCGAGGTGGTACTGGCAGATGGTAGTCGAGAGTCGGCGATATTCTACAGGGTCAGTGAAAACTATGATCTCGCCCTACTGAAACTCAATGGCTATAAAACCCCCTATCTGCGTCCCCAGAATGATGATGAGCTCACCCTGGGTCAGGACGTCT
The DNA here is from genome assembly GCA_963759125.1 of uncultured delta proteobacterium. Lineage (GTDB taxonomy): Bacteria > Desulfobacterota > Desulfobulbia > Desulfobulbales > Desulfocapsaceae > JABDQA01. The sequence continues at coordinate 829,072 of CAVWXN010000005.1, forward strand.
ATGCCATCGGCTCACCACTAAAACTCAACAATACGGTTACTTCTGGTGTTGTCTCCAACAGCAGGGGCGATTTCGTGCAGACCAACGCCGAGATCTATCCAGGAAATTCGGGTGGCCCGCTGATCACCGGTGACGGTTTCGTGGTTGGAGTCAACACCATGAAAAGGATTACCGAAAAATTTGAAGGGCTGGGTTTTGCGATAAAATTTTCCCGCGTCCAGGCTGAGTTCGGTAATTATTTGAATTGATCACGAATCAAGGTCGGTGATAAAAACCAGTTCACTTTCGCTTGATAGCTCCTTAACAAGATGATAACCGCCTCGGTCGAATTCCTCAAGCTGATGGGGGGAGGCAATGCGCCTGGTGATAAACCAGTCAACGAACATACCCCGGGCCCGTTTGGCATAAATGGCAATAGATCTGACACTGCCGTTCTTTTTTTGTTTGAAAGACAGGGTCAATATCGTGCCGTCCAGATGGCGGGGGAGAACGGTGCGGGAATATTCTTTTGAGGCACAATTCAAGATGATTGTGCTGCCTGTGCTCTGCAAATCCTGATTCAACTGAGTGGTAACCGGCTTAGACCAGAAATCATAGAGGTTCGCCGCCTCCCTGATCTTCATCTTGTAACCCATTTCAAGACGGTAGGGCTGCATGAGATCGAGAGGGCGCAGAATGCCGTAGAGCCCGGAAAGAATCCTGACCCGCTTATGGGCATAGAGAAATTCCTCCCGAGTATAATTCTGGTAGTGGATCTCAGAGAAGATGTCGCCTGCAAAGGTGGAAAGAGCAGGGCTTGCAGAGGTCTCCTGATGAGGGATGATAACCTCCTGGAATCTTGAGAAAGTAGTGTCAGCAATCTGCTCGCTGACCTTCATGATTGCCTTTATCTCCTCCCTGCTCATGTGTTGGCAACGGCTGACCAGGATCCGGGTTTTTTCAAGCAGCGGCGGCTGCGAAACCGGCAGGTCAGGCAATGGAGCGTAATGCTGGGTTTTGGCGGAGTTGATAATAACGATCATTGTACCAGTTCGGGATAAGGATATTTTCTGAGCTTTTGACATATTTCAGGATTTTATGCAATAATGACCAAAAGTTGATTATGAACCATAACCACGTGTGGTCCGAGGAGCAGGCCATGTCTAGAGAAGAGATCAACCCGGTTGAGTCTGGCCCTGGAAATGATACTATCAGCAGCGATGACCTGGCGGCCGCAATTAAAAAGGCGGCTCTGGCTGGGAACTTCAGAGAGGCTGAGACCCTTCGGGAGCAGTTGATTAAAAACGATCAGATGAATCTGAAACTCATTGTCTCGACCGGAGAAATAATCGAGCAACAGAAGACCAAGCTGCTGGACAAGGATCATCTGGCTGTCTGGGACAACCTTTATGAGGATCTCACCGAAGAAGAGGCCAACGGCCTGTTCTACAGCATGGAACCGGCCTTGATCGAAACCAACAAGCTGCTGCAGGTCCAGGGTAAGATCAGCAACAGGCTTTTCTTCATCGACAGCGGCAAAGTGGTCCTGTTCTATCGCAAAGAAGGCAAAAATATCGTAGTCGCCCAGCTGGGACGTGGAGATTTGGTCGGTGAGTCAAGCTTTTTTGAGATTTCTCTTTGTCCTCTTTCGGCGGCGACCCAAGCCGAAACGAAGCTTTATAGCCTGACCCGTCGGGTGGCGGAAGAGTGGCAGAAAGAGCACCCCGGTCTGTATGAGAAGATCGCCGAATTCTGCCGAAAAATGGAAAAAGCGCCGAGGCGATAGCCAGTAGTGAACTCGACAGGCGATCCGCAAAGAGGTATCCGATTTCAGGTGTAGCCGCTGCGGTGGTGTTGCAAAAAGACGGCAGTCCCGGTGCCAACCGTTTCAAGGGAGCATTGTCTGACATCTCCCGGTCAGGCCTCTGTTTCGATATAAAATGTTCCAGGCAGGAGTCGGCTAGAGCGCTGCTGGCGGCAGAGGTTGATCTGTCTCTGTTTCTGGATGGCCATGAACAAACTCCTCTGCACCTAAAGGGTCAGATAACCAAAGTCAGCTTTCATCTCCACAATGATTACAGTGTTCACGTCAAGTTTATCGGGCCGATCGAAGCGGGGACCTTCAAAACGCTGCCCTGCGACTGGTCGGAAGAAGATGAGAATGAAGAATAGCCTTCGCCACGACGGATTACTCAAATGGAAATAAAGGTCAGCCTGGAGCAGACCTCGGGGTCAACTTCGAGGGGGCGGGCCCGGAATCATGCGGTTCTCTGCGACCGCCCGCACGCCAAAGGCGGTGAAGATGCAGGAGCGATGGGGGGGGAACTTTTTCTGCTGGGCCTGGGGGGCTGTTTTATGAGCAACCTGCTGGCCGCGGCAAAAGCCCGTGAATCGACAGCGACTGATTTCAGGGTGGCGATCACCGCCCAGCTCGAAGGAACTCCACCACGGTTCACCGAGGTCGAAATGGTGGTTTCTGCGGATTATCCGGATCGGCAGGAGCTTGAAAAATTGTCGCTCATCGCCGAGCGCGGCTGTATCGTGGCCAATACCATCAAAGATACAGTAGTCCTGACGATCACCGTGGCCTAATCGATCCAGACATCATCGTCCTGAATAGGTGCAAATCCCCTGCGCATGGTATTTTCCGAGACCAGTTTCGGGTCCATGAACTGGAGCAGATAATCTGGTCCACCGGCCTTTGAACCGACTCCCGACATCTTGAATCCACCGAAGGGGTGCCGTTCAACCAGGGCGCCCGTGGAACCTCGATTGAGATAGAGGTTACCCACATTAAATGTTTTTCGGGCTCGATCGAGATGCTCAGGGCTTCGTGAAAATACGCTTCCGGTGAGCGCAAACCGGGTGGCGTTGGCCCACTCCAGGGCCTGGTCAAAGTCTTTAACTTTCATAACTGCCAGCACCGGCCCAAAGATCTCCTCCTGGGCGATGCGGTGCTCCGGCGTAATGCCATCAACGATGGTAAGCGGAACATAGTAACCCGTATCGGGAGCATCGCGGCTGAGCAGAAGACTGCCTTCCCGTTTGGCAATCTCGACATAGGCAACGTTATTTTTGTAGGCCGCAGCATCAACTACCGGTCCCATAAAATAAGCCGGGTTCTCTGCCGGACCGATGGCAATTGATCGGGCCGCCTCAACCAGACGGTTGATAAAACGTTCGTAGATCGGCTCGACGACAATGACCCGGGAGCAGGCCGAACACTTTTGTCCCTGAAAACCGAAGGCCGAGTAAATTACCTGTCCGACCGCTTCGTCCAGGTCGGCATCATCGTCTATGATGATGCCGTTCTTGCCACCCAGTTCAGCAATGACCCGCTTGATCTGCGGTTGGTCATCTCTTACCTGCGAAGCTCTGGCCAGGATTCTATGTCCGGTTTCCATTGAACCGGTAAAGGCGATGATGGCAATATCCGGGTGTTCGACCAGGTAGTCGCCGATCACCGACCCTCTACCCGGCAGATAGTTGAAGACGCCGTCCGGCAGCCCAGCTTCGAGAAAAATCTCCTGCAAGGTGTTGCCGACCACGGAGGCCGAACCGGCAGGCTTGAACAGTACCGGGTTGCCAGCGACGATGGCGGCGGCCGACATGCCGCAGCTTATGGCCAGGGGGAAGTTCCAGGGTGCAATTACCGCTGCGATTCCCTTGGCCTGGTAGGAGAGCCGGTTGTCTTCACCAGGCGCACGGCCCATTCGCCGGGGCGAGTCAAGCCTGATCATTTCACGACCGTAATATTCGAGAAAATCAATGGCCTCGGCCACGTCGGCGTAAGCCTGATCCCATTGTTTACCGACTTCCAGGATCTGCCAGGCGCACAGTTCATAGATGCGCCGGCGGGCAATATCGGCTGCCTTGAAAAGGTAGCCGGCCCGCTCCGAGCCTGGAAGCGCCGCCCAGGAAATCTGAGCTTTTCGAGCCGCAGCAATGGCCTGATCGACTTCGGGGGTACCGGCTTGACAGATGGTGCCGATTACCTCGGTGGGTTCAGCCGGGTTCACCGATTCGAGCGTATCATCGGTTCTCACCTCGTGGCCACCTATATAAAGCGGGTAGAGTCGCCCCAGTTTTGTTCTGATCCCGCTCAGCGCTGATTCGAATTTCTCTCGGACTTCGGCCCTGGTAAAATCCGCCATCGGCTCATTGAGAAATGGCGGAATCGAGACGGGGGCTGGAGGGGCGGGCGCTTCCGGGACCAGTTTTTCAAGCGTGTCGAGTGGATTCTCAATCAGTGCCTCGATTTCGGCCTCTTCGACGAAGGTCTGACGCAGAAAGGACTCGTTGGCGGTGTTTTCCAGAAGCCTTCTCACCAGATAGGCCATGCCCGGCAGCAGATCGCCATAGGGAGCGTACAAACGAACCCGTCTGGCAACCTTGAGCAAGCCTTTACGGACAGGCTCAGCCATCCCGTAGAGGACCTGAAATTCATAGCGGTCTTCGGGGACTCCGATCTGCCGAGCCATTTCCAGGGCAGCGGCGACGGAACGGATGTTGTGGGAGCCGCAGGCATAAGAGCAGATATCATGATTTTCAAGGATCAGCCGGGTGTGTCTTTCGAAGGCGGCATCGCTCTCGGCCTTAATGGTGTAAACCGGAATTTCCCAACCGTTCTGGCGGGCGATCACCGTTTCATAATCCCAGTAGGCTCCCTTAACCAGGCGTATGGAAATAGGCAGCTGGTGGGCGCGGGCCCAGTCGAGTAGTTCGGCAAGATCCTGGTCGGTATCTCTGAGATAGGACTGCAGGGCCAGGCGCAGACCGGGATAATTTTGGAATTCAGGATCGGACCTCAGTCTGCGGTAGAGCTCCAGGGTAATGTTCTTATGATGATAGGATTCCATGTCGATGCACATGAACCCATCTAGCTCTTTGACCCGCCGGTAGATAGGTGTAAGGCGTGCCATAATGCCCCGTACCGAGCCTTCGAAATCTTTCGGGTCTGCCTGTGAGAACAGAGCTGAAGGTTTCACCGAGACATTGATCAGCGGGGCATAGCCCCAGTCCTTGTCACCTTCCCCTCCCAGAGGGTGCCAGGAACTTCGAGCTGCCTCAAGAGCATCGAACAGCTCAAGGTATTGCTGCATGTAAGCGTCTGCCTCGGCTTCATTCACCGTTGCTTCGCCGAGGATGTCGACGGTAAAGGCAAATCCGTCCCGGCGCAGTTTATGAATCGATTTGACCGCCTCTTTGGTGGTTTCTCCAATGATGAAGGAGCGGGCCATTTTTTCGATATTGGCCCGTATCGTGCGTCCGAGAATGGCTCCTGTCAGGCTGCCGCCGATGCCGGCGCTTTTGGCACCCCACTTAAGTATCGATGGAATTTCATCGCTGTCGGCTGTGAAGTACTCCTTGATATGCCTGGTCAAAGAAGATGAGGTGTTGAGATAGGGCAGAACATCGACAAAGCGAAACATCTGGACCTTGAACTGCTCATTGCGCATACACCAGTCCATCACTTTTCCGGTCCAGAAATTCTTGTTGAATACCGAGGGGGCCTCGCCCTTGATGCTGAGCAGGAATTCCCTGCTTTTTTCACCAATACGAGTGTCCAGGTGGTTCTTACTCATGGTCTCCTCTCTAAGTGAAAGCGATTAACCACCACCCCGATTCAGGTGGCGGGTCAGTTGCTCTACGGGAATGGTTTGACTTTCCTTGACGGTTTCCAGGACCAGGGTGGTTCTGGTATCACTCAAGCCTCTGATCTGGCCGCATTTTTTCAGCAGAGCCCGGAGATCTGAGGCATCCTTGAGTTTGGTCTTGACGAGATAGTTGTAATCGCCGGCAATCCAGTGAACTTCTTGGATTTCAGGAAATTCTGCCAGCCTCTCGCCGACGCTTGTGCTACCGACACTATCGGATGTCAGTATATGGATGAAAGCAGTGACGGTGAGGCCGAGTTTGGCAGGGTTGAGACGTACTTCATAGCCTTCGAGGATGCCTTTTTGTTCAAGTTTGCGTACTCGTTCAAGTACACCCGAGGGAGCCATCTGCAGTTGCCGGGCGAGCTTGGCATTGGAGATTTTTCCATCGTTTTGAATTATATTCAAAATATGGAGATCTATTCCGTCTATCATTCGAAATCCTCTGGCCTTTGTGGAATATTATACAAAAACAAGGGGAGTGTCAAGATTGCTGTCATCCCTGGAGCAGCACCGATGCGGATGACTAATTTGCGGGCCGCGGGGTTTCTTGCGATGGCAAGCGGAAAAGGACAAATCCACCGTCTCGTGCCAGTTCTGCCGGGTCCAGCCCGAGATTCTGCAGTCTTTCGAAGTAGAAAGCGGTGGTCAGACCGACTTCGATGTCGTCGCCAGCAAAGAGTTCGGCCAGTTCGGACCAGTCGCGCTGGTCATGATCAATGGTCTGTCGGCCCGAGACAAAGTTGACGCTTGGACGGTCGTCGATCTCGTACATGACGATCCTGCCCTGTGGGGGGGTATGGCGGGCCGCCTCTTCGGCCAGCCGGGTCAGCGGAGCGTCCAGGACACGGTCATAGAGGGGGATGATGAGGAAAAAGAGGGCGGCGCCGTTGATGAAGGCACAAAGGAGGAGGGATTCGAAGTGTTTAGCGGGTGCATACCTGCGTGTGCGCAGGACCAGAAAGGCGGAGACGATGAACAGCAGGCCGGCGAGATAGGGGGTAAAACCGAATTTTACTGGCTCGAAAAGCGCCGGCACCTTGTAGGCATCCTCACCGAGGAGTTCCGCCAGGTAAGGAAAAAGAAGAGGCAGCATCAGGCAGATCAAGCCCAGTGCAAAGGCGGGGAGTGCCCCGAGCCAGGGGGCCAGAAGCCAGCTGAAGCCAGCGGGTCCAGTTGGCTGATTCTTTCGGGCCTGTTCTTCGAAGAGGTGAGTGACCAGCAGGGCAAAGCCGGGAAGAACCGGCAGGATGTAGTTGGGCAGCTTGGTGGCGGCAACCGAGAAAAATATCAGAACGAGCAGAGAGAATATGGTGAACAATCTCAGATAGCGAAGTGAAGGGTCTCCCTTGGTGGTCAGCGGTAGGCGGAGAAGGGCGAGCAGCAGATAGCCGAACCACGGCATAAAGCCGACCAAAAGAACGACCACATAGTAAAATATCGGTCCGCTGTGGCCTTCCATGGCGCTGGAGAACCTGCCGACGTGATGTTTTAGAAAAAGCTCCTTCATGAACCCGAAGCCTTCCGGATGAAAAAAGCCGAGCAGCAGATACCAGGAAAATCCCGAGAGAATCAGGATGGCGGTGCCGGGCAACAACCATTTGCTTCTGAATAGCAGTGTGGGTTTGCCGATGGAGATCAGATAAATGAGTGCGGTCAAAATCGGAAACAGGGCGCCGATCGCGCCCTTGCTCAACATCGCCAGGCCTGCGGCCAGGCAGCCCAGCCAGAAGAGCGGGGCACCGTCCTTGTTTACCAGGGAACGCTCAACGCCGTGCCAGGAGAATATCAGACAGCTGACCAGAAAGAAGGTCAGGAGCATGTCGGTCATTGCCACGCGGGCCAGGTAGAGAAAAATTATTGAGCTGCCCAGCATCAGTGTCGCCTGAAAGGCACTGCGTTTTCCCAAAGGAAGGGCTGAGCCGAAATAAAAGACCAGCAGCGTGAGAAGTGCCGCAACGCCATTGAAGATCCTGGCTCCCATGGGATTGACCCCGACTATCTTGTAGCCAAGCATCTGAGCCCAGTAAAGCATGGGCGGCTTTTCGAAGAAGGCTTCGCCGTTGAGTTCCGGAATGATGAACTCCTGGCGCTCGAACATTGCCCGAGAGACCTCGGCGTAGACGCCTTCGTCATAGTCGATGACCGCGGGTTTGTGCAGCGAGGTGAAAAACAGCAGCGAAAACACAAGCAGCAGGGCCGCCGGGTAGAGAATCGTGAGTACTCTGTTCATGGTCGGTTTCAATGCAGTTCTTTTCGGTATTTCCAGTAAATTTTAGAGAGCTCGACCGGAATCTTGGGAAGATAACCAGCAGATATCTTGGAATCACCTACATCGGTCCAGCGCTGCAGCGGGATTTCATAGATCATTTGTGAGGCCTGTTCTCTGCCGTACAGGGCTATGATTCTGGCGAACAGCTCAACATCGAAAAGCCAGGAGGAAATGAACGGTTCGGCAAAGATCTGGCGGGCCAGATTCGCGTCGATCAGTTTGGCTCCACACTGGGTATCATGGACCGGCAGTTTTAAGATTGCGTTGATCCAGAAAGCAATGATTCGGCCGGGGTAGTGCCGATACCAGTGGCGCTTGATATCGGCGCCCAACCGTTGGATTCTAGAGCCGAAAATCATCCTCCGTGCAGGGTCGGTGCTGTAATCGATGAAGGTCGGGATTTCCGACAGTGGGGTGGCAAGATCTCCATCCCAATAGCCGACACGGCTGACCTCTTGTCGCAATGCTCTGAGGATGCCCTGCCTTACCGCCTCAGCCTTACCCAGGTTTTCAGAAAGTTTTAAAACGGTGCTTTTCGATCCGGTCAGTGAGCTTATCTGCTCGAGTTTTTCAGCGGTGTGATCGGTGGATCCGTCATCGACAAACAGGAAGCCCAGATCCGAAAGGTCGTCCAGAAATGAGACAAACGGGCCAGAGCTCAGCCGGTGTGCCTCGTTGAAACAGGGAATGACGATGGTGATCAAAGGGCTCCTTTTTGGGTTGCCGGAAGAAACAAGGGACAGTATAAACCCTGTTATAGATCAGAAAGTATTAAAATACGAAATGAAGCGCAAGAGATTAACTCCAACCATGGGTCTCGCCTCCCCCATTGCACCTGGGGTGGCAACTGCCGGTCCGGCGTCGCGAATCATTTTTTTGGTTGCGGAGAGCCTGAGATTACGCTAGTTGGAAGCAGTTAATGGTGCCTGTTCTAAAAGACAAAATAGTCGCCGGAGCCCCCGGATTTCCCTGATTAGTAAATGGTCAAACTGCTACTACTTTTTGCCGTTATAGCGACCGGTGCTGTCTGCATGGCGCTTGTCACCCCGTATGACATCGCTCTGTCAACATGGCTCTATGGGCATAAAAGTCAGTGGTTTGTCAACCTGATGTCCGATTCCATGTTCGAGCTCGAGATGTTCGGCAGCGGAGATCTGATCGTCTTCTTCAGCGCTGTTTGTCTGCTGCTCTATCTCTGTTCCAGTCTGATAGATACGGACTGCAGCACCAGGCCAGCGTTGAACAACCTGCAGGCCAGGCTGAGGGCCAGGTCAGGCTGGGCGGACTGGCTGCGCCGCAATCGTCTTCGGCTCGAGTTTCTGGTGGTTGCGACCTTCTGTTGTTCGACCCTAATGGTCAAATTGCTGAAATGGACCATGGCACGGCCACGGCCCAAGAAATATTTCTGGGGAACAAGGCCATTTTACGAATGGTGGGAAGTGGGGCCATATTTCCTCGACGAAGGGACTTATCGAGCAAGTTTTCCAAGTGGCCACACCGCCTCGGCCATTACCCTGATGGGACTCGTCTATGTATTGTCTTTCAGTCTTTACGACAAACGCTACCGACGTCTGGGGGCAGCACTGTTCCTGTTCACGATCGCCTTTGGACTGACCATGGCCATTGCCCGGATCATGACCCGGGCCCATTGGCCCACCGATGTAACCTTTTCGATCTTCGGCGGCTGGGCCCTGATCCACCTGCTGTTCTTTTACGGTCTAAAGGTGACGGGAGGTGAGCAGGGCGGAGCTTACCGACTGGCTGAGCTTTCTCCCCCTCCGCCTTTCAGGGGGATCAGGATCTGCTGGTATCTGAGCCTCTTCTGCCTGGCCCTGGTGGGCCTCTTTTTAGGACTAAAACATTTCCTTCACGAGCGCTGGCCCTGGCTGATCATCTTCTCCATCGCCTCCGTCCCTTTGCTGGTCTATGCGGCCGTAAAGACTTTTGGGGAGGGGCTTTTTAGCGCGGACGATTGACCAGGTCGGCGGCTCATTCCAGCGGCAGTCTGAGATCGGCAGCGAGCCCTGCTTGCTGACAATAGGAGTGGTTGAGAGCGGCCAGCCTGGAGTTGAAAGGATCGAGCAGCAGCAGGTCGTCATATTCGAATGGGTGATTTTCTGAAAAATTCAGGGGGCAGGCTGACACCTCGATCTGCTCGTGTGTTTCATCGACATAGCCGATCGGCAGTCCCTGGGTGCGGCAAATGAGCGGTCGCTGCGGGTAGATCGTGCAGCGGTTATCGCCCAGCAGAGGGCATTGTTCTGCACCGCCGATTGAACGGCCAGAAGGTGCTGGAGACCCGGCGATAAGTGCGGCTTCCAGTGGCCAGATGGAAAACTTCCGGCAGCAGGATGAGCAGCCGGGAGCACAGTTGATGAAGCTTCGCAAGCGTTTGCTTAGGGTGACAATAAGGCGGTCGAGATCGGAAACCAGAGCGACATATTCGTCTCTTATGGTTTTCGGAACCGGCGGCAGTGGAGCAGGGATCATTGTAATTAGCTATAAATGGGTGTCATAATTGGCTTGTCAAAATTTCGTTCGAGAAACGGGATAGTATCGTTGAATGCGACCACACTACCAGATAAACGCAAATTCACCAATCCCTGACAGGTACCTTGTCGCCCCTGCTGCCGACTGACAATTATGGTTAACCGCTACGTGTCTAACGCGGGCGACGTGGGAAGACGGCTCGATCAGTTTCTCGCCGAACACAGTCCGGATCTATCCCGCTCCCTGATCAGAAAAATCATTGACATCGGTGGTGTCCAGATCGACGGCCGCCGGGTCAGAAAGGCTGGTGTGACCCTTTCCGAGGGTTTGCGCATAGAGATGCACCGCGACCGTGGCGCGCTTGAACCGTTCAGGATTGCCGACGAACATGTGCTCTTCCAGGACAACTATCTCATTGTCCTGAACAAGCCGGCCGGCATTGAAACCCAGCCCACTCCAGCCCGCTACAAAGGGACCCTTTTTGAGGCTCTGCAAGTGTGGTTGCAAAGAGACCGTAGATTCGGTCGCCGGCTGGAGATAGGCATGGCTCAGCGGCTGGATCGCGACACCAGCGGGGTAATAGCCTTCACTATTCATCCGCAGGCTCACAAGTCGCTCACCGACCAGTTGCAGTCACGTTCGGCCAAGAAAAAGCTATCTGGCCTTGGTAGAGGGCAGGCCTGAGCCGGAAACGGGGTCCTATGTCTCGAACCTGATCAGAGATCGCTATTCAAACAGGGTAAAATCGGTCGAAGGGGGCGGAAAAGAGGCCGTTACCAATTATCGGGTGGTGAAAACAATCGAGCTTTCCACCCAATTCAGCCTGGTCGAACTCGATTTAATCACCGGCAGGACTCACCAGATTCGGGCTCACCTCTCAGAAGCCGGTCATCCGCTCTTGGGTGATATTCGCTATGGTGGCTGCAGCCGCCTCGGTGATCGCCAGTTCTCCAGACACTGTCTTCATTCCCACCGGCTTGAGCTCAGCCATCCGCTCAGCGGTAAAGTTGTCTCTTTCAGTGCCGAGATGCCGCAGGACATGGATCCGGATCATTGGTGAGTAGGATGATTTCTGACAGCCTGCCGCAGGGTGATGGCATTCTAATTTTTGAAACTGTGCACCGGAGCTGGAATTCGTCCGCCCCAGCCGATGAAACGTGACGATTTTCCGACGTTGCGAACCGGCATGATCGGACTGGCTCCGAACAGGCCGCCGAAACTGATTGAATCCCCGACTTCCTTTCCGGGAACCGGGATGAGTCTTACCGCAGTGGTCTTGTTGTTGACCATCCCCAGGGCCATTTCATCGGCTATGATGGCTGAAATAGTGTCGCCGTCAACCGATCCCGGAATGGCGACCATGTCGATGCCGACCGAACAGACGCAGGTCATGGCTTCGAGTTTTTCCAGGCAGAGATCACCCTTGCCCACCGCTTCGGCCAGGACCGAATCTTCCATCACCGGAATGAAGGCGCCGCTCAAACCGCCCACGGTCTTTGAGGCGAAGATGCCACCCTTTTTCACCGCATCGTTTAGCATGGCCAGAATTGCCGTGGAGCCGGGAGCCCCAATGGCGTCCACACCAAGGATATGGAGGATTTCACCAACGCTGTCGCCCACGGTGGGGGTTGGGGCCAGGGAAAGGTCGACGACGCCGAAACTGACGCCTAAGATATCTGAGACCTGCCGGCCCACCAGTTCCCCGCAGCGGGTAACGCGAAAGGTCGTCTGTTTGATATCTTCGGCAATTTCGTCAAGCTTGAGACCGGTTTCGTCACTTTCTCGAGAAGTGATCAGTTTTTCAAGGGAACGGGCAATTACCCCCGGGCCGGAGACGCCGACATTGAGCACCGTATCCGCCTCTTCGACACCGTGGATAGCTCCTGCCATAAAGGGGTTGTCGCCGGGCTGGTTGCAGAAGACCACGAACTTGGCAGCCCCGAAACCGCCCTGGTCTGCAGTCTGCTCGGCTATCTCTTTTATGGTTGGGCCGAGCAAGGCCAGGGCGTCCATGTTGATGCCTTTCTGAGAGGAGGCAATGTTGATTGAGGCGCACACTGTTTTCGATTCGCGCAGTGCCTCAGGTAAACTGTGGATGTATTCCCGGTCGGTCCTGGTCATACCCTTTTCCACCTGAGCCGAAAAACCGCCCAGGATATCGACCTCTACGCCGGCGGCAGCCCGATCCAGGGATTTTGCCAGAGCGACGAAATCATCGCGGTTGAAACCGGCTCCAACGAGGGAAATCGGGGTAATCGAGATGCGTTTATTGACCACCGGTATGCCAAGCTTACGCGAGATAAAATTGCAGGTTTCAACGAATTTTCCAGCCCGCTCCGAAATACGGTCCTCTATGTTTCGGCAGGTTTGGCCGATGGAGGAAGCGCGGCAGTCGAGCAGGTTGATACCCATGGTAACGGTGCGGACATCAAGGTTTTCCTTCTGGATCATCTCGACGGTAGCCAGTATCTGGTCTGAGCGCAGCATGTCAACTCCTCGATCAGCAGATCGTAATGTGTCCTGGTTTAAAAGGGGATTTCATTGGTGACTTTGAACAGGTCATGATGCTGGAGCACTATCTGAAGCCCCTCTTCGTGGGCATAGGTGTCCAGAGCACCGCGGACCTCGGCGATGGACTCCACCCTGCTCAAATCGAGCTGGAGGACCATCGTGTAGGTGTCTCCCATGATGGTAGTGGCAAGATCAAGGATATTGATATCATGTCTGAAACAGAAAGAACTGATACCATAGACGAGCCCTTTACGATTCAGTCCCTGGGTGGTCATGATGTAGGTTTTTCGGGGCAGCTCAGAATGTCCTGGATTGGGAGCTGCGGTTATCTCCCTGGCCACCACATCCAGGGTGGTTGGACTGTCGATGGCGTCGATTTTTTCCTTCAACATGGCCGGGCTGACCCCCTCATCGAAGGTGGCGAAAAGGATCATGGTCAAATAGCCGCCCAGAGTGGATTGGTTGAGATCAGCCAGATCGCCGCCGAGTTCGTATACGGCCCCGGTAATGTCGGCGACTATGCCGGTGCGGTCTTTGGACATGACCGATATGATCATCTCTGTGCTCATTGTCTGGTACTCCAGCTGGAGGTCATTTGATAGAGTTATTTCAAGCTGCCCGTGCTACGGTTTCCGCCAAGATGTTCATTTTTTCGATAACTTCATCGACATTGAATGAAAGGATTTTTTTCTCGTGCATAATCAGTTTGCCGTCGATGATGACGCTGACAACATCGCTCCCGGCTGCCCCGTATACCAATATATCCTGATTGTAGAAAGGGACAAGGTGCGATCGATGGATATCGACCAGGATTAGATCAGCAGCCATTCCCGGACGTATACTGCCGATCGAATCGAGGCCGACTGCTCGAGCTCCGGAGGCGGTTGCACAGTTCAGTACCTCCTTGGCGCTCATTGCCGTAGCGTCTCCATTGGAGAGTTTCTGAAGTTTGGCCAGCATGTCCATTTCTCTAAATAGGTCGAGGCTGTTGTTTGAGGCACAGCCGTCGGTGCCCAGGCCTACGGCAGCACCCTTTTCGAGCAAGGCGGTGACCGGAGCGATGCCGGAAGCGAGTTTGGCATTGCTTTGCGGACAGGTTACGATGCCGACCCGGCGGGCGGCCAGGGTGGCGATGTCTTCGTCATCCAGCCAGACGGCGTGGATGCAGGTACAGTTGCGATCCAGCAGGCCAAGGGCTTCGAGGTGTCTGGTCGGTGAGCTGCCCCGGGGGGCGATAATTTGCTGCTGCTCCTCCTCCGACTCGGCCAGGTGAATAAAGAATCGCACTCCTTTGCGGTCGGCCAGACGCTTGGCCGCAACCAGAGTGGCCGGTGAACAGGTATAGGGGCTATGGGCAAAGACCGCCGGACTGACCAGCGGGCTGCGGCCCTGCCAGTGATCGATAAAGCGTGCGACGGTTTCGATGTTTTTGCTTGGATCAGGTACACTGGGAACGGAAAAATCGACGATACCGTGGCCCACCGCCGCCCGCACCCCAGCATCGGCAAAGGCTTGGGCTGCGTGGCTCGAATAAAAATAACCGTCGGCCACGCAGGTGGTGCCGGAGCTGATCATTTCCGCGGCTGCCAGTTTGGCAGACCAGTAGACCATTTCCGGGTTGACATGGGCAGCTTCGGCCGGGAAGATATGGTCATGCAGCCAGCTGTGCAGGCTCAAGTCGTCGGCAAAGCCGCGGAAGAGAGTCATGGCACTGTGATTATGACCGTTTACCAGACCGGGCATCACTAAATTTGAATGAGCCTCGATGACCAGATAATCATCCGTCTCGGGACAGTGGGCCATCGATCCCAGCGAGGACACCAACGGTCCCTCGATGGTTACAAAATGGTCGTTGCGCAAAGGGGCTGTGGCCTCGGTTAACAGGGTGCAGCCGCGTATGAGGATTTTCTTGGTCATCGATCCTGGCCCGCAGGCAAAAAACTGGGTGAGATTTGGATAATAATCGTTACTATAATACTGATCTATAGAGACGTGTGAAATGTTAATCACCAGCCGGATTATAGGAGTATGGGTATAAAATATAAAGGTGAAAATGTCCGCCAGCCCGACCACCGGTCACCGTATCCGGTAAGCCGACTGGCTCCTTCGATTGAACTGGTCGAACTGGCCAAACAGGTGAGCGAAGCCGACGATATGCTGACCGTGCAGGCTACTGCCAAGTTGCGGCTGCTGGCCGAGCAGATGGAGCAGCTTCGAGCCAAAGCCCGCCGGATCCTGTCAGAAACGAGGGAGCATCAGGAACTTCACCGGGCCCAATGCGGGTTCAGCAAAAAAGTGGGACAGGCTTATCATCTTTATCGAAAACCAAGCGGTGCGCTGCTGTTTTCCCTGGTTGACCCATCTGAGTGGAGAGCAGACCCGCCGTTCGAATATGCCGGAACTTACCGGCTCGAGCTGGATAAGACATGGAAAAAATTAACAGGATAAATGGATCTTCGCGCCAGTGGAATCCGCTTAAATAGATGGAAAAAAAACGATACATACACAGCCTTGAAGAAGGTCAACAAGTCGATGATCTGTTTATGGTGAAATCGGTGCGCCTGGCCGAAACACGTGCAGGGTAAACCGTATCTGTCGCTGGTTTTTGCAGACAAGAGCGGTGAGATCGGCGGTCCGGCCTGGGACAACGCCGAAGCACTTGAAAAAATTTGCGCACCGGGCAAGGTCGTCCGGGTCCGCGGTGCGGTGCAGAGCTACCGCGATAGGCTGCAGTTGAAAGTGGACCAGATCGAAACCGCAGAGCTGCAGTCAATCGAGATGAGTGACTTCCTGGCCGCCAGCAGCAGAAACCCGGCCTCAATGGAATCGGAGCTTGATCGGCGCATCAGCGAGATAGCAGACCCCTTTCTCAGAAAGCTGCTGTACAGGATCTTTAACGACACAGAAGTGGGCGAACGTTTTCAGCACGCCCCTGCAGCCAAAGGAATTCATCACGCCTACCGGGGAGGACTGCTCGAGCATTCGCTGTCCATGGCCGGGGCGGCTTCGCTGCTGGCCGATCATTATCGTGGTATTGACAAGGATCTGGTGATTGCCGGCGCCCTTCTGCATGATATCGGTAAAACAGTGGAGCTCCAGAACGAGGTCGGCGTCATCGATTACACCGATGTCGGCAGGCTCAAGGGGCATGTGGTGATCGGCAGTGAATTCATTGCCAGAACTGCGGAAGAGATAGACGGCTTTCCCAAGCCATTGCTGACCCACCTCCAGCACTTGGTGTTGAGCCACCACGGTAAGCAGGAGTTTGGGTCGCCGGTGGTGCCAATGACCGCCGAAGCGCTGCTGTTGAGTTTCATCGATGACATGGATGCCAAGATGAGTCTGGTAGATCAGTTAAGCAGCAAGTTGAAATCGGAGGAACCGGCCTGGAGCGACTATCAAAGGAGTCTGGAACGATATCTGCTGCTCAAACCGTCAGCAAAGGCCCGGGAACCCAATGAGGCCCAGACGGAGGAGAGCGGGCCGGGCTTCACCCGGCAACACACTCTTTTCTAATCATGCGAGACGATTCCTCCTTTGCTTCTCTGGCCGGTCAGGAGAAGGTCAAAGCGGTGCTCAACCGCAGCTTGGCCTCCGGCAGGATTCCGCACGCCTACCTGTTTCGCGGTCCTGACGGGGTCGGTAAAAAACTGACCGCTCTGCTGACAGCCGCCCGGCTGAATTGTCTCAGCCCGGACGGCAGCAGTGGCTGCGGCGCTTGTTCGTCCTGCAAAAAGCTTCTTTCCGGAAACCACCCAGACGTCGTCGTCATTTCTCCGGAGAACGGCACCATCAAAATAGACAGGATAAGGGAATTGTGCCGCTCGCTCTCCTACCCTCCCTACGAGTCTGAAATGCGGATAGTGATCATCGAGGATGTGCATACGATGACCCCGCAGGCAGCCAACAGCCTGCTCAAGACGTTGGAGGAGCCACCCGAGAGAAATCTCCTGATTCTTACCGCAGAGTCGAGCAGGGAGTTGCTGCCGACCATCGTGTCGCGCTGTCAGACCGTGACATTCTATGGGCTGTCGGTTGCCGATTGCGTCCGTGTGATTGAGCGTAAAGGGCCGGAAATCGGTCCCGAAGAAGCAAGGCTGCTGGCCGAAATGGCCGCTGGCAGTCCAGGCACCGCACTGGCTTTGCAGCAAAAAGAGCTGGTTAGACACTATCTTTCGATCATCACCCTACTGGAAACCGAATTATCCATAGACCAGGACGCCGTAACACCGGTGCTGGAAACCGCTGCCCGACTGGCGGCGCTGAAAGAGGATCTGCCCCTGATGCTGGGACTGTTGAGGATCTGGGCGAGAGATCAGTTGGCGGCAGCTGAACAGGGAGAGGATTTTGAGAGCCAGAGACTGAAGCTCTTGGCCTTGGACAGAGCTCAGCGGCAACTGGCTAGAAACTGCAACCGGACACTGGTCTCCGAGGTCCTCCTTTTTAATTTACAATCACCAGTGGCTGAAGTATCTTGAATAGTTTCGTCTGCATCGAATAGGACAGGATTGGCTGATATAAACATGAGTGAG
The DNA here is from genome assembly GCA_963759125.1 of uncultured delta proteobacterium. Taxonomy (GTDB): domain Bacteria; phylum Desulfobacterota; class Desulfobulbia; order Desulfobulbales; family Desulfocapsaceae; genus JABDQA01. Next base: position 846,513 of record CAVWXN010000005.1, read on the forward strand.
CAGAACGCAGAACAGAATAGCACGCCTGAAGGAACCCAGCTCCATTATTACCGGATGCGGTTTCGTCACGACGGCCAGGAATTTACGGCCCTGGCGAAGATGCCGAACCTGCGGCGGGACGAGATGGTCATGGTCAAGACCGACCATGGTCTCGAACCTGCTGTCGTTTATGGGTTTGCGCCAGCCAACCCTCAGTCTGACGTGGACCGCAGGGCAAGTTTTGAGATATCAAGGCGGCCCACGGCAGACGAAGAGACCCGTTATAAAAAGCTTGCTGCCCATGAAGACTCTGCCTTTGAGATCTGTCAGAAACTTATCGACAAGCATGAGTTGGTCATGCGACTGATCAAGGTGGAAAAATTTTTCAACGGCAGTAAGATGATCTTCTATTTCACCGCCGATTCCAGAGTTGACTTCAGGGCTTTGGTCAAGGATCTGGTCCAGGAGTTCCGCACCCGGGTGGAGATGCGCCAGGTGGGAGTCCGGCATGAGACCAAAATGATTGGCGGAATCGGGGTCTGCGGCAGAGAACTGTGTTGCTCATCATTTCTGAAAAAGTTCGATTCTGTGTCAATCAAGATGGCAAAAGAACAGGACCTGCCGCTCAACCCGACCAAAATTTCAGGAGTCTGCAATCGATTGCTCTGCTGTCTGACTTACGAATATGACAGCTATAGGAACCAACGCAGAAAAATGCCCCGGGTGGGCCGCCGACTGAAAATAGAGGGGGAAATCTTCCGGGTGAAACGGCAGATCCCGCTGCAGCAGGCTATCGTCGTCAGTGGCAGTGACGGCGAGGAGAAGCTGCTTCTCGAACCTGATTGGACGGCGGCGGAAATTCTCAAAGCGGAAAAGGCACCAAAGAAAAGCAGCTAATAAGGATGCTGGCGAGAGCTCAGATTAGCCCGAGAACAAGGCTTGATCAACCATGAGTAAGAAAACTACCTATATCACCACACCGATTTATTATGTAAACGCCCAGCCCCATCTGGGACACGCCTACTCGACTGTGGTTGCCGACACCTACAGCAGGTTCTGCAAACTTCGAGGCGACGACGTCAGGTTTCAGACCGGAACCGATGAACACGGTGATAAAATAGTTGAGGCCGCCGCCAAGGAAGATGTTGAGCCGCGGCAATATGTGGACAGGATCTCGGCCATGTTCAGGGATACCTGGCCCCTGCTCGATATCGATTACGATCGTTTTATCAGGACCACCGATGAAGATCATGTGGCGGTGGTCAAGCATATCTTGCAGACCGTTTACGAAGGCGGCGACATCTATTTCGATGAGTACAGCGGCCTCTACTGCACGGGCTGTGAAAGGTTTCTGATCGAGCGTGAACTGGTTGCTGGCAAATGCCCGGATCACCTGGTAGAACCCAAAGAGATCACTGAACAAAACTATTTTTTCAGGATGTCCAGGTACCAGGAACAGCTCATCGAGCACATCAGAAACAATGCGGAATTCGTCACCCCCGAACGCTACCGTAACGAAGTACTTTCATTTCTGAGCGATCCCCTCGATGACCTCTGCATTTCCCGGCCGGCGAGCAGACTAAATTGGGGTATCAGGCTGCCGTTCGATGAGAATTATGTCACCTATGTCTGGTTTGATGCGTTGATCAACTACCTGACCGGTATCGGCTATCCGGAAGGCGGGCAGTTTGAGCACTACTGGGCGGGTGCCGAGCATCTCATCGCCAAGGATATTCTCAAGCCGCATGCCATTTATTGGCCCACCATGCTGATGGCGGCCGGGGTGCCGCTCTACCAGAAGCTTCACGTGCACGGTTACTGGAACGTTGACGAGACCAAAATGTCCAAGAGTCTAGGCAATGTGATCAGGCCATCCCAACTGGTTGAGGATTACGGGGTGGACACGTTTCGCTATTTCAGCCTGCGAGAGATGTCTTTCGGGCTCGATGCCTCGTTCAACAGCACCGCTGTAATTGCCAGAAACAACGCCGATCTGGCCAACGATCTCGGCAATCTGTTCAGCAGGTCGATGTCGATGATCGAAAAATATTGTGAACTGGTCCTGCCCGAACCTGACAGCGCTGAAGCTGATGATCATCTTCAGAAAGCGTCTGAGGAAATGATCAGTGCCTACCGCGGTTATATGGGTGATTTTAAATTTCATCTCGGGCTGCAGGCGGTCTGGGAATTTGTCGGAGCCGCAAACCGCTACATCGTTCAGAATGAGCCGTGGTCATTGGCCAAGGATGAAAGTATGAAGCCCCGGCTGCACACCGTACTTTACAACCTGGGCGAGAGTCTGCGGCTGCTGGCTCTGCTGCTCAAGCCGGTGATGCCACAGACGGCGGAGAAAATGATGAGCGGCTTGGGCATCGACCCTGCCAGCACAATAATGCAGACCCTGGAACAGGGGGGAGACTGGGGGTTGTCCATTCCCGGGACCAGAATGAGCAGGGTTGCAAACCTCTTTCCACGGATCGACACCAAAAAGCAGGTTGATGACCGAAAAGAGGGTCCCAAGAAAGTGCAACAAGGCGATAACAGCGCTAAAAAAACGGAGTCGCAGATCAGTTTCGAGCAGTTCAAGGACATCGATCTCAGGGTTGCAAAGATCATTGCTGCCGAAAGGGTGGAGAAATCGAACAAACTTTTAAAACTCACCGTGCTGGCACCGGAGGAGAGGACCATCGTTTCAGGTATTGCAGGAAGTTATCGGCCCGACGATCTGGTGGGTGAAAAGGTGATTATCGTAGCCAATCTGAAACCGGCCAAACTCATGGGAATCCTCTCTGAGGGAATGGTGCTCACGGCTGAATTCAAGGATGGTGACACCAATGAACGTCTCTCGCTGGCCACGGTGAGCGCAGCGGTTGAGCCGGGGACGAAAATAGCCTAACGTGACGGAGCTTCTATGTTTGTAGCCTCAAATTTTCTCATGGCCCTGGCCGGGATTCTCGATTTTCTGCTGACCGCTTACATGTGGGTCATTATTGGCCGGGCGGTGATATCATGGGTAAACGCCGACCCTTACAATCCGATTGTACGCTTTCTCTACGAGATAACCGAACCGCTGCTGGGCAGAATCAGAAGGTTTCTACCGGTGAGTATGGGATCAATGGATTTCTCCCCGGTTATTCTGATTGTTATTATCATGTTTCTCCAGAGCTTTCTTGTTCCGACCATTAAGCAGATTGCCCATGGCATGGGTTGATAAAAACAACGACGCCCGACGAGCGTGGAGTTCCGAATATGGCTTTGACTCCCGAGGACATTACCCAGAAATCCTTCACCACCCGGTTCAGGGGTATTGACCCTGAAGAGGTAAAGGAATTTCTTGAGCTTGCGGCTGCCCAGATGGCTGAACTGCAGGAGCGGCTCAGGCAGCAGAGCAAAAAGATTGGCGAGCAGGACAAGGAACTGGAACTGGCTGCCGATGACAAGAAATCGTTCGAAGATGTGCTCGATGTCTTCAAGAAAAAAATCGAAACGCTCTCCAAAGAACTCGGTGAAACCAAACAGCGTGACGAGAAGCGGGCGGAAGGATTGGAGCGGCTCAAACGACTGGTTGAAGGGCTGCAGCAGGAACGGGACAGTCTGAAATCCGAGCTCAGCCGTGCTCAAGTTGCGCTGTCTGAAGCCGAGAGTAAATCGAGAATGTCCCAGGCCGCTGTTGAGGGGCTGCGCAACAAGATCGTGGTGATCGAGGCCGAAAAGTCAGAACTGCTGGCTGAAACAGAGCAGTTTCAGATGACGATCGCCGAGACCCGGCATCACTCCGATGAGTTCATGGAAGAAAGCAGACGGCAGGCGGAACAGATCACGGCCGTCGCCAGAGAGGAAATAGCACAGCTGCGAGACCGGGCAGCGGAGGAGTTGATAGGGCTCAGAGAGGATATTGAAAATCTCAGTGTGCAGCGCCGACAGCTGCAGACTGATCTGCGGGAACTTCTCCATGCGCACCTGGACAGGCTCAGTGAATATTCTACCGGCACTGCCGGTCCCAGCAGGTCTGAATACGACGATCTGTTCCAGAAAATTGATTTTACTGAACTGTCCGAGTTCGAAGAAAATCAGGCGTCCGGCGAGACGCTTTTAAGCCCTCCAGGGGATGAAGTGCATCCCGAGGAGAGCGAAGAGATCCTGCGATCCAAACTGAAAGACGGCGGTATTGCCTATCTAAGCGACGAATAGAGGTGCAATCGATTATCGGCAGGTCAAAGCATGGCTATCCGACTCTGGATGTGTATGTCCAACCACGTTCTTCAAGGAACAGATGCTGCGGACAGCATGAACACTGCTTGAAGCTTATGGTAACTGCGCCGCCGGTCGACGGCAAGGCCAACAAGGCGGTAAAGGCCTATCTGGCCGAGCTGTTCGAGGTGAAATACAACACCATCGTTCTGGCAGCCGGTGAGCATGCCAGGCGAAAAACATTCTACTTCAAATCATTATCAGAAGAATCACTGGCCGATCGGCTGCATTCTCTTCTCTGAGAATCATGCTCACTTCCCTGACGGCCATAGACGGGAGCACGGCCCTATGAAGAAGCGGGATACCTCTCAGACCCGGCGTTTAATTATCGGCAACTGGAAATGTACAAAGTCCATTGCTGAAGCGCGTACCTGGATCGACACCTTCAGGCGGGGCTATATACCGGTTGACGATGTGGAGGTGGTGATAGCACCTCCTTTGATAGTGCTGGCCAAGCTCGCCGATTATCTTGAAGAGGCAGCCCTGGAGCAGTTCTCGCTGGCAGCCCAGGACGTTTCACCTTTCCCTCTTGGAAGTTACACCGGGGCGACGGCGGCTGACATGCTGAAAGGGATCTGCCGCTATGCCATCGTCGGCCACTCCGAGCGCAGGCGATATTTTCATGAGACGGCCCAGGATGTGGTCAACAAGGTAAGCGAGGCGGCCGACGCCTCCATAGCCCCAATCATATGTGTCGATGAAAAAATTGCGATGTCGCAGCTCACGGCCTTAAGGGATATAGATTGCGACAGCATGATCATCGGCTACACACCAGTCGATGCCGCGAGTTATCGGGAACCCCTGAATCCTGAAAAAATCGCAGAAATCGCCGGCTTTATCTCCCAAGTATTTCCGACACGTCCGATTATCTATGGAGGCAGCGTCGATACCAGGAATTACCATCATTATCTCTCCATTGAAGGGGTTTCCGGATTGTTTTTGGGCGCTGCCAGTCTGCAAGCCGAATCATTTTTAGAAATAGTCCGGGCCTTTCAGGAGAAAGCGCCGGTCGCCTGAGCCACGAGCCTTATAATGCGCAATGCCGATTCATGGGAAGAGGCCAAAAACCTCGTAAAAGAGCGGGCGGACATCGTTGAGATCGTCCGCGAGCACGTTGATCTCAAACGCAGTGGTTTCCGGTTCCTGGGCTCCTGCCCGTTTCATCAGGAAAAAACCCCTTCATTCACGGTACATCCGGATCAGCAGTTCTACCACTGTTTTGGCTGCAAGGCGTCGGGAGATGTGTTTTCGTTCATGATGGAATATCACCAGATGGATTTCACCGAGGCGCTGAAGAGTCTGGCCCAGCGGTATCAGGTAGATCTGCCTGAGAAGAAGCGTTCTGCGGCCGAGATCGAACAGGAAAAACGGCGCCAGAAAATGTATGGTTTGAACCGCAAGGCGGCGGAGCTCTTCCATGATTTCCTGATGCACCACAAAGGGGCTGCAGCGGCCCGCGACTATCTGGCCCGAAGAGGGATACCTCAAGAGATACAAAAACGCTACCAGCTCGGCTATGTGCCACCCGTAGAGTCTGGGGGATGGAACTTTCTTGGTTCCCGGTTAAGCGATGATGAGCGCAACCTTGGTATCGAAACAGGTTTGCTGGTCAGCAAGGAAAAAAGCAGGAGTTATGATCGATTCAGGGATCGGGTTCTTTTTCCCATCTCCGATACCCGTGGGCAGGTGTGCGGATTTGGCGGCCGAATACTTGGCGACGGCGAACCGAAATATCTCAATTCTCCTGAAAGTCCAGTCTATAACAAGAGCAGGATGCTGTTCGGGCTCTATCAGCAGCGGGAGCCCATTCGCCGGCAGAGAAAGGCTGTCCTGGTTGAGGGCAACTTCGATCTTCTCGCCCTGGTGGCACGGGGCGTCGATTTGGCGGTAGCACCACTGGGCACGGCTTTGACCAAAGAACAGCTACGTCTGCTCAAACCGCTGGTTGACGAGGTTATCCTGCTGTTCGATGGGGATGAGGCCGGTATGAAGGCAGCTGAACGATCGGTTCCGCTTTTTCTGGCCGAGCAGATGAGCGGCCGTGTCGCCCTGTTGCCTGAAGGGCACGATCCCGACACCTTCATCGGTGAATTTGGTGTTGCCGGCCTGACGGAAGTCCTCGATGCTGCCGGGCCTCTGCCGGAATTTGCCCTGCAGCAGTTCAGCAGCCGACACGGAGAAACCCTGGACGGCAAGTTCAGGATCATCGATGAACTGCGCCCCCTGATCGGAGCTGCTGTTTCACCGGTGCAGCGTGACACGATGGTGCGCCACTTCGGCTCGGTGCTGGGCCTCGATACCGATCGTTTGCTGGCCGAGTTTGCGCCGGCTAACAGCCCCTCGAAGCAGAACCCGGCAATAACCCGGCGACCCCAAGTTACCAGCTCCAAGTCGGGACTGGACGGTGCTTTGAGGAGCGTCGTCGGTTTCATGGTCAAAAATCCGCACTGTTTCGATCAATTGCTGGCCCATGAGATTGACCAGGTGCTGGCCGGGACGGCGGGTGAAATGATCTGCCTGCAGCTCAAGTCAATGTTAGCCGACAGGGGAACCTTAGAGCTCGACCCGGAAGAGCTGTTCAGTGAGCTGCCAGCCGGCGAGGAACGGACTCTGGTGGCTTCGATACTTACAGACGTGTCTGTCGATGATGATCCTGAAGCGAGCGCATCGTCCGACCTGCTCGAAGAAGTGTTGAAGTGGCTGGACCGTCAGCGACTGAAGCGACGCTCTGAAGAGCTGATGCACAAAATCAGGGAAGCCGAGAGTCTGAAGGATGCCAATCTGTTGAATGCATTATTGCTGGAAAAGATGAGGGTCGACGGGGACCTGAAAAACTCCTGATCCCCGAAGATGCGGCATCGACTAGCGCAATACCCTGAGTTGCCGCCAATCGGTTGCCATAAATCGGTGGTTGGGATGCGATGATAGATTGATTTTATCGAATCAATACTCTAATAATGGAAATATTTCAGACCGGATAATATCGATTGTCTCATTGCTTGGATTACAGCACAGGTTCGGTTTCGATTGATACAGGGTATGGACAATGGCTGCGAATGAATATAAAGAGCATGGCCCGGAAGAGTACGATTCCGATGAAGAAAGTTACGTTCAGGAAGATGACAACAACCTCTGGGATTTGACCGGAATTTATTATGCCGGAGAAGAGGAGGCAGAGGTGCTGCCTGAAACGGTGACGGAAGACCGCAGGTCGAGTAAAAACGACCGGCGTAGCGGCCCGTTCACCGATCGTCGCCGCGGGGACCGCAGACGCCGGCGCATCTCCCGCTCCTCTGACAGGGAGAGCGGCCAATCAGCCGATCCGATGAACATCTACCTGCGAGAGATGGGCAGCCTGAAGCTGCTGAGTCATAAAGAGGAGCTCGAGCTTGCCAAGATGGTCGAGGAAGGCAAGTTCCGTGTTCAGAGCGCGGTTCTCTCCGTGCAACTGGCACTGCCTGTCCTGCAAGAGCTGATTTCAGACCTTCAGGAGGGCTCCCTCCAAGTCCACCAGGTGTTGCTCGGTATCGCCGAAGACCGACCGGACCAGATAAAGAGCGAGACCGACAAGCTGATCAGTTGCTTCGAGAACGCCGTTGCTCTTGACAGGAAAAGAGAAATGCTCATTGGCGAGCTGGCGGAGGCCCATGAGAATGAGCATTACGATGATCTCCGCGGCCGAATCCTGGCCATCGGCGGGGAGATCGCCCTGCTGTTCTCCGACAAACTGATCTGTCAGGAATGCATCGGCTCCATGGCCACCGCCATCGAGGAGTTATCCCGACGCTTCAGACAGGTGCTGGTCAGGGTAATGAAGGATGCCAAGCTATCACTGATCGAGCAGAATGATCCAGCCTTTGTCCGGGCCGTGGAGGCCCAGGTAAACCGGCAGTTTATGATCGAGGCAGGAGTCGACGGTCAAGCCTTGAATTTTATCAATGCAGAGATCGAGGCCGGTCGGGAAATAACTCGATATGGCAAGGAATCTCTGGTGCGGGCCAACCTGAGGCTGGTTATTTCTGTATCCAAAAAATTTGTCAACCGGGGCCTGCAGTTTTCAGATCTCATCCAGGAAGGTAATATCGGCCTGATGAAGGCGGTGGACAAGTTCGATTATCATCGTGGTTATAAGTTCAGTACCTATGCGACCTGGTGGATCAGACAGGCGATAACCCGTGGCATTGCCGACCAGGGCAGAACCATCCGGTTGCCGGTCCATATGATTGAAACCATCAATCGGCTGTTGAGGGTGTCAAAAGAATTTCTCATCGAAGAGCACCGGGAACCGAGCCCGGAAGAGATGGCGCAGCAGCTCGGAACCGAAGTCGGCAAGGTGAAGAGTGCCCTGAAAATTGCCAAGGATGCGATTTCGCTCGATACTCCGATCGGCGACGACGGTGAAACCTTTCTCGGCGATTTCATCGAAGACCATGACCGACCGGGTCCCCACGACGTTTCCATTACCGCCAGTTTGAGCGAGTGCTTGAATCAGGTCATGTCCACCCTGACGCCGAGGGAAGCAAAGGTACTAAAAATGCGCTATGGAATCGACGTCGAATATGACCATACGCTTGAAGAGGTAGGGAAATGTTTCGCGGTTACCCGGGAGCGGATCAGGCAGATCGAAGCCCAGGCAATCCAGAAACTGAAGCATCCCTCCCGTATCGAAGAACTCAGGGTGTTCATGACCGATTGATACTTTTGTCATAACCACCAGGTACAATCTGTCATCTCAGACAATGGTCGAACTGAGCAAGACAACCCTAATCGATACGCAAGGAAGTTCCCTCCACCGTGCCCGCGTCAGCGAATGTCGAAACTATCAGAGACTGGATAGGCCTGAGTCTTGTCCACGGCGTCGGGCCCAATCTGTTTTACCATCTGGTCAACCGGTTCGGTTCACCGACCGAGGTATTAAATGCACCCGGCTCAGTGGCAAAGGAGATTCGCGGTCTGCGATCCGGGTATCTGGCGGAGTTGTCCGATACCGGTCGGCTGAGGAGAAAGGCGGAGCGGGAACTCTCAGAACTGGAGAGAATCGGCGCCAGAGCGTTGCTTCGAGACGAATCTGAATACCCTGAACTGCTGAAGCATATCGGACAGCCGCCGCCGGTTGTTTATGTGCATGGCAGAAGATCGCTGCTTCACATGGACTCGGTGGCCATAGTAGGCTCACGGGCGGCAACCAGTTACGGCCGCAGGGTTTCCCGGACAATCGCCCGGGATCTGGCCTTGTCCGGACACTGTGTGGTCTCGGGGCTGGCTCTGGGTATCGATGCAGAGGCGCATGCGGGTGCTCTTGATGCCGACGGTGCCACTATCGGTGTGTTGGGCTGCGGCCTTGATGTGGTGTATCCAAGAGGGAATCAGCGCTTGTTTGAGCTGCTCAAGGAGTCCGGACTGCTGATCAGCGAATACCCGCTCGGGACACGGCCGGAGGGGTACAGATTCCCGGCTCGCAACCGGATAATTGCCGGTCTGAGCAGGGGAGTGGTGGTGGTCGAAGCTTCGAAAAAATCCGGGTCGTTGATCACCGTACAGTATGGTCTTGAGGGGGGGCGGGACATATTTGCGGTGCCTGGTCAGATAGATTCCCTCAAGAGCGCCGGGACTCACTGGCTGGTTCAGCAAGGTGCCTCGCTGGCAGTGTCGGCTGCTGACATCATTGAGCAATTGACCCTCGACCCAGGCTGCAGGACCGCCCAGAATGAAGATTGCAACGCTTCCCTGCCGAGGCTGAAACCGGAACTGAACCCGTTGTGGTCAATGATCGAACCATATCCCCAGCTCCGGGAAGTCCTGCTTCAGCGCTCGGGTCTCCTGCCCGCACAATTCAATGAAGCGCTGCTGGTTCTCGAACTTGAAGGGTTGATTGAAACCTTACCTGGAGACAGGGTTCGAAAGTTAACAGACGGTAGCCAATGACAGAGGTGTTGCCAGCCATAACGAGGATCTCTTATGAACAGTGACATACTGATTGCCCCATCGATCCTGTCAGCCGATTTTTCACGGCTCGGAGAAGAAATTCAGGCCGTCGACAAAGGCGGGGCCGATGTAATTCATGTGGATGTCATGGACGGGCATTTCGTTCCCAATATCACCATTGGCCCGCTGGTGGTAAAAGCCGCCCGGAAGGTTACAGATAAACCGCTCGATGTACACCTGATGATCAGCGATGCAGACAGCTACATCGGCCAATTCATTGATGCCGGGGCAGACTGGATCACCGTGCACGTGGAGGCTTGCGGTCATCTGCAGCGGACCCTCACTCATATCCGTGAGCAAGGCTTGATGGCGGGGGCCGTTCTTAACCCGGCGACGCCTCTGGATACGCTGGAATACGTGCTCGACGATGTCGATCTGGTGATGCTGATGTCGGTCAATCCCGGTTTTGGCGGTCAATCATTCATTCCCTCGACCCTGGAGAAGATCCGGCGGCTCAAAGCGATGATCGACAGCCGGGGACTCGAGATCGGCATCGAAGTCGATGGCGGCATAGGGCCCCAAACCATTGCCTCGGCCGCCGCTGCAGGGGCCAATATATTCGTGGCAGGCTCCGCCGTTTACGGCGGCGACTCTTATGAAGATTGTATTGGTGAACTGCGCTATCTGGCCGGTACAGGAACGAGTCCGATTATAGAGAGAGAATAAAAAAAGCCGAAACCCGGCTCACCATGCTGATAAGGGAGTATTGTCTATGAAAACAGATGTGACCGAGAGTCGATCATGGCAGAAACTGCAGAAACTTGCTGAGAACCCCTACGATCTCGTCGCCCCCGGTGCCTTAGACGAAGACGGGAGAATAGGCACGATGATCTGCCAGGCGGCAGGTCTGCGACTCTTTTATGCCACCCAGCGGGTGGATAAGAGCGTGCTGGGGGCGTTCCAGGAGTTTGTCGACGAGCATCGTCTGGTTGAGCGCTTCAAGGAAATGAGAAGAGGGGCGGTAATCAATAAAATTTTCGGCTGGGAAAGTGAGGACCGGCAGGTGCTGCACACTTCATCCCGGGACATTTTCACTAGTGAGCCTAAAGACCCCGCGTCTGCCAGACAGGCGAACGAAGAGTTTAAGAAACTGCAAACCTTTCTCAGCGAGATGGACCGTCAGGGCAGGTTTACCACCATGGTCAATGTTGGCATCGGCGGCTCGGATCTGGGGCCCAGGGCCATCTACGAGGCCTTGAAGGCCTACAGTGTGGAAGGCCGCAAGGTGCATTTCATAGCCAATGTCGACCCCGATGATGCGGCCCAGGTACTGGACACGATTGATCCGGCCAAAACCCTGGTTACGGTGGTCTCAAAGAGTGGTTCGACTCTTGAAACGCGAACCAACGAGGAGTTGGTGCGATCCAAATTCGAGAGTGCGGGGCTCGATCCGGCCCGACACTTTGTTGCCGTTACCGGAAAAGGCAGCCCGATGGACAATCCCCAGAACTATCTGCGTTCGTTTTACATGTACGATTATATTGGCGGCAGGTACAGCGTCACCTCCATGGTCGGCTGCGTCAGCCTTGGATTTGCACTCGGAGCTGAGGGACTGTCAGACTTTCTGAAGGGTGCGGCCGAGATGGATGAAGCCTGCGAGATCAACCAGGTTTCTGATAACATGGCCCTGCTGCTGGCCCTGCTCGGCATCTGGAACCACAATTTCCTGGATTATCCGACCCTGGCAGTTCTGCCTTATAGCCAGGCGCTGCAAAGGTTTCCCGCCCATCTGCAGCAGTGTGACATGGAAAGCAACGGCAAATCGATCACGGTGGCCGGTCTGCCCGTATCGATGAAGACAGGTCCGGTGGTCTGGGGGGAACCGGGGACCAACGGCCAGCATGCGTTCTATCAACTGCTGCATCAGGGCACTGAAATAGTACCCGCCGAATTTATTGGCTTTGTCGACAGCCAGTATGGCAAGGACATAACGGTGGATGGCACCCATTCGCAGCAGAAGCTGCTGGCCAATTTGCTGGCTCAGGTCGTCGCTCTGGCAACCGGACGGGCACATGAAAATCCCAACAAGCGCTTCGGCGGCAACCGGCCGAGTTCGATGATCATTGCCAGGAGGCTCGACCCGCGCAACATGGGCCGACTCCTTGCCCTCTATGAAGCAAAGATAGTTTTCCAGGGATTTGCCTGGAAGATCAACTCATTTGATCAGGAAGGAGTGCAACTGGGCAAGGTCCTGGCCGGCCGCTTTCTGGAGCACATGAAGAGCAATAAAAAATGTGGTACTTCCATCGAAGAACAATTCCTCGAAGCGCTTGAAAATTAAGGGAACCGCACTCCTCCGGAGCGGTGAATCATTATTCATTTTCAAGGCCGAAACCGGTTGCTTTTTTGTTGACAAAAAGAACCCATAGTAATATCCTCATCTGCTACATAAATATTCGCCGGTTCAGTGTATTGTGCTTTCGTTGTGCAAGATATGCCAGTTGAAAGGCGGCAAAAGGCGAGTGAGTCCGCTGGCAATTGCCGGATCGTTCTTTTGTTCATGATACGTGATCTGTATATAGAGTTTTTTGGATAGGGTTGTAGTATTAACAGTAATTTAAAGGAGGAAATCATGGCAAAACATGAAACACCCTTGTTAGACCAGCTGGAAAGCGGTCCCTGGCCAAGCTTCGTTACCGACCTGAAGAGACAGGCCGAGACCCATCCAGATGTCTACGACATTCTTGGTCAGCTTGAACTGTCTTACAAGGATCGGATCACCCACTGGAAGCATGGCGGTATAGTTGGTGTTTTCGGTTATGGCGGCGGTATTGTCGGTCGTTACTCGGATGTTCCTGAGCGATTCCCGGGTGTTGAGCATTTTCACACCATCCGTGTGGCTCAGCCGGCATCAAAGTACTATTCGACTGAAAATCTACGCAAACTGATGGATCTCTGGGAGAAACATGGTTCAGCGGTAACCAACTTCCACGGTTCCACCGGTGACATAATTCTTCTCGGTACCAGGACCGAGAATCTGGAACCCTTCTTCTGGGATTTGACCCACGATATGGGTCAGGATCTTGGCGGTTCCGGCTCTAACCTGCGTACCCCGGCCTGCTGTCTCGGTCAGTCCCGCTGCGAGTGGTCCTGTTACGACACCCAGGAGACCTGCTATCACCTGACCCTGCATTACCAGGATGAGATCCATCGTCCGGCCTTCCCTTACAAGTTCAAGTTCAAATTCTCTGGCTGCCCGAACGACTGCGTGGCGGCAATCGCCCGTTCCGATATATCCGTTATCGGCACCTGGCGTGACGAGATCCGCATCGATCAGGCTGCCGTCAAGGAATATATGGCTGGCAACTACCCGGCCAATGGCGGTTCGCACAGCGGCCGTGACTGGGGTCCATTTGACATCAACAAAGAGGTGATCGATCTCTGTCCGACCGAATGCATGTGGATGGAAGGCGATGAGTTGAAGATCGACGACAAGGAATGCACCCGTTGTATGCATTGCATCAACGTTATGCCGCGGGCGTTGCGTCCCGGTGCTGACCAGGGAGCCACCATTCTTGTCGGAGCCAAAGCCCCGATCCTTGATGGTGCTCAGATGTCCACCTTGATCGTGCCTTTCATGAAGATTGAAAAGGAAAACGAATATGAGGAACTGATCGAGTTCATCGAGACAGTTTGGGACTGGTGGATGGAAGTTGGCAAGAACCGTGAACGTGTTGGTGAGACCATTCAGCGTGTCGGTCTGCCCACCTTTATCAAGGTTATGGGCGTTGACCCAATCCCGCAGATGATCAGGACTCCGCGAGAAAACCCATACGTTTTCTGGGCTGAGGAAGAGGTTGAGGGCGGCTTTGAGCGTGATATCGATGAATTCCGTGCGAAGCACGCTGCCTAAATCGGCGTTTTGGACTTATTTGTAATTAGTTAACTATATAAAGGAGAATTATCATGGGATATAATCCGGAAAAACCGATGGAAGGCCGCATCACCGATCTTGGTCCGCCACATTACGAACAGTTTATGCCGGCTGTCATTCAAAAGAACAAAGGTAAATGGCTCTGGCATGAAATTGTACAGCCAGGAGTGTTGATGCACAAATCAGAGACAGGAGACGAGGTGTACACGGTCCGAGTGGGCTCTCCCCGACTCATGACTTGCGTCCATGTCCGTGAAATTTGTGATATCGCCGATGCCCATTGCGACGGAAAGCTGCGTTTTACCACCAGGAACAATATCGAATTCATGGTTGATGCCAAAGACAAGGTCCAACCGCTGCTTGACGATCTGGCCAGCCGCGACAATAAATTCCCCGTAGGTGGAACCGGTGCCGGTGTAACCAATATCGTTCATACCCAGGGCTGGATCCATTGCCACACCCCGGCAACCGATGCTTCCGGACCGGTTAAGGCAGTTATGGATGACCTGTTCGATTACTTCACCTCCATGACTCTGCCGGCCCAGGTTCGCATTGCCCTGGCCTGCTGTTTGAACATGTGTGGTGCGGTTCATGCTTCTGATATTGCCATTCTTGGTATTCACCGCAAGCCGCCGATGATCGATCACAAGCGCATCACCGGTGTCTGCGAATTGCCGCTGGCGGTTGCTTCCTGTCCGCTTGGTGCGGTCAAGCCTACCAAGGTGGAAGTAGAGGGAGAAGAAATCAAATCCGTAAAAGTAACGGTGGAACGCTGTATGTTCTGCGGTAACTGCTACACCATGTGTCCGGCAATGCCCCTGGCGGATCCGGAAGGTGACGGAATTGCGATTCTGGTCGGTGGCAAGATTTCCAATACCCGTTCGGCGCCAAAGTTCTCTAAACTGGTTATCCCGTTTCTGCCCAACAACACACCGCGTTGGCCGGAAACTGTTGAGGCTATAAGAAAAATCGTTGACGCCTATGCAAAAGACGCAAGAAAATATGAGCGTGTTGGCGAATGGGCCGAAAGGATTAGTTGGGAGCGCTTCTTCGAGAAGTGTGATATCCCATTTACTGAAAAGAGCATCGATGATTATCGCTTGGCATATGATACCTGGCGTACAACCACTCAGTTTAAGTTCACCAGCCATATCAAATAATTGACTGGTTTTCTGCCGACTAAGAGCCCACTTCGCCACGGCGGGGTGGGCTTTGATGCCCTTTTGGTCACATTAAAAAAGGAGAAAGAAAATGCCTCTGAGTGATGATGAACTAAAAGATGCGATTTGTAAGAAAGCTGCTACATCTCCAAAACCACAGCTTTACATCAAGGATTTTTACAAGTGCGATCCGGACTCGAAACCGCGTAAGATCAAGAACGTGGCCAACGAACTCGTTCGTGAAGGCAGGTTGATGTTCTGGTCCTCCGGTTCCACTACCATGTATGCCGATCCTACTCGTATTCAGAACGAGGAAAAGTAGTAGTAAATATACTCTTCTGATCTCGATTTTAGCGCAAAGTTCAGCCGAACTTTGCGCTTTTTTTGTTTATGGACTATCAGGATATCTTTCTAGAAAGCACCGACTCAACCAATCGTGTTGCCAGGGAATTGGGACAAAAAGGTGGGGCCCACGGCAGTGGGGTGAGGGCCGAGACCCAGACGGCTGGGAGGGGAAGACTCGGGCGGGCTTGGTTCTCACCGCCGGGAGTGAACCTCTATTGCTCCTATATTGTCAGAGTTGAGATCGCTCTTGAGCACTTTCCCAGGCTGACTCTGGCTGCTGGAGTTGCCCTCGCCACCTGTCTCCATGATTACTCTCACAATGATGTCGGGCTGAAGTGGCCCAATGACCTGTTTATCGGTGCCAGAAAATGTGCCGGCATCCTTTCTGAGACATCAACTGATAGGGATGACAGACTGTTTGCGGTAATCGGTGTCGGCGTCAACTGCAACCTTTCGGCTGATCAAATTCCTGCCAACCTGAGAGATAGAGCGACCTCTCTATTAATCGAGAGTGGTAAAGCCATCGATAGAAAAAGGCTCTATTCCCAATTAAGAATGACATTGCTAGCCACTCTGGAGGAGTTCGAGCAACAAGGCTTTTCCTCGGTGCTCAAGCGCTGGCACAAATATGACCTTTTCCGGGGCCGGCAGATGGCCTGGCAGAGACCTGACGGCAGCCGGGTGAAGGGAGAGAATCTGGGCCCCGCTGAAGACGGTTCACTGCTGGTCAGGGATGCTCAAGGAATTGTGCATCGGGTGCTCTCTGGCGATGTGAATCTCAGTGATGTCTACTCCTGAACCTGTAGAACCAGCAAATACAGGCAGATAACTCAGTTGAAGAAGATGTTTCGGCAGGGTAGCTGAGAATGGTGCATTCTTGGTTTAAGGGCACTCTGACAGGCTGCGTCAGCGAACCTCGAACTCAACAAAAAGGGACACACCGGTTATCGGTTGTCCCTTTTCTGGTTTATGAGGTGCTGCTCTGAATTAGTAGCGGTAATAATCCGGCTTGAAGGGCCCCTCCACCGCAACCCCTATGTAGTCGGCCTGTTCTTTACTCAAGGTGGTGAGATTGACGCCTATTTTCTGCAGGTGCAGCCGGGCCACCATCTCGTCGAGTTGTTTGGGCAGAAAGTAGACCTTGTTTTCATAATTGGCTGAGTTCTTCCACAATTCTATCTGTGCCAACACCTGGTTGGTAAACGAGTTACTCATCACGAAGCTGGGATGCCCCGTGGCGCAGCCCAGATTGACCAAGCGCCCCTCGGCCAGAACGATGATCTTTTTGCCGTCCGGAAAGGTTACATGATCCACCTGGGGTTTGATGTTTTCCCATTCCAGCTCGCGGATGGAGGCGATATCGATTTCAGAGTCGAAGTGACCGATATTACATACGATTGCCTCGTGAGGCATCTGTTCCATATGGGCCCTGGTGATGACATCTATATTGCCGGTACAGGTAACGAATATATTGCCGATGGCTGCTGCTTGCTCCATGGTTACTACCCGGTAGCCTTCCATTGCCGCCTGCAGGGCGCAGATCGGGTCAACCTCGGTTACCAGCACCGAGGCGCCCATGCCGGCCAGCGCCTGGGCACATCCTTTGCCGACATCGCCATAACCGGCAACCACAGCAATCTTGCCGGCTACCATCACGTCTGTAGCCCGCTTGATTCCGTCGATAAGTGATTCACGGCAGCCGTAGAGGTTGTCGAATTTTGACTTGGTCACCGAGTCATTGACATTGATTGCCGGACAGAGCAGGGAACCGTCGGCGGCCATCTCGTTGAGGCGATGCACCCCGGTGGTGGTCTCCTCGGTAATGCCTTTGACCCGCTTCATGTCCGCTTCATATTTCTGGTGCATGATCAGGGTGAGGTCGCCGCCATCGTCAAGGATCATGTTGGGGCGCCAACCGTCAGGTCCGAAAATGGTCTGGTCGATGCACCACCAGAATTCCTCCTCGCTCTCTCCCTTCCAGGCAAAGGTGGGGATGCCGGCGGCAGCCATTGCCGCGGCCGCCTGATCCTGAGTGGAAAAGATGTTGCACGACGACCAGCGGATATCGGCCCCAAGCTCAACCAGTGTTTCCATCAGTACCGCCGTCTGTATGGTCATGTGCAGGCAGCCGGCGATGCGGGCACCTTTGAGCGGCTGGGTCTGTTTGTATTGTTCACGAAGGCTCATGAGCCCCGGCATTTCCGTTTCTGCGATGGCGACTTCTTTTCTCCCCCAGTCTGCCAGGGAGATATCGGCCACCTTGTAATCGTTTTTTGTAGTCATTTCAAAATCCTTGAGAGTAATTCCTTGGTAATTAAAGTCCTGCGGCCGCTTTCAGTTCATCGGCCTTGTCGATACGTTCCCAGGTGAAATCATCATGCTTGCGGCCGAAGTGACCGTAGGCAGCGGTCGCACGATAAATGGGGCGCAGCAGATCGAGATGCTGGATGATTGCCTTGGGCCTCAGGTCAAAGTGGGCGCTGACCAGATCCCTGATCTTTTCATCACTGATTTTCCCGGTACCGAAGCTGTTTACATTGATCGACACGGGCTGCGAGATGCCAATGGCGTAGGCGACCTGTACCTCGATTTCCGTGGCGATTCCAGCTGCCACGAGATTCTTGGCGATGTAGCGCCCCATGTAGGACGAGGAGCGATCCACCTTGGAAGGATCCTTGCCGGAGAAGGCGCCACCGCCGTGGGAGCCTTTTCCTCCATAGGTATCAACGATGATCTTCCTGCCGGTCACTCCGCAGTCACCAACTGGTCCGCCGATAACGAACCGGCCCGTCGGATTGATATAAAAATTGGTATCCTTATCAATCATTTCCGCGGGTAGAACCGGTTTGATGATCTCTTCCATGACCCCTTCCTTGAGGTCCTGGTATTCAACGATTTCATCATGCTGGGTTGAGAGGACGACCGCGTCGATCCGTTTCGGTACACCATCGACGTAGCCGATGGTGACCTGACTTTTGGCGTCGGGTCGTAACCAGGGCAGCCTTCCTGATTTACGGACCACGGCCTGGCGCTTGGTCAGCCGGTGGGCATAATAAATCGGCATGGGCATCAGGACCTCGGTGTCGTTGCAGGCGTAGCCAAACATCAGTCCCTGGTCGCCTGCCCCCTGATCAAGATCCAGACCACTGCCCTCATTAACTCCCTGGGCGATATCGGGCGACTGTTTGTCGATAGATGTCAGAATGGCGCAGGATTGCCAGTCAAATCCCATGTCTGAAGAGTTGTAGCCTATTTCTCGAACCGTCTGACGGACCACATCCGGCATGTCCACCCAGGCAGAAGTGGTAATCTCGCCGGCGATGAGCACCATGCCGGTGGTAACCATGGTCTCGCAGGCCACCCGGGCATGTATGTCCTGGCTGAGTATGGCGTCGAGAATTGCATCTGATATCTGGTCGGCCACTTTGTCCGGATGTCCTTCGGAGACCGATTCCGAGGTAAAAAGATAGTTTGACATGATTTTTCCGTTTGCGTAGATATTAGGGTTCCAATTTGCTGATTGCTAATGTATGCATGAAGCACCAAATTGCCAAACCAGATAATTGAACCCTGAACGTGGTAGATGTCAAGTGCAATCCGACATTCCCTGTCGGGGAACGAACAGGGCCAATGACGACCACTGCCCTCGGCCAATATGCTGCAGGAGCGCCACTTCTGGATAGCGTTGCCGGAAGGGGGCCTAGCTGCTACGTTCAACTCCAGGAGAGGTCAGCCAACCCAGGATAGGACATGACTATTGAAGAAGCGCAGGAAGTATTGTTGATAGAAGAGCAGGGGCTTGCCGCCGTGCGCCAGAGGATTGGCCGGGAGTTCGTCCAGGCCGTGGAATTGATTCACAACTGTCCCAGCAGGTTGATTATCACCGGTATCGGCAAATCTGGTATAATCGGTCAGAAAATTGCGGCCACTCTGAACAGCACCGGAACACCCTCTTTTTTTCTGCATCCGGTCGAAGCCATGCATGGCGATCTTGGCATGGTTCAGGACACCGATGTGGTCATCGCTATCTCCTATTCAGGGGAAACTGCTGAGTTGAACAGCCTGCTCTCCAATCTGAAACGCCGTTGTTCCTCGGTCATCGCCATGACAGGAGTGGCCGACTCTACCCTTGCCGGAGCTGCAGATCTGGTGCTCGACATCTCGGTACCCAAAGAGGCCTGTTCGCTTGGCTTGGCTCCCACGGCCAGTACGACGGCTACCCTGGCACTGGGTGATGCTCTGGCTGTGGTGCTGATGAACAGAAACGACTTCAAGGCGGCTGATTTTCGCTTGAACCACCCATCCGGCAGCCTGGGGGCCCGTTTGCAGGTAAAAGTTGGGGAGGTAATGCTGACAGGAACCCAGATACCGCTGGTTACAATAGAAGCGACTGTGGCGGAGGCGGTCACCGAACTGAACGCCAAGAGCCTTGGAGCGGTGATTGTGGCGGGGGAGTCCCGGCAGGTTGAGGGCCTCGTCACCGATGGAGATGTCAGACGCTATGTTGCCTCAAACCTGGATTTGAGTCATACCCGGGTAGCAGAGGTGATGACCTCCGATCCGATTACCATTTCAGGAGATATCCAGGCAGTGGATGCCTTGAGCATCATGCAACGCCACGAGGTAACTATTCTGCCGGTGGTCGATCGCGACAGTCGGTTGACAGGCATTCTCCATCTTCACGATCTTCTTGGTAAAGGAGAGTTCCGTTTCCTGCTCTAAGTCACAGGTAGTAGAGAAACTCTCATCTCTGCATGATGAGGCCAGATCGGGTTATTGGCTGTCGCTGTAGAAGCTCCACTCACCGTTGTTGAGGTCGTGGGTGTACTTCATCACCAGCTGCAAAGGCCGACCGCGGCCCACTTCGATGCATTGCAGTCTGAACAGCAGACGGGATCCAATCTGTTTTTCGAATACGACCGTTCTGTCTACCAGTGATTCGGCCGGGGATCCAGAATAGTGCTTGATGAAAAGTTCTTCAAAGTTATCTTCTAGATAGGCGATCTTATCAGACAATAACTGATCGGTTTCGGCCTGTTTTATGGATTGCACAGCTTCCAGACGAATGGTCTCGAATTCCGTTTCACCCTTGAATTCGCTTGACGAAATTGAGTTTATAATTGCCTCGAGCTTGGTGATGGCCTCATTGAACTCGTTCTCTTTGAGGTACCTGGCGGCATCCTGCTTATCACGGATGACCGAGGCCTGCAGCATAATGCGGGCGAGTTTTTTCCGGTTCTCCTCGGTGTTTGCCTGTTTGAGAAGCTCCCGATTGTCTTCCAGCAAAGTGATCGCCTTGTCGTAGTTCTCAATCGCTTCATCCCAGCGGGACTGCCTGAAAGCTGATTTGCCGCTTGAAACTATCGCATAGAGATTGCCTTTGACCACCAACTGCTTGAGCTCGAAGATTGATTCCTGGTCAGGATCGATGGACTGGGTGGCTATGGTCAGTGCTGTTCGGTAATGTTCAGCCGCCTTGTTCCATTTACCTTCACTAAAAGCAATGTCACCTTTTTCTTTTTCAGTGGCTTGTTCTATTTTGCCCAGCTTGGTGGTGATTTCGTCGATGAGCCCGGCTTTGTCGGGGATACTCAATTTTTTTAACTGTTCAAGTGCCCCGGTAAGTTCTTTGGTAGCCAAAACCCATTTTTTTCGATCAATATAAGATATGCCCGATTCGTAGATAATATTGAACCGGGCAATTTTTATATTTTCTGCAATCTGGAAGAGCTCCTGCCGGTCGATGGCTTTCTCCTCGTCCGCGATCTGGAGTGCCTGTTCGTAGTTGGAGACACTCTGCTGCCAGTTGGAAGTCCCGAACAATTCGTCTCCCTTGTGCTTGAATTCCCTGAAAGAGACGATATTCTGGACGACCTGGCGGGGATAATACTGGCCGTCAAGCAAGAGATTCCCTGCCAGTCCCTGTTTGAGCGGTTCGGAACGAAGCGTTTTCTCGACGTTCATAGTCAATGCATCGCGATCGGAGCCCTTGAACAGCCGGATCTGTTTTGCCAGCCCGAGCGCTGACTCGCATTGCAGCTCGGCCTCGCTGAACTGGTTCTTTTTCAGTGAGGACTGGCATTCTCCGAAACGATTCAGAGCCTGTTCATACTTTGAAGAACTGAGATAATAGTTAACACCGGCAGCACCAGCCACCAGAAAAAGTATGATAACAAGAGCATAGGGGACGAGCCTGGATTTGCTTTCCGATCCATCCTCAAAAAAGGTCCGACTGCCAGATTCTTTTGGCTCCGGTTTGGGGTGGGGTGGGGGCGGCGGTTGGTAGACTTCTTTTTCTTTCGCTTCCGGCTTGGCTATGGTCTCTGCTGCGGGCTCAGCCACGGTCTCGCTCTCTTCGCGGGATTCGAGCGTGGGGGCGGCCCAGTCTCCAAGCAGCTCCAGGGCCTGGCTCATTCGGCTCAGGTCATCATGCAGTCTGGGATAGTCGGAGGTGACCGTCTCGATTTCTTTGAAAAGTTTCAGCGCTTCGGCCGGCTCACCCTTGTGTTCGAGTTCAAGAGCTTTGGTATACAGGGTCTGGGCCCTCTCCTGGGCCAACGCTGACTGCTCTGCCAGTGCCTCTTTTCCCTCGAAGGTGGTGGAAGCAGGAAGAAGAGAGAGCTCCTTGTCCAAACCGAAAAAGCGTTTCTGCGCGGCCAGCTCGTTGAAATGGTCGACGTCCACATCTTCTTCGTCCATTTCGCCAGCCACGTCACTCTTGAATCCAGGAGGCAGCAGATCGTTATCCGGTGCTACCTCACTTTGCAGGGATGCTTCGAAATCGAAATCGGATTCCTCGAAAATATCACCCACCGCCCCTTCCGCCGCATCATCTTTTAGGCCCTCATCTTCATCGACGAAGCTCAGGGCCGGGGCGACGTTGTCGTCAGCTTCCGAGTCGAATGGCTCCAGCAGATCTTCTGTAATCTCATCGTCATCGTCGTCCAGCAGGGAGGTGAAATCTTCTTCTGAAGCAGGACTCAGGGTAGGAGAAATGGACGCTGGATCATCGGAGACAAGACTTTCAGGCTGGTCAGTCCCACCGGACTCAAAATTCTCTGCATACCACTGGGCGGCCTCTTCATTGAAAGCGTTGCTGGTGGAATAGAACGCACCGGTAATCATTTCGCCTATGTGGGTGATAAGATCGATTATGGAGCGGTTCTTTTCCCAGAAATCACCGATGCAGATAGCGGCTGGATCAAAATCGGGATGAAAAATTGGACTTTTGGGCTTGCAGCTGGGCGGGAAATGCGGGTAGCCAAAAGGTATGCTGAGAAAAATAGTGTGACTGTCAGCTTTTTCTACACTACCCTCAGCACTCTTCTGCAATCCCTCGACGTTGTAGGTTATTTCGTATTTGTCTGGAGGATTTCCATCTACTGGTACGACGGTGATGCGGGAATCATCGGAAAAGGACTGGATTATTTCCTGATTGATAGCTTCTAGCTGTTCCGTCGCAATAGCCATAAACAAGTACCGATAGATTGAAGAGGGAGCAAAGAGGTAACCAATTCGATATTATAGCATTTTTCACAACAAGAAAAAGTTTTTTATAAATATCACCGGGCCAGGTGGCGAAACGGCTTCAGCTCGAGAATTTGCCTGAATCTGTCCACGTAATATCTGGCTTGGAGCAGTTTGTTTCTAAAGGCGATGAGGTCGACTCCGGCATTTTCGCTATGCTGTTGGTCGATCACAGAATCGCCGATGAAAATCGTTTCTTCGGGGCTGCAGTTGAAGTGCGAAAAAATCTTTAAAAGTGCATCCGGTGCCGGCTTGGGATTCTCAACATCCATTGAGGTCACCACCAGTTCAAAATAATCGGTCAAACCGTAAGCCTCCAGCAACGGCTTCATGGTCGTCGTCCGGTTGGTCGAGATGGCCAGGAGATAGTGGTCTTTAACGGTATTGAGAAATTCTAGCAAATCCGGCTCCATGACCATATGGGCTAGATATGGTGTGTAGCTCTGAGATAATCGATGACGGTGCACCGCATCAAGATCGGTCGCCGGATACTTCCGGAAAATGTGCGCTACCGAGTCGGTGACATTATGGCTGTGGACGAACTCAAGCTCCTGGTCATCCATGGGCGACTGGTCGAAGGCGCTCAACAGATCGTTGTAGTAGATCCGGTTGGCTTCCCTGGAATCGAACAGAACCCCGTCGCAGTCGAAAACGATAAGCTTCAGCATGGTAGATTTTTCGTGAGTAATATCAAATAATTATTGATCAAAGGTCGAAAAGCAGGCGTTCCATGAATTGGAGGCCGAATTCAAGCAATCTCTCGTCGTCTTCATAGACAACCTCCGGGATCTCGAGGGGTGGCTTGATCCGTTTGTCGGCCAACTGGGCCCGGAAGTTATCAAGATCATAGAGCGCCAGCCTGTAGAGGCTGATGCGCTCATTGGTCAGTTCTAATCCATCTTTGATTTTCCGATGCTGGGTGATGGCGGTCAGTCGGTCGTTGAATCGGTTAAAGGTTTCCAGTTCCTGGGACTTCATGAAGCTCTGCGCCGTCTGCACAGTTTTTTCCTGAAATCCCTGGCAATGCGGTTCCTGCAAAAGGATGAACTGCTCGTGGACGCCGCCCTCATCTCTGGTCGTTCCTCGACCCAAGGGATAGGTTCGGCAGGCCCCGGGCCGGTGCAGATAAATTGAACAGCCCGCATCGTTTACAAACACGCAGCTGGCTTTGCCGTCATCCACCATGGTCAGGTAGAAGCGGGGAAAAGTGTCTGCGGGGGTCAATTCCTCGATGATATAGCGTTCATGAAGCTTGGACGAACTGAGCCCAGTAGCCAGGCGCAGTCTGAGAACATCATAGGGAGTCAGGACCAGTTCCAGTTCCCTGCAGCAGTGAGTGAAGCAGCTTACCCGATCATGGCAGAGAAAGGAGAACACTTCCCCCGGGCTTATCGGAGAGAGCTGTCCCTGGATTTGTTTACCACTCATGAACTGTCAGGCCTGGCCTCGTTTCCAGAAGGTCAGTAGTGGGCTGGCGATGAATATCGATGAGTAGGTACCGATCAGCACACCCATCAACAGGGCAAAAGAGAAATCATGAATCACGGAGCCGCCGAAAATGAACAGAGACAGCAATACCATGGCCGAGGTTAACGAGGTGACGATGGTCCTGCCAAGGACCTGGTTGACACTGCCGTTGATCACCTGATTAGTGAGCCGGAATTTGTCCAGCTTTTTCATGTTCTCTCTGATACGGTCGAAGACAACCACCGAGTCATTCAGTGAGTAACCGGCCAGGGTGAGCAGGGCCGTGACGATAAGCAGGGTTATCTCGATATTCAAAAGCCAGCAGATTCCCAGAACAACCAGCACATCGTGAAAGGTTGCCGCCGCCGCCGCCAGTCCGAAACTGATGTCAAAACGAAAAGCGAGGTAGACGATGACTCCGGCCAGCGAGATGAGGATGGCCTGGATTGCCTTGTTGCGCAGTACAGCACTCACGCTGGAACCGATTTCAGCCTGAGATTCGAGAACAAATCCCTTGTCTGCCAGCTCTCGGCCAAACAGCTCGTTGACCTGATCGCTGAGGTTGGCCACCACCGCTTCGGACTTCTTCACCTTGATGATCAGACGGTTCTCGTTTTCCACCTCCTGCAGATTGATGCCTTCCATTCCGTTGCTGGTAAATACTGCTCTGACCTCAGCCATGGAAAAAGATTGCTCGGCTTTGTACTGGAGAAGTGAGCCTCCGGAAAAATCGACACCCAAATTGGCACTGCCCCTGGCTATCTGGAAAAAAGCGATGAGGCCGATGAGCACCATCACGCCGGAAATCGAGAAGGTGATGGTGCGCACCTTCATGAAGTCGATGTTGGATTTTTTGATGATCTGCAGAAACTTGAGATCGGTGATCACCCGTTTAGCGGCGAGCAAGTCAAATATCAGCCTCGAGCAGAACAGGGCGGTGAACAGGTTGAAGATGATACCGAGGCTCAGGGTGACGGCAAAACCTTTGATCGGACCTGTACCGAAAAGGAACAGCGCCATGGCGGTGATCAGGGTCGTTACCTGGGAGTCGACGATGGTCCACAGGGCTTTGCCGAAGCCCCCGTCGATACTCGATCGGACCGGCTTACCGAGGGCGTATTCCTCCCTCATCCGTTCGAATATCAAAACATTGGCGTCGACCGCCATGCCTATGGAAAGTACGATGCCGGCGATGCCCGGCAGGGTCAGCGTGGCGTTAAGTACCGCTAAACCCGAGAAGAGAAAGAGAATGTTCAAGGTGAGGGCGAAGTTGGCGATGACCCCGGAGAGCCGATAATAGATGACCATGAACCCTAATACCATGAGGGCTCCGAAAATACCGGACAGCAGCCCCTTCTGGATGGAGTCCTTACCCAGGGTCGAGCCCACCGTCATATTCTGAATGACATCGACCGGTGCCGGCAGGGCGCCGACCCGCAGGACGATGGCCAGGTCCGATGCCTCTTCATGGGAAAAGCTGCCGGAAATCTGGGCGGAGCCACCGAGTATCCGTTCCCGGATAACCGGTGCC
Source organism: uncultured delta proteobacterium (assembly GCA_963759125.1). Classification (GTDB taxonomy): domain Bacteria; phylum Desulfobacterota; class Desulfobulbia; order Desulfobulbales; family Desulfocapsaceae; genus JABDQA01. The sequence continues at coordinate 872,632 of CAVWXN010000005.1, forward strand.
GACTTGACTACTCCATCCAGCACGATGGCCATCCGGCGGCCAACATTTTTTTCGGTAAGGGTGGCAAACACCTTGCCACCGCGAGAGGTCATATCAAGGCTGACGTAGGGTTCGTTGAAGGTCCCCCCGATTCTTACCTGGGCGTTTTTGACCATATCACCTGTCATCAGCACCTTGGTTTCGAGAAGGATCGGCCGGGAGCTTTCGATGCCGGTCTGCTTGTCGACCAGCCGTTCGAAATAGATAGCCGTATTGGCTGGCAATGAACCCGCTAGAAGGCGATTCAGCTCCGTTACTTCATCTCGTTCCTGCCATTTGCCAGACCACTGGCCCGACTCAACTGCGTTGGCAACCAACTGATCGATGTTGGCTCCTTCACTCTCGGCTACCAGTTTGAATTCGAGCTGGGCGGTATCGCCGAGCAGCTTCATTGCCCGCTCAGGGTCTCTGACGCCGGGCAGCTGAATAACGATCTCATCCGCTCCCTGACGAATGATGACCGGTTCGGCAACGCCAAACTGATCTATGCGGTTTCTAATAATTTCAAGGGACTGAGCCACCGCATTGTTCTTGATATAGTCTTTTTTCTCTTGACTCAGCTGTAGAATGATTCGCGGAAAACTACCTTCTTTTGCATCCACCTGGACGTCAAGTTCTTCGTCAAATCCGTCCTCAATGAGTGCCTGAACTTTGTCGACCGCACTGACGTTGGGCAGGGTGAAAATAATGGTATCTTTGGAGCCGGAATTGGTCTGGACCGCGGTTACCGATTCTTCGGCAAGGGTGTCCTTGAGATCATTGGCGGCCAGCTCCAGAGTGTTTTCTTCGGCCTTCTGGAGGTTGACCTGAAGTACCAGGTGCATCCCACCCTGCAGGTCAAGACCGAGCCTCAGCCCTTCGGGCGCCATGTACTTTTTCCACCATCCCGGAGTGTTGGCATAGAATGATGGAACAACCGTGATGACGGCCAGTACGATGATAAAAAACAGAAATCCAAGTTTTAATTTTAAAGCGGTATTCATAAATTTTTCCGGAAGGATATATTAGTTACTATTAGCAGAGAAACCAGCCTCGCGATTATACCGTAATGCCCGAATCTTGCAAGGTTTCAACGCATTTTGTTCGGATAAGTGATGACTTCGCCGGTGACTGCCAATTTATATCGATCGGAGTCCCTCCGCCCGATCACCGGAGTGAATTGATTTTAATGGCCATACAGGCAGCACCGAAGCCGTTGTCGATGTTTACCACAGCCAGTCCCGGGGCACAGCTGTTGAGCATGCCAAGCAGAGCGGCAAACCCGCCGATACCGGCCCCATAGCCCACCGAGGTCGGCACACCGATCACCGGGCAGCGAACCAAGCCGCCGACCACACTGGGTAGAGCTCCCTCCATTCCGGCCACGACGATAATGACCGCGGCCTTTTGTAAAAGGGCGTGGTGGGCGAGAAGACGATGGAGCCCCGCGACCCCGGCATCATAGATTGTCTGGCATGGATGCCCCAGGGTTTCGATGGTTACCCGTGCCTCTTCGGCGACGGCCAGATCAGAAGTACCGGCGCAGATCACCACGATTTCTCCAATGATTTTGTTCTGTTCCACCGAGGCGATACCATGTTGCAGGATCCCGGCCTGCTGGTGATAGGTGAATTGGGGGATATGGCTGATCACTTCTGCGGCTTTTTCAGGATCGACTCGAGTGACGAGGACTGGCTCCCGCTGTTTGAGCATGGTGGCGGCGATGGTGATGATTTGTTCTGCGTTTTTGGACTCGCCAAAAATCACTTCGGGGAGGCCGGTGCGAAGTTCGCGCTGGTGGTCGATACAGGCTCCGTCAAGCGCTTCGGCCGGAAACCCTCCCAGCTGCTGCAGCGCCCCGTCAACATCTATATCGCCCTGGCGGACGCGGTCGAGGAGTTCCTTCAGAGATTTGCTGTTCATTTTCTACCTGCTGAGTTAAGCGAGAGTGTCAGGAGCAACCGGATTGTCCAATTGGCCGGTGAATTGCTACCTTATCATGTGCATAAATCAAGGTAAAGGATTCCTGTTCTGTTTACCGCGGCAATTGATTCTGTTACACTGTGGCCCGGTTAAGGCTAAGGGCAGGTTCGAAGATATCACGCTGAAAGAAAACAAGGAAGCCACGTTAATGGAGAATTTCCCGAACTATATTAGGGTTCTCATGCAACCCGAATCTTATGACCATCCGGCTGGCGAGGTTCAACTCATTCAGACCCATATATCCTACGTGCTTATTGCCGGGGATTTTGTCTACAAATTCAAGAAACCGATGAATTTCGGTTTCCTTGATTTTTCCACTTTGGCCAGGCGGGCCCACTACTGTCTTCAGGAAATCTCGCTGAACCGGCGTCTCTGTCCCGAGATCTATCTCGAACGTGTCACGGTGACCAGGGCGGCTGAAGCGTATCTGCTTAACGGTGACGGTGATATCGTTGAATACGGCGTCAAGATGCGCCGTCTGAAAGAAGAGCAGATGATGGGCAGGATCCTGGCCGCCGGTGCCTTGACGTCCACCCATCTTGACCGCATCGTCGACACTCTGGTGCCCTTTTACGAGTCAGCTGAGGTCAACGACGAGATCAGGTCCTATGGCCGAGCCGAGGCAGTAGCCGTCAACGTGGTCGAAAATTTCGACCAGACCGAATCCTTTGTTGACGGAGCGGCGTTAAGCAGAGAGCAATTCGTTTCTATCAGGGCCTATGCCCTGGATGTTTTGCAGCAAGAGGAGAGGTTCAACAGGCGAATTGACGACGAGAGAATCAGGGACTGCCACGGCGATCTGTACTCGGCCAATATCTGCCTCGACGACAAAGTGTACATCTTTGACTGTATCGAGTTCAACGATCGCTTTCGCTACTCAGATGTGGCCGGTGACATCGGTTTTCTGGCCATGGATCTCGATTTTCATAACCTCGACGATCTGGCCGATTATTTTGTTGCCCGCTATGTCGAGCAATCCGGAGACCAGGGTCTGCTGGACCTGATTGCCTTTTACAAATGCTACCGGGCCTATGTCCGGGGCAAGATTAACCTGTTCACTGCCGCTGACCCGGGAGTCGCCCCTGAGACCGCGACCGGCTGCACCGAACAGGCAAAACGCTATTTCCAGCTGGCCCAACGCTATGCCCAGGCAGAACGATAAGTCGATGGTCGTTGTTTTTTTTGGCCTGACCGGTTCCGGCAAAAGCTATCTGGGCAAGCGCTGGGCGGCTGAGAGAGGATACCCCTATTTCAACAGTGATCAGGTGCGAAAAGAACTGGCCGGAGTGGCCCCTGAGAGCAGGCACCACGTCCCTTTCAATGAAGGATTATACAGCCCGGATATGACCCGCCAGACTTACGATGAAATGATTCTCCGCGCGCTAGGAGCGCTCCGCGACAATGAAGCCGGAGTGGTGATGGATGGCTCCTACCGAGCTGAGGAACAGCGGCTCCAGGTGGTTGACGCCTTCAGCAGTCACAAGGCCATATTTTTCATCCATTGTTATTGCCAGGAGTCGGTCGTCAGAGCCCGCTTTCAGCTTCGGGCTGCAGATTCCGGGGCGGTTTCGGATGGCCGCTGGGAGATCTATGTCGGCCAGAAAAAGAGTTTCGCGATACCAAAACGGGTGCAAGGAGCCTCCCTGCTGGACCTGGATACCGATGAACATATCGGAGCACTGATCGCCCGGGTCGATAATTTTATCAAGAGCAACTAGTTGAAACCAGTTCGGATCACAAAATCCACAATCTTAACGGCAAAAAAACAATGGTGAGCAGCGTGTACAGAAGGATTTACTTCATCAGATACCCGAAGGACATCAGCGACAAGCCGATCATCTACCGGCTGATAAAACAGTATGATGTCGAAGTGAATATACTCAGAGCGAATATTCTCCCGCAACGGGAGGGAATTCTGATCATCGAATTGGCCGGCGCCAAGTCCAATATCAAAGAGGGTCTTGACTACTTGAAACAGCTTGGTGTCAGCATAGAACGTCTGGCAACGCGCATCCGCCGTGATGAAGAGCGCTGTTTTCAATGTGGGGCCTGTACGGGGGTCTGCCCGGTGGCCGCACTCTATATCAGGCGGGAGGATATGGCGGTACTTTTCGAGGCAGATAAATGTACGGGTTGCAACCAGTGTGTCTTGATCTGTCCGGTGCGGGCGATGGAAATGTCGCTTGGAGATGAGTGGCTCGAGACCGACGCGGTGGCCAAGGCACCGCTTTTTTCCTGAACTTGATGATAATCTGAAAACGGTTCTATCGGCCCTGTCTGGCCACTGCGGACATCAGTCCATGAAAGTAATCCAATCCGGAAGGGAGAGGTTCTTGAACCAGTGGCCGATACCGTATTTGGGCGGCGTTCCTGCCTCAATCAAATCCAAGATCTCCCTGGCCTGCGGTGCGACGCTGGAATCGGGATGCATGGCAAGAATATAGTTGAGTCTCGTCTCAGCCTGGGAGTACTTTTTCGTGCGCAGATAAAACTCAACCACGTTGAACTCGTGGCTGACCAGGAACTCAGTTGCCGCCTTGATGCGGGCTTGCGCCTCTTCAGTGTAGGGTGAATCAGGAAAGGCTCGGAGAAGTTCTTCGAAGGCCTGGATCGACTCAATCGCTCCGGTTATGTCTCGATCGATCCGGTCGATCCGGTTGTAGCTGCACATCCCCTTTTGGTACATTACATAGGAGATGGCTTCGTTGGTCGGGTGACGTTCTTCAAATTCTCTGTAGAGAACCAGCGCTTCTTCGTAGAGCTCCATATAATAACTGCTGTCTGCAGCTTTAAGCTCCGCCAGAGGTGCCTGGGGGCTGAAAGGGTAGCGGTCGAGAATCTCGTTGAAATATTCGATTGCCAGAAAATACTTGCCGATGTTGAATTCTTCCATGCCCTTGATGATCAGCTGCTCGGCCGGCAGCTGCACGTCCGCCTTCTCTCCGATTCGAAAGGTTTCTTTCATGGTGGTACAGCCGGAAGCAAAGACGATCAGCGAGATAGCAACCAGCAGAGTGGCGTACCCGGACGTCCGGCTCGTGGACCTGGTGTGAGCGCATTTTCGTTCAATCATGTCAGAGTTGGTCTCAATTTTCAGATCTGGTTTTCAGATAATGCTCTGCGGCAATTACCGAATTCGCCCCCTCGCCGCAGGCGTTGACAATCTGGCGCATCAGCTTGCTTCTGATGTCGCCGGCGGCAAATACGCCGGGAACAGAGGTAAGGGTTTCGGCATCGGTTGGAATAAAGCCCCATTGATCGGCGTTCAATTCTTCCAAGGGCAGTATTGCGTTGTTCGGGGTAATACCGATGAGTACGAACACCCCCTGAACTTCCAGAGTGGAGGTGTTACCGTCGTTGTTGACCAGGTGCAGCCTCTCGACCTCCTTGTCGCCTTCGATGGAGGTGACCCGAGAGTTCCATATATAGTCGATCTTCTTGTTGGCAAAGGCAATTTCCTGCAGAACCTTGACGGCGCGCAACTCATCCCGCCGATGAATAATGGTCACCTTGCTGGCGAATCTGGTCAGATAGTCAGCCTCCTCGACGGCCGTGTCGCCACCGCCGATAACGGCAACATGCATGTTCCGGTAAAACGGGGCATCACAAGTCCCGCAGTAGGAAACGCCTTTGCCGGCCAATTCGGCCTCCCCCGGAACTCCGATCTTGTTGGGGCTTGCTCCGGAGCAGATGATCAAGGCATCGCAGGTGAGGGAAGACCCATCACCAAAGACGATGCGCTTGGAATCCGGCTCGCTGAGATCGACGGAGGCCACCTCTTTGGTGAGGATGTTGACATCGAACTTTTTGGCATGGGCGGTCATTTTATCCATCAGGTCGAAACCGGATATTCCGTCGGGAAAACCGGGGTAGTTATCGACCCAGTCGGTGGTTAGAACCTGCCCTCCCGGCGCACCTTTTTCAATCAGCACATGATCTATTCGTGCCCGTGATGCATAAAGTCCAGCACTAAGTCCAGCCGGACCTGCTCCAAGGATAACCAGCTCAAAATGGCTTTTTTCCATTGTAATCCAGATGAGAAAAGTAGTGGCGATTAAGACAACGGCTACAGGGCTTTGTTAATCAGATCGACAAGTTGAGTTTTGCCAACTGCACCGGTAATTTGATCGACCACTTCGCCGCCTTTGAAGAGAATCAGAGTGGGAATAGCCCGGATTCCGAATTTGCCCGGTGTCACAGGATTATCATCGACATTCATCTTGGCGATCGAGAGCTTGCCTTCATATTCCTCAGCCAGTTCCTCGACCACGGGGCCGATTGCTTTGCAGGGGCCGCACCAGGGTGCCCAGAAATCAACCAGGGTCGGCTGATCCGAACCAATGGCTGAATCAAATTCGGCATCATTTAACTGCAGGACTTTATCACTGGCCATTTTAATTCTCCTTAGGAAAAAATTAATTTTGTTTTCAAGTAGTTAATGCAGTCCTGACAGACGTGCACAGGCCAATCCAGTTTACCTTCTGACCGTCATGCTGACAAGAAAAAACTGGGCGGTAACATGGGTAGATTCAATATGGTTTGTTACTTTGTGCATAAAACGGTAAAGATCAAGGGTGATGAGAGGTTTGACATGGAAAAGTCCGCCATGCTATAGTGACCCCTCCTGCGGCAACGAGGGGAGCAGGCCTAAGCAATTTAAATAATTACAACTGTCTGGCAATGACCAGGGGTTGTCCTGGGTGCCTTTAGATAGCGATCGGAGCAGAAAATATGAACAAGGAACAGTCAAAGAAGATGTTTGAGAGGGCCTGCCAGGTAATCCCCGGCGGCGTAAACAGTCCGGTGCGTGCTTTTCGATCCGTGGGCAGCGAGCCGCTGTTCATCAGCAGCGCGCACGGGGCCCGGGTAACAGATGTGGATGGCAATGAGTTCATCGATTTCGTCTGCTCCTGGGGGCCGATGATAGCTGGGCACGCCCATCCGGAAATTGTCGCAGCGTTAAAGGAAACGGCAGCCAAAGGGACCAGCTTCGGGGCTCCCACACCACATGAAATAACCCTTGCCGAACTGGTGGTCGAGGCGGTTCCCTCGATTGAGAAAGTGAGGTTTGTAAACTCTGGAACCGAGGCCACCATGAGCGCCATTAGGCTTGCCCGGGGATTCACCGGCAAAGATGTCGTGGTCAAATTCGATGGCTGCTACCATGGGCACGCAGATTCATTTCTGGTCAAAGCCGGCTCGGGAGTTGCGACTCTTGGTATTCCCGGCAGCCCCGGCGTTCCCGAAGATATCGTCAAAAACACCATCTCCATCGGCTATAACGATATTGAAACGCTCGAAAAGACATTGCGGGACGACTCCCTCGACATCGCCTGCCTGATCATGGAGCCGGTGGCAGGAAACATGGGCTGTGTCATTCCAGACCGCGCTTTTCTCGAGCGGGTCCGTTCGCTTACCCGGGAACGGGGCATCGTCTTGATTTTCGATGAGGTCATTACCGGGTTCCGGCTGGCCTATGGGGGCGCTCAGGAATACTTCGGTGTGACCCCTGATCTGACCTGCCTTGGCAAGATCATCGGCGGGGGGCTGCCGGTGGGAGCATATGGCGGGCGAGCTGAAATCATGGATCAAATCGCTCCTGACGGTCCGGTCTACCAGGCTGGAACCCTGTCGGGTAATCCGCTGGCCATGGCGGCCGGCATTGCTACCTTGAAGATATTGCAGAAGCCGGGTTTCTATGAGGCCCTGAACGAAAAATCGGCAGAGTGTGCCGGCCGGTTGCAGGAGATAGGTGAGAAGTCAGGGCTGGCGGTCCAGCTTAACCATATTGGATCACTGATGACCGCCTTTTTTACCGACCAGAAAGTGGTTGACTTTGATTCGGCGATGTCGGCCGACACCGCTCGTTACGGCGAACACTTCCGCAACATGCTGTCCCAGGGAGTCTACCTCGCACCATCGCAGTTTGAGGTTGCCTTCATCTCCTCTGCCCATGGTCCAGAGGAACTGGAAACGCTGGCAAAAATGACTGAATGGTCATTCAAAAAATTGGCGGAAAAGTAAAAAATCCATTGACTTTGAGCAGGAGGCGTGCTACCAAACGCTTTGGAATTCGAAGCGGGAATTTCAATGTTTTGGTGGGCTGACAGAGATGTCCGATTTTAAGAAAGAAATGATGTTTCTTCTGGGACATTACGGCCACATAGGCATCACCTTTGTTGCTTCGATTTTCCTCGGTATGGGTGGCGGGATTCTGCTCGACCAGAAAGTGTTCGATGGTCGTACGGCTCCCTGGTTCACCTTTATCGGGCTGGCATTCGGGATAGCAGCCGGTTTTAAGAGTCTGTTCGATATTCTCTGGAAAAGCAGCAAAGAACTGGAGAAGGACAAAACAGACCCGGAAAAATAACGGTGGAAGAAAAGCTGTCTTTAAAAAGGATGCTGGCTCTGAGCTGGCTGTACCTGGCCGTTCTGGTGCTGGGATCATGGGTGATAAGTTCATGGTCATTCGCCTGGGGGGTTCTGGTCGGCGGGGTCCTCTCCATCGCGAGTTTCCTGGTCTCTTACCGGGATGTGATAAAGTTCTTCGAGGCCCTCGAACGGCAGCAGGGACAGTCCGCTAAGGCGGGTAAAACGACGAAGAAGGGTTTGATTCTAAAGTTCTGGCTTCGGTTTTTTCTGATCGGGCTGATACTGTTTTTCTTCATCAAGTATAGCAGTATCAACATATTCGGTCTGATTCTGGGGCTGACAACAGTAGTGTTTACCATCACATTTTCAGCCGTCGGTGTTGTCTGGAAATACTACTTCAGCAGGAGGTAAAAAAGGATTATGGAACATCCGATATTGTTTATTTCCATCATTCTGGAAGCCTTGGGGCTGCCGGTACCGCATGGTCCGGTTGGGCACACTTTTCTGGAACAGATTTGTGCACCCTATATGACCTATACATGGCTGGTGATGGCATTTCTGTACTTCGTGTCCAAATTGACCGTGAGTGATCTCGAGATGGTGCCCGGCAAGGGCCAGAATTTCTGGGAAATCGTTATTGGCGGCTTGGACGGTTTCTTTGCCGAGAATATGGGCAGAAAACTCACTGACCAGTTCTTTCCAATGCTCACCACCTTCGGACTTTACATTGCCGTTGCTAACCTGATCGGCCTGATCCCCGGCTTCATGTCTCCGACTTCCAGTTTGAACACCACGCTGGCGCTGACCATTATAGTCTGGGTCAGTCATCACTATATCGGTATCCGTGAGCATGGCTTAGGCTATTACAAACATTTTATGGGGCCGATGTGGTGGCTGGTGCCGCTCATGCTGCCAATCGAAATTATCAGTAACCTCGCCCGTCTGATCTCACTCTCTATTCGTCTGTTTGGCAACATCATGGCCAAAGAGACCCTGCTCGGCATTCTTTTCATGCTGGCCGGTGCCTTTTTTGCACCGCTGCCGATCATGCTGCTCGGAGTGCTGGTTTCACTGGTTCAGGCGATGGTATTTGTCCTGCTGGCCGTGGTCTACTTCGGTCAGGCCCAGGAACATGCACATTGATTATTCAGGCCCAGCGGCCTGGTTTTGATCTATTACAGAAATAAAGGAAGAAGGCCAAATAAACTAACTTTTACAAGGAGAAAACAAAATGGAAGGTAATCTGCAATTAGCATTGATCTGTCTCGGCGCTGGACTCTCCATCGGTCTTGCTGCCATTGGCGCTGGTATTGGTATCGGTCTCGTCGGTCAGGGGGCAACCACTGGTCTGGCCCGTAATCCCGAAGTTCAGCCGAAACTGATGGTTTTTATGATTCTCGGCATGGCGCTGGCCGAGTCAGTTGCTATTTACGGACTCGTTATTTCTTTGATTCTGCTCTACGCTAATCCGCTGATGTAGTTTAGAGTCTGAATTTGGCATCCATCCGGATGCTGCAAAGGGCCGCAGATTTTCTGCGGCCCTTTCTTTTTGGTCCCCGCGAATTACCATAGAGGATGAGTTTCTCAGGTTTTGTTGGTATGGGGTAATCTAGATGGCCAGCGATTCAGAAAAGCTAGTGGAGAGACATTGACTGAGTCTGCAACGCTTCGGCCTTGTCAACACATCGGCGAAAAACCGATCGGGTGACGGCTGCTTTGCAGCCTGTTGCGATCGGTACCCATTTTCACCGATGTGTTGGGCCTTCACAATGCATCCTAAGTCAATGCCTCACCACTTTGGAACTGTTGTTTGAACGTTGTAATAGCACGAAAAGAGGGCTGTGAAATGGAGGAGTGTGCATCAGCGGTAAGTCCCTGAAGGCCAATGAGAGAGAGCCCGAAGGGTTGCGCAGCAACCGGCTGCCACAGGCAGCTTTGCTGCCGTCATCCAGCCGGCCTCATTGGCCTGAAGATCAGGACAGAGCGTCGCACACGGAACCATTTTACTGCCCGCATTGTTATAAATGCAGATCGGTTCACTCGTTTTGCCACCAGACTTCTGATAATAAAAACCTTGATTATGACCGAAGCAGACCTGATCATAGAACCTCGCAGAGGAAAAAAGGAGAAACTGCTGCCGCCTCGGGCACTGCTGGTCGTGAACCCGTCTGAAGCCGAATATGCAGTAAAAGCCTTCAATACCTTTATAGGTCAGACAAGATCCCTGTACCAGCACACCAAGCTGCTCGTTGACAAGGATCGGAGCATGTGTCTTGCTGGCCCAGCCCTTGGGGCTGCGGCAGCGGCACTGATTCTCGAGAAACTGATTGTCCTCGGGGTGAAAGAAATCTGGCTGGTGAGCTGCTGTGGAACGCTTGATCCATCTTTGTCCTTTGGTGATCTGGTGCTGGCCATTGGCGGAGTATCCGGAGAAGGGGTTTCACGCTATTATTCGCGAGAGAGCGTTACTTTTCCCGGCCGTAAGGCAACCAACAATCTGCAGGAAATCGCCACACAACAATGTGGTGATGTCCGCGCTGGTATAATCTGGTCGACCGATGCCCCGTATCGGGAACGAAGATCAGAATTGATAGCGCTGCAGGAAAGATATGGGGTGGTCGGTGTTGATATGGAATTCAGCGCGCTGTGCGCGGTTGCAGCGCATCGTGGCGTCAGTCTCGGCGCTCTTTTTGTGGTGTCTGATATGATCTGGACCAAGAACTGGAAGCCTGGGTTCGGATCAGCTGATTTTGACAAATCCAGCCAGGATCTGATTGATAAATTGATCACCCGGGGTTTGTCAAAGGAGTTGGGAACGTGAAACGAATTTTTCACCTGGTAAGCCTGGGGTGCCCCAAAAACCTGGTCGATAGTGAAGTGGTCTATGGACTTTTGGAGGAGGCAGGCTGGCAGGGTGTCGACGATCCGGAAGAGGCGGCGGTTCTGATCATCAACACCTGCGGTTTTATTCAGCCTGCGGTAGAAGAGAGTATTGAAGAAATTCTCCAGCTGGCCGCCTACAAGTACGAGGATCCCGCCAAAAAACTGGTGGTCCTCGGTTGCCTGGTGCAACGCTTTCGGGAAAAGCTCGAAGCGGAACTGGAAGAAGTTGATCTGTTCGTTGGGACCGAGGGTGTTCCGCAGGTGGCTATTCTTCTCGACAACCTGGTGGAGGGGAAGCAACTTGACTCTCTGATCATCGCCGCTCCGTTCTTGATGAGTTCGGCCCTGCCTCGGCGGCGCTCAACCCCGTTTTACCGGGCCTGGCTGAAGATCACCGAGGGCTGCGACAATCGCTGCTCTTATTGTCTGATTCCATCGATAAGGGGCAGGCTCAGAAGCAGGTCAGAAGAGGATCTCATAGAAGAAGCCCGTGGTCTCGTGGCTGGAGGAGTCAGAGAGTTGTCTCTCGTGGCTCAGGACTTGACCGCCTATGGTACCGATCTTTACGGTGAGAGGCGGCTCGAGTCACTGGTTACCAGGTTGCTCGATGAAACTTCAGTGGACTGGATTCGTCTCCTCTATCTTTACCCGTCAACGGTAAGCCCTGAGTTGCTTGATATAATTGCTGGTAATTCAAGGATAGTTCCCTACCTGGACATCCCTCTGCAGCATGTCAGCAGCAAAATTCTCAAAGCGATGAATCGGCGTTATACCCGCGAGGAGGTGATCGGTCTCGTTGGCGCTATTCGCAACAGAATTCCCGATGCGGCGCTGAGGACCACGCTGCTCCTCGGTTTTCCCGGGGAAAGCGAGGAGGACGTCAGAGAGGTGGAAGCGTTTCTGCGTGAAATGGAACTCGATCATGTCGGTGTCTTCGGCTATGCAAACGAGGAGGGAAGTGCTGCCGAAAAGTTCAGCGGCCAGGTCGATGAAGCGGAAAAGCGGGCGAGGCTTGAGCGCATCATCACCCTTCAGGCCGAAATTTCCCAGCGCCGGCTGCAAAGGTTTGTAAATACGGTCGAGCCGGTTCTCATAGAGGGAGTGAGTCGGGAAACGGATCTTCTGCTGGAGGGGCGAACCAGATATCAGGCGCCGGATATTGATGGGTGTGTGCTGATTAACGAAGGCGACACGCGCTTCGGCGAGATCGTTGATGTGGAAATCACCGAAGCACAGACCTATGACCTGATAGGACGGATAGTTTAATAAACAATAAGCTGCAGGTCAGGAAATGAAGAAACCGCTACGTCTTGTTCGTGTTTACCTGTTCTCTTAAATCTTTGCCAACTTTGAAGAAAGGAAGTTTTTTGGGGCTGACTTTGATTTTCCTGCCGGTTTTGGGATTGCGTCCCTCGTAAGAGCCGTACTGTTTGATGACGAAACTGCCGAATCCCCTGATTTCGATGCTTTCACCACGCGCAAGGGCTTCTGTCATGGTGTCGATCACCGTATTGGTGATGGCAGCCGCCTCTCGATGAGGAATCCCGATGTCCTGAGCCAAAGCCTCAATCAATTCTGATTTGTTCATATGGATACTCCTGTCTGCAAAGGTCTATGCGTTATCAGGGTCTTCTGCGAACAAACGCCCCACTCGATCAAAACTAAATCAAGAATAAATTCAAAAGGTTGTAATTGCAAGCGCAAAACTGGGTTTTCTGCAAAAATAACAAACGTTTAGCAGATAAAAACAAAATTTTCGAACGAATATTTGTTGCGTAACTAGTTAAATTTAATCAGCTAATTAGATTTTTGTAAAGAAAAAAGCTACAACAGTAATTTTTTCAATTCTTCCGGACTGAGATAACGATAGGAACCGCTTGGTAATGATCCGAGTCGGAGTTGGCCGTACGCGATCCTCTTTAAATTGATCACCGGGTGGCCAACCGCTTCGAACATTTTTCGCACCTGACGCTTACGACCCTCATGAATGGTGATGACCAGGCGGCTGGCCGGCCCCTGCGTCACTGCTTTTGATATTTTCGCGGGCCAGGTTTTTCTTCCGTCAATTTCGATGCCCTGCTCCAATTTTCTGATTTTTCCCCGACTGACCAAGCCCTTGACCAGCACCTCGTAGGTTTTGTTACTTTCATGGCTGGGGTGCAGGATCTTATGAGCCAGTTCGCCATCGTCGGTGAGGATCAGCGCCCCTTCGGTGTCGATATCAAGCCGGCCAACCGGAAACACTCTGACATCCAGATCTTTGATGAGAGAAGTGACAATCGGGCGGCCCTGGGGATCTGACATGGTGGTGACGTAGCCCCTGGGTTTATTCAGCAGGATATAGGTGTGCTTCTTTTTGCGTCTTACCAGTTCACCCCTGTAGCGTACTTCCTGCAGTTCCGGGTCGAGCTTGTAACCCATCTCGGTGATGATCTTGCCGTCGACGCTGACCGATCCTTCGCTGATCAGCAGTTCTGCTTTTCTTCTCGAGGCAAGGCCGCATTCAGCGAGATATTTCTGCAGTCGGATGGTTCGATTTAGCGCCATTGTCGGGGAATGATCCGGTCGAATTTTTCATCCACCAACGACTTGGTCTCAGCGTCTACCTCGAGCACTTCGGTGTACCAGGGTTTCATTCGGCAATCGATCACCACCGGAGCTGTCAGGCCCACGTGAAATCGTTTGACCGAGGTGCCGGCTCCGTGAATGTCGGCCGCTGGCTCGAACCGCGTGAAAAAGGTCCACAAAAATTCCTGCATCGAGACAGTAGCCGCGGCGCTGTCATCGACCAGAATGATCACCTGCCAGTCCCGGAGTTCAGGACTGGTCGCCAGCCTGGACGGCAGCTCTGCATCCTCCTGGTAAGCGGCTCCCTGCACTACAAGGGTGCCGGGGAGGAAGGCAACAGGCTTATCGCAGCCTGAGGGGAGTGCTCCGTTGAAGGATTCAGGCAGGTTCCTGAGCTTGTCGGAGCCCAGCCCCATGAGCATCGCTTTGGATCCCTTGTTGACCGATGGGCCGGTGTAATCGAGGGTGTCCTGGGAGACGTTGGCGAAAATGAATAGATCTCGCTCCCAGTTGACCCGTTCGAGAACGTGGGTCCAAAGCGCCTTGAAATCGGTAATGTCGGGCGCCCCATCGGTAATAATCAGAAATTTGGTCAACGATAACTGGCCCTCTCCTAGGATCCTTAACCCGGCGGCAAAGGCTTCTCTGGGGTAGCGATTGGCAACCCGGGCTGCAGCCAGGCAATGGAATCCGGTTTCGCCGAACGTCTTGAGTTCCCTTACCCCCTTCATCACCAGTGGAAACAGAGGTGAGAGCAGGTCCTGAAGGTAATCACCGATGAAGAAATCTTCCTGCCGCGGTCTACCGACTACGGTAGCCGGGTAGATCGCCTGGTTGCGATGGTAGAGGTGGGATACCCGAAACACCGGGTAGTCGTGTTCCAGAGAATTGTAGCCGTAGTGATCTCCAAAAGGGCCCTCCGGCCGGCGCAATCCAGGAGGCACCACGCCTTTGATGGCGAACTCGGCCTGAGCGACAAGTCGGTGACCGCCCCGGGGATCCTGGACCATGGGCAGTTTGGAGCCCTGCAGCAAAGAGGTGAGCATCAGTTCCGGGATATCTTCGGGCAGCGGGGCGATAGCCGAGAGCATCAGAGCGGGGGGGCCGCCGATAAATAGGGTGAGCGGCAGCGGCTGATTATTCTGCTCCGCTTCAAAATAGTGATAGCCTCCCCCCTTGTGAATCTGCCAGTGAATTCCTGTGGAGGTGTCGCTATGCCTCTGGATTCGGTACATGCCGAGATTATGACTGCCGTTTTCAGGGTGTTCGGTGTAGACCAGCGGCAGAGTGACGAAGGGTCCGCCGTCACTGTGCCAGGAGGTGAGCATCGGCAGACTGCTCAACTCTGGAGGAATCTGACAGTTTTCCAGAATCGGAGCAGTGGAGACCTTTTTCAAACCAATTTTGGCGGTATCGATGAAGAGCTTGCGGTTTTGCCACAATTTGGCCGGTGTGGGCGGCATGATCGTTTCGGCCAGATTGACGATATCCCTGACGAAATCCTGGGGTCTGCTGCCAAAGGCCAGGTCCAGTCTCTTGGCAGTGCCGAAAAGGTTGGTCACCACCGGAAAAGAGGAGTTTTTTACCGTGGTGAACAACAGGGCCGGGCCCTGATTGGCGATGACCCGACGGTGGATTTCAGCGATCTCGAGATAAGGATCCACCTCTTCTTCGATGACCAGCAGCTCGTACTCATCCTCAAGCAGATCAATAAAACTCCTCAGATCATGCAGTTGCGTCTTTTTCATTGGTTATCCGAATCGTGGTGAGTGTGCTCCTCACCAAGGAAGAGGGTGTGGTATTCTTGTTTGGATAGATGTTTTCTCATCAACCCACTGGTCAACCCGATCAGCTCCTCGATTTCCTGCTCTGAGAGCCGCGATGACAATGTTTTTGCCAGCGCTGCCCTACCGAGAAGCTGCAGGAAGGCAGCACATGACCGTCTGTCCAGTTCCGGACTCAAGCCAAAACAGATGGCTCCAGGGTCGGGGGGGCGGGGAGTTTGATCGCTCATAGATTGGTCAGGAAGTGATAATGGACTTTTCTCGTCCGCGGTCCGTCGAATTCGCAGAAAAAGATTTTCTGCCAGGTTCCGAGAATAAATCTGTTGTTGTCAACAGCAATGGTCAGCGAAGAGCCCATCAGGCTGGCCATTATGTGGGCGGGTGAATTGCCCTCCATATGTTTGAATGGGTGATTAATGGGCACCATTTTCTTGAACCCATCGATAATATCCACTCTGACATCGGGGTCTGCCCCCTCGTTTATTGTCAGTCCGGCGGTGGTGTGCGGGTTGAAAAGCAGGCAGACCCCCTGACCAAGGCCCGCCTGTCTGAGCTCGCCGGACAGCAGCTGGGTGATATCGACAAGTTCCATGGTTCTCGAAGTTTTTACCGTGACAGATCCGCTTATCATAGCCCTATCTCCCGTTGTGGTCTGGTCTTTAAGATGCCGATACTATAGAGACTCCTGGGTCAGGCGTCAATGAAGGTCGAGCCAGACTTATGAGCTCCTCGTTTTTAGATCCGTCGGGCCAATTGCTATTTACTGTAAATTGTTCTATGGTGGCCGTCGCTGAATTTAGAAGGTAAACCTGGAGTGGATCCGCAGCAACATCAAGACTTGAATCTAATCGGCATCACCCCTCAGCCAGAAGGCAATCTTCATCGACTATCTTGACAGATTCGGGATCGTAACCGATAGTTAGTTCAGTTATAAGGGGTGGTGTCTGCACACATCAGTTGTTCACCGGTAGGTTGATGCTCCCAATATTGTTAGAGAAATCTCTAAATTTGATTACTTCCCGGCCGTCAAGAAGAGCCACGAAAAATGAGAGCGCTTGAACAGCAGTCGATAACTTCAGTATGGATGTTCAGTCGGGAATATGGTCGTCTGGCCGGCGCCGGCGGCGTTAAAGACGTCGTCTCCCAGTTGTCCAAGGCGCTGGCCCGCTGGAACAATAGAAAAGTAAGCGTGGTGCTGCCCTGCTACGGGTTTATGGATCCTGAGGAACTAGGCTTCAGCAGGCTCTCTGATCCCCTGGAGCCTGACAGATTGCTGGAATTCGATGTAATCATGGACTATACCGATCTGGAGCGGAGAGAGAGGGTCGGAGTCTGGCACCGTATTCAGGACAGGGTTCAGATCTATCTGCTGGAAGCCCAGCGCTTCCTCGAGAAACAAGGCGTCTATACCTACACCAGGGAAGAATCTCAACGCGAACCATGGAAGATTCAGGGACAGGGCCATCTTGACTATTTTGCCATGAATGTCCTGCTGCAGAAGGGCGGTCTCGACCTGATCATGCTGCTCGATGACAAACCTCAAATCATCCATTGCCATGATGGCCATACTGCGATTGTACCGGCCATGATCAGGGAGTGCGGCGGCTATCGCAATTATTACAGGAATTCCTCACCGGTGGTAACCATACATAACGCCGGAGTCGGTTATCACCAGGAAGTTTCCGATCTGCCATTTGTCCGGGCCATTACCGGCCTGCCCTGGTGGGTGATAAACAATTCACTGCTCGAGCACAGTTTCGATCCTTTTCTGGCGGCCGCGCCCTATGCTGCCATCACTACGGTGAGCGAAAACTACGCCCATGAGCTGCAGCAGACAGATGAGGACTACCTGACCGGCTGGCTTGGCCATCTACTGCTCGACGGCGGGGTCGAAATCGTCGGTATCACCAATGGCATTGACAGGGAAGCGTTTAATCCCGCCGATCACGAGAGGATGGGACTGGCCGCCAGTTTTCAAGTGGACAGCCAGACTGACGATCTCAGCGGCAAACTTACATGTAAAAAGTCTCTGTTAAGCCAAATCTGCCAACCGCCCGATGAGAAAGATGAAGAACGCATTGGCTTTGTCAGCCGGGATCCTGGACGTCCGCTGTTCACATTTATCGGCAGACTCAGCGAACAGAAAGGGGTCGACATTTTGATCGAGGCGCTGGAACTCTTTCTGAACGACAAGGTTGAGGCCTCGGTGGTCTGCCTGGGCAACGGTTCAGAAGGTCTTGAGCAGGCCTTGGCGGCAGTGGCGCGGGATCGGCGTTATCGAGGCCGACTCTGCTTTCTGCGGACTTACAACACGAAGCTAGCCAACCAGGTTTACGCGGCCGGTGATTATTTCGTTATTCCGTCCAGATATGAACCCTGCGGTTTGACCGATTATATCGCCCAGCTCTTTGGAAATCTGCCGATTGTGCATCATATCGGCGGTTTGGTAAAAGTGGTTGATGGGGTGACCGGATTTGCCTATCTGGATAACAGTCCGGAAAACCTGAGTAAAGCGATGCACCGTGCACTTGCGACGTTTGAGGATAAACCGCTGATCAGAAGGATGCAGTCTGCGGCGGTGGAGAAAATTGAGAGAATGCATACCTGGAAGCGGGTCATGCAGGCCTATGTGCAACTTTACAAACAATGCAGGGTGGACAGCAGTATATGAGCTGAGTTCCTGCGCTGGTGA
This sequence comes from uncultured delta proteobacterium, assembly GCA_963759125.1. Lineage (GTDB taxonomy): Bacteria > Desulfobacterota > Desulfobulbia > Desulfobulbales > Desulfocapsaceae > JABDQA01. Next base: position 890,932 of record CAVWXN010000005.1, read on the forward strand.
ATGGAGTTAGTTTTTTGCTCAGATGAGAAAATTATAAGGAGAAAAAAAATGACAGTACGCATTGGTATAAACGGTTTCGGACGTATTGGCCGAAATATTTTCAGGGCCATTGATGAAGATGAGGCCTTTGGTGATATCGAAGTGGTGGCCATCAATGACCTCACCGATAACGCCACCCTTGCCCATCTGCTTAAATACGACTCGGTCATGGGCAAAACCAGAACCGAAGTCGGCAGTGATGATAATGGTATCATCGTCGATGGTAAGGCAATCGCCGTCTCCAGTCACAAAAATCCTGCCGATATCAAGTGGGGGGATCTGGGGGTCGATTATGTGGCCGAGTGTACCGGGATTTTTCGGGACGCCGATTCGGCCGGGGCCCACATAGACGGTGGCGCCAAAAAGGTAATTATCTCGGCTCCGGCCAAAGGAAACGTGAAGACCTTTGTCATGGGGGTAAATGAGGACGAGTATGAGCCAACCGCCCATCACATCGTTTCCAACGCGTCGTGCACGACCAACTGTCTGGCGCCGATGGCCAAGGTTATTCTCGACAATTTCGGTATTGAACGCGGACTGATGACCACAGTACATGCCTATACCGGTGATCAGCGACTGCTTGATTTTCCCCACTCCGATCTGCGCCGGGCGAGGGCCGCGGCTCTGTCGATGATACCGACCAAGACCGGCGCCGCCGCTGCCGTATCACTGGTCATTCCAGAATTGAAGGGGAAATTCGACGGTCTGGCGGTCCGGGTGCCGACTCCCACCGTCTCTGTGGTCGATGCGGTGATGGAGGTCGAGAAAGAGACTACTGTTGCCGAAGTAAACCAGGCCCTCAGGGAAGCTACCAACCGTTATCTCGGTTACACCGAGCTGCCGCTGGTGTCAATCGATTTTCAGGGTGATCCGCGCTCCTCGATCGTTGACGGTCAATGCACCAAAGTTATCGGCACGACGGTTAAGGTTATGAGCTGGTATGACAATGAGTGGGGCTATTCCAACCGGATGCTTGATTTGATTCTGCATATGGAATCGCGCAAGCCGGTATAGTCTGCTCACCAATGTGCGATCTGCGTATCTCTGTCCGGAAAGGGCCGGGCGGAGATACGTCTAATCTTTACCCACAGCTCAGATGAATACGGCCACTCACCGCAGTATTGATTCCGACGCCCTCAAAGCCAATCTGCTTGAGACCGCTGAGCATGTAGAAATTCGTCCTGATCTCATCAGGCTGCTGGAGGCGGTGGAAAAGTATCGGGGTATTCACACCCGGCTCGAAAGCCTTCTTTACGAGATTTGCCACCCTTATCGCAACTGGAATATCATCCTGCCGTTGCTCAGAAGTTTCGTTCTGAAGAATTTCCAGCACTATATCAAAACAGGTAACGGGCCCGAGGCCTTCAATCTCTTTTCCGGACTATTTTTCGAAGCAATCGATGATTCGCTGAAAAACAGCGGGTTGCTCGGCCAGATTTTTGAGGCTCAATGGGATTGGATCGACAAACTCGCCGGCCAGCTGAATAGCCAGGATCTCACTGCATTGGAGCAGGTGCTCAACGATTGCTTCAGTCGTTTCGTCGATCTGGGAAATGAGGACGAAGAGATCCTGATCCATCTGATCCATAGCCGTCAGTCGGTCAAACGGGTGATTGGCAAGCTCTACCGTCAGATTGAGCGTTTCAATATCGACTGGGACCTGCAACCTCCAGTTCGACTGGTCCAATTGGTCCTGCGAACAAATTATGAGTACTGGCTCCAGGAGGATGACCCGCTGGCCTGGCTCGACCAGTACAAACATGTGGGGCTGGCAGAGCTGCCGGCGCCGGATAGCTTCACAAAGATATCTCATCAGGCCCTGCAGGGATTTCACCGTGAAGTCAAGCAGATCGAAATTCATCCCGATCCGCTGCCGGCCTTGAATAAACTTCTGGCACTGCCCTCACATATCGAGATCGTCAGACTTTATAAAGAAATTCCCTCCTTTCTCGGCCAGTTTGCCGACACCGATGTACCCGAACCTTCTGGGATGCGAGAACCCGGACGTCCGGTGGAAAATCTCAAGCTGCTCTTCATGTTCAAGATCATGGATACCAGGGGGCTGCATCTCATTCATGAAGAGACGCTGAGGGAGATCAACTCCAGCCTGGTCATCCTGGTCAGACGTCAGAGTTTTGAGGAGATCGAGGAGTTTCTGCTGACCACTTTCGAGCTGCTCAAGGCAAACGTACGGAAATACCCTCACACCTCACTGCAATGTATTCAGGTTCTGGGTGGCGAAGTCTTCAAGCGGGGCAACAGCAGAATGGTGGAAGCCTTCCTCTGGGGGGTCGTGCGTTTTGGTTTTCAGCCTGCTAATGTATCCGGGGTTGACGAAGACTGGCAGCCGATAATCAACCCGGCCCACCTGAATAATATCAGAGTCTGGTTGAACCTGATCATGCAGGAACCGAAATGGTGTTCGACTCTCTTTTCGGCCCTGATCATCCACCTGAAGCTCACCGGGACCTGTGTCAAGGACACCGACCTGTTCCAACGTGATATCACCGAGCTGCTCAATCAGCCCATCGAGCCGATCTATAACCTCACCAAGCAGTTCACCAAACTGATGCCGGTCTTTTTCAACGAGATCGGGGCCGAAGGGGAACTGCGCGATGTCTCTACTGAACTTGATGAAATTCACCGGCGCAAGGATGTGCTGATTCATTTTCTCAGGAAGCAGAGTCACGTCGAAAGTTCGAATTTGATCGTCGATTTCATCCGGGCGATTTTCATCTACTGGAAATCCCGGGACAAACGGCAGCTGAGTTCGTTTGTACCGCCGGAGGTCTTTTCCCAGATCAGCAATAGTGGTAGCTTCGTCGACGAGCAGAATCTCCTGGTTAACCGGGTATTCGAGCATTTTGAGCTGGATCAGATTGATGACGTTTTTGGGATTGACCAGCAGGAGCTCACCACTTTCGTTGACCAGCAACAGGACTGTGTTTCTCACGAGCGCCGCCGTTTTCTGCTGCTGATCAGGATGTTCAGGCTGATACACAAAAAGTATAATCTGGGCTTCCAGGAACTTCGTTCTGAGTTAAGGCAAGTAGTTGCTGAAGGGTTTCCGGAAATGGAGCCGCTGCTTGAAAAACTTGAAGAGAAAGACACCATCGGCATCCTCGAGACAACCCTGGACGCCCTGGAAAAGCTCAAGGAAATCATCCTTTCACCGGAGCGCTTTGAAGCCCGTGAAGATATTTATTACAAACGGCATATCGCCGTCGATATCCCATCTGTTTACGGCCGCTACCGAGAAAAGAAATTTGATAGCCTGTCGCTCACTTTCAGACTGGAGAATCTGGCCAATATCCACCTGGAAATGCTGCCGGCGACGGTGAATCTGTCTTTTATCACCAAGGCGACCTTCTACTCGATCACCAGATGTCTGAAGCTCTATCGGAGGGCCCTGCATATAGAAGGAATAGCCTCACGAAAACTGGACACCTATCTGGCCCTGCTGGTCAGTTCACTGAAGATCAGACGTTTTTCCTACACCCAGTACCTCGATATCTTCAGGGGCTTGTCTGAAGGCGTCAAAGATGTGATTTACGCCTACTATACCAATATCCATCAGAAGAACCTGTCACTGATCATACCTCAGATTGGCGGTAATGACCTTCTGCCGCGCTATAAGTCTCTCTGGAACGAGGCCGAGATGGGCAATACCGTCCACTCGATTTCAGAGGGGTTCCTGCGGGACCTGATCGCCTCGGCCTTCGGGCTTCAGCACCTGGACAATTTCATACTGCGGATAATCCAGACCCTTGAGAGTCAGCGGGAGGTGCTGGACGAAAGAACCCTGGACCTGCTGATGACCTATAACCCTGAAAATGCAATCTCACTGCTCAAAGACGTCAACCCCTATACGCACGATCTGATTCATCTCGGCAACAAAGGTTTCAACCTCATTACCCTGATCGAGGACGATAAACAGATACCGCCTGCATTTGTTATCACCACTGAGGTCTTTCGGTGCCGAGAGGTTATTTTTGGTTTCTCAAAAGCCAGGCAGGAATTCATGCAGCAGATAAGACGGGCGTTGACCGACGTCGAAGAGCAGACCGGCAAGGTTTTTGGTTCTTCCGAGAAACCATTGCTGCTGTCTGTACGGAGTGGCAGTGCCATCTCCATGCCGGGGATGATGGCCACGGTCCATAACGTCGGCCAGAACGCCGATCTGGTTCAGGAATTCATCAACGCCCATGGCAATGAATATTTCGCCTGGGACAACTACCGACGGTTTCTGCAGTCCTGGGCAATGATTTCCGGGGTTGAAAGGGAAGATTTCCAGGAACTGATGGATGAGGCAAAAGCTCGCCATAATGTTGCCCTCAAGCGCCAGTTCACGCCCGAGCAGATGAAGGAACTGGCCTTGAACTATCAGAAGCTGGTGCGTCAGCGAGGGCTGGGTATTCCCGATGATCCCTGGCTGCAGTTAATCGGCGCCATCGAGATGGTGCTCGACTCATGGGATAACCAGAAGGCCATCGATTACCGCCGGATCATGGACGTATCCCCAGCCTGGGGTACCGCAGTCATTGTCCAGGCCATGGTGTTCGGTAACCGCAGTGAAGGGTCAGGGTCCGGCGTCTTGTTCACTGCCCATCCATACCGCAAGGTCCAGCGGGTTGCACTCTGGGGTGATTATGCCTATCAGGATCAGGGGGAGGATATCGTTTCAGGCCTGGTGACTTCCCATCCGATTTCCATCGAACAGGCCGAACTCGACGGGCGCTCCCCTGATGAGACCCTGGAGATCAGATTTCCAGAGATCTATCAGCAGCTTCTCTCCATATCCAGGGAACTGGTTTATGACAAGCGCTGGAGCCCTCAGGAAATCGAGTTCACCTTTGAAGGCCCCGATGCAGAAGATCTCTATATCCTGCAGACCCGTGATATGATCACGATCAAACAAAAAGAGCTCCTCAACGTCTTTGTGGACTCGGCGGATCTGGAGAAATCAATTCTTGCCAAAGGTATTGGCGTGTCAGGATCGGCACTGTCGGGCAAAGCGGTATTTACCAGCGAAGACATTACAATGTTGCGGGCCAGAGAACCGGAGACACCCCTCATCCTTATCCGGCAGGACACGGTCCCCGAAGACATAACCATAATATCGCTGACCGACGGGCTGCTCACCTCACGCGGCGGCCAGACCTCACATGCATCTGTGGTTGCAGTACGTTTGGAGAAGACCTGTGTGGTTGGCTGCAAGCAGCTCCGTGTCTATGAGCGATACGCCGAAGTTGACGGTCATCGTCTCGAGTTTGGCGATGATGTCTCGATCGACGGTCGCAACGGACTGCTGCTCAAGGGCGGTCATCCGGTCCGGGAAGAAATGCATATTTTACCGATATGACTAAAGAAAACTCTATGATGGTAGATGAGAGGAAGAGGATTCGCCGGGCCAAGACTGAGTAGGCCCGGGTGAGGCGTTTTACAGGGCGCACCGAAACGTTGGTTTCGGCGCCCAGCCGATGTTACCAACAACTAAATAAGAGAATAAGAAGATATGAAAAAAGTGAAATTGTTGAAAGGATCACCCCTGTTTGCCTTGGCCAGATCGAAAGCACGCCAGCTTGATATTGAGTCCAGGGGGCTGAAAATGGCAGAGCTGATCCAGGCGGTGCAGCGCAAAGAGGGGCATCAGGATTGCTTCACCAGAAAAGAAACCTGCTCTGAACTGGATTGCTGCTGGCAACTGTCCTGCGGTGCAAAAATGGTGAACGACTAGTTTTGCTGCCTGCTCTCTGGAACGCCTAAGGATTTCAGGATCAGACCCAGCGGGCATTTCTTGGAAAAGCCGAACTGTAGAAGGTTCAGGCCCACGAAGGTGGTGAATAGCAGCCAAAATTTATTGTGAAAAATCGGACTTGCTTCAACACCTAAAGCAAGGCTTGCGAGAATGAAAAAGCCGGCGATTGCGTGAATCCAGTCATTGATGATCATGGTGCTGCTCGGATGGTTGAGTTTTTCTGAGAGTAAGTCGGTTCGACTGCAGATTTAGAGGTCAGGGCAGAAAAGCTGCCGCATCTTCTGGATCAGTTCAAGGATGCGCTGATCGGTAATTCTATTGTAAATGAAATTGGCGTCTTTTCTGAAGTCAATAATGCCCTGACTTCTAAGAATATTCAAGTGCTGGGAGACATTTGCATTGGTGGTCTTCACCTGTTCCCTAATGTCTCCAACGGACATCTCATCTTCCTGAAGCAGGCAGAGAATTTTGAGCCGGATGGGGTGGGACATCGACTTCAGCAGTTTGGATATGACCTCTATCTGTTCATCTTTCATGTCTTCTGGCATGGCGGCTCCCTCTCTGCCTAGTTTCCATAAGGAAACGGCATTTTTATCCAATATTTTTGTTGGGTGCGAAGTATTATCCTCGGAATATCCATTATATACCTGTGGCAAAATTTCTCGCGCCTCCATATTGGTGCAAAACTACTCGTTTCCGTAGGGAAACTGTCTGGGTTATTTCAGCGTTTAATTTAATTTTCAAGTAATAAACTGTAAAGAACTTTTTGGTTGCCAGTCGCAAGGGGTTTTTAACTTGCTGAATTAATAGTAGATTAATATTTATTTTGGGGTTGAAGCAAGATGGATTATTGGTCATCTGATTAAAAAAATGTGATTTCTTGCCTACATCAGATATATTGATGTTATAGTTAAACTCGATTGGGGAATCTGTAAAACCATTTAGAAATTACTGTTTTTCACTGTCCGGCAATCAGATTACAGATGGAGACTTCGATGAGTGGAGTTGACGATAAAATTACCAGTCTGTTAAGCGAAGACCGTTATTTCGAGCCGCCGACCGAGGGCAGCCAACAGGCCTGGATCGTTGATATGGTTCAATATGAGGGTGTCTATCAACGCTCGATGGATGACCTGGAAGGCTACTGGGCCCAGAGGGCTGACGAGCTGGTGAGCTGGTATTCCACCTGGCAGACGGTGGTTGATGCTGATCTTTACAAGCCTGAAATTCGCTGGTTCGACGGGGCCACTCTCAACGTTTCCTATAATTGCCTCGACCGTCATCTAGAAAATGGAAAAGGTGATAAGATCGCCTTGATCTGGCAGGGCGAACCTGAAGATGAGGTGAGGATCTATACCTATCGGGAACTCCTGGACGAGGTCTGCAGGTGCGCAAATGTCCTGAAAAAGAAAGGGGTGGGCAAAGGTGACCGGGTGGCAGTCTATCTGCCGATGATTCCGGAGCTGGTGATCAGCCTGCTTGCCTGCGCAAGGATTGGAGCCATCCACTCGGTGGTCTTCGCCGGTTTTTCGGCCGTTAGTCTGCAGAACAGGATCGAAGACTGCGAGGCTGCTCTGCTGATAACTGCCGATGCAGTGCTCCGAGCCGGAAAAAGTATCGCCTTGAAGCCAAACGGCGACGAAGCACTTGAAGAGTGTGATTCGGTAGATCATTGCTTAGTCGTACGCCGGGCTGGAAATGATGTGGCCATGCAGCAGGGGAGAGACAGCTGGTGGCATGATGAAATGGCCGCCGAGGACATCACCGCGGTCTGTGAGCCCGAGCCGATGGCCTCAGAGGATATCCTTTTCATTCTCTATACCTCCGGATCAACCGGTAAACCCAAGGGAGTGGTTCATACCAGTGGGGGGTATCTGACCTATGTCACCCACACCACCCAACTGGTTTTCGATCTCAGAGATGAAGATGTCTACTGGTGCACCGCCGACGTCGGCTGGATTACGGGGCACTCCTATCTGCTCTATGGCCCGCTGGGCCTCGGGGGCACCACCCTGATGTTCGAGGGAGTACCCTCCTATCCCGGTCCTGACCGGTTCTGGCAGATTATCGAGAAATTCAGAGTCAACATATTTTATACCGCCCCGACCATGATCCGGGCGCTCATGCGTTTCGGTGACGAACCGATAAAGAAGCATGACATCTCATCCCTGCGGATCTTGGGTTCTGTCGGAGAACCGATAAACCCGGAGGCCTGGATGTGGTATCATCTCAATGTCGGCGGCGGTACGATACCCATAGTCGATACCTGGTGGCAGACGGAGACCGGCGGTATCATGATTTCTCCTCTGCCCTATGCGACCAAATTGAAACCCGGTTCAGCGACCCTGCCACTGCCCGGGATTGATGCGGCGATCCTTACCGAAGAGGGCGATGAGGCCAGTGTGAATGAAGGCGGTCATCTGGTTATCCGGCGACCGTGGCCCGGGATGTTCAGGGGCATCTATGGCGATCCCGAACGCTTCTATCGTACCTATTTCGAAGAATTTCCGGGGTTTTATGATGCCGGTGACGGGGCCCGCTGTGACGAGAACGGCTACTATTGGATCATGGGCCGGCTCGATGATGTAATCAATGTTTCAGGGCATCGGCTGGGTACGGCGGAAATCGAATCGGCACTGGTTTCTCACCCCCATGTCACCGAAGCAGCCGTGGTCGGCATGCCCCACCCGATCAAAGGACAGGCAATTTATGCCTTTGTGACGCTGAGGCCCGATATCGATGAGAGCAGTGAACTGCTCGCCGATCTCCGTGTCCATGTGCGCTCTGAAATTGGACCGATAGCCTCCCCGGACACTATTCAGTACGCCCAGGGACTGCCCAAAACTCGAAGCGGTAAAATTATGCGCCGTATTCTGAGGAAAATTGCCGCCAACGATTTCGGTGATTTTGGCGATATCTCTACCCTGGCGGATCCCGCAGTGGTCGATGAACTTATCGACGGCAAAAAGACGCTGGACAACGAGTTTTTCTAGATCTGTGGGGGACACAATACCCATCGTGTCCCTGAAAAAAAATATTGGGACACGATGGGTATTGTGTCCCCTTCCGATCAGTTATTTCAATAAACTTATAATTCAAGACCTGGTCCCACTTCCCGCCGCTTCGATCCCGTTCCCCACTCGCTTTTTATTCCTGTAAGATTAATAGTGTGATATAAAAACTTATATTCCAACATTTTCAGGTGAGCAGAGTAATCGGCATGGCAGAGAAGGACAGACACCAGGCAGCTATCGTGCCATCGGTCAACGGCAGTGAACATGCAGTAGCCCCCGATGTGGCCGTTGCCTTTCTGAAGAGCACCATGCCGTTTAGGGAGCTCGATGATGAGGCCCTCAGGGACCTTGCCCAGCACTGTAAAATCGATTTCTACCCCAAAGGCACCAGGCTGTTAACTTTCAACGAGACTGAAATAACTCATCTCTATCTTATTCAGAGAGGAGGCGTACGGGCTTTTATCACCGATGACGACGGGGATATCGTCCTGAAGGATTATCGAGGTGTCGGATCCAATATTGGGGCGCTGGGAATTATCAGGGAAACCAAAGCCAATCTCAATATCGAGACCATAGAAGATACCTTCTGCTACCTGATTCCCCGAGATGTCTTCAAAGAACTGGTTCGCAATGACTCGGCGATTTCCCACTACTATCTGAAGATTTTCTCCGATAATGTGGTGGCGACCGCCTACACGGAGCTGAGGAAAAACAAGCTGACCAGAAGATCCACCGAGGAACTGTTGCTTTTCAGCACCAAGGCCGGAGAGTTGAGCAAACCTCTGTTTTCCGTGTCGGCGACCACTTCCATACAGGAGAGCGGAGCCATCATGGCCCGTCAGGGGATCGGCTCATTGCTGGTTTATGTCGACGAGGATCCCGGCTCGATGATCGGCATCATCACCGATACCGATTTCAGGAGCAAGGTCATTGCCGAGGGCAGGGACATCAGAGAGCCGGTCAGTTCGATTATGAGCAGTCCGCTAAAAAGCGTGCCCTCGGAAATGCTCTGCTTCGATGTCCTGCTGAAAATGATGACCACCTCGATCCATCACCTCGGAGTTGAACAGGGCGGCAGGGTCACCGGAGTGATTACCACCCATGATATCATGGTCCAGCAGGGCAATTCGCCCTACTATCTGTTCAAGGAGATTGCCTCCCAAAGCGAATTCGAGGGTCTTTACCTGCTCTCCGAGAAGGTCAGCGGGCTGGTCCGCAACATCATCAACGAAGGGGGCAAGGCCGGTGATATTGCCCGGATGATTGCCCTGATCAATGAAAGGATTCTTGCCCAGATTCTTGTTCTGCTTCATCGTCAGCTCGGCCCGGCCCCGGTCAAGTACAGCTGGCTTATGTTCGGCAGCGAAGGAAGAAACGAGCAGACATTCAAGACCGATCAGGACAACGGCATTGTTTACGAAGAGCCCGGCTCCGGACAGCGGGAGGAAGTGGAAAAGTATTTTCGGGTCTTCGGTGAACAGGCCACCTATCACCTGCTCAAATGCGGCTATCCATCCTGCCGGGACAATGTCATGGCCAGCAATCCCAAGTGGTGCCGGTCGATTTCCAGTTGGAAGGATCAATACTCCTGGTGGATTGAAAAAGCTGATCCGCACGAACAGCTTGGCGCTTCGATCTTTTTTGATTTCCGGCACGGTCATGGAACCGAGCAACTGGCCGTCGATCTGCGCGATCATGTCATCACCAGCTGCCGATGGTGATAACACCATCATAGAAAATCTCGGTCGTAATTTTCTGTCACACCAGGCCCCCCTCTCCTTTTTTCAAAATTTCATCGTTGAACAGAACGGCGATCACCGGGATAAGCTCGATATCAAATTGCGCGGACTGGCACCATTTGTGGACTTTGCCAGGATTCTGAGCCTCAAGCATGGCATCAGGCAGACGAACACGCTGACCAGGCTGAAACGGCTGGCTGCCAAGAAAAAAGTGGAGAGAGAATTTTACCTGGAAATGGTCGACGCTTATGAACTGCAGATGCAGCTTCGGGTCATACGCCAACTTTCCCAGATCGAGGAAGCAAAAGAGCCGGACGATTATATCTATCCGGAAGAACTCAGCGATCTCGAAAAAAGAATGCTCAAAGACGGATTCGGGGTTATTGCCAAAATGCAGAGTCTCATGAGAACGGAACTGAAAGGCCCTTAAGTGGTAAAGATATTAGATAAGATTCCCTGGCTGCGGGGACGAGACCAGATTATCGTCGCCAACAACCGTCATTTTGCCCGATTTGACCATAACCGGAAATTCGGCGACTGCAGCTTTGTCGTGTTCGATACCGAGTTGACCGGTCTCAATCCCAAAAAGGACGAGATCATCTCCATCGGCGCAGTCCGTATCAAGAATCTGCAGATCGATCTGAGCGAGACTTTTCACTATTATATCCGTCCTAGACATCGCGAACATACCCTGGCCACCCTTATTCATAGAATCACCCCCCAGCAGCTCGACGCGGCTCCCCCGCTCGAGGATGTCCTGCCGATGTTTCTCAACTTTATAGAAATCGATTTGCTGGTCGGCCACTGTGTTCAGATCGATACGGCTTTTCTCGACAAAGCCACCAGACTGTTGTTCAAAGGAACCGTGGCCAATCCCAGCTTAGACACCATGCGCATGGCCCAGATCTATAAAAGAAAGGTGCTAGATGATTATGACAGCGCCCTGCCGTCGGGAGACGGCCGCTATAATCTGGAAAAACTCAGTGCCGAGCTCAATCTGCCGTTTTTCGAAGCCCACGACGCCCTCGAGGATGCCTTACAGACCGCCTACCTGTTCATTTTTCTGGTCAAGAAACTGCAATCGGTCGGGGTGCTTACCCTCCGGGACCTGCTCACGGCAGGCAAAGAGATTGACTGGGCAGCCAAGAAAGCCGAAGGCGTCTGAACCGCGGCTGCCGTTTTCTTTCTGATGTTTTTTCCATCCACCAGCCTTCGATTGCAACCGCTATGTGGTGTTGCTGAAGTATTTGGTTTGACAAAATAGTTTACTTTACTAAAATCTTAATTTTTGCATTATTGCCCTGCATCGCTTGCAGGTGCACAACAGCAGCGGCTCCATGTCTGCAGAAATCTCAAACCGGAAAGAAGCGTATGACAGGAAACGAAATTCGAACAAAATTTCTGGAATATTTCAAACGCAACGGTCACACCGCCGTGGACAGCTCCTCACTCGTACCCCAGGACGACCCCACCCTGCTTTTCACTAACGCAGGAATGGTGCAGTTCAAAACCGTGTTTATGGGCGAGGAGAAAAGGGACTATGTCAGGGCTGTCACCAGCCAGTGCTGTATGCGGGCAGGGGGCAAACACAACGATCTCGAGAATGTCGGCTATACCGCAAGACACCATACTTTTTTCGAGATGCTCGGGAATTTCTCTTTCGGCGACTATTTCAAGAAGGAGGCGATCGATTTTGCCTGGGAGTTCTTGACCGTTGAACTTGGCATAGATCCGGGTCAGCTCTGGGTATCGATCTATGAAGACGACGACGAGGCCGAGGAACTCTGGAAGCAGATCGAGACCTTGCCCAAAGGCCGCATCGTCCGTTTTGATGAAAAGGACAATTTCTGGGCCATGGGTGACACCGGTCCCTGCGGTCCCTGTTCCGAAATTCATATCGACCAGGGGGAAGCCGCTGGATGCGGCAGAGCTGACTGTGCCCTCGGCTGCGATTGTGATCGTTTTCTGGAGCTCTGGAATCTGGTGTTCATGCAGTTTAACCGCTTTGCAGACGGCACCATGGTGCCGCTGCCCAAACCCAGTATCGACACCGGCATGGGGCTTGAGCGAGTGGCTGCAGTGCTGCAGGGTAAATTCAACAACTATGACTCCGATCTCTTTGCACCGATAATCTCCAGGCTCGAGAGTTTATCGGGGAGAACCTACGGCAATGACGCGGCCGATGACACGGCCATGCGGGTTATCGCCGATCATGTCAGGGCCACCTGTTTTCTGGTGGCCGATGGCGTGCTGCCCTCCAACGAGGGCAGAGGGTATGTGCTCAGGCGGGTACTGCGGCGGGCCATCCGCTTCGGCAGGAATCTCGGTTTGACCGGTCCGTTTCTGCATCAGGCCTGCATCGCGGTCGTCGATTCCATGATCGATGCCTATCCGCGCCTCACCGATACCGCAGAGTTGCTGGAAAAAGTTGTCAATAACGAGGAAGCCCGCTTTGGTGAGACCCTCGAGCACGGTCTGGCTATGCTCGATCAGGAGATAGCCCGTCAGCAGGGGAAAGACACCCCCTGATCAGCGGCGATTTCATTTTCAAGCTCTACGACACCTTCGGGTTCCCCGTTGATATCGTCAGAGATATCTCGATGGAGCGTGCCATTGCTTTCGATGATGGTGGCTTTAACGAGGCCATGGAACAGCAGCGCAGCCAATCCCGGGCCTCGAGGAAGGGTGAGGGGCTGCTGCTCAAAGAAGAGGGGGTAAAGGAACTGATCGAATCGGGACTTCGCAGCGAGTTCACCGGCTATGGTTCCCGCCGGGGGGCTGCCACGGTCACAGGCCTGCTGGATGAGAATGGTCGGGTCGTGGACCAGGCAGAAACCGGCCAGACGGTGCGATTGCTGACCAACCGGACCCCGTTTTACGCCGAGTCCGGCGGCCAGCTCGGCGATGTCGGCCGGGCCGAGTGGCGCGACGGCCAGGCCGAGATTTACGATACCACCTCGGAGGCCGAGGGGTTCATCCTGCACCATATGAAGATCGTCAGCGGCAGGCTGGCGACGGGCAACCCGATCGATCTGATCGTCGATGAAGTCAACCGTGCAGACACCGAAGCCAACCACAGCGCCACCCATCTGCTGCACGCTGCTTTGCGAGATGTCCTGGGTGACCACGTCAAGCAGGCCGGCTCGCTGGTGAGTCCTGACCGGCTGCGTTTCGATTTCACCCATTTTTCGGCGCTGCAGCCCGAGCAGATCCGTGCCATCGAATCGAAGATCAATGATCAGATAAGGAGAAATCAAGCGGTTGAAGTCAAGATTGTTGACCGTGAAGAGGCCTTCAGTGAAGGGGCCATGGCCCTGTTTGGTGAGAAATACGGGGATTCGGTACGGGTGGTCTCCATTGAGCCGGTCTCCAAAGAGTTGTGCGGCGGCACCCATGTCGGGGCGACGGGCAATATCGGTTTGCTGAAGATACTCAGCGAAGGCGGCATTGCTGCCGGGGTCAGAAGAATCGAGGCGGTAACCGGCCGCCAGGCGGTGACTCTGATACAGGATATGGCCTTACGTGAGGAGGCAATCGGCAGTAGGCTCAATGCCACACCGCCAGAACTTGTGGATAAGGTGGAACATCTGCTTGAAGCCCAGAAAAAACTGGAAAAACAGGTGGCGTTTATGGCCACCCAAGTGGCCAGTTCGGGTCTGGACTCTGTGCTGGACAAAAGTGTCGAGGTCGACGGTATCAAGGTCATTGCTGCCGAAATCGAGCTGGACAGTCCCAAGACGCTTCGCGAGGTGGGTGACAAGGTCCGAGACAAAATGGGCTCGGGTATTGCCGTACTCGGCGGGTCAATAAAAGGTAAAGCGGCACTGCTGGTTATTGTTTCAAAGGATCTTACTGATCGGTTCAAGGCTGGAGAACTGATCAATAGCGTGGCGGCCATAGTCGGCGGTAAGGGAGGAGGAAGGCCTGACATGGCACAGGCCGGAGGCCCCATGGCAGACAAGGTCGCCGAGGCCATTTCTGCGGTTCCCTCTATTGTCGAAAAATCGAGCAAAGTATAGCTGGATCGATCATCGTCAACGGCACGGAAATGTGGACCAGAAAATAGCCGGATCGGGCCCCTTTGCCCGGTCTTTTTTGGGGCCCGGAAAAGAGTCGCCCAAGTAAATGAAAAAGGGCTTGAATTGGAGCTTTCAGGCGACGATAAAGTAGTTGACATGACCGAATATTTGCAGTAAAGATTTTGAGCTGTTGTGAATGGCCATTCATTTTATTGATGGGTCTTATTTGCAACGCTTCAGGAGAGAGTCGTCAGTTCAGCTTTCATTCCCTCGGGGATGTTTGTTTTTTTATTTCTGCAAATCAGGAGCATAGCACATGGTCACAGTTGACATCACAATGGTGATTCAGATGATAAACATGGTGGTACTCATGTTTTTGCTCAACGGGGTTCTGTACAAGCCGGTCAAGAAGATCCTCAAGGAGCGGTCTGAAAAGATGCAGGGAATGCAGAATGATGTGACGAAGTTTGAGGAAAATGCACGTCTGCGCCAGGAAGAAGTAAATGCCAAGATGTCCAAGGCCTCCGGCAAGGCCAAGGCGGCACTCGACGCGGCCAGAGCCGAGGCTCAGGCTGCGGGTGATGAGAAGATGGCATCGATCAAGGCCGAGGTGGATCAGTTCAAGGAAAAACAGTTGGCGGACATCAACATGCAGATCAGTGCGGCTCAGGCAGAACTGAAAGCCAACCTCGATGGGTTTGCCTCGGACATGGCCAGCAAAATTCTGGGGAGGGCGCTCTAATCATGAATAACTTCTGGCACATATCCAGGCTGTTCGTAGTGCTGGCGGCGCTCTGTTTTGGGCTGTCGATTGCAGCTACAACGATCTATGCTTCTGAAAAACCGGCGGCAGATGCTCATTCCGCAACCGCGGAACAGGGAGCCCCTGCGGCCCATGGTGAAACCGATGCTCACGCTGAGGATGGCGGAGGTCATGGAGAAGGAAGCCTGTCACCGGCCAAACTCAAGGACTTGTTCTGGCGGGTAATGAACTTCATTGCCCTGATGATTATTCTGGTCAAATTCGGGGCCAGGCCTATAGCTTCGGCTCTCGGCGGCCGGCAGGCTGCGGTTAAGAACGAACTTGAAGACCTGGAGGCTCGGCGGGAAGAGGCTGAAAAGCAGTACCGCGAATTCGAGTCCAAGCTGACTACGGTGGAGAAAGATATCGATAAGATCGTCGATAAAGCTGTGGCCCAGGCTGAGGTCGAGAAGGCCAAAATCCTAGAGAAAGCCGAGCAGGCAGTGGACGATATGAAGCGTCAGGCTGAACAGTCCATCCAGAATGAGATCGTCGAAGCTCGCCGCCAGTTAAAAAACGATGTTGCCGACCAGGCAGCGGTTATGGCCGAGGAACTGATCGTCAAGAATCTGACCCCTGAAGACCAGGTCAAGATCATTGAAAATTATCTAGATAAAGTGGGGGCCGCACAGTGAAACAGACTATCCTCGCCAAACGATACGCTAAAGCGTTATTCGCCATAGGTAAGGAAGACGGCAAGTACGAAGCCTATAGCGAAGCGCTTCAAGGGCTGGCAGCACTTTTTGAAACCAATCCGGAAGTCGAAGACGCCCTGACCAATCCACTCTATCCTCTCGATGTCAGAGAAAAGGCCATGGGCGCAATCGTTGACTCCATGGACGCCGACAAGGTCATGGGCAACTTCCTGAACCTGCTCGTTCAAAAGAAGCGGGCGGCGATACTTCCCGAGATTGCCGAGGTATTCCAGATTATGGTTGATGAGGACAAAAACATCAGCCACGGTACGGTGGTTTCAGCCGTTGAATTGGAAACGGATTTACAAAATAAAATACAGGATACACTCGAAAAGATAACTGGCAAGAAGGTTGAGCTGACGGTTTCAGTCGATCCTTCCATTATTGGCGGTGTCATTGCCAAGGTGGGAGATCTTGTTTTGGACGGCAGCATCAAGACTCAGCTTGCAAGTTTAAAAGGTTCCATTAAGGGGAGAGAATAGATGCAGATCAAAGCCGAAGAAATCAGCCAAATTATCAAGGACCAGATTGGTGAGTACGAGACCAGTGTTGACCTCGACGAGACCGGAACCGTCATCTCCGTCGGTGATGGTATTGCCCGTGTCTACGGGGTGCAGAACTGCATGGCCATGGAGCTTCTCGAGTTCCCGGGCGGCATCATGGGTCTTGCTCTTAACCTCGAGGAAGACAACGTCGGTTGCGCCATTTTCGGCGATGTTGCGGGAATCAAGGAAGGCGACATTGTCAAACGTACCGGGACGCATCGCTGAGGTTCCGGTTGGCCCCGAAATGGAAGGCCGCGTCGTTGACGGTATCGGCCAGGTAATTGACGGCCAGGGGCCGATCAATGCCGAGCATTCCTCCAAGATCGAGGTTCTGGCCCCGGGCGTTATCGCCAGAAAGGGTGTCCATGAGCCGATGTATACCGGTGCCAAAGCGGTTGATTCGATGACTCCAGTTGGCAAGGGCCAGCGTGAGTTGATTATCGGTGATCGTCAGATTGGTAAAACCGCTCTTTGCGTCGATGCAATCATTGCTCAAAAAGAGACCGATGTGCACTGCATCTATGTGGCGGTTGGTCAGAAAAAATCGACGGTTGCTCTCGTCGTTGAAGCACTGAGAAAGCATGGTGCGATGGATTATACCACGGTGGTCTCCGCTTGTGCTTCGGATCCGGCCGCGATGCAGTACATCGCCCCGTTTGCCGGCTGCGCCATGGGAGAGTATTTCCGCGATAACGGCCAGCATGCGCTGATCATCTACGACGATCTCTCCAAGCAGGCCGTCTCCTATCGCGAGCTATCCCTGCTGCTGCGTCGTCCGCCTGGACGCGAAGCCTTCCCCGGAGACATTTTCTTCAACCATTCGCGTCTGCTTGAGCGAGCAGCAAAAGTTAATGACGAACTCGGGGCCGGCTCGCTGACCGCACTGCCGATCATCGAGACCCAGGCCGGTGACGTATCCGCCTTTATCCCGACCAACGTTATTTCCATTACCGACGGCCAGGTTTACCTGGAGCCTAACCTGTTCTTCTCAGGTGTACGCCCGGCCATCAATGTCGGTCTGTCCGTATCCCGTGTCGGTGGCGCCGCTCAGGTAAAAGCCATGAAGCAGGTCGCCGGTACGCTGCGACTCGACTTGGCTCAGTACCGCGAGCTGGCGGCTTTTGCGGCCTTCGGATCGGATCTTGATGCGGCAACTCAGGCCCAGTTGACCCGTGGTGAACGTCTGGTTGAGATTCTCAAACAACCGCAATACCAGCCGCTGCCGATGGAAAAGCAGGTCTGTATCATTTACGCCGGTACCAACGGCTGGCTGGATGAACTGCCGGTTGAGACCCTGGCCGACTACGAAGCAGAGCTTTACAATTACATCGAGTCCAATGACCCCTCCATCTACGGCGACCTGAAAGAAAAACAGGAATTTGACGATGGTCTGAAAGAAAAACTCGATAAAGCCCTGACCAGTTTTGGTGACACGTTCAAGGCAACGAAAGGTCTTAACTAATTTAGCAAAGGTCCAGCTATGCCGAGCTTAAAAGAAGTCAAAACAAAGATCGTCGGTGTCAAAAGACCGCACAGATCACCAAAGCCATGAACATGGTTGCCTCCGCTAAACTGCGGGGGGCCCAGGATAAAATGGAGGCCTTCAGGCCTTACACTGCCAAGTTCAATGAGGCGATGTCGAATCTGTCGGGTCGATCCAGCACCGGCGGCAGTTACCCGTTGATGGAAAAACGGGATGTTAAATCGGTGGAACTGATTATTATCACTTCCGATCGAGGATTATGCGGTTCCTTTAACTCCAATATCATCAAGCTAGCCGAACGAAAGCTGAAGGAGTATGAAGCGGAAGGAAAGACAGTCAGTTTTGTCTGCGTCGGTAAAAAGGGATTTCAGATTCTGAAAAAGACCGGCAAAGTTCGTAAGACCTACGGGGATATCATGGGCACGTTCCAGATGTTTAACGCCCGGGAGATAGCCACTGAGGTTTCCGAACATTTCCTGGCCGATGGAGGTTCTGACAAGGTCGAAGTCTGTTATGGAGAGTTCAGATCGGTGGCGATTCAGAGACCGGCCACTAAGGATTTTCTCCCGGTTCAGCCGATAGAGGCAGTCGAAGGAGAGGAGAGCGGTCCGCAGATTTCCGGTGAGTATATTTACGAACCCTCGGCTGAGGAGATTATGGACGTGCTTCAGCCACTCTACCTCAACGTCATGATTTATCATGCCATGCTCGAGGTTGGAGCCAGTGAGCATGCCGCCAGGATGACGGCCATGGACAATGCCACCAACGCCTGTAAGGACATGATCTCGAATCTGACAATATTGTACAACAAGGCTCGTCAGGCTGCCATTACCGCAGAACTGATGGATATCGTCGGCGGTGCCGAAGCCCTTAAATGATAATAACTGACATTTCAAGATAATCTCAAAACTTATAGGAGGGGTTAGGCCCGATGAGTGAGCAGAGAATAGGAAAAGTTTTACAGGTTATCGGACCTGTTGTTGACGTGGAGTTTGATGCCGGCAA
Organism: uncultured delta proteobacterium; assembly: GCA_963759125.1. GTDB lineage: Bacteria > Desulfobacterota > Desulfobulbia > Desulfobulbales > Desulfocapsaceae > JABDQA01. The sequence continues at coordinate 910,031 of CAVWXN010000005.1, forward strand.
CCTGCCGAACATCATGAGCGCGCTGATGATCAGCAACCCGGCTATTTCAGATGAAGCCCGATAACCTGGTTGTCGAAGTTGCCCAGCATCTCGGCGACAATGTCTGCCGCTGTATTGCGATGGATCAGACCGATGGTCTGGTTCGCGGCATGGAAGCCCGTGATAGCGGTTCACCGATTACGATACCTGTCGGTCGAGCCTGCTCTGGGCCGGATCATGAACGTCGTTGGTCGTCCGGTTGACGGCCTCGGGCCGATTACATCCGATAAGAGCATGCCGATTCACCGTCCGGCTCCTGCTTTTACCGAGCAGGACACCGAGGTTCGCGTTCTGGCAACCGGCATCAAGGTTATCGACCTGCTGGTTCCATTTCCGCTTGGCGGTAAAATGGGACTGTTCGGCGGTGCCGGTTGCGGCAAGACCGTTATCATGATGGAGATGGTTAATAACATCGCCATGCATCATGGTGGTATTTCGGTTTTCTGCGGTGTTGGTGAGCGTACCCGTGAAGGAAACGACCTCTACCAGGAAATGAAGGATTCCGGCGTACTGCCCAAAGCTGCACTGATTTATGGCCAGATGACTGAACCTCCGGGAGCACGCGCCCGTGTTGGTCTTACCGGGCTGACCGCGGCTGAGTATTTCCGTGATGAGGAAGGACAGGACGTGCTCTTCTTCGTTGACAATATTTTCCGTTTTACCCAGGCTGGTTCCGAGGTTTCCGCGCTGCTCGGACGTATTCCGTCAGCCGTTGGTTATCAGCCGACTCTGGCCACCGATCTGGGTGCCCTTCAGGAACGTATTACCTCGACAACCAAAGGCTCGATCACAGCGGTACAGTGTGTCTATGTCCTGCTGATGACTTGACCGATCCTGCCCCGGCGACAACATTTGCCCATCTTGACGGTACGGTTGTTCTGTCCCGGCAGCTTACCGAGCTTGGTATTTATCCGGCGGTTGATCCTCTCGATTCAACCTCCAGGATTCTTGATCCCAATATCATCGGTGAGGAACATTACCAGGTGTCTCGCGGTGTTCAGGTAACCCTGCAGAAATATAAAGATCTCCAGGATATTATCGCCATTCTTGGTATGGACGAACTCTCCGAAGAGGATCAGATTACGGTTACCAGGGCTCGTAAGATCCAGCGATTTCTGTCTCAGCCGTTCCACGTGGCAGAAGTATTTACCAATATCGCTGGTAAATTTGTCAAGGTAGAAGATACCGTTAAAGGCTTCAAGGAAATTCTTGAAGGCAAGCACGACGATCTGCCGGAGAGCGCCTTCTATATGGTTGGAACCATTGAAGAAGCCATCGAAAAAGCAGCCCAGTAAGTGCTGTGGTACTTACTAGACGAGAGGTAGAATAAATGGCACAGCAGATTGCATTAGAAGTGGTAACTCCCGCCGGTGCGGTGGTCAGTGAAGACGTTGACATCGTAAACGCACCCGGGTATGGAGGTGACTTCGGTGTTCTGGCTAATCATGCCCCGTTCCTCTCAACCATCAAGACGGGTATTTTGTCATATGAAACTGGCAAAAATCGCCAATACCTCATGGTCAGCGGCGGATTTTGTGAGGTCTCCAATAATAAAATTACCTTTCTGGTGGAGAGTGCGGAATTTGGTCACCAGATCGATGTTGAGCGAGCGATGCGAGCAAAGGAACGAGCCGAGAAGCGCCTGGCCCAGGCATCTGCGCATGATGAATCAATTAACCTGGCACGGGCTGAAGCATCGCTGCAGCGCGCCCTTATCCGGTTGAAGGCTGCAAATTTCAAATAGCAGTAGCCAAGAACAACAAATAAAAAGAGGCCGTCTCCATTAGGGGACGGCCTCTTTTTTACATAGCGACATAAGTCCAATCCATACCACCATGCTGCGTTGCTAGCTTCAGTGCCTGCTCACAGCACTACCAGGCTGCTCCGCCGACTCCTCGCTCGCGCCTTGACTGAATGGGCGACTTGAACTTATATCGCTATGTAAAAGTATCTCTTTAGTTCAAAGTGAGTTTACATCTCATTGAGCAGAGGCGACATTGGCGTTGGCATACTGGCTGATTCCGTCGGAGATCTGTTCGGCCAGTTTGTCAATGAACTCATCGTCGCCAAGCATCTTGGCGTCCTCAGGGTTGCTGATAAAGGCAATTTCTATCAAAATCGCTGGCATTTCAGCACCTATGAGCACATAAAAGGGGGCCTGCTTGACGCCCATATCTTTCAGGGCAAAATGGGTTTCCGAGAGGCCGCTGTCGATTGACTGATGGACCCTTCCTGCCAGCCTCGACGATTCGCTAATCTTCGAATTTCTCATGATATCTGAAAGGATGTCCTGCAGATCGCTGAGCTGATGGGTGGAGGTGGCGTTCTCTCTGGCGGCGACGCGCATGGCCTCGGCGTTGGTGGTGAGATTCAGGAAATAGGTCTCGAAGCCCCTAATGTCAGGGGACGGATGGGCATTTATATGAAGGGAGACGAAAAGATCGGCGGAATTAGTGTTGGCTATTGCGGTCCGCTCCTCCAGCGGCAGGAAGGTGTCGTTCTCTCTGGTCAGGATAACCGTGGCTCCGAGCTTCTTGCGTAGATGAGCGGCAAGTCTCTGTCCCGTCTTCAGTACGATATCTTTTTCCTTCATGTCGTAAGCGATGGCGCCAGGGTCTTTGCCGCCATGACCCGGGTCAATGACGATTGTTCCAATGCCAAGGCCCAGTTGCTGCGCCAGTGAAAGTTTATCGGCCGGGATCGGTTCTTCGAATCTCATGTCCTCGATACTACTACCAGGGGCTGCCAGCTTCCTGTTTTCCCTCAGGACCTGGATGGGGCCCTGGTAGGCCTCGATCCTCTCCGATTCTAGGGGCTGAGAGTCGATTTCCGGCAGATTTTCCTGCTCAGCGATTTGTTCACCTTCGGGTTGTTCGGGCAGCGCTTGATCTATTTCAGGCTCAGGCACAGGAAGCGGAGGCCCCGGTTGCACCTCTGTAACCGGAGGTTGCGGTAGGGGCCGAGGCTGACTGGGAGGTTGCGGTGGCGCCGGAGGGGGCGATAAAGGTTCAAGCAGGGCCAGGTCGCTTGTTTTCTTCTGTCCTTTGACATCGATTATGACCCGAAACGGGTCTGGGAGTGAAAAAATCTTGTAATCGGAAATTGACTGAATATCGAGCACTACCCGGACCGTGTCGGGGCTGAACTGACCGGTTCTAACCTGTTTCAAAAGCCCATCCTCTATTGGAATAGGCGATCGATAGCGGGGTTCGATGTAGCTGTTCTGAAAATCGATATACAGCCGCCGAGGGCGGTTACCGATCTTCTCCAACAATTCTTCCTTATAGGCGGTCGGCCCTGAAGTTTGCACAACCACCCGTGTGTAATCTTTTGAAGACCAGTATTTAACCGGCATTACATTGGTCAATTTGGCCAGCGGAGTGGTACCAAGCATTTCTTCGGGCAACGGAATATCGAAGTCTTTGGACAGCAGCTTTAATTTAGTCTCGGCTAAGCGAACCCATATCGCCGTCCGGATAATCAGAGATGATTTTGGCGAAGGTCTCGGCGGCCCGATTGGGATCATTCACGTCTTCAAAGAGAATGACGCCCACCGCATAGAGGGCGTCGTCGGCCAACCGGTTGCCGGGGAACAGCGTGTGGACGTCACGGTAGTAGGAAATGGCCTCACCGAGATCAATTCCCTGGCCGAATTTTTTGAAGACATCGTAATAGAGGCGGCCGAGCATGAAAAGACAAGCCGGGGCCAGTTCGGATTTGGGCTCGGCCAGATAGATCCGCCTGAAATTGCCGGCGCCTTTGAGCCAGTTCTCTCTTTTGTCGCCCAGGTTAGGGGAGTTATTGAGTTGATTGTAGAAAAATTTCGCCTTCTCGTAGTGAGCCTGGAGATCTGACTTACTGGAGTAATTTTCAGCTTGGCGTCGTTCCCCACGCCCGGTGTTCTCCAGACGTAAACGCCAGGAGGGTGAGAAGTATTAGTGCGAAACCAAGAGATCTGTTCACTTCGTCAGTCTAAACAATACGAATAGAAGAGGTGACTGCTGGAAATCATAATATTTTCTGTAAATTATCATAAACTAGGATCTATATAAACAGTCTGCAAGAAAAAAACAACTCGAAGAGGCAGGGTTAGCCCTTATCTATCAGCGCCTTGAGCTTATAGAGCTGTTCCAGAGCCTGGCGGGGAGTCATGTCGTCGAGGTCGATTTTTCTGAGCTCATCGGCCAGTGGATGGCCGGGTGCGGCGAAAAGCTGAAGCTGGCTGGGATGCTCCTTTCTGCCGGGGCTGCTGAATTTCTTCCCGGTGACGGCCCGGTGATCGAAATCTGTCTTGTCGATGCGTTTCAATATCTCCTGAGCCCGAGTGACGACCTCATCGGGTACCCCGGCCAGCGCCGCGACCTGAATACCATAGCTACGGCTGGTGCCGCCCTTGATCAATTTATAGAGAAAAATAATCGTCTCATTCCACTCCTTGACAGCCACCGAGTAGTTTTGCACCCGATCATGGGTTTTGGCCAGTTCAGTGAGCTCATGGTAATGGGTGGCAAAAAGGGTTTTAACCCCGCTCCCATCTTTTTCTACCAGGGCTTCCGCCACCGCCCAGGCGATCGACAAACCGTCGTAGGTAGAGGTGCCCCGGCCTATCTCATCGAGAATAACAAGGCTTCGAGGGGTGGCGTTGTTGAGGATATTGGCAGTTTCATTCATCTCCACCATGAAGGTCGATTGTCCCCGGCGCAAATCGTCCATGGCCCCGACCCGGGTGAAAATTCGATCGACCACGCTGATCACCGCCGTTTCTGCCGGAACGAAACTTCCCATCTGGGCCATCAGGACAATAAGTGCAGTCTGTCTGAGGATGGTGGATTTGCCGGCCATGTTCGGGCCGGTGATGACCAGCACCTGATTTCGGCTCTGGTCCAGACTGATGTCGTTGGGAACGAATTTTCCGCTTGCCATCGACCGTTCGATTACCGGATGTCTGCCGTCACTGATCTGGATAGCTCCATCGCTCGTCAGTTCGGGCCTTGTGTAGTGATTTTGCCGGGCTATTTCAGCCAGGTTGGTAAATACATCAATACGGGCCAGAAACTGGGCGGTCTGCAAGAGGCGGGAGCTGTTTTCGGCCAGGGTCGTTCTGATATCGATGAAAAGCTGATACTCAAGCTCGAGACGGCGCTCCTGTGCTGTCAGCACACGGCTTTCGAACTCTTTGAGTTCCGGGGTGATATAGCGCTCGGCATTAACCAGGGTCTGCTTACGCAGGTAATGTTCCGGTACTTTCTCGAGGTGAGCATTGCTGACTTCGATGTAGTAGCCGAAAACCTTGTTGTAGCCGATTTTTAGTTTGGCGATGCCGGTCTTTTCACGCTCCTGATTTTCCAGTCCAAGAATGAGCGCCTTGCCGTCGCGCAGCAGGTGGATGAGTTCATCCAGCTCCTCATTGTATCCTTCTCTGATCAGGTTGCCGTCACGTAGGGTGACCGGCGGTTCATCGCCGATCGAGCGCTCCAGCAACTCGGCCAGTTCGGTCAATTCGTCAAAGTCGTCGCTGATTCGTTTGAGACCGGCTACGGTGCACTGTTTCAGAAGAGCATGGATGTCGGGGAGAACGGAAAGTGACTGGCGCAGGGCGACCGCATCACGGCCGTTGCCCTGACCGAGCACCATCCTCGAGTTGAGGCGTTCGAGATCGTAGATGGCATCGAGATAATCTCTGAACTGCTGTCTGATCGACGGGTTGTTGTGGAAAAAATTGACGCAGTCCTGCCTTTCAATGATCGCCTCAATATCCTGCAGGGGTTGAAGCAAATAATTCTGTAGCAGCCGCCCACCCATAGGCGTTCTGGTTTTATCCAGCACGGCCAGCAGAGAACCCTCGCGCTTGTTGCCGATGATGGTCCTGGTCAGCTCCAGGTTACGGCGTGAGGCATCGTCAATGAGCAGTACCGAATCACCTTTGAGTGGGATCAGTTTTTCTATATGGTTGATATCACTCTTCTGCGTTTCCCTGGCGTAATCGAGAAGCACTCCTGCCGCCACAATACCCTGGTTCATGGATCCGCAGCCGAACCCTTCGAGATTGATCACCTTGAGGTGGGCGCTGAGATCCTCATTGGCTTCCTTGAAGTGGAACAGGTCATCGTTGCGCAGAGTGATGCAAATCTCAGGCAGGTGCAGAGTGACCAGCTCGAGCAGCGGTTTAAAATCTGCTTGTTTTGCTTCGTTGATCAACAACTCGGCAGGCGACATACGAGTCAGGTGGTCCACTAACTGCTCGGGTACCGCTGAATCGTCTTCGAGCTCTCCAGTCAAGAACTCCCCGGTGCTCAAATCCAGAAAACTGAAGCCCCACTGCGGCAAGTGCTCGGAGAGGGATCTGCTCAGTGCGCAGACGTAACGATTTTCATTCTCTTCCAGAATCTGATCATCGGTGGTGACTCCTGGAGTGACCACCCGAATGACCTCACGGCGGACAATGCCTTTGGCCTGGGAAGGATCTTCGGTTTGTTCACAGATGGCCACCCGTTTGCCGGCCTTGACCAGTTTAGCAAGGTAGGTCTGGGCGGCGTGGTAGGGGATGCCGCACATGGGGATTCGGGCTTTGTCGGCCTTGTTGTTGCGCGAGGTCAGGGTGATGCCCAGAATTTTCGAGGCAACCTCGGCATCTTCGAAAAACATCTCGTAAAAATCGCCCATCCGATAGAACAGAATTTCATCTGGATACTCTTCCTTTATCTCCAGATACTGCCTGAGCATCGGTGTCATGTTCGGAGGTGAGCTCATTACGGATGTCTATCTGTGATGTGAACGGGAAAGATGCTGAAAGCGGGGCAGCAATCTGTCGTAGGTTTTTTCTATATGCTCGGGAATCGTCCGAACCTCGGCCAACACCGTCATGAAATTGTGATCGTCCTGCCAGCGCGGCACAATATGATAATGGATATGGTCGTCGATTCCAGCTCCGGCTACTTGTCCTAAGTTCAAACCAACATTGAAGCCGTCGGGGTTTATTTCCTCTAATAAAATTTCGACAGCTTTCTGGACCAGATCATTCACTTCCTGCAGCTCAGCTGCCCCAAGATCGGTAATGCAGGCCACATGACGAGCCGGTGCAACGAGAAGGTGGCCGTTGGCGTAGGGAAAGCGGTTGAGCAGGCAGAGCCGTGCGGAATCCCGGTAAAGCAGAAGCAGCTCTCGGGAGTGGGACTGATTTCCCGGCGGCTCGAACAAACAATGGGGAGGATGGGGCTCCTTGCCGAGCACATGCCCCATTCTCCATGGAGTCCATAAGGATTTCATTCTATAACTTGGGCGGCAGCGTATGAATGGCGGCCGACAGACCTCTTTCATCAATGGTCAGAATAGCGTAGGTTCCCGAACTGCCGTACCGGCCGGTCCCCCGAAAAGTACCGGGATTGATAAAAAGTACTGAGTTGAATTTATGCACCAGCGGCTGGTGAGTGTGACCAAAAATAATGCAGTCAGCCTCTCCAAAGCGGGATATGAGTCCGGTTTCCATATCATAACCGATCCCGTCACCGTGGTATAGTCCGAATCGGTAGCCGTTGATGGTGAATTCTAATGATTCGGCCAGCGACGTACGTGTTTTAAAGCCGCACATATTGCCGTGGACAGCATAGAGTTCTTTGTCTCTGAAGACGTCGAGAATGTCTTTGTTGGTCAGATCTCCGGCGTGGATAATTGCATCGCAGGCTGAAAAAGCATGTACAGCTTGATTCCTGAATGTGTCGTCGAGCTCATAGAGATGCGTGTCGGATAGCACGCCTACGGTTCTGGAGCGGGAATTTTTCATGGAGTATATATAAATAGTTTGGTGGTTGGCGGCAATAAACAATCGGATCCAACCACCGATCTTTGAGGTGGAAACCATTAGCTGCAGGGATTGATTGACTGAGGCTGCGGTGCTCGTTTTTCTATGTCTAATCTTGGGCGGCAAAGCGACTCCGTATGCTACGCTCTGGCCGGAGGGGCCTGCCGCTGATGCACACTCCGCCCCTTTGCCGCCTCTGGAAGTCAAGGCGGATATGAAACGGTTTGAGCCTTGGTGGACTTTCCGGGACTGCATTGCGGAGGCCCGACGGAGCGCTGAAAATGTTTACCGATCGTTAGAGGCCGTTCTGTGGCCGACATCCGATCGGTTTTTCAGTGTGTCGTCGATCAGGCTGACCACGCAGGCCCGGAAAGTCTATCACGGCTGCCCCAGCAGGCAAATCCAGGGAGTCATTTTCTTGATGTGATCTTATATGAACTGGTTATGGATCGCAGCCTCGGAGAGTCAATCACTTCGTTTTTGTCTTTGGAGAACGTGGGGCTAGATTCTGTTGGCAAACAGGACTCCGGGCAGGTATAGTTGCAGCTTTAACAGGATGTTTTAGCTTCCTGATAGCGTACCACAGATTTACAGATTTCTATGGAGAGACCTCATGTTTAGTGCATCAGACCTACGTAAAGGCTTGAAAATATTAATCGACAATGAACCTCATATCATCGTCGACTTTCAGTTCTCAAAACCCGGTAAAGGTCAGGCCTTGTATCGCACCAAACTCAAGAATATGATCACCGGATCTCAGTTTTCCAACACCTACCGCTCCAACGACAAATTCGAGAAGGCGGAGCTGGAAGAGCGCAAGATGCAGTACCTCTACAACCAGGCTGAAGAGTATCACTTCATGGATACGGAAAACTATGAACAGCTCTTTCTCACCGGTGAGCAGTTGGGTGACAATATCAACTATCTGGTCGACAATATGGAGGTGGAGGTGCTGTTTTTCGGTCCCCGTCCCATAGACATCAGTCTGCCGATATTTGTTAATCTCACCGTCACCCAGGCAGATCCATGGGCCAGAGGCGATACATCCGGCACCGATACCAAGCCGATCACCGTGGAGACCGGCTACCAGTTAAACGTGCCGCCGTTCGTCGAAGAGGGGGATAAAATCCAGATCGATACCCGCTCAGGTGAATATGTAACCCGAGTAAAAGAGTAACGATGCTCGATATCCGAGGGCTGCAGTTCCGCGCAGCCCTTTTTCATCTGGTGCGCAGTTATTTCCGCGGCCAGAACTTTCTCGAGGTAGACACCCCTATCAGGCAGCCGGTGCTGCTGCCTGAAAGTAACATCACTCCCATCGCTTCGGGTTCCTGGTTTCTGCAGACCTCCCCCGAACAGTGTATGAAGCGCATACTGGCCCGGGGAGGTCAGGATATCTTTCAGATCTGCCCCTGTTTCAGAGCCGACGAGAGGGGCTCCCGCCACCTGGAAGAATTTACCATGCTCGAGTGGTACCGCAGCGATGCCGACTACTTTGATCTGATGGCCGATTGCAGAGCTCTTGTCAACTATGTGCTTGAGGGGCTCAATCAGCGGGAGCAGTATCGGGCCATTCTGGCCAAGTCCTGTTTCGGGACCATGGTCGTCGATAAAGAGTGGGCAACTGTCACCGTTGCCGAAGCGTTTTCCCGGTGGGGCACCATGCCGCTTGAAGAGGCACTCTACTCTGAGAGGTTCGATGAGGTGATCGCCATTGACATCGAGCCGCACCTTGGTTTGCAGTCACCCGCCTTTCTCTGCGATTACCCCGCTGAATGCGCCTCTCTGGCCCGGTTGAAAAAAGATGATGCTACCCTGGCCGAACGTTTTGAACTCTATATTGCTGGTCTGGAATTGGCCAACGGGTTCAGCGAACTCACCGATGCTCACGAACAGCGGACTAGATTCGAGGAGGAACTCGATCGAATCGAACAGCGAGACGGTGCACCGCCGCCCATGCCGGAGAAATTTCTCGCCGATCTTGATCGGCTCGATCGGGCAGCGGGAATTGCCTTTGGCCTGGACCGGCTGCTCATGCTGCTGTTATCCGCCTCGACCATCGACGAGGTGGTAAGTCTCTCAGCCAATGACTGGTTCTAGCAGGATGAAAGCTAAGCGGTTTGACCAATTTTCCAGCCGACTACTGTGTGTTTCAAACAGCTGAATTTATGTTGTTATTTGATATTAATTAAGAGATTAAGCAGCAAGAATATGCTACAGTGCGGCAGTTGCAGCGTATCCACTTGAACAGATCTTTTAAGCCAGGTTTTTTAAACAATGGAGTAACTTTGGTCCGGTATGCCAAGGTCCAACCCTGTATCGGGATAACAGGAGCGAATCGATGTTAGAGAGTGTTTACAGTGTAAGCGATGATCTTGATCCCCTCGCCGGCGTGCGCAGTGTGGTTTCCGACTGCAGAGATCAGCTGGGCGGCCGACGTGCGGCGGCGGGTCTGTTCTTTACCTCCTGCCTGGAGGCGGACTATGGACAGATGCTGGCTGTAATTGCTGAGGCTTTTCCCGACATCGAGTTAATCGGCTGTACCACCGATGGTGAGATCACCCCGCAGAGGGGCTTTACAGAGGATTCATCGGCGCTGCTGCTGCTGATTTGCGACCAAATTTCATTTGCTGCAGCCGTTGCTGAGAATATTTCGGAGAGCACAGAATATTCAATCTCAGAAGCATATCGGCGGGCCAAAGCTAAATTGGGCCTGGAGCCAACCATGGCGCTGGTACTGCCAGACGGTATGTCAACCATGAACGTGCCGATCGATGCCTGTCTCCGGTCGGGAATGGGTGAGAGTTTGCCCATATTTGGTGGTTCAGCGGGAGATGGTTTCAGAATCATAAAAACCTATCAGTTTCTCGGTAAAGAACTATTTAGTGATGCGATGCCAATCCTGCTGATGAGTGGAGACGTGGAAATGGGCATCAATATCGCCACGGGACCGGTACCCTATGGTAACTACTATCCCGTAGATAAAGTTAATGGGAATGTTATCCATTCCATTGACGGTGTAACTGCACTTGAATTCTATGAACGTTTTTTTGGTAAGTATATCGAGGACCGTGAATTGTCTTTTTTTCCACTTGCCGTCTATACCGGTGATAGTCAAGATTTTGTGCTCAGGGATCCGGTGGAGGTTAATCGAAATAACGGCAGTATCTCCTTTGTTGGTCGATTCGAAGAACCCTGCAAGGTCAGGATAACTCAGGTTACCCGTGAAGACACATTGAATTCGGGCCATCGCGGATCCGCCCAGGTTCTGTCTGTGTTTGAAGGAGCTGAACCTGATATCGTCCTGGTGTTTTCCTGTACCTCACGCCGGCATGTACTTGGCTCGCGTACTGATGAAGAGTTTGAAGTTCTAAAAAAAGATGGTCTGCAGGTACCCTTCTTTGGATTCTACTGCTATGGTGAAATCGGTCCTTTTGTCAATGGTCAGCCGGTTCATTTTCACAGTGATACCTGCGTATTGGTGGCCCTGCGATCCAGTTCAAATCAATCATGACCGAAACAGAAGTCCTAAAGCAACAGCTGGAAAGGGCGGATCAGGAAATTGGCTATCTGAAGCGCAGAATTTCGCGGATGGAACAGCGTCTGCTGCGCCAGGAAAAGCTTGACGATATGAACCGCCAGCAGACCAAATGGGCCATGCAGCAGCTGGAGCAGGCGCGGGCCTTGGCTGAACAGGCGAACCAGGCCAAGACCGATTTCCTGGCCAATATGAGTCACGAGATCCGCACTCCTTTAAACATCGTCTTGGGAATGGGGGAGCTACTGGCCGGCACGGGGCTTGAGGACAGTCAGAAACGATACCTGCAGAGCCTTCGGCTATCCGGTGAACATCTGCTCAAATTGATCAACGATATCCTTGAATTTTCGAGGATCGAGTCGGGCAGTATCGAAGTGAGCAAAACTCCCTTCGATCTAAAAGAGTTGCTCGTCGGGCTCGAGGCAATGGGCACCCATCTGGCCCTGGAGAAGGGTATCGAGTTTTCTCTGGAATACGATGGTTCGGTCGAAATCGACCGGTTGGGAGATTCCAGGAAGCTCAGACAGGTTCTGCTCAATCTGATTGGCAACGCGGTAAAATATACTGACAGCGGCAGAGTTTGTTTGTCTGTTGCAGGTCTTGAATATGACGACGGAGAGTCCGTCTTGTTTTCAGTATCAGATACCGGAATCGGTATAGCCGAGGACGAAAAGGAGCTGATTTTTGAACGTTTTACCCAGGTCGAGCAGAGGGGCCGGAAGATCAGAAGCGGCGTCGGGCTTGGTCTGGCCATATGCCAGCGTCTGGTAGAGGCCATGGGCGGGCTGATTGAAATTGATAGCGAAGTCGGCACAGGCAGTTCATTTACCGTACAACTCAGGCTGCCGTTTTCCGAGGAAGACTCGTTCAATCCCCGGTATCGTCAAGTAGTCGGGCTTCCGGCGGCCTTGGGATCGCTCCGGATACTGGTGGTTGACGATATTTACCTGAATTTCGAGGTGATAAAGAACTATCTCAAAGATCTTCCGGTAACTTTCGAATATGCCGAAAACGGCCGGCAGTCGTTGAAAGTCTTTCTTGATAAACGCTACGACATCATCCTGATGGATCTGCGCATGCCGGTGATGGGCGGAATCGAAGCAGTCAATCACATCCGCAAATTGGAAGCAAAACTGGAGGTTGGACCGACCCCGATAATTGCCATGACGGCCCACGCCTTTGTGGAGCAGGAAAAAACCTACCTGGAATCGGGCCTCGATGAGGTCCTGATCAAACCCTTTTCAAGAAGTGATCTGCTGGCTGTTTTGAAGCGACATTTAAGGCAGTTGCCAGCCGGCGCAGAGCTGGCAGGCGACTCTGGTGATCAGCAGGCGTCGGTGGACGACGGGTCGGGGGGACTGGCTCCCCTGATCCCCAAGGTCCTCGATACCATAGCAGAGGAAATCATGGTCATTCACAGGGCCCTCTATGACAACGATCATGATATCCTGGAGAAGACCAGTCACGCCGTCAAAGGGTTGGCGGGGTTTTATGGCTTTTCCCGTCTCTCCGATCTGCTGGACCACCTGGAGGAGAGTGCCAGCAGGCGTGAATATCGAACGGCACGGGCGCTGGTCGTTGCCATCGGCAGCCACGTGGATGAACTGCGCAGCCGCCAGGAGCGCCCGGTTGAGGATATCGCCAACTAATTACCGCCTCTATCTTTTCTGGAATTTCCTTTTTTTCGTATCGGTTTGGCAGCCGATCGGACCATTTTGTCAGGAGTTGATTTCCCCGAAAATGCCCGCTCTATAATCCTGCGCTGCCGCGTTCTATCCGACTGATTCCTGGCGACCTTTATGGGAGTGTCCTTATCCCGGTGGCGGCCGCTTACGTACATGGCCGTCGATAAAGTACCCGGGGTTGGTGTGAAGTCCTGAAACTGGCGGACAGAGAGGCCCAGCCGCTGCATCTTTTGCACCATACTGCGGGTGTGCTCTTCTGTACAGCCGGGATGGGCGCTAATGATATAGGGGGTAAGCCCCGCCTCTTTCTGGAGTTTTTTACTAATCTCTCTGAAAAGTTCGACGAAGCTGACCAACCGATCATGCCCTTCTTTGTGCATAAGGGCCAGGATCTCGGCCTCGGTGTGCTCGGGGGCGATTTTAAGATTGCCAGGAGTGTGGTCTCGGATCAGTTTCTCAAGCAACTTCGGGGTCTGCAGCAGCAGCTCAAGCCGCAGGCCGGAGGAAACAAACAGATGCTTTACCCTGTTCAGACCCGCCGCCTTGTCGAGCAACTCGAGGAAAAGGTGTTCGTTGAAGATTAAATTTTTGCAGATTTTTGGATAGAGGCAGTCATGCTGCGGGCAGGAGCCGATGGCGCACCGGGTAGCGAAAAGATTGGCAGTCGGCCCGCCAAGATCGGTGATGGTACCGTCAAATTCGGGCCGGGATGAAATCTGGTCGACCTCGGCGACGACCGAGTCCACCGTGCGGCTGGTGATCCGTGGTCCCTGGTGCCTGGTGATGGCACAGAAAGAACAATTGCCGTAACAGCCGCGAACCACGGTCACCGAGTTTTTAATCATCTTGTAAGCCGGTACATCGGGAGTCGATGGATGCGGGCGGCGGCTGAAGTCAAGCCCATAGAGTTGATCCATTTCTCGGGAGGTCAGCGGTTCGGCGGGGGGATACTGGACAATCCAGGCGGACCGCTGCTTCTGCACCAGCACTCGATCGGCCCGAGAGCGGGCATAACGATCGATAATGCGTTCGGCCTTTATGAACCGACTGCTGTCAGCTTGGATCTCACTCCAGCCCGGCAGCCTCACCATGGTTTGGCCTTTTTCCTCACAACCCAGTTCAAAGGCGACCATTTCCGCCTCGCTCAATCTTACACAGGCGCCGGCTATACCTTCCAGGGGGTGACCGTCGTTCAGAAATTGTGCCGCCTGGACTATCGCCCTTTCGGCCATGCCATAAACGAGCAGATCTGCTTTGGCGTCGCTCAGGTGGGATCCTCTCAGCCGGTTCTGCTTGTAGTCGAAGTGGACAAATCGGCGCAACGATGATTCGATACCGCCGAGTATGATCGGTGTTTCAGGAAAAACTCTTCTGGCCAGGTTGGCATAGACAAGTACGGACCGATCTGGACGGTAGCGGTTTTTCTTTTCGCGGATTTCAGTGCGCCAGGGTGAACCACCGGGGGAGTAAGCGTCTAAATCGCGTACCTTGCCGTTGGAACTGTAATTGGCCACTATCGAATCAAGGTTTCCGGAAGTGACGCCGAAAAAAAGACGGGGTCTGCCGAAACGGCGAAAATCTGTATCTTGGTCATAACGGGGTTGAGGCAGGATGGCCACCCGATAGCCTTTGGCTTCAAGCAACCGGCCGATCAGGGCTACGCCGAAGGAAGGGTGATCAACGTAAGCATCGCCGCTGACCAGGACAATATCGATTTCATCCCAACCCCGAGTCTGACATTCCCTGGGCGTGGTCGGCAGCGGTTGAATGGTGATTTCTGGCATCGTCTATCGTCGGGTTTCTCTAGCTGAGGTTGAAGACTTTCATTAGTACCGCAGAACGTGTGGCGCTGCCATCTACTTTTTGGTTCATTTTCCTGGCTCAGCCGTCGAGAGGTCGATCGATCGAAAAAAAGAGCAGAGATAGTAGAAAGTTGGGGAAGATTCTTGTTATATCTGATTTGTCATGTAAAATTGGCGAGGTAGAGTGAAAAGGGTTAAATTTAGTTGTTTCTGGTGTGCTATTTGGTCAACATAGGGAGCTTTCTCGATAGACTGGAAATAGAGGTGATGAAGTACCGGGTGCCGGTGGTGGATCTTATCGGTGTCCAGAGCCGTGATAGTTATCGGGTGCTGATCGCCACCATTCTCTCATCCCGGACCAAGGATGAGGTGACCGCCGTGGCTTCGTCCCGGCTGTTCGATTCAGCACCAGACATTGACAGCCTGGCCGAGCTGTCGGTGGCACAGATTCGAGATCTCATTTATCCCGTGGGGTTTTATAAAACCAAAGCGATTCACCTGCAGAAAACAGCTGTGCTGTTGAGAGACAGCTGTCAGGGAGTCGTTCCCGACACCATTGAGGAGCTGGTGAAACTGCCCGGAGTCGGGAGGAAAACGGCCAACCTGGTACTTTCAGTCGCCTTTGATAAACCGGCTATCTGTGTCGATACCCATGTACACCGGATTATGAACATCTGGGGATACGTGCGTACGAAGACGCCGCTGGATACTGAGATGGCGTTGAGAAAAAAGCTGCCCAGAAAATATTGGAAAAAGGTCAACCGGGTTCTGGTAGCTTTTGGACAGGGAAAATGCAAACCGGTTGCCCCGCATTGTGACCAATGTATCCTGGAACCGGAATGTGCAAAGATAAACGTCGTACCGAGAAAAATTTAGACTGATTATGGAGATGAGTCAGGACAAATACCGGATAGTACTGGCGGACGATCATGTGTTGATTCGGCACGGTATCAAGATAATTCTTTCCAGTGACGACTATCTGGAAGTCGTTGGAGAAGTGAGCAACGGTGATGAATTGCTGGACAGGCTCAAAGAAACCATCGTCGATCTGCTCATTCTGGATATTTCGATGCCCAAAGTGAGCGGCATAGAGCTCACCGAAATACTGAAAAAGCGCTATCCGGCCTTGAAGATCCTGGTGCTGACCATGCACAAAAATATCAGATTCCTGCGTCGGGCCATAGCGGCAGGGGCAGACGGTTATCTGGTTAAAAGCGACACCGAACAGGAAATAATGTCGGCCATTGGTAAGATCCGCGAGGGTAAAACCTATATTTCTCCCTGTCTGGAAAATGAGTTTGCCGAAGAGATGCTCAACAGTTATAGAAACCCTTCGTCTTCCAAAACTTTCAAGGGCCTGACAAAGCGGGAAAAACAGGTGCTTGGACTGGTCGTCGACGGAATGACGTCCAGGCAGATCGCTGCCAAACTGAGCCTCAGTCCTCGAACCGTTGATCACCATCGGGCCAGTCTGTTGAAAAAATTCGAGATGAATAATTCTGTCGATCTGGTCAACTTTGCAATCAAGAACGGCTATGTCACCCTCGAGGAATAATTTCCGGGCGTACCTCCTCGGCAAAACAGATTTCCGTTTTTTTCCCCCAACCATCTATTGAGCTGGGAGCCGAGCCTCAAGGGCCTCGAAATTAGGTAAAATTGCCCATCCAAAACCGGGTGGTTATCCGGATTGTTTTTTAGTTTCGATGAAGGTAAATCTGTGGCCTGAAATTCTCTGCCTGCAGGGCGCAGGAACCCTCTCAGCCTCTGAAAGCTCTGGTCTTCTGATCTGCTGAATTGTTTCATTCCACGCCGCTGCAAGCTGCAGTAACAGGCTAAATCAAGGAACAAATTCGATGAACAAAGCAGAACTGATTGAAAAGATAGCACTATCGACCGGAGTGACCAAAGTGACCGCAGCAAAGGCGCTCGACTCTTTTCTCACCAATATGGGTAAGGCAATGGAGCAAGGGGAACGGGTAATTGTCTCGGGTTTCGGATCCTTTCATGTCTCCCCAAGGGCTGAAAAGAAGGGTAGAAACCCTCAGACCGGTGAGACCATCTCGATTCCTGCCCATAATGTGGTCAAGTTCAGAGCTGGTAAAAAACTGCGCACGCTGGTTAAAAAGAACTGAAGCTTCACGCTACTTCTGCTGTCCGGCCCTGACCAGCTGATACCAGAGAAGCAGACCGGCGGCGATCATCAGGCTGCAGAGTATCTGACCCATTGAAAAGGGGCCGATAAGGCCGATCTGGGCATCGGGTTCTCTGGTGTACTCGATTAAAAATCGCAGGAAACCGTAACCGATAAAAAATAAGGCCAGCAGCGAGCCGTGGGGCCACAAGCGCTGCGTTTGGTATGGTTTGCCGCGCAGTGACCAGAGCAGGACAAAGAGAAGCAGTCCCTCGAAGAAGGCTTCATAGAGTTGGGAGGGGTGGCGGGGCAGCGAACCACCACCGGGAAATACCATCCCCCAGGGAAGGTCTGTGGGGCGGCCGAATAGTTCGCCGTTGATGAAGTTACCCAGCCTGCCCAAGCCGAGGCCAATGGGTATGGTGACCATGTAGATGTCGGCAGCTTTAAAAAACGGTATCTTCTTTTTTCGACAGAACCACAATCCTCCGAAAAAGAGCCCGATGGCCGCCCCGTGAAACGCCATGCCGCCGGTCCAAGTGGCCGGTATCTCCCAGGGGTGCGCAAGATAGTAGTCAAGGTTGTAGAACAGGACATAACCCAAGCGGCCGCCGATGATCAGGGAGATGATCAGAGCGATGTTGAGGTTTTCGAACTGCTTCTGCAACTCGGGAAAGGAGCGCTGCTTCAACTGATATTTGACCAGCAGGTAGGAGGCTGCAAAGCCGAGCACGTACATGAGGCCGTACCAGCGAACCTGCAGCGGACCGATCTGCAGCAGCACGGGATCGATGTCGGGAAAAGGGAGCATCGGTGTTATTCTCCCCTAACTTGCTCGGGTCCGGAAGCACTCCGGGGGCGATGTTTTCTGAGATGGACCTGCAGGATCGAGATGGCGGCCGGGGTGATCCCTGAGATTCTCGATGCCTGCCCCAGTGACAACGGTTTGACCCGGCTCAGCTTTTCGACCACCTCGTTGGATAAACCGGATAGCTCCGAGTAGTCTAGTTCCAGGGGTATACGGGTCGACTCCAGCTTCTTGAAGCGGCTGACCTGCTCATTTTGTCTGTCTATATAACCCTTGTATTTGACCCTGAGTTGAATATCCTCCCTGAACCGGGCGTTGCCCAGATCTGCCACAGGCTGTAGTTGATCTTCGCTGCAGAGCTGGCAGAGGTCAGTGATGGTCAGCTCCGGTCTCCTGAGCAGATCGGCGAGGCTGGATTTCTGCTTGAGAGCTGTGCTCCCCAGGCGGCTGAGTAGCGGGTCGATGTCGGCCGATGGTTTCAGCCAGGTAGTTTCGAGAAGTTCGATGCCGCTCTCAATCTCCTTTTGTTTGGCGACGAAGAAATCGTAGTGAGCTTTGGGCAGCAGACCAATTCTATGACCGATTTCCGAGAGTCTGGCGTCGGCATTGTCCTCGCGCAGCAGCAATCGGTATTCGGCCCGGCTGGTAAAGAGCCGGTACGGCTCCTTTGTGCCTCTGGTGATGAGATCGTCGATGAGCACACCGATATAGGCCTCGGATCTGTCTATCACCAGAGGGTCAATGTTGCGGCAATAGTGGACCGCGTTGATGCCGCCGATAATGCCCTGGGCCGCGGCTTCCTCGTAACCCGAGGTGCCATTGATCTGGCCGGCCAGAAAAAGTCCCCGAACCCTTTTGGTCTCGAGCGACGGCAGCAGCTCCAGCGGATCGACATAGTCATATTCAATGGCGTACCCCGACCTGACGATCACCGCCTCCTCCAGCCCCTTGATGCTCTTGATCATTGCCACCTGGGTGGCCAGAGGCAGACTGGTGGGCAGACCGTTTGGGTAGACTTCGGTGGTTTCTATTCCTTCTGGTTCCAGAAAAATCTGATGTCTGGGTTTTTCCGGAAAGCGCATGACCTTGTCTTCTATGGAGGGGCAGTACCTGGCGCCGACTCCCTCGATAATACCGGCATACATCGGTGACTGGTCGATGGAATTCCTGATGATCTGATGGGTGTTCTCATTGGTGTAGGTGATATGACAGGGAAACTGGGGCTGCCGGTATTCCCCCTTGTTGGTGAAGGAGAAAAAGGCCGGCGGCTGGTCGCTATGCTGGGGCTCGAGTTCCGAGTAGTCGATGGTGTTGGCATCGAGGCGCGGCACCGTGCCGGTCTTCATTCTGCCCACCGCAAACCCCTGCTCCCGAAACCAGGCGGCCAGGCTCAGAGAGGGAGTGTCTCCCATTCTTCCAGCCGGGAAGTTCTTTAGCCCGACGTGAATCAGCCCGTTGAGAAAGGTGCCGGTGGCCACGACCACCGCCTTTACTTCAACCTCTTCATCCAGCGAGGTGCGCAGCCCGGTGATCCGGTTGTTCTTGACGATCAGCGAATCCACGGTGGTCTGGCGAATGGTCAGATTCTCCTGATGTTCAAGGATTTTTTTCATCCGCAGCCGATACAGCAGCCGGTCAGCCTGAGCCCGTGAAGATCTCACCGCCGGTCCCTTGCTGGTGTTGAGACGGCGAAACTGGATTGAGGTCTCGTCGATATTCTTGGCCATTTCACCGCCCAGGGCATCAATTTCACGCACCAGGTGGCCTTTGGCCAGTCCGCCGATGGCCGGATTGCAGGACATGGCCCCGATGGTATCGAGATTGATCACACAGACCAGGGTCTTGCACCCCATGCGGGCGGCCGCCAGGGCGGCCTCGCAACCGGCATGCCCGGCGCCGATGACGGCAATATCAAATTGTTGGAGTTCAGGCATATAGTGTAATCCCGGTCGGCTGCTTCATGAGCTCGGTTCTATGTCATCTTTGGACCATGACAGCAGAGCCCAGCGCTGCGGGTTGTCCCTTTTGACGATGAGGTGATCGTCTTCCTGCTTAATAATCCTATTTTTCACAAAATGTTCAAGGGTCTGCTCTTCTTCGGGGAGCAGATCCTTGAACATCCAGGCGTAGCCCTCAACAGCCCGGTCCAGGTTGTCGAAACGCAGTTCCCGCGACAGCTCTAGCCTCTCGATCCGGGGGTGGATGCCCAGATGATAAAGCATATTGACGGTGTAGATGTAATCGGGGCCCGAATTGAACTCCCTGCCAAGGGCACCAAAGGCGTCGGGGTCGAACGGGGAGGGGGCGATGCGCTCGGCAACATGGATGGTGTCGGTGGCGTAGTGTCCGAGTTTCTGCAATGCTCCGGCAAGATCGGGAATATTCATCGATCTCGAGGCAATCACCAGGTTGTGGGGAGCGATGTCGAATTCTGACCAGTCATCTTCCCAGCCGCAGTGTACGGTTCTGATATTGGTGATGCCTTCTTGCCGGGCCCGCTCCTCGAGCAGTTCGAGCATTCCCTGTGAGTAATCCAGGGCGGTTACCTGCCTGACCTGCGTGGCCATCGGCAGGGCCAAAGTGCCGGGGCCGCAGCCCACATCGAGTACGCTGGTATCCTTGTCCAAGTCGAGGTGTTTGAGAAACAGCTCCACGTAGGCCGAGTCTCTGGTCCGGCCGGCAAAGGCTTCGGCCTTTTTGTCCCAGTCTCTGGCATTCTTGCTTTTCCAAGATTTCTCCGAGCGGCTCTGCTGCCAGAGAAGCTGCCAGTCGATGTCGCTGTAGACTGAGATGTTCTGGGTTTTTTTCATGGGATTCCGTTTACCTACTTATTTACCCAGACAAAATTTTTCGAAAATTACGTCGAGCACATCTTCGGTGGTGGTTTCGCCGACAATATCGCCCAGATGATCGAAACATTCGAGCAGGTCGACGGCGATAAGGTCGTTGGTCAAGCCACTCTTCAGTCCTTCCTCAACCCGAGTGAGCGCCTGCAGCCCTTTCTCCATGGCGGTTTTGTGTCTGAGGTTGGGGGTGCAGCCCTCTTCCTGCCACTGCTCCCTGCCGCCGGTGAGATGACGGAAAATCTGCTGTTTCAAGCGTTCAAGCCCGGTCTGTTCCCGGGCCGAAATTTCGACAGCGTCCGCGACTATAAGAGGATGCGCTTGTCGTTCGAGCTGCTGCTCGAGATCGCATTTGTTGATGACCGTAATAAATGGTTTGTGGTTTACGGTTTCAAAAAGGGAGGCGTCATCTGAGTCGATCGCTCTTGAGCCGTCCACCAGAAACAGTACGAGGTCTGCCCGGTTGATCGACTCTCTGGCCCGTTTGATGCCGAGTTGTTCCACTTCCTCGACGTCCTCACGAATGCCGGCCGTATCGATGATGCGGACGGGAATGCCGTGAATATCGATATATTCCTCGATCGTATCCCTTGTAGTGCCGGGAATCGAGGTCACCAGGGCCCGCTCTTCCTGCAGCAGGGTGTTTAACAGACTCGATTTTCCGACATTTGGCCGACCGACGATAACGATGGAGACCCCCTCCCGGACGATGCGGCCCTCGTCGGCCTGGGAGATAAGTTTTCTAAGCGGGCCGAGCACCTCCTCCTGTAGTTTAACGGCGATGGATTGGTGATCGGCGATTTCGATTTCTTCTTCTGGAAAATCTATGGCGGTCTCGAGCAGGGCGCGAATTTCGACCAGCGAGGAGCGCAGTCTGTCTACCTCTTTGTAGAGGGCTCCGCTCATCTGTTCCAGGGCCAGGTCGACCCCCTTCCTGGTGCGGGCCGAAAGGATATCAATCACTGCTTCGGCCCGGGTCAGGTCGATGCGGCCGTTCAGGAAAGCCCGTTTGGTGAACTCACCCGGTTGGGCCAGCTGCGCTCCCTGAGAAAGTATCAGCTCCAGAATTGACTGGAGAATCAGGAACCCGCCGTGACAGTGGACTTCAACGACATCTTCCCTGGTGTAGGTTTGGGGAGCCTGCATAAACACCGCCAGCACCTCGTCGAGAAGTTTGGACCGCTGGGGATCATTGATGGTGCCGTAATAGAAGCGATGAGAGCTAAATAAGCAGGGGGCGCGGGCTGGCCTGAATATGCTCTTGAGGATGGGGAGCGACTCGGCTCCGCTGATCCTGATAATGCCGATGCCGCCCGCACCGGGCGGGGTGGAAATCGCGGCAATGGTTCGATTATCGAGGGCTGGGGAACTCATCTATGGTTCTCCAAAATCCGCAAGCCGGTCATTGTTGCCAGACCTGTCGTCAGAGCGTGGTTACAGTTTCTTTAACCTGTTACAGCTGAATTTATGAGTTTTCTTGTTGGGGTCCGTTATCATTTTTCTTGCGAGATCTGGAGCGGCCCCGCTTCCGATTGTTGTTCCGCCCCTTTCCCGGCTTGTAGATCAACACCTTTTTAAACAATCCCTCGCCGACGCTGCGGCTCCGGATATCAGGATCGTCCTGCAGGGCGACGTGCACCACTCGCCGTTCCGACGGGTTGAGTGACGAGATAACCTGGGTCTTGCCGTCTTCCTTTACCAGGGCAGCATAATCAACGGCCCGCTCTTTGAGCTCCTGGAACCGTTTCTCACGGAAATCGCCCACATCGATGGTAAGCTGGACCCGCCCCTCTACCTTTTTGGAGACAATTTTTCTGAGCAGATACTGGAGACTGTCAAGTACCCGCCCTTCCTGAGCAGTCAGGATTTCCTGGTGCTCATCGCTGACCCGACAATGGGCGGTTCCGGCTTCGTTGTCAACCGTCACTGTCGAGGGGCACTCCATCAATTCGAGTACCCTGGTCAATTCATCCCTGATAATTGCCAGGGTAGCCTCGGACAATTCGACCGGAGCCTTGCTGGTGCTCCCATTATCTTCGAAATTGTCCTCTTCAATCGATGTTTCGGCCGCGGGTTCAGGGGCTGGCGGAGGTTCCGGCTCATCTTTGGGGCGAACTGGTTCCTTGTCTCTGGGGCTGCGAGCCGGGCTCTTTTTGCTGGCCGTCTTCTGTGGGGGGGCAGCTTTTTTTTCCGGGCCCGGTTCTTCGACCGTCTCTTCTTCTTGAATTTTCGCCCTGATGTGGGTTTTCTGGCGTATCAGGCCGAAAATTCCCTGGGATCCGGTCTCGAGTACTTCGATGGTGAGGTTTTCCTGAGCAACACCAAAATCTTCACAGGCCGCCTTGATTGCCTCGGCCACATTTTTTCCGTAAAAGTCTTTAGTTTTAGATGACATGTGGTATCTCTGGTTCGTGTTATTCCACCATGGGGTCTTCTCTGCTCGTCTGCTCAACCGGCGGCTGGTGCCGGCTTATTCTTACGATTGATCAGATACTGCTGAAGGATGGAGAGCAGGTTGTTGACAAACCAGTAAAGGACCAGCCCCGAGGCAAAATTGACGAACATAACGGTGAAAATGAGGGGCAGAAACATCATGATTTTTGCCTGGGTAGGGTCAGCCGTGGTGGGGGTCATTTTCTGTTGCAGAAACATCGAGGCACCCATCAACAAAGTAAGGACCGGCAGGCCGCCAAGGTACGGAATGTCGAAGCCCAGATAAAGCCGGTCGGGTGCGGAGAGGTCATTGATCCAGAGCATGAACGGGGCGTGACGCAGTTCAATGGATTGCAACAGTACCTTATAAAGAGCGAAAAACACAGGAATCTGCAGGACCATCGGCAGGCAGCCGCCCAGCGGATTTACTTTGTAGGTCTTGTAGAGATTCATCATCTCCTGGTTCATGCGGGTCGGGTCGTCTTTATACTTTTCTTTGAGTTTGACCACCTTGGGCTGCAGTTTCTGCATGTTCTTCATAGATTTCAGCCCTTTCTGGGTGATCGGCCAGAAAATGGCTTTCAACAGGATGGTAACCAGGATAATGGCGAGGCCGTAATTATGAACCACCGAATAAAACCAGTTGAGCATATAGAGCATTGGTTTGGCAATGACGTCAAACCAGCCGAAATTGATTATTTTCCCAAGGTTATAGCCAATCTCCTTGAGCAGAGTGAGCTTTTTGGGCCCATAAAACAGCTTATATTTGTAGGCGTTGGTCGCCTCAGGAGCCAGTGTTTCAAGCGCGGAGTGGAGGTCAATGGTGACCAGCTCTTCCTCTGCATCCATGGTAATCGATTGTGAGTTGTCGGCAGGGATGACGCCGGTCATGAAATAGGTTCCTTCGTAGGCCACCCAGTCGATATTGGTTTGGACCGTCTGTGGACCGTCATCGAACTCTTTGAGTTTAAACTTTTGCAGCCCGGCTTCCCCAAACATGGATGGTCCTCGGAACAGCCAGTTGCTGGCCTTGGTAATTTTACCGAAAGGCAGGTTCCTCTGGTGCAGTCCTGCTGAGCCCTGGAGAGTCTGTCCACTCCTGTTGACCACCACTGCTTCGTGTTCAATCAGATATTCCCTGCGGTTAAAGTGATAGGTCCGGATTACCTCCAGTCCGTTGGGACTCAGGGCTCTCAAAGTGAGGGTTGCCTTGTTGGTGCTGGAGTCGAACTGCACGTCCGTGCTGTCCAGCGTGTAGAGCGTATCTCTTTCGAAAACTGATCCCCAGGAAAAACTCAAAGGGTAGCCCTGGGCCTGATCGGTTTTGACCAGGTCGACACCGGGGGCCTCATCGTTTTTCTCTTCACGAAAATCTTTCAGCAGAAAACTGGTTATTACGCCACCTTTTTCACTGATGGTGGCTGTATAGAGGTCGGTGTCGATTTTGACTTCATTGGCTGAACGCTGATCGATGGCAGTCGATGGTTGCGGAACTGTAGTCTGGGCTTGGGGCAGCGGTGGCGGTGCGGTGATCTGAGCCTGGGCCGGTTGTTGATCCGGCTGTGGCTGCACGGCGGCCTGTTCGGGTACCACCGGTTCCTGCTGGGCGGGGCCAATGAAAAAATATTGATAGCCCAGTAGTATGACGAAAGAAATTAAGATAGCCAGAAAGGCTCTATACATGTCCATATGATCGCTGGATCCTTTTGTGTTGCCGACAGGAAGCGTCGCCGATAGAACGTGGGGGCTCTCGCCGGCGCTTACACCGGATCGTATCCGCCCCGGGAAAACGGGTGACAGCGCAGAATGCGCCATAATCCCTTTCCGGCTCCCTTTATGGCACCGTACTTATTGATTGCCTCTACAGTGTATGCAGAACAGGTTGGATAGAAACGACATGCAGGAGGGAACAGAGGTGATAAGACATATTTGTATCCCCGAATCAGCCCAATTAAGGTGCGGGCCACAAGGCCGTGCGTCTTGTCGGGTGCCATGATTACTGCGCTGGGGTGGATACTAAATTTATCACTGCTTCCGTGACGGAATCGGGAGAATTAAGCGAAAAATTGGGTCGCACAGTGACAACGATATCTGCATCGGGAGGATATTGCTCCCGGTTCAGCCGAAACGACTCTTTGACTATCCGTTTAATTCGGTTCCTGGTAACCGCTCCTTTCAACTTTCTGCTGATGCTTATTCCGATGCGGCTATGTCCACGGTCATTGGCGATAAAAATAATGGAGAAGCCTTTGCCGTGCAGCCGCGTGCCGTGCCTGTATACCGCATCAAACTCCCAGTTCTTCCGCAATAAGCAATATTTCGGAAGACCAAACTGCCGCAATGAAATCAGGCGGAAAGTCGTTTGCGGCCCCTGGCTCTGCGGGCGTTGATAATGGCACGACCGGCTTTGGTGCTCATCCGGGCACGAAAACCGTGGCTTCTTTTGCGTTTTATATTGCTTGGTTGAAACGTTCTCTTGCTCATTTTTACATCCTCTCGGGGTGTCCCTGTTGCTGGAAAGAGATGACGACACCACTATTTGACGCTAGGGTCTTAATATCAGTACGTTACATGGTGACGAACTGGTCAACCACCATGCGGGGAAAATCGAAGTTAACAAAACAAACTAAATAACCACAGATAGGTGTCTGTGTCAAACTATTTTGGTGATTGTAGGCCAGCCCCAGTTGAAGAAATAGGATCGCTATGCTAGGCTGAGCAGGCTTCGGCTTTGATTTGTCGATAAGGAGGGGATACATGCAGCTCGATGAGGCATTACATCTGATACTTGGCCATGCACCGGAGCGTGGCCGACAGATGGTGCCGCTGAAAGACAGTTTTGGCCGTGTCTGCACCGAAAACAACCGATCCAGGCAGCCGCTTCCTGGCTACGATCAGTCTACCAGGGATGGTTATGCGATTTGTGGTGCAGGCATGGCTGCCGGAGGAGGCAGGCAGGCCTTTACCATCGAGGGCGAAATCCAGGCTGGGTTTTGTCATAATGTCGAAATCGAACCTGGCCAGGCCTATCGAATTATGACTGGGGGACTGCTACCGGTCGGTGCGGAGCGGGTCATTGCCCAGGAGGATTGCCGGGTTTCTGGTGCAGAACTGATTGTCGATGGAACCATGCTGGCAGGCCCAAGCCGCTTTATCCGTAGACAGGGCAGTGAACGCTTGGCCCGGGAACTGCTTGTCGAACCCGGCACTCGGTTGAATGAATACCATCTTTCACTTCTGGCTGCGGCAGGCAACAGTAGTGTTGAGGTCTTTAAAAGACCCAAGGTGGCATTTTTCTGCAGCGGTAGTGAACTGGTAATGTCTGAGGGGAAACTGGAAAACGGTCAGAAATACTCTTCCAATCATCTGCTGCTTGAAAACCTGGTGAATAAATTCGGCGGCCGGGCCGAGGGTCATGGTGTCATTGCCGATGACCGGACGGCAATAAGACAGTTGCTGGCGACCATTAAAAGATCCGCTGTCGATATCGTCATCAGTACGGGCGGGGTAGGCCCCGGAAAATATGATTTATTTGGCGAGTTGCTGCCCGAGGAAGGAGCCCAGATTTTGTATCGCTCCCTGCAGATCCGGCCCGGCAGATCAACGCTGTTTGGGCTCTTGGGCGATAAGCTTTATTTTGGCCTTCCCGGTCCCCCTTCCGCGGTGCGCATTTTATTTCTCGAACTGCTTGGCCCGCTGATGAAAAAGATGCAGGGAATGAGATCGTTTTACAACCAGAGGCTGACTGGTTTTCTTGAGCACGCAGTTGCACTCAAGTCTGCCGATGTGCTTTGCTTCAAAGACGGCCGCTATCGATTGGAGGGGGGGCGTGTGATGGTCGGCTATCCTGTGAAGAATCAGGCGCCGAACTGCTCCATAATAATGTTACCGGACCGCGTTTCCTATGAACCTTATGACCCCATTACTATCAGTCTGGCGCAGCCTGACTGAGCCTCTCCTTTTGTTAAAAGCAGG
Organism: uncultured delta proteobacterium; assembly: GCA_963759125.1. Lineage (GTDB taxonomy): Bacteria > Desulfobacterota > Desulfobulbia > Desulfobulbales > Desulfocapsaceae > JABDQA01. The sequence continues at coordinate 937,083 of CAVWXN010000005.1, forward strand.
CAGTAAGAAACAGGCCAGAACAATATTTTTCCCTCAAAAAAAAACCGGCGGTTAACGACTGTTCCACTGTCGCTCACCACCGGCGGAATGTTTAAAGATAGCCTTAAGTATGGTGCGTTTATCAGCTATTTTTCAACAATCGTTAGGTTAATTCTATTCTTGAATATTTTTACAGAAAAGCTGTCGCCAGCCTTGAAATCAGACCCGGCAAGAATCTTCGATGAAAGGGTAAGTGTCTGATTTTTACCTATTTTTACTGTCGCCTGTTTCTTTTGGCCGGTTTTTTTAATTTCTTTAACCTGATAGTATTTCTTGTCTTCATCCATCAGTTTCAGCATGAGATTGTTGAAGGTTGGATGATTTTTAATATCCATGTCCTTCATGATCTCAGTTTTGCTCTTACCGGCTACCACAAGGTCCCTGAAACTTACGAGGTCGTACTTTGTTTTACGTGCCATTTTTTTATCCTATGTTGTTAATTGTTTTGAACAACTTGACACTGTCAAAGAATTAATATTAATGAATCATGATTAATTAGAAATTTTAATATATTCATAATGGAAAAAAATTCAATAACGTTATTATCAAAATCTATATTTTTTTTTAAATAAAATAGTTATTAATTAGGTCGAATAAGAATGACATCAGGAGTGGAACTGTTGTCGGTAATGATATAATTAGTCCCGAAAACTGGTGTCAGCCTGCTAACGGAAGCAACTCCCGGGAGAGGTCGCTCAGCGATCTGCTGCCGTTTTCAGTGATCAGTACATCATCCTCAATCCTTACCCCGTATCTCCCGGCGAGATAGATACCGGGCTCAATAGTGAAGGTCATCCCCGGCTTCAAGATAGCCATGTTGCCTCCGTGAATGTAGGGTTCCTCATGGCATTCCATACCGATTCCATGCCCGGTTCGATGACGGAAGCAAGGTCCGTATCCAGCCGCCTCGATCACTGATCTGGCTGCCATATCTACGGCGCTGCAGGTCGCGCCTGGTCGTGCAGCGGCCCGCCCCGCCTCGTTTGCTTTTTTAACGAGATCATGAATATGTCTGGCCTCAGGTTCGACTTCCCCAATTGCAAAAGTTCTGGTCAGATCGGATGTATATCCTTGCCACGCCGCTCCCCAGTCGATAACCAGCAGGTCTCCCTCCGTCAGTCTTCGCGCCGATGGCTTGGCATGGGGATTGGCGCCGTCGGGGCCGGTCGAGACTATCGGAGAAAACGGCAGGGGGTTTTCGGAACCATGACGATATAGTTCGATGGCCAACTCCGCGGCCACTTCCTGTTCGGTCAGGCCGGCTTTGAGCTGGGGCAGGAGCGATTTGAGGCTGTCCTGGGCGATGGTTACCGCTTTCTGCATCCGGCTCACCTCATCCTGATCTTTGAGCGATCTGCATTGAGAAATCGCTTCATCGCAACTGTCAAACGATGTCGTCTCAGAAGCCACCTTCAGGTAGAGGTACTCGAGCAGTCTGAACTGTCGGGGTTCGAATCCCATGGTCAGTCCTTGCAGCCCGACACTGGTGCAACCGTGAGTAAATACTTCCTGCCAGCGGGCCGGGTCATCGGGGTAGGTGAGCGCCTCAATCTCGAAGTCCAGTCCCTCGAGTTTTGGCTCTTCCAGCGCAGGAAGTACGATCAGCGGTTTCTTCCCGGCCACCAGAAAAAACACCACTGGCCGTTCCGATAAATGAAAATGGAGTCCGCTGAAATAAACCAGACTTGGACCGGCATTGAGCACCAGACCGTCGATTCCCTTATCACTTAGAAAAGATAGGATCGCTTCCTGTCGCTTTTTGAACATGGCCCCGCTCCTGAAATGAGAAAATTTTGGAAGCCATTTTATCATATTTTTTGGGGCCGGCCATTTGAAAATGAATGGGTCTGATTTCGGGTCTCTGTGGTTGACTTCATTGCTTGAGCAGGCTATTAGAGTGAAGGTACCCCTGTATCGCAATGAATTAAGGAACGGGAGAAGGGTATGGAACCCACTGTGCTTACCACCGACATGATCATTGTTTTCAGCCTCCTCGGCCTGGCGATTTTTCTCTTTGTTTTTGATTTGCTGCGGGTTGATCTGGTCGGCTGGATGATGATGGTGCTGCTGCCTCTGACCGGCGTGATCGGCCCGGAGGAGGCGATAGCCGGACTCAGTTCGAATGCGGTGGTGTCGATCATTGCGGTGATGATTCTCGGCGCCGGTCTGAATAAGACCGGAGTGATGAATGTGGTCGCCTCATACATCGTGAAGATTGCCGGCAGCAGCGAAGTACGGATCATGGTGATCATCTCCACCACGGTGGCGATAATCTCCAGTTTTATGCAGAATATCGGGGCCGCTGCCCTCTTTCTTCCTGCTACCATGCGGATCGGCCGTCAGCTCAGAATCCCGGCCAGTAAAATTCTTATGCCGATGGGGTTTTGTGCCATTACCGGAGGGTGTCTCACCCTGGTCGGTTCTTCTCCGCTGATTATGCTCAACGATTTGATGGAGGGGTGGTGGTCCAACAATCAGGAGGTAGTGAACAATGTCGAATTCACCCCACTGGGCCTGCTCTCCGTCACGCCCATAGGACTTGCCCTGCTGATCGGTATCCTTGTCTATTTTGTGGTGCTCGGTCGCAAACTGCTCCCGGCAGATGTCTGTTTGATCGATGAAGACTGCATGGATAAGAGGCTTCAGGAGATCTACGGGGATGAGGTTGGCAAGGGCTACGAACTGGTTGTGCCCTCTTACTTTCCGGCCCAGACCCTGGGCGAGCTCGAGTTACGGCCCAAATACCATGTGACGGTGGTCGGCATCGCCAAGGGCGAGGAGCGCTATACAAAAAATTTCGCCCCGGGCCGAGATGATGCGATCGAACCCGGTGATATTCTCTGGCTGATAGGTTCCGACAGTAAGGTCGAGACCCTCACCACAGAGTTGGGCTGGCAGCTCAGGGCGGAGCCGGAGCTTTTCGCCGGCGACAACTCCATCGACGAGAGCGGCATCATCGAAGGTGTGGTCATCCCCCACTCGAATCTAGCCGGTCATACCCTGGAGGAACTTAAGTTCGGGGAGCTTTACAAGGTTAATGCCCTGGCCCTGGTGCGCGGTGACCAGATCATCATGGAAAACATCAATGTGACCAAGCTGGTCCAGGGCGACACCCTGCTGCTGCAGGGCAAGTGGCCGCGTTTCAAGCTGATCGCCGAGAAGATGGACATTGCTTTTGTCGAAGAAATACGCGGCGAGGAATTCAAGCCGGAACGGACCAAATGTGCACTGTTCTTTCTATTTATGTCGCTGGCCCTGGTGCTGGGGTTCAAAGTCAAGCTGTCAATTGCCCTGCTCACCGGCGCCCTGGGCATGATCATCACCCGGATCATCTCGGCCGACCGGGCTTACGAGGCGGTTGATTGGCGTACGGTGTTTCTGCTGGCCGGCCTGATACCGCTGGGCACCGCCTTTGAAAATACCGGCGCTGCCGCCTATATCGCCCACAAGGTTCTGGGCTCGTTTTCTGAACCTGACCCCAATCCTTCTGCTCTTTCTGGTTTCAGCTATTGACCGCCTTTTTTTCTCTGGTGGCCTCCAATGTCGGTGCCGTCGTCTTGATGGTGCCGCTGGCCATGAATATGGCCGCCCAATTGGGGACGGATCCGGTGCTGACAGCACTGGTGGTGGCCGTTTCCGCTTCCAACACCTTTATCCTGCCCACCCACCAGGTCAACGCCCTGATCATGCGACCAGGTGGCTACCGCCCCAAGGACTACATGAAGGCAGGATTTGGGGCCTCGGTAATCTACACGATCATCCTGTTGGCCATGCTGAAACTCTTTTACGGCGTCTGATGGTGGAGATTCAGATAGCAGCGCCGCCGGGCGCCCTCTGTGCAGAGGTCGAGCAGCGAATCAAACAGCTGATAGAAGAACATGAACTCGACTGTTCAGTTGAACTGGTGAACGATTTTGAAGCCATTATCGCTTTGCAGGTCTTTTCAATTCCTGGTCTGCTTATCGACGGGGTATTGAAAAGTGTCGGGCGGATACCGGAAATCCCGGAGTTGATCGATTGGCTTGGCCTTGACGTTATGGAGAACCCAGAAAGGCCAACCGGTTAAAGAAGGTATAAAATAAATCGTTGTCATTTTCCTCTCCCCGATCTATTAATACTTCAATATAACTAAACTCCGAGCCGAAAGTCCTACGTCTCCCCATAAAGATTGAAGCCAATATAATCGAAGGGAAATATGGTCTGGGGCCGATAGGGTTGGACTGGAAACGGTGCAGCCTTCCGAACTTGAAAAGGAGTGTCCATGTACGCGTCCTCTGAAAAAAATTCAACAATTGTCACCAGTGGTGGTGGATCGCAGCTGATCGACAATCACGGCAGGATCATTACCTATCTCAGGCTGGCCATCACCGATCGATGTAATCTGCGCTGCTCCTATTGCATGCCTGAACAAGGTGTTGAAACGGTGCCTCATGCTGAAACCCTGAGCTATGAGGAGCTCGAGCGTCTGGTTCGATTGTTTCTCGAAATGGGTATAGAGAAAATCCGGATTACCGGGGGTGAACCGTTTGTCAGGCGAGGGTGCATGGATTTTCTCGAACGTCTCAAGCATGAGCTCGGAGTTACACAACTTGTCGTTACCACCAACGGAGTCGAGACCGCTCGTTATTTGCAAAGATTGAAGGACTTACCGATCTCGGGAATCAATTTGAGCCTGGACACGCTTGACCGGAAGCGCTTCGAAACGATCACCAGGCGCGACCGTTTGTCGGCTGTGTTGAAAACGCTCCACGGAGCGCTGGAGCTTGGCATCCGGATAAAGGTCAATTCGGTGGTGTCGGAAGAAACCAGTGATTCCGAAATACTCCAGTTGGGCAAATTGGCGCACGACAACCAGCTCAGTATGCGCTTTATCGAAAAAATGCCGTTTTCCGGTGAGAAGACGGAGGGTCGGCGGGTTGATTATGGCCTCAGCCAGAGGCTGGCGAAACTGTTTCCGGGTCTGGAGCAGCGCCAGAGCGAAAATGGCTCCACCGCCAGGGAGTTCGTCAGTGCCGGGCTTCACGGGCAGCCTGGGTATCATTGAAGGCAGTTCGAGAAAGTTCTGCTCAACCTGTAACCGGGTTCGTATTACCCCGCAGGGAATTTTGAAAGTCTGTTTGTACGATAATGGAGTGCTTGATCTCAAAGAATTGATCCGCGCAGGAATCAGCGACCAAGATTTGCTGAACAACATTAGAGGCTGTCTGAATAAACGCTTTGCCGACGGTCACCAGACCGAGTCCGCCAACGGCAGGGCGGAGCAGCCCTCGATGGCATCAATCGGCGGCTAAGGATTTGACAATTATGGCAACCGTTGAAGCAGTCTGCACCAGTGACAAGAAAGGTATCGTTAAAAAAGAGCAGGAGCGTGTCACCCTGAAAGCCGATTGGGGAATCGAGGGGGACGCCCATGCCGGCGACTGGCATCGGCAGGTTTCGCTGCTGGCTTCGGAATCCATCCAACTGGTGCGCGAGGTTCTGCCAACCCTGAAAAAAGGGGCTTTTGCAGAAAATATTATCACTCATGGTATCGATCTGGAAACGCTGAGCATAGGCAAGAGGATCCGGATTGGCTCCTCGGCGGTCCTGGAAATCACTCAGATCGGCAAAGAATGCCACAACAGCGGTTGCGCGATCAAAAAGGCAACCGGAGACTGTATCATGCCCAGGGAGGGACTCTTTGCCAAAGTGATTGAAGGGGGCAGCGTCAGCCCCGGCGATGAAATTGTCAGACTCTGAAACCCGCCGGTGGCGAACGACCCTCCTAGAGCTTCAGATACTTCTTGACTACCCCCTGCACCTCACGTTCGAGTGCTTTTCCCTCCAGTTTGCTGACAATACCATAGAGCTGCGGGGCGATTTCAATAAATGGAGCGAGTAGTACCGGGTCGAAATGGGAGCCGGAATCCTGTTCGAGTATCTCCAGCGCTCTGTCCAGTGCCACTGCCTGTCGGTAGGGTCGTCTGGAGGTAAGGGCGTCGAAGGCGTCGACGATGGCGAAGATTCGGGCCTCCAGCGGGATCTTGTCATGACTCAGGCCGCCCGGATAGCCACTTCCATCATATTTTTCATGGTGACAACGCACCACCTCAAGACCGTCTCTGAGCCAGCGGTAGCGCTTGATCTGGGCGACGCCGTTTTTCACATGCGTGTGCATCAGTGAAAGTTCTTTTTTGTCCAATGGCCCCTGCTTCAGCAGTATCGAACTGTCCAGTTCCAGCATCCCGATATCGTGCAGGAACACTCCCTGAACGAAACTCCTGATTCGGGCCCGAGAGAGCTTATGAATTTCCGCCAGCCGAATGCCGTAGATCACCACTCGGTGACTGTGGGAGGCAACACCAACATCGCTTTTGGCCAGGGCACTGCCCAGCTGTTTGAGCAGAAAATTTGTGGCCAGATTAAGATCTGAACTGCTTTTGATCAAGCGGTTGTGGAAGAAAATCAGACCGGGGTACATAAGAATAGTGCAGAGCATCACTGCCCCGGCACCAATCAGACAGGAAAGAAGAATCCTATAACCGATTGCTCTGGTATCCTCCAATGAGCTTCGATAGAGTCCCTGCAGATGACCGATGATATCGTCGTCCTGAAGCCCCCTGAGCGGCAGAGCAGCCATGAGATAGATCCTTTTATCGGCGACCAGCCAGGCCCCGCTGGGATCATCACCCAACTGGAGCGGGCTGGACTTGTCGCTGAATCGTTGCTTGATCGGCCCGGCGTTGGCCCCTGATTTTTCAAAAAAAACAGATCCGTCAGGGGTAAAGAGCTGAACATCGATAAAGGAAGTGTGAGCAATCGAGTCGTTAAATTCAGGTATTGCAGCTACCTTTTGGGTTCCGGAATGGTTATTATACTGCTCTAGGAAGAGTGGGATGAACAGGGATGCTTCTTTGGCGGCATCGTTGAGCAAGGCCTGGTCGAGTCGTTTGAATTCAAGATAACAGGTGGCGCCGACAACCAGCAGCATGGTGACCACACAGACGCCGATCAGCCGTTTTATAAGCAGCGAGTGAATCTCTTTTTTCAGTGCCGGAAATTTCATAAAAGACCTTGTTGCAGCATGGTGAATTGGATTGCCGCCACTCTACCATTGTCGGGGGGAAATAACAATGTGCCTTAGCCCGCAGCGGCTGAAGCGGTAACTGTTGTGTACAGGATACTACAACTGAATGGAGCCGGGTAATTCCTGACCCGCCGAATGCTCGGCAAGGGTCGTGGTAATCTGCTGAAAGCTGGGGAAATCTGCTTGAGTTAGATCGTTCGGTTTGACTTAATGAGGCCGGACGGCAATATGGGGTTTATAGACCGGTGAAAAGGGGGAAGGAATTGCCGCCCGGCCACCTCGATTAATTAATCGTAAATATACTGCTTAAATTTTATGATTCTTTGCATTTGGCGGCTATTTTTTTGCATTCTACGACAAAACCGACAGGAGGGGGAGTGAGGTGCTGTTGACCAAACTTGCAAGTATCCAGCATATTTTATGGGAGATCCTTGAAGAGTACGGCATAGATCCTGATCCAGCTTTTCCGCCGGGTTGAGCTCAATCCGGATCTGTTGTTCGAGCCGGGTGCCCGTTATCCGCTCAACGGGGTGGCCGCTCTCTGGCTCGAGATGGAGAGGGTTATCGAGGATCCCTGTTTCGGTTTGAAAACCGCGGATCACTGGCATCCCTCTCATTTTGGTACGATTGGCTATGCCATGCTGGCCAGTTCAACCGTGCGTAAAGGACTCGAGCGGCTGATACGCTATCACCGGGTTGTTTCAGATGCCCGTTTCGGCGAATTGGTTGATGACGTGGAGCGCGGATGCCTGCACGTCAAATTGAACTGGAGCGAGGAAATACCTTGGCCACCATCTCGCGAGGATGCAGCCCTCACCTTTATCTTGAGCAGCTGCCGTCTCAATTTCAACAAGCCGTTGAATCCAAAACGGGTTGAGATGACCCATAATCAGCATCAATGTCTGGACCGCTATGAGAAGTTTTTCAAATGCCGGGTCGATTTAAATCGGCCCGCCCCAGTCCTGTCCCTCTCCCTAAGCGACGTCGACAAGCCTTTGAGAAGCGGTGATGAATATCTGGCACAACTCCATGACCGGATAATGGAAGATTATGTTTCCAGGCTCTCAGAGGTAAGGTTGATACGTTCGGTGCAGAAGGTGCTGGCAGCTCAGTTGCCCGATGGCCAGGTAACTGTGGATGCGGTTGCCAAAGAGCTCGGTATGTCCACCCGTAAACTGCAAAGGGACCTGAAACTCGAGGGTACCACCTACCAGGACCTGCTGAACAGTACTCGAAAAGATCTGGCCCAGCGCTATGTGAAAGATAGTCGCAACGATCTGACTGAAGTTGCCTTTATTCTGGGGTTTGCCGACCTCAGCACCTTTTCCCGGTCGTTCAAACGCTGGACCGGGGTATCGCCAAGCAGATATCGAAAAATCGGGGCCGAAAATTAAAAAGAGCGTTTTCGACCTAGGCCGAGAACGCTCTTTTTATTATCCGATGAACCGTGAAATTCGGTTCGATTCTCCTCTCTAGAGGTCGTTGTCGAGGTTGGCCGGTTCGTAATACTCTTTGGGATGCTGGCAGGCCGGGCACTTCTCGGGCGGCTCGGTTCCCTGGTGCTTGTAGCCACAGAGGCTGCACTTCCAGGTGATCGGTTCGTCCCTGGTGAAGACGGTGCCTGCTTTAACGCGGGCCATAAGCTTCTTGTAGCGGTCACGGTGATCGGCCTCCACCCTGCCGATCTGCTCGAACTTTATGGCTGCTTCCATATTGCCCTCTTCTTTGGCAACTGCAGCAAAATCGGGGTACATGGTTGTGGTTTCGTAATCTTCCCCATCGATCGCCTCCTGGAGGTTGGCAATGGTATCGCCGATGCCGCCCAGAAGTTTGAAATGATCGTTGGCATGGCGCATTTCATTGATCGCCGTTTCTTCGAAAAGCTTGGCGATGTAGTGGTACCCTTCTTTGCGGGCAACTTTGGCGAAAAAGGTGTACTTGTTCCTGGCCATCGATTCGCCGGCGAATGCAGCTTCCAGATTCTCTTTTGTCTTGCTCATGTTCCACTCCAGATAAGATGTTGGTTAGTTAAGGAACCACTGCGGGCTCCTCCTGCAAAAAAAAGTAGTTGATAATAATTCTTTTTATCAAAAACGACAACAGATAATCAGTCAGAATTGAATTCTGGTTTGACTAGAAAAGGTCTCCTGTGAATCGGTAACACTGCTTCGTATCGTTGATTATATCCGCGTGTTGGGCGCTGTCAACACCACCGGGTAGGACCTCATTTTTTCTTCACACTGGTCTTCGGTGTGAGCAGAATTACCAGAGTCTTGGGTTTGAGGCGGACGTCTTCGATGCTCATGTTGATGATCAGCTCCCTGGTACCGATGTCGGTGATGATCGGCTGCAGGTTATCGACTGCCACAGGGAATTCCTGATCGTTGAACAGGGCGGCAATAAGATCACCAACCTCCTTGTTCTGCGTTCCCTGCTGGTCGCTACCGGAGACGGTGGGCCGCATGAACAGGGTCTGGCTGGCTTTGTCGAACCTCATGACCGCCTCGAGGCTAAAGTCGAGATTAACATTGCCGACATTGAGGCGAATCTGCTGGCCGCCGAAAGCGGTATTGAGCTGGACGTCTCGGCCGGTCATGGTTACCGCGGCCTGCAGCGAGCCGTCTTTGAAGGCCAGATTTTCCACCTTGTCTACGGAAATCACCCCGGCAAGAGCCTCCGATGGTTGATTGACGATAAACGGCAGACATTTCCGGACCACCTCGGCAACCACCGTATCCGGCAGGCTGAGCTGAATCGGCTGACTGAAGCTTAGAGCTGGGGGAATCATGCAGCCAAGCAGGAAGGCAGTGAATAAAATGAGTTTTTTCATAACGACAAATTGGCAGAGTGGGGTTAGGTTAATAACAATCATTTTGAGGACCGGTCAAGCTGGCTCATACGGTCGTCAGAATAGTATAACAAAGACGATATATCTAACAGTTTTTCTTACCAGTAGCCTGGAAAGATAAGAACCGATGGCCAGACTTACCGTTTCAGCCGATTGTTATCTCGAACAGATTGACAGAGATCTGGAAAAAACGCTGAAGGATCAGCTGACCATTGACAATCCAAAATATATCGCTGCCAGACGCTATGGCAGGTGGATCGGCAAGAAGCTGAAACCCAAGCTCTACTATTACGAGCAGGAACCGGGGGGGCTGCGGTTCCCGAGGGGATTTACCAACCGGGCCATCGGACTTTGCCAGGACTCGGGTGTCGAGCCGGAGATAGTGGACGAGCGTCGGCGACTTGCCGATCACCAATTCTCTTTTAAGGCAAAGCTGCGCCCCTACCAGGATGAGGCGGTGCAGATGATTTGCTCGAGGTCCTTTGGGGTGCTTGAGGCTGGCACCGGCAGCGGCAAGACGGTGATGGCCCTGGCCGCTATCGCCAGAAGGAGACAGCCGACTATTGTCATCGTCCATACCAAGGAACTGCTCTATCAGTGGCGGGACCGCATCGAGGAGTTCATGGGGATTGAAGCGGGGCTGATCGGTGACTCCAAATTTGACATCAAGCCGTTGACGGTGGCAATTGTCAACAGTGCCAGAAAGCTTACTGAGGAGCTTGCACCCCAGTTCGGTCACCTGATCGTCGATGAGTGCCACCGGGTACCAGCAACCCTGTTCACCGATGTGGTATCGAATTTCGACAGCTATTTTTTACTTGGATTATCAGCCACTGCCTTTCGCAGTGACGAGGGGATGACAAAGCTGATTTATTATTTCATGGGAGATCGGATCCACTCCGTTGATCCCATGCAGCTCAAGGTATCCGGGGCGGTGCTGAAACCCAAGATCAGGCGCCGGAGCACCGATTTCACCTACGGCTACCGGGGGGACTATCAGGCCCTGATAACCGCGCTTACCAAGCATGAAGGGCGCAATCGGCAGATTGCCGAGGATATTTTACAATATGTGCGGACTGATCCGGATTCAACCGCCCTGGTGGTCTCCGACCGGGTCAGTCACTGCAATGTATTCGTCGAGCTGCTGCAGAAACACCAGGTTTCCGTTGCCCTGCTTACCGGACAGATTGCTCCGGAGCAGCGCAGCCAGATCGTCGCCGATGTGCAGAATGGTAAAGTGCAGGTGCTGGTGGCAACGCTTCAGCTCATCAGCGAAGGGTTCGACTGTTCAGGACTTGCCAGCCTCTTTCTGACCACCCCCATCACCTTTGAGGGGCGGCTGGTCCAGGTAATCGGCAGAATTCTTCGGCCCGCAGCAAACAAGGTTCCGGTGGTCTATGATTATGTCGATGATCAGGTGCCGGCCCTGCGCCGTTCCTCTGCAGCTCGCCAGAAAGTCCTGATGAAACTCTGATCCGGCCGAAGCTGCGGAGCTTTACATCTCTTTCCACCTGGTGTATGGTGGCCCCCCTTTGTAACCGCTTAACGAAGACTTATAGTTTTTCTCATTGATGAGACGGCCATCGGCCAGATAGCTATGCGACAGGAAGATATCAGAAATGTGGCGATCATCGCCCACGTTGACCACGGCAAAACCACCCTGATTGACCAGCTTTTCCGTCATTCCGGAATGTTCAGGGATAATCAGGAAGTGGCCGAGAGGCTGATGGACTCGATGGATCTCGAGCGTGAAAGGGGCATTACCATCACCGCCAAGAACGGCTCCTATCGTTATGGCGATGTCCATATCAACATCATCGATACGCCGGGACATGCTGATTTTGGTGGTCAGGTGGAACGGGTGTTGCGGATGGCGGACGGGGCTCTGCTTTTGGTAGATGCCCAGGAAGGTCCGATGCCGCAGACCTATTTTGTTCTCAAAAAAGCATTGGCCAATAATCTGCCGGTGATTGTCGTCATCAACAAGATCGACAAACCGGCGGCCCGCTGCGACTGGGTAGTCGACCAGGTCTTCGATCTGTTCGTCAAGCTCGAAGCACCCGACGATATTCTCGATTTCCCAGTCCTCTACGCCTCCGCCAAAGAAGGCTATGCGGTTGCCGAACCAGACGAGCAGATAAGCGACGGCGGTTCCATGGAACTGGTATCGCAGATGATCGTCGACCATATTCCTCCGCCGTCCGGATCCAAAGATGCAGCACTGCAGATGCAGGTTGGCACGATCGACTATTCGCCCTACCTCGGCAGACTGGGCATCGGCAAGGTAGTCAATGGGACCATGGCCCTGAACCAGCCCATCGCGGTGGCCAGGAGGGACGGATCGATAAAGCCGGTGAGAATTTCAAAAATCTTCAGGTTCGAGCAGGATGGTAAAGTTGCGGTCGACTCTGCCTATACCGGCGAGATTGTTGCCGTCGCCGGTATGGACGATGTCACCGTCGGTGTCACTTTTACCGATCCGGACTCACCCCGGCCGCTGCCGCTGATCGATATCGATCCGCCCACCATATCCATGGACTTTATTCCCAACGATTCGCCCTTCGCCGGCCGCGAGGGCAAATATGTGACATCGCGGCATCTCAAGGAACGGCTGGATCGGGAAACGCTGGTAGACGTCGCCCTGCAAGTCGAACCGCTGGAGGATAGGGTCGGTTTCAAGGTGTCGGGCAGGGGCGAACTGCACCTGTCGATTTTGATCGAGAAGATGCGGAGGGAAGGCTACGAACTCCAAGTGACCAGACCCCAGGTCATCATGCGCAGGGAAAACGACCAGCTTCTTGAACCTTTCGAAAAGCTGACCGTCGACGTTGATGAAACGGTGCAGGGCCCGGTCATAGAGAGGCTGGGCAAACTCAAGGGCCAGTTGGAAGAAATGAACCAGGCCCATGGAATGACCCGCATGGTCTTTACCATTCCGACTCGCGGCCTGCTGGGTTATCGGCCCCGGTTTATGACCGACACCAAGGGCATGGGTACCATGAACTACGTCTTCGAGGGCTATGGGCCGCATGCCGGAGAGATTTTCAACCGCATCAACGGGGTGCTCACGGTAAAACAGAATTGCACCTCGGTGGCCTACGCCTTGTTCCATCTGCAGGAACGTGGTACGCTTTTTATTGGACCGGGGGTCGATCTTTATTCCGGACAGATCATCGGTGAGAACTGCCGGGCGGGGGATCTGGTGGTAAATCCGGCCAAAGGCAAGAAACTGACCAACGTCAGAGCTTCAGGTACGGACGACGCGGTGATCCTGACTCCCCCGACTGTCCTGACCCTCGAGGATTGTTTGTCATTCATCAACGATGATGAGTTGGTGGAAATCAGCCCCGCTTCGATCAGGCTTCGAAAACGAGGCGGTGCTAAGTAAAATCTGGATAGCGAGATGAAAACGATTGTAATCCTGGTGATCTCCGTACTGGCCGGTCTTAGCGTCTTTGCCTTGATCGCCAAACGTTACGGGAGTGACTGTATTCCCTGACTGCTGCTCTATTCCTCCGTGGGCACGGGGGCTGTGGTATTCTGGGCGCTCAACACACTGCTTTAATCACAACCTTTTAAGTCCAATCCATCCTCTCGGGCAGTATTGCTCGCCACGGTGCCTGGCTGCTCCTCCGTCACCCGGTCTTCGATCAGGTCAAGAAAATCCCTGCCGGTCTGCACGTTAAGATTGCCAGAATAAAGGTTCAGTTTCTCAGCAATTTTTCAGACGAAGATTCTGCCTGTTAAGTTATCGAAAACCTAAGCAATTCGATTGAAAAAGCTCGTATTGGAAAGGTTGGCCAATTAAGAAATTTACATTGATCTTGATCCTGTATCTTTTCGACAGGGTTTTCACCAGATGATACCCAACCCTGCTATACTTTACCCAGTGAGCCTTTTGCAAAACTAAGATTTTCGTTCAAAATCAAGGCATGCGAGAAATTTTACCACAGGCATATGATTGATATTCCGAGGATAAAATTTCGAGCATAACGCAGAGTTTGGGCGAAAAGATCGTTTTGCAAATGGCTCCAGTGTCAAAGAAATCACCAAGACACTGGGTTGGATACCTGACTGATCACACCCACTTTTATATGGTCTGCAATGGCATTGGTTATGGTTGCAGTTCCTGCACCCAATCCATGTACAATATTGTCTTGTGGTATTGTTTTTTGACCAGATCGTAACTATTATTAAACTCCTTTCCATTCATTTTCACGCAAGTTGTATCCTAAGCTGTGGCTGCACAACGCCTCTGGAAGCTACCTATATCAGAACTATCATGAGAAATAATCAATCTGTTAAGAACATCTGGAGCATCACCGGGGATTCTGAGAAAAAACGTATTATGCAGCAGTTTATTCAGAAACACGGTGAACATTACACCCAGGAAGATCTCATCAAATATCTTGCCAAGAGATATAAGGTAACCTATTTCAATCCTTGGTTTGCCTCTGGTACACGAAAAGAACATTGAGCGAGGTGTCATGTGGGCCAGCAGAAGGGCGGTAATTAGGACCAGTGCTACTGCTATGATTCTCCAGAATAATGTCTTGAAGCGGCACATCACAAGCTCAAAGACAACTAGTCCCGCAACATGGATGACAATAAATAGAATACCTTGGTGGATGTGAAGTTATTAATTGCCTAACGATATATGGAGATAGTGACCTGCCATTAGATTAAAGTTCTTCCCGTACATGTCTGATTTCTGATCAAGTAGGCGCATGGCCCATATCAAACGGTAGATGCACGGGAATAAGATAAATTTTCAAATATTCTTAAACAGTTAACATTGCCGCTAAAAGACTCCTGAATTGTATCGGAGGGTTTCATCTTAGCCTATCAAGAAGGTGAGGTCACCGATTTCACCCACCAAATAAATCTTCAGTTCCCTGCTCAGTCCTTAAACTATAGTAATTTTAAATTTTTTTCTTGGTATCGCTTTTCAAACAACCTTCAGATGCTTGTTTCTTCCGCTGCATCTGTGTAGAAGTATGTTGGTTACTAGACGCCCGGCAGGCTCCTGTTCCTCCCGTTGCCTTTCGGGTGCCAATCGGTCTTATTACCGGAGAGCCGAACAGCCTAGGAAGCGTGGATAAAGGTGAAGTCACTTATTCATTTCTTTATCGGGAGAATCAACAACCAGCGGGCCCACGGCTGGTGCTATGCGCGCCACCTCCCCCGTCTCCCCCTCACCCTTGCATTTTTTGCCGGCACTCGCAAGATCGGCGAAACGAGGGCGGATGAGCTCCGCCCGGACCTCAGGGACCGCGGCCTGCACCCTACCGGCGCCTGCGGCTTTTCCTATACGTTCCCCGAAAAGCTGGAGCCGGATACGTTCAACCGGCTGACCATTCGGCTCAAGGGCGTGGGCCTGCAGCTGGCGGCAGTCGACGCTGCCGATATCGTTCGTGTGGCCGAGCACCCGGTTCCCCGCATCTTCTTCATGCACATCCCCAAGACTGCTGGGAGCACCTTCAATGCCCAAGCTTCACTTTTCTACCACGAATCGCGCGCGTTGACACACCTCGAAGCCGAGAGCGAAGAGGTACGGCTTGACCGCCTGAGGAACTCTTTCTTTGCCTCAGGTCATCTCGGTTGGCTGACCATTTCCGCATTTCCTGATCGTGAAGAAGTGGTATTCTACACCATCGTCCGGGAACCGTTCAGCCACCTCCACTCCCACCTGAATTGGCTCAAGGGAATCGGCACAGACCCGAAAAGCGGTTTTTTCCTCGCGCATCCACCCGTGATCCGGGACCTTGCGCTCCGACTCAACCGCCGGGACCGGAGCACGAAGGAGATACTACGGGAGCTGGTCAGCTCATTGGACGGATTCGAGATCGATTTCTTTGACAACCTGCAAACCAGGTACTTTCTCGATTATCGACCCGATCGGGTGCAGGCCGACGATTGCCTTGCAGCAATAGAGAATTGCCGCCACTTCAAAAGAATCGGGCTCACTGAATACTACGACGCCTTCCTGCGTTCTTTCTGTGAGGACAATGGATTTTCGTACCAGGCCAGAAAGAGGGCCTTCAACGAATCAAGTCTTGACCCGTTTTACGATCATCGGGCAGACGAGTTCAAAGAGATCGTCCTCCCTCTGGTGCAGACGGACCTACAACTCTACCGACACATCTGTAGGATCGCGCCACGGTAGTCGCCTTCCCTACAGTTGAACACATCTGATGCCAAGCTAAAGAAGAGCTTGCCTGGGTCAGGTTTATATGTTTTTTGTCCATCTTTGGGCCTGAAAAAGCCAAGGCCACTGGCAAGGTAGAGAACAAGGCCGCTGTGTTTCAAGAAGTGAATGAAAATAGATGGGTGGGAAACTAAGTCCGACAATGAAGAGGCAAAAATAACAGGACCGTTTGTTTCACAAATTTAACATTGTTTTGATTCGGGAGCCGTTCTTCCGCACTTCCTTGTTAAAGAAAATCATTGAGATCCAGAAAGCCCACATCAAACATCCTATTCCGATGCGATGGATGATTACGTCATCTGAGGCGGTAAACATGTATATTGCCGAGGCTACCAAGAAAATGACGAGTAGGGGAGATGAGCAGTGCAGCGAATCAGGCAAAGGCGACCAAATTTTCATAACCTTACTCCCTATTTGGTTATTAGGGCAACGTTCGGGTTAAGTCTTATTATCTCACTGGAATCTGACAAAGTCAAATGATAATGTAACAGCGTGGTACAAACTAAGACTACCTGGTATGAGCGGTCCTGGATTTGAGATACAGGATTAAGAGGGATGGGGACACAATACGTATTGTGTCCCCTCTGGTTAAACCTATATAGCTTTGTTTAGAACGACAGGCTAACGCCTATTTGCAGGTTGCAAAATAATCGGCCAGGATTCTCGAGTGATCGAAGGCCAGTTCCGGCAAATCCTCTTTCGAGAATAATTCTGCGCGGGCGGCATCATCGGCACCCTTTGGCACCCCTTTTCCTCTGGCGATAAACACGGTAGATGCGGTGTGCATCCGGCTGTCCCGGTCCGGATCGGAATAGGTCTTGAACTGACGCAGGTCGCTGACGGCTATTCCCGTCTCCTCCTGCGCTTCCCGCACTGCCGCCTGTTCAAAAGATTCACCATAGTCTACAAAGCCGCCGGGAAGGGCCCAGCCGTGAGGGGGGTATTTTCGTTCGATGAGGACGATTCGATCCCCGATCTCGATGATGATATCCACCGTCGGCACCGGATTTCTCGGCTCGATAGCCTTATCACAGTGGGGGCATTTCATCTTAAAGACTTAGTTCTTAGTTGATGTCAAGCAGGTCAATGATTTCTTGCCAATTACTGACAGTAGGCAGGTGGTGCCGATCCCGGTTCCATGGTTGGGCGAAAACCATCGGTTTGAGCCCCGATTCAGCCAGCATTCGACAGGTGGTAAGCCGGTCATCGATGAAATAGACAATGTTCTGCTGCCGGATATAGCGTTCCTTATCGTCGTGGTTGCCGGAGGTGATGAGCTTGATGCGCTCGACCCCTTCTCCGCAGTGAAGCTGCAGCCAGTCGTGGACTGGGCCGATATCAGGTCTGGCGGTAATGATCGT
This sequence comes from uncultured delta proteobacterium, assembly GCA_963759125.1. Taxonomy (GTDB): domain Bacteria; phylum Desulfobacterota; class Desulfobulbia; order Desulfobulbales; family Desulfocapsaceae; genus JABDQA01. Next base: position 954,605 of record CAVWXN010000005.1, read on the forward strand.
CACCGGGCCGTGGCTACCTATTTGCTTCAGCGATTCGATGGCACCATCGATGGGTTTGAGGTCGGTGCCGATGGAATCCTGCAGGATATCCTCGAAAATCTGTTCGATGGTGCGGCGCTCCATGTTCAGACATTGTTCGACCTGAAAACTGCTGATCTGTTCTAGCTGCAGATCACAATACCCATGATTGGTGCAGGCCAGTCTGATAAAGGCTTCACCAATGTCGGCGATGACCCCGTCGAAGTCGAAACCGATGAGCTCGGGTGCTATTTTCGAAGCCGGATTGGTCATGACTGTTATTGCTTGACTATCGCGCTGTCCTCAATGATGACCACGTATTTATAGCCGGCGCCGAAATCCTTGTCAGCAGCGACCACTCCTTCGATGGTGATCACTTTCGGGCTGTTGAGTTGATCGGTCGTGGTGACCACCAGATCGTGAGTGTTCTGCATTGGATCACCAGAGCCGTCCTGGAGGTGCAGCCAGTTGCGGCCCATGATGTTGGCGTTGAATTTCACTACCTGACCTCTGACCCGCACTTTCTTGCCATTGAGATCCTTGGCCTGTTCGAAAATTTCAGCCACGGTAAAGCCATTTTCTCCCTCAGCTTTTTCAACCTCGGTTTCGCTAAAAGGTGCAATGGCACCCATGCTCCCGGCACTGCCCTGCTGCGGTTGGATTGGCGCCGCCCCCCCAGCGCTGGCACCGCGTTCTGCCTCCACCGCTGCGGCGAAGGAATCATCAGCGGAGGGCTTTGGCGCTGCTGTTTTTCCATGGGGGCTCATCGGTGCTGTTCCGGCCAGGCCCGGAGAGAAGATAATCGAGTCGAAGGTCCGGTCGAAAGAGTTGGAGTGAAAATCCTTCATTTCCATACCCTCGAGCGCTGAAACTTTATCGCCTTTGCTTACTTTAGATTGCGGGATAGCCACCCAGACTTGTTTGTCCCCAGTATCTAGATTCATATAGGTATAGCCGGAGGCGTCCATGGTTTCTAGAATCGTTCCTGATATATCGGCAGCCAGGAGTTTCTGCGAAGCAGTTAGCAGGAGGATCAGGGCGATGAACATTAAAGAGACACGGCCGGATAAAATCATTTTGAAGGTATCTGGGATCATGGAAACAACTCCTTGAAGATTGGGGTCAAATAAAACCTTACGGCAACGGATTCAAATGATGAGCTACGATATATCACTCAGTCTGTTTTGCAAGCAGTTTGCGTAAATACTCATCCAACAATGAAGCCCATAATCGATAACCGAGATTGCTCAGGTGGACACCATCGAAATCGAACAGGGCGTCGAAACTCTTTTCGAACGGGCTGCACAGATCGAAATAATGGCAACCGCGCTCTTCACAGATGAATCTCATCTGCTGATTGGCCGAGTGAATCGCCTCAATTAGACCTGGTATTTCATAGGGAAGCAGACTGGTGAGCAGGATCTCGGAGTAGCGATACTGGTCTCTGAGCACGGTGATTATTCGAGCCAGCACGTCGATGAAGCCGAGCTCGCCGAAGACGATGTTATTGGTGCCGCTCATGATCACGATTGCCTGCGGCGCATCTCCCGGCCGTTGAAAAGATAGCCGGTGCAGAAGCCCTTCGGTGCGTTCTCCGGGAATGCCGCTGCTGATGATACGATAGTCGGTCAGCCGCCGGTGCCATTCCCCGTAATCAATCAGGGAGTCGCCCAGCATCAGGAGAAGCGGTTTGACATTGTTTGTCATATCATTACCCAAAGACAGTACCATCAAACGGCAAGATCGGCAGATTGCAGGATTACTAGAGCCATCGGCTCGACCCGATAGCCGAACCCGGCCAGGACCGGTTGAGCATCAGTTATATCAACGAAGTCGCCTGGACTGTCGATGGCCGTGTCGATGAGACGCAGCCAGCGGCTGCCCTGGCTGGCAGGGACTTCGGGTACAATAAAGGTTTTGGGGGTTTGGCGTCTGCCATTCACCATGACAAAGAAACTCGGTTCTCTGGCGGCAGGGGCGCCTGCACCGTTTAGAATAAATCCCAGTTCGCGGCAGTCCACCGACCAATCTTCCTTACCCGGATTCAATGCCTGCCAGATGATCTCTCTGGGCAAGTGGTAGAGTTTCCTCCTTTTGGGTGAAGAATCGATCACGTCTGAAGAGTGAATAGCTTTTTCGCATATCAATGCATTTCTTGACAAAGCGCAGCAGGCCCGCGTTGGTCTCCGTAAGGCGCCAGTCGATCCAGTTGATCTCGTTGTCCTGGCACCAGGTGTTGTTGTTGCCGCCCTGGCTTCGACCCACTTCATCTCCCGCGCAGATCATCGGAATTCCCTGGGACAACATGAGCAGTGCGATGAAGGACCGTATTCTTCTGCGCCGCAGCCGCTCAAAGCGAGCTGCTGCAGGGGAACCTTCGAAGCCGCTGTTCCAGCTCAGGTTGTGGTTCTCCCCATCATTGTTCTGCTCGCCGTTTTGGTGGTTGTGCTTGTGATTGTAACTGACCAGGTCGTAGAGGGTAAAGCCGTCATGGCAGGTGATGAAATTGATCGAATTCAGCGGACCGCGGCTGCCGTCCTGGTAAAGATCGGAACTGCCGGCAATCCTGGTGGCCAGCCGGTGAACCGAGTCGGGTCCACCCGACATGAAGAGACGCACGTCATCTCTGAATTTCCCGTTCCACTCCTGCCAGCGGCAGTTGGCTGAAAAGGTGCCGACCTGATAGAGGCCTGCAGCGTCCCAGGCTTCGGCGATGATCTTACAGTCCCTCAGCAGCGGATCTTCGGCAATCATTTCGATCAGCGGGGCATCTTTCATGGGGCTGCCCGAGGTGTCCCTGCTGAAGATCGCTGCCAGGTCGAATCTGAACCCGTCAATGTGGAATTCCTGAACCAGATAGCGCAGCGCCTCAATGATCATCCGACTGACTACCGGATGGTTGCAGTTGACGCTATTGCCGCAGCCGGAAAAATTGAGATAGTCGTTCTTCTGCTCGTTCAAGAGGTAGTAGACCGCGTTGTCAATGGCCCTGAATCCAGAGGTGATGCCCTCAAGATCGCTTTCACCCGTATGGTTGAAGACCAGATCGAGGATAACCTCGATGCCTGCCCGGTGAAGACTGCGCACCATGGCTTTGAACTCGTTGACCGCCTCATCGGGCCTGGAAGCCAGCCCCGATCGCAAGGCAAAAAACGATAGAGGGTTGTAGCCCCAGTAGTTCAACAGCGGCTCGCCGGTCTCTGGTTTAAGGAATTTGTTGTCGGTTTCGTCCCATTCGGTGACCGGCAGCAATTCTACCGCAGTTATTCCCAGTTCCTGCAGGTAGCCTACTTTTTCTGCGACGGCAGCAAAGGTACCTGGCGCGGCAACATTCGAACTTGGGTGACGGCTGAACCCCCTGACGTGGAGCTCGTAGATGATCGTTTCTGCAGCCGGGATTCGAAGGGGGCGATCACCTTGCCAGTCGAAATCCAGGTCTTTTACAGCCAGGCAGACCGGTGCAGTGCCGGCCTCGGATCTGACTCCCCAGCCTCTGGGGGCATGAGTCCGGCAATAGGGATCGACCGCTATGACGTCATTGCTGTCAACCGGCCAGCCATCTTTGGTCCAATCTGTCTGGACCCGATAGCCGTAGCACACAGGTCGGCCTCGGGTGTGCAGGAATAGATGCCAGATATCCCCGGTTTTATTGATCTGAGGATCGAGGACGATCTCATGCGTCTGGGGGGAATCGAAGTAGCGGAAAACCAGAGTAACCGAGCGGCCGTGCCGGGAAAAAAGGGCGAAATTTATCCCGTCGTCGAACCAGGTCGGTCCCAGTGGCAGTGGTCGGCCCGCTTCTGTTTTTGGTAACTGATCGTTCATGGACAAAATGAGAATGATTCTTATAATCAACTTGAATTGCGTCTACAGATTGTAACACATTAATGGCGGTAATCCAGTTGTTGCATCTGAAAAACCAAATAACCAGACAGCATGAGGGATAACGATGGGCATGTTTCATAAAATCAAGGTTGGTGACAAGGTTATCAATTCAATCGATTGGGAGATGACCCCCGAGTTGACATTTGGCACCTATGAATCCTGGGGCGGCCGTGAACGGGTCCGCAACAACGATGAACGTATCTACTATTTTTTCATCGACAGTTGGGGAGATAAACCGAAACTCTGTCTTATGGAGCGCGCCGTTAAACATGCCAGGATAATTGCCGAGATACAGGCACCTGCCGAGATGGTGGCCTCCTGTGTTGACAGCCAGGGCGAGGTCGCATTTTACGACCGGAGCTTCGCCATAAATGAGCAGATTCGGAACTGGCTCATCGACCACGTTCTTGACGATGGTGACAACAGCCTGGTGAAACCGCTGACCGAGCGTGTTGCCCATGAAGATATGGGGAGTAAACTGCCAGACTGGGACGGCAACGCTGCTGGATTTGAGCCAACACTGCTGCCTTCTGGGGCGCAGGAGCTTTCCGATGACGAGGTGCGGGACATCATCCTCAAGCATAATTTCGCCGACGGTGCGCTGAACCCGTCCGGCAGTTTTGCCAATCGCCTGCATCATTATGGTCAGCATATCATCGTCGATCTGATGACCGGCCTGATGTGGCAGCGCGGCGGCCTGGACATTACCTCGAGCAGATCGCTGAACAAGAAAATAGAGGAGCTCAACAGAGAAGGACTGCACGGTTATAGCGACTGGCGTCTGCCGTCGGTCGAGGAGGCCATGTCTCTGATGGAGCCCCGCGCCAACGACAAAGATATCCATCTCAACACCAACTTCTCCAAAGATCAGCCCTTTATTTTCACATCGGCGCAGCGCACTCCCGGCGGCTACTGGTTCGTCGACTACAAGCATGGCAGAGTTTTCTGGTCCTCCGGCACCATTCCTGGCGGCTTCGGAAGGCTTTGTCGGACCATCTGAGCTAGCGTGTTGCATTACTCGCAGCAGCTTGAGGATGGCTCTTTAAATCTTGTCTCTTGCCTGGGTAAAACGGTTTCTGGGGCGTGGATGGTTGTCTGGGGCTGCATTGTGAAGGCCCAACGAAGCGGTGAAAATGCTTACCGAGCGCTAGAGGCCGCGCAGCGGCCGGCATTCGTTCGGTTTTTCGCCGCGGAGTTGAAAAGGCCGAGCGCAGCAGCCCGAGGCAAGCCATCCATGCCTCTACATTGCCTTATATCTGTTCTTTTTTTTATTGCCTTTGAGCGCAGGAAAGCACCTACGCGTGCGACGCTTTCGGCCTGATCCTATGGCCGATGAGGCCAGCTGGATGACGGCCTCCGGCCTGTGGCAGCTGGTTGCTGCGCAACCCTGCGGGCCTTTTTCATCGGCCTCCGGGGCCTGTCACTGATGCACGCTTCGCTACTTTCCTGCTGTTTTACCCCTCTCTAGCAACCCATCTCCTGATTTTTTCTGCATCCCCGTCTAAAGACCATTATAGTGTTGACTTACCCAGTTAAACTACGCACAATAGCACTGTTTTTTTAGCTAAATTAACGGCTTTGCCCAGCCAGTCAGCCCTCGAAGTGATCGGGACAGGAGGATTAGAAGAGATGACGAATCCGTTTAAGGTCAGATTTGCCGACCGTATGAATCAATTGCCGCCCTATCTGTTCGGCATGATAAACAAGATGAAGATGGAGAAGCGCTGGCAGGGCGACGATGTGATCGACCTGGGTATGGGAAATCCCATAGACCCTGCTCCGGGAACCGTCACAGAAAAGCTCTGCGAGGTGGCGGCTGATCCCAAAATACATCGCTATCCCACCATCGCCGGCGGCATGAAAAATCTCAAACGGGAAATCGCCCTCTATTATAACCGCAATTACGGTGTCGATCTGACCGGAGATAACGATGTGATCTGCACCATTGGCTCCAAAGAGGGCATATCTCACATGTGTCTGGCCCTGCTCGGCCCGGGTGACACCGTGCTGGTCCCGGCCCCGGCTTTCCCGATCCACGTCTATGCTGCAGTTATTGCCGGAGCCAATGTGCTGCGCATGCCGCTGGACGACGAAGATGCATTTCTGGCCCAACTCGTGGGGATGTGCCGGTCGCTCTATCCCGGACCCAAACTGCTGATGCTCAATTTTCCCCATAACCCAACCGGCACGCTGGCCTCTAAAGAGTTGTTCCGCGAAGTCGTCAAATACGCCAAGCAATACGGCTTCATGGTCATTAATGACTTTGCTTATGCCAAGATCACTTTCGACGGCTATGTGGCCCCGAGTTTTCTCGAAGTCGAAGGGGGGCTCGATGTCGGAGTCGAATTCGGCTCATTTTCCAAATCCTACAACATGGCCGGCTGGCGTCTGGGGTATTGCGTCGGCAACGAGCAGATCATCGAGGGGCTTGCTAAAATCAAGGGCTACTATGACTATGGCATCTTTTCAGCTATCCAGATTGCCGGTATCGTGGCCATGCGAGATTGCGACGACGATATTGCCGTGCAGGCGACAGCCTACCAGAAACGCAGAGACGTACTCTGCGATGGGCTGGTCCGCATGGGCTGGGAGGTCAACATACCCAAGGCCGGGATGTTTCTCTGGGTGAAGATACCACCACCTTACGATCGTATGGGTTCGGTGAGATTTGCCATCGAAATGATGAATCGCGCCAATGTGGCAGTTGCCCCGGGCGCCGGTTTCGGCGAGGAAGGCGACGGCTGGCTGCGGCTTGCCCTGGTCGAGAACGAGAATCGTATCCGTCAGGCACTCAAGCAGATGCGCCAGAGTCTCAAGGAAATTGATCAGGAAGTCGAGGCCGGTACCTTCAGTTTCGAAGAAGATGGGATCGTTGCTGGTTGAGCACTGCCCGTGTGCGGAAAGACCCGGCCCGGTTTCTAGTTCGCCGCTGCCCAGGCAGATTTCTTCCGGGGTCTGACCGCGGTGATGACTGCAGGTATTGAAAATCCGCTGGTTTTCCTCGGTGCCGGCATCCTGCTTAATCTTTATCCCGGGCCCGACACACTCTATATCATCGGACGCAGTCTCGCCCAGGGCAGAGGTGCAGGCGTCTGCGCCGCGCTGGGTATCAGCACTGGGGCGCTCGTTCACACTTTGCTCGGTGCCTTTGGGCTTTCGGCCGTTCTTGCCGCTTCAGCCTCCGCCTTTACCATACTCAAATATCTCGGCGCCGCCTATCTGATCTACCAGGGGCTCCGATTATTCTTCGACAGTTCAGCCCCGGCCAGGGCAAAAAGCGGTAATCAGGCCAGTTCAGGGCTGCTGCACATCTACCGGCAGGGGGTGCTGACCAATGTGCTCAACCCCAAAGTGGCGGTGTTCTTCCTCGCCTTTCTGCCCCAGTTCATCTCAGCATCGAGTCCCAACAAAGTGCTCTCCTTCGTCCTGCTCGGCCTGATTTTCATCACCACCGGCACCATCTGGTGCATCATTGTCGCCCTCTTCTCATCGGCCTTCGCCGCCCGGCTGCACGATTCCGGTAAAACCACCGGCAGACTGCGAAAAATCAACGGTATCCTGTTCATGCTTCTCGGCCTTAAACTGGCCGCCTCCAGGGTCGATACATGAGGGTTCGCCCTGCTCCCGTAATCGATTGGACCGAGATCAGCCGGTTGCTGTTGCCATAACTCAATGTACATTGACATTATCTCAGATATGGCGTATAATGTTTTTATGTAAATATACATAGGGGCGGATTATGCTTACCGAAAAACAACAGCATTTTTTAGATTATCTGAAACAGCGGCTTCAGGATGAGGGCCAACTGCCCAGTCTGCGGCAGGCCGCCAAAGAACTTGCCATCAGCCACAATGCCGTGGCCCAGCTTCTGGCCCAGCTGGAAAAAAAAGGAGTGGTTGCCCGGGAAGGGCGCTATAGCCGGACATTGCGTCTGCTGCCGGAGAATTCCCGGCCGGAGCGTTCACTGGGCAGGGAACTGCCGATAATCGGCAGGGTTACTGCCGGGATGCCGATGTACGCGCAGCAGGAGTGGGCCGGCAGCGTCGTGGTCGATGATAATATGTTCAGGGGGGAGAGCCTGTTCTGCTTGCGTATCAGCGGCGAGTCGATGCGCGGTGCCGGTATATTCGATGGTGATCTGGCCATTTGCGAGCCCCGGCAGTATGCAGAAAATGGGGAAATCGTGGCCGTTTTGCTTCATCAGGAAGAGGCAACCGTGAAACGTTTTTTCCTGCGCTCCGACGGCATCGAACTGCACCCCGAGAACAGCGACTACCCTGTTATGCGATATGGATTCAGCGAAGTTCTGGTACAGGGCAAAGTTGTCGGTATTGTCAGGGGGGTGCATCCCAGTTTTTCCCGGCTGCCGGACTGCTAGTGCGAGAAGATGCGAAAAGACAGGACACCGGGACCGGCAACGGCTCTGATCCGGGGCGAACAATCTGAATCATCCTGTCTGGTGATGACCGGTACCAGCGGCTATTCCTACCTGGAATGGGTGGACAGCGGTTTCTATCCGCCCGGAACCAGATCGGCGGCCATGCTCAGCCTTTACGGCCGTTCTTTTTCCGTCGTCGAACTCAATTATACCTGGTATCAGATGGCCCGCTCCGATGTCCTGGCCAGAATGCTGGCCGCCGCGCCCGCCCACATCGTTTTCGCCGCCAAGCTGACCCGCACGGTGACCCATGAGCGGGAAGAGGATTGGCGGGAGCAGGTGCAGCGCTACCGTCAGGGAATCGGTGCCCTGGGAAAAAGGCTGGCCGCCATCCTGGTTCAACTGCCGCCCGATTTCGACCGTACCGTCTCCAATCGCCATTTTCTCGCGGAGCTGCTCGATTACCTGCAGGGAATGCCGGTGGCGGTCGAATTCCGTCATGCATCCTGGGCAGTCGATACGGTTTTTGCCGAGCTGGAGCGCCGGCAAGTTACGCTGGTGAGTGTCGATGAACCCGATCTTCCAGGCCTTTTTCCTCGCCTCGATGTGGTTACCAATCCGGCTCTGTTCTATGTACGTTTCCATGGGCGGAACGAAAAGGGATGGAAAAACGGTAATATGCAAAAAAAATTCGACTACGACTATACCGAGCAAGAGCTGCACCAATGGTGCGAGCATGAGCTTGGCTCATTGTCGAGTCGGAGCCGCCGGGGAATCATCTTTTTTAACAATCACGTGCGGGCCCAGGCGCCGCGCAACGCACTGCTGCTTGATTCTCTAATCAGAAAGAAACTGGGGCGGAGCGGATGATGAACAGGAACCGTTTTATCCTGCATCTCAATGTTGCCGATTTTGCCGTGGCCGTCGAACGGGTTGTCGATCTGACGCTGCGTGAAAAGCCGGTAATCGTCGCTCCCCTCCAGGCGGCCCGGGCAGCGGTTTACGATATGAGCGAAGAGGCTTACAGGGACGGGGTTCGCAAGGGTATGCTGCTCAACCGGGCAACCCGGATGTGCCGTACGGCCCGGGTACTGCCGCCCCGTTTCGATCTCTATCGCAAGGCCATGGGATCGTTTGTCAACGAGGCCCGGAGTTATAGCCCAGTCCTCGAATATGGCGCCGAAGACGGGCATCTCTATCTCGATATTACCGGGACCCACCGATTGTTCGGCACCCCGCCCGATGTCGGCTGGCGACTGCACCGGCAGATCCGTTCCAAGCTCGAAATAGACCCGATCTGGAGTCTGGCCGGCAGCAAGCTGGTTGCCAAGATCGGTTCACGCCTGGTCAAGCCGGTGGGCGAGTATATCGTGGCCGATGGTGAAGAGCAGCGGTTTCTGGCCCCTCTTTCGCTGAACCTGCTGCCGGGGTTGAGCAGCTTCGAGAGACAGCGATTGGGGGAATTCAATATTGTCAGAATCGGTGAACTGGCATCTCTGAGCAGGGTGCAGCTTCACGGTGTGTTCGGCAGACGCGGGGAGTCGCTTTTTGCGCTCAGCCGCGGTATCGACGACAGCACCGTCCGAGCGGAGGAAGATCGACCGCCGCGGGTGGTCCGGGACCATATTTTCAGCAATGATTGTGCCGACCGGTCAGTCCTGAAAGGCGTGGTCGGAGCCCTGGCGGTCCAACTCGGGATGGAGCTTCGCTCTACCCGAATGGAGGCCAGGCGGGTGGGGCTGCGGCTCAATTATACGGACGGCACTTCGGTCTCGAGACAGGCCAGCGTCCGTCAAGGAATTGCCGACGACTCCTCTCTGCTGGACCTGGCCCTGACGGCACTCGAGCGGGGGTTGACGAGACGAACCAGGGTGCGGAGCTGCCGCCTGATCGGTGACCGGCTGCATCCCAGGTCCCCGCAGCTTCGACTTTTTACCGACTCCACCACCGAACAGAAGAAAGAACACCTCCTGGCGGCCATGGATCGCATACGTCAGCGGTTCGGTCGGGAGGCAATCAGGATGGGCAGTCACCCGGTCCTGCATTGATCGGTCCGTGTCCGTATCATGATCCCCTTGCGTGTCCGTTCCTGTTTTTCGCTGCTGCGCGGAACCGCGTCGCCCGCTTCTTTGTGCAGGCGCGCTGCCCGGCTTGGTTATAGACGGCTGGCCCTGACGGACCTGGAGAACCTGTACGGGCTCTGGTCGTTTCTGGCAGCCTGCGACCGGGAAGAGATCAAGCCGATCATCGGCGCGGAGATCGAGACCGATACTGCCGATCGGCTGGTACTGCTGGTGCGCAACGACATCGGCTATCGCCATCTGTGCAATATCATCAGCCGCAGGAAGCGCCGGGAAACAGTGAGCGTCGGCGCCGAAACGGCTTCCCTCTTTGAGGGGCTTGTCCTGTTGAGCAGATCCGAGACGGTGTTGAAAAAAAGCCGGGAACTTGAACTCATGGCGGCTGCCGATCTGGGCAGTCGGCCGACCGAGAAGGGGAGCCGTCTGCGAAAACTCGCCGCCACTCTTGAAATTCCCGCCGTGGCCGTTCCCGACAGCGATCTTGCCGAGCCCGGAGAGCGACGTCTCTGCCATCTGCTGCAGGCGATTGCTGCCGGCCAGACACTCGATTCTGCCCAAAACAGCACCATCGAAGATGTGCAGTGGCTGGCCTCAGCCGAGGAGTATGAGCGCCGTTTTGGGGTCTGGCCCGAAGTGGTGGAGGCCACCGAGCAGATCGGTGAGCGCTGCACTTTCAGCCGTCCAGCCGCCGGGCTGCTGATGCCTCCCTGGCAGCATCAGGGGCGCCAGCCGGCCGGTGCTGTTCTGAGGCAACAGGCCTACGATGGGGCCCGGAAACGTTATGGAGACAATCTGCCGGCCCAGGCCATCCAGCGTTTGGATTATGAGCTCGAAGTCATTGAAGCGATGGGTTTTTCCTCTTACTTCCTGGTGGTCCGCGACATTGTCCAGCCGCTGCAGGCGGACGGTACCAGAAAAAGCCGCCGCATCTGCGGCCGCGGTTCCGGGGCCGCCTCTCTGGTAGCCTATTGTCTGGGCATCACCAATGTCTGCCCGATCCGTTACAATCTCTATTTCGAACGTTTTTTAAATCCCGGCAGAAGCGACCCGCCCGACATCGATGTCGATTTTGCCTGGGATGAACGCGACAAGGTTCTCACGGAAGTGCTCGGTCTCTTCGGTGAACGAGCAGCGATGGTCTGCAACCATGTTTGTTTCAAGCCCCGGGGGGCCATCCGGGAAACGGCCAAGGCCTTCGGCTTGCCCGGTTATGAAATTTCTAAAATGACCAAACGGCTGCCCTGGTTTTTCAAACGCAGCGATCTGACTCTGGAGGAGCAGATCGCCAGGCTGCCGGCCCTCAAGGATCAGGATTTTTCCGGCCCCTGGGCGGAAATAATCGAACGTGGTTCTGAGCTTATCGGGCTGCCCCGTTACCTGTCGGTTCATCCTGGTGGGGTGGTGATCACCGAGGGACCGGTGGAGGATTACGTACCGGTTGAAACGGCCCCCAAAGGCGTGCCGATCATTCAATGGGAGAAAGACGGGGCGGAAGAGTCAGGGCTGGTGAAGATCGATCTGCTTGGCAACCGGAGCCTCGGCGTGATACGCGATGCCATTGCCAATGTAAGGAAAAACGGGGCCGATTTCTCCGAACAAGGATGGCATCCGGAAGATGATCTGCAGACCAAAGCGGCGGTTGGGGCGGGGCGGACCATGGGGTGCTTCTACATAGAAAGTCCGGCCATGCGGCTGCTCCAGAAAAAGGCGGGAACCGGCGATTTCGAGCAACTGGTGATCCAGTCTTCGATCATCCGGCCGGCAGCCAACGAGTTTGTCCGGGAATATGTGAGAAGACTGCACGGCGGCAGCTGGGAACCGCTGCATCCGGGCCTGGAGGAGGTGCTCGATGAAACCTTCGGGCTGATGGTCTACCAGGAAGACGTCTCCAAGGTTGCCGTGGCCCTGGCAGGGTTCAGCCACAGTGAAGCCGACGGCCTGCGCAAGGTGCTTTCCAAGAAGGATCGGGAATTCAGACTCAGGGATTATCGGGACAAATTTTACGGCGGCTGCAGGAAAAGCGGTATCGGACCAGCGGAAATAGACCGGATCTGGGCCATGATGATGAGCTTTGACGGCTATTCGTTCTGCAAGCCGCACTCGGCGTCATATGCCCGGGTGTCGTTTCAGGCAGCGTATCTGAAAACCCACTTCCCGGCGGAATTCATGGCCGCGGTCATTTCCAATCAGGGTGGCTACTATTCGACCTTTTCCTATGTTTCCGAGGCCAAGCGTATGGGCCTCTCCATTGATCCACCCGATGTCCAAAAAAGCGATCTGCACTGGCGGGGCAACGGCACCAGGGTCAGGGTAGGCCTGCAGGCCTTGCACGGAGTGTCGCAGGAGACCCTAGAGCGGATTCTTGGCTGCCGTGACCAGCAGCCTTTCAGAAGCTTCAGCGATTTTCTTCAGCGGGTGCAGCCGGCGGAGCACGAAATTCGCTCGCTCATCGACAGCGGTGCGCTGGATGGCCTTGATGGAAGGGGCAATCGGAGCAGGTTGTTCTGGGAGGCGGCAGCCCGGGATGAGAAAAACAGAGGCGGCGGTGGAGGCGGGCTGTTTCCGGATATTGAAACGGCCCCGCCGCCGCTCAGGGATCAGCCGCCGATCGAGCGTCTGCGCCGGGAGTACCAGGCCCTCGGCTTTCTGTGTCGGACCCACCCCATCAACTTGATTAAAAACGGCGGTAGAAAGACATGCAAAGGGGTGGATCTTGCCAATCATGTGGGCAGGACCGTTGATTTCATCGGCCTGCTGCTCACCGGGAAAATCGTTTCAACGAAAACAGGTGAGGCCATGGAGTTTCTGACTTTTGAGGACGAAACGGCAATCATCGAAACGACCTTTTTCCCGGAGGTGTACCGCCGCTATGCCCATGTTCTGTCAGCCCAGAAAGCCTACCTCCTCAGGGGACTGGTCGAGGAGGATTTCGGGGCACTCACCCTGACGGTGCAGCAGCTCAGACTGCTCAGCAATTGATTTTAAAATTGAGCCATTTGCAAAACAATCTTTTCGCCCAAACTCTGCGTTTTGCGCAAAATTTTATCCTCGGAATATCAATCATATGCCTGTCGGTAAAATTTCTCGCATGCCTTGATTTTGAACGAAAATCTTAGTTTTGCAAAAGGCTCAAATTGTCTTTCGACTCCATCTCTGCGTTGTGCGCGAAATTTATATCCTCCGAATATTAGGGATATGTGTCCGGTGATCTTGAGAACAGGGTCCTGCCGGTGCTGAGTCGTCAAATCCTTGAGAACAGGCAGTTTTGACGTCTTGCCGATTGACCTTTGAACAATGATTGTGGTATACCAGAAATAATATGATTGCCCGAATAATCACTTGTTTTTCTAGACTGTTACCTGAGCTCTGACAAAGAGACTCACTTTTTTATCGAGGATGAACGGTATGCCCGGTGGGCCAGATGTCCGAAGGACGCTGAATTACGTAATAGATTCCAGCAAAGAGAAATATGGGGATCTCGGCGCCATCGGCATGGCAATGGAAGAGCCCGTCACTTACGAGGAGTTACATGAACGCGTCTGCGCCCTGGCTGCAGGCCTGATTGGAAAAGGACTGACCAAGGGTGATCGGGTTGCGATTCTGGCGGAAAATTCCCACCACTGGGGTACAGCCTATCTCTCGGTTGTCCGGTTCGGCGGTGTCGGTGTACCGATTCTGCCCGATCTTCCGGAAGCGGATGTGCATCACATCCTCGGTGAGATGAAGGTGAAAGCCATCTTCACCACCCAGCGTCAGATTGAAAAAATCTACGATCTGAGAACTGAGCGACCGGAACTCGTCCTCACTCTCGATGATTTTCAGAGCGCTGAGGGATTGCCCGAAACCGAAAAATTCTCAGATTTTCTTACCACCTCACTGGCCGAGTATCGTGAAAAAATTCACACCGGAGAAGAGGTTGATTTTCCCGAGGTCGGCGAAGATGATTTGGCCTCGATTCTCTACACTTCTGGTACTTCGGGATTTTCCAAGGCGGTGATGTTGAGCCACAGAAATCTGACCTCAAATGCCTACGGTGCCTCTGGCCTGATGGAGATACCTGCCGGCTCGGTTTTCCTCTCCATCCTGCCGATGTCCCATACCTATGAATTTACCACCGGCTTTATTCTGCCTCTGTTGATGGGTGCCCGGATCGCTTATGCCGGGAAAACACCGACTCCGGCAATACTGCAGAATCTCTGCAAACACGAGAAACCTTTCGTCATCTTTGCCGTCCCGCTGGTACTCGAAAAAATCTATAAAAAACGAGTGCTTCCCAATATCCAGAAAAGCCGGCTGCTGCGTTTTCTCTGCAAATTCGAGAGAGGCAGAAAGTTCGTGCACAAAAAAGCGGGCCGCAAGTTGACCGAGTTTTTTGGCGGCAATCTGGCCATGATGGGGATCGGCGGAGCTTCTTTGAACCCTGAAGTAGAGCAGTTTCTGGTGGAGGCCGCGTTTCCTTACCTGGTGGGATACGGGCAGACGGAAACGGCACCGCTGATCGCCGGGGGACCGTTTGGCGACACGACCATAGCCATCGGTTCGACCGGCAAACCGCTGCCGGGAGTGGAGGTGAAAATAGAAGACGCGGATCAGGAATCGGGGATAGGCGAGATCTACGCTCGGGGACCCAATGTCATGGCCGGCTATTACAATGATGAAGAGGCTACGGCTGAGACGATTTCTCCAGAAGGCTGGCTGGCGACCGGCGACCTGGGGCTGCTGGATGAACAGGGCAACCTCCATATCACGGGCAGATGCAAGAATATCATCGTTATGGCCAGTGGCGAAAATATTTATCCGGAGGCTATCGAGCACAAGATAAACGCCTATCCGTGGGTGGTCGAATCACTGGTGGTCGAGGACAACGGTAAACTCGTCGCCTGGATCTACCCGGACTACGAATATATCGATGAGGTGACTGCCGGGCAGATGAGAACCCAGCGACGGGAGTACCTGGACGGGTTGCTCGCTGATCTGCGCCGCGAGGTGAACGCCGATCTGGCCACTACGTCACGGTTGGCTGAGGTTTTCGAGCGCAGGGAACCCTTTATCAAGACGGCGACCCACAAAATTAAGCGTTACTTGTACGACAGGTATGCTAAAATAGCGTAAGATACCGATATCATAGTCGGTACAACATGCCGTTGCGGAAGTGCAACCGGGGCGGTAAACCAACTATCAGAGGGAGAACCGTATGAAAAAGTCGATATCACTATTGGCGCTGGCCTCGATTCTGGCAGCGGGCACCGCCTATGCTACAGGCTACCGCATTCCAGAGCAGTCCTCGGACTCGGTGGCCAAGGCGGGTGCCCACATCGCCTCAGCGACGGGAGCCGATTCAAGCTATTACAACCCGGCCAACATGGGCTTTGCCGATGACGCCTGGCTCACCGAAATCGATCTGACCTACATTCATTTGACCTCGATCGACTACACCGATGCCAGAACACCCGGGTTTAACGGCAGTTCTGAACAGGAAAATTTTCTTCTTCCGACCTTTTTTGTCGTCTCACCAGATTACAACAGTTTTCGTTTCGGTCTGTCCTTCACCGCTCCCTACGGCCTGGCCAAACACTGGAAGGATCCGTATCCGGCCCTGTTTGCCAGAAAATTTGAACTGCAGGTCTTTGATCTCAACCCCTCGGTGGCCTATAAGGTGAACGACTATTTCTCGCTTGCCGGCGGCGCCAGGATGATCGTTTCGACAGCCCAGGCGGAATTTGGCGGCACCAGACCGGATAATGGTATGACCTATGATATTAATCTGGATGGTGACTACGGCGTGGACTGGGGCTGGAATCTGGCCCTGGCGCTCAAGCCCAATGAAAACTCCAACATATCGGCCACCTATCGGTCAAACGTCACCCTGAATCTCTCAGGCGATGTCACTGCCAGCTTAATGGGGATGGGCTTTGACACCGGTGGCGACACGGAGCTTCCTGCCCCGGCGGTGTTTACCCTGGCTGGTGCCTACACCTGGAACGAACTGACCATCGAGCTCGTCTGGGACCGCACCTTCTGGTCTGAATATGAGGACTTGAACTTGGATTTTGATAATCCAATGTTAGAGGGAAGTCCTTTTGGCGCTGCAATGCCAAAGAACTGGGATGACACCGATGCCTTCCGGATCAGCGCCTCTTATGATTTCAATGAGACGTTTACCGGTATGCTCGGTTTTGCGGTCGATTCAAATCCGGCGCCAGACGAAACAGTAGGTTTTCAGCTGCCCGATTCAGACGCGATGCTCTTCTCGATCGGCGGTCGCTACAACATCAATGAGCGGTCTTCGTTCGGGCTGGGCTTTCTCTACGATTACAAGGACTCGAGAAAAGTGATCAATCGCGAGGCTGTCGGCGAGTTCGAGAATGCTGCGGCATTTCTGCTCTCAGCCGGCTTTAGCTACAAGTTCTAATTTTTCCTGCTCTGCAAGGCAAAACCCCGAACCGGCAACGGTTCGGGGTTTTTTATTGTCGTAAAGCAGGAAGCTGAAATCTGTTCGAGCAGTGCAGCGCTGCGCAGCGCACTCAGGAGAGCAGCAGGTTGTTGGCAAATCTGATAACCGGAAAGATTACCGTACCAAGCACTCCGCTAAAGGCCAGGATCAGGATGACGATGAACCCGTAGCGCTCGAAGGAGGCATAGGTTCTGGCCAGGTTCTCGGGCAGCAGACCGGTGAGAATCCGGCTGCCGTCCAGCGGCGGAATCGGCAGGAAATTGAAAATACAGAGCACCAGGTTTATCCACACCGAGGCGACCAGCATGTTGAAGAGCGGTACCAGGATTGCCTCAAGCATGGTCGAGTCGGGAATGAGGGTTGCCGTTCCGATCATTGCTTTGAGCAGCAAGGCACTGGCCACGGCCAGCAGCAGGTTGGTAACCGGACCGGCCAGGGCCACCCAGAGCATGTCCTTTCTCGGGTTCTTGAAATAATAGGGATTGACCGGCACCGGCTTGGCCCAACCGAACTTGATGAAGAAGAAGGCGATGGTACCGATGGGATCGAGGTGGCTCAGCGGGTTCAGAGTCAGCCTGCCCGCATCCCGCGCCGTAGGATCACCGAGCCGATAGGCCACATACCCGTGGGCGTATTCATGAAGGGTCAAGGCCAGCAGCAGCGGCGGAGCCATGATTATTAATTGACTTGCTGTATTCATTTATCTTTATTTACGTTTTCCGGGTGTATCTGGTATGGCAATTAAAGTGTCTGACTCTATCTGTAATCATCCGGGCTGGCAAGTAAATGATTTTCAGTGAGAGCTTAAAGGTGAATGACAAGATCCGAGGCTGGAATTCAGTTATTTCGGTAGGCTGCAAACTCGCGATTGACCAGCTCTGTCTCCTCCTGCCTGGTGGCAACTTTCTCATCCAGGCGGGCAAGCAGAAGGGTTTCCAGGATCGTTTTGAAAATAGGCCCCGGACGATAACCAAGAGATTTGAGGTCGTCGCCATTGAGCAGCGGCTGCTGCGAGCGCATGGAGGTGACATACAGCGACACACATTTTTCGACTTCTGCTTTTCTGGCAAAAGCCATCAAGAAAAGCAGCCCCTCGATGCTTAGATCTTTGAGAACCATATAGGTTTCACTGGGTTTCAGTTCGTCCCTGCGGTTCAGGAAGCGTGAGGTCTTATCCGCCAGAGTTTTTTCGCTAATTAAAAAATTTTTCATCCTGGGGGCGAGCTGGAACCTGTTACAGAAACTGTTCATCACGGTCACCGGCGAGCGTCCCATGATGGTAAGCAGGTAGACGATCCAGGTCTCGAACTCGTCTTCCAGGTAGAGCAGCTTGAACCAGGTGATTGCCTTCTGGGCCTGATTCAAACAGTGGTTGAAACGTCTGTCGATATTGAGGTGCGGCTTCAGGTCGGGCCACAGATAGGGGAAAAGGCCAAATTCCGAGAGACGGTTGACTGCCGGAATGGCGTTTTCTTCATTGAGAAGGATTTTCAGTTCGGTAAAGAAGCGGGGATCATCGGCCTTGCCGAACAGATTCATTTTTACTGCGTTTCTGATCAGCCGGTCGGTATGCTTGACGATGTTGAAATCCATCCTGGTTTCAAACCTGATGGCTCTGAAAATTCGGGTCGGATCATCCACGAAACTCAGATTGTGCAGTACCTTAATGGCCCGCTGTTTTAAATCGTTCTGGCTGTTGAAAAAATCGATAAGTTTGCCGAACTGGCTGGGATTGAGCTGAACGGCCATGGCATTGATGGTGAAATCACGCCGGTAGAGATCCAGCTTGATCGACGACAGTTCCACCGTCGGCAGGGCCGCGGGGTATTCGTAATATTCGAGCCGGGCGGTGGCAAAGTCAACTTTCAGGCCGTTTTCCAGAATCAGGGTGGCGGTGCCGAAGCGTTCATGGACTCGAACCCGTCCCTGCAGTTCCCCGGCCAGATTTCTGGCAAAGCTGATACCGTCGCCCTCGACCACTATATCGAGATCCATATTGGCTTTCTTGAGCAGCAGATCTCTGACGAAACCTCCTACCACGAAAGCATTGTAGCCAAGCTGGTCGGCAACCTCGCCAACTTTCTGGAGCAGCACCATGATCTCTCTGGTGAGATTGCTGGTCAGCAGATGGGTCAGGTTGCGGCTGCGCTCCAGCGATGGGTATTCGGCCTCGTGCAGCAGGTTTTTCGGAAGGTTGGCGGGATCATTGACCAGCCTGTTGAGCAGATCGGTTCGGGTGATGATGCCCTTGAGCTCCCGTTCGTGGACAATGGGGATCAACCGCTGGCGATGCTCGATGATGATTTCCTGAATGTCGGCCAGGGTGGCATTGAGCGACAGCACTTCTACGTCGGTGGCCATATAGTCCTGTACCGGCTGATCACCGAGATCGTGGCTCAGTGCTCTTTCGACCACCTGCCGGGAGATGATACCGAGGATGAAAGGGGCACTGCTGCCCGGTTTCGGTTCCACCCTGGGTACGACCACCATGGCGTTGATATTATATCTGCTCATCAGGGTTTTGGCATGATCCAGGGTGGCGTTTTCCGGCGCCGTAATGGCGGGCGAGGTCATCATTTCCCTGGCAATGGCCTGGGGCCGGATGTGGCGGTGCAGGCTTCTAATCAACTGTTCATGTGCCTCGATACTGCTCATGTCCTTCATCGTTGCCGAGGCCGCCGTGGCGTGCCCGCCGCCGCCGAAGTCCCTGGCGATGGCACCGACATTGACATCGGGAATCCGGCTTCTGGCAATCAGATAGGTCCGCCCCGCCATGGAAACGATGGTGAACAATACATCCAGATTTTCCATGGTCAGAAAGCGTTTGACGATCAGTGAGAAGTCATCGACGTAATAGGGCAGTGACAGGGTGGCGATGACCACCGGAATGTCCTGGATGGTAATGCGGCTGGCATTTTTGACCAGATCGTTCAGATGACCTACCTGCATGGAGGTAAGATCATGGCTGATGAATTGTGAAATAACGTCGAGCTTGGCTCCCTGCTCAAGCAGCCAGGCGGCAGCCCGCAAATCGTCCGGGGTGGTGGTCATGTGGGTGAGTGAGCCGGTATCTTCATAGATGCCAAGGCTGAATATGGTGGCTTCCTCCTCACTGATTTCTATCTTTTTCTCCTGCAGTATCTCGGCAAATAAGGTCATCGTCGAGCCGACATCGCGGATAACCTCGAGGTCGCCCACCAGGTCGCCGCCGCTTTTCGGATGATGATCATAGAGATGCACCGAAATGCCTGGATTGTTCAGACATTCAGCCAGCGGTCCGAGTCTGGATGAGGATCTCGTATCGACAATCACCATGGAGCTCACTTTGCTCAGCACGACCTGTTTGGCCTTGATGAAATCATACTGGTAGAGCAGTGTGTGGGAAATGAACTCCCGCAAAGTTTTTTCCTGCGAGCCGGGAAAGACAAGAAGGCCGTCGGGATAGAGCTTCTGGGCGGCAATCATCGAGGCCATGCCGTCAAAATCGGCATTTATGTGGGTGGTTATGACGCGCATTCGACCACTCTAAGTAGAGTCTGCCCTGATTTCTACCCGGTAAGACGAAAACCGGGATCAACGATCATTGTTATCCCGCTTCTGGAATAATGCTAATTTTGTTGTAATTATAGCTGACTATAGCGGTTGCAATCGTTTATTGCAATGGCTCTCAGCCGCGCGGATGAAATGAGCGGTGGATCGATTTGAGACGGTCCTGGTCGATGTGGGTATAGATCTGGGTGGTGGAGATGTCGGCATGTCCGAGCATCATCTGCACTGCCCGCAGGTCGGCCCCGTTGGCCAGCAGGTGGGTGGCAAAACTGTGACGCAGCATGTGCGGGGAGATTGGCTTGCTGATTCCTGCTGAAACTGCAGCTTCTTTGACAATCTGCCAGAAACGGGCCCTGGTCATCGGTTTTGCCCTGTTGGTGATGAACAGAAAAGACGATTTTCTGCCCTTCAGCAGGTGCGGACGGCTGCCTGTAAGGTAGTTGTCGACGGCCTCTGCGGCCACTTTGCCAAATGGTATCAGACGCTCCTTGTTGCCTTTGCCGAGCACCTTCAAAAAACCACTGTCCAGGTTGCAGCCGACCAGGGGCAGGTTGACCAGTTCGCTGACCCTCAGACCGGTGGAGTAGAGCAGCACGAGCATGGTCTGGTTTCTGACAAGCAGTGGGGTCGGTGCGACGGGCAGCTCCAGCATCCGGTTGACTTCCTCGATGCTCAGGGCTTTGGGAAGCAGGCGCCCGCTTTTCGGCAGGTCGACCATCCCAAAGGGGTTACGGTCGATGCGGTCCTGCCTGGTCAAGAACGAGAAAAAGGCGTTCAGGGCCGACACCCGCCGGGCATTGGACCGGTTGGATATGGATTTGGACCTGCAGACGATCAGAAATCCGTGAATGGTTTCCAGATCGATGACCGACAGGTCGGTGATCTTTTTCTCTGAGATGAACTGCAGAAAGAAACGAATATCACTCTCGTAGGCGGCGGCGGTGTTATCCGCTAATCGTCGCTCAGAAAGCAGGTGAATCAGGAAAAGTTCCAGCAGAGCGCTGAATTGTGCGGGAATCGTGGAGGACGTTAAAGACTTTATAGGTCTTCCGGGCAATGGAGTTTGGAATCCTGCCTGAAGATGTGCCCAGGCAGGATCAAGGTCTCAAAACGGGTTAGGCAGATCTTCTCATACGATTGAACTTCCTGAGTTTCCGCCGGGCTTCCGCCTGCTTGCGACGCTTTTTCACGCTGGGTTTTTCATAATATTCGCGTCGCTTAAGCTCTCTTTTGATACCGTCGATCTGAAGCTTTTTCTTCAACTGTCTAATGGCAAATTCGAGATCGCCGCGAACTTCAACTTCTATCATGTGAGTCTCCGTGTTGTGTGTTTCAACGTTATGAGATCGGTCAATCCGGTTTTTCTGACGACAATCTCTCTATATAAAACGATAGGATCACTCTGTCAAATCATTTTTGACTCCGGCCTCCGGCCAGGTCTGGCCTCAGGCAGGGAAAATTTTTCCGGGATTGAGGATATTGTTCGGATCGAAAAGGCTCTTGATTCGTTTCATCAGGTCCAGGGTCGCTTCGTTCAATTCGTAGCGCATGAAAGGCTTTTTGCTCAGACCGATGCCGTGTTCGCCGGAGAGAGTGCCGCCCAGCGAAATCGTCTGCTTGAACAGGTGGTCTATGGCTTTTTCGGCCCGTTCGACATCTTCGGCTACGGAGCGGTCAAACATGATATTGACGTGGATATTACCGTCGCCGGCATGGCCGAAGGTGAGGATGATGATATCCAGCTCTGCGGACAGATTTTCTACAAACTCGACGAGTTCAGGGATACGTGACCGGGGTACGGCCACATCTTCGCCGATTTTGTTCGGACGGAGTTTATGCACAGAAGGGGAGATGGCCCGCCGGGCCTGCCAGATCTGTTCGACCTCTGCCTGATTGGAAGCCTGTCTCAGGGTGAATTCCTCCTGGCCACCAACCAGCGATCTGAACCTCTCGGCCTGGTCACGGACAACCGATTTTTCCCCGTCTATTTCTAGGATCAGCAGCGCCTGGGTAGTGTCCGAAGGCGGATTGTCCAGAAACCCGGAGACCACCCCAATTGCTGTTTTGTCCATGTACTCGAGGGTACATGGCTTGATGTTGTGGTTAAGGATCTCCGACACCATTTCGGTGGTGCGCCGCAGCGAAGTCGAGGTGAGCAGAAAGGTTTCCTTGTAAGCAGGTATGGGCAGCAGCCGGACAATCAGCTTGGTGATGATTCCCAGGGTCCCTTCCGAGCCGACGAAGAGGCGGGTGAGATCGTAGCCGGTGACACTTTTTTCGGTACGCGCCCCCGTGGTGATGATATCGCCGTTGGCCAGCACCACCTCCAGTCCCATGATATAATCTTTGGTTACCCCGTACTTCACGGCGGAAGGACCGCCGGCGCATTCGGCCGCATTGCCGCCGATGGAACAATACTTCAGGCTGGCCGGATCAACCGGATAAAAAAGGCCCTTTTTCCGCACGGCACTTTGAAATTCAGCCGTTATCACGCCAGGTTCGACAATGCCTATCTGATTGTCCGTGTCAATCTCGATGATGGCATCGAGTTTGGTCATCGGCATGACGATGCCCCCCTCCACCGGTACGATCCCACCGGTCATGCCGGTTCCTGCACCTCTGGGAACCACCGGAATTCGATGGCTGGAGGCAAGCTTCATGATATCGCTTATCTGGGTGGTATCGCGGGGGAAGACCACCAGCTCAGGCAGTTCTGATCGACCACTGCCATCATAGCTGTAACAGTGCAGATCTTCGATTCTTCGGGTGACGTTGTCAGAGCCGACGATATCGGTAATTCGACTAATAAGGTGAGAAGGTATTGCAGTCATCGTTTTTTCGATTTAGGGTGGATCAGAGTCACGTTTCATTCAACCATAGGACCATACCCGAGTTACTTTCGGGTCGCCAGAGGAAAGGCTGATGGCCACGGTAATCATCCTCAAATCTCCTGAAAAGGTGATCCCATGACAAACGACAAGAAAATGTGCATAGCCCTGCTGGCCGGTGGTAAATCCGGGGAGCGGGAGGTGTCTTTGAGTGGTGCGGCAATTTTTGAAAAGGCGCTGGATCCTGAAAAATACACCATCAGGCGCTATGATCCGGCCTATGATCTTGCCACCCTGGCCAGGGACAGCGCCGAAATAGATTTCGCTTTCATTCTCCTGCACGGCCTTTTCGGTGAAGACGGCTCGGTTCAGGGGATGCTCGATCTGCTTGGCATTCCCTACCAGGGCTCGGGAATTCTGGGCAGCGCCGTGGCCATGGATAAGAACCTGGCCAAACTGCTCTACCGGATGGAGGGGATACCGGTGGCCGACTGGCAGGTAGTAAGCAGCATGGACGAGCGCCAATGTGAGCAGATGGCCGCGGAGATGGGGTTGCCGCTGGTGATCAAACCGGTGCGCGACGGTTCAAGTCTCGGATTGACCATTGCCCGCAGTGTTGAAGATGTTAAGAAAGGGGTTGAGCTGGCCCTCAACAATGATGCCCGGGTGATGGTCGAGCAGTATATTGAGGGGAGGGAGATCACCGTATCAGTACTGGGAAATGAGGATCCTGAACCGATGCCGGTGATCGAAATAGTTCCGGGAGATGAATATGAATTTTTCGATTACAACGCCAAATATCTGCCCGGCGCCTCAAAAGAAATCTGTCCGGCCGAGATTGATGATGAACTCACAGAGACCGCTCAGCAGTATGGTGTCAAAGCCCATAAGGTACTGCAGCTGCACGGCTATTCCAGAAGCGACATGATCATCGACAAGGACAGGACCATCTATATACTCGAAACCAATACCATCCCGGGAATGACCGAGACCAGCCTGCTGCCCCAGTCTGCGGCTGCCCATGGACTGGACTACCCGAAGCTGCTGGAAAGACTTATCGAGTTGGGAATGGCGGCCAAGGGAAGGTAGCCGCGCTCCGGATCAGGTGACCAGGATCCGCTCGGGGTGGGTGAAGACGTTGAGGCGATCCTGACGTCCATATCCGGCCAGGGTCAGACCCGCCCGGGCGGCGATGGCCACGCCCAAGTGAGGAAGGGGCGGTTCTCGACAGCACGACCGGAATACGCATCCGGGCGCATTTGAGAACCATATCCGAGGTCAGGCGGCCGGTGGTGTAGATGGCCCCGACGGGGTCTGCTTTACCCAGCAGGATGGCGCCCATCACTTTGTCGACGGCGTTATGGCGCCCCACATCTTCATAATAAAGTTTAAGCTCTCCCCCATACCAGAAACCGCAGCCGTGCACGCAATGAGTCAGAGGGCCAAGGGGGGAGGCCTGATAGACCTGGGTGATAAACGGTTCGAGTTCAGCAAACGGAAGGGAGTAGGCGAGCGGTTCAGCGATCACTCCTTCGAGCATCTCCCGGGGAATCTTCCCAGTTCCGCCGCAGCCGGAGGTAATGATCACATCCTTGGGCTCGGTATTCTCGACATCAGCGTATACCGAGATTCTTCCTTCCGGGCAGACCAGGACCTCTTTCACTTCCTCGGGACGTTCGATGTAGCCCTGGCCGAATAAAAAGCCGACACCAAACTCTTCAAGACCCACAGGCAGCACCATTGAAGCACCGATTTCCACTTCGTTGAGCATGATGGTGTAGGGAGTTTCCATGGCCACACGCTCCTGCCTGCTGGTTTTTCCTTTTGGTGTGACTATGGTAGTGTTGTAAGCTAGGGTCGTAGTTTCTGCCATGGTAATCAATAGTTATGAAGGAGGACCGGGTTCGTCGGGATGATATCGACAGCAGCCCCGATCCGGTGCACGCACAATGTATCAGGTTTACATATTTCTTCCACTCAATTCTGTCAACCGCGCAGGGCGCAGGCAAGCGACCGGCCTCTCTACGGTCTGTCCTGCCGATGGCTGGGGTACTCTAAGAACTCACAGAACCTTTTGGCTGAAGGATAAAGAGATGACGGCTATTGTTTCATTCATAGGCTGGCATGACAGCGGTAAAACCACCCTGGCCGCAGGTGTGGTGGCGCATCTGAAAAGAAAGGGATTGCGGGTCGCGGTCATCAAGTCCAGCGATAAAAGCGGCATCATCTTCGACTCGCCTGACACCGACACCTTCATCCATCGCCAGGCCGGCGCCGATGAAGTCATGCTGGTGGCACCCGATCAGATGGCTCTGCTGGCGACTCCTAAAGAACTGTCCCTCACCACCTTGGCTCACCGCTATTTTCCCGATGCCGACATCGTCATTGGCGAGGGTTTTAAAGAGGCCCGCCAGATTGCCAAAATCGAAGTCGTCACCAATCCTGAACAACAACTGCGCCGCGAGGTCTCCGGTGTGATTGCCGTGGCGACCGATCTCGACATCAGTTCAGACTATGTGTTCAGGTTGAATGAAGCGGCCGAGATTGCTGAATTTATTCAGAAGCGATTTATCGACAACGAGAAGAGAAGGCCGGACAAGACGGCCCTGCTGGTCAACGGCAGAAAAATCGTCTTGAAAAGATTCATCCAGGATTCTCTGGCCGGTGTGGTGGCTGGCTATGTTGAGAGTCTGAAGATTAACGAGGAGCTCGGTGAGATCGAGCTGAGAATAAAGCTTTAATCTCGATCTCAGCCTGTGTGCTCAGCCCATTGGGTCGTCTTTGGAACCACCCTTGCCTGCGGCAGCCGCAGCCGCTGCCTGTTCCTCTTCTTCAATGGTGCGCATGGCCGCAGCCCCGATAACCTGTTTTCTGGCTTCGGCATCATCCTTGTCAGCTTCACCTTCGCCAACATCGCCGACATCGACGATGACTTTGCGGTGGGCATAGTGGATACCCTGGGCGTTGAGCGCCTCGGTGATAAGGCGGTAGGCTTCACGGCGAATGACAAAATGGGTGCCTGGCTGGGCCGTAAACTTGACCCTGATGGTCATCACCGAGTTGCTGATTTCCCTGACACCCTGTGATTTGACCGGGCGAATGAAATCTTTGCCGTACTCTTCATTCTCCAGCATTTGCTGACCGACCTTCTTGATAACCTTGCGGATCTTGTCGATCGGTGCGTCGTAGGGGAAATCGAGATTGAATTTCACCACGATACCGCCCCGCATAAAGTTGGTGATCGCCCCGAGCTCACTGTGCGGGATAATCTGCAGCATTCCTCGATGATGCCTGAGCATGACGTTGCGCAGCGTGATTGTCTCAACCGTACCTGAAACACTTCCGGCAGACAAATATTCCCCGACCCTGAAGGCGTCGTCGAGCAGATAGAAAAAGCCCGAGAAGACGTCCGCCACCAGTTTCTGGGCTCCGAAGCCAATCGCCAGGCCAATGACACCGGCACCGGCCAGCAGCGGCCCGATATTGACCCCCAGGGAGGAGAGCAGGGTCATGGTCACCATGACCATAAGTACGGAGCCGATGAACTTTCTGAGCATCGGCAGCAATGTATATGATCTGCCTCGTTTTGCCGCGCCACCCCACTCGTCATCCGTTTCTTCGTCTTCTTCCCCTTCCGGGATGGATTCCTGAATCTTTCTTTCAATCCAGGAGTTGATGAACTGCCAGAATACCAGAGCAACGGTCAGGATGATGATCGAGTCGAGCATAAATGAGGCCAGCTTGGAGAAAAACGGTATCCTGATATTCCATAGATTGGCGACCCAGACGACAAAGGCACCGATAAGGACCACCCGGGCCACACCTTTGAACCTCAAATAAAGGATCTTGCCTTTTTCCCGCTGAAGTAGTTCCTCCTCGGAGGGTTCGCTCAGGTCTTCGTACTCTTCCTGGTGAATCCGCAAGGTGCTCATGGCATATTTGACCACCCATTGTATGAGCTGGTCCGCCACCATCCAGATGGGCACCACGAAGAAACTCGGGACAAAGGCACCGCTTGCTTTGATGGCCGGGTCGGCCAGATCGTTGAGCAGGAGAAGCCAGAGAATCGCCAGATAGAGTATGGCCAGAATGTGCCAGATCTTGGCAAACTGTACTCTCCCCCAGGAAGGTGATTGCCCATCGAGAGTTCCGTCAGCGATGATATGGTCGTACACCTGTTTTCGATATTTAAGGACACCGGCTCCGGTCAGAGCGATGAGCAGGCTGGCGATGAGCAACATCAGTAATCGAACCGTTTCCAGCTCGGCTCCGAGACGTCTTGCTACGACAGCGAACATCAGACCACCAATGATATAGCCACTGGTCCAGACCAGCAGCCGGTGGCTTGTCAAAGCGATCCGGTTCTGCATGGGCACCACTCTGAGTTCTTCGTTGTCAGGGGAAAAGATTATTTTGGAGAGGATCTGGATTAACCGGACACAGCTGACTGCAATTAAGATGGCCATGAAGACAAGCTGGACCCAGGCTGAATCAACCCAGAAAACCAGGGTAAAGGCGAAGTAGGCACCGCCGAAGAAAAAAATCAGGCCGATGATATCGGGCAGAACCTGGGCGATAGAGCCGGTGAACTTTTCCCAACTGCCTCGGTCCGTCATCTCCATTGTCGGCATCTTGACGAAGTATTTGGCCAGGAAAATTTTCCGAAACAGCACTTCGATAAGAAAGCCAGCGCCAATAAAGCAGATGATCCAGAAACTATTGAGCATCGCGCCCTGCGATGTGCCAAATGGTCAGAGTTTTATGAAGACCTTGTAGAGATCCGGCCCCATGGTTGAAAAGGAACCGAACATAGCTCTGACTTCACCCGTATTTTCAGCATGTCCCCTGCTCATAATTGAGAGCAACCTGGACAAAAAGAATGCCGGCCCCTTCATCTGCTGGGGAGAAAGTTCTTCAATCTCTGCGTCTTTTTTCAGTTCATCGATGAGAAGCTGCCGAACCTGTTCGTCGCTGAGCCCGGCCATCATCGACTCGACATTGGCGTCCGAATCTGCAGAATCCGACGCTTCAGCAGACGGACAGAATCCTACAGAGAAAAGCAGAAAAGTTGTCGTCAGCAGCAGCGGGAGTATCAACTTCGGTATAGATCGATCTGTTCTTTTCATGCAATCCTCCCCATTATGGGCGGGTAGCGGGCACAATTATCAGATACGACTCTTCATATAAGGTTCAAGAATTTCCGGCAGGGCGATCGAGCCGTCTTGCCGCTGATAGTTTTCGACAATGGCCAGCAGCGTCCGGCCGACGGCCAGCCCGGACCCGTTGAGGGTATGGACGAGTTTGCTCTTCTTTTCCCCTTCCGGGCGGTATCTGATTGACCCGCGACGCGCCTGGAAGTCGAGAAAGTTGGAGCAGGAGGAGATCTCCCGATAGGCCTGCTGGCCCGGCAGCCAGACCTCGATGTCGTAGGTCTTGGTGGCCGAAAATCCCAGGTCGCCTGAGCAGAGCGTTACCACCCGGTAGTGAAGGCCCAGCATCTGCAGTATCTCCTCGGCGTCTGCCAGCAGCGATTCCAGCTCGTCAGAAGAGGTCTCCGGAGTGGTGAATTTAACCAGCTCAACCTTGTTAAACTGATGCTGGCGGATCAGACCGCGGGTGTCTCTGCCGTAAGAACCGGCTTCGGAGCGGAAGCAGGGGGTGAAGGCGGTGTATTTTATCGGCAGCTCCCGCTCTTCGACGGTTTCTTCCCGGTGGATGTTGGTGACCGGCACCTCGGCGGTGGGTATCAGGTAGAGATCCCAGTCCTTGATCTTGAACAGATCTTCCTCGAATTTGGGAAGCTGACCGGTGGCTGTCATGGTCGGGGTGTTGACCAGAAATGGCGGAAGAATTTCCCGGTAGCCGTGGCGGGTGGTCTGCACATCGAGCATGAAATTTATCAGGGCCCGTTCGAGCCGGGCTCCAAAGCCGGACAAAAGGGCGAATCTAGCCCCGGAAAGCTTCGCCGCCCGCTCGAAATCGAGAAAGCCTTCTTCGACGCCGATCTCCCAGTGAGGTTTGGGAGTAAATGAAAACTCCGGCTTTTCCCCCCAACGCTTGATTTCGATATTATCCTCGTCATCTGCCCCCTCCGGAACGGAGTCATCGCAGAGGTTAGGCACCGACATGACGATTTCGTCGAGTTCGCGGTGGACATCGCCCAGTTCATCGTCGAGTTCCTTGATCCGGACACCGACCTGTTTCATCTCATCGATGAGCGGTGCGGCGCCCGCCTCATCTTTGTCCTTCTTGAATACGGCAATTTCCTTGGATACGTTATTGCGCCTGTTCTTCAGCGACTCAACTTCACCCAGAATTGCCAGCCGGCGCTGATCGACCTCCATGAAGCGGTCGAGGATATCGGTATTCATGCCCCGTTTGGCGGTTTTGGCTTTAACCAGATCGATATTTTCCCGTATAAATCGTAATTCCAGCATGATCCCCTGCAATATTTGAAATTTGAAGGGTATGTATCCTGAATCTCACTGTTTATCATGGCTATCGGGTGAACGCAAGATCTATCAAATTGCTTTTCGTCGGTGCATCTGATATTTTCTCGGGACCTAGCGTTAGTGGAAGTGTGCGGAATAGGCGCCTCAATGTTGCAAGAATTTCTGATTTGGTAAGTGATGATCGAATCCAGACCGGGCCTGGTGGTCTTCCTCAATGAAATGAGACGGTCCATCCGGGCCCTGTTCATAGCCATCATAGTGGTCACCGGAGTGGTCTTTTTCCTGACTCCGAAACTTCTGGAGTTGGTTCAGTCTCACCTGGCCGAGAAGCTCTATTTTTTTTCCGTGGCCGGCCCTTTCCTGGCCCACGTCAAACTGGCCCTTTTCGGAGCCTTGTATGCGCTGATGCCCTGGATAGTGACTGTCTTTCTCAGGGCGCTCGGTAAACCCTTTCAGGTCACCCGGGTGCAGTTGCTGCTGTTCAGCTTCTTTACCTGCCTGCTTTTCTATTTCGGGACAATATTCTGCTATTTTGTGACTCTGCCGTTCGGCATCAACTTTCTGCTCGGCTTCGGCTCGGAGGAACTCAAGCCGGTCATCTCGGTGGGACGCTTCGTAAATTTCGTCACCGTCTTCATTCTCGCCTTCGGAGTTATTTTCCAACTGCCGATACTTATGGTGTTTGCCGCCAAGATAGGTGTCGTGACCCGCAGCTTCTTCTCCAGGCACCGCAAGTATGCGATGCTGCTGATCGCCATAGTGGCTGCCCTGTTGACGCCAACGCCCGATATCGTCAATATGCTGCTGATGGGTGGGCCGCTCTATGTGCTTTATGAGGCGGGAATCGTTATCCTGCTGATCATGCGCATTCCCTGATAAAGGGGGATGGGTAGCTAGCCGAACTCTTTGAGATCGAAGTCGTTTCTTCGCAGAAGGGCAGCGGTGACGCCCGTTTTTCTGACCCCGCAGGAGGGACTGCGGGCCTTCAGAAATACCTTTGTTACCTGCTGTCGTCTGGCAATGTCCAGCACCATCTCGGCGCCGCGGACAAAGGCTTCGGTCACCTCCATGCCGTCATCACAGATCACCCGGGCCCGGCCTTCCAGCACATCATCGCCGTCTCCGCCGACGATGTCAGCCGGACAACGCGGGGTCGGCAGGCCTCCGAGCTGTTCCGGACAGACCGGTATCCAGGTGCGGTTATCGAGCTCTTCTCTGCACGTCGGGGTAATCTCCGATCTGACCGTCATATCTGGTCCGCAGTCCAGCCAGACAGGCGCTGACGAGGATCACCTCTTTTTCAGCCGGGATTTCGTTTTTCATGACTTAATGAATTGCAGGTTTTGTGTGCCTGAGAATTGCTCTCGGGACGAAGCCGGCAGATTTTTCTGTAGAGCTGTCAAGCTCAAGCGTGGCTCTGAACTACAAACGTATATTGAAGGTGAGACCGAGAAAAGGAGCTGGGTCATAATTCTCGCTGGCGATCCGGTCGCCGTTTTCATCCTCCTGACGCAGTTCGCCGCCGAGTTCCACACCGCCAACCAGGCTGACTGAGCTTTTCGGGTTGAACCGATGGGTAACACTGCCAAATAATGGGAACGATGAATCCTCTCCAATGCCGTCAGGATTGCTGTCACTGCTGTCGAGGCGAAAACGAAGCTTCTCATAGCGTCCCCCGATTGCCGCACTCCAGCGGTCGTTGGCCCGGTAGTTGAGCGTCAGGCCCGGGCCAAGTGTCGCCGCCTGTCCTCGTCCGGTTTCAAGGCTGAGCTTGTCGGTTATCTTCCAGTTGATTATAAGAATTGGAATAATGGTTGGATTATCCTCAAGCTGTGAGATCACACCAATTCCAGGTCCTATGGTCAGCGTATCTCCGAATCGGTAGGCAAAACCGCCGAGGAGGCCTCCCGTCACTGTATCGCTGAAGCTGGCACCGCTCTCCCCAGTGGATCTTACGGAAGGGATAAAAAACGAGGACCATTGGTTGTTGATGCCGTATCGGATAGGGGCACCGAGAGAAAAGGAGTGGATATCATCCCAGGGCTTGTCCGAAAAGGCACCCGGTTCGTCTCCATCTGAAAAAGAATAGCCGTTGTAAGTGTAGCTCAAAGCCAGTGAGACACTGTCCTGCCGGTTCCACCGATATCCCGTTCCTGCCTCCACGTTGGCCCTTGTGGTGTTAAAACTTGCACCCTCGTCCAGATCGCTATCAAACTGGTAGACAGCACCGCCTCGCGAAAATGTCGACCAACCACCTTGGCTTGGTGGTCCGCCTGGTGGTGACTTCGGCTTTTCCTCGGCTGCAGCTGTAATTGGCAGTGTACCTAACAAAAGAGCTGTGACAACTGCCAGAAAGGGTGATGTTCTTTTCATGGGATATCCATTCTGATGATGAATTATTGATGAATTGGCTGAAATCGTAGAGTGCGCTTAAACAATAGTCAAAAGCAGATCAGGGCTGGTGCTCGACCCAGATAAGCGTGTCAACAGCAAAACCGAGCTCTGCCGCCTTGGCTGTAAATTTGTTTTTCAGGGCCTCATCGACTGTCGGAGTTCGTGCCAGAAGCCAGAGATACTTGGTATTGGGACCCGAAACGAAGGCATACTGATAGTTTGTCTCGTCAAGCTCGAAGACCACATAGGAGCTGTAAAATGGTCCGAAAAAAGAGACCTTCAGGTGAGCCTCCGCAGGATTTTCTACAAAAAGCGCCCTGCCCGTAGCCTCCTTCCATTTTTCCAGCTTTTTCGAATAGCCTCGGTTGGTAACGCTGATGGAACCTTCCTGCTCAAGGCGGTAATCTGCTGTTACTCCCTCGAGTCCGCGCTCGAATGAATGATCCAGTCTGGCAATCTCATACCACCGGCCTAGGTAGCGATCGACATCGAATTGCTGAACAGGAGTCACCCCTGGGGGGGTACCTACGCAGCCTATCGCAAGCAGCGGCAGAAGCAGAAGCGCTGGTTTAAGAAGTTGTTTTAGGTTCAAGATCACCCCAACTGCAATTTTTACCTGCGGTTAGACCATCAGTTGATCGATAATTCTCTGCCGCCAAGCAGTGACAGCGCTTTCTGCACTCTGAAGGTAACCAGGTACCGGCGTTCTCCATCGTCAGACGGTCGTTCTCTTCTCGAAAGCCCGTTGATCACCTCGGGGTCGTCGGTTTCTTCGATCATGTCGAGGTGCAACCTGATACCCCTGGACTTCACTCCTTCTTCCAGAAAGAGATAGTGAGCCTCGAGTGTTCTTCTTGATATTGGCCCTGCTGAGCCGTTCTCTCATGATGAAGGCGACTTTATCCGGAGCAACCACATGAGGTCTGGCGTAAACCGCAGCATTGACCTCTCCGTCATTACTGGCTGTGGAGAGGATACCAACTCCTCTGTTATTTTCAAGGTATTCGGAAATTTTCATTTTAGATCCCATGGTTTGGCAGGTATCTGATCGATCTGACGATCAGATACCTGCCTTTGCAATTACCACCTTTCGGTGCCGACAATCTGATTTACATCTGAGCAGCGCTTTTTTTCTTCCTGGCTGAGCTGCTCGAATGACTTGTTATTTGCCAGATCGTCCAAACTGCAGACATACTCTTTTCCCCGTTTATCCTTTACCCATATCAATTGTTCATAACCGCTTTTCATGACGTAGATCCTTTAGTTGTTTTTGTGTCTTGGATGCCTGAGCATCAAGTACCTAAACGATAAGACCAAATCACCACTATTCAATGGTAGCAAATGGATAGATCTTTGATAGCATTTGCCATCAAGATCACAGGGGCAATTGCTCAATTCTGATAATTGCTCGATTCCTTGACCACGGTGCGGGCAAGATTGGAGAAGACCAGGTAATGCACCGGCAGGACGCTGTACCAATAGAGCCTGCCGAGCACACCATGGGGTATGAAATGGGCGGTTTGGACCAGTTGTTCAGGCTGCACATCGAACTCAAGCCAGGCCTGGCCCGGCACCTTCATCTGGGCATAGAGGAGCAACCGCTTTCCTGGCTTGATATCGACGACTTTCCAGAAATCGAGGGCATCGCCAACCCTGAGTTCTGAGGTGTCCCGTCGCCCTCGGGACAGACCGTAACCGCCGGATAATTTGTCCAGCGCACCACGGAGCCGCCAGAGAAAGTTATATCTGAACCAGCCATTGCGGCCTCCCAGGGCGCATACTGATCGATAAACCGCATCTTGGCTTTCCTGGTTCTCATAGGGGACAATTCGGGTGTCCCTGAGCACGGCTCCGGCAGGGTCATCGAAGTCTTTTATGTCGCAGGCCTTGTCGCTGCTGCTGTCACACCAGCGGCTGAGTATCTGGTTCTGTTCAAGTTCATGCATGGCCCGGGCTACACTTTCGGTGTAGGACAGCGGCTCGATTGCCGGGAAAAACATTCTGGCATGGTCATTTTCTTTTACCGTTTCGCTTTTCAGGCCTTCCACGAGCGAGGCAGCGACCCGGTAGGGCACAGAGGTGAATAGTATAAGCCAGTAAGAAGAGATTCTCGGGGAGAGGACCGGTACCGGGACCAGATAGCGGCGCAGCCCCATTACTCCAGCCGCCTGGGTGATCATCTCCTGAAAGGTGATTTTTCCGGAACCAATATCGACAACGAGGTTCTCCTCAGTCTGCAGTTCGATGGATTGCTCCAGATAGGAAATCACATCATCTATGCCGATCGCTTCAGTCCTGGTGCGCACCCAGCGCGGAGTGAGCATGAAGGGGAGTTTATGGCAGAGGTTTCGAACTATTTCGAAGCTGGCACTGCCGGAACCGACGATCACCCCGGCCCGGAACCAGATGGTGGTAATCTTGTCCGGTTCTGCAGAAAGGGTTTCTCCTGTCTCGATTCTGCTGAGCAGGTGCTTGCTGGCACTGGACCGGTTGCCCAGTCCACCAAGGTAGACTATCCTTCTGACGCCGGCGGCGATAGCTGAACGACGAAAATTTTCTGCGCTCTCCAGATCCAGTTTTCGGTAGTCCTCATCGGAGCCCATAGAATGGATCAGATAGAAGGCGGTATCTACATCTTTTAAAGCCTGGGCGAGCGTGTCCGGCTCAAAGGTTGTCCCTTCAGTGACCTCCACCGATTCAGCGGTAGCGGCCTGTACTTTGCGGCGATTTCGGACGAATAGGCGCAATCTGTAACGGTTACCGGCGAGCAGGTGATGGGTGAGCCTCCGGCCGATATATCCGGTTGCCCCGGTAATGAGGACGATGGGTTTTGCGTGCTGCTCAGACATGGTGCCTACCCTTCTTGCTGATCATTAAACAGAGCCGCCCTGGCAGATCCCTTTTCCGGCATGGGGCTGCAGCTCTTTATGTTTTCCGCCTGGTTGAACCGTTCTTCAGAGTTTACCTTCCAGGGCCGAAAATGTACCTGCTTTTTTCATCGCCCGATGATGATTGCTGCCCCCGGCGTCTCGTGGGGCAAGTCTGTTGGCGATTGCCATGGCAAGCGGCCAGAAAAAGGCCCAGACGATCGCCAGCAGCGCCACTGAAGTGAACAGTGTTGTATTGAAAGTGGCCGACCCGGCCTTCACTCCGGCCCAATAGGCCAGTGGACCGCCTATGGCGGCAAACAGCGAGCTGAGCAGCGGTCTCCCTTTGAGCCAGCGGAGGCTGTGATTGGGCAGAATGGCAAGGGCCAGCCAGATCACCGCCAGCCAGAACGGGATTGGTACTCCGTCCACACGATAGGAGATCAGACCGGTAGAGCTGATCATCCCGTCAATGACCAGACCGGCCAAAAGCAGTATGAGCATCATCTGCAGGTCGGCTCTGCGGAGTGGTGACCAGAGCAGATGTCCGATAAGCAGGACAAGAGAAAAAAAGGCGCCGCTATCGCCTTTGAACACGCAAAGAAACCAGACGATCTGATAGATAAGTACATTGACGGCAAGAGACATTTAGTTGATCTCCGACCTGAAGTGCGGCTTGGTTGCCACCAGGTGCACGACACTTATTGAGCGCTCCCTGAAACCGCCCTCGCAATAAGCCAGATAGAAATTCCAGAGCCGCCTGAAACGGTCGTCGTAGCCTTTGAGCTCAAGGCTTTCAAAGGTTTGGTTAAAAGCGATTCGCCAGTCATTCAGGGTTCTTGCGTAGTCGATACCGAAATCGTCAAGCCCCCTTACCACCATATCTGTTTTTTGGGCAATCAGATTGAGCATCACCTTGTTGGCCACCAGGCAGCCACCAGGAAAAACGTGACGCTGAATGAAATCCACTTCTTTGATGTATTTGTCATAGTTCTGGTCGCTGATAGTAATTGCCTGGATTACCATTCTTCCGTCTTTCTTCAGGAGATTGCCGCATTTGGCAAAATATCCCGGCAGATATTGATGGCCGACCGCCTCGATCATCTCGATGCTGACCAGTTTGTCGAACTTGCCGTCGAGATCCCGGTAATCCTGCTGCAGCAGGGTGATTTTGTCACTGAGCCCAGCCTTTTCGATCCTTCGTTTCGCCTCCTGATACTGGGCCTCGGAGATGGTGGTGGTGGTCACCCTGCAGCCGTAATTGGCTGCCGCGTAAATGGCAAATCCACCCCAGCCCGAGCCGATCTCGATGACATTGTCGTCCGGTTTGAGATCAAGTTTTCTGCAGATCATCTCAAGCTTGTGGACGGCAGCTTGCTCAAGATTGCTTGTCGTGTCCGGGTAGATGGCCGATGAGTACATCATCCTGCTGTCGAGAAAGGCAGCATAGAGGTCGTTGCCCAGATCGTAGTGGGAGATGATATTGCGCCTGGCTCCTGATTTGTTGTTTCGATTGCGGCGATGCAGCAGCAGCCGATACGGTTTGAATACCCAGCCAAATTTTTTTTCCAAGCGGTCGAGCACAGCCATGTTCCGAGCTATGACGCGGACCACTGCAACCAGGTCGCTGGTGTCCCACAAGCGGTCTATATAGGCCTCGCCGGCGCCAATGGAGCCACCCAGGATAACCTTTGAATAAAACCGTTGGTCAAGGACCGTGAGGTGGGCTGATAGATCTCTATCGGTACCGAAATTGAGCACCTCTTCGCCGTCACAGATGGTCAGATGGCCATGGTTGAGATGGTTCATGAATCTGAGAAAAAGGGCTTTTGCCCAGCGATCAGTCATTGACCCGCTGCGTTCCTCTGACCTCTCGGCGGTCGTGGTCAACGTGTTCATATTTCCTCCTTGACATAGGGCTGGTAGGGAATGCCTTTGATAAAGAGTTTCAATGCCTGCCAATGAATTCCTGCCATAATAAAGACCGACATGGCCGGTTTACGCAGGAGAAGGCGGCGGGCAGATTTATTGGTAAAGGGCTGGCGCTGTAGATGCAGGCCTGCCTGGAAGATGTGGCCGCGCTGGTCATGAACTCCGAGGTTTATACCGACAGAATCTCCAGGCGGCTCTATCCTCCAGCGGTAGACCTGGCCGTGGCTCGGGTTGAAAGGGGAAACCTTGAAGTTTTTGTCATCTTCCACTTCCGTCTGACTTCCATTCAATAGATAGGCGTAATGATGCCTCTCGTTCCAGGGAGTATTTGAGACCTCGGCCAGCAGGTGAGAGGGTGCTCCATCCCCGGTAAATCCAAAGTAGAAGTTAACCGGGCTGAAATAGAGTCCCAGGGTACGCAGATTGAGCAGGCCAAACACTTTTCCGCTCACCTCCACTCCTGTCAAGCGGCCCATTTCTTCTTTGACACAGGTGGACAGGGAACGTTGGCAACTGCCCAGGTAATCCGACCGTCTGAAGCGGCTCAAGGCCCACCTGGTTGTTGAAAAATAGCGACCGAGAGCCGGTTGGCTGTCTATCTCGTCGAGGTCGAGATACCACATGAAAAAAGGGTATTTGAAGCGGTGCGGTTTGGGCAGAAACCGTTCGTGAACGATATGGCCGGTATAAAGTGCCGAATCCATCAGTCACCCTCCAGCATAGTGCAGACTCTCAACCCACTGCGAACTCCGTCTTCATGAAATCCGTTGTGCCAATAAGCCCCGCAATAATGTACCCGGTCGATGCCTGAAATCTGCTGCCACTGCGCTTGGGCCTCAATCATGGAGGTGGTGTAGAGCGGATGACTGTAGCGAAATTCGGAGATGATATGGCGCTGATCCACATCCTGGTTGAGGGTCACCAGGTAGGTGTGTTTTTTTTGCAGACGCTGCAGGATATTCATATTGTAGGTCAGGGTGCTCTGTGCTGCTCCGCGGCCGGTGATCCGATAATTCCAACTGGCCCAGGCCCCTTTTCGTTGGGGCAGATGGGATGTATCGGTGTGCAGTATCACGTGGTTGTCCGAGAACTGGAACTGTGAGAGAATCCGGCGCTCGTCGTCGCTGGGCTGCTGCAGAATGGCCAGGGCCTGGTCACCGTGACAGGCGAAGACAACGTGGTCAAATCGGGTGATTTCTTCGTTGCTCTGCACCATGACGCCATCCGTGGTTCGCTCCACACCTGTGACAGGAGTGCTTAGTTTGATGCGGTCCCGGAACCCAGCTGTAAGCGGTTCGATATAAGAGCTGGATCCGCCCTTGATCGAATACCACTGCGGTCGGTTGGTAAGATCCAGGAGGCCGTGGTTGTCAAAGAAGCGGACGAAAAAACGCAGAGGGAAATCCAGACAATCTTCCGTACCCATGGACCAGATGGCCGCGATCATCGGCAGCAGGTAATTATCCTTGAACAAAGAAGAGTAATTGGAGCGCTGCAGGTATTCACCGATGGTTGCCTCAGCATCAGAGCCGGCAATGGTCCTCACCTCTTTGTTGAACCGGTTGATGTCGCTCAACATCCGGTAGAATCGCGGCCGCAATAGATTTGACCTCTGGGCGAACAGGGAGTTGATATTGTTGCCGTTGTACTCGAGGTCGAGGCTGTCGTTGCGCACCGAAAAGCTCATCTCGGTTGGCTGATAGCCGACGCCGATCTCTTCCATGAGAGCGATGAAGCTCGGGTAAGTGCGGTCGTTGAAGACGATAAAGCCGGTGTCGACGGCGGCCTGTTCGTCGTCGAACTCGGTCTGCACCGTGTGGGTGTGGCCGCCGATATAATCGGCCGCCTCGAAAAGCGTTACCTCGGCCCCCTTCTTGTTGAGATGATAGGCGCAGGTCAAACCGGCAATCCCGGTGCCGATGATGGCGATATTCTTATCTTCCATTCTTCACCATTCGCTGCGAGAGTCTGATCAACAGCGCCTCGGGGATCAGGGAAAGGGCTTTGAGGATAAAGGTGAATCGTTTGGGAAAATGAATTTCGAGCCGACGCTTTTCTATGCCGCGGCGAATTCGGTTCGAGGCCTCCTCGACGCTGAGACGAAACGGCATGGGGAACTCATTGCGATCGGTCAGCGGTGTCTTCACAAATCCGGGACATACCAGACTCACATCTATCTGTTCCCGGTAGAGGTCGATGCGCAGGGTTCTGATCATGTATTCGATGGCAGCTTTGGAAGCGCCGTAAGCTTCGGCGCGGGAGAGCGGCAGATAGGCAGCCGAGGAGCCCACCGCCACCAGGTGCGGTCGTTCCCCCTGTCTGAGCAGCGGCAGCACCCCCTCTATGGAGACTGCCATTGATTCGACGTTGGTGCGCATGACCCTGCTGACCAGATCACTGTCGAATTGGGGCAGATCAACATATTCGCACGACCCGGCGTTGAGGATGGCAAGATCGATCGGGGTCATTGCGGTGAACCAGTCCCGTGCCATGTCGCGGTCTTCCAGGTCTATCCTGACCGCCTGCAGCCCCTCAGCGCTGAGTTCGTCGAGTGCCTTTTGGTTGCGGCCAAGGGCCCAGACCTGGTGATTGTCCCGATGGTAATCGAGGGCCAGCTGCCTGCCTATGCCTGAGGTTGCTCCGGTAATGAGAATTCTCATGATCCCAGCCTCCTGTTGATCGATCTGACTATGTTTCCGAGTATCGGAAGATGCAGGTAGAGCATGGAACCCAGGTCAAAGTAGTCGCGGTGGAAGAACACTCTAGCGTTGTCGGAGAATCTCAAAAAAGAGGAGCCGGGCACAGTGATGTTCCGGCCCCCGTTCAAGCGCGGATGGGCAAAGTGCATTGTCCACTGGACGTAACCGCTGCTTTCAGAACGGAAGGGATCATGGAAGTCGAACTCAACCGATTTGACGTTGGCATAGAGTTTTTCGAAATAGCCGCGCAGGTTGTCGAGCCCATTTATTTCATGGGCTGGATCAACAAAGTGAATATCGGCGGTGTAGATCTCTTCGAGACGATGCAGGTTTTCACTCGATAGTGAGCGATACACATCCAGAAAGTCGTTCATCAAGATTCTCCTTCAAGGCTCATGAGTCTTTTGGACCCGCAAGCTGTTTCTGCAGCGCAGGGCTCAATGGGTTGTCAGGAGAAAGCCAGATGCCGAAGTACGCAGTACTGAACTCACCCGAGTCGATGGAAACCAGTTGTTCTGCGTTCAGACTGAGGGTGGTCAGACCGGAATCTGCATCATAGCATAATAGGTAGGAATCGCCTTTGTCAACTGCTCTATAGGCGCTGTGCAGTTTATCAACATGGGGTTTAATCAAATCGAGATATTCCGGAGGATGCTGCCGGTCAAGCACCGTGCTGGCCCCGGCGATGAAATCTTTGGGTTTGAGGCCCACCTCGTAACTTAATTTCAAACATTTTGACACTTCAGGGCTGAGAATACGAGCCTGGTCTTCCTTTTCAAAGGCATAGAGGTAGGCATCATAAACTTTGATGAAACCCATGTAGCGGACATCTCCCTCGCTGATGAGGGTCATTGAGTCCAGCGAGCCGATGGCCACGGACGGAATAAGAGCGACAAATAAAAAAGCTGACAATAAGCGGTGTTTGTAGGTGTGCATGATCAATCCTTACTAAAAGAAATAGTTATGTCGCCTAAATGAATGCCGAATTTACTCATTGAGGCCTTGTTAATCAGTACCTGGTCCGGCTGCAGAAACATCCAGTCGTCAAAGAAGACCTTCCAGGTAGACCCTTCAGTTTCAATATTGAGGTGATAGCGCCAATTCAGTGCATTGCCTGAGGACTCTCCCTGGGCTGTACCGACCACATCATCGGCGCGACCCTCATACTGGTTGGCTGCTAATCTCTTGATGGTCCAGATCCTCGTACTCTCTTCTCCATCGTTCCAGATGAAGTCTTCATGCAGGACAATGGTATTTTCATCGGTGAAAGTGCCGGTTATCGATACGACAAACTGTCTCAAGAGCTTGCCGCTGCGGCTCTGGACAATCCCCCAGCCGGTTGTTTCTCCCTCGAAATATGAGAAAAGGTCGAATTCAGGCTTGAGGTCCGCATAGTGCGAAATATCCGCTTTGGAGCAGCTGATCATCATTGATGCCAGGATGATAACAGTAAACAATCTCATGTGATTCCTCTTTTTCTTGGTTTTGCGGTCGCAATGAAAATCAATTCGTCTACTGAGAATATAATCTCCATCCTTCAAGCCGCAACCGCAGCATATACATAGTGTTATGGTAGTAAATGCTATTAAAATTTGTGCGGTGCAAAGACCTCTATCGACGCAAATCTGGTCATAATGTGAAGTAGAATGCGACCGTCAGGCTGAGACGTATTCCTGGCCTCTGTCGATAGCTTAAAGCGATTTAAGTTCCGGCCAGCAGCCTGGAATCAGGGCAGCAAACCGGCTGAGTCGGGCTCAGGCGTGGTTGCGCAGCTTGAGTTCCAGGGGGTGGGGGTTCAGGTAGCGCTGCTGCATCAGGTAGGGCTCCTGGTATTTCCTGATGTAGTGATTGATCAGGGTCACCGGCACGATGAGCGGGACAATGTTGTTTCTGAACTGGTCGATGACGCTCAGCAGCTCCTGCTTCTCGTCTGCACTGATAAATTTCTTGAAAAAACCCATCATATGCTGAAGCACATTGACGTGCTTTTTGGTGGTCGGTCTGAGACTCATGGCCGCCATCAGCAGTTCCTGGTAGCGCTCGATGAAGGTGTCGAGGTCGAGACTTCCGGCCTGAGCCATGAGCCTTCCCATTTCCCTGGTGTGCTTCTCACTGTGGGCCATCAGCAGAAGTTTGTGGGTGGTATGAAAGCTGATCAATTTCGCTGCAGTCGGGGCGCTCGGCCACCTCTCGCCAGCGCTGATAAACGAAGATCTGCTCGATGAAATTTTCTCGCAAAATCGGGTCATGAAGGCGCCCTTCCTCCTCTGTAGGCAGCAGTGGAAAATGGGCTTTGAAGGCGCGGGCGAAAATTCCCACCCCGACCGCTCTCGGAACATTATTGCCATCGTAGACTTTGACGCGCTCCATTCCGGAGGAGGGGGATCGGTTTTTGAAAATGAAACCGCAGAGATTCTCTTTTTCGAGTTCAACCACTTTTTTCCGGGCCCAGTCGAGCATTTTTTCGGTATGATCCACGCCGGTCTTGTTGGTTACCAGCCGCGGTGCATCTACATCGCCGACAAGCCGCATAGCTTCACGCGGTATTGGCAGGCCGCATTCGACCTCGGGGCATACCGGTACGAAGCTTAGATATCTGCCTAGAGTTTCGGTGATGTAGCGATCGTGTTTGTGGCCGCCGTCATACCTGACCTCATTGCCGAGCAGGCACGAACTAACACCAATGGTTATTTTATTCTCGAAATCAGTCATTTGGTTTATCCCTTATGACAATGTAAACTTTCAATCTCTTTTGTCGATCTAAAAACTAACCGGCAGCACGATTCATTAAGTTGGTTAGGGCTGCCCTGTGAACCAGCATGACTCCGGCCTTTAAAAACCGGACAAAGAATATTAGCAGGCAGGTGCGGGCGTTATTATAATAAGCAGTATCATGTCGTGCGGTAGCGAAAAAGGCCAAGATGCGTGGAACTTGCCGAGGAATCTGAACATGACCGCCCTGAGCAAAATGAGAACCAAGACAATCGCTCTGTTTGTGACCATCGGTACCGCTGCTTCTTTATTGGTATCACCGGCTGGCAGAGCAGACTCAGAGATCTCGCCAACTGTCTTGGCCGAGACTATCCTTTCTCTTGACAAGGCCAGAAACAAAGTGCTCGAAGAACATTTAAGATCTTCCGGGGATGCTGCCCCCGGCTATTCCAGGGAGGATGCGCTGCTCTTTGTTGCGTATCTCGATGGCCGCATCAACTATTATTGCCACACGCTCTATCAAAGTGGCGGGGCCCCAAGCCTCGACGGTCTTCCGTGTGGCGCCAGTGGGCAAGGCGGGCCCGGTGGACCCCGGTTCGATTCGGCTCCCGTATATTCCGGGCAGACCAGCCAAGAAAAAGTCGCCAGCCTTGATCAGGAACTCACCACCACACTCGGGGAGTTCGATGATATGCTGCTCAAGGAACAGGAGCGAGCAGCCGCACACATACCCCGTCAGCGTGAAAGCGGCAGCACTGGTCAGTATGGACAGCCAGCGGGAATCGAGCAGGGCGATACCGACGTTGAGGGAAGCGCAGGGGCAGCCAAACAGCCCCCAGGAGGCAAAACCGGTCAATCCGGTGCTGGGGATCCCGAAGGCGATATGGAGCAGGGCCGGCCCACTGAGGGAGCAGGGGGGGGAGCAACGGACAGTTCCCGACCACCGCCTGCTCAGGGTTCGAAAGAGTTGTCCGAGGCTGATGATGATGTGGTAGCCCGCCAGTTGCGTGAGGCAGCGGAGCAGGAAACGGATCCGGAGGTCAAGGAGAAGTTGTGGGAAGAATACCGGAAATACAAAGAAGGGATCAAATGAAACATCGCAGCTACAGAGACAAGGATCTTGTTCGCCCCCCATCCGTGCTGGTCTATTTGCTGATCATGGTTGCTGCAGCCCTGATAAACGGCTGTGCGACCATTCCGGGAAAGCAGGTTGGCGATCAGGTTGCCCCGCTGACACCTGAGAGCGAACTCAGCGATGCGGAACTGCTCAATGTCTCGATTCAGGTTTTTGATCCCGGTCAGCTGCCTGAAGATCCAGATAAACGAAAGGGATTGTCGCCGGAAATAAGAGAAGCAGAATCCCGATTCGCTCCCATCCATCTCAAACATACCCTCCAGAGAACCGGGTATTGGGGGGTAGTCAGGGTTGTTCCAGACGAGGATGTAG
Organism: uncultured delta proteobacterium; assembly: GCA_963759125.1. Taxonomy (GTDB): domain Bacteria; phylum Desulfobacterota; class Desulfobulbia; order Desulfobulbales; family Desulfocapsaceae; genus JABDQA01. Next base: position 998,301 of record CAVWXN010000005.1, read on the forward strand.
GATCAGAAATTCTGGTGCAGGGGGCAATAGTATATTCGGATGGCGAAAATGCCTCTGTGCAGATAACCGTAAGCGACGCCAGAAACGTTGTCTGGTTTCAGCGAACCTATGCGGAAACGGCCAGACAGGAGGAACACCTTGGGGTTGAGATGGAAAAAGAAGATGTGTTCCAGGATCTCTTCAACACCATCGCCAACGATCTGGTCGTCTTTAGAAACAACCTCAGCGCTCAGGAAATTGCGGAAATCAGACAGATCGCTGCGCTGAAGTACGCTTCCTCGATGGCTCCCGATGCCTTCGGGCCCTATCTCGCCACCGACGAGAATGGACGGGTATCCCTGCAGCGACTGCCGGCTGCAGAGGATCCAATGTTCGAACGGGTAGAAGCGGTGAAGGTCCGGGACGATCTTCTGGTCGATACGATCAACGACTATTACGATATCTATTACCAGGATCTCTGGGAGCCCTATTCCAACTGGCGCAAGTACAGGCATGAGGAAGTATCGACCTTACGTAAACTTGAACGGCAGGCCCTGACCAGGCAGATTCTCGGTATAACGGCAATTGTCGGGGCGATTGCCCTGGGTGGGGTAGGTGACTATGAGACCGCGGTTCGGACCAGGCCACTCCAGGATGTGTTGATCGCCGGCGGCGCCTATTCCGTGTACAGCGGTCATCAGGTGCGTCAGGAGAGCAAGATCAATCAGGAAGCAATCGAAGAATTGGGTTCATCATTTTCCTCGGAGGCCGAACCTTTGACCATAGAAGTCGAAGGTCAGACCGTACGGCTCACCGGCTCTGCCGAGCAGCAGTACGCCACCTGGCGCAGTCTGCTCAAACAGATTTATGCCCAGGAAACAGGCTTGATCGGCGAGTCTGAGACGCTGCCTGAGCTGGCGCCATCACCTCCGCAAGACCCGAATGAACAGCTCTGAGCCCCGCCATAATCGAGACAATCTCAAAGAGCAGTTAGTCCCGCCAGGCGGCCCGGTTGGCCCTCAGAAGACTGGCAGCCGGAAACTGCTTCTGAGCATTGTGGCGCTGTTTACCCTGCTATTGTGCGGCGCCCTAGGGGTACTGTTTTTTCTGCCTGCCCAAAAGACGCAGGTGGTGCCACTCCCGGTGACCGTGGAAGAGCCCGTGTCTCCTGAGCCGAATCGGGCGGCCGTCGAGGCAGAAGGTTCTGAGCAGGCAAAGAGCGCATTGAGCGCCGAGGCAGAGGCGGCGAACCAGGCCAGGGAACTGGTTTGGGCACTGAAAATAGCAGCCGAGGCTCAGCATATAAGCGACTGGGGCGGCGCTGAATATCAGCAGATAAAAGAGCGGCTCGACGAGGCCGATAGCCAGTTGAACGATGCAGCCTTGCAAGCTGCCAACGAACAGTATCAGACTATTTTAGCGGATCTTCAAATGCTGATCGACTCCAAAGAGCAGCGCTATCGGGATGCCATCTCAGCAGGTCGTAACGCCTTGCTGGACGAGCAGCCTGAAGCGGCCGTGGATCATTTCAACAGGGCGCTGGTCATCAAACCTTCAGGCACGGAAGCAGAAATGGGGCTGGAGCAGGCGGAAACTCTGGCTGAGCTGATCGCCGCCTATCAAAATGCATTATCACTGGAGGAGCAGGGCCTGCTCGAGGAGGCTTTGGCTCAACTGGATGCAATCGGCGAGCCCGGATCACCCTATAAGCCGGCGCTGGAGGCCCGAAAAAGAATACAGAGCCAACTGAACGAGTTGATCTTTGATCAACAGATGAACAGTCTTTACTCGGCCCTGGAAGCTCAAAATTTCTCCTCCGCCCAGAGCTCATTGCAGGCCCTGAGGCAGCTGGGTGTCCATCGGCAAGAGGTGGACCAGGCAGCGGCACTGCTGGCTGAACAGCAGACACGTGCCGAGATCGGGCGATTGAAGGGAATAGCCGAACGTTTTAGTGACCAGGAACAGTGGCAGCAGGCTCTCGAAACTTATGAGGCTATTTTACGACTGGATCCGAACCTGTTATTTGCCACCGCTGGACAAGTGGCAGCCGCCAGGCGGGCAGAACTCGACAGGTCAATGAGCAACGCCATTGACCTGCCCCTTCGCCTTCAGGATGAAGGGCTGCAGTCAGCAGCTGGCAGCCTGCTGGCCTACGCCCGGCAGGTCGAGCCGCAGGGACCGAGACTTCGGTCGCAGATAGAAGCACTTGATTCTTTGCTGAAAGCGGTCCAGACCCCGGTAGCCGTGATCATCGAATCGGATAACCTGACCGACATTACCATCTATCACGTGGGTCAGATCGGCCCCGTGCTTTCCAGGGAGATAGCCTTGAAACCCGGTACTTACACGGTGGTCGGCAGCCGGAACGGTTATCGGGATGTGAGAAAGGAGATAACCATCGAACCGGACGGCAGCGAATACCGTTACGATATAAGGTGTGAGGAAGCGATTTGACCCGTTTTATTACGATCAGGCAGGTGGATGGCTCGGAGGACCATTATTCTGATCGGGACCTGCCGCTCAGCATCGGATCAGCACCCGGGAATCACCTCCGGCTCCCGGGCAGTGATCCGCAGGCCGCTTACATCGATGATGCCCAGGGCCACTTGTTCGTCCAGCCTGCTGCCCACCTGGCGGTGCCGCTGCTCCATAATGACCGGCAGCTGCTGGAATCGACCTGGCTCAAGTCTAAGGACAGGTTACGGTGCGAGCCGTTCATAATAAGCTATGAACGCAGTGGAGACCGCATCCTCTTCCGGGTCGCCGAGGAGCGTGGTGGCGAGGCACCGATCCTGTCACCCCCGTCCCAGCCACCCCCCGGAACAGTGCCGCCAGGCAATACCAATACGACAGAGGAGCTTCCTGTCGAGATAGCGCGGTCAGGGGGGACCTCCGGCAAAAAAAAGGCCGCCCTTGCCGTCTTTGGGCTGATCTTTCTGGTGCTCAGCTGTGCGGTGCTTTTCGTCCTTCTGGCCCGCCCCTTCGAGTTCGAGGTCTCACCTGAGCCTGACTCGGTGGCGGTGTCCGGTTTTTTTCCAGTCGTCAAGATCGGCGGCCGCTATCTGTTGCTTCCGGCTGACTATTCTGTCACCATTCAGAAAAAGGGTTATAAGGACTTCCGGGCAGATGTGCGGGTCGAGCAAGGAGGGGATGAAACACTTCAGGTGCAGCTGGAAAAATTACCGGGCCGGCTCAATCTGCGTATCACTCCGCCTGACGATGTAGAGGTCTACTCGGGAGACCGGCTGCTCGTTACCACGCCGCCGAACTCCATTGAGATCGCCCCCGGCACCCACAGCCTCACCCTGAAAAAAGCACGGTATCGTCCCTACAGGACCGAGATCCTCATCGAAGGCAGGGAAATAGTGCAGGATATGGAGGTTACCCTTGAGCCCGATTGGGCCGATATCACCATACTCTCCAAACCCGACGGAGCTGAAGTAGTCATTGACGGGACAGCGGCCGGCCCCACTCCGCTTACCCTGCCCCTTCCCAGCGGCAGCCATGAGATTGAGCTCAACCTGGCCTCTCATATCCCAAGCAGCCGGCCGATCACCGTACAGGCAGGTATCGAGGCGGAGTATGTGTTTGACTTGACCATGCTGCCGGGACAATTGTCGCTGACCAGCAGACCGGATGGTGCCGTGGTCAGCGTCGGCAACAATTACCGGGGAACCACTCCACTCTCTCTGAGCCTGCCGTCCGGACTGGTCCAGGAGATACGAATGTCACTGCCGGGCTACCAGTCAATCTCCCATTCACTTACTCTTGCTCCAGGAGAAGAGCGGAACCTGGAGCTCGAACTGGAACAGGAGCAGGGAGTTGTGTTTCTCACCACCACGCCACCAGATGCATCGGTTACCATCAACGGCAGGCCTTACGCCGAGGTCCAGGGTGCCCTGAGGCTGCCGGCTCAGGCCCAGACCTTTGTGGTCAGTGCCCCCGGCTACCAGAGTGTGTCACGAACCGTCACGCCGAATCCGGCCTACAGTCAGCAGCTTGCCATTGAGCTGCCGCCCGATTCGGGAACCGGTAAATCACCGGTGAATAGTTCCGCTGCTGATACGGATGCATTGACCACTGCCGCCGGCCAGCGGCTGCTTTTCATCCAACCCGAACCTTTCATGATGGGGGCACCGCGTCGAGAGCCTGGCCGCCGGGCCAACGAACGACAGCGTCAGGTGACCCTGAAGCGGCCCTTTCTGATCGCTGAAAAGCTGGTTACCAACGGGGAGTATAGAAAATTCGAGGGCAGCCACAGCTCCGGGACATTTGCGGGACATTCACTCGATGGGCAAGATCAGCCGGTGGTAGACGTTACCTGGGACCAGGCTGTCGCCTACCTGAACTGGCTCAGCGAGCAGGATGACCTCGAACCGTTTTATCAGATACAGGGCGACGGCTATGTCGCCGTGTCGCCGCCGACCAATGGTTACCGGCTGCCCACCGAGGCAGAATGGGCCTTCACTGCCCGGCAGGCCGGTGACCAGGAAATTCAGCGCTACCCCTGGTCAGGAGGGTTCCCGCCCCGGTCGGTGGTGGCCAATCTTGGCGACGAGTCTGCCCGGACCATACTGCCCAGGGTGATCCAGGACTATAACGATACCTTTCCGGTCACTTCCCCGGTCGGCCATTTCCCTGCCAACCGGGCGGGACTCTATGATATCGGCGGCAATGCGTCGGAATGGTGTCATGACTATTACAGCGCCTATACGGGAAAATTAACCGAGGACACCGACCCTCTTGGTCCGCCGATTGGCACTCACCGGGTCATCAGGGGGTCGAACTGGAGAGATGCAACGCTTGCAGAAACGAGGCTTAGCTATCGGGCCTATCATAGGGAAGCAAGGAACAACGTCGGCTTCCGCATCGCCAGGTACCCATGAAAAGTACAGAATTATCTTTTAGCTCAATCTCTGCGTTGCCCGCAAAAATTTTATCCTTGCAATATGCTTTATATGGCTCCGGTAAAATTTGTGCGCGCGCCTTGGCCTTGACCCAGATGCCCAACTTTGCAAAATGCTCGCTGATGATTCCGCTCATCTTGTTGAGTTTTTGGGGTCCGCTCCAGGCGGAGGAGGGCTCGGCGCCGGCGGACGAGGTGCCCGCCAGCAGCGAAGTTGCCCGTGAACCGGTCCCGCAGCAGAGCCCGGCTGAGCCCGTCGTCTGGCCAAAACCGTTTGAACCCAGCGAAGAGATTGGCGCCGATTCCCAAATCTCTTTTCCCACCGACATTTAGGAGCGGTATGCATAGAGAACAGCTTCCCACCCAACTCATTTATCAGGTCTTTACGCTGCTCATCGCCTTTATCATCGTCCATGCCATTTACGTGAGTGTGGTTCGGCCGAAGGCTGAAGCGTTTATTGCCTTTGAAAACCAGCAGATTGAGCAGGAGCCGGATTATGTTCAACAACGCAATTTTTTTGTGGTCATAAAGGATTATGAGCAGGAGGCGTGTTTCGTACTGATGTTCTGGGCTCTGGCCATCCTCGGCTACAAGGGGGTCTCGGGCTATCGTCAGAAACAGCTGCTCTCCACCGATATTCTGGCCTTGCCACCAACCCTTCCGGTGGGCCCGGAAGATACCAGGAACCTACTGGATCATCTGGCTGAGTTGCCCCAACCAACCAGGGACTATCTGCTGCCGCGAACACTGCGTATCGGAATTCAGCGCTTTGGCGTCACCGGCAATATCCAGGATTCGGCCACGGCCGTGCGTGATTTATGCGAGTCGGAAATGGAGCGGCAGGAGGCTGAGCTCTCCATCATCAGATACATTGCCTGGGCCATACCTTCGATTGGATTCATCGGTACGGTCCGGGGGATCGGATCTGCCCTGGGCCTGGCCAATCGGGCGGTCGAGGGCGACATTACCGGGGTCACTCAGAGCCTCGGCGTGGCCTTCAACTCGACCTTTATCGCCCTGGTCATTTCCATTGTTCTGATGTTCTTCATTCATCAGCTGCAGCTCTTTCAGGAGCGGCTGGTCCTAGACAGCGAAGCCTACTGCAACGATAATCTTATCGCCCGATTACGCACCAAACCGCTGCCCTGAGGTAACAAATGGCCTCGTTTTCCCGGCGCAGGATATCGAGTTTCAATCTCTCCTTTCTGGACATCATGTTCTGCGGCTTTGGTGCGGTGGTTCTGCTGGTGCTGATTATCAACACCCATACGCTGACCCGCCGCAGCGAACGGCTGGCTGATATCGAGGGGGATCTGCAGCAGGCCGAAATGGAACAGCGGCTGAGGGGCGCCCACCTGGAACGGCAGCAGGCTGCTATCAGCCAGCTGGAAAGCTCCGTTGCCGCCCTGCAGCGGACCCGTGCAACGTTTCTGGAAGAGCTTGACGGGGTTGAAAACAAGATAGGCGCGGGACAGAGACAATCGACTGAAGAGCAGATAGCAGCCCTGCAGGATGAACTGCAGCGGCTGGAAAAGGAACTGCAGCTCGCAGCTCAACAGAAAGCGGCGCAGCGGCAGGCGGGCAGACAGGTGCGCGCTTTCGTCGGGTCCGGAAACCGTCAATACCTCACCGGACTGCGTCTGGACGGGCAAAGGGTGCTGATCCTGGTCGACTCCTCGGCCTCCATGCTGGACAGCAAAATTGTTGATGTGGTGCGCCGCAAAGTGCTCGATGAGAACAGCCGGCGGGCTGCCCCAAAATGGCAGAAAGCGATTTCGACGGTCGAATGGCTGGTAGCCAATCTGCCCCAGACCAGTTCGATCCAGATCCACCATTTCAACACCTCGGTGGTCCCGCTCTCTGGAGGTGATGCACCAGGCTGGACCGCGGTTACCCGGTTCGAAGAAATAGATGCTATGATCTCCGAACTGAAAAAGCTGGCGCCTCTGGGCGGGACGAATCTCGAGGCTCCCTTTCTCAGAGCCCGCTCATTGACTCCCCAACCGGATAATATCGTACTGATCACGGACGGGTTGCCAACCCAGGGGAAGGGCGGCGCCAGATCGACTACAATCGATGGAGCGGGGCGGGTCAAACTATTCCAGAGAGCGGTTAAAAATCTTCCTGCAAAAATCCCGGTCAATACAATTCTCTTTCCCATGGAAGGTGATCCGCTGGCAGCATCACTTTTCTGGCAGCTGGCAGTGGCTTCAGGTGGTTCATTCTTTACTCCGACCAGAGACTGGCCATGAGAAGAAGTCGACGGCCCATAGAGGTTTTCAGCCTTTCCTTTCTCGATGTTATCTCCTGTGGATTTGGCGCCATCGTCTTGCTGCTGGTCATTATGAAAATCTCCGAGCCTTCAGTGATAGAAGAAACGACCCGGGACATCTCCCTCAGCCTCGCCAGCCAGACAACCGCGATTTCAGCCTTGAAGGACCAGTCGGCCGGCCTCTACCGAACTCAGGAACAGTTGCAGGAGGCAGGAAAACGAACTGCTGGAGCAGATAGCCGATCTCAACCGTCGACTTGATAAGGCCCGGGCAAAACAGAAAGACCTGGTGGTTGAACGTTCATCACAGGAGGCAATACTCCAGCAATTTTATCGAGCCCGCCAGGATCTCAATGAGGAGATGATCAGGCTCCAGCAGCAGCAGACCACGGTGCCCGCCGACGCTCCCATCGGCGGTGTCCCGGTGGACAGCGAGTATATCATCTTCGTCATCGACACCTCGGGTTCCATGCAGCAGTTCGCCTGGCCGGCAGTGCGCAGGAAAATGCAGGAGATCCTCTCGATCTATCCGCGGGTAAGGGGCATTCAGGTAATGAACGACATGGGAGATTATATGTTCTCGCAATATTCCGGCCGCTGGATTCAGGATACCCCGGCGCGAAGAAAAGCAATACTTGCGCGGCTCGAGAAGCTGGGCGCCGTTCTCCAATTCGAGCCCGGTGGAGGGTATTACGGCGGCGATCAGGAGGTTTTACGAAGCAGACAAGAAAATCAGTATTTACGTTTTCGGCGACGATTTCTCCCGCGGCTCCATTCAGGAGGTGGTTGACACCGTTGACTCGATAAATCGCTCCCTCGGAGACGGCTCCCGCCGGGTCCGCATACACGCAGTGGGTTTTCCGGTGCTGTTCGGACATGGCGGGGCCGAGCTCAACGTGGCCCGCTTTTCGGCCCTGATGCGTCGACTGGCTGAAGACAACGACGGTAGTTTTGTCGGCTTAACCGAGTTGTAAAGCCGATCCACTGGAGACGTTGTTTGCTGCATGACCGGAAAAAGACTTTTTCTTCAGAGACACCTAAGCTAGATTCTGAGCTGGAGATCTGGGTCCAAATTTAGAAATCTTTATCCTTGAGGTGGCTATGCACATATTTTCTCTTCGTCTCGCGCTTCTGATATATCTCTCGGGAATTGCTTTACTGTTTCCCGGTTGCGCGACCCTGCCGCCGCGTCCGGATCTTGCCCATGAACCGGCCCTGCCGCCAGCTGACTCCGGTTTGCTTGCCATGCTTGCAGAACGTTTTAGTGGTGCCAATGGTCCGGAGGCCTCCGGATTTCATCTGCTCATCGACGCCCGCGAGGCACTGGATGCGCGCCTGGCGCTTATCGATTTGGCGACGAGCTCCATCGATCTGCAGTATTTCATCTGGAAGGGAGATGCTGTCGGACTACTGCTGTTTGATCGCCTTCTTCAGGCGGCTGACCGCGGTGTCCGTGTCAGGATCATTGTTGACGACATCTGGCTCGGTTCCACCACCAGGAACCTGGCTGCCCTGAATGCCCATCCCAACCTGGAGATCAGGATATTCAACCCCAACCCGTCCCGGGATTCTTTTGTCGGCGGTTTTGTACGATTTCTATCAAGTTTCAAAACCCTCAATCAGCGGATGCACAACAAGCTGATGATCGCAGATAACCAGGCGATTATCGTCGGTGGTCGAAATCTGGGTAACGAGTATTTCGGATTGGGCAGCGAATTTAATTTTCTCGATATGGATGTCATGTCTGTGGGCGCGGTGGTGGAAGAAAGCTCCAATGCCTATGACGACTACTGGAATGACAATGCGGTCTACCCGCTCACTGGCTGGATGGCGGGTCTGCCGGACAACACTCTGGAGGAGGTGCGGCGTGGCGTGTCTGAACTTCTCGACGAACATCGTTCGCAGTTGATCTCGTATTCCCTGACCCCCCATGATTGGCGGGCGTGGCTTGCAACTATCGAGGAAAACCTGCTTATCGGTTCCGCCCACTTTCTCCAGGATGACCCGGTCCAGATTGACGGTCAGAGCTATCGACTTGTGGATATGATCTCCTATATCTCCGGGCCGGTGAAAGAAGAGCTATTGTTGACGAGTCCCTATCTCATTCCTGTGGAAACCTCCCTTGAAGGTCTTCAGCGGCATACGGAAAAAGGCGTTAGGGTAAAACTCATCACCAATTCCCTGGCTTCAACCAACCACACGCTGGTCAGCAGTCATTATAAAAAATATCGGAGGCCGATCCTCGCTACAGGAACCCAGCTTTTTGAGTTTCACAATCAGCCCTCGGGAACGATCAGAAACTGGGCCGAGGTGGAGCCTGTAAAAGCTCCTTTTATATCGCTCCATGCCAAGGTCATCGTAGCTGACAGACAGCGCTGTTTTATCGGTTCCTTAAATTTTGACCCCCGTGCAATTGTGATCAATTCGGAGAATGGTCTGCTGATAAATTCAGCCGATTTGGCCCGGGAACTGGCCGGTTTTATCGAGCAATTGATGGAGCCGGAGAATAGCTGGAGGCTGACCATAGGAAAGGGCAACAGAATTTACTGGCAGTCAGCCGAGAGGACCATCGATGTCCAGCCAGCACGGGGCGGGCTGCAGAGTTTCGTGGATCTGTTCGGTAGTCTGCTGCCCATAGAGAGCCAATTATAGACGCTATAGCCATGACCGAACAAAAGGACTGAGATTCTCAACCGCAGGTAACCTCATTATCGTTCTGGCTGGTGTCATGGTGGCACCTCTCGTAAGCCGTGTTGAAAAAGATCGATTTGGTTGTAGAGTAGTGCAGCTCGAGTGTATCTAATCTGTACCTTCGACCATATCGGCAGCATAAAATCATTGAATTGGCCACCCCCACAAATATTCCCGGATCTCAGCAGAATTGACTGGTCCGTTTTGTTGCGGATCCGCTGCTCTCGCCTGGGTCGTTTCCATTCTTGTCTACGTTTTCTCTTCGATTTGGTGGCGTTCCTTTGGTGGCAGCTCACCTGGCGGCCCTGGCAGCGGCGTCGCCACTCATCTTTCTCTTTCTTCGGCGGGACAGGAGTGCTGGGGAAATTAAGCAGAAGATCACCCTGCCGCTGGTTCTCAGGTTCTTGGTAACATTTACGATCGCTGCCTCTTTGCAAGGCGCCATTCTGGGACATCTGCTGAGGATAAATTCTCTGCCAGAATATATGGGATTTGTGCCTGCCGCCATAGCCGGGGTGTTGATCCTCAACCTGGTCGCTGCCCTCTGGGTGTTTCCGTTACCAGCAAGCAAAGCTCTTCACATGCAAACCTCGGTGAGTGTCCTGTGTGCTTCCCTGGTTGCCCTGCGCCTGGCTTATCTTGGCCTGCCCGAGTTGATGGAACAGGAGGCCTATTACTGGAACTACGCGCAGCACCCGGCCCTGAGCTACCTGGATCATCCACCGATGGTGGCAGTGTTGATCTGGCTGGGGACGAAACTGTGGGGTGTCAATGAGTTCGGGGTCAGATTCGCTGCCTTTCTCTGCTGGTTGGTGACCGCGTTCTTCAGTTATCGACTGAGTGTAAAGGTTTTCGACCGGCAGGCGGCTGCGGGTGCAGTATTGCTGCTGGCCGCCCTGCCGCTCTATTATGGGGTCGGGTTTCTGATGACCCCCGATGCGCCGCTTCATGCCGCCTGGTCCGCCCTGCTCTATTTCAGCTATCGGTCCCTGATAGAAGATGACTCGGCCGCCTGGGCCGGTATCGGTATCAGCTTAGGTCTGGGCTTATTGTCGAAATATACCATAATCCTGCTTGGCCCCCCGTTTCTCCTCTTTATGCTGATTGACCGCAGGGCCAGAAGGTGGTTTTTGAAACCGGGCCCCTACGTGGCACTTTTGCTGACTCTGGTAATATTCTCACCGGTGCTCATCTGGAATATGCAGCATGAATGGGTCTCATTTCTATTTCAGAGCGCCAAAAGAATTTCCAGCGAGTCGGTCGTCTCCACCCCTGAGCTGATCGGCCACCTCACGCTTATACTCACTCCTGCGGGGGTGATCGGAGCGCTGCTCTTTTTTCTTTTTGGCAAAAAGATTGTCAGATCCGCACAAACCCAGGAAGAGCCCGACTCCCATTTGAAAGTCGATCGCGCCTATCTGCTGCTTTTGCTCCTTTCGCTTCTGCCGTTTGCCCTGTTTTTTACCATCAGCTTCACTCGCGAGGTCAAACTGAACTGGACGAGTCCAATCTGGCTTGCGGTATTGCCGTTTCTGGGGTGCACTGTCACTTCAGTTTACGGCAGATTCTGTTCTATTTGTCTGATGGCGGTGCATGAATTATGGCGCCTGACCCTGCCTGTTCTAATTCTGGTGATTGGTGTAGCTCTGCACTATGTGACCCTGGGGCTGCCCGGGTATTCCCCATCCGCCGGGCCCCTTTCTCATCGGTTGGGATGGACTTGCCGCCGAGGTTGAAAACTTGGCCGACAAGGTGGAAGGTGAATCCGGCGTGCGCCCCATCGTGGTTGGTATGGATCACTACCAGATTACCAGCGGGCTCGCTTTTTACCGAACCAAGAACGCCCACAAGAACGGGTTGTCCAACAAGTCAGCCGGGGTCGAACAAAATGTCGGCTGGCAGCTTTTTGGTCACAACTCCAGGATGTACCGCCTGTGGTTCGACGCCAAGGACTGGCAGCCGGTCGATGTGATTGCGGTGGCTTCGATAAAATCGAGACTGGAGCAGCAAGCGTTTCAGACCGAGGTGGTGTTCGACTCTGCAATCCTGCCGCTAAGCGCCAGAAAAGAGGGGCAGGAAGTACGGCGTTTCTATTACCGTCTGATTTCGGCGGATTCATTTGACTGACCGCCACCAGGCCCACTGGCAGCAGTAAGCGACCAGCCTTACAAAATCAATGAACGTTCTTGCCAGTGACCTCCTTTTGCCTGCTTTTTACAGCAATTTTGAGATGACCGTCATTGGACCGCAAGTGACCGGGGTGATCTGATCAATCTTGGGGATCTGCCTGAATGATTCAGGGTTCAGCTACAGCTCGATCCAGTGGACAAGGTCCCCCTGTGTCTGAATAAAACGAAACAGGTTCAGGAAGGGTGCAGGGCAGCAAAAGCTATGGACAGACCCTCTGCAGAAATGGTTATATGGGGCAGACTTGAATCAGACTCCACCCGATCACTGGGCTTATTGTGCTGCGAAAAAAACCTAAAAAGAAGCTGACGCCCCTGCAGGAAAACAGGCTGCTGAAGATCATCATAATTTTGATCGTCGCTGCTTTCGCCTGGCTGCTCTTCGCTCCTGGAACCGGGCTCTACAGCTTGATTAAATTGAGAAGTAAGAGCAGCGAACTGGAACTGCAGACCCAGGCGCTGATCAAATCAAACGAAGAGCTTCGGGCCGAGATAGAGCGGCTGAAGCACGATCAGGCCTACCTAGAGCAGGTGGCCCGGGAAAAATATGGTCTGCTCAAGAAGAATGAAAGGGTTTTTGATTTTTCCAGAAGTAAGGGCGACGATTGAAGTGGCCCTGATCTTTGCTTGAACCCGCCCGGGGTTCGTCTCAACTCGCTCAGGAGAAACCGGATCCGCCGCCGCAGCCGGCAGCTAAAGGTGGACTCAGCGAAGCCGATGCCCCTCCCACCTTGATGCTCGAAGCTGACATCACTTTTTTTACATCGGAGCCCTGGCACGATTCACAAGAGACCGAGGTGATATCGGTGGATGAAACGATGGCCTCAAACTCGCTTCCACAGGAATTACAGACAAATTCGTAAATTGGCATAACTGGCACCTGATTAACTGTTGATCCACATACCGGCCAAAGGACCAGCATTAGGGCATTAAATGTTTTGCTTTAATACCTTAGTACCGGATCAATTAAAATAAAGGGCTGCTGATCGCTTAACTTGATTTTATTCGATCAGAGACTTGAATATTTTACAATTTCGGCAGATTCCGATCTTCTCTTTATAGGACGAGTCACTGGTGCATTCACACAGGGTGCCGCACAAAAACCAGCACAGGTGGCCGCTCTGAAATTCCCAGGCAGGGCAATCCTCTTTTTCCTGGCACTCCTTCTGTTCCCAGCAGGGGATGAGTTCCGGGTTTTTACCGCGCTGCTTGATCAGCAGGAAAAATAACTGGCGTTCGATATGGGCCGGTATAGAGCGCCAGCCCTGCTCGTAGCTGTGAATGGTTTTTAAGGACATCCCCAACAAGGCGGCCAGTTGTTTTTGGGTTTTTCCGAGTTGTTTTCTGATTTTGCTGAATTCCTCTTTTTCCATAACCCGCTTCCGATAAGATTGTTACTGTAAGCCAGCAAATGCGGCGACCATTAATTAGTGTATATGCTCATATCAATATACCACAAATGGGGAGGATGCGCTTTGCTTTTCTTCCCTTACTACCACAAAAATACATGATCTCTCGAGTGGTGGCTAGATCGTAATAAATTACAGTCTGTTAGCAAGTAAGCGAAAAGTATTGCGGCGAGAGTACAAAGCGCTAATATAGGGCCAGATAGATTCGCTTCAGCCACTCAGAGCCCGTCAAAACACTTCCGATGACCACTGCAGAACTCCTCAAGTCCATCAGATCCCTGGTTGCCTACCACCAATCGTGCGGAGTCAACTATTATCTTAACAGGGGTGCGCTCGAAGAGGGGCTTCAGCAACTCGAACGCTTAGCCGCAGAAGCCGGTGACGAGGGGGCCACACCCCAGCCCCAGAGCCTTTCTACTACTGCTCTTGGAGCCGAGAAGAGCGGGCTGGATATGCTCACCATTGCCGAACTGGCCAAAGAAATTCAAAGCTGCCGGCTCTGTCAGCTTTGTGAAACCCGAAAAGTCAGTACTGCCGGTAGAGGGGGGCTCCGTCCCGATCTGCTGGTGGTCGGCGACTGGCTTGTGCACAGCTCCGCTACAAGCGAAGAAGCGCTGTTCGGTGACCAGCAGGACCTGATGTTTACCAGGATGATTGGGGCAATTGAGATGCCACAGTCCGGAGTGTTTGTCACCAATCTCATCAAGTGCAGTGTGGCAGAGTCATGCAGGCCTGAGGCAAGCCAGATCACGACCTGCATGAGTTATCTGAAACAACAGATAACCCTGCTCTCGCCCCGGGTAATTCTCGCCATGGGCATCGCCGCTTCTCAGGCCCTGCTTGACAGTACTCGGCCGCTGATTGCGCTGCGGGGCAGGTTTCATCCAGTTAAGGTCGGCAGTGGGCAGACCATCCTGCTGATGCCGACCTTTCACCCCTCCTATCTGTTGAAAAATCCAGAAATGAAGCAGCCGACCTGGAATGATCTGCAGCTGGTCAGGAAAAAGCTCGGTGAACCAGGCGGCAGGCAGTAATCAGCCGAGTGCGATCAGACCTCTTTTCCCCAGTTCACGCAGAAAAAGGGTGATTGACTGTTCTGCTTCCTGATTTGATATCTTGTGATGGCGGGCGAACTCCTCGATGAGTTGGGCGGTGGTTCTGCTGCCGTCGATCATCTGCCAGACCTGGCTGCCCAGTGCATCCAGCTCGATCTTTCTGGTCGGCGTTTCGGCTGCGCTGCTGCCGAAACGCTCGAAGATCGATTGTAAAAATGGTTTCAAAACAAGTACATACTCCACTTGCACCTGTCCTGACTCAAGGGTCTCCCAGTCGACCACATTGTTTCTAACCGGGGTGCAGGCCAGCGCCTGATCACGCGTCAGGTAGGTCGGCTGCTTTTTTTTTCTGAATAATCCCATAGCCGTCTTTGATCATAGCTTTTACCCTTGTCTCAATGGGTCTTTTACAGTGGATACTATACCCCAAAATGCGGTCGTGGCGGGGAAAATGAGTAAATGATGCCGCCTGATAAAGCTTTTTCCTTCTGATCCGGCCCCACAGATATTCCGGCAGTTTCGGCGCGTAGTGATAGTGCAGGTTAGATGGGTCGGCAACCATCTGATTTTCGGGCCGGGCACCAGAGAAAGACTGGAAAAGGGCGGCCAACGAATTCTGCTGCAGATGCTGGGAAGCAGGTGCCAGGCGGCACAGGTGGAGTTCGGCTTCATCACTTTTAAAACAGAGGGTAGTCAGCCCGAAACGAAAGGAAGAACGCTCCAGGTCGAACCCCTCGGGAACTGAAAAGAAAAAGTCCTGAATCTGCCATTTCACAGATTCCGGAGGGTCTGGATGGCAATTCAGCGACTCTAGAACGAAGGGATAGGTTTGAAAGCTTTCCAGCGACTTGCCATACACTCTGATGAGCAGAGTAGTTGCACAGCTGTTGCAGGTGAGCAGCAGCACCGTATCCTTTGCAGACTGATCCAGGGCGAAGGTCTCAACTGCGAAATTTGTGAGGAGGCGGGCCGGCAGCAAGTCGATCAGCACCTCCCTTCTGGAGCAGTCCGTGCCCGGAGCAAGCTGCCTGGCGATTTTCTCCCCGGAGAGTGGGCCTGCATGTTTTCCAGGAGGCTGCCAGCGCAGTTCCGCGATTGGTTTGAGATCGTTTTCGAGGATCAGGTGACGCCTGTCTTTGACAATGACATCCCAGTGGCGGGGGATGTCAAGATGAAGGTGATTCCAGCGAATATGGTCGATACGGGTCAAGATGCCTCAGGCAGATTCAGCGGGGAAGCATATAGTCCCAGTCCGGCTTCATCCGTTGTTTGATCGTTTCTTTTTCTTCTGCAGTTTTGTTGTTCTCAAAAAAATCGATCACACAGAACCGCTCTTCTTCTTCTATTTCCGGAAAAGATAACTTTACCATGTTGCCGATATTTTCGTTGTCGTCCTGCAGGTTATGCTGCAGGATCAGGTTAACCCGCCTGTTGTCTTTATCGACAAAGCGCCATTTCCAGACATAGAGGACCCCGAAGGAGTCACCTTTCCATTCGTCGGGCTTGCCGTATCTGCTTCTAAGCTTCTTCAGCACCTCATCATAGAATTCTTTGCTGGAATTCTGGTACTTCATTCTGATCTTGACGATCCTGCCAGGGTAAGCACAGGTGCCGTAGGAAATGATACCTTTCCGAAATCCATGCCAGTCGTTTATCACCACCTCCTTGAGGTAATCGGAATATTCTATTTGAGGGTAATCAGTGATAAACTCCCCAAGTTTGAAACCGCCGATCTCCGTTGGTGTGTCGTGCGCCGATACCGAACTGCAACTCAGCATGGCGGCAATGAAAAGTGTAGCGGCGGTGAAATATTTCATAGATCAGCTCAGGGTTGTTGACGGAATTGTGCCGGACGGGAGTATTTTATCAAGCATAAAAGAGGTCTGATCGACCAGCCGACCCACGCTGAGCTGGATGACTCGTTCGATGAGTTCGTCCTTGTGGACGGGGAATTTTTCCAGAACTTTTTGAAATACGGTGCGATCGATAAACAGGGCGTCCACAACACTGAGTGCTTGCACCGAAAAGAACCAGTTGAATTGGGCAAGCAGGGCAAGTTCTCCGAAAATACCTTCATTCTCCAGCTGCTGGAGCACCACTTGTTGGCCTTTGTGAGTGACAATCACTTCCACACTTCCCTCGCTCAGGATAAAGGCTTTATCGGCTTTCGCCCCGTGTTCAATGAGTAGATCGCCCGGTTGAAAAGTCCGGTGTCTGGAGAGATAGGCAATAAGCTTCACCACGTCGAGGTGCAGGCCGGTGAACAGAGGGGATTGTCTGAGCCGTTCAAAATCTTTAGTAAGCCGGGTGGAATGGTGATTTTCATTCTCGACTGCCTTTGATGAGTTCATACAAGATTCCTTTCTTTCCAATAAGATCGTCGTAGCTTCCCGATTCAACGATCTTACCCTCTTTCATAACTAAAATATGGTCATATTCAGAAATCATGTCAAGACGATGAACGACGGCGATAACCGTGGTGTTGCCCTTCAATTTGTCACTGATATAGCGCTGTATCCTGTTCTGAGAGTTATTGTCCAGACTGGCGGTCGCCTCATCGAGGATAAGGATCGGGCTCTTCTTCAGCAATGCCCGGGCCAGGGCCAGTTTTTGTTTCTGCCCTCCGGAGAGGTTGTCACCCTTGCTGCCGACATGAAAATCGAGTCCGATATCCATGATATAATCGAGCAGACCGTAACGGTTGAGTTCATCAGCGGCGACCTCACTTAACCGTTCCCTGACCAGGTCCCGGTCAATGACCGTGCCGAAAATGATATTGTCTTGCAGGGAACGGGAGTAGAGATAATGGTTGATGCAGAATGGGGTGAACTCCGTTTTGGCCGGGCCCGCCTTTTGTTCATGACCCAGCGGTACTATTTCAGTCTGCAGGGTACCATCGCTGCAACTCTCGACATCGATGCCGGCCACTTGGCTAAGAAATCGGGGACGGGACTCCATGATCGCAGTCTCCAGCCCCAGGGGCAGCGAGGTGATCTTGTGAAGCCCGGCTGTATACTTGAGGCTGAGCAGCAGAAGCCGGTCCTGATTTTTTTCGCTTAGAACGGTCCAGGACCCACCCAGTTGAATCTGGTTGACAATAGCCTGGTAATCCTTGAGCTGGCCAGGTTTCATCGGGCTGCCCTGGAAGAGAAAATCGTCGCCACCGAAGGCTCCCAGAAGATTGATCGTTGCCTCGGCAATTTCGATGCCGAATTGGATCAACGGCTTTTCCAGATCTTCATCTTTGAGAAATGATCTAAACGCTTCATGGGTGAGCAGTTTTTTGGTGGTGTGGGCGATCCCGTAGGTACCGAACATGATATTGACCGCTATCGGGCTGTACTTCAGAAAACGGTTCACATCATAGAATTCAACCGCCTGGGAAATTTCTTTGCTCATCTCCTGCCGGACGATTTTTCGCATTTGAAGAAAACTCGAAATCATCGACCGGGCCCGCTGGGGCGAGATGGTCGAGCGCAGTCCCCAGCGGATCACATCCGCTGCCAGGCCGATATCGGTGATAAGCTCGAAAATCTCCTGCCGATTGGGAAGCTCGTGGGTGACGCCTGCAAGATGAAGGGCATTACTCGAATAGAGCAGGTTGTCCCTGACCGTACCGGTGAAAATGAACGGGTGCTGGGCTACCGTGCTGATGCTGGTGACCACTTCCATCTGAGACAGTTTTTCTATCTGCTGATCGTCGATGGTCAGGGTTCCGCTGCTCTGGAGATACAGTCTGCTGAGAATATGGCTCAAGGTGCTTTTACCGGAGCCGGAGACACCAACCAGAGCCAGATGCTGGCCAGCTTCAAGACGAAATGAAACGTCATCCAGGAGCTGAATGGACTTGTTGACCTGGTAGCCGATATTTTTTGCCTCGATCGATCCTTTAAAGCTTTGTGAATCAGCAACAGGAGCCTCGAGGAGGAACTGGGGTTTGTGATCGAACAGCTCCATGATCTGTTTGTAGCGGACCCGGGCATCCTGATATGACTGAAAGTAGTCTATCAACTCTTTCCAGGGGTCGTACACTTTTTCGTAGGCGGACAGGAAGGCGACCAGGGCGCCGATGGTGAATTCCCCGTTAATGGCAAGATAGCCGCCGACCAGAAAGAGCATAAATGGGCCAAAAGACTGGAACAGATTGTTGCTGAATTTGATGCCGTATTTAAGGATATCGAGTTTGACGGCCACCTTGTAGAGCCGATAGGCGAGTCGGTCCAGCTTCAACTGTTCCAGCAGAAACGAAGCGTTGCCCTGGACCTCGTGGATTCCTTCGACCGATTCATTGACCACGCCCGCTATCCGTCTTGTAATCATGACGCGTTTCTGGTTGTAGCGGTTGTGCCGGCGCTGCAGAAGGGGGATTACCGTCAGTTCGAATGGATAGATGATCATGCTCAGCAGGCCGAGCAGCGGGTTCAGGTAGATCATGAACCCAAGAAAGACCGCGAAGGTAAGCACTGAGGTTATTGGAATCGCCAGGGCGCCTCCCAGAAAAGTGGCGATGGCATTGAGTTCAGCGGTCATGGCTGCGGTGATCGCCCCGGTCTGGGTTTTGTGAAAAAAGGTCAGCGGCAGCTTGAGGATATGCTGATAAAGCTCCCGCCTCATCCCGATCAGGATCTTCTGGCTGATGACCGCCTCCAGGGTGTTGGCGGCATACTTCATGATTCCGGCCAGCACTATCGCTCCCATATACAGCGCACAGTAGAGGTAGAGCTTGTCGACCATCTTCAGGTTGATGGCGATGTTGATGATTTTGCGCTGCATTTCCAGCGGATAGACCCGGAAGAACAGACCGATGACGATGATCACCAGCAGGACTATCTGAAGTGCACGATAGCGATATTTTACCCAGTAAAAAAGTGGCCGATCGGTAAGCTGCATAGAAGTTCTGAACTACAGGATGGTCGATTGCTAGGATTACTAGATCCTGAGCTATAATTGATAAGTATAAACAGCGGAACAGGCTCTGTCAGTAGGCCATATAGTTGAGTGACTTCATGATCAGGGCGAAGCCCATGGCGAACATGCCGGTCAACCCCATACCGCAGGAGAATCCGGCCAGCAGGACCGGGGCATACTGACGCCACATCGGCACCGTATTTCTTCAGGAAAAAATAGCGGCCCAGCAGGGCTCCCGCCACCTCGAGAATGAGCCCGTGGGGGGTTGACTGACCGAGCCCCCTGACCACACCGTAGATCAGCAGGACCGGCAGTCCGAACAGACTGAGGACGAAATAGGCCAGCAGGCCGAAACCAAGCCCCGAGAAGACGGTGGTCCCGTTGAGGGCCTGGTAGAAGGCCGAGTTCCCTTCCAGGGTTGAAGTCTGCATCAGCAGTGTGTTAAGGGCCTGCAGATGCCAGAGTTCCTGGGCGTAGGGGTAGCTGGCCGACGGTATTGGCGCCAACCGCCAGATGAATTGCGAGAAAAAGAGAGAAGCGATCATAACCACCGGGAAAACGATGATTTCAGCCTTGATGATGCCCCTGATCGAAGTACCGGTCAGTTCGATCTGGCGAAACTGGACAGTGGCCTCTCCATAGTTGTGAATCGGGATCGGCGCGTACCAGATCTCGATGCCTTGATAACCGAAGAAACGGGCTCCGGCGATAAAGCTGGCTTCCCTGACCAGCGGCAGGCTGACGAACTGCCCGGCGATACCCTCCATTCGTGCGGTTATATAGGAAATAATCGGGGTATAGATAAAGCCGTAAGCCAGAAAGAATATCCAGGGAAAGGTCGGCACCAGCCAGACACAGAGAGCCACATAGGCCAGGGTTGAAAACATGTAAATGGCAATCGAGATCCAGAAGTTGAAGTCACCCCTGCCTTTGGGCGGGTTGAACAAATCTTTCAAGGTGCCCCGGTCGGAGGATGTGTCCCTGAATGATCTGACCACCGACCAGATGCCGATCACCCCGATGGCCAGTCCGAGGCCGATGCCGAAGCTCATGTAAAAATCGAAATTGTTGGCAAATACCGTCTCCACGGTGGCCATGCCCGGATGCCAGCGATGCAGGATGCCCTGGCTATAGAGAATCGGATTCATGACGATGGTGATGAGCAGTCCGATGAGTCCGCCGATAACCGCCCAGAAGGGCAGCACCATGCCGACGAACACCAGTCCCAGGTCGAGCTGCAGGCCCGTGGCTACGGCCGGGAGCACCGCTTCGGTATGGCTGGTCAGCTCAATCCAGGGTATGGGGATGAGACGGATTGCCTCGGTGAAGATCAACCCCGAGGCAACCGGCAGCAGTACATAGACGGCGCCGAACACCAGCCCTATAACGCCGCCGATGGAAAATACCCGCCACTTCCAGCCCGATTTCTTCTCTTCGGTCGACTCGGCCAGGGCCATGGTGCCCAGGGCCGCCACCGGGGCCATCGGAAAGGGCAGCTTCTCCACATCCGAGGTGATCCGGAAGAGAGCATAGCCCAGACCGAACTGATCGATGCGCTGGATAATCTGGGAACCGACCAGCAGCAGGATGGGTATCATCCAGTCACGGTGCAGAAAGGTGCGCTCGATCATCGACATCGATTCGGGTCCCGGAGCGACCCAGGCCGGTATATATTCGGTGAGGCCGAGCATCCGGGCGGCGTCGGACTGGACCAGGTATTGATTCCAGAGCAGGCCGGAAAAGGGCGAAGCGAGGGCCGCACCGGCCATATAGTAGAGCAGGAATATCTCCTGCTGCTTGAGTTCCGAATGGGCTCTTTTGGCAATCTCGGCAAAGAGGATGATGGTCACCCAGCGGGCTGCGGGGCCGATGCCCTGGCCGATGACTAGCTGCAGGTACATCGAGCCCGGCATCATCAGAAAACCGATGAAGACCGCCCCGATGATGGTCTTCCAGTCGAATCCCTCCTCGAAGTGGTCGGGCGGCGGCAGCAGGTCCCGATATTCTTTCAGTTCCTTGTCATCGTACATAGTCTTAATCCGGCAGCACCATATAACCCGAGAAGGTAAATTGGCCGACTAGAGCCCAGATTCCGCCCATCAGCAGATCACCGATGATCAGGCCGATAAAGAAATATTGCATCTTCCTGAACAGGGTGACACCGCCATACTTCATGCACAGCGCATTGCACAGCCAGCCGATGAAGAAGCTTACCCAGAGAATCCGCATGGCCGAAGAATAGGCGGTGAGGTAGCCGATGGGGTGAATCGGCCACCAGTAAAAGCGTTGATAGCAGAAGACCAGCACCAGCATGATGCCGGTGCCGATCATAGCGAAGGTATAGACGGAATCGCCTGAAGAGACAGGGTTGACGATAAGTCTGAAGGCATTCTCATAGACGTTGAGCGTGGTCGAGGTGGCCCATTCCAGCTCCAATTCCCGGATACCGTAGCGGTAGCAGAGCGTCATCATGGCCAGTACCGAGGTGGTTACCGAGACGGCCAGGGTGAGCAGCATGCCACCGAAGACAAGGGTAGTCGGATTCTTTCCCTGATGAATTTTCTTGCTGTGCAGCAGCGAAGGCATCAGCGACTCACGCAGGTCGACGAACAGCATTTTCTGACTGATGGCGCCAATCAGACCGCCGGCACCGGCAAATATCTTGGTGCCGAAATTGGTTATCAGCCCGTCGATGGGGGCGGCGGTCAGGGTAAAGTAGGCAAGGCCGCCCTGGCAGATGATCCGGGTAGCCACCAGGGAAATCATGAAAAATGAGCTGATGATCAGCAGTGCGGTGAAAGGCGACAGTCCCTGCCAGAAGAACCAGAGAATCAGGAAGAAAAAACCTCCCAACACGCCCCAGAAGGACAGGCGTACGTCAAACCATTCGCTCTGTAAGCTTTCCCCGGGTTTAAGAAAAAGCGCCTGCTTTGAAACATCCAAGAGATGGTGCCGGGCCAGCCAGACCAGGAAGACAAAAAAGACACCGTAGGCGCCTATCATCTGCATTTCCTCGGGTCTGGTCAGGGTCGGGCCGAAGGTGATTCCCAGCTCTGAAGCAGGTACCGCGTAGCCGGTGATGTCCAAGATGCCATAGAGCAGGCCTCCGGCCAGGAAAAAGACCCAGAAGCTGAAGGAAATCTGCCTGGAAGTGAGGAAGGCGAAACCGATAAAGGCCGGATAGATGTATATCTTGAGCTTGTAGAAACCGGAAAGCAGCCCCTCTTTGGGAAAATACTTGCCAGCCAGAACCAGGGTCTGAATCGTTGGTACAGAAGGAAAGTGAAGGCTGAGGCCGTTGAGCAGATGGAGGCAGACCGGAATCAGCAGGCCGACCAGCAGAAAACGGTTGGTTAGCAGCTTCAGGCCATCCGGGCTGTCAACCGTGTAGCTGACGAATTGGGAGACCTTGAGCAGGGGGAAATTGAGCTTTTCATTGACGATCCATTGCCGGGAGAAGAGGTTGATGATGCATATCATCGTTATATAGCTCAACAGAATAAAGAGGCCCCAGCGGAAGAACACCGAGGACCAGGCCTGCCAGGGTATCTCTGCCAACACTTCCAGCCAACCCATGGATCGACCCGAGGGCAGGCCGTTGTAGAGAAGTTCTATGGCACTGAGATCACTGGGCATCAATCCCTTGGGCAGCAGGGGGTCGAAGGTCTCGCGCCACTGGTTGCCGGTGGTGGCGAATTGAATCGGGGCGGTCAGGTTGATGAATAGGGTCCGGGACAGACCGGTATAGGCAATACCGGAACCGATGACCATCTGCATCCACATCACCAGCAGTTCCGATCCGGTGATCAGCACTCTGGATTTGAACACCCGGGAAATCAGCAGCACCAGAAGCGCCAGCACCAGAAACAGAAAAAACGGGGCCAGCGGGAAGTGGCCGCCGCCAAGCGGGGTGGCCCGGTGATATATGTTGTTGACCGGGGTCAACAGGCAGATTGTACCAGCCAGCAGCACACCGATAAATATTGCCCTCGGTCTGATTCGCGAAGTGAGCTGGAGAGTTGTGGCGTCCCGGTCCATAGCGTTGCTCAACCCGTCTGCCCGGCCAGTAAGACTTCTTTGAAATCCTCACCCAGTTGCCGGTGGACGCCCTGATCCATCGACCGCCAGATAAGAAGCTGCTTGCGAAGCTGGTGGATGAACATTTTATTGATCCGTTGCCATTGTCCCTTTTCCCCTGATTCCCGGTGTATCTTCAATTGTATGGCCAGGAATTCCGGGCTCCCGGGAGCGGGAACAAAGAAAATGTCGATTCGCTGCATAATCCCAAAATCAAAGGGGGCCAGCCAGACCCGGGCCTGCAGATGAACCTGCCCGGCCAAAGCGCTGTTTTTCGGTTCGATTACCAGCTCGACGTGGCCGGTGGAGAATCGACCGTGCGAAATATCCTGATGACCCATGAAATAGTTGTAGATAAAGCCGCCGATCGATTCGCGTTCCTCCTCTTTCATGTAGAAGGGCAGGTTGGTATCGATGGTGTCATCGACAGGGGCGGGCAGCTCAAATGAGCGGTTGACGTCGGGAATGGCAATCCGGGCGGCAACACGGGCGGGATAGATGACCGAGATAAGTACCACGGCGATGACCAGGATCATGGCGGCCACGCCGGCGGTGGAGGAGTAGTTGACAGTGATACCTTCCCAGAAGGCCGTGCCGGAGAGAAAGGCCGCCGATACCTGGGCCAGCAGGTAGCCCAGGACAACGGAGATAACGGCCAGGGCCATCGCTTCGGCGACAAAGAGGAAGCCGACATGGGAGGGGGCCAGTCCCACCGAGGTGTAGATGCCGATCTCGTTCTTCCTTTCGTACACAGAGCTGATCATCGTGTTGAGGACGATGAGGATCGAGATCAGCAGCGGAATAATGATATTGGGAACTCCGCTGTAGGCAATTGTATCGCTGAGGTTGTAGAGCCAGACGCCACTCTTGTCGCCGGTGAAAATGGCCAGGCTGAAGCGATCGATCAGTTGCGAGGCGATTCCGTCGATATCGGTTTCAGAGTGGGGCCGGACGGCAATGTTTTTGAGCACGCCGCCCATGGCCAGCAGGGTGGGGGCCGGAACAAAGGCGGTCAGTGAGCCGGGGATATGCGTATATCGTCCCTGGAAACTGCGAATGTCCTCACCCGATTCGATTGCTTCCTGCTCGACATCGGAGAGTCCCTCGGAGCGATCCCTGGGAAAGGTCACCGGCGTCAACGGCTCACCGTCGAGATCCAGGGTCTGGTCCAGCGTTCCTCCAGGAAAGGTTCCGATCACCGTAAAATCGGTTCCCCAGAGTTTTATTCTACTGTCCTCACCTGGTGTGACACCAAGCTGGGCTGCGGTTGATTCTGACAGGATTATGGCCGTATAATCATCTTTTGTGAACCATCTTCCGGAGGAGAGCAGTCGATCAAGCCCGGTCACTTCGGCTTCAAAATGGCTCAGGCCCACCATTCCCTGCAGTTCGGCACGGTTGTCATTATAGCGCAGCGGTACGTGAATTGACTGGGTCGGATCGGCTGCCTCGAGCCAGATCCGCGGCGCCGGGGTGCTGATGTCCTGCATGCTCCCTTCGAGGATTGCGGTTGCCTGGGGCGGCATCGACTGCCAGTTCAATTTCTTCATCAGCAGCCCGTGATAGGGGGCCTCTTCCTGAAAAAACAGCCGGTTGGTCTGGACATTCGACTTGACCGTGGTGAAGCTCATGATGGTAAAGGTCAGGATGATCAGCGTCGAGCAGGTCAGGATGGTCCGAATCCTTCGCCGACGGAGGTTGGAAACGCCCAGAAAAAAGGCGGCCACGAAGGCCTTCCAGCGGCTGATTTCAGCGGCGCTCATATTGCTGGCATGGCGTTGCAGCAGAATCATCTCCTCCTCGAAGCGGAAGAAGATGATCAGGGTGACCATCAGCGAAAGACCGATGATGAAGAAGGCAAGAATTACCACCATCGGGCTGTAGGCCAGCTCGAAGGCAGGGTGAACGTTGTAGACGATAGCGATCAGTCCGATAAGAATGAGGCTGAAGGCACTAATCCGCTTGTAGATGTTGGCGTAGCCGAATAAGAAACGTTCCATGCAGAAGGCAAACGGCACGAACAGGGCAATATAGAAGAGGACCCCGAAGAGGACGTCCTTCTGGGTTTTCTCTATCTGGGTGTAGACGCGTGCGGCCAAGGCCTGGGATTCCGAGGCTGCCTCTCTGAAGTCGGCATAGTTGAGCTCATCGAGGTGCCGGGCGCTGTTCGCCAGTGAAGTCAGACCGCGCTCCTTGAGTCCGTTGATCCTTTCGTCATAAATGCCGTGTGATTCGAGGTTCAGAATTCGCGGGGTCAACAGGGACCAGGCATCGCTGGCAGAATGGAAAATGGTATTGTTGATCTGGGGGTTTTCATCGACGGGAAAACCGGTACCCATCGGTTTTTCTGCAGAGGCATTAGACAAGATGAATTTCCGGGTCAGAACATTGTCGGACAGGGTGAGCTTGAGGCGCGCCGCCGGTTCCAGATAAATTGAGGAGATGATTGACTCTCTGGTATCTATCCTGCTGTACCAGTAACGCTGCGGCGGTGCGTCCCGTCTGCCGTCGAAGAGGTAGAGCTTGGTCATATACTCGAGGCTTCGGGGCTCCAGGAGATCGAAAATAGTAGTCTCGCTGCAGCCAAACATGATGAGCCTGGTCTTCATCGCCCGGCGCACTATTTTTACCCGGTAGTTGTCTTTGGTCGTCTCCTTTTTGTCAATTGCCCAGACCACCCGGCCGCTTTCCTCGTCAAACCGGTAGCCTTCGATGATGAGCTTGTCGAACACATTTTTGCTGTCGGCAATACCCTTGTAGATAAAAGTGCCGTCCCGGTGGACCCAGCCGTAGAGTTCGGCAATACCCTGATAGGAGAGCAACATGGAATTCGAGGTGGGGTAGTTGGCAAAGAGTTCGCCGTGCAGCATCAGGTTGCTGGTCCCGGTCACCGAGGAGTAACCGTTGCGCGGGAACAGGTTGTCATGCAGCTTTGGAGCAGAACTGACGCCCCGGATCATGTCTTCGAGCAGTCGGTACTGGTCGTTGACATAGGTCCAGTTTATCTTCTCCGAGGTGTCCCAGGGGGTGCCCCATAAAAATCTGGCGTCACCAATGGTGGTCAGGGTGACGCCTATATAACCGGCCAGTGAGCTGACTTCGCCGCCGAGATACGGACGATCGAGGAAATAGGAGTCCCAACTGCGCAGGTTGCTCGGTTGCAGAGAGTTGACATAGCGGGCCGTGCCTTGAGCATTGGCCCCGCTCTCTTCGAAGATCTCGCCGATGGTGCTGAACATACCCGTCCGGTTGATGCGCGGGCGCAGCTTGTAGAGCCAGCCCCGGTGAAAACCGCCAATTCCCTCGCCATGGCTTGAGAGGTGCAGAGACAGCACCGCTCCCATGTCATAGTCCCGGGTCAGCTGCCTGAAATCAAGGGCGGACTCCAGGGCCTGCAGCTGATCTTCAAAATCGACGATATCATCCTTTTTGGTCTGGATGACGGTTGGCAGAAGATCGGCGAGGAGTTCCTGTTCTTCTTCGGGAAGGTCGTGATAGGTTTGGGCCCAACTCAATCGTCTAAGAGTATAGCGCTGGTCGGCCAGGACCTTGATCTGCTCTTCGGAACCGTTCTCCTTGCGCATTCTCAGGTTCATCAGGCGGGTTGAACTCCGGTCGACGGCATACCTGAGATCATTTTCTATGGCCTTTGCCAGGAGCGCGTCTCGTTCGGGATCATTGGCAAGGGGGAAGGAGATACTATTGATCAACTCCAGGTTTTCTTCTGCCGCCGCTATCATTTTTTTCAGCTCGCTCCGTCGATCCCTCATACTCTTTGTGCGTTCCTGCATGGACCAGATCAATTCCCGCATGCCGTGCAGAGATTGCGCATGACCGCTGGTGGCGACGAACAGCAGTGAGTGCCCGGGCGGAGCGGTGGAGAAATGTTCAGCAAGTTTGAGCAGGCTGGCAATGGAGATACTCTCATCGGCTCCAGGTGAGCGGCCTGCCACATGGGCGGTGGAGTCATAGAAAGCCTCGATAATGATCAGTTCTTCCGAGAGTTCGGGATCGCTGCCTTCAATGAGGCTGTAGATAGTTCTTTCAGTACTGTTCTTCCAGGTAATCTGTGAGGAGAGTGTCACCCGGTCGCGGACCAGTCCGTTAACCGCCTCCCGATAGTTTCCAAACAGCGCTTTGGCCTGCTGCTCCTCCATCCAATAGGATGGAAAGCGGATCGGGGAGAGCTCTTCCTTTTCACGAAAAAAGCTGTTGGTAGTGGTCGCCCCGGAATCGATGAAGATAACAGCCGAGGATCCGAGCGAGGCGGCGGTTAGCCAGCTGGATCCGGAGTTGAAATCCATCAGCAGGATGGCGTCTTTGATCAGCTTCTGGTCAAGCTCAGCCAGATTACCCTTGTCGACCCAGTAGAGCGGGCCCTCAATTTGGCCGTCTATCGCCTGCGGGGTGACCGCGTTGTTCATCAGGGGGGAAAGGTTAACCGTTTGATCGTCTAGAGTGATGGACGCATGGTGCACCTGACGGGTGGGGATCTGGAAATAATAGGTCTGCGGATCGAGACCGAGTTTGGTGAAATAATCGGCAATGAAATCAGCCGTCCTGGCGCTGCCCTCGCTTCCGCTGCTGCGGTCACCGTAGCTGCTGAATTCCGCGACGATCTCATCTATACCCTGGGAGCGGACCGGTGCTGCCAGAACAAGCATCATTATTACGGACAAAGCACAAAGGGTGCTTGGCGCTCGACTGATTATGGGCAGAAAATTACGCATTCGCCAGGTGGTGATGTTATTCCAGCCCGCCGGTCCTGATTTCCAGTTCCGATCGTTCCTGGATTTTCTCTACTCTGCCGTCACGAATCCAGATTACCTGGTCGGAGACGTTGAGCATTTTGTAGTCATGGGTCGCGGAGATGACCGTGACCTTCCTTTCGCTGCTTAATTCTTTGAGCAGGTCGATTATATCTTCGCCCGTTTTCAAGTCCAGATTGCCGGTCGGCTCATCGGCCAGAACGATAGCCGGGCTGTTGGCCAGGGCCCGGGCGACGGCAACACGCTGCTGCTGACCGCCTGAGAGCTCGGTTGGTTTGTGGGTGTGTCTGCCGTCGAGACCGACTTGTTTGAGCAAAGCCATGCCCTGCTCGACGGCCTCATCATTGGAGACGCCCGCAAAGGTCATCGGTAGGGTGACGTTTTCCAAGGCGGTCATCACCGGAATCAGATTGAAGGTCTGGAATATATAGCCGATCTTACGGCAGCGCAGCCAGGCCAGTTCATAGGCGTCAAGCTGGGCGATGTCGACCTCGTCGATGAAAACTTTTCCCGAGGTGGGTTTGTCGAGCCCGCCAATCATGTTGAACAGGGTCGATTTTCCCGACCCGGAAGGGCCCATGATGCTGAGATATCGACCCTCTTCAATCTCGAGGTCGATGCCTTTGAGCACCTCGACGACTATCTTGCCGAGATCAAAGTTCTTGGTTACGCCGCTGACTCTGACTATCGTTTTTCCAGCCATGACAGGTTATCCACGTTTAGTTTGATACATAACTATACTACTGTTCCTGCCGCATTGCCTCCACCGGCTGCATCCTGGCGGCAATGATGGCGGGGTAGATTACGCCAATAAGGCTGAGACCGGTTCCGACCACAATACTGAGCAGCATCGAGAAGCCCAGCGCCAGCCAGGGAAAAGAAGTTATAATGCCGGTCCCCAGGCCCAGCAGTGAGGTGATAAGGGCACTGACCACGCCCAAGACGGATCCAGCCACCGAACCGACCAGCCCCTGCATCAGGGCCTCCAGGACAAAGAGCCGGACGATGAAGCGGTCCAGGGCCCCCAGACATTTCATCGTCCCGATCTCGCGGAAACGCTCAGTGACGGACATGAGTTGGGCATTTATGATTCCTACGATACAGACCAGCAGTGACAAAGTGACGATCCACCGCTGCTTGGCGGAGGCGGTGATGACATCGGATCCGAAACTGACATCGTATCCGGCCTTCACCAGAGTCTGATAGCCGCTGATATCACCTGAGTTCAGCAGGGCTTGAGCAAAATCGTTGCAGGAGCGCATATAGCAGAGGAAGGCTACAGCCAGCACCAGACTGGTGGTGGTCACCAGCGAACGGAAAAAACGCACCCGGATTGACTGGTAGGCGATTTCCAACGATTTTCTGAACGGCAAGGCAATGAGACGTTTCATCTTCGAATCTGAAATGGAAAATGAAGCCTGGTCACTGGAAGTTTCCGAAGCGAAAGAATACCATTGATACTATCTCCACGGATAGATAATTGTCAACGATATTCAGAGGAACTAGGCGTCGCTGGCTGATCGGTCAGGATTCGGCTGGTCCTCTAAGGTCATTGAAGGTGCAGGGTCTGAATTTGCTGTTTCCGGCTATCAGAGTATGCAGCAGATCGAGCAGTTCGAAGGCGCAGTCATTCATCAACTGATGATGAATCATAATGGAAACATAATGTTGCTCGACCGCGAGACGCAATTCGTCGCCCAAGTTTTCAAGCGCAGAGCGGCCCCCCGTTTCTTTTCTGGTGTGAAGATCGACATTAATAAAAAAATCCTGAAGAGGTGGCTTGTTGCCCTGTTCACCTCTGCTCCTGGAGACGCCTCTGAAGCCCAGTTCAGCCAGGATATCGAGCGTCTCTTCTGAGCAGCGGTTCCATGGGGGAGTGAAGAACGGCGAGAATTCTGCGCCCATAATAGTCAGCAGACGGTCTTTGCCCCGGGCAAGATCGGCTGAGATTGCGCTCGCTGACCTGGCGCTGCCGAACTCACATTTTTTTCCCGACGACTGGTGGTTGGTGTGGTTCCAGCCGTGCTGATGCCAGCACCACAAGGAGGATCCGGTATCGACATGGGACTTAATGGCCCTCCAGCGGGCTTGGGTGAGCCAGGTGGGAACCACGGCCAGACAGAGAGGGAGTCCATAGGTTTGAAAAAGGTCAAGCATTCGCAAGAAATTTGTCGACAGGACCCCGATGTCATCGGCTCTGAAAAGCACTGGAATCGGTCGGGGATAGGTGCTGAGATCAAGCACTGTCGAGAGCGTATCCCTGAGCCGTTGAAGTCCGTCACCGGGAAAATTTTGATAGAGTGGACAGGGTGCTGACTTCATAATAGGCTAGATAGGCTAGAGCGTCTCCAGAAGCTGGGCGGTCTGGCGGGCCCCTTCGAGATCTATGGAAGTCTGGTAATGGTCTTCCTGCAGCTGCTCGTTCATTAGGGCCGCCAGCCGGTCGGGGGAAAGATCTGTCTCTTCGAGCATCCTGATTGAGTGACCGGTGATGAGTCGTTCGACCCGAAGCCGCTGTTCCCTGTTTTGATCGAACGGCAGCATCAGGGCCGGCACCCCGGCCGCCAGCGTATTCATCGAGGTGTTGTAGCCGGCCATGGAAATCGACAGATTGGCAGCAGTGAGCCAGTCGACAAAATGATCCGTGAACCGGTCGACGCCCAGGTTCTGCTCCCGAGTCCCGAGCAGTCTCTTAACCACCCCGGAATCGCAATAGGGTCCGGTGAAAAGTTGAAAGTACGGATTGCCCGGTAGAGCCCCGCATAGTGACGCTTCTATGACCGCTTCGAGCAGGTGTGAGCCGACGCTGCCGCTGCCGATGCTCACGACAATCAGTTTGTCCGCCTCCGTCAGTCCGAGCCCGGCGCGAATCTCGGCCCCGGCATCGACTGCCGGTTTTGGAGTGATAAAACCGGTATAGTGGATGGGCACCTCGAGTTGTTCGATGGGTCCAAATGTCCTGTCCAGGCTTACCACCCGGGGATCTGCATGGACAAGCAGTCCGTCGAAGTAAGTATTCAGGGTGGCAACGACCCTCTCCTCATACATGGCGAGATCCGTCTTTTTTTCCACGAGGATGTCGCGAAGGCTGCAGAAGACCCTGCAGGACTTCTGGCGGGCCGCTTTAAGCAAGGGGGTCAACTCGAATCTGAAGGCCTTGCGGCCAAATGGATAAAGCTCGAGGATCAGACAATCAGGCGTGGTGGAGGAAAAAAAGGAAAGGAGAGTGTCTATCCTCATCTCCTTGACCTCATCGAGCTCGAGATCCGGATCGCAGGTTTCCAGGCGGGAGAACTGCTCATCCATTTGCAGACCGGGCAGTTTCAGGAAATCGAAGGGTTCTTCTCCAATCTCGATAGCAGGTCCGCCGACGATCATTGTCACCTGGTGATCGACGCTGCAGGCCCGGCAGATTTCCAGGCTGCGGTGAAAATGGCCGACACCGAGCACATGTTGACAATAGTAGAGGATTTTCACGGTTTAGCAGACGTTTGGATGTTGTAGGCAAAGCCGGTCAAGGTATCGTTGCAGCAGGAGATGGTCTGCAGCCGGTTCTTGTCTATCAGTTTCGGCTCTTCGGGCAGAAACAGCCGCTTCTCGATCGAATAAACCAGGGATTTAATCACTCCCTGATGAGTTACCACCAGGATCTGCTCACCGGAATATTTATGTCCATAGGAGCTCAGGACAGAGCGTGCCCGGCTGCAGACTTCTGCCCGGCTTTCGCCCTGGGGCGGCCGGAAAGACCAGCCTTTTTCAATCTGCTCCTGCAGAATTTCGGCGCTGTTCTCTACTATCTCGGACCAGCTCAGTCCTTCCCAGATGCCCCAGTCCTGCTCACGCAGGTCATCTTCTTCCTGGATTTCGACATGCAGTTGCTGGTTGATGAGCCGGGCTGTTGCTTTGGCCCGCGGTGTCGGACTGGTTATGATCCGGGCCCAATTCCAGCGCGGGGTGGCAAGAAAGCGAGCCCATTCACGGACAGCTGCGACACCCTCGGCGGTGAGTGGAGAATCGAGTCGGCCCTGAACTCGCTTCTCTTTGTTCCATATGGTCTGGCCGTGTCTGAACAAGCCAAAAAGGGTGGCTGCACTCATGAGGAGCCGGGGGTAAAGGGTTAAGGCAGGGTCACGTGGCGACCCAGCCTCTGGTCGGCATCGATAAACAAGCCGGCCAGATCGACGATCAAGCGACTATTGTCGAAGTGTTCTTCGACGAAAGATCTACCCTGTTCAATAACTTTTTGGCGGAGTGGGCGATCTGTCAACAACTGGATGATTGCCTCTCGAGAGTGCTTCACTGTCTTCCTGCTCAACCGTCAGGCCGGTTTTGGTGTCGATTATTATCTCGGGAATCGAGGAAACCTTGGTCGCCACCGCCGGCACACCCATGGCCAATGATTCCACCAGCACATTAGGGATACCGTCCCGATCACCATCGGCGGCAATCTTGCTGCCCATGATGAAGAGATCGCTTTGACTGAAGTGTTCGAGCACCTCTTCGTGGGGTTTGGTCCCTAGCCAGCGGCACTGTGAGTCCAGGCCAAGTTCTTTTATCAGTCCAAGCACCGAGTCGCGGTCGTCGCCGTCGCCGATCAGGGTGTGTTCGAACTCGATGCCTTTGTCGGCGACCTTCTTCAGGGCCCGGTAGACGGTAGGCAGCCCCTTTTTTTCGATGATCCTGGCAACGGTCAGCAATTTGTAAGGAAGGCTTGTCTCTATCCTGGTATCGTCACTTTTAAAGAGATTCACGTCGATACCGTGATAGATGCAGTATATTTCGGCGCCGTCGTCGCTCTCAAGTTCTTCCAGATAGCGTTTGTTCTGCCGGGTACAGGTTGCCGCGAACACCGCCAGGTCAAGTTTCTCTCTTAATTGGTCGGGATTGGATGTGTAGATATCCTTGGCGTGGGCGGTGAAGCTGAAGCTGAGGCCCGAGAGCAGGGAGCTGAACATGGTCACCGAGGTCGGTGAATGGGCAAAGTGACCGTGCAGATGACAGATCGACTGATCTCTGCTGAGAAATTTCTCGGTCAGGTAGCCCGCCTGAAACAGGTGTTTGAAGGTCGCCTGTCTGCCCGTTCGACGATAGCGTCTGACAGCCGTGGCCAGGGCTTGGCGGTAGCGTTTAGGCTGTTTGACGGCACAGAGGATGTTGGGCCCGATTAAACGGGGCAGTTCGAGGAGCAGCTCGCTGGGCAGGTAGTCGACGCGGGCCTTGATCTGTTTGACCGATTCGTGACAGAAATCTTCTCTGCCTTTGCGCATCGGAAAGAGCCGCATGGTAAAACCCAGTCGCTCCAGCAGCAGAATCTCGTTGGAGATAAAGGTCTCTGAAATTCTGGGGTATCCCTTGAGGATATAGGCAAGGGTCGGCCGTGAGCCGTTCATGACCGAATTACTGAACTTCTGGAGGCTGCTGGTGCAGATGGATCCTGGTTCTGGTTCCGAAAGAATTTGAGACGCTCGAGCATGGTGTCAAGTCCGGTTAAGTCGAAGGTCGACATGGCTTCCGAGTAGTGTTCTTTCTGGTCCAGAATCGAAAAAATCTTGTCGCGCAGCCGCTGCGGGGTAATCTCATGCCAACCGAGGTAATCAATCAGGGATTTTTCTTTGAGGCACTGGGCCCTGATCAGTTGTTCCTTGCGGGGTGTTTCCCGAGGAATGATAAGCGCCGGGGTCTGCTGGGTGAGGATCTCGCAGATCGTATTATAGCCTCCCATGGAGATAACCAGATCAGCGGCCTGCATCAGCTCCTCCACCCGGCTATGAAATGGGAGTGTCTTGATGCCGTATACTTTGCCCCGCTTTCGTATCTCCTCGCGTTTCCTTTTAGGCATGAATGGGCCGGTGACTATCAGGCTTTTAAAAGGCAATGAGGTGGGAAAATAATCGTGCATGGCAATGAATTGATCCAGCACGTCGAAACCGTCGCCTCCGCCGCCGGTGGTAACCAGCACGAAGATGTCGTTGGGCAGAATCCGATAGCGGCGACGCACCTTCTTTCTGACATTGCCATGTTTTTTAATTCGGGGAATGTAGCCGGTGAAGACCACCCGGTCCTTTATCTCGTCAGGAAATTTGTATAACAATACCGGGTCATAGATATCCCGGTTCCCATAGATCCAGATTTCGTCGTACAGTCTGGACAGGTGGGAATAGATATCTCTATTCTGCCAGTCGCTGATGATCACTTCGGGATCGTCGAGGATGTCGCGAAGACCAAGTACCGTCTGAGTATGAGGTGTGGCCTCCTTGAACCACTCGAGCGTCGGAAGTACCTCGCGCTTGAGGCCAAAAGGCTCCTTGTCGACGATAAAGAGGTCGGGTTTGAAGGTCTGGGCGGTGGCTAAAATGATATTGGTCCTGATAGAGAGCGCCTGCTGGTCGTCGATTTTGATGGCAAGGGCCCGGTATTCGTCGTTGGTCTTCTTTATCATTCCGGGAATTCTAACAAAATCGACCTGGCCGGGCAGGGCGAAACGACCGGCGATGGGAGATCCTGTCAAAATCAGGATATTGGTGTTGGTTCCCCTGAGGTGGTTGGCAATGGCCATGGTCCGGCGGATATGACCAAGTCCGTAGGTGTCATGGGAATACATCAATATATTAAAAGGTGGTGCCACGGGACGCTCTATCTGGATGGTGCCGGTTTGTTCTGTTTTTTCGACGGGTTAATTATCAACTATTATTCTACCGGTAAAACAAAGTCAAGCCCGGCTGAAATAAAAAAGGCCTTGCGACAGCGGGGCCGCAAGGCTTTATAAATTTTACTTCTGTTTGTGGAAGTGCTAAAAACTCAGGGTAAGCTGATTGCTGATCATAAATATTGATTCGATCTCGGAATAGGTGTCCACTCCCTGAAAAAGATCACCGGTGTCCATATAGCCGAAATGAACTTCATAGGCCAGTGAGTTGAAGAAACCGTAGACCACCCCGATATTGGCCTCCCAGCTCGACTGCAGTTCGCTTTCCGATTTGCTGTCCCAGGCTACGCTGGTGACTCCTATGGCACCATGAAAGGCGAGGTTTGGCGTGGGCAGATATTCGGCGGCAATGGCAAACCCATGCGGGGCGGTTCCCGTTGCCTGCGAGCTGAAAGACGAACCAAAAGGATCATCTCCGAAAATATCTGTGGTGGAACTGGTAATCATCAGCGGTTTGAATCGCGATGTCTCAAACAGCAGGCCGCTTTCAGATTCCGACACCGCATCGCTATCAAACGTATAGCCGCTGACCTTGTATTCGGAACTATCGAGCCCTTCTGCCTGCAGGGACACCACGCCGACCGCCAGCATCAGTGAGGCCAGACAGAGAGTCAGCAGATGGAATCGATATAATTTCATAAAAACCGTATTAAAACTATCTTATGTTGTCATTACAGCCGGTTGTGCCATTCGCTTCGCGCGCACCAGGCAGTACAAAAATTTTTACTTGTCTATATAGTGTGCTGTTCCCCTTTAAAAGTCAAGTGAATATTGACCATTTTCTGCCGGTTGCCATTCTCGAGAGCAGCGCAGTGTTCTTGCGGGAGGGCGTCAGATGTTTTATTAATAGCTGACCTTTAACTGCAACCTTCCAGAAAAAGCCCAACGATGTTCTAAACCAGGTGAATTTATGAAGCTGATAACCCGGATCATGTTCTGTCTGCTGATTGTTGTGCAGGCCCATCATGCTTTTTCTTCTACCGAAGAAGGAGTACCGATAATTACCGTGCTGCCTTTCGAGGTGAGTGAAGAGGGTGAATATGCCTATCTGAATAAGGCGATCGATCAGATGCTGCTGGCTCGCTTGTCACGCTATCAGGATATCAAAGTGGCGACCACCTTGTCTGGCGAGGAACTTCAGGCCTTACAGAAAAGCCTGCAGTCCGGCGATCTGGCCTCAGCAGCCCGACTGGGCGGCGACTGGCTGGTGGAGGCCAGCATGTATTCGCTCAAAGAGGGTATGCAGATGAATCTCAGCCTGATTCCGCTGCAGGGAGGCAGGCCAATATCGTTCTCTGAAAAGATCGAGCGTCAAGAGCAGGTCATGGGCGCGGTCGGTTCACTGGCATCTGAAATTCACGACACGGTTGTCGATCTTGAGACTGCAGAAGATGCATCGTCTCAGGAGGAAAAAGATGCCGGCGACTTAGGCGGGTTTGCCACTCCGCACCCGGAGCGGGATTACAAAAAAGGAATCTACGGTGGCGGGTCTATTATTGCGGGGGACCAGGGGGCTGGCTTCGAGTCACGGGGGGTACGTAAAAGCGGTGTCCTACCTATGAATGTCCAATCCCTGGCCGTCGGCGACCTGAATAACGATGGCAAGAACGATCTGGTGGTCAGCTCGAAGAGCAAGATAAGGATTTTCACCTACGATGATCTGAATTTTCAGGTAGTTGCAGAATACGATTTTTCTCCAGCCATGAAAATCCACGCCATCAATATCGGGGATCCAGGCAACAGCGGAACCCAAAAACTATATATTTCAGCCAATGAAGGCAGGTACGCCTCTTCGGCGATTCTCAGCTGGAACGGCAGCAAAACCCTGCAGTCAGTGAGCCAGGGACTGCGCTGGTATATCCGACCGGTGACCCTGCCCGGTAAAGGTGAAGTCCTGGTCGGCCAACAGACCAGTCTGCGCAGTATCGAAAATTTCTTGAGTCCCGGGGTCTTCGAGCTCACCCGGGACCCCGCCAACGGCAGATTGGTGAAAGGGGCCAAACTGCTGCTGCCAGAGGATACCAACCTGTTTGATTTCATCCAGGCTGATCTGAACGGAAACGGCAGTGCTGAACTTGTCGTTATCGATAAAAAACTAAAAATGCTGGTCTATGACGCCGCCCTCAATCTCATCTGGGTGAGTGGAGCCAGCTACGGAGGGGGAAAAAAATATTTCGGTCCCGAGTGGGGCAAAACGAGTGAGGTTGCTACCAGCGGACTGACCCGGGCCGAGCAGGACAACAGGACGCTGGTCTTTATTCCCGGCCGTCTCGATGTCAAGGACATCACCGGCGACGGTTTGCCGGAAGTGGTGGTCAGCACCAACGAGATTAACGTGGCGACCGAATATTTCGGCAATATCCGCAGTTTTGACGGGGGTGCGGTTGCCTGTCTGGGCTGGGCTGGGCAGGGGCTGGCAGAACTCTGGCAGACCAGTCATATCGGCGGTTATGTCGCCGATTACTTTTTTGACGATGTTGCCCAGGAGCCTGAAAATAAAGGCAAAGTGATCAATCGTCTCTATGTCGCTCAGATTCCGGCGGCGCCGATCTGGAATCGGATACTGGCAAATGTCGAGAGTAAACTTCTGGCCTATGAAATGGTGGTAAAAAAAGTAGAAGAAAAAACGGATCGGCCGTGAGCTTCAGTAAAATTGTATATGAGATTGACAAGTTAGAGAGGAAAAAAAGGGGTATAATTTTTTAAACTTTTAGTAAAAAAAACTTGACATGGCCTTTCCTGAGGTATATAAGATCGGTAGTACGATGGCAATTGTGCCGTGGATTCGGATTGTTGTTTCGACGGATTCACGGTGTAAATTGAACCTGCAGGCCCCGATAACCGGGGTTTAAAAACCTAGGAGAGATATTATGAAAAAAGTAATTGCTGCAGCAGCCGGCCTGATGCTGGTCGGTACCATGGTGGGATCGGCTTCTGCCGACGTGTCCTTCGGTGGTGACGCTCGTGCCCGTGCGTACTACCAGAATAACTACGATTTTGGCGGGTTTGAGACAATAGTTGTTGATCCTGACGCTGATGCTGGCCCAACAGTCAGGCGTGCCAGAGAAAAAGACAACAAAATCCAGTCCCGTGTTCGTATCCAGGCTCGCGCAACCGCCCCGGGCGGTGCCTATGCCGTTGGTCGTGCGCTGTATGGTAATGGTACCTGGGATGGCGGCAGAAGCGGTACTGCCGACATCGACGCAGATAAAGCCTATATCGGCGTGCCGATGGGCATGACTCTGCTGCAGGCCGGTCGTCTGCCTACTGACCTGCTCAAGTCCACCGCCTTCTTCGAGCAAGATGTCACCAAAGACGGTCTTCAGTTTGACATCATGGCTACCGATATGGCAACCGTCGGTCTCTGGTACTTCGTCAATTACGAAGCTGTCACAAATGGTGACCTTCAGGATGACAACGATATAGTCGATTACGGTATTTATGCCGATGTGAAGTTCGGCGGCGACTGGGGAACCAGGATGGGTATCCTGTACCGCGACGATCAGGTACCTAATGACGGTCGTGACGACGACGGTGCCTTCGGTGGTATCGAATTCATGGGCCCCGGCGGTCCGCTTGCGATCTCCGGCGCCGTTGCCTTTGACGACAGAGGCGAAGGCGACACCGGTTGGGGTGCTTTTGCCAGTGCTGGTATGCAGTTCGGCGCCACCGGCGTAGCCCTGGAAGCTGGTTTCACCGATTGAGGTTTCGTAACTGACGGTGACTACGGTTTCATCATGATCGGTGGTGGCGCGTCCATTACCCCGTACACCATCGGATCCGAAGGTGAGTCCAACTGGTGGATCGGTGTTCCGGTGAGCTTTGCCGTATCCGAGATGCTGACCCTTAAGGGTAACCTCGCCTATATCGACATGGATGAGTTCGGTGAGGGTTTTGAGATCTCCGGTTCTGCCAAGTACCTGATCTCTGACGGCGCCAACGTCCAGTGGGATATCGGTTACCTCGGCTATAGCCAGGGCGATACCAACGATATTGATTCAGAAGAGAGCCCGTTCGGTACCGCTCTCACCTTTAACGTAAGCTTCTAATTGCTGAACGATTAATTAGAACTGCGTGACAAGACAAAAGGCCGACCCTTTCGGGGGTCGGCCTTTTTATTTTCAATCGATGTTCGATCGCTTTGGGTTACTGCTGGCAATCGAGACAGCCACGGTAATAATTCACCGCTCAAGCTCTGCCTCTAAGTTCCGCATTAATACCTCCTTCGGTTTGATCCTACCTTGTTTTTCGGTGGATGGGGAATAATCACGTTATTGCCTGGAAATTCAAATATTCCCCAGTCTTTCTTGGAGTACCAGTCACCGAT
Source organism: uncultured delta proteobacterium (assembly GCA_963759125.1). Classification (GTDB taxonomy): domain Bacteria; phylum Desulfobacterota; class Desulfobulbia; order Desulfobulbales; family Desulfocapsaceae; genus JABDQA01. The sequence continues at coordinate 1,037,587 of CAVWXN010000005.1, forward strand.
TACCTTTCCCTCCGGATCTAAGATGTAGGCTCCCATGTAATGACCGAGATATCTGGTGGAAAAGCCCTCATCCATCGATTGCCGATCCCCCCAGGTTACCCAGTATTGGAGTTGCTCTTTGTCCAAATCGATCTGGTGCCAGAATTTGGATTGCACCGTTAAATTTTTATCGAGTCCCATGATCGCATTGGGATTTAATTTCGTACCTGACCAGTAGTAATTGTAGTTGGGATCGATGGTCAGGGATCGGTATTTTCTTGTAACGTCGTGACTTTCTCTTATGGTGCCTGAATTCTGTACGCCGGTGGTTGCCACGCAACTGCTTAATAAGGCGGCAAGGGCCAGCAAAGAAAGTGCGCGGATAATTGCTGTCATTTTTACCTCCGTAAATGAGCTTTGTTTTATGCTATGCATCCGCTAATGCGACGTCAACCGGAGGTGCTGTCAGCTCTCGGGAGAATGAGGAGGGGAACGCCGCTACTGGTTAAGCACAATTTTTCAATGAAATAAAGGTGCAGGGGCCCTTTTCTCCGTTTCAATGTGTCTTCTTCAGCGCCACGTGCTATAAAATAACCATATTCAGATATCCTAATCTTTTTTTAAGATATTCCGGCCCTCCCAGATGACAGACCAGCAAGAGACAGAGGCAATATCGAGCAGAAAATACCAGACGCTTCTCCTGGTGGGGGCCGGCGTTTTTCTATCGACCATGGATTCGAGCATGGTCAATGTCGCCCTGCCCTTCATCATGGAAAGCTTCGTCGCACCCCTCAAATCCATTCAATGGGTAGTACTGATCTATCTGCTGTCAATCACGATCACCCTGCTGTTCTGGGGCATCGCCGCCGACCGGTTCGGCAAATATTTCACCTATCTTGCTGGAATTTGCCTCTTTCTCTCTGCCTCGGTTGGCTGTGCGCTGGCGCCGACCTTAACCACGCTGATTGTCCTCAGATTCATCGAAGGTCTTGGTGCGGCGATGATGATGGCGGCCGGACCGACTATCATCAGGGATGTGTTTTCAAATCATCAGCTCGGCAGAGGACTCGGGCTGGTGGGCATTGCCACCTCGGCTGGCCTGATGAGCGGGCCGGTGATCGGTGGTATCCTGATCAGCGTCTTTTCCTGGCGGGCATTATTCCTGGCCTGCGTTCCGGTCGGTATCCTGATGCTGGCTGGCGGGGTGTGGCTGCTAAGAAATGGCCAGGGGGCAGCCGTTTCTGTCTCGGAGCGAAGCTTCGACTGGAGGGGGGCCCTGCTCTGGGCGCTGCTTATTGCCTCGTTGGTCCTTTATGCGCATTTTCTACCGATGCTGGCCCTGGTCTGGAAAATGGCTGGCGTCACCGGGCTCACACTGCTTGGCTTTCTCTTCTATTTGTCTGAAACTACAAGAAAATCTAATATCTTACCCCTGCATCTTTTTCCCAAGAGCTATTACCATATCGGCCTGATCACTGCCTCTCTGTCCTTTGCGGTGCTGTTCGTGGTGCTCATTCTGATGCCCTTCTATCTGGCCCAGATCAAGGGGCTGGCGGCCAACCTGGTGGGCATAGTGATGATGGCGGTGCCGCTGACCCTGTTCATCGTCTCGCCGACCGCGGGAATGCTCTATGACCGCATAGGAAGCCGTTACCTGACCACCATCGGTCTCTCCGTCTGCACCCTGGCGCTGCTGCTGCTCGCAGCTATTGACCAGACCACCGGGCTGCTGCCGATTTTTATTGCCCTGGCCCTGCTCGGTATGGGGCAGTCGATGTTTCTGGCCCCAAACACGGCTTCGCTGCTGTCGCGCATCCCGGAGGTAGATGCGGGCGTCACCTCCGGCTTGCTGGCCACCTCGAGAAATCTCGGCATGCTGGCCGGCGCGGCGTTCGGGTCGATGATCTTCTCGGCCTGGTTCGGTTATTTTTCCGCCGGTCAAGAATTGAGCAGCTTTCGCCCAGACCTGAGCACCCCGTTTATCTCATCGCTGCGCTGGACGCTGCTCTGCACCGCAGCCCTCTCGGCGCTCAATGTGCTTATCAGCTGGCAGCGGGAGGAATAGTGCGGAGCAAAGGATAGCTCTGAGGTGGGAGAGAAGGTTTACAAAACTAGGAGCAACTTCCCATCATATAGCTGACCACTTTTAAATCTGCACAAGCTGAACAGCTATTGGAGTAGGTCCGGTTATTTCCATCAGTTTGTATACCACAAACTGGATCATATTCTAACGTACAGGGAACTGGTGGAGGGGGGCGGTTTGAAGGACAGTTAGTAATTTCAGAACTTCCACTGCCCCCAACACTTCCGCCGTCATCTGAACTGCATCCTGAGATGAGCAACAGCAGAGCTAGGATCCCTGACCACACACATAAATGTCGGATTAATGGATTCACATCAATCTTGCTCCTACTCTAAAGGCATCTGATTTATCTAAACCTAACTATTTGAAAATTAGATGCTTGTCAAAATGCGGCATAAATTTGTTCATCGATGCCTCGACGTCTCTGCTCAATGGTTCTCCGCTAATCTTCAATCTTTCAAATGGAAGACAGGCTGAAATGAGGTAAGCAATGGTGCTTTGTGTCTCTCCCCTATTGTGTTAGTATATCCTGTACTTATTGACTGAGGCCTTGTGGGGAGCCACAATTATCCAAAATAATTGGCGTTTACCTTTGTCCATTAAGGGCGGCGGTACGATGACAAATATTCTGAGACCTCTGACGCCCGGAATACAAATCGATCGCCACTTTGATATAAAAAAGGAAGCGCTATGAGCGAATCTGCCCAAGAGAAGTAATTCTATGGATTACAAGGATTATTACGATATTCTCGGTTTAGACCGGTCAGCCAGCCAGGGGGAGATCAAGAAGGCTTACCGCAAGCTGGCCAGGAAATACCATCCGGATCTTAACCAGGAAGATCAGGCATCAGCAGAAAAATTTAAAGAACTGAACGAAGCCCATGAAGTGCTCTCAGATCCTGAAAAGCGAGAGAAGTATAATCAGCTGGGCTCTGATTGGCAGCATCATCAGCGAGAAGGCGGCAGGTCCGAGGATTATAACTGGAATAAATGGCAGTCATCTCAAGACCCGAGTAGTGCCTATCGAACGGTTTCTCCGGAGGAGTTCGAGGAGATCTTTGGTCATCAGGGGGGATACTCGGATTTCTTCGAGAACATTTTCGGTATGGGAGGCGGACGCCAGCCTTCGGGACGCGGGAGCGGCCAGCATTTCTACTATGACCAGGGTTCCCGCCGGGGAGTCGACAGTGAACACGATCTTCAGGTGACCCTGGAGGAGGCCTTTTACGGCACGGTGCGGACGCTGGAGTGGGAAGACGGCAGAAAGGTCGAGGCCAAAATACCGCGCGGCGTAAAGACCGGCTCCCGGGTGAGACTAAAAGGACAGGGCGCACCGGGGAGGGGCGGGGGCGAAGCGGGAGACCTTTACCTGACCATCGAAGTAATGCCGGATGATCGATTTCAGCGTACCAATGGTGACTTGTCAACAACTGTGCCGGTGGAGCTGTTTACCATGCTGCTGGGCGGCAAAGTCTCTGTTTCAGCTATCGACCGTTCCGTGATGCTGGATATTCCGTCGGGAACCCGAAACAATCGTGTCTTTCGACTTCGGGGCCTTGGTATGCCGCAGATCAAGAATCCGGACCGGCGAGGGGATCTCTACGTCTCCGCCGAAGCCATATTGCCTGATAAGCTCTCGGATAAAGAAAAGGAACTGATTGGACAATGGCAGAATTTAAGGTGATATCGAGAATGGATGGCCATAGGGGGTACACAGGCTATCGTGTTCCGGTCTGGATAGTATTTGCCTGGAGGGATACCATTATGAAATTTGGCGCCTATTGCCACAGTCGAAAAAAAGAGATGGTCTGGTTTCGGACCCAGCGATCCCTGGAGACAGGATTTTATCACCGCCATTCGCTTCATGGTGATCGGCCGGGCGTCTATGTTGCTGACAGGGTACCGGACCTAATAATGAACAGCTATCCCTGGTTAAAAGAGGCAGAGGATGAGTTTCAACGGGAAAACACTTCGTCCGAGTGCAGTGATGATCTGAAAAGTCGACAGGCAGTGTCAATGGCAGATTATCTTGTGCAACGCCTCGACCCGAACGATCCCAAAGCCTGGGTCGCTGAGCCGCACTGGCTGAAACACCTTAAATCAGAATGATTGAGAGGATGCAATGAATCATTATCCGCTGACCGTTCACTCAGACCAGCCGGAAGCCCATTTTGACTATTGCACCGCGGCTCGACTGGCGAAGGTGTCAGAGAAGTTAATCCGTTTCTGTGAACGTGAGAACCTGATCAGATCCCGCGTCATGCTTCACGGAAGAAAAGGCTTGGGCGTCGAAGATGTGACTAGATTGAAGCTCATTCGACACTATCATGAGGATTTGGGATTAGATTTAGCAGCCGTGGAATTTATCCTTCAATATCGGACCCGGGTTCAGCAGATGCACCGCCGTCTGGAAGAAATGCAGAAGCGGCTGCAGCGGCAGGTAGAAAGCCATCGGATTGAGATTCTCAGGCTTCGCCGGCAGGTGGTGCAGACGACTGAAACTGAATAGGAGCAGACGGGTTTGCACTCGTTTCTGGTAACCGGCAGAAATCTGGACTGATTATCAGTTTAGCAGATCCCCACCCCGCGCTGGACAGCGTGTGACGTCAAATACATTGGTATTGATCAGCCGCCTGAGGCGAGAATGACCATAGCAAAGCGTGCCTATACCAGTCCGATTTGGGATACGCCAGAAAAATAATGGGACGATGGATACAGGCGATTATCTGGGGGGTAGACTTGATTTTCACTACTATTATAAGAAAAATCATAATAAATTATAGTAAGTTATTAACGGTCAGTGTGGCCGCCAAACTCGGAGAGGCTCAGCAATTAAGTCTCCTCTCTGCCCAACGAATTAAAAGGGGTGAACAATTTCGCTTACTCCCGTAAGTCGACGATCCAATAAGATGAAAAAGTTTAGGTCATCGATAAGAATTTCCAAGCAGATTGGCTTAAAGCCGAAATTGGTTCCTTGTGTCCGAATGCATCAGGGGGGGTAAAATGCCAGATTTAAAGCAGATTCTGTCTAAACATGTGTCCTCGATAGTCTTTGAAAACGATGAAGTAGAAAAACTCAACGGGATCTCGCAGCTCAGCCAGTATGAGACAGGGGCAATCCTGTTCGAAGCAGGAGACCCGGGTGACGCACTCTTCCTTATAGGCTCGGGCGAGGTAGATCTCTATACGATAGTAGATGGAAATCTGGAACAGACGCTGCTTAGTGTGCGGGAAGGAGGGTTTGTCGGGGTGATGGTTCTGGTCGAAGAAGGTGTTCGGGATATCAATGCCCGGGTGAGTGAGAAGGCCGACATCTATAGATTTGAGAAGGATAGGCTGGCGCAGATCATTGCCGAGGGTGGACAACTCAGCCTTAAGCTTTTGAAGTTGGTAGCGGAAGTTGCCAGCGCTAGAAGCCGCATTCTCCTGGTCAGTTTGCGCCAGAATCTCGAGTGGACAATGCAGGTTTCAGGTCTTGCCGCTCTTGATATCAGCCAGCTGATAGTTGATCAGGCTAGTATCAAGATAGAATTGATGCACGGAAAACATCTAACTGGAACGATTATGAAGGCGGAGGAGCGGCCCCATGGCTATGAACTCTATGTCAAAACGGGTGACGGCACAATTCATTTCATACCCTACCATGCCATAGCTTCGGCATCATTTCCTCTCGGCGAGGTCGGCCGTGAGAGCAAAATCAAAGGAGTGTGAGGTGCGTCATGGCCAAAATAGATCAACTTCTCAAGTTCATGATTAAATCCGGCGCCTCAGACCTCCACCTGAGCTCCAACTGCCTGCCCAAGCTGAGAATAGACGGCGACATGCACTCCGTTTCCGCAGAAAGCTCTGAAGAGCTGACATCCGAGCAGGTGCAAGGATTGCTGGAGGAGATTGTTCCGGGTCAGAATAAGGAAGAGTTTACGACGACCCACGACACCGATTTTGCCTATGCCATCGATGGCCTCGGTCGATTCAGGGTCAATGTGTTTGATGATCTGCATGGAATCGGCGCGGTCTTCCGCTATATACCGCAGAAAATATTGACCCTGGAACAGCTCAATATGCCGCCGGTCTTAAAAGATTTCTGCGCTTTGAACAAAGGCCTAGTCCTGGTGACAGGGCCTACAGGAAGCGGCAAATCGACGACCCTGGCGGCCATGGTTGATCATGTCAACCAGCAGAGACGAGATCACATCATAACCATAGAAGATCCTATTGAGTTTGTGCACCAGAACAATAAATGCCTTATCAATCAGCGCGAGGTGCGAACCAATACTGATAGCTTTCAAAAGGCCCTGCGGGCGGCATTACGGCAGGACCCGGACATTATTCTGGTGGGAGAACTGCGCGATCTGGAAACCACAGAAATCGCGATTGAAACCGCTGAGACTGGTCACCTGGTTTTTGGCACCCTCCATACCTCGACCGCAGCCTCCACCATTGATCGTATTATCGACCAGTTCCCGGTGGAAGGTCAGGCGCAGATTCGCACCATGCTGGCCTCGTCATTGAAAGGGGTGGTCTGCCAGAATTTAGTCAAGCGAATTGATAAAGGCCGCGTCGCGGCCATGGAGATTCTGATTGTCAACATGGCTGTTGCCAGCAACATTCGTGATGGCAAGACTTACCAGATCCCGAGTTCCATTCAGACCGGCAAGCGTCTGGGCATGCAGCTTCTCAACTCACACCTCATTGAACTGGTGAAGAATAAAATTGTCGCTCCCGAAGAGGCCTACCTCAGGGCTGTGGACAAAGACGATATTGCAGCCAAGCTGCGCGCTGCAGGCTTTGCCATAAGGGTCGAAGAGTGACCGAGAGGTATGAAGCAAGTGAGAGCCTTGCAGGCATCCTGGGGCCATGAAAAATCGCACCTTTTTATATGTGGTAACTACCTTACTCACTACTGTCTGCTGCCTCACGACTATCGTCATTGGTGCCGAGCAATCAAGTATAGAACAGGAGGAGATGCCGGTAATGGTACAAAAGGGCGAAGAAGTTTCAGTACCGTTTGTCACGCTCCGCAACAGAAGCGGGGATACCGAGCCAGCGAACTTTTACGGCGGTAGTCGCGGGAAGTTGGAGGCTGGTTTCTGCACCGTTGCCTTCTCTCCCATCTGGGGGCTCGAAGATATTGCTCAATCTATCCCCTTCTATATTCCTGACGAAAAGATCGAACTGGTAGATATCAAGGAGACTTCATTAAAGGAACTGGGACAAAAGATAAAATCCAGGCCCGACAGAGATCAGGGCAATCTGATTCTCTATATCCATGGCTATAATATAGGTTTTGAAAAGAGTTGCCGCCGCGGTGCCCTGCTCAAGAGAGCGCTCGGACTGGAGGAAAGACTGTTGCTTTTCAGCTGGCCCGCTGACGGCAATATGTTGAAATACACCTGGGACGAAGCCGATCTGGTCTGGAGTGTTCCCCATATAGCGAAATTTCTTGAACAGGTAGTCGTGACAACCGGTGACGCGAATCTCGATGTCGTTGCCCATAGCCTTGGCGCCAGGGGGATTGTCCAGGCACTCGTCCGGTTGTCCTACCGCAATAGCAGAAGCTTCATACTCAACGAACTGGTGCTCATCGCCCCTGATATTGATACCGACATCTTTCGTCAGGAATTGGATCAGCTGAAAAGTGTTGTCAGGCGCATCACCATCTATGTTTCAGAGAACGACAAAGCCCTGAGGTTGTCGAGTGAAGTACATGGGAATCCTCGTCTTGGACAGGCAGGGGAGTATCTGACCATATTTGAAGAGGTGGAAAGTATTGACATCTCGGCTATAGGAACCAGAAGATTCTCCGGCCATATCTACCACCTTTTCAATCCGGAAGTAATCGATGATCTGACTGAGTTACTGAAGACCGGCAAGCCCGCGGCACAGCGTTCCGGCCTCAAGGAAACTCAGAAAGAAGGTCTGCGCTACTGGCTTCTGCAGCCGAGAGATGAATGATCAAAAACAAAGAGAATTCTTTCTGGTTATCTCTTTATTGAACCGTCAACTGGTGCGGCCTGGATTCTCAGTTTTCAATATTTCCTTTCCCAAGCTTTATAATGGTATAGGCCCAGGCCAGAGCATCAACAGCCCCTTTGTCTTCGTCTGCTTTCCCCTCCTCAAACTTTTCTAGATGATAACTGCGTTTCTTCTCTATTGCCTCTAACAGATGGTTGTGAAATTCTTCTGCTGATTTGTATTTCATAATCGCCTGGTAAATTTGGGGGGTTAATGGTCAGAGACTACGTAGACAAGATAATAATAACCACATCCTTATGGATGAACCATTAAACACGAGGATAATCAGGCACGCTATCTATCTGCTTGCCAGAAGCAAGGGACTAATCTCGGCAACAGAGGCTGAAGCGCCGATTACTCGATCATTTCTTGATGAATTTTTCAGAGTGCTGCTTGACTCAATGGGGAATGGATATATTTTGACATTAGATAATTAGACATCGAAGCAAATGGAGCGTGAACATTGAAATACAATCAGCTGCCGACAAGCCAACGAAATGCCCTTAACCTCTATGTCAAACTCATGCGGGCCAGCAATAGAGCAACGGGCAGCATTCATGTTCATCTAAAAGATGACAATCTGACGGTGAGCCAGTTTGGCGTTCTTGAGGCACTCTATCACCTCGGTCCGCTCTCCCAGGGCGAACTGGGGGAGAAAATCTTAAAGAGCAATGCCAACCTAACCACCGTAGTTGATAGCCTTGAGAAGAAGAATTTGGCTGAACGCAGAAGATCTGATGAAGACAGGCGCAGGGTAACAGTGCATTTGACTGATTCCGGGAGAGGGTTAATCGCAAGGGTCTTTTCCCGGCATGCAAAAATTGCTGAACGGGAGTTTAAATTTCTCAGTGCTGAGGAACAAAACACGCTCTCTGAGATTCTGAAAAAATTCAAATAAAGCGAAATGTTACGCCTGATTGTTTCGACCTCGATGCAAGCCGCTGCTCATATTAAAAACCTCTCACTGCCATGGAGGATAAAATGAAATATATTTATCTCCAAAATGAATCAAGGGGGCTGGCCGATCATGGTTGGCTCATAAGCAGGCATACCTTCGTTTCGCCGGTTATCACAACCCCGAGCGTCTGAATTTCGGGTAGCTGCGAGCGCTCAGTTACTGGCCATAGAAGTGGGATTAACCAAATAGAATTAAAATGATAAATTATCTAAGAGGAGCAACAATGAAGACATTACATGTAGTTGGAATTTGCGGCAGCCTGCGGCAACAGTCGACCAATATGGGCCTGTTGAGATACGCCAGAGACCACGCCCCTTCCGGGGTTGAAATTGAACTGGCCGACTTGCACGATGTACCTTTCTACAATGCAGACATCCAGGAGATTCCGGCACCTGTCCAGAAGCTAAAAGACAGTATTGAGAAGGCGGATGCACTGCTTCTGGGCTGTCCTGAGTATAACTATTCGCTCGCCCCGCCACTCAAGAATGCCCTCGATTGGGCTTCACGGGCGCCCGAGAACCACTTGCTCGCCGGTAAGCCGGTGGCCATTTTGGGATCGGGTGGTGGTCTGGGTACCGCGAGGGCTCAGTATCACCTCAGGCAAGTATGCGTCTTTCTTGATTTACACCCGCTCAATAAGCCTGAGATTTTCAGCTACGCCTTTAGTGGAAGCTTTGATGAAGAGGGAAATGTGGTGGATCAGGAACTCCAGCAGAAAATTGTCGCCCAGTTGCTGGCTTTACAAGCCTGGGCCCAGACTATCCGTACCTGAGTTCCGGCCTCTCGATAACCATGATTGTGTTCTGACTATTGCGTGACACTTCTGGGAAAAGTGACCCTGGCGGTCGTGCCCTGATCTTCATTGGCGCTCAAGGAAAGGGTGGCATTGTGCTGTTTGAGGATCTGGTCAACCAGGGTCAGGCCCATTCCGGTGCCATAGGTTTTGGTCGTGTAAAACGGATCTGTGACCCTTGATAAATCACCATTCGCCAGCCCGGTGCCGGTGTCGCGAATCAGTATCGCGACCTCGTTGTCGAGAATTTCTGAGCTGACCACAAGCTCCCCTCCGGTGCCCATTGACTCGATGCTGTTTCTGATCAGGTGGAGAAAGGCCTGGTGGACCTTGTCGCCGTCTATGTTAAGCAGCGGATCCTCTGTCGGAGACTCGATCCGATAGATTATATCCTGTTTCTTCATGGTAGCGTAAAACACCATGACCGCCCGCTTGACGATATTGAACAGCGACTGCTCGCTTCTATTCAGCGTCGTGTCGCTGACGAAATTGAACAGATCGTTGAGGGTTGATTCGACCTTGGCCGACTCCTTGGTCAGCACTTTGAGAAATCTTCTGTTTTTCTGCTCTGAAACCCGTTTGCCAAGCAGCCGGGCGGTACCTCCGATTGAGGTAATTGGATTGCGCAGGGCATGGACCAGCTGGGCCGACATCTGGCCCAGCACGGTGAAGCGTTCCGACTCAAGCAGCTGATCCCGGTTTTTCTCGAGTTCCTCGGTGATCAGTTCCAGCTCCTCGATTTTGGCCTGCATATCACGGTAGAGGCGTGAATGCTCGATGGCCAGGCTGGCCTGGGCAGCAAACATCTCGAGCGCCCTGGCATCAGTCTCGTCGATGGGTTTGTGGGTGATGAAATTGTCGGCGATGATCACTCCCAGAGAGCGGTCCGGGGAAAACAGGGGAACGATGATGAAGCTGTCCTGGTTCAGGGTGGCAATCAAATCCGCCGGGATATGAACATCGGCCCTGCCGCGATCGACCAGGATCGAACGCCGGGATGCACAGGAAAGGATCAGCGGGTGATCAATCTCGGAGGCGGGTATTTCCAGACTTTGAACAATTTTGTTTACCAGGCCATTGGTCTGTTTCAAGTCTTCCGAGCTTTTATGAAAGAGGGCCTGGAGGTCGAGATTTTCGGTTTTTATTTCTTTCCAGATGCTGAGTGCATCCGCCCTGTCGTCGGGGCCGATGGCCAGCACCCCCTTAAGGGTCGAGCCGTCCTCGCTGAACAGGGCAAGAAAGGCCCGGTTGAAGGCCAGCCCCTCCTCGGAGGTGATACCAATCAGAATGGTCTTCAGCACTGCTTCCAGTTCTACCTCACTCAGGTAGCCGCTGTTCATGATCAGCATCAGATGGTGCAGAAACAGGGTCCGGAGATTGGCCAGCTGCAGCTCTTTTCGCAGGGCCTGGCTGTCACGGTGAAGCTTTCTCTTGTGCAGCACTTCGACAACCGCCTGCAGCAAGGTATCGCTCTGCAGCGGTCTCGACAGCCAACGGTCAACGTGCAGGCCCGGCAGATTTCCTGGTGGTTCGAGAGCGCTGCTGGAGCTGACTACGATGATGCCCAGATCCGGATGGTCGTGACCCATTCTGCTCAATATATCTGTATCACTGTCTTGGATAAGCGGCAGGTCGAGGACCGCCAGGGCCGTAGTCAGGCTGTCTAAATCGGCACACAACTGGTCGATGTTCTCGGCCGTGGAGTAGGGTAGATTGGCTTTGCTGAGATAGTCCTGGAGTTCGGAAGAGGACTGTTCGGAGTTGCTGGCAACGACGATATGCTCACCGTCATTGAGGAGAATTTTTCCAGTGTTTTCAAATAAATGATCTACAGCAGGGAATGGCTTTACCATAATACTATCCGGCTGTTGCCGGTCGCGCCCGCTAAAGAGGCGCGGACCGGAAATGACAATGGGCACGTAAACTTCGCCTAGTGCCCGGATATCAGTAACTTTTCTAATAGTTTACTGGTTTGGTTGAAAAATAAAAATAAAAATCGTATAACCTGAAAGACTTGAACACCTTTGCAAGTCAACTATTGCACCACCTTTTATCGTCCCGTTCTGCAGGGATGAAGGATATTTTGTGAACAGTTTTTTCGCCACCGGCGGCCCCCTTTCCCAACACCTGTCTCATTACGAGTCCCGAGCAGACCAGCTGTCGATGGCCCAGCGGATACACTCCTTTCTGGCAGGGCCGGAAGCTGGCGTGGCCGGGACGCCCGAGTACAGTGATGTTCTCGTCATCGAAGCCGAGACCGGCATCGGCAAGAGTCTTGCCTACCTGGTACCGGCCATCGATTCCGGAATGCGGGTGGTCATTTCCACCGCCACCATCAACCTCCAGGATCAATTGATCGAAAAGGAAATTCCCCTGGTGGAAAAGGTCCTGGGACAGGAGGTGGCAGCTGTCTGTGTGAAGGGACGGCAGAATTATCTCTGTCTCCACCGCTGGTACCAGCACCGTTATTCTCCCCAGACCTCTCTGGTGGGTGACGAGGAGTCCGATAAAATAGAGCACTGGCTCGAGTACACCGAGACCGGAGATCGCGCTGAACTGGGCTGGCTGGCCGACCGAGCGCCCCTGTGGCCGAAGATCTCGGCTCACAGTTATCAATGTCTCGGCAGCGATTGTCCGGAGTGGTCCAACTGCCTGGTAAACAGACTGAGAAAACGGGCGGCCTCGGCCCGGATTCTGGTGGTCAACCATCATCTATATTTTTCCGATCTTGCCCTCAGGCAGAAAGGCTTTGGCGAGATACTTCCCCGGCACGAGGCGGTGATTTTCGACGAGGCCCATCACCTGGAAGGGGTGGCCACCTCTTTTTTCGGCACCAGCTTTGGCCAGTATCAGGTCTTTGATCTGATCAGCGATATCAATCAGCAGGCCGATGTCGATCTCGAGGTTGAAGCCGGAGACCGCATCATCGGTACGGCCGCCGGCGTCAGGCAGCGGGTGGAGAGCTTTGTTGCCCTCTTCCCTCAGCAGCGCGGTCGCTTCAGCCTGCTGGAGTTTGTCCGGGCCAATGACAGCTGGACTGCCGAAATCCAACTGGTGGCAGACGCTTTCAAACGGCTGGCAGCCGACCTGGAAGATATCAGTGGTCAGCATGAGAGCTGGCAGATTCTCGCCGATCGGGCCCGGGACCTTCATCAGAACCTGCTCTTTGTCGGTTTGCCGGACCCCGACATGCACTCCAGCTCACACGTTTACTGGTATGAGAAAAGGGAACGAGCGGTCAACCTGTCGGCGACCCCGGTAAATGTCTCCGAAGATTTGAGAGGCAGCCTCTATTCGACGGTTCCCAAAATTATCATGACTTCGGCAACACTGACGACGGGGGGCAGCTTCAATTATATCCGTCAGCGACTGGGACTGAGTGATGATATCGAGGCCCTGCAGCTCACGTCACCTTTTGACTATCGGTCGAGGACGGTTTTGTATGTCCCCGGTTCCGGGTTCCCCGAGCCTGCCGCACCCGGGTATGATTCAGCCTTGTGCGAGCAGATCGAAGCCCTGCTGAAGATAACCAGGGGCAGAGCCCTGGTCCTGTTTACCAGTTTCAGGGGCATGGATCTGGTGGCGGAATATCTGACCAGAAAATTGAACTATCCGGTGCTGGTGCAGGGAACCGCCTCCCGGACCCGGCTGCTGGAGCGCTTTCGGGCCCAGACCGAGTCGGTCCTGCTGGCCGTGGCCAGTTTCTGGGAAGGGGTCGATATAGTTGGTGAATCTCTCAGTGGCGTGATCATCGACAAACTGCCCTTTGAAGTGCCCACGGATCCTGTCGTTCAGGCCCGGATGCAGGCGATTAAAGATGACGGCGGCAATCCGTTCTTTGATTTTCAAATTCCCCGGGCGGTGCTGAGTCTTCGCCAGGGGGTCGGCCGCCTGATGCGTTCGGCCAGCGACGGAGGACTGATTTCGGTGCTCGATGCCAGGCTGTTTTCCAAACGGTACGGCAGTCTGTTTCTCCGCAGTCTGCCGCCTTCGCCAGTAGTCAGGGAGATGGTTGAGATTCAAAACTTTTTTGGTATGTTGGAAGAAAACGATAATTGATCCGGTGTAAGTCAAAAGATGGAACTTAAAAAGCTGATCATTCAAGAGGCGGCAAAGATTGATGAGGTGATGCGCCAGGACATCGATGGACTGGCCTCTACCTTGGATCCGCTGCTGATCGATATCCTCGACTACGGGCTTTTCAGCGGCGGAAAGCGTCTTCGACCTTTCCTGACTACCTCTGCCGGCCGTTTTAGCGGCTGCGATGACGAGGGCCTCTATCATCTGGCAACCTCGTTCGAATATCTGCACGCGGCAACCCTGATCCATGATGATGTAATCGACAAGGCGGCGGAGCGACGGGGTTCGGCCTCGGTTGTCGAGCGCTTCGGCCTGGCCGAGGCAATTCTGGCAGGAGATTTTCTTCACGCCCACTCGATGCAGCTGGTCAGCCGCTTCGGCGGACCCAAGTCCCTGACCATCTTCTGCCAGGCGACGGCGGCCATGGTTGACGGTGAATACCGACAGTTGCGCAACGCCGAGAATCTTGATCAGTCGGAAATCGATTATTTTACCGTGGTGAAAGGCAAGACGGCGCTTCTCATCGGCGCCGCCTGCGAAATTGGCGGCCTCTACGGAGGCGCTGATGAAGACATCTGCAGTGGCTTACGCAGCTTTGGCATCAATTTGGGGTGCGGGTTTCAGATCATCGATGATCTGCTCGATTACCGTGGTGATTCAGAAAAAACCGGGAAAGCCACCGGCAACGACCTGGCCGAGGGCAAGATGACGTTGCCGGTGATCTATGCTCTGCAGCGAGCCAATGAACAGGACAGGCAAACCTTGCTGTCGATCCTGGCCGACCCGCAGGAAAGGGGGCAAAGCCTGGCCCAGGTTTCAGATCTCATCGAACGCCATCAGGGATTTTCGGAAGCAAGGAAAAAAGCGGAAGAGATGGTCGATCAGGCGATGGCAGCACTTCCTGTCCTCGAAAACCAGGGCAGTCTGAAAGAGCGTGCGGTTCTTGAGGAACTCTGCACCTATGTCCTGAACCGCGAAAAATGAGCGCTCAGACCTCCGCCCGATGACCAGTCCACGAACCAGAAAGCCGGCGCTCGAAGAGGCGGCGGCCGACCAAAAAGAAAAAGAGCAGCAGCCGCTTTTCTGTCGGTCTGTCTTTTTCCAAAATCCTTATAGTTCTTGCTCTGATCGTCCTTTTCTTCATCTCGATTGGAGCCGCCGGCTATGTGATCTTCTTTCGGGTCGTGGTTGCCGCTGAACTGGCCCATGGTCATGCCGGCCCCAAGGTGGCGATCATCATCGATGATATGGGTCACGAGAGGGAACTGGGCGCTCGCCTCGCCGCCCTCGATCTTAATCTGTCCTTTTCCTTTCTGCCCCATAGTCCATACCTCGAAGAGCTTGAATCACTGGTCCGGGAGCGGGGTAGAACGGTCATGCTCCACCTGCCGCTTGAACCCATCGATCCGACCAAGGATCCGGGTCCGGGTGCTATCTATCTTGACGAACACAGCGGTTCCATAGCTGCCCTTTTCAAGGAGAATCTGGCCCAGCTGCCGCAGGCAGACGGGGTGAACAATCACATGGGATCGAAATTCACCCGGGATGAACGGGCCATGTCGATACTGGCTGAGCAGCTGCTCAACCATGGGCTCTTTTTCATCGACAGCTATACGACCCCCGACAGCATAGCAATGGCGACGGTAGCCGAATATGGTGTTCCGACCGCGAGGGGACATCTGTTTCTCGACACCGTTCAACAGAAACAGGCGGTCTGCGACCGACTCAATGATCTCGCGGGTCTGGCCCATCGCCGAGGGTTCGCCATCGGCATCGGCCATCCCATATCAAGTCACGGTCGAGGCCCTGCTGGACTGCGCTCCCGATATATTGGAGAGTGTCGAACTCGTGGGCGCCGGTGAAATCTTACAGATACAACACGGAGGGGATAAATGAAGATCGGCTTAATCGGCACCGGCCGCCATGGATCCAGATACGCCAACCATCTCGTCAATGACTGTGAGGGCGCGGAGCTCAGCGCGATCTCCCGGCGCTCGGAACCGGGACGCGAACAGGCCAGGAATTGGCAGACCGCCTATCATCAGGATTATAAAGAACTGATACTGTCAGATCAGGTTGAGGCCGTAATCGCAGCGGTTCCGCCAGTGCTTAATCCAGAAATCGCCAAACTTTGTGCCCGCTCAGGCAAACCTCTTCTCGTAGAAAAACCGCTGGCCACCAATTCCAGCGAAGGGGAAAAGATCATCGCCCTGATGAAGGAGGCCTCTGTGCCGCTGACGGTCGGGCAGACGCTGCGCTATAATCCGGTGATCCGGAAACTGCGTGAGGAGCTGCCGAAACAGGGCAAACTTTTTACCGTCTATGCTAACCAGCGCCTTGAACCCTCCAATCTGCAGTGGCTGGAGAACCCGGTCGAAGCAGGCGGTGGTATTACCTTTCACATTGCCGTCCACGTCTTCGACGCCCTTCATTATATCACCGGTTTAAAGGTGGTCCGGGTGTCAGCCATGTGCCGGACCTGCAAGACCAAGAATCTTGAAGACATGGCCCTTATTCATGTGGAAATGGAGCAGGGAGTGGCCGGTATCGTCGACGTAAGCAAACTCAGCTCCTCGCGGAGCGGCCGCTACGAATTTATCTGTGATAAGGCGCAGCTTCACGGCGACCAGATACATGGCTATGTTGACTGTATTGCAGCGGCCCGGGAGACCAGGATCGGCTCGTTCGGGCCGGAGCCTAGCATACCCCCCCTGCTGACTGACTGGCTGTCGTTTTTGAAAGGAGAAGGGGAAAATCCGGTGACCGGTGAGGAAGGGCTCTACGCCATCAGGGTGAGCGAGGCGAGTCTGGAGTCGTCGGAGGACAGCCGCTGGGTAAACGTTTAGGGGGATTGGGGACACATGTTATTGTGTCCCCCTAACTCCGTATCAACTAGAAGAATATCTGGTAAAGCGCATAAACCCAGACCGCTGCCGCCGCGATCAGGCTGAGCAATACCGCCGCACTGCCCATGTCTTTGGCTCTGCCGCCAAGTTCGTCATATTCCGGAGCAACCTTGTCGACGATGGCTTCCACGGCCGAGTTCAGTAGTTCCACAACCAGTACCAAACAGTTGACCGTGAAAAGCCCCAGCTTCACTGCCCCGGACACCGGAATCAGGATTATTACCGGTACCAGAACAATAAACAGCACTGCCTCCTGCCTGAACGCCTCTTCGTTGCGGAAGCAGGCCACAATCCCCTGGGTCGAATAGCGCAGGGCCCTGACCAGTCTGGCCAGACCCGTTTTTGACTTGGGTTTTTCCATTTTTGCAGCTTTAAACGTCAATTGAACCCGACTCGCCCGAAGGGTGGAAACACTGTTTTCTCATCGTTGATTTGGCATAGACGATAGTTTTGAAGTTATTAATTTTGGTTTTCCATGATTGCTCAGTGTTTGAACGAGCGCTGACCGGTAAATTTCATGGCCACTTTCGGCTCAGCTTCATTGCAGGCCTCGATGGTTTCGAAATCCCGCATCGATCCCCCGGCCTGGAGTATTGCCCCGACGCCCTGCTTTATGCCAACATCGGCCCCGTCCCTAAATGGGAAGAAGGCATCTGAAATCATCACTGACCCGGGTATTCCGGCCCGGTCGTCGCCCACCTGGAGGTCGATCTCCTCCTTGGCCGATTGGGGTTTCTCGTCTCTTGCGATGGCCAGCTCGAGATCGGCATAGGAGATATTGTGCCGGTCGAAACAGAGCTGGTCTGCATATTTGATATAGGCTTTGTGCACGGCGATTTCGGCCACTCCGACCCGGTCCTGTTCGCCGGTGCCGATGCCGACGGTGCAGCCGTCATTGACATAGAGAACCGAATTGGAAGTGACGCCGTGTTCAATGGCCCAGCCGAAGATCATATCGTCGAGTTCCCGCTGGCTAGGCTCCCGCTCACATTGGTATTCTCTGCCCTTCCAGGTGGCGGTGGCAGGCTTCAGGTCCGCCGCCGACCTGATCGAATTTACCGCCGACTGCTGGGCGATTATGCCGCCGTCTATCAAACTCTTGAAATCGATGAAACGATAGCGCTCGAACTCGGCCAGCTTGTCGATTCGGCTAATTTTTATGACCCGAAGATTGGCCCTCTGGCTGATGATCTCCAGGCTGCCTTCCTCGAATTCGGGAGCGCAGACCACCTCGAGATAGTTCTCGGCCAGAAGTTCGGCGGTGTTTCTGTCGCAGGGCCGGTTCAGAACAACTGCACCGCCGAAGGCGGCGATACGGTCGGCCCGGTTGGCCCGGTCGAAGGCGTTGGCGACACTGGCGCCGTAGGCGGCACCGCAGGGGTTGTTGTGCTTGAGGATGACGGCGGCCGGCTTGTCCATCAGATATTTGAGGATGTTGAGGCCGTTGTCGATATCGGTCAGATTTATTTTCCCGGGATGCTTGCCCACCTGCAGCATGTCGGCAGCGGTGATCGCCGAGACCAGCCCGTTGCCGGGCTCGATGAAGGCGCAGTCTCCCAGATTGAGATTGCCGTTGACCAGTTCATAGAGCGCCGCTTCCTGATCCGGATTCTCTCCATAGCGTATTCCCCGCTCATCGACTGAGCCGTCCTGCTGGGCAATTTTCCAGGTCCGTTTTCGGTAGACTAGCTGCTGGTCAGCAAAACTGATCGTCATTTCCAGGGGAAAATGATCACCGAGGATTGTTGAGTACATCTTCTTGATATCACTCATGATTACTCCTGATTCTGGTTGCTCTCGTCGGTGGTGTCGTCCAGCAGCGTCAGTGGTGCAAGAGTGGCACCGTCCACCACCCGCCGATTGATGATGACGCTGTTGGCACCGATCTTCACACCGCTGCCGATTTCCGCATTGTCGAGATAGGCGCCCGGTTCGATGAGACAGTCATCAGCGATTGTACTCCGACCGATGATGGTGACTGCTGCCGCCAGACAGCAGCTGCTGCCGATCGAAACTTCGGGGCCGACTGAGGTGGTCAGAGGATCGAGCATGGTCACTCCCCGGGCCATCAGATCATCGTTTCTGCGAGTGCTGATCTCCCGGTGGGCCCGGGCCAGTTCCACTTTGGAGTTGACGCCCAGCACATGCTCGGGGTGGGGGTGCTCGAACTTATTGACCTTGAGGCCGTCCTCTACGCCAATTCCTACGATATCGGTCAGATACATCTCTCCCTGGGCGTTGTCGGTGGTTACCCGGGCCAGAGCCTGGAAAAGAAAGGCAGCCTCGGCCACATAGATGCCCGCGTTGATCTCGCGGATTGCCCGCTGCCCCTCGTCGGCGTCTTTTTCTTCGACGACGGCCTGAACCGCCCCGGCACCGTCGCTGATGATTCTGCCGTAGTTGGTCGGATCCGCCAGGGTTGTGGTCATGATGGTGAGCTGGGCCCTGCTGTTTTCATGGGCTTCGATCATCTGCCGCAGGTGCTCGGTCATCAGCAGTGGTGAATCGCCGCAGACGATCATGACCCTGCCATGAAAATCCGCTAACAGCGGCCGGGCACTGAGGACCGCATGTCCCGTACCCCTCTGTTTCTTCTGTTCGCAGAAAATCACCTCATAGCTGTCGAGTATCTCTATGACCGCATCTTTCTGGTGGCCGACGATGACCACCGTCCTGGCCGGCTCGAGCGGCGCCACACTGTCGAGCACATGATGCAGCATCGGCCGGTAGAAGACCTCATGCAGCACCTTGGCCCTGGCAGATTTCATTCTCGTTCCCTTGCCCGCGGCAAGGACAATCACACAGAGGGGAGAACTGTTTTCCATGAATGGCTGTCGATATCGGGTTAATTGTGATCCTGCAAATGATGGTGGAACCTATCCTGTAGCACGATTTCTGTCAATCAGATTGACCGGTGCCAGCACCCTTGCGGCCGTCGTCTTTCAGATCTCCTCGGCTCCAGGATGAAATTCTGCGGCGGCTATTCTTTGACTGAGCCGGCCAGCAGTCCGCGAATGAAATAACGGCCCAGGACTATATAGATCAGCAGTACCGGCAGAGCCGCCAGGATTGATCCGGCCATGGGCAGATTCCAGCTCACCGCCTGGCCGCCGGCCAGCTGGGCGAGGCCGACCGTGATCGGGTTGGCGGTATGCCTGGTGAGGCAGATACCCCAGAGAAATTCATTCCAGATCTGGGTGAATTGCCAGAGGCTGGTAACCACGAAACCAGGAATTGACAGGGGGAAGATGATTTTCGTGTAAATCTGGAAAAAACCGGCCCCGTCGAGGTTGGCCGATTCCATCAGCGAGTCAGGAATCTGGGCGTAGAAGTTACGGAAAATGAGCGAAGTGATCGGCAGGCCGTAGACCACATGAGCCAGGACCAGTCCGGGAATTCCGCCATAGAGGTTGAGTGCCCGCAGGGTCTGAAAAAGAGGAATCAGGATGACCTGGTAGGGGATGAACATACCGAAAAGAAACAGGGTAAAGATGATCTCGCTGCCTGGAAACTTCCACTTGGAAAACACGTAACCGTTCAGCGAGCCCAGCGTGGTCGACAGCAGGGTGGCGCTGATGGTGAGGATAAACGAGTTGACGATGTTGGGCTTGAGCAGGGCAAAGGCTTCTGAAAAACTGCCATAATTAACCTCGGGAGGGAGCTGCCAGGATTGCGGCAGGCTGATGTCGCCGGGGAATTTTAGCGAGGTGATCAGGGTCAGATAGACCGGCATCAGGTACGCCAGTGCCAGGATTAACAGGGAACCGTACAGCGCAATCGTCGCCGGCGACACTTTCGCTTTCATCAGCGCACCCTCCTTTGCCGATAACTGCTGATGAGGTAGGGAATGATAAAGGTGGCGGCGATCAGAAAGAGAATGATGGCGATGGCGGCGCCCTTGGCAAAATCATTGGCCCTGAACGTGGTCAGATACATGTTCAGGGCGGGATGACCGGTCTCGGCATTGTCCGGACCGGTCATCGAGAAGATCAGATCAAACATCTTCAGCGAAATATGCGACAGAATGATCACCGCACTGATGGTGATTGGTTTGACCATCGGCAGGGCGACGTGTCGATAATACTGGGCGGTGGTGGCGCCATCGAGCATGGCTGCATCACGCAGGTCCTGTGAAATACCCGTGAATCCAGCCAGGTAGAGAGCCATCGTGTAACCGGAATACTGCCAGACGGTGGCCATTATGATGCCAATGGTGGCCAGGTTGAAGCCGTGGGTCTCCTCCATGAACAGTGCCTTGGGCAGGAGGTCGCCGACCAGCCAGGTGACAATGGTGATGGCGATGCCCGGCAGCAGGTAGCGCCTCAGAGCTCTGGACGGATTCTGCCTGACGATCATGAGGCCGCTGATAATCAGTACGGCGGCGAGGATATAGAGCCCTATGGGAAGCAGATTCTGCCAGTTGAACTCTAGAGTTGCCCCGGTGCTGGACAGCCATTTGAACTTGAGGGGTTCAAGGCCCACATAGGTGGGCAGAATATTAACGCCGCCCTGGGGGGCGAGCAGCCAGCGCCAGATGGTACCGGTGACAATGAAGGAGAGCGACATCGGGTAAAGAAAAATGGTTCTGAAAACCGCTTCCCCGCGTGGTTTGTTATCCAGCAGAATAGCAAGGATCAGACCGGTGCCGATCGCTCCGGCCAGGAGCATGACCGAGTAGTAGACGGCATTGACCAGGTCCTGACGAAAGCCGCCGCCCAGAAATCCGGTGAACAACTCCTTGTAGTTGGCCAGGCCGGCGTAATTGCGGACCGGGTTTACCGCCAGGGCGGCAACTCCTCCCCAATCCGTCAATGAGATCCAGAAGGTATTGCCGATGAATCCATAGACGAAAACGGCGATCAGGATCATCGACGGCAGCAGCGTCAGAAAGGCTTTTAGGCGATCTCTATTGGGCATGATAAGGGGGGTGAGGCCCCCGCCCTCTCAGGCAGGGTCCTCACCTGGTTATGGCAATTATTTGCCGATTCCGTTTTTGGCCGCAATCTGCTGAGAAGCATTGGCGGCAGCTTCGGCGTTGAGGGATTTCAGAAACATTTCCATGACCGAGGCAAAATCGTTCATGAAACCTTCGTTTGCGGTTACCCCATGGGCAAGTGAGCCGACAATGCGATCTTTACCAAAGTCAGCGGAGGCCGATTTGGCGTAATCATTGTATTTCGAAAGATCGCTGTCGGTGCGTGCCGAGATGGAGCCTTTGAGCGGGTTGAAAGCGTCACTACCTTCTTGACTGCCGAGCAGCGCTAGCCAGGCAAGAACGTTGTCACGGTTGGGAGCGCCTTTGGGCAGGCCAAAGGAGTCGGCCAGAAACATGAACTCACCGCCCGTTCCTGGGGAAGCCGCCCAACCAAAACCTTTGCCGGGGGCCAGCTTCTTGGTGGTGCTCAGATAGCCTGCGGCCCAGTCGCCCATGACGTTGAAGGCGGCTCTGCCGTCAACGACCATATCGGTGGCCTGCTGCCAGGAGAGTGAGGAAGCGTCGTCGTTGGTGAATTCGAGAACCTTGCCGAACAGTTCCCAGGCCTTGACACCTTCAGGGCTGTCGAAGGCCAGCTTGCCGGACCACAGAGCATCCCAGTTATCAGGCCCGAGAGAGGCGAGAGCGACCGATTCCCACAGGTGGTTGGCTGTCCAGTTCTGGGCCAGAGCCAGAGGGACGACACCAGCTTCTTTGATTTTCGGGGCTACCGCGAAAAAATCATCCCAGCTCATTGGGGCTTTGATGCCCCACTTGTCGAGATTGGCCGGCACATACCAGAGTACGTTGGAGCGGTGAATATTGACCGGCATTGACCAGATTCCGTCATCGGTGCCAATCAGTTTGACCAGCCCCGGAGGAAAGGCATCCATCAGGCCCTGCTCTTTGAAAAGAAAGGTCAGATCTTCCATCCGGTCGGCCTTTACCCAGGTGCCGATCAATTCCTGTCCAGCATGTACCTGGAAGCTGTCCGGTGGCTCGCCACCGAGCATTCTGGTCTTCAGGACGGCCTTGGCATTGACGCCTGAGCCGCCGGTCACGGTGGCATTAATTACCTCGACATTGGGATTTGCCTTTTTGTAGAGATCAATCAGGGCCTGTAGTGCCGGTCCTTCATCGCCAGCCCACCAGGAAAAGATCTCGAGTTGCCCCGAGAGGTCCTTGGATTGGGCTGGGCCGGCAACGAACATCAGCGTTGCGGCCAGGGCGACGAGCGTGGTGACAATTGTCTTTTTCATGGGTTCCTCCTCTTTGTTGGTTGATACGGTCCTGCAGATCCAGACCGCGTGGTGTGAGTGTTCAACGGATGGCCTGCTCTGTTTCAGGATCGAACAGTAGCAGGTTCTCCAAGTTCAGGCCCAGCTTCATCATCTCACCGTGAGTGGCGGCAACTCTGCCCTCCAGTTCGGCGATGAGGCTTGCCTCTCCCATCGTAAATTCCAGCAGCGACTGGCTGCCGACGATTTCAGCAACCACGATTTGGCCCTCGACAACCCACTGGTCAGGTAACGAGCTCAGGGCCCCATCGCGCTTGATGGAGTCCGGCCTGATTCCGGCCAGCACCTTGTCCTGGTCTCTGCAGGCTTCGGGCAAGGTGACCGGAAAGGTGAGGCCGCAGAAACTGATTGCATCCCCGTTGCTGCCGCGGCTGACGACCGCCTCCATCATGTTTATGGGCGGGTTGCCGATAAAACTGGCAACAAACCGGTTGTCGGGGCGCTCGTAGACCTCCACCGGGGTGCCGACCTGCTGGACCCGGCCATCCTTGAGGATGACAATCCTGTCGGCCAGAGTCATGGCCTCGATCTGGTCGTGGGTGACATAGATGGTGGTGGTCTTCATTTTCAGATGCATCTTCTTCAGTTCCATCCGCATCTGGGTTCTGAGCTGGGCATCAAGGTTGGAAAGCGGTTCATCGAACAGAAAGACACTGGGGCTGCGGACAATGGCTCTGCCCATGGCTACCCGCTGCCGCTGCCCGCCTGACAGGGCGGCCGGTTTCCTTTGCAGATAGGGGGTCAACTCGAGAATGTCGGCGGCCCGGTTTACTTTCTCCAGGACCTGATCCTTGGGCAGTTTGGCCATCCTGAGGCTGAAGGCCATGTTCTCGAAGACGCTCATATGCGGGTAGAGCGCGTAGTTTTGAAAGACCATGGCCACATCACGGTCCTTGGGCATCACATCGTTTACCTTTCTACCATTGATCCTGATCTCGCCGTCGCTGATTGTCTCCAGGCCGGCGATCATCCTGAGAATGGTCGATTTCCCGCAGCCTGAAGGACCTACCAGGACGATGAACTCATTGTCGTCGATACTGAGGGTGGCCCGCTGGACGACTTCGGTCGCTCCGAACCGTTTACAGACATCGACTAATTCAACCTGGGCCATAAATTTCTCCCGAAAGGGGTGGTGATTGATAGTCTCATCTCAGGTCGACCCTCTGATCACGAGTCTGGTTTCCAACGTAATCGTTTTGCCGTTCTTCAAGGTTTTTCCACTCAGGATATCGAGCAGCAGCGAGGCTGCGGTCTTGCCGATTTCGTAGGCGGGCTGATTGATCGTGGTCAGCGCCGGTCTGACCAGGACGCTGTTGGGGTTGTCGGTAAAGCCCACCAGGCCGATTTGCTCGGGAATCCGCACCCGCTGATCCTGCAGATACAGAAAGGCGCCGATGGCAACCGGGTCGTTGATCGCAAAAATGCCGTCGGGCGGTTCAGCCAGGGCCATTAGTCTGCGGGCCCCGCTGCGCCCATCTTCCTCGTGGCAGCCGCCTTCAACAATGTATTCGGGACGAACCGGCAGACCGTGTTGGTGAAGTGCCGTCTCGTATCCCTCTCTTCTTTTTTGTCCGACATAAAGAGACCCGGCCGAGGTCAGATGAGCGATGCGCCTTCTCCCTGTTTCGATGAGATGGGTGACGGCCTGGAAGGCCCCGTTAAAATCGTCGACCACGACTTTGGGTGCGTCAATTTCGTCTACCACCCGGTCGAAAAGCACAATTGGTACACCCTGTCTGATCACCTGCCGCAGATGGTCGAATTCGGCAGTTTCCTGGGACACGGAAACGAGCATCCCGGCCACCCGGTTGGCCGCCAGGGCCCGGATGTTGATTGTTTCCCGCTCAAAGGTGTCGTTGCTCTGGCAGACCATGATGGTGTAGCCGGCTTCGTAGGCCAGGTCCTCGATGCCGCTGATCACGGTGGAAAAAAACGAATTGCGGATCTCTGGTACGATGACGCCTATGTTGTTGGATTTTCGAGTCTGCAGGCTCTGGGCAATAAGGTTGGGCTGATAATTGGTCTGGGCGGCAATTGCCCGGACCCGTTCCTTGGTCTGTTTGCTGATATCGGGGTGGTCGCGCAGGGCTCTGGATACGGTCGAGGCGGAGAGCTTAAGTCGCCTGGCGAGATCGTTGATGGTTACGTGTCTCATGCGAACTCACCGGCCCCGGGAAACACCCATCCGTCTTCGGCCCAGAAACAAAACCCCGGCCGTCCGGTGACCACCGGAATGACAGCTCTCTCTCCAAAAACCCGTTCCATAAGTAATTGATAATCATCGAACCGAGCTTTTGGAACATAGGCCTGCACAGTTCCCGCAAATCCGCCTCCGTGCACCCGGCAGACCGCCTTGGGGAAAAACTGTTCGGTCAGAGAGATGGCCAGCAGAACGCCCTGTTCCCGGGTGTTTTGCGCAGAGCTGCAATTCTGCAGGAGCTTGCAGGAAGAATCGCCGGATAGTTTTACCAGCTCAAGGAATCGATCGTAGTCGCGGTGGCGCAGGGCGTCGATCTGGTCTGCTGCCCGCCGGTCTTCAGTGATAAAGTGTAAAAGACGCAGCAGCGCCCGGTCTCCGACCCCGGCGCGGAGGGCTGTGACCTGTTCCAGAACGGTGGCCAGGCTCAGTCCCCGGGCCTTGTCCCTGTTCAGGATCCGGGTAGCCCAGCCGATTTCTTCGGTGACGGCAGCATACTCTGCGGTGAGATTGCTGTGGCTGCCGCCGGTGTCGATAATCAGCAGCCGATAATCCCAGTCCTCGAAATTGGTCTCGATTCGGGTGATTGCCGGATTGACCGGATCTTTGAAATCGATCCCCAGAGTGTAGCCGGCGGCACTGCTCAACTGGTCCATCAACCCGCAGGGCTTACCGAAAAAAATGTTTTCGGCGAATTGTCCGTCGCGGGCCAGTTGAACCGGATCCACGGGGGCGTCGTCAAGAACAGTAAAAATCCCCCCAATGAGTACCGAAAAAGCCGCCGATGAACTCAAGCCGGACCCGGGCTTGCAGGTGGAGTCAACCACCGCCGTGAAGCCCTGATTGGCACAGCCACGTCCACTCCTGGCTGCCCCGATGCCCCTGATGAGCGCTTCGGGGGTGCCGCGTTCACTGGGCTCAGCGGTGAGGCTGTGCAGCTCAACCCTGATCGGTTCAGGGTATTCGCTGGAGTAGAGAGTTACACGGTTATCCCGGGTTGGCGTAACTGCTGCGATACAGTCGAGGTCGACGGCGCTGGCCAGAACCCTGCCGTTGTTGTGGTCGGTATGGTTGCCGCCCAGCTCGGTGCGCCCGGGGGCACTGGCCAGCAGATAGCGACTGCCGCCCACCCGCTGTTCGGCCTCTTCCAGCAGACGCTGGTATCTGCTTTTTTGAAGGCTCAGGGCCGCCCTCCCATAGAGCCTGATCAGGGCCGAATCGGCCTGGTTAGTGCTCAGCTGCTGTTTGAGATGGGAGAGTGTGCGGGGCATGGTCATTTCCGCGTCTCAAGATAATGGCGGCGGGGCAACTCCCGCAGTCGGGCGGCGGCCAGTTCCGGAGTCAGATCTCGCTGGACGGTGGCCAGCAGCTCATAGCCGACCATGTGTTTCTTTATCGCCTGGGAACGAAGAAGCGGCGGTAAATAATGAAAATGATAGTGCACGGCGGGGTAATCCCGGCCGTCGGTCGGCTGTTGATGAATACCCATCGAATAGGGGAACGACGTCTGGAAAAGGTTGTCGTAACAGATGCCGAGCTCAATCATTATGTCGGCCAGCTCAGCCTTTTCCGTAGCCGACATAGCCGCGATCGATGGGGCATGACGCCGTGGTATGATCATTGTCTCAAAGGGCCAGACTGCCCAATGGGGGACAAGAACTGTAAAGGAGTCGTTGGCAAACAGGATTCTCTCGCCGCTGGAGCTCTCTCTGGCCAGATAGGCGCAGAGCAGACAGCTGTCGTGAGAGTCCCAATAGCGCTGCTGCTGGCCGATCTCTCTGGCTGGAATATTGGGGATCGTCGAACTTGCCCAGATCTGGCCGTGGGGGTGGGGATTGGAGCAGCCCATGACCAGCCCCCGGTTCTCAAAAATCTGTACGTGGTTGATAAAATCGCGGGCGCCAAGGCTGAGAAACTCCTCGATCCAGGTGTCAATGATCGGCAGCACCTGATCCTGAGTCATCCTCGCCACACTTAGGTCATGCTGCGGGGAATAGCAGATAACCCTGCAGAGGCCCTGCTCGGGTTCACGGATAAGCAGACCGTCGGGGTCGTGCTCAGGCTGGGCTGGGTTTTCAGGCAGGAGGGCGGCGAAGTCGTTGGTGAAGACAAAGGTCTTTTGGTAGTCGGGGTTTTCTTTGCCCCCGGCCCGAACGTTGCCCGGGCAGAGATAACAGTCGGGCAGGTAGGCGGGCGGCAGCTCACCGTTGGGTTCTTCCAGCTGTCCGTCCCAGGGCCTGGCGCTGCGGTGCGGGGAAACGAGAACCCACTCACCAGTCAATGGATTAAACCGGCGGTGGGGGGATTCATTGATACCACCTTTCATAATCGAAGTGATCCTCGGTGAAAAATGAAGTATAATGACGCTGCAAACGATGCCGCAAACGTTTGCGCTGAAATAACTATAAATGCATCGAATTGCTTGTCAACCGTTTTGTTAGGTGTCCATAATGAAGCGCTCAGAATTAAACATACTGCTCGATCAGGCCAGTGAGTTCTTTGATTCCGGCCATTTCAAGCTACCTCCATTCGCCTTCTGGACGCCCCAAAAATGGCAAGCGACCGGATCTGAGGCGGACGAAATCAGGGACAACGAGCTGGGCTGGGATGTGACGGACTATGGGCTGGACAGGTTTTATGAGGTAGGGCTGCTGCTCTTTACCATCAGAAACGGCAACCAGGCGCGGGCCCAGACCTATCCCAAAGGCTATGCTGAAAAAATCATGATGGTCAGGGAAGAGCAGGTAACCCCATACCATTTTCACTGGAATAAACGCGAGGATATCATCAACCGGGGAGGCGGCAACCTGGTGATCGAGCTCTACCATGCCGATGGCAACAACAAATTCAGCGATGAAAAGTTTTCGGTGTCGATGGATGGGGTGCGAAGAGCTTTGGCACCAGGCGATCGAGTGGTTTTGACCCCGGGCGAGAGTATCTGCCTGGAGCCTTATGTCTACCACACTTTTTATGGAGAAAAGGGCAGCGGCAGTGTCATGGTCGGCGAGGTCTCGGATGTCAACGACGACCGGGCGGACAATTGCTTCTATGAGAAGCTAGGCCGTTTCCCCCGGATCATCGAGGACGAGGCGCCGCGCTATTATCTATGCACCGAGTACCCGCCGGTCGGATCGTCGACACGTTAGACGGAACAACAGTCACAAGGCCATGAGAGAATACAAGAAAACAATCTGCCCACTGGACTGCCCTGATACCTGCGGACTGATAGCCACCGTCGAAGAGGGCCGGGTCGTAAGGCTGCAGGGCGATCCGGAGCACCCTTACACCAGGGGGGTGATGTGCCGGAAAATGCGGGGTTACCCGGCTCGCCTGTACGGACCCGAGCGAATACTGCATCCACTGATCAGGGTCGGCCCCAAGGGAGCGGGGAATTTCAAACGGATCAGCTGGAGCCAGGCCTGGGATTATCTGAGCGCCCGACTGGCCCAGGTCATCGACACCTTCGGTGGAGAATCGGTGCTGCCCTATTGCTACGCCGGTAACATGGGAATGATCAACCGTTTTGCCGGATTTCCGCTGTTTCATAAAATAGGGGCCTCCAGGCTCGAGCAGACGATCTGTTCGGCAACCGCCGGCGGGGGCTGGAGAAATATCTGTGGCGAGGCCGGCGGAACACCCCCGGAGAAGGCCGAAGATGCTGATCTGATTATCATCTGGGGGATGAACGTCAAAGTCTCCAACCTGCATTTCTGGCCCTCTGTGGTGCGGGCCAGAAAGCGCGGGGCCAGACTGGTGGTCATTGATCCCTATCGAAACGATACGGCCCGCAGCGGCGACGAGCATGTCTGGGTCCAGCCCGGAGGCGATGCGGCCCTGGCGCTTGGCATTTTAAAAGTGATGATCGAACACCAGTGGGTCGATCAGGAGTTCATCGACACCTGCAGCGAAGGGTTCGACGAACTCAGAACCTATTTGCAGGCGACCGAAATAGAAAAATTCGAAGCCCAGAGTAAGGTCGATCGCGCGGTCATGGAGCGACTGGCCGCCATGTTCTTCGAGACCCCCAGGACCTTTATCCGCATCGGTGTGGGGCTGACCAGAAACAGCAGAGGGGCAATGGCCATCCGGGCCATCGGCTCACTTGCGGCAGCCGGCGGTTTATTCCGCGGCGAAGCGGGGCAGGGTGTGCTGCTGTTTAGCAAAGCCTTCAGCGGCGACAGCTCGAAATTGAAAATGGAGGAGTTGGGTGGAAGTGGAGCCCGGGTAATCAATATGATTCACCTTGGGGAAGCCCTTACCAGCCTGCTGCCGCCCGTCAAGGCCATGCTGGTCTATAACTCCAACCCTTTCTGCGTCGCCCCGGACGGGTCGATGGTCCGCAAGGGGCTGGCCAGAGAAGATCTGTTCACCGTGGTTCATGAGCAGGTGATGACGCCCACCGCCCAATATGCCGACCTGGTGCTGCCCGCTACCACTTTTCTGGAAAACCGCGACATTTATACGGCCTACGGCCATTTTTATCTGGGTATAGCCGAGCCGGTGATCGAACCGCTGGGTGAGGCGATCAGCAACTTCGATCTGTTTCAGACCCTGGCCGTGAAGATGGGCTACCAGGACAGGGCCTTCAACCAAAGCCTGGATCAGCGGCTGCAGAGCTATTTCGATACCATACCGGAACTTCCGGTCGGCCTTGATTATGAAGGATATCAACCGGGAACCTACATCCTGTCGGGCAACGCCATGGGTAGCGATCGGCCCTTTGACGGCCGGGAAAACAGGTTTCGTTTTGTCAGCAGAGAGAGCCCTGATATCTTTGTGCATCCCCTCTTATCCGAGGCCAAAGAATTTGACAACCCAGACCTCAAAGCCCGCTTTCCTTATCGGTTGCTCACGCCGCCCAATGACAGACTGCTCAACTCCACTTTCGGGGAGCGTTATGCCGGCGATACGGGAACTGTACTCATCCATCCCGACGATGCTGCCTCCGGATCCATCGACGACGGTGACCGGGTGCGTCTTACCAATCTTCGAGGTTCGGTAACCCGCCGGGCCAGGGTAAGCTCCGACACTCAGCCGGGACTGCTGGTCGCTGAAGGCATCTACTGGCCCTCAGAAGAAGGGTCAGGTACCATTAACGATCTGACTTCACAGCAGTGTTCAGATATTGGCGGTGGTGCGATTTTTCATGAATCGCTGGTCGTTATCGAGACTCTGTAACCAGAGTCCTGAGGTGAGCGCGGCCACAGCAGCCTGAAAATAGGCAATACTAGCTGGTCTGCAGGGAAAGACTCTTGATGGTGACGATCAGGTCGTCGACGGAGGACAGGTGGCTGAGCTGATCGCGGCTGAGCACAACTTCAGTCTGGTCGGCCAGCTTCATCACCACTGGGTAGGCCTGTTTCATACCGTATTTCTTCTCGAACTCATCCCGGTGCAGAAACTCCATCTCGATGCTGCTGTTCTCCTTGAACGATTTCCATTTCGGATCTTCTCTGAAGGTCCCGTGGGTCAAGCTGCAGAGAAAGCAGTCGTAAGTCTGCGGGCTCATCAGTTTATGGCCTATATCTCTGATCATACTGAGCATTCCGCTTTTGGCGTTGTAGACAAAGATCAATTTCATGGTCGGCCCCTTTTCGCCGTAATTATTGACTGAGTTGTTTGAAAAACATTATAAGTGCTTAAACTGAATAAACCAGGGGCGAGGATTTGAACTCTAAATTTAGGTAGTTACAAATATTCATATAAATATGCTGCGATCGATGAGAGGGCTCATCCGCAGCAGAATATGTTCGGAGATACAGAAATGGAGCTCTATGAGACAATAACCACGAGACGCAGTGTAAGAAGCTACCGGGACGACCATATCCCCGATGAGACAATAGAGAAGCTGCTCAGGGCGGCGATGCTGGCTCCGTCGGCTGGAAACCAGCAGCCTTGGAGTTTTATCGTGGTCAGGGACAGGGCCAAGCTGGAGAAGATTCCGTCGTTTCATCCTTACTGCAAGATGATCACCCAGGTCGGTGTCGCCATTATTGTCTGCGCTGACCCGACCGGAAAAAAATGGCCCGATCTCTGGCCCCTGGACTGCAGCGCCGCCCTCCAGAATCTGCTATTGGCCGCAAGGGCCGAAGGGCTTGGAGCGGTCTGGACGGGGGTGTATCCGTTTGAGGAGCGTATGGCGGGGTGTCGGGAGTTGTTTGCTATTCCCGAACAGGTCTTCCCCTTCGCGGTGGTTCCGGTGGGTTTTCCCAAGGACCCTGAGGGTGCCTTCAAAGAAAAGGATCGCTACAAGCCGGAGTTGGTGTGCCGGGAGTTATGGGGACACAATACCTAGGGTGTCCCCCTCTGGCCAAGGATCAGGCGCCCAGATAGGCCTTCTTCACTTCCGGGTTGTCCAGCAGCCCGTCCGCCGGGCCCTCGAGAATCAGCTGACCGTGCTCGAGGACGTAGCCGCGCTGGGCGAATTTGAGGGCCAGCCGGGCATTCTGCTCGACCAGAAGGATGGTTGTGCCCTGCCGATTAATCTCCTTGAGCGCGTCGAACATGTCGAGCATCAGCAGCGGCGCCAGTCCCATGGAGGGTTCGTCCAGAATCATGATCTGGCGGCCGCTCATGTAGGCCCTGCCGACCGCCAGCATCTGCTGCTCACCTCCGCTCAGGGTGCCGGCCAGCTGGTCCTTGCGCTCTTCGAGGCGGGGAAACAGATCAAACACCCATTTCCTGTCCCGGGCGATGCCGTCCTGGTCCTTTCTGGCAAAGCAGGCCAGAGTCAGGTTTTCGGTCACCGTCAGGTTGCCGAAGATCATCCTGCCTTCCGGTACGTGGCAGATGCCAAGTTTGGAAACCACCTTGTCGGTATTGTACTTGAGAATGCTTTCTCCCATGAACTCGATCTTGGAGCCGGGTTCGCAGGGAATCATCCGGGAAATGGCCCGCAGGGTGGTACTTTTGCCGGCACCGTTGGCGCCGATAATGGTGACGATCTCACCCTGGTCGACCGAGAAGCTGATGCCGTGGAGAGCCTTAATGTTGCCATAGGAGACGGACAGATTTTCAACGACGAGCTGCATCAGTGTAAGTCCTCCTTGCCAAGGTAAGCCTCGATGACTTCCGGGTTGTTCTGAATTTCTTCGGGCGGCCCCTCGGCAATTACCTCGCCGAATACCAGGGTTTGGATTCTTTCGCACAGATCCATGACAAATTTCATCCGGTGCTCGATCATGAAGATGGCGACGCCGAAGTCCCGGTGCACCTGACGAATAATTTCTATCATCCTGATCAACTCATCAGGCGTCATACCGGCCGTGGGCTCATCAAGAAACAGAATCTTCGGTTTGGTGGCCATGGCCCGAGCCATTTCCACCCGGCGCTGAGCGCCGTAGGGCAGGTTGCCGATATTCTGGGTGGCGAACTGGTCGATATCGAAAAGCTTTAACAACTTGTGGGAATTTTCAATGACTTCCTTTTCCTGCTGCCGGCATTTTGGGGTGCCGAAAAAGGCCCCGAACAACCCGTAGGAGAGCTGGGAGTAGTGGGCCAGACGAATGTGATCGAGCACGTTCATGTGGCGCCACAGGGCCAGGTTCTGAAAGGTTCGGCCGAGTCCCATGTCGGCAATCCGATGGGTCTCGACTCCTTTTATATTTTTGCCTTCAAGCTCGACAATGCCCTCGGTGGGGGTATAGACCCCGGTAATCAGGTTGAACACCGTCGTCTTGCCGGCGCCGTTGGGGCCGATCAGACCTCTGATTTCGCCTGGCTCGATGGTCAGGTTGAAATCGGATACCGCACGCAAGCCCCCGAAAAAGTGGGTCATGTTTCTAACGTTGAGCAGTGGTGCCATTATTCAACTCCTCCAGAACGTTCTTTATTGCGGGGGCGCATGAGTTCCTTGACGTTGATCTCGGTGAAGGAAATCAGGCCGTGGGGTCTGAAGATCATGACCAGGATCAGAATGAGAGGAATGATGATCCATTTGAACAGTTCCAGGGGCCGCAGCGCCTCACTCAGCATACTGATGCTGACCGCCCCGACGATGGAGCCGTAGATCGAGTTGAGACCCCCGAAATAGACCATGGCCAGAATCTCGGCCAGCTTGTTGAGGCCGAAGGTGCCGGGGTTGACGTAGCGCAGGACATGGGCAAATAGACCGCCGGCGACGCCGGCCCAGAAGGCGCCGAACATGAAAGCGGTCATTTTTGTCTTGCGCGTGTTGACGGTCATCGAATTGGCCGCCGGCTCGTTGTCGCGTACGGCGTTTAAGGCTTTGCCCAGGACCGAGGTGGTGAAGTTGTGAACGATCCAGATGCACAGCGACATCCAGACGAATACAACGGTGAGCGAGGCGTAGTTGGGCTGAGAGCTCATGCCTCTGGGACCGCCAATAATCTCCATGTTTTCGATGGCGCTCTTGACCATGAAAAGGAAGGCGAGAGAGATAATGGCCAGATAATCGCCTCTGGTTCTAAACGATGGAATCGCCACGATCAGCGAACCCAGCGCCGCCACCAGCCCGCCGATGATCAGGACCAGCGGAAACAGCCAGGGGCCCAGGGCCGGATTCATCAGCGGCTCGCCAAACATCTTGTCGTTGGCAAACAGCAGCAGGGTCAGGGTTGAGGAAGCGTAGGCGCCAAGGGCCATGAAGCCGGGATGCGAGCAGGAGAACTCGCCCTGGTAACCGTTGATTACATTGAGGCTCAGGGTGAGGATGATCGAGATCATGGTCAGTTTTACCACCAGTACCCGATAATCGTTGATTCCCGCCCACATGTAAAGAATTCCGTAGAAGGCCGCCAGGTGGAGCAAGGTGGCCAGCCACAGCGGCATGCTCTCCAGCAGGGCCGCCAGCCGATTGGTCAGCGGGGCGGACAGGCGTGCCACCAGAAACACCGGAACGATGTAGATGATCAGGTCATAGGCAAAGACGCTGGGAATCAGGAGCGGATCCTTGAGCATGATCAGGGTGCCGAACAGCACCGGTATTTTGGGCA
Organism: uncultured delta proteobacterium; assembly: GCA_963759125.1. Classification (GTDB taxonomy): domain Bacteria; phylum Desulfobacterota; class Desulfobulbia; order Desulfobulbales; family Desulfocapsaceae; genus JABDQA01. The sequence goes on from CAVWXN010000005.1 coordinate 1,071,825, forward strand.
GATAAAGATAGTAGGAGATGAGATCCCCCAGATAATATTCCATCAGAGCCGCGCAGAAAACGCCGAGAAGCCAGCCGGCAAGCGGGACGACGGAAAATGGTCTGAACAGTTTTTTAAGCTTTTCCATTCGAGATTCCTGTGTACTTATAAAGTCCCTGAACGAGTATCGATTACAGCCTGAGCTGGGTGGAATGTGCCATACCAAAGAATCCTCGCGGCCTGAAGGTCAGGATCACCAGGATGATGGAGTAGGCGATCAGATCCCTGAAGGTCGACGGGAAGAACATCGGCACGAACATCTCGATGAAGCCAAGCAGGTAGCCGGCCAGGGCGGCGCCCATGATCGAGCCGCGGCCGCCTAAAATGGCAGCGACAAAGGCCTTCCAGCCTAGAGAGATACCCATGTAAGGGTCAAGCACCGGGTAGGCCTGGCCGTAAAGGATACCGGCCACGGAGGCAAGTCCGGCACCGATCGCAAAGGTCATCGGGGCAATGACGTTGATCGATACTCCCATCAGGGGGACGGCCTGGAAATCATAGGACATTGCCCGCATGGCCATGCCCCATTTAGTTTTCTTGATAAACAGGTGCAGGGCCAGCATCATCACCAGGGAGGCGACGATAATCAGTACTTTGACGTTGGTGACATAGATGCCGCCGAAATTATAGGATACCGACTTGATCAGCGGGGGAAAACTGAACCGTTGGGCACCGAGGATGATCAGGTTGCCGGTCTCGAAGATGATACCGATCATCAGGCCGGTGATTGCTGCAGAGGCCCTGGGGGCTCCCCGCAAGGGACGGTAGCCGACCAGTTCGACGAAGGCCCCGACAAAGCTGGCCAGGAACATGGTAATAATGACTACCAGGATAAAGATCATCCAGCCCGGCATGAAGGCGGAACACAGAGCCAGCAGCAGGGTGGCGATGCCGAACCCAATATAGGTGCCGACCATGAAGATGTCGCCGTGGGCGAAGTTGAACAGCATGAGGACGCCGTATACCATCGAGTAACCGATTGAAACTACGGCGTAAAAACTGCCCCATTGCAGAGCATTGATGATGTTTTGCAGGAAGATATCCATGTAACGGCTCCTGTGTGATCAAGTACGACAATTACCGGAATAACCTTTTCCGGCGGAGTTCAAAACAATTGATGCCTGTCCACAGTCCGCCTGGGTGCCGGGGCAGGACTCTGGACAGGCACAATAGTGCCAATGAAAAGTCTGGTGTGCACCATCTAGGTGCACACCAGACTGATCAGGTTACAACCCGTACATCTTCGTCAACGGATCGATCAGATCACGGACAGATAGACTTGTAGAATTCGTATTCGCCTTTGTCGCTGATCTTTACGATGACCGCACATTTATTCGGATCGCCTTCCTCAGTGAAGGTCATGGTACCGGTAATGCCTTCAAAGTTCTGGACCTTGGCCAGGGCATCACGAACGGCAACACGGTCTTTCTTTATGTTACCGGTCAGCTCCCCGGCGCCTTCGATGGCTGTCTGAGCAAGCCGCAGGGCATCCCAGGTAAGGGCGCCGACATCATCAGGTACATAGCCGTAAGCGGCATTGTAGCGGTCGATGAATTCCTTGGTGGCGCCTTGGGCGCCTGCCGCTGCGTAATGGGTGGAGAAGAACTGGCCGTAACAGGCTTCGCCGCAAAGCTCAACCGTTTCGGCGGAGCCCCAGCTGTCACTACCGACGATTGGCCCTTTCCAACCGAGGTCTTTGGCCTGGTTGACGATCAGGGCAACTTCGTTGTAGTACTGCGGGGTGAACAGGAATTCGGCTCCGGACTTGATGATCTTGGTCAACTGGGAGCTGAAATCGGTGTCCTTGGTGGTGAAGCTTTCATAGGCAACAACAGAGCCGGCGCCATGCTTCTCTTCCCAGGCAGCCTTGAAGAACTCGGCCAACCCTTTGGGGTAGTCACTGGCTACGTCATAGAGTATCGCTGCCTTTTTGAAGCCAAACTCCTCGGTGACGAAATTGGCTAAAACCGGGCCCTGGAAAGGATCGAGGAAACAACCGCGGAATACGTAGGGGCGATCGGCGGTGGTGGCCGGATTGGTGGACCAGGGGCTGATCATCGGGGTCTCGTAGTTGTTGGCTACGTCACCGGCAGGGATCGCCTGCTTTGAGGACTGCGGTCCGATGATGATCATGACGTCGTCCTGGGTGATCATCTTGGTGTTGGCCTTAACGGCTGATTCGGCCTTTGATTCATTGTCCTCAAGGACAAGTTCCACCGGGTATTTCTTACCGCCCACTTCGATGCCGCCGGCTTTGTTTACATCTTCAAGCCACATCTCGGCAGCGTATTTGGAACCTTCGCCAACCTTTGGAATGTCCCCTGTCATGGGGGCATTGACACCTACCTTGATGGTGGTTTTACGGCCCTGGGACCAGCCGTTTGCTGAAAAACATAGGGACACAACACAGGCAGCCACGGCTAGATATACAAGCTTCTTCATACTTAACGCCTCCTTTTTTGTTGCTGTGGTTGATGCAGCCTCGATTTTGGCGGTCAACAGAGTCGGCTGCCTGACAGAGAAATGGTCAAAACTCAGATCCTGGCCTGGCAAACCGTTGGAAACTGCCCTCAGAAAGACTGCAAAAAATGGTGTAAACAACTCCTGGAAACAAGAGTTTCTGATGGTTCAAATCGGTACCACACCGGGCCGGCGATGACAATCAAAAAGAGGCCTCAGCTGAAACTCTCCCCGGCCCAATCGGGAGCGATGCGATCTAATTAACTGAATTTAAATGAATTCACGGAATTAAAAAAAACGGTTCTGAAACACTTTTTGAGGGTCTCTCCGGACCCCTGATTACACCTCTACTTAATGGGGTTTTACATTCTTGTTTCAAATGGTTGCAATAATGTCATCGACAGGCGATATTACTGTGTTGAGAAAGCAAAAGATGAAAAGGGCGTCACGCTTCGGATGGAATCTGAAAACAAATATCTGTTGAAAAAGATCGGCCTGCTGGTCATCGGTGACGAGATTCTACTGGGCCGCAGGCAAGACAAGCACGTTGTCAGGGCCAGAGAATATTTTGGACGGCTCAACGTCGATATCAGCTGGATCACCATCTTAGGGGATGATGCTGATCTGCTGGAACGTCACTTTCGGCTGATCCGAGAGCGGGGCGACGACTGCTTCTCCTTCGGAGGAATCGGGGCAACCCCGGATGACATGACCCGGCAGGCGGTGGCCCGGGCTCACGACCGGGCGGTAACCAGACACCCGGAAGCGGTGGCGCTGATCGAGAAGCAATTTGGCGAGGGGGCCTATCCGAACCGGATACTGATGGCCGAACTCCCCGAAGAGGCAGATCTGATTCCCAACAGTCACAACAATATCCCCGGCTTTTATTGTGGCCGGATTCACTGTCTCCCGGGTTTTCCGGAGATGGCCTGGCCGATGGTGGACTGGGTGATCGAACACCGTTATCGGCTCGATGTGGATCAGGCCGAACAGTTCATCTCCTTTGTGGTGAACGGTGTCAAGGAGAGTGAACTGGTGCCGCTGCTGGGCAGCTGCCAGCAACGTTTCCCGGAACTGAAGTTCTCCAGCCTGCCCCGGTTCTCAGACGGCACCAGCTGGCAGATAGAATTGGCTGTTCGGGGCCACCGCGCCCTGGTTGAGGAGGGCACTGCCACCCTTGTCGAGGGAGTCAGAGCCCTTGGCTTTGAGGTAGAAAACCCCTGAATTCGCTGAGCAGACAGCGATTATGTTACCATATAACGGAGAAAGCTATGGAATTGCTGCCGGCCATTGAACAGGAAACCGCTCCTAATCCCGAATATTGCGTTATCTGGCTGCATGGGCTGGGGGCAGATGGAAACGATTTCGCCCCGATCGTCCCGGTCCTGAAACTTCCGGAGCAACCGGCGGTGCGTTTCGTATTTCCGCATGCACCGCAGATTCCGGTGACCGTGAATGGCGGCATGGTGATGCCTGCCTGGTACGATATTCTGGAGATGGAGATCGACAGGAAGGTGGATAACGAAGGCTTGCTGGCCTCGGTGGCCCTGATAAACAAATTCGTCGACAGGGAAATAGAACGGGGCCTGGATGAGCAAAAGATCATTATTGCCGGTTTTTCCCAGGGCGGCGCGGTGGCCTACCATCTGGCCCTTGACCGGCCCAAAATGCTCGGCGGCTTGCTGGCCATGTCCAGCTATTGTGCCACCTGCAGCCTGATTCACACCCACGCACCCCATACGGGCCTGCCGATCGAGATTCACCACGGTCTGTATGATCCTGTGGTGCCGGAGCATCTGGGAAGGGAGGCCAAAGGGTTTCTCGAAGAGCATGGCTACGCGCCGGTTTACAGAACCTATCCGATGGAGCATAATGTCTGTGCCGAGCAGATCGAAGATATCGCCGCCTGGTTCAGGGCGATAATGACCTGAGTAGTCATTAGAAGGACAGAAGGATAATCGTCAGTTATTGAAAATAAGGGGATAAAAGGACATGTTTACCGTTGCCGACATTCGAGAGATTGCCGTTCAAATCGAGAAAAACGGGGAGGCCGCTTATCGCGCAGCAGCTCAGTTAATAAGCGATTCAGCGGTTTGTGACATTTTTACCTGGATGGCCGAGGAGGAAAAGCATCATGCCACCTTTTTCTCCAAGATAGACTCCGCTGAACCTCTCTCCGAGGAACAGCTGGAATTGGAAAAAATGGGCCGGCAGCTGCTGCAGGATATGGTCGCCGACCAGACCTTTTCACTGGACAGGGAAATGCTCTTGCAAACTGCCGATTTCGAGGAAGCCATAACCCAGGCGCAACTCCTCGAGCAGGATACCGTCATGTTCTACGAGTTCCTTTTGAACCTGGTCAGTGACGAAGAGGCCCGACTCCAGCTGGAACAGGTTATCGAGGAGGAAAAGCGCCATGTGAAGCAGCTGGGTGAGATGAAAGCGGCGGGACCCGAGTCATGCCGCAATCTGGCTCTGGTCTAGAGGAATGGGGATGGGGACACATTACCTATCATGTCCCCTTATTCATAAGTTTTGTGTTTAATTGCAAAATTGGAGCGAGGGACACGATAGGTAATGTGTCCCCCTGGATATCATGTGGTCCTATATTGAGTCAATACCCATCTGGGTTCTGGTGCTACTCTGCCTGACCTTGGGGCTGGCGCCGTTTTTGCCGGAACCCCATATCTGGGAGAAGCTGAAGATGCTGGCCGCAGGGAATCTGACCCGGCCGGTCGATATTTTCGACCTGGTCCTGCATGGATTTCCTTTTGCCCTTCTTCTGCTCAGGCTGATCGCCGGATTACGGTAAAAGCTTAAGGGGACACAATACCCAAGGTGTCCCTAATGCTGCAATATACTGTAGTTAATTCATTTTTTACTTCAAGGGACACCTTGGGTATCGTGTCCCGGTGCACTACCCGTGTACTCAATAAAAAAAGGAGCATCGGCCGATAACGGCCCAAGCTCCTTTTTACTTTCTCTATAAGTCGATCGATCAGTATTGATCGGAATCCTGCGGGTTGAATTCGGCGTTGTCAACCCACCATTCGGGCTTCTGCACCATATCGAGCAGGTTTTCACAGGTGCGCAGGTGATAGGTCTCCTGCTTCATCAGGGCCTCGAACAATTGTTTGCTGACCGGATCATCGGCTTCCTCAAATTTCTCTTTATAGAAGGCCATGCCCCGTTTCTCGATTTCCACCGCTTTTTTATAATCTTCCACGGCATCAACGGAAATGGTGGTGACGTTGTCATCTTCTTTCAAATCGTCGAATACCGTCTTGATATCCAGTGCTACCCCTGTCTGGGCCGGGACATCAAGCTTCTTCTGAAGCTGTTCGATGGCTACCCGGTGCTTGACCTCATCTTCGGCCAGCATCAGCAGCACTTTCTTTATCCCTTCAACTGGGGCGTTTTCCGCCATTTTACGGTAGAGCGCCTCAGCATCTTTTTCCATCTGGATTGAAAACTCGAACAGATCCATACCTGCCTCCTGTATAAGTGGATATTAGCTGTTAGTTGGTAAACGCCTAGTTTATAATTATCTACCCATTACCACAAGTAAAATTAATTGCCTTGATGTCGATAATTGTCAGCTCAGCGGTTCGAACCGTGCGGAATTGAGCAGGGTGACCGCCCCACGGTCATAGGGGGAGATATCATAGCCGTCGATTTCGTCGAGTTCGACGAACTTGCATTCGTCATGCTCCAGGAGGGTGATGTCCCGGGGGGTGATGGAGCCCGATACGGGGATGAATTCGGCCTTGAGGTTCTTGTGTTCGAACAGATAGCCGGGGTAGACCCGGTCCACCATAATCGGGGCGTCAAGTTCCTCATGGATCTCCCGGACGAGCGCCTGCTCGATGGTTTCTCCATGTTCGATTTTACCGCCGGGAAATTCCCACAAACCGCCGTAGCGTTTGCGTGGATTTCGCTTGGCAATCAATATCCTGCCGCTCCGATTAAAGAGCAGGCCCATTACTACCCTGGTCATGACTCCATCCTTACTGCTTGCCGCTTAAACGAGTTCCTGCTCGGTTCTGCTGATAATCTCCTCCTGGTGTTCTTTATCCAGGTCGACGAAGTAGTCGCTGTAACCCGCGACCCTGACCAGCAGATTGCGATAATCGTCCGGGTGCTCCTGGGCCAGCTTGAGGGTTTTGGTATCGACCACATTGAATTGGACATGGTGGCCGCCGAGGCTGAAATAGGTGCGTACCAGGCTGCATAATTTATCCAGATCCTGCTCCGATTGGAGTACCGATGGTAAAAAACGCTGATTGAGCAGGGTGCCGCCCGATTTAATCTGGTCCATCTTACTCAGCGATTTGATCACCGCCGTCGGGCCGTGGCGATCGCAGCCCTGGGATGGCGATGTGCCGTCCGACATCGGCAGATGGGCAAATCTGCCGTTGGGCGTGGCGCCAAGCATTTTACCGAAATAGACGTGACAGGTGGTCGACAGCATATTGAGGTGATAGACCGTCCCTTTGGTATTGGCTCTGCCATCGATGGCCGAGAACAGCGAATCGTAAACCCGCCGCATGATGCCATCGGCACGCTCGTCGTCGTTGCCGAAAAAGGGTGTCTTGTTCCACAGTATCTGGCGCAGCTTTTCGTCCTTGGAAAAATTTGTCTTGAGAGCGCCGAGCAATGAGGCCATTACTACCATGCGGTCCTCAAACACGTGGGTTTTGATGGCCGACAGACTGTCGGTCACCGTACCTATGCCGCAGCACTGGATATAATTGGTGTTATAGCGCGGGCCGCCATCGTAATAGTCCCGCCCTTTTTCAATGCAGTCGCTGATTACCACCGAGAGGAAGGGGGCCGGCGAGTACTTGGCATACATCCGCTCGATATAGTTGTTGACCCGGATCTTTAAACCGACGATATACTCCAGTTGTTTCTCGAAGGCCTTGTAGAGTTCAGCGAAACTAGCAAACTCCTCGGCCTTGCCAGTTTCCAGGCCGACTTTATTTCCAGTCAGCGGATCATGGCCGTTGTTCAGGGTAATCTCGAGAATTTTGGGTACGTTGAGATAGCCGGTCAGAATGTAGGCCTCTTTGCCGAAGGCGCCTGTCTCGATGCAGCCGCTGGTTCCCCCCTGGCGGGCGTCTTCAATGCTTTTGCCAACCCTGATCTGCTCCATGACCACCGCATCGCTGTTGAACACGGACGGATAGCCGTACCCCTTGCGGATCACCCTGCCGGCCGCTTTCAGAAACCGATCCGGCGTCACCCTGCTGATATGGACGCTGGGTTGGGGCTGCAGCAGGTGCAGTTCGTCGGATACCTCCAGGGCGAGGTAGGATATTTCGTTGCTGCCGTCGCTGCCGTCGCTCCGCAGCCCGCCGAGGTTGATCTGGGTGAAATCGTTGTAGGTGCCGCTCTCCTTGGCGGTGACCCCGACTTTGGGTGGGGCGGTGTGGTTGTTTACCTTGATCCAGAGACAGGCCAGCAGCTCTTTGGCACGCTCTCGGTCGAGTGTTTGCGCCGCCACTTCCTTCTCATAAAACGGCTGCAGGTGTTGGTCGATATGACCGGGGGTCATGGCGTCCCAGCCGTTGAGTTCGGTAATGGTGCCCAGGTGGATGAACCAGTACATCTGCAGCGCTTCGTGAAAGGTTTCCGGCTTGTGGGCAGGGACTTTGCGGCAGAGACGACCAATTTCCTCAAGTTCCTCTTTCCTGGCTGGATCGGCCGTCTGGCCGGCCCTTGACTCGGCCAGCGCCGCATGGCGCTCGGCGAAGATAATCGCCGCATCGCAGGCGATATCCATGGCCTTGAGCTGCTCATGTCTATCCGCTGCCTGGGGATCATCGAGGTAATCGAGCCTGGCGATGCGGTCCCGGATCTGCCTCTTGGCGTCGAGCAGTCCCTGTTCGTAGATGGTTCCGTCCAGGGCCGTATGCCCCGGCGCCCGCTGCTCCATGAATTCGGTGAAAAGTCCTGCTTCGTAAGCTGCTCTCCACTCCTCCGGGACCTCCGAGAAGATCCGCTCCCGCATCGATCTGCCCTGCCAGTAGGGAATGACCTTGTCCCGGTAGATGGCAATGTCTTTTTCGTCCACCTGGTAGCCGGTCATCGGTCGGTCGTTGAGGATTCTGAGATCTTCGACCGAATGGCAGGTAAGCTCCGGAAAGGTCGGCACCACTTTGGGTGCCGGGCCTCTTTCGCCGACGATGAGTTCGTCGTCACCGATATAGATAGTCTTGTGTTCGCAGAGATGTTTGAAACACAGGGCACGGAGAACCGGAATTGAATGTTTACCATAGTGCTGCTGGTAAAATTCCGTTTCGAGCAGGGCCCGCTCGGCGGAAATCGAAGGTCTTGTCTCGAAACTCAGTTTTCGGAGGCGGGTGATCCTGTCATTCATTGCATATCTCCTGTATGGTCACCGTTCAAGATGGACCGTCAAACCATGTTGCTCCAGCAGCCGCTTTGTCCGGGCGACGATATCCGGGCTGACGGTGTAGGCCCTGTCGGTGAGGTCGGGTCTGTGTAACTTTCTATACTTTGCTCCGGCGAGATCGTGATAAGTGAGCAGATCGACATCGTCGATTGTTCCCAGCCCGGAGAGAAACCTGCCCATCGCTTCGACGTTTTCGACGGAGTCGTTAATCGTCCCGACCAGCGGGAATCTGATTCTGATGTTGGTCTTACTTTTACTTAACACTTCAAGATTCTGTAAAATCTGTTCGTTGCCGACCCCGGTATATTTTTCGTGCAAAGCACTGTCCATCAGCTTCAGGTCAAAGAGGAAGAGATCGGTATGGGCTGCCACCTCGAGTAGCCTGTCTGTTTCCGCGTAACCGCTGGTGTCGACGCTTCGGTGGATTTCCAGTTCGCCGCAGCGCTTCAGCAGCTCGATCAGATAGCCGGCCTGAGCGAGCGGCTCTCCCCCGGAAAAGGTCACTCCACCGCCGGACTGATCGTAAAAAGCCAGATCTTTTTTTATCTCGCCGATGATTCTTTCGATGCTCGCCTGGTAGCCGACCGCTTCATGGGCCAGAGACGGGCAGATCTCCACACAGTTCAGACAGAGCGAACAGAGCGAATCATCACGCCTGATGGCGTCCCCATTCCAGGAAAGCGCCTGTTCGGGGCAGCCGTCCACACACTCCTGACAACCGATGCAGCGCTCCTGCACCGTCACCACCTCGAGACTGCTTTCCAGCCCCTCAGGGTTGTGGCACCAGAAGCAGCGCAGCGGACAGCCCTTGAAAAACACTGTCGTTCGAATATTGGGGCCGTCGTGCAGCGCATAACGCTTGATGTCGAAAAAAATCGGCAGTTCGTTGTTCATGAAATCGAGATAACAATAATTATTATCATTTTGCAAGCAGAGGGAAAGGGGTGTGCCGGTCGGCTCGACCGGTATTGACAAACTTTAGCAGTGTCCTATGGTAGTTTTACGGTGGCCGGGGTTGATCAGCATGGCTCCGAAACCGTTTCACATCTCAGCTGTTTCACCTGCAAATACACATTCAAAGGAGCATGCCATGAAATACCGAATGTCTGTCCTCATCGTCCTCTGTTCCGCACTGCTTTTTGTTGCCGTCAACGCCTTTGGCCACTGTGAAATCCCCTGTGGGATCTACGATGATGAAGTTCGCATGAGCCTGATCCAGGAACATGCCACCACCATCGAAAAATCAATGAACGAAATCATCGAGTTGGAGAAGGGCGGCAATGCCAACCAACTGGTGCGCTGGGTCACCAACAAAGAGGTACATGCCAACGAACTGCAGCATATCGTCACCCAATATTTCATGACCCAGCGGATAAAGTTCGACACGCCGGACTACGACAAGAAACTGGCAGCCTTGCACAAGATGCTGGTCTATGCCATGAAGTGCAAGCAGACCACCGATGTGGCCAATGTCGAGATGCTCAGGCAAGCGGCCGAGGAGTTCCACAAGCTCTATTTTCACCAATAGCCTGATGTTCGCGGATCGAGACGGCCTGCCAGTCAAGGAGACTTGGTGAAGGTCATCGATCCGCTATGCCTTCCCTAAAAGCGATGCGGGCTGGCTGCTCAGTGAATCATTTTACCGTGTGGGTCCCGGAAGGGCTTGCCGAGCTTTTCATCGAGATAGTCGACTGTAGTGGTATCACTGATATGCTCGAGTTGGTGAGCGGTGGGATGCAGCTCTTCCTGCGGGGTGCCGATCGATGCCAGATAGGCTTCCCATAATCTGTGCGCCTTCAACACCTTCCTGGCCTCCTTGTCGCCCTCCTCGGTCAGGGAGAAACTCGCTGCTGTCTGGGTCAGCAGCCCATCATCGATCATCGACTCCAGGGCTTTCTTCAAACCTTTGTCCTGTTCGACATACTGAACGATCACCTCCATCGGGGTCGGTTTGCCGTAGCGCAGAATAGTGGTGAGAATGTCTTCCACCTGCTGCTGTGGAATGAGGTTGTGCATCCGCTGCCAGCGGGCCAGAAGGCCGTATTTTGGGGCCACTGCGAGGACAACCAGAAACTGGAGGGTACAGAACAACATGATGGCTCCACCGCCGGCGGAATCGAGCCAGACGCAGAGGTACAGTCCGCCGATCACGCTGGTAACCCCGAACAGCGCCGCCAGCCACATCATCTTGTCGAGCCGGTCACAGAGCAGGTAGGCGCTGGCCGCCGGCGTTATCAGCAGGCCGACCACGAGGATGACCCCGACCATGCTCACCGCACTGACTACCACCAGGGACACGCAGATGGTCAGTACATAGTCGATAAACAGCACCGGCAGGCCGATGGAGGCGGCCATGATGGGATCGAAGGTGGCGATCTGAAAATGTCTGAAAAAAAGAATCAGCACAGTCAGCACCAGGGCGGCCACGAAGGCGCTGACCCAGAGGTCGCTGTCCGCCACTCCGAGGATGTCGCCCATGATAAAATGCATCAGATCTATGTGGATGTAGTGCCTGAAAATGGAAACGGCGACAACACCCAGTGCAAAAATCCCGGTGTACATGATACCGATGGCGGTATCCTCCTTGAGTCGGGAAATCCGGGCCACGAAACTTATCAGGGCGACGGTGGTTACCGCGGCAATGAGCGAGCCCAGCAGCATGCCGGGAGCGTGGGCCTCGAGGCCGAAGAGCATTTTCATGACCAGGTAGCCGCCGGCCACCCCGGCGATCATGGCGTGGCTCAGGGCATCACCAAGAAAAGCCATTCTTCTCAGCACAACGAGACAGCCGACCACGCCGGCGACCATGGCGACGATCGAGCCGCCGATCAGTGCTTTCTGAAAATAGGTTTCGGTGAGCGGAGCTATGAACAGATCGTACATCAGGACGCCTCCTTGGCGATGACATCGCTGAAAATCCTCAGCCTTCCCTCGTACACCTTGCTGAGCAGATCCTCCCTGAGCACCAGCCGCGGCGGGCCATAGGCATAGAGCCGCTGTTTGATCAGGATGAGCTTGTCGAAATATTCCGCCGCGGTAGACAGATCGTGATGTACGACAACCAGCGTTTTTCCTGCCTGCTTGGCCCGCTCGAGAACTTCGAGGATAGCTCGCTCGGTGGCTGCATCGACGCCGGCGAAAGGTTCGTCGAGCAGGAGGATGTCGCTGCCTTGAGCCAGGGCTCGGGCCAGGAAAACCCGCTGTTGCTGGCCGCCTGAGAGTTCACCGATCTGGCGCTTGGCAAAATCTTCCATTCTGACCATCTCGAGGGCCTCAAGCGCAGCCTCCCTGTCTCTGGACGCCGGTGAGGTGTACCAGGGAATCTGCTGGTAGCGGCCCATCAGCGCCACTTCCTCCACCGTGATAGGGAAATCCCAGTCCACCGCCCCGCGCTGCGGGACGTAGGCAACTTCACCCTTGGCCTTCTGGGCGCTCTTGCCGTTGATCTTGACCACTCCCACATCCGGTTTGACAAAGCCTAAAATGGCCTTGATAAAGGTCGACTTGCCGGCCCCATTGGGGCCGATGACACCGACCAGCTGATCACTCTCGATGTTGATGCTGACGTCAAGCAGGGCCGGCCTGGCGTGGTAGCTCACGGTCAGATGATCGACTTCTATAACGAACTTATTCTCAGTGGTCATGGTCCGTGCCGGGGGTGTCGTTTAAACTGAAAGGGACGGTGCCGGATACCAGGCCTCCGCCGCTGCTCCAGACGGTCTCGTCGGCCAGGACACGGTCGTCACTCAACAGCCGGAGACGAATTCCATGGGTCAGACCGCTCTCTGAAACCGGGGGGCTCGCCTTGACAAAGACCTCGTTGTGATTGGCGAGCTCAAACCCGAGATCACGGATGAACAGTGTCTGTCCTCGACTGATCGGCAGGTCGGCGAGGTCAACAGCCAGCCCGTTGAGACGAAGTTCGAAAGGCCCGGTCTGTTCCTCGGTTTTCAGGGCAAAGGGGTCGTCTTCGACCGAAAAGGTCGGGGTCAGCTCAATGGAAATACGCTCCTGCGTCTTTTCAGCGACCGGTGCAGCGTCCCTTTCGGGTGCAACTCCTCTGTCACGTTTTTCGGTGTAGGCATAAAGACCGCCAACGAAGACGATCCAGATGACCAGGCAGAGTATAAAACGCATGATTCTCCAGTTTATCCTATTTCAAGGCGTTGACAATCAACAAAACATTCTCGCGCATCATGCCGATATAGGTCTCTCCGGCGCTCCCTTCGGGGCCCATCGAATCAGAATAGAGTGCTCCGCCGATCTGGACGCCGGTCTCCTTGGCGATTTCTCTGATCTGTTTGGGATTGATAGTGGTCTCGACAAAAATGGCCGGGGCTCCGGACTCTTTTATTGACTGCACGACCTTGCGCCTGCGCTCAGGGGTGATGCCGGCTCCGACTTCAGCTCCGGTGGACCAGCCCACAGGGGCGATGGAGAGAAAATTGTTGTTGGCGTTGAGCTTGAAATCTGAACAGAAATAGTTGAAGGCATCGTGGGTGGTAACCAGAATCCGCCGGTCGGCGGGAATCTTGTTGATCTGTTCCCGGACCCACGAGTCAAGCACTCTTAACTGCTGCAGAAACAGGGTGGCGCGGGCCTCGTATTCGGCTTTGTTGGCCGGATCGATCTGGCTGAGCCCGCGGACGATATTGTTCACGTAGACAGCGGCGTTTCTGGGTGAAAACCAGGCGTGGGGATCGGCAATCTGTTCTCCCCCTTCGTTGACGGTGAGCAGGTTGATACCGTCGGTGGCGGTAACGATTGGCTTGTTGCCATCCTTGGCCAGGGTGGCCATCCAGCTTTTGCCCTCCAGGTGCAGTCCGTTTTCAATACAGAGATCGGCGCCCAGCACGATCTGTACGTCGTTGGGCGTGGGCTGGTAGGTGTGCGGGTCGGCCCCCGGCGCCAGGATTGATTTGACCTCGGCCCTGTCCCCGGCGACCTGACGGGCGAAGTCGGCTATCTGGGTGGTCGAGGCGACGACGATCGGTTTGTCTTCTGAGGCAAAGGTATTCTGCCCAAATAACAATCCAATTGAAAGTACAACAATGGTAGTCAGCCAGTATTTCATCCTCACTCTCCGGGCCTGAGTATAATCATCTCAATTGGGGTGTAAATCTGATTTGAAATCAAGCTCAAAAAATAAACACTTATGCTTATATTTCAATCAAATATCGAGGTCAACTCCAGTTCGTGGTGGATAGTGGGCAGGTCGCAGCGCATCTCTCTGAGCGACTGTCCTTGTAACTGAGAGTAACAATTGATAACCTTAAAGAAGAAGTGGGCTGCCCGGCGCTGAGCGCGGCGGCAGATCTCTTTTTTCGTGACAGGATCAGCGGCCGGGGATACTTGCTCCCCGGCAGAAAGGTGATGAGAGTTTACAGGGAGGTCGGTCATGAAAAGTACGAGAACAATAAAAGAGGCAATTATCCGGATATATCCTGAAATCAGTCCGGACGATACCCTGGGATCAGCGATCAAAGCGATGGCTCAGAACAATGCCTCGGCCCTGGTGGTCAGGGATGGTGACATCCTGCTTGGCCTGGTGACCATCACTGATGTCATGCACAGCCTCGTCCACCATCATGACTTGCGGGATACCAAAATCGGTTCATTCATGACCAGATGTGAACTGATTTCTGCCGAAGGCACCAAAAATGCCTGTGCGCAGCTTGATGAGGATCAGGATGTACTTTCAGCTCTGAAGGTGATGCATCAAGCCGGTGTCAACCATCTGCTTGTCTCCGGCAGCGATGGCGAACCGGTTGGGGTGGTTTCGAGCCTGGAGATCGTCAGGCTGCTGGGCAGATGATCATTTGTCCCGCCCTCTGCCTAACAGGTTGAGTGAAAGAGCCCGCCCACGGGCACACCTCTGTCGATGCAGTCATTGTACATCTGAACCGCCCGCTTGGTGTCCGTGGCGACTGTTTCAATGTCATGACTCTGGAGATAGGCGAGTGCCTCGTCAGTGACTTTCAGGCGCGAAAACACACCACGGGCCAGGATCACGGTTCGGCAGCCGTGGGCCACCAGTTCTTCGACATCTTCAACCTGAATACCCGGTGAGTGGGTGGTTCCCGTTTCTGCCCAGTCCCAGGGGCGGCCGCCACCCGGCCACAATTTGAAGTCCTTGCCCCGGCCGAGCGACTCTATCTCCATTTTGCCCCAGCCGTTCAATTCTATCCTCGGTGATTTCGGCTTTTTGTTATGCATCTCAGTGCTGACTGGTCTCCGGCAGGATTGGGGTGAGCAGGTCGAGCATTGCTTGATGGTGCGAGCCCTGCCAGTAGATTGACAAGCACGATCCACACCGCCTGAATCTATGATAATACTTTTTGGTCAAAGGTTCGAGCCGGTGCACCACACTTTCTTTGACCACGGGGACGAGGGCGCCATTGCATTTCAGACAGCGGCTGAATGGAAAGACCTCTGAGCGAAGGCCGTAAAACTTTATGATTTCATATAATTGAGATGGCGGGTCCTGGGCACGGACCAGCCTGCCGAAAGTCACTTCCCGATGTTTCAGCAGCTCCTTGTCACGGCTCAGAAGAATTCGCCCTGATGCTGCGCTGGCTTCGGCGAGTTCTCGTTTGGAATTCAGCGGGGCGGAATCAGACGCGGATTCGGTGTCGAATCCAGCCATCCGCAGCAGCCTCGCCAGTCTGGCAACGTTGATGTCGACCATGAAACGACAGCAGGCCAGCGGCTGGGGACGAAGAAAGGTAGCTTCTGTGGGGGCAGACCCTGCTTGTGGGGGCCGGATATCGAGCTGGTCTCCCGGCTGCGGGATATAGCTGAAATCAAGCTGCTCAGAACCTTTTTCAATGGCGCCGATTTCGGTATGGGGGATGCCCATGGCCTCGATGATGTCTTTGATAGAGGCGTTGCGCGAGAGGGCGTAATGGATCACTGAATCCTGCCTGAATTTGCGCTGCAGCAGGTCTCTGATGTCCCCGTGAACAGCGAGACGAAGAAGATCATCTTGCCCGGCTGACACCGATAAATCCTAAGAAAAATGACAGGAGATCGATGGAGCGGAAAATTTCCCGCTCCATCGAAAAGGTAAAGGTCAGGCGACGGTGGTGAACACTTTGGGCAGTGCGCTGCACACCGGGCAGTTCGCGGTGGGCTTTCCAAGTTCGATATAACCGCAGATCGGGCAGAGGTAGAATTCACTCACCTCCAGATCGACGCCGTTCTGAACCGCTTCGAGCGCTTTCTTGTAGATTTCAGCGTGTACCTTTTCGGCATCGAGGGCGAAACGGAACATGGTCTTGGCCTTGTGTCCCTCCTCGGTGGCCAGCTCTGCCATGGGCGGATACATCTCCGTGTATTCATAGGTCTCGCCGTTGATTGCACCCTGCAGGTTCTCGGCGGTGGAAGCGATTGCATCGAGTGCCTTCAGGTGTCCCTCGGCATGAATCTTTTCTGCCTGCGCGGTGGTGGCGAACAATTTGGCGATATTGGCAAAACCCTCGCGCTCGGCCTTTTTGGCAAAGGCGCTGTATTTCTGAAATGCCTGACTTTCACCGGCAAATGCTTCACTTAGATTTTCTGTTGTCGTGGCCATGTTGAACCTCCTTTGTTATGGTTAATCATTTTGTGGTGCAGCAAATTCTGTATCGGACAACTATACCCGAACCGGGACAGTATTTCATGTGGAGAAAATATTTATCGTTAAATCCATCTGCTGCCAGACTTTAGCCAACCATTATTTGACCTATCACCTGCCGCTGTGATATGTCTGAATTGATCGCACCTAAACTGCCTTTGAGGCGGTATGAACCGAACCGTCTACCAGCGTCCGTGAGCATGTATTCAGATCGACCAACAGCAGCTTATAAAGATATCATCGTCAACGATATCCCGATGATCGATGTCAGGTCTCCCGGGGAGTTCAAGTCCGGTGCCATTCCGTCGTCGGTGAACATACCGCTGCTCACCGACGATGAGCGCCATCAGGTCGGCCTTACCTATCGTAAAGAGGGCAAGGATGAGGCGTTCAGGGTGGCCAGCAACCTCATAGACGAGGTCAAGAAACACATGCTCAGCGAGATCTGGTGTGCCTATCTGGATCGTTATCCGGACTGTGTCGTCTACTGTGCCCGGGGCGGCATGAGGTCGGAGACGGCGGCTCGCTGGATGTATCAGCAGAGCGGCACCCAGGTGGGCAGAATTGAGGGCGGCTATAAAGCCATGCGCACCTACCTGCTGAGCCGTCTCGAGCCCGAGACTATCAGCTCCAAACCGGTTATTCTGGGCGGACGCACCGGATCAGGAAAAACCCGTCTGCTCAACAGTCTGGCCAACAGCATCGACCTCGAGGCCCTGGCCAATCACCGGGGCTCGACCTTCGGTCGCTTTACCACACCCCAGCCGGGTCAGGCGGATTTCGAGAACCGCCTCGCAGCAGCCCTGACCAAACACGGCGCTGCCCATCATTCTCACCTGCTGCTCGAAGATGAAGGCAGGCACGTGGGCAAACGGTTCCTGCCCAAGGAACTCTCACAGTTTTTCAATTCCGGTGACCTGGTTGTCCTGGAAGTCGATTTCGAAGAACGGGTGGACAATATCTACCAGGAATATGTGATCGACTCCCAGAAACGGTGTGGTGATCTGTCCGGCCCGAAAGATGGGATGCAGCGGATGTGGCACTGGTTTGATGATATGAACCGGAACCTGGAGCGGATCGCCAAGCGGCTGGGTAAGGACAGATTCGAAGAAGTGAAGGCCCTGCTCGAGTCGGGCTGCTATCACCAGGAAGCAAACGGTGACCCGCAGGCGCATAAACACTGGATCAGGCTGCTGCTGCGCCACTACTACGATCCGATGTACGACTATCAGTTGCAGAAGCGGGAGAAGGCGCCAGTGCTGGCTGGCAGAGAAGGCGTCATTCGGCAATACCTCAGATCTCTGGGTAATTGAATGTCTCGACCACGACCCCTCCGGACCTGCCGCTGAATCTCCTGAGTGGGTAGCGTAAATTACGGACTTTTCGGTTCACCCAGGGTGTGGTATAAGCCCATTTTTACCATGGGTAGTAGTCAACATTCAGTTGACGAATACTTTCCCTTTAACAAGAAAGATCAGGAGAAGGACATGCATTGGACGGTTTACCTCTCAGGAGAGATTCACACCGACTGGCGTCAACAGATCATAGACGGAGCAGCCCGGGAAAATCTGCCGATACAATTCACCTCGGCTGTCACCGACCACGAGGCAAGCGATGCCGCCGGCGATGTTCTGGGCGATGAAAGCAGCAATTTCTGGCGGGACAACAAGTCGGCCAAGGTCAACCAGATCAGAACCAGAACGCTGATCGAGGCCAGCGATCTGGTGGTGGTCAGGTTCGGCGACCGCTACAAACAGTGGAATGCCGCCTTCGATGCCGGTTACTGCGCCGCCCTGCAGATACCGTACATAACCCTGCACGACCCGGATGTCATCCACCCGCTCAAAGAGGTGGATGGCTCGGCCATGGCCTGGGCCCAGACGCCTGCTCAGGTGGTGCAGATTTTGAAGTACGTCACGATGGCTTAGAGCTGTTTGATAAAAGTTCCTTCCTGGTATTCGCGGAAGGCGGTCTGCAGTTCCTCTTCGGTATTCATGACTATCGGCCCACGCCAGGCGATGGGCTCATTGAGCGGTTTTCCGGAGAGCAGCAGGAAGCGCAGACCCTGCGGGCCGGCCTGCACCCTGATTTCACTGCCTGAACCGTACAGCACCAGCTGCCTGTTGCTCACCCCAGCCCCAGCCGATGTCCCGCTGCCGTCGATGGCGTAGAGCACTACCGTGTGGTCTGCCGGTGTCAGGCGCTGAAATTGGCCGTTTTCAGCCAGCGTGATATCGAGGTATTCGGGCTCGGTGAAAATATCGGTGACCGGGCCCCGGGTTCCCTCACATTCTCCGGCAATGACTTTGATGCGGGCCCCGTCGACGACAATTTCAGGGATCTGGGCGGCGGTGATTTCCTGGTAGCGCGGCGCCGTCATTTTGCTTTTGGCCGGCAGGTTGGCCCAGAGCTGAAAGCCGTGCATGGCTCCAGCTTTATCCCCTTTGGGCATTTCCTGATGGACGATGCCGCTGCCCGCGGTCATCCACTGGACGTCTCCCGAGGAAATGGTGCCGCTGTTGCCCAGGCTGTCACCATGTTCGACGTCGCCTTTGAGCACGTAGGTGATAGTCTCGATACCCCGGTGCGGGTGCCAGGGAAATCCTTTGAGGTAGTGGGCTGGGGTGTCGGATCGAAAATCGTCGAGCAGTAGAAAGGGGTCGAAGAGTTCGACCTCGGAAAACCCGAAGACCCGGTTTAAATGAACACCGGCCCCTTCGAGCACCGGGCTGGCAGAAATAATCCTGGCGGCGTTGCGTTCCATGAGGTTCTCCTTTGGTTGACCTGGTTTCTGAAAGGATGTCTCCTGATTATACCATCTAAGCCACAGGCTCACCAGGGAAGAGGGTCAGGCGGCCACTATCGGGTCGCCTTATCGGTGCGGTGCAGCCCATAGGAAAACGGTATTTGACGGGACATTGCACAAGGGGACACAATACTTATTATGTCACCGCAGACAGACAGAGAATAGGAATGGGGAATTAAGGGGACAGAATACTTAATTAGAATTTCAAACGATCAAGTATTGTGTCCCCCCTCTAACAATCACCTTTGCACAATCCATGTCCATACTCAACTACTTCAGAAAACCGACCCTGCAGAATCTGTCGAAGACCTGCGGCTGAGCGGCCAAAGTCGACCCGGTCGGGCTCGGAATCTTGCTTGACAGCCTTCCGCAGTCGGAGGATGAAAATCTCCTGGTGGGCTACAATACCAGTGATGATGCCGGAATATATCGGCTCAGCGAGGAACTGGCCCTGGTGACCACGGCTGATTTCATCACCCCCCCGGTGAATGACCCCTTCGTCTATGGACAGATTGCCGCCGCCAATGCCATCAGCGATGTCTATGCCATGGGCGGTCAACCGAAAGTCTGCCTCAACCTGCTCTGTTTCCCCTCAAAATTGTTACCCCACGAAGATCTCGAGCAGATCATCGCCGGCGCCTTGAGCAAGATCACAGAAGCCGGCGCCGTGCTGGCCGGCGGTCACTCAGTGGAGGATGACGAACCGAAATTCGGATTGTCGGTGATCGGACTGGTTCACCCCG
Organism: uncultured delta proteobacterium; assembly: GCA_963759125.1. Lineage (GTDB taxonomy): Bacteria > Desulfobacterota > Desulfobulbia > Desulfobulbales > Desulfocapsaceae > JABDQA01. The sequence continues at coordinate 1,091,906 of CAVWXN010000005.1, forward strand.
ATAAATTCTGGACCAATGGTGGGGCCCAGCCGGGAGATGTGCTGGTGTTGACCAAACCGCTTGGCAGCGGGGTGCTCTTCAATGCCAATCTAAAGCGCTGGGTATCTGAGTCTGCCATGCAACGCTGCATCGAGGCCCTCATCTGCCTGAATAAAGATGCTGCTGAACTCATGAAAAAATATGATATCCATGCGGTAACCGATGTGACCGGCTTCGGCCTCGGGGGACACGGGCTGGAGATGGCCAAGGCCTCCAATGTCAAACTGCGGCTGAAAATGGATGATCTGCCGCTGTTCGATGAAGCGATTGCCATGTATGACAAGGGAATGAGCACCGGGGTCAACAGCCACAACGAAAAGCTCATCGGCGCCTATCTGGAATATGAAAAGGAGTTTTCTGCCTCCCAGAAACAGATGATTCTCGACCCGCAGACCAGCGGTGGACTGCTGGCGGCGCTGCCGGCCGATCAGGCCGTAGAACTGGTGAAAGAGTTAGCGCAGATTCCAACCCCGGCAGCAGTGATCATCGGCGAGGTGATCAGCAGCGGTGGTAAACCCGGGCTTATCATCGCCTGATCTCCAATGCGTAGAATAATTTCAAAAATCAGGAACTTTATTCAAGGTTGAGGCGCAGGTGAAAGTTGTACCGCAGGCATATTGTAATATGCCGAGGATAGAATTTTCGCGGGCAAAACGAAAAGATTGAAAAAACACGATTTTCTACTGCAGGTATTGGGAACTCTGCCCCTCCGTCTCCTCACAATCCTGTTCAATGCTGCAGCCGTCTTCCTCCAGTGGAATCGGTAGAGGGTAATTGCTCGACAATTGTTCGGAAGTCTGCAGGCCGATCTGCGGCAGGGCGGGCCGGCATTGCTGATCAATATAAGATTTGATGGCCTGTTCCCCGCGGATAAGCGTCATCGTTGAACCCTGCTGATCGAACAGCACCGGTACTTCAGAGATCCCCATCTTCTTGAGAAAAGTCAGATTGATCTTGGGCTGATAGCCGGCCACCGGTTTCGCCCCGGGAAAGGAAAAAGCGCCGTAGGTATCGACCGGGTTGAAGTCGACGGCGCAGTTGGGGTTTTGTTCCAGGCTGCTGAGCAGTGACTGACAGTGGGAACAGTTGGAAGAGACAAACAGATAGAACCGTTTGCTGAACTTGTCTGGTTGATACCGGGCCATGGTCCCCCGCTCTAAAGGCTCCGGTTTGACCAGTCCGCCATGATAGTCGAGGCTGAAGCTGGCGATCAGTACGGCCGAAAAAATAACCACCCCCTTGAAGATCTGCTTGAGTCCCAAAAACAGATTGGCCAGAACGATCAGTGCGAGAATAATCAAACAATAGGAGCAGAGTACCTGACTGATAAGAATCTGAAAGGCCAGCAGCACTGCTTCGGCGGCCAGCCCGGCCAGCAGCAGCAGACTGGTAAAGCGGAGCCAGAGGTTGGAACCTTTTCTGGCCTGGCTCAACCCCGTGGCGACAATCAGAAAAAAGATAAAACCGGCCAGGTTGAAATATAGTGGATCGACCAGGGTCAGCGAATCGACGATCCTGCAGCCTTCATTGAAACAGACACCCTCCCCCTGAATGTAGATGAGCAGGGCTTGGACTCCGGTCAGCAGACAACCGATGAGGGCACTGAAAAAACCGATGAGCATAAGGATTAATGGTAGTGGGTTATTGTAGTTAACTATTTTTCTGTAATAATAATAACATCGATAACACAGCCGAGCCGGGGACAAACTTTTTTGCTGTTTCCCCGTCCGGGGATGTCATTATGCTGCACATCTTCGGCGGATCAGTCAAGGTAATCTACCTCACCGAAATTTATTTGCACACTGTTTTGGCCTCATTTGCTGATCTCCTTGAGGTACTAATTCGGGGCAGGGGTGAGGAGGGTCAGAGTATCATTGTCTTGAACACATAGCAGCTGAGCAGATAGGCTGAAAGCACCACCAGGTAACCGAAATTAAATATGTAGGGGGAGTTTTTAAGCGAAGTGCCCCGCAGCCTGGTTGCATAGGATATAAAAGCGCCGTACTGCAGTGCCAGGAAGAGCAGGAAGAGTGCCGTGCTGCCTCTGACGAAGACGAGCACACCGCCAAATGATGACACCACCAGAACCAGCGTATCAAGGAATTTTCTCATGCTCCACCAAGTCGATTGAGCTCGGTGATCCACTTTGTTGGTCGACCGAGCCAGGCAAAATAAGCGACTGCTTGATATATTCTTCTGCCGGATGATTATAATGCAAATAAATGGTATTTGTGACTAGAAATATTGGTGATAATCTCTGAATTGTCATATTCGATGCAGGACCACTACTACTCAAAAAAGCTCAACCAGTATTTTCCCACCCGGGTGGACTACCTGCTCTATGCCCATGACGGCAGAGGGCTGGGGCATGTAAGCAGGACCACCGCGGTGGGGCTGGCCCTGAAACGGCTCTATCCCGAGTCCCGAGTGCTGCTCATCACCGGCAGTGCCAAAGCCCAGATGATGGTCGGCCGCGGATCGCTGGACTGGATCAAATTGCCGTCCTATCAAACCATACTGACCAAGGGCGCTTCTGAAGGAAGAGACGGTGATTCCGGGTTTTACAAGTCGGTGCTGGGCAACCTGCGGGCCGAGATGATCGCAGCCCTGGTAAAAATTCTCAGACCCCGCTGCCTGCTGGTGGATCACAATCCGCGCGGTAAACGTCAGGAACTGCTCGAAGCCCTCGAACAGAGCAGTGGCGCCGACTGCCAATGGGTTCTAGGTCTCAGGGCGGTGATCGGGAACGACAAAGCGGTGTGGTCGGCTGAGACCGCGAGGGTTGTCGACGAGTACTACCGGGAAATCCTCTGGTACGGGAACAGCAGCGTGCTCGGTGAAGCGGTGCTGGGCAGGATCGGTTCCCATTTCAGCCATGACGCCGTCGAGATGGGCTATGTCTCCCGGGTGCGGGAACTGGCTCAGCTCTATACCAGTGATACCAGCTCTCTGGAAAAGCTGGCCTGTACGATTTCGCTGCCCTGGTTCGGCGAGCACACTGCTCAGCTGATCCGTGACCTTCATGAAGCACTGGGTCGAATAGGTGAGGGCCGGGGTAACTGCCATATCTATGTGGAGCAGAGCCGGGCCCAGGAGGTGGGGGATATTTTCAGCTCGCTCGCCCATTGTGTCGTGGAACCGATCGGCGATAACTATATCTCCTCTCTTATCCGCTCGAAAACTGCCTTGATCTACGGCGGCTACAATAGCATTCTTGATGTCACGGCTCTTGGCAAACCGGCACTGGTTGTGCTCCGGGCAACCCAGGACCGTGAGCAGCAGGAACATCTCGAACTGCTGGAGCGCGCGGTTGGTGGGCAGATGCAGGTGATTGATGAGGAAGCAATTTCAAGCCGGGCTCTGGAAGATGGACTTCGTTTGCTGCTGGCGGCCGAATACGGGGGCTCAGCGGAGATCGACTGCAATGGTGCTGAACACACTGCCCGCCATCTGCACCGGCTTGTGCGGGAGGGCGGCTGATTGTGAACTATACATTACGACATGAGTTCAAGACGCCCTCTCAGGCAAGGCACGAGCGAGGAGCCGGCGGAGCAGCCTGGTAGTGCTGTGAGCAGGCACCACAGCGAGCAACACAGCATGAGGGAATGGATTGGACTCATGTCGTTATGTATAATTCGGCGGGCACAGAGGCTTGAGTTGCTGTCCGCCCGCCAGTTGATAAAAAATTGATATAAGAACAAGGAGAGCAGAGGAATAAATGATCGTCAGAATCGTCATCGCGCTGTTCATCTCGCTGGTTTCGGGCGTCTGCTTCATGGCCGGTTTAACCAGACTGATAAGTGCCCTGCTGATCAGCTTCGGGGTGATCTGTGGGCTTTTTTTCGGGGTTGTCTTTCTGCTGCCGCCGGGATCAGAGAGAATTAGCTTTGGGGTCAGCGCCCATGGGGCTTCCTGGCCGTTCTTCCTGCTGGCCCTGATTTTAATGGGGTTGATTGTCTATCTCTATCTGCATAAGCCCAAAAACAACAATTCGTCAGGTTTCGAAGAACTCGGCCCTGCCCACCTGAGAAAGCTGGGCGGCGGTGTCCTGCTCTACCTGGTCAGCCTGTTTCTGCCGGTTCTGCTCTGGTTTCCATCTGAGAATACCGTCACTACGGGTGAGCAGACCCAAATCGAAACCATGGTTCTGCTAGGGGTGCTCATATTTATTATCGGCATTTCGGCGGCGCTCTATCTGATCTATCAGTCGACCAGGGGCGGAACCGAGGCTAACCCAGAGTTGATGAGCCGCTTTGTTCCTGCCATGTTCTCGGTGTTTCATCTTGACAAGGTACCGGCTCTGGTCGCTTATCTTCTGGTCTATTCGGCGGAGCCGCAGCTCGTTTTTCCCAAGATTGCGGCACTCGCCCTGGCAGCCTACATTCCGGTGGCACTCTTTCTTATCAAGATCTGTTTTACCGTCGAAAAACAAAGGCAATGATCGAGGAGCAGACCATGCCTCAGATACCCGGAATCATAAAAGATAACCTTACCTGCCTGAAGCAGGGCACAGATCTCATCGCCCGTATGAGTAAGGAGCAGTACTCAACAAAAGTTGCTCAGTGCTTTAACTCTTCCGTCGGCGAGCATTTCAGGCATATCATCGATCACTATACCAGCCTGATGGATGGCAGCGCCGATGATCAGGGAGATGTGCGCCGCCTCGACTATGATTCCCGCCGTCGGGACCGGGAGGTTGAATTGAACCCGGAGGCGGGAATTTCCAGGCTTGAACAGGTCTGCAGTTTTCTCGAGAAGCTGGACCTTGAAGCCGGAACCCGGCTCGAAATCAAAATGGATACGGGCAGCGACATCGAAGACCAGTGGGCCCCATCGACGCTGCTCAGGGAGCTGCAGTTTCTGCTCAGCCACACGGTGCACCATTATGCCCTGATCGCCACCATGAATGCGTTCAACGGGGTTGCGACCCCTGAGGAGTTCGGTATAGCTCCCTCGACCCTTGCTCATCGGCGCACACTCTCCGCCTGACATGTGCACCCTCTCCTGGTGGCAGAAACCCGGCTGCTACGGCGTCTTATTCAACCGTGACGAGTCGGTCAGAAGAAGTGCTGCTCAGCCCCCGGGAATTTGGGAGGAGGGCGGCACCACCTATCTCTGTCCGCTGGATCCGGACGGCGGCGGCACCTGGATTTTCGCCAACCGGGCAGGTATTATCGGCAGTCTGCTGAACAACTACGCGGTTCCTCACAAGGCGGAGCATCCGGTGAGCAGGGGGCTGCTGCTCAAATCGCTGGCCCGCTATGAAACCATATCCGCTGCTGCCGAGGCCCTGGAGGAGGTGGGACTGGCCAGCTATTCCGGGTTTCATCTCTTTCTGTTCAGCGGCGGGGCAGCACTGCTCTACAACTGGGACGGAGAGAGCTTGATTCGACAAAGCGGGAGTCAGATATCCTGTCCGCTGACCAGTTCAGGGTATCGATACGAGGAAGTTGCCGCCTACCGGCGTGCACAGTTTGGTCTCCAGGTAGATCCAGAAGGTACTGATTATATTAAAAATCTGCGAAGATTTCCACAGTTACCACGACGAGCGCTGGCCCGCTCATTCCCCGCTGATGGTCAGAGCCGATGCCCGTACCGTAAGCCAGAGCCGGGTGAGTGTGGAACCGAAGCAGATCAGTTTCTCTTACCGCACCGTCGATCTGAGCAGAAAACCCCAGTCTGCCCTCCTCACCACCTTGAGCCGTGACGCTTAGAACCTTCTGCATTGCCGCCGCCCTGGTGCTGGCCCTGCCCGACTCGGGCTGGTGTTCCAGTCAGGGGACAGTGGAAGCGCTTCTGACCGGCTTCGAAGAGCACGCGGCGCAATCTTCGAGCCGCTTCACCCTGTTGCTGATCATCGCCGCGGCGACCATGATCAGCGAGGATCTGGCCTGTATCGCCGCCGGCCTGCTGGCTGCCCGGTCGATTATTTCACCGCTGGAAGCGATCGTTGCCAGTGGACTGGGGATCTATATCGGTGACATCCTGCTCTATCTCACCGGCTATCTGATCGGCCTCAAGGCCCTGCACCACCCGCCTCTGAAGTGGTTCGTAAGCGAGCACCGGGTCCAGCAGTGCCGAACCCTGTTCGAGAGAAGGGGGCTTGGGCTCATCTTCATGAGCCGTTTTCTGCCCGGCACAAGGACAGCGACCTTCCTGGCGGCCGGTCTGGTGCGGGTCGATCTGGTCAAACTTCTCGTCGTCTTCGGCCTGGCGGTGGTGATCTGGACGCCCATTCTGGTGCTCAGCGCGGTGCTGATAGGCAAGCGGGTGATCACTTATATCGACATCTACAGCGGCTGGGCCCTATGGGTCTTTTTCTTTCTGCTGGCGCTGCTATTCACCATCACCAGGGTCATCGTCCCTCTTTTTACCTGGCGGGGGCGCCGACTGCTGCTGAGCCGCTGGAGAAGACTCTCCAACTGGGAATTCTGGCCCTTCTATGTGACCAACGTCGTCACCTTTCTCTACGTGCTGTATGCCGGCCTGGTGAAGTTTCGCCACCCCACCCTGTTCACCATTACCAACCCGGCCATCAAGCCGGACAGCGGTTTTATCGGCGAGAGTAAGTCAGATATCCTGACAGGCCTCGAGCAGGAGTATGTCGGCTCCTGGCAGCTCGTTGATGGAGAACTCGGAGTGGAGCAAAAAGTCGAACTGCTCGAGTCCTTCATGGTGAGCAAAGATCTTGACTTTCCGGTTGTGCTCAAACCCGACGTCGGTCAGCGCGGCCAGGGGGTGGAGATTTGCCGCGATCTCGAGACGGCCCGCCAGTGGCTGGCCCGCATGGATCAGGGCTACCTGATGATGGAATATCTGCCGGGCGAAGAGTTCGGCGTCTTCTACTATCGCCTGCCGGACCAGCCCCGGGGGCGGATTTTCTCGATCAACCGCAAGAAGCTCCTGCGGGTCGTCGGCAACGGCCATTCCACCCTCGAAGAGCTGATCCTGCAGGACGACCGGGCGGTGTGCATGGCGCCGACGTTTTTTAAAAACCTCGAGCCGGATCTGCTGGACATCATACCCGAGGGGGAGACCTGCCAACTGGGCCAGGTTGGCACTCATAGCCGGGGGGCATTGTTTCTCGACGGGGCCGATCTGATCAGCCCCGAACTGCGGGACCGGGTCGAGCGTATCGTCGAAAATTACCGCGGGTTTTATTTCGGCCGTTTCGACCTCAAGGCTCCCTCCGAAGCGGACCTGAGAGCGGGTAAGAATCTGAAAGTGATCGAGCTCAACGGCTTGACCTCCGAGGCTACCCATATCTACGATCCGAAAAACTCCATTTTCTATGCCTGGAAGACCTTGATAGATCAGTGGTCGATCGCCTTTGACATAGCCGAGGCGAACCTGAATAAGGGGTTGCAGCCCATGCCGCTGGGGGAATTCATCAGCCACTGGCGTCGGGGTGGGAGTCAGAGGAGAGGGGACACAATACCCAAGGTGTCCCTGTTCTAGGGGACACCTTGGGTATTGTGTCCCCCTAATTCTTAACCCGGGTAAGCAGCCAGGCGCCGATCATAAACAGGACCAGAATTGACAGCATGCCCCACCGGGTGTCGCCGGTGATCCGGCCGACAATGCCCAGCAGCAGCGGTCCGGCGATGGCGGCAAATTTGCCTGAGACGTTGTAGAAGCCGAAGAATTCGGCGCTGTTTTCGGGTGGAATCAACTTGGAGAAATAGCTTCTGCTCAGGGCCTGGATGCCGCCCATGGAGGAGGCGACCAGCAGGGCGATCAGCCAGAAGAGTATATGCCTGATCATCTCACCCTCGAGAAAGGGCAGCAGAAAGGCCAGAAAGGTGATCAGACAGTAGACGAAAATGCCGAACAGCAGCAGTGATCTGGTGTTGAACCTGGCGGCCAGGCGCCCATAGATCAGGGTGCAGGGGAAGGCAACGATCTGGATGACCAGAAGTACGGTGATCAGCATAGCGATTTCGAATCCAAGTTCACGACCGTAGGCGGTGGACATGGTGATGATCGTGCCGACCCCGTCGATGTAGAAAAAATAGGCGGCCAGAAAGAGAAAGACCCGGCGGTGCTGCCTGATATTCTTGAAGGTTGCCCACAGTCGGACAAAGCCGTCGAGCCAGGGATTCGGCGAGGCGGGCACGAAGTGGCGTTGCTGCAGATTTTTAATGGCCGGCAGGGATAGGACGAACCACCAGAGGGCGACGACCAGGAAGCTCATCCTGGTGCGCCCGGCGGGCAGGCCGTCCCCGAGGCCGGCGCTGACGATAAGGGCAATCACCACCGCGAAGGGAATGATGCTGCCGATATAGCCGATGCCGAAACCCTTGGCCGAGACGTTGTCCATGCGCTCGGGAGTGGCGACGTCGACCAGAAAGGCGTCATAAAATAGATTGGCCCCGGCCCAGCCGACCCGGGCGCCGATGAACAGCAGCAGGCAGAGCAGCCACTGCCCTTCGATCGGAACGGTGAGGGCCACCGTGAAGATCAGGCCGGTGGCCAGAAAGAAAAGGAAGAACGGTTTCTTCCTGCCCTGGTAGTCGGCCATGGTGCCAAGCACCGGGGCCAGCAGGGCCAGAATAAGTGAAGCGGAGGAATTGGCGAAGGCCCAGTTGGAGGTGGCCACCGCATCGGCAATCCCGCGGGAGGCCACATCCGTGAAATAGATCGGCATGATGGCCGTGATCATGATCAGGACAAAGGCCGAATTGGCGGCGTCGTAGAGAACCCAGCTTTTTTCTTCCCTGGACAGGGGGATGGGCTTAGTCATTGCGAAAGAAAAGCTTTACCAGGACGATTGCGCAGACGAAGAAGAACAGGGCGTAGAGCAGATAGCCCGACACCCTGATGAAGCCGGCCGAAAACCCCAGGGACAGGGCAAATCCGTCAATCCGGGCAAAGCAGCTTCGGCCCAGGAGATAGAGCAGGAAGAGGAAGCCGGCATAGAACGGGGCTTTGAAAACCGAAGCCAGCAGCGCTGATCGTTGTCGTGTGCTCATTTGATTCAGGTCGGGGCGGAGTTGAGGGAACAGGCGGCTCTCAAAACGTTACTTGGCAACTTTACCCCGATGTTTCAAATCTTGCACAAAAAAACCAGTGTGGTAAAGGCAACTATGTGGGTGGCTTCCGGCTGGAAACTAACCACGCTACCCTGAAGGCATTGAGGCGAAAAACGATGGCATTTGTGCCGGTCATAGGCAGGTCGATCAAAAAGCAGCTCGAGGAGCGGGAAGCGCAGGTTCTCTCGCCCTTTGCCGCCCGCAGCGCTACCTCCAGGGGGCGCAGAGTCCCGGAGCAGGAGGATATGTGCGACATTCGACTGCCCTATCAACGGGACCGCGACCGCATCATCCACTCCAAGACATTTCGGCGGCTCAAGCACAAAACCCAGGTTTTTCTGGCCCCTGCCGGCGATCATTACCGGACCAGGCTCACCCATGTGCTCGAGGTCTCGCAGATTGCCCGCACCATCTCCGCGGCCCTCTGCCTCAACGAACCGCTCACCGAGGCGATCGCCCTGGGCCACGACCTGGGCCATACCCCGTTTGGCCATGCCGGCGAGGCGACCCTCAACCAGCTGCACCCGGGGGGCTTCAAGCACTACATCCACAGCCTGCGGGTGGTCGATTTCCTCGAGAAAAAGGGGAGCGGCCTGAATCTGACCTGGGAAGTCAGAAACGGCATTGCCCGCCACTCCAAAGGCCGCGATGAAATAATCCCCAGCTCGGGCAAGGGGCTGGCCGCCACCCTGGAGGGGCAGGTGGTCAGGCTGGCCGATATCGTCGCCTACATCAACCACGACCTCGATGACGCCATGCGGGCCGGACTGCTGACTCCGGACGATGTCCCCCCGGCCATCGCCGAGGTGGTCGGCAGCAGCCATTCCCAGAGAATCGGCAGTATGGTGCGTGACATCATCGTCGAAACCCTGACGGCCGACGACGGCAATCTGCACATCAGCGGGTCTATGCTGGCGGCGATCACCGAGCTGAGGGGCTTTCTCTACGACAATGTTTATCGTAATCTCCTGGTGCACCGGGAATTCGAGAAGGCGCAGCGGATCATCACCGAACTCTATGGCTATTTTCTCGCGCAGGGACTGGTCAGAAGAGCTGGGGAAGACTGGATAATCGCCGAGGGCGACATAGCCTGGCCCAATGAAAAAACCGCCCACCGGCGGGTCTGCGACTACATTGCCGGGATGACCGACAACTATGCCATCAGCGTCTATGAGCACCTGTTCATGCCGAGCCCCTGGAGCGTCAGATAACCCAGGGCCGGAAGCGGTTTCTGGCGGCCTGTCTCAACCAATCTCCGAGGCCGATAAAAACGGTTGCTTTTCGGGGGGGCGGCAGGTAATTTGCGCTTTCGCCCGCGATTTGGGGCCACGTTAAAGATAATTAAGCCTGTAACAATAACTATATAGCAAAGCACGCACCAGATGAGTGATAAAAAAGAATTGACCAAGAGCTATGACTTCAGCGGTGTCGAAGACAAGTGGCTGAAGACCTGGGAGGAACAACACTGTTTCGAAGCCACGATGAACGACGGCAAGCCCGCCTTTTCCATCGTCATTCCACCGCCCAACGTCACCGGTGTGCTGCATGTCGGCCATGCCCTCAACAATACCCTGCAGGACATCCTGACCCGTTATCACCGCATGTGCGGCGCCAACACCCTCTGGGTGCCCGGCACCGACCATGCCGGCATCGCCACCCAGAATGTGGTGGAGCGCCAGTTGGCCCAGGAGGGCCAGAGCCGCCACGATCTGGGCCGGGATAAATTCATCGAGCGGGTCTGGGAGTGGCGCACCGACAAGGGCGGCACGATCATCAACCAGCTCAGGAAACTGGGCTGCTCCTGCGACTGGAGCCGGGAGCGGTTTACCATGGACGAGGGGCTGTCCAAGGCGGTGCGCGAGGTCTTTGTCAGGCTCTACAAAGAGGGACTGATCTACAAGGGAGACTATATCGTCAACTGGTGTCCGCGCTGTCTGACGGCCCTGGCCGATGACGAAGTGGACCACGAGGACGCCCGGGGCAAACTTTACCACCTGCGCTACCCCTTGGCTGACGGCTCCGGACACGTGGTGGTGGCCACCACCCGTCCGGAAACCATGCTGGGCGATACCGGCGTGGCCGTGCATCCCGATGACGAACGCTACGCCCACCTCAAGGGCGTGGGCATCGAGCTGCCGCTCACCGGCAGAACCATTCCGGTGGTCTTCGATCCCCACGTGCAGAAGGATTTCGGCACCGGGGCCCTGAAGGTGACCCCCTCGCACGACCGTGACGACTACGAGATCGGCCGGCGCCACAACCTCGAGATGTGCAAGGTCATGGACGATCACGGGGTCATGAACGAGAAGGCCGGCGTTTACCAGGGGCTCGATCGCTACGACTGCCGCAAACGGATCGTCGAAGATCTTGAAGCCCAGGGGTTCCTCGACAAAATCGAGGACTACGACATTGCCCTCGGCCAGTGCTACCGCTGCAAAACGGTGGTCGAGCCGACCACTTCCTTGCAGTGGTTCGTCAAGGTCAAGCCGCTGGCCGACGCCTCGGTCGAGGCGGTCCGCAGCGAACGCATCAAGATCTATCCGAAGACCTGGTACAACACCTTCTACAGCTGGATGGACAACATCCGCGACTGGTGCATCTCGCGGCAGATCTGGTGGGGCCACCGGATACCCGCCTGGACCTGCATCACCTGCGGCGAGCTGATCGTCGAGACCACCGCTCCCGAGTTCTGTCCGGCCTGCACCTCGACCGAACTGATCCAGGAGACGGACGTGCTCGACACCTGGTTTTCCTCAGCGCTGTGGCCATTTTCGACCATGGGCTGGCCGGAGAATACCAGGGAGCTGCAGACCTTTTATCCAACCTCGATCCTGATCACCAGTTTCGATATTCTCTTTTTCTGGGTCGCCCGGATGATGATGATGGGCATTCACTTTATGGACGAAGTGCCGTTCCATGATGTCTACCTGCATGCCCTGGTGCGCGATAAGCACGGCAAGAAAATGTCCAAATCGACCGGCAACGTCATCGATCCGCTCGAGGTCATGGGCAACTACGGCACCGACGCGGTTCGCTTCACCCTCACCGCCTTTGCCGCCCAGGGCCGGGAGATCAAGCTCGACGAGGACCGGATCGAGGGCTATCGCTTTTTCATCAACAAGATCTGGAACGCCGCCCGCTTCGCCCAGATGCACGTCGGCGACTGCAGCGCTGAGGTCAGAAAGGCGGTAGCCCAGCCGGCCGAGCTGCCGCTGGTTCACCAGTGGATTCTGAGCCGCATGGCCAAAACCATCGACGAGGTGCGCCAGGGGCTGGACGAGTATCATTTCAACACCGTGGCCTCGGCCAACTACCAGTTCATCTGGCATGAGTTCTGTGACTGGTACCTGGAGTGGATCAAGGCCGACCTCTTCAGCGACGATGAAGTGGTCAAGGAGCAGGCCCGGGGCGTGCTGCTGGTCATCCTGGAAACGATCCTCAAGCTCATACACCCGGTTATCCCCTTTGTCACCGAGGAGATCTGGAGCGTGCTGCCGGGCGCCAGAAAGGTCCTGATGCTCGAGCCCTATCCGGAGCGCCAGCCCGGCTGGTTGAACGACGCTGCCGAACGGCAGATGGAGCTGCTCATGGGAATCATCACCGGCATCAGAAATATCAGGGCCGAGGCGGACGTGCATCCTTCCAAAAAGATCGATGCCTACGTGACCAATGTCGACACCGCTACGGCTGAACTGATCGCTTCCTTCTCCCCGGCGATCCGCGATCTGACCAGGCTCAACGGCCTGACCATCGCCGACAGCCAGGACAAGCCTGACGATGCCGCAACCTATATCTATAACGATATCGAGATCTATGTTCCGCTTACCGGGCTGGTCGACGTGGACAGCGAACTGGCCAAGCTGGGCAGGGACAGGGCCAAGGTCGAGAAGAGCCTCAACCAGGTGAACGGCAAACTTGGCAACGAGAAATTTCTTGCCAATGCCCCCGACCAAGTGGTGGCCAAGGAAAAGGCCAAACAGGAAGAGCTGGAGGCGCGGCTCAATCGGTTAGCCGAAGCCGAGCAGCGCTTGCACAAGATCCGGGGCTGAGAAGAGCCCCTTTCCGGAGCCAGCAGACATGGACAAGAATCTGCTCGACAGTCTGTACCGATCATTTCTCAGGGAAGATATCGGCCGGGGCGACCTGACCAGCGAAGCGATCTTTTCTGCTGACCAGTCAGGCCGGGCCGATATCGTTGCCCGGGAGCCGTTTATCGTAGCCGGCGCCGAAATCATCGGCGGCCGCGTGTTCACCATCCAGAATCCCGCCATCGAAATAATCAATCCGCTGGATGATGGTGCTGCGGTGCAGACCGGCGACCTGCTCTTCTCGGTGCAGGGGCCGGTCATCGATCTGCTCAAGGCGGAGCGGACTGCCCTGAATCTGCTCCAGAGAATTTCGGGCATTGCCACCTTCACGGCCAGTTTCGTCGAGAAGGTTCGGGATTATCCGGTACGTATCTGCGATACCCGTAAAACGACACCGGGGCTTCGGATGCTGGAAAAATACGGGGTCGTGGTCGGCGGCGGCTCCAACCATCGTTTCAACCTCACCGACGGCATCCTTATCAAGGATAATCACATCGCCGCCTGCGGCTCGATCTCGGGGGCGGTTGAACGGGTGCGGCTCAGGGTGCCGCATACCATCAGAATTGAAGTCGAAACCGACACGCTCGATCAGGTGGGGGAATGTCTGGCGTGCGGGGTCGACATCATCATGCTCGATAACATGAGTCCGGCTACCATGCATGAGGCGGTGCAGATCATCGACGGCAGAGCACTGGTCGAGGCCTCCGGCGGCATCGTCCTGGAGAACCTCAAAGCGGTGGCCGAAAGCGGGGTGGACATAATTTCGATTGGGGCCCTGACGCATTCCGCCCCCGCCTGCGATATCGGTATGGACTGGTCCTGATTTTATGGGAAAACTTTGTCAACCAGGTTCTTCCACCCTGCGGGCAGATCAGGTCCACCAACCACCCTGCGACGCTTTGGCGGGAGACATATTGCTCTCTCGTCTGGGGCAAGTCTTGTTGCCTGGCGGGCTGTCGCGGCTTGTGAACTCGTGGTTAAAACCGCGAAACGTGCATTATTGCTTGATTTTTTGTGAAAAAATGTGGGATACTGGGCACAAATGACGGTCAGGGGGTAGGTCCATTCAGGACCATATCCAATCTTTTTCATCTGAGTAGAGGGTTTATCGATGCGTTGTCCAAAATGTGGCTACATCTCATTTGATAATGTTGAGAAGTGTTTGAAATGCAAAAAGAATATTGCTAGTGCAACAAGTCTTTTCCAGGGCAGTGTTCTTAATGTGACCACCCCGGTGTTCCTGAAACTCGTCCCCGATGAAGAAGAAATGGAAGAGATGGAGGCCGAATCGGAGGAGATCGAACTCGTCGAGGAAGAGTTTGAAATCAGCGATCCGGATCTTGATATCCTGCTCGAAGAGGAAGAGGGAGCCACTGCCGAAGTTGAGCTCGAGATGGAAGATCCGGACCTCGAAAAATCGGCCCTGGACCAGCTCAACGATGACCTCAGCGAGATAGAGGCATTTTCTGAAGAGGACTCGGACGAGGACGAGGTAACACTGAATCTCGGCATGCTCGATGAGGCCGAGGTTGAAGAGGCGTTTGCCGACGAAGAGCCTGAAGTAGTCTTGAATCTGGAGGTTCCGGACGAGTTGGCCGATCTCTCCGACCTGTCGCCGCCCCCAAAGGCCCCGGTCGAAGAGAAGCCGGTGGCCGAAGACGATGTCGATTTTGATTTTGGCGGCCTGGACGACGATTTCGGTGATGAAGCTGCCGCAGCCGCGGCGGCAATTCCGGAAACCATAAAGCCGAAGGAGCAGAAGCCCAGCCTCGATATGGATGAAGAGCTCAATTTCGACCTCGACCTCGGCGGCCTGTCCATCCACGACGATGACAAGTGAGCCGCAGGCTTCAGTCCGCCTCGAAAATCGTTGACACCGGCAGCGATGTTTTGTAAATAGTGCACCTCTAGGTTGCCTTGAATAATTAGGATTTTAGCCCAAAATCAAGGCGCGTGGGAAAATTTTTCCGCAGGCATATAGATGATATGTTGAGGATAAAATTTTCGCGCGCAACACAGAGTTTGGGTAAAAAGACAATTTTTCAAGGTAAGCTAAACCGGTGCCGAGATAGCTCAGTCGGTAGAGCAACGGACTGAAAATCCGTGTGTCCCTGGTTCGATTCCTGGTCTCGGCACCATTTAGATGTAGAAAAATCAAGCCCTTAGCCGTTAGTTCGGTTGGGGGCTTTTTTGTTTTGAATTGACAACTGACTATTAGTATCATTATTGACACTATGTATGTATGGACTAGGAAGCGATAATCGCAGAATTAAAAGAAAGCCCTGCTAATGTTACGTTCTCTTGTCTATGCAACATTTGTGATTTCTTTTTTGGGGAATCCCGACAATCTGGGACCAGTCATAGGGTATACAAAACACCCTGGAAAGGTGACCCAAGAATAAATATCCAGAAAAAAGGTAACAAAGCCAAAGCATATAAGGTTCGGCAAGTTATAAATGCTTTGGAAAAGTTAGAGTAGGGGGCTGTCATGGATAGATATACGTACCGAGTGTCATGGTCAGACGAAGATGGTGAATACGTAGGAATCTGCATTGAATTCCCATCGCTTAGTTGGCTTGACAGCTCACATGAAAAAGCGTTTAAGGGTATTCGCAAGGTTGTTGCCGAAGTGATTGCAGATATGGAAGCCAACAACGAAAAACTTCCCGACCCAATTGCAGCTAAAAAATTTAGCGGAAAATTCCAGGTACGTATTCCATCAGAACTGCACAGGGAACTGGCTATTTCGGCAGCAGAACAGAATATCAGCCTGAACAGGCTTATCAGCAGTCGACTTGCTGCCCACGTTTAATAGTGAAAGAACAAAGCACATGTAAGGTATATTTGGCTTATATCATTTACTAAATCGGTATTTTAGTCATCACGGAGCATGTTCCTTATTCGGAAATCACGGGGTAGCAGGGTTGCCCCCAAATTTCATTGGAGTTGTCCAGCATGATTTCGATAATAAGTGGAACGAGACAACCAACAAGCTTTTAAAATCCCTGATCTGATCCCGATTCACATAACTGTTCCAGGTCGCCCCCCATGCATCAGCTGGTTTCGCAATGTATATAACCTGGATAAGGAAATAGAAAGGACAGCTGGGGAATTTCCTTTGCCTAGAGCCTTAGAAGCAATCTTCCTCGCTTTATCGAATTTTCCAATCCATTGCTTTTCAGTCAATTTACCATTCGCATAATCCCAGTATGGTTGAAAGATATACTGGTTATCAAGCAGAACCCGGATACTTTGGGTAAATTCAGCCCAGACCAGGTTGTGCAGCCGGCTTTGCTGGTCGAGGTCAAACAGCCTATTAATAACATCGTTGAACCCCTGTTGTTCATAGCATTGATAAAGGTGCGCCAGCTGTTTGGTATGGCTGCGCGAATGGAAAATCAAATATGATGCTGATAAAAAAGGTGGAAATAGGTACGATACCCTGTTAATAGGTAATGAGGTGCGTTTTATTACCCATACTGGGTGGTCGTAGATATAGAAAAGGTCGGATAAATGAACTCTTTTGAATATGAGGTTCTACGGCAGTTTCCTGTTTCCCATACCATGGTTCGTACAATACGGCAGATCGGAGAATACCGGGGCAAGCAGGAGCTGTTAAAAACCCAATCGCCCCAGGTTCTGGAGACGCTCCGTCAGGTTGCGGTGATCCAAAGTACCGAATGCTCGAACCGCATTGAGGGGGTAACTGCACCATTAGCCCGAATAAAAGATCTGATCGACCACAAGACTGAACCGCAAAATCGATCTGAACAGGAAATTGCAGGTTATCGGGATGTCTTGTCGACGATCCATACCAACGCACCGGAGATGATGTTTACCAAGAACCTGGTACTTCAGTTGCACAGGGACCTCTATCAGTATTTACCCGGTGAAGGTGGTTACTGGAAACAGGTGGACAATGAGATTACCGAGACTGGCCCAGGGGGGGGAGCGTTGTGCGGTTCACTCCTGTTCCCGCTTTTAAAACCGATGATGCAATGGAGCGGTTGCATGCAGGATTTTCAAAACTGTTACGCGGCCAGGAGATCGACCCCTTATTTCTGATCGGGACATATGTATTGGATTTTCTATGTATTCATCCATTCCGTGATGGCAATGGTCGCATGGCCCGGCTTCTTACCCTGTTGCTTCTTTACCAGGCTGGCTATGACGTTGGCCGGTTCATAAGTTTGGAACAAATTGTGGAGCGTACAAAAGATAGTTATTACGATACGCTCTATCGTTCATCCACGAACTGGCATGAGGGTAAGCACTCATTGCTGCCATGGCTGGAATATTTTCTCGGCGTCGTAATCCTGGGAGCTTTTCAGGAGTTCGAAAACCGGACAGGTCTGGTGGCAGGAGGGAGAGGGACAAAGACGGCGATGGTTATCGATGTTATCGATAGGTTTTCTAGTGACTTTTCCATTGGTGATATTCAGGAGCGCTGCCCCACTGTCGGTATTGATATGATCCGGCGGGTACTCAGGCAAGAACGTGACGAAGGTAAAATAACCTGCGTCGGGCGTGGCCCTCAGGCCAAATGGAGGAAGAATGGGTAATATACCTATTAAATGGGTAATGATCTTGCGGTTAATACATATTTAAATGTGGATTGGCGTTAACAGCACAATCATTTCTGCTGCTTTGGATCGAAATAGAAAACCTTTGAGTTATTAATATCAAAGATCGTTATGGATGCAGGCTGACATGGCGGCGCCTGACAAATGGAAAGCCGGGGTCTGACCCCGATTTACATTATTCTAAAACACTACAGAACCCTGCATGGTCGTTAAGTAAATAAAATGCATTTTATTAGCAACAGATTTTGGGAATCTCTAAAAGATTCCATTTTTACTCCAAAAGCAGGTGGCCTAGACGCCAAAATTAATGAGGTTAAGCAGCGCCTGCCGATTCCAGTTTTTTGGTTATTGGGTAAGACGCAATCAGGGAAGACTTCCTTGATACGGGCACTGACCTTTAGTGATGCTGCTGAAATCGGCAATGGCTTTCAGGCGTGCACAAGGAGGTCACGGTTTTATGATTTTCCATCGGCGAGCCATCCGATACTGCGGTTTCTCGACACCCGAGGCTTAGGTGAAACAGAGTACAATCCCAGTGAAGATTTAGCCTGGTGTGCCAATCAGGCGCATTTGTTGATAGTTGTGATGCGGGCTTTGGATATGAACCAAGCGGAAGTGGTTGCAGCCGTTTCTACTATTCATAAGCAGCATCCGGAATGGCCTATCATCGTGGTACAAACTTCTCTGCACGAAGGGTATCCCTCCGCTGATTCTGAACACATTCAACCCTATCCTTATCAACAAGCACCGTTTCCGCCGCAAGTACCGCATGCCTTAGCACAAGCTTTGCTGCATCAACGCGACTGGTTCAAATCATTGTCCGTTCATTTTGTGCCCATTGACTTCACGCTGCCCGAGGATGGCTACGAGCCTAATGAATATGGTTTAAACGCCTTATGGGACACCATGGAAACTGTGTTGCCGTTAGGTATGATAGGCCTATTGCGGGGTACAGAGCAGCACAAGCAATTGCTGGATTTTCACGCTCAACAAGCCCACCCGCATATAGTTGGTTACGCCCTTCTTAATATTGGGATTGGGGCGATACCGCTGGCCGGGCTACCCTTGGTGCTGGCAGTGCAAGCCAAATTGTTCCACAGTATTGCCTCAATTTATGGCCTGGAACTGACCACCACTCTTTATGCAGAATTTGCTGCATTAATGGGCACAAGTACAGGAATAGGGCTAGTAGGGCGAGAACTGTTAAAACTTGTCCCTGTGTATGGTTGGGCGGTGGCAGGCGCTGGTTCGGGAGCGATGACGTATGCACTCGGCAAGGTTTTTTGCGTTTATTTATATGGTGTTAAACGTGGTGCAATGCCAGATCAGGCCAACTTGAGACAAGCCTACAGGGAAGCGTTTAACACAGCACGTCAATATCTCAGCAACAAAGGCTAAGGCTATGCCAGTATCTGTAACACGCTATACAATCATAGTCTCTGGAGTGTTTTTGCTGCCTTGGCTGGCATTGCTTGTTTTAGGCGCTTACTGGCTATGGCAGCATGATTGGCTTTATTGGGGCTTGGCAATTTTGTCGGCTAATTTTGCGCTGACATATTGCTTATTGTACTGGCGAAGGCAAAGAGCTAAGCCAGTGTTCATAGATACCTTGGTAATTGAGCCCAACCCAAATTGGCCGGACAACGCCCAGTCGATTTGGCTGGAACTTGAGCCATTAGCCGAGCGCTGGGAAAAAGAAACCAAGGTATTGACCGACGCCAGCAGGTTCTGGCAACTGACAAATGAAGTATTGACGGTGGTTGCAAGACACTTCCATGCCGATTCAAAGCGTCCTCTTCTAGAGTTCCCACTACCGTATTTGCTTAAGTTGATTACGCTGGTTTGTAACGATATTCAGCATGAAGTACTCGATAAAATTCCAGGTAGTCATGCGGTTCGGGTTGGTGATTTTTTGCGTGCCAAACAATCTCTTGATTACCTCTATAACCTCAAATCCGTTTTCAATGTTGGGCATTGGCTAATTAATTGGCCTGGTGCTGCGATGACACATGCTCGCGGCTTATTATTCAGCAAAGGAATGTATACCGTCACCTCTGAAATATCGAATCGTCTGATTAACGCCTACATAAAAAAGCTCGCCTATTACGCGATAGAACTCTACAGCGGCCAATTAACCCTGGATGATATTGTCCCCACAGCGCGCTTAAGCTCCGCCTCAAAAAAAGATACAGCCAAAAGCCTGGCTCGAGACCAATCCATTGAGCCGCTTCGATTCCTGCTTTTAGGCCAAGTCAGTAGCGGCAAGTCCAGCTTGATTAACGCTTTGTTTGGGGAAGTAAAGTCTGCGTCGGGAATCCTCCCCACGACCTCTGGTATAACACCTTACGTACTAGAACGTGATGGTCTGCAACAAGCGATCATATTAGATAGTGCAGGTTATGGAGGTATTTCGCAGGATCAGAGCCGCGCTGCACTTAAAGGGGAATGGAAAAATATAGATGTCATTATAGTTGTTTGTAATGCAACCCAGGCTGCCCGCCATGAGGACGCACAACAATTGCAAGTTGTTCGTCATTATTTCCAGCAAGAATGTCAAAACCAAACCTTACCTGTGATCATTGCAGTGGCTACGCATATCGACCGCTTACGGCCTGTACGTGAATGGAATCCGCCTTATCAAATCTTACAACCGGATAATGCCAAAGCACGCAATATCCGAGAGGCTTGCCTGGCAATATCCAAAGAGTTGAGCTTGCCAACAGAATGCATCGTCCCGGTGTGCCTTGCCCCTGAGAAAATTGCTTATAATATCGAGGAAGGTCTACTACCATTGATCCACGAACATCTTAATGCTGCACAACGGGTACGCTATTTACGTTGTTTACGCGAGCAACAGGCTGAAAGTTATTGGCGGCACTGGCGCAAGCAAGCAGTAAAAGCAGGACAAATACTTCTTGAAAAGGTCTAAGTGGCAACATAGAACACTGGCAGCTATGGGAAGGTGCTAGAAGGATCATGCGGCTTAACTGACTGTCCACCTTAGTGTGGGAAAGATCAATTAGAGCACCCGACGACAGGTAAAGTTGAAAAGGATTCGAGCAAGATAGTCCATGACATTTGAACATCAGTTAAAGCAGCACTTCGGTTTTGATGTCTTCAAAGAGGGTCAAGAAGAGGTCGTGCGAAGCATCATGGAAGGGCAGTCGGCCGTGGCGATATTTCCCACGGGTGCCGGCAAATCGCTCTGTTATCAGTTGCCGGCAGTGCTGCTGCCGCGCATGACACTGGTAGTTTCGCCTCTGCTATCCCTGATGAAGGACCAGTTGGAATTTCTTAAAGCAAAAAATATTGAGGCGGCCCGGCTGGACTCGACTTTATCCCGAGACGAGTATGCGCAGATCATCGAGGATGCCAAAAGCGACAAATTAAAAATCTTGATGATCTCTGTAGAACGGTTCAAAAACGAACGGTTTCGGCACCACATCCATCAGATGCGCATTGGCTTGCTTGTAGTGGACGAAGCACATTGTATTTCCGAGTGGGGTCACAATTTTCGGCCTGAATATCTCAAGTTGCCTGAGTATAGGAAGGAGTTCGGTATTGCCAATGTTTTGTTGCTTACAGCGACTGCCACGAAAGAAGTCCAAGCGGACATGTGTGAAAAATTCGGGGTGCCGGCTGAGAATGTGGTTTCGACAGGGTTTTACCGAAATAATCTGTTCTTAAAAGTAACCCCGACGCGAGAATCTGAAAAGCTTGCGCAGCTCAATGCACGGATTAATGAAGATGTGCGTGCGCCAACCATCGTCTATGTAACCCGGCAGCAAACTGCCGAGGACGTCTCAGAATATTTGGCCAACAGGCAGGTGAGGGCGGCTGCCTACCATGCGGGAATGCCTAGTGATGACCGCGAGCATGTGCAGAATATGTTCATGGCGGGAGATCTACACTGTGTGGTAGCGACCATAGCTTTTGGGATGGGCATAGATAAGGACGACATCAGGCGCGTGTTCCATTACGATTTACCGAAATCAATTGAGGGGTACAGCCAGGAGATAGGCCGTGCCGGCAGAGATGGGGAGCTCGCCTTGTGCGAAGTGCTTGCGAACCGCGATAGTATGCATGTGCTTGAGAATTTCGTTCATGGGGACACCCCGACGAAAAAGGCGATTTGTAATCTACTTGGGGAAATTAAACTTCAGCAAGGCGAGCAATGGCATGTGAGGTTGACTAGCCTTAGCCGTCGCCTTGACATCAGGACTCTTCCGTTTAAAACCTTGCTTATCTACCTCGACCAAGAGGGCATCATCCGGCCGAAATATTCCTATTTCGACTCATATTATTTCACCTACAACCATGGCAAGGAACAGATCATTGAGCAATTTAACGGAGAGCGGCAAACGTTCGTCAAAGCGATTTTTAATCACTGTAATTCAAAGCGGCGCTGGACCTACATCGACGTAGACGGGATAGTCAAGAACTACTCGTGCGACCGCCATCGGGTCATTGCAGCGATCGAATATTTCAACCAGCAAGGCTGGCTCGACCTGCAGTCAAAACAGGCGGTAGAAGTACACGACATACTGGATAAATCTTTTGAAGTGCAGGAGTTAGGAGGAAAAATATTTGAAAAATTTAGTGACAGGGAACGCCAAGAGATAGCAAGGATTCACGCCTTGATCGATCTCTTTGAAAGCGATACCTGTTTAAATAATCGTCTGGCAGCTTATTTTGGGGAGCTACGTCGGGAAGCATCGTGTGGTCACTGTTCAGTATGCACCTCAGGCAAGGCTGATATAATACACACAACCACCCTCACTTCGCTTGATGAGTTAGACCCACAAGAACTGGTCGCCAGTTTTAGGGATGAAGTGGGCGACCAGTGGTCGCCCATAAATGCTGCCAAGTTTCTGTGCGGTATTTTCACCCCGGGGTTCACGGGCATCAAAGTGAAGGACATCGACAACCACGGAATCCTCGAACAGTATCCGTTTGTGAGCGTGCTGAAATGGCTGGATCACCGCAGGAAACCAGGGATCTTAGATCGGTATTGATCTTTCTTTTCTCATTTCCAGCAACTTACAAGCTCAAAGGGGCGGATCGGTAAGTTCATAATAACTTCCTGATTCATTTCCGGTTGGTCTTGAACCAAACCTCTGCCCCCGATTTATTGCAGTGTCGCTCATCGAGAACTCCCCCTTTTCCGAGACCCTCAACGGTGGCTGAAAAGAGCCCAGGTCCAGTTTGACGTTGAAGCCATATTCAAGGCTGCCTTTCTGGCTGTGTAAAAGCGACTGCAGCAGTTTTGCTCCGCCTACGACATCAACCATTGCCTCGAGTAGAATGTCTTCTGCTCCATAGCCCTCGATTCTGGGCAAATCATTGGCAACTCCCGAGATAATGTTATTATCTTCTATGCTGATGCTGTAGAACAGTCCCTCCAGTTTCAGAGCGTCGCGGTTGGGGTTGATGATACGCAGCCCAACCTCAAATCTGGGAACAATCGAATCACCCGGGATGAAGCGAAAACTGGTCAGGCTGACGCTCGGTGGATCGTATCCGGTCTGCATGCCCGCACAGCCGGAAAGAAAAAATAACAAGAGGATGGCAAAGTTGAACTGCATGAATCGTTGTCTCATGTTTTCCTCAGTTGTAATAAGAATTTTAAGTATCTAGAATCGCCCAATCGTACTGAATAGAAGTGACAGACTGTTGGCTAAACACCGTAACTAAGATCAAGATCCCACTATTATCACTTTTTTGGTATCTTGCTCATATGACTGAAGGGCACCCTGAATCAAATATGGTTAATCAATGGTAGGTCAACACAGATATGGCACTCAGTGAGTTTGAAATAAAACGAATTGAAAAACTTGTCGGCCGGTATGTAGAGGATCATCGGCCGAAACCGTCCATAAGATCCAAGCTCGATCTGGCATACAGAATCGACAACCAAAGTTTTGTCATCTACGAGATCCGGCCTCAGTGGGATAACCCTGAAAACAAGCTGGAACAGCCTGTTGCCAAAGCCACCTATGTTAAATCTCAAAAGTTATGGAAGCTCTACTGGATGCGGGCAGATTTTAGATGGCACAGCTACCCGCCACTTCCTGAATCCACGTCGCTGGAAACCATCCTTGAGGAAATAGAGCGCGATCCTCATGGATGTTTTTATGGATGAGAGAAAAATGGGGTCTGCCCCCGATTTACCTCCGATTTACCTATAGCTAACACCGTGCGTCGTTTTCTGACCGCATAAGTCCGCTTTTGTCTAACCCAAAAAAAACTGGTGTTTAGACAGGTTCTCGGTCCTATATCTAATCTCTTGGTAGGGGACCTGGGGCTCCTTTTTCTGAAAAGGGGGTAGGGGAGTGCGTGGTGAGGGCCCTGTATCAGACATACACGTAGTATTTTTGTTTGAGTGATCAGTATAATGATAATTGGGTTTCAGTAGGCAAATTTAGATGGGGTGAGAAGGTCGACCCTGAATTTGCCACATGCAGCAATAGCGTTAATCATGGAGTTTGTGTCGAATGTAAACAACCAGCACCTTCGATTAACTTGAAGACAACTTTGACTATCTTCGTCATGGCAATGTTGATTTCAATTACCACTCGCTGAAATCATCTTCACAGGAAGAACCTACGGTTTCTATCGGCATCATTTATTAGAAGGTTTGTACAGGCAGTCCAATCCAACTCCCCACCACATCGTTCCATTTATCAACCACACTTCGTGGTGTATCATAAGAAGCGCCTACCAATTTGTTCAGTCTTCTTTGGGGGAGGAGATATGAATACTTCAGGTCTTCGTTTCTTGGCTCAAATCTTTGTTGCATTTCTCTGGATGTCATTACTTTCAAACCATCAAGCCGCCAATGCTAGCCCACCTAGTCTTGAAACTCTAGCAAAACAAGGTGATGCTGTTGCTCAGTATAACCTTGGAGAACAGTATGCTGGTATGGAGGGAATCGAGAATCATAAGGTTGCTGTTAAATGGTTCAGAAAGTCTGCTGAGCAAGGGTATGCCAAAGGTCAGTTTGCACTGGGGGACATGTATGACCAAGGCAAAGGTGAACGACAAGACTATAAAAAAGCTGCCAAATGGTATAGAAAGGCTGCTGAGCAAGGCGATAGTATGGCTCAAAACAACTTGGGAACTTTATACCTAGGTGGAGATGGTGTAGCACAAGATTTTAAAGAATCATTTAAATGGTATAAAAAGGCTGCTGAACAGGGTTTGGATCTAGCTCAAGTCAGTCTAGGGGCAATGTACCTTAAAGGTGAAGGTGTCGAACAGGACATCAATGAGGCAATTAAATGGACTCGGAAAGCAGCTGAACAAGATAATGTGTCCGCCCAGCGTAACCTTGGGGTGGTTTACCATCGAGGCTTTGGAGTAACAACACAAGATTACGAAGAAGCAGCAAAGTGGTACGGAAAAGCAGCCAAGCAGGGGGATGTCATAGCTATTAAGAATCTGGAGTTGATTAAGAATATAAATGGAATCAAGACCGGAAATAATAACTTAGCTAAAATGTATGAGTCTGATGCCGAACGTGGAAGTGTTCACGCACAGCGTAATTTGGCCTTAATGTATATCGCTGGAGATGGCGTACAGAAGGACTATGCCCAGGCCGCTGAATGGTTCAGAAAAGCAGCTGAACAAGGGGATGCGAAATCCCAACTGGATTTAGGTTGGTTGTATTTAGACGGTCAAGGTGTACCACAGGATGAAAGGAAAGCTGCTAAATGGTTCAAAAAAGCTGCTGAACAGGGACTTCAAGCGGCTACCAAAGCCTTGGAGTTTATTCCCGACAATGTGAAAAACTGATCACTCCTCTCAATTCAAGATTATTTCTGCCAATCTTTGGCTACCCGAGAAGCTCCTAATCAGAAACTCTTACTGTGTATACGGAAGCATAAGACCACCGAGTAAGATGGTATGATTCGGTCATTAACATCCTGTTTTTTCAACAAAAGAAAAAGGAGGACACCATGACCGAAACGACAGGTATACGCTCAGGCGTAACAAATTCTCACCCACGCCCACGATCTCGCTCTGCCCCTCAAACATCAACATCTCATGCACTGCCGTATAAACGGCGCATCCTGGATCGCTGGACCGACCTTATCCGCACAAGTGATCTGCCTGGAAACGATCTGGTTGCCGAGTACCGGCACGATCATTTCTGTCAGCAAAAAGAAGGTATTAGATTAATATTCGACATTATACTAGCTGGATAAGATTATGATTTGTTTGCAGATATCTCTATTTTAGTTGTTCCTTATCTGGTTACAAACTCACACACCGGAACTTCCCACGCCTCGCATTTGCACCTGTCTGCGTAAACTTCTTCAGAAATATCCTCCTTGTCCCACCGCACCATGGCCAGCACATTTATCTCCCGGATCCTGTCAACCTTCGGAAGCCAGGTATCCCGCGCTGCTTTTGACAGGCGGGCGATTATGGTATCGGTATCATCGGCCAGGTAGATGTGCTCCTCACGAATCACGGTCTTGAGATTGTCAGCTGTTCTGCAACGTCTTATCGCTTCATGTACTTCATGCCGTTGTGGGAAGCATCCTGCATAATCAAGATAGAGATCCTTCATCCCGATAATATGATATTCCTTAGAGGGCAGGCGCATATCTACGGGCACATCAACCCGGCGTCTCAATACATGACCACCCTCGATATCTCGGGTATACGGGTTTTCACCCTGATCCAGCTCAATGAGCTGCAGGGTTTCGCGTGCCCTGGTCATCGCCACATAAAAAAGCCGACGCTCCTCCTCCATCTCAGCACCATTCTGTCTATGCCAGCTGCCGCCGAGCACAAAAACATGATCGAACTCCAGGCCCTTGACCGAATGAACAGTCGAGAGAAATATCCCGTTTTTCAGGTATCTCGAGCGATATTGATCGGCCAGTGATTCATACAGATATGCTTCGATCTTCTGAACCGGTTGTGCCCGGTCGTTGGTTTCTCTGCGCCATTCTTCGATGAGGTTACGCAGGTGTGCCTGCCAGATCGTATCGCTGTTTTCCGATTCAGGCAGAAATCGCAGCATTGCACTTACGGACATCTGCTTTTCCCGGTTCTCTTTTAGATGCTGCAACAGAATCGAATATTCCCTGATACGCGATAAAACTGGAAAAGAGCTTTTCCCCCAATTCAAATTGACCGGGATGTTATGGTATTCAAAGCAGTTTCTTATCGCGTCAAGCTCCTTCCACTCGCGTGCAAGAATTGCGGTATCGGCCAATGAGAACTGATCACTGAGTCCCTTGAGGCGAGTGAGTTCATGCAGGATTGCAGCTGCCTGATCTTCTGTTTTTTCTACCTGCAGAATCTGAACTTTTCCGTGAACCAGATGATCGACGCGCTGCCAGTTGCCGCCCTCGGGCAGCTTGTTTCGGTCCCTATTGACGACAATCGGATGCGCAGTTTTCATCCGGTCCCTGTTCTGCGCAATAATCTGGTTAGAAGCGGCGATAATATTTGCAGAAGATCGGTAGTTTTCCACCAGGTAGTGCTCGGTTGCCTGGTAATCATCCCGGAATTTTCTGATGAAATCGACATTTGCGCCCCTGAACCGGTAGATGTTCTGATCGTCGTCTCCAACTGCCAGAATCGAAAGCTTCAAATCACTTTCTTCAAGGGTGCGGCCGGCGAGAAGTGACACAAGTTCATACTGGTCATTATCAATGTCCTGATACTCATCAACGAGGATATGACTGAATCTGCCCACCAGAATATCACGGGAAGTATCTTTGTCGAAACCGAGTGTGTCGGTCTCTCCTCTCAGCAAGGCATTGGCATCATTGATTATTTGATCGTAATCGATTGCCCCGTCTCGCTTCGTGGCACCGTTCGGAACCAGGGATTGACCGGTGAGTCTCAAAGCCAGTCCGTGAAAGGTCAGCGTCGTCACCCCCCGCATATCGGCTCCGACCAGGTCCCGTACACGCACCCGCAGACTATGCACTGCGCCCCTGTTGAAACACAGCACGAGGATCGAACGAGCAGGCACGCGCTCGACCCGCAGCAGGTAGGCGACCCGATGGGCAACGACTCGGGTTTTACCGGCACCGGGCCCGGCAAGGATTAAAATATTGCTGTCCGGACTTGCTTTGACAATCCTTTCCTGGGGACGATTTTTCAGATCGTCGACGATTCTCTGGTAAGATTTTTCGGTCGTCGCTAGACCAAGGTATTTCTCTCTTCCCGGAAAATAGCGTTTGATGAACTCGTCCTTATCATCCGTAAAATATGACGCAATGAGGTTCTTGGCCGCCGCCAGTTTATCGAGTGCCTTTTTTGCATATTCGTTCATTACATGGATTTGGAAATTTCGTTCCTTGTAATGCGTCTGCAATGGATCAAAATCGGCATTGGTGTAAGAGCGTCGCCGGTTTCCCTCGGTTATCATCAGTGTCATACCCTGGCGAAAGACAGCAAGACCGTGTTGAAGATCGATCACCGACTGTTCATGCATAAACGTCAAGGCCCGCTCAGCAACGGCCAGGGGATCGCTTAATATCGGCCGAAGAGTCAGGTCCCGGCGCAGCCCGGCCATGATGTCCTCAAGGGTAAACTCGACAAGCAGGTTCGCATTGGGCTTGCTCTCTGACGGGACCGCAAGGCAAATCACCCCAAGTGCAACTACTGATGCCTGCTGACGAACCCTGACGGTTTTCTCCAAGGAATCCCAATCACGATGTAATTGCACCGAGTAGACATCTCGACTCGTAGCCGCGACAGA
The DNA here is from genome assembly GCA_963759125.1 of uncultured delta proteobacterium. Lineage (GTDB taxonomy): Bacteria > Desulfobacterota > Desulfobulbia > Desulfobulbales > Desulfocapsaceae > JABDQA01. Next base: position 1,120,377 of record CAVWXN010000005.1, read on the forward strand.
TAAACTTCCTTTCTTTCCGGCAATGCCCTTTCCGTCCCTGCTCAAACCGTATAAGAAGATCCGCAGGCTTTGAGGCGTGCAGTCATTGTACTCTGCATTTAACAATTGCTGGTTTATCTGGCGCAAGTCGAGAGAGAGCGGAGTTTCTGTATCAGCCTCGGGAGCGCTTTCTTTTAATATTCTCAAAAACTCTTTTTCTACTGAGCATAATCGGGAAAGCTTCATCTCCGAATTGTCTTTCGTCTTATACCGGATGAACGCCGAGAGCGTAGTCTCTTTGGCAAGCAGCCCCAGCTGCGCCATATCATCTAGTGTCCGGATAACCCGTTGGGCCTCAGTCTCTGTTTCCGGGTCGTCTTTTTGTTTTCCAAAAGAAGTGAGACAGGCTATTTCATCGGCACTGAACCCCTTCCCGGTGTTTTGTTCCAGCATCAGTTGCATGATGGCTACCCATCTTTCCTGCTGACGTTTCGGGAGATTGAGATCAGTAATGCGCTTCCTCGCTTCATCGAGATTGAGAACGAGCGGTTTTCCCTGAAAAACCCGGGTGTCGTTTTCTTTCCGCTCTATAAATCCGGCTCGCTCCAGCCAGGCGACAGCGGTCTTTATCTTGGTATCTGGATCAGTAAACGTTTCAGGATCGATATCAACAGATTCCAGGCGAAGTATTTCGCCGGAGGTCAAGACGATGTCTTCACGCCCTTTGGCGGCATTTCTGATCCCTTTGAGCAGTTGCGCTATTTCTTTTCTCGTCAGACGAGCACGTGCACTCAGGCTGAATTGTCCCTCGATATCCTGATCGGTAAAAATCAGAATACATTCTGCCTGCTTTCGATCCCGACCGGCACGACCGGCTTCCTGGAGATAGTTTTCCAGTGAACCGGGAATATCCGCGTGAATGACCAGCCTTACATCATCCTTGTCAATCCCCATGCCGAATGCATTGGTCGCGCAGATAATCGGTGTCGATCCTTGCACAAAACCATCCTGTATGCGGCGCTTCAAAGTCGGCTCAAGGCCCGCGTGAAATGCCTCAGCTTCAAAATCGGATTGTTGGAGAGCTTCTGCAAGTCGCTCTGTCTTCTTCCTGCTCGCGCAATAAATAACGACGCTGCCTTTACCGTCATATCGAGCATTCAACAACTCTATGATTACTTCGGTTTTTTCATGGGGGTTGACCGACCATACTTCAAAGCGCAGATTCGCTCGTTCATGACCCCCTTCAAACTCCAGTACCCGCAGGCCGAGCTGACTTTGGACCAGGTCGATAATTTCCGACCGCACATCATTTTTTGCTGTCGCAGTAAAGCATTGGACTGGCGGTATTTTTGCTTCCTCCTGCAAAGCAAATTCACGGATAAATTTTATCGCGTAGAGGTAATCCGGTCTGAAATCGTGTCCCCACTTTGAAAGGCAATGCGCTTCATCAAATATCCAGGCTCCGATTTCCCGCTGACTTATTGTCTTTACAAAAGACTTGTTGCGCAATTGCTCGGGAGAAACATACAGGATACCGATATCGCCCAACCGTACCCCTTCCTGCACCACTCCCCTCTCAGGCAGCGTCTGCAGGCCGTATATCGCCGCAGCGATCCGCGTGCCGGTATTGTTCGAGAAATTGTCAACCTGATCCTTCATCAACGCCTGCAGCGGAGATATCACGATAGTGAGCATATTTCTCCGCTGATAACGCATCAGGGCAGGCAGCAGATAACATAAGGACTTGCCGCCGCCAGTAGGCAGGGTTGCAAAAATCGTTGCATTGGCGGCTGCGGATTTGACGATCTCTTCCTGAAGACTTTTGTCGTCCTGAGTTGCCGGGGTCTCTCTAAACTTCTCAAACCCGTAATATCGTTTGAGGTAATAGTGAGGATCATGATGTTTACTGCAATACACGCAAGAAGGACTAGAGCAGCCCACTTCCCGCAACTGGTGGAGCAACGCCGGCATGCGTTTGAACCGGTGTCTCACCCACGGCGGTAGAAGCGAATTTCCACCGGCAACACTCAGCCATGCGCAGATATAGGCAAATTGCGGATGTTCAAGTTCACCGCGTACGAGTTGGTCAACAAGGTTTTGAACCGCTGCGACACAGGCATGTTTTGACGCATACCGGGCAAAGGCGTCGTAGAGATTATCACCCGACAATACCGGAACCCCAATGGCTTCAAGCGCCTGTGCCGTCCCGACAAGCGTTTTATCAGTATCCAGAAAACTCCTGTAAAGGAGCGGGATATCCGTCTCCTGCTCGAGCTGCCCGGCAAACGCCTCCCATTGCTCGGAAAAAATCCTACCGGCCAGAGCGGCATCTTCAGCCGGGTTGTTAACGCTGTCCCTGACGATCTTGTAATCTTTTACAAGCCGGTGATACGGATTTTCCGGAAAAGCCAGCGGTGATAAATAGAGGGTGTCTACCGCAGGATTTTTTACAAAACGAAGGCCGGGATGAGCCTCTTTAAGGCGCGGGATATCATGAGTGATGATATTGTGGCCCAGGATAAATCGCGCATCTCGGGCAAGCCTATCAATTTCAACTAATTGCTCCCCGGTAACAGGTTTATCCGGACCATAATGAAGACGATGGCCCTGGTAAAGAGCACCTACTGCATAAATTTTATTGTTCTCATTGGTTTCAATGTCCAGGAGCAGGCATTGATTGAGAAATGTCTCCGCGGGCGCAACCTCCACGATTATCCCTTTTCCGAAAACCGGCTTGGCAGACTTATCTGTTTTAAATCATTTTGGAATTTAGAGACTGATTTCCGATTTCATCGTTTACCGGAATTACAGTAACAACAGGTGAAAATATATTCAACTACATAGAATTATTTAAGATAAAAATTAGCCACTAAATTCAAGGAAGTATTTACTACATGATCATATTGGATAGTCACACAACAAATGACACCTCATATCCAGAAACAACGTTTCGTCCACATTTCTCCATTATATTCTTGTTGGCCTCGATCGACTCAAAGACCAACAATCACGGCTTCTTGAAAGGTGAGCTGGTCAGGAGAGGCTCATGCCCGGTTGTGTGAGGGCCTGGGGGCGAAATTCCCCCGGGCTACTCGACTCTGCATTTAAAACAATGAATGCCATATAGAAAGTGTGCCTTTGCCAGACACCATCTTTGGGATCAAATAAACATGGTATCAATCTTGCATTTGTTAAATCATACGCGATAGACGTGTGACAGAATTTTGACAGTATTGGGGCTGCAACACTTTATTGCTAATGACTGGATTTTTTTTAATTTGAGATCTAGCAATGAAAAGTAGATGGGGAATTAGCATTGAGGATATAGTATATCTGACCATCAGTGTTGGCTTGATTTGTCTGTTTATTGCTTGGATTCTTTCTGCTTTACCAAGCAGTAACAAAAGCTATGGTTCTAAATCTTTGAACACTCCTTCGATTAGTATAACAACAGAATCCCTGGCCCAAAAAGGAATTAAAAAATACTCCCCGCCTACCGTGTCTCGACAGGTTATACATCCACTCAAAGTTATAAGAGCGCAAAGAAAACCGGATCCCCTAACTTCTCAACTTCCTCCCCCCAAAACCATTGCACTAAAAGAGATTGCAATAACGGCAGAGGTACAATGATCCTTCCTGACGGATCAAGCTATTCTGGATTGTGGAAGAATGGAAATCTACCTGAGATAGGGAACTCATACACGGTCTGACGGGGAACACTTCCTATAAATGTCTGATTTTTGATCAGGTTGGCGCATGGCCCATATCAAACGGTAGGTGCACAGGAAGAGGGTTAAACTTGCGTAACTCCACTAGCAGCGCTATGATTGCCAATTCTTATCTAGTGATTAAAAAATTGCGCTGATATTAAAAAGAAAGTTCTCCAAAAAGGTCTGCCGTCTATTATACGTAAAGTGTTGAAACGAGGATCTCACGAGTGAATACCATATTTGAGCGAGTGCCAGCAGATATCAGAGTGCTTGTTATCATTGTTTGCATAATGGCTGCAACATTCCTTGCTGTCTTGATTGTGAATCGGGTATTCAACAGACTGTTTTCTATTCATATAGGTAGAGGACGAGTTGATCGAACGAGCATAATTTTTATCCGTCGCCTCATTTCTTCTATCATCTATATCATTGGCACAAGCGCTGCCTTAATCCAAATACCAGAGTTTAAAATCATTGGGCATTCGTTGCTTGCGGGCGCTGGCATTATAACTGTAGTGGGTGGATTGGCATCCCAACAGGTTTTAAGTAATCTGGTTAGTGGTGTTCTCATTGTGTTTTTTAGGCCGTTCAAAATTGGTGACAGGATTACCTTTGATGATACATATAGTGGCGTAGTTGAGGACATCACCCTCCGTGAAACTATTCTGCGGGATATTGAAAACAATCGAGTAATCATACCTAACTCGCAGGTTAGCAGCCAGGTACTTGTAAATGCCAACCATACGGATGACCGTATTTGTAAGTATATTGATATTGGTATTGGCTATTCTTCTGATGTGGGTATTGCCATGGCAATTATGTCGGAAGAAATCATTAATCACCCGCTACACATTGATCACCGCACACCAGAGCAGAAAGCCAACGGTGACCCAGAGGCAGTGGTGCGTATTATCAGTCTAGGCGACTCTTCTGTTAATCTTCGCGCCTGGGCATGGGCAGCCAATCCAGGAGAGGGCTTTCTCCTGCAGTGTGATCTGTTGCTAAATATCAAGCGGCGCTTTGATCAGGAAAATATTGAGATTCCTTTCCCGCAAACAACTGTTTCCTTCGCTAAAGACGGGCCGCTAGCGGTGTCAGCAGTGGATAAGGTTTCATATACGGAAGAATAAAAATTAAAGCAAACCTAATTGAATCTATCGTTTTGGATGTGATTTCTTTGTTTAAAAATACGCATGGGTTTCAACTAAACACATAGCTAGGAGATAAAACGCTGTGAAAACCCCGATCCTCAATATATTCACGTGCACGCTTGCACTGCTTTTAGCCGTGCCGTCTGCAACGACCCACGCCCAGTCTGCCAACAGCGTTACCGCAAAGGAAGCTTATATCTATGGCAACCCGATGGTGGACAACTACCGCATTGTATACGCTTACCTCATGGATACCGAAGGCCCTGAATAAAAAGCGCCGTTCAATACCCTCAAAAACATACCGCGGGTCTACACGCCAGAAGACAAGGCTGTCCAGTCACCCAATTCTGACACCCCATATTCTATGTTGGGAAAGGATCTGCGGACCGAACCCATGGTTCTCACAGTGCCAAAGATCGAAAAAAACCGCTATTTCTCGATCCAGTTGGTTGACGCCTACACGGCCAACTTTGATTACATCGGCAGCCGCACCACGAGTAATGATGGCGGTAATTTCCTTGTGGCAGGCGCACGCTGGAATGGAGAACCCCCCGGAGGGAGTCGAGAAGGTGTTTTGTGCTGAAACCGAATTTGCTTTAGCGATATATCGTACCCAACTCTTTGATTCCGCCGATCTCGACAATGTGAAAAAAATCCAGGCCGGTTAGCGCGCACAAACCCTTTCGGCATTCCTTGAACAGCCTGCACCGAACGGACCCTTCTGGTCAGCGATGCGCCTATATTGGCCGGAAGACGCCGCTCTGGAAGGGAAGTGGGTAGCTCCGAAGATGCAGATAGTTAAATGAATCAGAGATTGAATCACTAACGAACGATCTCAGTGGATAGCGTGGATACGCTGTCCGCAGAAACCGTGGTGTATTGAAATGGGATCGGGCTTGACTTCTTGACATTTCTTTGAAGTTAATCGCTGACTCCAACAAAGTAATACACCTGATAAACTGGTGATTTAGCAGTTTCCTCCATTTTCTCGGAAGGTATTCACGCACATAAACAGTAGGAATGTAAGGTTATGAAATATTACAGAAAGTAAGATATTTGAAGTGGCAATGTTAAGGATTCCGATAACCTGCCGGGGAAAAAATTATCGCGCCAGCAGCGCGATTCATGGCGACGCAGTCGCCATGAATCGCCCGGGGGTGGATTACTGAGTCCTAATTTCCGGTGGGAATCGGGATCTTGACGCCCTCCTTCTCGAGCTGCTCGCGGACGTGCAGGAAGCGGAAATAGGAGCTGAGCGTGATCGGGCCCGAGTAGCTCATGCTCTGCAACGGCCGTGGCGGGTACTTCACGTAGGTTTCCATCTTCTTCTTGATCGCCTCGCTGATCGTCACCATTGTCCAGGTTCGCTCTGTGTAGTTGTTCATGAAGATATCGTAGCGCTCCTGTGGATCCTGCCAGAGGTCGAAGACCTGGGGAATCGTGGCAACGTAAGACTCCGGACCCTTCCAGCCAAGGTTGCTATCCACAGCGAGACCACCAGTTGCCTGGCCGTTGTCGCCGCGCAGGTTGTGTCTTAATTACCAATTAATGAGCGCAGCATAATCAGAAAAAGGGGTAACACTTCCTAAGTGAGGATTCCGTAGGAATCCATATATTCGATGAAATACTCAATATCAAATTCCGTGCCTGCTCCTAACCCCTGCTTGATGCCTTGTGCTATCATGGGGTAGGCTGGGAAATCACTATGTGAAGAAAAAATAACAAGAACGCGTTTCTTTTCTTTCAGTTCATTTGCGTAAGTGTTCGGAAGGAAGGCAAAAAAGAACAAAGATACCAGCAAAAACAGATGCAGCATGCAGAAAAGGCTCGGACCTGCAAGAGACTGCTGCTGCGTTCGACTGTTTTTCATAACACAGCGGACAAAATGTATAACTCTTTGTCTTGGCAATGCATACTTATGAGTTGTTCAGACTCTGACCACTGTAGAGGTCTTTGCAAAGGTTCTATTCAAATCGGTTAGTGAATCGTCATAGCTGTTTCGATTTGCATTTGTTTGCAGATAGAAAGACAGGAAAACAGTTGTGGAACTTACAGAGAAAGCATCATAAATGATAGGAAAATTTCACCAATATTTATTCTCCTTTCTGAAAAATGGAGGGGTTCTCTGCTTGCAGTACAAGTGACCTCCCCCCGTTAAATCGGTCCAATACCATATCAGCTTTTTAACGTTGCCAGATCAAAACTTAATTCCAGAGCCATCTATCCTATATTGATCTTATTCCTGTGAACCTGCCGAATCGCCGCCGCCGAGCCATCAATTTGCAGAAATTTGAGAAAAGCGGGAAGAACTGGGAAGAACTAGCCTGAGAGTTTACTATCCATTCTTAATAGATACATTAGTAGTGTAAAGTCGTACCGGTTGCACAAATATAAAATCTTCGAGATGCCAATCCCAAAGTGCAAATTGCTGGACGGCAGGTATTGTCATCTAATCACCCAAATGTTCTGTCCGGCAAATCGGGAACAATTCTAACTTGTTGGGCCGATACAGGAGGATAATAGTGAGCAAAACAACTATTCTTATATTAGGCGTAGTTGGCGCCTGGTGTTGCTTGGGCATATATCAAGCATCAGCCAGTGATGGACATCTGAACAACGAAGAACACGTGGTCAGGCCCCCCTCCGATGAGATGATGGTGTTCGATTTCAGCAAGGAGGCAGACCCGAGTGGCTGGGAAGTCGAAGACGATGTTGTGATGGGCGGGCGTTCGAAAGGTGAGTTCTCCATCAATGATGCGGGAAACGGGGTCTTTTCCGGTGTGGTATCACTCGAGAACAATGGGGGATTCTCGTCTGTACAGCACTATTTCAAGCCCATCGACGTCTCACCCTTCCTCACTGCCTTCATTCGGCTTAAAGGCGATGGCAAGCGTTACCAATTTATTGTGGAAGCAGATAGAGACGGACGGCATTACTATGTCTACGAATTCCAGACGACTAAAGCATGGCAGACGGTGGAGGTTCCCCTGGCAAAGATGTATCCTGTTTATCGCGGGGAGCGATTGGCTATCCCCAACTACCCGGGCCAAACCATGGCACAAGTGCGATTCCTCATCGCCAACGGAAAGTCAGAGTCGTTCCATCTAGAGATCAATAAGATCTGGCTGGAATGAACGACGAAAATAGCCCAATAAAGAAGTTAGGCGCAGGGCTTAAACGCCGCCGCTCACCATAGAGGTTAGGTCTATGCAATTCACCAACGCAGTGATGTCATGGACATAAAGCCAGTAGCAGCCTCTGATGGTCGAAAGGCTGAAAGTGCGCATGAGCCGCCCATAGTTTCAATACCAGGTTGAAAGTTAGGGTTTACCTCTTTCTCAAGCAGCTTTTATTCTTGTTCCTGATCGGTAAATTTCGATCGCTTCATGGCAAAAGCCCTCCTTAAAACTAGCGGCATTTTGCCGGAAAATCTCTAGTTTTGATATGTCCAAGTTTCCGGGGGGAGGTTAAGAGTTGCTGAAAGAGAGTCTTAGTTGACCAAAAGTCAAGATTGCCGATCGGAGCTATTTTGGGAAAATAAGCCGACCGATGCGGCTAACAATTTTATATGGCAGTTCGAAAAGAGTTATGAATAATCCTTGATGCGCAGCACTTTGCTTGGCACTGCCGAGTTTAAAGTCGGAATTAAACTTTTCTCCACATGAAGGACAAGCCATAAGCACCCCACCAACATTTTTGGGGAAACGTAATCGCTGGCCACATTTGGGGCACTTTTTTTCTGTATGTTCAGCCATGTTGTCAGAGGTTTTACACGTACCTTTCAACAGTCTCAGTAACCCATTTTATCTGGAATTACCCCACGTACACCGCCTCTCGGATTTGGTGTGTCTCCATCTCTTCTTGGTATTAAGTGAATATGGCAATGGAATATAGTCTGTCCTGCTGACTCGCCACAATTAACACCGATATTGAATCCAGTTATACTTGGGTCACCTTCAAGCAGTTCAGCCCTTAACACTGAAAGGAGTTGGTCTATATCTTTCTTTTCTTCAGGTAAAAGCTCAAAGTAATTATCGGAATGATTCTTAGGGATGATGAGCAGATGATCATTAGAAACAGGATAAATATCTCTAATAGCTATCACTGAACCAACTTCTGCAATAACTCTGGTTGCTATTTTTTCATAACAGAATAGACAGTTATCAACAGTCTTAAAAGAATTTTTAGTTTTCATCCCCTAATCCATATGCAAGAGAACTGATAATTACTCTGTGCCTTAATTATTTGCTCAGTGCAGTGGCCCCCATTTGAACCGGACACCTTAGTATGTTATTTAACGACTAGAGGTGAGCCTATGCCTATGACTAGGAATTCCGGTATTATCAGCTATATAATTGACAACACTTTGTGCAAGGTCAGGAGTATGGTGCAATAGATACTCCCAACATAGCGTGAATCGATCTTCAAGACACATGTAAGGACTTATAGTAAAAGGTTGGCAATTTAGTTTCTATGTGATTCATCTTTAATTAAGGCTACCTTGAAAAATTGTCTTTTTGCCCAAACTCCTCGTTGCGATCCACAAGTCTGATCTCACTGCCCTGTGAAGTAGGTTCAACCCAGGTACATGATGACAGCAGCAATAGAGCTGAAATAATAAGGAAAATGGCTTTTTGCATTTCAGATCCCTCCATATGGTTTACGATAGTGTGACATGTATGAGAGCCATTGAACCATTAATTCAATTCCTGGGAGCAACAGGCATTTGTTGGGTCATACCCTTAATCCCCGACCATTGGTCCGCAACCATGCTTTGCTCTCAAGGTAATCCGGCAGCACTCCTTCAACATAGTTCCAGAAATTCTTTGAATGGTCATGGTGGACAAGATGACTCAACTCATGAACAATGACATAATCTACTACCACAGGAGGGGCCATGATGATCCGCCAATTGAAATAGACCCTTCCGTCAGAGTGACAACTACCCAATCTGCTTTTATATCCCTTGATGCCAACTGAAGCAGGAGTCACACCCATCAGTTGAGCAAAACTTTGGGCCTTCTCTTGTAAACGGACAGCAGCATGCGACTGGTACCAACCAGTTAATTGATCAACCACAAACTGATCATGTGCGTTCTTGGCAAGGTTGGCTGGAACATGGATATGGAAGCTGCCATTCATCAGCTTCACAGGATTGTTTTCTGGATCACCTGTCACTACCTTCAGCCGGTAATTCCTGCCAAGGTAAGCAAAATATTCACCTGATCCATATTTTTTCTGCCTGTTGTTACGCTTAATTTTTTCAAAATCAGCTATCTTCTCTTTGATCCATCGGTCTTTTCGCTCGATCAAGTCAATGACTCTATCTTCCGATAGTGAGGCGGGGACCAGCACCTGAACGGTGCCGTCCGGCTTGACAGTAATTGCTGCCGTTTTTCTTCGGGGTCTTCGTATTACCTGATACTCAAATGTCACTTCTGGTCACCGATGCTGGGTCTGAAACGTTCTCTAAGCGCCTTTTGCTGGTCAATTTAAAAGAAATCAACTTAAAATGCAGCCACACAACTAAAAAACCAATGGTTGAGCACTAGTCCAGAAAAAATGATATCAAATTGGTAACTTCACAATAAGCATATCGACATGACATATCTTCTTCATGAGTTAAGGTAACCAGAGCAAACCTCTTCCATCGTAACGACATCCATTCTCAAAGGCCATAAGGAAAAATATCAATGCCCGTATCTCTCACATAGGGTTAAATTGTCGCCAGTTACAACCATAAAAAAGCCATCACTGCGGCTTATCACCCGGATGAGCAATGAAGTGTAAAGCTACAATCGCATTGAATCAGAATGATAAATCCCCTGCGCGTCATTGCCAACCAGCGATGCCTGCCGCAGGTTCAACTCAAACAAAATTACGATAACAGGAGAGAAGAATGAACTTAGGTGCATTTTCCGTAAGCCTTACTGTCAAGGATATTGGGGCTTCAAAGGAGTTCTACGAGAAGCTTGGATTTGAGTCACTGGGCGGCGATTGCGGGCAAGGTTCTGGCCCAGGTAGTTTTCTGATTGAAGATCCGGACGGGAATCCAATTCTGGTTGATCAACATAGATAGGATTAATGCATAACAAAAAGTTGAAGCGGACAAGCGAGTGTGCACACCCGGCCAGACCACCTTTCGCCTGCGTCACGCCTGGGGCGAATTAGGCCAGTTCGATGCTGGTCAGTACTGGAGCACCTTTATGGATATCGATGTCTTTCCTAATTCCATCGAATATTGGGGCCCCAACGGTATGGTCTTCTATCGGAACGTCCAGGCGCGCGATTAGACTGATTGCCGGTGAATTGGGCGTTGGTTTGTATGGACCGAATCCGGCAAACTAAACATAACGACATAAGTCCAATCCATCCCACCAGGCGGCGTTACTCGCTGCGGTGCCTGCTCACAGCGCTAACAGGCTGCTCCGCCGGCTCCTCGCTCGTGCCTTGCCTGGGTGGGCGCCTTGAACTAATGTTGTTATGTTATAGTACGGCTCAAGTTTGGTGCGAAGCAAAGCAGCCAACCATGAAATGACATTTGCTTAAGCTTATCTGGAACTGGATACAGGAACCGAGGCTCTCATCGTCCCAGCCCTTTAAAGGAGTCCCGATTCCTTCATGTCATTGATGATGATCTGAGTATTCTCCTTTATGACGCTGGTCGCCGAGGTCGGATTGAAACTTCTGGTAGCTCCAGCCCATATCATCTTTTCTGTACGAGTTGAAAACACGACAGTTTCCAGTTTTACAATGGTATCGGTTGTGGTGTAACCAGGCATGCTGACATAGCGAGTCGACATACCATAATAGCCATAGAATCCACGCCCATAGCCGAATACCGGCTCATATTCATAGGTGGGCGGTACATAGCGCTCCTTTTTTTCGACGTCCGCAAGCCGAGCGATAATGGCTGCATCTGCGCCTACCTTTTGCACCGCTGAACGGATTTTTTCCTCTGTGTAGCCGCCAGAGTCAGAGATCACCTGATGGGCTGCGGTTCCTGCAATCCCTTGCTTCTCCAGTTGCTCAGCAAAGTGCGTTTCATAGGCCCTGCGGTTGAGATCATTTTTCATGACACCGACGATCAACACCTTTTGGATCGGCAGTTCAGCGAAATTCGGATCACTCCAACTGGTAACCAGTTTTGTGGTCGAACATCCTGACAAGAAGAAAGAAATCAGGGACAAGACAAAAACGCTTTGCATCATTCGTTTTGGTGACATAACAGCACCTCCAATTCAAAAGATTAAAACCGGATTTCCATAACCTCTGTGGTATATTGGATAGCACAAAAATCTTAATGATAGTTAGGGCAAGGCGCAATCAAAGTATGACAATTATAAAGAGATTTCAGCGCTCATCTGCGATTTTTGTAAAGCGGATGGTCTGGCTGTTTATCCTCAAGGGGGTTGTTAAGGATGAAATGCGATGATCTCCTTGTCACGAGCTGAAATCACGTCTATCGTTGTTATCAGATTGTAGACGATGACATGACCTCGTATCTTGTGTTGGTCAAATTCGACTTCTTAGCCGTCAAAAGAGACAGGTAAGTGAAAGACTAATAAAAGCTATACACAAGAGAAGTCCATGTTTGGGTCAGGAAGGTGAAAGAAATCTAACTGATGGAGGGAACAATGCGAAAAATAATTTTGTCTTTGCTGGTCGCGGCGATTGTTTTTCCGGCGGCATCTTATGGGCAGGACAGCTCAGATTTAGATACTGGGAAGTATCTCCTTAAGGCATGTGAGGCGTTGATCGAGGGTCCGGAGAGCATCAGCAATTCGTCATTACAGGCGAAATTGGATTGGCTGAGCGAATCTGAGTTTTGCTATGGATATATCAAGGGCGTAGCCGAATGGAATGGCTATTATGAAAAATGGTTAGAAAGCGTCCTCATTAAGCCGATCTTTTGCATTGGGGATAAGCCGGTTGAAATTAATCAATTAGCCCAGATAGCGATTAAATATATGAAGGATCATCCAGAAGAACTGAACGAAAAGGGAATAGCTATTCTAAACTCTGCATATACACAGGCATTTTCGTGTGCTGCTAACTAGTTTCCATCCGGAAACGGCCCTTTTGTCCACGCTTCGTTGTGCTCGGAATTTCATCCTCGGAATATCGACTCGGCCTGCGGTAAAATTTCTCGCACGCCCCGATCTTGCAGAAAATTGCTCGTTTCCGGATGGAAACTAAATAGTAAGGTTATCTTGAGAAAGGGCGGTTGAATCAGGATCTGTGATGGTGGTCTCATTTTATTGTGGCGTTTTTTTCCATAATCCGATAGTATCACATTGTGGTATACGCTCACTTCGTATGCTGCATTTTGCCACTTCTTGGCGGTGTGGCCAATTCCCTTGGTCACACCGCCCTTTTTGTTTGCGACCTAACAAAAAAATGATTAATGTAACAATGTGGCATTGTAGTAATTCTTATCTCTCCTGGGTGAGGTGGTTTGCAGGCCGCTTCACCTCAGGACTACCACATCGTTGCGCAGGAAAATTACAGCTCAATCTTCATGATTAAATGACCATGATTCAGAAACATTTACAGTCTAACCAGAACATCCATGAGCTTGGTATTAACTATGTCATCGATCTTCTGGACCGGGTTGGGTTCACGATTCATGATGTGAACAAAGACCCGGGCCATCATTTCCAACTATTTACCATAGCAAACGACAAAGCCTTGCTGATCGCAATTCGTACTGCCTGGCATCCTGATGCAGGGGTGATTGACAATGCCACGCGAGATAGGCTGATTAAAGAATCAGAGCAACGCAATGCCGTTCCCCATTTTGCCCCCATATCATTGACATCGATGAATGGGAATGATATGCAGGCAGGTAAGATACCAAAAGGAAGCGAGTACAAAGTCATCTTTAATGGGATGACGGTTGTTCGTTAACTGGAAATCTATCTATGCGATCAACGGCTGAAAACCGTAGACAACATAAGCGGTATAAAATTGAAAATTCAGTAGCGGTGTCATCCCATGGCATCTTTCAGCTTATAGACATCAGCAGGGGTGGGTTTCGTTTCAAATGCCCTCCAGACACCTCTGTCCCCGATTCCTGGGATACAGACATTCTGGCCTCAGCAGCTTCACTTGAAGGTTTAACTGCAAACCGAGCATGGGTTTCAATGGCTGAAAATGGCAACAATAAGCACTTACCTACTGTCGTAGGTGCAAAATTTGGAAAATTAACCAGGGTTCAAGAAACACTCTTAGCACAAATAATTAAAGCCATTTCGCAAGAGGAAGATATTCAACAATAAATAGATTTTGCCCCCCACCTCTTGTCCCTCCTCATAACTCCAGCATATCTCTTGGACGCACTAAAATGACAAAATTATATCATCACTGTTGCCCGTCAGACCATGTGAGACAAAAATAGGACAAGAATTAAGAGAGACTCCGAGGTAGAATTTAACCCAAAGGAGTGTCGATCATGTCAGCCAAAGACAGTGCCGAATCTGTCGTACGACAGATTCGGCGGAAGACCCGTCGAAAGTGCTCAGCTGAAGAAAAAATCAGAATCGTCCTGGAAGGAATGCCTCTTTTGTTGTAGGTATTTAAATATAGCTATTGATAAGGATTTTAGTCTACCTTACAACTCCTGGAGTACTAGTAGGAGCTTTTCCTGCAACGCCACCTGCCTCTCCTTGGTCTACAGTTCCTCCTATATCTTCACCAACGTCACCGCGGTTTTTTCCTCCAGCAGCAAATACTGGAGAAACAGTCATAGAAGCAACCAAGGTTACTGCGATTAGGAGGGACATCAGTTTTCTCATGCTAAGCTCCTTTCATTTAGTTGTATTACATTGTGGTATTTTGGGTATTTGCCCATTACTTCTTAGTCATATCTCAATTTAAATATGAAAGTCAAGACCACGGCGTGGTTGAGGATTTTAATAGCGAAAGAATTGAAGTCTTCTATATTTACAAATGCTTCAATGGTTTCCAACAGCATCTCAATCCTTCCGTTGACATCAAAAATCGAGCCTTTCTCCGATCACACCTACTCAGACCAGCTGTAAGTTATCGAATCAAGAACAGTCGGGGTATTGTCAGTATGGGCGTACATTTCCTTGAATCTAGAAATCGCCGGAGAATCGTCCTGAAGAAGATTATCGAGAAATTGAGGACTGCTGGATTGATAAAGGAGTTTTACTTTGATCGTTAAAGGAAAGAGAGCATCATTCAAATCTATATCATAAGTGACAATATCGGTTCCAGAACCCTCCTGAGTGCCGGCCGCATTGAAATTCATATCAGTGGCAGCCTTTCCCTTTATGCCGGTAAAGGACGCCATTTGCCCTGTCCGCTGATATCCTTTGGGCGGAAGGCGATTGTCCTTTAAATAAATTGCTGCGCTCAGCAATGTACTGGTCTTTTTTCCTGAAACATCGCCCATGATAGACTGATAAATCTGTATTTGGTCAAATGAGTCGATGACCATGTGATGAGGTTCATAGGTGCTGTCCAGGCCAACAATTTCACCTTCAGACGTATAACTCCCGGATTCGAAGATCACTCGTTCCTTGAGGTCCGCAACTGAAAGATAAAGCCAGACCCTTCTTGACGGAAATCCTGTAGGTAATTTATGGCCTGTTCTGTTGGCGACACTCACATCCACCTGGAGCCGAGCATCTTTCTGCTCCACCCGCATAATACTAATTTCCGCCGCTTCCTGGCTCAAACGTTCTTCCGTTCTTTTGATAGTTTGCTCGAACAGCGCTTCGGGAATGGGACTGCCGAGACGCTGTCGGTTATCTTGCAGCATCTCTAAAATAAATGTGTTTCCACCTATGAAGTGGTGTTTCCAGAACGGTGTCTGTTTTACCTGGTACCATGGCGGTCGATTGGTAATTTTGACTGGTTCGTTAACCTTCGGCATATGGCAATCCTGGCAGGATTGATAGTTCTCAGGTGAGGAATAAGAACTATTCAGCCACTCCAAATAGGGAGTCTGCTCTGGAAATTCCCCAGCAATCTGACCATCTTCAGCAACAATCGGCGTAAATAGGGTGTGGCAGGTTGCACAGAACTCCGGTTTATCAACCTGTGTGCCGTATATTGGTAAATAGTCCACATGATTGATCATAGGGTTTGCGAACACTTGTTCATATGGGCCAAAGATTTTTCGCTCGTCACTGATAACGTAATTTCCGGAGAAACTCGATTCATCATCCAAACCCTCATTTTGAATCTGATGACAAAGCGTGCAGCTGACACCATCAGAGGCGAACGGAGTGGTTTCGGCCTCAGATAATGAATAGGTGTCAAGACCATCTCGAATCGCTTGGGTTCGGGCCATCGGCGCGTGGCAGGTGAGACATTTATCTTCTATCGCTGCAGCCAGGTGAGGATTGCGGACAATCTCTGATTCAACCTTGGCACGAAAGAGCGGGTCTCTGAAGGAGTTGGCCATCATGGTTGCACTCCAGTCATCGGCTATTGATAGGTCGTTTCCTTGACTGTCAATCAAAGCAGAGGAACTGGAGGTGTGGCAGAATGCACACTCGTTAGATGTGGCAAATTGTGATGTAAACGCTGCAAAGCCAGGTGAAATGCCAGCTATGATCAAATATACTGTGCCACTATAAAGGATATATCTGGTCATGTATGCCCTCGTCATTTATCTATGAATGTTTACCCAGGGACAGTCTATTAGAGCTGCGCCACTGACGGCCACCACCTTGACCTGCCTCACCTGACCGGTCCACTTTTAAGTTAGTGAATTTGAAGGTCCACGTCTTTCCTCTGTGCTTGGGGTATATGATTGACCTGCACCGCTTCAGGTGCCGGTGGCTGGCGGCTAAACGAATTATTCGGACGAATACTATTATACAACTTCTGCCATTGTTCGATCAATATCTGTAATTCTCCTTTAAGTTGCCCGTCTCTTAGCTTGCCATAGAACGATTCATTTTAACCTTTCTACCAGGGGCTGTCCGGCTAAAAAACAAGGTCTTTACCTGAAGCTTCTGGGGAAAAGAGTCGTGGTGATTCCTTCGAGATGGGAAGGCCAGGTGGAAGCAAGGACGGTTCCGATCAGAAACTAGTGGAGGATAAATAAATGCCGCGGTAAGATCTCGGTATATAAGCTCAATCAATAACCAATCATAGGGGGCAGTATGGGAACTGATGACAAATTACTTGTAACTGTAATTTTACGCCATGACCAGTCAAAGAACCTAAACGAGATAATGGGATACCTGAAGGAAACAGGGTTCTACCGGGAATTTCCGCCAGAGGGTTGCGAACTTGTCTCCTGGGTAGTCGCTATGTCATACGGGTTCATCATCCAATTACGCTTGGCACCCTCTGCTCTCCGCAACCTGAACCGCTACATAGAACAGAAGGCGTGGGGGGCGTTCCGCTACGAGGTGTATCCAGCGTATGATTTTGAGCCGATTGCCAGGAAGTTCAAGGAGGAGTGACCCTCGCACCTGAAGATACAGAAAACATCTTTAGTTGAGCAGGCGGTGATAGTACTCAGGGTAGCAGAAGGTTAGCCCGGATAAAAAAGTGGCAATACCATCACCGCCCGCATTAGACGTTGAAATCAGTAGATAATCGAGCCGCTCTTGATATCCTCTTTGCGCTTGAGATATTCCTCTTTGGTGATATTGCCCGCTTTGAAATCCTCTTCCAGGCGATCCATTTGCTTTTTGTTCTGATATTCATAAGCCGCACCGACTCCAGCCGCGCCGACAGCGGCGCCGCCTATCATTTCTTTACTGCATCCCTGAAAAGTTGCGGCAACAAACATAATAAAAACGGATATAACCAGGTATCTGATGTACATGCTGACCTCCCATGTAGCTCTGTTTAATCAGGTCCCACCTCCCGCTCTTCCGGAATTTGCGCTTTATCCGAAGGTGGGCAGCAGCTGGGCAGTGTTAAGTCATGCTTCCAGCGTCTCTTAACCACTACTGACGATTTGAGTGAAATTATAGCGCTATGCCCGATCGGCTGTCAAAGTACATTTTTTGATAAGCAATACCCGCAAGGAGAAATTCTTCCTCTCGCTTTCGATGGTGTTCATCCTTCCCGCTGTCTCGATTATCAAGTAAAAGATGGTTGTAAGTTCCCTTTCCAGAATGGAAGATTGTGCGACCCGATAAAAGGCCACCACGGCAGAACAGATAGATAAAATGAAAATCTGGGTAGATGCGGACGCCTGTCCGGTAGTGATCAAAGAGATACTCTACAAAGCGGCCGAAAGGACACGACTGCAGTTAACCTTGGTCGCCAATAGTCGTTTTCGCATACCAAAATCTTCATTTATTAGATTCCTCCAGGTTCCACATGGCCAAGATGTAGCGGACACTGAAATAGTGAATAAAATTGACTCTGGTGATCTTGTAATTACAGCCGATATTCCGCTGGCTGCTCGAATAGTAGAAAAAGGGGGGCTTGCTCTCAATCCGCGTGGGGAAATCTATTCTGAAGAGAATATAAAAGAGCGGTTGAGTACCAGAGATTTTCTCGATTCTCTGCGGTCGAGCGGCCTGGAAACCGGCGGCCCGCCGGCTCTGAACCCACGCGATAAACAGGCCTTTGCAAATAGTCTGGATAAACTACTAAGCAAATATTCAAATAGGGCATAACCGGCTATTTCACCGCGTCGCTTTTCCCCTATTAATTCGGGAAAGGCCTAAAAATAATCATTTGCGGGCCAAGAGCGCTTCGAGCATGCAGCGGGCTGAAGCGGCTTGGGTGCCGCGCAGGGAGTAAAGTATGGCCCATTACGATCTGTTTGTCATTGGAGGAGGTTCGGGCGGGGTCGCCTGTGCCAGGAGTTCGGCGGCGCTGGGCGCCAAGGTCGGTCTGGCGGAAGGTGAGCGTCTGGGCGGCACCTGTGTGAATCGCGGCTGCGTCCCGAAAAAATTCCTGATGTATGCCTCGCTCGCCGCGGAAGAATTGTGCAATGCGGTGAGTCTGGGCTGGACCTGCCATGATGCAACACTTGACTGGGCCGAACTGCGTGACGGGGTCCAGGCGGAGCTGCGGCGGCTCAACGGTATCTACGACGGTCTGCTGGAGAAGTTCAACGTGCGGGTCTACCAGGATGCGGCTCGTTTTCTGGATGCACGCACCCTGCAGGTCGGCAACGAGCAGATCACCGCCGACCGGATCATGATCGCCACCGGCGGGTCGCCCTTCGTCCCTGATTTTCCGGGTAAAGAGCATGTCATCGTCTCGGACGATGTATTTCTGCTCGACACGCTGCCCCGCACCATGGCCATTGTCGGCGGCGGCTATATTGCCCAGGAATTCGCCTCCATTTTCCACGGGCTCGGCGTCAAGATTACCCGGGTTGTGCGAAGCTCCCGCCTCCTGCGCGGGTTCGATGCGGATCTGGCCGAACATCTGCTGGCCGAGCAGGTGAAAAAGGGGATCACCATCAGGTGCGCCACCAACGTCGACCGGGTCGAGAAAACCGCGGACGGCCTGCGGGTGATCTGTGAGGAATGCGACAGCAGGACCTTTGATCAGGTGCTCTTTGCCACTGGACGCACACCCAACACCGCCGGTCTCGGACTTGCCGGGATCGGTGTCGCCCTGAACGAGGCAGGGGCCATCGAGGTCGATGAGCGGATGCAGACGTCCGTCGATAATATTTATGCCATCGGTGATGTGACAGACCGCATGAACCTGACGCCGGTGGCGATCAATGAGGGCCGCATCTTTTCAGCCAACCACTTCGGTGGGGAAGAGCGGACGATGGATTACTCCAACATCCCGACGGCGATTTTCAGCCAGCCGCCTCTCGGGACGGTCGGCCTGACCGAGGCCCAGGCCCGGGAGCGCTATGACCGGGTTGTCATTTTCAAAACGGTGTTCAGGCCGATGAAATATGCCCTCGGCAGGGTTGACGAAAAAACACTCATGAAACTCGTGGTGGACGGCGCTAGTGACCGGGTTCTGGGGGTGCACATGGTGGGGCCGGACGCAGGAGAAATCCTGCAGGGCTTTGCGGTCGCCCTGAAGGCCGGGGCTACCAAGACCGACTTTGACCGCACCGTGGGCATTCATCCAAGCAGCGCCGAGGAGTTTGTGACCATGCGTGAGCCCTTTACAGAATAGGGGCAAGGCTCATACCTTTCTAAACCGGACGATCAAACAATGTGAGGTCAGCCCAATCAGGGTCAAGACAACAGTCACCGCAACAACCTGCAGTGCATGTCTGATGAAACTCTCCGGGTGAGCCAGAAAGGCCTGATTCACAAGAGGAACCCCAAGGGAGAAGGCAAGATACCAGAATAACGGAACAATAAATATCAATGGCTTGGTTCTCGGACTCTGGGGTTTATCAGTTCGGTGTTCGGGAGCCTGGCGGTTATGCCAGGCGGAAATGGCCCTGGAGTAGGAAAAGAGAAGCAGATAAAAGACACAGGTTCCGACAATCCGGTGGACAGCTTCAGAACTCAACCATGACCAGTGGAACTCGACAGCGTAAAAATAAGTCGCCAGCAATATCCGCAGGACATTGGCAAGGATCGCGACCCAATAGGATAAGAATCCAGCGATCATTATTTTTGTCAGGGTCCCGGCCAGTCGCTGTACTCTTTGGGTTAACTGGAAGGCCGACATGCAAAAGGCGATGATGTAAAAGTTAACCCCGGCGCAGGCCGGCGCGATTACCACATCATGTTCGACGTCAACCCAGCCATATCCCGGCTCGTGCACGAAATTCAGATTCGAGAACAATTCCACCAAGCGGGCAACAGGTCCTAATATCCAGCTCAGATCTTCGCTGGCCGCCCCGCGGTAATATGCTTTGAGCAGGTAGGCCGCAGCAAGTACGATTGAAGTGACGACCGCCTTGTGCGCCAAGGAAGATCGACTCCAGTCGATGCTCATTTGGCTATCCACTCCTCCTCCGCAGGCGTGGTATCATAGTTGAGGCAAGCAGCAGGGCGGCGAGGAGAATAAGGCCTGGTTCCGGAACGGTTTTCACGCCGCCGCCGACAGCCAGATTTGAAACGTTTTTTGGCAGAGTAAGCGGCTGCTTCACCTCTCTGCTGTCCTGGTTCGGGTTTCTGATGATCTCATCAATTGCAATGAAAGAGGTGAACGGCGTTAACAGGTTATATTTCAGACCGAGGGAGACGATTTCGTCTCGTTTGTGGGCGTTGCCCTGACGGCCATTGAAATCTGAAATACGGGAGATTCGATTTCGGGCCCAGAGGTAATTCAAGGCTCCATCATGGCCTTTGGTCACAGCCCCGCCCACCGGAATTTTTCTCTGGTAGACCCCTGCACCATTAGTTCCGGTGACACTCACCAGCCCTGCTGGTTCGCCTTTCCATTTACCAAAAACGACAATAGGACGCTCGGCAAAAAGGTCCGGCACGGTCGGCGGTTCCACATCATACACTTCGATTCCATCGAAGCTGACCTGGATGTCGGTCAACACCGGGTTTGAGACATATTGACTGAACCTCTCCGCAGCGGCTTGCGCCTCGTTGGCCTTGGTCACGATAACAGGTTCCCCCTGGCCCGATTTCGCCATTCCCTCGAGCAGGTAACGGTTGACGCTGCTGCCGATACCAAAGGTGAAGACATTGGTGCGATCGAGGTTCTGCTGAATCAGCTCAAAGACTTCCTGCTCGGCGTGTATATAGCCGTCGGTAATAACTACCATTGTTCTTGAGAGACCTTCCTGTTTGGGCAGCTTCATGGCCCGCTTCATCGCTTTCAGCAATTCTGTGCCGCCGCCGCCCTTGCTGCCATCTATCATATTCATGGCCCGTTGAATATTTGTCGGAGTGGCGGGAACCGAGGCTGGCGACAATATTTCCGAGTCGCCGGCAAAGAACATCACATTGAAGGTGTCGGTCGGCAGCAACCCCCCGATCAGCTCTTTGATAAGCAGTTTTGCGGTGTCCAGCGGGTAGCCTGACATCGATCCTGAAACGTCTATGACGAAGACATACTCCCTGGCCGGGATTGTGTTCTGCTCTACTCTCTTTGGGGGCTGAGTCATCAACAGGAAGAAATTCTCCTCGTCTCCCTGCTGCAAAATCAGCCCGGAGGTTATCTGGTTACCCGACAAACGGTATCTGAGAATGAAGTCGCGATCCCCGCCGAAACCATCCTGATTGGCAAGTCCAACCAAGGCCTGTGATTCATTTCCGAATTTGACGTCGATATCATGTGAGCTGGAGCTGATCTCCTGAATCGGCATGCCGGCGGCCAGAGAAACCCTGATGGAAAAATCTGTGCGAGGGTCGCTTCCCTGCTTCAAATACGGATTATGCACCCATTTCTCCGAGTCGGATGCTTGTTCAGGGGCCAGCGACGTATAGCGGGGCCCAACGACGGTGGGGTAGACGAATTCATAGACGCCACTTTCCGGGACCAGGAGCTCTGTATATTTGAGTTCGACCTCGATGGTGTCGCCGGGCATGACGTTGGCCACCTCCATACTGAAGACGTTGGGCCGTTTCTGTTCGAGAAGAGAGGCGTTTTTACCCTCTTTTTTTGCCGTCTCAAAGGCTTTTCGGGCTTTTTCTTTTTCCTTTATCTTGGCTTTGATGACCCTGTCGCCGATGGTCATCTTCATTCCGTGTACGGCGGCACTGGTGGACCCCGGGAAGATATAGCTGCCGTTGATCGGTTCGCTTCCCAGGTTGGAATAGGTCTGGGTTACGGTTACCGCAGCTATTATTCCACTCACCGCCACATCGACTCTGGTATCTTTCAGGGGGAAGTTTTCAACTGATGATTCCTTGCCTTCAATGAAGAAATATGGCGAGAGCGAGCCTTGTCCGGGTGAGGCGGCTCGCGAAAAAAAAGCCAGATTGATGATTCCTAGAATCAGAAAAAATAAGACAACTATGCGCTTCATAAATTCCTCCCAGATCTTGTTTCGATCGCCTTGTCGCCAATGGATCAGACGCAATTAGCGTGAGATCAATGTATCGTTAGGAGCCATTGTAGGGTTTGAAAGTGACAAACGGATGATCCAAAAATGACATATCACAAAATAATTATGACAGATTATGACTATTAGGTCTGGAGGCTGGAATCGGCTATAATTCTGTGTTAACAGGTGCAGTATGCGTATAAACCTCCACCAGCAGAACTGATATTTATGGGTTATCGAATCACTCTGGTAGAAGACGATCCTCAACTGCAGGAGAATTATGTCAAGGCGCTCGAACGCAGCGGCTATGACGTCAGTGTCTGTAGTGAGAAGCAGCAGGCCATCGACGCTTTTGAGACAAGTCTGCCCGACCTGGTCATTCTGGATATCATGCTGGGTGACGAGATCGATGCGGGCTTTGAGTTGTGCCGCCATCTGCGGACGCTGTCTCCCACCATACCCATCATCTTTCTCACGGCCCGCAACTCGGACATCGACCGCGTCTCGGGCTTGAGGCTGGGCGGCTGGGATTATCTCACCAAGGATGTGACCACGCTTGATTTTCTGCCTGCCCGCATATCGGCTATGTTTCGTACGGTTGAGATACTTCGTTCCGGAAACAGCGGGGAAGAAGACCTGATCGAACATTCACAGCTGCGCATAGATGAGGCCCGAAAGGAAGTCTCCTGGCGGGACAAACCGGTGCTGCTGACCCTCACCGAATTCTGGATTCTGTCAGCCATAGCCAGGCGCCCGGGTCATCTGAAAACCCATGAGCAACTGATGGACGCCGCCAATGCAGTCGTCACCAACAATACCATAACCGCCCATATCAGAAGGATCAGGAACAAGTTCCGGGAAATCGATCCTGACTTTGACCATATTCGTTCTGAATATGGCATGGGTTACCGGTGGCACTCGGCCTGATGATGCGTGCGACCCTAAGAGTAAAACTGGCCCTGGTCTCTCTGCTGCTGCTGATCATCCCGCTCCTGGGCTTGCGCTTGAACAGCAGCCTGAAGGCAAGTCTTATCGCCAGCCAGGAGGATGCACTCAACCTCACCGCCACCGCAGTTTCAACTGCACTTAGCAATCGTGCCGAGCTCTTCGTTCAGGAGCGATTCCATTCTCTGCAGCCGGGGCGGGACCTCTACCTTTTCCAATTGTCCAACGCCATTAAAATTGACGATAATGTGATAACTGACTGGTTGCCGGAAATTTCCAAAGCCCAGACCTTCGGGCAGGAACATCTGCTCAACGAAGATCCCGATTTCGATCCGGAAAGTCTTAGCTTTCGCTATATTGCCGGCAAACAGGATGAATTTCTCTATGCCCTTTTTGATGTCAAAGACGACCGTCTGGTCTATCAGGGGGCCAACCCGCTCGATTTCGACGGCTCCGATCATTTGAAGATCGTCATTGAAAAGAATGGCGAACAGCACACCTATCTTTTAGCTCCGCAAAAGCCTGGTCTGGTGATTGGGGTTCTGAAACCGGTCAACTCCTTTATCGACCCACCCACTGAAAATAGAATCATCGGCATGTGGAATGAGACCGATAAAGGCTACACGCTGGAGGTGCGCATTCATGCTGATATGCTGGGTGACAAGCTGGCCTTTGCGGTGGCCGATGTGGATGACAAGGAAACCGGCGGCCCCGGAGCTGTTATCGGTACCGTCAGCCTGCAGGAGGATTCGGAGGAGCTTGGCTGGCTGCTCACTACTTCCACCGCAATCGAAACTATCCTTAAATCACTGGACCGCCCCTATGCCCGCATTCGTGTGGTGGATCGAAATCAACGGGTGAGAGCAGAGGTGGGCGGTCTGCATGAGATCCAGAATCATGAGCAGGCCGCAGATGATATTTTCAGTCATCTGATGAGCAGGGTACACGCTATCTTCCAGCCCCTGTCTCGTTTATTTACCAGTTCGTTTTCCACAGATATTGAGGATTCCGCCTCCCAGCCCACCGAGGTTGACATTCAGGGAATAAAGGAGGGTTTTGAGGGAAAGAACTCCATCACCCGCTACCATATCGAAGACGGTCTAGTTGAGGTGATGGCCGCCATAGCTCCCGTTTATGACAGAGGAGAGGTCATTACCGTGGTTGTCGTTGAACAGACAACTAATTCAATATTGTCCTTGAGCAACCAGTTAATTGAAGAGACAGTGCTGCTTTCCGTGATGGCTTTTCTGATAGGCGGAGGGGCGCTGTTCGCCTTTGCCTTTGTCATTTCTTCGAGGATCAGGACATTGCGAAACCAGGCCGATGCTTCAATCACCGAGGACGGCAAAATTCAAAATGTTATTACCAAGACTGAAGCAAGAGACGAGATCGGGGACCTTGGCCGGACCCTGGACACCATGCTCAAACAGCTCCAGGAACAGATCGACTATCGAGAGCGAATGGCCGATAACCTGGAACATGAGATGCGCACTCCGCTCGCCGGTGTTGCCGCCTCACTGAAAAATATCGAGGAGGAACTTGCTGAACCGCAGGTGCAGGTTCTCGAATATCTCGAGGGGGCCAAGCACAACACCCGGCAACTGCATGAGCTGTTGACTGCTATCCGTGAAGGGGTAACCTTGAAAGCGTCTCTTTCGCACGAGCACATGGAGGCTATCGACTTCGGCGAAGCGATTTCAAGATGGTTGGACCTGGTCTGGCGCAAAGCGTTTCCGGATGTGGAATTTATTTTTCAGCGGCCCGAATGGACGGCAGAGACCAGAGGTGACGTTGATCGTCTTCTGCAAGCGCTTGACAAACTCGTTGAAAACGCAGTTTCGTATCACCGGCCCGGGACACCGATTGAGCTGGTACTGGATCAGGATAATAGCTTCATCTCCCTGCGGCTGATCAATCAGGGATCCACTATTGATCCGGATATAGGCCCGCAGATATTCGAATATATGGTCTCCAGCCGCGTATCCAAAGACACCCGCCCCCATCTGGGATTAGGTCTCTATATTGCCAGAACCATCATTGAATATCATGGCGGCAGACTGACCGGCAACAATCTGCGGGATGGCAGGACAGGGGCAGTATTTACGGTAAGGCTCCCGGTGAAAAACCAGATTATTTTCTGATAAAAAAAGGAACACGCTATGGTGCTGACAGAGTACGACGCAGTAAAAGCCTATGCCCGCATGATGAATACCCGCAGCCTCGAGCATTTCGAACCGTATATCGCCGAGGACATTGAGTTTAAATCACAGGTTCAAGCTGAACCGGTACAGGGGAAGCAAGCGTTTCTTGAGCACCTGGCAAAGAATCTGGAAAAAGTCGCTGATGACGCCCCGGTCTGGGCAGAAATGGGAGAGATCCATAAAACTGGCCGCACCCGGCCGTGCGCCGTTTTATCCCAGTACAGCAGGGAGAATATGGTCGCTTCAGCTACGGTTGAGATCGAAGGTGGGAAGGTGAAGCGTCTCAATCTCTTTTTTATACCTTCTCCGGAGGAAGCAACGCGGTCGGGGGAATTTCCCGTATAGACAGGGGAAGTTGTGGCGCCGGATGTTAAAGACTCCCAAGCGGATCCCTCTGGCCTCGCCATGATGCCTGGTCGAGCGTCCCTTTTTCTTGTATCCGGGCTATTGAGAACCGCTAAAAGGACTTTCTGAAGCTCTAGCAGCCAGCGCCTGTGGTCAAGAGCACCAAGGACAAAATGCTCCTGTCGAGCTGCATTTTCTCCCCAGTGGAGAATCCTGCTCTATAACTAGGCGAATAATCCCAGAATGCTGCGGACCAAAGCAGCGCCAATGTAGAGAAATATGCCGCCGAAAAAGACGAATGTGGAGATAAAACCGAGGATCATGAACAGCATACCCATCTCTGGATGGTTCTCTAAATCCCTTCTGTAATAGGCTGCGATGGCAACAAGAGCAAAAAACAACAGTCCCAGCGTTGCCAGCCATATATCTCGAACCAGTTCCATCAGAGCATCATAACAGACTCCGGGAATTATTTTTCCGCCAATTACAGCGTTCTGCTCTTTTTGTTGTCAGGGTGGGGCTATCACAGCAGAATATAAGAGATGAAACCATGGGCTTCTGTGGGCGAGCAAAGTCGATTGAAGTGCAAGGATCAGTGCAGTTTTACACCTGTTAAAAAGGCAGGTTTTCCAGATCCAGATTCCCCCCTGAAATGATTATACCTGTTCTTTGATACCGAGGATCAATTTTTCCTTCATCTTCCAGGAGCTCTTTTGCCGCCCTCTCTCCAGCTTATTTGGTGGTCAAGTCTTTTCCCGGCCTGACCCAGATCCAGGTGATGAGAACCAGGGCGAAAAATAACGAGTAGGCCGCAGTAAATACCCATAAAGGTAAGTCATAGTATACCAGTCTGCCGATCCAGGCTGCAACGAAGGTTCCTTGATACGGTTGCTCTCCCGCCGCCTGCCGGAGTTTACTTTCCCAGATGGTGAGCGGGCAGAGTTGACTGGCCCAGGTCTGGGCCACAACTATTCCTATGGCCAGAAGATGGCTGATCCGGAAGCTCAGATTGCGCACCCAGCGCCAGTCCCGGAAGTAGCCGATAATTACGCAGGCCTGTCCACCCAGGACAAAGACTATAAAGGCGAAATGGACGATCAGAATTGCATCCGCAGCAATTGAATAGGAGGATTCCATAACCTTTCCTCAGGGCATCCCCTGGCAGGCCCGGAGCAGCTGCGCCACTTCCTTTCGGGGCCGAGCATTGCCCGGAAATGCTTTTAACGGCCAACGATTAAGCAAGGCTTTATCCATTGAATAATCGCTGTCGAATCGAAGCGCAGGAAAAGGGGGTGTTACTTGTTTTTCTGACATCGGTTTGCTGCCTCTAGTCTGGGGTCGAGTAGGTCTTTACCATGGATAATTTATTCACTTTCAGCGGATAACCAATTTGGGAATGGATGATTGGGGGAAGCAGCCAGTCAACGGAATCAAGAACCCACTATTTGGCCATGGTCATAACAAATTAATTTAGTTTCCATCCGGAAACGGCCCTTTTGTCCACGCTTCGTTGTGCTCGAAATTTTATCCTCGGAATATCAACTCGGCCTACGGTAAAATTTCTCGCACGCCTCGATCTTGAAGAAAATTCCTCGTTTCCGGATGGGAACTAATTTAGCAAATTTCCCATCAGGATAGAAAATTATAGAGAGGAATTCACAAGAAAAATTCTCGTCGTTGCGCCAATGCAGTTGCAGGACATCACTAAGTCTCGCCAGGATGATTATCGTTTTTGCAGTGGATTGAGATAATGGAGGTGGGGTGAATCCCAACCTTCAATGATGTTTCCGCTCCTAGACAATCGATTTATCTCTTCAGATGCTTCAGCACCGCAGGGAGGCAGTAGTCATGAATAGGAACGCAGTAGGCTGGTTTGAAATCTACGTGAAGGATATGGACCGGGCCAGGAAGTTTTATGAAGCGGTCTTTGCTGTCAAGCTTGAGGAGCTTCAGGCGCCGTTCCCCGGTATCGAGATGTGGTGTTTCCCCATGTTCGAAGATGGCGGTGGGGCTGCCGGCGCCCTGGTGAAAAAGGAAGAGCTGAGCTCAGACGGCATGGGAGTGCTGATTTATTTCAGCAGTCAGGACTGCGCCATCGAGGCGTCCCGTGTGGTCGAGAACGGAGGGACGCTGCATCAGGAGAAAATGGCCATCGGCATCTACGGCAATATCGCCATTGCCATTGACACCGAAGGAAATATGTTTGGGATTCACTCAAGACATTGACGTTTCCCCAGCCGGTTCCTGGCCCTGATATCAGATGATCGCATCACTGTTTTGAAGGCTTCCGGTTAAACCCATTTTATTGTCAGATAGAGAATATCGGTCCACTGGGTATTTTTTCTGAGGGGGTACTGAACAGGACTGACAATAAGTGATCTGAAATTTGCTATAATAAGAGAGACTCGTCCTTACTAGACACATAAAATCTGTTGGGCTCAATAGGGAGGGAAAAAGATGGCTATTATTACGGTTTCCAGGCAGATAGGAAGTTTAGGCGATGAAATAGCAAAGGCAACGGCTGACACGCTGGGCTATCAATACATCGAAAAAGTTCAAATAAGTGAGATCCTCTCAAAGTGTGGGTTTTCACTATCTGATATAGATAAATTCGATGAAAAGAAGCCATCCGTGTGGCAAACCCTTTCCATTCAGACAGAGGTATTTTCACACTTCATTCGAGCAGCGGTGAATGAAATTGCTGCCCGGAAGAATGTGGTGATTGTCGGTCGGGGGGCGCAGGTGATATTGAGAGATATCCCCGGGGTCCTGCATGTAAGAGTCATCGCACCTTTTAAAACCAGAGTCGGCCGCTTAATGGAACACAGAGGATATGAGGAGAAGGACGCACTGAGGATCGTTCGACAGACTGATCGTGACTCCTCAGGATATTTAAGCAACTACTTTGAAACCAATTTAAACGACAGCGATCTCTATGATCTGGTCATAAACACCCGGGCCCTGACCCTGAAGGAGAGTGTCGAAATGATCTCCTGCGCGGTCGCTGCTGATAAGATTAAAGAAAGTCCCCCCATGTCTGAAGACTTGTATGACCTTTCTTTGATTCACCGGGCCAAAGCGGCTCTTCTGGAAGTTACAGAAAAAGTGGAATGGGTGGATCTGGAGCTGCACAAGGGAATTGCCCTGTTATCGGGGTTGGTCAGTTCAATCGCCATAAAAAAGGAGTGTGAAAAAGTAATCTTAAACATCCGCGGCATTAATTCGGTGCAGAATCAATTAAACGTGCGGGATGAAAAGACAACTATCTATTGAGAGGTGACAGTTCCCGACCAGGTGCCTTGATCCTCCCACTTTTTATTCCCGGGCCCTGCGCCGCTGGAGCCGCTCCCTGATTTACCTGAACCATGGTGATCGAACAAGGTATCGGGAGTGGTCTTAGACCTAAAAGAGTTGTGGCGTAAGCTTGAGGTCAGCTTAAAAATCGAAGGATCTGTTGAGCCGACGCCTTGATGTTTATACCCTGACTGCAATTTGCGCTGCATCCCTCACAATCGCTGCAGAGTCTGACCTTGGCTACAACCTCTCTGCCTTTGCTCAGCGCCAGCTCACGGTCACGATACCCCTCAAGGTACATCTGGATTCGGGCGACATCCATACCACCAATTCCAAAGCGGCACTGGTCGATACAGCCCGAGCAGAAAGAGCACGCCTTGCCCAGCAAATCCGACTTGTAATTTTCCAGATGTAACATATCTGATAAATCCCTCTTCCTGGCGAAGGCCCCGAGGTTCTCATTCACCATTTTCCTGCTCAGCATCCCGGGAACCGCCAGATGGATGCCAGGCTGGTCGAGCACATATCGCAAGGCGGCTTGATGGGGAGTCAGCTCAGGCCACGCTTTATCTTCGAACCCGCCGTTTTGAGTTTTCATGGCAATGATGCCAACACCTGCATCAGAGGCTTGTTTTATGGCTTTATAAAGATTGGCAGGGGATCTGAAATTGACGGCGACCAGAACAGCATCGTAAAAACCATCCTCTGCAACCGCTTCAAGCACCTCGATCTGATTGGAGTGGGTGGTTACTGCACAAAAGTCAAACATCCCTTCCCGCTTCATTTGCTGCATGGTCTGCTGGATGTCTTTTCTGACAACCTGATCTTTTGAAGACAGACCATGAAGCTGCATGAGATCCACTTTCTTTACCCCCAGCGAAGCGAGGCTTTTACTCGCCGACTTTCTCATGCGGGATTCTTTGGCGATATGGACTTTTGTTGCGATAACCAGTCGTTCTCTCACTCCTTTTACTGCTTTGCCGACCACTTTCTCATTGCGTCCGCCTAAATAGCAGTCAGCAGTATCGATGTAATTTATCCCCTGATCAAGACCATGCCGAATAATAGCCGGGTCGGATACCTGCATGGCCCCATAACCAAGCACTGCTACCTGCAGCCCCGTTCTGCCCAGGGTTCTTTTGGGCAGCGGGTCTGACGATTCAGCGAAGGAAAGTCTGGGGGCAATCAAAGAGGTGAGTGAAGCCACCGCTCCTTTCAGAAGTTCTCGTCTATGGATCTGCATCGACACCTCCGGATATGGGTTTGAAGAGGCCAAATTGCTGGAGCCATTTGATTCCCTGGATCATAGGGTCATTTCTCAATGACCTCCTTCAGGATTTCCTCCATGTAAGCGGTGGGCCTTTTCTCATCAACTTTTTGCCAGATAATGGCATTGTTCAGGACCAAGAGTGTTTGCAGGCCCCTGTTTTTAAGCAAGTCAGCATGGCGTTTTGCTTCATCCGGAGACCTCAGGACAGCAATAAAATAGGTCTGTTCATCCGGGCCAGTCCAGGTGTATCCAGGCCCTGACTCCAAATCATAATCCACGTGTTCCGGGTGATAATTCACCTCGCAAGGCTGCCGGGCTTCTTGTTGTAATAGTTCAAGAGTGGATGGCAGAGGGGGATGATCAGGCAGGCTGCTGATAAAATTTTTCAGAAAGTCATCGACCAATTCTTTTCCCCCACCCGAATCGCCACTTATATCGACATTGAATCTGAAGAAATAGGGCCCCCAGAGTGCATGCGGGGCGTATTCATCGGCGAGGACGGTCGCCTCCAAAACACTATATTCGGTGCCGTCGCAGCCGGCATATAATCGATATAATCCATAAGCGTTAATCGGCTCCTGCAGATCAAGAACATCAATCGCAAAATAATCCCCATTTTCATTCTCGTAGGCAGCGAAGGTCAGGCTTGCGGCCCCGTACCGCTTCAAAAGCTCTGCTTCCCCGTTAACATGCTCATACATGTTGTCCGGGTCCCACGTTCGGATATCTTCCACTCTGGTAAGAGCCGGAGCTGATCCTATTGACTCTGGAAGATTGGAGAAATTTTCAGCAAACCCGGCAACAGGAAAGCCCAGCGCA
Organism: uncultured delta proteobacterium; assembly: GCA_963759125.1. Lineage (GTDB taxonomy): Bacteria > Desulfobacterota > Desulfobulbia > Desulfobulbales > Desulfocapsaceae > JABDQA01. Next base: position 1,151,978 of record CAVWXN010000005.1, read on the forward strand.
GTAACTAAGAGGAGTGTGCTACAGATATTCATATAAATCACGGCTTCTGGTTAATTGATGATACTGCCTGCTTGAGTATAACGAGTGGGAAGTTTCAAATCCACGATTATTCCCCGCCCAGTGCCTTGAACCTGCTTTGCTCCTTGCCAGGATATTTATTCACAACTATTTGTATAGGTATGGGGCGGTGGCTATGGAGCCATAGGGCCGCTACTCAATTTTCCATCTTATAACAGCATCAGGCATGAATTAGACAGGAGAGTTTCAGATGAGCGCCTACATTGTCGTGGATACCAAAATACATAATGCAAGCGAGTATGAGGAATATAAAAAGCTGGCCAGGCCCATCGCCGAAAAATATGGCGGTGTCTATCGGGCCAGAGGGGGGAGGCTGGACGTAAGAGAATCTGATCTCTGGACACCAGTAAGGATAGTAATAATCGAATTTCCTGACCTTAAAAGCGCCCAGGCGTTTCTGGACTCGAAGGAATATGCTCCGGTAAAACCGATGCGCCACAAGAATGCGGATAGCACGGTTTTTATAGTTGACGGGGGGGTGGAATAAGGCCAAATCATCCAGAACTTCAGGGGGAGGGCAAGACCATGGCCATTATCACAATTTCCAGACAGATAGGAAGCCTTGGTGATGAAATAGCCAGGGATATAGCCGATGAACTGGGATATGAGAGAATCGATAAAGCTCAAATAGGGGCAGTTCTTGCGGAGCATGGATTTTCACAAGCTGAAGTTGATAAATACGATGAAAAAAATCCTTCGCTATTGCAGCATCTTTCCATAAGGAAAAAGATATTTGATCATCTGATCAGGGCCGCTGTCTATGAATTTGCCACCAGAGAAAATGTGCTGATTGTCGGTCGAGGGGCTCAGGTGATTTTAAAGGATATTCCAGGAACCCTGCACGTCAGAGTAATCGCACCCTATCCAACACGAGTGAAACGGCTCATGGAACAGAAGGATAACGATGAGAAAATTGCCCAGGGAGATATTCGAAAAAGCGACCGGAACTCGTCCGGGTATATTCATGCCTACTTCAATGCTGACTGGGCCGATAGTGAACTGTATGACCTGGTCCTGAACACGAGGACATTGACGCTGAACAATTGTGTCGAAATGATCAAGTGCACGATCTGCTCCGATGAGTTCAGCAGAAGCATCCAAGTGACTGAAAAATTAATCGATCTTGCCTTGACCGAGAAAGCGAAAGCAGTGATGCGGGAAGTCGACGGACTGGAGAAGCCCGAGCTGGTGGTAAAGAACCGCATAGCCTATCTCGCAGATTTGGGTATGGCCCTCGAAGTCAAGGAGGCATGTGAAAAAGCCATCTCAAACATCAAAGGAATTAAAGAGATAGAGTAGCAGCGATCAGAACAGAGATTTTTTTCGTTCAGAATCGAATAGACAGATACCTGCTTTTTTCGAGTGTCTGTCTCGCATGATCCAAGGGGGAACACTTTTGGCCGACTCCGCATCATGCGTTATAATATGGAAAAGAAGCAGTCTGGAAACCATGACCCTTTTTAGATGTTTCTAGCCTTGGTCAGGAAAGGAGGATATCTATGCAATCACCGACCTACAGAGATATCATTGATGAAAAGATTGCCGAGTGGCAGCAGGGGCTTGAAGAGTTGGGAAAAATGACAGAAAGGGCTACTGTTGAGAACAAAGGCATGCTCAGTGCCAAGGTAGAAGAGCTCAAGTCGGCAATAGATGCTGCGATCGTTCAACTTCATAAACTTGATGAGCAGGAAACTGTTCAAAATACCATGGAGACGAAGGAGCAAATTCTGAATATTTTCAGCTCCATCGATCAAGACTTTAGTGAATATCAGGAACAGACGCCGTTTATGCTCTGATATCCTGCGTTCTGTCTGAACTGAGCAAAAATGCTTTCTAAAAATGATACCACGGCCTAAGCTTTCGTCGGAGAGGAACCGGGCTGATTTTAACGATCATGGTTCAGTTTATTGAAGATGAAAGATACTCATAATCGACAGAAAGAGACTAATATTTCTGAAAAAATGGGTGTTTTTCATTCCCTGCGGAGCCGTATAGAAGGGTGGTTTCAGCATAACGACCCGGAACATGAGCTTATCGACTATGTGGTTAATATCATCGAACCAAAACTAAAGCTGGCAAAAGACTACCGGAAACGGTTACGGGGGCCGCTTGAGATGTGCCGGGAGCACTGTCGTAAAATGGTGGCAGAAATCCCGGGTCCGATCAGGCTGAAGCGAAATGGACATGGCGGCGACCCATTTGTCAGAGCAGCATTTGCAAAATCTGAGCTTCTCGAAGATCTTTTGAATCAGGCAGATCTGGCACGATCTTCGGCTCTTTTATCTGGAACAGCGCGGGTCGCGCTCTTGACGATGACAAGCAGGGAACGAACCATTTTCGGAAGGAAGCAGTTTGGTGATTTGATGGTCGCTGATGCGGCGATGAGGGCTATCACTTTCACTGATCATGCGATGGTGGGGTTGTCCACGACCCTGGAGAGTTCAAGACAGGCGTTGGAAAAGCATAGCCTTGACATACTCGCAGAAGCGGCTGCCCGACAGCTCTCGGAGAAAAGGACCAGGCTCGTGGACCTCAACCAGCGGCAGGAATGGCTGCGAGCCATGGAAAAGATGTTTGGAACGGGGACCGGGGCGTGTATGGGGTGTGTTTTTGTCCCCTATGACCCCGAGAAAGCTAAAAAGCAAAAACAGATCGAACAATTACTGGCGGAAACAGAAGATGAAATTGCCTTTGCCAGACGTCGCAGCGAAACCCCGGATGACTGGCTGACGATTGTCGAAAATATTCTTTCGAATCCTGATGATATCTTGAATATGCGGCTCATCTCGCTGAGGCTGAACTGGAAAAATGTCCTTACGGATGACCCGAGTGAGAAGGCTGACACCATCACCTTCGCCACCTTTACCATGGCTGATGAAATGCAGCGGGAAGGGGTGCTTGTAGAGTATGAACTGGACGGAAGACAATAGTGATTTCGTCCCAGATTGTTCCAGGCAGTGTATCCGTAATCGAACCAAAGCACACCACCCCTGTGGCTTCCTGCAAGAGCGCCAGGGCGCCAATCCTGTTGTTCTGGGGGCAGATGATCTTCTGGCAGGCCGATATCAGGGAACCAGAACGATTTTTCCGGTGGTTTTTCTTTCTTCCAGCAGCCGATGAGCTTCCGCAGCATGCTCCAGCGGAACACATGAGCTCACCTCTAGGTCGATCCGGTCATTGACCAACATATCTATCACAGAGGACATCGTCTCTCTCACGGAGTCCGGTCGGTTTTTCCTGAAATGGCCGAAACTTAGTCCAATAATGGTTTTGTTGGCCGTATATAAGCCGCCCTGGGGTATGGTGCTGGTTCCGTCCTTAAGTTCACCGAAGCATACCAGCCTGCCGAACGGGGCCAGGCACTCAAGATCTCGCGCAATGGTCTCGGCACCCAGAGGGTTGAGAATGACATCGACCCCTTTGTTGTCAGTTAACTCAAGGATTTTTTCAGCACAGTCTGGTGAGTTGTAGTCAACTATGCCAATCGCCCCCATACTTTTTACGTGCGACTCTTTCCAGGGACTGCCGATGGATCCAAACATTTTAGTGATCCCCAGAGCCTTTGCCACCTGCAGGGCCGCCGTCCCCACCCCGCCCGCAGCAGCATGAACGAGAAGACTTTCATTCCTGCGAATACGGGCACCCTGTTTGAGCATATGGGTTGCAGTGCCCGCAACAAGAACTGCCGCTGCCGCTTTGGTGAGATCAACCGATTGGGGAATTGCAAAGGTGAGATCCTGGTTCGCAACTGCCTTCTCCACATAGGATCCGGCAATTGGAAAGGCGATGACATGATCTCCAGGTTTAATGTCCGCAACCTGGCTACCAACTTCAAGCACTACTCCGGCCACATCCAGCCCCGGGCTGAAGGGCGGTTTTTTACCGAGATGGTAGCTGCCGGAACGGGCTTTTATATCGGCAAAATTTACGCTTGCTCCTCTGGTCTGGATGAGGACCTGATCTGCTTCAGGAACTGGATCCGGGAGCGTTTCATATTCCAGAACTTCCGCTGGGCCAAATTTATTTATTACAATTCCTCTCATATCAGTCTGTTTGGGTCCTCTTCAGAGGGTGAATGGAAAATGGACTGCAGCGGCGTTTTGGTGATTGTCGGGCAGACCAGGCAGCGCCGAGTCGTTAATCTTTTTAACTAGTTTCCATCCGGAAACTAACTGGCAGCGCAAGGGGGCGACAAGGCGGAGATGATCCTACGCACCGTAGCGGGCGATAAACATCCTGATAAGCTCGTTCTTCAGTCGAGAGCGCTCGGTTGAAGGCGAGCCTGTTCGTTTAATCTGATATCAGCACTTTATCGATCGTTTCCTGCAGGATCGGATCGTCGTCAATGTCCTTGGCCAGATAGGTCCCTGCTGCTGGGGACGTTTCTGCCATCCTGGCCGCCATAATGATCCATTCCACCGCCGTATCAACGGGTACCAGGCTGGTATCAACAACCAGATGGAACTGCTCGGCCTTATCGAAATCGGCATCATAGAATCCATTCACGAACATGGCTCTGGCTTTGTCATTATCCCTGACAATTTTCTCCATCAGGCGCATGTCATCGGCTTGTTCCCGCTCGACGATCTTTCTGACCCGAACAGGCAGAGGGGCCTGAACTCGAACATGGACTGCCCCGGAAAGATTCCTCAAGGCAGCATAGCCGCCTCGCCCAAGGATCACCGCTTCTCCACGCTTGGCGATAGCCAGCATGGTTTTGTTCAGCATGGATACGAGATGTTTGGTTTCATAATCGAGCCGTGACCATATCCGCGGTGGTGCCTTGTAGAAACTGTCTAGCTCGACAAGGCCATACTGTTCCAGAATCTTTTCAAGGGTTTGCTTAGTTATGAGCTTGTAGGATAGGCTTTGCGCGACTTTTTCTGCAATTGCAGCCCCTTCACTCCCCAGGAGTCTTGAGATCGTAATCGTAGCCATATCAATTCCTCCTCTTCGTCATCAATGGTGTTCATTAATGAATTATGAGTTCATTTCATGATAGTCAGTCAACTCTTATGGCGTTCGCCACAAAAGAAGCAATCACGGTTACTCTACTTAATTTTCCAACATTAGGGACAGGTAATCAACCCGCCAGAACAATATAGTTACTCAATGAAAATACTTACCGTAATGACCAACTTAAGAAAGTTTCGCGTTGCCAGCAGAATATCTCTACCTTTCAGAGACGTTGAACTAGTGAATAAAAAAAGGGGATCAATAGTCGCGGGTCAGCTTGATGACCTTTCCGGCGATATCTACATCGGTAGATAAATGCACTTTGCCATCTCCTGTTTCCAGAAGCGGGACTTCTGATTGTGGAGATATGATAGTTCGGCCAATATCTATCCGACCGTCATCGTACATGATGAGCACATGATCATCACCGGCAATGCCCAGGGTCGGATCAATGGTTATCTCATCACCTTCCCTGAATTCTCCGTTCAGGCAATCATATTCCAGAGTGATCTTCATATATCTTTCTTGGCTGTAGCGATATTTCTGTTAAGATTTGAGTCTTTAGACGGTGCGTCGGGCCAGAGGTCTCGTATCGATCTTTACTGTATCAGAGAATTATGTACAACACAGCAGTAGTACCGTACCAGCTGCGTCGCTCAGAGTTGTTTGCTCTATAACTCATTTAATTATCTGTAATTAATGCCTATCTCGTCTTAACAAGGGAGTGGAATATGGGATATAGATGCTTTGCTCTAGTGGTTATGGCGACTCTCATGCCACTTTATGCAATCGCCGCAGAGGCTATGTCTGAAGAAGACCTCAGAGTCGTTGCTGAAAAAATGAGCACGATCGACGAGAGTCTTCCCACGATGATAGATAAATCAACCAGATGGGAATCGGTTGTGGTAACCGGAACCACTGTCTCATATGTTTTTACGCTGCTCCACATAACGAAAGAACAAGCGCCTGAGAATGCTGGTTTTCTCCTCTACCGGCAGACTCTGAATGGCTACTGCACTGCAGGTGGATTCGTGAGTCACCTGAGAGATTATGAAGTCGATTTGAGTATCTATTACAAAGATGTTGAAGGAAATATTCTCGCCTCAGTGATGATCAATCACACGGACTGTCCGGAGGAGGTCAAAGAAGATACGCTTAGCAGAGAACCCAGGCCGGGGGATACCATAGTTGTCGACCCTGACTGGTTGTCTCTATCGGAGAGACTGTTCGCCGATACAATCCAAATATGGCCCGCTGCCGACAACCCGAGTGAAAGATTGCTGGGTAAATGGCAAAACGATGAAGCGCCGGTAATCTATCAATTTCTTGCCAATGGTGATGCCCATCGAATTGAGGATAACAAACTAACATTGCTCAATTACTCTGTTGCCGAAATCAACAAAGAAAAGCGGATGATGTTGTTAAAAATCAACGAAAATACCGCTAGCGGCTATGACCTCTACATTCAGTTTTACCTGGTAGATCAGGAAGCCAGAGTGGCGATTGTCAGGGATGGGAATAAGACCTTTGAAAAGTGGACATATGCAGGAAGGCCGGACCTGATCGCAATTGCCAAACAATATGCCTACGGAAAGAAGCCCTGGATATCGCGGAGTCAACTATTGGAGTCAGACGAATATAAGCGCCTCGACGATCAAGAAAGATTGGCTGCAAGGGAAAACTGGAAAGAATTATTCGGCAACAATTAAAAAGATCAGCAGTCTGCTTTTCTCTGCTTCTACTAAAGCCAACCAGTTGAAACCCTTAGATCAAGTCACCTCAACCTTCACCCCACCGGTAATCTGCTGAAGGTAATCAGGACTCAAGGGGACTCCTGTGGCATCTGTCCCTGCCGCCGGATATACCGTGTCGTACTGGTCAAGTGATACGTCGAGCAAAATAGCTATAGAGGTTCCTTGCAGTCCAAATGGGCACACCCCGCCTGGGTGAAATCCTGTCGCTTCTTTGGTTTCATCTGCATTGGCCATGCGGTGCTTGGCACCTGTTGCCCGCTTCAGCGCGCCACTGTTTATTTTTTTGTCACCGGCGGCCACCACCAGCCGATAGGCATCATCTTTCCCTTTGAAGAGAATGGATTTGGCAATCTGGCCGACAGGTACTCCTATCCGTTGGGCCGCTTTTTCTGCGGTCGGCGTGGACCCCGGTTCAAATTCCAGGGCGGATAGACCATGACTCTCAAGAAACGCTTGTATTTTTATAGGAATATTGCTCATTTTAAAGAAGAGGTTATAAATTAATCGGGATACCAAGCTCCAATTAACAGGATTAGAAAAGTAACGCAATGCTTCTTCCTCCCCATATTACCGCACTTATGGCCCGCATTTCAAATCCCCTAGAGTCTAATGGTCATAAAGACATTGTTGGAGCTGGGGGCATAATCCGAGAATGGTCCACAATAGCTGAAACCAAATTTTTGGTAGAATTGTCTCGCCGGAACGAAAGCTTCATATGAACCGGTCTCCAGGCTCAGTCTTTTGTAGTTGCGTGTCTTCGCTTCTGAAATAATGTGGTTGAGCAGAACTGAAGCAACTCCCTCCCCCAGATGAGCCGGAGCGGTCCTCATTGATTTTAGCTCCGCATGCTGAGGGTCCAATTCTTTCAGCGCTCCGCAGCATATCAAGGTCTGTTCATCCCAGACAGTCCAAAAAGTTACTTCCGGTCTTGTTAGCGCATCAATATCGAGAGCATGGACGCAGCCTGGAGGGGTTATCTCTCTCATATGCTGAAGGTGATCCTGCAGAAAGTTAATAACCCGTTGATCTGACAATTCATCTATTCTGATATTCAATTTATCGAGTTGCATGAATTAATTTTTCCTACTTATCCAGGACTATTTCTTTTTGACTTTTGCCATTTTCAGCGCGATAATAACAGCGAACCTGAACGTTACCCTAACAGCCAATAGGGAGGTAAGGTTTTGAAAAAGCTTGGCTGCCCGACCCTATGCACCGCATTAGATTCTTCTCACAATGCTCACCGTTTTTCTGGATTTGACTTATTCCAGCAATGGTTATTTCATTCTCCAGGCAGTGAGTTATTTACAATCAGTAAGCATCTTCAGCAAGCGGTTTATGTGGAAAAAGCAGTGACTGCAGAAGGTTGGTATTGAAGCATCCCACCGACGTTTAGGTTTTCTGTCCCTCCTGGGTAGGGGGTCGTCATTGTGGCGGCCCCTTTATTTTTCTCCGCTGGTTACAGTAATTTCGTTCAATAGACCGGGCCGATAAGTTGGTGCGGCCTCGATTGTTCAGATCTGAAAGTTGTGTGAAGCAGAGGTTATCAGGCTCCGCCAAGAACTTAAGATGCAGGACCTGTTTCAACCGGCCCTCAACCCGGTATTTCATGGACTTCGTTATGGTGATCTCCGCGTCGTCTTCCAGAATCTCTTGTCTTCATAGAGATACTATGATTACTTTACTAGCCACTTGACGGACAAGCCAGCCATCGGCTAAGGGAATCTGTGTGAATTTATAACATTTTGACTGGATAGAATGAGACATGAAAGCCAATAATTTTGACTTAACTACCCATATCAGATCCGTACCCGGTTGGCCCGAGCCGCACGTGGTGTTCAGGGATATCTGCTCACTTCTGGAGGATAGAAAGGTATTTAGACAGGTCATAGACCTTTTCGTGGAGCGTTACCGCGAGATTAAGATCGACGCCGTCGTCGGCATCGATGCACGGGGCTTCATTATCGGTTCACCCATGGCCTATCTGCTCGATGTCGGTTTCATTCCCGTCCGGAAGAAGGGGAAACTGCCGGGAGAAACCATATCCGAGGCCTACGAACTCGAATACGGTCAGGCGGAGGTCGAGGTTCAGACCGCCTGGCTCAGAGAGGGACACAATGTCGTGCTCGTTGACGATCTGATCGCCACCGGCGGCACCATGGTTGCGGCTCTCAGTCTGCTGCAGCGAATCGGTGTCGATGTGGTGGAAAGCAGCGCGATAATTGATCTGCCGGATCTTGGCGGTAGCAGGAAAATCGCAGAGATGGGGGTCAAGGTGCACACCTTTTGCGAGTTTGACGGACACTGATGGCATTGTCTGACAGTCAGACAAACCTCAGAGATGTCAGGCTGTTCCTACAGCTCCCGATAAAAAGGTATGCCGAGATCCGCAGGAGAAGCCGATTTTCGATGGTTTGAGGAAGCGGAAACCAGTACCAGCACGCCGATGGTCAGCAGATAAGGCAACATCTTTAAGACATAAGATGGAATCAGATCCATCGAAGTGGCCTGAAAGTAGAATTGCAGGGCTGTCAGCCCCCCAAAAAGCAAGGCCCCGAAAAACGCCAGCAGGGGATTCCAGGTACAGAATATGATCATGGCAATGGCGATCCATCCCTGTCCACCGGTCATGGTTTCTTTCCATCCCGGAGTGTAGGAAAGGGAAAGGTAGGTGCCGGCAAGACCGGCGAAAAGGCCGCCGACAAAGACAGAGAGTGTACGCGTAAGCTCCACGTTGACACCTGCCACATCGGCTGATCGCGCATCCTCGCCCACCGCCCGCAACACCAGTCCGGTACGCGTTCTGAACAGGACAAACCAGACCAGCGGGACCAGCAGATAGGCTGCATAGGCAAACGGGCTCTGGTTGAAAAAAACCTCACCAATTACCGGAATATCAGAGAGGTAGGGGATCGGCAGTTGGCGGATGCGTACTCCCGTCTGTCCGATGAGCGGCCTGCCAAGAAAATTGGCCAGACCGGTTCCAAGTATGGTCAGCGCCAGTCCGCTCAGCACCTGGTTGGAACGCAGGGCAATGGTGAAAAAGGCATGCACCAGCGACAACGCTCCGCCAGCAAGGGTTCCGGCTGCCACCGCAAGCATCGGAGACTGAGTGAAATGACCGGCGGCAAAACCGGCCAGGGCGCCGACCAGCATCATTCCCTCGATTCCCAGGTTGAGCACGCCGCTGCGCTCGGTGATGATGCCGCCAACTGTGGCCAGCAGAACCGCCACCGATGATTTGATCGAAATCTGGGCGATAAAGGTCAGGTCTTCGATCATGATGGTACCTCGGAGCGGCTGGAAATCGTCAACCTATATCTCGCCAGCGTCTGTCCGGCAAACAGACCGAAGAGAAGAGCCCCTTCCAGAATCAGACTTATGCTGGAGGGCAGCCCGAGTACCGACTGGAGCTGTTCACCCCCGACAAAGAGGGCACCCAGCAGGATGGCTGCAAAGGGAACCGCCAGGGGGTTGAGTCCGGCCAGCCAGGCCACGATAATACCGTCATATCCGTAGCCGACCGCAAGCCCGGTCTGCAACCGGTAATGAATACCGCACACTTCAGTCATCCCGGCCATTCCCGCAAAGGCACCGGAAAGTGCCATAACAGTCAGGATCTTGCCGGTCACATTAAATCCCGCATAGTGAGCGGCCCGCTGCTCCTTACCGATAACCTGGACCTGGTACCCCCAGATGGATTTCTTCAGCAGATAATAGAGGAAACCTGCACAGAGCAGAGCCAGGGGAAAACCGATGCTGATCCGGGTGCCGGCAAAACGGACGAGCTGGGCCGCCTCAGGAATCTGGGCAGTACCGGGAAAACCGAATCCGGCAGGATCCCGCCAGGGACCATAAAAAAGATGCTCCATATAGATAATGGCGACATAGTTGAGCAGCAGGGTCGTGAGAATCTCGTTAACCCTGAATTTCGCCCGGAGCAGTGCGGGAATGAGCGACCAGACCATGCCGCCCAGCGCCGAGGCGGCGAGCACCAGGGGGATAAGGAGCCAACCCTCTAGACCGGGAAAAAGAAAAAGGGCCGTTCCGGCGGCACAGATTCCGCCCCACACCAACTGCCCCTCGGCTCCGATATTCCAGAGCATCATGGTGGCAGCCGTGGCCACGGCAAGACCGGTGAAAATCAGCGGCGTAGCTTTGACGAGAACTTCTGAAAAGGCATCAAGCGAGCTGAAAACCCCCTTGCCCATGGCCGTATATGCGGTCAGGGGGTTGACGCCGAGAGCGGCGAAGATCACCCAGCCAACCACTAAGGCAATAACCACCGCAGAGGAGGTGGCGACTGCTCCCTGATAACGGAGTGGCTGGGTGCGTTTCGCCACTCTGATCATGAGCGCACCCCGGCCATCAACAGGCCTACCCGGTCAACCCGGTCATTGTCGTGGGCGTCGATGATCTCGAGGATGCGACCGTTGAAAATCACCCCGATGCGATCAGAGAGCGACAGAACTTCCTTGAGATCTCCAGTAATCAGCAGCACTCCGGCCTTCTCACGGCATTCGAGCAGCGCCTTCCAGATATCTTCCGTTGCTGAAATGTCCAATCCCTGGGTGGGTTGTTCCGCAATAAACAGCTTTGCCTTTCTGGTCAATTCCCTCGCCAGAATGACTTTTTGCAGATTCCCGCCGGAAAGCGACCCGGCCCGGTCTTCGCTTGACCCCACTTTTATGTTATGATCGCCGATGGCGCGGGTTCCGTCAGCTGCCATTTTTTCTCTGTCCAGCTGCAGTCCTGCCAATCCGGATCTATAGGCCTGGAGACGCGTCAAGCCAAAGTTTTCAGCAATGGACATGGAACCAACGGAGCCCGAGTGATACCGATCTTCGGGAACATAGGCAATCTCTCCGGCGGAGGCCGCTGCCCACTCCCGCGCTGTATAGCTTGTTCCGTCAAAGGTTATGGTTCCTGCCGCGGCCCTGGAGAGCCCGGCAATAGCTGACACCAAAGCGGCCTGTCCATTTCCGGCAACACCAATAATGGAGAAAATCTCACCCTTTCTGATTTCAAAGGTTACCTCTTTAAAGGAAGGTCCCCCGGATGAGCTCTCTCCGCTAAACCCATCCAGGGCCAGCACCGTCTCACCAACGGCCACCTCCTTTTTATCGACACGAAGCACGACATCACGGCCAACCATCAGCCGGGCCAGCTGCTGACGGGACATCTGCCTGGCATCGATACGCTCGGAAATAATGAGCCGCCCCTTGCGCATAATTGAAATATCGTCGGCAAGTTTCAGCACCTCCTCCAGTTTGTGGGTGATGAGCACGATCGTCTTGCCTTCACTGCGCAGCCGATCGATGATCACAAAAAGCGCGTCAACCTCGGGAGGGGTCAGGACTGAAGTGGGTTCATCGAAAATCAGTACTTCGGCATCGAGCATGAGCAGCTTGATAATCTCCACCCGCTGCCTCTCACCCATGGACAGCTCGAAAATCCTCTTTTCCGGAGCGACAGCAAGCCCGTATTGTTCGGCCGTCTTCCTGATCTCAGAATCCACATCTCTGCGGCCATGCTTCTTGCCAACCGTAAGCGCCAGGTTCTCGGCGACGCTCATCGATTCGATCAGCATGAAACGCTGATAGACCATACCGATGCCGTGATCCAGCGCTTTCGCCGGAGAGCTGAAGGTGACCTCTTGGCCATGCATCATCACGGTACCCTGGTCAGCGCCGTAGCGTCCGGCAAGAATGGACATCAGGGTGGATTTGCCGGCCCCGTTTTCACCAAGCAGGGCATGCACCCTGCCGGGGAAAAGGTCGAGATCCACCTCACGATTGGCCCAAACCGGGCCAAACCGCTTTGATAAACCGCGCAGAGAGATAACCGGCTCAGACATGGATTAGGACATTACTGCCTGCGGAAGCGGAAGTGTGGCAAGACCATGGACGGGAGCGGGAAGACGCACACCTGCGTCCCCTTCGGTTGCTGCACAGAAAATGCCGTGTACTTTGGGAACACCAAGGCCGGCCCGGGCTGCGGCTTCCTCGAGTATTTCATAGAGACCGAGGACGGTGCCACCGGTGCTTACCACATCATCGATGATGATATAGCCGTTCCGAGCTGAGGCGAGCAGCTGCATATCCCGCTCGTAGAGGGCCAGAAATTTATCGCCGCTGGTAATGGAATCGGCCCCGACCTGGATAACCGGTCTGCGCTCCACCTCCATATGCGGTTTGATGCGGTTGTAAGCGACAGCCACCGCCTCGAGGCCTAGTTCGGAGGAAACCACCTGGGTCAGCTGCAGGGCCTTTTCCACGGCAGTGAGCACCACCACTGATTGATAATCAACGACTTGGCGGCGAATTATGTCGGCAAGCAATCGTCCCAGATCGTGGTTGAGCCTGGTCTGGCCGACGAGATTGAACGAGGCAATACGGATATGCCCATCACGGGCGGGGACAAGGACATAGGGAATTTCCACAGCGTAGCCCAGCCCGTCAACCTGCAGACGGTACTTTTCCCCAGATTCTTTACTGTCAAGTACGTCCATATTGCCTCCGTTGCAGAGAGCCTAAACGGGCTACTCCGGGATCTTGCCCGACACGCCTTTGACCAGAACCCTCATGGTCAGCAGATCCTGATCCGTGGCCTTGGCGCCGGCCTTCCAGAGCTCTTTCCCGTCCTGATCCAGAACCGGTCCGGCAAAGATATTGTCCTCACCTTTGGCAAGCTTGGCCTGCTCGGCCAGGACCTTCTCCCTTACCTCGGCGGGAACGCTGTCGTTGAAGGATGACAGGATAATACCCTCATCTTCCATACCGCCCCAGTACGGGGTGTTGTTCCAGGTACCGTCCATGACCTGCTGGACCGCCTTTTCATACCACTGTCCCCAGTTCCAGGTAGTTGACACCAGGGCGCAGTCAACACCGTATTTGGCAACGTCTTCACCGTACCCGATGGCAGGGATACCGGCCGCGCAGGCTGCCGCTGCAGAGTCCGGGGTGTCGGCCATCTGCCGGATCAGGTCGTGCTTTCTGGCAATGAGGGTTTCTGCCAGGGTTGTCTCGTTGGCAGCATCTCGCCAGGACTTGAGCCAGACGATGGTGTTGAGCTTGTTCTCATCGTATTCCAAGCCGGCTTCATCCAGTCCTTTCTTCAGTCCGATGGTAAAGGCGTTGATACCGCGGATCGGCTCAGGGATCGGCTGGGTGGCGACGGTTCCTACCTTTTTGAAACCCATCAGACCGGCCATGTACCCGGCCAGATACTCGCCCTGGTACATGCGCTCGAAATAGTTGCGCATATTCTCAGACGATTTGAAACCTGAGCAGTGCTCGAATTTGATATTCGGATAATCCTTGGCAACGGCCAGGAGGGGGTCCATGTGTTCAAAGGTGGTCCCGAAGATAATGTCATATCCCTTCTTTGCATAATCGCGAAAAACGCGCTCGGCATCCGCTGCCAGAACCTTCTCCGTATAGGAAACTTCAATCTTGTCCCCCATCTTCTCCTGCAGATATTTGATGCCGTTATAGTGGGAGGTGGTCCATCCCTGATCATCAATGGTCCACAGAAGGGCAAAGGCAACCTTCAGCTTCTTGTCCTTCGCCGAAACATCCGGAGCCTGCGACCAGCTCAGCCCCATTACCAGTACAGCCAGAATCACCGAAAAAGCTTTCGAAAACATGCTAACCTCCTTGAAATATTAATATAAAAAGAACAAACATCACGTGTCCACAATGGAACTCAGTAAGGAATTGAACAAACTAAGTTCAAAGAAAATAACCCGGCTCGGGTGAGCCATCAACACCTTATTTACCTTACGGTATCGCCTCCTTCTAACCGGGCGCCTGCGCCTTGGTTCCGGTTGGTGACCGATCTGTTTTTGATGATTCAGGTTGACCTGCCGGCAGCAGGCGGGAGCGCCACTTTCTGACTCTCTATCATCACTATTGAGTCTTCAATGCCACCTGTAAATGTTGCTTATCAATATACAGCAAAACATGTTACATCTTCCTCACTCAACGGGTCTTTTTAGCCGAGATAAACCTGTATCGTTCAGAAGGGGCAGGTTCAAGAAAATGCCATTACAAGTATCTCCTTATCTGCTTTTATGCCTGACCAGCCTGTTCTGGAGTTTGAATCTGATCATCGGTAAGGTGCTCGCGGGAGCTGTTCCACCGGCAACCCTGAGCTTCTTCAGATGGCTGCCGGCCTTTATTTTCTTCGCGATAGTCTATGGTAAAAACCTGAGGGACGGATACCGGGTATTGAGAGCGCATCCAATGCTTGTTTTATTGCTGGGGGCGACCGGTTACAGCATAAACTCCATAACCGTTTATGAGGCCGTAGCCCACTCAACAACAATTAACATCTCGTTCATCAATGCCTTCAACCCGGTTCTGATTGCCATTACCGGTTATATCATGTATCGCTATCCGGTTTCGGGGAGGCAGGCTCTCGGTTTCTTCATTTCCCTGATCGGTGTTACCATCATCATATTCAGAGGTGAATTTTCCAGATTATTGGCCTTGCAGACCAATATCGGTGATCTCTTCATGTTGATCAGTATATCGATATGGTCGGTGCATACGGTTGTCTATAAAAACAAGTCACACCTCTTCAATAGCCGCACAATCTTTCTGCTTATGATGATGGCTGGCTTAGCCGTCACTCTGCCATTTGCCGTGCTCGAGGGGCATCTAAGTGATTGGCTATGGGCCCGGCAGATTCAGCCGCACCATATCTGGGCGATTCTGGCACTCACCATATTTCCCTCGGTGCTGGCCATACTGTTCTGGAATTATGCGCTGACCAAGATTTCGGCGAACCAGGTGGCCATATTTCAATACCTCATCCCGGTGTATACAACAATAATCTCAATCATATTTCTGGGTGAGCATCTGCAGTTGTTTCACCTTTGCGGAGGAGTTTTGATACTGGCCGGTGTCTTGCTGGTTTCAATTTTCCGCTGATAGCAACATGAGGTACCTGCACCCTTGCTGAGAAGCCTGCTTTTTATGTTAAGAGAAGACAATAAAACGGGTTGGGAAATTCAGGCAGTTGCGGCCCTGACTGCAACTACGGTCATATCATAAACTGGGGAAGGTGCTTGTCGATTTATCGATGGTAGATTCTATAATTTTGAGCTGCCACCCAGCTTCGCCAGCGACCAGAGTATAGGCTAATCGTCGTATTCCGCCGGTAGGATTGTCATTTGTATCTCCTGGTTGATAAATTGGAAATAATCTTATCAGCTTATTATTGCTTATGCTGAACGAATCATGTCCCATATAACCGGTAAACAACTCATTTCCTTCCTGGATTTCTGGAAAATATATCATTGACAGGCTCTTATCTCTGTTGGAGGCGAAAGCGATAACATTTCCATAACTGCCCGACCCACTTGAAACAGTGAAAATGTAGAACTCATCAAACCCGTTGGCGTCAAGGTCTGCGACATGCACACTCTCGATGGGATCTCGATCGTTGAAGACCTCGGTGAGTTCATGTTCAAAGCCCACAGATCTTAATGAAATATCACTCAAGCTCTGACCAACAGGGTGGCTTTCCTCAATCAGCAGGGATTTTGAAGATTTAGTTACATATTGCCTCGAAATGGTATCCATGCCCGCAGAGGCCAAAGGTAGAAGAATTGCAGCAATTATTGGTATGCATAAAAGAAGTGGAGATTGCTTCAAATACATCATTTATGGGGACCTGTCTGGATTTGTTGGATTGCCATGAGACTGCGACTTTAATGAACAAACACTTCATGGCCTGCCTGCAATACTATTGTGATGAGGTTGGTCTTGGCAATCTGCAAAGGAAAAAAAGTCAGGTTGGGCAGGATTCTTCCTGTTCCACCTCAGATATCCGGTCAGTAAACCGTTTTACGCTTATCAAAAGGTAGTTGTTGAGGAAGAATCTTCAACCTCGCAAACTTCATGTTAACCAGAGAGTTGCTGGAATCACCTCATTTATATGTAAAAAGTGCAGATTATTTTTTTTCAGTCTCTATTCCTCTTGAGCGACGGTGTCGGTGAAAGGTAACTCTCACTCTGGGATGAAAGCCCAAAAATGAATGCAGGGAATTAACACATATCCACCTTGACTATATACCACAATGTGATATCTCTTTTCCTGGGGTGTAAAGGAAAGCTGTATTCAATTCAGATTCATAAAGAGATAAATAAG
This sequence comes from uncultured delta proteobacterium, assembly GCA_963759125.1. Classification (GTDB taxonomy): domain Bacteria; phylum Desulfobacterota; class Desulfobulbia; order Desulfobulbales; family Desulfocapsaceae; genus JABDQA01. The sequence continues at coordinate 1,168,924 of CAVWXN010000005.1, forward strand.
CGATGTTTATCTCAGTAGTCCCACCGTGACTGAATATTACCTCTAGCCCTTTCAATCACACTTGTGATGGCATGACTACCGATCGTATATCAGTTACAACCGACTGATGGTTGTAAGATTGACGAATCAGCCCACATCTCGTTGATCCTTATATTCTGGGGGCATCAATGGAGAATACCATGAAAACAATCATCACTTCAGCAATGACGCTCGCACTAGTTGCTCTAATCTCAACCCCTCTAATAGCAGAAAGTGAGAGTTGGGTTTCAAACTCAGGTCAGCTGATTGCCCACGCCAACGATGCGAGTGAGACTTGGGTTTCTAACTCAGTTAACTGCCCGAGCCAACAATGCTAATGAGAGTTGGGCTTCAACTTCAGATAATTTCCCAAGACAGCGATGCAATTTAGAGCCTGATAAAATTCACTGTGTGAAACCAATTGGGCACTCAATTTACGGAGAACCCAAGAGGAGAGACACAGTCCCCATTAATTTTGAAAACCCGAGTCGAGTAAGTAAAACGGTTGACAGACTTTGGTGGAAATCTTTTCTGATAAGCTTCAAATGAGCATCTATGGCTGAGTTATTTCTTGCAGCCATAGATGCTTTCCTAATAATATATTAATAGTTCAAAACTGCCTTGTGGTATAGTTCTTATGTTTGTCAGCCAGGCTGCTCAGGTCCTTGCCCTGCTGGGCGTGTTTCTTAATGTCGGGATCAAGGCTGGTGTTCCCTTCCACCTGAAGGGTTTTGCCCTGCTGTGTGCCAGCAATTATTTTTCGACCCTGACACCTCAGGGCGGCAGCCAGAATGTACTCTTCGTCGCCAGTGATTATTCACGGTACCCTTAACTCAGGGTGAACTGTATCGCCTGGGACTCATAACAACTAGTTTCTGTACAATTGTTTCCCTGGTTATCGGGACACCGTGGATACTCTGCGTTGGCAATTGCTAGGTGACTCTTTGATGGAGGATAACTAAGTGAAAAAAATAGACTATCGAGAACGAGCGTTGAAACTTTTTCCGTGGGTCTGTGGAAGTTGTGGCCGTGATTTTACCGGTAAGAATCTGCGAGAGTTAACTGTTCATCACAAAGACCATAATCACAATAACAATCCGCCCGACGGCAGTAATTGGGAACTGCTATGCCTCTACTGCCACGATAATGAGCACTCCCGATTGCTCGATGCCGAATGGCTATCCACTGAAAATCCAGATAAAGAGAAGGAAACGACCACTACACACTCGCCTTTTGCTGACCTTGAAAATATGTTGAACAGATCTAGAAATGAGAAAGGGGGAGATGAACCAAAATAAAAGACAACCCCTCTCCGCAGTTGATAGCAAATGATCGCTGCTAATAGAATCCAACTCCATCATTAGTTCCTCATTGTTCAAATCCCGTTTAACGATATTTCTATCAGCCTAAAGAATTATAGAGTCACAGCAATGAATTAAATCCGGGCTGGGAAGAGGGGTAACCTCGGTGTGGCCTGAGCTTCCAGGTGGTGCTCAGTATCTGACGAGAAAATGATAACGAACTTCTGGATTGAGTCAAATGGTGAACGTGGAGTAGTTTCAGGTCAAAATGGCACGTCAGATTTCCCATCTGTCATCTTGCCATCGAGAGACGTATACGTCATTTTCAAGCCCTTGTAATGATCAGAAAGAAAATTAAGAAATTCGTCCTTGCTGTAGTGATTGCCATGTAACTTGCGAAACTGTTGCATGAGTCGCTGTTTTTCAGAAAATTTCATGAAATTCCAGAGTTCAAAAAGCGTTTCGTGATTTCTCATAATAACCTCCAACACAAAAAAGGTTATTCTTATTTATCTGTCATTATCTGTCATTATCTGTCTAATGTTTACCGATTTTGAAAGAACAGTTGCTAAAAAAGAAGGTCAGACAATCGTGATCCCGTTGAAGGTAATTTCGTACTCTTGACGTTTGGTGAATCCATCTATTTCGAGATTATTTGTATCGAGGGGAGTAACCGCCAAGCCAGCAAAATGGGGAATAGCATTGAGCTGATCGGATTCTTTTATTAGTTGATCTTTTTTTCCTTTATCAATGGTTCCAGATTCAGGGTGATAGGCTGTTTTAACAGCAACTAGAATTAATTTGTTGGCCCTTTTTGCCAGAATTTGGAAATGGTGATTTGGGTCAGTATTTACTTCATATATGGTATATCCTTGACCGCTTAAATAGTTGTAGATATAGCTTAACCCCAGTACGTGAATATTGGGGCCGGATTCTGATTTTTCGTTATCCATTGTCTTCTGAAATTAGCTATACATCTTTCCCTATCCAGACACATTCACCTTTTCACCATAACTCCAATACGAAAACCATTGATATTCTGAACCCTAAATCGAGATTTTGGGATCATGTCGGGACTCCAGCTGGATTCGAGTGATATCTCATGCCCCCTTCTGAGCAAGCGTAGATCTTTACCCTTCAGTACTTCAAACCCGATTCCTCTGGACGATATGTCCCGCATCATGACCTGTAGTTCTTTACCTTCTCTTGTTTTAAGCGTCAGCATTCCGCTTTGGCTTTCTCTCAGCTCTGGTCTGCGATTAAATAGACATCTGGTCATTTCCCGACATTCAACACATTTGAGAGTTTTTCTCCTTAGATTGAGAAAGGAATAGTTTCTTCTTTTGCCACAGTAAGGGCATTTGAAGAGTACGCGGTTGTCCTGCATCCTGAACTCCCTGGTTTTCATTCCTTGGTCCTCTCTTATCCGATGCAATTATGCGAGATGGGTCTATCAAAGAAAAATACAAACATCTCTTCATTTAGGTAAAGAGCAATATCAATGCCAACAGAGACGCATCACCCTCGTTCAAAAAGAATGCTTCATATCAACTATATAGAATGGCCAAGGAGTTTCAGGCTAGAAACAGACAGAACTGATTTTCAAGAATGTGGAAATTTGTTTCCAGTATTCAATATTTTTTTCCAGTTTATTTTACTGTACGTGTCACTCTGCGGATACTGTTCACCGGGTTGTTACAACAAAAAGGTGAGGGAGCTAAATGATGACCGAGGGGTTCACTAACCTTGGAACCTGTCAGCAGGCAACATCGGGCCTTGATCGTACAGCTAGGATTCTGCTTGGGCAGCATCTCTGGTGATGCGTGATTGATAGATGGCAGCGTTTTTCTATTTATGCTTTTTTTCTTCATCAGGGTATTGCACATGGGGCGGATTCCAGCCAATGACGGCACCGTCTTTTACTTTTATCAAATAGGGTGAAAGGGTTGTGCCGGGCAGCGTTCGTACATTATCCCCGATGCGGATGACGCCCATTCCCGTTCCTGCACCGATTGTACAATTGTTTCCTATTTCCACTAGACCATAACGGAATCGACCATGGCCTTCATAGGCATGCACGGTAACTCGAGAAAATGCACCCATCAATGTGTTGTCACCGATAAAAATGAGCTCCGGACGAAAATGATCCAACCACACGCCCTGCATAATTTCAGTGTTTTCACCAATATGAACGCCCATTTTACGGAAGAACTTTATTTTACTCGGTGTGCCCTTCATGGTTGAGGAGCGCACAAGTTGAAGGAACAAAAGCAGGCGCCGCCAGGTCGGTACATTCAAGACGCGCCAATTGATGGCATTTTTTTCTTCCGGTTTGCCGAGTCCGTAAAAAGTGTAATGGCGCCTGATAGTTTTGAAAAACTGTTCCAGGTTGGCACGCCCTTCCTCAGTTTTGGGATTGAGCGTATTTACCTCAACACCTTTACCACCCGACGTTTTGCTGATATAGACAGATCGATTTTTCTTTTTTCCAAGCTTTATGGCGCGCTTGATAATCTCAATCGTCACCATCTTTATCACTTCTTCCGGCGATTTATTTTGATATTTTTTCATTACGACTCCCTGTGAAAATAAAGGCCGCAGGATAATTTTCTTTACCCTTGCTGTTTGATGGAGGTCTCAGGTGCTCACTGGCTTCAGTTTCTGGTTAGTTTATTTAATTTAATAACCATGATCATCAACCAGTGGGAGTCTAGCTGCAATGGAGAGATGTATCGATGAGGCCGAGGCGCTGTTTTGAGGTTTTCAATGCCATCGAATCGGTCTTCTCAGTTATTCCAAACAGTGTACAGTAGAGCACTGGCGCGACAATCAAGGTGAGCACTGCTGCGAAGGTGAGGCCCCCCATAATGGTAAACGCCATCGCTTCGGTTTTGCAGGGCTACAGTGATCTGCCCAACGATTTTCCACACTGGAGATTGCGGAAGAAGCCTAATCTCGCTTGACCTGCAAAGCGGTTGGGTTGTTAATGCTTATCTTTTAACCGGCATGGCTGTGGGAACAAATAATCTCATTATAGGCGCTGATTCTATCCTGAGTATGTGGCCCAGTATCGAGAGCTAACAGGATGTATGGCGCTGTCTGAATTAATAATGAGAGAAGCTATTACCTAAACCTAACAACCAGGGTGGTAAGAGGATGTCGCTGACCTTTTCTCGTATAGAGCCAACACTGCCAGGAAGCCAAACGTTGCATCTGCCCAGAATGCTGCCCGTCAGGCAGTCTTTTCCCCGTGGCGCGAAGGTTGATACGGCGGCCAGAGTTCAGGCTGGCTTTGCTGAGCTTGAGAACAACAACCTGGAGGGAAAGAGCATCGCGATTACTGCCGGAAGTCGAGGGATAAAAGGATTTGCCGATATTCTCCGGGCGGTGGTAATGGAGCTTAAGTCCCGAAATGCCCAACCTTTCATTGTACCTGCAATGGGAAGCCACGGAGGGGCTGTTGCGGAAGGACAGGTGAAGGTGCTCGAGCGCTTAGGTATCAATGAAGCCAAGATCGGTACTCCAATCCGTTCCAGCATGGAGGTTGTTCCCCTCGGAACTGCCAGCAATGGCCTCAGGGTCTTCTGCGATAAGCTGGCCTATCAGGCTGACGGTATTGTCGTCTGTAATCGGATCAAAGCCCATACCACGTTTAAAGGTGATTATGAGAGCGGCATTATTAAAATGCTGGTGATCGGCCTGGGCAAACACCGGGGGGCTATAGAAGCCCACAATCTGGGATTTGACCGCTTTCATGAAATCTTACCGGCCGCGGCCGAGTTGTTTCTTTCCAAGACTTCTGTTCTGTGTGGTATCGGCCTGATAGAAAACGGTTACAACGAGCTCGCCGAGGTTGAAGTGATTCCAGCAGACCGGATAATGAGGCGTGAGATAGAATTACTTAAAGAAGCCAAGCGGGTTATGGGGCGCCTGCTGGTGGATGAGATCGACATCCTCATCGTTGACGAAATTGGTAAAGATATCAGTGGTACCGGGCTTGACTCGAACGTAACGGGTCGCTCCTCGTGGGGGCTCCCCGGCTTTGTTGCTCCGCCCATCCAACGAATTATCGTACGGGACCTGACGCCGGCGACAAAAGGGAATGCGACAGGCATTGGGCTGGCAGATTTTACCACACGGATCTGTGCCGAAAAAATCGATCCGACACCTACATACACAAATGCCATAACCGCACATGTGATGCAGTCGGCAAAAATTCCAATTGTTGCCGAAAACGATCAGCAAGCCTTAAGAGCAGCGCTGGTTACCTTGCGTCATGGCATTCCCCAAGCTCCTCTGATCGTACGAATCAAAAATACCAAAGAGCTTGAGACAATATGGCTATCTGAAACCTATCACGAATTTATAAAGAAAAGCTCAAATCTCGAAATTATAGGTGAGCCAAAGGTAGTCCGGTTCAGCCGGGATGGGGCTTTGGAGTTTGATTAACCCACCCAGTATATCCAAGGCTGAGAGGTCTGCTGCTGACACCCGGCCCAAGCTCTACCTGCATGGACTCAGCCTTGGTTCCTATGGCTCCGAAAATGCCTTGTCCCCTCTCAACATGATCGACAACCCGGTTAATGGAGCACTCTGGTCCGGACCGACCTTTGGCAACCCCATCTGGCAGGACCTGACCCGAAACCGAAACAGTGATTCTCCTGCCTGGCTGCCCCGTATCAGTGATGGCCGAACCGTGCGCTTTACTACTCAGGAAAACGCACTCGATCTAGCTGGCAGCAGCTGGTCGCAAATGCGATTGGTGTTTCTCCAGTACGCCAGCGATCCGATCACCTTTTTTGAAATTACCTCCATATTTCGGCCCTCAGTTTGGATGACCGGCGAGCGCGCACCGGACATATCGGAAAATTTTCGCTGGTATCCGCTGATCACGATGCTGCAAATAGCTGTGGATATGCTCGTCGCCACCGATGTACCTGAGGGTTTCGGTCATGTCTTTGCCGCCGAGCATTATACAAATGCATGGGTTGCCTTGACCGATCCAGAAAATTGGCAGACAGAGGATACTGAGCGCTTGAAAGCATTGTTTCGTTGAGACTTCCTTGGACTGATCCGGCCCAAGAGTAGCCTGGGTCGGTGGCGGAATGCTCCCCCACTGCATGATCAACGGGGCGAGTTCGCTCACAGTTGGCACCATTATTGCTGTTCCTTAATACATGGCAATGGCATGACAAAAAATTGACAATTTATTTGCTCTTAGGCTGATTATCGCAATTGATTGAAGTTATTTGGCCGTAAGTATAGACAAACTGTCAAAAATCCAACTTGGCCTTCAATATCTTCTCCAAGGAGAGGCATGTAATCTGAGACTAAACAGACAGGAGCTGGCCCTGATTAAATAGTCAGGAAAATGGTTGATATGGCATACAACATACAGCTCCTGACTTGGCAGAAACCTGGATAAAAAGGGAGATATTCCGGGTTTCTGCTTCTTTCAGATAAATGAGCAAATCTGGGAAAAACGCAATGGCTTCCAAGAGCATTAACAGATTTATAGAATCAGTATTTCTGGAATTTGGGTCGGTCGTGCTCCATACAAGAACTGTGACCATTAAAACCACTAAAGTGGTGGAGGTGGGGCAGTGATAGTGGGATTACAGTAGACAACCATATAGTGAAAAGGGTGATTGAGGTGGGTAAAGATACATCAATTCATTACGAAATCAGTACACTGGGGCATGTCAATTTAGACTCTATCCCAGATATTCAGTCATTTGGGGTGAGCTATATCTGTAGTTTCTTAGATCGTGTCGGGTTTACAATAATTGAGTTCAAATCAGGCAAAAGTCATGATTACCAGCTATTGGCCAAAATAAATAAAAAATGTTTAATGATTGCCGTTCGCACCGCCTATCACCCGGATGTGGGAACAATTGAAAATTTCACTCTAGAAAAGATGGTTAAAAAGTCGGAAGAACTTCATGCCCAACCATACTTTGCTGGTTTAAGTGTAATACCAATGGGTACGAGCGATATAGAGGTGGAGGGTGCAACCGACGGCCAGGAGGTCAAAGTCATTTTTAATGGTTTTTCTGCGGTAAAAAAACAGATCTACTCGCAGTAAACGGTTAATAATAGGTCAATACTCATATCCCTGGGATGTTGTAATGAGTATGTTGTTCGAACCGAAATATTATTGGCTACTGGGTATCTACGAATCATGCGAATTGAAAATGAGGAACGTAGAAAACATAGGCGTTATAGACTTGATATCTCTCTTACAATCTCTACCCAAGGTATATTTCAAGTAATCGATATAAGTAGAGGAGGGTTTTGTTTCAGATGTCCTCCAGCTACTCATGTCATAGACCTCTGGGAAACAGACATTGTAACTTCGGTAGCTTCACTTGCTGGCTTTCCTGCTGAAAGAGTCTGGGTATCAGTGACTGAAAATAGTGCTCATGAATCTTTGCCGATGGTGATCGGGGCAAAATTTGGAAAACTGACCAAAGAGCAAGATTCTCTTTTATCAAAAGTTATCGATGATATTTCCGGTGGTGATAATTGCTACCATTGAATTCTTTTAGCTCAGATTTGATCTGGTAAGCTATCATTCTCGAAAGTTCTATCTACCTTGAGATTCCTCCTGTTCAGAAAGGGGCGAGGATTGTTCTCCCCATGAAATCAATGCTCTCCGCAATGCGTTTCAATTCACCATATAGCCTCGGCATGATCAACTTTCCCCAGATATCTCTGCGACATTGAGAGATCGACATGGCAGTATGACTTTGCTGACTATTTCTATGAGAGTACCGGAACGTGGAGCATAGGTTGCAGCCCCTCCACTGCGGCCATCACTGTCGCAGCTGCGCTCAGACTCAATAACTGTGAGATTAATAATTATTCATTGAGATTCCCCGGGCCGCCTTGTAAGTCCTTTATTTATTGTGATATGGTTTAAATTACCAACCTAAATAAGGGAGATCTTGAGCATAACCGATTAAAAAATTCTTAAATCTGGAGAGGACATTGCAACCTTTATCGGCCCACAGAAATGTTAGGGAAAAAAATCTAACATCCTCGTGTATCTATCCTCGAAGACTCCATCAACGTCTCGAAAACATCGTTAATCAGTATTCGCTTTTCCCGATCCACAGCAGGCGTTACCCCACCAAGTCTGGTACCAGTGCACTCTCATTCTTGTCTTTTCCGCAGGCTAGCAACGGATTGTATGTATGTTTTGTACCCGCCACGCTGCCTTTCTTTTCGGGAAATAAAGAGCACCGGACTTCTGTCCAATTGAGATGTCTGCACATAAGCCCCCTCTGAGGATGATCGAGGAACTATGAAAAACGTATTGGTAACCGATGACGAAAAGTCTTTTCTAACATCACTCAAAGAAGGTTTGGGCGGAGACGGCGGACCCTATCGAATCTTAACCGCTGAAAACGGTGAGCAGGCTGTTGAACAGATGGAATCTGAAGATATCAATTTGCTTATAACCGACCTCAGGATGCCCATTATGGACGGGTTCGAGCTTCTTGCCTGGATGAGCACAAACAGGCCGGGGGTGCCGGTGATTGTGATGACTGCTTTCGGCGATTCTGAACTTGAGTTGAAGCTGGAACAGTACAACACTCTGAGGTTTCTAGAAAAACCTATAAATTTCAGTGTCTTGCGTGAGGTCGTCAAAAGAGCTCTGGCAGACAACACGATCAGTAATATCCATGGAGTAACGTTATCTGCCTTTCTGCAGCTCATGAGTTTAGAAAAGAAAAGCTGTACCTTGATCATCAGATCAGATGGACGCACCGCTAGTCTCTACCTGAAAAACGGAGATCTGATCAACGCCGTTTACGGTGACACTGCCGGAATGGATGCGGCTATCGAGATTCTCGGGTGGGATAATGCGGAAATTGAAATGGATCATGTCTGCAGAAACGAATATGTCCTGATCGAAACAGGGATAGAGTCAATACTTCTCAAGGCCCACGGACTGAAGGATGAGAAGGCTGACACAGAGTCAATTCAGGACTCGATTGATGGAGTCCATAGTGAGGCTGATCCAATCACCGAAATTGATGATAGTGTTGCGGACAATCCGGCCGGATCTGACGCCTTTGAACAGCCGTTTGAAGATGAGCCCGCCGATATCGAAATTGAAGAATTGGTGCCGGATCACATCAAGGAGATGCTGGTAAAATACACAATTGCACACAAGGCAACGGAAGAGTGCTGCCTGTTCAACGAAGAAAGTCTACCCGAGCAGACAAGAACCGAGGCAAAATGTTCTCAGGTCGAGTTTGATCCGGCTATTTTTATATATCTCACTGGACAGCTGGATGAGGTTTTCCAACTGGGCAACCTGAAATGGATAAATTTTTCAACGGCCAGCCGCCACCATTACCTGTTTTTCAGGCTACGGGGATGCAGTCTGCTGGTGAAGCTAATTAGAGGTGCTCGGCCACAGCTTCTTGGAGCCGAGTATTTGGATATCTTGCAGATGGTGCTGACGAACAACTAACTGTTTCAACCATTTTAATTTTCGTTTTACATGGGGGAAATGTCCATGGCTGGATTTCTCGATGAACTGCAAAGCGTTCCCGGTGTATTTGGTGCGTGTCTGTATCACAGTCAGGAGGGGGTGCTGCAGGCCAATCTGCCGGCAGTGTACACCAGTCAGAAATTGGGCGAGATCGGGAAAATTCTAACAAGAATTCATGCAGCCGGGCAAATGAATTTCAGCGATTTGACCGATTTGTCGATTTGCTATGACGAATCCACACTTCTAGCACGAAGGCTGAGTGAGACCATTTTTCTCTTTGTCGTTCTCGATCCCGACTGCAATCAGAATCTGGTGACCATGTCGCTCAATATCATCCAACAGGAACTGAGAGGCATTGACCTGGTATCTGAATTGAATATGCCCGCTTCGACCGCAAGCGCGGCTACTGCAATGGCGCCGCCCGCCGCTTTGGGAGCTGCAGCAGCAGATGTGGATCCGATTTTGACTGAAATGAAGAATCTGTTGCCCAAAGTGCTTGGTCCTATGGCTGCGTTGATTTTTGATGAGGCTGTCGATACCTGGAAAGAACAGGGCGGTGGTTCGAAAAATACCATACCGGCATTGATTCAACTGCTAAATCAGGAAATTGGCGATGAGGAAAAGGTGCAGGTCTATCGGGGTCTGATCGATTCCATCCTCTGAAACAGGGAGAGATGCCATGGCTTCAGCAAAAGATTTCATCAACAGGATTAAAACGGTTGAGGGTGTCGCCGGCTGTCTGCTCGTTCGTGAGGATGGAACGATGCTCGCTCGTACCCATCGATTTCCCGACGAATATTCTACCCTTCTTATCCTCAGTACCCAATATGCTGAAAACCTTCAGATGGCCGCGGGATTCAGCTATCTTAGGTTTCTGAGTTTTTATCGGGAAGGAGGCAATCATTACCATATATTCAAATTTCAGAAATTTTACCTCGGCGTAGCCCAGGCCCGGGAGTGCGATCAGCTAAAAATGCTCAACAGGCTTGACCAGATACTTGGAGCAATAAAAAACGACTCATAAGATTGGAATAGCCTGCATACGGGGAGATAACACGTCATGAAAACTTGTCGACAACTGATCCCAGCACTGCTTTTGATATTACTACCGATGTCCGGTTTTACCGCTTCCATGGAGATCATCGATGAATTCGACCTGCAAGTGAGGCAGTGGGCCGAGGAGTGCAGAGAAGATTCGGTGGAGCAGATCGACCTGCTAGTCAGTTCAGGGAAACTGATGGTTTCGCAGTTGTTCGATACGTTCTATATACCGATCTCAAACACCAACCCCCAGAAGTTTCATACCCAATATGACCGTATTTTCGATGGGGTCATCACACCAATTATTGATCGATACCTGGCCAAGGACGAGCGACTTATCTTTGTGGTTCTGGTGGATAAAAACGGTTATCTGCCGACGCACAACTCCAAGTATTCGAGGCCGTTGACAGGCGACAGTGATAATGACGCAAAGTGGAACAGAACCAAGCGGATGTTTAACGATCGCACCGGCCTGGCGGCGGCAAGAAACACCGAACCTTTTTTATTGCAACGCTACAGTAGGGATACCGGTGAAGAACTGGGCGACCTGTCGGTTCCTATCATGCTGCACGACAGGCATTGGGGAGCTGTGCGAATTGGATATAAACGCTAATTGTACCGTTAACGCTAAAATCAGGGAGGGGGCATCGTGTTCAATAAAGTGAGTGTTAAAGTCGCATTGAAAGTTAATCTTGCATTGTTGATAGTTATTGCAATTGGAACCTACTACATCATCAGCCAGCAGAGTGCGAGTTTGGAAAAACAGCTTCTCGAACGAGGCCGAATCGAGTCAGTGATTGGCGCGAAGCAGATCAGTAAAGTCATAGAGGAAGCAATAGACAACGGGGTTTTTACGGTAACCGATGCCTTTGACATGGACTATCAGGAAATACCCGGGTTCGAGCCCAAGAAATACCACACCAAATACGATTTTTATCTGGATAAAGCCATTCTGTCGCTTCAGGATGAGTTTTTGAAAGATGAGAGCGTTGTATATGCAGTTGCCGTCGATATCAATGGTTACCTGCCCACCCATAATACCCGCTACCAGCAGCCGATCACCGGTGACCAGCAGAAGGATCTGGTCGGTAATAGGACCAAGCGGATATTTAATGACCCGATCGGCATTGCTGCGGCCAAAAACGAGCAGGAGGCATTTCGCCAGGTGTATCATCGGGATACCGGTGAGACCATGTGGGATATTTCCAGCCCCATTATGATAAAAGGCAAACACTGGGGTGGGTTCAGGATCGGTTTTTCCCTTGAAAAAACCATGGCTGCTAAGCAGACGCTCACCAGGACGCTGATAATTATCATGCTGTTGATCCTGATTGTATCTCTGATCATGGTTTTTGTGGTTGTTAATTCATCGCTTAAACCGCTCACCCATTTTACCCGGATCGCTTCTGAGCTGGCAGATGGTAAAGTCGATCAGAAAATCGAATCGAAGAGTAAGGATGAGATTGGTCAACTTGCAGACGTGCTGGAACGCCTGCGTGTGAGTCTAAAAGCGGCGATGGATCGATTGACCAGAAAAAAATAATGAACCAACTGACGGATTGACGAGTTGTTATCCTGAGTAATGAATATCCCGCATCAGAATTGCCCCGCTGATGCGGGATTGATCCCTTGTCCGTCTGGTTTAGGCTGGTCTGGATATGGCGAGCCATGGGAGAACAACACATTGATGGTAGAGCGGCCGAGATAGACAGCAGATTCAAAGAGCAGCAATCCATGGCTTCCATAGGAGGGTGACATGATATCAGTGAACCCAGCAAACCTTTATTCGCTGGGCGCCACGATAACGCACTTTTATTTTGAAATTCCCGGAAATCCCGTCTCTGCCTATAGGCGTTTCAGAATTTACCTCAGACCGGTGCTTGGATAATCCTTGGAAAGCTTATTGAAGTAGAGCCAGGCAGGATTAATAGCCATCCTGATCAGGTAATTTCAGCAACTTTATATGGAACTTAACAGTGCTAAATCGAAGGTAGGTGTTTCTGTCCATCTCTGCTTTCCTGTAGGTAAATCGCTCGGTCGTTCTAAACTGTAGATGAACAGTTTGTCTACGTAATGACCATTTTTTGGGTTTTAATAGTTATGCTGCCCTGTGTTTCTCCTTTTCAATAAGTATCATTCGTCCACCTACTACCATAAATATACCCCCCAATATCATAAAGGCTGCCACAGTTAATCGAAGTGTTATCAGCTCTGCCATGAATATCACCCCTCCAAGAGCAGCAATTACCGGAACAGCTAGCTGTGAAACCGCAGCTTGGGTCGCGGTTATACTTTTTAACGCGGTGTACCAGATAGTGTAGCCCAGCCCGGATGTAATGGCACCAGACAAGATTGCCAACATCGCACCAGTGGTGGTGATATGAAAATCACCGAAGGCTGCAATCAGAATTACGAGGGTTAGCGGCATCGAGCGCAAAAAGTTATAAGCAGTATCTGCCAGGGGATTGTCAGAGCCCCGTCCTAGCAGAGTGTAAAATCCCCAGGCTGCGCCTGCGATCGACATGAGGATGAACCCAAGCATAGATGGTGCTGATACTCCGGGAAGAAGAAGATAGACCAATCCCGCAAATGAGATGGCCAGGCCAACCCATTCAATCCAGAGTAACTTATTTCCTCTAACTAGCGAGACACCTACAATTGTTGTCTGCACGGAACCAAATAATATGAGAGCGCCGGTTCCTGTATCTAACTCTAGGTAAGCATAAGAAAATGTTACCGCATAGAGAAACAGCATTAACCCCGCAGACCAGCTCCCCATACTTCTGGTCGGTGAAAGTCCGGCCCTGACAAAAAGAATCAGAAATAAAGCAACTGCGCCAGATAGTAAACGAATGCAAGTGAACCCGGCAGCATCAATAGCTTCTGTTCCCAAAGCGAAGCGGCATAGTATCGAATTTGCAGCGAATGCCGTAAGCGCACATGAGGTCAAGAGGAAGACTTTCAGTACCGTTTTCCAGGAGTGTGTCGTGTCACTTTCCATTAAGGTATTACTGAGCAGGATTTGTCCAGTTTCAATCCTTTTTAATGAATAATCAATGAGTTACATGGTCTACAGTATCAGGGGATTACACAAGATTCGGTTGCTTGATCTCTGCTATTTTGTGGCCTTGAAGTTAACACTCAACTATCTCCGTTAACCACCTGCCCGAATGGAAATGAAATCCTTTTATAGGGGGCTTGGCAACTTCATCATACTCCCTGCTGATCGCCTGGCGCAAATCATCTACTCTGATTCCGGCAAGGGTGACTTGCTCGGGCAGTGGGTCAGCTCTCAGACTCATGACCAAACTCACTGCCCGGCAAATAGAAGTTCAATCTGGGTTTTCTGGTCTTTCCATGGTCACTGGGACGAGATCGGCAGGGCCTCAAGTCATGCAGATGGTTTTATATTCTGATTAAGGCTAAACATATTCGTTGGGTCGTACTTGTCCTTCAACCGAACCAGTCGATCCCAGGTCGACTGGGTATAGGCGTCTTTTACCCGGTCTTCGCCTTCCTCACTGAGAAAGTTGACATACACCCCTTGGGAGAAAGGTTCTGTTGCCTGGTGAAACTCCCGTGCCCACGCGAGACATTTCTCGTCATCGTTCTGATCCCTCCAGCGCGTGTGTATGTTCAACACAAAAGGGGTGAAACGGTGAGCGAAAGCTGTCGCGTCTTCCGCGACACGGCTTGGAGCCCCTGCCATGTGCGGAATAAAAACTTCGCACTCTTCTGTTGGCAGGGTTTGAGCAAAGTGAAGAACCTGGTCAATGCATCCTGATGAAAGATCCTTCAAATGATGAGATTTCCAATAATTTCTTGCCCCGTGTGCGACCAATCCATCAAACATCGATTGCCACCCGGTCCAAGGGCTAAATCCGATGTGTTCCCCATGAGATTCGCCATGTGATCGTATCGGCTCGATGAGTTTTTCCCCTTCGGCTTGGTCGCCGAGGTAGACAAAGGGAACCAGGACCATAAGTTGACCATGGACATCCTCAGGAAGAAATGGCAACGGCGGGGCCTTCCTTACTACCATCCACACCGTCATTTCGTCAGGGAGCGATTGTACATATTCCTGGTGAAATGATATGTAGTCTTGGGCATTCTCAAATTTCTTGGCAATCACACCAGAAAAAACTTCGGTTCCTATCTCGGCGCAGTTGAACTCGAATGAAGTAACTATCCCAAAGTTGCCACCACCGCCTCTTATTCCCCAGAACAGATCCTCGTTTTCGTTCTGACTGACATGGATAAGATCTCCGTGAGCGTTAACAACCTCTGCTGACAGGAGATTATCCACTGATAGACCGTGTTTGCGGCTGATCCAGCCAAATCCACCGCCCAGGGCCAAGCCGCCGACTCCTGTATGCGACACAATCCCAGCTGAGACGGCCAATCCATGAAGCTGTGTTTCACTGTCTACATCTCCTAGAAGAGCTCCTCCATCGACTCGAGCTGTTTTCATTTTGGGGTCAACATAGACCCGGCGCATAAGAGAGAGGTCAATGACAATACCATCATCACACGTTGCCTTGCCGGCAGAATTATGCCCACCTCCCTTTACCGCAACCAGCAAGTTGTTATCTCTGGCAAAGTTGACGGCTTGAATAACATCTGCCGTACAAATACACTGAGCTATCAGCGCAGGATGTTTGTCAAACATGCCGTTCCATATTTTTCGGGCGTAATCATAATGGCTGTCATCGGGTGTGATGAGATAGCCACGAAATACAGACTTCAGTTGAGCAATTTGAGCGCTAGATAAAGCAGTCATCTTATTACCTCCAGGCCGGTTGAGAGGAAATCTAATTTAAGGAGAGCCGGCTTATAGAAGACTCTGAAAAGAATAAGCCGAGTCACCACCTATGATGGCAACTCGGCTATCTCATTAAGACCCGTAGCTTTCCGTCCCTGTTTTACAGCAGGTTTGGTTTTCTACATCAACAAATTTGTGGTAAACAGTACCCTCTAACAATATACCACATTGTGGCATTGATCAAGTGGTGGGAAACTTGTCTCAACATCTGGTGAAGAGCTGGGAGGACTCGATAAAATAAGACTATTTTTCCATGGCGGTCACGCCTGTGCGGGCTATCTCTATGATGTGTTCTCTACCTACCTTATCGAGAAAATTGTCAATCTGTGCTGTCGAGCCTGCCAGTTGGATAATTTGAATGTCTTTGCTCTTTTTATCGAGCACTTCAAAATTGTAGCGGCCCTTAAATGCTTTTAGATGCTCGGAGTCGACTTCAAGTTTGATAATTGCCGCTTCGCGCCAATAGCTTTTATTGGTATCAAGCTCTTTGGCAGAAATGACCTCGGTGAATTTCTCCAGTTGTTTTATTACCTGGGTGACCTTGGCAATATCGTCCTCCCGAAGCGTAATCGTCATCCTGCTTATTCCTTTAACCCGCGAGCTGCATACCGTGAGTGTATCGACATTATACATTTTCTTGCGAATCAGCATCGACACCTTGTTGAGGACACCCGGGCGATCATGCATAAATGCTAGAATGGCTCTTCTCTTCATGATTTATTCCCCTTCTTTTTCCTCTTTGATACTGATTTTTCTTTTTGGGGACGAGTTACTATCATATCGTTGAAACCGCCCCCCGCAGGAATCATAGGTAAAATGACCTCTGTCGGGTCGCAGACAAACTCAATCAGAATTGGTCCTTTCTGATCGATCGCCTTCTGCAGTGCCGGCCTGATGTCCTTGACTTTTGTTACCTTCAGGTAAGGTATGTCATAGGCTTTTGCGATGAAACCGTAATCTGGATTGAGCATGGGCGTGCCACTGAAACGCCCATCGAAAAAGAGCGTCTGCCACTGCCTTACCATGCCCAGGTAGCCGTTATTCAAGAGAAGCATTTTAATATCGATCTGATGCTCCATGACGGTTCCAAGCTCTTGCATATTCATCTGGAAACCGCCATCGCCGCTTATCGACCAGACCCTTTCATCGGGACGGGAAAGTTTTACGCCGATGGCCATTGGTAGTGATACTCCCATCGTCCCCGCTCCACCGGATGTAAACCAGCTGTTCTCCGTCTGGTAATTGTAAAATCTTGCAGCCATCATCTGGTGCTGGCCGACATCAGGGACAATGAGATCTTTGCCTTTAGTCGCTAGAGAAAGTTGATGGACAATAGTTTTCATCAATAGTTTACCGTTATCACCAACCCCTTCATCTATTTCGGCCTGCAGCGCTTCTCTCATCGCCTCGCGGTGTTCACCAATCTTTTTAAACCAGCGACGCCTGGGTTTGTAGGTGAGCATCGGATCATCCAGCAGGACGCGCAAAGTCCTGTAAACATCAGCATTGATGGCCACTGAGGTGGCGACATTCTTGTCTATTTCCGATGGATCGATTTCCACATGGATGACATCGGCATTGGCGGCGTACTCATCCAGCTTCGCCGTAACTCGATCATCAAACCGCATACCAAATGATATCAGGAGGTCCGCCTCGACAACCGCTTTGTTTGCCTCTACCGTGCCGTGCATTCCCATCATTCCCAGGCTCAACGGGTGATCGGCAGGCAGGGCTGAAATCCCGTGCAGGGTAAAGGCTATGGGGATATTCACTTTTTCGGCAAACTGCTGAAGCAGATTGCCTGCCCTGCTGTTTACCACGCCGTGACCGCAGAAAATTAAGGGCCTCACACTCTTGTTGATGAGCTTCATTGCCCTTTCCAGTGGTCCTCTTTCCGGTGTGGGATGATAGAAATATCCAGGCAGGACTGGCCGATATCCCTTAACATCAAAGCGGTACTTTTTTGATACCGACTGGTTCTGTATATCTTTCGGGATGTCGACTAATACTGGTCCGCCACGGCCGGTGGTTGCAACATAATGGGCCTCGTGAATGGTCTCTTCAACCTCGTCGGCGTGAAGCGGCATGTAGGTCTGCTTGGATATGGGCATCATAACCCCGACGATATCACTCTCCTGAAAGGCGTCAGTTGCAATGACGCCGGTGGCGACCTGCCCCGTGACTATCAACATTGGTACCGAGTCCATGTGACCATCGGCCACGCCCGTTGTCAGGTTCATTGCCCCTGGGCCGGAGGTGGCAATGCACACTCCTACTTGTGGATTATTCGTCGACAAAGATCCCCTCGAAATACCCTGGGCCATAAAAGCAGCTCCCTGTTCATGACGCGACATGATGAACTGTAAATCCTTATAATTCTCCAGTTCATCAAACACCGGCATAATAGCCCCGCCGGTATAGCCAAAAATGTACTTTATACCCTTGGTTCTTAGAGCAGACAGCAGTTTTTCTTTTCCAGTCATTGAGAATCTCTCTAAACAGTTAACGTGTTTGTCTATAAAATCCGGATCAATACGAATGAGGCTTGGCGTCTGGGTGTCGTTTCGACAAGTTCTGAACAACGATCCATTCGACCCGGTATTCTTCAAAATAAAGTCATATTGAGAAAAAACTATGTGTATTAATGATTTTTCTCGTTTTTTCTTGCATCACCTGGGAAACCAATTGTCCAAATAATCAAACATGACGCGTTGGTGTCAATAAGAAAAGATCCTGATTCGGGGCTCCATTGAGGTTTTGATCAGATTCTTTCTTGGCCTTGAGGTGTGACAACAGATGGCTAATTATTATAGTGAATAAGAAGCGTCAACCCTTAACCCAGGCCTTAGGCAATCATACCTTTGGGAGATAGCATGGACTCAATAACGATCTTTAAAAAAGCTCTGGAATACGAGAAGAAAATCCGAGATCTCTACACGTCTGCCATCGATATTATTGATGACGGGAGGGGGAAAGAAATTTTTAAAACATTAGCGGATGAAGAGCAATCCCACGTTGATTTTCTGGAATACAGCATTAAAACACTAAAGGACCAAGGCAGCGTCAGCTTGAAAGCATTTAAAACCTCCATTCCCGATACCGAAGACCTGCTAAAGAATATTGAGTCGATGAAAATCACCATACCAGAACAGATGTTGGGCGACGTGAAGAGGGTTCTCAGCAGTGCTCTGAAGCTCGAAATTGAAACCACCGAATACTATCAGAAGGCCTTTGAATCAGCAGAAGGTGAGATTAAAAAAGTACTGGAGAAATTTATAATTATCGAACAACGGCATACGGATGTTGTCCGCTTTGAGCTTGATTACGCGTCGCGCAATGGCTTTTGGCTTGGTTTCCCTGAAATAAGTATGGAAGTCGGGTGAGCATCGGCAGCGACGGTGACTGCAGCCCCGGCAGCTCAGACAGATTCGTTAATTGAGGCGCAGCTTCAGAAGAGAATCGCGAAAGGTTCGTACAATACATTCCAGACCACAAACAGCCAGACGCAGCCACCGGCAAAGATGATCAGCTTACCATAGTAGAGACCTACAGGAATGAGGATCACACTCAAAAATGCCAGGCTGTAGAGAAATGAAGTTTCGAAGTTCGTACCGCCGGCGAATAAAAATATTTTTGTCCACAAGTATGCTGCCAGCGGTGGAGAAAGTGCGATCAGAATGTTGGTAAGCATGTAAGCCTCTGGTTGGTGTCGGTCTGTGGTTGCTCGCCATAATAACCTATCAAAGCATTATTGCACCCAAATTAGCCGGAAATGTTTCAGGCTATGGACATATCAAAGGAGAATCCCATGAAAATCGCTGCAATCCTCATACTGTTTTTGACCCCCGCCTTCGCTTTGGCCCAGAACCCCGGGGGAATGAATCAGAACAATATGCAGAACATGATGCAGGTGATGCAGCAGGTACAGGAGTGTATGGCCGGCATCGATGAGGCAAAACTCCAGGCGCTTCAGGTTCGATCTGAAAAGATGAGCGAGGAAATCAAAGGCCTGTGCGGTAAGGGGATGCGGGACAAAGCCCAGAAAACGGCGATTTCCTTTGGTAAGGAAATCGCGTCCGACCCTACCTTGAAGCAGATGCAGAAATGCGGTGAAATGGCCCAGGGGGCCCTGCCGATGATGGGAACCGTAGAGACCTTTGACGAAAAGGAATATGCCAATAAACACGTGTGTGATGAATGAGCTGGTGGAGCAGGGGGGCTCCGGGCTTGTTGTCGGGATTATTTACGAACGGCGATGACCGAAAGTATGGCCGAGAGCAGCAGGCCGAAACCGAGTCCGGCGAGCATGCTGCCGACGAAGGCAAGGCCGGACTCAGGTAGGAAGAAGAAACCGATCCCAAGTCCCAGCAGCAGGCCGCCGCCAACGGCCCAACTACTTTTGTCATTCCCTGAATGCGCCATAACCATTCTCCTGTCAGGTTTAGTTACATGCCTGCCTGGCCTATTATAACTCAAGCAACGGCAGCAGAACAGACAATAGTCAAGTGCTGGTGGTTGTTTTCAGCTGACGCTGTGGAGACCAGATGCAGCCAGTTACCAAGCCAGTTCAACCTTGCGTTAGGCGACACAGCGCTGCAGCGGAAAGAGCCTTACGGGGGTTTGTCAGCCCAGACGCTGAATTCATTTCCACTCGGCTCGATGAAGTGAAATCGACGTCCGCCGGGAAACTCGACATAGTCTATCTTTTCATGATCAGGCATGACATTCACCAACAAGATTGGGTGCTTCGGTCTGACAGTCCGGCAGGTTTTGACCTGGCCTGATATCTGCCGCTTTACTCCAGATCGATGGTTATGGTTTGACCACCATAGCCATGGACCGAGTCATGGGCGCGCACGGTTACCGTGGCCATTTTCCCGGGTAGTTTTACACCTGAAAGCCCCCTGGTAAAGGGTTGCTCATTAACGTGGGGGTGGGCCAGAACCCGGGTCGCCAGCACCGTGCCCTGATCGTCCAAAACCTCCCACTTGTCGGCATAATGGTTCCACCCCTCATCTGCGTGCTGGACGGTAACGTTGAAGTCATGGGTTTCAGCTGTACTTTTTTCTACCCGCACTTCAATTACATCAGCTTCCCCGGCCTGGACCAGGGAACTGAAACTGAGGACTGCAATGCAGACGGCGGCCCACCGCCACGCTCTTGTTAGCATGGTCATCTAGGCTCCTGTGAGTGATAGGCTGCTGATCTCTTTCAGCAGCATTGGCTGGGCATGGTTTTCCATTGATGAATATACTTTAATCATTGATCGCTTTTCGTTTAGATCATTGCTTCAGGGAAAAGGTTTCGCCGGGGCGCCAGAAATGTGCTCATGCACCAGACCAGTAGCTGCTTCCACTGGCAGATCACGAATCTTCCAGAACAGCTGGCGGCATTGTTCGAAGCTCAGCTGATTTACCAGTGCCGCGGCCTGGGCTTCATCTTGCAGATGGGGGAATGGACCATTCTGGCCAGAGTATTCATCCTTGCGCACAATCTTCATAAAAACAAGGGTGCGGGCGCACAGCAGGTTGGCAAGTTCGGCTTCTAACTGACGCTTGAACAGGCAGTGCACGGTGAGCTGATCGCCGGGACCGTAGAGTCCCGATGTCACCTCCAGCTGCTTGAGTCCCAGATGTTCAACGAATACCGGTTTGAGAGACCAGCCCGGCGGTACCAATGGGCGAAGATTATGGTAGAGAAGTAAATGCATGGGCCCAGCTTCAACGCACGTGGGTTGCTCATCGTAGAGGCTGTCGACAATGGCCTGGGCTCTGAGTCGATCGCGCAGGGCAAATCGCTTGGCGTCGGCCCAGGCAAAGTTTTTGACCGACTCGATTATTTGGTAAAAATCGTCTCCTCGCACCGCCTGGTAAAAATCGATCAGGGTCCGGGTCGCTTCCTTTTCCCTGAGATAGACCCGGTAGTGAATTGTGGACTTGTCCAGATCTTCGGGCCCGCTTCCCTCGGCAAAAAATTCCTGAACCTGGATTAAATGTTCGACAAAGGGCTCAATCTGCAGGAGTTCTCTTCCGTCAAGGAAAAACCCCTGCAGCATGAGACACTGCTGCTGGCTGAAAGCCGGGTATTCAATGTCCTGATCGAGCAGGTAGTCTTCCGTGGCGACCTCCCCGCGAATCATGCTGGGGAATAAAGAGTGGGGAGGCTCCTCCAGTATAATCCGCCGATGTTTCTCCATCAGAGGCTGGCAGAGCGGCAGCGTCTCCGGCCGGTGGTTGGCATAGGCAATGGTCAAAAGAGTCATAAACCAGACTATAGGTCCAGGAGGGGAAAAATCGACCAGGCGGGCAGATTTACCAGAGGCGCTTTGTCAATCCAAGTAGCTTTTGTATCAATATATTCCGCTCCACCCTTAAATGTGCTTATCGTAGAAGAAGGAACATAGATTTTCTGAGACAGCGGGCAGGGGTGTTGAAGTTCGGTCTCAATACAGAGGATTTTTGGCGTAGAGATATGAAGAGGAAAAGTATGGAAACTTATGATGTTTCGGTTGAGCAGCTTGGTCAGCTCAACGTTTATGATCAACAGGGGCAGAAATCAGCCCTGCGCGACCTCTGGGCCAGCCAGTCGGCGGTGCTTGTTTTTGTCAGACACTTCGGCTGAATGCTCTGTCGTCAGCAGGTTGCTGAGCTAAGCGAATTCGAGGAGCAGTTCAGTGCCAAACAGAGCCGGCTGGCCGTTATCGGACCTGGAGAAGCAGTGCATCTGGCCGAGTTCAGAAAGGTTACTGGTTATCGCTCAGACCTCTTTGCCGACCCCTCGCGGGAGGCCTACCGGGTACTGGGATTTTCCTCCGGCATCACCAAATTGCTTGGCCTTAAACCTCTGCAGTCTGTTTTCTCGGCCATAAAAGCCGGTGTCCGTCCTGGAACGCTTCAGGGGAGCGCCCTGCAGCTGGGCGGTGCGGCGGTGATTGGGTCGGGCAACGAGCTGCGTTACCTCTTCAGGGAGAAACAGGCGGGAGACCACCCGCCGGTGGCAGCGTTGCTCGAGGTGGTTTCGGACGGAACTTCGGGGGACTGATCAACCAGCCCGACTATACCGCCGATTCTCCTGTTTCTACCGATTCTCCTGTTTCCTACCGATTCTCCTGTTTCCCCGGTGCGAGCCCTGATGAGGTTTCGGACGGAACTTCGGGGGACTGATCAACCAGCCTGTCTCTACTACCGATTCTCCTGTTTCCTACCGATTCTCCTGTTTCCTACCGATTCTCCTGTTTCCCCGGTGCCAACCCTGATAACCTGCTCGACGGGCAGGACAAAGCTTACCGTCGCCGGTTTTACCAGTTTTTGCGGCCTGCTGGATTGTCTCTATTACCTTGGTGACTATTTCTTTTGCGGGTCGTAAGCGGTGCCCTGCAGATCCGATATATTGCTGCTCAGAGAAGTTGGAGAGCCGCTGGAGATGGGTCTGGTAGTGGGATTTAGGTGAGACACCAGGAGGATGGGGGAGAGCTCAAAAGACCATCTGCGGCGGGGATTATTTCTACTTGTGGTATTGTCGGATCCAAAGCAAGCTCTTATTGTTTTCCTAAGTATCCATCACATCAGGCTGTACCCCCGACGTGGTTGTACCTGCCTCAGAAAACCTTTTATCCAGGAGGTGATTATGAGCAAAACCGAATCCTACATGAGATTGTGGAATTTCATGGAACTCTCTGAGAAACAGAGGCTCATGCGTCAGTTTCTCAATCAGCACGGCGACCATTTCAGCAAAGATGATTTCGTCAGGTTTCTGGCCCTGAGATATGATGGCGGCCACCGGGAACTCAAGCAGGCGCGAAATAATCTGAGCAGCCGTGACCATTCTCACTGAGTTTAGACGAGGGTGTGAAATTACTCCAGGAAAGTAGCGGACTGGTTCGCTTAACAGGTAGACATAAGAGGTGACTATGTATACAGCAAGAAAAGTCTTGAAACTCTGGGGAAAAAGCTCCGTGGCCGATCAGCGGAGATTGAAGCTGAAGTATTTTTCCGGCCTGAGTGCCCGGCAATTCGAAGATGATTTTGTCAGCTTTCTGGCCAAAGAGTTTAACCTTTACGGGCAGGAAAAAGGCTCCGCCAAAGGCCAGGAATCTCTCAAGTCGTAGTCAATTAGAAGCTTTCTTCATTCTGATATCAGGCAACTGCACATCCCGAAATACCAGTCGTAGCACTCTAGCCTCATACTTGTTGGTAATCAACTCGTCAGTGTTAGCTGCATTCGGTCTGCTGCGCACAGAAATGGTGCATCTCCCTCGGGTCCGGCTCTACTCCAAGCCCGGGAGCGGTCGGAATAGCTATTCTACCATTATCGAATACCAGTTTTGTACGGTACATCTGCTCCCT
This sequence comes from uncultured delta proteobacterium, assembly GCA_963759125.1. Classification (GTDB taxonomy): domain Bacteria; phylum Desulfobacterota; class Desulfobulbia; order Desulfobulbales; family Desulfocapsaceae; genus JABDQA01. The sequence goes on from CAVWXN010000005.1 coordinate 1,192,957, forward strand.
CATAGGGTTGTCCGAACGGTCTGTTTCCAGCAGCGGAGGTTGAACCTCGGCCCGGCCCGGTTCCACATAGGTGGTGGCCAAAAAATGAGCGGCACTGGCCAGATTGAGCATTGTGCCCCAGGCATGGGGCACCACATTGATGCCCATCGATGAGGCAAGCGCCCGAATTTTCAACGCCTCGGTCGGGCCACCGCAATAGGCCAGGTCCGGTTGGGCGATCTGCACGCCACCTTTGACCAACAGGTCCTGGAATCCCCATCTGGTCTGTTCGCACTCTCCGGTGGCAATGGCAATATCTATCTTGTCTGAGAGGTGGCGGAAATTGCTGGTCTGCGCGGGTGAGAGAGGTTCCTCGAACCACTTGTAGTCATGTTCATCGAGCAGTCTGCCGATCTCTATGGCTTCGGGCAGATCGTAGGCGTGGTTGGCGTCGGCCATCAACCTGGTATCGGGGAAGGTGCGGCGCATCAGGCCGATGAGCTGCTTGTCGAAGGTCAGGTTCTTGCCGATTTTGATCTTCAGCGCCGAGAATCCGTCATTCACATATCCCTGCGCCTCGTCGACAATGACATCTAACAGTTCGACTTCGGAGACCTTTCGAAAATACATGCCGGTGGCGTAGCACACCACCTCATCCCGCAGCCTGCCTCCCATGAGTTCCGAGGCGGAGAGGCCGAGAATTTTTCCTTTGAGATCGAGCATCGCCATATCGAGTCCGGAGATAGCTCCCATCATTACTCCCTTGAGGGAAAAATCGAGGCCGGCTCGCCAGCAGTGCTGCCAGGCGGCCTCGTTTCGAAACGGATCCCAGCCGATGAGCAGCGGTGCATAATAGGAGTTAACCGCGGTCTGGGTTACTTCCGCCGGTCCGTAACACTCTCCCCAGCCGACTGCTCCCGTATGATCCACAACTTCGACGATCAGGGCATTGCGAATGTCATAGTGCCATTGGGAAAAACCGAACGGATCCTCGAGCTTTTGAGACAATCTGTAGGTTCTGATGCATTCGATCATAAGCCAGCCTCCTCGTCGTTAACTCCCCAGCAATGGTTCAGCCTCAGGCAAGAGTACAACCATTGCTGTTCCATTTCAACGCTGGGTGAAAGCAGGTACAACCGGGACTGAATTGGAGCCAGCCAATTGAGGCAGGGGAGGGGGCAGCAAAAGAAAAAGGGTGATGCAGTTTGCGGTCTACATCACCCAATTGGGAGCACATCGTATGAAAAAAACAATGTACTACAGCGTGACATTAAACATGAAGAAATGGAAATCAAGTGAAAGGTTGGAATTGGCTCAGGTGGTGTATGGTTATGAGCACTAAATGATTGATAAAATGATGAAATATTTTAATCAGAGGAGCAGCGGATCGGCTTCGTGCCCAAGGGGAGTTGTAAGGTGTCGGCGACCAATGTAATTTTTTTGTCAGATTTTTCGTTTAAACTCCTCCTTAACGTACGACAAGGGGGAAATTATGGATTGGATGACCAGACTACAGGTCATGAAGTACTGGCATGTGCAGAGTGAGATCAAACAACGGGCCCTGGTGAAGAGTTATCTGGTGACTCATCCGGGCATTTCCACCAGCGACGACTGGCTTCGTTATCTGGCGGGGATGTTCGGAATAGGCAGAATGCACCCGGGTTACCTTGATCTCGACAGTCTGGTGCACTGATCTGCCCGATTTGCCTTCAGCCGTCGCAGGTTAGACTAAAAGCTAGCCTGAGAAATCCTGAGGCTGGCTGATGGCTGCGCAACATCATCACACTTCTCTAGTCATGAGTAACAGACTACACAGATGGCTCGTTGCCGTGATGCTGCTCATCTCGACCCAGGCCTGCTCTGATCGGGCCTGGTTTGACGGGTTCAAGGATCGAGAGCGGAGCCGGTGTCAGCAGCTCATCAGCCAGGACGATATCGAATCCTGCCTGAGACAGGTTGAGTCGATGAGCTTTGATGAGTATCAGAGATCTATAAAGAAATAGTTTCCTTTCGCACCCCAATTTGGGGACACAATACTTAAGGCAGACTTAACTAAATTTTATAGTTACGTATTTTGTCCCCTTTGTAGAAAAAAACAGTGCGATAATTCCACAAAGAATTATATTGTGCATATGAACGGAAAGTATAAGAATAACGACCACACCCTCACCGAGGTCATCCTCGAAAGTATCTCGGATGGCGTGTTTACTGTCGATCTCCACTGGCGGATTACTTCTTTCAACAAAGCTGCCGAACAGATCACCGGGGTAGGCAGGGATGATGCGCTGGGCCGTTATTGCTGGGAGGTGTTTCGTTCGAATATGTGCGAAAGCGATTGTGCGCTCAAAAGGACCATGAATGACGGCAAATCGTTCGTCAGTTCCTCCACCTCGATTATCAGCAGCGAAAAAAAATTAATCCCCATCAGCGTCTCGACTTCGCTGCTGGTTGACGATGAGGGAGAGGTACTCGGCGGTGTGGAAATCTTCAGGGACCACAGCCTGGTCGAGGAACTGCGGCGCGAACTGAGCGGAGCTTTCGGAATCGACGATATGATCAGCCAGTCGCAGAAGATGCAGGACATCTTCAGGATCGTTGATCAGATCGGTGAAAGCGACAGTTCGGTGCTGATTACCGGTGAAACCGGAACTGGCAAAGAGCTGATGGCACGGGCAATCCACAATCATTCCCCCCGCCGGGAGCAGCCCTTTATCACCATAAATTGCGGGGCGCTGCCCGACACTCTGCTCGAATCGGAACTCTTCGGCTACAAGGCCGGCGCCTTTACCGATGCCCGAACTGACAGGCAGGGATTGTTCGGCGCGGCCGGCAATGGAACCATACTGCTTGATGAAATCGGCGATACCAGCATGGCTTTTCAGGTAAAATTGCTGCGCGTACTCGAGGAGGGTGAATATACGCCGCTGGGCAGCACCTTGCCGATCAGAACTGATGCCAGGATAATAACTGCCACCAACAAAAATCTCGAAGAGATGGCGGATCGCCAGGAGTTCCGCCGGGATCTTTTTTATCGAATCAACATCATAACCCTTGCCCTTCCCCCTTTGAGAGAGCGCCGTGAGGACATTCCCCTGCTGGTCGACCGTTTTATCAACAAGATGAACCGGCGCAGAAGCCGGATGGTCAGCGGTCTCAGTCGTGAAGCAGCCGATATTCTCGCCTCTCATCACTACCCCGGCAACATCAGGGAACTTGAGAATATCATCGAGCACGCCTTTGTGCTCTGCCAGAACGGTGAGATAAAACCCGATCATCTGCCGGCTTCATTTCTGCATCACTCAGCGCCACTGCCGGTGCAGGACGATCCGGCTGATTATCGTTCGGCCACTGCGGCCAGTGAGAGAGAGACTATCATGAAGGCGCTTGCCCGCAGCGGCTACAACAGATCGGCTGCCGCCGCCTATCTTGGTATCCACAAAAGCACATTGTTTCGTAAGATCAAGAAGCTCAACATCGCTCTGCCAACCATAGACGGCCGCCGCCGCTCCTCCTGAACAGTCGCACAGCTGCGACACTATCTTGCTCCTAGCGTCGCCATCATGCGACGGTCTCTGCGACTCTACCTTTATCTACCCTTTGAGGGCGGCCCGTAAGATCTCTTATATTTCTTAGTTAAATTGTTTTTTTGTCCATATGCACACGAGTGGCATCTGCCTTGCAACATCCATGGTAGCCAACAACAAGGATGAGCTATGAAGCGCATGAAAGTGGCAATGACCGTCTGGGGAAATCGAATATCACCGGTATTCGATTCTGCTCAGACCATACTGCTGGCAGATATTGAGGATGGGAAAATCGTCGACCGGCGGCGCGAGTTTCTGCCCCGGATGGTGGCCCCTGGGCTGGCCCGGATGGTGGCTGAAAAAGGAATCGATACCCTGATTTGCGGGGCTATTTCAGAGCGTCCCTCCCAGATTATCAAACAGTCCGGCATCAAACTTCTGTCCTTTGTTGGGGGTAATGCCGAGAATTTCCTCGAAGCCTATGCCGAGGGTGGACCTCTGGAGCTTTTCAGGATGCCCGGTTGCTGTAACAAAAGAGAAAACCTGGTCAGTCATAGCGGGCCGTTACCTGGGGAGGTGAAAAGCGAATCATGAAGAACAAGGGAGGCGGAGCAAGAAAGAGCGGCCAGCCACAGCGTCAGGGGGCTCATTGCAGCCATCAGAATCTCGGACAGGGAAGGGGGCTTAATTGTGAGTACCGGCGCAGTCAGGAGGGGGCTGGACTCCCGCCGGTGAGGTCTATCATCTCATCGGTGCTCCTTGGGATACAGCGATTGGCGCAGAACTCCCAGCAGAAGATTGCGATGCTATCGAGAAAATTCGAGCTCCTCAGCCATACGAGTGCTGAAATCGGCACCCCCCCGTTGGAATATAAAGCCCAGCAAGAGAGGCTTAAGCAATTGGATGAGAAAACAAACAACTGACAACGAAAGATGAAAGAGCTCAGACTACTAATGCTAGGCAGAGATGAAACTGCCCTTGCCGATTTGGAAGAGGCGCTGATCGAAAGCGGGCGGCTCACCGTTACCCGCCTGAGTTCGCCCGAACAGGTTTACGAAACCATAGCAAATTCCCAAGTCGATGCAGTGATTGCCGACGAGCAGGTGGAGGGAGGCAGCGGGCTCGAGTTCGTTCGTGAACTGTTGCGCAGCAACCCATTTATCAATTGCGCCCTGGTTTCCTCGCTTTATCCCGAAGAGTTCCACGAGGCAACCGAGGGGTACGGAGTGTTCATGCAGCTTCCGGTGCATTCCGGGAAAGAAGAGGCCCGAGAGCTCGTCTCCCATCTCGAAAAAATTTGCTGAATTTTACCACGACCGAAGAGAGAGAAAACAAATGATCATCAGTGTCGCAAGCGGCAAAGGCGGTACCGGCAAGACCACCGTCTCCACCAACCTTGCTGCCAGCCTGGACAGGCCTTTGAAACTTCTGGACTGCGATGTCGAGGAGCCCAACGCCCATCTGTTCATAAAACCAGAGCATCTGGTTTCAAAAACAGAGTCGACATTCGTACCGGTTATTGATGAGCAACGGTGCACCGGCTGCAGAAAATGCGCCGATCTTTGTCAGTTCAATGCCCTTGCCGTAATCGGCGAGAAGGTTCTGGTCTTTCCAGAGCTTTGCCACAGCTGCGAAGGTTGTCGGATGATCTGTCCGGAACAGGCGGTGGAAGAAGGGCACCGGGAACTGGGCACGATTGAGACGGGGGTTTGGAAACATGTCAGTTTCAGCTATGGCCGGCTCCGTGTCGGCGAAGCCATGAGCCCGCCGCTGATCAACCGGGTCCAGTCGCTCATCGAGCCCGATGATCTGGTGATTATCGATGCCCCCCCGGGCACTTCCTGTCCGGCCATCAACGCCATGAAGGTGAGTGATTTTGTCCTGCTGGTGACCGAGCCAACCCCCTTTGGGCTGCATGATCTGGTGCTGACTGTCGAGGCGGTCAGGCAGTTGTCCATTCCCTGTGGGCTGGTGATAAATCGTGCCGATATCGGCAACGATGAACTGTATCACTATGCCCGACGCGAGGGCTTGCCGATCCTGCTGGAGATCCCTTTCCAGAGAACCATAGCCGAGATCTATTCAAGAGGTGGGCTGCTGGTTGAACAATCACCTGAGTGGCGAACCAGGTTCTGCCAGCTCTTCGCCAGTATCCTGGAGACAGCTGCAGAAGCGGAGGTCAGCCAATGAAAGAACTGGTGGTAATCAGCGGTAAGGGGGGAACCGGTAAAACAAGCTTAACGGCGGCCTTCGGTTCGCTGGCGGACAATCATCTCTTCTGCGATACCGATGTTGACGCGGCTGATCTGCATTTATTGCTCGATCCCAAGGTCTTAGAAAAAAATGACTTCATCGGCGGCAGCAAGGCGACAATTATCGCAGATGAGTGCAGCGGTTGCGGTTTGTGCACCGAACTGTGCAAATTTTCAGCCATAAGCAAGGATTTCGTGGTCGATCCAATCGAATGCGAAGGCTGTGGCGTCTGTCACGCCTTCTGCCCGGAGGATGCTGTCGACTTTCAGCCCAGAAAGTGCGGTGAATGGTTTACTTCCACGACCCGCTTCGGGCCGATGGTCCATGCCCATCTGGGAATTGGTGAGGAGAACTCCGGTAAGCTGGTCAGCCTGATCCGGAAGCAGGCACAGATTCTCGCCCATGAGAACCAGCTGGAATTGATCGTCACTGACGGTCCCCCCGGTATAGGCTGTCCGGTGATTGCCTCAATCACCGGGGCGTCGGCGGTGCTGATCGTGGTCGAGCCGACCGTGTCCGGGCTCCATGACATGAAGCGGGTAGCTGAGCTGGCTCTCCATTTCAAAATCCCAGCCATGGTCTGCATCAACAAGTATGATCTCAACACCGAGATGACCCAGGCTATCGAGAGTGAGAATGGAAAAACTGAATTTACTCACAGTGGGACGAATTCCATTTGATCCAGCCTTTACCATGGCGATGGTAAACGGCAAGACCATTATGGAATATGCTCCCGCCTCAGAACTTGCGGAAACGGTGAACTCCATCTGGAGGACCATCAGGTCCTCGGAGTTCCTGACTAAAAAAGAGGCAAGAATATTGCCGATAATGAAATAAACAGGAGAATGAAATGAAGAAAATGCGTGTGGCAATACCCTCTGTGGGAAACGGCGGACTTGACGGCCAGAGGGCCGGCCATTTCGGCCACTGTGACGTCTTTACCTGCATCGACACTGAGAACGGTGAGATCAAAGCGGTGAGCACCATCGACAATCAGGAACACGTTCAGGGCGGTTGTATGGTGCCGGTCAACCTGCTGGCCTCCCATCAGGTCAACGCCCTGATCGTTGGCGGCATCGGAATGCGCCCGCTCATGGGTTTTCGCCAGGTCGGCATCGATGTCTACCACGACGGCGAGAGGATTGACATCAGGCCGGTGGTGGAAGATCTGCTGGCTGGTAAACTGCCTTTGATTTCGGACGACCAGGTCTGTGGCGGCGGGGGGGGGCAACACTGATATCAGGAAACGGATCTTTTATCCTCAGATGCTAACCCATAAGCCTGTGGTAAAATTTCTCGCACGCCTCGATCCTGTAACAAGATTGACCGTTTCGTTAAATAAAATGCACTAGGAGACAAGAGATGAAAGTTGCAATTTCAGCCAAAGGTAAGGATCTCAACAGCGAGGTCGATCCCCGGTTCGGCCGGGCGGCCTTTCTCATCATAGTCGATCCTGAGACCCTCGAGTTCGAAGCAGTCGACAATTCGGCAAACGTCAACTCTTTCAAAGGGGCAGGCATTCAAGCCGCCACCATGGTCCACGACCGTGGGGCCAGCGTCCTGATGACAGGCTACTGCGGGCCCAAAGCTTTCCAGACCCTGCAGGTCGCCGGTATCAAGGTCGTCAGCGACGTAAGCGGCACGGTCACAGAAGCACTGGAAAGGCTGAAGTCCGGCAGTGTTGAGTATCTTGAAACAGCCAATGCGGACGCGCACTGGTAGGAAAAATTTGGGGACACAATACGTAAGGTTTCCCATAGGGAGACCTTACGTATTGTGTCCCCGTATGGAGGGAACATCATGCCCATGAGCGATGACGCTTTCGATGCGCTGGTCGCACAGCTGCAGAACCAGGCCTTTGCTGACGCGCGGGCCGCATACGGAGAGATAGGCTTTGAGCGCTGGCGCAACCCCCGCTTCAACGGTGCACTCCTCGATAGTGATGCCTCGGGGGGCCTGAAGGGCGGCTGTGGAGATACTATCCACATTTATCTCAAGTTTCAGGATCACCGGGTGGAAAGGGCATCCTACACCACCGATGGCTGTGGTTCGAGCTCGCTCTGCGGATCCTTTACCGCTGAGCTGGCCCACGGGAGAACAGCGGAAGAATTGCTTGAGCTGGAACCGGCCGATGTGTTAAACAGAATCGGCACCTTCCCGGAAGGGGAGAAGCATTGTGCGACGCTGGCAATCGAGGCCTTGCAGGAGGCCGTCAACAACTACATGATCAGGGTCGTAAGCAAAAACAGGCAGGGGGACCATTAGCGGCCAAGAATCTGCATCCCCCAGAGGAAATGCGCCATGGTCATGAATCTATTAGTCGCCTTTGCTCTTATATTTGCGGTGGGAGCCGTCTGGTTTCTGCTCCACTACTATGGAAATCCGGTAATCGACAATCCGCAGGGGCTGGCCAGGGTGGCCGGCAATTGCGGGGATACGATGGAGATCGGGCTGCAGATCGAGAACAATGTCGTCTCTTCGGCCCATAGCTGGACGGACGGCTGCGCCTACAGCAAATTGTGTGTGGAAGCGGCGGTGATGCTGGCCCGCGATAAACCTCTCGCCGAGGTCAAGAAGATCAATATGATCTCTATTATGGAGCTTATCGGACAGCTGCCCGAAACCCATCTGCACTGTGCTCAACTGGCTGAGACAACACTGCAGAAAAGTGTTGAGGACTATATTTCCAAGGTGACACCCCGCAAGAGTTGAGCTGGCTAGAACGCGGGTCAGGTCTGACCCGGACAATAGAGGGGGCAAGCATATAGAGGGGGACACGATAGGTATTGTGTCCCCTACCGATTCCATCATAGAAACCAGCCCCTATGTCTCCAGCAGAAAACGATTATCGGATAGTTCTCATTCATGCCACACCCGTTTCCATAGATCCAATACTGGTGGCTTTCAATGATGAGTGGTCAGAAGCTGAAACTGTCAATCTACTCGACGATGCTCTCGGTAAAGATCTCAACTCAGGGGCGTTCGGAGCTGGTCTCGATCTCATATAGTTCCGCTCTTTTGTGATAATCTCCGAGCCACTTCATCATCATGCCAATCGATAGGATCATCGAGACAGGAATAGCCTTGTCCTGATCTGCGATATCCGGCGCAGAACCTTGTTGCGCCTGAGCACAGCACTGATCATCACTGGCCATAATTGAGCCTGCAAGGCCAGGACTGCCTGATAATTCGCTTGCCAGGTCGCTAATAATGTCCCCGTAAAAATTGGTCGCCAGCACTACATCAAATCGCTCGGGATGTCTTACCAGGTGCAGGGCAGGCGCTGAACTATGATGCTGTTCGCCTCAGGGTGCTACGGCGGAGTATCGCCGACCCTGAAATTGAAAAGATTCTGATCGTAGCGGTTGTAGTCTTCATAGCGGAGAAGGTCGTAGAGATCTTTCCGGTGTTGCATGCGGTCGAGAATACCGGTCTGATCCCCATCGCTGAGCATAACCTCGAGACCCCGGTCAACCTCTCCCATGGCAAGCCGCAGGGTGGTTACAGGATAGATGACCAGGTTGTAGCCAAGGTTTTCGAGTTCTTTTCTATTCAGCAGTCTGCTTTTACCGAACTCGGTCATATTGGCCAGAAGCGGAACCTTGATGGCTGATCTGACAGCCTCAAACTCTCTTTCATCGGCCAGGGCTTCCGGAAAGATCATATCGGCTCCGGCGTCGACGTAGGCCTTCATGCGATCGATGGCTTTATCCAGTCCCTCGACAGCACGCGCATCTGATCGGGCAATCAGGCAAAAGCTTTTGTCGAGCCTGGCACCGGAGGAGGCGCCGATCTTTTGCACCATTTCCTCGACTCCAACCAGGTCTTTGCCGTCAAGATGACCACACCGTTTCGGCATACGTTGATCTTCTATATGACAGCCGGAGATCCCGGCCTCCTCCATTAACCTGACCGTCCGGGCCGCACTCATAGGTTCGCCAAACCCGGTGTCGATATCGATGATGGTCGGCAAGTCGGTGGCGCGAGCAATCTGACGCCCCCGATCAGCAAACTCACTGAGCGTGGCGATACCGATATCAGGTAAACAGAGGTCTGCGGAGAGCACCGCCCCCGATATGTAGACCCCAGGAAATCCTTTGCGCTCAATCAACTGGGCACAGAGGGGGTTGAAAGCGCCGGGAAATTGATGGAGCTGTCCATCGTCCATGAGAGCGCGTAGTGCCTGGCGCTTTTCGGCAGCCGTTTTGCGGGTAAAGAGCATCAGAATATCCCTCTCAACTCGTTCTCGGTTAAATACCCCTCCGGAGCCACGGGGTTCAGAGCTTTGATCTCCTCAGTGGTTAGGCTGGGCAGCCTCTGCACGAGGTCGAGGAAACGAGAACTCTCAGATGGGTCTAAAATATCATCCGTCAGTGTTGTAAACTTGTTGATGTATTCAGCGCGCCCAAAAGGTCTGGCGCCGAGTGGATGGGCATTGGCGACACTTATTTCGTCTTCGAGCGTGCTGCCATCTTTGAAGGTAATGACAACCCGCGCCCCGAAAGCCTTTTCTGCTGGATCATGACTGTGGTAACGGCGGGTCCAGTAGTCGTCTTCCCGGGTCGAGATCTTATGCCATAATCTCACCGTATCAGGACGTTGAGCGCGTGCCGGTGTGTAGCTGTCGACGTGGTGCCAGCTGCTGTCCTGCAGCGCCACCGCAAAAATGTACATGATTGAGTGATCCAGGGTTTCCCGGGAGGCGTGCGGGTCCATTTTCTGCGGATCCCCCGCACCTGTGCCGATGACATAGTGTGTGTGATGAGAGGTGTGGATGACGATGCTTTCCACGGTGTCGAAATCGTTGATCTTTTCTCCCACCCTGAAAGCCAGGTCAATCAGGGCCTGGGATTGATATTCGGCCGAATGTTCCTTGGTGTAAGTGTCCAGGATCGCCCGTTTCGGTTCGCCTGGAGCCGGCAGCGGTACCATGTAGTGAGGTTCGTAGGGCGAACCTCCCTGATCCCGGCTGGTTCGTCCGTTGAGTATGTAGGATATTATCGAGTCCTCACCTTCGTAGATGGGGCTTGGCGCACCCTCGCCGCGCATACAGCGGTCAACCGCTTCAATGGCCGTTTTGCCGGCATAGGCTGGAGCAAAGGCCTTCCACGAAGATATTTCTCCTTTCCTCGATTGACGAGTGGTGACAGTACAGTGGAGGGCCTGCTGAATAGCTTGATAGGCCACTTTGTTGTCGAGGTCGAGCAGGGTGGCTATGCCTGCCGCGGCAGCAGGGCCTATATGGGCGATGTGGTCAATTTTATGCTCATGCAGACAGATCCCTTTGACCAGGTTGACCTGGATTTCATAGGCTGTAGCAATCGCTCGAATCAGATCGTTTCCGTTTCTCCCGCACTGTTGGGCAACGGCCAGAATCGGCGGGATATTGTCACCGGGGTGCGAGTAGTCTGCGGCCAGAAAGGTGTCGTGAAAATCCAGTTCCCGCACCGCAGTACCGTTGGCCCAGGCTGCCCATTCAGCGCAAAATTCCTCGGCAGCCGGGAGACCGAAAAGGGTGGAGCCACCTTTCCGGGGATGTGATCTGGCCATGGCCCGGGCAGACTTGATCGGTCCTCTGTTCAGTGAGGCAATCGCCACGGAAGCGTTGTCGATGATCCGGTTGGTTATCATCTCCGCAACAGCTGATTCCACTGCCACCGGATCTGCAGAAACTTCGGCCATTTTCCAGGCGAGTTGATCGGCACGGGCAAGCATATCTTTTGCTGGGGAGGCATGAACTTTGTGCTCAATCATGATTGTATCTCCATTTGTGAAGCTGAAAAACAGACCCAACACTACTGGGACTACCCCCCAGAAGGTAGTGCCTCACCAGAGGATACGCTCCAACTCGTCATTCGACCCTAGAGAATGTGTATTGAAACTAAGAACTTCGTCAGTCAGTTACCCTTTGCGGTTTCTTCAGGATATTGCGTAAGAACATCGGAGCAACGAACCCCGATACCGCGGCCACCCAGAGACCAATAGAAATGGGCGAGGAGAAGAGATAGGTCCAGTCACCATCCGACAGCAGCATGGCCCGCCGCAATGCGGTTTCCATATGGCCGCCCAGAAGAATGCCCAAGATGACCGGCACGGTCGGGATATCGAGCTTGCGCATGATATAACCCAGTACACCAAAGCCGACCATCAGCAGCAGATCAAAATAGCTGCCCGATAACGAATAAATACCCACAAACGAGATCATTGTCACACCGGGCATCAGAACCCAGGGCGGCACCTGCAGCACGCGCACAAAGATTTTTACCATGGGGACGTTCATCACCAGAAGCACGAAATTGGCGATCAACAGCGAGGCGATCAAGCCCCAGACGACTTCGGGATTCTCCGTGAACAGGGTCGGGCCAGGGGTGATGTTCAGCGTCATCAGCAGGGCCAGCAGAACGGCCGTGGTCCCCGATCCGGGTACACCCAGGGTCAGCATCGGCACCAGCGCACCCCCGGCAGCAGCATTATTGCCGGCCTCGGGCGCGGCGATGCCCTTGGCCACGCCTGTGCCGAAACCACCCTTTTCCCCGGCGATCGATTTTTCCGACATATAGGCCAAGAAGCTGCCCAGAGAGGCGCCCGCACCAGGCAGGACGCCGGCGATGAAACCAACGACAGAACAACGCAGCATGACCCAGCGACAGGCAATGATGTCCTTCCAGGGAATGCTGACTTTATCAAGTTTCACCCCGAGGGACGAATGCTTACCGTGACTTTCGATGAAAAAGAACACTTCGGTAATGGCGAACAGGCCGACAATCGCGACCAGGAAATCGACCCCGTCATAGAGATGCAGGTTTCCCCCGGTCAGGCGCGGCAGACCACTTGATTCGTCTACGCCTATCATGGCAATTGCCAAACCGATACAGGAGGCCATTGCGGCCTTGGCCTGATTGTTGCTGGCCATACCGCCAAGCGTGCAAAAGGCCAACAGGTAGAGAGCAAAATATTCTGCCGGACCAAAAAGAAAAGCGACCCGGGCCAGCAGCGGAGCCAGGAATATCAGACCGAGGGTGGCCAGGAAAGCGCCGACAAAAGAGGCAACGCCGGAAAGAACCAGGGCATCACCTGCCCGGCCCGCTTTGGCCATCGGATAGCCGTCCAGCGTCGTCATCAAGGCGGGTTCATCACCCGGGATATTCAACAGGATCGAACTGATCCGTCCCCCATACATGGCGCCGTAATATACTGCCGTCATCAGCACTAAGGCTGAGGTGGCATCAAGCCCGAGAGCAAAGGTCAAAGGAATTAGAATCGCCACACCATTGGATGGCCCAAGGCCCGGCAAAGCGCCGATGATGGTGCCCAAGAAGCAGCCAATCACAGCCAACATCAAAGTGTAAGGGGACAGGGCGATCGAGAAACCAAGGGCAAGATTGGCCAATATATCCATGTCAGTACTCTTATCCTAAAAGCCATTTAGGGACGGCAACCAGACCCAGACCCAAGGCATATTTGAAAATCACGAAAAGTACACCCGAGAGACCTATGCCCGTCAACACGGCATGTTTCGGATTGGGTGAGATTTGATAGCTTAAAACGCCGGCGGCAACAGCCGTGGGCAGCAAAAAGCCAAGAGGTTTCAGGGCATAGGCATAGCCGATCAAGATAACCACGGCGAAAGCCAGGGCACCGAACGTGCGCAGGCCAGGCCACTCCGGTTGCGGGTCAGGCCGCAGCACCATGAACATACCACTGATCGCCCAGATTATTCCTATCAAAATAGGAAATCCTTTGGGCCCGACTGGATCCGTTAAAAAGCTTATCTGGGTCTGGTTGGCACTCACGATATACGCGAGTGCCAGAACCGTTGCGACCAGGCCGAAAATCCGGTCGCTTTGCATTACTGGATGACCCCGAGTTTCTGGCTCATCGTCCGAACTTCAGCTACGATTCCATCAATGTAGCTCTGGAAATCATCACCGACCTTGGTAAAAGGTGCCAGCCCGTTGTCGACCATTACTTTCTTCCATTCTGCTGAGTCGGCGACCTGCTGGAGTCGCTCCGCCCACATCTTGAAAGTGTCGTCTGAAACACCCTTGGGGATGTAAAGACCGCGCCAGTTAACGGCGACCACATCAATACCCTGCTCCTTGGCTGTCGGAATATCTTCAAACCCTGGAACGCGTTCTTCAGTCAGCACGGCGATAACGCGAATATCTCCTGATTTCAGGAAACCCACAACCTCGGACATGTCACCGGTCATCGCCTGGGTGAAGCCGCCTATTGTCTGGGTGAGCGCATCGCCGCCAGCATTGAAACTGATGTATTTGACTTTGGTGATGTCATCGACCCCTGCGCGCTGCAGCACCATCAATGCTTTGAGGTGGTCAAAACCGCCCACGGCTGAGCCGCCGGCAAAAGCAACACCACCCGGGTTGGCTTTGACTGCATCGACCAGATCTCCCAGAGAGTTAAAGGGACTTTTCGCGCCTACCACGATCACACCGGGGTCAGCACCGATTGAGCCGACAAAGCGCACTTGATCAGCTGTCATGCCGGCATAGGCATTTTGCGCCAGGCGGGTCGTGGTCGCAGATGATGCGGCAACGATCAGCTCTGCATCATCGTTGCGTTCCGCCACGACATGGTTGAATGCCAGTCCGCCGCCGGCGCCGGCCATGTTGGTGACCTGCATCGGTTTATCGATCGCTTTGATGTCATACATTACTTTGCCAATCTGGCGACAGGTAAAGTCCCAGCCACCGCCTGGATTGGCCGGGGCGATACATTCGGCGGCAAGGGCAATGCCGCTAACTCCAAGAATAAGCAGAGAACTCACTAACATGACTTTCAGCTTTTTGTATTTCATAGTCTCCTCCTGAATGGAAAATTCAAAACAGCTTTGGCTTTCTTTACAACTCCCTTGCTCTTCCCGGTCCCTCCTATCCATTTGATTGTTATGGTGATTGGTTGATTAAATGGTCTCTCTACTGAACTTTTTTAGAATACATATTGCGTATTGTCAACAATATATTGTAATATTTGACGAATAATGCCAGATATTAGGACCGGATCGACCTCTCCCAATCTTGATTGTAGACAATATGGACAAGAACCCCACATTCATCTCAAATGATAGCCAGGAAAAATCAGAAGTCCTTGCTAATATACTTTGCGAAGAAATAATCAGAGGTCAACTTAAACCTGGCGAAAAGTTGAGCGAGGCTGCCATTGGCTCCCGTTTCAAAGTGAGTCGAGGACCGGTCCGCGAGGCGTTGCGCCGTTTATCCGAGCGAAATCTTGTCGTCTTCGTTCCTAATGTCGGTGCCCGGGTAGCGAGTACCTCTTTGACCGATATGCTGCATTTAATGGAAGTAAGGGGATCACTCGAGGTCTTGGCCGCCGGACTGGCAGCTGAGAAAATGACAACGGATGAGAAATCACATCTAGAAACGCTTTATCAAAACCACCTTTCGATGTTTTCCAGGGAAAAGAAACAACCATATTTCCAATCCCCGGAAGATCTTGATTTTCATTATGCGATAGCCAAAGGTTCCAGCAATCCTGTTCTGTTTAAGATCCTCTGTGAAGATCTTTATCCCAAATTATTGGTATGTCGAAGTCAGCACCAATATATCCAGGGCAGGGGAACAAAGGCGCTGGAAGAGCATCAGCTTATTTTGGGCGCCATTGCAGAGGGGGATTCGGAGTTGGCGTCAATTTTTATGAAAAGACATCTGCGCTCGGCCAGGGCAAGTCTGGAAAATTTGATCGAGCCTTTCATTTAACATTTGTCATTAGTCCGACCATTGACTAATAAGACCCCATTCTCCCCTGATCGTTTCCGGTTTGCTCGGCCTTCCGGCCTGACTTGCACGAGATGCGGGTGCAGGTGAGCTTATCATCTGTTAAAGGGGACTGACGCCAATGGGGTACTGGCTTCATTGTTAAGTGATGTAGAGAAAGCGGGCTCCGTTGACGCCTGCATGGACTGTAACGTATGGCTATAGCGGTACGGGTGAAATTATTTCTGACTCTGGGCATTGGGTCTGCCGGTGCTGCGCTCGCCCTTTATGCAGGGCTGCCTGCGGCGGCTCTGATCGGCTCGGCGCTGGCCGTTTCCATTGCTTCCCTGTTCAAATTGACCTGCACTGTTCCCGCAGGTTTCCGTGCCGTCGCCTTCAGCATAATAGGCAGTTCTCTCGGCAGCAGTCTGACCAGAGATTTTGTCAACCAGGCTATCCATTGGCCGATCAGTCTTTTTATTCTTACCATTTGCGTGGTCACCATTCTGACCGTCTGCAGTCTGGTGTTGGTAAAAAAATTCAATCTTTCTGCTGATACCGCACTACTGGCAACTTCCCCTGGAGCCCTGGCTTACGCTATCTCTATCGCTGCTGAAGGGATAGGCGATATTCGCTCAATTGTCGTGATTCAGAGCGTCAGGGTACTGCTTATCATCGCTTTTCTGCCATTCGTGCTTGATTATTTTTCCGGGACAATCGGGAAGTTACAGCCGATGGTCTGGTCGCCCAGCCAGATGGTAGCGCTTCGGATTTCGTTATCATCTTTCTGCTGACCCTGGTCCTGGGAAGGCTTCTGGAGAAGGTCAAGGTCCCGGCCAGCTATCTTCTGGTAGGAACCGTGGTGAGCGGAGCTGCCCATTTACTCGGCCTTGTTTCCGGCCGGCCCTCGAATGTGATATTGTTTCTCGGATTCACCATTACAGGAACTATTATCGGCGCCCGATTTTCTACGATCTCACGCCTGGAATTGAGAAGACTGCTAAAAGCCTCGCTGATCGTGGTGCTTCTTTCAACATCCATAGCGGCAGTTTTTGCGATGGTGGTTGTCCTCAATCCTGTCGATGTCGTACGGGCAGGTGTTCGTTGCCTTTGCTCCCGGGGGCGTCGAAGCAATGGCGGCAATGGCTCTGTCACTCGGTTATGATCCAGCCTTTGTCGCCGTCCATCATCTCTATCGGATTATATTGCTCATATTTCTTCTGCCACTGTTTTTGAAGGTTGCACATAGGTTCATGCACACTAAAGGTTGATTAGCAATTTACTTAGATGTATATGAGAGGAAAACGACGGCAGCCGTTGCCGTTAAATATAGTCAAACGAGAGTCAAAATGGCTAAGAAGAAGAAGCTGAAGAAGCATGTGATCAACCGTGAATGGTGCAAGGGCTGCGGCATCTGCGTGGCGATCTGCCCCAAGAACGTGCTGGAACTGGATAACAAAGACAAGGCGGTGGCGGCGCGCAAAAAGGACTGCATAGCCTGCCAGTTGTGCGAACAGATCTGTCCGGACTTGGCGATCACGGTGATGATCAAGTACGTCGAAGAGTCAGCCAGGGGGGACAAATAAGATGTCGAAAAAAATAACCTTTGTCCAAGGCAACGAAGCCTGTGCCCTGGGCGCCATGTATGCGGGGCTCGATTTCTACGCGGGCTACCCGATAACCCCGTCGACTGAAATCGCCGAGACACTGGCGCTGACCATGCCGGCGGCCGGCAAGAAGTTTATCCAGATGGAAGACGAGATCAGCTCGATGTGCGCCATCATCGGCGCCTCGCTGACCGGCAACAAGGTGCTGACGGCGACCAGCGGTCCCGGCTTCTCCCTGATGCAGGAAGCGCTGGGCTACGCGGTGATGGCGGAGATCCCCTGCGTGGTGGTCAATGTGCAGCGGGGCGGTCCCTCGACCGGCAACCCGACCCATGTCAGCCAGGGCGATGTCAACCAGGCCCGCTGGGGCACCCACGGCGACCATTCAATCGTGGCCCTGAGCGCCTCCAACCACCAGGACGTGTTCAGGATGACGGTGGAAGCCTTCAATATCGCCGAAACCTACCGCACCCCGGTGATCCTGCTGTTCGACGAGGTTATCGGCCATATGCGGGAGAAACTGATCGTTCCCGAAGAAGGGGAGATACCGCTGGTGGCCAGACTGCGAACCAGCCTCAAGGAAGGGGTCAACTATCACCCCTACCTGCCGCGTGAGGACGGCCGCCTGCCGATGAGCGATTTCGGCGACGTCCATCGGTTCAATGTGACGGGGCTTTACCACGACATGTGGGGCTTTCCGACCGACAAACCGGAGCTGGTGCAGGATCTGCTGCGGCACCAGATAAACAAGATAGAAAACAACGTCCACAAGATGACTTTCTACAAGTCCTACTTTCTTGAAGACGCCCGGACGGTGCTGATTTCCTATGGTTCAGCAGCGCGTTCGGCACTGAGCGTGGTCAAGCAGCGGCGCAACCGGGGCGAAAGTATCGGCTTGCTGGAGCTGAACACGATCTGGCCATTTCCGGCGGAACTGGTGCGGGAATGCACCCAGCATGCGGATCTGGTGGCGGTGGTCGAGATGAATGTGGGCCAGCTGACCCAGTCGGTGCGACTGGCGGTGGGCGATCAGCAACAAGTGCACCTGATCAACCGGGTCGATGGCCAGATGATCATCGACAAGGATATCAAAAAGATATTGCGTATTCTTCAGGGACGGGGGATTTAGGCCATGGATGTAAAATATTATCTGAGAGAGCGGTTTTTCCCGCACCTGTGGTGCGCCGGCTGCGGGCACGGCATTGTCCTCAATGCTCTGATCCGGGCCGTTGACAGTCTGGGCATCAAGAAAAAAGACATGGTCATGGTGTCGGGCATCGGCTGTTCGTCGCGTATCTCCGGCTACGTCGATTTTCACAGTCTGCATACCCTGCACGGCCGGGCTCTGGCCTTTGCCACCGGGGTCAAGCTGAGCAAACCGTCACTGAACGTGATCGTGCCGATGGGCGACGGCGACGCTTTGGCCATCGGCGGCAACCATTTCATCCATGCGGCCAGGCGCAACATCAACATCACCGCCCTGGTCATGAATAACCGGACCTACGGCATGACCGGCGGTCAGTTTTCACCGCTGTCCGGGGTCGGCACCAAAGCCACCACCGCGCCCTATATGAATATCGACCGTGAATTCGACACGGTGGAGCTGGCCAGCGCCGCCGGGGCGACCTTTGTGGCCCGGACCACCGTCTACCATGTCAAGCAGCTGCAGAGCATGCTGAAAAAGGCGATCAAGCACGACGGCTTCTCGGTGCTCGAGGTACTGACCCAGTGCCCGACCTATTTCGGCCGGAAGAACCGGAAGGGATCTGCGGTAGATATGCTGAATAACTATCGAGACACTACGGTGCCGATCGGCTCGGATAAGAAGAAGGAGAACCCGGAGCTGATCGAGCGCGGCATATTCGTCGACAAGAATCTGCCAGAATACTGCCAGGCCTATGCGGAGCTGGTTGAACGGGCGAGCGCCTAACCTGACCGACATCCAACAGGAGTGAGTGAAGCGAGATGGAAATTACACGTTACCGAATCATATTTTCCGGATCAGGGGGCCAGGGGCTGGTCAGTGCGGCCATCATCTTAGCCGAGGCAGCGGTGTTGCACGAGAACCTTGAAGCGGTTCAGTCGCAGTCTTACGGTGCGGCGGCCCGCGGTGGTGCGACCCGGGCCGATGTAATCATCGCCGACGGCCCGATCAATATGCCCAAGATCGCCCAACCGGGGATTCTTATCTGCATGACCCAGGAGGCCTACAACAAGTTTTCCGGCCTGATTCGTCCGGGTGGCCTGCTCATCTCGGACAAGAAATTCGTCAAGATTACCCAGCGGGTCGATGCCCGGCAGATCGAGCTGCCGCTCTATGAGACCGTGGTCGAGGAGATCGGCAACCCGGTGGTGCTCAATATTTGTGTGCTGGGCGCCTTGATCGGCATGCGGGGTATCGTCAAGAAGGGTTCCGTGGAAAAAGTCCTGGCCGACAAGTTCCCGCCTGCCTTCATGGCCGGCAACCAGATGGCCCTGGACATCGGCTTCGAGATGGGCTTCGAATACGCTCAGTAATGGCTCACCATTGAAGGGACACAATACTTATTGTGTCCCCCTTGCCGTTTCGGTTTTCCCACCGGTTCCATAGCCGATATTTCCCATTTCCCCACAATTTGTTGTAAGATGAATTCAAGACGGGGAATCAGGCGAATTATACACCGCAGGCCAAAACCAGAGTATGATTTTAGCCGGTGACTTTGGCGGCACCAAAACAGGGTGCGCACTTTTTCTGAGGCAGAAGGTAGAGCCGGAGGGGTGGTTCACGAGACCCGCTAGGCCTGCAATGTCAGCAATGGATGCTTGATTTCTCATCGGCCTGGTCATTTGAACTATGACACTCTGCACTTGCGAGAGTCATAGGTTTCCCAATAGATCCCCGGCTGCTTGACCCGAGAAAAAAGAAGGTGCACAGATGCCGAAAACAAAAGAGTTCAAGATTCAGGACCGAAGGTTGCTGTTCAAATGCCCATCATGCGGAGCACGACGAAACTCTGTCATTCCCGATATCAGACGAAAGACGATCCGCTGCCACAACTGTGGTGAGATGGTCCACTGCCTCTTTAACAGGCGGCCGGAGACGAGGGTCTACCATGCCGGCACACTGACCCTTAAAACCCGTGACGGCAGAGAAATGGAAGTAACGTTAAAGGACCTCTCCTCAAAAGGAATCGGCTTTGAGTTGGCAACCGGAAAGTCTCTGAGGCACCTGTCGGTGGGGCAGGAGATCAATCTGTCCTGCAGTTGGAATCCGAATCTGCTTTCCCAGTCGCGCTATGTAGTGCGTAACATCAATGGCCTCAGGGTGGGCGCCGAGAAGCTCGGCCGTTAGAGGATCACTGCCATTTCCCCTCCGTCTTTTTCCAAGCAGATGAGAAGCCTGAGCCGATCAACAATACCATGATTGTCATCTCCATTACAAAAATGTCCGGACCATCCCTGCCAGCTAGTTGTTAGTAGCTGTTTTTTGTAAAAAAATATGATTGCCTGGTACCTGTCTGTTGCCAGAGAAGGGGTATCTGTGGTATCACAATACGATGTCCTTCAAGGACATGCACCACTTAACAGTTGTACTGTTTATTAAGGCGGGAAAATCTTCCCGAAAATCACAAAACTTGTCTGGAGGGAACAATGAAGCTTTGGAAAAATCTTTTTATCGGATGTTCGCTGGTAGCGATGTCTGCAGGACTGGCATTTGCCGACAACGGTGATACCCTGAAAGATGTGCAGGCCAAGGGATATATCCAGGTTGGTGTAAACGGTGACCTGTTCGGATTCGGTAAAGCCGATCAGAAAGGGGTCTGGAAGGGCCTTGATGTCGATACGGCCCGAGCTATTGCCGTTGCTGTTTTCGGTGACTATAAAGACCGTCTCCGTTACACCCCGCTGACTGCAAAGACCCGCTTCACTGCTCTGCAGTCTAAAGAAATCGACGTGTTGACCAGAAACTGCACCCAGACCCTGGGGCGTGACACTTCGCTCGGCCTCGATTTCGTCCAGGTCAACTACTATGACGGCCAGGGCTTCATGGTACCCAAGGCGCTCGGTGTCAAAAGCGCCAATGAACTTGGCGGCGCCACCGTCTGCGTACTGCCCGGGACAACCACCGAGCAGAATGCCGCCGATTTTTTCCGCTCCAACAATATGGAATGGAAAACGGTCACCATCGAGAATACCGCAGAACTTTCCCAGGCCTTCTGGGCCGGCCGCTGCGACGTACTTACCTCTGATGCCTCTCAGCTTGCTGGTCTTCGTGCCAGTGCTCCGAAACCTGAAGACTACATGATTCTACCTGACATAATTTCCAAAGAACCTCTGGCTCCGGCCGTTCGCCACGGTGATAACCAGTGGAAGGACATTGTCAATTATGCGGTTCTAGCGATGATTAATGCTGAGGAATTAGGCATTACCTCCGCCAACGTGGACGAGATGCTTAAATCAACAGATCCTAAAATTCAACGCTTTCTGGGTGTTACGCCCGGCAACGGTGCCGCCCTGGGAGTCGATGAAAAATTTGCTTACAATATCGTCAAAATGGTGGGTAACTACGGCGAAGTTTTCGAGCGTAATGTCGGCGTCAACACACCGCTCGGCATCGAGCGCGGCCTTAACGCTCTGTGGACCGATGGCGGTCTGATGTATTCCCCGCCGTTCAAATAATCAGATTCATTTGACCCATACTTTTCCGTTCCCCCGGTCTCTCTGCCGGCGGGAGCGGAAAAGACCGGCTGGACCCCCGATAGCTGGGGGCGCCAGCCAAAACTGTACTATTTATTATGGCCTCAGAGCAGACCAACAACGCCAAGACCTATTTCTGGAACGACGAGAAAACCAGGGCGATAATCTACCAGGTCGTCACCGCCGCATTTGTGGCTTTTCTCGGCTACTACCTGATTTCCAATGTGCAGACCAACATGGAGAAACAGTCGATTGCCAGCGGCTTCGGTTTTATCGAGAAGGAAGCAGCCTTCGAGATCGGTGAGACGCTAATTGACTATTCGGCGGCCGACACCTATGGCCGTGCTCTAATGGTCGGTGTGCTTAACACCCTGAAAGTCTCCTTGGTAGGGATGATACTGACGACGATCCTGGGGACTATCATTGGGGTATGTACGCTATCCAGCAATTGGCTGATCTCGAAATTTGGGACTATGTACGTTGAATTGTTCCAGAATATTCCAGTGCTGTTGCAGCTCTTTTTCTTCTATGCCCTGTTTTATGAGATCTTTCCCGCACCTCGTCAGGCGCTCAACCCGGTTACCGGTGTATTTATCACCAACCGAGGCATCGATTTTCCGGTTCCAGCTCCTGACCCGGCCTGGGGTTACGTTGGCCTGGCCTTTTTCGCAGCCTGTATCGTCATTTGGCTGGTAAATCGCTGGGCAGTGAAACGGCAGGAAAGAAGCGGCCAGCAATTCCCAACCTTCTGGGTCGGGCTGGGAATACTCATAGGTCTTCCGCTTCTTACCTGGCTCCTCAACGGGTTACCGACAGAGATGGACGTACCGGTGCTCAAGGGCTTCAACTTCGAGGGCGGCAGGAATATAAGTCCTGAGTTTTCAGCGCTGCTTATCGGTCTGGTTCTCTACACCGCTTCCTTCATTGCCCAGATCGTACGGGCCGGTATTCAGTCGATAAGCCACGGCCAGACAGAGGCCGCCATGTCGATCGGCTTGAAGCCGGGACTGGTGCTTAAACTGGTAATCTTTCCACAAGCCCTTCGGGTTATTGTCCCACCGCTGACCAGCCAGCTTCTGAACCTGACCAAGAACAGCTCGCTGGCGGTGGCCATCGGCTATCCCGATTTCGTCCAGGTTGCTGGTACCACCATCAACCAGACTGGTCAGGCCGTGGAAGGGGTGGCCATGATGATGATCGTCTACCTGACCTTCAGTTTGCTGACCTCGGCCTTCATGAACTGGTACAACAAGAAAATCAAGATCGTCGAACGGTAGCTCAATCATGGCTGAAACAACACAGATCGAAGAAATAAAGCCCCCAATCACCGATGTGGGTGTCATCGGCTGGCTGCGGCAGCATCTGTTCAACGGAGTCTTCAACTCGATCGCCACGATCCTGATTCTTGGCTTTCTGATCAGGGTCATCCCCCAGCTCACCCAGTGGGCCTTCATCGACAGCGTCTGGTTTTCCTCCGGTCAGGAGTGTCATCAGGCTGAAGGCGCCTGCTGGTCAGTTATCACCCAGAACATCCGCTTCACCATATTCGGTTATTTCCCTTATGAGCATCAGTGGCGCCCGCTGGTAGCCATGATCATCCTGGTTGGGATGCTGATCTATAGCCGTGAATGGGACCGCTGGAACAAGCGGCTTGGCTATGTCTGGATCTTTGCTCTGTTTGTCATGGGCTTGCTGATGAAGGGCGGACTTTTTGGCCTGGTGCCCGTTGAGAGCACCAAGTGGAGTGGCCTGCCGCTGACCCTGCTGCTCAGTTTTTTCGGCATTCTTGCCTCCTATCCGCTCGGGGTGATGCTGGCCCTGGGCCGACAGTCGCAGATGCCGATCATCAAATCGCTCTGCGTGGTCTACATCGAGATGATACGCGGGGTACCGCTTATCACCATGCTGTTCATGTCCTCGGTCATGTTCCCGCTGTTTCTGCCCGAAGGTGTCACCATCGACAAGGTGCTGCGGGCCCAGGCGGCCATCATTCTCTTTACCGCTGCCTATATTGCCGAAGTGGTGCGCGGCGGTCTGCAGGCGATGGACAGGGGGCAGTACGAAGCAGCGGAATCGCTGGGCTTGAATTATTTTCAGATGATGCGGATGATCATTTTGCCCCAGGCCCTGAAAATCGTGATTCCACCGACGGTGGGTATCTTGATATCCGCTTTCAAGGATACCTCGCTGGTCGTAATTATTGCGCTGTATGATATCCTGAACACCACCAAATCGATTTTGTCGGAACCGGAATGGACCGGTTTCAGTACCGAGGCGTACATCTTCATCGCCATGATCTATTATGTCTGCTGTTTCTCCATGTCGCAGTACAGCCGCCGCATCGAAAAACAGCTGGAATACAAGCATACACCGAACCAACAATCATAACTCCGCATACAATGAGTCGGCATGAGTACAGAACAGACCAGTAATCAGACCCCATCGGCCGAGGGCACGCCGATTATTGAAATCATTGAAATGCACAAATGGTTTGACGATTTCCATGTGCTCAAAGACATCAATCTTGAGGTAAGGCCGCAGGAGAAGATCGTCGTCTGCGGACCGTCGGGATCGGGTAAATCGACCATGATCCGTTGCATCAACCGGCTCGAAGAGCATCAGCGCGGCAAGATAATTGTCAATGGAACCGAGTTGACCCGGGACCTGAAGAATATTGAACGGGTTCGCACTGAAGTCGGCATGGTCTTTCAGCACTTTAATCTGTTTCCCCATCTGACGATTCTGGACAACCTCACGGTGGGCCCGATCTGGGTAAGGAAGATGCCGAAAAAAGAGGCTGAAGAGCTGGCCATGCATTACCTGGAGATGGTGAAAATCCCGGAACAGGCTCAGAAATACCCGGGCCAGGTATCAGGCGGGCAGCAGCAGCGAGTGGCAATTGCCCGCAGCCTCTGCATGAAGCCCAAAATCATGCTGTTCGATGAGCCTACTTCGGCTCTGGACCCGGAGATGATCAAAGAGGTACTTGACGTCATGGTAGACCTGGCCAGAGAAGGTATGACCATGATCGTGGTCACCCATGAAATGGGATTTGCCAAAGAAGTGGCCGACCGGGTTATTTTTATGGATTTTGGGGAGATTGTCGAAGAGAACGAACCTTTCGAGTTTTTTGACAACCCGAAGCACGACAGGACCAAGTTGTTTCTCAGTCAGATTCTCTAGATTTTATCCACGGGCCGGTACAGCCCACGATACTGCATCGCCGCTCCTGCAGCAGGCAGTTCGACCATCCTGGTGCAGGGCCACTCATCTCACGGGTCGTCTCAACCCGTCAAGGCTAGTGCGTATGACTTCCCCAGATGCTGTTTGATTTTCCGGGCAGCAGAGAGGTGCGTGGGCTATTTTCTGGGAAATTTCTTGAACAGGGCGGGGACCACGGCGATCCATTCAAACGGTTCATCGAAGCGTATGGCCAGCCCTTTATCATCGCTGCGAATGATGTAGCCGCTTAGATTGTTGATCTCCATTTCGCTGTGTCTGCCTTCGAGGACGATCTGAATATCGCATTCACCCGTCAGATCCTCCGCACCTTCGAGCTCCATGTATAAACTGAGCAAACTGACATCTCGAATAACACCGGCAAATTCCCTGCCGCCGTCCTGCAGTTGACAATAGGCCCGTGGTGTAAAGGGAAGTCGAATTAGTTTGCGTTTCTCATCAGTTCCGGCCATCCAACAGATCCTCCACTAAAGATGTATATTTACAACGAAAAAGTTATTTTTGGTGTATCGACGAAAGATATACAACCTTTGCTGAACGGTGACAACGATGAAATCGCACAGAGGTCCATTCGCTCGTCGATTATTCTGAAATTCAGCAATTAAAATTTGTCAGGCCATTTACTGATCTTTGTCGTCGCTCTTCAATGACCGAATTAGCAACCACATAGATCAGTTCATACATGGGCGCCCCGGGCCTCACTAATGGGGTTCCTTTCTGGGCCCAGTCCCATTTCGGATCCAGAATGACACCCCGAAACGTGTTTCTCATTGTTTACTCGAAACTTTGTAGCAACCAGTTCCGGGCCCTCGCTAAATCAGTGAACACCCGGTAATTGAGTCCTCTGATTTTGGCCACTGAGCCGATGTCTTCGGCATGAACGACACGTTCCTCTTTCTCGGGTACGACATGGGCAATCTTTTCACCCAGCTGATCCTTTATCTCCAGAATGGCAGAGACCACATCGATCACCCGGTACATGTCCATCTGGGAGCTCTCCAGCGATGTCGCTCGGAGATCAAATAGCAGGTTGCAGCCCCTGTTGTTCGAGGAGATAATCCGCAGCTGAGCGAGGAGATTCATCAGGACATCCCTGTCCAGTGAGCCGGAGACGACCCCGATGATGATCTTGTTCTCTTTATCTATGCCGTATCGAACATCCATAACCGGTTGATGAAAACAAGAGCCTGGCAGGCTGATACCGCGATGTTCCGGGCTGGGCAACTGCCGCAAGATCTCAGCACAGTGACTCGTGGTGCAATCCTTATAATAATACCCCATTCAGTTATTAGGTCAAATAATTCGACCCGTTATCAACAGGAGGCGAGCACCGGGTGTGAACCATCCCGGCAGCCTCGGAGCCTCACCAGTTCCCCGAAAATCGCCGAGGGGAGGTGTAACTATTTAGCATGTATATGGTAATTTCAGCTGGTTCCATGCTTGCAATGTCAGGGATAAAAACTATCATTGCTTTGGGAGATAACTATCAGGTATTAATAAAAATCGTGATAAGAATAACGAAAATTTGCGTGGCTCTGATTGGGGCTGGCATATCTTGTTCTGGTTGGCCTGTCTGTTATCCCCATAGTGAGTAGACCATGAGGAAAGTGCTCACCATAACAATCTCGCTGCTGGCGATCCTGTCGACGCTGCTCTATCTTGGTATTTCCCTACCTCTCGGTTCCCTTGGCAGCCGGCTGGAACGACTGGCAGGTTCGCTCCTCGATCGGGAAGTCAGGATAGCTGGGCCCAACAGACTTACCATCTCTCTGCATCCATCCCTGACCATCAGAGATCTGTCCATTGGCAACCCGGTCCACTGGAATTCATCCGAGCCTTTTCTTCACGCCCATGAAGGAACTGCGAGAATAGACCTGCTGGCCCTGATAAGGGGGCAGATTCGTATCGAGGCTCTGGAGCTCGAGAAAGTGGCAGTCAATCTCATAACCGGTGCCGACCATGAGACAAATTTCACCTTTGCTCCTGCAAAGCAATCCCCCAGCGGTGCTCAGGAAGGCCATGAGTTTACCGGTCTCGATACGGTCAGGCTCAACGAGATTCAAGTGAACTACCAGGATGAGTTAAGCGGCCGGAGCTACGAGCTGGTCATTGATGAGGCTCGCGGCAGCGGGGCCCCCGACGAACCACTGCTGATGTCGGCCACCGGAAGGCTCTCCGGAACACCCTGTTCACTGGATATAACAGGCGGCCCCCTGCAAGACCTGGTCAGAGGGAATCGGCCCTGGCCGCTCACCAACGGACGGTTGCAGGTCGGGGAGGTCACTCTCGAGACAAGCGGATCTTTGAACCTGGGGAACAGCGCAGAGGCGGGATATCTAGGCTTCACCTTTGGTGGAAAGAGCTTGGATAGCATTGCAGAGCTCTTTGGTGCGACGCTGCCGGATCTTGGTGAGTTCGGCGTGTCCAGCCGCATCGGTATCTCCCCAGGGGGGCTGCAAATTATGAATCTGCAGGTAGAAGCCTTGGGAAACTATCTGTCAGGTGATCTCGTGGTGTCCCTTCATGGCACCAGACCCCTGGTTGGGGGCAATGTCTTGATTTCGATGTCTGCCCCTGAGGCTCTTATGTCTTTAGCGGCAGAGCCTCCGGCAAGTGACCTTGATAAAGGCAGTGGTGATGACCAGGCGGTAGAACTGCCCTGGCACCTGCTGCAGGCCCTGGACGCCGATATCGTGGTGAGAATTGGGGATATCAGCAGGGACAATCTCGAGCTCAAGGACATCAAAGCGGTGGTTTCGCTGGTCGATGGCGACTTGATAGTTCCGGCAGCCATAGACGTCCTTGATCTGCCGCTCAAAGGATATTTCGAGGCCGCAGCGGGTGACCCTCAACCTAATGTTTCCGGAGCCATTTCAAGTAGTGGCGGCGATCTTGATTCCTTGTTCGAGCGTCTTGATAGTGAGAGTACAATGGAGGGGCGCCTAGGCCCGGTTTCAGTGACTGGAGGTAGTGCGGGCCACACGGTGGCAGAATTGGTTGATGAACTTGAGATCGCCATTACGCTTGGTGACTCGGCTTTTTCCTCTGATGGGAAAACGGTTATTGCCACTGAAACCCTGTCCTTCGAGATAGACTCGCAAAAATCTGCCGTTCTTAAGGCAACAGGCGAATTTTTCGACCGTCCCCTCGACCTGCAGGCCAGCTTTGTTGAGTCCTCTTTGGGGATTGATCTCGAAGTGTGTGATTCAGAGTTTAAATTCAAAGGCCGGAAGGTTGAAGGGGGGGACGACGGTGGATCAGAATTTGACCTGAGAGCCGAAGGTAAAAAAGTGTGTGGACTCATCGATCCTCTGGCCCGCTTCGTCGATAAAACTCTTGGCTTCTCGATCACGGCTGGTGGCAGTTTCTCGAGCGAAGGTTTAAAGATTGACCTGCATCAAGGTCGAATCGGCGAGCTCACCGCAGTCGGGCATCTGGAACTGCAGGGAGGCGAAGACGGCAGGCCTCGTCTCTCTGGAGAGATCCGCAGCCCCAAAATCAACCTGGCCCATTTTATAAAGCAGATTGAGGCGGAAGAATCTGCAGCGGCGCCAGTCAAAACAGGCAGTCAGGGTTCAGTGGCTCAGCTATCGAATCTAGATGAATACGAGCAGAGCAAATCTTTGATCAACCAGATCCTGGCAATGGAAGTTATGTCCATAAATAAGTATCTCGCCACCGAGGTGAAGTTGAAAATAGGGGTAGAGGAAATCGTTACCGGGATGATAGGGGTTTCTGACGTCGAGCT
The DNA here is from genome assembly GCA_963759125.1 of uncultured delta proteobacterium. GTDB lineage: Bacteria > Desulfobacterota > Desulfobulbia > Desulfobulbales > Desulfocapsaceae > JABDQA01. The sequence goes on from CAVWXN010000005.1 coordinate 1,221,719, forward strand.
TACCATCGATATGGAGAAGGGAAAACTGAGACATTCTCCATTTCAGGCCCGAATCGGCGGCAGTCTGTTCACCGGCAGTGCGGCTATCGATCTGAGCGACGAGGTTCCCTCGGCCCACCTGGAGCTGGTCACCGATTATTTCAGCTTGCCGGAACTTCTCAGGGAGTTGGCCAGCGAGCAGGTTCCGGAGGTCAGTGCAGCTCATCTGGGGCTTGATATGAGCTTTGCAGGAAAAAACGTCAAGGAGATGCTGCTGATGGCAGATTACCATGCGCAACTCAGAGACGGTAAAATCATCATCGATCGAGCTCCCCTGGTTCCCTTGACCGTGAATCTCGAGCAAGCCGATTACCTTGCTGCTGCCAACCAGGCCGCGATGATGTCAGTGAACGGTGAAGTAAACTCTCTGCCGCTTCATCTCGAGTCGCAAACCAGCGGTTTCTTTGCCAGAGGAACAGAAGAGCCAGTGAGCCTTTCACTGCAGGGAAATATAGGCGACAACAGGATTGAAATAGATGGTCGGATCAATCGAAAGAAACAAAACCAGGAATCCTTCCGTTTGAGTTCCGTCTTCTCGGGTGTTCAACTGGATACGCTCAATGAGCTTCTGGGACTTGATCTTCCACCACTTGGGCCATACGAGTTGGCAGGTACCCTGGCCTCGAGAGCTGACAAGAGCGTTGGTCTCTATGATATGGGGCTGCGATTTGGCGATTCCGTTCTGAAGGGCGAAATGATCTTGACAGCCTTACCCGGCGAAGAGGCTGACACGAATGGGAAAATCGGGGTGCAGATCGGTCTGGAGTCACGGACAGTCCAGTTGAATGATTTTCAGTTTGGACAGTGGTCTCCGGTAACAGGCAGCCGCCTGGCGGGAGCGGAGGCTGATACCGCCGCGGCTGCTGAGAATGAACCTTCACTGAGGATGTATGACCTTTTCAGCGAGGAGGTTGCAGAGAAGATCATCGGAACGCTGGAAGTTTTGGTCCAGGAGGTGCTTTCAGGGGAGGACCGGCTTGGCCATGGGTATCTCAAGGCACGCCTCGAGAAAGGCGTCTATGTGCTCGATGACCTGCAGCTGGGCATACCCGGTGGTACAGTGCAGATCAGCGGCCAGCTGGAGCCCCAGAGAGAAAAGGTCGGTGGCCAACTGGTGATGAATATAGAAGATTTCGATTATGGGATACTGATCAGGAGACGGCAGCCGGAAAGTACTCTGAAAGGGCTGATCAATCTGAATCTTGAGCTGCAATCAGAGGCTGCAAATCCAGCACTTCTGAATGAAAATTTGAACGGCAGGTTCCGCCTCGGAATTTTACCTGAAGAATTCAGAGCGGGAGCTTTCGATCTCTGGGCGGTGAATATCATCACTGCTGCGCTGCCGATTTTGATGAAAGGGGACAGCTCGGTTGTTAACTGCCTGGCGGGAGATTTCACCATCGAACAAGGCCTGATGCGGCCCGAGGTGTTTGTGATCGATACCAGCAGGATGCGGGTCAACGGCAAAGGAACGGTAGACTTTAAAACGAATGAGATTGATTTTATTTTAAAACCAAAGCCCAAGAGGGCTCAGCTCTTAAGTCTCGCAACCCCTGTCGCTGTTACCGGGTCACTGCTGAATCCGGACATCGGTGTTACCACGGCAGGAGTCGTCGGCACCATTTTTCGCCAACCGATCAGTGTCATAACCGTTCCTCTGCAATGGCTGTTTACCGATAATCTCGAAACGGACGGCACCAAGGCCTGTTCGGAGGCCATGCGGTGGGTTAAGAAAGCCAATGAGGAGTAATCTTATTACAAAGCCACTAACGATGAAGAATTTCTTATGTTTAGGGATACTACTCCTGCTTTTCGTCACGGGTTCCTTCCAGGCCCAGGCAGCTGATTGCGTCGTTTTGCTGCACGGGCTGGCCAGGAGTGATGGCTCCATGGAAGAGATGGCTGAGAGCCTGCAGGGGGTCGGTTTTCTGGTAGTTAATCATGATTATCCCTCGACTGATTATTCGATAGAGGAACTCTCCAAAAAGGTCATCCGAGAGGCCACTGGGAGGTGCCCGGAAGAGAGCAAGATCCATTTCGTCGGCCATAGCCTGGGAGGGATCCTGGTGCGCTATTTTCTCGAGCATCATGATCTGCCCAACCTCGGCCGGGTGGTCATGCTCGGTCCTCCCAACAAGGGCAGTGAGGTGGTCGACGCCATGGCTGAGATACCAGGCTTCGAGATGATTAATGGTCCGGCTGGACTGCAGTTGGGTACAGAAAAGACAAGTATTCCAAACAGCTTGGGGGCGGCGGACTTCGAAGTGGGCATCATCGCCGGCACCAAATCAATCAATTTGATTCTCTCAACAATGCTTCCCAATCCCGATGACGGTAAAGTCTCGGTCGAATCGACAAAACTCGAGGGAATGACCGATCACATCACCGTGCCGGTAAGTCATCCGTTTCTGATGAAGGATGAGGAGGTCATCCGTCAGACGATCCATTTCCTGCAATACGGGCAGTTTCAAGAGGCCGCGGATAGGCGCTAGAGCCATAAGAGGGGTGCAGGCGAGCCACTTTTACCACTGACTGCCAGTGGTACCTGAAGCCGGCCAAACCCTGCCGGTGGCAGATCAGCCTAGCTCCCCTAGCCCCGGTCGTGTCTTGAGGGACCCACACCAACGGTTTCCGAGTTTCTATCTGCTATTTGGGTTTTGATGTATTCCAACAACAGGATGCGAATCATTTCCTCGCTGCTCATCTGCTCGAGATACTCACCGGAAGCTACGCTGCTGAGAAAGGAGGAGGGGCAGGTTCCGGCATCTTCAGTGCTGCTGATCAGATCCAGATAGGGGGCGACCAGACGGCGCAGTTCTTCTGCGTCTTTTTCCTTTAGCTCCGAGTATTTATCAACGATCTCTGCAACCTCCGGCAGATCCGGAGATTCGAGCACACCTTTGAGATCCGCGGCAAAACGTTTGATGCCGCCCAGTATATGGTATGACTTGACCATATTGATCTTCTGCCAGCCGGCGTTGAGCCACTTGAAAATTCCTAATCTGATCGTTTGGGTGACCGGATCGGGACTATATATAATCACGGAATAGGCTCCATACATGTAGCTGTCAACCCAGCCCAGCCCCATCTTGTTGAGCCCGGTTTTTTCCGAGTAGAGGTAATCCCAGTTTTCGTCTTCACCGACGATGCAGCCTCTTCTGCCGATATCCGAGATCTGATCCTGGAGGGTTACCGATATCAAAATTGGGGCGGAAGATCCGGGCAGCAAGGAAACCAGCCTGTCGTGGCTGTACGAATAGTAGCTGCCGGTATTGGTGTCGGGGGTGATGGTCTCACTTTCCTGGCCGCGCAGAGAAATAATCGATCCCGTTTGTTCAGCTGCATCGATCAGACGGCGAAGTTCTTCGTCGATCTCCGGGGTGATCCATTCTTGGCTCTGCAGCGAAGAGGGCCTGGTTATATAGGCCGGGATATCCGGATTGTATAAATAATCAAGCAGCTCGCCAAAAGATCGGTCGATCTCAAAAGTGTGAAGTACTCCCTTCATGCCGTTTCGTTCGTTCAAAGTCAGGCTGGTATCACTTGGGGTGGCAGCGACAAAGTCGATAAGGAGTGCTACCTGAGCCGGATTAATCTCTTCTCCAGATTCGATCAGTGAAGAGAGGTATTCCAGTTCCTGGTACACCTGGTCTGATATCTGGCGCTGATCCTGGCTAAAGGAAGGTCCGGCCGCAGCCAGCAAAAAAGCCAGGTTGGTGATGAAAATCGTCAACCATTTTATTGTCATCTCGACATGCCTGATAAGTCATTGATTTGTTATTCAATTTGTAGCGCAAGGATATTCAGTCGATGCTACCACATTAACTCCTATCTTTTTGGTGGCAATAAAAATGTTAACAGGATGGCTGCATCCGCTCAAACCTTCTTCTTCTATCTTGCCCATTGGCGGCCCCGCGTTCACTGCGGCAGTGATGCTTTGCTGCGAGTGATTATTATATGCTGAAAGATCTCATCAAGCCCTACTGGGCTGAATTCCTAATTCTGAACGGAGGTGCATCTTGTTTACAATAGTCTCTTTTTTGCGCGGCAGGGCTGCCGCAGTCATTCTGGGCGGAATGATCCTGCTTCTGGACCAGACAGCCAATTCGGCTGCCATCATCGAGGGTGAGCGGACGCATCCGGTCGAAGCCAGGAGCGGGATGGTCGTCACCAGTCATTTTCTCGCCACCCAGTCAGCACTGGAGGTACTTGAACAGGGCGGTAACGCCATTGACGCGGCGGTAACGGCAGCTTTTTCCCTGGCGGTCACCCAACCAAGATCGGGCAATATCGGCGGCGGTGGTTTTATGCTGATTTCATCGGCACAAAAAGATGAGGTGATTGCCATCGATTATCGTGAAAAAGCTCCATCAGGAGCGGCTGTTGACATGTTTCTCGATGAAAGTGGCGAACCCGACACCAATCGTTCACGCTTTTCCCACCTGGCGGCCGGTGTTCCAGGAACAGTTGCGGGTCTTGCCCTGGCTCTCGAGAAGTATGGAACGATCTCTCTGAAGCAGGCGCTGGCCCCTGCGATCGCTTTGGCCGAGGAAGGTTTTGTCGTTACCCCGCGTTTCAGCCAAGGGCTCAAGGAGGGAGAAAAACGTTTGAAGAAGTGGGAATCGTCTAAAAAGATCTTTTATAAAGCCGACGGTGGCTATTATGAACCTGGCGATCACTTCGTGCAGAAGGAGCTGGCCGAGACCTTGAAACGGATAGCAGCCAATGGGGTTAGAGAGTTCTATGAGGGGAAGACCGCCGAACTGCTGGTTGCCGAGATGAAACGACATGGCGGCCTGATTTCCATGGCCGATATGAAAAGCTACGCGCCGGTAATCAGGGCCCCTGTGCAGGGATTGTATCGGGGATACGATATCTATTCGATGTCGCCGCCCAGTTCCGGCGGCGCCCATATCGTACAGATCCTCAACATCCTGGAGGGCTACGACATCGGTGAGTCCGGGCACAACTCGGCCCGGACCATTCATCTCATGGCCGAGGCAATGAAGCGGGCCTACGCAGACCGCTCCAAATATCTTGGCGATGAGGATTTCGTACAAGTTCCGCTAAACGGAATTACTTCTAAAAAATATGCGTCTGAATTGGCCAAGGGAATCGATATAGAAGAGGCTGCGGCCAGCCGGACCATCGCACCGGGTGAGCCTCAACCCTACGAGTCCGATGAGACCACCCACTTCTCCATAGTCGACCGCTACGGCAACGCCGTATCCAACACCTATACCATCAACTTCAGTTACGGTTCGGGAATAGTGGTTGATGGTGCCGGCTTTCTGCTCAACAATGAGATGGATGATTTTTCCTCTAAGCCCGGTGCTCCCAATGCCTACGGGCTTATCGGGGGAGAGGCCAACAAGGTTGAGCCGAACAAACGAATGCTGAGCTCGATGTCACCGACGATCGTAAAAAAAGACGGAAAAAATTTCCTGGTGACGGGCAGCCCGGGAGGCTCACGAATCATTACCACTACGCTGCAGGTAATCATGAACGTTATCGACCACGGGTTAAATATTAAGAGTGCGGTGGCCGCCCCCCGGATCCATCATCAGTGGCTCCCGGATGAGCTGCGTGTGGAGGAGGGACTGAGCCCGGATACGATAAAAATACTCAACGACATGGGGCACAATGTTGTCCGTAAATCAGCCATGGGAGCGATTCAATCGATCATGGTAGTTGATGGAATGATGTACGGCGCAGCCGACCCTCGCAGGTCAACCGCACTGGCAGCGGGGATGTAGCCAGTGCTTGACAGAATAGTGTCAGAAGCCCGCATTTGGCAGAACAACTGCTGGATAGAATACGACTGATTTCGTTTGCCGAGAGTCTCGGTGGCGTTGAAACACTGATCACCCTGCCTGCAGTGCAGACGCTTAGCGACATCCCTGCCGCGGATCTCAAGCGTTTGGGGATCTGCAATAGCTTGTTACGATTGTCGGTCAGGCTGGAAGAGCCTGACGACATCATCGCCGATCTGAATCAGGCCATGGCTTGATCCCCCAAATCCCATTGGAAAAGGCTGAGAGGAAATAGATCAATCTAAGGTAGTTCCCCCCGTGTTGTTGTGATTTGATCCGGCAGTCTGGGTGGAGTGTGATGTTTAGCTGGGTATTTGAGACCGCGCCATGATGATCGAATCGAGATAATAACCTATGGCAATCCATGCACTCGATTTAAAATTTGTAGGTTGGGAAATTTCCTGGTAATCTCGGTCCTATTCAAAATTGATCGGGATCAAGGATCGTCCTGCCTATCTGTGGCCTATCTGGTCTGATATGTCTCGACTCTATTGGTGAATACATTGATTGCATATCAATCTACATCGGGTAGATTGGTTTTTCTTATTAATTCTAACAAAGGTGATTTTTTGCAAACGGTAGTGAAAAAATGGTTTCGTGAGAAAGACTATGGATTCCTCGACAACGGACATGGACCGGACATAAAGGTGGATAAAGCTGATCTCGTTAACTGCCAGTTCCTGAAGATCGGGGCAACTGTAGAGTTTGAATGCCACATGGATAACCAGGGTCTGATGGCTAAAAGAGTCAAACTTGTAAATCAGAAAAAATTTAAAAACCCGAGAAATAGAAACCCTGGTGGCAAGAAATCTCCTTTTGGAGTGATGACGTAGATTCTGAACATTCTGAAGTCTGTACTGGCGATCTTTGAATCGCAGGCCTACCAGGCGGTACAGCTTTTTTCTCGCCTATCTAATTTTTGTCCCAACAGATGATTGGTTCCGGTTAAGCCTTAACTTTACAGGGACAATCTTGAGCCCAATGTGCCGTAGGAAAATTCTATGTAAAAAGCTGGTATTATATCCATTTTTTGTGCGGCGGTGTTTGAAACAGCAGGGCGGCGATTCAGTCACAGGGACGCTGCTCAAACATGGATAGGCAGGTCTTATTTGAGTGGTTTTAATAGATGAAGTATCCCAAAGCTGCAGGTACTGATAATGATGAACGTCAAAAACGCGGGAGCATAACTTCCCGTCATATCGAAAAGCTGACCAGTAAAGATTGGCCCTATTGCCCCGCCGGTTGTGCCAAAGCAGACGACAATACCAAGAATAGTGCCATGGGCTTTGATGCCAAAAATTTCAGCCACAATTGGCGACACGGTGGTAAATAGGCCCCCGTGAGCCAAACCGTATATACAGGCAAAGAGGTAAAGCATCCCAAGTGTCTCGGCAACCTGCAGCCACAGCAACGAGATTATTAAAAGCAATAGACAGGCACCCATGATTGTTTTGCTGCCATATCGATCGATGGCCAGGCCAGAAATAAATCGGCCTATCATGCTCACCCCCCCGATCGTTGACAGAACTCCTGCCGCATGGCTGGCAGACAAACCGATATCTCGAGCATGCGGCACTATGTGAATGATGATGCTTATCAGGCAGAAAATGACCAGGAAGTTGACAATGCAGAGATTCCAGAACTGATAGGTCTTTCTCGTTTTTTCAAAGCTTAAGCTGCTGGATTCATCCGGGTCAATCTGTCGGCTCGAGGTCGTATCTCCTCTGCTGGTACGCTGAAATTCAGCAGGGTCTCTTTTGAGAATCTGGGCCACGCCGAATAGTATAAGGGTTGCAGCCACACCAATGATGAGAAAAGTATGTCGCCAGCCTACCATTCCGATGAGTAAACTGGCGATCAGCGGTATGGTGAATTGACCTGCGCCGGTTCCAACCTTTACAAGGCCGGTCATTGCCCCCCTTCTGAGAGAGAACCAGCGGGCTATGGTGGTGAGGGCAATCACATCAATTGAACTCAAGCCAATGCCCAGCAGAACACCATAAAAAATGTAGAGTTGCAGGACCGAGTTGAGCTGGGACATCAAAATAAGCCCCGCTCCGAAAAAGAGAGAAGTGACTGACATCAATAATCGAGGCCCACACCGGTCATTAAGGCGGCCAATCAGCATGCCGACAAAACCCATCATAAAAAATGCCAAAGACGAGGCACCCGAAATAGCAGCTCTCGACCATTGAAACTCTGACATCAGTGCATTAAAGAAAACACCGTAAGCCACGTAACAGCCTATCCCCACAGCCTGGATCGTAAAGCAGGCCGCGAATATGACATATCCATATGATTTAATTGTGGTGTTACTCGCGCGTATCATCACTGTCCAAGGCCATCGAAACCTCAATCAAAGAGAGCAAATTAAGTACAAGTGCTCCGCTGTTTCACTTGCACCCGTCAATATCGAAGTGGCAGGTTTTCAATTGGAAAATCCGCCTTCTTGTTCACTATATAAATAATTGCCCATTCAAACCTCTGTTAAATTCGGCATCCTGCCACCATCTGCAGGCGCTGCAGACTGAAGTGGTTCCTTTGTATGTCTTTTGGAATTCTCAAGCGGCTGGCGCTGAGGCTCAAATAAGTCTCTTTTTCAATATTTTATAGAGATCTTGATGCCACATGGTTCCATTGACTTGGTTCCGATATTTTTAATAAAATTAACTAAGAACAAATTCAAATAAGACAAAGCCAAACTTGTTGAGAAACAGGGACGGAAAGCCACGGATCTGAGTAGACAGCCGGGTTGCCTATAATATGGCAACCCGGCTTCTTATTCTAAGGATACCATTAAGAGGATGTTTCTGATGCCATTAATCCCACCGGAGGATTCACGGCATGGCAGATGGTCGATTTGCAAGGGTATTCTTGGGTCGCGAAGCAATCTCGAAACCTTCTGGTGGGTACACCCATAGGAGGATGGATTATGTATATCAAACAGTCGGAATTGTTGTGGGGGTTGGATAATCATTTCATCAAAGAGTTTATTGACTCTGCCATGAAAAAAACCTACCCGGAAGGGTATAAGTTGTTCGATGCAGGAGATCCCGCCGAATATTTCTACATTTTGAGGAGGGGATGCATTCGCTTGAGCGTGGGTAAGGAGGACAAGACCACCTATATCGTCGAGCATGGGGGAGAAGCTTTTGGCTGGTCAGGTCTTGTCGGTATGCCGAAATATTCAGCATCAGCTGAATGTGTGAAGGAATCGATGGTTTTGATCTTCGCTAAAGACTTCGTCCAAAGCGTCGCCGATGTCGATCCGGAAAACGGCATGAGATTTTACAGAAGGCTGGCACGGATGCTTGGCAAGAGACTTATTTACAGCTACGGCGTTGAAATGGATGGAGTGACTGATGATTTGCACTATAGTTTCGAAACAGAGGAAACACCAAAGTCGCTTCAGCCTGCCTAAACAAACAAGCTAAACAGAGGGGTGACAGCAAATTGCGGTTGTCACTCTTCTGTCAATTCCGCTCTCCTCTTTAAAGATTCAGATGTCTTGCTTCTTCAACGGGCCTCTCAACAAGGCCTGCTCTGCAGGGACTAATGTCGTCGGTTAAAGCCATTGCTGCTAAACCAAGCCAAACATTGAAGGGGTTCGGAGATACGACCGTGGTAATGATTGCAAGCACTGTTCGTTGTCGGCTAGGGATTGTCCCGCACTGGTATCACCGCCTATATCAGTCGTCAGATTATTACTATTGCCAGAACGCAGGCGCTGAGGGTTGTCATTGTACTTATGGCCGGGACCGCCCTGCTTTCCGCTTTTATGAGCAATACGGCGATCACCCTACTGATAGCACCGATTGTTCTGCAGGCGGCACTGGTCTCAGACATCCCGCCCTATCCGCTGCTCATGATGGCGGCGATTGGCGCCTCGGCCGCTTTCCTGACTCCTATAAGTTCGACGACGAATTTAATGGTCTTGACGCCGGGTGGCTATCGCTTCAATGACGAGGTCAAAGTAGGGTTTCCACTCATGGTACTTTTTCTGCTGGTCAGTCCGGTAATCGTTCCACTTGTGTATCCAGTGTAGTGCTCAATTTCCCGAAAGCTTTTCTAAGCTAGTTTCCAGCTTCTTTGATATCGCCGGCCGAGGTAGTGTCACTGCTCATTTGCATGTGCACCGCCTTGCTATCAAACTGGTCAAATTTTTCTCTGGCATTGAATATGTCAAGATTACGCTTGCCGTCGTTGATTTTGAGAATGCCATGGAGTTTACGAAAGCGAACATAGAGTACACCGTTACGTTGATCTGCGGTGATAACGCCTTTGGCGCCGACATCGATCTTGTCACTGGTTGCAAAGGCATAGGGAATAAGTATGCGGTTCTGGGCCATATCTATTTTTGCTTCGCCCTGCACATCATCTATGGTAAGCGCTTTCTCGAGCCAGCCGTGTTTGCCTCGCTGATTAGCCAGGGCGGCTACGATGGGTTTGGAGTCCGTCATATTTAGATCTGCTTCCAAAAGTACTGAGATTGGCCGCTTCCAGACGGCATGTGCTTTCTTCAGGTGGAAATGAGCCGCCCAGTTTTCATCATTGTGGCTTTCTTCAGCGCCTGCCACTCTGACATTGTCCAGGGTGAGCGATGATCCGGAGATATCAAATTCCATATTTCCTGGAACGCCATCGATGAGCGTTATGTCAGCCTGCAATTCTCCCTCGACAGCCTGCTGGTCTGCAAGTGCTGTTATATCGGTTGTCCTCAGCCTGACATAACCATCAGCAGTGTCTGGAGTCATCTTGATATCAGCCGATAATTGTGCCTTACCGCCGGTAAACTCCAAGGGTGAATTGGGCGGCAGGTACTGATTATAGGCTGACATATCCTTGACATCTGCCTCAGGAACCCGGAGATGAAGCTCAATGTCTATTCCCTGTTCACCGATAGTTATGTCCTTCACCTGGGCCTGCAGAATCATCCGCACGTTTTCAATAAAGGCCTGTGTCTCATCTTGCCGCCGCATTACCCCCTGTTCTAATTCGACCACTAGGTTCGCGTCCGGATGCTCGCCGCCCTTTTCCACCAGCAGAGAGGCTTTTCCATCACCTTCCGCACTATAGTCAAGGACATCGACACCAAGTGTCTGCGGAAGAATCTCAAGCTTACTGCCTGCCCCTAACCAGCCCTGGCTTAAAACAACTGTTGCCTCTACTTCTCCGGAACCTGTGATGGAAAGTCCAAGGCGATTTTCAAACAGAACACTCAGCCACGACAGGTCCGAAATTGATCCGGTAATTATTATATTTTCGTCGCCGGAGTCCAAAAGTGTAACGATCTCTTTTCCTTTAATATGCTCGTATAATTGGATGAAACCCGCCTCACTCGATATCTCTTCAGGAAGAAGCAGGCTTATTTTGCCTTGCTTTATATCTACGCCTGCATGCCATGGTTTGGAGTTCTGCTGTTCATCATTGCTAAGCCTGGCTCCACTCAAGTGCAGATAGCTCCCTGAAACATCTAGACCTTCGATTATTGCCGGGCTGTCAGCTTTGAGTGCCATATCGAGGTTGGAGGTAAAGCGGTATTCTTTGAATCCAACATCGGCAGCTTCGGAAATCAATTGCAGATCAGTTTTCAAGCCTGTTTGCGTTACCTCGGCAATACCTTGCAGCTTCCCCATGCCACCGTACAGTTTAAATAACCATTTTTCTGGAAGATAGGCCTGATAGGCTGCCAGATCATGGACCTCAACTGCGGGTATGGATATTGCCAATCGCTTTGCCAGAAAGGGGCTTTCGTCTGAAGGTATAATTGAACGATTGCCCCGGGCCTCCACTGCGACGCCATCACCGCTGAACAGCAGGACATCTCTGGTAAGGTCGAAAGCCTTGAGGCTGGCAAAACTAATCAAAACATCTGTATCTTCAGAGGTATCGGACGTTTCGATACTGACCTTGCCTTCTCCTTCCAATCGATGATCCAGCAGCTCAAGTGACAGCTTCCGGGCAATAACCTCAACATTACTACCATCCTCCAGACGCCCCTGACGCATATGTACTCGGCCCTGCACAAAACCCGTACCATCAGCCTTGAGGCCCTGAAAGTTGGTAAGGTAAACATTCAGAAAAGCCAGACTCTCAGTCTCGGTCTCAATTTTCATATCAAGGTTAAGGAAATCGAGAATCTTAATCCCCTTGTTTTCCTTGGGCACAAACGGTAGAAATCCAATACTTCCCTCCAGGTGACCTTCCCGCAATACTTCATTGTTTCCATTGATGATCAGCGAACTGAGGTCGACATCATATTCACCATTGGTCAAGGAAAATGGCCCACCGCGGTTTTGAACGCTCAGGTCGGTTCGTAATTCTCCGGCGATCTTTCCCTGAACCTGAAAAACCCAGATTTCATGATTGCCATGAGCATAGATATCATTAATGAGGATGTTCCAGGGTTTTTTGTCTTTTTTCAAAGGAGGCTGGAGAGGCGGGACTTCAGCTTCAGTTTCCAATTTCCGGTTATCAATGGGGGGGAAATAGGGACGGATGTCACTATAGTCTTTATCCGGTTTGGGACGAGGCCGCTGCTTATAAGTGACATCCTCAGCCTCAACATTATCCAGCTTGACCTCGCGCCATAGAAGAGATATCAGAGAAATCGATGCACTTGCCGCCGGAGCTTCCGCCTGCCACTGTTGTGAGCTGGATTGTCCGTTTGCAAAAATGGTTCGAGCATGAACGCGAAAAGGGTAGAAAGACCAGGCTCGGCCCCAGCTTACAGTGAATTTTTCCGGTTTTATGCTGTTTACAATGGTCTGAGTCAACGGCAGGTTCAGAGCAGCATTGATCAATAAAAGGTAAATTATCTCTGCAACAATGAGATACTTAATGATACTGATCAGCCAGGATTTCATTGAGGGTTTTTTTTTTGAGTGCATGAACAATCCTTTCAGAAGGCACGGTGGTGAAGCCGTTGTTGTCGAGAAAAACCAACTGCTCTTCGAACTGGTCAATCTTTATCTGTGTGCTGTGAAATCGATACGCTCTCCAAACCGGTGATACATGAAGACGACCGCTCGTTTCTCAGAACTATAGGCCATGCTCGGTGGATTTTGGGTGGTAGCTAAAAAAAAAGTAGCATGGCAAGAAGAATTATTGGAACTGGTCAGATTTTTCTGGACATGATGCTCCCTTTTAACTGATACGCTTTGCTATAATTCGGACGGTAACCCGCGCACTCTTTGGAAAGTAATCATATTCTCAGGCAGTGCAGGGACAATCATCCTCAGCCAGCTTAAACCATGGGCCCTGAATCCGGGGAACAGCTGTCCTTTGAAAACAGCCGCAGTACTAAGCCATTGTCCGAAAAGTACCTGTCCCTGATTACCCGAAGTTTTTCAACTAACCCTTAGCGGTATTTTACCGCCATACAGTCTTGACACTGCCACAATGTGGCCGTATTGATTAGTCAGTGATGATGCTTCAGTCATTGCAACTTTCAACTCTTAGCATTGACGATGCATATCAAGAATTTATAGGGAGGAAGACAGATGCTGTTTCATATTACATATGAGTTCTCGCCTCAAGAGCGCAACCACGCACAGCAAAGATTCAAGGAAACCGGAGCGCCGCCGCCCGACGGTGTAACCATGCAGGGCAGATGGCACAGTGCTGGTGGGTGTAAAGGCTTCATGCTGGCCGAATCATCTGACGCCATTGCAATTTCTAAATGGACACAGGGATGGACCGATCTGCTTTCTTTTGAGATCACCCCGGTGCTGACCGACGAAGAGGTTGCTGAAGTCATCGGTTAGGTCACTTAGTGTCAGAAGGAGACGACGCTTTAATTGTTACCGCCATTGAGACTATCGAGAAGATGGCTGTAGTTTGTCTCGACTTCTGTAAAACCATTGAATATGGCGGCCTCCTGCAATGAGCAGCCATTTGAGTCAAGGCTCACAGAGTCAGGTATATGCCTTAGTCTAACATATCTCTATCGGTACTGATCAGTTGAACCAGAAGTTCACCCATGTCTTTGGGCAGGGTGATCAGTCAGAGACCACATTTTTCCCACCTTCGGCTTCATCAGGGAGCCAAATAAAAAGACGGCTATTTCAATTTTTCAAGGTAGTCTGATATTATCAAGGTAGCCTGATACTATAGATAGCGACATAAGTAGGCTACATCTTGCCAGGCTGCGTCACTCGCTGCCTTGCCTGCACACAGCGCTACAAGGCTGCTCCGCCGGCTGCTCGCCATCCTTGCCTGATTAAGCGTCTTGAACATATGTCGCTATGTATAGTTTCCGACAGGTCATGGTTTGCAGTGGAATGTGTAAAACCACCCAAAAAGGACTTAAGGCCAAAGCCCTAAGTCCTTAATATCGTTGGTGGAGCTAGTCAGGATCGAACTGACGACCTCTTGAATGCCATTCAAGCGCTCTCCCAGCTGAGCTATAGCCCCACACGGTAAGCAGTCAAAGGAATTTTACTTACCAACCTTTACTCTAGGTGTCAATAAAAATAAACACTGAATGAGGTCTGTTGCATCCCATTAATCTTGCCAATAAAGCAGTGCTCTGGTATCCTTCTCACTTTTAATAACACCATATTTTTCCAGACTTCCTGCCATACATCTAACTGCTTGGAAATCTGAATAATTTTCATATTATGTCCGTTTGTTGAAAAGGAAGGATTTATGTATTCGCCATTCAATTTTTTATTCGGCTGGCTCTCCAATGATCTGGCCATCGATCTTGGTACGGCAAACACCGTTTTATATGTCAAGGGCAAGGGAATTGTTCTGCGTGAGCCCTCGGTTGTGGCCGTCAGGCAGGATGCAAGAATGAGCAGAGTACTGGCCGTTGGTCAGGAAGCAAAACAGATGCTCGGCAAGACGCCGGGTAATATTAATGCGATCAGGCCAATCAAAGACGGCGTTATCGCCGATTTTGAAGTCACCGAGGCGATGCTTCGCTACTTCATCAAGAAAGTGCATAACCGGCGTACACTGGTGCATCCCCGGATCATCATCTCGGTACCTTCAGGCATCACCCAGGTTGAGAAGCGGGCGGTGAAGGAATCGGCCGAGTCGGCCGGTGCCCGGGAGGTCTACCTGATCGAAGAACCGATGGCGGCGGCAATCGGCGCCGGGCTGCCGATCACAGAACCTACCGCCAACATGATTGTCGACATCGGCGGCGGCACCACTGAGGTTGCCGTCATCTCCCTGTCCGGTATTGTTTACGCCAAGTCCGTCAGGGTTGCCGGAGACAAGATGGACGAATCGATCCTGCAGTATATAAAACGGAAACATAATCTGGCCATCGGAGAGCGAACAGCCGAGCTGATCAAGACGACCATCGGCAATGTGATTCCTGAAGAGCCCTATGAGATGATGGATATAAAAGGGCGGGATCTGGTCTCCGGTGTGCCGAAAACGATTTCCGTCGGAGCCAATGAAATTCAGTCTGCCATTGCCGAACAGGTCGATGTCATTATAGAAGCGGTAAGAGTGGCGCTGGAAGTGACACCCCCTGAACTGGCAGCTGATATCGTCGATCAGGGTATTGTTCTGACCGGCGGCGGTGCGTTATTGAAAAATCTCGACAAGCGCCTCAAAGAAGAGACTGGAATGCCCATTATTGTGGCAGACGACCCGCTTTCGTCCGTGGTTCTCGGTTCCGGCCAGGCGCTTGATAATTTAGATATTCTTAAAGAAGTCACCATTGATTAAGGCCGCTTCTGCCCTGCAGAGGGAGAACTGCCGTTCTAATAGTGAGTAAACAGTCCAAGGACAGAAAGACACGTATCGGGGCCTTACGTCTCCGCTCCGTGCTGCTTGCCGTATCTCTGCTGCTGGGAGGACTTATCCTGCTGGCCTATACCTTTGGTGGCAGGTTCGGTGTTTCCCATCAGATTACTCTGGAAATCCTTGGTCCCCTGCAGTCAATATCAGCCAAAGCAACCTCAGCAGTCCGCAATTTCTGGGATGACTATCTCAATCTTCTCTCCGTCCGGGAAGAGAATCAGCGTCTCAAGGCCGTGCTCAAATCCTATGAGGAGGATCTGGCCACCTACCGCGAGGCCTATACTACTTATCTGAGACTGCAGCAGGAACTCGATTTCAGAAAAGGTACAGATTTCCCCCCCTTGACTGCCCGGGTCATCGGCAAGGATCCAAGCTTCTGGTTTCATACCATCATCGTCGATCGCGGTGAGAATGACGGCGTGGTCGAGGGGATGGTGGCCCTGAACTCCAACGGAATCGTGGGGCAGGTGATCCACGTCTCTAACAATTACAGCAAGGTGCTTCTGGCCATCGCACCAAGCAGCGCCATCGATGTCTTCGTTCAAAAGACCAGGGTCCGAGGAATTCTGAAAGGCGTTGGTGAAAATGGCTACCAGCTCCATTATGTGCTCAAGAACGCCGAGGTCAGCAGGGGCGATCATATCGTCACAGCCGGCATCGGCGGGGTCTTTGCCTCCGGAATTCCGGTCGGCACCGTATCTGCCGTGCACCGAAAGACAAGAGGCATGTTTCTTGAAATTGAGGTGGAGCCCTCTGTTGATTTCCAGCGGTTGGAATTCCTGCAGCTCAATCTCTCCCTTCAGCAGTCGCTGATTCAAGGGAAAATCGATTCGTCGGGAGGCTGATCGGAGATGAGAGTCACCGTTTTTCTGCTCATTGGAATTTTCCTGATCGTCATGCAGACCACCATTCTGCAGGTCCTCCCGGCCTGGTTCGGCTTTCCCGACTTCGTCTTTATCCTGATTGCTTTTCTGGCTTTTCGTTTTGACTGGCTGCGCGGCTGTCTGCTGGCATTCATGCTGGGTTGGATGATGGATGTGGTGTCAAGCATCTATCTGGGGATGTTCGTGGTAAAATACCTGATTGTCTTTTTCATCCTCAATATGCTCACCCAGAACAGCCCGGTCAAAGAGGCCGCCTATCAGGTACCGCTGGTGGGCATCAGCTATTTTCTGATCCAGTGCGGCTTTTTTGCGGCGCTAACCATGGCGGCTGCCGATCTGGTTTCCCCCTGGTCCTGGCAACGGGTGGGAAGAGAGACTATTATCCTGATGATCGTCACCGTCCCCTGTTTCCTATTGTTCAACAGCCTCTATGAATATCTACTCAATAGACGTGTAGTACCCCGTGTGATAAGAAAGAAGGGAGGAAACCGTTTCAGGCCTTAAGATGGAAAAAAAACTGTTCATAGAAGATATCGAAGAGATCACTGAGCATGACGAAGAAGCGTTAAACATGCTCAAAAGAAGGGCGATGGTCGCCGTAGGTGTCGTTCTTCTCTTTCTGCTGATCATTATTTCGCGCTTCTGG
Source organism: uncultured delta proteobacterium (assembly GCA_963759125.1). Classification (GTDB taxonomy): domain Bacteria; phylum Desulfobacterota; class Desulfobulbia; order Desulfobulbales; family Desulfocapsaceae; genus JABDQA01. The sequence continues at coordinate 1,238,863 of CAVWXN010000005.1, forward strand.
TACCTGCAAATCAATCTCGGTGAGCACTATCGCGATCTGTCTGAAAACAACCGGGTCCGAATCCGCTCGGTTCCGCCCCCCCGCGGCCATATTTTCGACAAGTACGGCCGGGAAATCGTTACCAACAGACCGTCGTTCAATGTCTCTATGATCAGAGAAGATTCGTTTGATATCCAGGATGTGCTGAAAAGGCTCTCGGTGGTACTTGACGAAGATATAGAGGAACTCTGGGAGAGGATCAGAAAAGGTGAAGGAACGCCCCGTCATCTTCCTATCACGCTCAAGGAGGATATCGACTGGGAGACGCTCGCCTATCTGGAGAACAACAAGTACAAGTTCTCGGGAATCAGAATCGAGGTGCAGCCTGTCAGGATCTATCGTTACGGTGATTTGGGGGCAAATATCATTGGCTATACCGGTTCGATCAGCCCCAAGGAGTTAGAGGCCGACAAAGAGGGGATCTACGAAGGCGGCGATCTGATCGGCAAACGAGGTCTGGAGCGTATCCGGGAGCGGGAGCTGCGCGGTGAGAAAAGGCAGCAGTTCGACCGAGGTCAATGCCCGCGGCTTCGAGCAGCAGCAGCTAAAACATGAGGATCCGCTGCCAGGTAAGGATATCCAGCTGACAATTGATCTTGAACTGCAGAAGGCGGCCGAGCAATATCTTGCCATCAGCGACAAAGCGGGTGCCGTGGTGGCCCTGGAGGTGGATACCGGAAGGGTCCTTGCAGCGGTGAGCTCTCCGACGATCCACCTGGAGGATTTTATCGGCGGCATTTCCCTGAAAAATTGGAATGCGCTCCTTGAAAACCCGAGAAATCCGCTTCTCAATAAAGCGGTCCAGGGGGTCTATCCGCCCGGTTCGACCTACAAAATCGTCACCGCCCTGGCAGGATTGAGCGAAGGGGTCATTACCGAGAACACCACTTTCTACTGTCCCGGCCACTACTATTTCGGCAGGCGCCTTTACCGCTGCTGGAAGCACAGCGGCCATGGGACGGTAGACGTCAGGCGGGCGCTCACTGAATCCTGCGATGTCTTTTTCTACCAGGTCGGGCAACGGCTCGGGGTCGACCGGCTGGCGGCTTATGCAAAAAAACTTGGACTGGGCAGCAGATCGGGCATCGAACTGGAAAACGAGAAAGCAGGTATCGTCCCTACCAAGGACTGGAAGAGGAAACGGTTCAAGGAGAAATGGCATGAGGGCGAGACCTTGTCGGTGGCCATCGGCCAGGGTTTCAACAACATGACGCCGCTGCAGATCTGCCTGATGACAGCAGCCATCGCCAACGGCGGCAAGATCTATCAGCCCCAGATAGTGGAGATGGTCAAGACCACCGACGGAGAGATAATCGAACAGTTTACCCCGAAACTGCTCAGCGAACTGTCCAACCGGGATAAATCATACCTTCATATCGTCCAGGACGGTCTGTTCGGGGTGGTACAGGGCAAGCGGGGTACGGCCCGCAATGTGCGCATCGAGGGATTGACCGTGGCCGGCAAGACCGGTACTGCCCAGGTGGTTCGCCTGGCTCAATACAAAGGTTTAAAAGAGCAGGATATTCCCTACAAATTCAGGGATCATGCCTGGTTCACCTGCTATGCGCCGGCTGATAATCCTAAAATTGCCGTAACCGTGCTGGTTGAGCACGGACTGCACGGCGGTTCAGGGGCGGGGCCGATTGCCCGGGTAGTGTTGAAAAAGTATTTCGAGCAGTATCTGTTGGAGCAGGCCAGGAAAGAGGCCGAGGAAGAAAAAGATGGCAAGGCATAAACGACTCGGACTATAGAGAAACCGACTCACTAAACGGCCTAGGGAAATGATTCGTTTCGACAGAAGACTTCTCGCCCATTTTGATTGGTGGCTGCTGATCATGTTTCTGCTGGTCTGCGTCATGGCGCTGTTCAATCTCTACAGCGCCTCCTATCCACCGAAACCGGGGGGCATACCTCCTTATCTGAAGCAGCTCTATTTCTTCCTGATGGGTTTTGGGGCTATTCTGGTGCTCCTTGCCGTCGACTACCAGGAGCTGCATTTCTGGAATTATTTCTTCTACATATTCGTGGTCGGCCTGTTGGCCGCCATTCTTATCATCGGCAAAACTGCCGGTGGCGCCCAGCGCTGGATCAATCTCGGCATTTTTAATCTGCAGCCTTCGGAACTGGCCAAACTTATGCTGGTGATAACCTTGGCCAGCTACTACTCGCGTAAGGAGGTTACCGACGGCTATACCATCAGGCAGCTGGTGGTCCCGATCGGTCTGACTCTGGTGCCGTTCGTCCTTATCCTCCTGCAGCCCGATCTGGGAACGGCCCTGATGCTTGGCATTATTTTTGTTTCGATGACCGTCTTTGTGAAACTGCGTTTTCCGTCTATGCGATTTTGGGGAGCACCAGCGTGGCCATGGTTTTTCTGGCCTGGGATAAACTGCTCAAACCTTACCAGAAGCAGCGCATTCAGACCTTTCTCAATCCGGAAGGCGATCCGATGGGGCATGGTTATCAGATCATGCAGTCAAAGATTGCTGTGGGCAGTGGCGGAAGGTTCGGCAAAGGCTACCTTGAAGGTACCCAGGGCCATCTCCATTTTCTGCCCGAGCGTCACACCGATTTCGCCTTTGCGGTCTGGAGCGAGGAATGGGGGTTTTTCGGCAGCCTGTTCTTTATCTCTATCTATTTTCTGATGTTGCTCTGGGGGCTCTACTCGAGCGCTTTCGCCCGCGACAGGTTCGGTATGCTGCTGTCGTTTGGCATTGTCATGCTGATCTTCTGGCAGGCGGTCATCAACCTGCTGATGATCCTCGGTTTTCTGCCGGTGGTCGGGATTCCTTTACCACTTGTCTCCTACGGTGGATCGTCGCTGCTGACCACCCTGCTGGCCTTTGGCATCCTGCTCAATGTCAGGATGCGGCGCTTTCAGATCGGCCAGAATGGGGACCGATAAGGCCGGGGAGCGGGGAGGGACGGATCAGGCCCTGTTCAGGGCCTCTAGGACGATGTCTTTGAGGGCTCCAATGAAATCTGGATCATCGTTGAATGATTCGGTGGTCTCAAGGCGGATGCCGCACCCGGCGGCCAGTTCTCTGTATTCGATGTTTATTTCGACCAATGTTTCCACGTGATCGGATACAAAGCTGATCGGCACCATGAGGATGTTGGTGCAGCCCTCTGCCCCGAGCATACTGATGGTCTCGGGCGTTGAAGGCGACAGCCACTCAACCGGTCCGGATCTGCTCTGATAACATATCCTGCCCTGCACCCCAGTGATTTTCTCCAGCGCAGCAATGGTGCGCTGCAGGTGATCGACGTAGGGGTCTCCCTCGTCGATGAAGGATACCGGCAGGCTGTGGGCGCTGTAGACGATTTCCACCGGATCGTTGCCGAACAGCTGCAGCCCCTGGGTAATTTTTGCTGCCAGACAGGAAATGTATCCGGGATGATCGGGCCATGAGCCGATCTCAATGAGTTCTTCCCCAATCGGGTTCTCCAGCAGGCAGCGCTTCAGCTCGTTCAGTGATGAGCCGCTGGTGGCACATGAATAATGGGGATAAAGGCTCAGAGCAACGAGCCGGTCGATGGCTGTTTTTCTCGAAACTATTCAGGGCTTCGCGGGTGGTTGGGTGCCAGTAGCGCATGGCTGTGGTGACGACGAAGTTTCCTTCCTCGCTAAGTCGCTTCTGCAGGGCCTGCTGCTGGTTCCTGGTGATTCTGGAAATCGGTGACCCACCGCCGATCCGACCGTAGGTCTGCACGCTTTTGGGTGCTCGTTTTCTGGCGATAAGCCAGGCCAATGGTTTCTGAAGAAAGGACGGTCCCAGCCTGATGATTTCCCGGTCTGAGAAAATATTATAGAGAAAGGGTCTGATATCCTGAGGTTTTTCAGGACCACCCATGTTGAGAAGCAGGACGCCGGTGGAGGAGCTGCGATCGTTGAAATCGTGTTGATCTGATTTCATAATCACCAATTCATACCACATTCCCAGAAGGGTGAAAATAAAAGAATATGAAATCGGAACCTTGGCATTGAAAAGGACTCTGGTGGCGGTAAAAAAATTGACGCAAAACTTGATTATGGGCTACTGAACCATATATTATTAAAACAGGAAGTAAAAGAACTGATTCGTTTAAGAGCTTCAGAGAGTCCTAGTGTTGATACCTCGGTTATTTCTTTCCAAACCCCAATCCCTGCAAAACAAATAGATATTGGCTTACATCCGTTTTCTCACTGAAATCAGGAGGAATCAGGAAAACGGATTGGTCGAGGCGCGTCCGTAGGGCGTATGTTTTTGGCAGCACTATGCTGCCTGAAAACCAGATGGAGGAAATATATGGAACTGAAAGTCGAAGCCCGGAATGTTGAGTTGAAAAAAGGCTGGCAGATGAAAATAGAAGAGGAGAAGGAGAAACTGCTTAAACACTATGCCAGTTTCGTTCTCCACCTCAGGGTGTCGATTGAAGCCACGACTCATCATAAAGAGGGCGGTTACGAAGTCAAGATTGTGGCTTCGGTACCAAACGACACAGTGGTAGTAACCAGAAAAGGGGAGATAGTGCGCCCCCTGCTCATCGAGGCATTCGATGTTCTAACCTTACAGCTCAAGGAAATCCTTAGAAAGAAGAGGAAAAGCAAGAAGCAGACCGAAGCTGCCGTTGTCAGCGACAGTGTCGGTATCATAAACAAAGTCTCCCCGCATGAATCGTATGGATTCATTACTACCTTTGACGAACGGGAGATCTATTTCCACGAGAACGCGCTGAAAAATGTCGAGATTGACGACCTCGTCGAGGGCGACAGCGTCATCTACGGAGAATCACTGGGGGATAAAGGTCCCCAGGCATCCTGGGTGAGAGTCGCCAAGTAATCGAACTTAATTGAAGAACTAGAGCCCTCGGAGCAGTTATTGCCCGGGGGCTTTTTTATTCGGGGACACAATACCTATCGTGTCCCTTCCCATACAATGGGGACACGATAGGTATTGTGTCCCCGTTGTATCCAGCTAATATTTTCTGAAACAGAACTCGTCGCTCTGATAGAGTTCGGGGTCGGCATCAGGATAGTTGACTTCCTCGCCGTTCCAGGGCTTTCTCAAGGTGTAGTTGTTGTTCTCTTCAGTGACCACATTCGAGCGGTGCAGTGGAATCTTTCCACCGGCGGTGGCAATATAGCGGGGAATTGCATCACCCGAGATATTGCCGTACATCGACTCAACGATGTCCCGGCCGACCTCGAGCGGAACACGGAAATGGGTGAACTGTGGATTACGATAGCTGCAGTTGAAGATGTAATAGGGCCTGACGTATGCTTCCTGGATCGTTTCGCAGAGCTTCCACATCTTCACGCGGCTGTCGTTGATGCCCTTGAGCAGGACGGCCTGGTTGAGCACGGTGAAGCTGCGTTTGGAGAGGCGGCGGAAGGTGTCGCGTGATACCGGGGTTATTTCCTGGGCGGTATTGATCTGGGTAACCACCCTGATCGGTTTTCTGTCGTTGCTCTTTTCGATAATGTCGAGCAGCTCGTCATTGACCCTCATCGGCACGGTTACCGGCACCCTGGTGCCTAGACGCTTAATTTTCACATGGTCGATTTCGTCGAGCTGTTCGAGCAGCCAGTCGAGCATCGAGTTGGGCAGCACGAAGGCATCGCCGCCGGTGACCAGCACATCCCTGATACGTTCATTGGCCCTGATATAGTCGAGTGCTTCTCGATACGCTTCTCGTGAATAGATCTTGTCCTTGCGGCCGATGTGGGCGATGCGCAGGCAGTGGGTGCAGTACATGGCGCACATATTGGTGGCCTTGATGGTTACCACCCGGGGGTAGAACTGATCGATGAGTCGGGCCGGAGAATGATCGGCAGCCACCGGTGGAATTTCGATGCCGGCATTGTCGATCATTTCCCCGGTGGGGATGGACTGGAGCATTACCGGGTCATTTATTCTACCAGGCATGATCAGGCTGGTGTAATAGGGGGTCAGCCGCATCCGGTATTCTTTGGTGACCTGGGTAACCGAAGCCGCTGCCGCGGGGGGCAGGTCAATCAGCTCAGCCAGGGTCTCAATGGAGTCGACGGCATGTCTGATCTGGCCTGGAAAAGAATTCCAATCCTCATCCGACATCTTCAGCTTTCGCTTGATTCGGGCCTGGTTTTCCAGGATGGTTTCCCACAATTCAATGCCGCTGGGAGCGGCCTCGTCCTTTTCTTTCAGGTACGCATCGACCCGGTTGTTGGCTTCACCCGCAATGGGCAACGCCTGGGTCAGCCGCCCGCCTATGCTGACCATATGCTCGTCGATCTGCTGGTGCTTAAGGGCAAGGCTCTCAAGTGTTTCCGGGCGGATGCCGAAGGCCTCCGGGGAAAAGCGATGCTGCCGCCGGCAATGCAGCAGAAAGGTGAAAAGCTCGACGATCGGCTCGGTCAGTTCCGCTTCGCTGGCCCTGGCCAGCAGTTCATCAGCTCTGAGGCGGGCTTCCTCTCCCGGGTCTCCGATCTGCTCACCCGAAGGCTGCAAGGCTTCCAGCAGTGTTCTCGTATAGTTGTCCAGCGCCGGCTCAGATGAAGCGGCGCCATCATTGTCGTTCATTGTTTTCTGCCTCGATTACGGTTTGTCTGATAAAGCCGACCCCCTGGCACAACCCTTCGTCAACGTCATCCCTGTTTTTGGCCACCGAGACAACCCGGGCCAGAAAACTGCCCGGCATGACCAGAAAATTGGTGCCCGGGTGTTCGAGTATGACGAAATCCTTGATCAGTTCACCGTTCGCGACTTTTCTGAAGGTTTCCCGTTCGTAGGGATTCTGAGGGATGTAGCCGGTAGTCAGTTTCTTGGCCTCAATTTTGTAATTATAGGTGCCCCAATGAATATTTCTGATATTGCCGTTCATTTCCATGACGTGCGGTGGAAAACGATTTTCGGTCACCGCATAATATTCCAGTTCCGGCAGCATGGGTGAGCCCTTCGGGGAGGGACTGTTCCAGGGTGAAGCAGAACTCCAGGGTGGTCCCCTGTTTCCTGGCATTGATCTCCAGAAAAAATACCTCTCCGTCGTTGTCGATCAGGTAGTCGCAGCCGAAAATACCGCGGTATCCTTTCCTGCCGAGCATCTTGCCGACCGCTAATGGTGTAGTCGTAGAGTTTCGTGCGCTGCTCGTCGTTGACTGCTGAAGGGAATTTGGAGCCGATGAAGCGGTTGCCGTCGACAATGACCTGATCGGCCACTCCGGCGATGTAAACATCGTCTTCGTTGGCGACGACGGCCAGCACCGTCGGGTCGAGTTGATGCGGAATGAAACGGGAGATCAGGTAGACATCGTTGGTGTTGCCGAAATTCAGGTCACCGGCCCAGGGTTTGCAACAAGTCGCATCCCGCCGCCTGTCTTAAAGATACGGGGATGCTGAACTGGTCAGATTAGGCTCTGATTACCTCCAGGATCTGTCTTTGTCAAGCAAATGGTTGCCCCTAACAGAAGTTTAAGAATTTTTTGCAGAAGATGTCAAAATGATTATGGTTTTATTTGTTAAGCGGTCTCCTCAAGTCAGGCTCTCCGAAGGGAAATGGCTTGACTTATGGGGCAAATTTTGTGAATTATATTTAGCACCTTAGTGCTTTTCCGATGGAGGTGCGGAGAACTCATTGGAAACAGGTGAAGGCAATCGATGCGACGTTCACTGCGGCATTTCGTCTTTCAGCCACTATTTTCAAATGGTTCAAATGGTCACTGTCATTGGTGGCCGACCAGTGTCTCTTGGGTAACTTATTTAAGAGATAGTCTTTAAAATCAAACAGGAGGGAGTATGAGTATGAAAAGAAAAGCATCACTATTGGCGGCCCTGACCCTGGGCTTTGTCATGGCGTTCAGCTCTGCGGCAGTCAGTGAAACCACCTTTGTAACCATCGGTACCGGTGGTGTAACCGGTGTTTATTATCCGACCGGTGGCGCCATTGCCCGGTCTGGTCAACAAGGGTAAAAAAGAGCACGGCATCCGGGCTTCGGTAGAGAGTACCGGTGGGTCAGTCTACAACCTCAATGCCATTGCCTCAGGTGAGCTGGATATGGGTGTTGCCCAGTCTGACTGGCAGTATCATGCCTACAACGGCACCTACAAATTTCAGAAAAGGGACCCAATAAAGACCTGCGGGCCGTATTTTCGGTTCATCCCGAACCTTTTACCGTTGTTGCCAGGACCGATTCCGGCATCAAGAATTTTGAGATCTAAAGGCAAGCGGGTCAATATCGGTAACCCGGGCTCTGGTCAGCGCGGAACCATGGAAGTACTCATGGACAAACTCGGCTGGACCAATGGATGATTTCAAACTGGCTTCCGAGCTCAAACCTGCCGAGCAGTCCCAGGCACTGTGCGATAACAAAATCGATGCCTATGTCTACACGGTTGGTCATCCCAATGGATCGATCAAGGAAGCGACGACTTCCTGTGATGCGGTTATAGTCAATGTCAACGGTCCGGTGGTTGATGCGCTGGTGGAAGAAAACCATATTACGGATAAGCGACCATTCCCGCTGGCATGTATCGCGGTACCGACGAGGATGCAAGACTTTCGGTGTCGGTGCAACCTTTGTCTCCTCTGCCAAGGTTCCCGAAAACGTTATTTACGTTGTAGTCAAATCCGTATTCGAGAACTTCGAAGATTTCAAAAAGCTCCATCCGGCCTTTGGCGTTCTGAAGAAAGAGGAAATGGTCAAAGACGGTCTTTCTGCTCCACTGCATGACGGTGCTGCCAAGTACTTCAAGGAAGCCGGTCTGATACAGTAGGTGCTCGATTGCACAAGGTTGTGCACTCGTAAAAGTGTGCACAAATGAGCCGTGTACGTTTTCTTTTTAACCTCTCCATACCGGGACCGGGCAGTGCGATTGCGCCTAGTTACCATTTACCATGCTGCCGCCCGGGATGGCGACACACCGCACGAAAGATCCCGGTACATTCCCCTGACGTATCCGTGATGAAGTGCACGATTCTTTTTCACTAACACAACCGTTTGCCTCAAATGGTTAGGGACAACAGGAGTCGATGCATGACAAAACCCACCGAAAAGCCCCTAGCAGCGAAACGTGCATGATATGATTGCCGAGGTCGATACCGGTGCGCGAAATCCCAAAGGAGCGATTCCCAAAAGGGTCCTGTTTTTCGTACCACTTGTCTGGACCCTGTTCCAGCTCTGGTACGCCTCGCCGCTGCCCTACATGTTCAATTTTTTCGTTCTCAACTCGACCGAGGCCCGGGCGATTCACCTGGCTTTTGCAATGTTTCTTGCCTACACGGCCTTCCCGACCTTCAAATCATCACCGAAAAGCTATATTCCGATCCAGGACTGGGTGCTGGCACTGGTGGCATCCTTCTGCTCTGCCTATTTTTTCTTTTATACTGGTCTGCCCAGCGACCCGGAGACCCGACCACCTAGATCTGGTGGTTGCCGTGATCGGGCTGGTGCTGCTGCTCGAGGCAACCCGCAGGGCGCTGGGCCCCCCACTGATGGTGGTTGCCGCAATTTTTCTCCTCTACACCTTTGCCGGACCGCATATGCCGGAGGTCATTGCCCATAAGGGTGCGAGTCTGACAAAGGGGATGACCCACTACTGGCTGACCACTGAAGGTGTGTTCGGCGTTGCCTGGGTGTTCCACCGGCATGGTGTTCATGTTCGTGCTCTTTGGCTCACTGCTGGAGACAGCCGGGGCGGGCAACTATTTTATCCGGACGGCTTTTGCCGGTCTTGGCCATATGCGCGGCGGTCCCGCCAAAGCTGCGGTGGTGTCATCGGCAATGACCGGGCTGGTGTCAGGGTCGTCGATCGCCAATGTGGTCACCACCGGAACGTTTACTATCCCGCTGATGAAAAAAGTCGGGTTTTCGGCGGAAAAAGCCGGTGCGGTGGAGGTCGCCTCGTCAACTAACGGTCAGTTGACGCCGCCGGTCATGGGGGCGGCGGCATTTCTGATGGTCGAATATGTCGGCATCTCCTACATCGAGGTCATCAAGCATGCCTTTTTGCCGGCCATCATTTCCTACATCGCCCTGGTCTATATCGTCCATCTCGAGGCCTGCAAAATGGGGCTCGAAGGGATGCCCAGGCGGCAGACCAAAACTTTGGCTCAGAGCCTGCTCTCTTTTGTCGGGACCATTGTCTTTCTGATGGTCATCGGGGCGGCAACCTATTACGGGCTGGGCTGGATCAAGACCGTGGCCGGGGAGGCGACCATCTATATCGTCTGCGTGCTGCTCTTTGTCGCCTATCTGGCTCTGCTGATGCTGGCCTGCCGGGTTCCGGAGCTGGAGTTGACCACCGAAATCACCGAGCTGCCGCCGCTGGGGCCGACCGCCCAGGCCGGCTATTATTTTCTGCTGCCCATCGTGGTGCTGATGTGGTGCCTGACGGTGGAGCGTTTGTCGCCTTCGTTTTCCGCTTTCTGGGCAACGGTCCTGATGATTTTCATCGTGCTCACCCAGCGGCCGCTCAAGGGCTATGATGCGAAAGATGGCGGGCGACGATTAATCTTTCAAGCGAGGCTGGCAGGATCTGATCAACGGCATGGTCTCCGGCGCCAAGAACATGATTGGTATCGGCGTGGCCACCGCGGCGGCGGGTATCGTCGTCGGGACCGTGACCCTGACCGGCATCGGGCTGGTGATGACCGAATTCGTCGAGTTCATCTCCGGCGGCAACCTGATTCTGATTCTGCTGTTCACCGCCGGCATCAGCCTGCTGCTGGGCATGGGGCTGCCGACCACCGCCAACTATATCGTTGTCTCCACCCTGATGGCGCCGGTCATTGTCGCGCCTGGGTGCCCAGAACGGCTTGATCGTGCCGCTCATCGCGGTGCATCTCTTTGTCTTTTACTTCGGTATACTGGCCGATGACACGCCGCCGGTGGGGCTGGCCGCCTTTGCTGCGGCGGGCATATCGGGCGGTGATCCGATTCGAACCGGTATCCAGGGCTTTACCTATGATATCAGGACGGCGATTCTGCCGTTTATGTTTATTTTCAATACCGAGCTGCTGATGATAGGTAGTCGGCTCCCGCTGCATTTCATCGTCGTCGTGACTGCGGCGGTTATCGCCATGCTTGTCTTCGCTGCGGCCACACAGGGCTACTGGCTGACCAGAAACAGGATCTGGGAGACGCTCGGGCTTCTGCTGGTGGCCTTCACCCTGTTCCGGCCCGGCTTTTTCTGGGATCAAGTTTACCCGGAGCTGACCGAGCAGCCGGCGGACAACCTGATCCAGATTGTCGAGCAGATGGAACCCGGTTCGCAGTTGCGCATGGAACTCAAAGGTGAGCGGATGGACGGCAGCGAGTTTACCATGGTGGTGATGCTGCCAGTGGCGCAGAGCCGACCGGAGCCGAGCGCCTTCAGGAAATCGGTTTTGAAACCAGGGAAGAAGAGGGCGCTATCTTCGTCGACAATGTGGTTTTTGCAAGCTCTGCGGAAAAAGCGCGGATCGATTTCGATCAGCAGATTCTCAACGTCCAGGTGCCCAACGAGCGACCGCCGAAACAGTTGATGTTCATCCCGGCACTGCTGCTGCTCGGTTTGATCTGGTTTCTGCAGAAAGGCAGGATCAAAAAACAGCAGACAGTCGCAGCCTGACGACCAGGCAGAACGATAATGATTCGTTGCTAGGAGATTTCAGAGGAGAATAGGATGATAACCAAAATAATGGTTCCCGTGGCCTTTTCAAAGTATTCCCTGGGCATTCTCGATTTTGCCGCCGAAATTGCCGAACCGCTGGGGGCCGAGCTTCAGGTGGTCAACGTCATCAGCGACAGGGACCTGGAAGCGGTCAATAAAATCACCGAGTTTGGCTACAAGGTCGACAGCGACAAGTACCTCGAGACCGTCAAGAAGGAACGGCGCGAATCGATTACGGCCATGGCCGATCACCTGACCCTGCCGGATGACAAGATTTCCTTCACCTTTCTTATCGGTGATCCGACCTCAGAACTGCTGCGCTTCGTGGTTGAATCAGAGGTTGATCTGGTGGTGATGGGAATTAAATCGAGAGAACTCAAACACATGTTCGCCGGATCAGTGGCTGAGCGGATGTTCAGAAGATGTCCGGTGCCGGTTCTGTCCTATCGCGGAGACGATATCGCTGAACGTTTGCGTAAACGGGTGTACAGGCATATTGGTGATCATTGATTAGTGGTGAACAGTGCATAGGAGTAAAAAAAGGAGAGGCGCTGCCTCTCCTTTTTTGTGTGCAGAATAAGAATCTGGATGATCACGGTGCTGATGGTCACTAACTTATACAGAGGTGTAAGGTGGCGGATGAAATCTATCTTATTGACGGCAGTGCCTTCATTTACCGGGCCTTTCACGCCGTTGCACCGTTGACCAACGCGGAAGGGTTCCAGACCAATGCGGTGTTTGGCTTCGTCAGTATGCTCAATAAACTGCTGAAGGATAAAAATCCTTCGCATCTGGCCGTCGCTTTCGACAGCAGGGGCAAAGTGTTCAGGCATCAGATGTATCCCGAGTACAAGGCCAACCGCCCACCGATGCCCGATGAACTGGCGGCCCAGCTGCCCTATATAAAGAAAGTGGTAGCAGGCCATGGGCCTGGTAAGTTTTGAGCAGGCTGGAATCGAGGCCGATGACATCATCGGCACCGCCGCCCTGGCTCTTGGCAGCAAGGGGTAGCAAGGTGGTCATCGTCTCCGGGGACAAGGACCTGCTGCAACTGGTGGATGAAAAAATCACCATGTGGGACCCGATGAATGACCGGGTGATGGATTCTGCCGGGGTGGAAAACAAATATCAGGTGGGCCCCGACCGGCTGCTCGACTGCTTCGCCCTGATCGGCGACAGCTCCGATAACGTGCCCGGGGTCCCCGGTATCGGCCCTAAAACCGCTTCGAAATTGATCGCCGAGTACGGCTCCCTGGATGGGCTCTATGAACAGGTTGACAGCCTGAAGAAATCAAAGATGAAGGAGCGGCTGATCGAGAACAGGGAAGCGGCTTATTTGTCCAGGGATCTAATCCGGCTCAAAACAGATGTGGAGATGGAGTTGTCAGCCGATCGCTACACCGTGGGGGAGAGAGACGAGGAGGCGCTCAGGCGGATCTATACCGAGCTTGGTTTTACCTCGCTGCTCAAAGAGCTGGACGGCAGTGGTCGGGCAATTCCGACAGACCATTTTACCATCGTTTCCGATCAGGATGAGCTGGAGAAGATGCTGGTGGAGCTGCGCCAGGCAAAGCTTCTGGTCATCGATACGGAAACGACCTCGCTGCAGAGTAGAAGTGCTGAAGTGGTGGGGATCTCAGTCAATGGCGGCAGCGCTGCCTGCTGGTATATCCCCCTCGGTCATGTCGACCAGGATGGCAGGCTGGTCGAGTCCCAGCTTCCAGTGGATCTTGTCAGGCAGAAACTATCTGTGCTGCTGGAATCAGAGACGTTGCCCAAACTGGCCCACAATCTCAAATATGATTTATCGGTACTCAAACATGGTTTTGAGGTTGAACTCAAAGGTCCGCTGCTGGATACCATGATCGCCGCCTATCTGGCGGAGCCCTCACGGCGGTCGTTCAAGCTCGATGACCTCTGTCTGGGACTTGGTCTCAGACTCACCTCATATAAGGAGGTGACCGCTGGCGACAAACGCGAGGATGGCTTTGCTTATGTCGATCATAAACCGGGCTGGCAACTACTCTTGTGAGGATGTATTTGCCACCCTGCAGCTCTGGAACCATTGTCAGCCGCTGCTTGAAGAAGCAGGGCTGGAGGAGCTGTTCAGTGGGGTGGAGATGAAACTCGTGCCCATCCTCGAGGAAATGGAGGCAGTCGGCATCAAAGTTGATCCGGTCCATCTCGAGAGGTTGTCGGTGGAATTTCGCCAAAAGCTGGATCAGCGCGAGAAACAGATATATGAGCTGGCCGGTCGCGAGTTCAATATCAACTCACCTCAGCAGCTTGGGACCATCCTTTTCGAAGAGCTGGGGCTGCCTCACGGCAGAAAGACCAAGACCGGTTACTCCACCGATATCAAAGTACTGGAAAAACTTGCTCCGCAGCACGATCTGCCAGCCCTGATCATCGACTACCGAAACCTGGCCAAGCTCTTATCGACCTATGTGGACAAGCTGGCAGAGCTGATTGATCCCCAGACCGGTCGGGTCCATACCTCGTTCAATCAGACGGTGACCGCCACCGGCAGGCTGTCCAGTTCCAATCCTAACCTGCAGAACATTCCGATCAGAGGGGAAGAGGGAGCCCGAATCCGGGAAGCCTTCGTGCCCGAACCGGGGAAACTCTTTCTGTTCGGCGATTATTCTCAGATTGATTTGCGGGTACTGGCCCACTATTCTCAGGACCCCGCGCTGATAAAGGCCTTCAGGGAAGGAGATGACATTCATACCAGAACGGCGGCTGAAGTGTTTTCGGTATCACCGCTGCTGGTGACCTCGGAAATGCGCCGGGTCGCCAAGAGCATCAATTTCGGCATCGTCTACGGCATGAGCAGCTTTGGTCTGGCCAACCAGCTCCAGATAAGCAGAAGGGAGGCATCGCTGTTCATCGAGCGCTACTTCAACCTCTACGGAGGGGTAAAAGAGTTCATGCATGACATAGTCGAACAGGCGAGAAAAGACGGCTATGTCACCACCCTGTTGAACCGCCGGAGATACTTGCCGGAGATTGGGGCAGCAAATAAGATGCGTCGCGAGTTTGCTGAACGGGCCGCCTTGAACACGCCTATCCAGGGGACAGCGGCTGATATTATTAAACTGGCCATGCTCCGGGTTGATGAGCTGCTGAAAAAGAACAAGAGCTCCTGCAGGATGCTGCTGCAGATCCATGATGAACTGGTGTTCGAGTTGACACCGGAAGAATGTGTGGAGTTGCAGCCGCAGATTCAGCAGACCATGGAGCAGGCCATGAAACTCGACGTTCCCCTGGTGGTGAACATGGAGACGGGCACCGATCTGGCGAAATAATATGAAGATAATGAGGGGACACAATACCTATCATGTCCCGAAAGGGGACATGATAGGTATTGTGTCCCCATATGTCCCCGTATAACCACCTGTCAGGGGCGCTCCTCTATCGGTGCATACGATCGTTTGACCATTCCCTGATAAATCTGGCGAGGTCGGCCGATGCGGTTGCTCTCCTTGTCCATGTTCATCTCCTGCCAGTGGGAAATCCAGCCAGGCAGGCGTCCCAGGGCGAACATCACCGTGAACATGTTGGTTGGAATACCCATGGCCCGATAAACGATACCCGAGTAAAAATCGACATTGGGATAGAGATTTCTGGAGACGAAGTAGTCATCTTTTCTGACCCGGTATTCGAGTTCCTGGGCGATGTCCAGCAGGGGATCTTCGATATTCATCGTTTCCAGAATCTCGTGGGTGACCTCTTTGATTATCTTGGCCCTGGGATCGTAGGTCTTGTACACCCGGTGGCCGAAACCAGTGAGCCTATAGGGATCATTCGGGTCTTTGGCCATCTTGATATATTTGTCGAAATTCATATCGTCGGCGTAGATCGTCTCCAGCATCCTGATTACGGCCGCGTTGGCTCCCCCGTGCAATGGTCCCCAGAGGGCACCGACCCCGGCCGAGATCGAGGGGTAGAGCTTGACCCCCGAACTGCCCACCAGCCTGACTGTGGAAGTAGAGCAGTTCTGTTCGTGATCAGCATGTAATATCAGCAGTTTGTTCAATGCCGCAGTCATCAGCGGATCAATCTTGTAGGGTATATTGGGACGCTCGAACATCATGTTCAGGAAGTTGGAGCAATAGTTCAGATCAGCCCGGGGATAGACCAGTGGGTGGCCAATACTCTTCTTGTAGGAAAAGGCGGCGATGGTCCTGATCTTCGAAAGCAGCCGGGCAGTGGCGGTGGTGATTCCGCCATAGGGATCTTCATCGAGATCCATTTCCGGATAGAAATCGTGCAGAGAACCGACCATGGTCGATAAAATCGACATCGGCGAGGCATTCGGCGGGAAATGATCGAAAAAGTGGATCATATCCTCATGGATCAGAGCGTAGCGGATCATGTCTTCTCTGAACTTGTTCAACTCCTTCTCATTCGGCAGCTCGCCGGTGAGCAGCAAGTAAGCCACCTCGATGAAGACACAGTTTTCGGCCAGATCGGCGATATCATAACCCCGGTAGCGGAGGATGCCGTTTTTGCCGTCGAGATAGGTGATCCCGGACTCGCAGGAGCCGGTGTTCATATAGCCGCTGTCGAGGGTGATATACCCCGTATCGCGCAGCAGGCTGCGTATATCAATCGCTTTTTCTCCGGTGGTACTCTCTACAATAGGCAGCTCGTAGGTGTGTCCATCGACGGTTAATTGGGCTGTCTGGTGGGCCATAATGTCCTCGTAAATTGGGTTGTCTCTGCCGACGTTCGTCCTGTTCAGCAATGTCGGTATTACCGTAACCGTGGAGTGCCGAACTGACATTGTTAGTAAGCGTGCAGCTCAGCAATTGGCTTGGGCCTGGTAGAAGCAGAAGATTGATCGCCTAACAGGATTTGTGTTCGTACAGCGGTTGTTGCAGACGGATGACTGGAGCAGGGAGTGCCGAAGCCATATCGTAAAACGAGCACAGTATAGCCGTAAATCGTATTTTCGGCAATTTCTCTTTTGTTTAATGCCCCAAGGCAGCGGTAAATAAGCGGTATCGATTGTAGCTCCGTTTAATATTTTTGCCTGAATGGTCCAAAGTAATTATAGGTGAGAAAAGGTAATGGTGAAGCCTGCTGTACCTTCGGGGGACGATGGTTCGGCAGGTCGAGGCACGATGGAGCAATACTGGTTATGACAGAGTTGAAAGAAGAGATGGCTCAACTGGAACTCCCGCTGCTGATCGAGTACGGGGTGCCCGCTGAAGAAAAAGAAAAGGCGCTGGCAGTCTATGAGAGATACCGGCACAGTCCCGCCGCCGTGTCACTTTTACGCTGCTATTATTCGGATCTGCCCGAGGCCAGGGAAGAGATGGCAGTCGATCTGAAAATCGTTGCTTCGAGGCAGGGCAGTGATCTTGTCGTTCTGCAATCGACCAGCCACGATTATCTCTACCTCCACTCGGATAATCAGGTGCTGCTGCTGGGAGAGTTCAAGGACGGAGTCGAGGATGAATCGATTCTTCACTATTTCCAGTTCAAGAATCGAGAAGATTTCTGGGAAAAGGCCGGTACCCGGCCGGCTGATCTGCCTTCCCTGCATGTCCCTGAAGCCCCCGCCACGCCGGTAGTCTGTGTTGCCTGCGGTGTTGGCATCGGCGATGTTCATATCCTCGGCTGCCCGGTTGAGCAATGCCCCTGGTGCGAGGCCCAGTTGAACCGCTGCAACTGCAGGTTCGATCAGCTCGGTATCAGCGCCATCGAAGAGGAGGAACAGCTGGATCGCTTCGAACTTCTTCTCGAACGCAAGGGGCGCATCCCTTTCAAGGCCGGACAGAATCCCTCCTATCCTACGGCGGGAAATGATCCGCCGCCCTTCACCGACGACCAGCCTGACAAATAAAAAACCCCTTGCGGCTCCAAGATTTTGAGCCACAAGGGGGAGTAGATCTAAAGGTGGCTGGCCTGTGTTGGGAACACGTTTTTCAGATATTTGTAGATATCTGAATCGGAGGAGATGACCAGAGAGGTGTTCTCGCCAATTATCTTATCGTAGCTTTCCAGAGTCTTCATAAAAGAGAAAAATTCTGGATCCTGGCTGAAGGCCTCGGCGTAAATCTTGGTGGCTTCGGCGTCTGCTTTACCTTTTATTTCAAGAGCTTCCTTGTTTGCCCCAGAGGTAATTTCCCGGAGTTGCCTGTCAACGGTACCAAGTATTCTGGCTTTCTGCCCCTCACCCATCGAGCGTTTCTCCGCGGCTATTCTCTTTCGTTCCGAGATCATCCGGTCATAGACCCGCAGCCTGACCGATTCAATGTAGTTGACCCGGCGGAACATGACATCCACCAGTTCGATACCATATTGCGGCATGGCCCTGGAAGATATCTCAAGAATCTGATCGGAGATCACGTCTCTTCCCCGTACGGGTTTGGTTCCCGGTTCCTGATTGGAAGGCGTCATGGTATCGAGTGACCAGTCGGAGCTCCTGATGATCTCGATCAGGTTGTTCTTGTTGACCATATCACGAACAGTACCGCCGATGATGTCATCGAGAAGTGACTGGGCTCGTGATTCGGTTCGTACGGCCTGCATGAACCTGAGAGCATCAACGATCCGCCAGCGCGCAGTGACATCGAGGTAGACAAAGGTCTTGTCGTTGGTGGGGATCTGATTTGGATCGCCGTTCCAGATGACGATCCGCTTGTCGAACTCGTTGACCTGCTGCAGGAAAGGCATTTTGAAGTAGAGCCCTGCCTCTGTTTTCGGTTCGCCGATCGGTTTACCGAACTGGGTGATCATCACCTGCCGACCCTCCTGGACAATATAGAAGCCATCGTAGATAACCACGATACCGAGCAGGACAAGGCCGATTAGAAGAAAATTTGCTATCTGTTTCATGGTGTATTCTCCTAGTCTATTGTCCTTGCGGGACCGGTTGATTGTTCTTGCGGAGGTTGAGCAGCGGCAGCGGTCCCTGCTGTTCTTCATCCATGATGTAAATGTTTTCTACCTGCGGCAGAACTGCCTGCATGGTTTCCAGATACATGCGCTGCCGGGTGACATCCGGAGCGTTTTTGTATTCACCCAGGATTTCGACGAACCGGGTCGTCTCGCCCATGGCGTTGTTGATCCGCTCCGTTGCGTAACCTCTCGATTCTTCAACGATCTTCAAAGCATTACCGCGGGCGGCGGGTATTACCCGGTTATAGGTTTCCTCGGCCTCGTTGACCAGCCGTTTCATATCCTGGTCGGCCTCATTGACTTCGTTAAAGGCAGGCTTGACCTGCTCCGGCGGGTTGATGTCCTGGAACTGCACCGTGACAAGACCGACGCCAGCTTCTAGAAAATTAAGCTGTTCCTGCAGCTCCTGCTTGACGTTTGCAGCCAGAATCTCACGATTACTGAGGACGTAATCGAAATCCATGTTGCCGACGACCCGCCTGGTTACCGCTTCTGAGAGATCGTGTACCGCCTGCTTGACGTCCTGGACCTTAAACAGGTAATTGATTGGATCTGCTATGCGATACTGAACGATCCAGGCCACGTTGATAACGTTTTTGTCAGCGGTCAGCATCAGCGACTCCATGTCGTAGCCGCGACTGTCAAAAGATGTTTTTTGGCCGGGATTTCGGGTCCTGAAGCCAAATTCCTGTTTCTGAATCTGGAGAATGTTGACTTTGGCCAGCGACTCCATATACGGAATTTTCAGATGCAGACCCGGTTGGGCGGTACGGTTGTATTTTCCAAAGCGCAGCACCACCCCGACTTCGTTGGGAGCAACCTTGTAAAATGATTGGTAGACCCCTTGGAAGAGGATGATGATCAGCGCCAGGATGAGCACCTTGGAGATGATCGAAAAGGGACTCGTCGGCGTCCGCTTCGAAGGCGGTTCACCATCGCCGGAATCCGGCTTTTTCTGATCAGTGAATAAATCCTGTAGTTTCTTGATTAGTTGAGCGACAATCTCCTCTGGTGACTGAGGGCGTTTCTTGCGCCCCCAGGGAGGTTGTTGATCTTGATTAGACATGTGGGGCTCCAGTGAGTTTAACTTAAATAAAAGCAGACCGCCGCTGAACGCCAGCCTGCGAATCTGAGCGTTTGAAATCTGACTATAGTGGTAAGTATTAATGCTTACAAATCAAGCGCTACAAGGTAATTCATAGAGTTAATAAAGACAAGCGGAAGCTGTCAGGCAGCCAGAGCCATGTTCCAGCAGGTCAGTACGGTGAAGATAGAGATCAGCAGGCAGCAGGTCTGCACGAAAGACGACGTCTTGAACCGGTGGGTCGGCAGCAGGCCGAAGAAAATCCCCAGGATGAGGCCGGCCATGAGACCGAACAGGTGGGCGCCGAGGTCGGTTCTGACCCCCGAACTGCCAAGCATGGCCAATAGTCCGGCGCCGGCCATCAGGGGGACGAGCATCCTGACGCCCGGAACCCGTTTGTGTTCGATAATCTGATGGGCACTCAGCAACCCAATCAGTGCAAAAACGGCGGTGGAAAAGCCAATTGAAATATGGCCGGGGCCATGGATCAGGGCGTTGACATAGTTGCCGGCCGCAGCGGTGAGCAGCACTGACAGCAAACCGACACCGGTGCCGCTGATCTGCAGAAAGAAATGAAGCAGGAAGCCGCCGATGAGCACATTGCCGGCCAGGTGGGAGAAGTCGGAATGCAGACAAAGGGCGGTAATCAGACGAAAATATTGACCCTGCTGGAGCACTGCCCCACTGTTGCCGGCACCCCCTGAAAACCACACCAATTCGGGATTGTAGGGACCGGTCACCGAGTAGAAGAGGGCCAGCGCCGCCATGGTCAGGAGCACGGGCAACGCGGTCGATAGCGGCTCTATCTGATTGTCGATCAGGGGCGGCGGCCAGTTACGGTTTTCCCGGAAATAGGCCCTCAGCTGTCCTGCGGCTTGCTGCTGCTTTTCGACCGCCACCGTTATCGAAGCCGATCCATCAGCACCGCGCTCGATACGGTGGGCGATGTTCTTGGCCGAGAGAACCAGCGAACAGGTATCGACCAGCAGCATATCGTCTGAGGTATAGACGACCGTTTCAGTGCCGGACTGCGATTCAGTTTCCATAAAATAAAAAAGGCCGCCCACAGGTAAGGCGGCCTTGATTCCTCAAAAAGCTGACTGTCAGCTCAATTCGTCAACGCTAACCACCGGCCCGTATTTCTCTTTGAGGGCCAGAAGTTCGGCTTTTTGTTTTTCATAAACAGCAAACA
Organism: uncultured delta proteobacterium; assembly: GCA_963759125.1. GTDB lineage: Bacteria > Desulfobacterota > Desulfobulbia > Desulfobulbales > Desulfocapsaceae > JABDQA01. The sequence goes on from CAVWXN010000005.1 coordinate 1,259,699, forward strand.
GCTGGGGCGGAATATCGGCTTCCTTTTCATAGGCCTCGGTCTGCATATCGATCCGGTTCAGGATGTTGTCGACGTAGAGGGCAAATTGCATGTCGTAAAGGGATTTGGGATATTCTTTGTCGATGCCGGCAAATAGTTTTTTGAGATCCTCGTAGTAAGGCAGCCAGCCGATCGGTGAGTCGATGGCCTTGACATCGCCGTTGGCAAAAAGTTCGAGCCAGCCGAGCCACACTTTTACATCTTTTTTCTCTCCCAGCAGGCCTGATCCGGAGCCACCGCGGTTCTCGTGGGTGAGAAAGTAGTTGAGACCGGCCATTATCGGTCTGCCCTGGTCCGAGATCTGCTCGGAATTGAAAAACAGGAACTGGGCATCCATATAGTCGGCCAGTGCACCGGGGATAAAGGGAGCGTTGGCCCAGGGCTGCCTGCGAACACCGGTCACGCCAATTTCGGTGGCCGTGGCCTGGGAGACGATCGAGGCGCCAATGACGACGCCTTCGTCCATGGATTTTGCCGCCCAGACGGGAGGCATGGTGTCGCTGTCCCGGCCGGAATAGGTGATGACCTTGACAGGAACGCCGGCCGGATCCTCGGCCGCCTCGGTGTTGTGGTTGGCGATGGCCTCAGCCAGCAGCGTACAGCGAGAGTTTTTGTGCGACATGGGTACTGGGTTGCCGTCAGCATCGGTCTTGCCGGGCCACCACTCACCCTGAAAGTTCACACCTTTTTCGGGTGGAGGCTCGCCGTTGCCCACCCAATGAGGAACGTCGTGTTCATCGATCAGTACGTTAGACCAGATCACTTCGGTGCCGTCACCTCTGAGGCAATCCATCAGATAGGGGTCACCCTCGCGGTTGACGTCTTCGACAATGCCGAAAATGCCTTTCTCGGGGTTGATTGCCCGAACAGTGCCGTCGGCAGCAATCCACAACTGGGCAAGATCGTCGCCGATAAAGTCGGTACCGACCATTGCCGTTGTGGTTTTTCCGCAGCCGGAAGGGGCTGCTCCGGCCATAAAGGTTTTGCGGCCGTCCAGTCCCGTCATTCCAGTGATGAACATATGCTCGGAGAGGTGTGCACCAGTCTTGTAGTAAGTTGCATAGTCGACGCAGAAGCGATGGTTGCCCTTTTTCATCAGCAGGGTGTTGCCGGCGTAAGTGCAGTAGCACGAAAAGGTGGTCAGCCAGCTCCGGTCCATGAAAATTCTGGCGTTGGGCACATCCTCGGGCCGGTTGGCGCCTTCCGAGTGGACATTGGTAAAGAAGACCCCGACCCGGTCGGCCTCGCTGTCAAACTTGTCGTAACAGTTGCGGTACAGTAGTTCGGCGGAGTGGAGCACGTAGGTGGAGGAGGAAATCTCGATGGCCGGTATGGAGGCTTCGGCGCCGACGGGACCGCGACTGTAGAAGCCGATCATCATGGTCAGCCCCTTCATGATGCCGTCCATGTAGGTGCGAACGTAATCGGTGCCCTCGTCTCGCAAAATGGATTTTGCCAGTGAACTCATTTTCTCGCCTTCATTGATGATATAGAAGGTCTGGTTCACCAGCCGAGCCTGATCCTGGGGCAGATCAAAATGAATGGTGTGGCCGTCTTTGGCGAGTTTTCGCTCTTCACCTTTGTCGAGACTGTACTGCCTGATCCAGTCAAGATCTTCTGCGCTGCCACTATGTACGAACACCGAGTCCGGTTTGCAGTGGACGATGGCGTTGGCGATTTTGATCAGGGCGTCAGCATTGTTGATGACTGACAGTTTTTTGAGATTGGCTTCATCAAGGTTGTCACTGAGGACGTTCTGGGCCTCGGCAAGTGAACTGATTCCTCCGACCACAGCCAGGATGTCGGAGCCTTTGGATAACTCGAGCATGCTCTACTCCTTGGTTAAATTGATATGCAGAAAACACGGTCTTACGGTGATTTCCAAGTCAGGAAGCTGGATTGTTGATCGCGCAATGATAAGTATTATTTAAAACTCAGTCAAGGATGTCCGGGTGATGAGCTTTTTCAACCACCGTCCGCAAATCTACTTTATTTTCATGCCTTTTCAAGAAAAATGCCGTAAGCTTTGGAGCAATTTTATCTCACGCCTTAAGGGCGCGTATCATCATCTATAATAACTACCTGGCAATATAAGGAGGAAAAACATGATTCATGTCATTGCGTCGGTGTCGATCAAGCAGGGTAGAAGGGGCGAATTTCTGGAAATATTCAAGGCCAATGTGAGAAACGTCCTCCAGGAGCAGGGCTGCATCGAATATCGGCCAGCTGTGGATGTAGCCACCGGGCTCGATCCGCAGGTTCTCGATGAAAACCTGGTGACCGTAATTGAAAAGTGGGAGAGCCTTGAGGATCTTCACGCCCACCTGTCGGCTCCGCATATGCTCGCCTACAGGGAGAAGGTCAGTTCCATGGTTGAAGGTGTGAACTTGAAGGTGCTCGAGGACGCCTGAGAAAAAGGGAGCGTCACCCTTCTTTTCCTAAAAACCTGACTTATTATATCGCTCAACGTGAAATGCCCTGCCGATGAGGCAGCAACAGGAAATCAAAGAGGAATGCAGATGAGATGGCTTGTGGTGCTCGATCCGCTTGACGGGTTGATCTCGAAGACCGATACATCGCTGGCGGTGATTAACAGAGCCCGGGTGGAGGGAATCGAGGTCGATACCGCCACCATTGAAGAGCTCTATTTCGAAGAACAGGCAAGGGTCCTGGCCACTGGTGCCGACGGCTCGACTCAGCCGAAGGTCCTGGGCGGCTACGACCTGATCTTCATGCGCAAGGAGCCTCCCTATGACATGCGCTTTCATTACGCCACCCACCTGCTCTCGCTGAGCAATACGCTGGTACTCAACAGTCCCTCCGCCCTGCGTGATTTCAATGAGAAGCTGATCGTTATGCCGTTTGCCAAGTATATGCCGCCAACACTGGTGGCCGCTGATCTTTCGGTAATCGGGGGGTTTATCAGCCGCCAGGGGCGGGTGGTGGTCAAGTCGCTGGACAGTTTCCAGGGTAAATCTGTACAGCTGCTCGCCGAAAATGATACGGAGCTGCTGCAATCTTTTACCAACGGCGGGACCAAGCCGGTGATGGTGCAGAAATTTCTTGAAGATGTCTACGACGGTGACAAGCGGGTCATCACCATCGGAGACCGGGTGGCAGGGGCCGCCTTGCGCAAACCGAAACAGGGCTATCACGCCAATTTTGCCAATAGCGAGGCGCTGAAAAGTCCCCTGAGTGGACGTGAGCAGGCCGCCCTGGATGAGCTTTGTCCCTGGATGGTTTCCCAGGGCATTCATTTTGCCGGGCTCGACTTCATCGGCGGCTATCTGACCGAGATTAACATCACCTGTCCAACCGGAATCGTCCAGATCTCCGAACTCGAAGGCAGGGATCTGGCCGGCGAAATCGTCGCCTATTTCTCACAACTCGTGTGATCCTTTGACTGTGATGAATGCCTTATCGATCAAAGATCTGAGAAAAAGATACAACAGCGGCCTCGAGGCGCTCAACGGCATCACCCTCGATGTCAAAGAGGGGGAGTTTTTTGGGCTGCTCGGTCCCAATGGTGCCGGAAAAACCACGACCATCGGCATCATCACCTCCCTGGTAACCAAGACGGACGGTACGGTTACCGTGTTCGGCATCGATATAGATGTGGATTTTTCCGCAGCCAAGCGAATGATTGGCGTGGTTCCCCAGGAATTCAACTTTTCGATTTTCGAAAAAGTTGAGGATATTGTCTGCCAGCAGGCCGGCTATTACGGGATTGGCCGTGATCAGGCAGCGGCGAGCAGTGAAAAATATCTCAGACAACTCGGTCTCTGGGAAAAACGGCGTACCACCGCCCGGGAGCTTTCGGGAGGAATGAAGCGCAGACTGATGATCGCCCGGGGTCTGGTCCATGAACCCAGGCTGCTCATTCTCGACGAGCCGACCGCCGGCGTCGATGTTGAACTGCGGCGCGGCATGTGGGATTTTCTTGAAAAGCTGAATCAGAAAGGCAGGACAATCATCCTGACCACCCATTACCTCGAGGAGGCAGAACGGCTCTGCTCTCGAATCGCTATCATTTCCGACGGCAGGATTATCGAAAATGCGAGCAAGAGGGATCTGCTCAAAAAGCTCGACAAGGAGACTTTTGTTTTAGATGTCGAGGCCAACAGCAAAGAGATTGCACCTTTGGCACAGGTGAGCTTCCAGGTCATAGACGAAACCACCCTGGAGGTGACCATCACCAAGGGGCAGTCACTCAACCTGGTGTTCGAGCATCTCGGCCGTCATGGGATAGAGGTCGATTCGATGCGCAACAAAACGAACCGGCTGGAGGAAATATTCATGGGAATGGTCGAGTGATGCAGGAAAGCCTGATCTGCCTTTATACAATTGCCAGGCGGGAAACCACCAGGATTTTCAGGATCTGGGTGCAGACCCTGGTGCCCCCGGTGATCACCATGACGCTCTATTTCATCGTCTTTGGGACCTTTATAGGTTCCCAGCTTTCCGGTATCAATGGCTTTGAGTACATGGCCTTTATCGCCCCCGGCCTGATCATGATGTCGATTATCACGAACTCCTATACCAATACCGTATCGAGCTTCTTCTCTACCAAATTTCAGAAGAACATCGAGGAAATGCTGGTCAGCCCGACCCCGAACTGGGTGATCGTTCTGGGGTTCGTCTCCGGCGGTGTGGTCCGGGGACTGAGTGTTGGTTTTCTGGTCTCCATGGTCAGTCTCATATTTATCCGGCTGCCGCTCTACAGCATCGTCATTACCTCACTGTTCGCCTTTCTGACCAGTTTCGTCTTCGCTCTGGCCGGTATGATCAACGGTATATTCGCCAAGAAATTCGATGATATCTCTATCATCCCAACCTTCGTAATCACACCGCTCACCTATCTCGGCGGGGTCTTCTACTCGATCTCGCTGCTGCCGGATTTCTGGCAGATGATTTCCAAAGCCAACCCGATTATTTACATGATCGATGGATTTCGCTACGGATTCCTGGGCATCGCCGACATGAGTGTGATGACCGGTCTGGGCATGCTTGTATTTTTTGCAGTGGTATTGTTCTCGATCAATATCTATCTCCTGAAAAAGGGGATCGGGATAAGGACCTGAAAAAAATGGTAGAACTCTATGTGACCTCAACCTGTCCGTTCTGTATCAAAGTGATACGGGCGGCCGGAGCAATGGGACTGACCGAAGGACAAGACTATTTCATCGTCGATGCCGCTCATGGTACGCCGGGACGAAAGAGAGTAGTCGATACCGGCGGCAAGTCCATGGTACCGTTTCTCCTGGACGGTGAGTCGTGGCTGTATGAAAGTGATGATATTATCGACTATTTGCGAGACAACTTGGTCAAATAGTCCCTGTCAAGAGATCACCAAGGAAGCGCTGGCAATCCCGCTTATCTGCCAATCAGATCCAGGAACTCATTCTCGGAAAGAATTACCTTTCCCGCTTCTGCGGCCTTGGTCAGTTTCGATCCGGCCTTCTCGCCTGCAACCACATGGGTCACTTTTTTAGTCACCGTTGAGGCGATGGTGCCGCCGTGTTCTTTCACCAGTTTTTTGGCCTCGTCGCGCGAGAGCCTGGTCAGGCTGCCGGTAAATACCAGGGTTGCTCCCGAGAGGGCCAGACCATCTGCAGATTTTCTCGCCGCTGCAGGGGAAACTCCGGCCTGGCTGAGACGGTCGAGCATCGCCACTGTTCGCCCGTTGCCGAAATAGTCCACAAGACTCCGGGCCGCCTGTTCTCCGATCCCGTCGATTTCGAGGAGCTCTGCCTCGCTGGCTGCTACAATCTTCTCCAGTAAGCCGAAGTGGCTTTCAAGCAGGGAGGAGGAATTTTCGCCGATGAAGCGTATGCCCAGAGCAGCGATAAAGTCAGCCAGTGAAGGGGTGCGGGCCTGCTCGATGGCAGTCAGCACGTTGTCGGCCGATTTTTCGCCCCAGCCTTCGAGGTTTTTCAAAACCTCTCTCTCCATAGCGTAGAGATCGGGGATTTCCCTGATGAGACCTTCCCCATAGAGCTGCTCGACATAGCGTTTGCCGAGGCCTTCGATATCAAGTCCCGCCTTGGAGCAGAAGTGGATCAGGCCTCTGAGCTGCTGGGCCGGACACTGCATGTTCGGGCAGCGGGTCACCGCCTCGTCCTCGGGTTTTATCAGCTCGCTGTCGCAAGCCGGGCAGCGGGTCGGCAGGGTGATCGGTGTCTCGTTACCGGTGCGTCGGGCAACCATCGGTTTAACCACTTCGGGAATCACATCGCCGGCCCTTTGGACCAGGACCGAATCACCGATGCGCAGGTCCTTGCGGTTGATCTCATCCTGATTGTGCAGGGTGGCTCTGCTCACGGTGGCGCCGTCAAGGTTGACCGGGTCCAGCAGGGCTACCGGGGTAACGGCGCCGGTCCGGCCGACCTGAAAATCGACGCCGAGCAGGGTGGTGGTGGCCTGGGTGGCCGGGAATTTTCTGGCTATGGCCCAGCGCGGGGCCCTTGCTTTGACTCCCAGTCGACTCTGCAGCAGCAGTTCGTCAACTTTTACCACCATACCGTCGATCTCATAGGGAAGATCATGACGAATCGAGCTCAATTGGTCGTAGTGGCCGATGACCTCCTCGATACCCTGGCAGAAGCGGTTGTGAGGGCAAGTGGGAAAACCGATTCTGTTGAGGTAGGTGAGCAGTTCCGTCTGGCTGGTGCAGGGGGCGGACTGCGGTTCGCCGACTCCGTAGGCGAAAAATTTCAGGGGCCTCCGGGCGGTCACGGTGGGGTCGAGCTGGCGCAGTGAGCCGGCAGCCGCGTTGCGGGGATTGGCGAAGGGCTGAAGCCCTTTGCTGAGCTGGTGCTCGTTAAGCTCGGTGAAACCCTGCTTGTCCATATATACTTCACCTCTTACTTCGAGCAGTTCGGGACTTTCCTGGACTAGTCTGAGCGGAATGGTGCCGATGGTTTTAAGCTGGGCACTGATGTTTTCTCCGATGCTGCCGTCTCCTCTGGTGGAGCCGATGACCAGCCGACCGTGCCGATAGACCAGCTCAACCGCGAGTCCGTCCATTTTCGGTTCGGCGGAGAAGCCGCTGACCACCGGTTCGTTGAGGAACCGATGCAGCCGCTCGGAAAAATCTCTGAGATCCTGGTCGGAAAAGCCATTCTCGAGGCTTAACATCGGTAGGCGATGCGGGGCCTGCTCAAACTTGTCAAGCGGTGCTCCTCCGACCCGCCTGGTGGGCGAGTCTTCGGCAGATAGAGCCGGGTAGGCCTCTTCCAGCTTCAGCAGTTCCTGAAAAAGCCGATCATACTCGCTGTCGGAGATAACCGGATCGTCGAGGACGTAGTAGCGGTGGGCGTGATCGTTGAGCTGTCTGGTGAGCTCTTCGATTCTCCGGGCTGCTTCCATCAGGCTCAGGTATCGCTCAGCAGATTGCCTGATTTGGCGACATTGTCGCGTTCCACTTCATCGATGAAGATGAGTACCGCCTCGGGTGGTTTGTTGGCTTCTTTACTGATGACTTCGGTGACACCTTTGCTGATCTTCTGTTTCTGTTCTTTAGACAGGGGTCCTGCGACCCTGATGCTGACATAGGGCATAATTTCTCCTTTTGGGTGTGACTTTTTAGTCTTGCCCGAAAATCCACATCGGACTAAGGTGCGGCGTACGCCAGCGGATTCGCTGTCGATCGGAGCGTACAGTGCAGAATAATTTTGATTCCCACCCGAGTCAATGACTGAAGGAGCATTTGAGGATGAAACATATATTGGTGACCGGCGGGGCTGGGTATATCGGCAGCCATACCTGCCTGGAATTGCTCGAGCAGGGCTATGAGATTACCGTGGTCGACAATCTTGGCAATGCCAAGGAAGAATCGCTGAAGCGGGTCGAACGTCTGAGCGGCGGGCGGATAAACCTGGTCGTCATCGATGTTCGCGACCGGGAGCGGTTGGCTGCAGTCTTTGCTGAGGCCGAACGCCCCATTGAAGCGGTGATTCATTTTGCCGGTTTAAAGGCGGTGGGCGAGTCGGTTCAGAAACCACTGCTCTACTATCAGAATAATCTGATCTCGACCCTGGTGCTGACCGAGGTGATGCTCGACCATGGTGTCAATAATCTTATCTTCAGCTCCTCGGCCACCGTCTATGGTGATCCGGAAAACAGCCCGATTCCGGAGGAGGCAGCTCTTTTTTGTACCAACCCCTACGGTCGCACCAAACTGATGACCGAGGAGATCCTGCGCGACATCAATCGGGCCCACCCGCAACTCAATGTTGCCCTGCTGCGCTATTTCAACCCGGTGGGGGCTCATTTCAGTGGCGAGATTGGTGAAGATCCCACCGGCATCCCGAACAATCTGACCCCCTATATCACCCAGGTGCTGATCGGCAAGCTGGACGAGCTTTCGGTGTTCGGTGACGACTACCCAACCCCTGATGGTACTGGAGTCAGGGATTATATCCATGTGGTAGATCTGGCTCGGGGCCATGTCAAGGCCCTGGACAAACTGGCTGAGAATCCCGGAGTCGTGGCCTATAATCTGGGCACCGGACGGGGCTATTCGGTACTTGAAGTCATTCAGGGGTTTGAAAAGGCCAGCGGCAGAGCAGTGGCCTATCGGGTCGCCCCGCGACGCCCGGGAGATGCGGCAAGCTGTTATGCAGATCCGGCCAAGGCTGAGCGGGAATTGAACTGGAAAGCTGAATTCGATCTCGACCAGATGTGTATTGACAGCTGGAACTGGCAGCGGAACAACCCGGAAGGCTATTAATCACAGCGACTCTGATGTGCTGAGAAACACCATTTGAGGCCTTGAATCTATCCTTGTTACAACCCCTATTCTACATTGTCTTATCCCTCTTTTATTTCGTGATTTCAGTCGCTTGATCGACATCCATCAGATTCTGTAAAAAAACAATAAATTTTTCTTGAAATCGACTGGTCCGGATGCTAGTTTTGTGCCTTCGTTTCACGTTATGCAACTTTTGCACAACTCGACCAGATATGAATTCAACAATAATTTTTGGCTGCGGTAACACCCTCATGGGCGATGACGGTTTTGGCCCTGCGGTGGTTGACTGCTTGAACGCCGAAAGCATTCTGCCCGATGGGGTTGAAGCCATCGATGCGATGACCGGCGTCCGTGAATATTTGTTCGACTACCTGCTCAGCGAAGAAGGCCGCCCTGAGCATATTATTATTCTTGATGCGGTTGATTTTGAGGAACGGACCCCTGGTGAACTGTTCTGCATCGAATCCTCCTCGATCCCGGCCAAAAAAATCCATGATTTTTCCCTCCATCAGTTTCCCACGGTGAACCTCCTGCAGGAGTTGGAAGCCCACACTTCCATCCGGGTAACAATACTGGCCGCCCAGGCCGAGTACATCCCGGCGGAGATCGAGCCGGGGCTCTCGAAGTCGATGAAATCAGCCGTTACTAGGGCATGTGAGCAGATATTGCACATTGTTCAAAATAAGCAAAACGAGGTGACCATCAATGATGTATGAGTTTAGAGTCAGCGAAATGGCTGAAGAATTTGGTGTTCATCGAAATACCATAAGGAACTGGATAAATTCCGGTACTCTTCACGCCAAGGAAGGGCCCGGTCGCAAGTACCTTATGAAATTCGAGGACTATCAGCTTCTTTGCGAAAAATTCGGGCGGCAGCCGCACATCAAACCATCGAGCTATGTGGATCCGGAAAAGGTTCGAAAGCTCGAGGAAGATGTTCACCGGCCTGAGCCTCTGGCGCTAGGTTTTACCGAGAAGACAATCTATGGTGACACCAGTTGGGCCGATACCTGTCTGACCTGCGGCACCTGTGCCAGCGCCTGTCCGATTGCCGGCGTCGACGGCCTTGATCCCAGAAAAATTGTCAGGATGGCTGTGCTCGGACTCGAAGATGAACTCAAAGACACTAACTGGCCCTGGAAGTGCACCATGTGTGCCAAGTGTGAGAATGCTTGTCCGGCCGGGGTTCAGATCATGGCACTGATGCGGAGACTGCGCGGCCTCAGGGACCGCGACCTGGTACCGGGGCCGATCCACAAAGGTGTGGTGACCTGCCTGGAGCGGGGAAACAATCTCGGTATCCCCAAAGATGATTTCGTTTTTCTCTGCGAAGAACTGGGGGAAGAACTCGAAGAAGAAGGACTGGAAGGCTTCAAGACCCCAATCGATGTGGTCGGCGCCAAAGTGCTGGTGACGGTCAATTCCAAGGAGCCATTCGCCGAACCGGACGACATGAAATACTGGTGGCGGATTTTCCACGCCGCTGGTGAGTCCTGGACCATTTCTTCGGAGTACTGGGAGGGGGTCAACTGGGGACTGTTTTCCGGTGACGATGAATCAATGAAAACGGTGGTGGGGCGCATCGTCGATAATATGAGGCGCTTGAAATGCGAGGTGCTGCTCCTCCCCGAATGAGGCCACGCCTACTATGCAACCCGGTTCGGGTTGAACAAATGGTACCCTGAAGCGCTGAACGAATTCAAGATTGTTTCGGTTTTCGACCTGCTGATGGAATATATCCAAGAGGGACGCATCGAGCTGGACAACAGCAGGCACCAGCTGCGCGCCACCTATCACGATCCCTGCAACTACGGACGCAAGTCCATGAAAGCCTTCGGCGTTGCCTACTACGAGGAAGGCCGGATTATTACCCAGAAATGCTGCACCGACTACACGGAGATGGAGCCCAATCGGGAAAGCAATTATTGCTGTGGTGCCGGCGGCGGAGCCTGGGCCATGCCGTTTGCCCCGGAACGGGTCTTCTACGGCCGCATCAAGGCCCGGCAGATAAAGGAGACCGGTGCTGAGCTGGTGATTGCCCCCTGCCACAACTGCAGGGACCAGATGATGAAATCTCTCAATCAGGAATATGATCTCGGTATCGAGGTAAAGTATCTCTGGGAACTCGTTGCCGACTCTCTGGTCCTCCCTGGTCAGAAGCAGGAAGTGTTGGAAACCGAGGAGGCCGGTGAGTAACCGGACCTAGAATCAGGACTACAAAGAACTGGTTTCGGAGAATCCGGAATCTCAAGAATTTATAAGAGGAGACACCCACCATGCTGAATATGAAAAAAGTCGGGTCGGTGATGATAGTCGGCGGGGGTATTACCGGTATGCAGGCAGCGCTGGACATGGCCGATGCAGGTTATTACGTCTATCTGGTCGAAAGGTCCGGAGCCATCGGCGGAGCGATGGCCCAGTTGGATAAGACCTTTCCGACCAACGACTGCTCGATGTGAATTATCGCGCCAAAACTGGTTGAGTGCGGTCGGCACTTGAATATACAACTGATGACCCTAAGCGAGGTTGCTGCTATCTCAGGAGAAGCGGGCAATTTCGAGGTTACTGTTAAAGAGCAGCCACGCTATGTGGATATGGAAAAATGCATTGCCTGCGGAGAGTGTGCAGCCCAATGCCCGAAAAAAATCGACAGCGACTACGATGCTGCCACCGGCAAGCGCAAGGCCATCTACGTAAAATACGCCCAGGCGGTACCGCTCAAATATCAGATTGATGCGGACAGCTGCATCCGCTTCAAGAAAGCGGGAGCCTGTGGCTTCTGTGAAAAGGTCTGTCCGGCCGATGCCATCAATTTCGACGACACCGAAAAGATGCACCACCTCAACGTCGGGGCCATCGTCATGGCGCCCGGGTTCGAACCTTTCGACCCGGCCACGGCCGGGGTCTGGGGGTATGGCCGCTATCCCAATGTCATAACCTCCCTGCAGTTCGAGCGCTATATGTCCGCTTCCGGCCCCACCGAGGGACACCTGATTCGGCCCTCCGACGGCAAGGAAATCACCAAGGTTGCCTTCCTCCAGTGCGTCGGCTCGCGTGACGAGAACAAATGCGGCAATGGTTACTGTTCATCAGTCTGCTGCATGTATGCGATTAAGGAAGCGGTGATGGCCAAAGATCATGTGCCGGGACTGCGCACCTCAATTTTCATGATGGACATGAGGACCCACGGCAAGGATTTCGACCGCTACTATCAGCGGGCCAAGGAAGAATCCGGTGTACGCTTCGTCCGCTGCCGGGTGCACGGGGTAGAACCGGAAGGCGCTAGTGGTGACCTGCGCCTGCACTATATCAATGAGGAGGGACGCCAGGTAGAGGAGTACTTCGACCTGGTGGTGCTCTCCGTTGGTCTGCAGATTCCCGAGCACGTCAAAAAACTCAGCAGCATGGCCGGAGTCAGGCTGACCAGCGACAGCTTCGTCGCCACCTCTGACTTTTCCCCGGTGTCGACTTCCAAGAAGGGGATCTTCACCTGCGGGGCTTTTGCGGGTCCCAAGGATATTCCCCAGTCGGTCCTCGAAGGGTCCGCCGCTGCCGCCGCCGTTGCCGATATATTGGCTCCAGCGCGTGGAGAACTGACCCAGGAAAAGAGTTTCCCGGAAGAACGTGAGATCGGCGGCGAAGATCCCCGAGTAGGTGTCTTTGTCTGTCACTGCGGTTCCAATATTGCCGGCGTCGTCGACGTCGAAGCGGTGGAGCGAATATGCCCAGGAACTGCCGGGAGTCGTCCACGTGGAGCGAAATCTGTTCAGCTGTTCCCAGGACACCCAGGAGCAGATGATCCAGACCATTAAGGAAAAAGGGCTGAACCGGGTGGTGGTCGCCGCCTGTACACCCCGAACCCATGAGCCTCTGTTCCGAGAGACTCTGAAATCGGCTGGTTTGAACGAATATCTGGTGGAAATGGCCAACATCAGGAACCAGAATTCCTGGGTCCATTCAGCACATCCGGACACCGCCACTCTCAAGGCCAAAGATCTGGTGCGAATGGCAGTGGCCAAGGTGGCCCGGCAGTTTTCACTGCAGCCTATCTCGGTGCCGATCAAACAGAAAGGGCTGGTGATTGGGGGCGGCATCGCCGGCATGACCTCGGCACTGAATCTGGCCGAGCAGGGCTTCGAAGTGCATCTCGTTGAAAAGACTCAGGCGCTGGGCGGCAACGCCATTTTCTGGGCCATACCTGGTCCGGTGAAGCGATCTCTGCTCGGGCTGCCAAGATGATCGAGGAAGTCGCCAAAAATGAAAAAATCATCCTTCATACCGGATTTGAAGTAACCGCTGCTGAGGGGTTTGTCGGCAACTTCCGCTCCACCATCTCCGCCAAAGACGGCCTGACCAAGACCATCGATCACGGGATTGGTATCGTAGCCACCGGCGGTCAGCCGCTGCGTCCCAAGGAATATGGCTACGGGCGCATCCCCAATGTGGTCACCTCCCTTGAATTTGATCGGCTCTTCAAACTCAAGGAACAGCACGCGGTCAAAGCAAAGTCGATTGTCTTCATTCAGTGTGTCGGTTCCCGTGAGAAGGAGAGGATGTATTGTTCGAAGGTGTGCTGCACCCATTCGGTACAGACCGCCATCGACCTCAAACAGGAAGATCCGAACCGGATGATCTATATTCTCTACCGCGATATGCGAACCTATGGTCAGCGGGAGGCGCTGTATAAAAAAGCACGTGAACTGGGCGTCATCTTCATCAACTACGAGCTGCACGGTAAACCCAGGGTAGACGTCAAGCATAAGAAGGCGGTCATCGAGGTCTGGGATCACGTACTGCATCGTCCGCTGGCAATAGAAGCCGATATGGTGGTGCTGGCCACTGCCATCGTGGCCACTCCGGGCAGTGATAAACTGAACAAGCTCTACAAGGTGTCAGTTGACGGCGACGGCTTTTTTCAGGAAGCCCACGCCAAACTGCGACCGGTTGATTTTGCCACCGACGGCATGTTTGTTGCAGGCTTGGCCCACTATCCGAAACCGGTGGAGGAATCGGTTGCCCAGGCCCTGGCCGCTTCGGCCCGGGCAGCGACCCTGCTGTCGAGGTCCGAGGTCAGCCTCGATGCCATCAAGGCGGAACCCGATCTCAAATATTGCGATGGCTGTGCCCTGTGCCTGGACGTCTGTCCGTATCATGCCATTACCCTGGTCGAGGAGAGTGGCGATGAGGGCCGGATTTCCAAATATATCACGGTTAACAAGGCCCAATGCAAGGGCTGCGGGCTCTGTCAGGGTACCTGTCCGAAACGCGGTGTAATTGTACAGGGCTTTACAATGGATCAGATCAGCGCCCAGATTGAAGCGGCGCTGGCCGTGTGAGAATTCGGGTAAAAGGGGAATTGTCCCATAACCATAAAGGAGTTGAGTAATGAGTTTTGAACCCAAAATCATTGCATTCTGCTGCAACTGGTGCTCCTATGCCGCCGCCGACCTGGCCGGTACTTCGAGAATGCAGTACCCGCCCAACGTCAGAATCATCAGGGTTATGTGTTCGGGCATGGTGCATCCGGAGTTCATCACCAAGGCCTTGGACCAGGGGGCTGACGGTGTCATGGTCCTGGGCTGACACCTGGGCGAATGTCATTACCTGGATGGTAATTATAAAGCACTGTCGCGCTCAGATATGGTGGTCGATCTGCTGGAAGACTACGGCTATGAACCAGAACGTTTTGCCATAACCTGGGTATCGTCGGCCGAGCCCGATAAATTCGTCCAGGCCGTCACTGAAATGACCGAGAAGATCAAGAAGCTCGGTCCCATTCAGGACCAGGCTCAAGCCGTATAGAGGAGGTAGAGATGGGAGTTGCGACTGCTTTAGAATGGCTGAGTTCCTGTTCCGGATGCGAAATAGCCATCCTCAATATAGGAGAGGATCTAGTAGAGCTGCTGACCGAGCATCTTGATATCGTCCATGCCCCGGTCCTCATGGATCATAAATATTTCGGCCAATGCGGTGATGAAGGCACGGAGCTGGAGATCCCCGAAGCGGTGGTCGGTATCGTTACCGGCGGAGTGTCGAACGAGGAACACCTTGAAGTGCTCGAGGAGATGCGCAAGAAATGCAAGGTCCTGATTGCCCTCGGTTCATGCGCCACCCAGGGCGGCATTCCGGCCCTGATGAATGGTCAGGATTCGGCCCGAAGTTTCGACGAGATATATCAGACCCCGTCGACTGATGAAGGGTCGCCGCGGCCGGACCAGGGTGTTCCCGAACTGCTGGATCGCACTTACGCCCTCGATGAAAAGGTCAAGATCGACCTGATGCTCCCCGGCTGCCCGCCGAACCCGGCCCATATCGCCGAAGTGATCACCGCCCTGCTCGAGGACAGAGAGCCCGAGCTGCCGACCAAGAGTGTCTGCGACAGCTGTCCCACCAGGAGGGAAGGAAAGGGCAGTGTGGCCACGGTCAAGCGCTATACCGAGAATGTTGAGTTCGACCCGGAGAAACCGGTCAGCGAAATGCGCTGTCTGCTCGAACAGGGGTTCATGTGCATGGGGCCGGTCACCGCCGCCGGGTGCGCCAAACGCGGCGCTCCGAGCTGCATAGAGGCCCGGGTTCCGTGCCGCGGCTGTTTTGGTTCGGTCATGCCGAAAGGCAACCAGATGCTCGATATGATGAATGCGCTGGCCAGCAACGGCATCGATTTTAAATCTGTGGTGGATCGCCGGTCCATGCTGAGGTTCAGCGGCGCCCATGGCAATCTGCGGCCCCCACGCAAGGCCGCTGTGAAGGAGGAATAAGATGGGTAAGGTATTGCAAATTCAACCGGTTACCCGAATCGAGGGACATGCCCGAATCTCGGTGCATCTCAGCGACGACGGTAACGTCGAAGACGCCTACATGAGCCTGATGTCTCTGCGCGGCTTCGAAAAATTCATAGAGGGGAGGCCCGCCGAAGAGGTGCCCCGGATCGTCAACCGGATCTGCGGAATCTGTCCGTGGATGCATCACACCGCCTCGAACAAAGCGGTGGACGGCTGCTTCGGTGTGACGCCGACGCCCACCGGCCATAAGCTTCGGGAACTGCTGCAGGTGATGGCTCACATCAATGACAAGATCCTCCATTTCTTTTTCCTGGCGGCCCCCGATTTTGTGCTCGGTCCCGATGCCGACTACTCGGTGAGAAATGTGATCGGAGTGGTCAAGGCTGCCCCGGAACTGGCCTCGAAGGTCGTCAAGATGCGCCAGCTCGGCCAGATGATGCTCGACCGCTTTGCCGGAAAGGCGATTCATCCGATCGCCGCGGTCGTCGGCGGCTTTTCCAAGCCGATGCTCGAGGCGGAGCGTCAGGAGTTGCTCAATGATACTCGGACATTGCTGGATTTCTCACAGTACGCGCTCGATTTCGCCAAGGAGAACGTGTTCAGCAAATATATGGACGTCATCGGCGAGCTGGGGGTCATTACCACCGGCTTTCTCGGCACCGTCGATCGTGCGGATGGCTCCTTCAGAATATATGACGGTAAGCAGCGTTTAATGAAGGCCGACGGCAGCTACGTCGACTTTGAGGGAGAAGATTATCTCGATTACCTCGGCGAACATGTCGAACCGTGGGGCTACGGCAAGATGCCGTATGCCAAGTCCTGGAACGAAGGGTTCTCCCTGGATCTGGATGAGCCCAAAGGCATCTATCGGGCTAACACGCTGGCCAGACTAAACGTCTGTGAACAGATGTCCACTCCCAGGGCCCAGGCAGCGCTGGAGGAATTCCGGGAAGCCTTCGGCCGCCCGGCTCAGGCAACCCTGCTCTATCACTATGCCCGCCTGATCGAGCTGGTGTACGCCTGTGAACGGACCATCGAACTGCTCGACTGGGAAGGCATTACCGATACCGATGTGCGGGCCAAGGTGAATCCTGGGGCAGGCCGGGGCGTCGGAGTGGTCGAGGCACCTCGCGGCACGCTGATCCATGATTATACGACCGATGCCAACGGCTGTATCGAATCAGCCAATCTAATCGTCGGCACGACCCACAATATCGGGCCGATGAATATGAGCGTCAAACAGGCCGCCACCTCGCTCATTAAGGATGGTGTCTACGATCAGGGGATACTCAACAAGGTGGAGATGGCCGTCCGGGCCTATGACCCGTGAATGTCCTGCGCTACCCACCGCCTGGATGGCGGAATCCCCCTGGCTTTGGAAATCATTAACTCGGAAGGAAACCTGGTTGAGACGATAACCAATTGACAAAATAGCGGAAGGTGACGCAGACTGCGGTACCAACCCATACTCTTGACGGCGGATATAATTTTGAGTATCACACTAGTGGCTGAACCCCGGAGCAGTGGGAAAGGAGTTCTGCTGCGATTCTTGGAAACGGAGTTGCTATGACTGCAAAAGCAAAACGGTCTGCCAGATTACGGGTGCGAGCGGAAAATCCCAGCGGCGCCTGTGGCAATGTGGATCACATGACAATAGACGAACTCAAGGCCCGGGCCGTTGATGAAAGTTTCGACGGCAGCTGTCCCTCCTGCGGTATGTTTCATTTAACCAGGGCTGATATAGAAGCGCTTGAAGCAGAAAAAATCAGCGAATCTAAATATTACACTGAAATGAGAAAGGAGGCTGAGCAGGCCTGATACTTCTTTTTCAATCATTGTTATTGTGCGTCCCTGCCTCGTTTTTATGGCGCTGCAGGGTACAGAGGTGAGCCATGGCAAGTCCTCAAAACCTGAATGAACTGCAATTTCCTTTAGCCCTTGTGGATGAACTCCACGAACTGGTGGATCGGCCGATCCGGGTGATGGTGATCTGCGGTACTCAGACCCGAATGCTGTTGAAGTACAGTGATGAGGATATCCTGCCGGAGGATCTCGAAATCGTTACCGGTCCAGGTTGTTCAATCTGTGTCATGCCGGCCGGGCATATTGACGCTTTCGTGAAAATTGGCAGGCAACCGGATGTCATCACCGCCACCTGCGAGGATTTGCTGCGGGTCCAAGGCACCAAGGAATCGCTGGGAACCATAAAAGAGCAGGGAGCTTTGGTCGAGGTTGTAGACTCGCCAATGGAAGCGCTGGATCTGGCGCGCAAAAATCCAGGGAAAATAGTGGTCTTCACGGCGGTCGGCTTTGAAGGAGCGGCGCCGGATGTGGCTGAAACCATCCTCGAGGCGGCCTCGGAAGGGGTAGATAATTTCTGCGTAATTCCCTCCATCAGACTGCTGCCCCCGTCGCTCGACTCTCTGATGAGCGACCCCGAGCTCAATATCAGAGGCCTCCTCTGCTCCGCCCATATAATGAGTATCACTGACAGTCAGGCCTATGCCGACCTGGCCAGGCAGCACCACCTCTCCTGTGCCGTTGTAGGTTTCGGCATCAGAGACATTCTCGAGGGGCTGATTTCCATCGTAAAACAGATCAGATCGGAAAAACCGGTTACCACCAACCCATTCAACGGTGCAGTCCAGACCGAGGAAACGATCCGCAACAGCAGAATGATGTCGGAAGTGTTTTTTGCGGTGGAGACTGACTGGCGAGGGCTCGGCTCCATTGAAGGCAGCGGGTTCGTGATCAGAGATGAACTTTCGATCTATGATGCCATCAAGCGATTTAACGTCAGATTTATAAAGGGACAGGAGGAAATTCAGTGCCAGTGTGCCGACGTCCTCTCCGGACGCCTCACTCCCGATGATTGTCCCTCATTCGGTATTTACTGCACCTCAAAACATCCGATAGGCCCCTGCATGGTCGCCCAGGAAGGACTTTGCGCCTCATATTTCCGGCACATCTTCGGCAGAATTTAGGCGAGCTCTAAGACATCTCTTTTGGGAGGGGCTTTTCTAGGCGGTGAGCTCGTTGGCGAGGCTCTCCTGACGCATGACGAACTCGGTCCAGGTCCAGGGGCTGTTTTCAATCCTGGCACCGATGGTTTTTGAGACTCCGTCATTCTGTTCCCATATCGGCCTGACCAGAAGCTTGAAATGGGTGCCGGGTCCATCGAGGATCACCGAATAGATATCTGAAGTGTTGTCGAGATCGATGGGGATGTCGGTAATCGACAGCCCGAAGCGGGAAAGGTTTTTCACCTCTCCGCTAAAGAATCCTTTGCCGTCAGATACATCGGCCTGGATATGGGGGATTTCCAGGCGTGGGTATTCCCGATTCTGCATGCTGATTCCTGACAATTTATTTTCGTCTCAGCTGCCAGCTCTCGTTCATTAAGGTTTCTGCGACGGAACTGCTCTTTGTCACATCATAATTCAGAAAGACAATTATCGTCAAGGTCGATTCTTGTTACCCTTTTGATTGCTTATTATACCAGTCACTTAGGAAGCAGCAGCAGATGCTGTTTTTTAGGGTCGGTAGAGGATATCTCTCTTCGATGAATAGATTGAATCCTGTGCCGGGCTGAAATGAAGAGCGTTGCCACCGCCCTGCAGCGCTTCAGCATAAGGGGGTTAAGGTATACCGGAGTGTGGCAGTGAGCTTGCCGAAGGTGCGTCTAGCTGAATATCTTTCCAGGGTTCATCAGTCCTTTGGGATCGATAAGATCCTTTATTCTTTTCATCAGGATGAAGCTCTCTCCGTGCTCCATCGCCATGAACTTGCGCTTGCCGATTCCGACCCCGTGCTCACCGGTACAGGTGCCGTTCAAGGATATCGCCTTTTCAACGACCAGATGATTGACCGTTTCAAGTCTGCTCCACTCTCCCTGATCCTCGGGATCTCCGGCCATCACCACATGTATGTTGCCATCGCCTGCGTGGCCGAAAACATAGCCGTCGACTCCCTGCTCTCTGACCGCCTGATTGGCGAAAACAACGACTTCTGGATAGCGGGAGATGGGTACTGCGGCGTCGACGATCAGCGTGTTCTTGCCGGGATGGGCCCGATTTATTGTCTCCCAGGCGTCGTGCCGGGCCCGCCAGAGGTTTCGGCGCTCATTGTCATCTGTCCCGTAGTGGAAAGAGAGTGCTCCGCAGTCCTCGCAGATCTCACGTGCCAGGGTAGCAACTTCCTCGAGACTGGCGCGGCTGATACCGTGGAATTCGCAGAACAGAGACGGCATGACGTCAAGATCAAGCCCGTTTTCCACGTTCATCAGCTCGATGAGGCCCTCGGTGAGCAACTCGAGTGCCGCCGGCTCCAGCCCGGTACCGATTATCATGGCCACCGCATCAGAGGCCGACCCGAGGTCGGGAAAGGTTACGGTAGCCGCCAGCTGATTTTCCGGTACGCCACTGAGTCGCAGGGTCGCCTCGGTAACGATTCCCAGGGTTCCTTCAGAACCGATGAACAATTTTCCAAGATCATAGCCCGATGAGGATTTGTGAGCCCGATTGCCGGTGGTGATGATCTCGCCGTTGGGCAGGACGATGGTCATCTGCATCACGTAATCCTTGGTCGCCCCATACTTCACCGTTTTTACTCCCGAGGCGTTGTTGGCGATCATCCCTCCGATGGTGGCATCGGCGCCCGGGTCGACTGGGAAGAAAAGACCACTGCCGCTGAGCTGCCGATTTAGTTCTCGCCTGAAAACACCAGGTTCGACATCAACCTGCAGGTCCTCAGGGCGAATGGCAATGATCCTGTTCATTTTGGTCAGGTCTAGCACCAGCCCCCCCTCAATCGGCAAAGGGTTGCCTTCGGTACTAGTGCCGGCCCCCCAGGGGGTGATGGCAATCTCTTCCTGATAGGCCCAGGCCATTACCTTGGCAACCTCTTCGGTGGTTTTCGGCCAGACAACCCCCGAGGGCGGAGGGCAACGGTGCGGGGATATGTCATGAATGTGCAGTTCGCAGGCGGAAGCGCCGGTGGAAAATTGGTCCTGACTAAACCACTCAAGCAGCTGGTTTCGTTGACTTTGCGTAAGTGGTTTTCCCATTTTCATGCTCCTCGCCGGCTGCAGTTCGGCGTCAAAGTTGACTGTCAAACAAGGCTGAGAATTCAAAATGATCCAGCCCTTATCATCAGTGGTTACTCTTGATTTACCTGATCATGTACTGCCAGCGCAATTCGTTTTTTATGCCATTTCGGATTGCCTGGCACCCACACTCATAGCCCTTGGTCAACTTGGCCTGGGTCAGTGATACATAGGCGTTACACTTACTGCCGGTCCAGGTGGCGGGGTTGGCCTCGAGGTTTAATCTGCTGGCTATCTCAGGGCCAATTTTTCAAGGTAGCCTTTAGTTATGGTTGCATGCCAGTAAGAATCATGCAGCCACCAGAGTTTTTTGGTCGTATTGAGCTGTTCTTTCAATGTGTCCCTCTTCCTTAATCCCATGGCCTGATTCATAAAAAACTCCCGGATTGTCCTCTTCTGCTCTGCAGACTGGCTGCAGAGGTGCACTATACGTCAGCGAATCATTTCTGAGTGATGTGAACCAAGTAGTGTGGTATCTATCCCAGTAAAGTTCGCAATTCTCGACCACAACAGCAAGTTTCCCTAACTCAACCTGGTGGGGCTCAAGCCCATGCAGCTTATTGTTCAGACCTTTCTCAACCCGGTCTTTCCCGTTTTTGCTATCATGCTTCTGGGCATCGTACTGGGGAAGCGAAAGGTCTTCGATTTCAGAGATGCGCAAACGATAAACAGGTTTGTTTTTTACGCGCTGGTGCCTCCTGTAAT
This sequence comes from uncultured delta proteobacterium, assembly GCA_963759125.1. Classification (GTDB taxonomy): domain Bacteria; phylum Desulfobacterota; class Desulfobulbia; order Desulfobulbales; family Desulfocapsaceae; genus JABDQA01. The sequence goes on from CAVWXN010000005.1 coordinate 1,281,081, forward strand.
CTTTTCTCTGATTGTCTCGGCGCCGCTGGGCCAGATTAACTACACCGTTATTACTCTCTGGGCTATCTCTGAAGCAACTATTTTCTCCATAACGGCTTATACCGTGAGAACCTGGCTGAAGCGAAGTAAACTCGAATCGATGCTGCTCGGTATGGCCGCCTGTTTTGTAAATCATGTCTTTTTTATTCTCCCCATCGTCACGGTGCTCTATGGGGAACGCGGCGTTCTTCCTTTGTCGGCGATCATTTCCATCGACACGGTCATCTTCTTCTGCGGCATGGTCATGGCCCTGGAGGTTGTTGCCCACCGGGGGGACTCCTACCTCAAGGTGGCTGCTTCTTTTCTGCGTAATCCGGTTCTGGTTGCCATGGCCCTGGGTCTGGTTGTCAATCTCGTGGACCTGAAACTGCACGACGGCGTCAAAACGTTTCTCTCTTTTACCGGCAGCGCCGCCGCCCCTGCCGCCTTGTTCTCACTCGGAGTCATCATGGCGGATGTGAAGATCAGCCGGATTGACGGCGCCGCCCTGGCGGTCACCGCCATAAAAACAATTGTCCATCCTCTGTTCATATGGTTTCTTTTGTCCTCGACGAACGGCCTCGACAGCAATTGGACCAAAACGGTACTGGTGACCGCGGCGGGACCCTGCGGAGCAATGCCCTTTGTTCTGGCACTGCAGTATAAGATCAAGGCGGACAGTATCGGTACGGCCATTATCTATTCGACGGTTGCCTCTCTTTTTACAATTTCAGTGCTTGCCTGAAAGAAGTGAGCATCGTCAAAGAACTTCAATGGAAAAAAAGGACAGAAGGAAACAGCTGAGATCGAGAAGTTGAAATGGTTTATCAAAACAGAGCGAGATGACGATGGAAGGAGAGACGAACCAACCTGAACTGAAAATTATCGGTATCGTTGAAGGCGATATTCTGAGTCTGGGTGATGCACCAAAAGGTTACGGTGAATCTGAAAGGACGGGTTATCTGGAGATCTTTGCCGAATTTCACGAGGGTTTGGACGGGGTGGAAGCGGGGCAAACCATCGTGGTGCTGTTCTGGCTCCATGAATCGTCCCGGGATATACTCAAGGTACACCCCCGTGGTAAAAAAGAGAATCGCCTCAGAGGGGTGTTTTCAACCAGAAGCCCGGTACGCCCAAATCCCATTGGGGTGTCCGAACTGAAAGTACTTGGTATCGATGGCAACCGTCTTCATGTGCAGGGCCTCGATGTACTCGATAAAACCCCGGTCATCGACATCAAGAAGAAAATCTAGAGGATGGAGCCCGGCAAATCCGTTCCTACCTCAAGGTGATCGCCGAAGAATAGAGGCGTTGAGCCCTGTCCATCGCGTCCCGGGACTGCAGTGCGGCCTGATAGGCCTGGCGCCAGCGGTTCTGGTTCCAGAGGTTCTTGGCCCGGCCCAGCAGAGTACTGGAAATCTCCATCTGAGCTTCCATGCCGAAAGGGAACCTGCTTCTGGTTCGAGCCCAATCCAGGCGCGCTTCGATGTCGAGAATCGCATCTTCATATTCGTCCTGAATCTCTTCCTGCCGGCCAAACTGCACCAGTAAGTAGACAAGCAATGCGGAAAAAACAAGTGCCAGAAAGACGTGCATACCATCCCCTTTTTGTTTTATCCCGGAACACTTGGAGTCCGAGGTGAAGTAGTATGGATGGGTTCTGGATTGGACCTGTGCGCAGGGCAGGCAGAAACCTTTCACCAGTACCCATGTCGCAGATGGGCGAACAATGCCACTCCGGCTGTCACAAGCTTTCTCCAGAGAGCTATGGCGACAGAAGGGAATGGGTTGAGGCCCAGCACCCTAAATTACATCACTACCTGCACTCTTGCCACTAAAAGAACTTTTTCCTCAATATATCCGAATGGCAATGTGGAGGAAAGAGACCGATCCTGCCAGTTTCGATATGGGTTATTAAATATGACTCGGCCGATTTCAAGCGCATCCTCGCGGCGGTGGATGTGGGAGCTGACAATGAAGAAACCGCTGCTCTTAACAAAAAAATCATCGAACTGGCCTGGCCCATCCTCTATCTGCGCGATGACCTCATTCAGGTGAAAATAGTATTGGCCACCGCCCTGATGGCGATCGCCAGAAAGGTGATAATTCTCGATTACGAAGAACTCGAGCCGATGTATATTTTTGCCACGGGTGTTGTGCTGGTGGCCACCGGAATCACATATTATTTCGTTCATAAATTGCCCCCTAAATCGCAGAGCGAACCGCTGGAACAGCAGCAAAGCTGAATTCCAATAAACAGGTGTAATTGACCAGCCGGAGACCGAGTTTGCTAGGGGGGACAGGCTCAGCAGTGCAGGCGCTAATAAAGCCTCTGTTTTTTCCTGCGCTTGTCCAGGATCAGGTGAATGATGCCGATGGCGGCCAGGTAGGTGAGAGCGGCGCTGATCAAGCCGACCACGACACTGCCGATCAGCAGCGGAATGGCCATGGTGCCGGAAAGTCCAAGCATGGTTTCAAACTGTCTGCCAAATTCCCAGAAATCCATCTTGACCAGTTGGGCACCTATGGACACAAAGGTTTTGTAGACCTCGGCAACCGGCGGGCCGGACCAGAACAGACTGCCCACCCAGTAGTTGAAGGTGTAAATAGGTGCCATGGTTGCCAAGTTGGTAATCCATACCGGTATGATGGCTGCTGGCCGGTTGAGATTGAGAAAGGTGGCCAGGAAAATGGCTATCACTATCTGAAATCCCATGGTTGGGGTGAAGGCAACAAACACACCCAGGGCAAATCCTCCGGCCACCGCCCGGGGGGATCGCCTGAGACGGACAAGCCATTTGAATAGCGCCCGAAAGGGAATGATGATGCGTTTTTTTCTATCAGGCGTAGAGTCGTTGCCCTTGGATTGAGAATTGTTGTCGGAGGCCATGTGGGAAGGCTCGGGAAAATCTTTGCTGGGTCTACGGACAACACCACAGAGAGATTTTCTCTGCCCGCTCTATCAGTCCAGTGGTCGTACCGCCGGCTAGATGCATGCGCTTCAGGATTCCCTGATCGACACCTTCGAGGCCGACGGCAATGGCGGCAAAACCAGATTTCTCTGCATAACTGGTAATCGTTCCGGCAACATTGAGCCCCCAGGCCGTTTCTTGGAGAATACGCTCGTCCCCGACCCGGTGGCCATGCAGAATACGAGTGGATTTCTGAAAAATGAGATCACTGTCGAGGCCGGCCCCGTTTTCCACATGCAACAGGGTGACCGTATGCTGGTCCTGGCGGGAAAGGATATAGCCGACATGATCCACCGCCCGTAATGATCCCTCTGAGCCATCGACACCGATGACTACATTTTTTCTGCCATGTTCGGGCTCCGGGCAGATCCATAAAGGAGAACTGAGGGAACTGTCCTGGATGATCGCCTTGGCAGTCTCCTCCGCCGGTCGCTCGAAAACCCATTGGAGGGCATAGCTCGCCCGTTTGCCGAGCACGATCGCGTCATAGAGCCCGGAGGCAGCCTCCCGGAGTATGTCGTTTATCTTGCCATAGCGCTCCGGAAAGGTCTTGGTGATCATCTGGTCGACTGACATGTTCGATTTGCCCAACAGGCTTCTCGACTTTTCCAGCGCTTTCCTGGCGCCGACAGTGAGGGGACCGGTGACCCCTTCTTCGGGCTTGTCCCACATTTTCATGAGGGATTTGTTCATGTCGGCGGCGTCCAGTCGGCTGATATGCAGCAGGGTAATTTGGTGTTCTGAGAACTGCTTGAAAAACGAGCAGATAAATTCCACTCCGGTGAGGTGGTCGTAGTCGTTGCTCACGGTAACCAGGAAGTGCTTGTTCATTGTTTACGGACCTGTTTTTTTGATTAATCATATCAGTTAGATAGTTGTAGCAGATAATAACAACTATTCGTCGATGAGCAATGCGATGTCACTGATTTGGACGGGAAGGCTCCCGTCTAAATAATAGTTCTGGCTAAGCAGTGGCGGTGGGTAGAAGAGGGAAACTAGGCTAACTTCTGGGACTGGATTTCCATTTCGCCGACACACCGTTCACAATCCTGGTCGGTGCAGCCGTGTTTGCAGTAATAGCCGAATCCCGATTCCCAGCTTACCCCGCCTCGGGGGCAGTGGTCGACATACTCTGCGTATTTGACCAGACGCTCGATAATGGCCTTGGGGACATGGTGTTCCATCTTGCAGGCTGCCGCATCGGCATCTTCGCGGTCGATACCCAGGACATTGACCAGAAATTTTTCCAGGGCACGGTGCCGATAGACTATCTCCTCGGCGATCACCCTTCCCTTGTCGGTGAGGGTGATGAGATCGTAAGGGGCGTAATTTATCAGCTCATGCTTTCCCAATATGCGCAAGCGCGCCGGTAACCGATGAGGCCTTGACATCGAGATACTTGGCAATGTCTTTGGCCCGGGCGGCCATCTTTTCTTCTGAAATATGAAAGATTGCCTCCAGGTAGTCTTCCTGGCTGGCGCTGAGATCGTCTATTGAAACCATTGGAATTGTTGCAAAAATTAAAATATTGATAATGTCCTAAAATTTTACGGCATAACTAATAAAAGTCAACAATTCTTTTTAAATCGAAGACAACAGGCCGATGGGATGGCTCGGCCATCGAGAAGTTCATTGCGGGGTATATTTTTAGGCACGCCTTACTTATTATGTTGCATCATACTTTCTTCTCATTTATAATCGCCACTGGTCTAAGAAGCGCTTTTATAAAAAACGATGCCGTCTGTCCATTATCCCGGGTAGGTGGCTGCAGATTCAATATTTAGGTACTAGAGAAATTCATGGGAAGAAATATTAACCTGGCCGATATCAGCAAAGGTATCTCCTACGAAGTTGTCGGCTTCGAGCCTGAAAATTCACCGTATGCCGAAAAACTTTACAAGATGGGATTTGTCAAGGGAACACCCGTTGAACTGGCCCCGGTCAAGTTGTCCGATCCGATGATCGTGCAAATCAGGGGCAGCAGAATAGCTCTGAGAAAGAATGAAGCCCAGGGGATTCTGGTAAAGGAGCGCTAACGTGCACAAGGTTGAACGAATCGCCATAGCCGGAGTTCCCAACTCCGGGAAGACCACTCTCTTCAACAGCCTCACCGGTGCCAGGCAGAGGGTGGGTAACTGGCCGGGCGTTACGGTGGAAAAAATCGAAGGGCTCTTTTCCGCTCGGCAATATCAGGGTGGAACTGGTCGATTTGCCTGGAACCTATAACCTCAGTCCTGACACCGAAGACCAGAAAGTCGCCGAACGGGTAATAAGAAGCGGTGAGTATGATCTCATCGTCAACGTCATCGATGCGACCAATCTGTCCCGCAATCTCTACCTGACCATGGATCTGCTCGAGCGGACCAATCAGATTATCGTCCTGCTCAACATGCTCGACGTGGCAGAGAAAGAGGGGATAAAGATAGATATCGACCGTCTCAGCGCAGATCTCGGCGTACCGGTAATTCCTGTCATCGGGGTCAACAAGGCGTCGGTAAGAAGAGCGGTGAAAAAGATCGAAGAAGCGATCGAACACCTGCCCGAGCACGATTCCCACGTCTCCACCCAGGAGGTGATGGACACTGTCCAGAAATACTCCAATATAGATGAGATTTACAGCCGCGTAGCGCGAGAAATAAAAGACCGCGTCCACCAATTTCACAAACCGGGTCGACAATATCGTGATGAACCGTTTTGCGGCGATCCCCATATTTATGGCATCGATGTTCGTGACCTTCTGGTTCGCAATTGGCTTCGGATCGGTGTTCATCGATTTTTTTGATATCATCGGCGGTCTGATTTTCGTCGATATTCCCACCCACCTGCTCGAGGCGGCGGGCAGCCCGGACTGGTTGATTGTGATGATCGCCGGCGGCATAGGGGTGGGCTGCCAGACGGTGGCGACTTTTATTCCGGTGGTGTTTTTCATGTTCCTGGCTCTGGCGATTCTTGAAGATCTCGGCTACATGGCCCGGGTTGGAGTGGTGGCGGACAAGTTCATGAGAAAAATCGGCCTGCCCGGCTCTGCCTTTATCCCGATGATCGTCGGTTTCGGCTGTACGGTGCCGGCGGTCATGGCCGCCAGGACGTTGAGCAACCGGCGGGACCGGTTCATGACCATTTTCATGGCGCCGTTCATGTCCTGCGGTGCCCGGCTGCCGGTGTATGCCCTGTTCTGTGCCGCGCTTTTTGGCGCTTACTCGGGTGTGGCCGTCTTTTTGATTTATCTGATCGGTCTGTTCATGGCAATTCTCACGGGTTATTTTCTCAAGAACACCCTGTTCAGGGGAACCCCTTCGAACTTCGTCATGGATCTGCCGCTCTACCATACTCCCCGCCTGGGCGCCGTCTTCAAGAGCGCTTGGCTGCGCTTCGCGTTCTTTCATCAGGCGGGCCGGCATCATCGTGGTCTCAGCAGTTTTCGTGCTCTCGGTGCTTAACTCCATCGGCTATGACAAGGGCAAAGTAACTTTCGGCAACGAGGATTCTGCCTCATCCATACTGGCCTATGTCGGTAAAGCCGCGGCCCCGTGTTCGAGCCTATCGGTATTCCCGAGGATAACTGGCCGGCTTCGGTGGCCCTGTTCACCGGACTTTTCGCCAAAGAGGCCATCGTCGGAACAATCAACGCGCTCTATGCCGCCAATGACATGACCGGGCAGCCGGCAGCTGCTGCCGGAGAAGAAGCTCAAGGGCTCGATGTCGGCGCTGCTATAACCGAGGCCTTCACTTCGGTGGGCGAGGGGCTGGCCTCCGTTATCGGTACTTTCGACCTGCTCGGGATTGGATTGGTGGCCGAGGATCAGGCGACCATATCCGAAGAGATCGGAGCGGACACTTCGGTTTACAGACACATAGCGGCAAATTTCACGGTATTTTCAGCCTTTGCCTATCTGCTCTTCGTGCTCATGTATTTCCCGTGCCTGGCCGTCATCGGAGCGGCACGGCAGGAAATGGGCGGTTATTACGCAGTGGTGATGGCCGTCTATTCGACTTTGCTTGCCTGGTCGGTGGCCACCTTTTTCTACCAGGTAACCGAAGGTCATAATCCGTTCTACATCTTTGTCTCCCTTGTCGTTCTTGTGGGAATCTACGGCTGGCTTCACATGCTGGGTAAGAAGGAGCAGACAGAAGTCCCCATAATCGTCCCCCCTCCGGTGATCAAGAACTGCTGATGATCTCAACGCTGCCAGCGTGATCCGTCGTCTCCACCGGCAATTGTGGCCAGGCCCGGTGAATCGGCGCTTGGTCTGCTGGGGGTAGTCAACGCCATTCAGTTTTGCTCGGTTTGCTGTGGCACGCCAAGGGTTCTTGCTGTTTGGCTGGATTTTGATCACCAAATACCGTATTTTACAGACGCTGATATTTGAATGTTCCGAGTAACTACCCTCTTATTCAAGGAGAATTATCATGCCCGTTTACGACCGGGGCGAGTTCAGAGATAATTGCGGATTCGGACTGATTGCCCATATGGACGGGGAAGCCAGCTATCGTCTGGTGCGAACGGCTATCAGTGCGCTGGACCGTATGGATCACCGCGGGGCCATTGGCGCGGATGGCAAAACCGGCGACGGCTGCGGTCTGCTGCTCCAGAAACCGGACAGTTTTTTTCAGGCCGTGGCCCGGGAGCAGGGCTGGAACCTCAGTTCCCGCTACGGTGTGGGCATGGTATTTCTGGGCCATGGGGCGCAAAAGTTGGCCCGGGTCCAGGAGGTTTTTGAAGAAGAAATCGCCGCCGAGACCCTGTCGATCGCCGGCTGGCGTGAAGTGCCGGTGGATCCGTCGGTTCTCGGAGACATTGCCAGAGATTCCCTGCCGCTGATCATGCAGGTCTTTGTCAACGGTCAGTATGGCTGGGGACCGAGGGATTTCGAGCGGCGGCTGTTCATGGTGCGCCGACGAATTGAAAAGAGAATCACCGATGATCCGGATTTCTATATTCCCTGTCTCTCGAACCTGGTGATGATCTACAAGGGGCTCTGTCGGCCTGGTGATCTGCCCCAGTTTTATCGTGATCTCGGGGATCTCAGGATGCAGGCCTCGATTTGTCTGTTCCATCAGCGCTTTTCCACCAACACGCTGCCGCGCTGGCCGTTGGCCCAGCCCTTTCGCTATCTGGCGCACAACGGGGAAATAAACACCATCACCGGCAATCGCCAGTGGGCTCGGAACCGGTCTTATAAGCTGCAGTCCCCGCTGCTGCCCGATATGCAGGACGCGGCGCCGTTCGTCAGTACCGACGGGTCCGATTCCGCCTCGCTTGACAATATGCTGGAAACCTTTCTGGCCGGCGGCATGGATCTGTTCCGGGCTTTTCGCCTGCTGATTCCGCCCGCCTGGCAGAACCATCCACAGATGGATGAGGATCTGCGCTCCTTCTATGATTTCAACTCGATGCATATGGAGCCCTGGGACGGTCCCGCCGGTATCGTCATGAGTGACGGCCGCTTTGCCGCCTGCGGACTTGACCGCAACGGACTCAGACCGGCCCGTTACGTCATCACCCGAGACCGTCTGATCACCCTGGCCTCTGAAATTGGCATCTGGGACTACACTCCCGATGAGGTGGTTGAAAAAGGCAGGGTCGGTCCCGGTGAACTGCTGGTGGTCGACACCCACAACGGACGCTTGTGGAGCTCATGGGATATCGACAACGAACTGAAAACCAGGCATCCCTACGACAATGGCTGCAGCGCAACTGCCAGTGTCTGATCCCTTCCGAACAACTGGACGAGGAGAAGACCGGCAAGCGGGCCCTGTCCGATGACACGCTGCTGACCTATCACAAACTGTTCGGCTACTCCATCGATGAAATCGACCAGGTGCTGAGGGTTTTCGGAGAGACCGGCAGGGAACCGGTGGCTTCGATGGGTGACGACACCCCGTTGGCCGTGCTGTCCCACAAGCCGCGACTACTGTTCGAGTATTTCAGGCAGAAATTCGCCCAGGTCACCAACCCGCCGATCGACCCGCTGCGGGAGCAGCACGTGATGTCGCTGGCCACCTGTATCGGCAGGGAGCAAAACGTTTTCAACGAAACCATGGGGCACGCCAACCGGGTGTTGTTTCAGTCGCCCGTGCTGGTCTACAGTGACCTGCAGCAACTCAAGGAACTGGACGACGAGCATTACCGCCACTGTATCATCGACATCAATTACCAATTGTCCGAGGGGCTCGAGAGCGCGCTCAAGCGGGTGGTGGCGAAAGCCGTGGAAGAGACCCGCAACGGGGCCGTACTGATCATTCTTTCCGACTGCAACATAGGACCGGAGACCCTCCCCATTCCCGCCGCTGCCGCAGTGGGCGGCGTGCAGACCGCGCTGGCGGAAAACAACCTGCGCTGTGACGCCAACATCATCATAGAAACGGCCGAGGCTCGAGATCCCCATCATTTCGCCGTGCTGATCGGTTTCGGCGCCACGGCGGTCTATCCCTATCTGGTCTATGAGACGCTGGCTAAAATGGTTGATGACGAAGCCATCAAGCTGCCCCTGCGCTCGGTTCTGATCAATTATCGGACGGGGATCAACAAAGGGCTGCTGAAGATCATGTCGAAAATGGGTATTTCCACCATTGCCTCCTACCGCTGTGCCCAGCTTTTCGAGGCTGTCGGCCTTTCCACACCGGTGGTGGAGCTATGCTTTCGCGGGGTAACCAGCAGAATCGAGGGGGCCGGTTTCGAGCACATCCAGACGGACACCAAACGGCGGGCCCGGTTGGCCTGGAAGCCCCACCTTGTCCTCAAGGGAGCCGGCCATATCAAGTACATGCACGGGGGAGAATATCACGCCTACAACCCCGATGTGGTTACCACTTTGCAGCAGGCCGTGAGGAGCGGTTATCAGCGAGACTATCAACGCTACGCCGACCTGGTTAACAAGCGGGAGGTTTCAAGTTTACGGGATCTGCTCGCCCTGAAGATGCCCGATAGTCCCATCGACATTGACCAGGTAGAGCCGGAGGAAAACTTCTATCCGCGCTTCGATTCGGCCGCCATGTCAATCGGCGCCCTGAGCAGCGAGGCCCATGAGGCGCTGGCCATCGCCATGAACCGTCTGGGCGGCTTTTCGAACAGCGGTGAGGGCGGCGAAGATGCGTCGAGGTACCACACCGAGCGGGTGTCGAGGATCAAGCAGGTCGCCTCGGGTCGTTTCGGGGTGACCACGCACTATCTGATGAATGCCGAGGTGATCCAGATAAAGATAGCCCAAGGCGCGAAACCGGGCGAGGGCGGACAGCTTCCCGGTCACAAAGTCACGGCGATGATTGCCAAACTGCGCCATTCCATGCCGGGGGTCACCCTTATCTCACCGCCGCCGCATCATGATATTTACTCGATAGAGGATCTGGCCCAGCTCATCTTCGACCTCAAGCAGGTCAATCCCGAGGCGCAGATTTCGGTGAAGCTGGTGTCGGAACCGGGGGTCGGTACCATTGCCACCGGTGTGGCCAAAGGCTATGCCGACATGATCACCATTTCCGGCTATGACGGCGGCACCGGGGCAAGTCCTCTGTCTTCGGTGAAATATGCCGGCAGCCCGTGGGAACTGGGGCTGGTGGAAACCCATGCCGCCCTGGTGGAAAACGGTCTGCGCCACAAGGTGCGGTTACAGGTAGACGGCGGCCTCAAGACCGGCCTCGACATTATCAAGGCGGCCATTCTCGGGGCCGAGAGTTTCGGCTTCGGCACCGCCCCGCTGATCTCGCTGGGCTGCAAATATCTGCGCATCTGTCATCTCAATAACTGCGCCACCGGGGTGGCGACCCAGGATGAGACCCTGAGACGGGATCATTTCAAGGGACTGCCGGAGATGGCAATGAACTATTTTAGATTCGTTACCGCCGAGACCAGGCAATGGCTGGCCCAACTCGGAGTAAGCAGACTCACCGATCTGATCGGTCGGGTCGATCTGCTGGAGATTGTCGAGGGGGAAAATGACAAACAGCGCAGCCTGGAGCTCGACGGCCTGCTCATTCAGCCTGTCGTGCCGGATGGCTCAGCCCTCTTTAATCAGCAGCGCAATCAGCCCCACGATAAGGGCCGACTCAATCTCGACCTGGTCGATCGCTACGGCGAGGCGGTTGCCAACAAGAGCGGCGGTCGGGGCTACGTCGTGGTTCGCAACACCGACCGCTCGGTCGGGGCCACCCTCTCCGGTGTCATTGCCCGGAACCATGGCGACCGCGGCATGGATGATGCGCCCTTGACCATCGAGATGCAGGGAACGGCAGGGCAGAGTTTCGGCGCTTTCAACGCCGGCGGTCTCAAGCTGGTGCTCACCGGCGACGCCAATGATTATGTGGGCAAGGGAATGGCCGGCGGCATGCTGGTAATCAGACCGCCGATGGGGGTGTCCTACAAGTCGCATGAATCGGTGATCATCGGCAATACCTGTCTGTACGGTGCCACCGGCGGCAGGCTTTACGCCGCAGGGCGGGCCGGCGAACGTTTTGCCGTGCGTAACTCCGGCGCCAGAGTGGTGGTCGAAGGGATAGGCGATAACGGCTGCGAGTACATGACCGGCGGCGTGGTTACCATCCTCGGGGAGACGGGTATTAATTTCGGGGCCGGCATGACCGGTGGATTCGCCTATGTGTTTGACGAATTCAACCGCTTTGAGGAGCGGGTCAATGCCGAGCTGGTCGATGTTCTGCCGATGAAGGATTTAGATCTGCTCAAGGAGCATTTGCGCGGCATCGTCGATGCCCATCTCAATGAAACCGGCAGTGATCGGGCCCAGATGATTCTGGACGATTTCGGCAGCTCCTGCGACAGCTTCAAGCTGGTCAAGCCCAAAGGGCTCAAGGTCGAGGATCTGCTCGGCAAACGGGGCCGCTCGGCCAACGAACTCCTGTTGACCACTCAGTAGATGGGACAGCGGGCCGGCAGGTAATTCTGAAAGGACGCGCACATGGATCAAAATGTTTTTCAGTTTCTGGAAGTTGAACGGGTCGAACCTCAGAAGCGTTCGATCAAGACCCGGAAGAGTTCCTTTGTCGAGATCTACCGACTTTTCAACGAGAACCAGGCCCGCATGCAGGCCGATCGCTGCCTGGGTTGCGGAAATCCCTATTGTGAATGGAAATGCCCGGTGCACAACTATATCCCGGACTGGCTGAAATTGGCTGGAGAGGGGAGAATCATCGAAGCCGCTGAACTCTGTCATCTGACCAACAGCCTGCCCGAAGTCTGCGGCCGGGTATGTCCCCAGGACAGACTCTGTGAGGGGGCCTGCACGCTCAACGATGAATATGGTGCGGTGACCATTGGGGCGGTGGAGAAGTACATCGTCGATACCGCCTTTGAGATGGGCTGGCGGCCGGACTTGTCCAAGGTCGAGGCGACCGGCAAAAAGGCTGCGATCATCGGGGCCGGGCCTGCCGGCCTGGGCTGTGCCGACGTGCTGGTTCGCAACGGCATCAGGCCTGTGGTTTTTGATAAGTATCCCGAGATAGGCGGTCTGCTGTCATTTGGCATTCCCGATTTCAAGCTGGAAAAAGAGGTGATGACCAGGCGTCGGGAGGTGTTCAGCGACATGGGCATTGAATTCCGGCTCAACACCGAGGTCGGGCCGGACATCTCATTTCAGGAAATAGTCGATGACTATGACGCCGTATTTATTGGCACCGGCGCCTATCGTTCGATCCGCGGCGGTTTTGCAAACGAGGACGCCGACGGAGTCTATGAGGCACTTCCCTATCTGATTGCCAATATCTGCCACGAAAGGAATTTCGCCTACGATAAATATGAGTATGTCTCCTTTGGCGACCGGCGGGTGCTGGTGCTGGGCGGCGGCGATACCGCCATGGATTGCGTAAGAACTGCGGTGCGGCAGGGCGCAGCCAAGATCACCTGTGCCTACCGGCGCGACGAGCGCAACATGCCGGGATCGGCTAAAGAGGTCGCCAATGCCCGGGCCGAGGGGGTTGAATTCCTGTGGAACCTGCAGCCGGTGGCCATCGAGGTCGATATTAACAACCGGGTCAGCGGCGTAAAAATGGTAGAAACCAGGATGGGCGAGCCCGATGACTCGGGGAGATCGAGACCGGAGATTGTGGCCGGGAGCGAACTGGTGTTGGATACCGACGTGGTGATCATGGCCTTCGGGTTCAGGCCGGACCCGGCGGGCTGGGTCAAAGAGATGGGCATCGAGCTCGATGACGGTGACAGGATCAGGGCCTCAGACCGTGGACCTTATCCGTTCCAGAGTTCCGAGCCCAAAATATTCGCCGGCGGCGACGCGGTCAGGGGGGCGGACCTGGTGGTCACCGCCATAGCCGACGGGCGTACTGCCGCAGAGAGTATCATCGAATTTCTCGAGGTCTGAGAAAAGAGACGGTGAAGAGTGCAGGGTCAGCAGAAAAATTTCTTGAGCTGAGCGATTTCGTCCAGCTGGCCGAACAGGGTAAGCACGTCGCCCACCTCTATGCGATGGCGTCCCCGGGGAATGATCATCTTTGCTCCCCGCTTAATGGAGACCAGGGTGACGTGTTCCGGCAGCGGCAGCTCTTTGACCAGTGAGTTGCTGCACGAGTGCTCTTCGTTTATGGCGATGTCAACGAAGCCGGTTTCGGTGGAGGAGCGCAGGGTGATCTGCTCTTCTTCCAGCTGGCCTCGCTGCTTGCGGACGATGCCGACATCATAGGCTCTCAAGATGTCACTACGGCTGATTGAGCCCACCAGACGGAGGGATCCGTCCCTGGAGACAACCGGCAGGCGAGCCAAGTCACGGGGCGACATTTTCTGGATGGCAACCCAGATCGGTTCATCGGGGAAGACCGAGATCGGCCCCTCGATGGCCAGGTCGGCAACCTTCATCCCCCGTGGGTTAAAGCTGTCACGGCTCTGCGCCCGATGGACGTCCTGTAAAGTTATTATACCCCAGAGCCTGTTGCCTTCGGCAACCACTGGAAAGCCCAGCAGGTTGGTCTCCTGAAACAATGCCATCAACTCGGAGACAGACTTGTCCTTGTTAATAGTGGTTACCCGGGTGCGCATCACTTCCTCGACCTTAACCCCCTGCATGATGTCCATGTCCCTGCCTTCAAAAAAGCGGATACCGCGTTTAGCCAGTTTGAGGGTATAGATCGATTCGGGATGGAGCCACTGGGCAAAATAGGTGGCACTGATGCCGGCCACCATGAGCGGTAGAATCATCAGGTAGTCGTTGCTCATCTCAAAGACGATCAGCATCGCGGTCAACGGAGCCCTGGCAGTTGCTCCAAACAGCGCCGCCATGCCGACCAGAGCGTAGGCACCGGGACTGCCGGAGATTTCCGGAAAATAGCGATAAAATATCATACCGACACAGCCGCCGAGCATGGCACCGATAAACAGCGATGGTGCAAAAACGCCGCCGGAATTGCCCGAACCCAATGTAAACGAGGTGGCCAACGGTTTTAAGAAAACGAGCAGCAAGAGAATCCAGAAGGAGGTTCCTCCCTGGAGCACTTCTTCGATAAAATGAAAACCGGAGCCGTACATGAACGGCATGAAAATGCCTTCGGAACCGGGCAGAAACATGAACAGCATACCGGTGATGCCGAGCAGCGCCGCCCCGACCGCAGGTTTATAGATCTGCGGAAAATCCCAGTTGTCAAAGACGATCTCGGCCCGATTCAGCATGCGAATGAACATGATCCCGACCAGGGCGGAAAGCAGCCCGAGGATCAGGTAAAAGATCAGTGAAACCGGGGAAACCAGTGAGTGTATGGGGACTGAAAAGGCCGGCCGGGTTCCGAGAAAGAAGCGACTGACAATCGAAGACGAGACGGCGGCGATGACGATATTGCCGAACGAGCGCACCTGCAGGTTGCCCATCAGTACTTCAATGGCGAAGACCACGCCGGCGATCGGGGCGTTGAAAGTAGCGGCGATCCCTGCCGCTGCACCACAGCCCACCAGGTTTCTGATCCGGTCGTCGGAGAGGCGCAGCACCTGACCGATGCTTGAACCAAGTGCCGAGCCGACCTGGACAATGGGCCCTTCGCGTCCGGCCGAACCGCCGGTACCGATGCACAGAGCCGAGGCGACGATCTTCGCCGCCGCTACCCGCGCCCTGATTCTTCCGCCCCTGATGATCAGGGCCTGCATTACTTCGGGAACGCCATGCCCTTTAGCCTCCTGGGCAAAGAGAATCAACGGCCCGACCAGCAAACCGCCGATGACCGGGACGATCAGATAGACGAAATTGCCGAGCCAGGGTAAAAGTGCGGGCAGCGTCTCGTAGCCCAGACGCTGGATTTCATAGATCAGATTGATAAACAGAACAGCAGCCAGCCCGGTTCCCGCCCCTATGGCGATGGAGAGAATCAGCAACAAGAGACCGACCGGCGGGGCCATGCGGTCCAGATATTTGCTTAGCGCTGTTTGTTTAGATGACATAGGGTTGGAACCATATGCGGTCGAATCAGTTACTTAACGGATTCGTCAAAAAATATCAAAAGGCGAGTACCTTAGCAGAGAAGATTACTTTACCATCTTTATCTTAACTGCGCTCCCGCATAGGTTAGGACGGCCGCAGGGCCAGTCTGGCCTCCTGACGCATGGCCATGTCGACCATGACCAGGGCGGCCATGGATTCGACGATGGGAACGGCCCGCGGCACCACGCAGGGGTCATGCCTGCCTTTGGCTTCCAGAGTGACGGATGCTCCCTGATAATCAGCGGTCTGCTGGGGCTGCGAGATCGTGGCCGGGGGTTTGAAGGCAACGCGGAAATAAATCGACTCCCCGTTGGATATACCGCCCTGGATCCCTCCAGAATTGTTGGAAACAGTACCGAGTCTTGCCTCTTTCATGACAAAGGGGTCGTTGTGGGCCGAGCCCCTGAGTCGGGTGCCCTCAAAACCGGAGCCGATCTCGAACCCCTTGGTGGCAGGAATGGCCAGCATTGCCTGGGCCAGTTTAGCTTCCAGTTTCTCATATACCGGCTCACCCAGACCGGCAGGGACATTGCGGATGACGCAGGAAACGGTTCCGCCGGTGGAATCCCCGCCATCTTTGAGTTCCATGATCAGGGCCCGCATCTTCTCGCCAATCTCGGTATCGGGGCAGCGCAGATCGGTCTGGTCGACGATCTCTCTGGTGATCGTCTGATGATCGACGGGAGCCGCTTCCAAGGGGCCTACCGAACTCACCCAGGCAACTATTTCCATACCGTAGGCGACCTCTAAGATTTTTTCGGCCACCGCACCCGAGGAAACGGTTCCAATGGTTTCCCTGGCACTCGAGCGACCGCCTCCGGAAGAGGCCTTGATGCCGTACTTGGCCATATAGGTGAAGTCGGCATGGGATGGTCTTGGAATGGTTTCCATATCACCGTAATCGCCAGGACGCTGATCCAGGTTGTTGACTTTCAGAGCGATGGGGCTTCCCAGGGTTACACCGTGTTCGGTGCCCGATAGGATCTGGACCTGATCCTTTTCTTTCCTGTCGGTGGTCAGTTTGGATTGTCCGGGACGTCTGCGGTCGAGCTGGCGCTGAATATCCGCTTCCACCAGCTTAAGTCCGGGAGGACAGCCGTCGATGACCACGCCGACGCTTTTGCAATGCGACTCTCCAAAAGTGGAAACTTTGAATAAGGTTCCGAAATTACTTGACATAAAAACTCCAATAGAGGGTGGTAGGTAATCTAAGTGTTAAAGATAATGATCAATGCGTCTATTTCAATCGGCTGCAAGAATATGTTCGGCATCAGCAATGGCCAGATTCGTCATTTTACCGACCGCCCGGATCATTTCCAGCTGCTGCTGCCGGTAGCTATTGTCTTTGCTAAGATCGTCATTGACAAACAGCGTCTGGTACTGGTTCATCCACCGGAACATCTCTTTGTTGGCCTGCTGGAGTGCCTCTATGGTACTGTCTATAGAGGCTTGCGACAGGTTCGGGCCCGGCTGCATCTTCTTCAGTCTGCTTTCGAGTACGAACATGTAGCCGATTTTGTCCATGGCCTGGTCGTGCACCTCGATGATCTCTTTTCTCAGCGCCTCGTTCTCTTCGGCCAGGGGGTCTGAGCAGCCCCAGAGCAAAAACAGCACGGCCGCTGCCGTCAGCCAGCAGCCTCGGGACAGGGGGTGGGGCGCTATCAGGGACAGGTACGCAGCCATTGACTGATCTTCTGCTCCGACACCGGTTCTCCGCCTTTTCCCCAGTTCAGTTGAAGGTAGCTGATCAGCGAATTCATCTCCTGGATGGAAAGGTCCGCGAAGGCAGGCATACGTATGTTTTTGGTCCTGTTGCCGGTGACGATTTTGCCCCGCACACCGGACGAGATGAGGCAGGGCAGCTCACCAAGCCGCTCGCCCAGATAAACCGAGCCCGTCAACGGCGGATAGAGGGCTTTCAGTCCCTGTCCTTCTCTGCCGTGGCAAGAAGCGCAGTGCCTTTTATAGACCGCCGGATCCCCTTTGTTCTCCTGACAGCCGGGCAGCAGCATCAGGACCAGAAGAAGCACCAGGATCAAAGGCCGGCGCCTCAGCCGCTCAGCGCTCATCAAGCAGCCGTCCAATGTCCTTGATCAGTCGATCCACCGCCTCTTCCTCGGTACCCTTATAGTAGCCGCGGATTCTTCCCTGGCGATCCACCAGGGTGAAGGAACCGGAGTGGATAAACCCCCCGGGTGCGTTTTTATCCTCCATGGCGGCGAGACCGTAGCGCAGGGCGGTATCGTAGATTTCTTCCTTGGCGCCGGTTACCAGATGCCAGCCGTCGGCCTCGATGCCAAGTCTTGCGCCGTATTCATTTAACACCTCGACGGTGTCGTGTTCGGGGTCAATTGAGTGCGACAGCAGCAGCACCTGGTCGTTGTCCTCGAACATCTCATAGACCCGGAGCATCTGTGACTTCATGATCGGGCAGATG
This sequence comes from uncultured delta proteobacterium, assembly GCA_963759125.1. GTDB lineage: Bacteria > Desulfobacterota > Desulfobulbia > Desulfobulbales > Desulfocapsaceae > JABDQA01. Next base: position 1,298,933 of record CAVWXN010000005.1, read on the forward strand.
GTTGGGCAGCTGGTGAAGAAGAAATCGGCTACATAGATTTTACCCTGGAACAGTTCCTGACCTATCTGCCGGTTCTGCTGATCTTTAAAGGTGTAGGGTACGTCGATTGTGCCAATGATCGGCAGCGGTTCCCGGGAGGACTGGTCGCAGCCCAAGCTGATCATTGTCAAAACGGCCATGAGCAGTCCGGCCCAGATCAGCACTATTGAACCTTTTTTCAGGTTAAATATTAACATCGTATTCCCTGACAGGAGTGGTGAAAAAATGTAGACTTCTCATCAGTTACATGATTTTAGTGATGGAGACAAACGATTTACCTGATTATCGAAAAAAATCAACAACCAGTGGAGAGTAGGATGGAAAAGATCGCCCTTGTAACTTATAATCCTGAACTGATGTGTTTCGGTCACGTGCTTCTTTATGCCCTGGACTTTCATGAAAAAGGCTATGAGGTCAAGGTTGTCATCGAAGGGGGAGCGGTGCAACTGGTGTCGACGCTGAAAGATCCCGAGGCCCCCTTTTATGGACTTTATCAGAAAACCAAGGAAAAAGGGTTGATCGATTGCGTCTGTCAGGCCTGTTCGGCCAAGCTCGGCAGCATCGATGAGGCCCGGGCCCAGGGACTGCCAGTGGGTGGTGACTTGATGGGGCACCCGTCGATGGAAGAGTATCTGAGCCGCGGCTACCGGATTATCACTTTCTGAGCGTGTTAAATCGATCTTGAGATACTAAAAAAATGGAATTTCCCGACCTCCAGCAACAGAAAGAGACCCTCATTGAGTCCTTCTCCTACGAGCAGGAGATCTCTCCCCAGAAGGTTTCGGTAATTGCCTCTCCCTATCGGATCTGCCCGTTGGGCGCCCATATCGATCATCAGGGAGGGCCGGTACTGGGTATGACCATCAACGCCTGCACGCTTATGGCCTTTTACCCGGAGAGCGACGACCGGGTGCGGCTGAAGAGCAAGAATTACCCGGGCAAGGTCAATTTCAGTCTGGCCGACATCCCCGATTCACCTGGCAGTTTCTGGGGCGTCTATCCCCGGGCGGCGGCTCTGGCCCTGAAGGAGAAATACCGGCTCAGACGCGGCATCTGCGGCCTCTTGGACGGTATGCTGCCCGGTTGCGGCCTCAGCTCATCGGCTTCGGTGCTGTTGGCCTATCTGCATGCCTTTGCCCGAGTCAACGAAGTGGAACTTTCGCCCTGGGACTATGTCGACCTGACCCGCCGGGCGGAGAACCATTTTATAGGCCTGAATAACGGCATCCTCGATCAGACCTCGATCGTCTTTGGTAAAAAGGGACATCTGCTGTACATCGACACGGTGGATAAAACGGTGGCCAGGCTGGAGGAGCGCCGCCCGGAAAACGATTACCGGATCATCGTTGCCTACTCCGGCTATTCAAGAGAACTGACTACCTCCGGTTACAATTCGAGGGTTGATGAGTGCCGGTTGGCTGCCGCAGAGCTGTCGAGGCTGGCCGGACGTCCCGGTGCCGAGATGCTGTCGAGTGTCGAGCTGAAGACTTTTGAGAGGTTCGGACCGCAGCTGCAGGCCCATATCGGCAGGCGAGCAGCTCACTTTTTCAGTGAATCGCAACGGGTCATGGACGGTGTGGCTGCCTGGAACAGCGGAGATATAGAGACTTTCGGTAAACTCATGAACCTCTCCTGTGGAAGTTCGATTGAGCAGTATGAGTGCGGTGTTCCGGCGGTCTGTGACCTGCAGCAGATCGTCAGCGGCGCCGATGGCGTCTATGGTTCGCGTTTCATGGGCGGCGGCTTTGGAGGCTGTGTTGTAGGTCTGGTCAGGTCCTCGCACGCGACGGTGGTTGCTGAAGAAATCGAGACCACTTATAAACAGCTCCACCCGGAAGTCGCCGAACAGGCGTTTGTCCGGCTGAGCCGCTCGGACGACGGGGTGCACTTTCTATGAACGCGGTCATTCTCTGCGCCGGGTTTGCCACCCGCATGTACCCGCTCACTAAAAATTTCCCCAAGCCTCTGCTGCCGGTGGCTGGTATGCCCGTACTGGATTATCTGGTCGAGCAGGTGGCGGGGCTGGCCGGGATCAGCGCCGTCCACCTGGTAAGCAACGCCAAATTTATTGACCATTTCAGCCGCTGGCGGGCCAACCATATGGAGCGGGGAACCTACGGGGCCCTGACCATTGAGATCTACGATGACGGTTGTGTGGACAATGAAAACCGTCTTGGAGCGGCCGGTGACCTGGCCCTGGCCCTGAAAATGATCGGCACTCCTGACAAGGTTCTGGTTTCCGGCGGCGACAATATCTACCAGTTTGCCCTGGCTCCGCTGTGGAGTATGTTTTTGCAGGGGAATGAGCACCGGGTCGTGGCCCTGGTTGAAGACCAGCAAGAAAATCTCCAGCGCACGGGGGTACTTGAATTCGCTGCAGACGAACGGGTGCTGCGGTTGCACGAAAAGCCTCAGCAGCCGCCCTCTCACTGGGTCTGTCCGCCGCTCTATTTTTTCCAGCCCAGGGTCTGGAGTGAGCTTGAGCGGTTCCTGGAGAGTTCAGCCAATCATGACGCACCGGGCTATTTTATCGACTATCTGTGCCGCAACAGTAAGGTCAAAGGCTTTCAAGTTGAGGGCCGGCGGCTCGACATCGGCTCGATTGAGACCTATCACCATGCTGATCTGGAGTTAAGGGGACACACTACCTATCATGTCCCTCAAGGGATATGATAGGTAGTGTGTCCCCTGTAGTGCGGATCAATGATAGTAGAGATTGGGGCCGCCCATGGTCAGCAGCGCTTTGTGAAGATTTCTCCTGAAATCCCTGCGGTCCCAGATTCCCTGAACGTGCCCCCGCCTCAGGGCATTGCGGGCCGAATGATAGTTTGGTGGAATGTCGATACCGGTGGTTTCCCTGATCACTCGAGGGCCGGCAAAGCCGATTCTTGAGCTGCGGATGGCGAACTGGTAGGGCGAACAGCCCAGGAAAGAAGCGACTGGTCCGGCATAGGAATTGTTGTCGTAAACGACAATATAAAGCCCCCCCGAGTCGATGTATTCACGCACAGCCATGGTGCACTTGGGCATCTGGATCACTCCGAGCGTACCCTCCTGAATCCTGATGCCGCCGGTGGTGTGTATGTAAGCGAGCAACGGCCGCCGTTTTCTCTGGGCCAGTTTGCAGGCCTGGACGAATTTCTCTCCTTCGGTTGAGCCGACCGTACCGTTTCTGAAATCGGAATAGAGCACTGTGGCGACGATCTCGATGGTGTCGATTGCCGCGGTAAAGGTCATATTTGAGCTTTTCCGGCTGGTCTTGTCCATGGCAGCCTGGAGCCGCTTGCTAAACCCGGTGTAGCCGAGGGGGTTCTGGGCCGTGAGGTGGGTGTTGAAGAAGCGGATCGAGCCGGGATTGAAGACATTTTCAAGGTACCACTGGTACTCCAGCGGGAAATGATATCCGCAGGTTTCGCAGACGCCGGCGAATTCACTATAGAGATCGGGTACCCAGAGATCCTTGCAGCCGTGAACTTCGGCGTTGGGACAGGAAACCGTCTTGTCCTCGTTAGCCAGTGGGCTGGTATAGGTGTCTGAGATCTCAAGAGGATCCTGACGCCGGCTGCCGTTCTGGCCGTTGCCGGTATAGGTGATCAGCCGGGTGGGCTCCTTCTTTTTGGTGCCGCTGAGGAAATTGAGCACCGACAGGAGCGGCTCGCTGACCCGTTTCATCATTACGGAACCCTCGCCGGAAACGTCGCTGAGCATTTTTTCGAGCTGGCGCTTCTGATTTTTGAGGATGTCGTAGCGCAGCGTGTAGTAGAGCTGCTCACTCTGGGTGCGGACCTGCCGGAACATGCTTTCCTGGGTTTCGGGCTTGCCGTGGTAGCCGTGCGAGGCCATCGACAGGTATTTTTCCGAGCGCTTAGTCAACAGCCTGGTGGTTTCATCCTTGGAGAGATCCCAGGAGATTTCCACCTCGAGCTCCTTGTTTTCAGCCTTGGCTTTTTTTCGGCTCAGTTCCCAGGTTCGAAAGGTCTGAAAACTCTTGGTCGAGAGGACCACCCGATCGGTGGCATTGACTATCTCCGAGCGCAGTTTGGAGAAAAAAGAGAAATCATCTCTTTTGGCCCCAAGCGGCGGTTCCTTGATGATCCGGTCAATGATTCCGTGGTTCAGATTATCCATAGCCGTCAGCCGCAGCCGGTCGGCACAGACTTCGACCAGTTCGCGGGGGGCCTTGTTGCCTTCACCGATCCGGCCTTCTATGGCAGCCGCACCTTCGGGTGAAATGACTGAATAATAGCCGTGGCTGGCCATCAGCCGGTAATCCGAAAGCCCGATAGCCTCAGCTCCGCCTGATCCGCCTTCGGAAATGAAAGAGACGGTCGGCACCCGCAGTTTGGTCATGGTGTAGATGTTTCTGGCAATCTGCTGGGCTGCCCCTGGGTATTCCTCAACCGGATACGACCCCGGCGTGAACACATAGAAATGAATGGGTATGCGTTCGGTTTCGGCAACCTTCATATAGCGCAGGGCCTTCTCGTTGCCTTCAGGCCGGCAGGAGCCGCCGTTGCGGAACTCCTCACCGTGGCCGCACTCCTGGCCGATGACCATAACGCTGACGGTGTGGGTTTTCTTCTTGCCAGTCCTGGTCAAAGTCGCCTTGGCGCAGATCATTGCCGGATCGATGTTGGCGTCTTCCTCGCCGCCAAGCTCGGTGTAATCGTCGTAGACGTTTTCCAGGATGTCCTTGAGACTGAAACGCTGCACAGAGCGGACGATACGTACCCGTTCCATGGGGGTGAGCTGCTCTTCGGCGCGTTCCTCAAGAAAACAGATGGAGTCGTCCAGCTTGCGAATCTCAGCGCCAATTTCCTCCTCACTGAAATCGTAGACGGTCTGCTTGAGCTGGTCGCAGGTTTTCTTGAAGCCGTCCAGGTTGCCCCAGTTTGAGTAATCCTTGATCTGGATCAGGTAGTTGATCCGCTCTTCAATGTTCTGAAGCTGTTTGAGCTGTTCCTTCATAAATCGATACAATAAGATCAGAACGTCAGAAGACGATCCAGATTTTCTTTGAGATAGGCGAGGTTGGTAATGATCGGCCCGCCGCTTGAATCCCTGCCGCGAATAACAGATTCGTCAATGAACTGAGCCGCCCGCAGTTTGGCCTCATCCATAGTGTCGGCCCAGACCAGGGCCAGGGCCAGGTTGGGGTCGAAATCGCTGGGAATGGTGTAGGATCGATCGCTGGGCACATGTGAGTAGACCACCGACCAGTCATGCTTGGGAAAACTGAACTCGTTGATCGTTCCGATCCAGGGAGCGAACCCGCGCCTGGTATCTTCAGCGACAATCCTGAGTTCGATGGCGGCACCCCGGAAGGTGATATCCTTCTGCTTATAGCCGGCCCGCTCGCCCAGAGCCAGCCTGATCTGTTCACGGATCAGGTTGGGCTGCTGGTTATTCAGATAGCTGATCCGGGCGGAGATGTCGTTTTCCACCTGGATCCTGGTGTTTACTTCGAGCAGATAGGGCTGCCCGGTTCGGTCGACGATCCACTCCCAGGTTCCAACATTGTCGTAATTGACGTGTTTGGCCAGTTTCAATGAGTAGTCAACGATCTGTCTCAGCACCTTCTGTTCATCGAAGTCGTAGGAGAAGCAGGAGCTGTGAAAACCCGGAGCGGCTTCAACGCGTTTCTGTCTGCCGGTGGACTGAATGGTACAGTTCCGGGAGCTGAAGTGGATCCGTTCACTGTATTGGGAACAGACCAGCTGCACCTCGAGGTGATTGTAATCCCTCAGACACTGCTCAATCAGGACACCGCCGTCACCGAACTGACGTTTGGCATAATTCTGAAGCTGCCGATAAGTGCGCCGGAACTGTTCGATTTCGCTTACTTCCTCGATACCCATACCGCCGCCGCCAGCCGCTGCCTTGACCAGTACGGAGGGGTCCTCAATGCCGAAGATGCGCTGATTCTCCAGAAGGGAAAAAGCAATCTCTTCGGCCTCCATCTCATTATATATCGGCGAGTCGGTGCCGGGGATGGTCGGAATGTTGAGTTTGTTGGCGACCCGTTTGGTATTGATCTTGTCGCCCAGGTCCCTGATCACTTTCCAGTTCGGGCCGATGAAGGTCAGCGGCCGGTTTCTGGTGGCCGCCCGGCGAGCAAATCGATAGTCTTCTGAAAAGAAGCCGTATCCAGGGTGAATAGCCGTACAGCCGCTATAGTCGGCTACCGCAAATATATCGTTCGGTTCAGTATAGCTGGTGATTCTCCAGGCGTTCTGGTCAGGCCCTTCGGTCCGGTTCATCCTGACGTGCTCGGAATCCCTGTCGGCATCTGTATAGACTACGACGTAGTCTAATCCCAGATCCTGACAACTATTCATTATGCGGATGGCTATTTCGCCACGGTTGGCGATGAGCACCTTTCCTTCCACACTAATCCTCTTGCTTATATTAACGTATAACTGAAGCTGTGCTGCCAGTTGATAGTATCCGGTATTTTAGTACCGAATAAACGGTGGTCAATCTTTCTAATATAGTAGGCTTGCCAAAGAAATCAAAGTGAAATAATTCTGACCAGGGGTTGATCCTGACCAGGATCGGCACAAAATCACCAGCGACGGTGCTCGTGGGTAGCGCTTTAACCTTGACTTTAAGCCAAAAGATTCCTAGACATTTGACAGATCGTAAGCTGACCTAAAAACCGATATTACCCATTGTCTGGACCTGTACCCGACGCGACCGTAAGGCCTATGCACAGCAACAATAGCGATGTTCCTGCATCTTCCGATGCTGAGAAGGGATCTCTTTTAAAAAGACTGCGTGAATCTGATTCCTTTTGGTCGCCCGCCTGATACTACCGAAGCGCTGGAGCACGAGATCCAGGAACTTCTCGAGGAAGGTGAGGAACATGGACTGATCAGCAGTATGGAGGAGAAAATGATCTCCTCCATCTTCGATTTTCGAGATACCCTGGCGGCCGAAATCATGACTCCGGCCGCCGAGATTGTCAGTTTCGAAGTCGCTGCCCCACTCAGTGAGATCATCGAGGCGGTGATCGAGGAGGGTTTCACCCGGATACCCATTTACCGTGACAGCGCCGATCGCATCATCGGCATTCTGCATGCCAAAGACCTGCTAAGGCTCTGTGCCGGGAATGATCAGGGCCAGGACGACATCGAAGCTTTCCTCAATCAGCCCTACTTCATCTCCGAAGATAAGCCCATCGTCGACCTTCTCAAGGAGTTTCAGAAAGACAAGATTCATATGTCGGTGGTCATGGACGAATTTGGCGCGGTGCGCGGACTGGTAACCCTTGAAGACATTCTCGAGGAGATCGTTGGCGAGATTGACGATGAATACGATGTCGACGACGATGATTTCGAGAAGATCGATGAGACAACCATGCTGGTAAAGGCCCGGGTCGACATCGAGGACGTCGAGCAGCGTCTCGCCATTGAATTGCCGGAAGGCCCTTTTGAGTCTATTGGTGGATTGATCATTCACATGCTGGGCCGAATCGGCGTCGAAGGCGACACCGTCCAGGTCGGTGGCGCCCGTTTGATTGTCCATACCGCCGGCAGGAGAAGAATCAAGAAAGTGAAAATCATCAGGCTTGAAGAGCCGGCCGGGAGCTGATGCAAAACAAATCGGTCCTGACCAGGGGCAGCCTGATGATCAGTTCTGCCCTGCTCACCTGGCTCGCTTTGCCGGGTAACTTCTCCTTCTGGGCGCTGCTGATCATCTGTCTGGTTCCTTTTCTCAGGCTGCTGAGCGCGGCGCCGTCCGTTTCAAAATCTTTGTCCTACGGTTTTATCACCGGAGTCTTTTTCTACCTCCTGCAGCTCTACTGGATCATACCGGTGCTGCAACAATACGGCGGCCTGAGCTGGTTTCTGGCGGTACCTGCACTCGTGCTGCTGGCCGTCTACATGAGCAGCTACCTGGCCCTGTTCGCCGCCGGTTTTCATCTGTTGGACAGATATGGTCCGCGGCTGGTTCTGCCCGCCGCCGCCGCCGCTCTATGGGTCGGTCTTGACTGGCTGCGCTCCTGGCTGTTCAGCGGCTTTCCCTGGATGGACATCGGTTACGGTCTGTGGTCGCAGCCCCGCCTGCTGCAGATTGCCGACCTGGTCGGCCATCATGGCCACACCTTTGTCATTGTCCTGATAAACGCCACGATCCTTGTCACCATCAGCAGGCACTATGCAAGAACAGAGCGGGTCGCCGGTCTCGCCATGGTGATCTGTATCGGTGCGTTGTCTGCCTGGTACTCCGCAGAGCGCTGGCAGAAGGTAGAGAAGCTTGTCGAGCAGGCACCCAGGGCTCTGGTGGGGGTTGTGCAGGGCAACGTCGAGCAGACCCGAAAATGGTCGGCCCAGGAGCGGCTGCGTACCGTCAAGGATTATGTTCGACTGAGCAGCACTTTGACCGAAGAGAGAACCCCGTCTCTGATTGTCTGGCCGGAAACGGCACTGCCCTTTTATCCGCGCCGAGATGATCTGCTGGCGCCGGTCAGCGAATTCGTCGACCAGAGCCGAACCGTATTACTCACCGGTGCGCCATGGTTCGAAGTCGAGCAGAATGCCACCAGCCGTATCATCCGCTATTACAACGGCGCACTGCTGATGCACCCCTCGGCGGGATTTGAATTTGGCTATTACAAGAGCCATCTGGTCCCCTATGGCGAGTATGTACCGATGAAGAAATATCTGCCCTTTCTGGCGCCGCTTGTCGAAGCGGCAGGGGACTTTACTGCGGGAACGATAACCGAACCGCTGCCGGCGGGTTCGGTTCAGGCCGGCGCTCTGATCTGTTTCGAGTCGATATTTCCGGATCTGGGCAGGAACTGGGTCGATGCCGGGGCAAATCTGCTGGTCAATTTGACCAATGACGCCTGGTATGGTAAATCGAGTGCCCCGCATCAGAGCTGGGCGATGACCGTCTACCGCAGCGTCGAAACCAGAAGATCACTGGTGCGTTCGGCCAATACCGGGATTTCCGGCTTCATCGACCCGCTGGGTCAAGTGCGGAGCCAATCCGGTCTGTTCGTCGAGTGGGCGGCGGCCATGGATGTGGAGCTGCTGACAACCACAACCTTTTTTGTCAGAGCCGGCTATCTGTTCGCGCCGATTTGCGGGGCAGCGGCCGGAGTGATTATTGTTATCGCATTAGTCAGAAGGAAAAATGGCAGAAATCGATGGTAATTCAATTTCTGTCTACCAGATAGATGAGAACGATCATTCAAAACTGATCGGAGGATTGAGATGGCACAGGAAAGCGGATCAGCATTATCGTTTCAGAAACTCAACGATATGAAAGGCAGGATGCTGGCCTTGAAGGAGCATCTTTGACTTAACAGCCAAAAAAGAAGAGGTTGAACGACTGGAACGGCAGACGCTGGCCCCCGATTTCTGGTCGGACGGTGAGACCGCCCGCCAAATCCAGAAACAGCTTGGGCAAATCCAGGAGGTAATAAAAAGCTGGGAGGAATCCTGGTCGGAAATCGAAGAGGCGCATCTGCTGCTGGAGATGGCGGTTGAGGAAAATGATGGTGAGGCCGAGGCAGAGGTGGCCGATAATCTGGCTGTCATCGAGAAGGAGATCGATCAGACCGAGCTCGAATGTATGTTCAGCGGTGAGCACGATTCCGCCAATGCGATGATTTCCATTCATGCCGGAGCCGGCGGCACCGAGGCCCAGGACTGGGTTGACATGCTCCTGCGCATGTATCTGCGCTGGGCCGAAGACAAAGGCTTCAAAACCAGGTTCCTTGACTATCTGGCCGGCGACGAGGCCGGGGTAAAAAGCGTCACTATCTTTGTTGAAGGGCGTCACGCTTATGGCTATCTGCGCTCAGAACTGGGCATCCATCGTCTGGTCAGGATATCGCCTTTTGATGCCAGCGGCAGAAGGCACACCTCTTTTGCCTCGGTCATGGTCATGCCGGAACTCGACGAGACCGTCGAGGTGGACATCAATGAAAAGGACCTCAGAATTGACACGTATCGGGCCAGCGGTGCCGGAGGACAGCACGTCAACAAGACCGATTCGGCAATCCGCATCACCCATCTGCCCAGCGGCATCGTCGTCCAGTGCCAGAATGAGCGTTCGCAGCACCGCAACAAGGATATGGCCATGAAGATGCTCTCGTCCCAGCTTTATGAGCTTGAGCGCCAACGGCAGGTGGAGGCGCAGCAGAGTCTGCATGGGGAGAAAAAGGAGATTGGTTGGGGCAGCCAGATCAGATCTTACGTGCTTCAACCCTATCGAATGATCAAAGATCACCGAACCGAACACGAGAAGGGCAATGTTGACGCCGTGCTTGACGGCGCTATCGACAGTTTTATCAAAGCATATCTGTTGTGGGCCAGATAAATGGGCAGCACTGACCAATCAGATACAGTCTCTAAGACCAGCAAGCATTGTGCCAAATGCGGTGCCTGTACTCCGGTTTGCCCGGTATTCAGGGCCAGCGGCAACGAGATTTACAGTGCCCGGGGCAAACAGCATCTGGCCGAGGTCTTCAAAGATCAGCAGCCCGGCCCCGTGTTCGAGGACATATATTCCAAATGTCTGCTCTGTGGGGCCTGCTCTGAGGTCTGTCCCCAGCACATCGACATAAGTGATGAGGTCATCGAGGCCCGCTCAACGTTTTCGGAGTTGTATGGAGAACATGGCTATCAAAAATATCTGGCCCGAAAAGCCCTGAACCGGCCGGAACTGCTTGGTGCTGCCCGGGTGCTCGGTAAATCGGCGGCGGACCTTCTCTTTAAAAGACTTCCTCCGGCCAGTGGTTTGCGGCTCCGACTGGCCCTGTTTGCCCAGACACCGGCCCCGGACGAGGTGCTGGTCTCCCCGGTCAGAGAAGCACATGCCGGGGGAACCGCTGGCGAGCTCACCTACTTCCCGGGGTGTGCCGCTCAGTACCTTTATCCGGACATAATCCGGACTGTCAGTGAGGTCTTAAACCGTCAGAACTATACACCTTTCATTCCGGGTGGTCTTGGCTGTTGTGGGTTGGCCTCGCTGGCTGCAGGAAAAAAAGATGAAGCCCGGAAGCTGGCGCAAAAAAACATCAAGGCACTGGAACTCAGTGACGGGCCTATTCTCGTCTCCTGCGGCTCCTGTTTTGCCCACCTGGCCGCCTACACCAAATTGCTGGCCGATGATCCTGTCTGGCGGACGAGGGCGCAACTGATCAGCGAACGGGTTGTCGAGATAAGTGTCTTTCTCGAATCGCTGCTTCAGGATGAGACGATCGAGCGGGATGAGACGGTCAAGACGCTTAAAGTGTTCTATCACGATCCCTGTCATATGCGCAATGAAGCGGGCATTACCGAAGAGCCGAGAAAAGTGCTGGCTTCTCTGAAAGGAATAGAGCTCTTAGAGCTCGAGGATGGTCCCCAGTGTTGCGGGCAGGGCGGTCTGTTCCATGTCGGGGCTCCAGAATTGTCGGCCAAAATCAGAGATAACCTGGCTGAAAAGATTATTACCCTTCATCCGGACTTGATCACCACCACCTGCTCGGGCTGCCTGATGCAGCTCAAGAGTGCGATGGCGGCCCTGGATGAAAACATCCCCGTGGTCCATCTTTCAGCCCTGGTGAACGGTTTCTCCGAGCCACCGGATTCTTTGGCCTGAAGGTTCACAAGGAGGCTCCCGGAGCCGGCTGAACTTCTGGAGGACCGGCTCCGGGAGTGAGCAGGGAGCTGCTCAAGAGAGAAGAGAAGAAATTTCTTTATGGGCAAGCCCGAAAGCTTCCGCGACCCGCTCGTAGGTCACATGACCTGAGACCACGTTGGCACCAAGCCTGATCTCCGGATTTTCCCGACAGGCTTTTTTCCAACCTTTGTCGGCGATCTCGATGGCATAGGGCAGGGTGGCATTGGTCAGGGCCAGGGTCGAGGTCTTGGCCACGGCACCCGGCATGTTGGCCACGCAATAGTGGACAATGCCGTCGACCATGTAGGTTGGTTCCGTATGGGTCGTCGGCTTTGAGGTCTCGAAACAGCCGCCCTGGTCGATGGCCACGTCGACCAATACCGAGCCTGGTCTCATCAATGACAACATTTCCCGGGTAATCAGCCTGGGCGCCTGAGCTCCAGGAATCAACACGGCCCCAATTACCAGATCGGCCTGGGGCAGAAGTTCACGCAGGACGGGAAGACTGCTCATCACCGGATAGCAGTTACTGGGCATCACTTCGCTCAGGTAGCGCAGTCTTTCCAGGCTGGTGTCGAGCAGATAGACCTGGGCACCAAGTCCGCAGGCCATTCTGGCCGCGTTGATGCCGACCACCCCGCCGCCTATCACGATCACTTTACCTGGTGCGACCCCAGGTACTCCGCCCAGCAGAATACCTCTGCCGCCATGGGTCATTTCCAGGTACTTTGCCCCTTCCTGGGTGGCCATCCGGCCTGCCACTTCACTCATCGGGGTCAGGAGCGGCAGCGACCCGTCAGCCTTCTGAATCGTCTCATAGGCGATATTGATCGATTTTCTTTCTATCAGCGCCCTGGTCAGCTGTTCTTCGGCCGCTAGATGGAGATAGGTGAAGACAATCTGGTCTTCACGAATAAGCGGGTACTCCGCCGGCTGTGGCTCCTTGACATGCATGACCATGTCAGCCCTCTGGTATATTTCTTCGGGGCTCTCGACAATTTCGGCGCCGGCAGCAATATAAGCGGCGTCATCGAAGTCGCTGGCGATTCCTGCACCCTTTTCAACCAGCAGGGTGTGCTGGCGATCAACCATCGCTTCGACCCCGGCCGGGGTCATACTTACCCGGTTTTCCGCAACTTTTATCTCTTTGAGAATTCCTGTGACCATATGCTTTCTCCCCAGGTTTGTTGTTTGGAATCTAGAGGATATAAGGAACCTTCAAATTGTAGCCCTTATAGACAATGAAACTTTCCACGGTCTGGACCCCATCGATTTTTGCGACATGCTCGGTGATGAACTCAAGAAGATTGAAGCCATCGTTGAGCAGGACCTGCAGAATGAGGTCGTAGCGTCCGGTAACGATAGCCGCCGACAGGACTCCGGGCAGCCGGCTGAAATCCTCACCTTTCCGGGAAATATCGAGATCGGTGAGCTTGACTCCCAGATAGAGAAGGCGGTGTCCTTTCAGGGATTCGGGATCGATATTGCCGGTGAAGTCAAGAATACCTTCTTCGCAGAGTTTGTTGACCCGTGACCGGACGGTGTTTTCAGTAACACCGAGCACATCGGCGATTTTCTTGAACGATTTCCGGCCCTCTTTAAGATGCCTGATGATATCAAGGTTGAGCGGATCGATGAGCATGGCGGCCCTCAAGGAGTGGAATAAAATGGATTAATTTTATCTATAATTTAGGAAAATGTCAAATATGAAGGAAATTGTTTTAAGAAATCATAAATATGGGCAAGGATATTTTGATTATTGCTATGTCGCCCATCATCGTGGATCTGAGATTCTGCCGGGCTGGGACTGGCAAGGGAGGTCGTTAAGCGAACCAATGCGAAACACTGGGCCAGGGACGACACGGAGTGGGGGGTGGCAGGAATTAGAGGCGTGAAATCGTGGTTTGCACCGCTGAACTGCAGCTGCAGCCAAGGTGGGAACCGCTCTGCTGACAGCCTGCGGTCTGGCCGGGACGGGATCGGCCTGAGTTTCGTTTGCAGAAATTAAAGACCAGGGCGGCGCCTATGAAGAGCACGATGGTGAGGCCCAGGGTCGAGAGAAATAGCATATAAGCGGTTCCTTGTGATTGATCTTCAGCTTAAAATATAGCCACGTTGCGAGTCGCTGTCTTAGGGGTCTGCATGTTTTTACCCGCCAAAATCGTCAAAGTGGATATTTTCCGGCTCGACACCGAGATTATCGAGCATTTCCCGCACCGAGTCGAGCATCATCGGCGGGCCGCAGACGTAGTAATCGATGTCCTCGGGCGCCGGATGATCTTTGAGGTAGTTGTCGTAGAGCACGAGGTGGATGAATCCGGTGTAACCCTCCCAGTTGTCTTCGGGGAGTGGCGCGCTGAGGGCCAGGTTGAAAGTGAAATTGTCGTGTGTCTTTCGCCAGCTCCTCAAACTCATCCTGGTAGAAGACCTCAAGCATGGAACGGCCGCCATACCAGTATGAGACTTTACGCTTTGTCTTGGTCCGTTTGAACAGGTCGAAAATATGGCTGCGCAGCGGTGCCATGCCGGCACCTCCGCCTATGTAGAGCATTTCTCTGTCATTATCTTCGATAAAAAAATCGCCGAAGGGCCCTGAAATAGTAACTTGGTCACCCTCCTTGAGATTGAAAATATAGGAGGAAGCCTGACCCGGGGGAGCCGCCGGCTGACCAGGGGGTGGGCTGGCAATACGGACGTTGAGCTTGATAATTCCGCGCTCCTCGGGGTAGTTGGCCATCGAGTAGGCCCTGGTCACGGGGATGTAGACATGTGACTTAAACTGGAACATTTTGAATTTCCGCCAGTCGCCGAGGAAGCGGTTGTCGATGTCAAAACTCTGGTAATCCAATTCGTGCGGAGGTACCTCTATCTGGATATAGCCGCCGGCCTTGAAATCGACACTTTCGCCCTCCGGCAGCTGCAGTACCAGTTCCTTGATGAAAGTGGCGACATTCTCGTTCGAGACAACCACACATTCCCACTTTCTAGTTTCCAGCATTTCCTGCGGCACTTCGATTTTCAAGTCCCGCTTCACCGGTACCTGACAGGCCAGCCGGTAACCCTCCCGGGCCTCGCGTCTGGTTATGGCTGACTCTTCGGTGGGCAGGATGGAGCCACCGCCCTCGCTGACGATGCAGCGGCACTGGGCGCAACTGCCGCCGCCGCCGCAGGCAGAAGAAAGGAAAATTCCCTGATCGGCCAGAGCGGTCAGCAGTTTGCCGCCCGGTTCGGTAGTCAATTTCTTGTCATCATTGATGACGATTGATAAATCTCCATCCGGCAGCAACGTCTTCTTGGTCACCACGATCAGGGTGACCAGAACAAACTGGATGGCAAGAAATATGGTTACCCCGTAGATTATCTCGTTCATCCGAGGTTCTCCAATAGCAAGTGGGTCATCAGTCAATCAGTCGTTAGAAGCTTATGCCGGCAAAGCCCATAAAGGCCATGGCCATCAGTCCGGCCGTAATGAAAGTCATGCCCAGCCCCCGCAATCCTTTGGGCGAATTGGCGTACTCGCTTTTCTCCCTGATCGCGGCAAGCAGCACCACGGCGAGCAGAAAGCCGCCTCCCGCGCCAAGTCCATAGGCAGCACTCTCCAGAAAAGTGTAGTCCCGTTCGACCATAAACAGTGAGGCGCCAAGGATCGCACAGTTGACCGTCAACAGCGGCAGGAAAATGCCAAGGGTGTTGTAGAGCGCCGGAACGAACTTGTCGAGCACCATCTCGAGTATCTGGACCACCGCGGCGATGGTGGCGATATAAATCATCAACCCGAGGAAGGTAAGATCAATAGTCGGCTGGCCGAGCCACTGCAGCGCCCCCTCTTTGAGAAGGGTGTTGAGTAGAAAGTTGTTCAGGGGCACGGTGATCGCGGTCAGCACCACTACGGCCAGGCCAAGTCCCAGAGCCGACGTGACCTTCTTGGAAATGGCCAGAAAGGTGCACATGCCGAGGAAAAAACTCAAGGGCAGGTTCTCGATGAACAGGGATCGGAAAATGATATCCAGATAGTGCATCATTGACTCTCCTGCTGCTCGGGATCATAGGTGCGGATCAGCCAGATCAGCAAGGCGATCAGGAAAAAACCGCTGGCCGGCAATACCAGCATGCCGTTGGGCACATACCAGCCGCCGTTGTTGACCGTGGCGAGAATCTCGTAGCCAAAAATCGATCCCGAACCGAATAACTCACGTACCAAGGCAACACTCATCAGAATGAAGCTGTAGCCGAGCCCGTTGCCGATGCCGTCGATGAAACTTGGGATCGGCGGGTTGGACATGGCAAACCCTTCGGCCCGGCCCATGACGATACAGTTGGTGATGATCAGACCGACAAAGATGGAAAGCTGCTTGGAAAGCTCGTAATAAAAGGCCTGGAGAATCTGATCGACGAGGATTACCAGGGTGGCGATGACCAAAATCTGCAGACCTATGCGAACCGTATTCGGGATCTGGTAGCGAACAATGGAGATGGTCAGGCTCGAAAAGGCGGTGACCAGGGTCACGCAGATCGACATGACCAAGGCCGTCGACATCTGCCCGGTGACCGCCAGAGCCGAGCAAATGCCGAGCACCAGCAGGGCGATGGGATTTCGCTTGAAGACGGAACGAACCAGCAGTTCCTTGTTGCTTTCAGCCATTGAGTCCTCCGTTTTTTAACTGCTCGAAAAACGGTTTGAAGCCATGATCACCAAACCAGAACTGCATCATGGAGTCCACCCCCTGGGTGGTAATTGTCGCCCCCGATAAGCCGTCGATTTGATAGACCTGCTCTTCGGGGCTGGACTGGGTACCGCTCTTGACCACCGAAACGGCCAGCTCATTGTTCTGATCGATAGAGATCCTTGTCCTGCCAGCCCTTCTGCCAGCGGGGGTTGGCAATCTCGCCGCCGAGTCCGGGAGTTTCACCGTGCTCGTAAAAGGAGACGCCACGAATGGTGCTCAGGTTTGCATCGATCGCCACATAGCCGTACATGGTCGACCAGAGACCCTTGCCCCTGATGGGCAGCACCACTTGATCAAAGCGGTCGCCATCCCTGACCAGATAAACCAGCGAGTATTTTTCCTGCCGCTTGATGCCGGCAATGTCGGTGGCGGGATCGATCTCCCGGCCATTGTCCTGGTCCTTGGCAGCTCCGAGCTGATCGTAGGTGGTGAGGTCGATGTTGGCGTCTTCGACGAAGTTACCGGAGCTCAGGTCAACCAGCCTGGCCTCGATCGTACCGAATTGCTCATCAACGCTGATGTCCTGCTGAAAGAGGCCGGCTGCGGTCAAGATATTTTTCTTCTGATCGAGGGATTTGTTTTCATCCTGTAAGGGTTTGAGCCCGACTGCGGCAGCCGCCACCAGTGCCGAACAGGCGAAGGCCAGTACCAGCACTGAGTAAAACGGTTTCAGGGGGTGTTCTTTAGCTTTAGCCATTGCGAACGATCCTCCTTCTTATGTTGGCGCGGACGACAAAATAATCGAACAGCGGAGCGAACACATTGCCCAGCAGAATTGCCAACATGACACTCTCCGGATAGGCGGGGTTGGCCACCCGGATGAAAATCACCAGAAAGCCGATGAGAATGCCGTAGAACCACTGGCCGGTCTGGGTCTGGGCGGCTGAGACCGGGTCAGTGGCCATAAACACCAGACCGAAGGCAAAACCGCCGAAAACTAGATGGTAATGAACCGGGAGCGCATAGAGCGCGTTGGCCGGCTCGGGCACCAGGTTGAAACAGATCGCCGTGATCACAGCGCCAATCAGCATCGACAGCATGATCCGCCAGGAGGCGATGCCGGTTACTAGGAGCAGCGCGGCACCGAGCAGGCAGGCCAGGGTAGAGGTCTCGCCCATGGAGCCAGGTATGGTGCCGATAAAGGCCTGAAACCAGGAATAGTCCAGATTCGCCAGGGGATTGGCGGGATCTGCCTGGGGCAGCGCCGTCAGTGGCGTGGCGCTTGAGACACCGTCCACCGCCGTCCAGACCTTGTCACCTGTCATCTGAGCCGGATAGGCAAAATAAATAAAGGCTCGGGAGGCCAGGGCTGGATTCATGAAATTTTTACCGACTCCGCCGAACACCTCTTTGGCGAAGATGACCCCGAAACTGGCTCCCACCGCCACCTGCCATAAGGGAATCGTCGGCGGCAAAGTCAGCGGCAGCAGGAGGCTGGTCACCAGGTAAGCTTCGGAGAATTCGTGTCCCCTGATCAAATTGAAAAGTGCTTCCCAGATACTGCCGGCGATAACGGTAACGAGGTAAATGGGCACGAAGTACAGGGCCCCATGCGCCATGTTTGAGATGATCGACCCGGGGTTGACGCCGATCATTTGCATGATTGCGCCCCGCCAGCCTTCCGGCATCATCCCGACTTCGGTCAGCACCTGGTTGGCCTGGTAGCCGGTGTTCCACAGGGCCATCAGCGTGCATGGTATGAGGGCAATGATGACCGTGATCATGATCCGTTTGAGATCCACGGCATCCCGCACATGGGGGGCGGACGAGGTTGATTTGGTGGTCGAAAAGAGAAAGGAGTCGAAAGCCTCGTAGAGCGGGTAGAGGGCCTGATATTTTCCGCCTTTTTCGAACTGGGGCTTTAGATCAAGGAATAATTTGTTTAGGGTTTTTAGCATGATATGAAGTTTCCCGAGAATCACCCTTCCTCTTCGATAGAGGTCAGCGTTTGACGCAGCATGGGACCGAAATCATTCTTGCCGGGGCAGACGTAGGAGCAGAGCGCAAGGTCCTCTTCGATTAGTTCGAGACAGCCGAGTTCCTTGGCCCGCTCGGTATTGCCCGAGGCCAGACTTTTTAGGAAATAGATGGGTACAAAATCGAGCGGCATTACCTTCTCGTAGGTGCCCAGGGGAAAGATGGCCCGATCACCGCCCCAGACTGCCGTGTTGAAGGGGACTTTTAGGGGTTTGGTGAAGGCGGTTAGAAAGGCCCGTGAGACCGAGAAACGATCACTTCCAGGGCGCAGCCAGCCGAACAGCTGTCGGCCGTCACCCTCGGGCAGGCAGCTTATCTGCTGGTGGTAGCGGCCGAGAAAACCGCGCATCGAATCTGCCTGTCGACCATCGAGAATAGAGCCTGAAAGCAGTCGGCTCGGTTCGTCGTCAATGATCTCTGCTCGGCACAACTCGTCGATCGATGCACCGATGATGGTCTTCACGTGGCGGGGCTTTTTAAATGACGGTCCGCCCAGGGCAACCAGCCGCTCGCTGCAGAGCTTCCCGGTTCTCAGCAGTCCGCCGAGGCCGCAGACGTCCTGGGCGCCGATATGCCAGACCGTCTTGTTCTCGCTAACCGGTTCGATGAAATGTATATGGGTGGAAGGCAGCCCGGCCGGATGGGGGCCTTCAAAGACGACCTCTTCCACCTGGCTGGCAAGATTTTCGAGACCAATCAGATCTCCTGCATGGCAAAGATATACGGGGTTGTTGATGAGGGTGGTCAGGGCCTGCATACCGAGCAGAAAATCATCTTTTCTGTGGTCGATGACGACTTTCATGTCTGGTCCCACCGGCGAGCTGTCCATGGCGGTGACGAAGAGGGCGGCGGGCTCGCTTTCTACCCCGGGGATTTTGCCGTACGGCCTGGTTCGAAAAGAGGTCCAGAGCCCCGAGTTGATCAACAGGCTGCGCAGACCTTCGGGGCCGAGATTGGCGGGCCTGGTCTCGGGGTCGCAGAAGCCCAGACTTTCGCTTTTCTTCACCCGGATCACCAGAGATTCAAACTTGCGTTTCGCCCCCCGGTTGACGGCCATGACCTCACCACCGACGGGAGCCGTGAAGATCACCCCTTCGTTCTTTTTATCAGAGAACAGTGGCTGTCCGCAGGCTACCTGATCACCCTCCGTCACCAGCATGGTCGGCTTCATGCCGATATAATCGTCGCCGATCAGGGCCACGTGTTCCACGGGCGCACCCTGGGAAATCGACGGCTCAGGTGATCCGTCAATGGGCAGATCGAGACCTTTATCTACGGTTATCCTTCTCATTTCAGCTGAAGAACCCCTTAGTCTGATATCTGTTCAGTTCCTTGTCAATCAAATAGCCTTCGCAGTCCGGCAGCGTCTCCAACAGGGCGATGGATTCATCTGGATCGAGGACCATGGTGGCGGTGGCGAGCCCGTCCGCTCTGGCAACGGTAGGTGCGATTATGGAGCTTGAAGCGGTGCGGACCGGGGAGAACCCGGTACGGGGGTCGATGATGTGATGCATTTTCTTGTCTTCGGTGAAGTACTGCATGTAATCGCCTGAGGTGGCGATGGCCCGGTCACTCATCTCTATGGTTGTCATTTTTTTCAGATCGTCGCTCCGCGGGTTCCTGATCCCGATTTTCCAAGGTTTGCCGTCGTATCGATGGCCGACCGCCATCAGGTCGCCGCCGGCTTCGACGAAGGCGTTGTTCAACTCCAACCGCCGCAGCACCTCGATCCCCTGGTCGACGATATATCCTTTTGCAACCGCGTCAAGGGTGACCGATATCCCGGGTATGGAGTACCGCACCGTCGTACCGTTCTCAACAACAATATGTCGGTAGTCGACCAGTTGCAAAATTTCTTTTACTTTTTGTTCTTCCGGCAATGTACCGGTCTTCTTGAGTTGTTTGAAAAGTCCTACAAGAGGCAGGACAGTCGGGTCGAACGCTCCGTTGGTCAGGGTGCTGAGTTCGATGGCGAGTTTGAATACCTCGACAAGTTCTGTTGGCGCGTTATTGAGGATTCCGGTGCGGTTCAGCTCCGACAGTGGACTGTCAGGTACGTAGGTGCTCATCATCTGGGAGAGCGCTTCCATCCGCCTGATGCAATCATCTATGCCTCGCCGGCAGAGGTCTTCATCTGGGCCGCAGACCACCATATTGACAATCGTTGCCATCATCGGCTGGCTGTGTCGCACCGACTTGAGCTTTCCCTTCGGGCGCAACCCGAGATAACCAAGCGATCCCACGACACCGCCGACTGCAGCTAACTGCAGCAGGCGTCTTCTGGAGAAACCTTTTCGGGCAGCAGAGCCTAGCGACTTACTCATTGTCGACCTGCGTGCTGGCAGTGTGGGTTTGTCAGATACAAGCGGGGATTCACCGATTATCAATTTCGCAGTCAGAGATGCAACCAAATAAACTCGGCTAACTATAAACACTGTGGACCGGCCGGGCAAAACAAAGATAGGGATCTGATCGAGGAAAGCGGTTGACAAAACCGTCGTGAGTGAAATCATTATGTTAGGAAGTGGATGAATACACCGGAGAGGGACCAACAAACGGCAGCGACCCTGAGCCCTCGATGCCCCTAAACCATCAGCCAGCGAGGTGTTTTGTGGAAGCAAATCTAGCGTATGAAAAACTGGGGTTATTTTACCTGGGTAGGGAATTGCCAATCGCAAATGAGGCGTCAACCGGACTGCCGTTACTCTACAAAAGCAAAAACCTGACCACCCATGGTGTCATCATCGGTATGACCGGTAGCGGTAAAACCGGCCTGGGAATCGGAGTGATCGAGGAGGCCATCATGGATGATGTCCCGTCGATCATCATAGATCCCAAAGGCGACATGGCCAACCTGCTGCTCACCTTTCCCGATCTGAAACCTGCAGATTTCGAGCCCTGGATCGACCCGGCGGAGGCGTCGAGGAAAAATCTTTCAGTGGCGCAGATGGCTGAGAAAACGGCATCGAACTGGCGTCAGGGCCTTGCTTCCTGGGGCCAGTCCAGCGAGCGGATCCGAGAAGCTGCGGGAAAAATCGACAGTCACCGTTTATACACCCGGGTCCAGCGCCGGCGTACCGGTCTCGATCATGGCGAGTTTTTCGGCCCCGTCCGCAGATGCGCTGCAGGATCAGGACAGTCTCAACGCCCTGGTCGGCTCAACTGCCACCAGCCTTCTTGCCCTGGTGAACATCGATGGAGATCCGCTGACCAGCCGGGAGCATATCCTGATTTCCTCGATTCTTCTGCACCATTGGCGAAATGGTGAGGATCTCTCACTGGAGACTTTGATCGGGGCCATCGTCAATCCCCCATTTGAAAAAGTCGGAGTCTTCGGTCTCACCAGCTTCTTCCCCCAGGCTGAGAGAATGAAGCTGGCCATGCTGCTTAACAACGTTATTGCGAGTCCTTCCTTTGGTTCATGGCTGCAGGGTCAGCCGCTGGATATTCAGAAGATCCTCTACGGCGATGACGGCAGGCCCAATACGGCTATCTTTTCGATAGCTCATCTCGGTGAGACCGAGCGAATGTTTTTTGTGACCCTGCTGCTCAATGGCGTGATAGGCTGGATGAGGCGGCAGCAGGGTACGTCATCGCTGAAGGCGCTGCTCTATATGGATGAGATTTTCGGCTATTTTCCACCCATTGGCAACCCGCCGTCGAAAAAACCGATGATGCTGCTGCTCAAGCAGGCTCGAGCTTTCGGTGTCGGGGTGGTGCTGGCCACTCAGAATCCGGTGGATCTTGATTACAAGGGCTTATCCAACATAGGTACCTGGTTCGTCGGCCGCCTGCAGACGACCCAGGATCAGAACCGGGTCCTCGAAGGCATTGTCGGCGCCAGCGACGGCGCTCTCAACCGCTCCCTGGTAAGGGAATTGCTCTCGGACATGAAAGGGCGACAGTTTCTGCTCACCTCGGCCCACCTTGATGAGCCGCTGCTGTTTGAAACCCGGTGGGTCATGTCCTACCTGAAAGGCCCGATCAGCCTGCAGGATATCGACCGGCTCATGGCCGATCGGCCTGCTCCGCCAGACCAGGCAGTAAAGGAGCCCATAGCAACCGTAGCCACCTCCGCTTTGCATTCTGGGCCGCCGCTTCTGGGCGAGGGAATCGACCAGCGCTACCACCTGCTGAATGTCTATAGCGAAGAGATTGGTTTCGAACCATGGCTGGCGGCAACCGCGTCGGTGCGCTTTTACAACGCCGCTCGAAATATTGACGAGTTGACTCAAATAAATTTTCGCTACTACCTCGACGAGTCATTTGATTCGCCGGATTGGAAGGACTCGGAACCTTTAGAGACCGATCTCGATTCATGCCCGGACAGGGCGCCTGAGGGCAGCAGGTTTTACGCACTGCCCCAGGGGTTCTCGTCCTTGAAAAATTTCAAAGGCTGGGAGAAAGAGCTCTCCAACTATCTCTACCAGACCCAGCGGCTCAATCTTTTGCGGGCTCCTTCTCTGAAGATGGAGTCGAGACCCGAGGAGACGGCGGCCGAGTTTCAGGTTCGTGTCGCCGATCGCCTGCGGGAGGACAAAGAAGCAGCGGTCGAAAAGCTGGTGGAAAAATTCCAGATCAAAAAGGAGCGGCTTGAAAAGAAGCTGGACAGCGCCCTTGCCAAACTTGAAAAAGAAAAAAGCGATGTCTCAGTAAAAACAACCGACACCATTATCAGCTTTGGCACGGCGGTGATTGGCGCCTTTCTCGGCCGCAAGGCGGTGTCCTCCTCAACGATGACCAGGACCGCCAGCGGCATCAGAAAAGCGGGGAGAATCGGCAAGGAAAAAGATGATGTGAGAAGAGCTGAAGAACTGGCTGCTCAACTCGAACAGGAGCTGGAGGAGCTCGAAAGCGAACAGGCTCAGGCGCTGGAGGAACTAGTTGAATCCTATGATCCGGCAGGGGTGAAGACCGAAACCTTTGCCATAAAGCCAAGACGCAGTGACATCTTCGACGTCCGGATCTGTCTGCTCTGGGAGATGGTGCCGCCCCCGATGCCAAGTTGAATGATCCACATTTTGGGATGAACCCACTTACCTGGCTTTGTTATGCAGAAATTGCTTGGGACACATGTCAACGCGTCCCAAGTGGCAGGGACACATTGAGTATTGTGTCCCTGTTTGTTCCGGTCGGCGTGGCGGACTCCTCAGTGCCGCTCCTTGAAGCGGATCAGCGAACCAAGCAGGTCGCAATAGGGTGTTTCGATATTGTGGCTGGTTCCGTTCGTGGAGACATAGCCAACCAGACCTTCGACTTCGGTGGGCTTGCCCTGCTCCAGATCCTGAAGCATCGAGGGCCGATGATCGTAGGTTGCCGGTATTAAGGTCTCATAGAAGTACGTCTTGTATTGTTCCGGGTCCTGCCAGGGCAGTTTGGCGCCCATGGCGCTGGCGACTGCGAAGGTCTCATCTATTATTGCATCCATGATGGTTCTGGTCTCCGGGACATCACCCAGGGCACCGTAATTAACCCCCAGGACAGCGCCGAGGGGATTCAGAGCGCAATTGTAGAGCAGTTTGGCGAAAAGGGCCTGGTAGATATCCTTAACCGCGATGCAGGGCAAGCCGGCCCTGGCAATGGCCCCAGCGATTGTCGCGGCCGGCTTGGGAATTGTACCGCCGACAGCTGAGCCGAGGTGTATAGCGTCGGCCGAAACGGTGATCGTCACCAGGGCCGGACTGGTTATCTCAAATCCGGTGATGACACTGGAACCGAAACTTCGTTCGGGCCCAAATAGTTCAACCAACTGCTCGATATTGCCGCATCCGTTCTGCATGGAAACGACTGGACAGTCACAGCCTTGAAGGGTGGCCAGGTCCTCTGCTGCCGCCCGGGTGTCGTATGATTTGGTGGTGAGCAGAATGGCATCGTAGTGACTGCCCTCACGACCGGTTATGGAGGTTGTCAGAGTCAAAGCGTCGGCAGCGACGTGGTAGTCCCCGAAGATTCCGGTCACCGACAGACCGTTGGCCCTGATTGTCTCGACGAATCGATCCCGCAGTATCAGCGTAACCTGGTTGCCGTCGCTGGCCAGCATACAGCCGAGGGTTTGGCCGAGTGCTCCGGCTCCGTAAATCAGAAAGTTCATGGTCATGAGAGAGAATTACCTCGCCTGTTTTGACTGACGCTGTAGTCGACGGGGAAGTTTATGATCATAGTGCTCCTCCAGAAATTGATAAATCGACTCGAGGCAGTCACGACGGCCGGCAAGGTGCTGTTGGGCGCTGCTGGAGAGAGCTGGATCATCCTTTGAGGTTCCTTCTATGTCAGATATTCTTGCTGCTAATGCGTTATAGAGATCGAGCAGGTAGGTATAAGACATGATGAACGATGATCGAATAGTTGGTTTGAAAATTCAATGGGTACTTTGAAAAATATGGATTTTTGCCCAATACCCAGGCGGGCGTAGAAATTTTAGCGCAGGTATATGGCTGTGACCGAGGATACATTTTTTGCGCGTAAGGCAGAGATTGAGCAAAAAGACAGTTTTTCAAGGTGCCTTATTGATAATAGACAAAATCCTTCAGGTCAACATGCTCTTTGAGATAGGCGCGCAGCCAGGCTAACTCTTCGAGCTGTCCGTTCCAGTAAGCCTGCATTTCCGTGTCATCCTTCTCTTGGGCATCAGCCAGGTGCTGATCTGCCGAGTTTATCTTTTCAGTAATTAAATCGTGCAGTTGTACAGAGTAGTCGTTGGGCATCTTCTGCAGTCCTGGTTAGTATCATTTAAACAGCTCAATCTATTGTAATTAATCGATCGTAAAAATCCAGGAAGGCCCTGAAATTTTGCCAGGTTGTTTCCACCCACCGGCGCAAGCCGGAAGGTGGAAACCTGTGAGTGAAGGTGACTACTCAGGATTTGATTTTGGGCGGTTGTATTTTGGCAGGTCTTCTGGACCGAAGACATCTTCTCAGGATTGCCTGGAAGGTATCCCAGTCTCTGGTGGTGAGTACGCCATTTTTCGCAAATGCAATTTCGGTGTTCTGCATGACTGCCTCCTTGAATTGTTGGGAGGCCGGGGGCAATAAAAAAAGGTCCCCGGACCATAACTGGTCTGGGGGCCCTGTCACCTCAGACGGGTTCCGCTCAATCCCTGATCCGCGGGGATTGCACAGACTGCTTCCCAAGGCAGGTCTTCTGACTTCCGGATCATTCCGGACATCGCGCCTTCCCAATCCAAGATCAGTGGCGGTGCCTGTACGGCACTGGCGATGTCAGTCCCCGGTCACAGCGGCGGGCCCGTTCCCGATTTGCACGGGATTCCCTTTTAAATCTCAAGGACACCTCAGGTACTTGATTTGTATCTTGAATAGGCGGGCCTGTCAACTACCAACTACTGGGGACACAATACCTAACATGTCCCTTGGGACATGTTAGGTATTGTGTCCCCCTTACAGACAGCGAGTCAGAATTGCCAGAAACTGATCGACATCCTCCTCAGTAACAATCAGGGGGGGCATGAGCCTGATCGTTTTGGGTCCCGGGGCATTGATGATCAACCCTTGCTCCAGGCAGCGGCTGACCAGGGCGGGACTATCCATGTCTCTGAGGTCGAAGGCGATGAGCAGCCCTTTGCCCCGAACTCTCTCGATACCCAGTTGATCGGCGTTGGCCCCCAGACGCTCCAAAATCAAAACTCCCATTTTATGGCTGTTGGCTACCAGATCACGTCCGATGAGTTCTTCCAAAACGACTTTTCCGACCGCCATGGCCAGCGGCTGCCCGGTGTAAGTGCCGCCCTGATCACCCGGCTCGAAAAGGTCGAACTGCTCTTTGGCGAGAACCCCAGCCAGGGGATAACCGCCCCCGATGCCTTTGCCTAGCGTCATGATGTCGGGCTCAACGCCATACTGCTCGTAGCAGAAGAGCGTTCCGGTGCGGCCCATTCCGGTCTGGATTTCATCGAAAATCAGCAGGATATGCTGTTCATTGCAGAGTTGCCGGATATCTCGGATGAACTGTTGATCGGCGATATTGACACCGCCCTCACCCTGGATCGGCTCGATCATTATGGCACAGGTTTTGTCACTGACAGCCTGTTCCACCGAGTCCACATCGTTGAAGGTCGTCTTGATGAAACCCGAGGTCTTTGGCCCAAAGAGTTCCTGCCAGTGTTTCTTGCCGGTGGCCGACATGGTGGTCAGGGTACGGCCGTGAAAACTGTTCCAGGTAGTGATGATTTCCGTTGCCCCGTTCTTTTTCAACTGACCGTATTTACGGGCCAGCTTTATCGCTCCTTCATTTGCCTCTGCCCCGGTCGAGGTAAAAAAGACCCGGTCAAAACAGCAGTGTGACAAAAGCATTTTGCTGAACTCAATCATCGGCCTGTTGTAAAAGGCGGGGCTGGCATTTATCAGGGTCCGGGCTTGGATTTCGATGGTCTTGACCAGGGCAGGCGGGCAGTGGCCCAGACAGTTGACCGCCCAGCCCCCGATAAAATCGAGGTAGTGTTTGCCTTCGGTATCGAACAGATACATGCCCCGGCCCTGCTGCATCACCAGCTCAGGCCGTACGGCCGTGTTCAGCAGGTTCTTCCGGGCCGCTTCTATAAGATTCTGAGTGTCCATGTTTGTCGGGTTATTTTAAGTATAGGGTTTGCAAGCATTTGTCGACGTTCCAATGGGTGGAACTGAACGGCTCGATGGTCTTGGCGCTGACGCTTGTCTTTACTTTGGAAACCAGCCTGACTGGATAGCTCTTACGATAATCTCTTTTGGCGGAGAAGACAGAGGAAATTTTCAACCCTCAGCCGCTCCTGCCGACTCTATAGGTTGCCAGGAAAATTCCACCAAACACCAGGCCGATGCCCTGCAGGTGGAAAAGCTCTATTGACTCACCCAGAAAGAAGACAGCCAGAATCGAGCTGAAAACCGGCATCAGATGTATGAAGGATCCGGCCCGGGTAGCCCCGATATCGCGAACGGCACGGTTCCAGAAAATAAAAGCGAGTACCGAAGGAAAAATGGCGACGTAGACGATGGTCGTCAGAGTTGGAGTATTGACCACCATCTTATACCCCATTCCCAGTTCCAGGAGGTAGAAAGGGACGATGCCTATCAGGCCGGCGATCATGATGCCGGTCAGGTAGGCAAAGGGATGCAGATCCAGAGGGAAGCTTTTCAGATGCACCGAATAGAGGGCCCAGACAAGTCCGGCACAGAGGACCAGCAGATCGCCCCGGTTGAATTCCAGCTCAACCAGCGAACCGAGGTCGCCGCCGACCATAATCAGAGTTACCCCGGAGAGCGACAGCAGGATGCCTGTCCACTGTCTGGGGCTCAGCGGTTCCTTGTTGATCAGCAGAGCACAGAGGGCGATCAGAATCGGAGTGCAGGAATTGATCAGTACCGCGTTGACCGCCGTGGTAGACTGGACGGCCAGGTAGATGAGTGAGTTAAATCCGGTAACCCCGAGCAACCCCTGAATGATGATGAATTTGCGTTCCCGGACAACGATATCTCTCTGCCGCCAGAAGATGCGCCAGCTGAAGACCAGCAAGATCAATAGGGCCAGCGCCCAGCGCCAGAACGACAAGGCCAGCGGCGGTATGTCGGCATGCATACCCCGGCTGAGAACGAAGTTACCAGACCAGAACAGGGTGGTGAGAACGAGGAGCAGATAGGGCATTAGTGAAGCAGCTCAGCGTCTCGATGGGATCGGTCGTGCGATTTTTCCGATGACAGGATGATGGCAATTCCGAGAGTGTACACTATCGATATCGCTTAACCAGCGTCGGTGAACGAGCAGGATTCGATATGGTGGCTGGATAAGCCGATGAAGTTGTTGCCCACATCGATTTCGAAACGCTCCCATTTTTCACCGGTGCGCATCACTTCGTAGATCTTGGCTTCGGTAAGCGGCAGGAAGCGACTTTTGGTCTTGTTTTTAAACAAGCCATGGAAGGTGGCGAGGATAAGAAAAAATGAGTCGCCCCGCATTTCTGTCAGAAGCCTGACCTTGGTAACCTCATCCTGTGCTTTTACAGACAAGGGTTTTGGCGCGCATTTTTTCCGATGAATCTCCTGAACTGCCCAGCAAGTCAGTGAAAAAGATGATGTCAGATAATCTAAGCTGCAGCTTTTTAAAGCTGGTGAGCTTAGCGGTGCCTTGTATAGAGACAACGACATCATTCAGCATGACCGCATCGTCAAAGCTTTTTTCATTCGGGTTTTTCCAGTAGATGGTTGCACTGTTTAACTGGTCGATGGTGCGTATATCGTGATTTTTAAGGTCAATCTTTCCAGTGTATCTTTTGTTAGGGGTAAAAAGAACAACTTCCCTTTGAACTGACTCCTGCATGTCCCCCTCCTGTATGAGTATTGTGAGCCGCCGAAAACTGGACGTCCATCGTCTTTTTATTGTAACCCTATCTCAACGGATGTCACCTCTTTTTGCAGCGGATCAGATTAGTTAGCCGATATTTTGTGCATCTGCAAATAAAGGCTGAATTTGTCTTTTAGATAGTGTACCAATTGTAATCAGGAACAAAAAATGTAGTACCTGGCAGAACGCGGGGCAGCTAAAAAGATATCAAATTCACTAAACCATTATAATGGCAAGAAAAATCGTAATAATCGGGGCGGTGGCTCTGGGGCCCAAAGTCGCCTGCAGACTCCGGAGACTCGACCCGGAGGCGCAGATCACGCTGATCGACCGTGACGATCTGATATCCTATGGAGGCTGCGGGATTCCCTACTACGTGGGCGGCGATGTCAATGACCTGGAGGATCTTTATAAAACCACCTCCCATGCCATCAGAGATGAGACGTTTTTCAGGGATATCAAAGGGGTCGAAGTACTGACCAGCGTTGAAGCCCTGGAGATCGACCGGAAACACAATCGGGTTTTGATCCTTGAGCTGCAAAGCGGGGTGAAACGGGTGCTGGACTATGACAAGTTGGTCCTGGCGACCGGGGCAAGAGCGATCCGCCCACCCTTTCCCGGGGCTGATCTCCCCGGAGTGTTCACGGTCTCCAATCTTCACGATGCGGAAAAGATTAAGCGGCTGATGACCCAGGGGAAAATAGGCCGTGCCGTGGTCATCGGCGGCGGCGCTATCGGCTTGGAGATCAGCGAAGCGCTGACCGATCTCTGGGGTATCGACACCGCCTTGATCGAGATGGAGGATCAGGTGTTGCCAACGCTGCTTGGAAAATGCATCGCCCGGGCCGTGGCTACCGAACTTCGGCGCAACGGGGTCAGGCTGATGCTGGCCGAGCGGGTTATGAAGATAACCCAGCAAGAGCAGTCGGAGAGACTTGAAGTCCATACCACCTCAGGACCGGTGCAGACCGATGTGGTCATCCTTGCCGCAGGAGTGAAACCTAATACGGATCTGGCTGCCGAGGCCGGCATTGCCCTGGGACGCAGCGGAGGAATTCTGGTGGATAGGAGGCTGCGAACCAACGACCCTGATATCTATGCTGGCGGTGACTGCGTCGAACTCAGAAATCTGGTCAGCGGCGAGAACACCCTGATGGCTTTGGGATCGCTGGCCAACAGGCAGGGAAGGGTAATAGCCACTAACCTGAGCGGCGGCTCCAGCCACTTTACCGGTACGGTGGGAACCTTTTGTCTAAAAGTCTTCGATTTAGGTGTCTGCA
The DNA here is from genome assembly GCA_963759125.1 of uncultured delta proteobacterium. Lineage (GTDB taxonomy): Bacteria > Desulfobacterota > Desulfobulbia > Desulfobulbales > Desulfocapsaceae > JABDQA01. The sequence goes on from CAVWXN010000005.1 coordinate 1,328,902, forward strand.
AGGCCGGGCTGACTTACCGGCAGGCTAAGGAGACCGGCTATGATCCTGTCTATTCGGTGGTTGCTCAGCCCGATCACGCCCATTTCTATCCCAATGCCGAATTCATCTATGTGTCGCTGGTCGCTGACAGAAAAAGCAGAAAAATTCTCGGCATAGAGGCGGCAGGGAAACATGGGGACGGGGTCAAGGCACGGGTGGACACCGTAGCCGTGATGCTGAAAAACGGTATCGACGTCGATGAGATCTGCTGTCTCGAGACCGGCTATGCACCGCCGTTTGCCTCGGCCATGGACGTGATCAACAATGCCGGAAACAGCCTCGACAACATTCTGGCAGGCATGAACAGGCCTATCGATGCGGCCGATTTCCTGGTCGAATTCTCCCGGCAGTCGAGAAGGGTGCTCGACATCAGAGGGACACGCGAGGCTCAGCCGTTCCTGGAAAAATTCGGTTCCCGCTGGGTCAATATACCCCAGAAAGACTTGCGTGTCCGCTATGCGGAAATTCCTGCCGATGAACCGCTGTTTGTCATCTGTGATACCGGTGCCCGGTCCTACGAAGCCCAGGTGTTTCTGAACACCAAGGGGATAACCGACACCTTGCATATCCAGGGCGGCTATGCGATGATCAAGGTTACTGACCCGGAATTCTGATGGTACTCTGGAAAATTGTCTTTTCGCACACTCTCTGGGTGGCGCGCGGAACTCTTGTCCCCGGAATATTCTGTGCAGATGCCTCCGCTAAAATTTCTGCTGGCGCCTTGATATTTCATTAAGACACAAATATTTTTTTAAGGTTACTTGATGGATATGGAGCACCTGAAGCTGCAACCAATCGGCGTGATCAGAACGCCCTACACCAGGCTCGAAGATATGCCGATCCAACCAGGTGGAGGCAAAGACGTGCCGGGTGAGTTGATCATCGAACCCGAATACCGTGATGGATTGGCAGATCTTGACGGCTTCAGTCACATCTATCTTCTCTATCTGTTCCATCGGACGAAAATAACGAGAATGAGTGTCGTTCCCTTTTTGGATGATCGGCCCCGTGGAGTTTTTTCCACCAGGGCGCCGGTCCGCCCAAATCATATCGGCTTGTCGGTGGTCGAGCTCAAGGGCGTTGAGGGATGCCGGGTGAAAATCGTCAATATCGACATCCTGGATGGCACTCCGCTGCTGGACATCAAGCCGTATATACAAGCGTTCGATTCCGTCGACAAGACTCGCTCGGGGTGGATGGGGGCGGAACGTTCCGAAGTGGAATCCAGACGCTCGGATAGTCGTTTTACTTAAGAGCAGGGGCAAGGTGGTGCAGCTCCTTAGAAAAACTCATCATTACAGGCCAAGCAGACATGACACACAATCAGGAAATTGAAAAGTTTATCGAACAATGGCCGGAGAGTCCCGATGGCTGCTCGTACAGTCTTCAGGAGGCTTTATGATTTTCTCGCAGGACTCGAAGGGACTGAGGTCGAATTTCACGTTCGGCCCGGCATCACCTATTCATTGAGGGGAATCCCCGGCAATAAGTCGGATTACCCGCTCTTCGTAATGATCGATGTCATCGAGGACCAGCCCCGCTGGCTGTCGGTCTGCTTTTACGAGAAGATGGTGACCGATTCCGAAGGTCGGGGGGACAGCGTCCCGGGCGGGCTGCTCGGCGAAGATGGAATCTGTTTCGACATCGATTCGGAGGATGCCGGCTTGACTGACTACCTGCAGGAGCGTATCGTCGAAGCCTGCAGAGCCGCAAACAGCTGAGATGGGACGCATAGAGATTGTTGTCGATAACAAGGCCGCTGACGGCTTTGTCGCTGAACACGGTTTTGCTCTGTGGCTCAAAGGGGACGAACGGGAAATTCTTTTTGATACGGGCAATCAGGAGGCCTTGCTGCCCAATTGCCGAAAACTGGAGCTGAACTTCTCCAGCCTGACCGACCTGGTGCTCAGCCACGGTCACTATGACCATACCGGCGGTGTCGATTCGGTGCTGCGGGAGACGAAAGATATCCAGGTTTACTTGCATCAGGCGGCAATGCAGCCTCGATATTCCGAGGGAGACGGGGAAACCAAATCGGTCAGGATGCCAGCCGCAGCCATGCGGTCGCTCTGGGAGTTACCGGAAGACTCGATTCACTGGCTTACCCATCCTCTCAAGATTTCCCCAGATATCGGACTAAGTGGGCCGATCTCAAGGAAGACAGAATACGAGGATACCGGAGGATCTTTCTATTATGATCCGCTGGCAGAGCGGCCTGACCCGATAGAGGACGACAATGCGCTCTGGATTGAGACGCCCAGGGGGTTGGTCATTTGTGTGGGATGCAGTCATGCCGGCATCGTAAATACGATAAGAGCGATCATCGACCTCGCCGGCACCACCCAAATACACTGTGTTATCGGCGGCCTTCACCTGCTTAATGCAACTTCCGAGCGGTTAGAGGACACGGTCCTGGCCCTCAATGATTTCGACCTGGAACGCTTGGTCACCTGCCATTGCACCGGTGATGTCGCAACTGAATTTCTACAAACCCGATTGAATTGTGAGGTAGTGCAGGGCTATGCAGGTTTTTCACTTGATTTCTGAGGTGAATGCACCCCATGGAGTAAGTGATGATTGAAAAATGTAAACTGGGCAGCACCGGTATCGAGGTCGCCCCTATCGGCATTTCCTCCAGTTTCGGGGCCAACACGGATGTCTTCAGGGCGGCCCTGGACAGGGGCTGCAACTATTTTACCTGGGGAACCTTTATCAAAGGACGCAGTTCCGCTTTCAAGGATTTCGTCAGGCAGCTTTGCCGCCAGGGACGGCGCCAGGAAGTGGTGATCGGTCTGTTGAGCTATTCCCATTCGGCGCTGCTGGGAGACCGCTTCCTGAAGTCAGCTCTGACCCAGCTGGGCACGGATTATGTTGACGGTCTTATTCTTGGCTATTATCCGAAGCGGCCTCCCCAGCGGGTACTGGACTGGGCTGTAAAGGTTAAGCAGAGCGGCCTGGTCAGGGCCATCGGTCTGACCACCCACAACCGTGAGGTGGTCGTTCCGCTTATCGAAGAGGGTATCATCGATTATTTTCATATTCGCTATAATGCGGTGCATCGCGGAGCCGAGCAGGATATCTTTCCACACCTTAAAAATGATAGGCCGGGCCTGGTCTCGTTTACGGCAACGAGCTGGGGGCAGCTGATTAACCAGAAAAAGATGGTTCCAAGGACTCCGGTACCCAGGGCGGGAGACTGCTATCGTTTCGTATTGGCTCGGGATGAAATCGATGTCTGCATGATGGGAGTCAAAGATCTGTCCATGTTCGAAGACAATATGAAAATAATCGAGCAGGGACCCATGACAGCGGAAGAATTGGCCGGGATGCGGGTCATCGGCGACCACATTTACCGTTAAGCAGCCATCGAGAACGGGTGTAACCTTTCACTAGACGCCATAGAGGTAATGGCAGACACGGCTGCCTGGCGGCGCCTGGGTCTCAGTCCGTGCCAGAGGCACATCAGGCAGCTGAGATTGCGCTCTGCCTGCCAGAGACGCCGTTTCCTTGACGAAATCGCCCTGTGATCATCCCCTATAAGACGCCGGGCTCGCCGGTGAAAAGATTGTGCAAACGTTCAAGCCAACTCAGAGTAGATGAATAATCATGCTCGGCGTGTTTGGCAGCGGGTAAATCGTTCTGCCCGATGCTTGATTTAGACCCTGGAGATGCATAAATAAATTGTTAGTGGACAGAAGGTGCTCAGACAGGCATCGACTGCAGATGATCACATTAAGAATATCGCGGAGGTTACCAGATGGCACTCACCCCTTCAACCATGCTCGACCTTGGCACAGAAGCACCCAACTTCACCTTGGCGGATCCCGAAGGCAACTCCTTTGATCTCAGCAAACAGCAGATCGACAGGGGCCTGCTGGTGATCTTCATGTGCAATCACTGTCCCTATGTCATCCATATCAGGGAGCAACTGGTACAGAGGATCAGGGAGTACCAGGGCCAGGGTATTACGGTCGTTGCCATCAACAGCAATGATTATAACACGCACCCCGACGACAGCCCTGAACGCATGGCCCAGGATGCAAAGGAATTCGGCTACACCTTTCCCTACCTGGTGGATGAGGATCAGCAGGTAGCCCAAGCCTATCAGGCGGCCTGCACACCGGATCTCTACCTGTTCGACCAGGATCGGAAGCTGGTCTACCGGGGCCAGTTCGACTCCGCTCGACCGGGCAACACGACACCGGTTACGGGGGATGATTTGACTGCGGCTGTGACTCAGATGCTCGAAGGTAAAGAGATTCAGGTGGCTCAACAGCCAAGCATGGGGTGCAATATCAAGTGGAAAGCCGGCAACGAACCCGCCTATTTTGGCAGTTGATCCCCCGCCCAGTCATTCTCCGCTCCATTTCGGGTAGCGGCCGATGAACCCGGCCTACCGGCCTGTGGCGATTGGCTGAAACATTCACTTGCAACTCTGGAAACCCACACCATAATGCAGGAACAGGAAGCGGCTGGCGACAATCCGGGAACCAGCGTCCTGGTATTCTGTCACTTCTGCCCCGGGTACTGCTGCTATCGGCTGAAAGGAGCCACTCTTTACCTCGATGCCATCGATATAAACCGCATCGCCCGACATTTTGAAGTGAGTGACGGCGAGGTCAGAAAGCAGTTCATCGAGGGGAAAAATACCTTCAGGGTAAAAGCTGACGGGTCCTGCATCTTCTTAAGTGACAATAAAATGCGGGCACGATGTACTATTCATTCGGCCCGTCCGCAGCAGTGCCGGGATTTCCCTTATGGTGATCCCTGTCCTTATCTGAGGCGTGAAGATCTGCTTGAACAGATTGTCCCCCGGCTCGAAAGGACTTTTGGTTTCCGAGAATAACTGTGAGGGGGACACCTTGGGTATTGTGTCCCCTTAAAAAGGTAGCTGATCAACGGATGATCAGGTTGTGTAATTCGTCCTTGTCGTCCGCTTCTATCGGGAAGAAGTCCTGCAGGATTGTGCCGATACGCTCGATACCATCACAGATCGCCCGGCAGGGGCTGCCCTGTTTGATACCATGGCTGACCAGATCGACGATCTCCTGCCAGGCCTGCGGATCGATTTTCTCGTCGATGCCGTGATCGCCCAGCACCCACACCCTTCGTTCAAACACCGAGACATAGAGAAGAATACCATTGGCATCTCTGGTGTTATGCAGTGCTTCGCTGAAAAACACTGCGGCCGCAGCCTCCCGAACCGCAAGGTCAGCCCGTGCTGGAGAGAGGAACCATCGCTTAAGTGAGGGAAATTGTTTGACCGCCAGGTAGGAGAACCCATAGTAAAGAGAGAAAAATAAAAGGAATATCCACATGTTGTCGGTTCCCAGCCAGAGCATGCCGCCAAACAACCGGGCCGAGAGCAGTGCTGTCGGCAAGGAAAAAAATACACCGCCGACGATGCTCGCCAGCGGATAGGAATGGCTGTCGGAGACGATCATCGGGACGATCTCACCGGAGGTCAGTTTTTCCGCTGACTGTACCGCCTCGGTCACCGTGCGCTGTTCCTCATCGGTGAGAAATTTTTGAGCCAGAGTTTTCATCTCCTCTCACCAGCCTCCTGAAGCACCGCCGCCGCCAAAACCACCGCCGCCGCCTCCGAAGCCCCCGCCGAAACCACCCGAAGAGCGTCCGAATCCACCACCGCCGTATCCTCCTGCCTGGCCGCCCCTGCTTACTGCGCCGCCACCCGATCCTGCCAGCGCAGCAGCCATCAGACCGCCGAACATACCAATGGGTATAAGGGCGAGCAGGGCGAGTCCGGTTATCCCGAACAGCAGAAACGCCAGCAGCGGAGTGGCAATACCACCGACTGCAGCAGCAGCTGCTTTGCTTTTTCTGAGCAGTGAACCAAAGATAAAAAATATGAAGATCATCGAGGTCAGAAGTCCCCCGGGGTCTTCCCGGCCGGCTCCGCCGGACTTCGCTTCTCCAGCTGCGGTGAATTCTCCCCGCACCGTCATGACAATGGCGCCGATGCCGTCAATTATTCCCTGATTGAAGTCGCCCTGCCTGAATCTTGGCTCCATTACGTTGGAGATGATACGGCCCGCGGTCATATCGGTGAGCTTGCCTTCGAGACCATAACCGACTTCGATCCTGATTTTTCTGTCGTCCCGCGCAACCAGCAGCAGCACACCATTATCGAGCCCTTGCTGACCGATCTTCCAGTCTTCGACCACGCGCAGGCTGAACTCCTCGAGACTGTCGCCCTGCAGGCTGGTTATGGTGAGCACGACGATCTGGGTAGAATCCGATGACTCCAGGGTTTTCAGTACCGATTCAAGAGACGCTTCGGTGGCCGGGGAAAGCAGATCAGCATAGTCATTGACCCGGCCCTGCAGCCTCGGCACCTGAAGAGCAAAGGCCTGAACGGTAAGAAAAAGCGCAAGCGAGAAGAAGATGCAGAAAACTGACAATCTTCTTCTAAAACCAGACACGGCAGGCGGCTTAACCGAAGTTTACCTGTGGGGCCGCTTGAGCTCCTTCATCGGCCTTGAAATATTCTTTTCTGTCGAGTTTGAGCAGCAGCGAGTTGGTCAGGCTTTGCGGAAAACGGCGAATCGAACCGTTGAAATCCTCCACCGCCGCATTATAGCGCTGCCGGGCGACATTGACACGGTTCTCGGTGCCTTCAAGCTGGTTCTGCAGATCCAGGAAGTTCTGGTTGGCTTTGAGGTCAGGGTAACGCTCTACCACCAGCATCAACCTGGACAGAGCTGAGGTAAGCCCCCCCTGGGCCTCCGCCAATTGCTGCATGGCGGCCTGGTTGGAGAGGTCTTCCGGACTGAGCTGCACGGAGGTGGCCTTGGCCCGGGCGTTGACGACGGCTTCCAGTGTCTCTTTTTCATGGGCTGCGTAACCTTGTACGGTGGCCACCAGGTTGGGAATAAGATCAGCCCGACGCTGGAGTGTGGCTTCGACGTCGGCCCAGGCTTTGAATACCTGTTCCTCTTTCATCTGCAGGCTGTTATAGCCGCAGCCGGTGAAGAGAAGGGACGCTAAGAGAAGAAATCCGATGCGGCTGAATGGCTTCATAAAGCCTCCTGTGCTTGATTGTTTCGAACTGCTAAAAACCCTCATCCCTCTTCGTCAACGAGGTAGTCCTTGAGCTTTTCGGCCAGGCCGGGGGGTAACTCTTCACCATAGAGAAAAGCCTGGGCCTCATCCCCGGTAAGCTGCTGCTTGATCTCAACCGGCAGCGCTTTGAGAACCGCCATGCGTTCCGGGATAATCTTGTTTTTATCGAGCGGTGCTTTGTCTTCCATGTTTTTTTCCTGTTGTCGGAGGCCTGAAGTCAGGACCAGAGTTTCATCAGTGGACCGGTGGGCCCGAAGATTGGGTCGGATAAAGGCTTGGCGACGCTGGCAATATTTTCGTCTGCTGCCGGCCGCTCGCCATCTTTGCCGTACATCATATCCCATTGCTGGCCGGCAGGATAGCCGCCGACCACCCGAAAATCTTCGGACTGTCCCACATTGCAGTGCGACACGCCCGCCGGGATTATGATAATATCACCCGCTTCAGCCTTGAGCGTCTCTCCTCCCGGGCCGCCGAAACAGGCCTTGACCCAGCCCGTGTAAATGCCAAGCACCTCATGGGCCAGGGAATGGTAGTGATGAAAATCATAGAGACCGTTGCGCCAGGCGGCCGGCCAGCCGTTCTGGGTGAAGGCCCTTTCAAATTTTTCCGGGCTCAGGGTGCTGCGGTCCAGGGCGGCGGTAATGATGAGCAACGGCAGGCTGTCATTGTTTGGAAACCTGCCGTTATCTTCGAAGTACCTGACAATGATGTTCGATTCTTCGGTTGCCATTTGTCTATAGCCTGAGGTTTACGATTTTAGACACTGGTTAAGTTACCGAATTCATGAATAATAGATTGGAGTCACATGAATAATTATGCTATTTCCTCAGCCTCATGCTAGCGTTTCCAATAGTAGCGCGCTTCCCGACCGAGTTCGTGTTCGATCTCGAGCAGCCTGTTGTATTTGGCAATCCGGTCTGAGCGCGAGGCTGAGCCGGTCTTGATCTGACCGCCGTCCATGGCCACCGCGAAATCGGCGATGAAAGTGTCTTCTGTTTCTCCTGACCGATGGGAGATAACATACGTCCACCCCGCATCCCGGCAGAGCCTGATGGCTTCAACTGTTTCAGTAACCGTACCGATCTGATTAAGTTTGATCAGCACAGAGTTGGCCGTTTTCCAGTCGATACCGCGCTCAATGTAGCGGGTGTTGGTGACAAAGACATCGTCGCCGACGATCTGCACCTTATCACCCACTTTGCTGGTCAGCATGCTGAAACCGTCCCAGTCCCCCTCGGCCAGGGGATCTTCCCAGGAGACGATCGGATAGTCGTTGACCCATTTCTGAGCCATCTCGACCATCTCCTTGCTCGACAAGGTGCCGCCGCCGGACCATTTGAGCTCGTATTCCGACTTCAGATCGGTGGAGAATGAACTGGCCGCACTGTCAAGGGCCAGGGCAATGTCGACACCAGCCCGATAGCCGGCTTTCTTGATGGCCTCCATGATAATGTCCATTGCTTCTTCGTTGCTGGCCAGATTGGGGGCAAAACCGCCCTCATCTCCGACGCCGGTTGCCAGGTTCCTGCTGTTGAGCAGTTTCTTCAAGGCATGGAAGGTCTCGGCAATGGCCCTGAGGCCTTCGCTGAAGGTGCTAAAACCCAGTGGAATGGCCATGAACTCCTGAAAATCGACACTGTTGTCTGCGTGTTCACCGCCATTTAAAATATTCATCATCGGTACCGGCAACCGGCAGGATCCGCTGCCGCCTAAATAGCGATAGAGCGGGATATTCAGCGACTTGGCTGCGGCCCGGGCAACAGCCATGGAGACGCCAAGAATGGCGTTGGCCCCGAGATTGGCTTTGTTGTCGGTGCCGTCGAGATCGATCATCATCCGATCTATCGCCGCCTGGTTAAGCGCATCGAAACCTGTTATTTCAGGAGCGATGATTTTGGTAACGTTGTCGACTGCGGTGAGGACGCCTTTGCCAAGATAGCGGGACGAATTATTGTCCCTCAACTCGATCGCCTCGTTCTCTCCGGTGCTCGCTCCTGACGGTACCGAGGCGCCGGCCCGGGTGCCGTCCTCAAGATCAACGAAAACCTTGACTGTGGGATTACCCCGGGAATCCAGAATCTCCAATGCGTCAACCGCCTTTATTCGTGCTGCCATATCCTCTTCCTCCTCGGCCAGCCGTCCGGCTGAAAATCAGATTTTTGTTAATAGAAACATGGGCTAGATGATCTGCAAAAAATGCTAGTGCAAAGATATGCACAGAGATGCAGAAGTCAAAGAATTGAATCAGGATTTCAGGGAGCCCTTCAACTTTATGATAAAGTTTGTCAGCGCTGGCAGGCAGGACAGAAGTACGATGCTCTGCCCCCAAGTTTCCGATGTCTGATCAGGGTGCCGCAGGTGAGGCAGGGCTGGTCTTTTCTGCCGTAGACATTGAAGTGAATCTGGAAATATCCTCTGGCCCCGCTGGTATCGATAAAGTCACTGATCGTCGAGCCGCCGCATTCAATGGCAGTGGTAAGCACTTCTCTGATTTTGTTGACCAGCAGATCATAACGTTTTTCACTGACGGCACCGGCTTTTCTGGTCGGCCGGATTGCGGCGTTGAATAGACTCTCGTTGGCGTATATGTTACCGACGCCGGCCACCACCCGGCCGTCCATGATGAAATTTTTAATCGGCTGCTGTTTTTTGAGTGCTTTTCTGTAGAGGTAGCTGCCATTAAAATTTTCTGAAAACGGCTCCGGACCGGTTTCTTTGAAAACCGTCTGCTCCAGCTTTGCAATATGCTCCGGGCCGATGAGCCGGACCGAGCCGAACCTGCGTACGTCATTGAATCTGAGATCATAGCCGTTGTCGAGGTTCCAGCACACGTGGTCATGGGTAGAGATTTCAACTTCACTGGGAAACAGGCCGAGGATACCGGTCATTCCCAGGTGAAGTATCAGCAACTCTCCTTTGTCGAAATCGATGAGCAGGTATTTTGCCCGGCGTCTCACGTCGATGATCCGGGCCCCGGTGAGGCGGGCTCTGAGCTCTTGTTCGGGGACTGGCAGCCGCAGCCTTTTTCCGTCGGTGAACAATCCGGTAATAGTCCTTCCGGGCAGATGGTTGAGGAGTCCGCGCCTGACTACTTCGACTTCAGGGAGTTCGGGCATCGTCCTGAGCTCCGGGAAGGGTACAGACCCCGAGGCAGTAGTGGTTGTCGATATGAACGACAGTTGAAAAGGAGCCGCTCCCGGCCTGGGGGTCGTCGAGGTGAAAATCAAGCAGCCAGTAGTGCTGTTCACGCCTCGCCTCGTTCAGGTGCAGGCTCAGAAATCCGGCTGGCCTATTGCTTTCCAGAGATTTTCTTAGCGCTTCTTTGGCAACCCAGAGCAGACCGAGCTGGGTCAGTTCATCTTCGGAAGTGGCATTGAGAAGTGCCAACTCGGTTTCCGAGCAGAACCGATCCCTGACCTTGAACAGGGTATCGGTCAACAGCTGGACGTCGATACCGCAGCGGCAGTTGCCGGCGAGAGCGATGACTTTGTCGTGGGAGTGAGAAATGGAGATATCTGGAATCCGCTCAAGCCCCTTCAACGAGGGGAGCTGGAGATAAGGTCTGCCGGAAGGGCTGCTGGAGATGGTTATCTCCAGAGGATCGATGGCCTCGATCTCGAGGCGTTCAAGCAGATCCATAGTAGACTGCTTGGCGCAGATGCGGCCCAAGAACCACTCGGTCCTGCGCTTCTCAAAAGAATAGCGCCCAAGCTGATTTTTTTCTTCCTTATTGAGCCAGGTGTTGACCAGCTCTGAGTGGTTGCCGTTCAGCACTCGGTGGCGGTCGATCAGGACCATACCCAATGACTGACCGGGAGCGCGTTGACTGAGAAAATGGTGAAGATCGTCGGGCATCAGTGAAGATGAGATTTCCCGGTTGTGATTCGATAACATGGTAAAAATAAAATTTATTGCAATTTCAAGCCTTCTTGATAACTAAATGGTAAAGACAAACAACCCACACAGTACGACTACTTACCCTCTTCTGCAAGGGGTGATCATGGAAAGTATACATCTTAGCGCCTATGATTTCGTAATCGCAGGCATTGTTATTCTGCTGCTGGTGCGAGGGATCTGGCAGGGAATGCTGCGGCAGATTACTCCCCTGCTGGCGCTCTACTTGGGTTACTTTACCGCCAGCAGATACCACGACCAGCTTTTTCCTTTCCTGACAAGCATATCCGAGAACCCCAAGGTCGTCTTCCTGGCGGCCTATGTCATAACTTTCGCGCTCACCTATGTCATTGCCTTCCTCATAGGCAAGGCGCTGGCCCAGGTCATTCAAGTGACCATAACGCCGTGGTTCGACAGAATCCTCGGTGCTGTCCTCGGCCTTGCCAAGGCGCTGATTCTGGTCGTCCTGGTCCATATGCTCCTGGGCACCCTGATGGCGCCTGAAAATGAGATGCTCAGAACCTGTCAGACCTGCCCGGCACTGAATAAAATGTCTGATCTTACCAGAGAGATCATCGAGGATGAGGAAATACGCGATGCCTTACGCCATAAAAAGCCGGCCATCGCCATCGAAGAGATGTCATCCATTCTCAGGCAGGAAGACGGCGATGAAGAGGCCGAGCAGGAAATGAAAATCGCACCTGAATAGCTGCCGCAATGAAGAAAGGGGTGAAGAAAAGAACGCCCGATTTGTACCGCCGGAGAAGCTATCGCAGCCTCGCCAGTGAGGAAGAGCTGGTATCTACATTTTTCAAATTAAAAGAAACGGATCTGCACATCCTGGCCGGACAAGATGTTACCGGGGAAGCAGGTGAGCTGGCAACCAGATATCGGCTGCAGATCGAAAACTACCTTGCCGGACACCCCGACTTTGGTTCTTCACTTACCCCGCTTGAGCCTGATGAACTGGCCCCGCCGGTGGTAGGCAGAATGCTGCAGGCTGCCAGGGAATGCGGGGTTGGACCGATGGCGGCGGTGGCCGGCGGGATTGCCGAATTTGTCGGGCGCGGCCTTCTTGAAGCAGGTTTCAAAGAGCTTATTGTTGAAAATGGCGGTGACATTTATCTCAACAGAAGCACAGAACTCACCGTTTCCGTCTACGCAGGCCAGTCGCCCCTGAGCAATCGACTGGGTCTTAAAATATTGCCTGCCCAGATGCCGCTGGGCATCTGTACCTCGTCGGGAACTGTCGGTCACAGCCTGAGCTTCGGTCTGGCCGATTCGGTGACCGTGCTTGCCGATTCAGCTTTCGTTGCAGATGCCGCTGCTACCCGGCTGGGCAACGAGGTCGGCAGTGCCGGAAAGTCCGCTAGAGGCATTGAACGGGCCCTTGAGGTGGCAAAATCGATACCGTTGCTGCGCGGCGTGCTGATCATCTGCGGTGAAAAGATCGGCGCCGTCGGAGAGATCGAGTTGACCCCGCTGTCAGGAGACAGATGATGAAGGAAAAGAATCAGCCAAAGGATCAATCCCATACCAAGGAAAATAGAACGGTTGAACGCCGCCGTCTGGTTTTTTACCTGCGAGTGTTCGACCAGGACAGCTCTCAGATCCTCGGGCATCTTACCGATATTTCAACGGCCGGTATAAGGCTGGTCAGTGAACGGAAAATCAAAAGAGAGGCGGTTTACAACGCCCGCCTGATTCTGCCCAAGGAGGTGCTGGGCAGAACCGAAATGCTTCTGAAAATCAGTTGTATATGGTGTCGACCGGACCCTATTCCGGAATTTCATGTTGTCGGTTTTGATATTGTCGAGATCGACCTCGAGCAGAAGAAATTGATCGATGCCTTGATCGGTGAATTCAGCCACGAAAACAGTCTGGCACCGGATCACTCCGAACGTCCTGCCTGCAATCTTACTCACACCACGGGACGTTGATTGATTATCGGGATCATCGGGGACACATGTCATTGGGTCCCCGAGTAGAAAATCATCGATAAGGCAAGAAGTTACGCCAAAAGAGACACAACGGCATGTGTCCCCTCCAGCCTTGAGTTCAAGAAGCCGCCGGTTCTGCTCGAGCCTCTTCAAGCAGCTGGTCTCGGAACGCTTCGGTGAAGCGATCCACATCGTCTTTCCAGGATGGAAATACAGATAGACCGTGGTCATCGAGCACCTTGTTGCGCAGAATTGAATTGGCAGGCCGGTGGGCCGGGGTGGGGTAGTCCTTGGTGGTGCAGGGAACGAACGAGTGGTCGACGCCCATCCTGTCGAGGAAATAACAGGCTGCTTCATACCAGCTGGAATAGCCATCCGAGGTCGTGTGGATCACGCCGCTCAGATCGGCCTCGAGCAGTTTTTCGATCTGGATGGCGAGGGTCCAGGACCAGCTCAGGGAGCCGAACTGGTCGTTGACGATGGTGAATTTTTTTCGGGGATCGGAAAGGGCCAGCCTGAGCATGGTTTTCAGAAAATTTGGACCGTTGGCGGAATAGAGCCAGGCGGTGCGGAGAATTGTCGCCTCGGGACAGCTGGCTCGCAGATACTCTTCTCCTGCCAGTTTCGAACGGCCGTATTCGGACAGCGGGTTAACCGGGTCATCCTCGACATAGGGATTCGGCACCTCTTTTTTACCATCAAACACATAATCGGTGGAGATGTGAATGACCCGGCAACCACTCTCTGCAGCAATTTCGCCGATGAACCGGGGACCGTCGGCGTTGACGAGCCAGGCCGCTTCGGATTCAGTTTCGCACTTGTCCACCGCGGTGTAGGCGGCGCAATTGATCGCCGCCTCCGGTTTGTGGGCGACCCAGGCTGCGGCTAGGCTCTGCCGGCTGGTAATATCTATTTCAGGGTAATCGACGGCGACCACCCGGTGGTCAGCTGACAATTTTTTGATGCAGTCGGTGCCGAGCTGGCCGTCGCTGCCTATGATGAGGATATTCATGAATCAAGAATTCTGTTTATGTTCGTCGACCAGTTCCATGATGTATTGGCCGTATTGGTTTTTCAGGGTGTCATGGGCCAGCGCCGCCAATTCGTCAAGGGTTATGTAGCCAAGCTGGTAGGCGATCTCCTCGATACAGGCTATTTTCAACCCCTGCCGTTCCTGCACGGCCTGTACATAGCTCGAGGCCTGCTGCAGTGATTCGTGGGTACCCGTATCAAGCCAGCAGAAACCGCGGCCCAGCGGTTCTACCCGGAGATTGCCCTGCTGCAGATAGGTGAGATTGACATCGGTGATCTCAAGTTCGCCCCGGGCTGAAGGCTCTACCTGTTCGGCGATGGAAACCACCTGGTTGTCATAAAAGTAGAGGCCGGGAACCGCGTATTTCGATTTCGGCACCGTCGGTTTTTCTTCGATCGAGACGACATTATTGTCGTCATCAAATTCCACCACGCCGTAACGCTCAGGATCCCGCACCAGATAGCCGAAGATCAGACCGCCGGACTGAAGCCTGGCAGAATTGGCCAGGATCGAGGTAAAGCCGGGCCCGAAAAATATATTGTCACCCAGAATCAGACAGACCGAGTCGTTGCCGATAAATTCTTTGCCGATGACGAAGGCCTGGGCCAGCCCTTCGGGGCGCGGCTGAACTGCGTAGCTGATGCTCAGGCCGAGATGGGCGCCGTCTCCGAACAGCTCACTGAAATAGGGAAGGTCATGGGGGGTCGAAATGAGCAGAATGTCTCTGATCCCCGCCAGCATCAGCACCGACAGCGGGTAATAGACCATCGGTTTGTCGTAGACAGGGATAAGCTGTTTACTGATGACCTTGGTGAGCGGATAAAGCCTGGTGCCGGAACCGCCGGCCAGTATTATTCCTTTCATGAGGGCTAACCTGCTAGAAATTCTTTACTAAAGAACCTGGATAGGGGTAGATTGTTAGCACTGAACTTTGCCAGATCGAATATAACAGTCTTTCAGAAAAAGGGAATGAAAAATGGCTGCCGGAACACCGGCCTGTTTCAAGGCCTACGACATCAGAGGGAGAGTTCCTGATGAACTCAATGCGCAATTGGCGGAACAGATCGGCCGCTGCTTCGGGGCCGTTTTCAAGCCGGCAAAGCTGGTCGTCGGCCACGATATTCGGCTTTCGAGCCCGGAGTTGACCGAGGCTCTGGCGGCCGGGCTCAACCGCCTGGGAGTGGATGTCCTGCATCTGGGGCTGTGCGGTACCGAAGAGGTGTATCACGGTGCCTTCAGCCTTGAGGATCAGGGAATTGACGGGGGGATAATGATCACCGCCAGTCACAATCCGGCCGACTACAACGGCATGAAATTCGTGCAGAAGGGTGCCCGGCCGGTGACTGGAGAAAACGGGTTGTTTGAGATCGGCCGCATGATCGTCGACGGCCGGGTCCCCGACCCTGGCGACCGGCGGGGCACTCAGTTGAGGCTGGAGGACAAGACTGACTATATAGATCATCTGCTCAGTCATGTCTCGCTTGACTCCCTGGTTCCTATGAAGGTGGTGGTCAACAGCGGCAACGGTTGTGCCGGAGCTGTCCTTGATCTACTCGAGGAGCGCTTGCCGGTTCAGTTTTTCAGACTGCATCACCAGCCGGACGGCACCTTCCCGAACGGGGTGCCGAATCCTTTGCTACCTGAAAACAGAAAAGAGACGGCGGCCGCGGTGACCCTCGATCAGGCCCACTTCGGCATCGCCTGGGACGGCGATTTCGATCGCTGTTTTTTCTGGGACGAGCAGGGGAATTTCATCGAGGGGTATTATATGGTCGGGCTGCTGGCCCAGGAAATGCTGAGCCGTGAAAAAGGAGCCAAAATCCTGCACGACCCTCGTCTGGTCTGGAATACCGTTGAACTGGTGGAGGCGGCCGGGGGCATTCCCGTGCAGACCAGGACCGGGCACGCCCTGATCAAAGAACGGATGTGGCAGGAGCGGGCTGTCTACGGGGGCGAGATGTCGGCCCATCACTATTTCCGTGACTTCGGCTGCTGCGACTCGGGTATGATCCCCTGGCTGCTCATTTATTCGCTGATGAGCAGGACCGGTAAGCCGCTGTCCGAGCTTATCGGCTCAAGGATGGATGCCTATCCGATCTCGGGTGAAATCAATTCAGTGGTGAAAGACCCCGATGGGGTGATCGGTAAGGTGGAAAAAGCTTTTCCCGGGGGGATCAGAGAAACGGTCGACGGCTTGAGTGTTGCTTTTGAGGATTTTAGGTTTAATATCAGAAAATCAAATACCGAGCCGTTGTTGCGACTCAATGTGGAGACCAGAGGGGATGCAGCCTTGCTGGAGCAAAAAACCGCTGAGCTGCTCGCCCTCATTCGCGATTGAGAAGGGAACACTGAATCGTCGCGATTGCTTGGCGCAACATAAGAGATCAGTCTAATCAGGAGATACAGATGGCAAAAATCCAACCTGTGGTTCTGGCAGGGGGAACGGGAACCAGGCTCTGGCCGCTGTCCCGCGAAATTTATCCCAAACAGCTGCTCTGCCTCACCGACGAGATGTCGCTGCTGCAGAATACCATCAAAAGAGTTGGTGGAATAGAAGCAAGCTTACCGCCGATTGTCGTCGTTGGTGAGGATCACCGATTTATTACCAAAAGCCAGATCGACGAGTTGGGCCTGGGCGCAAACTATACCATCCTGCTCGAACCCGTAGGCCGCAATACGGCACCGGCGATCGCGGGGGCGGTGGAATATATAAACGGGCTGAGCAGCGACCCGGATGTGATCCTGCTGATCCTGCCGGCCGATCACCTGATCAGGGATGCAGGCGCCTTCAACGACGCAGTGGCCATCGCCGCGAGCAAAGCTGCTGCCGGGGCCATCGTCACTTTTGGCATCGAACCGCAGAAGCCTGAAACGGGCTATGGGTATATCGAAGGCGACGCTGAAGGCCGAGTATCGTCCTTTAAAGAGAAACCCGAACTCGGCGTTGCCGAGCAATATCTGGCCGCCGGCAATTACTTTTGGAACAGTGGCATGTTTGCCTTCTCCGCCGAGACCTTCCGAGCGGAAATGGAAACCCACGCACCAGAGATTATCTCGGCCATGACGGAGGCGGTTGCCGCCGGCACCAGGGATGGTCGTTTCTATCGTTTCTCAGCCGAAGAAATGGAGCGTTGTCCCAGCGAATCAATCGATTATGCGCTGATGGAAAAAACCGACAAGGCAGTAGTGGTGGCTGCCGATCTGGGCTGGAGTGATATTGGCTCCTGGCAGGCCCTTTACGAGGTGCTCGATCAGGATGAAAACGGCAATGTGTGCCAGGGCGATGTGGTACTCGAAGACACCAGAAATTCTATGATCAGAGCTGAAGACCTGATGATAGCGGCAGTTGGGCTGGAAGACACCCTCGTGGTTGAAACTGCAGACGCGGTTCTGGTCGCGCCACTCTCAAGATCCCAGGATGTCAAAAAAGTGGTCAATCGGCTCAAACGTGAAGCACGCGACGAGTTGAAATTTCACCAGACGGTGTACCGTCCCTGGGGAAGCTATTCGGTGCTGGCGATCCAGCCGCGCTACCAGATCAAAAAAATTACTGTCAAGCCGCGGCAAAAGCTATCTCTACAAATGCATCACCATCGGCATGAGCACTGGGTGGTGGTTAAAGGGGCGGCCCTGGTCACCAACGGCGACAAAGAGATCCTGCTGCACGAGGATCAGTCAACCTACATTCCTGCCGGCAACATGCATCGGCTTGAAAACCCGGGAGTTATTCCACTGGAGTTGATCGAGGTGCAGATCGGCAGTTATCTCGGCGAGGATGATATTGTGCGGTTTGAGGATATTTACGGGAGAAACGAGTAAAAAATTGTCTTTTGGCTCAATCTCTTCGTTAGAGATGAAAGTTTTATCCTCAAAATAGTGATTCTATTCCTGCGGTAAAATGTTCAACGGTGCCTTGATCTTGATCCCAAAACCCTGATTTGTGTGGAAAAATGAGAGGGTTATTCGACTGCGAGAAGACCGGGTCGACCGGGTAATTTGTTATTCGACGGATTCTGGATCTTCCTGATATTTCTTGAAGGCATCGGTATAGAGCCTGAAGACACGGCGGCCTTCAGCCGACATCTTGACGAATTCTATACCCGATACGTGGCGTCCCCCCTGCAGGGACTTGTGGGTGATGCGGCCGACCAGATCGACGAGGTCATCTTCGATCCCGACGGTGATTTCAAGCTCCGCCTCCAGCGGCAGTTCGTAGGAAGTCTCAAGTTTCAGTCCGTTGAGGCTGACATCAAGCGTTCTGCCCATCGAGTAACGACCTTTCGAACCGTCGGGGTGGAGAACGACGTAATCGAGTAAATGGATGGCGTCCCATCTTATGAACTTGCGTTTTTCACCGTGTGCCATGAAGACTCCTTGGGTCTCTAAGCTTATCCGCGAACAGCTTTTCGATGGCCGATTCTTCGGCCGCCACAATACCCCGCTCAGTGATCAGGCCGCTCACCAGCCGGGCCGGGGTCACATCGAACCCGTAGTTTGCCGCCTCGACACCGTCGGGCGCCAGCTTGACTGACTCCATAGTACCATTTTTTGTCAGACCTGTGATAGTAGTAATTTCATCGCCTGACCTGATTTCTATTTCGATATCAGTACCATGGGCAAGCTGCCAGTCGAAAGTGGAGGAGGGCAGCGCCACATAGAAGGGTATATTGTTGTCCGCAGCCGCCAGGGCCTTGAGGTAGGTACCGATCTTGTTGGCTACATCACCGGTGCGGGTGGTCCTGTCGGAACCAACTATTACCATATCCACCTTCCCGTGCTGCATCAGGTGACCGCCGGCGTTGTCGGTGATCAGAGTGTGACTGATACCTTCCTGGGCCAGTTCCCAGCAGGTCAGGCGGGAGCCCTGATTCCAGGGTCTGGTCTCGTCGACCCAGATGTGCAGGTCGATGCCCATATCCCTGGCCGCATAGATCGGCGCAGTGGCGCTGCCGTAATCAACAAAGGCCAGCCAGCCGGCATTGCAGTGGGTCAGGATGTTCACCGGCTCGCCTTGCTTCGCAGCGGCAATAGTTGCGATCAGTGACCTGCCGTGTTCACCGATCATCCGGCAGAAATCGGCATCCTCATCGGCAATTGCCGTGGCGGTGGTCAAGGCGCGATGGCGAATGGCTGGGGCTGAGTCGAGTTGAGCGACAGCGGCCAGAAGCCGATCGACTGCCCAGCCCAAATTGCGGGCCGTGGGCCGGGCGCTTTTCAGATGACTGCCGGCTCTTTCCAGTTCCTCCCGGATACGGTTGTCATCAGCCTGCAAAGCGGCCAGGTACATGCCATAGCCGGCGGTCGCTCCGATGAGCCCGGCGCCGCGGACCAGCATATCCTTTATGGCTCTGTAGGCAGCGTCGACATCCTCGAGGGATACGGTAACAAAGCGGTGGGGTAACTGGCGCTGATCGATGATCTCCACCGATGATTCGCTGCCGGAGGATACCCAGATGGTTCGATAATGTGTTCCGTCTACATTCATATGCTGTTGC
The DNA here is from genome assembly GCA_963759125.1 of uncultured delta proteobacterium. Lineage (GTDB taxonomy): Bacteria > Desulfobacterota > Desulfobulbia > Desulfobulbales > Desulfocapsaceae > JABDQA01. Next base: position 1,348,389 of record CAVWXN010000005.1, read on the forward strand.
CTCGGCGGTGGTTAGGATGAGTATCCAAACATGCCCGATACTGAACGTCAACAGTCAACTCGGTTCGATACCCTAGTGTCGGAACAAGAGCCCGCGAACAACTCCGAGGCTGGATGAGCGGCTGTGAACCTGATTCCGAAAACAAAAAAAGTACCCTGTGTTTACTATAGTGGCTAGCTCTTGGTGTCGGGCCAATACAAAACGAAAAAAAATTATTGAATATCCTTCCATCCATGTTATCATCCGCTACAATAAATACAATTATGTTACAAAAATGTAAAATAACTGAAGTGCCGGAAGCGGCGTTTCGGGCACCCATGGAGGACAGGAATGAACAAGGCGGATACGGCATTTATAATTATTTCGGCTGGACTGGTGCTGCTGATGACGCCGGGCTTGGCCTTATTTTACGCGGGCATGGTCAGGGGCAAGAATGTGCTCGGTACGATTATGCAGAGTCTGTTTATGATATCGCTGATAACTATCGAATGGGTCTATCTGGGCTACTCAATGTCGTTTGGGCCGACTATCGGCGGCTTTATCGGTGATCTGTCGTGGTTCGGACTCAACGGCGTCACCTCGGCCCCGAGTCCTGACTACGCCACGACCATTCCTCAGACAGTGTTTATGATCTATCAGTGTATGTTTGCCATAATCACGCCGGCGCTGATTACCGGAGCCTTTGCCGAGCGGGTCAGGTTCGTGCCTTTTATGATTTTCTCGGTGCTCTGGGCCGTGTTTGTTTATAATCCTGTCTGTCACTGGATCTGGAGCAGCGGCGGCTGGCTCGGCGCCCTTGGCGTAATGGACTTCGCCGGCGGTCTGGTGGTCCACGCCACCTGCGGCATGGCCGCCCTGGCCGGGGTTCTTGTTATTGGGCCGAGGAAGGGCTTTGGCAGGACCAATTTCATGCCCCACAGCCTGCCGATGACGGTGATGGGTGCCGCACTGCTCTGGTTCGGCTGGTTCGGTTTCAACGGCGGTTCGGCTCTGGCAGCGGATGAGGTTGCGGCCACCGCCTTCGTCGCCACCCATCTGGCAGGCATGGCGGGTATGGCCATGTGGGTAGCTCTGGAGTGGAAAATACAAGGCAACCCGACCACCCTGGGGGCGGCCTCGGGGGCCATTGCCGGACTGGCGACCATCACTCCGACCGCCGGTTTTGTCGGGCCCAATGTCGCCATTCTGGTCGGGCTGCTCGGCGGTACTTTCTGCTACAGTTTTGTCAATATGAAAATGAAATTCAATCTCGACGATTCACTCGACGTGGTCGGTATCCATGGCGTCGGGGGGTTGGTCGGTACCATCTGTCTCGGTCTTTTCGCCTCGACGGCAGTCAATCCAGGAGGAGTAGATGGGTTGTTTCACGGCAATCCGGGACAGCTTGTAGCCCAAATAATTGGTGCCGTGGTCGTCAGTGCCTATGCATTTGGGGTAAGCTGGCTTATATTCAAAGCCATAAACGCAACCATCGGGCTGCGGTTGAGCGAGGAGTCGGAGGTTGCCGGTATGGATTCTACCGAGCACTCTGAGACGGCTTACAACTAGCTACCTTGAAAATCCTAATTTTCAGAGTTTCCAACAAGGATATAATTCAACGTTTCCAAAAAGGATATAATTTACTGGTTGCCTAGACCAGAACCATCGGTCGTTGCCTCGACGAGCCAGATTAAAAGGGAGAGATATGAAAAAAATAGAAGCGATCATCAAGCCGCACAAACTCGACGACGTCAAGGACGGGCTGACCGAGATCGGCATCAAGGGGATGACCGTTACCGAGGTAAAGGGGTACGGAAGACAGAAGGGACATACCGAGATCTACCGGGGTGCGGAGTATGTGGTAGACTTTCTGCCTAAAATTAAGATCGAGATCGTTGTTTCGGCAGACATTGCCAATCAGGTCGTCGACAAGATCAGGGAATCGGCCAATACCGGTAAGATTGGTGACGGAAAAATTTTCGTGCTGCCGATTGAACGCATCGTCCGGGTAAGGACCGGAGAAGAGAACAGCGACGCTGTCTGATCTGTATGACCATCAAACTGAAGACCCAGCGTCAGGCCCTGGATGATCTCTGGTCCCAGGGGTTGAGCGGGACATCTCTGCTGCGCAACCTCAGCGGCCTGGCCGATGAGTTCATCAGAGACTGTTTCGCCGGCATTGATAACGCTGAAAAGGATAATCAGGTGGCGCTGGTGGCGCTGGGCGGTTATGGCCGCCAGGAACTCTTTCCGTTCTCGGACATTGACCTGATGATCCTGTTCAAACCGGAAATCAGAAAGAGAGTCGGTGCAATCGCCGACGCCATTCTCTACCCGCTCTGGGATACCGGCTTCGAAGTTGGCCATGGGGTCAGGACCATCGATGAATCTCTGAAGCAGGCGGCCGAGGATATCATCTTTCAGGTCGCCCTGCTCGACGGGCGCTGCATTGGCGGTTCTGAAGAGCTGTTTCACCAACTTATGGCCGAGTTCAGGCACAAGTTTGTCGATGGGCGGCGTCGTAAATTTATCTGCGATCTCAATGAATTGAGTGCGGAACGGCGGGAGCGCTTCGGCAGTCACGGTTACCTGCTTGAACCAAATATCAAAGAGAGCAAAGGCGGATTCCGGGATATCCAGTCGATGATCTGGGCTGCCAAAGTGGTATTTGGCATCAGTACTTTCGACGAAATTATCGAAGCAGGATTTTTACTGCCCAGTGAAGGAGAGCGCTTCAACGATGCTCACAACATGCTGGTGAGAATCAGAAACCGTCTGCATTACATCAGCGGCAGGAAAAACGATCAGCTCTACTTTGAGCAGCAGGAGGAGATGGCTGAGGCGTTTGACTACAGCAAATCCGGCACCGGGCTCAGCGTCGAAGGGTTCATGCGTGATGTTTACGGGCATCTGAGTACCATAACCGTAATCCACGACCTGTTTTTCGATCACGTCAGCGAAGTCCTCGGGCTCACCACCCAAGAGCAGCGGGTCAGTGACCGTGACCTGGAAAAGGGCATTGAGATTCGAGACAACCGGGTGCACCTGAGGGCAGGGCCGGAAACCCTGGCCGCCAAACCGTATCTCTTGATGCGCACCTTTCTGGCCTCTGCCAAAACCGGAGTGGGGGTACACCACCGCTCAAAAATGCATATCACCGACAATCTCGGTCTGATCGGCGATAAAATGAGAAAATCGCCGCGGATGGCCAAGCCGTTTCACGCCATTCTGGGCTCTTCAGAGTCGGTGCTGCCGGTGCTCGAGGGGATGCTGGAGACCGGTCTGCTGGGCATGTACCTTCCGGAATTTGCCCGTATCGATGCGCTGGCCCAACACGACGTCTACCACATTTACACGGTCGACCGGCACTCATTGCAGGCGGTTGTCGAACTCCACAAGGTGATAGGGGAAGAGCCGGAAATTGTTGAGCAGGTAGAGCACAGCCGCCCCTTATTTCTGGCCGCGCTATTGCATGATATCGGTAAAAGATCTGGTCGGGATCATTCTGAATACGGCGCTGAGTTGGCGGAAACGATCGGGCAGCGCCTGTGCCTGGACGCTGAGGAAATCGAACTGCTCGCTTTTCTGATTCGCTACCATCTCTTTATCCCTGAGAACGCACTGCGCCGGGATCTCGAAGATCAGGCCTTTATCAAGCGCTGCGCCGAGACCATCACGTCAGTTGAACGATTGGCCATGCTCTACCTGCTGTCGGTGGCTGATTCTCGAGCAACCGGGCCATCAGCCTGGAGTGATTGGAAAGCGGTGCTGATGCGTGAAATGTATCTGAAGGTCAAGGCCTATCTCGAGGCCGCCGCCGCCCAGCTCGACAGCCCTGCCGCCGTTGACCGGTACTACGAGGACGGAGTTGCCTGGCTGCGCGATCAGGTCGCCCTGCTGGTCGAGGCGGAAAGCGGCCTGAAGATGGATGTGGCTGATCTGTCGGCCGATTATCTGGCCAGTTTCACTCCAGGAACCGTCGTCAATCACTTGAGGTATCACCGGGATCACTACAGACTGATTCGCCAGAAAGCGCTGGTAACTGCGGAGGAGGCCGGTGAGCACTGGTCGGTGCTGGTCATGTCCATCGATCAGCCAGGTCTGCTGGCAAAAATCTGCGGGGTGATGACCCTTAATCAACTGGAGGTGGTCAACGCCCAGATATTTACCTGGTCGGACGGCACCGTGGTCGACATGATAGACGTAAGGCCCACCGAGACATTCGATTTCGAGGAGTGTGACTGGCAGGCGATCAGCGAGGATTTGAACCGTGCCGTTAAACACCGGCTGGGGCTGGGTTACCGTCTCTATGAAAAGTTGAAACACAGCTATGGCCGCCGGCGTGACCTGATCGGCAGCCATGAGTATCGGGTTGAGATCGACAACCAGGGCTCAGACGATTTCACCATCATCGAAGTGCATGCGGGAGATTTTCCCGGGCAATTGTACAGGATTACTCAAACACTGGCTGATTTTGGCATAAACATCCATAAGGCCTTTATCGCAACCGAGGTCGGGCAATTGATCGACGTGTTCTATATACTCGACAGTAAGGGTGAAAAACTAGAAGAGGGAGAGTTTAGAAAAGAGGTGGTCAACGGCTTGATGCACGCCATCGGCGCCGATGAGGAGCAGGGAATAAAATAACATTTTTGTAATAAAAATTATTTTTGTAATTTTCTGCTTGCAGAAAATGTAACAAATTGGTAAACGGGTTTTGACTGATTATTAATGCAATCAGCTCAACATTGAAACAACCTTCAAATAGGAGACAACAGAGATGACAAGAGATGAAATAATGAAAATTATCGAGGAGGAAAATATCCATTTTTTTCGTCTTCAATTCGTTGATATTTTTGGCTTTATGAAAAATGTCGCCATTCCGCGCAGCCAGATCGAGAAGGCTCTGGACGGAAAGATCATGTTTGACGGTTCATCGATCGAGGGATTCGTCCGGATTAACGAGTCCGACATGTACCTGAAGCCAGACTATGACACCTTTGTGATACTGCCCTGGAGAAACAAAGAAGGCATCGCCGCCGCCCGTATCATCTGTGACATATATAAAAGTGATGAAACTCCTTTCTTGGGCTGTCCACGCGTCAACCTCAAGCGTGTTCTGGCCGAAGCAAAAGAGCTCGGCTACACCATGAACGTAGGTACCGAGGCCGAATTCTTCCTCTTTGAAAGAGATGAAGAAGGGTTGGCCACCACCATCACCCAGGACGTGGCCGGCTACTTCACTACCGACCCCGACGACAAGGCCAGTGACTGCCGCCGTGAGATCATCGAAACGCTTGAATTTATGGGCTACGAGATCGAGGCCTCTCACCACGAAGTGGCCGAAGGTCAGCATGAAATCAACTTTAAATATGCAGATGCCCTCAAAGCGGCTGACAATACCATCACCTTCAAGTGGGTCGTGAAATCTGTGGCCTCCAAATATGGTCTGCACGCAACCTTTATGCCCAAGCCGATCTTCGGTATCAACGGCTCCGGTATGCATACGAACCAGTCGCTGTTCAATCTCGACGGCACCAACGCCTTTTTTGACGAGTCCAATGACATTCAGCTTTCCGATGTCGCCTACAAATATATTGCCGGCATCCTGAAAAACGCCCGCAGTTTTGTGGCCGTTACCAATCCGCTGGTCAACTCCTACAAACGATTGGTTCCCGGCTACGAGGCGCCGGTTTACGCCGCCTGGTCGGCCTCCAACCGTTCGGCCCTGGTTCGCATCCCGGCCGCCCGCGGCATGTCCACCCGTACCGAGGTGCGCTGCCCCGATCCAAGCACCAACCCCTACCTGGCCCTGGCAATGATGCTCAATGCCGGTCTGGACGGAGTGAAAAATAACCTCAAGGCTCCATTCTCTGTAGACGAGGATATCTTCGAGATGACGGCAGCGCAGATGGAAGCGAAAGGAATCACCGTACTGCCCGGCAGCCTCAAAGAAGCGCTTGAGGAGTTCAAGGCCAATCCATTGTCGCGAGAGACCCTCGGCGACCACATTTTTGCTAAATATATCGTGGGCAAAGAGGCGGAATGGGATGACTACCGCTGTGCCGTGACCGATTGGGAACTCGACACCTATCTGACCAAATACTAAACTTCTGCCAGTAGTTCTCCCGGCAGTGAGGCCTGCATGTCTTCGTGACATGCGGGCCTTTTTTGTGTGGAGCCGGACTTGCCAATCGCCCTCCAAACCATTAAAACGAAGGGGAGATACACGGAAAGACAGCATCAGAGTCAAAGAAAGCGGCGGCTAATAGAAGATGAGAAAACGCACCTATAACTATGGCGATCAGTCCCTGAAGGCGACATTTGCCGGAATCATAAGAGACAAGGACTGGGAGAAAAAATTTGACCAGCACCGGGTCTTCGCCAACTGGTCCGAACTCGTAGACCAGGAGACGGCAAAGTATGCGAGGCCGCTCAAGATCAGCAACGACGTGCTCTGGCTCGAGGTGGATAACTCGGCCTGGGTGCAGCAATTTCAATTCAAGAAATTGGAGCTTCTGGAGATCCTCAACGATTACCTGCGGGTCAGTTATTTTTCCGATATAAGATTCACCGTCGGGGAATCGACGGAGTCTGAGACAAAGATAGAGCAGCAGGGCCCACGCATGGTGCCGCCCACCACCCAGGAGATTGAGCAGTTCGAGAAGCAGATCGAATTCATCAAGGACGAAGAGATCAGAAAGGCCATGACCCGTCTCTGGTACGTTTCAAAGGCCGTCCGAAGAGAGTGACAGATCCCCCGCGGCTCCATCCTGAAAAGCTGCTTGACCCCAGAAATAAAAGAGGTAATGTCTGGCCAGAGCCGTGTGGGGACGGCCAGGCATGCATATAACCCAAGGTCCGGTAAAGTGATGATACATGACAATATACTCGAGTCCATCGGCAACACGCCCCTGGTGATCGTTAACCGACTGAACACGAACAAGAAGGTAGCGGTGATTGGTAAGCTGGAATCGAGAAACCCCGGGGGCTCGGTAAAGGAACGAATCGCCCTGTCGATGATCGAAGCTGCCGAAAATAAAGGGGAGTTGAGAAAGGACAGCATCGTTCTCGAGGCTACCAGCGGCAATACCGGTATCGGTCTGGCCATGGTCTGTGCCGCCAAGGGCTATCGCTGCATGCTGGTGATGCCCGAATCGGCCTCCATTGAGCGCCGCAAGATCATGCAGGCCTATGGAGCCGAGATTCTGCTGACGCCCGCCGCCCGGGCCACTGACGGAGCAATCGAAAAGGCCTATTCCATGGCCCGGGAATTACCCGACCGCTATTTTCTGACCGATCAGTTCAACAACGACGCCAACTGGCAGGCCCACTACGACCGGACCGGACCGGAAATCTGGCAGCAGACCGACGGCAAAATCACCCACCTGGTCGCCACTCTGGGAACCTCGGGTACCGTCATGGGATTGTGTGCCTGGTTCAAGGAGCAGCAACCACACGTCCAGATTATTGCCGTCGAACCTCACCTGGGCCACAAACTGCAGGGACTCAAGAATATGAAGGAGTCCTATAAGCCCGGCATCTTCGATAAAACGGCGCCGGACATGATTGTCAATATCGACGATGAGCACGCCTTCGAGACCGCCAGGAAACTGGCCCGGCACGAAGGCATGCTGGTCGGTATGAGCAGCGGAGCGGCCATGTACGCAGCGCTCGAGATCGCCAGGGACCTGAAAGAGGGAATGGTGGTGGCCATTCTGCCCGACGGCGGTGAACGTTATCTCAGCACGCCACTGTTCACCCGCGAGGAGGCTCCGGCCGAGGGCAAGAAGCGGAAACTGCGCGTCTTCAACACCATGACCAAGAAAAAGGAGGTGTTCAAACCACGCCAAGAAAGTGAGGTCACTTTTTATTCCTGCGGTCCCACCGCCTACGAACCTGCCAATCTGTCCATGTGCCGGCGGTTTGTGGTTGCTGACCTGATCCAGCGATATCTCGAAATCAGAGGCTTCAAGGTGTCGTCCTATATGAACTTTACCGATCTGGACGACAACACCATTGCCGGCGCCGAAAAGGCGGGGATGGGCCTGAAGCCGTTCACCGAAAAGTATATCAACTCTTTTCTCTCAGATATTGACACCTTGGGAGTGAAACGGGCTACTGGCTACCCGAAGGCTTCGGAACATGTCCAGGACATGATCGACATCAGCCACGAGCTGCTAAGAAAGGGCTATGCTTATGAAAAGCACGGCTCGATCTATTTTGATATCTCCAAGTTTTCCAATTACGGAAAACTCTCAGGCATCGATCTCTCCAAAATCCAGCTGGGTAAAACCGTCGACCTTGACAACTACGAGAAGGACAACCCGAGGGATTTCACCCTGCTCAAACGCTCCACCCTGGCAGAACTGAAAAAGGGAATTTTCTTCGAAACCGAATGGGGCAATGTCAGGCCGAGCTGGCACATCGAGTGTTCTTCCATGTCGACCGGCTACCTCGGAGAAACGCTCGATATTCATACCTCCAGTCGTGATCTGATGTTTCCGCATCACGAGAACGAGATCGCCATTGCCGAGGCGCTGACCGGCAAGCAACTGGCCAAATATTGGATGCACTCCGAGCTCCTGCTGGTGGACGGCAAGAAAATGTCGAGTGACAACCATAATGTCGTCACCTTGAAGGATTTGCTGGCCATGGGCTTTACCGGCCGGGAGGTGCGCTTTCTGATGCTTTCGGTGCAGTATCGCAAACCTATCAACTTCTCTATCAAGCGGCTGGAAAATGTGCGTACAGCCCTGCGGCGTCTTGATGAATTCACCAGCAAATTGCTCTGTCTGCCACCGGGCAGGCCGCACCCCGAAGTCACCGCCTATGTGTCGGCCATGGAAGAGCAGTTCTTTACAGCCATGGACGATGATCTAAACGTCTCGGTTGCGATGGCGGCGATCTACAACTTCATCAAGAAGACGAATCCGATTCTGCAGGTCAATCATCTCGACCGGGATCAGAAAGACTATATTCTGGAAAAGCTCAACCATCTCAACCAGGTGCTGAAGATCTTCAAATTGCAGGGCTGCCCGCTTGAGCCGGAAATCGATGCGCTGATTCAGCTTCGCGAAAAGGCTCGGGTCGAAAAGGACTGGCAGACGGCGGATTCGGCTCGCAACGAGCTGGCCGATCGTGGTATCGCCGTGATCGACACTGCCAACGGCCCCATTTGGAAACGCGTCGTGGAAACGGAGGAAGATTAAGAGGACTTGATTTTTAATCGTGTTCTATTATTATATTTCGCTGCTCTTGACAAACAGTTCACCATTATGCGCCCGTAGCTCAGCTGGATAGAGCAACGGACTTCTAATCCGTAGGTCGCACGTTCGAATCGTGCCGGGCGTACCAATAAAATCAAGCGGTTAGGCCATTTTGGCTTAACCGCTTTTTTGTTATTGTCAACAACTGGTCAACAAAATTAAGCCAATCACTTCTCCCCTTAGAAGACCAACTTACTTGGATCTATATCTAATCTCTCGCAAGGGGGCCCAGGGTAGCTTTGCCTAAAATGGGGGTGGAGGTGTGCGTGGTGAGGAGTTTGTATCAGACATCCCCGTAGTATTTTTGTTTGAGAGATGAGTTTACAGATAATTTGGTTCAGTATGCAAATTTAGACGGGGTGAAAAGGTCGAATCTGAAGTTGCCGTATGCCGTAATAGCTTTAATCAGAGAGTTTGAAGGTAAACAGCCACGACCATTAGCTGCCTTGAGGACAATTGTTTTTGTCATGGCCAGGTTAATTCCATAGGCTAATCACTGGGGTCAACTTTACAGGAACCATCTAAAGCTGAAGGAAAAAACAGGATTGATTACCTTCCATTTGGCAATGTTAAGGCCAAGGCTGAGTCGCTGCGAATACACTATCAGGAAAAAGGTCAAGCTACCACATATTCGAACAGGCTAAACATTGGCAAAGGACATCTTTCAATTAAATTTATAATGCTTCTGAAGGAGCAGTCTAGACCTTCAACTCACCTTAGTTTTTCACACAGGGGCAATCATTAGGTACAGCAAGTTTGATTGCACCAGGAAGGATTTCACATCGGATTTTATTGTCTATTATTGGCTCGCCGTCAAGATTGACCGGAATCGGCTCATCGGAATATGATTCCAGCCATGGCGTCTGGAATGAAGTGATAAATTCGCCCTGGGGTGAGGGATTCGCGAGTTCATTCGTAACCTGGTCCAATGCATTAATTGGAAACGTGCGGGCAATCAGGACGTCGAGCAGTCCATCGTTAATATATGCCTCACGGGCCAGAATCTGTCCGCCTCCAGCCTGGCGCCCGTTGCAGATTGCGCCGACTACTGCTTCGCCCTCAAAGCTGTAATTTTCAGCTTTGAGACTAACAACATAGGGTGAAAAATTGAGGATCTTTATTATTCCCATAAGCGTGTATGCGCCACCGCCCAGAAAGTTCTTGAGTTCCACTGGCGTTTCAGTTGTTACCGCGGCACCAAAACCGGCGGAAGCCACATTCATGAAATAACGCTCGTTTGTCTTAACAATATCAACGAGCACAGGATCTGACTCAACAGCAAGGGTCAGCGCTGCAATTAGCTCAGTCGGGATTGTGCAACAGGTAGCAAAATCATTTGCGGTGCCTAGTGGAAGAATCCCCATTGCAGGTCGCTGGGTTTCGCCAAGCAGGATGAGACCATGGGAAATCTCGTTGACGGTGCCATCTCCACCACCGGCAATAACACAGTCTACACCTTTCTCGCCAGCTTCCTTTACATAGCGTAAACCGTCACCATATTCCCAGGTAACTCGAACCTGCAGATCATGACCCATATCACGTACACGGCCCACTGCTTCCCTTATTGCAGGAATTCCGGCCTTCTTACCGTTGATTATTAGATGCGCAGTTGCCATATATTCTCCTACTTATATTGGTCTATACTATTCTGGAATAGTGATTCTGGGGAATGTCCTTAAATGTAAAGCTTCTCACTGTTTTTGAATGCAATCAATGTGTTTTTATAACTGAATACCAATCGTAACCATACTGTCCATATTCAGGAACAATATTAACTTCCCCTGTGGTAAGTAATAATAGACCTTTGCCACTGGCAATCCTATCTGAGATTTCTGCCTATCTGAATAAACAGGCACGTGGAAATGTCTTTGATGGAAATAAAAAAAACAAAAGTAGTCTTTGCAGTCGGTGTCTAGGTTGTAGCCACTATTATTGTTTACTTGAAGATAAGTCCCATATTATGAACATTCTGCTGCATGACAGACAGAAAGTCTCCCTGTTCAGGAACAGCAAAGCAAGGTGAAAATACTTGACCCTGTATACCCATCCCTTTTAAACGTTGTATCGATTCGGGCAGCGGTTCACCTTCCCAGATCATCCATTTTACTGGATGTCCCTTGAGCAGATTTTGGAGATTATTCCACTCTTTTGTTCCTGGGTCTTCGCCCGGCTCCCACATGACCATTTCGAGGTTTAATTTGTAGCGTCTTGCCAGGTATTGATAGATGGGGTGAGAGGCAATGAGCGCAACACCAGGTTTACGCGCACTAAAAGTGGTCATCTGTTCATCAAGCCCAAGCAAGTCCTGCTGTAATGATTCTAAATTGCTGGCGAACTCAGATTCACGTTCTGGAATCCTGCGTGACAAGGCTTTGTAAATAGCTTCCGCCTGCAATGCTGCCTGAGAAAAATCAAGCCAGGTGGTAAAAGCCGTGCCGCCATGGGAGTGATCACCATTCGGACCATGGCTGTGGGTAACGGTAGAAGCTACTTGAAGAAAATCATCCCTAAAAACCCGCGAGGTATCAACAGAACGAAGTAGCGGCAGGCTGACTTTCTTTATCCATTTTTCATAACCAGCGCCGTTGAGGAGAATTAAATCGGCCTGTTGAGACTTTCTTACCGTCTCAGTATCTGGGTTCCAGAAGGCCGGATCTACACCTGCTGGTGCTGGGAAAACCACATCAATGTGGGTACCCCCGATCCGCTCGGCAAAATAGGTGAGTGGATAATTAACCGTATAAACGGTGAATATTTTCTCAGCACAAACCTGAAGAGGCGTCAGTAGGAAAATCAGAAAAAACAAAACAATGTGTGCGGTTATCCCCTTGCGTCCCATCTTTATCTCCGTAACAAGTCACTACAAAAACAAACTCCTTACCAGCTCCTGATCAAATTGAACAACTAAGCTCATAAAACATAGACAGACAATGGCGCTTACCAAAATGATGATAAATATTTCAGCTCCAAGTAACCGGGCAGTGGTAGCCCTGCTGCAACCGAGTTTGAAAATAACGGCTATTTCACGTTCCCGTAATCTCAATGATAGGGAAAAAACAAGTACCAGGGCCAGCAAAGTGGCTGCCCCAACCAACACAATAACCGCATCAAGTACATTGCGAATCTTAAAAATATTTGCCATCAGGGTATCGATCACCTCTTTGGGCTGGACAATCTGATATGGTGTATCCTTTTTTAAATATCTCCCCTGGAGGATCGTGCTCGATTTCTCATCATAGGGGATGGCAAGTACCGCGGTGAGAGGAAAATCTGCCGAGTCACCGTGCAGATGAAACGAATCAATGTTTTCCTCTGTTATTTCTGTGTACTGGATAAGCTTGGCATTGGCCGTGACGTTGCTCTTGTCCTTCTTGAGGATAACAGAACTATCGGTTGTTTGGGTTACATCTTTATGGCCATGACCGAGGCCGTGAATAACCCAGGCGGTCTTGATGTCGACGAAGACCGCCAAATCATCAGCACTGTTGAGGATGCCAGAACGCCGCTGATTTTCATTTTCAAGGGATACATTCCTGCGATATCAAACAGGTTTTCCGGCGAGGAAACGATATAATCATCTGGATTAAGGCCCAATTTGTCAGCTACATCAGAACCGATTACGCACTGTCCCAGCGAGGTAAACATCTTACCCTGCGCCAGTTCCAGCTTCCTGAAGTCAAAATAATCGAGAGTCGTGCCAACAATGGGAAAGCTCCTGGCCTGAAAACGGATATACAACGGGATCGGCATGGCAAGTTCACTGTCCATAACCTGCTCGGTTGCGGCCATGGTAATGGTTTGAGGCACTTCATCGCTAAAATAGAGTGAGTTCATCACCAGATCGAGCGCACTGCCCTTTGCGCCAATTAACAGAGGGCTTAATTCCGCCCTGAGAGCGAGTTGCCGCTCACTCTCATTGAGCAGGATTTCCAGGGTCAGAGGCAGTGCCGCAATGATCGTAATGCAGCTGATAAGAACAAGAGATCTTATTTTGTTGAAAATCAGATAGCGGTAGGCAAGATAAAGGTTATTTTTCATCCTGCCCTGCCAAGAGAAAATCACGAAAATTGATAACCCGGTCAAAATGGGTGCAGGAGTTCCTGGTCATGAGTAACGGCCACAAGTGTTGCGTCATACTCTTGCACCGCTTGAAACAGCAGTTCCAGGATATGGGTTTTATTTTCTGGGTCAAGATTGCCGGTAGCTTCGTCCGCCAAGTATCAGCTTCGGCTTGGGCAAGAGGGCACGACAGATTGCAACCCGCTGCCGCTCGCCATGGGATAAATCAGCTGGATGGCGGTTCAGCTTATCACCGACCCCTATCTGTTCGGCAAGTCGTCCGGCTCTGTCCTTTACCTCACCATTGAGTTCTAAGGCCGTCGGTGATTCGGTAGGGATGGAGAATATTATCCCTGACATCCAGGTAATCGATGAGTCCAAAATCCTGGAAGATAAAACCAATATTGGAAATTCGGTAAGCCCGCCTTGCCTTGTCGCTCTGCACACTTATTTCATGACCATCGATCCTGACACTCCCCATTTCAGGCGTCAGGATTCCTGCCACCAGGTTAAGCAGGGTTGTTTTGCCGGATCCACTGGGGCCGATAACAGCAACCTTTCCCCTGCCGCAACTGACAGATCAGGGATACGGAAGGTGAAATTCCCCAAGCCGGTATGAGAAAGCTAATACCATTGAGCTGGAGCATTTTAGATCGGCCAGTTTCTTCCAAGCTCTTGTTACTCCCTTTTTCTGCCGGCTTACCTTGGGGGCAGCATAAGGATCAACCCTCTTCTCCTCCAGCAGTTCGATACCGGTAATCTTCCACGAACCATCTACTACGGCCAGGGTCAGGATAGCATCATAGACGTTCTGCCGAGTATGAATATGGCCCCAGTGGCCGACTGAGCCGATAGCTGTCCACTTTGTCCTGACATCAAGTCCACCTTTCTGTTTATTAGATTCTTTCACATCTGTTTCCAGCACCTCAACCTGCTTGACCTTGGCATGGGCGCCACCGGCCTGTTCGATCACCATCGATTTTCTACTCTGCAGGTAGACATCTTTGAGCAGATCACCACTGACGCTGATTCCCAGCTTATCGTACACATCTTCCTCTTCCCGGAAGTCAAAAGCCCGGTACACGTTTTTCAATAGGCTGAGGGTTATGGCCTTGGAGTCATCCTCACTTATCCGGCTTGCCCGTGCATTGCTGCCCATTGAAAAATGCCAGCGGGGAAAGAGAGCAACTATCGGCTATCACAAGAATCAGGATTATGCTGAGCTGCACTTTAACTGGTTGGGATTTTTTACGACGGCTGAAGGCTGAAATGCAAACGGCAGCAAGAGAACAACACAGGCCAGGCTGCCGACCGGCACAGATACCCCCGGTGTGTTTTATCCACCATGATCTTATCAACCGTGGGGATGGTGTAGGTCTTCAGGTAGTTTGTCCACTTCAGGACATTGTCGTCAGGAGTAAGATCATAGGGAAAGGGACCGGCCGGGTCGGTCATGCGGGCCGTCACCTTCTGGATTTGTTCCGAGAACAGATCCCACTGGGTAACCACTTCCTGAGGGATTCCATCGGTCAGATAGGTAATGACAATACCGATCATGGCAGTATTAAGGGGTACCCGTTCCGGAATCTCAATAAACCTGCTGCGCAGCATGGATGATTCGACATAGGCGGTGCGTCGAGGATAGGTTTGCCTTGCTTGCCGTCGATCAGTACTTTTTCACGGTTCATAAAGATTGGGCCACTTTTTCGCGGACAGGATTGAACTCATCTTCTTCAATAAATTCATCTCCGCGCAGGTCAAAATCCATCCAGGTCATCATGTCTTTGACCCGAACCAGAATTTCATGTCGCACCTCATAAGGCTCAATGTACAGGTAGGTGCGTACGCCTGACTGCAATGTCCGTTTAAGAACCTTCTTCTCAAAGAGGGAGTACCAAGGGTCGTCCCAGTCAAGGAGCAGGATATTTTTGTCCGTAAGCTGCGGAAATCAACCACCGGTACCCCTTCGTGATAGCAAAGAAAGCCGATGGAGGCTTTGGGGAAAGCCGTTTTCATCTACAGGGGGAATAAAAATAAGGGACTTTGGCTTTCCTTTAAAAGGATAGGTCAGTTCAGCATAGAGAACCCGCTTGTCATCAGGTGGCCCGGGTATCCTTTGCCGAGTATAGGGATTAATGGTGCCGAGCAAACGGGGATGGCCTTTCAATTCGCATCCGAGGTTCAATCAGGTTGAGTTTTGCAGGCAGTTTTTCCCCGGTGTCGGTGATGATCTGAAATGTCTGGTCAGCAAATATTTTGATACGTTCTTCCGGATCAGGTCTGCCCGGGATGGGCTCAGGAAAAAAATCATCGGGAACAAGTTTTTCAAAAACAAGCAAATCCTCTACAAAGATTTCAAGCTTGACCCTTACATGATCTTTTTCTATGTAAATTTCAGCAAATGTTTCTGGCAATTGCTGATTCCGCTTAGATTAATCCAGTCCGCATGGGCTTAGTGATGGGAATAAAATAAATATGAAGAAAAAGGAGCTTTTCAAAAATGTTCTCATTGAAGTGTTTAGCTGAAACTGATCATTCTATTGATCTTTTTCAACTAGACGTTATTTCAGCGACATGAGTCAATGCTGAAAGTATTCTTATTGTTTTGCTCCATTGTCATGGTCAATTCTCACTGAAACACGAAAGGCCAGTTGCAAGAACCAGCCTTTCTGTAAATTTTCGCCGCCTTTAACCAACTGCTAGCCAATAAGCTGGGACTGCTCAATCTCAAGTAATAATATAATCACAACTAGGAAGTTTACAGTCAACGGGTACTTTAGCATCGAGTTTTCCCAAAAAGTTATTACCGGCTGTTATGGCTTTTCCACTCCTTGTCCATGTTCTCTCTCCGGTAATGCTCACTACTGACAGGCTCGTACCACGGTTCTCAGGACGCCAGTCTTCTTTTTCAAGGTTGTGCTTCTCGAAAAATCATCGAGCATCTCGTTTCGTGCATTAAAACCCGGTCCCCACTCGCCTTTCTTGATGAAATCAGACATTGGACTCGGGCGTACTCGTTCCGGTGGCGGTTGACTCGTCGGCCCTGCCACACCGAAAGCCCGGTCTGGAGAAACAGTCTTCCCGTTTTCGAATTTCATCTTTAGTAATGTTCCAGACCATCATGTCATTAGCTATCGATAAAGGGCCGTCATAGGTGGTACGGATACTTTCACGCAATTCGGTGTAAGAATCTACGAAACTATGATAAGCTGACCGCATGACGGCGGGTTAATTTCAGCTGATGATTTTTCCAAAGGCAGGACCAGAGGTGTGAAATTCACAACAGGCACGCCAGGCAAGTTGGGGTGGCTGTCCTTACATACTGGTGAAAAACTCTGGACTGGCAAACGATTCATGGATGACAAAATCTGCATTTCTTCCATGTTCGATAAACCATTTATTTGGTGAGGTATCGCCACCAAAAACCAACTTCAAGCCAGCATATTCGATGATTAAGCTGACCGGCCCATCACCTGCGTGAATAGCCGGGATAGAGCGTATTACAACACCATTTTTATCATAAAATAGTTCATTGTTCCATTACGGCACAAGAGAAACGTGCCTCTTGTAGCGGTAATGGATACCACACGCGTCAACTTCTAATGATCCAGTCAAACATAAACGACGGCATAGCAGGAATTACGAAAAAACGAATATCCCATTCATTGCTCGGGACATCGTCGGCTGTACTACTGAATAGTGCGCCTCAATGCCGATACGAACAGGCAATTTACCAAATTGAAAAGTTTTATTAATACCCAGACCAATCGGGACAGTCGCACGATTGTCTTTATCCTGTTCCCAGTCGCCTTATGATATTCGTACCGGCGCCGATGGAGGTTGTGTCGTTAAGGCTGTAGTAATAGAGATACTGGATGTTTGTTAAATTCACGTTATCACGGTCACCATCTCCGGCGTAATCAAAGTACTGCCGCCAGAGTGCGCCAATTTTCCATTTTTCCATATAAATTCCCAGGGCCGTGGGCCCTGCAGTATATTTACCTGTACCAAGGTATCGATCAGTTGCGGTAGGAAATCCAAAATCTAAACCTGCACCCCACACAAATGCACCATCACCCATCGGTATCGATTCTTTGGGAGAGAAAAGCCCTACATAGTACAAATCTCCAAATCCGGTTGTACGTCCATCAAAGAGGTTAATCGGTAGCCTAGAACTATCAGCAGGGGGTAGCTGGTGCCCCGCGCCTCTCCAGACTGCTGAAAGATATCCCAGACCACTATCCATCTTATCCTGATCCACTGTATACTGGGTACAGTCCAGACAACCCTATTAATAAGGTTCCAATCTTCACCAAGTGATTTAGGAAACTGTGCAATTCCCATGTATGTGGTCTTGGTCGCATCCTGGCTCGTCAAGCCCTCGTTGGTCATGTTAACGACATCGATCTGAGTGAAAACAGCATCGCCACATTGCCCACCCGGGTAATGATCGATCAAATGGAATCTGAGCCAATGAAGGGGGCAACCTTTTTTGTGTTGCGCCGCAAGATCTGCATCAACATCTCTTTGCATTTCGATACATTCTGCCGACAATTCGGGTTCTTTTGACGGAGTTGCATCCCCAGCAGCAAAACTCACCTGTAACCACATCAATAGACAACCAAGAACTGTATACAGCCAATTCTCTTTCGAAACCAGATTCTTCCTGTCACGTTCTTCCCCCTTTCCTTTTATGTAGTGATGGCTCTTAAAAATCTCATAAAATAGTGCTTAATTTTCAGGGAGCGGCGGAGGTGTAAAACCCTCCCATTTACCACTGTTGACGAAATCTGAATAAACAGCTTCACCGCTTCGCTTGGCCTTCATATACTCCATTGAGGGCTTCGGTGGCTCAACCAGTTCAGCGGATACCACTTCGCGCTGCTGGATATATTCTTTGGTTACTGTCCAGGCCATGAGGTCACCAGCGATGACCAGCGGGCCATCGTAAGTGGCGCATAGCATCGGAGATTTGCCGTTGCATTTCAAGAAGCTGAGGATCGAGTGATAAGCGACGGCCAATCTTGGTTTACCTCAGACATTATTTTACCGAACCCAGATGGCGGGGTGTGAATGTAGGAGGATACGTAGGTTGCCTGCCTTAGCCCCCAGCCAAGATAGCTAGCCAGTCCTTCAGGAGTATAGAAGCATTCGTGGATGACAAAATCGGCGTCCTTGGAATTTTTGATGAACCACTTGTTAGGATAGCTATCGCCACCAAAGACGAAGCTCAATCCGTTCCATTCCAGCCGATAGCTACCAACTGATCGATTGCATGAACTGCCGGATAAGATGTAATTTTGACGCCGTTCTCTTCATAAACAATGCCATTGTCTTGCTTGAAGTCAAACTCGTGAGCAATTAATTGCCCACCTGTGTCCGGCAGCGCGCCCGAGCGGCCACTTACATCCCACGCATAGGCTTTTTTGAGCCCCTCTACGAAGGCAGCTGTGCCCAGTTCTGGCTTGGCACCGGAGGGCCCGTATATATGGAGCGGCTCGTATCGTCCACTCAGCCACCCTCCGATCCAGAGCGAGTCAACGTCGCCGACATGATCCGTAGTGCAGATGACTTGACAAAGGCCTTGTCAACACGGTCGAAGTCTGGACGAAAGGGCGAAGAGATTTTCTGAGGAGCCGAACCGACATCAAAGAAGAGATTCTTCATTGCCGAGTTTGACATACCAGGCAGACGACTTCTGGCCCGCGCGGATGGGTGTTGGCATCCCGGCGAAGGGCAACGATAAACATCTCATCGGGGCGACCAACCTTTTCGGTTTGTGGGTACCATGCGTGGGGCTTGTCTTGGCACGCTCCTGACTATGACGTAATAATGACGATTGCTAAAGCTACAAATAATATCCTCATAATCATGATTGACCTCCTTATGTGGGTTATGGTTCCATTTGATAAATGGTACATTTTAAAAAACTAAAACTTGAGCATATAATCGTTAAGAATTAAATTATAATATCTAATGAAAAAAAAATCAATAGACTACTCTATGGTATGAAAAAGCATCGAAACAAAACAAAAACTGACTCGTAAAGACTGGCTCTATGGGCTTTGGAACTGCTCATTAGTGCTGGAGTTGGAGGCATTAAGATTGTTACTCTTGCTGAGCAATTAGGTGTCACCAGTGGTAGTTTTACTGGCATTTCAAGAATCGCAGAGAGTTGTATGACTCACTGCTGGATCACTGGAACGTGAGATGGAGACGTCGCGATTGAAGAAGCGAAACGATTCAAAGAGGTCCACCTGAAGTATCGAATTTGGCAACCCTGCACGGGGTAGGTTAATGGATTCCAGAATGGCCGGTTATGACCTGGCCATCTGGCATTGGGCTAATCAGATGAGAAAGCAGACATAGTGTTTCGGCGAACCCTGAATAAACGCTTCACCTTCTGAAACGAATGTTTAAGGAGGCAAGGATCAAAAAACCCAAGCCGAAGCTAGGGGAAGGATGATGGTTCGTCTACATGATGGGAGAATCTACTTTGATTCCTAACGAACCAAGCAAACGGCAAGAACTGCTCAAAAAACAGTACGAAATTCTTACCAAATCATAGTATGGTTCGTGCCCTATTATCTGATCAATTTACGCTTTATTCATTTTGTATTAAGATTTTAATCAAACAAGAAACGAGTCAGCTAAAGATGTATCGCTATATGAGTTCTGGTACAATTTCTCATCATCACAGAACACGTGCGAAATATTATAATCTAGGATTTGCAAGGATAAGGTCAGGCCTCAGCGACCGTGTGGAAACTTTGTCATAATTCCTGATAGTGTATTCGCAGCGACTTAGCCTTGGCCTTAACATTGCCAAATCGAAGGTCAACAATTCTGCGTTTCCCTTTAGCTTGAGACGTTTCCTGTTTATCTTCATGTAAGAAATCTGTAAGACCCATCTCCTATACTGCCAGGGTAACCATGCCATTAAGGATTAGAAGGAAGACATGAAGATAAGAGACGCTCGATCTATCTGCTCGCTAGAGACAAGAGGCTCGTTACCGCTACCAAACCTGAGAAACCGAGTAAACGCTGGTG
This sequence comes from uncultured delta proteobacterium, assembly GCA_963759125.1. Taxonomy (GTDB): domain Bacteria; phylum Desulfobacterota; class Desulfobulbia; order Desulfobulbales; family Desulfocapsaceae; genus JABDQA01. The sequence goes on from CAVWXN010000005.1 coordinate 1,368,746, forward strand.
GTTCGCCAACCAACAGCACAAGAGGGTATCACCACAAAAAGGGCTAACCTCTGAGGAAGCGATCAAGTGGCTGATGAATTGTTGAAATACGTTATAAGGCAAGCGGTCTCAATATAAACTGGAATAACCTTTACTCCAGAAACTGCTGTACCAATGTTGTTAAATAAAAAAAGGGTGATGCAAGAATAACTGCATCACCCTAATCCCCTAAGGAGGAGAGGATATGATCTATCTATCAAGGATAGATGCTATGAACTGGTGGGTCTAGTCTACTTGATTCCCCATCGCATCGCTACCAGGGGATGCATCAGCATTACCAGTATCACCCTGATCAACAGTACCTAGTCCAACATCGCCCTGATTCTTACCATCCACCAGCAAAAGCCGGAGAAACTGCCAAACCTAAAACAAAAACCAATGAAACAAATAATACACAAATTTTCTTCATAACTACCTCCATTTAAGTTAACTATATTACATTGTAGTACACAATATTATATAATTACCTATAATTACGAGTATACGTACCACAAAAATAGAATCAAGTAAAAATATATTATTTTCCAATTATTCCGACTTGCTCCATCACCTTGTCAGAATCAATATCGCTCCAATTCATCAAGATTATGATGTTTCCACTTTATCCCTAATAAAATTCCCCCAAAGTAACTGCATCAGTACGGAGAACATGTTTTCACACCGATGGATTTTTCCTGGATTATGGATAGAATTGACGACCTTCCACCAACAGCCGCCCGATAAGAATTAATAAACTGCTGTAAGGTCTGACAGAAACGAGAGTACATGATTCGTCAGGTCAGATATAGGTTCTGAACTTAATGCTACAATCCAGCAACCATCTCCTACCAGTCGTACCGGATTCTCAGATATGTATCGGGCTGTAGTTTGAATAGAAGAATGTCCCATTAGAATAGATACGGATTTTATATCATAACCAGCCTCAATTCGGGCCATCTGAGATTTTGACATCCCTTGTTTCTGGCCTTGATGTATTCCATGTCTCGATATTTGTCTTTCCGGTAGTAAAAACCCGACGAATCTCATATTTGAATCCTCCTGTGTTATATGATTTCTCAACATCTTATATATATTTATAAGATATGGGATTTTGATAGGAGGGAGGTGTTGAACTGGAAGTGGGGAGACAAAAAGGGGAACGCTTTGGTAGCAGTTCCCCTTTCAACCTAGACCATATAATTTCATAATATATTCACATAAATTCACTTTTGATAATACCAGCAAGGATTCACTTAACTACCTGCAAAATCCGTTAGTACCCAGATTTTTTACGTTTTGGAGCATCACTGTAGACGTTAAAGAGAACTTCACAGTCACAGCTACCCACCATTATTCATGTAAAAATCAAGGGTTCCACCAACATCAACACCCGGCAAAGAAAACAGAATTTGTTCTACGGTATCAAAAGAGTGGTCACAGTCACCTTTATTGACCAAACCTTCATTCAGACGAACATAAACTGCCCTCCAAAATCGATGTTTATGGTCAGCTATCTGTTTTTCAGTCTCACTCTTTACCATGAAGGGATATACTTTGTTGGGATCTCTTTTTTGAGCTTCTAGTCTCTTTCTGATCTCAACATTATCTTCTTCAAAAACACTCCAACTAGTTGTATTCTCAGTATACTCCTTTGACTTCAAACTATTCATTATTATTTCTCCAATTGTACCTGCCACCAGGATTAGTGGACTTTTGTGGAGCTTCGTATCTCACCATGAGAACTTAACCGATGCTCCAATACTGCTTCTCAATTCGCAACATCAACAAAATTGCCCCGAAATCTTCCTTATCGATCTTCAGTGAGGAAGTATATTCGAGATCAACTTCTTGGTCGTCATGGTCATCACTATTATCTGGATATTCACAAGCCTTCTTCACAATCGTAGCCCTTCATCCACCCATCAACCCCAATCCTCCTGTCAATATCTTGTGGAATGTTTGACGATCACTCAGGATGTTATACCAATCATGGATACTATAAATGAAAGAGCCACAGAACCAACTATATGGAGAGAAGAAATAGGCTCTCAAATGATACCCTTGTCTCTCCAACTCCTTATATATTCCGATTGGTGGACTCCAAGGTGTGTCAAACTGAAGCGATAAAAAACTACCATCTCGTGATAATGTTCTTCAATGAACTAGTAGGTCTCCTAGAAGACCAGTTTTCCATGATCCAATCATATAAATTATCGGCTCCATATTCCTCTATGAGATACTCATTATCTTTTGAATTTTCTTAATACAAACTCGAGTGGACGAGGTTTTATAAATTCGAAAAAATCACCAGATGTTATGTGATATAAATCCTTAACTTTTATTATATCAACGTGTCCGATCATTACTTTGTTGGAGTAAGGTTAGCCATTTTACTCATCTCCTATTGTTGTGTTTAATGTTATACGGGTATGGTCATTTTCATTAAATGATTTAGATGTTACAAAAACAAGACATAGGGTCATCTATGATCATTGATGAAGGAATATTTCTGTCATCTTCTTGTTTGTCATGATCATTACTTCTATCGGGATATTCTCCACCTTCTTCAGAATCGTATAGCTTCCAAAAATCGACCAACACCAAAACATCCTTATCAAGATCCTGTGGGATGTCTTGTTTGGAGACTGGTCATTATAGATTTCATACCATTCACTAGTACCGTGAATGAAAGAACCACAGTATGTAGCATATGGCGCAAAAAAATAAGCCCTAACGTGAAACCCTTGTTCCTCTAGTTCATCAATATTCCAATGGGCGGTGAAGCAGAGGTTTCGAACTGTAGCATCAAGAAAACTACCGTCTTTTGATAAAGTCCTTTCAATCGGTCTCAGGGCGTGGTCGTCTTGAACTCCTGTTTTATTGACCCAATCCGTTATTTTTTGAGCCCCAATTTCCTCTGAATTATCTTGATTAGTTATTAGCCCCTGACTGTTAATCAGTTTCTGTGGATAAAGCTTAATAAAATCTGAAAAATATCCGGATGAAAAATGATATAGACCTCTTTAATTTTTTGAAATCATCGTGTTTGATTATTACCTTGTTATAGCATGGTTTTAATAACATACTTGTCTTCGCTATATCTGGTTCATGTTTTACATCTCGATATTCATAAATCCTTATATACTCCATCAGAAAAAACATATCTACATCGAGAGGAATATCATGATTATCTTTTGCATAATTAATATATTCGACATGACTCCGTAAATATATGATCCACAATTACATCCACAGTGATCCCAGAAATAAGCTTTCACTCGATATCCTTGTCTTCTAGCTCCTCAAAAATACCAATAGCTGGCATCCATTTAGTCACGAAATCCAAAAACAATATTTCACCATTTTTTGATAATTTACGCTCTTCACAACCAAATACTGGTGGATACCGATTACCCCAGTTTTTCAATCGCCAATCACTCAAGCTGTCTCACCAAATTCTTCTAAGTTATCTAGCTTATCTTTTAAAGTATCTTCATTACATAACTCTACTGGTGTAGGTAGAATGAAGTTAAATAAATCACCAGACGAAACGTGATATAAACCTCTTACTTTTGATTTTTCATCGATGAGTAATTATCACCTTGTTAATACAAAAATTAGCCATTGTAGTGTTCTCCTTTTATTTAGTTATATATCCTTCTGTTGTCTGTTCTTCTCATTAAATCTCTGTTCTTATTTATTGCCATCAAGCGGCATTATTGTGACATTCCTCACAAAGGAATAATCTCCTGATTGACTCTTATTCCTTCACCGAAATGAATCCTTTTCGTTATCATTCATCAAATGATCGTAATCACAGATCAGATTAGCGATAAAAAGCATATATTTACTTTCAGCACAATCGACTAAATTATCCCCTTTCCATCTCCCAAAATTCGCAAGATAGGATGGGTCCAAAAATACAGTTTCAGAGATTGATGGCAGTATTATCTATAGCTTCTGATAATGTTCACTGTCAGTTAATTCTTCAGGTCGATCTGAACTGATCAGCCAATCTTGTACGAAAGGCTAACGATATCTTTTTGGGCAGAGGGACCCATTACAATCACAAATGTTGAATTTCCTTCTCCTCAGTTCAGAAATAAAGGCTTTTACTTGTTTTCTTTTATTTCTTTACTGTATAACGTATAGATTACTCATAAAACACCCCTCATAGGTTATGCTGCCAATATCAGCAGCAATATTTTGAGTCCACCAATCTCACAGCGAGATCACGGTGGTTTTTCACTTTTCTTTTTCAGCCTTCTTCCGATGATCGACTTATAGTCCAAGTTCTCTGATAAGACTTTACGTCTCTCAAGGAACTTGTATAATAATTCAAATATTTAAAATCGATGAGTATGACTTTCTTTCACTACTCAAGCGTGATCTGTACCAACATCTTCTTCTGCTCACGGTTCAACATGATGCAGACCCTTTCTTCGTCCTTTGCCATTGGTTTTCTTTTTTATAAGCTCTACTCCTTGGGTTATGGTTAAATTGAGATCCGTTTTTTGATCTCCTATTATTACTTATGCAACCAGTGCTACTTTTTTTGCCGATTTTTTCATTTTTTTTTCACTTTTTCGGCTTTTTTCTTCATAAGTGACTAAATATATTCAACATATTTTTTTTCATATTTGTTGTGCTATCTATCAAACACAGGTAAAAAATCGCGCAACACTACCACTGATACTACAAAGGAAGATTTGCCCAGGAGTGGTGGGCTAGATCATAATATAGGTGATGGTGCTCCTGTTGATTGAGCTACGCATCGGGCGAACAAGCAAGAAGGACTTCCTGCTAATTAATTAAGTAAATCTTCAATTAAATCCAATGGTGGATTTTTCTATTGATTGATGTTACAACGCATACAAAATGCTGTTGGTAGTCTGAGGGAGTCAACAAGAAAGAGTTTCCCGAGCCCACCCCGAACTCTCTTCTCGCAAGCGATGCTTTTGATTCACCACTTGCTATTCTTCTCGCGATCTCCCTGTTTTGAGAAAGGTTAAGAGAGGGTTTTCTACCAATCTGTTTACCAGCCTTTTTCGCTTGAGCCAGCGGCCTTTACGCTGTCGCTCACGCAGCGCGGCCATATCTCTCAAACTGGCTAAAAGCTCCAAGCATCTGTAACATCAGTGTCGACATTGGGTTTTCATTCTATCCCCCCCAGAAAAGGTCAGGTTTTCACTGTGGAAGCGTTACCTATACCCCTTTCTCATATTCAATCCTTTTACTATCCTCTGAAGGTCCATCAGGTTCCGTGCGAGTCTATCAGTGCAGGGGATGATGCAAGGTGCTGCTGCTGTTGTATTGTAATTTGAGATATTTCCTGCAGGTCTGCCCGCTTAGCATCTTTCGCACTAGCAGTCTCTTCGAACAAGTTCCCCATAAATCTGATTTCTTTGAAGCTGTCTATCGGAGTTCTGGGAGAGAGCCTCCATACTGGACATGGAGCCGCTACATCATGTCCACCATCGGGCGTCATATAGGCTCTCCTCGTCGGTAAGTTTTCTTCATGCTCAACAAAAACTATAAACATTAATGAACAGTTTGTCAAGAAATTATTGAAACAAACATTGTTTGACACATTATATGCAAGTTTTGGAGGTGTCAGGAAAAGTGTACTTTAATTGACAGTGCTAGAGGAGAGGCTAAAAAGTGAGTCCAACTGAGGATATCGCTACAATAGAAGATCTCTTGACTCAAGGCCAAGTGAAAAACTTTTAGATATGATCCACCAATATTAAATTGGAGACCAAATAATTTGTTTTATCGGTTTGGAGATAAATAGAATAACCTTAACACCGATCTACATCAGGCTTTCGGTAGAGAATGAAGGAAAACACCTCTGTGGAAGCGAAAGACCAGAACTGCATACCTTCGTCCCGGCAATGTTAAATTCAATCACCAATTTCTAAAATTATCTGATCAATTTATAGACGCAACAATTCAGTTATTTCTTGTTGCTTTAGCTAACTGAAAGGTGCTGTCACCCTATATCCCTTTCTTCTCATTCCAGGTTCATTTCCCTGATAACACGTTCCACTCTGGCTGAGGCACGGAGCTCTTCAACTTTGCTTCAACCTCCGCTATTTCCTGCTGGCGCTGGACTTGAACTGCAAGTGTTACCGGTTCGATCTCTTTAGATACGCCCGATCCAAATTTGCCAGGTTATTCACTGTGATGATACCATTTAATGTTTTCACATACTCCATGCCTCTTTCAAAGTCAGTCCATTGAGATTTTCCGTAAGTTCAAGCCCTGTGGGCTGCTTTCCCTGTGATCGCAAGGTTGCCCGATTTTTTTCTCAAGGCTTGATACTTGTTATGGGGTATTCAGGTTTAACATATAGCTTCTGACTCAATTCAAATGGCCATCCAGACCATGCAATGCCAGAATCACCTTTAGAAGCACGGTGTTCCTTTGCTTCGTTTCCATCGCCGCCGTAAGTCCATTGACCGAACAAAGCGTTGCCTTCCTGAGCAAAGCTTCAGACGTTCCGTAGCCGCTTTCATAGGCTGCCTGTCCAAGGGCTAACGAGCGGATAATGTCAATGTGTTCAAGTAATTGAGAAATCAACTCATCTGAATCGGGTAAGTCTCTTCTCACGGTCATATTTTTTCTGCAAGAGTTTTGAGTCGAGCAAGCTGCCCAGGGGTTACTTTGTTTCCTGCTTTTCTCTTTTGGCCGATAGCCTCGACTTCTACTCTTTCTTTCAGAATGAGCTCGTTAAAGAAGGACCATCCGCACGATAGCTTGATAAAAAAACTCTTTTTTTACTTCAACCTCAATAATCTTTGATCTTGTTTCCCAGCGGTTGCGGGTTACGGCCATGATGATGCGTGGAACATCGAGGTCTTCATTATGTTCTTTCAGCACCCCAGAAATTTGGCTTTTAAAAAAGTCGATTGTTTCACTCACTTTTCCTGCGTGAATATGGACTTCATAATCCTGATCTTTGGATGTTGAACTGACTGCCATGCCGGGTTGCAGCAAGCAACAGAGTAGAAGAAGTAGCACAAAGATCTTGGTCGGTAGGCTATGATTGAAAAGAGTCGCATACATAATACACTCCGGGTAGTTTCGAATGAGATGTTAATTATTCAGTGGAAGAATCCATTCATGGCTGGACCAGTAATAACGGTTTTAGTGCCGCCTGGTGCCAGACTATATCGAGATCTGCCGGGAGGAAGACTCTCGCTTGCCTGGATACTGAAAGTTTCGCCTGGCTTGACCCATTGTATCTGCATTTGATTACTGCCCAGATAACATGCGAAGCTGCCAGGCGGCATCTGTGGGTGCAAGGCTCACCGTGAGAAGGGCGTTGGTCGCTCTGTTTGAGGGTTAAACAGGATCCTGCTGGATTACCGGCATGGGGAGTGACAAGGCCTTAGTTTTAAAAATGGGATCTGCAAACCGTTCAGCTACTGGAAAACGGGGCAAGGCTGTCATATTACTTAAAGGACCAATACTTCCTGAATGCTTCTCGCGAATGCCGGAGCCGCAGACCATCGACGATATCCATCAGTTCAAAAATTTTAATTCCACCATAAGGATAGGCAAAAAGGGCAGGGGCACTTCCATAATCTTTTACAGTTGCTGTTGCGCCTTTTCAATATCCTTCTTAACCCGTTCAGCCCAGGTTTTACTTGATTCGCCGTGTTTTCTTCGAACAAGATAATCGTGATTCAGGCCAGCTCGTCGGGAAACCACGCCGTGATGATGCATTTCGCGAATCTGTTGCCATCCCATGTAA